>NZ_JBDFMD010000001.1:3380000-4435000 GCF_047238105.1 Paenibacillus jepli
CGGGATAGCGGATGGACATACCTTGCGCAGTGCCCATGATAATCTCCTGCTTGCCATCGGTCAGCTTGACGCCGACCAGATCATCATCCTCGCGCAGCGAGATCGCGATCAGGCCGACCTTGCGGATATTCGCATAGTCTTCAAGCGATGTCTTCTTCACGATTCCCTGACGGGTAGCGAAGAAGAGATAGTGATCCGGATCAAAGGCCGGTACCGGGATGACCGCTTTGACCATCTCTCCCTGCTCGATCTGGATCAGATTGATGATCGGCGTCCCCCGCGCAGTCCGGCTGAGATCCGGAATCTCATAAGCCTTTAGACGATACACCTTGCCTTTGTTCGTAAAGAACAGCAGGAAATGATGCGTATTGGTGACATACAGATGCTCGACATAGTCGTCATCCTTGGTCTCCATGCCGATGACGCCGCGGCCGCCGCGCTTCTGACTGCGATAGGTTGTCACGGGCAGACGCTTGACGTAGCCGGAGTGCGTGATCGTTACGATGACATCCTCCTGCGGAATCAGGTCTTCATCCATGATCTCCTCATCGCTGAGTGTCAGCTCGGTGCGTCGTTCGTCGCCGAAGCGCTCTTTGATCTCATTAAGCTCCTCGCCGATGATCTGCAGCACCAGCTGCTGGTCGGCCAGGATGGCTCTGAGCTCGGCGATCCGCTGCAGCAGCTCGGCATACTCGGCTTCGATCTTGTCCCGCTCCAGGCCTGTCAGACGCTGCAGACGCATGTCCAGAATCGCCTGGGCTTGCTCGTAGCTCAGCTCGAACCGGCTGATCAGGCCGTCACGGGCTTCATCGGCTGTCCTGGACGCCCGGATCAGCTGGATGACTTCATCCAGATGATCGAGTGCGATGCGCAAGCCTTCAAGGATATGAGCGCGCGCTTCCGCTTTCTTCAGATCAAACTCCGTCCGTCTGCGGATGACCTCGATCTGATGCTCCAGGTAGTGATGCAGCATGTCCTTGAGACTCAATACCTTCGGTTCGCCGCCTACCAGGGCGATCATGTTGATGCCGAAGTTCGACTGCATCTGAGTCTGCTTGTACAGATTGTTCAGTACAACGTTGGGATTGACATCGCGCCGCAGCTCGACGACGATCCGCATCCCGTTGCGATCACTCTCATCCCGCAGATCGGTGATGCCGTCGATCTTCTTCTCCCGCACCAGCTCTGCGATCTTCTCGACGAGTCGGGCCTTGTTCACCTGGTAAGGGATCTCGTGAACAATGATGCGCGCCTTGCCGCCATTCTCTTCGATCGAGGCGCGTGCCCGCATTGTGACGGAGCCTCGTCCGGTCGAGTAAGCCTGACGGATGCCTTCCTTGCCCATGACGATGCCTGCGGTAGGGAAGTCCGGACCCTTGACGTATTCCATCAGCTCCAGCGAGCTGATATCCGGATTCTCGATCATCGCCTGAACGCCGTCGATGACTTCAACCAGGTTATGCGGAGGAATGTTGGTGGCCATGCCTACCGCAATCCCGGAGACGCCATTGACCAAGAGATTGGGGAATCTGGCTGGCAGTACGGCCGGCTCCTCTTCTTCGCCGTCATAGTTCGGGACGAAATCGATCGTCTCTTTGTTGATGTCGCGCAGCATCTCCATCGCGATCTTGGACAGGCGCGCTTCCGTGTACCGCATCGCCGCTGCCATATCGCCATCGATCGAGCCGAAGTTGCCGTGCCCGTCCACCAGCATATACCGGAGCGAGAAATCCTGCGCCATCCGTACCATCGTCTCATAGACGGCAGAATCGCCATGCGGGTGATACTTGCCGATGACCTCGCCTACGATCCGGGCAGACTTCTTGTAGGGCTTGTCCGGCGACATCCCCAACTCCGACATTGCAAACAGAATCCGCCTGTGCACCGGCTTGAGACCGTCCCTGACGTCCGGCAGGGCGCGGCTGACGATGATGCTCATCGCGTAATCCATAAATGAGTCTCTCATCTCAACGCCGATATCACGATCGCGTATCTGAGAATTCAAATGCTCTTCGGCCATGCTAAACCTCCTGACGTATCCTTAGCGTAAACGGCTGCCCGCCTTGCCGGCTGAAGCTGCCGCCTGCGCAAAAGCATCCCGATCTTGCTAGAACCTATTATATTACTTTCACTTAAACGGCACAATTAAACCTTCCGAGCAGGCTGGGTATCCGCCGCTGCCTCTGCACCCTTAGGTTTCATAGGATACATAATGGCGGCAAGCGTATCGCATAGCCTGTCAGAGGTCACGTATGATTTATTATACCATTCCTTGTAGCGGAAGTGTGCACCCCAAGGCAAGATATTTTCATATCCGGACGCGAAAGGTGGAAGAATCGTTGGCAATCCAGCGTGTAGTAAGCAAATGGAGCAAAACGAGCGTCTTGCTCGGAAGCGAGAAAGTGGCAGCTTACATCCCTCATACCAGAAAGCTCTCTCAGGAGTCGCTCTCTGCGATGCTGAGACAGTACGGCATGGTCTATGTCAAACCGGACCGGGGGACCTATGGCATCGGGGTGATCCGGGTGGAGACAGCGGGAGAGGGGTACCAGTATCAGGAGAACATGCGCGTCCGCTCCTTCGCCTCTTACGATGCCATGTATCAAAGTTTGAAAAATATGATCGGCAATCGCACCTACCTCGTTCAGCGCGGCATCCATCTCTTGCGTTACCGCAAGCGGCGTTTTGACCTGCGCGTAATGGTGCAGAAGAGCCCTTCCGGACAGTGGGAGACGACAGGACTGATCGGACGGCTGGCTCATCCCGGCAAGATCGTCACCAACTACCACAGCGGCGGTACCCCGATGGCTTTTGGCGATCTGCTAGCTACGCATCTGCCGCAGGCAGAACACCGCAGCTATGCCGCCAGACTGGAGAAGCTGGGTGTACAAACGGCTCAGCGGCTGCAGCAGGTATACCCGGGGCTCAAGGAGATCGGTATCGATGTTGCCATTGATACCCAGATGCGGCCATGGATCCTTGAAGTCAATACGAAGCCAGATCCTTACATCTTCCGCAAATTGAAAGACCGCAGCATTTTCCGCAAAGTGTATCGGTACGGTAGGGCCTACGGCAGGTTTGCACGTAAATAACCCACAAAGTGGAGCTTTACTTCGAGGGTTTAAATACGTTGTGAAGCCCTAGAAAATAAAAGCCCGCTAGCCGGTAGAGGGCTGACGGGCTCGCATAGTTATTCATCAATCATGCTTCTAAAGGCTTGGCAGGACTTCCGGAACAGCTGCTCCAACCGTTCCAGCACCTGGCCGTAACCTGTCTCCTTCCGCTCGCCGGCCATCCGTTCCACTGTCGACAGAACCTCTGCCAGCAATGACATCCCGATACTGACGCTGGAAGACTTGATGTGATGGGCCAACTGCTCGGCTTTGCCATATTCAGCCGATCCGATCCATTGTCTCAGTTCCTCAAGCTTGGCAGGCGTTTCTTGCTCATACATGTCGATCAGTTGCTTGAGGATCTCCTTGTCCTCCTCCCCCCAAGGCTGCGCTACGATCTCGCTGACGGTTGAACGGTCCAGCAGCTGATCCAGCTCTTCCCGCTGCCGTTCTTCCGGCGACAGAGCAAGATCGGGAAGCCAGCGGTTCAGCATCTCCTTAAGCTTGCCCAGTTGGACCGGCTTGGTCAGATAGTCGTCCATCCCTGCTTCCAGTGCCCGTTCCTTATCGCCTTTCATCGCATTGGCCGTGATCGAGATGATCGGCACGCGTGGACTGTCCGGTACCAGCCGCTCCAGTTCGCGGATCATCTGGGTGGCCTCAAAGCCGTTGCGTTCAGGCATCTGATTGTCCATGAGGATGAGCCCGGGCTTGTGCTCCTGCCAGAGTCGAATTGCTTCTTCGCCGTTGGTCGCAAGCGTAATCTGATGAAAGCCGAGCTGCTGCAGCTGCAGCATCGAGATCCGCTGATTAACTGTATTGTCTTCAGCCAACAGAATAGGCGTCGTCAGGTCTTTGCGGTGCAGCTGCTGCACCTGTCCCGACACTTCACGCGCTTCCGCACGCCCCTCCGTCTTCGCTTTGTCCAGCTCGAGCTCCACCCAAAAGGTAGAGCCGCTGCCCACTTCGCTGTTGACGCCGATCGAGCCATTCATCATCTCGACCAGCCGTTTCGAGATGGACAGGCCCAGCCCTGTCGAGCTATTTTTGGTGGCGAACGATTGATCCACCTGGAAAAAAGGCTGGAACAGCTTTTTGCAGTTCTCCTCGTCAATGCCGATACCGGTATCCTTCACTTCAAAACGCAGATTCTGTCTTGGTCCGGTGTCAGCCAGCAAGAAGAAACGGATATCGATCTGACCGTTCGAGGTAAACTTGATGGCATTGCCCACGAAGTTGATCAGAATCTGGCTGAGCCGGTTGGCATCGCCCACGAGATATTCATGAATCTGGGGATCGAGATAAAAGGTAAGGCGATTGCCTTTTTCTTTGGCACGGGATTGCAGCAGCTCCGTCACATTGTTGATCATCGTATGCAGATGGAAGATCTGTTCTTCCAGCTTCATCTCGCCCGCTTCGATCTTGGACAAATCGAGGATGTCGTTGATAATACTGAGCAGCAGCTGACCGGACTCGAGGATGACGGATACGGTCTGTTTCTGGGAATCTTGAAGCGGAGAATACATCAGCAGCTCGCTGCTGGCGATGATACCGTTCATCGGGGTCCGGATCTCATGGCTCATGGTCGCCAGGAAAATGCTTTTGGTCCGATTAGCCTGCTCGGCGTTTTCCTTGGCCAGCTTGAGCTCCATGTTGGTCTTGGCGAGCTTGCGCTGCAGGGATACCAGTTCATTGTTCAAGGCGGAGAACTCGTCGTAATTTTTGAGCTCCTGCTCCATTTTGAACACCATTTCCTGAGACAGCTTCTTGATCGTCTCGCGCAGGGAAACCATCTGCTGGTTGTTGATCTTCATCAGTTCGTCGTAGAAGTACGAATAATTCGTATGGTAGGTGGACCCTACGACGAGCGCGCGTTCCTCGAACATCCCTCCGTTAAAATACAATAACTCGTTACCTTTGCCCGTGATCAGATTGATCTCCCAGTTGAACACCGCTTGTCGCTCGCTAAGCTCCGTCAGGAATTCCTTGAATTTGTGAGCGTTCAATTCATCCATCACCGAACGAAAGCCGCTGCGAGTATCCAATTGCTCGGTGATCAGCAGATCATCTCTTATAATCTCTATGATAACGCCATCGGTACTGCATAGTAGTGCAATGACTTGACCCTGATCCTCGCTCACTGCTCCATCCTCCTACGCTCGCTCCTTATTGCAGCAATAAATCATTGGCTGTCTGCAATGCTTCTTTCGCATCGGGGGCATAGCCGTCCGCTCCGACGCTTTTCCACAGCTTTTTGTCAATATTAAACGGCAGTCCGCCGACGAGAATCTTCACCTGCCGGCATTCTACATGCTCACGGATATTCCCGATCAGCTCTTTGACCAGCGTCACATGGTAGGTCATCGTCACAGACAGCGCCAGGACATCGGCCTTGCGTTCAACTAAGGTATCGATAATGTCCGGGACCGGGACATTAGCCCCTGTGTAATACGTGTCCCATCCGTTCATCTCGAACATATCCGATAGCATACGCAGACCGATCTCATGCAATTCCTCCCCTACGCAAGCCGCTACCATGCGCGGTCCGGTCGGAGTATTGGAGAAAATATACGGATACAGCTGGGACATGATCGACTGGGTCGCTGCCGTAAAATAATGCTCTTGGGCGACCGTAATTTTGTTGGTCTGCCATAGTCGGCCGATCTCATACTGAGCCTGCTGGAAGATGTGTAGGTAAATATCCATAATCGGCACCTGCCGCTTGACCAGATCCATGATCAACAGGCTGGCGCCGCTCCGGTCTCCGCCGAGCAACATGCTGGCATATTGCTCGGCTTCCTCTCGCAGCCCGCTCCTCGTAAGATGCGATTCCTCGGGCTCCAGCGGGGCGGCAATCTGCTGCAGTGCCTGCTCGATATACGGGTTGATCACCTCCAGCATCTGGAGCTCCATCTGTTCCTCAATCACCTGTCTGAGACAACGGAGGTTGATCAGCAGATCATCGGAGGTAATCTTATAGCCCTCCAGCAGCACCTTCAGCCAGGTGATGTAGCTGGCGAAGAGCAGCGGACTCTGAATCTGTATGCTCTGGGACAGGTAGCGTATGTTATACAATGTGTCCTGCCTCGTTTTTTTATAGCCAGCCGGACCGAATCGCTGTTCCAGTTCCGGCTGGAGCTGATATTGTCTGGCCGTTACCTGGTCGGCCAATTCGTCACTGCGGGTAAGCAGATACTCTCCTGCCGCGCTCATTCTCATTTGCAAGGTTGTCATGGTTAGGCCTCCTTACGGGATGAAGCACGTCTTTTGAACCTATTTTTTCAGTTTCTCGACCTATATCTTACTACATTTGCAGCGATTATCCCAACATTAATGCTTGTTAACTACGAAAAAAACTAAATATATGGTAAATTATAACAAAAAAGGCTTGCTTATCCCTTGCTAAAAAGCATGGAAAAAGCAAACCTCAGTGTACTGGCTATACGTCCAGATTCTTCACGTACTTCGCGTTGCTCTGGATAAAGTCGCGCCGCGGCTCGACGTTGTCCCCCATGAGCGTATCGAATACGGCATCGGCTTCGATCGCGTCCTCGATCGTCACCTGCAGCATGCTGCGGCTCTCGGGATCCATGGTCGTCTCCCATAGCTGCGTCGCGTTCATCTCGCCCAAGCCTTTATAACGCTGAACACCCACCTTGGCGCCCTCGCCGAACTCGGCCATGATCTGCTCCCGCTCCGCTTCCGACTGCGCGTAACGGACCACCTTGCCGCGCTCCAGCTTGAACAGCGGCGGCTGGGCGATGTAGATATATCCGGCTTCGATGATCTTGCTCATGTACCGGTAGAAGAACGTCAGCAGCAGCGTCCGGATATGGGCGCCGTCGACGTCGGCATCGGTCATGATGATGATCTTGTGGTAACGCGCCTTCTGGATGTCGAAGTCGTCGCTGATGCCGGTGCCGAGCGCCGTGATGATCGCCCGGATCTCGGCGTTGCCGAGAATACGGTCCAGCCGTGCCTTCTCGACGTTGAGGATCTTGCCGCGCAGCGGCAGGATCGCCTGGAAGTGCCGGTCCCGGCCTTGCTTGGCCGAGCCGCCGGCGGAGTCGCCTTCGACGATGTACAGTTCACTGATCGACGCATCCTTGGAGGAACAGTCGGCCAACTTGCCGGGCAAGGAACTGACTTCAAGCGCACTCTTGCGCCGCGTCAGCTCCCGCGCCTTGCGGGCCGCTTCCCTTGCACGAGCCGCCGAGAGCGCCTTCTCCAGCACTTTGCGGGAGACTGACGGGTTCTCTTCGAGGAACTCCTGCAGCTTCTCGGCGAACAGCGATTCGACGATGCCGCGCACCTCGCTGTTGCCCAGCTTGGTCTTGGTCTGACCTTCGAACTGCGGATCCGGGATTTTGACGGAGATGATCGCCGTCAATCCTTCCCGGACATCATCCCCGGAGAGATTGGAGTCGTTGTCGCGGATCATCCCGGATTTGCGTGCATAATCGTTGATGATGCGTGTCAGTGCGCTCTTGAAGCCGGATTCATGAGTACCGCCTTCATGGGTGTTAATATTATTGGCAAAAGAGTAGATACTCTCTGTATAGCTGTCGTTGTACTGCAGCGCGATCTCGACCTGGATATGGTCGCGGGTGCCCTCCACATAGATCGGCTGCTCATGCAGCGCTTCACGGTTGCGGTTCAGATAGGTGACGAACTCCTTGATGCCGCCTTCGTAGATGAACGTCTGCCCGGTGCCGGTGCGCTCGTCATGCAGAACGATCTCGATACCTTTGTTCAGGAAAGCCAGCTCCCGGATCCGGGACTGCAGCGTGTCATAATCATAGATCGTCGTCTCGGTGAAGATATCGGCATCCGGTTTGAAGGTAATCGCCGTACCGGTCGACTCGCTGTCACCGACCACCTTGACATCGTACTGCGGAGCGCCGCGGCGATATTCCTGTTGATAGACGTTGCCGTCGCGGCTGACCTTGACGAGCAGATGCTCGGAGAGTGCGTTGACGACCGAGACGCCGACACCATGCAGGCCGCCAGACACTTTGTAGCCTTCGCCGCCGAACTTGCCCCCGGCATGAAGGACGGTCATGACAACCTCTAGCACAGACTTCTTCATCTTGGCATGCTCGCCGACCGGGATGCCCCGTCCGTTGTCGATGACGGTGATCCGGTTGTCTTCGTGGATATTCACTTCGATCCGGTCGCAATAGCCGGCCAGCGCCTCGTCGATACTGTTATCGACGACCTCCCATACGAGATGGTGAAGACCTTTTACGCTGGTTGAGCCGATATACATCCCTGGGCGCTTGCGTACCGCTTCGAGCCCCTCCAGAACCTGGATCTGACTCTCATCATACGTGTGTTGATTAGATGACATGCTTGTTCCACTGCTCCTCTCGACTGCTCACACCTGATTCCCTGCCTAATTCGCTGCGAAATGATGCGCGCGCTTCTTCAGCGTGGAGGATGATATGGGTGAATAATAGATTTTTTGCTTGGTAACGACGATGGATTTGGCTTCTTCCTCGCCGATGACTTCGACATCTTTGCGCTTGCGAGCACCTGCTACAAATTGCTTGGACAATTTGGAGGACTGCTCGATCGAAATATCAAAGATCGCTACAAGCTCCATGGCACGAATGATTTTCTCGCCGCCCAAATGGATATACATCCGATCCACCCCTTTATCAAGACTTCAATTCCTGCAAAGAACCTCGCAAGACGGGCTAGGCCGCTTGTTTAGTGGGCGACCTGCCCGTCTTGTACATGATATACGCCGGCATCGTGCAGCTTGCCCAGTTCGACGCTCTCCAGTCCTGTAGTGGTGATAAAGGTCTGAACCTTGCCCTGGAAGGTCGCGATCAATTGATTCTGCCGGTTCTGGTCGAGCTCCGAGAGAACATCGTCCAGCAGCAGCAGAGGGTATTCTCCGATCTCCTCATGGATCAGTTCGATCTCCGCCAGCTTGAGGGATAATGCGGTCGTCCGCTGCTGTCCTTGCGAACCGAAGACCTGGGCCTCCTTGCCGTTGATGAAGAATGCCAGATCGTCGCGGTGCGGACCGATCATCGTCATGCCTCTGCGCAGCTCCTGATCTCTAACCTGTGATAACTTTATCATAAATTGCTCAAATAAAACAGATTCATCTTGGGAAGCATCCGCCTCGAAGGAAGGCCGGTACTGGATCCGCAACTCCTCCCCTCCGCTTGTAATCCCGGTATGGATCTGTTCAGTCCAGCGCTGGAGCTTATGGATAAAGGTTTGCCTTTTTTTCATCATTTTAACACCATGCTCGGCAAGCTGGGTATTCCACACCTCCAGCATCGCTTCCTGCACGGTGCCGCCATAAGCGGATTTAAGGTAATTGTTGCGCTGCACCAGTACTTTGCCATACTGCTGGAGCGTATGCAAATACCCGGGCTGTACCTGACCGATCTCCATATCGAGAAACCGTCTGCGGACGCCCGGTGTGCCTTTTACAATCTCCAGATCCTCGGGAGCGAACATGACGACGTTGAGCGTGCCGACAAAATCACTCAGCTTCCGCTGCTCCAGTCCGTTGATTCTGGCTTTCTTGCCCTGGGACGAGTAGGTGAGGTCAAGCTGGACGTTGCCGTACTTCTTCTCCACTTCGCCCCGGATCCGGGCCGTATTCCCTTGCCAACCGATCAATTCCTTGTCTTTGCTGGTCCGATGGGACTTGGTCAGCGCCAGAGCGAAGATCGCCTCGAGCAGATTGGTCTTGCCCTGAGCATTGGGACCGACGAACAGATTGACGCTGTGACCGGTATCCAGATCCAGTTCTGCATAATTCCGATAGTGCTGCAAATGAATGTTTTTTAGTCGCACGCTTTCACTGCCTCCTGAGCGGCCCCGACCCGCACTCGCGCAGGCATCATCGCTTGCCGACCGTAAAAGAACCGTGCCCCGCGACCTCGATCTTATCCCCGGGATACAGCTTGCGGCCGCGGCGGTTGTCGGCTTCCCCATTGATGATAATCTCATGCTCCTGGAGGAAGAACTTGGCCTGGCCGCCCGTATCGATGCATTCGGCGAGCTTCAGGAACTGACCGAGCGCGATATATTCGGTCGAGATTTGGATTTCTTTCATGGTTGTCACCTCATTTTTAGAAGTGTGGTGAAAATAAAGCCTCCGTTGTGCGGATCGTCCTTCCGATCGCTGTTGTTCCCAGAATTCTTAGATGATCACCTCTTAAAAGGGTTGAATTCCAGGAACAAAGGCGAGCGCTACGCTTCTCCAGGACAATTCCGCCCCACTTCCGGCACTTTTTCACCAATCTTCTAGGCATTAGCTTGTTGTGCGGTAAGGGAGGATCAGATGCAAGCTATGCTCGTGGTCGGTCGGCTTGATCGTGATCGGGCTCATTGCTCCGTTAAAGCCGATGAACAGCTGCTCGCTGTCCAGTACCTTAAGTGTATCAAGCATATATTTGGAGTTGAAGGCGATCCGCAGCGGTTCTCCCTCATAGGACACAGGCGACAGCTGCTCAGTTACCCGTCCCAGCTCCGAGGAGCTCGAAGAGATCTCGATGCTGCCGTCGTCGAGTGTCATCAGGCGGACGATGTTGGTCCGCTCTTCTCTCGACATCAGATAGGCCCGGTCGATCGCCTCGATCAGCGTCTTCGTGTCCAGCACCAGCTCCGTCTTGTAGGCTTGCGGGATGATCTTGGACGTATCCGGGTACGTCCCATCGAGCAGCCTGGAATAGAACAGCACTCGGCCGACCTTGAAGAGGATCTGGTTGTCCGTGACGACGATCTCCACCTGGGCATTCTGATCAGGGATCAGCCGCGAGAGCTCGCCCAGCGTCCGGGCAGCGACAACAATGTTCGCAAAGCGATGCTCGGAGCTTGTGTCCACCTGGGCGGTACGGCTGGCAAGCCGGTGGCGGTCGGTAGCGACGAATTTGAATTGTCCTTCATGCAGATTCCATAGCACCCCGGTCAGGACCGGTGTCTGTTCATTGGTCGATGCTGCGATCGTCGTCTGGCGGATCATCATCTTCAGCAGTTCGCCGGACATCGTAAAGGCTTCATGCATCTCGATGGAAGGCAAGACCGGGAATTCCTCGGGGTCAAGGCCGACCATTTGGATATCCGTCGAGCCGGAGCGGATCATCGTTTGGAACTGCTGCTGCACTTCGATCTCGACTTCGTCCGCAGGCAGCTTTTTGATGATTTCGACGAAAAACTTGGCCGGCAGGACGACGCTTCCCGGCTTGTCGATGCGGGCGGCTACTTTGTCTCCCAGTTCTACAGGAATGAAGCTCTGAATAGATATATCAGTATCACTAGCTGTCAGCGTGACGCCTTGATGGGTGACATCGATCTTGATACCGCCGAGGATCGGAATGGCTGGACGGGATGAGCTCGCCTTGGCCACTTGCTGAATCGCGTCATTCAGTTCGTTTTTCAGGATCATTAATTTCATGGTTTCACTCCTAATGGCCAGTGGGTTTGGGGCACGGCATGATCTGAGCTGCATTTGTTGCTGCTGTGTAGATGTTATTTAGATCTTTTAAAAATAGTAGTCGTAGTAGTAGGGGCGCTGAATATGTGTATAAGTGGACAAAACGCTGATCAAGCAAGCTTATCCACATGTGTATATCGTGTGCATAGGCTTGCTTGAATTATAAAGGTTTATGACAGCTGTCCACAACCGTTCGATTCTGATGTCTCCGGGCTCCCACGCAAAATACCTGCTTGTGGGGGATTCTCAGGTGTTCGTCTTGATCTTCTCGGTCAAATTCTGAATGATCTTGTACAGCTCCTGGTCAAGCTTGATCTGCTGATAGATCTTCTCATGAGCATGAATAACGGTTGTGTGGTCCCGTCCGCCGAAAGCCTCGCCAATCTTGGGCAGAGAGTAGTCCGTCACCTCTCTGGCGATGTACATGGCAATCTGCCGCGGGAAGGCGACGGCTTTGGTGCGCTTTCGCGCTTTAAAATCCTCCAGTTTGAGGCCGTAGAACTCGCCCACCTTCTGCTGGATGTCCTGAATCGTGATCATCTTCGGCCGGCTGGAGGGGATGATGTCCTTGAGCGCCTCTGCAGCCAGATGGGACGAGATGTCTTCATTGATCAGCGACGAGTAGGCGACGACGCGGATGAGAGCGCCTTCGAGCTCGCGGATGTTCGTATCGATCTGGCTGGCGATGTAGACCATCGCTTCATTGGGGATATCCAGGTTCTCGGCCTTGGCCTTCTTGCGCAGGATGGCGATCCGCGTCTCCAGGTCCGGCGGCTGGATATCGGTGATCAGTCCCCACTCGAAGCGGGATCTGAGTCGCTCCTCCAAGGTCGGAATCTCCTTTGGCGGGCGGTCGGAGGAGATGATGATCTGCTTGCGCTCCTCGTGCAAGGCGTTGAAGGTATGGAAGAACTCTTCCTGCGTCTGCTCTTTGCCGGCGAGGAACTGGATATCGTCGATCAGCAGGACGTCGATATTGCGGTATTTGATGCGGAAGCTCTCGCCCCGGTTATCCCGGATCGCGTTGATGAATTCGTTGGTGAACTTCTCGGATGAGATATAGAGCACGCGGGTGCTCGGGTTGTGATCCATAATATAATGCCCGATCGCATGCATCAGATGCGTCTTGCCCAGTCCAACGCCGCCATACAAAAACAGCGGATTATACGCTTTGGCCGGCGCTTCGGCGACGGCGAGCGACGCAGCGTGGGCAAACCGGTTGTTGGCGCCGATGACGAAGGTGTCAAACGTATATTTGGGATTGAGCATATGCGAGAACGGTTCTTCCTGCACCTGCGGAGTATCAGGTACGTTCGGAGGCGGGGCAGAAGCCGGCTCTGACGGTTTATTCTCCTCGATCACAAACTTGATATCGACCTCTCGCCCCAGATATTCATATAATGTCGTCCGCACCAGTTTGGTATAACGGCCCTCCAGCCACTCTGCCGCAAAAGTCGTCGGCGCCGAGATGACCACCATGTCATCGCTAAGAAACGACGCCTTGGTCGCCTTGAACCAGGTGTCGAAGCTGGGTTTGCTTAATTTGGTTTGGATAATCGATAACACTTGCTGCCACATTTCGTGGGTATGGTTATCCACAGACGGTCACTCCTTATCCGGTCGGTCCGCTCTCAGCATGTCGAAGTTATGAAGGAGGGAGATAGCATATACCGCAAAAGCATTCGTGCAAAAACGACTCCGCGCGTCGCGGTGTGACGGCGGAGAGCTCATTAGCAGACTGATGCGCCTCTTATTAATGATGAAACGTGTCATCTATCCACATTGTTAAGACATACGGAGCAGATGTTATGAGAAGGGGACAACAATTGTTCACAATGTTATCCACAGGCTGTTGATAAATATGGGGATTAAATAACTTCATCCACAACGAAAACAAATCTATCATAGCAAAATTAACCCTTGATTTCAATGCGATTCCGGATTTTATCCACAATTTCAATAGGTTGTGTATAAAAGTTATCGACAACACAAGATATTGTTTATATCTTGTTAAGATTCGACAGCAATTGTGGAAATCAGCGAAAAAATTATACACATGTTGCTAATTGCCGACGAAACAGCTGGCGAGATGTCCAAAATCGGCGAAAATGGACAACTCCCGTCGAAATGTGGATAACTGTGGAAAGATGCTTGATCCAGGCCCAGTGGCTATGGAAGTCGGCATTGACTTTTAATTGAAGACGTGGTTAAATGGAAAAAGGCGTTTTTTCTGAAGGTAGACGATGAATAAATGTTCATTATTATAGATTGTGTCAGGGAGGTGCAAGCAAAATGAGACCGACATTCAGACCCAATGTAAGCAAGCGCAAAAAAGTGCATGGCTTCCGCAAACGGATGAGCACGAAAAATGGCCGCAAAGTATTGAGCGCCCGTCGCCAAAAGGGCCGTAAAGTATTGAGCGCGTAAACGTGAAGACCACCGCCAAGTGGTCTTTTTTTTAAATTAGTTGGAACCCCAAAGTCAGGTTTAAGTATGAGAGGTACGGAGGAAAACGCACGTGCATAGAAAGCTGCGTCTTCGCAACAGACAAGACTTCAATCGGGTCTATCGCGGCGGCCGGTCGTTCGCGAACAGCCAGTTGGTCGTCTATTGGTCGAAGAAGCCCGATATCCCGCAGTTCCGGCTGGGCGTATCGGTGAGCAAGAAGCTGGGCAATGCGGTCGTCCGCAACCGGATGCGCCGGGTGCTCAAGGAGATCGTCAGAATTCATGCGGAACGGATCGCCGATCATACCGATCTGATCCTGATTGCCCGCAAGCCATCGGTGCAGATGACCTCCAAGGAGCTTGAGAAAAGCGTCCTGCATGTCCTGAAAAAAGCGAATCTGCTGAAGCCCCGTCCGCCCCGGTCGAGCTCCTGAAAAGGATGCCAATCGGCGGATGTCCGGGCTGTTTCTTTGTGGTACAAGATATGGTATAGTTTAGTGTGCAAGTTGCTCTTTAGAGAGGAGTTTTGATGTTGTCTCGGATGACAAAGAAAAGATGGCTGCTGGTTCTCACCATGCTGCTGTTCGTCGTCTTCCTGGCAGGCTGTGTGCCGGCCGATCATACGACGAAAACAGAAGACCTGCTGCAAGGTAACTTCTGGGAGCGCAATGTCGTGTATTACTTCGCGCTCATGCTGGACACTTTTGCCAACTGGTTTCAAGGCTCGTACGGATTATCTATCCTGATGCTTACGATCATCGTGCGAACGATTATCCTGCCGCTCACACTGAAGCAGTATAAGAGCTCCAAAGCGATGCAGGCGCTGCAGCCTGAGATGAAGAAGATCAAGGACAAGTATAAGGATGATCCGAAGAAGCAGCAGGAAGAGACGATGAAGCTGTTTCAGCAGCATCAAGTGAATCCGCTAGCGGGTTGTTTGCCGCTGCTCATTCAGATGCCGATTTTCATCGCGTTGTACAATGCCATCTACGGCAACGACCAGATCCGGGAGCATACATTCCTCTGGTTGCAGCTTGGTCAGACGGATCCGTATTACATCCTGCCGATTATAGCTGCCATTACAACCTATCTTCAGACGAAGATGATGCCGCAGCAGCCGAACAATCCTCTGCAAGCGATCATGCTGATTTTCCCGGTATTGATCTTTGTGATGGCGATTTCGTTTCCGGCCGCGCTGCCGCTCTATTGGGTATACAGTAACATCTACACCATCATCCAAAACTATTTCCTATACGTACGCAATGCTGACAAGGGCAAGGAGGTTCCTGCCAAGTGAAAAAACTCGTCGCATCAGGGAAAACAGTAGAAGATGCTGTACACAAAGGGTTATCGCAATTGCAATTGACTGAGGATCGCGTCCGTATCACTGTCCTGGAGCAGCCCTCCAAAGGGTTGTTCGGACTGATCGGGGCAAGGGATGCCCGCGTCGAGCTGGACGTCATCCCGGATCCGGCAGAGGAGGCGGAAGCCTTCCTGCGCGAAGTGGCACGCACGATGGGAATTACCGTCGCTGTCGAGCATCACCAATCCCGAGAAGGTCTCGTGCTGGCATTGTCCGGCGGAGAAGAGCTGGGGATGATGATCGGCAGACGCGGACAAACGCTCGATGCCTTGCAATATTTGGCCAATATTGTGGCCAATCGATATACCGACAGCCATTTTCGACTGGTGCTTGATGCCGAGAATTTTCGTGAACGCAGACGCAAGACCCTGGAGGCTCTATCCGACCGATTGGCCGGACGCGTCATCCGGACTCGCAAAGAAGTGGTATTGGAGCCGATGTCCGCTCACGAGCGGAAGGTCATTCACTCTCGGCTGCAGCATCACGAGCGGGTGAAGACCTACAGCAAAGGGGACGAGCCGCATCGGCGCGTCGTCATTGCTCCCAAGCCTTGATGAATATGAACCTACGATGACCGTCTCCCGTATATGGGCAGGCGGTTTAGCCGCTTCATGAGCCGCATTTGACCCGTTTGATTTTGATCTCCAGACCACGCGATGCCTCCTGAGCGAGTCATTGCTTTTTTGAAATTTAACCTATATCTAAGGTGGTGAATCATGATGCTGCACGACACAATCGCCGCGATCTCGACTGCCGTCGGGGAAGGCGGGATCGCCCTTATCCGCGTCAGCGGCCCGGATGCTGTCAAGACGGTTCATGGGCTATTGCGGACGAGAGCGGACATCCGGTCTGCGCCATCACATACGGTTCATTATGGACATATATTCGATCCTCGAAGCGGAGAGACAATAGAGGAAGTTCTCGTCACCATCATGATCGGACCGCGGTCTTTCACCGCTGAGGATGTGGTCGAGATCAGCACCCACGGCGGTGTGATATCCGTCAAAAAAGTGCTCGATCTTGTGCTTCAGCAGGAGGGGGTGCGGCTGGCGGAACCCGGCGAGTTCACCCGGCGGGCCTTCGTAAACGGGCGCATCGATCTGGCTCAGGCGGAAGCGGTCATGGACCTGATCCGCTCCAAGTCGGATCGCGCCTTCTCCATCGCCCTCAAGCAGGTGGACGGCAAGCTGTCCCGGCTGATCCGCGAGCTGCGGCAGACGGTGATCGAGCTGCTGGCGCATATTGAGGTCAATATCGACTATCCCGAGCATGACGTCGAGGAGATGACCAACCAGTATATCCGCGAGCAATGCTTTCCTCTCATCGATGAGATCCAGCAGCTGCTCAAGACGGCATCGGAAGGCAAGATCCTCCGAGAGGGCATCACAACCGTGATCGTCGGTCGTCCCAATGTCGGCAAGTCATCGCTGCTCAACGCGCTGGCGCAGGACAACCGGGCGATCGTTACCGACATCCCCGGGACGACCCGAGATGTGATCGAGGAGTTCGTCACGGTGGGGGGCATCCCGCTCAAGCTGCTGGATACGGCCGGCCTCCGGGAGACGGCGGACGTCGTCGAACGAATCGGCGTCGAGCGTTCCCGGGGCGCGCTGCAGGAGGCTGACCTGATCCTGCTCGTTCTCAATCATGCGGAGCCGCTGCATGCTGACGAGAGGGAACTGATGGAATCCCTGCACGGACGCCAGGTTGTTGTTATAATGAATAAGACCGATCTTCCGGGGCAGCTCGATCCGGAGGAAGTGACGCGGCTTCTGCCGACGGCGGCGCTAGTGAAGATGTCGGTCCTGCAGGAGCAAGGGCTCGAGCAGTTGGAGAAGGCGATCTCGGAGCTGTTCTTCAGCGGTCAGCTGGAGACGACAGATCATACCTATGTCAGCAATGCCCGGCACATTGCCCTGCTCAAGCAAGCCATGCAATCGCTGCAAGATGCGGTAGTCGCGACAGAGAGCGGCATACCGATTGATATTATACAGATCGATGTCCGGACCGCATGGGAGCGGCTCGGGGAGATCCTGGGCGACACAGCAGGCGACTCCTTGATCGATCAGATTTTCTCCCAATTTTGTCTAGGAAAGTGAGGCGAAGACGCCATGAGTTACGATGCAGGCCAATATGATGTGATCGTCATCGGGGCGGGTCATGCCGGCTGCGAAGCGGCGCTTGCCGCTGCTCGGATGGGCTGCGAGACGCTGCTCTTGACGATCAATCTCGATATGGTCGCTTTTATGCCTTGCAACCCGTCGATTGGCGGGCCCGCCAAAGGTCATGTCGTGCGCGAGATCGATGCGCTCGGCGGCGAGATGGGACGCAATATCGACAAGACTTTCATCCAGATGCGGATGCTCAATACCGGCAAAGGGCCGGCCGTTCATGCGCTGCGTGCGCAAGCGGACAAATTTCTGTACCAGCATACACTGAAGCAGACGATCGAAGAAACGCCCGGGCTGACCTTGCGTCAGGGGATGGTGGAGGAGCTCATCACCGAAGACGGCGCCTGCACCGGCGTCATCACCAAGACCGGCGCCGTTTACCGCGGACGTGCGGTTGTCGTGACGACCGGCACGTACCTGCGCGGCAAAGTCATCATGGGTGAGCTCATCTATGAGAGCGGTCCGAACAACCAGCAGCCGTCGATCAAGCTGTCCGAATGCTTAAAGGAGCTTGGCTTCGAGCTGGCCCGTTTCAAGACGGGCACGCCGCCTCGCGTCCATCGGGATACGATCGATTTCGACAAGACGGAGATTCAGCCGGGAGATCCCCAGCCGAAGTTCTTCTCCTACGAAACGGAATACTCGGACAATGAACAATTGCCATGTTGGCTGACGTATACGTCAGCGCAGACCCATCAGATCATCAATGATAATCTCCACCGCGCGCCGATGTTCTCCGGAGCGATCGAAGGGACAGGGCCGCGTTACTGCCCGTCGATCGAGGACAAGATCGTCCGCTTCGCCGATAAGCCGAAGCACCAGATCTTCCTGGAGCCTGAAGGCAAGCATACGTCGGAATATTATGTCCAAGGTCTGTCGACGAGCATGCCCGAGGATGTCCAACTGGCGATCCTGCGGTCCATCCCCGGCCTGGAGAAAGTGGAGATGATGCGTACCGGCTATGCCATCGAATACGATGCAGTCGTGCCTACGCAGCTGTGGCCTACTCTGGAGACCAAGCTGGTGCCGGGACTGTTCACAGCCGGTCAGATCAATGGTACGTCGGGTTATGAAGAAGCAGCAGGACAGGGCATCATCGCCGGGATCAATGCCGCACGCAAAGTGCTCGGCAAGGAGCCGGTCATCATCGAGCGCTCGCAGGGCTACATCGGCGTCATGATCGATGATCTAGTGACCAAAGGCACCAACGATCCCTATCGGCTGCTCACATCGCGGGCAGAATACCGGCTCCTGCTGCGGCATGACAATGCCGATATGCGGCTAACGCCGCTCGGCCGGGAGATTGGACTGATCTCTGAAGCACGCTATGAGCGCTTCTTGCAGAAGAAGGCACTGGTGGATCAGGAAGTGAAACGTCTCAAGGCAGAGCGCATTCGTCCGGAGGACGAAAACGCACAGGCGATGCTGGCCGAGGGAAGCTCCTCGCCACTGACGCAAGTCATAGATGCCTTGTCGCTGCTGCGCCGTCCGGAGCTTTCTTATGCGCAAGTGGAGCGGGTCAGTCCGTCGCCGCTCCCGCTGACCGAAGAGATGAAGGAACAGGTAGAGATCCAGATCAAGTATGCCGGGTATATCGAGAAGCAGTTGATCCAGGTCGAGCGGCTCGGGAAGATGGAGAAGAAGAAGATCCCCGACGACATCGACTATCACGATGTGCATAACCTCTCATCCGAATCGAGACAGAAGCTCTCCGAGATCCGGCCGCTCTCGATCGGCCAGGCTTCGCGAATTGCCGGGGTAACGCCGGCAGACATCTCGATCCTGCTCGTCTATCTGGAACATTACAATCGCGTAGTAGCGGCACGGGGGTAAGGCGGCGATGACTAACGAAAGCTTTGCCGCACTGCTGGCGGCACAAGGTCTAACCGTAGATGACCGGCAGCTGGAGCAGTTTGACCGCTACTTTCATCTCCTGGTCGAGTGGAATGAGCGGATGAACCTGACGGGGATCACCGAGCGTGATGCCGTGTACGAAAAGCACTTTTATGATTCGGCGACGCTGTCTGTCGTGACAGACATGGCCGATGTAGCAAGGATAGCGGATATTGGCTCGGGTGCAGGCTTCCCGAGCCTGCCGCTCAAGATCTGTTTTCCTCACTTGAAGGTGACCATCGTAGATTCGCTCAACAAAAGAATACAATTCCTTCAGCATGTAGCTTCGGAACTCGGTCTGGAGGATGTCGAGTGCGTACATGGACGCGCAGAGGATGTCGCGCGACAGAAGGAGCACAGGGACCAGTATGATCTTGTCACGGCGAGAGCGGTCGCTCGTCTGGCTGCATTGAACGAGTTATGCTTGCCGTTTGCTCGGTCTGGCGGTGTGTTCGCGGCGATGAAGGGAACGGACCCCCGGGAAGAGGTAGACGAAGCGCAGCGCAGTCTGCGTGAGCTCAAAGGCAAGGTCCGGCAGATCATCCCGATGAAGCTGCCGCTGGAGCAGTCGGAACGTCATGTTATCCTGATCGACAAACTAGCGACCCCGCGCACTTACCCCCGCAAGGCGGGTACGCCGGTGAAGACGCCGCTGCTATAGATTATAGAAATGTTGAACGATCTCTATAAAGGGGGATCTTCCCATGTTCATCAAGCACTGGCGAAGGGTCAGGTTGCTGCAGAGGCTTATCATTCTTATTATCGCTTTTCTTATTGTGCCGGTACTAGTTACCGGTTATTTTTTGTTCTCCAAAAGCCTTCAGCTGGCGCAAAATGAGAGCCGCGAAATGTTGGAAAAAGTCATGTATCAGTTGAATGAAAACATCGAATACCGGATAACGGGCTACCAAAATATTATGATGCAGATGGCTTTGGATCCTCGAATCACAACCACATTGACACAACAGTACGATTCACTCGAAGACGTAGTGATGTCGCTTCAACAGTTGAATGCTGTGACTAACCGAATTCGTGCCTATTTCCCCATGAGAAAGGTGCAGTTCTACAAGACCAATCCCTCCTTGAACGCAGATGGCGGCGTCGTCCTGAACATGGAGCAAGCGGAAGCCTATTCATGGTTTCATCCGATGGAACGGGTGGACAAGCAGTTCTACTGGCATTTCAATTGGGAAGGGCCGGAGCCACAGCCTGCGTTGCATTTGAGCAAATGGATGATAGACTACTTAACCAATGAACGGTTTGGAATCGTGCATATTGAAGTAACAAATCAAGCGCTGCTCAGCCAATTGTTCAATCCGTTGGAGTTTAAAAAAGGCAACGTTATCATAACGGATCAGAACGGGAGATCACTCATTAGATACAATAATGAGCAACCGGGCTTTGCCGTAAACGAGCTTCCTTATTATCAGCAGGTGTTCGAGGCGGAGAAGGGATCCTTTTCAGCCAAAATCGAAGGAGAACAAAGTATGGTCATGTTTGAGACCAACCGGCTCGGCTGGAAGATCATTACGGTCGTCACGCAGGAGGAGCTGTGGCAGCAGCTGCGGCTTGTACGGAGTGCGGCGATTGCGGTCAGCATCCTGTTCGTCGTACTCACCCTGACGGTTTTGGTAGGCTTCGGCAGAAGGATCTCGAACCGCTTGAATGCTCTGATCCGGCAGATGCGCAAGGTGAGGGACGGCGATCTGGGCTTGAGCACCGTCGTCCACGGCCAGGACGAGCTTGCCGATGTGGAGGAAGAGTTCAATAGCATGACTATCCGATTGAATCAATCGCTGAAGGATAGCGCAGAGGCCCGGATCGCTGCGGAGACAGAAAAGCTTCGTCTGCTGCAGGCGCAGATCAATCCACACTTCCTTTACAATACATTGGCTCTTGTCAAAAGTATGGCCATGGATGTAAAATCAGCAGAAATCAGCGGAACCATCGATGCACTTGCGAAATTTTTCCGTCTTGCGCTCAATCGGGGAGGCGACAGGTTGTCCATGCGCGATGAGCTCGATCATGTACGCGCTTACCTCGAGATCCATAACTGGCGTTACCCCGGCCGGTTGCAGACGGTATGGGAGATTGAGGACGACGTCTTGGATTGCCGGATCGTCAAGATCACGTTGCAGCCGCTTGTAGAGAACGCCCTGCAGCATGCTTTCAAACACAGCGGCGGCCGGGGCTGTATAACGATCCAAGCTGGGCTGCTCGAAGGTCGCCTATGGATCGCGATCACTGATGACGGAACAGGAATGGATGAGGACCAGCTGCATGCGCTTCAAGCCAGGCTGAGTGGGATTGGTCCCCGCAACCCAAAAGAAGAGGGGAGCAGCGGCGGCTTTGGACTATCCAATGTCAACGAGCGTCTGAAGAGACACTATGGTGAAGCCTACCGCATGGATATCCATAGCTCGAGCGGTAACGGCACGACGGTTCGTCTGGAGATCCCGCAGTCCTTCTGACGAAGGAGATGCATAGCGAGCGGATCATAAGGGGGAGGAAGCTATGGAGATCAAGGTATATGTCGTGGATGATGAGGAAAGACAGCGAAAATCCATTATCCGGCATGTGGACTGGAAGCGATACCGTATGCGGGTAACAGGCGAAGCGGAAGCGGCAGAGGAAGCGATCCGGCTGGCTTATGCAGATCCGCCGGATGTACTGATTACGGATATCCGGATGCTGGGGATGGACGGGTTGCAATTGTCAGCCGCCATGCGTGCCGCCAATCATAACCTGCGGGTCATTATGATTACGGGTTATGAGGAGTTCGAGTATGCGAGGGCGGCTGTAGGTCTTGGTGTGGATGCTTTCTTGGTGAAGCCGGTGCTGTTTGACGAGTTGGAAGGGATATTGCAGGAGATCAGCATGTCGATTCAATCGGCATGGGCAAAAAGCGAGGAAGAACAACGCTTGAAGGCGCAGCTGGATACGTTCAGGCCGATGGCCCGCGACAAGTTCCTGCAGGAATTGCTTCACGGACTGATATTGTCAGAGGAGGAGCTCGTGTCACGGTCTTCCAGCTTGAATCTGTTCAGATCCTGTGAGAGGTATCGTGTGATGGTACTGGTGGTAGACATGGATGCCAACCTGCCATTGACTCCTGAAGACCGCCAAAGCTTGTTCGGATCCATCCGCACGGTCGCCGCTTCGAGCCTGGGTGCCGCTCTGGCTGCAGCGACGACCACTCCGCGTGAACATTTGGTCTTGATCTTGCAAAGCGACGCTTCTGCTGTGCTCCAGCAAGAGGCCGAGAAGCTCATGCAATCGATCGGACGGGGAGGTCTTGACATCCCCGGAAGCAGCATTTATGCCGGTCTCGGTCCTGAGGTGACGGAGCCGGGGAAGATCTGCGACAGTTTCCTGCTGGCGCAGCGAGCGGTGAACCAACGTTTGATCAGCGAGGAACGCCAGCTTTATATCTGGGAGCACATCGGTGATCCGGCTTCTGCAACAGGTAAAAGCATCGAGAATCTGATGCAAGAATTTCTGGAAGGGCTGGGGGTCGGAGACAGTCAGACTAGTCTGGGGCTGCTGGGCGAGATCATGCGGGGGATAGCAGGGGATGCGAGTATGGATGGGGCTCAGCTAAGGAGCTTATGCATGCACCTGGTCAGTACTGCCAGTCGGGTCGCAGGGGAGATCGGGGATATCGGCAGCCAGATCGGCACAGAGAAGTCGTTGTGGGAGGAGATGCTCGAGTGCCCGAGTGATTACGAGTTGATGCGGGAGATCGTTCGAATCGTCACCCGCATCTGCGACTTCGTGGCAGAACGTAAAAAAAGCTCTACACAGATGATTATCCAGCATGCGCTTGATTATATGCATGCTCATTATGAAGAGAGCTTGTCGCTGCGCAACGTGGCAGAGCATGTTTTCCTCAGCCCGAACTATGTAGGCGAGTTGTTCCGCACCGAGCTGGGCGTTTCCTTCACCGATCAATTGATCCAGATCCGTGTGAACAAGGCTAAGGAGCTGCTCCAGCTCCCCCAGCTGAAACTGTATGAAGTCGCACAACGTGTGGGGTACCACAATGTAGGTTATTTCACTAATTTATTCAAGAGAATTACCGGGTATACGCCCAAGCAGTATCGGTCTTATATCGGCATTTCCAGTCTGGAGTAAGGGAACAAAATAAAGCAATTGGCGCTCCTAAACCGTTGTAGAAACGGGAGAGGGGCGTTTTTGTTGAAATATAAAGATCGTGCCAGAGTGTAATTTTTCGTGTGATGCGATTATTGAAAGCGCTTCTACAGCGATTTATACTTGGTTTACACATTGCGCATGTGATTCTGCTAAGGCTGATGAACAGCCCGTACCTGAAGGGAGGTTGCCCATCATCATTCGTCGCCTGTCACTCATCAAGCAAAAAGGACTTCTGCCCTTGTACCTCTTTCTCGTACCGGGACTTGTATTGATCATCCTTTTTAACTACATCCCGATTCTAGGGCTGCAGATGGCATTCAAGGATTACAGCTTTCGGGACGGGATTTGGGGAAGCTCATGGGTTGGGCTGCAAAATTTCAAGGAATTTACGGCCAGCTCTGACTTTTGGAGGGCCACAGGGAACACGTTTTTACTGACGGTACTGCGATTGCTGTTCGTATTTCCGACAACAATTGCTCTTGCATTGCTCATCAATGAGGTTCGGCATTATGCTTTTAAACGAACAGTCCAATCCTTCAGCTACCTGCCGCACTTTATATCCTGGATCGTCGTAGTTGGTTTTCTGGATGCCTTTTTGTCGATCGACAGCGGTGCGGCCAACTCGATTCTCAGGAATCTTGGTGTCGATCCGATCGCCTTTATGGGCAGTGAATCCTGGTTTAGACCGGTTTTTATTGTCAGCAGTATGTGGAAAGAATTAGGATGGGGGACCATCTTGTATCTGGCCGCTATCTCAAGCATTAATCCGGTGCTGTACGAAGCGGCTGTAGTAGATGGAGCGGGGCGCTTTACCCAGATGCGCTATATCACGCTTCCTGCGATCGTACCGATCATCTCAATTGTGCTCATCCTGACGATCCCCGGATTGCTCAGCGTCGGCATCGACCAGATCTACGCGATGATTAATCCGGCGAATATTGCAGTCGCGGAAGTTATCGACACCTATGTGCTCCGGCTCGGCATCGGGCAGGCTCAGTACTCCATGACGACAGCGATCGGATTGGTCATGAGTGTCATTTCCATGGTCCTGCTGCTCCTTACCAACTCCATCTCCAAACGGATAGGCGGGGAAGGCCTATGGTAAATCGCATGACGCCGGGAGACCGGATATTCACACTGATTAACGGCCTGATCCTCACTATCTTTGCGTTTCTATGTGCCTATCCGTTATGGTATATATTTATCTTATCTTTGAATGAAGGCAGGGACGCCGCGCTCGGCGGCATCTATTGGTGGCCGAGATCCTTCACATTGGACAACTTCCGAGTCATTCTTGCAGATAAGACAGTCATCAATGCGTTCTGGATTACAGTCAGCCGTACGGTTATCGGTACGGTGTTGTCTCTACTGGTTACATCGATGGTTGCCTACCCTTTGTCACGCAGGGAACTGCCTGGACGCAACAAGCTATTATTTGTTTTTTTGTTCATCATGCTATTTAGCGGCGGTCTCATTCCGTTCTACATCCAGTTGGTCAATCTGGGCCTCATCAATAATTTCTGGGTGTATATTTTCCCGAGTCTGTTCAGCGTCTGGAATATGTTCGTTATGAAGACGTCATTTCAGAACAACATCCCCGAGAGCGTCATCGAGTCGATGAAGATCGACGGCGCCGGCTACACCCGTGTCTACTTCAGCGTGGTGCTGCCGTTCTCCAAACCGCTGCTGGCGGCCTTGGGCCTGTTCACAGCTGTAGGGCATTGGAACGATTGGTTCACAGGCGCGTTCTTCGTGCATGACATCTCGCTACAACCGCTGCCGACCTATCTGCAGCGCGTGATGAGTACGGTGGAAGCGAGCAATATGATCAGCTCCACGCAATTTAACCAAGCCCGTGAAGCAAGTATGTACAATCCCGATGCCGTAACGTCCAAATCCGTAAGGATGGCTACAACAGTCGTGACCATTTTACCGATTTTGTTTATTTACCCGTTTTTGCAGAAATATTTTGTCAAAGGCGTATTGATCGGCTCCGTGAAAGAGTAGAGCCGCAAGCATTTGAAAATTAGGGGGATAAACGATGATTGCCAATAAGAAAATGAGACGTGTGCTGCGGACTTCTGTCGTGGTCATGACAGCAGTGGCGCTGGCCGCTTGCACCAATCAGGGGAGCAGCACAGAAGGCTCCCAGGGAGAGACGGAGACACCGCCTTCCTATTCGCTTTATGTTCCCGCGCTCACTACACCCGTGAATCTGGACGGCAGGATTACCCAGGAAGTGATGCAACGCTCCGGCGTTCAATGGGAGAATGTCGAGATCGGCAATGGCGGCGACCTTGCCCAGCAGATCAATCTTAAGCTGGTTGGCGGCAGCTTCCCGGATGCCATCGTCCTGCCATCAGATAGTGTCCTATGGTCCCGTTTGATTGATGAGAACCGTTTGCTGCCCTTGGACGATTATTTCGAAAATGAAAGCGAATACCCGAATCTGGCCAAGATAGACAATCGAATTATCGACAATTGGCGCGCTTCTGACGGTCATATCTATTTTATCCCATCCAATTATGAGCCTTACGTCGATGAGCCGTCGGCCTGGCAAGGGAATGCCCAGGGGCTGTGGGTGAACGACACCTTGCTGGAGAAAGTCGGCATGACAAGGGACGATCTACGGTCGATAGAGGGGTTTGAGCAGTATCTGCAAGCTGCCAAAGGAGAGCAGGATGGGCAAGGACGACCGATCATCCCGCTGTCGCTCGGAGGCGAGAACTTCGCAGGTCTGGAAGTGGTCATGTCCATGTTCGGCGTTCGCAGCAGCGGGAATGGGTGGAACGAACAGGAGGACGGCACGGTGATCCCCGATTATCAGATGCCGGAATTCAAAGAAGCATTCCGCTGGTTGAACCGCATGCACCTGCAGGGGCTGCTTGATCCGGAAACTTCCTTTCATAAGAAGGATCTATTCGTGGAGAAAGTGAACAACCTGCGTTTCGGGGCGATGTTATTCGCAGGATGGGACAATCCGAATCTTACGCTTATGCAGAGCAATAATATCCCCAACTCTACTCCGATCAAAACTTTGGAAGAGCAAGGGTTCCCGGACAATTGGTTCAGTCCGACCTACCTGCCGGTAAATGAAGGTGCAGAGCTGGCCCAATATGCCAATTTCAATCCGTTTGGCAACAATGGAACCGGCCTCAGTGCAGACATCAGCAATCCTGACGCTTTGATGAAGGCTATCGATTGGATGCAGACCGAGGAAGCCTTTATCCTCATGGAGTATGGGACAGAGGAGATGGGCGCCTTTACGATGGAAGATGACGTCGTGGTTGTCAACGACGAGGTATTCCGTGGACCAGAATTCTGGGGAGGCGGTTCGGGAGGCATGGCCAGCGTCACGGAGCACGGGTTCTGGTGGTGGAAGCATCTGGCCAGTGTGGGGAATACACACATCAAAACGTTGGAGCCGCCATGGCCGGCCAACAATGCGATGCTTTACAAAGCAGAAGAAATCAATCGCGAACAGGGCACCTTCGACCTGATTCCTGCATCAAGCCGGATCCGCCCGATCATCGGCGGCGCGGTGGAGAAGTACAGCCCCGTGCAGAATGACATTCGACTTCAATATTATGCTCGTCTGCTACTCGCTGAAAATGAGCAAATGTTTGACAATGCCTATAACCAGTTCTTGAACGAGATGAAGGTCCGCGGTCATGATGAGGAAACGATCGCCGAGTTTAATGAGCAATTTCAGGCCTATAGCGAAACCCCGGCTGGAAAGATTACCGTGGACATCAAACGGAGCTTGCCGCGCAATGTTTACGAAGATCAGCCAGCTGTCATTGGGGAATAAGGGAAATCGGAGTGATAATCGTTGAATCAAGTCAATATCATTAATTTTATCCGCGGAGTTGAACCAAGAGAATCGATAGATCTTGTCGAGCCCGTTCGTGAGCAGCTTGCCCTGGTGCGAAAGCACAAACTGCCTGCCACCTGGCTGCTCCAGTACGATGCTTTGATTGACTCTCGCTTTACGGAGATGCTGCATGATACGGATCCGCTGCAGGAGATCGGAATATGGTTTGAAGTTGTACAGCCGATGGCTGAGAAAGCGGGGATCCCATGGCGGGGACGCTATCCGTGGGACTGGCATTCGCATGTAGGGTTCTCTGTCGGCTATACCCCGGAAGAGCGTGAACGGCTGGCCGATGTGGTGATGACAGAGTTCCACAACAAGTTTGGTTACTATCCGCAGTCTGTCGGTTCCTGGTTCATCGACGCTCATCTGCTCGCCTATCTGTCCGACAAATATCAGATCGTTGCTTCTTGCAATTGCAAGGATCAGTGGGGGACGGACGGCTACACGCTCTGGGGTGGCTACTATAACCAAGCCTACTATGCCAGCCGGCGCAACGGATTCATGCCCGCGCAGACGGCTGACAACCAGATTCCTGTACCTATCTTCCGTATGCTGGGAAGCGATCCGATCTATCAGTATGAAGCCAAGCTAGGGTCAAATGGCCAAAGCGTCATTACCCTCGAACCGGTGTATGCCACTCACGAAGGGGGCGGGGGGATACCGGACTGGGTACGTTGGTTCTTCGACGTCAACTTCAGACCGGAGCAGGTCTCCTTCGGCTATGCGCAGGTAGGGCAGGAGAATTCATTCGGCTGGGAGCTGATCAAGAGCGGATTCAAGGATCAGATCGAGCGATTGGTCGAATTGCAAGCGGCGGATAGACTCGCAGTGGTCACGTTAGCAGAGTCTGGCAGATGGTTCCGGCGCCGGTATCCGCTGACACCAGCCTCCTCCATCAGCGCACTGACTGACTGGAAAGAAGAGGGGCATCAATCGATCTGGTACTGCTCTCGCTTCTATCGGGCCAATCTGCTGCGGAAGCATGGGGAGTTACGGGTGCGCGATATCCATCTGTTCGACGAAAATTACGAGGAACGATACCTGAACGCAGTATGCGAAGAGCGGGACAGCAGATATGATACGCTGCCGATCGTGGACGGGGCCCAGTGGAGCGACGACCAGACGATATCGGGGATGTACCCGGTTGTCTATGATGAGGCGGGAGACGAATCGCCGCTGACTGTATGCGACCTCTCCACAGATGAGTCGGTCGCCGGGGAGCTCGCTGTGACGCTGGAGATGGAAGATGGCTCGATCTGGACGATGCATTTCGAAGAGAGGGGCATGACAGTCTCCAGCAACGCTGGAGCATCGAACTGGGGATTGCAGATCGTGTGGGGGGAGACCCCTGAAATGCCTGAGATGCAAGCAGCAGCGGATGGGATTAAGTATGAATATCAGGGTTACTCTTATGCGATTGGTTTGCAAGACGTCAAGGCTGTCGATACGAACCAATGGAGCGTAGTACTGAGACCAGAGGCTAACAGAATAAAAATACAGTTTTAAATAAGCTCCCCTATTTGTGCAGCTACGAGGCATAGATAGGGGTATTTGCTTGAAATTTAATAGCATATGATTTCCTCATCTGCTTGGCTTCTATTTCTCCGGAATGAAACATACTGCGCCGGTGCTTGCGAAGCTAGTTTTGCTTTGCAAAACTGTTAGGCGAAGCCATCCCACCTTGCAGCGACACCTTTCATTCATTATAATTACAGTCTGGGAAGGTGTTTCACGTGGAACATTCCTTTGCCCGCCGGTGACCGTTAGGTCATGAAAGTTTGTGGGGTTATTTTAATTTTTCCAATCGCCTTCGTCAAGCAGGAGAATGCAGGGCGATTGGCGAAATGGTGTAGTCAGCGTGTCACTAGGCGTGTGGAACACGAGAACGATTTAATCTCTCATAGCGCGAACTGACTTTGTTGGAATTCAGAGGATACGGTGAGAGAGTCTGCGAGTCCGTTGGCAGACTCACCGCATTGTGGGATGAACGACAGAGCTTTTCGCTGTCCTTGCGTTGCGCGCAAAGGCGGGCTTTTCTAACAATGAGACCGCAATCGTAACCAGATACTGCCTGGAGGCTATGCACGGGTTGTTCTTCGGGGCGTCTGCACGTGCGACATCTCTATTCTCGACCGTGTGTTCAAGGGGAAGCTGGTGATCCATCCGGAGAGGACACTGGCAAGCATCCGTGAATTAGTAAGAAAGTATATGTTTTATACATCTACTTGGCTTCTATTTCTCCGGAAAGAAAATTGCGACGCCGTGTGCTTACGGAGCCAGTTTTGCTTTGCAAAACGGTTAGGCGAAGCCGTTTCACCTTGAAATATAAGAAAGTATATGTTTTACACATCTACTTGGCTTCTATTTCTCCGGAATGAAACTAGCGACGCCGCCAGAGGACGGCGATAGCCGTTTCACCTTGAATGTACTTAATAGTCGGTATAATGAAATTGGGTGGTAATCAACCATATGAAAGAACAATTTTCGCGCCTATTCGGTCTGGGAGACCGCTCGACCAGTGTTTCCAATCAGGATGAAGTCAAGCAACTGCCCATCGACCAGATTTCCCAGTCCTTATCAGCCGCGCACAATATTTGACGATGAACGAATCGATGAATTGCTCCAGACCATTAAGACGCATGGCGTTATTCAACCCATCGTGGTGCGCATGCGCAACGACCGTTACGAGATTATTGCTGGCGAACGGCGGTTTCGAGCGGTCCGGAAACTGGGTATGGACACCATCCCCGGTATCGTCCGCGAGTTCAATGACAGCCAAGCGGCTTCTATCGCCCTTATCGAGAATCTCCAACGAGAAGGTTTGACTGCTATCGAAGAAGCCTTTGCTTATCAAAAGCTCATTGATCTTCACAATCTAACGCAGGAAAGTCTTGCGCAGCGGCTTGGCAAGAGCCAATCGACAATCGCCAACAAGATCCGGCTCCTCAATCTGTCCGACCCGGTAAAGGAAGCTTTGATCGGTCGCAAGATTACCGAGCGGCATGCTCGCGCGCTGTTAGCACTTGAGACGCCGGAGCTGCAGTTCAAGGTGCTGGAGGATATCCTCACGAAGGACCTCAACGTCAAACAGACGGAAGCGCGAGTAGCTTTCTACAAAGAAACCAGCAAGCTTAAAAAAACCAAACGTATCTCCTTTACAAAGGACGTCCGGCTGGCTGTGAATACGATCCGACAATCCATCGAGATGGTATCCGGTTCGGGACTAAAGATAAAAACCGATGAAAAGGATGCCGAAGATCATTACGAAATTGTCATTCGCATCCCTAAGCGTTGATGAACCGCAGCACTTTGCAAGAAAATGTTGCATGCATTTGCCGTCCTGGCTAAGGACGGCTAAATCGCTTGTACGCGGTCTGTCATCAACGGCTATATTATGAAAGACTCGAGGTGAGCCGGTTTGTCCAAAATCATTGCCATTACGAACCAGAAGGGTGGCGTCGGGAAGACGACGACTTCTGTCAACCTGGGTGCTTCATTGGCCTCGCTGGGCAGGCGTGTGCTGTTGGTCGACATCGATCCGCAAGGCAACACGACTAGCGGAATAGGGATTAATAAGGGCGACGTCACGAATTGCATCTATGATGTGCTTATTAATGAAGTTCATCCCAAGGACGCAATGGCTGAGACGAAGATTCCCAATCTTACGATTATCCCGGCCACGATTCAGTTGGCGGGAGCAGAGATCGAACTGGTGCCGACGATCTCCCGTGAAGTGCGCTTGAAAAAGGCGTTGCATCAAGTGAAGCACATGTTTGATTATATTCTGATCGACTGTCCGCCGTCACTTGGTATCCTGACGATCAATTCGTTGACGGCGGCAGACTCGGTCATCATACCAATCCAGTGTGAATACTATGCTTTAGAAGGGCTCAGTCAGCTGTTGAATACAGTGAGACTGGTGCAAAAGCACCTGAATACAACGCTTCAAATAGAAGGCGTATTGCTGACCATGTTCGATGCGAGAACGAACCTCGGGATGCAAGTGATCGAAGAGGTAAAAAAATACTTTCAACAAAAAGTGTACCAGACGATCATCCCTCGCAATGTGCGGCTGAGTGAGGCGCCTTCTCACGGTCAATCCATCATCACGTATGACCCCAGGTCCAAAGGGGCGGAGGTCTATCTTGAATTGGCGAAGGAAGTGATAACCTATGAGCAAGCGGCTAGGTAGAGGGCTGGATGCTCTTATCCCGTCTCTGTCTGTAAATGATGATGACAAAGTAATTGAAATTCAACTGACACAGCTTCGCCCGAACCCATATCAGCCTCGCAAAACCTTTGATGACGACTCGATCAAAGAACTGGCTGAGTCAATCAAGCAGCATGGCGTCATCCAGCCGATTATCGTTCGGAGTGTATTGAAGGGTTATGAGATCATTGCCGGAGAACGTCGTTTCCGAGCTTCGAAGTTGATCGGAGCAGACACAGTCCCGGCTGTCGTCCGCTCATTTACAGATCAGCAAGTTATGGAGATCGCGCTTATCGAAAACCTGCAGCGGGAGGATCTCAACGCGATTGAGATTGCGATTGCATACCAGGCCTTATTGGATAAGTTTGATTTGACCCAGGAAGAACTTTCCTTAAAGGTCGGCAAATCCCGGTCGCATATTGCAAACTTCGTCCGCTTGCTGTCCCTGCCACCTGAGATCAAGGACAATGTTTCACGTGGAACATTGTCCATGGGGCACGCAAGGGCGCTCGCCGGCGTCAAGGAAGATGCGCAGAAGAAAGAACTGGCAAGGTTGGCGTTGGATAACGAGTGGAGCGTGCGCGATCTGGAGGAAGCGATTCAGTCGCTGAGCCAGAAGAAAGAAGACCCGGTCCGGTCTGCAAAAGCAAAAAAACGTGATCCTTACTTAGAAAACATCGAAGAAACCTTACGGGAACGTTTCAAGACGACGGTGAAGATCAAACAACAAAAAGACAAGGGTCGCATCGAATTGTTGTACTACAACAAACAGGATCTGGAACGATTGCTGGAGCTGCTGGAGAGACTGGCTTAATTCACTTCCCTTAGGGCATGCCTGAGTTGTTTTCTTTCTGTGGAAAGATTAAACTAAGGTATGCTTTTCTTTTTGTGTTTTCGCACGGAAATTGAGCTGAAACAGGGATTGCGAAAGGTCGTGATAACGTGAAGCAAGAAAGGCCACTCATCTACCTGGACCACGCAGCAACGTCTTGGCCGAAGCCGCCAGAGGTCCTTGAGGCGGTCTATAGGGCTATGAAAGAAGAAGCGGCCAATCCTGGCAGGGGGAGTCATCAGATGGCTGTTAAAGCGAGTCGAGTGTTATTCGATACGCGTAAACAGTTGGCTAGCTTATTCAATATCAAAAATCCCAATGACATAGCGTTTAGTCTAAATACAACGGGTGCACTAAACCTTGCTATCAAAGGCTACGCCAAACCGGGAGATCATCTTATCGCCACAGCGGTGGAACATAACTCGGTAAGAAGACCGTTGGAGTATCTGAAACAGACTCGCAATGTTGAAGTGAGCTATATAGAAACAGATGCAAAGGGTAACCTTGATCCGTCACGGGTCAAAGGGGCGATCCGTCCTGAAACGACGATGATCATCGCCAATCATAGCTCCAATCTCCTTGGCAGCATCTTGCCAATTGTGGAGCTGGGTGAGATCGCCAAGAGTCATAATCTGCGTTTGCTGGTCGATGCTGCGCAAAGTGCCGGTGTGCTGGATATCGATGTCAGAGGAATGGGGATCGATATGCTTGCTTTTCCGGGGCATAAGGGACTGCTGGGTCCTCAGGGAACGGGAGGCCTGTATATCAGTCCGGAGGTTGATCTGGAACCGCATATGCACGGAGGGACAGGCAGTCAGTCGGAGGCGCCGGATCAGCCCTCGATTCGTCCTGATCGTTATGAGGCAGGTACACAGAATACACCGGGTCTCGCCGGACTCCGGGAAGGGGCTGTGTTCATAAAGCAAATGACGGTTAAGCGGATCTATGAACATGAGTGGCAGCTGACACAGCGGATGATGGAAGGGTTAATGCGGATCAACGGTGTCCGTGTACTGGGGCCGGAGCAAGGCGAACCACGGACAGGCATTGTCTCATTTGTTCTGGAGAAGGCTGATCCGTCCGAGATTGCGTTCATCCTGGATCAGCATTATGGCATTGCCGTAAGATCAGGATATCATTGCACGCCGCAAGCACACCATTGCGCGGGCACCAATGATACAGGAGCAGTGAGAGCCAGCGTGGGCTGCTATACGAGTGAGGCGGATGCGGATGCGTTAGTCTCAGCGATCCAAGAGATCAGCAGCCATTATTGATTGCAACGTAGAGCAAATGGGGAAGTGAGGATTACAATGGGAGATATCTCGGCAGTACAGATCGGTGGATTAGTTATAGCAATGATGTTATTTGTGTTGTTCCTGTGGAATTTGGTGTTGACTGTGAAGTTCAATCGGGTAAAGAGACAATATCGGCGGATGATGGATAGTGTCGGTATCGATAATCTGGAGGGACTGCTGACAGATATCCAGGATCGAATGAGTGGTCTGCGCGAACGTCAGCAGCTTCAGGAAGCGGAGATCAACGCGATCGCCCAAGCATTCGGTCAATTCAAAGGTCATATTGGATTCCACCGGTACAACGCATTTGCCGAGCAAGGCAATGACTTGAGTTTTTCCCTGGCGCTTATCAACGCCCAGCAGGACGGTGTGGTTCTCAGCGGCCTGCACAGTCGGGACGAGACGTATGTTTATGCCAAGCCGCTGTCAGGGGGAGAGTCGCCTTACGCGCTCACACCGGAAGAAAAACATGCGATTACTCTTGCGTTGCAGCAGTCATAGAGGTCGGACGGACAGAGAGAATGCTGTGAAGCAAGCTTCCGGAGATGAGATCCGCCATCTGCATGACTAGATGAAGGCGGGTGTTCTGGAGGACGAAGTATTCCATAAAACCGCCGACATTGACGATCCCTGTCATATGAAGCTCGCCCACAGGGGGGAGATCCTTGTTAACCCCCGCGCCTGGTCTGACCGGACCTTGACCCAACTGGATGCAGCCGATACTAGAGACTTGGCCCAGACAAGCATCAATACCGATGATGTAGGGGGAGGAGTGCTTGTAGTCGATCTCATCCAGCGTATCCTGGAGGTTGAGCGCGTGCACAGGCGCCTCTAGCGTGCCGTAGATATGAAAAAGAGGGCTGCGCGATTTGGACAGCGCCGATCCAACCAACGGTCCGAGGGCATCACCGGTCGATCGGTCGGTACCGATGCAGACGATGGCGAGCTGTCGATCGCGGCCGAGCTGACTGAGATGGCTGGTCAGACGATCCGTGAGGATGGACTGTACGTTTGGTTCGGTATAAGCGATTTTCAGGGGCAGATCATGACGGGCTGCTAGTTTCATAGGATCCCTCCGGCTGAATAGTGTGTTACTAGTATATGGACAGGCCAGCAGTTTTATACTAGGAGAGGAAGTTCAAAAAGTTCGAAGGCCCAGGCGGCCAGGAAAGGACGGCAGCAATGCTGATCGCATTTGATTCTACCCAGCAGGCGCTTCGGGCTGAGATGCTGCTGGAATATGCGGAGATTGAGATTGATCTCGCTCCGACTCCCAAAGAGATCACGGCTGGATGCGCACTCTGTATTCACTTTCCAGAGGACCAGCTTACCAAGGTTGCTCGGATCATCTCGGATGAACAGGTGGAGATCCGAGGGATATTTCGCAAGACGGAGGATGGTTACGGCACCGTCTAACGTTCAGAGTGATGTCGCAATGGAGGAGGCTGAGCGTGATGAAAAGCTGGTGGGTGGCTTCACTAGCGCTTGATACGATCAATGATCGTTTTGTGAGTTGGCTGCGTAATGAGGAGATGTGGACCAATTTCGGCACTTCGCTGATTCGGATCGCATTCATCCTTCTGATCAGCTGGATTGTCATTTGGATCGCTAACAAGGCGATCAATGCCTCATTCATCAATCGAGAGTCCAAACGACTGGCGGTACAGACACGCAGGATGCGGACGCTGGGGAAGCTGCTTAAAAATGTGGTGTCCTATGTCATTCACTTTGTCAGTGTGTTGCTGATTCTCTCGGAGTTTAATGTGAATCTAGGCCCGCTGCTGGCTGGCGCCGGGGTTGTGGGCTTGGCCATCGGCTTCGGGGCGCAAAGCCTGGTAAAAGACATTATTACCGGCTTCTTCATCATTCTTGAGGATCAATTTGCAGTAGGCGATACAATCCAGACTGGCAGCTTCAAAGGCACTGTTGAAATGATCGGGCTGCGTTCAACCCGAATAATCAGCTGGACCGGGGAATTGCACATTATCCCGAACGGGTCGATCAATGAGGTCACCAATTTCTCGCTGCGCAACTCGCTGGCGGTAGTCGATATCGTCGTTCCCGTGGGAGACGGTATCGAGGAAGTTATGGATTTGTTAAAGAATACGGTAAAAGGAATCCAGGACCCTAATCTGATGGGTGAACCGCAGGTGCTGGGCGTCCAGCAGATCGCAACTGCAGGCACCACTTTGCGGATAATCGCCGAATGCCGCCCCAATGCGCATGCTGAGATCGCTACGGTGATCAACTCGGCTGTACGGAGGGCACTGGATATCCGGGCGGCCGAAATCGAACGGGCGACATCGTAACAGGTGGATAGAGAGGAGGAAGCAAGGTGGAGCGCAAAACGTTCGAGCTGGGGGATGTCGTGCAGATGAAGAAGCAGCATCCCTGCGGCACCAATGAGATGGAGATCATCCGCATGGGGATGGATATCCGGATCAAGTGTGTAGGCTGCAAGCACAGTGTCCTGATCCCGCGGGCCAAGTTTGAGAAGAACCTGAAGAAAGTACTGCGTTCCAAAGCCGACCAGGCAGCTGACGAAGGAACGGATGCAGGTCCGGGGCAAGCTTGAGGGCTAAGGCTGTTCAGGGTCAAAATAAATTGTTGCATACTACGGCTTGTTTATGATAAAATAATCTTCGTGTCCGATATGGAAAGGTACCCAAGAGGCCCAAGGGGGCTGACTCGAAATCAGCTAGGCGGTTCAGGCCGTGCGTGGGTTCGAATCCCACCCTTTCCGCCATCTTCCTGCAGGAAGAGATGAGACACCCGATCTTACCAACAGACATCCTTTACGCTTGTAGCGTAGAGGATTTTTTTGTGGTTTAGGAAATGATGCAACACTTTAACATGTGGATAAGTGGGTTGATGGAATGTGGAAGAAGACCGCGGAGGGTAGTGCTCGCTCACGAACGGACACAGTAGCACCTATTTCGAGCATGGGCGTGTTTGTAGAGCTGCTTGCGGACAGAGGATCCGTTATCGGTCTGTAAACGAGGGCTAACGGGCATCAAACCAGCAAATAACGGATCGTCAGTCCGCAGGGCCGGTTTCTGGCGGGTTTTGTGCAAAACAGAGCCTATTGTGTCCGTATCGCAGTGACAACCTGCGTGAGCAGGTTTGTTGTTGCTCAGGTGAAGAAAAGCGCTTTGCTGTCTTCACAGACAACAAGGCGCTTTTCGGGTGGACGGTGATGTATTCGGTACGTGAAATGCTCCAGCTTGTGCTTGTCCCAATGCGCCCATCGCTTCCATTCGACGGTTAGGTGCTTCAGATCGGTATCTTCACCACTACGCTTTGATTCAGTACACTACCGTTACGGTTTCACTTGCGGTTGTTTCGCCATTCAGGTCCAACGGAACCACACCTCTCATGGAACACCGTCCGAGCTTAGATTGTGCAGAGTAGTTATCGTTTATGCACCAGGAAGAGAAGTTTAATTTCGTTTCATCTTCACCCATTTGCGGTCTTTTTTCGACGTTTCCGGGAAGCGCTGCCCCTCCTCCAGTTCGATCTGGTGCGGGTTTTCAATGCCCATATGGTAGTCGTTGTCGCCCACCTCGATGTACTTTCCATGATTGGGGGCACGATCGCCCGGATTGAATTTGGTCCATTCACCCATGCTGTTCGCCTCCACGAATAGGATGTCATTGCGAGTCTGCGCGGCCTATGCGCAGATACGCCATGCCTATGTAGTGTTAGCAGCGTTCAAGATGATCATGCGAAGCCGACGGCAGTTAAGAAGAAAGCTTGCAATAGCCCATCTAAATTTGGTATAATACCCTGGTGCGAAATATGGCATGCGAGTAAAATCGCTCCTTGCTCTCTTATCTAAGAGGGCCGCTCAGTCCAAGAGGAGGTGAAAAACAATGCGCAATTACGAAGTGATGTATATTATTCGTCCCGAAGTTGAACAGGAAGCTGTTCAAGCAATCGTCGACAAATATAATGGTATCATCGAAAACGGCGGTGGCGAAGTCACCAAGACCGACATCATCGGCAAACGCCGGCTTGCGTATGAGATCGAGAAACGTATTCGTGAAGGTATTTATGTCCTGGTTGATTTCAGTGCAACTCCCGAAGTTGTCAATGAAATGGACCGTGTCATGAAGATCCAAGACGAGATCTTGCGTTTCATGGTTGTCAAAAAAGAAGTTGCTTAAACTTCGCAAGTGATGTGGGATTGGAGGCGATAAGGTGTTAAACCGTGTTATTCTGATAGGGAGACTGACAAGGGATCCCGAGATGCGCTATACCCCGGCCGGTGTGGCTGTAACCCAGTTTACGCTGGCGGTGGACAGACCGTTTACGACGGGGCAGGGCGAGCGGGAAGCAGACTTTATCCCGATCGTGACCTGGCGGCAGCTAGCCGAGACTTGTGCCAATTATTTGCGCAAAGGCCGTTTGGCGGCAGTCGAAGGCCGGATTCAGGTGCGGAACTACGAGAACAATGAAGGCAGACGCGTCTATGTGACCGAAGTCATCGCGGACAATGTCCGGTTCCTGGAGTCCAATCGTGAAGGCGGCGGCGGAGGGCGCGAGGATAATGGCAACAGTGGCGGTAATAGCGGTGGCAATAGCGGCGGCGGAGGCAACTATGGTAGCTCCGGATCAGGCAGTGGTTCATCTGGCGGCGGCTCCTATGGGAGCGGCGGCGGTGGCAACCGGTCCGGGAATAACTCACGCAATAACGATCCGTTCTCAGATGACGGACGCCCTATCGATATCTCCGAAGATGATCTACCATTTTAAGAGAAAGGACGATGGAGACGAATGAGCTTTAAACCAAGAGAAGACGGCGGCGAGCGTCCGGAGCGTAAGTTCCGCAAAGGCGGCCGCAACAAACGTCGTAAAGTTTGTTACTTTACAGCCAATAAGATCAAACACATTGACTATAAAGATACTGACTTGCTCCGTAAGTTCATCAGCGAGCGCGGCAAAATCCTGCCTCGTCGGGTAACCGGCACGAGTGCAAGATACCAGCGCATGCTGACTACTGCGATCAAGCGTTCGCGCCAAATCGCATTGCTGCCTTACACAACGGAGTAGTCCCATATACACAAAAAACAGTCGAGCAATCGGCTGTTTTTTTTATTTACTTATAGGTTCCCTGGGCCCCGCTTTGAGGAAAGTCGGAAGCGGGTTGACCTTTTTTGGATTGAAATGGTACGATTGTTTTATTTAATAAAACAAGTTTATTATAAAGAACTTATAATAGAAAGAGGTGCGTGCTTATGAAGGCAAAACGGCGGGTGGCCAATCCGGTTCTTCCGGGCGATCATCCCGATCCTTCGGTTGTGCGGGTCGGTGATGACTACTATATGGTCTGCTCCACCTTTCAATATTTTCCGGCTGTCGAGGTGCTGCATGCTAAAAATCTGGTGGATTGGCGTCCCATCGGACATGTCATCGAACGAGTAGAGCAGCTCGATCTGGCCGATGTGCCGGATTCCTTTGGCGTCTTTGCACCGGATATCTCGTATGCCGACGGAAAGTATTGGGTGGTCGTTCCCTACTATCACGGCCAGCCCCGCTGCACGAATATCTTGTATCTGGCAGACCGCCCGGAAGGGCCATATGATAACGGTACTGTGCTCAACCATCATTTCATCGACCCCTCTATCTTCCATGACGAGAACGGGCGCAAGTATCTGGCCTTTGGCGGCGGGTGGATCCATGAACTGGCGGCAGACGGTTCCTCTCTGATCGGCGAAGCAAGGCAAGTCTGGCCCGGTACCGGCGGGGCGGCTCCGGAAGCTCCCCATGTCATCAAGCGGGATGGATGGTATTATCTGATCCTCGCCGAGGGCGGGACGTTCTTTGATCATATGGTTACTGCCGCAAGAAGCCGCTCCATCTGGGGGCCATACGAGCCTTGTCCCTATAACCCGATCTTGAAACAGTCAGATCCGCTGAAGCCGATTCAGAAGACCGGTCACGGCAAGCTCGTCCAGGACCAGCAAGGAAAGTGGTGGTTCCCGCATCTGGGCGGACGGCCTTTGGAGCCGAAGGGAGCTTGTCCGCTGGGGCGCGAGACTTTTCTGCAGCCTGTAACATGGACAGAGGATGGATGGTTTGTGATTGGCGAGAATACCAGGCCGCTTGAAATCATCGAGGTGGAAGGTGTGTCAGAGGAGGAGGAGCCTGCAGCAGGGAGGTTGTACCAATGGGAGGATACGTTTGCAGGTGAACGGTTGGATCCATCATGGGAATGGGTAAGACAGCCGGTCGCTGATGGTTTCGAGACGGGAGATCGTGGGCTGGTGATGGCATGCAAGCCGTATATGCTGCTCGTACCGCAACCCACACTTCTGCTGACGAGGCGGTGGGAGCATCTGCGCTTCCGGGTGGAGACGGAGCTGGGCTTTCTGCCGATGACGCCGGGTGAAGAAGCGGGATTGCTGCTTTACAGGGACACGGACGCATTCGTGATGCTGACGATTCGCAACGGGCTTGGCCAGACGACCGGATTGCCATTTGACACGAAGCGTCTGCACGAGATTCAGGAGGAGCAAGGACTGTATCTGCAAGTGGACCGCTATGAGAATGCCAATCGCCGCATCCTTGCCCAGCTGCCGCTGCCTCTTCAGCCGGGAGAGCGGATCAGACTGAGGATGCGCGTCGACGCTGTTGCCGACTGCTGCCGGATGGAGTATGCCCTTCCGGGGGAGGAAGAGTACGAGAGCATGGATTTGGAGGTTCCGGTCTCCTTCTTGTTCCCGGAACGGGCACCCCGATTTTTATGCTTTACAGCGCCGAGGGCGGGTATCTTCGCAAGAGGGGTCCTGGGAACCGACCACGGCCAAGCGCGCTTCACCCGGTTTGCCTATCGAGAGGAGGGGGATGGATCATCATGAGATCCTATGTTGACAGTCATGTTCACGTATGGAAGCTGTCCCGGGGGGACTATGGCTGGCTGACGCCCTCGGCGGGAATCCTGTATCAGGATTACGGGATGGAACAGTTGAAGCCGCTGCTTGCGGAGCATCGTGTAGAAGGCGTCATCGCTGTGCAGGCAGCCCCGACATTGGAGGAGACGGCATATCTGCTGGAGCAGGCGAGCGCGCATCCGTCTATCCTGGGGGTTGTCGGGTGGGCTGATCTGACAGGGCAAGATGCGGGCAAGGCAATAGCCTGGCTAGCCGAACAGCCCGGACTCTCGGGGATCCGGGTCAATGGCGGTTTTGGAAAAGCGTATCAGGAAGGATACAAGCCAATGCTTCTGGAGCGGCTCTCTATGCTGACTGCGCATGGATTGACCATCGATTGGCTGCTTGGTCCGGGTCTGTTCGATATCCTGTTGGAATGTCTGGAAGAGCTGCCCGAGATGACAGCGATCGTCAATCATCTGGGGGCGCCTCCGGTGCTCGGGGAAGCAAGGGATGCATGGCAGGGCAGGATGGAGAAGTGCGCGCAATATCCGCATACGGCTGTGAAGCTCTCCGGTATGTTGACCCAGGGCGATCCCAAGGACGAAGATCGCCATCGCCCTTTGGTACAAACCCTGTGCGAGCAGTTCGGATCGGATCGGCTGTTGTTCGGCAGTGACTGGCCTGTAGCCTTGCGGTGCGGAGGCTACAGGGATACGATCGCCTATATGGAAGCCCAGCTGCCCGCATCCTGGAGCGAGGAGCAGAAGAACGCCGTGCGCAGGGACAATGCCATGCGCATCTATTGCTCCAGGGGAGATGCGGCTGGAAGGTCATAACGGCTCAACGAAAGGAGTGAATGTATCTTGATCAGAATCATGCTGCTGTCTTATCTGAAGCGTGGGCTGGAGGAATCGGAGCATCCCGTCCTTGTCCGAGAGCTGGGGGATCAACAGGCACGTGCGGGGCAAGCAGGCATTGCGGCCTATTCTGCTTTTCTGTATGGACGCTACCTGTGCGTCTACCTGGAAGCCGACCGGCTGCATGCACCATTTGACTGGGATGGACCGCTGGCAGAACGGCTGTCCGTATGGCCTTCGCTGGAGGGGAGCCGTTATTCTGTTCGCATGACAGATATCTTTCATGACGGCGTTCCCCTCGACCGCCGAAGCTGGCATGAAGGCAGACGGATCCAGCAGCGGGCAGGCTCGATCCTGAGGCTGAAGCCGGAGATGGCTGCCAGCTATATCTTCTATCATTACCAACTGCAGGAGGAGGAACCGCAGCGCTTCAATAAGACCTATCTCATCGGCTATTATGACAATCTGATATTTTCCTACCAGGAGCTCCCGGCTGCGATAGACGAGCTCAAGCCGTCAGGCGCGCTGCAGACCCGCAACTCCCCCCACCATGAGTGGCAAGAACGGATGACGCTGCATTTCCAGCCGTGGGAGAACGGCAGTCACTGGGAGTCTATGGTCCATTTGTGCACGGTCGAGCCGGTCAATATGCTACAATAGGGCTAGCATAATAGTGCGTGTTCAGAAAAAAAGGGGCTCAGCACCCTCTAATGCGGACTTTGTGAATAACCTCTTGAAAGAACCGGGTGAGAAAGATGGAGAGAAAATATTGGGTACCCGCACTGGAGCGGGCGCATACGGTGTTGCAATGCATAGCCGAGCAGCCGTCACGGCTGCGGCTGATCGATCTGACGGCAGCGACGGCGATCAACAAGAGCACGATGTTCTCGCTGCTGCAGACGATGGAGACGCTCGGTTGGGTGAATCGGGAGAGGGGCGACACGTATTCGCTGGGGCCCGTGTTTGCCCATCTTGGGAATGCCTACTTCTCGGGCTTCAGCCTTGTAGAGCTGTTCATGCAGAAGTCGGCCGCAGCCGTCGAGCGTGTAGGGGAGACGCTCCAGCTTGCCAGACTGGAGGGCGGCGATATCGTCTATCTGGCGAAGAAAGAGGCGCCTGCACAGGTCCGACTTCTCTCCGAGCCGGGGATGCGTCTCCCGGCATATGCTACAGCGATGGGCAAGGCCATGCTGGCCTGCCTGGAGGACTCCGCCATCTTCCGTCTATATGAGCAAGAGTCGTTCAATCGGCTTACGCCGCATACCGTCGGCGATGTCCGGTCGCTGCTGGATCAGCTCTACGGAATCCGGGAGCGGGGCTACGCCACAGATATGGAGGAGGTGGCGCTCGGCTTTTCGTGCACTGCTGCCGCTGTGCGCGGCCGCTCAGGTGAAGCTGTAGCTGCCATCAGCTTTACGATGGCCACTTCGCGATGGGAGCACAAGCACCGGGAAGCGGTGGAGGAGATCCGCCGGCTTGCCGCCGAGTTGTCTGCCGCACTATAGTCCATCTTTGCCCGCAGCCGCCTGTCATGTGCAATGAACAGGCCGCTGCGGGCTTTTCCATGCCAAATAGGAAGGATCTGCATGCCAGGTTGCCTTTGTTTCGGACTCTCGAAAAGTACTTGCTTGCGGGGATGGCATGCAAGGCAAGGAAGGTTTGACGGGTTATGGTTATCAATGGTACGATGGTTTTAATTAATGAATTAAGTTTATTATATAGAACCTAGAGGGAGGAGATTGGATGCGGTTAAAGGATAAGGTGGTTCTGATCACGGGGGCTGGTTCGGGGATCGGGAGGAGCACAGCGCTCCGATTCGCCGGGGAGGGCGCCGTAGTCATCATCAATGACCTGGATGAGAGAAGCGGCGAGGAAGCCGCGTCCACCATCACTGCAACGGGCGGTATGGCGACGTTTGTCAAGGCGGATGTAACCGATCCTGCATCCGTACAGCAGATGGTAGAGAAGATCATCGGACAATATGGCCGGATCGATGTGCTGTTCAACAATGCGGGGATCAGCGGCGTAGGAGCCATTCACGAGATCGAACCGGAGCAGTGGGACAAGGTGATGCGTGTTAATATCAATGGCGTCTACTTGACGTCCAAGTATGTCGTGCCCCACATGATGGAGCGGAGATCAGGGAATATTATCCATATGTCGTCGTGTATCGCCGAGATTGGCCTGGCCAGACGGGCCTCCTACTCGGCAACCAAAGGCGCCGTGCTGGCATTGACCAAATCCATGCAAGTGGACTATGCTCCTTATAACATCCGGGTCAATGCGCTGCTGCCGGGGACGATCATGACGCCATTCGTCGAGAACTATCTCAAGACCTCTTATGAGGATCCGGACGAGGCGATCGCGGCGATCAAGAACCGGCAGCTCAGCGGAGAGCTGGGCAAGCCGGACGATGTAGCCGAGGCGGCGCTGTTCCTGGCTTCGGACGAGTCGAAGTTTATGATGGGTTCGCCGCTATATATCGACGGCGGCGTCGTCTTTGGCAAAAATGCCTGATCGGGTTCATGACAAACCGACCTGGTGATATTTAGTCTACAATAGCTGCGAAGGGATGAGGAGAAATGAAATGGGTAACGATTCGCAAAGATCATGAGGATGTGCTGGGCGTGCTTACAGACGGATACGTCATGGATATCGGAGAGGCGCTGGCCCTGAATCCGGAACCGGGCATCATCGCCGATATCATGGAGGTTATCGGAAACCCGGATCACAGAGCGGCGATGGAGAGCTATGTGAAGCAAACCTTGCTTGCCGGAATCGGACGGGAGAAATTTCTCTTCCGGGAGGAGGACATCACCTATGGTCCTTGTGTCACAAGACCGGGCAAGATCATCTGTGTCGGGCTTAACTACCGCAAGCATGCGGAAGAGACTAAGGCGCCTATCCCCGAATATCCGATTCTCTTCAACAAGTTCTCCAACACCCTGGCCGGCCATGGCGAGGATATCCCGCTGCCGGAACGCGTCACCTCCGAGGTGGACTACGAAGCGGAGCTGGTCATCGTCATCGGTCAGAAGGCCAAGTATGTCGACAAAGACCGCGCCCTTGATTATGTGTTCGGCTACTGCTGTGTCAATGATCTGTCCGCACGCGATCTGCAATTGCGAACGCCGCAGTGGCTGCTGGGCAAAAGCTGCGATAAATTCAGCCCGCTAGGCCCGTGGCTGGTCACGGCTGACGAAGTCGGGAATCCGAATGATTTGGCGATCCGGGCGGTTGTCAACGGAGAGACTCGCCAATCGTCCAACACGTCGGACATGATCTTCCCTTGCGACGAGATTGTCAGTTATGTCTCGCAGCATATGACCCTTGACCCCGGCGATATTATCCTCACCGGTACCCCGGAGGGCGTGGTGCTCGGACTGCCGCGCGAGCAGAGGGTATATCTGAAGGACGGCGATATCGTGACGATCGAGATCGAGAAGCTGGGCAAGCTGACGAACCGGATGGTTTCCGAGCAGTAAGACTCAGGCATGGCACGCACACTGTGCTCCTGCCCGCTGTACCCTGTGATAACAATGTAGATACTAGGAGGAGAGGCATCTTCATGCAGTATACGGTGTTGGGCAAGACCGGTTTACGCGTGTCGGTGATGGGACTGGGCGGCGCGCCCCTGTCGGATGATTTTGGCCGCAGGGAGGAGGCCGAGGTCACCCGAGTCGTCCATGAGGCGATCGACTGCGGGATCAATCTCATGGATACGGCACCCCAATATGGTCTTGGCGTGTCTGAAGAACGGATCGGCCGGGCGCTGGCCGGCGGGAAGCGGAAGAAGGTCGTTCTCGCTACGAAGGCAGCGCTCGCCGCACAGCCCTACGAGTATAAGACGATCATCCAATCCGCAGAGCAGAGCCTGGGCAGGCTGCGGACGGACTGGGTCGATCTGCTCCAACTGCACGATGTGGAGAAACAGCCGTATGAGCTGCTGGTGAAGGAAGCGATCCCCGCCCTTTGCAGACTGCGGGAAGACGGCAAGATCCGTTATCTTGGCGTGACGTCGCGCGACCTCGATCTGCTCGTACGGCTGGTGGAGACGAACGTCTTTGACACCGTACAGTTCTATGGACGCTATATCCTGATGGATCAGTCTGCGGAGGAGCGATTATTGCCTGCTGCAGCGGCAGCGGATGTCGGCGTAATCCAGGGCAGTGTGCTGGCGATGGGCTTGCTTGCGGATTCGCCGGCGCCATTCCTGGAGGAGGACACGCTGGAGAAAGCGCGGATCGCTGTAGATCAGTTGGCGTTTCTGCGCCAGCCCGGGCCGGCAGGACTGGTCGAACCGGCGATGCGATTCAGTCTCTCCCATCCGCCGATACATGTGACGCTGACCGGTGCTGCATCGTCAGAGCAGCTGAGGCAAAACGCAGCCCTGTGTGACGGCAAAGGCATAGGCGAGGAAGCCGAAGCTCAGGTACGGCGTCTATTCAAAGGACATTCGATATTTGCCTGAGGGTATATCGGAGCAAGGGCCTCTCAGACGCTCAAACGTTCACGGAACGCGGAATAGCAACGCACATCAGCCTGTCCTCGTCTGAGGGCAGGCTGATGTGCGTTGCTGCAGCCCATCCTCACAGAAAAGGATGGCGATCCCGACCTGGGACAACCACCCTTTGGTATTAGCATTCAGGTTATCCCCAAGGGGATAAGTCGAATGCAAAGCTGCATTATCCACATGTGGATAATCTTCCGCTCGGGAGCTCGGAAGTGTAGAGGAGGGAGCATGGGAGCATGCTCGAGTTGGTCTGTTAAAATCGTTCCGCCTGCTGCTCCGCGATGTCACCTGCATAAGGAACCTTGAACCAGCTGCCGCGCAGCGCCATCAGCATCATGACGACCCAGGCGATAAAAGTCAGCGGCGTCAGGATAAGATTGCCGATCCAGCCAATGAAGGGGATCATGCCCAGAACCATATTCACGACGAACAAGGCGCCGAAGACGATGATGGATTGCATGGCATGAAACTTGACGAAACGGCTGTTTTTTTCGATGACGAGAAAAATAATGCCCGTGACGAAGATACCCAGGTAGCACAGCAAACCGGCCACCTTGGGATCGAGTCCAGTCGAGGAAGCGGGCGGATTCGGTTCATGCATCGGTACCATTCCTCCTTCCCACACGTATTTATACGTTAACCCTATTCGATGCCTGGCCCGCGTATTCCTGTTGCTTATCGTGCGCTTTTGCACAGATTCGCGTTTTTTTGACATGTAACTTCATGTCGTTGTGTATCGTTTATTAAAATAGGAAAGAGTTTAATTAGATAAAGAGGAATGGAGTGGAGCATCCCGTATGCAGACACGCAAACGTAAATGGCTGATTGCCATCGCTTCCCTAGTATTGCTCATCTCGACAATGGCATATCTCAATCGAACCACATTGGCCATGTGGGGCTTTGACCTGCTGTTATCGGATGATATCGAGAAAAGTCTGGAGCAGTCCCATAAGCCGCTCGAAGGGTGCGAGCCCAAGCCGCAGCCCGTAGAGGAGGCGGTAAAGCCCCGGGATCCGTTCAGCCTGCTGCTGCTGGGCGTAGACCAGCGCGGGGAAGAGCATGGACGCTCGGATACGATGATCTATACGGTCGTCCGGCCCAAGGATGGTGCGATGCTGATGGTATCGATCCCGCGCGACGCGGATGTCGAGATCCCAGGCAGGAAGCGTAATGACAAGATCACCCATGCCTATGCCTTCGGCGGCGCCAAAATGGCGGTAGAGACGGTCGAAGAGCTGTTTGGCAGAAGCGTGGATTACTATGCCAGCATCAATTTTGCAGGCTTCCGCGATGTCATCGATGAGATGGGGGGAATCGCACTGCCGATCGAAGAAGATCTGGTGAACAAAGACCCGAATCACGAGAAGTTTGTGGTCAAAGCGGGTCAAGACTTATATAATGGACAGGACGCGCTTAATTATGTGCGCTACCGTGAAGATGCCGGCGGCGATATGAGCCGCACCGTCCGCCACCAGACATTTATCCAGGCGATGCTGGACAAGGCGACGGGAATCAGTCAGTGGGGCCAGGTGCCGGAGCTGATCGAGATTATGGGCAGCAATTTTGCTACGGATCTGAGACCGCAAGAAATCGTCAGCTTGGGCAAGTCGATGCTGCAGGCTGACCATCGCACGATATATAGTCATACGCTGCAAGGAGAAGGCGCGATCGGCAGGGGCGGAGCCTGGCTGTTCAACCTGGATGAGGCCGATCTGGAGAAGGCCAAGGGCTGGATCGACAGCTGGCTGGACGGCTCGATCCCGAAGGGGGAGCTGCCGCTGCCGGATCAGTATGCGAGACAGACCTCACCGTCTTCACCGGCCGCTTGAGCCGGCCGCTCTGCCGTTTCTCCCGGCGCAGCTCGGCGACTTGGAAGAACTGTGCTTATTGACATAAGAAGAAACGGAGTGGCAAAGTGGTATGAATATTGCATTTTTTTTATTGCCCAAACAGGAAGTCGTCTGTCTGACCCAGGAAGTAACCCTGCGGCAGACGCTGGAACGGATGGAGCATCATCGCTATACGGCGGTGCCGATCCTCGACCGGGACGGCGGGTATACAGGTACCGTCACCGAGGGCGATCTGCTCTGGTATATGAAGAACCATCCCGAGCTGACCTTTGACCAGGTCCATCGGGTGAAGCTGTCGGAGGTGCCGCTCGGCAAGGATATCCGGACGGTACAGATCAATGCCAATATGAAAGATCTGATCTCGCTGGCGAAGGTGCAGAATTTTGTGCCGGTCGTCGACGATATGAACCGCTTCATCGGCATCGTGCGGCGCAGCGATATCATCGACTATTGCGAGAAGATCATTGCAGAATCGGACGGCGCGCAGGAAGCCGCCGGACAACAGCATTTGCAGTAGGCTAGGAGGTAACACATGGTAAACAGAAGAAGACCGACGGGTGCGGGCAACCGGCCCATGCGGGTGTTTCTGGCGTTCGCAGTCGTGCTGGTCGTGGCAGCCGGCATCTATATGACGACATCCCTGTTCGGGGACTCGGATAACCCGGGTACCGATCCGAACACGATCGCCGAAGGCAATGAAGGCAATGAAGGCAAGGGCAATAAGGATGAGGGCGTGGAACCGGAAGAGACGGCAGCGGAGTGGGATGGCGAGGAAGAGGCGACAGCCGCTCAGCTGTCGCAGGTCTACGATATCGTCATCTCGAACGGCCGGGTCATCAATCCGGAGAACAATCTGGACAAGGAAGGCATGAACATCGGGATCCTGGGCGATACGATCGGCGTCGTCACCTCCGAGCCGCTGCAGGGCGAGCGCGTGATCGATGCGAGCGGATTGGTCGTGGCGCCGGGATTTATCGACAATCTGTCGTATGATCCGAACCCGCTTGGCGTCTGGAACAAGATCGCCGACGGCGTGACGACCAACAATGCCATGCATGGCGGCACGACGACGCATAACAGCTGGTATGCACACTACGAGCGGGATCGGCCGCCGGTGCATTTTGGCGCCTCTTACTTCTACACCCAGGCCCGCAACCAGTTCAAACTGGGCCGGTATGAGGAGGCGAAGCCGGAGCATACGGCAGAGATGTTAAAGCAGGCCGAGGAGGCGCTGAACAACGGTTCGCTGGGGCTGTCCTTCAGCTTTGAGTACGTGCCGGGCATCACGGTAGAGGAAGTCATGCCGTTCATGCATCTGGCGCACGAATACAATGTGCCGGTCTTCTTCCACGGCCGCTACTCCAGCATGGAAGGCAGCGACGGAGATAACTTCGATACGATGCGGGAGATCATCGACTACGGCCGGGAGAGCGGCGCGGCGGTCCATATCGACCACATCAACAGCACCGGCGGCACCTTCTCGATGCCGGAGTCGCTGGCGATGATCGATGAGGCGCTGGCCGAGGGCATCGATGTGACGGCGTGTATCTACCCGTACAACTTCTGGGGGACCTATCTGAACTCGGCCCGCTTCGATGAAGGCTGGCAGGAGCGGTTCCGCATCTCCTACGAGGACCTGCAGATCGCCGGGACGAGCGAACGGCTGACCGAGGAGAGCTTCCGGCAGTACCAGCGGGAAGGCAAGCTGGCGGTCGCTTATGCGATTCCGGAAGAAGACGTGGTCCTGTCGTTCCAGCATCCGTCGGTGATGATCGGCAGCGATGCGATCCTCGAGCCGGGGCACAACAATCATCCTCGGGCATCGGGCACCTTTGCCCGCTCGATCGGCAAATATGTGCGTGAGGATCAGGTCGTAGATCTGCCGGATATGATCGCCAAGCTGTCGCTCATGCCGGCGCAGCGCCTGGAGAAGCAGGTGCCGGCGCTGCAGAAGAAGGGACGGCTGGCAGCAGGGATGGACGCGGACATCGTCATCTTCGACTTCGACACGATCATCGACCGCTCGACGGTCGAGCAGCCGGAGCTGGAGTCGGCGGGCATCGAGTATGTGTTTGTCGAAGGCGAGCTGGCGCTGGAGAACGGCGAGGTCAACCGCAGCACGCGGCTCGGCAAGCCGATCCGAAGCGAGTTCGTGCGTGTCGAAGGCACGGCCGGCAGCGTCGTCTGGGAGGACGCCAGCTACCCGGTCGTTCATTACCGCGATCTGAACTATGTCGATCTGGACGCTCTAAAGGGGCATGGCTATGATCTGGCATGGGACAAGGTGGCGCGCACCTTTACGATCACCGAAGGTGAAACGGCTGCGGGGAGCGCCGGCGATCCGGGGGCAGCGCCGGAGAACGGACAACTCATGCTGGAGCGCGGCTACAAGGCGGTGTTCGGCGATACCGAAGCAGAGCTGATCTCGATCGGCGACCGTGCGTATATGCCGATCCAGTATCTTCAGGAGCTGGGCTATACGCTCAGTGACGAGGGCGACGCTTGGACGGTGGAATAACCGCAGGGCAGAACAGACGCAGACCTTATGGGATTGCGTCTGTTTGGCATGGCAGGGACGGCAGCGACAGCACACATATCTGCGGGGTCTGACTACATAGATATAGAAGGGCTCACAGGGTCCTAGCCGCCGCATGGGAGGGGCGCGCGTATATTACGGCTGGATTTTATGGTATAATGGGGCGTAAAGCTTGCTACCAAGCCTATTTAGAAGCAAGAGGTGAACCGGTTGAAAGTCGGCTTGAAATCAATTCTTTGGAGTGTCCTGGCACTTGTGCTGCTAGTGTCGGTATCGCTGCCGGGCATCAATCTGCTCGCCGTACCGGTCGTTATGGTGCCATATGTTCTGCTTTATACTACGCTTACAAGACAGCAGTTTGCCTTGCACGTGCTGGTTGTGCTGCTCGTCGCTTTTTTAATCATGGGGCCGGTGTCGCTGATCCTGGGCTTCTTCTTCCTGGTACCGGCGCTCATCATGGGGCATCTGTACCGCAAACGGGCCGCCGCGCGCACCGTCGTGACTGCCGGGGTGCTCGCCGTCCTGGGCCAATTCCTGCTGGAGATGGTGCTGTTCAGCGCAATCCTCGATATCTCCATCACAGGCGAGATGGGCAATATCATCAGGAACCAGGTAGCCATGCTGGAGGCGCAGGGACTGATGCCTCCGAGCTGGACGACCGAAGTGACGGAGTCCTTCATCCGGGCGGTTATCCAATCGATTCCTTGGGTACTGATTGCGGTTTCATTTACCGTCGTCATCGTGACGCACGGCTTGACCCGGAGGCTGCTCGCCCGTGAAGGCATCGAGGTGCCGGGCTTCAAGCCGGCCAAGGAATGGATGCTCCCCAAGTCATTTGTTTTGTACTATTTGATTGCACTGATTGCGGACTTGTTCGTGGACAGTTCGGTCGACTCGTTTATGAATACGGTGCTCGTGAATTTGATCCCGCTGCTGCGGCTTGTGTTTACGATTCAGGCTATCGGGTTGTTCTTCTATATCGCCGATCAGAAGCGATGGAGCAAAGCGGTGCCGGTACTGCTGGCCATCCCGCTGTTTTTGTTTCCGCCGCTCAGTCTGATCGGTGTGTTGGATGTTGCGTTTCCGATCCGGAAGTCATTTACGAAATCCTAGCTACAGGGGCGGATTAGAATGCCGAAGTTCCTAATCAAACGATGGCACGGCATGCATCAGGTGTGGGCATTTGCCGTCATGGCTGTCATGACGGCGGCACTCGCATGGTACGAGTGGCCGATCGGTCTGATCGGTCTCGCAGCCATGCTGGCCTTCGCATGGTATACAGTGCGCGCGGAGCGTGCGTACCGCCGGGACCTCAAGAACTATCTGGGCACCTTATCCTACCGGGTGAAGAAAGCCGGCAATGAGGTGATCAACGAGCTGCCGTTCGGGATCCTCCTCTACAACGACGAGCGGTTCGTCGAATGGCATAATCAGTATGTCTCGGAGATGCTGGGGCGCGACTCGGTGATCGGCGAGCCCCTAGCCGAGCTCTTCCCTGCACTGCAGGCGGCGCTCAAGGATAAGAAGGAGACCGTGGTCGAGGTGACGGTCGAATCACGCGTCTTCGAGTTCCTCATGAAACAGGAGGAGCGACTCATCCATATCCGCGATATCACGCGGCGCTGGACGATCGAGAAGCGGTACGAGGAAGAGAAGCTGGCGCTCGGGATCGTCATGATGGATAACCTGGAGGAGGCGACCCAGGGGATGGACGATCAGCAGCGCGCCGCTTTTCTCTCCAAGGTGACCGCGGAGATCACGGGCTGGGCTCAGCATTATCAGCTGTATCTGAAGCGTCTCACCTCCGACCGCTACCTGATCATCACAGACCAGCGTACGGTGCGCCAGCTCGAGCAGTCGCGGTTCGTGCTCCTCGACGAGGTGCGGGAGATGACCATCGAGAACAAGATTCCGATGACGCTCAGCATCGGCATCGCCGTAGGTGCCGAGAGTATCAGCGAGCTCGGCCAGTGGGCGCAGACCAGTCTGGACATCGCGCTCGGACGCGGAGGCGATCAGGTAGCTGTCAAGGACGGGCAGCGGCAGACGTTCTACGGCGGCAAGTCGGGCGCCGTGGAGAAGCGCACGCGGGTGGGGCCCGGGTCGTCGCCCATGCGCTGCGCGATATGATCAAGGAGAGCAGCAATGTCGTCATCATGGGACACAAGATGCCGGACATGGACTCTGTAGGCGCCGGCATCGGCGTGTTGAAGGCGGCCAGACTGTTCGGCAAGGAAGCGTACTTCGTCCTGGAGTCCGTCAACCCGGCGATCCAGAGAATGATGGAGATCCTCGAGAGCGAGGAGCATCTGATGAAGCGGATCATCACGCCGGAGCAGGCGCTGGGACTGGTGGACGGCCGTACGCTGGCGGTCGTCGTCGACACCCACAAGGCTTCGATGGTGAAGGAGCCCCGGCTGCTGGGGATGACCGACAGGATCGTCGTCATCGATCATCACCGGCGCAGCGAGGAGTTCATCCACAATCCGCTGCTCGTCTATATGGAGCCGTACGCTTCGTCCACCTGCGAGCTGGTGACCGAGCTGCTGCAGTATATCCATGAGCGTGTCATCCTTGATGTCGCGGAGGCGACATCGCTGCTGGCAGGCATCACGGTCGATACCAAGAGCTTCTCGCTCCGGACGGGAGCGCGCACTTTCGAGGCAGCGTCGTTTCTGAGGCGCAACGGCGCGGACTCCTCGCTCATCCAGCGGATGCTCAAGGAGGACCTGGAGGAATACATCAAGAAAGCCGATATCATCAAGCACGCCGAGATTATCTATGACCACATCGGCATCGTCGTTACCGATCCGGGCCGGCAGTATTCGCAGCTGCTGATCGCCCAGGCTGCCGATACCCTGCTTAATATGACTGACATCATGGCCTCCTTTGTGATCGGCCAGCGGAACGACGGCCTGATCGGCATCAGCGCACGTTCGCTCGGCCACATCAATGTCCAGGTTGTCATGGAGCGGATGGGCGGAGGCGGACATCTCACCAATGCCGCGGCGCAGCTGGAGGGTACGACAGAGGATGTGGCGGAGAAGCTGAAGCAAGTACTCGAAGCAATCGATAAGGAAGAGGGGTTATTCGAATGAAAGTAATCTTCTTGCAGGATGTCAAAGGACAAGGCAAAAAAGGTGAAGTGAAGGAAGTCTCGGAGGGCTACGCGCGCAATTTTTTGTTCCCGAAAGGGCTCGTCAAGCAAGCCTCCGACGGCAATATCAAGACGATGCAGAACCAGAAGGCCTCAGAGCAGAAGAAAAAAGAACAGGAGAAGCTTGATGCTGAGAAGCTGGCGGCGAAGATGGGCGAGATGACGGTCGTCATCAAGACCAAGGCCGGCGAGGGCGGGCGGTTGTTCGGCGCCATCACGACCAAGCAGATCGGCGAGGCGCTGGCAGAGCAGCACGGCATCAAGATCGACAAGCGCAAGATCGAGCTGGCCGAGCCGATCCGCGCCCTGGGCTTCACTCAGGTCGGCGTCAAGCTGCACCCTGAAGTCAAGGCGACGCTGAAGGTGCAGGCAGCGGAGGAGTAAGCAGATTTAAAACGGACGGCGGCCCTCTAGGACCGCCATTTTTCACCATGTTATCAAAGGAGCTGTAAACGCATGAACCCCGAGATGATGTATGACCGCGTACCGCCGCAGAACCTCGAAGCAGAACAGGCGGTGCTGGGTGCCGTCCTGCTCCAGGGCGAGGCGCTCATCACCGCTATGGAGCGGGTGCGCAGCGAGGACTTCTATACGGCCGAGCACCAGCAGATCTTCGATGCGATGGTCGAGCTCGGCGAGGCTGGCCAGCCAATCGACCTCGTGACGCTGACGGCGTACCTGCAGGATCATCAGCAGCTCGAGGGCATCGGCGGCGTCAGCTACCTGGCCAAGCTGGTCGGCGGCGTGCCGACGGCGGCCAATGTCGATTACTACGCGCAGATCGTAGAAGAGAAATCGATGCTGCGCCGGCTGATCCGGACGGCAACTCAGATCGTCACTGACGGCTACGCCGGCGAGGATCAGGTTAGCGCTCTGCTCAGCGACGCCGAGGCGCGCATCATGGAGCTGTCCAACCGGCGCTCCAGCAGCGGCTTCATCTCCATCCGCGATGTGCTGATGGAGGTCTTCGAGCGCGTCGAGCAGCTCTATACCAACAAAGGCACCTCGACTGGCATCCCGTCCGGCTTCACCGACCTTGACAAGATGACCTCGGGCTTCCAGCGCAACGACCTGATCATCGTCGCTGCGCGACCTTCCGTCGGCAAGACGGCCTTCGCGCTCAACATCGCCCAGAATGTCGGCGTGCGCGCCCGCGAGACTGTCGCCATCTTCTCATTGGAGATGTCGGCTGCCCAGCTGGTGCAGCGGATGATCTGCGCCGAGTCCAATGTCGACGCCGGCCGCATGCGGACAGGCTACCTCGAAGGCGACGACTGGGAGAAGCTGACGATGGCGATCGGCTCGCTGTCGGAGGCGGAGATCTACATCGACGATACGCCGGGCATCACTGTCGCGGATATCCGTGCCAAGTGCCGCCGGCTCAAGAAGGAGAAGGGGCTCGGGATGATCCTCATCGACTACTTGCAGCTGATCCAGGGCCGTGGCAAGGCAGGAGAGAACCGGCAGCAGGAGGTCTCCGAGATCTCGCGGACGCTCAAGCAGATCGCCCGTGAGCTGGAAGTGCCGGTGATCGCGCTGTCCCAGCTTAGCCGGGGCGTCGAGCAGCGGCAGGACAAACGGCCGATGATGTCCGACTTGCGCGAATCCGGTTCGATCGAGCAGGATGCCGATATCGTCGCGTTTCTCTACCGGGACGACTACTATGACAAGGAGTCGGAGAAGAAGAACATTATCGAGATCATCATCGCCAAGCAGCGGAATGGTCCAGTCGGTACGGTGGAACTGGCGTTTCTGAAAAATTTCAACAAATTCGTCAGCCTCGACCGATCGCATCAGGAACCGGGGGTTGCCTCATGATGAATCGGCAAATTCCGAACATTAATATGTGGGTTAGGTTAAATGTTCGTTTTTTAATTGACAGGGTATAATCAGACTGCTACACTGAGAGTGCTGTCTTGATTTAAGTGTGTCGGTTTTCAGCACCGAGAAGATTGGAGGCAGGAGGAAATGAGGAGCGTAGCGTAGATAGATCTACGTGAGCACCGGAAGTTCCGAATGCATTCAAGATTCGGTGCCGAATCCACATCAATGAATCACTTCGTGATCAAAAGCGAGACAGTAATTTTCGGTGTGTACATACACTGAAGTGGAGGAATGACTGATGTCAACAGTTGTTGTTGTAGGTACGCAATGGGGCGACGAGGGCAAAGGCAAGATCACCGACTATCTGGCGGAGGGCGCTGATGTCGTAGCCCGTTATCAGGGCGGTAACAACGCTGGCCACACGATTATTATCGATAACAAAAAGTATAAGCTGACGATGATTCCATCCGGAATTTTTAATGAAAATAAAGTCTGCGTCATCGGCAACGGGATGGTCATCAACCCGGCAGCCCTGATCGAAGAAATCGAATATATCCATGGACACGGCTTCTCCTCTGAAAACCTGAAGATTAGCGATCGTGCGCATGTCATCATGCCTTATCATATGGTGCTGGATGGCCTCGAGGAAGACCGCAAAGGGGACAACAAGATCGGAACGACGCGCAAAGGCATCGGCCCTTGTTATATGGACAAAGCGGCGCGCGCCGGCATCCGGATAGCCGACCTGATGGATGCGGAGATCTTCGAAGCCAAGGTGCGCAAGCTGGTCGCCGAGAAGAATCACGTCATCGAGCAGGTCTACGGCGGCGAGCCGGTCGATGCCGAGGCGATCATCAGCGACTACCTCGGTTATGCCGAGAAACTGCGTCTCTATGTGACGGATACGTCAGTCGTGCTCAATGACGCGATTGATGACAACAAGCGGGTGCTGTTCGAGGGTGCGCAAGGCGTTATGCTCGATATCGACCAGGGCACATATCCGTTCGTAACCTCCTCCAACCCGACTGCGGGCGGTGTATGCATCGGTTCGGGCGTCGGTCCATCCAAGATTCAGCAGGTCATCGGCGTCGCCAAGAGCTACACGACCCGTGTCGGCGACGGCCCGTTCCCGACCGAGCTGCATGACGAGATCGGCGATACGATCCGCGAGACCGGTCATGAGTACGGCACCGTAACCGGCCGTCCGCGCCGCGTCGGCTGGTTCGATACGGTCGTCGTCCGTCACGCCCGCCGCGTGAGCGGCATCACTGGCCTGTCGCTCAACTCGCTGGATGTGCTGACAGGTCTGGAGACAGTGAAGATCTGCACCGCATACAAGTACCGCGACGAGATCATCGAGCACTACCCGGCCAGCCTGAAGATGCTGGCCGAATGCGAAGCCGTCTATGAAGAGCTGCCGGGCTGGAGCGAGGATATCTCAGGCGCCAAGAAGCTGGAGGACCTGCCGGAGTCGACCCAGCGCTACGTCGCTCGAGTCGCTGAGCTGACCGGTATCCCGATCGCCATCTTCTCCGTCGGCCGCAACCGTGAACAGACGAATCCGGTGCGTCCAATCTACGAATAGAACACGTAGATTGGACGGCCCCCAGGTGCGTTCCAATCTACGAATAGAACACGTAGATTGGACGGCACCCAGGTGCGTTCCAATCTACGAATAGAACACGTAGATCGGACGGCCCCCAGGTGCGTTCCAATCTACGAATAGAACGCGTAGATCGGACGGCCCCCAGGTGCGTTCCAATCTACGAATAGAATAATCGTGCAGCCGCAACCTACCTGGGACGGATGCAAGAGCCGGAAAGCGGTGCAAGGAGTGATCCTTGCGCCGCTTTTTGGCGTTCCTTTTTATTCATCGCGCCAAGTACCTGATTAAGGTTCGAAGCTGAGCCACACGTTGTGGGCTTAGTTTTGGAGCACATGGAGGAAGCAATAGATGGCGTCGTCGTAACAATGTTATGGAGGATGCCCGCGGCGCGGAACCCAGGTAGTGTCCCGATTAAGGACAAAAGTACAACTAAAAACAGTAGAAAAGACACACACGGACGGTGTAAGGACAAAAGTGCAGTTAATATGCTGAAAAATGGGTATAAAAGGGAAATTTTGCGAAATTAATTGTACTTTTGTCGTTGAGATCCCGTTAGTCGGAGTACAGCTCGGATATAGTTGCACTTTTGTCCTTAGCAAGCCTTAGCTGGCTTCAGGTCTGTCGGCAAGGACAAACGTACACCTTATTTGCGCCCAGCACCCGACATTCATATCCATAAGTGCAAAAGTACACTAAATGCCCTCGATATTTCCAGATGATTACCAAATCCGTATACATCAGGTGCGCTTTTCAGACTGCCCTCAACATAAAGCCTCATAGTAACGGATCGTTCTTCTGATCGCTGTTGTTCCCAGATTTGTTTATTTAATCAGCCCCTTTTAGGGGAGAAATCCGGGAACCGCGTAAGCTTTCGAAGCTAGCTTTTCTGCGAAAAGCTATCAGGCGAACGCTGCGCAGCTTATGCTCCGGAAGTTGCTTTCTGCTAGACCAGAATCGGCTCCGTGCCTCTCCGGCCATTTTTCAACAGCCTGATTGTCGCACTTGCTGAGGGTGTGCCGATGGGGCGGGATCATTTAGTTGCCTCCAGGTGAATGCCCATCCTCCCGCTTGCCCATACTGGAAATATAGTGCAAGTTCCCGCATGGGGAACGTACGGGAGGATGATGGGTATGTGGAAAATAACCGAATGGGTCGGCAAGACGGTAGCTGCGGCCCTGCTCGTCAGCGTGTTGTCGATCTGGACGACCGGCTTCATCGTCACCAGTTATATCGATGGTCTGCTGAAGCAGTATGAGCTGCCGCTGGAGGTGCAGCCGCTGGGCATGTCCGGCGTCTGGGGCATGCTGTGGGGCGCGGAGCCCCGGGCATCCGGCAAGACGGAGACGGCGGAGCAGACGGAGCGGCAGACGCCGGACCGTGAGGAGGAAGCGGCGCTCGGCGGCACAGGGTCCGGCAGCGGCGGCGGCAGCAGTACGGGCGGCATGCGCGGCGAAGCCGGCGACGACGATGGGGATGGAGCGCTCGGACCGGAAGGCGAGGGCGGCCCAGCTGGCAGCGATGATCATACTGGCGGTCTGGGCGGCGGATCCGGGGCTGGCACCGAAGGCGCGGGAGGAAGCCCGGATGCGGGGACGAGCGGCGGCGGAGGAACGGATGACCCCGAAGGCGACAGTGGGAACGGCAGCGAGGAGGAGGGCCCGCCGCTCTCCACCGAGACCGGCGGCGGCACGGGTACGCGCGCCGAGGGCGGCGCCAGCGGCGGGGCGCCGGTGATGTCCTCCGGCGAGATCGCCGACGCGAAGGATCAGATGACTGACGAGGACAAGCAGCTGATGTTCGGGCTGCTCATGAACAAGCTGCCGCAGGAAGCGTGGCAGAGTATTTCGACCTATATGGAAAACGGACTAACGGAGGAGGAGCTGGTAGAGGTCCAGCAGATCGTCGCCAGATTTTTGACGAATGAGGAATACGAACAATTAATGAATATTCTAAGTAAATATTAATCTCAAAGGCGCCAAAGTGCTGTTGATCTGCCATTCTTGCCTATGCTAGAGTAGAACTCGTGGAGAGCCGTCCCCTGTCCGGGAGCTGGCTTGATGAGACGAGTATACTTGCCGGATGAGCATAAAGGAGCAGATTATGAGCTTAGGAACGCCCCCATCAGGTAACAGTAAGCTAGGTCCTGCGAATCAGGTGAAATCTGCCAAAAAGCAGGGCAGTAAGCTCAAAGCACAAGAGACGGGCCGTCCGCTGACGGTAAACAACGCCTCCTTCCAAAGGTTGAAGCGCAAGCCCTTCTGGCTGGCCGCCGCAGCGCTGCTGCTGGTCGTCTTGGCAGGCTACGGCATCGACCGCTATATACAGGCTAATACGGTAACCTACTACCATCTCTATCATGACGGTCAGCTGATCGGCGAGATTGCCGACCCCGCCTCGATCGACGAACTGCTGGAGCAGCGGCTGCAGGAGGCGGGAGAGGCGAACCCCGAGGTACATATGGAGCTGACATCGGGAGAGATATCCTATATCCGGGCTAAAGGCTACAAGGCAGAGCCGGATACGAACGCCGCGCTGGAAGCACTAGGCAGCCGTCTGAGCACACATGCGGTTGGCTACGAGGTGAAGGTCGACGGCAAGCTGATCGGCATCGCCAAGGACGAGCAGACCGCAAAGAAGGTGCTGCGCCAGGTGCAGGACCGATACAGGATCCAATCCGTGGAACCCAAGGGGCCGCAGGTGATGCGGCTCTCCCATAGCCAGAGCGCAGTGGACGCTTCGGCTGATGAGCGGGAAGTCACCTCGGTGGAGATCCTCGAGGAGATCGGCACGAGCCGTACCCAGGTCGATCCGGAGCGGGTGACCGCCGAGGAAGAGCTGTACCAGCGGTTGGCGGTAGGTGCGCAGCAGCCAATCAGCTACACGGTGCAGCCTGGCGATTGCATCGGCTGCATCGCCAGCAAGTTTGGCATCTCCTCGCAGGTGATCTATCAGAATAACCCCTGGATCACCGGAGATACGATCGAAGCGGGCGCGGTGCTCGACCTGACCGTGGAGCGGCCGGCCATCACCGTGCAGACGGTGGAAGAGATCAAAGAGACGATCGATATCGAGCCGCCTGTGGAGGTGCGCGAGCATCCTGAGCTGATGGCCGGCACCTCCAAGGTGGTAAGGCCGGGCCAGCCTGGCAAGAAGCAGGTTACATTCAAGCTGATCAAGCAGAACGGCTATCTGATGCACGAGGAGCTGATCGGGGAAGAGGTGCTGCAAGCCCCGCTCTCCGAAGTCGTCTACAAAGGCACCAAGGTGATCAACGGCGAAGGTTCGGGGACATTTGCATGGCCTGTACAGAATGCCCGCGTCACCAGCAGCTTCGGCCCACGGTGGGGACGGATGCACAACGGCATCGACCTGGTTGGCAATAAGAGCATCCTGAGCGCTGACCACGGCGTCGTCGAATTCGTCGGGACGCGCAGCGGCTACGGCAAGACGATCATCGTCGATCACAAGAACGGCTACAAGACCTTGTATGCGCATCTGAGCGGCTATTCGGTCCAGCAGGGCGATATCGTCGAGAAGGGCGACAAGCTGGGCGACATGGGCAATACCGGCCGGTCCACCGGTACGCATCTGCATTTTGAGATCCGCAAGAACGACAGTCCGCAAAACCCGAGCAAATACCTCAATTGAACTTATTCATACGACCTATCGCCGCAGTTTGCACTGCGGCGATCTTATTTTTGAGCAGGGCTGGGGAATGGCCAACAATGGCTGTAACGGGGGGACCCAGATATGGTAAAATAGAGAGCGTAACTATGATCGACAGATGACCGCAGCGATGCGGCACAAGAATACAGTACGATTACGGACAAGCGAAGGGCGGTGTGCTTTGTGCAGAGGAAAATCCTGGTGGTAGACGACGAACAGCCGATCGCCGATATTATCAAATTCAATCTCGAGAAGGAAGGCTATGAGGTGATCTGCGCGTTCGACGGCGGAACGGCGGTCCAGCTGGCGCTGGCCGAGGAGCCGGATCTGATCCTGCTCGATCTGATGCTGCCGGTCAAGGACGGCATGGACGTCTGCCGCGAGGTGCGATTGAAGCTGCAGACACCGATCATCATGCTGACTGCCAAGGATACGGAGCTCGACAAGGTGCTGGGGCTGGAGCTGGGTGCGGACGATTATGTGACCAAGCCCTTCAGCACGCGGGAGCTGTTGGCGCGGGTGAAGGCGCAGCTGCGCAGGCAGCAGAAGAGCGCTTCGGCGGCCCAGGACGCGGGAGAGCGGGAGAGCGGCAACCAGGGGCTCAAGCTGTTCAACCTGTTCATCGACACCGACATGTACGTCGTCTACAAGGACCAGGAGCCGCTCGATCTGACCCACCGCGAGTATGAGCTCGTCTATTATCTGGCGCGCAACAGCGGCAAGGTGATGACGCGCGAGCATCTGCTGCAGGCGGTTTGGGGCTTCGAGTACTTCGGCGACGTCCGCACGGTAGATGTGACGATCCGTCGGCTGCGGGAGAAGATCGAGGATGACCCCAGCAAGCCGGAGTATATCCTCACCCGCCGTGGCCTCGGCTACCTGATGCGCAATCCCAAGTCCGGCGGTTTCGGTTACGGATGATGAAAGGCGCGCGCTTCTTCCGCACGATCCAGGTCAAGCTGATCATCATCTATGTGCTGCTAATTTTGATCGCCATGCAGCTGATCGGGGTTTATTTTATCAGTACGATGAAGACCTCGCTGACTGCCTCCTTCACGAACAACCTCAACGAGCAGGCGGACATGCTCACCCGGCTGGTGGAGCAGAAGCTCGCCCCCTCGCAGCTGACGGAGGAGCAGATGATCGAGGATCTGCGCGGCCTCGTCAGTACGCTGTTCAGCATCAATGAAGCCGAGATCCAGGTGCTCGACGCCAGCGGCAAGGTGCTGACGACCTCGGTAGTGGCGCATCAGTCGTACGTAGGCAGCAAGAACACGACGCTCGCCGTCAGCCGGGCGCTGCAGGGGATCAGCAACAACGAAGAAGATATTATCGACACCGACAATGTCCGCAAAAAGGTGATCGCCAAGCCGGTCATCTCGCGCCCCGGCACGAGCCAGGCCAAGATCGTCGGCGCCGTCTACATCGTCGCCTCGATGAATGAAGTCAACGATACGATCAACCGGGTGAACCGGATCTTCGTCTCGGGGATGCTGATCGCGCTCGGCATGACCGGCGTGCTGTGCGTGCTGCTGGCGCACACGATCACCAGTCCCATCAAAGGCCTGACGCGGCATGCGTCATCGGTGGCGGAGGGCGACTTCGACCAGCGGGTGCCGGTGTACGGCGACGACGAGATCGGCCAGCTCAGCCAGGCTTTCAACAATATGACCGACCGGCTCCGGGAGGCGCTCTCCGCCAACGAGGAGGAGAAGGAGAAGCTGTCGTCGATCCTCGCCAACATGAGCGATGGCGTCGTCGCTGCGGACGATCAGGGCCAGGTCATGGTGACGAACCGGCGGGCCCGCGAGATGCTCGGCGTGAAGAAGCATGACGGCGAGTACCTCAGCCAGCTGCTCGGCATGACCGAGGAGCGGGTGCAGCAGCTCGTCCAGGGCATCGAGCATGCGGCGGTGATCCGGATGGAGCCTTCGCTGGACAAGGAAGACAGCCTGATCCGCGTCACCTTCACGCCGATCTATCGCCGCGACAAGAGCGCGGCCGGGACGATCGCGGTGCTCCAGGACGTTACCGAGCAGGAGAAGCTGGAACACTCGCGGCGGGAATTCGTCGCCAACGTCTCGCATGAGCTGCGGACGCCGCTGACGACGATCAAGAGCTACGCCGAGGCGCTGGACGACGGCGCGATGCAGGAGCGGGAGCTGGGCGAGCGGTTCGTCGGCGTCATCCGCAACGAGACCGAGCGGATGATCCGCCTCGTCACCGATCTGCTGCATCTGTCACGTCTCGACTCCAACCAGGCGCCGCTGCGGCGCCAGCCGACCAGCGTGCCGGAGATGCTGGAGGAGGTGGCCGACCGGTTCTCCTTCCAGCTGCGCCAGAAGTCGATCGGCATGTCAGTCCGTGTCGAGCACGGCATATCGTCCGTATGGCTCGACCGCGACCAGATCGACCAGGTGCTCGACAATCTCGTCTCCAACGCGATCAAGTATACGATGGACGGCGGGCGCATCGAGATCGCCGCGATGAAGCCGGAGGCGGGGGCGATCGCCATCCAGGTGTCCGACACCGGGATCGGCATCCCGCAGCGTGATCTCAACCGGATCTTCGACCGCTTCTACCGGGTCGACAAGGCTCGCTCGCGCAATATGGGCGGCACGGGACTGGGGCTGTCTATTGCCCGGGAAATCATCAAAGCCCATGGCGGGACGATCGCACTGGCCTCGGAATATAACGAAGGCACGACGGTCACGTTCACGCTGCCTGCCCTGGAAGAGGGGGGTGAGAACGCATGATGGAGAAATTCAAGACCGGTGCGCTTGTCGTGCTGGTGGCGCTCAGTCTGGTACAGAGTTATTTTCTTGCCTACAGCGTCCCCTCCCTGCGGACGACAACGACGACCGATCAGGATTATGTGCAGACCGAGCAGATGGGCGACGTGGAGCGGCTGGAGAATCTGATCTATCCCGAGGATATGGTGGTGCATCTGGGCGAGAACCGGCACACAGTGTTCTATCCGGGGACCAACTTCTACGAACGGATCTTCGAGAAGCTGCGGGGCCGCGAGTTCAAGGGGTTCCAGCGGGGCGCTCGGACGGTGGTCGACTGGGGCGAGGTGCGGACCCGCGATCAAGGTGTCGAGCTGCGCTTCGGCAGCCCGATGCCTGTCGAATTATTGCAGCGGGTGCTGAAGCTGGAGGCCGATCCGCAGTTCCTGTCCGATCAGATCGACCGAATCTGGATTTTCAACCCGCAGGGACGCGAGGAAGTCAGAGTGTACTTTTTCAGCTCCGACCGTCAGCTAGTCTATGAGTCGGTACGGGCGGATCTGACGATCAGCGATATCCAGGAATATGTCGGCTACGGCACGTATTGGCCGCAGTACCGTACGACCGATGGATTGCTATATCTACCGACGGAGCCTTTGGAAACGGTACAGGCAGTGCTCGGCTATGACAGCTATACGACCGAGCAAATGCAGCGCAATCTGTTCTTCGATCCCGCAGTGACGCGGACGATCCGCGACCGCAGCGGCACACAGATCTTCACCGACGGCAAGCAGGGCCTGCAGGTGGAGCAGAACGGCCAGTGGGTGCGGTATACCGATCCGGTAGCTTCCAGCGGCAATGTCAACAACCTCACGGAGAACGTCGTGGCGGCCTTGCAGTTCACCAACGAACACGGCGGCTGGGACGGCAAGCACCGCTTCGTCAATCCTGGTAGCGCCGAAGGCGGACGCGTCGTCGTCTTCCAGCAGTACTGGCACTCACTGCCGGTTATCACCGAGCCGCCGCTGCGCTTCGGCCAGATCCGGCTGACGCTGCAGCGCGGCGGGGTCGGCGAGTACGAGCGCTCGCTTCTGACGCTCGGCGAAGAGGTCGACAAGTCAATCCGCTATCTGCCGGGAGGCGAGACACTGACGAATCAGTTGCAAGCGTACGAGCGGCGTGACGAGGTGAGAGCGCTGTACCCGGCGCTGCAGGCCGAGGTGCTGGGGGATGAGCAGCTGTCGCTGACGCCGGTCTGGGCGGTGCGTCTCACTGACGGCACGCAGCAGATCCTGTCCGAGGCGCTGCCGTCGGGCACCGCCGTCGAGATCTCGATCCCGGTGACGCCGGTGGAGGAGCAGGAAGGCCAGACAGGTACGGAGGAAGCGGAAGGTATGAATGGTGAGGCTGACCTGCCAGACGGCGAGTCACCGGCCAGCGTCGATATCTCTGCTGACGGCGTTGACGACGAGAATGACGGCGACACGCTGGGTGACGAAGAAGGTGCGCCTGCTGTAGAGTGACGAAGCTAACATGAAAATAGCGGAGGTTAGTTGGATTTCGGAGAATGGTGGTGAAACCGGAGAGGACGGAATCTGGGAACCACAGCGATCGGAAGAACGATCCGTCTTCGCAGGGTTTGAGCCCACCATTTTGGAGAGGAGGCAGGGACGCGATGGATTGGAGTCGGGCGAAGAGTGTACTCATCTTCTCCTTCTTGCTGCTCAATATCATACTCGGCTATCAATTGTGGCTGGATGTGCGGGAGCGGCTGAACAACAGCGCCGATCTGAGCGACCTGCCTCAGGCGACGCAGCGGACCATGCAGGAGAAGAATATCCGGCTGGCCGGCAGCATCCCCTCGGACAAGCCGGAGCTGCGAGATCTGACGTACCGGTTCACCTCGCAGCCGGAGGAACGGCAGGAGCTGGAGGAGCCGGTGCCGAGTACGATCGTCTACTCGGAGAAGGACCTGATGCGAGGGCTGGGGGATGTGATCCCGGAGCTCGACCAGTACACCTTTATCGATTCGACAGCGGGAAGCGACGGCATCTTCACCCTGTACCGGATGACGGACGGGCTGCCGATGTTCGATGTCAAGCTGGAGCTGTACTACAGCAATCAGCAGATCATCGCCTACCGCCAGGACCGCGTGGATCAGGTGCAGCCGGGCGAGGCCAAGGCGCAGACCGTGCTGTCGGCGCTGCAGGTGATCGAGAGCCTGATCGAGAATTTCCTGCAGGAGGGCTCGACGATCCAGGAGATCCGGCTCGGCTATCAGGGCCAGATGTTCGATTCGGAGACGCAGGTATCGGCGCCATTCTGGCGCGTGCTGCTGGAGGACGGGGAACCGCCAGTGTACGTGCACGCTATCAGCGGCGACATCGTGACGGAGAACAGCACGGTGACGCTGGACGGCCTGTGAGCGGACAGGCATGAATTGATATAATATAGATACATTTAGGATGTACACTACAGCAATGGGACGAGAAAGAAGGCAAGGGGAGCTATGGGACTGCGGTTTACAGTATTGGCTAGCGGATCGACGGGGAATGCGACGATCGTGCAGTCGGAGGATGCGACGGTGCTGATCGACGCCGGCCTGAGCGCCAAGAAGCTCGAGGAGCTGATGCGGGAGCGCGAGGTCGAGGGCAAGGATATCGATGCCATCTTCGTCACGCATGAGCATTCGGATCATATCAAAGGACTCGGGGCGTTCGCTCGCAAGCACGAGCTGCCCATCTACGCCAACGAGGCGACATGGGAAGAGATGCACAAGCATGTGGGCGCTATCGAGTCGGACAAACGATTTGTCATGGAGACCGGGACTGCGGTAGAATTAGGGGGCATGTTGGGACGGCTGCGGGTGCAGTCTTACGCGATCTCCCACGATGCAGCGGAGCCGGTAGGGTATTGCTTCCACAGCGGCGGCTGCAAGCTCAGCCTCGTCACCGACCTCGGCTACATGAGCGACAAGGTCAAGGAACAGGTAATCGAGTCGGACGTGCTGGTGCTGGAGTCCAATCATGACGTGGATATGCTGCGCGTCGGCCGTTATCCGTGGAACATCAAGCGTCGCATCCTCAGCGACATCGGCCACCTCTCCAACGAAGCAGCCGGCGAGGCGCTGTGCGAGCTGTTGTCGGACCGGACCCAGCGGGTATACCTGGCTCACCTGAGCCGGGACCATAATCTGATGGATTTGGCCAAGCTCACGGTGAATAATGTATTAGAGAGCAACGGGTTTTTCTTCAAGCGCGACGAGTTCGCCCTGAAGGATACGTACTATAACCGGTCGACCGAGTGGGACGAAGTGAAACGCAGATAGCTATCTGGCACGCCGGCGCTGGCATCGCGGTCGAGGAAAGCGGCTTTCTGGCGGATCTCCTCGCGCGTGAGGATGCCCTTCTCCACGAGCAGTTCCATCATGGCGCTTACGTTCAGTAACAGCTGGTAATGCTCGTCCTTCAGATCGCCGACGCTCGCGGCCAGCTGGACGTGTTCCCAGGTCGTGCGGGATATGGTTTGCATGATTATATCGCTCCTTCACCGTAACATTTCTATCACTAGTGTAGTCTAAAGATATAGAGATCATTCCTAACCGGGGGATTTACTAACATATTGTCTTGATGTCGGAGACATCGAGGGGAGCGGGAGCTTATGAGTTTATTCGATGACGATTTTTTCTCGACCAAGGTATCCCGGCGCAGCCACCGGGAGCCCCGGCCGGCCTTTGGCGCCCGACGCTCGAGCAGCGGCTGGTCGCCGCTGCGGATCATCGTGGCCTCTTCGCTGATCAGTTCGCTGACGGTGGTACTGGTCTTTGCGCTGGTCACGCAGAGCTGGGGCTCCGGATCGGGGATATCGACGAATAAACCGGCGACCGGCACGATCCAGACCAACGACCCGTTCGAACGGCCGATCCAGGCCTCCGCCAAGATTCGACCGGCGGTCGTCAGCATCATCAACGAGCAACTGCTCGACAGCTTCGGCTTGCCCGGCGGTTTCTGGGATGAGGAGGAGGGCGGCGCTGATTGGTTCGAGGAGGAAGCGACGCTGCAAGAGGCCGGACTCGGCTCGGGCGTCATCTTCGAGAAGGTAAAGGGCAAAGCCCGCATCATCACCAACTACCACGTCGTCCAGGATGCTGTCTCCGTGAAGGCTGTGCTGATCAACGGCGAGATCCGCGAAGCGAAGATCATCGGCAAGGATCAGATCACGGATCTGGCCGTACTAGAGATTGACGGCAAGGGCATCGATGTCGTCGCCGAGCTCGGCGATTCGACCAAGATCCGCGACGGTGAGACCGTCATCGCCATCGGCAACCCGCTCGGCCTCGGCGACTCACTGACGATGGGCATCGTCAGTAAGACCCGCCGTGTCATCCCCGTCTCGCTCAATCAGGACGGCGTATATGACTGGGAGCAGGAAGTTATCCAGATCGACGCCTCGATCAACCAGGGCAACAGCGGCGGTGCGCTCATCGACCTCAATGGCCGGCTGATCGGCATCAACAGCATGAAGGTGTCGGATTATGGCGTCGAGGGACTGGGCTTCGCGATCCCGATCAACCAAGCGATGCCGGTCGTCAAGAGCCTGATCGAGTACGGCAAGGTGAAGCGGCCTTATGTCGGAGTATTCACGCTTGATCTGGAGCAATACTATCTGCAGGAAGAGATGCGCAAGCGCGCGGCCGCGGATGAGGGCGAGGAGACCGAGACGGAGTCGGAGAAGACGCTGCAGCTGCCGGCCGAGGTGAAGCGGGGCATCATCGTCCTGGAAGCCGTCGGACCGGCCAAACGGGCGGGACTGGAGCTCGACGACGTGATCGTCCAGCTCGACAGCACGCCGATCGGCAGTACGATGGAGCTGCGCAAATACCTGTATATGAAGAAAGCGATCGGTGACAAGATCGAGGTCACTTTCTACAGGGAAGGCAAGAAGCAGACGACCACCCTCACGCTGGCGGAAGTGAGCGACGAGGATCAATAAAGACTAGCAGAACAGGCGCCGCGGCGGGCAGACGGCCGGGAACAGGGTTGGGTGTTGGATACATCAGACCTTCTATGATCGCGCACGCTTCCGGCGCCTGGCAGAGATGGAGTGTATGGGTAACGCATGTATTGTGTATGCAAGGAACATATCGAGCTGTCGATTGACAAGTTTGTCGATGAATACGAGGACGCCCCGGATGTCGTCGATCTGCAGGAGACGCGCTTTGCCAACTGGGACCCTCCGCTCAAGTGCGAGCTGTGTGAGGAACCAGCGTCATATTTAATTGTTTGAGTCATGGAACGCACAAAACCCCTCGCGTCCCTACGCATGATGCGTAGGTGACGCGGGGGGTTCGGCGTTAGAGGGGTACCGACGTACCGCTGGCTTGCGCTGACGGACGCGCACCATCTAACCGAGCCTCCATGGCGGAGCAGGTGTTACCTGCCCTGCTTGCTTCAGCCCTTTATGCAATCCCTGCATTAAGGCGCCATAGGAGCAGTGTCATCTGGAGTCATTGGATCGTCAGCTGGCGGAGGTGTTGTACCTGGATCCGTCAGACTGTTATTCGTACCGTTGCCTGCATCACCACAAGCCGCAGCGCCGAATACCAGACCCACACTCATAATAGACGTCAGCAACATCGTTACCCACTTTTTACGTGTTTTCATTTTCATCTTCCCCTTTCGCGCTTTCGCGTTTTGGAATTTGCTTGCCTGACATCTATTTAACCGCTAACGAGAAGTATAAACGGCTTTTACGGTTAGAAAAGCTTAAGATTCAACCTCACATGGGGCGGGTTATGGTTTTGGTTGGAGAGGGGATGTAAATATATGGAGCTGATACGTGGTCGGGGGGCTTGCGCAGAATGGGGGTTCTTCCGATCGCTGTTGTCCGCCGGATTTATGGATTAGATTTCCCTGGGGAAAAATCCGGCGGACAAAGGCGAGCATTTCATTTCTCCAGAACACCCCACCTGCTTCAGCCCTTTCTACCACGTAGGAAGCCAACATTTACATATAGGATACGAGAAAGGAGTGCCGGACCAGATGAACATTCAGATCCTGGCAGTAGGCAAGCTCAAGGAGAAGTACTGGGTGCAGGGCATCGCAGAGTATGCCAAGCGGCTGGGGCCGTACGTGAAGCTGCAGCTGACGGAGGTAGCGGACGAAAAAGCACCTGACACTATGAGCGCGGCAGAAGAGGATCAGGTGCGACAAAAAGAAGGTGAGCGTATACTGGCTCAGATCAAACCGGATGCCCACGTCATTGCGCTAGCCATCGGAGGCGCGCTATGGTCATCAGAGGAGCTGGCGTCGCAGATGGACAAGCTGGCTACGTATGGTCGCAGCCACATTGTGTTTGTCATTGGAGGGAGTAATGGGTTGTCACCGGCGGTGCTGGCTCGTGCGCAGCAGCAGCTGAGCTTTGGGCGGATGACTTATCCGCATCAGCTTATGAGGCTGATGCTGGTAGAACAGGTGTATCGGGCGGTGAAGATTAACCGGGGGGAACCTTACCATAAGTAACGGCAAGTTTTTGAGTGATTCGTCATGGCACTACAATAATCACGTTTCCTTTTTTACGTTCAGTTTCTACATATCTGTGGGCATCAGGCAGGTGCTCCAGAGGATATCGACGATCGATCATAGCGTTCAACGTTCCATTACTTGCGAGTTCCATGAGATACTCCAAGTTTGCTTTGTTTTGCATTAGCCCAGCTGTTGCGAAGAAGGCTCGTTTGCCTTTAAACAGGGAGCTCCACATCATTTGTATAACGATAGACAGCTTGGGGACGGTAGTCAGATAAATACCTTTGGCCGTAAGTACACGCGTGCATGCCGAGAAGGAGCGTTTGCCAACAGCATCGAATACGACATCATAAGCTTTGCCCGCCTTCGTGAAATCCTCCTGGCTATAATCTATAACGAAGTCTGCGCCTGCTCTTCTTACCAGACCCAAATTACTGGCAGAGCAAACACCTGTTACTTCAGCGCCATAGAATTTGGCTAATTGCACTGCGTAGATGCCGACAGCCCCCGAGGCACCATTAATCAGCACTTTCTGTCCCTTCCGCAATTTTGCCTTATCTCTTAGAAACGTCAAAGCGGTGGCTCCCCCGTCACAGATGCCGACAGCCTCTTCAAAAGAAAGGTTATCCGGTATAACGACAAGGGGGCTATCTTCGGGCAGACATTTATATTCGGCATAAGCACCGAAGGTTTTGACGCTCATCCCCAGAACGCGATCCCCGGGTTTAATCTGCTTCACTTCTTGGCCGACTGATTCGACCTCTCCGGCTAACTCGCATCCTCCAACGGCGAATTTCGGTCTGGAAAAACCGTAGATTAATTTAATGATTCGTGGATCGCCCTTGCGAAAAGCGCAGTCCGACGGACCTACGACGGCAGCTTGGACACGAATGAGAATCTCCTTTTTTTCAGGCGACGGTTTCGGGATTTCTTGCGGGACGATCACTTCCGGTTGACCATACGAGTGTTGAACCATAGCTTTCATGAAGTTCCCTCCTATTTTTAGTTTCACTGCAATATTTCTTTACAATATGCTCCCTAAGAGTAGAAAATGGATGGAGGAGTATCTCAGAGAAGGAGTGAAGAAAACCGGCAATGAAGGACATTTTATTTAAATATATGTCAAGATGGACTTCCATGAACGAGGAAGAACAGCAAGTCATTATGGACCTGATTCCAGTAGAACATTATAAAAAGGGGACCGTTCTAATTAAACAAGGAGATGTCCCTACGACCTGTTATTTCATTCTGAAAGGTTGCGTAAGACAGTATTCCATAGATGAAGAGGGGAGAGAGATCACATCCAACTTCTACACTGAAGAGCAAGCAATTGCAATTTTCAATCATCACAAACTGGAAAAGGCATCCCATTACACCTTCGCGTGCGTTGAAGATGCGGTAATGGTCGTTGGCGACCTCGATACGGAAAAGGACATGTACAACAAATACCCTCAATTGGAGACGATGACCCGCATGATGATCGAGGAGAACTTGGGTCAGGTCCAAGAGGAATTTGCTGCTTTTATAGCTTCTACGCCTGAAGAACGCTTCAAGACGTTGCTAATGAAAAACCCCTTGCTCATCGAACGGGTACCCCAACATCAATTGGCCAGTTATCTGGGCATTACACCAGAGTCATTGAGCAGAATTAAGAAAAGACTCTACCAAAAACCCCGCTAATCCGATTACCCTATACTGGAATCAATTGCCCCCTAGTTCAACCAATGATTTTATTGTAACTAGGGGGTTGATTACGTGCATTGACTTAAGTCAAGAGATGAGGCTAAACTGCGTTTACACGTAAAAAACGAACTTGCCGTTACAGCCTGCGCGGTGAGCCTTATCCAATAGCAAAGCAAAAAGTGTTGTAAACAGCAAAGGGAGCCGGGCCCAAATCATCGACTTGGGGAGGGCTCCTTTGATTTTCGAAATAAACCTTCTCCGAAAAAGTCAGGCCTGCAACTGGTGATCGTATCTTTCCTTCAGACGCTTGATGTCTTCCCTGGGAGGAGCGCCGAACATGCGGGCATATTCCCGTGAGAATTGGGATGCGCTCTCGTAGCCTACCCGGAACGCGACTTCGGCAGCTTCCGCCGACTCGGATAATAGGATGCGTCTGGCCTCCTGCAGCCTGATCTGTTTCTGAAATTGAAGCGGGCTCATAGCGGTGGCCTCTTTGAAGTGTCTGTGGAACGAAGAGACGCTCATGCGAGCCGTTTCCGCAAGCTCCTCCACTCGCAAAGGCCGATCGAAGTGATGGACGATTTGTTCGATCGTATCCCGGATTCGGAAGGTGTTGCTTCCTTCCAAGGCGATTTGAGCCAGCGCGATGCCATACGGCCCTTGCAGAAGTCGATACAATATTTCCTTCTTATAGAGAGGAGCCAGAAACGGAATTTCTTGTGGCTGATCCAGCAGCCGAACGAAACGGACGATCGCATCCAGCAACGGTACGTCGATTTGACCGATAAATAGCGCCCGTCTGGTGTTTTCCTTCGAGGAGAAATGATTTTCCGACTCTTTAAGGACCTCCAAGACTTGGTTGTGCGTGAATTCGAACATTAAGCTTAAATGTGGATGATCGGAAGAAGCCTTGATAACCTGGCCAGTCATCGGCAGATTCATGGAAGCAACAAGGTAGTTGGCAGGGCCGTATTCATAACACTCTTGAGAGAGCAAGACCTCTTTTAACCCTTGAGCTATGAAACAGAGCGACGGGTTGTATACCCGACAGGCCGGTTCAGTGAATTCGGAGTAATGAATGAATGACAACGATGGAATTGTGGTCTCGTAAAGGCCGTTTTTGCCCGAATGGCGCTCGATTCGTGCGGCCAACTCATTCTGCAGCTTATATATTTCATCCACGAAATGTCCTCCTCCTAGTGGCTTACTTCTCATTTAATTATAGACGATTGGTTCTGTATTTTCATCGACAGTGGTAGGAATAGGCAACCATTTAAGACGAATGAGATACCGGCCTGTTGGCCAATTATTGCATAATAAGACTGTACCCGGGGAAAGGGATCAAAAAATAAACGGGAGGAATTTAGATGCAAAAAGTTATTTTGAACAATGGGGTTGAAATGCCGATCATCGGCTTTGGCGTCTATCAAATTCCAGATGCGAAGGAGTGCGAACAAGCCGTATACGATGCCCTTATGGCGGGCTATCGTCTAATCGATACCGCTGCCGCGTACCAGAATGAAGAGGCAGTCGGCAGGGCTATCCAGCGAAGCGGCGTGCGAAGAGAAGAATTATTCGTGACAACCAAGCTTTGGGTTCAAGATGCCGGTTATGAGAGAACCAAGCAAGCGTTTGAAAGATCGCTGAAAAAATTGCAGTTGGACTATTTGGATTTGTATTTAATACATCTGCCGTACGGAGACGTCCACGGTTCATGGCGCGCGATGGAGGAATTGTATCGCGAGGGGAGAACTAAGGCCATCGGCGTCAGCAACTTCCAGATGGATCGTCTGCTGGATCTGATGATTTATAATGAAATTATTCCTGCCATCAACCAGGTAGAGACGCACCCATTCTGCCAACAGGCCGATGATGCCAGGCTGATGCATGAGAACAACGTTCAGATCGAGTCATGGGCGCCTTTTGCGGAAGGACGAAATAACATGTTTCAGAATGAAGTTCTCGTATCGCTCGCCGAGAAATACCGCAAATCCGTTGCGCAAGTGATCTTGCGCTGGTTGACGCAAAGGGGAGTCGTTGTGATTCCAAAGTCCGTTCAGAAACAGAGAATCATCGAGAACTTCAACATCTTCGACTTCGAGATCAGCCAAGAGGATATGGTGAACATTGCCTCGTTAGACACGGGCAAGAGCTTATTCTTTTCTCATAGGGATCCAGAAATCGTGAAAATGTTTAGCAGCCTTAAGCTGGAACATTAACGGGAGATACCTTCCATGCAAGAAGGGGGTGTTCCAAAAGGTCATGAAAGTGATCTGAGGAACCCCCTCTTTCTGGTTAACAAATTCCGAATCCTTATTTTTTTACCACAGGCACCCAAAATTCGCCGTAGAAAGTGCCGTCACCGTTTTCTTTGCGATAAGTCGCGTTGGGACCGCCGATATAAGCATAGTCCGTGATTTGAGATAAAACTTCGCCAAAAGCACGATAAGTCAACTGATCGAACAATGTTTCTTTGTCCCCGGTTCCTGCGACCACGATGTACTCGCTCTCTGGAAACTCGATGAGACGTGTGGCGTCGGCTACCGTTTTACCTGTTTCTACCGCAAAATAATTCCACGGTTTTCCTTGATACACCTCGTTGACGGACCATTCGCGATCATCCTTTGCGGCAGCCTTAAGCTTACTAAAACGCCCGTCAGCCTGCAGTCCTCCCCAAAACGCTGCTTTTTCCTTTTGCAACGATGGCACGTCTTGGAAATTAGATTGAATACAAAACCCATAACCGGTCAATAAAAATGATTGTTTGTGTTCAACGGTATAAACTGCCATGGAGACGCTCCTTTAGCCTTCTGCTTTTTTGGCACGAAGCCACATTTCGCCGTAAAATGTACCGTCTTCAGCCGGTTTGACGAATGTGAAGTTACCCGGTCCAACGTATTTGTAGTCTGTGATTTCTTGCAGCAGCCCACCGAATACTTTGCCTGTGATTTCGTCAGCAAGACGGTCTTGATCAGCACCTGTGCCCGGCACCACGATGTAGTCGCCAGCCAGAAAGTCGAGAGCGATCGCGCCTTCCACGTCATACGCGCCCATCACGCCAAAGCCGCGCCAAGCCTTGCCGGCCAGGACGTAGTTGATTTGATATTCTTGCCCGTCAGCGAGTGCGAGAAGTTCAGCAAGCTTGCCGTTTTCCGTGATTTCCGCTTTTTTTGCCGCCGTTTTTGCTGCATTGCCTGCCCAGTCGTTGTAGTCTTCAAGTGTAACACCGAAAGCAGTCATTTTGTAGTTTTCTGAGATGGTTTGGATAGAGTAGTTAGACATTTTAATCTCTCCTTAGTGGATTTATTCTTACAAGATTGATACTATTCGCTAAATGTATCAAAAAACGATACCTTTTATCTAGTGCATGATGCTACACTTCTGATACAATAAAATCATGAAAAAAAGAACGAGTGAATCTGATTATGCGCTTCATCAATAACCGCGCGCATTTTACGATTGCAGAGATCCAGCGGGAGTTCAAGATTTCTCGCGCGACCGCGATCCGCGACATTAACGAAATTCAGGCGATGGGCTTTCCGCTGACGACCGAGCTTGGACGCGGCGGCGGTTACCATGTCCTGCAGAATCAGTATCTGTCCGCTGTCCGTTTCACGCCAGAAGAACTGAAAGCGATATTTATCAGCTTTATCGCCTCGAAAAATTCGCAGCTGCCTTATTTGCAAAATCGCCGCTCCATCACGGAAAAACTCATCGGCATTGCGTCACAAACCCAGCACGACGAGTTGATCGAGCTGAACCATATCTTGCTTTTTGAGAATACAAACCCTGCCAATCCGAATCTATTGGAACTCGATGATGCTGCGCCTGCGGAGTTGAACCAGTTGATTTCCCTTGCTGTGCGGGATAAGCACTTGCGCTTGACTTACGAGCCGAGCCCTGGCTGGCCGCAATTGATGGACGTTTTTTTGATTCATATTTTTAACTCAAACGCTCGTTGGCTGGTCGAGGTATATGACTTGGATACGGATGAGTTTCGTTATTTGCCTGTTGAGATGCTGCGGGATTCGACAATTTCCGAGAAGAAGTTGAAGCGATCTGAGCAAGAGATATTAAGCAAAAAACGGCTTGGTGCACGTCAGTCCAATCTGGTTGTAAAGCTTGATACGACTGGGATTCAGCGCTTTAAGCGCTTGCACCCCCCGGGGATTATTTTGTCCTTCACAGGGATGTTCCAGTCGAGTGGGATTTTCAATGTTCAACTGGATGTGAACGATGTTGAGACGCTAGCGTATTATGCGGATTGGCTTTTGTTTTTGGGGAAAGGGGTCGAGTTTGAACGGATTCCTGATGAGCTGCGCTTGATTATGGAAGACCGGTTAAGGGGAAGTGCCGACACCAGTCCGAGGTAGTTTTGATAGAACTTCCCTATGGGAAATCAATTCAAGTTAGAAGAATAAACTTGTGGAGGTTGCTTCAGAGTTAGTGGAATATTACCACTGCCGCTATGGAGATTAAGGTACAACGGCGAAGGATCTTTACGGGATATTCCCAACCGCCTCGAGGTCTTCCTTTCCCCGGACGGCAGGATCTCTGTCAATGGCAGGGCTAAGGTTGAGCATATGGAAGCCTTGATGCGAGATCTCTAGACTTGAAGAACCCGCACCCTCCCCCATTTGCCTCAGTTTTGCTGAACATGTGACGGTCGATTTATTCTTTCAGTTATGACTGCTGTGAAGCGTCTGGTTAGAAATCGTGCCGTTTGCACCAACCAATAGTTATTCAAACCATCTACGATATAAGTTCTGCCTTTAGCCAGGCCTTTAAATCCAGTCCGCACAACCGACTCGGGGGTTCCATTGATGCCGCCCGGCATTTCCGAAGTTCCGATTTCATCAAAAAACGATGTCTTTGTCGTGCCCGGGCACAGGGCAAGTACCTGAATGCCAGCATCTTTGTTCTCGGCCCATATCGATTCTGTAAACGACAGAACAAAAGCTTTGCTCGCTGCATAGGTCGCCATATAAGGAATCGGCTGGAAGGAAGCTACGGAAGCGACATTGACTATAATGCCGCTCTTTCTCTTGCGCATTGCGGGCAATACCATGCGTGTCAGAGCTACTAAAGAAGACATGTTCACTTGCATCATGTCATATTCACGCGCATGTGAAATTTCTTCAAAACGACCATGCGTGCCGAACCCGGCGTTGTTAATCAGAATGTCGACGGTCAACCCCAGCTTTTCAACGGATTGCATCAGCTCCGCAGCAGCTTCAGGTTTGGAAAGATCAATTGACAAGGGGTAAGCTTTCACGTGATAACGTGAGGATAACTCCGCAGCCAAAGTGTTGAGCTTCTCAATCGACCTCGCCGCGAGAATGACGTCACTTCCGTTTGCGGCCAATTCCTTGGCATACGCTTTGCCAATGCCGGAAGAAGCCCCAGTCACCAATGCAATTTTCCCTGTATAGTTCAATGTAGTACACTCCTCCATATTGGATTATTTAATCCACTATAGTGTATTCGATTGAAGGGGATTATGCAAGGGCGGATGAAAAATTGTTTATATCTATAGAGATTCTCTCCCTCAATTAGTGGATTGCATGATATTTGTGGATTTTTTAATCCATTATTGCTAAACTAACCACCATATCGTTTATAATTGAGGGGAATGAACGAATGGGATAGGCAGGTGAGGTGTCATTAGCAAGCGTGACGATATTTTGGCGGCGACCTTAAAATTAATCATTGCCGAAGGATTGCAGTCGGTGACATTTGCCAAGATAACTAAAGAAGCAAATGTGGGTTACAGCACGGTTTATCACTATTACAGTACAAAAGAAGCTTTGGTAACGGAGCTTTTTAGAAATACTCGTCTTCATATGAGTGAACACGTGCTGCAGGGCTTTCGCTCCGATCGTACGGTTTATGAAAAAGTAAAGCATATTTTATCCAGGACGCTGACGTATGCAAAAGATTATCCTGATCATGCTTTTTTTATTGATAATTACTGTCAATCCCCCTTTATCGAGGAGACGGTGAGAACAATGCAGCCTCCGTCCGATCTGGTGGTTTATGAGATTATTGAGGAAGGGCAGAAACAAGGCGTTATTCGTGAGATGGATGCTTTGTTTTTGTGTCATATCATTGTGGGGTTTATTAATTCAGCCGTCAGAGGTTATTATGAAAATAAATATTCATTTGAAGAGAAGCATGTTCAATTTATATTGGAATCCTGCTGGAAAGTGATTAAGGTGTAGTTTGGCGAGTGAAAGCAACGGGCTTGAGAATGATGATCATTAGAAAGTTAGAGCAGTTTAGGAAGTAGAGCTACCGCAACATTTACATGGATACACGTTCTTTCGCCGTATGACGGGTTACGGTGAACCGTATCACAAATGACGAGCTTTTTGGTAAAAACAAAGGGGAGCGTCCTTGCGTTACAAGGATTCTCCCCATTTTGCGTAGGTTCTACAATTTTGCATATCAGGCTTTACTGTGAAGGGTAACGAGGTAACCATCGGGATCGGCAAATGTAAAGGTTCGCCCGAATGGTCCATCTATTGGCGGGGATGTAATCTGTATACCTGCTGCAAAGAGCTTGTCGTGGATTTCTTGCGCATCAGGGGCAAGAAGCCACAGAGCGATACCAAGTCCAGGCTGAGCACCTGAACCGAGTTCTATTCCTGGCATGAGGTCACGAAGCGCAAAGGCAATAGGTTTTGTTTCAAAGACCACAGCATGAGGGGGTCCCGCCTGTGATCGGACCAGTCCGAGATAGTTTTGATAGAATTGCGCAGAGCCTTCAAGATTGCTCACTTGAAGTGAAATGAAGTCGGGTCCAATAGCTGACATAACGTCCTCCTTGTATTTGGGGTTGTTTAGGGTGTTGTCTTGAGTATACTAGCCCCCTACTGCCAACAGTATGTCAGTAGCGTCCTTTCATTTTTTCGAAATTTTCTCTTACTCGGTCATGGAAGCAGGAACAAAGGGATGTCTGTACGAATGTATCTAATCTATGGGGTGACGACTTTATATAGTAGAACTGGGGAAAAGGACATGAACAAAACAGACCGGCAGCTTGCCATCATGCTAGAATTGCAACGAAATAAGGTGATTAGAGCAGAGGATTTGGCCGCTCGATTCGAGACGAGTGTACGGACGATATATCGAGACATTCAAGCCTTAAGCGAAATGGGAATTCCGATACTCGCCACCCCCGGTCATGGATATTCTCTAATGGAGGGATACTTTCTTCCGCCAGTCGCATTTTCCGCTGAAGAGGCTGTCTCCCTGCTGATGGGTACTGATTTTATTGAACAACGTTTAGATGGCGATTACGCAACTATAGCAAAAGCAGCTCGACGCAAAATTGAAGCTATTCTTACCCAACCCGTGCAGGAGGAGTCGACACGCATTCGTGAAACCATGCAGCTTCGGCACCCTAGCGAACCGGTTACAGGCGCGAGGGAAAAGGATTATCTCGGGCAGGTCCGAAGAGCCATTCTGGAACGACGAAAGATAAGGATTATTTATCAGAAGAAAGCAACGGATTCTAAAAGTAAGCGTGAGATTGCCCCCTATGGATTGGCTCTAGTTCAAGGCCATTGGACTTTGGTTGCGTATTGCGAACTGAGACAGGATATCCGTCATTTCCGTTTGTCACGGATGATGGAACTATCTATATTGGATCAGCACTTTGCTATACCACATGGATTTAACTTGAGCCATTATCGTCCTAAGGATGACCGCAACGTAGGCGTGCTTGTACGAACCGATCAGGATATGTTAAGTGTAATTGTTGAGTCGACTAGCTTTTATCTGGCAGAGATCGAGGAGCGGGAGGAATGTCTCTTGATCCACTTCCGCGTTCGAACGCCGGAGGAGTTGCTGCATCATATCCTGAGCTGGGGAGGAAAGGTTGAGGTTTTGGAACCGGAGTCTTTACGTTTCCGGATTCGGGAAGAAGCCGAAAAAATGTTAAAATACTACTGATATTTTGTTGGTAGCAGCAGTTTTCACCAAAACATGGTTATGTACTACTGACCGGAGGAGTAATTTACTTCCCCGGTCAGAATTAAGATTAACATCATGCGTGTAAAGTGGATTTAGATTGAGTGTATCATCAGGATGGAAGGCTTAACGCCGTCTGGATGTTCTGCAGATCAAGCTGCAGCTGTTCCTGTTGATCCCATGGATGGTAAAGACCCTTCACCATCAAGTAATTTGTAATCTGCTCGTGCATATCGATCGATTCGTTCAACTGACGTATCAGCGTCTCCTTAATTTCAGGCGTGCCGGCTTCCGTAACGGCTACGGCATAATTGCGCACCGCGGATTTGGCAGCTGTTAAATAATCCATCACAATGACCTGATCGGTTAGTACATTCATCCTGGTTAAATGCTCTAGTATTATGTTCATGTTGTCCCCCGCCTAAGATTTGACTTTGGATAGGATCGCGCCGAGCTCCTGCAGCTTCCGCGTCGTAACTTCAACATCTCGCTGCAAGATTTCCTTTAATGCCGGATCGCTGACCAGCGCCTGCATGGTTTTGGACTTCGTCAGGCAGACGGTGTTGAAGGCAGCCAACTCGTGGACCTCCAGCGTTTCATGTAATGCGTATTCCATAGCTTGTGCTCCCTTCTACGGTTTTAATACGACCTTGATGCAGTTATCCTGTCGCGTGTCAAATATCTCATATCCCTGCTTCGCTTCGCTGAGAGGGATCACGTGTGTCACTACATCGCTCGGATCAATCTTGCCGGTGTCCACTAACTCATACATATAAGGCATGTAGTGGATCATCGGAGCTTGTCCGGTTTTGACCGTCACATTGCGTTGGAAGATGTCTCCGAAAGGAAAGGCATTATACCTTCCGCCATAGACGCCGGTCACCTGGATGGTACCTCCCTTGCGCACGCATTGGGAGGCGATCACAAGACCGCCCATCGCGCCGCCGTGCAGCTTGAGGCCGGAGGCCAGTTGCTCAAGCGGCGACATCTTGCCGCTCATGCCGGTGCAATCGATCACGATGTCCGCACCGCCCTTCGTCATCTCCTTCAGATTATTGCCAACGTTCTCATACTGCTCCGCGTTCATGATCTCCACGCTGTTCGTCCGCTTTGCGTGCTGCAGCCGGTAATCCAGCACATCTACGGCGATGACCCGTCTGGCTCCCTTCAGCCAGCAAAACTTCTGCGCAAATAGGCCGACCGGGCCGCAGCCGAGCACGATGACCGTATCCCCGTCTTTCACTCCCGCATTGTCGACGCTCCAGAAGGCCGTCGACATCGCGTCGGAGATTACACTTAGCTTCTCGTCGGGCTGTTCACAGCTTTCCGGGATTTTGAAATGTGTAAAGTTGGCAAAAGGTACCCGCAAATATTCAGCCTGCCCTCCAGGAATGCCGCCGGTTGTGCCGGTGTATCCGAAATAAGCGCCCATGTCGCCGTTCTCATTCGAGTTGTCGCACTGGCTTTCCAAGTGGTTCTGGCAGTACCAGCAATGCCCGCAGCTGATGTTGAATGGGATGATGACGCGATCCCCTTTCTTCAGCTTGGTGACCTCCGGTCCTACTTCCTCGACAATGCCCATCGGCTCATGACCGATTACGTAATCCTCCTGCATATTCGGTATCATTCCATGTATTAGATGGAGGTCCGAGCCGCAAATTGCGCTGGCTGTCACACGAATGATCATATCGTCCGGCTTTTCGATTTTCGGATCAGGCACTTCTTTGACCATGACATTCTTTATGCCTTGATAGGTTACTGCCTTCATGCTTGATGACCTCCCAAATGCTCGTCCGGCGTACGGTCGAACATACCTTTGCGTGATGTGTCGTCGGGGAACAGCTTCATCCTCGCGATGTCCATCGTCTGCGTCGCTCCAAGCATATCCAGCTGAAACTGCTCTTGCAGCTCATAGGGATGGAACCATTTCTTCCGGATCATCAGCTCCGAGATTTCCTGATGCAGCGCAATGCCTTGGTTCAGCTGGGCGCGCAGCAGTGCTCGTGCATCCGGTGATGCGGTTTCCGTCAAAGAAAAGGCGGTGTTGCGCACGCCGTCCTTCACGCGCACGAGAAAATCCAGAGCGAAGGTCATATCCGCCTTCTCAGGCATATTCAGCGCCTCAGACGGATCCAAGTAATCCATAGTCATTGATGGAGGTCACCTCAGTTTAGAATGGGATTGGGCCGTTTTTCCGGTACAGGAGCGCTGAACGGCGCCCGCGTATATAAAGCCTGCAAATCGGTCAAGGCTTGGAGCGTCTGATTAACGTCCTTTTGCATTAAATCCTTCAGTTCTTGGTCAAACACGAGACCTTGCATCAGCTTCGATTTGGCCAGACATAACGTTTTGAAATTAATTGCTTCGTGAATCTCTAACGCTTCATGCGGAGCTAGAGGTTGCATTTTTATCACCCCCTTAATCATCGAGGATATTTTTCCCTAAGGAGTCAGCGATATGCATGGAAAATTGGTCCCTGCACAGTGGCTAGAACTACGCCGGAAATAAAGAGAACAGAGGGGGGAAGCTGCGCATGTTGGCGATCAGAGAAGAATCTTTATGACGAGGATGGTATAATCACTCTAGAGTGTTGGAACCAGAAGGGTGAGAGCCATGAGCATAATACGGTTGGAGAATGTGACGAAGAAGTATGAAGAGTCCCTGATCTTTCGCGATATTTATTTTCGAGTGATGCCAGGGGAACGGATCGGCCTGATCGGACGGAACGGTGCAGGCAAGTCTACGGTATTTAAACTCATTATGGGCAAGGAAGAGCCAACGTCCGGCAGAGTAGAAATCGATCCTCAGGTGAACATCGGATATTTCTCGCAATTCTCGGAATTAAGCGGAAGCCTGTCCGTTCAGCAAGAACTGGAACGATGCTTCGAGCAGGTTGCCCAGATCGAACGAGAGCTGCAAGAGGTCGGAGATCAGCTGGGTTTGGTTGCAGACGATAACGGAATGGAGCAGCTGCTAGCGCGGCAGGCGGAGTTATTCGAGCAAATGGATCATCTCGATGGCTGGAACGTGTCCGTCGAAATTAATACCGTGCTCACGAAGCTAGGATTCAACGACAGATCTCGCAATCAGCCGATCGATGAGCTGTCCGGGGGATGGCGTAACCGCGCGGCGCTCGCGAAGATGCTCATTGAGCTGCCCGATGTCGTCCTGCTCGACGAGCCTACCAATTACTTGGACATCGAAGGCATCACCTGGCTGGAGCAGAGAAGGAAGATCGCTTGGTGATCACGGGACCGAACGGAAGCGGGAAGTCCACGCTCATCAAGATCCTTACCGGGGCGGAGAAGCCGGAGTCAGGAGAGGTGATCTGGGAGAAGGGCGTCAGCTACGCCTACTTCAACCGAATGTGGGAGGAGCTTGATCCCAAGGATACCGTCAGTCACGCGGTGAATACGTATGGATTGGGGCTGGACGCCCCGCGCAAAAGGGTGGCCAAATTCCTAGCCATGCTGCAATTCTCGGAAGCGGATCTGAGCAAAGTGATCGGCAATCTGTCCGGCGGACAGAAGGCTCGCGTGGCGCTTGCCAAGTGTCTTCTATCGGGTGCGGCGGTTGTTGTCTTGGACGAGCCTACCAACCATCTGGATCTCATGAGTATTCAGGTCATGGAGCAAGCGCTCATCCATTTTCCCGGTGCCGTCATTACGGTAAGTCATGATCGCTTCTTCATCGATAAGATCGGGACGAAGATGTTAACCTTCGACCCTGTAGCGGGAGTGACGGAGCAGAGTCTGTAGAAGCCAATGGACAAATCCGTGATGTAGAACCTTACCATAAATGAGAAAGAGTTATCATCTTTAAGTCCGCTCGTGCAGTGGTAGCTTTACTTCGCCGGCGCGTATGCTTCGTCTAAGAAACCTCGGATGGCTTGAAAAGCCTGAAGTCTGTTTTTCTCTAGCAATACCATGTGCGTTCCTTCACCGATTTCCACCCAGCGGCGATAGGCGGCTCCTGTCAGGGAAGTGAAGAAATTCCGAGACAAATCAAGAGGGACATCGATATCCCACTCGGCATGGACAAGAAGGACGGGAACCGTGACATCCTTAGGATCATAGAAAGCTTTGCCAACTGTCCAGTATTCGCGGATATCCAGGATGGGGCCGTTGGTCGCCCGGATATGCTCAGGATGATCGGTTAAGCTCCCCGGATCCGAAGCAAGAGTGGCTTTGACCCATTGTTCAAACCAACCGTCCGGAATCAGACCATCGCGTCTATGCTCGGGTGCCGCGCTGAGCCAGCGTTCCTTCGTGCTGTCGGGAGCAACAAGGCGATACGAACCGAGCGGGCCTCCGGTATCGATCGGAACCGGTTTGGAGCTTAGCCATTGCGGCGCGACAAGCGTAAGCTTGTTTACTTTCTCGTTGTTTTGGCTGGTATAAGCTCCCGCAACCGTTCCCCCCCAAGACATTCCCAGTATGTTGATCTTCGTTAAATTCCGGCGTTTCAGAACGTAGTCCACGGCTGTACCCAAATCCCGCACCCCTGTCTCCGTACGGACAAGCGGTGGATTAAGATTGGCAGGCTGCTCCATCTCAGGCGGTCTTGTCGAGCCGCCGTAGCCGCGAACGTCCACGGCGTACACGTCATAGCCATAGCTGGCAAGGTAGTCCAGAAAAGTGAAGCCGTCTAGCTCCACATCGTACAGACTGCCAATTGAATAGGTCGCGCCATGAACCATCAGGATTGTTTTTTCGTTATCTTTAAAAAAATCATGGGTTATCATAAGCTCATCGCCTTCCGTATTTCATTTTTTTTATTGTCAGGTTATTTTAAATAAAGTCCCACTTATACTTGTCCCCGCTGCTAGTCACGTACCCCGCCGCGCTTCCGGGGAAATGCGTACTGAAATAAATGACCGCACGATCCGCGATGAGCTCTAGCACCTGGAGCCGAGAAATACGCGCTTGATCGGGAAATTCGCAGTACACAGAATTCCATTCCGGATTGTAGACCTGAAACGGATGATGCATCACGTCGGCGCAGAATAAAGCTTCTTCTTCACCGGATTTAAGACGGATGGACATTTGGCCGATGCTGTGGCTGGGTGTCGGAATGAATGTGAATAGATCAAGGAATTCCCCGCCCTCAGGACCAATGGTTTGCGTTAAGCCAGCTTCAACAACAGGCAATACGCTTTCTTCGTAAACGTTAAAATTCACTTCGTTTGCTTTGGTGTGGCTGGCCTCGCTAGCGAAATCTCATTGAAAATTTAGGAGGCTTGCATATGAATTCGATCGGCGAAGCCATTCGAAGCACGCGAAAGAAACATAAATTAACGCTCAAGAAGGTAGCTCAAGCCGCCTCTGTATCCTTATCTTTTCTCAGTGAAATTGAACGCGATAAGGCGAATCCGTCCATCAGTGTTCTGAAGCGCATAGCGAATGCATTAAACGTGAATTTTACCGATCTGTTTGGCGAGGAGAAACGAAGCATTGTCGTAAGGGAAAGCGAGCGCAAACTTTTGGTGCATTCCGAAGGCTCCCGTATTACCTGGTACGCGCTCAGTCAAGGAAGCAGCAACCGAATGGGACCGATATGGGGAGTATTGGAAGAAGGAGCGGCTTACGGTGACATTGGCGTCGGACATAGCGATGGAGAGGAATTTCTGTTTGTCCACTCCGGGCGATTGGAGTTTATGCTGGGCAATGAACGTTACACGCTCGAAGAAGGGGACAGTATCTATTATGATGCCAGAATCCCCCATAGTTATAAGAATATCTGGGAAGGCGAAACGCTGCTACTAGCGGTTGCTACTCCGCCTACTTTTTGACCTGACTCCCCTCTGTTAACATGCTATAAACCCAAATGACCCGGAAGGTAGGCACTTTTTTCTAAGTGTCCACCTTCCGGGTCAGTTCATATGGGCAACGTGGCGGTGTTTTCGTGTACCCAGCATGGGCACCATCGATACGCTGAAAGTCCGGATAACAGATCTGAGAGTTTCCGGACCGTCACCGCACGCTGATGCCGTCGAGGAACAAGCCGACCAAATGAGCAATACGAGATTCCGGCGAGCCCTCTTGTTCAACAGCAAGGGAGATCGCGGTTACGACGTACACCAGATCATCGAAGGTGATATCAACACGAATAACCCCAGCCTTCTGGGCATGGTCCAGCAACCGCATGCCCTCCTCGCTTGTCGCTTGGCACCCTGGTGTGCCGACTTGAAGAACAGTTCCTAGCGAGGCAGCAAGTCCGCGATAAACGTTCGTGTGCAGGACGAGTTCTTCAATATAGGCACGCACCGCACTTGCTGGATCAAGCCCTGCAGCTCTTTCCCGACTGGCCTGTGCGAATGACAGGAAGCGGTCGTTGTAGGTTGCAGCCAAGAGCGCGTCGCGCGTAGGGAAGCGCCGGTAGAGCGTTCCGATTCCAACCCCCGCTCGCTTTGCGACATTTTCCAACGAAGCATTAGCACCTTGCTCCAGGAAGACATCTTCAGCCGCAGCGAGGATGCGTTCGCGGTTACGTTGGGCATCTGCCCTCAGTGGATTTATGTCAGTCAATTTTTTCAACCCCAGTCCTTCTTTAGTGATTCCGTGTCGTAAAGCGTCTTTTTATGGACAGTTGCTCTGCTCTCATTAGTGTAATGATAGTCGGAGAAAGTGTCAAAAGGGATTAGGGAGTTAAAAAGGAAGTTGATGTTTTCGCTGCTACTTGAAAAATGGAGGGATCCTCCGTATAATAAGTGGAGTAATACTCCACTTTTAAGGAAAGAAGGCAGATGAAATGACAAAGCGATTTGAGAACAAGGTCGTAGTGATCACGGGCGGTAGTGATGGTATCGGCTTGATGACGGCAAAACTGTTCGCGACAGAAGGCGCGCATGTGTACATCACAGGGCGTCGGCAAGAACGATTGGACGAGGCCTTGGAGGAAATCGGCCGTGGTGCCGTCGGCGTCCAGGGAGACGTCAGCAACTCCGCCGACCTCGATCGGCTCTACGAGCACATCCAGCGTGACCACGGCAAGGTTGACGTCGTGTTTGCTAACGCAGGGATATCCGAGTCCGCTCCACTCGGCGGTATCGAGGAATCGCACTTCGATCGTGTGTTCAACACGAACGTAAAGGGTATGGTCTTCACCGTACAGAAGGCGTTGCCATTAATGGAGGCTGGGGGCACGGTGATCCTTTCGGGATCGGGGTCGGGCAGCAAAGGGTTTCCCAATTTGTCGATCTATAGTGCCACTAAGGCCGCAATCCGCTCGTTCGCGCGAACATGGACAACCGACCTTAAAGGTCAGGGCATCCGCGTGAATGTAGTTTCCCCTGGAGTGATCCTAACGCCAGCAATCCAAACGTATCTTGGAGCCAATGAGGGGGCCGAGGAAGCGATGAAGCAGATGACGCCATTCGGTAGACTCGGCGAGGCAGATGAGGTAGCCAAGGCGGTGCTATTCCTAGCATCGAATGAGAGTAGTTTCATCGCGGGCGCCGAACTTTTTGTTGATGGCGGTTTCATGGCGGTCTGACGGCTCTCATCGGATATTTCTCGGAGCAGAGTTTGTAGAATCGAAAATCCGTGATAACCGAAGTGGATTTAGTGGTAAGTGTAGCGAGTCCTTTTCTAAGGGCTGGCTTTTTTTTTAGCAATAGTGCCATGGAAGTAATTTCGCCTTTGAAATGTTAAGGTGAACCATACCACAAGTAGAGACAAATTCAATTATTTGTGGATTTGATTTCTTTCCAACAGGGCCCACAATTCACGAGCCAGTTCGCTTGCAGGGACAGGCATTTTGTTATGAATCCACCACTCCACAATGCCTGCAATCGCTGATGCCATGAATTGAACCAGGATTTCCTTATTTAGCCCTTTATTTATATCGTCCATATTCAACTGTTCACGAATGCCCTTCACCATGAATTGATGCAAACGATCCCGAAAGGAAGGCATCCCCTTACTGTTCAGCATGCAAGAATAGAATAAGAAGTGCTCTTCAAAATACGCTGTGGTCGAGAGCAGGGACTCGAAGCTAGGGACCTGCGTCTGTTCATGCCCTTGCGATGCACAGACCCGTAGTAACTCAGTAAATTGTTCCTCGATGCATTTGTCTAACAGGTCAAATTTATCCAAGTAATGCAAATAGAACGTGCCCCGATTTAGATTGGCTCTTTCCGATATAAGCTGGACTGTAATACTCTCAAAGTCTTTTTGAGCCATGAGCTCAAAGAAGGCTTTTTTTATGGCTTCTCGCGTTTTTAAGATTCTGCGATCCACGGATCCCATTGCTACCCCCTCAAAAATGGACATTTATCGAAGCTGTGTTGATTAATGAACAATCGCAGTTGTCTTAACGATTGAAGATTTCTGGGACACGGTCTACAATTTTAATTATAGTAAACGAATGTTGGTAAATCAACAGATGTTCAATAACGAAAGGGGTACAATAGATGAGGGCAATAGCGATCCACGAATATGGATATCCGGACGTACTGGTAGAACAGGAAGTGTCCGTACCAACATGCAACGACAATCAGGTCATGGTTGAGCTGCATGCCGGTTCCGTAAATCCTGTCGACAGTAACATTCGGACAGGTCGAGTACAGGAGGTTTTTCCGGTACATACATTTCCGCATGTTCTAGGACTGGACCTTGCAGGCATAGTTAGGGAAGTGGGAGCCAGCGTGAAACATTTCAAGATAGGAGACAGGGTGTTCGGGTTGGGGAGTTCAGGGACTTATGCCGAATACGCGGTTGCTGCAGAGGATCAAATTGCAAAACTGTCTTCTAATCATACATTCATTGAAGCAGGAGCATTGCCTGCCGTTGCCCTGACAGCTTGGCATTCATTGTTCCGTTACGGGGAGTTGAAGGTAGGCGAACGCGTACTCATTCATGGAGGGGCAGGCGGTGTGGGGCATATAGCGATTCAAATGGCCAAGTTAACAGGCGCCCATGTTATCGCAACTGCAAGCTTAAGGAATCATGAGTTTGTCCGTCAATTAGGCGCGGATGAGGTAATCGATTACGCCAATACGGATTTCTCTGAGGAAGCTAAAGACGTGGATATGGTTCTTGATTTCGTTGTTGGACTTGAACAGGAGAAAAATTGTAGGGTGTTGAAGAAAGGTGGCAGGGTGGTTTCAATTGTAACTCCAGCCATTGCGGATATCGCTCAAGCATACGGTGTGGACGGGAAGTTTGTAGTTGTCGATCCGAAACGTGATGAATTAGAGCTGATTGATCGGTGGGTACAGGAGCAAAAGCTAAAAGTACACATAAACGAGATCTTCCCTTTGGATGAGTCAGCCTTGCGCAAGGCGCATCGTCAAATTGAGACCAAGCATACCAGGGGGAAATTGGCAATCCAAATTCGGAATTAAGGCGAAAGGGCCGTCTCGCGAAGGGACGGCCTTGAATCTTTCGAGTGGTTATCTTAATGCCTGGCCCCCCTTCGAAGCCGAAGCCTTGTCCATCGACTTCGACATCGATATACCGGAAGACCCGCTGGCTCTGTCCGGTGGACAGAAGGCTCGCGTGGCGCTTGTCAAGTGTCTGCTATCGGGCGCGGCAGTTATCGTCCTTGACGGCTTGCGAACCTTATTTACACCGGTTATCCTGTTGATATGGTCGTGTATAAGCATATCAATACATTTTACTATAACTTCAATCCCAAAAATAGTAAAAAAGGAGTGGTATCAGATGAATAAGACGAAAAGTTCAGTGAAACGCTCTTCAAAAGCAGAAGACATTCTATCACAAATCACTAGTGAAACTAAGCTAGGCGACTTAAGAAAAATCGCGAAGGACATTAAAAAAGACCACGAGCTAGCGATGGAGCTTTGGTCAACTGAACGGTTTCTACCCAGACTGTTGGCGATCTTGATCATGGACAAAAAACTTCTTTCTCAAGATGTCCTAAATAAGCTGGATCAGGATATGCAGATTCACACCTATGATGAACGAAATAACTTAATGGATTGGTTAATGGCTAACCAACTCACCAAAGACAAGAAGACTATGGCATTGATCGAGTCATGGGAGAATAGTCCTGCTGCTCTTCAAAGGCGAATCTTCTGGTATTATCAAGCGCGATTGAGATGGACGGGACAAACACCGCCTGATAACACCGCACACTTATTATCTGCCATTGAAGCGAATATGGCGGGGGAAGAACCAGAAGTGCAATGGGCTATGAATTTCACGGCAGGCTGGATCGGCGTTTACGATCAAACGTATCGGGCACGTTGTATTGAGCTGGGTGAGAAAACGGGTCTGTATAAAGATGAAATGGTATCCAAGGGCTGCACGCCCAATTATTTGCCGGAGTTTATTGCGATGGAAGTGAATAAACGAACGGAACAATCCTGAAGGGAAGCCACTAGGGAGGTTGACAGTCCTTTGTCCTAATGTTAGGATGTATACACCCTAACATTAGGATAAAGGAGAGGAGTACCCATTTTCACAAAGGATGGCCACAATGAACAAAATCAGCTGGATTTACGACTTTTTCGAATCTGGATGAAAGCATCCAAAGTGGTTTTTGATAATGTTCGCAAGGATGTGGATCGTTATGAGATCAGTCCGGAGCATTTCATGGTTCTTGAGCTGCTGTATAGCAAGGGGCCTCATCCCGTTCAAAAAATAAGCGAGAAATTGTCGATTCCCAGTGGAAGCATCACTTACGTTATCGATAAATTGCAGAAAAAAGGGATGGTCGAGCGGAAGGTGAATCCAACCGACCGTCGAGCTTACCATGTGGTCTTGACTGAAAAAGGAACATTGCTCTTCGATGAGATTTTCCCGCAGCATGTGGAAACCATATCCGCCAATCTCGCTGCTATAACGAACGAAGAAAAAGAACAGCTCTTGCTTTTATTGAAGAAGATCGGCCTAAGCGCACAAGATTTATAATCTTTTCATGGAGTGTGATCCTAATGAGTGATGAGTTCAAGCGGTATGTGGGGCAGGACATTGAAGTTCACTTTTCTCCCGATAAATGCACGCATTCTGCTAATTGTGTAAAGGGGTTGCCGGGCGTCTTCAATGTGAAGAAGAAGCCTTGGGTTCATGCGGATGGAGCATCGGCGGAGGCCATCGCGGCTCAGATTGGGCAATGCCCCAGCGGAGCTTTGCAATATCGGAGAAAAGAAACGCAAGGGGAGGGGGAATAAACGTGGTCGAAATTAAAGAAGCGGAGAACGGGTTTTACGTAGGGGAAGCCGATCAAAAGGAAGCGGAGATCCATTATGTTCCAAGTGGCAAGGATATCATTATTATAGACCATACGATGGTTTCCGATCATCTGAGTGGTCAAGGTGTGGGACAGGCGTTAGTGGAGCGAATGGTACAATATGCCCGGGCGGAGGGTGTGAAGATCATGCCGCTATGCCCCTTTGCTAAGGGTCAATTTGACCGTCATGAATCGTATGCTGATGTATTATTGAAATAATATTGCAACTTGCAGCTAAGTTCAAGACATCATACCAGGTGTACCGATACACAAAAAATAGCGGACGAAGGGAAGCCACTTGCCTCCCCTCGCCCGCTATTTTCTTTTACGATTCTCTTTTACTTCGTATGACTGATCCAAGTTTCGCTGTCTGCGGTCTTTTCATAATTATGACTATTGGTAGCTTCCATGATATCGTAGTAAGCCCAGTGCGCATTAGTTAAATCTACATATTGGTTAAGGGTATCTGTATGACTGTCTACATAACTTCTGTCAGCCACTCGCTCAAGCATACGATTGACCAGACTTACCACTTCAGCACGGGTGATGTTGTTGCCGGGCTTGAAGGTTCCGTCAGGATAGCCTTTGATCCACCCTTTGGCAGCAGCAAAGGAAATGTAATCTCTTGCCCAGTAATTCGCTGTAACATCTGAGAACATCACAGGCTCGCCTGTGACCAGCTCATCGAATCGGGAGGCAATGGCTGCAAACTCTGCACGGGTAATCGCTGCATCCGGCCTAAAGGCGCCGTCGGCGTAGCCCGTAATGATGCCGTATTGCTCCATATATCCGATGGCATCTGCGTACCATCTCGCAGGATCCACATCGTTGAATCGGGATGGATATCGTTTGTCTACGTCCATCTTCTCGACCAGCAGCCGCGCGAACATGACCGTCACTTCTGCGCGTGTCATATTCTTTTGGGGACCGAAAGTCAAGTCAGGATAGCCTTGCATGTAAGCAAAATGATTGACCTTGTCGAGAACAGGGATGTCCACATCGGCAAGTGTCCATTTTGCAGTCAAGGTCAGATCGCCATTCACCCTGTCGGTGCCAAAATTCCACTCCGTGCCATCCGCTCTAAACCAGCCTTCAAACGTGTAACCGGTTCGGATCGGATCTGCCGGCTTGGTTAGCAGCCCTCCGCTGGTCACCGATTGTGTGGCTGGTGCTAGCGTGCCTCCATCCCCGTCAAAGGTGACCGTGAACGCAGTTGGTTGGCCAACAAATGGCGGGTACTGCGTTTGAGGAGGGGAGCTAAGGTTAGGATAAGCGATACCATAGACTGAGAAGTTCTTCACATATAAGGTCAGCGTCCAATCGGACGAATCCAGGGTGAGATACTCCCCATCGGCATTCGGAGTCGTGCGGATGACATTGACCGCGTTCCCGTGATAGCGATACACGGTATAATTCGACTTGCCTTGCAATTCCGCAGGAATCGGAATCATGACTTTGATCAGCCCATTGGTTTGTCCGATAAGGCCCTCGGAATCCCAGTTAACCGCTTCGGTAACACGATAGAACTTTTCAATAATCATGTCGAGGTATAACCCGATTGTCGTATTGTTATTCCGAGCGCTCGTATCGATCTTTCTGATGGCATCTAAGATATCGGAATCATTCGTGGTTTCATCGACCTTTTCAATGACCATTTCAACCTTGGTAAACCCTGTATTGTTATACTCGTTGAGCAGGTATTCTACGGACTCAGGATGCAGATTATCGATGACGATCGGCGGCGTACCCGTGCCTTGCAGCTTCAGTGCACTGCTGGCATTGTAGGGGAATACAACGTTGCCAAGATCTACAACCTGTAGCTCTCCCCCGATGACAATCGCAATGATGGCTGTCTTCTCGCCTAGCGTGATCTTCAGGTTGTACGTCCCCGCCGGTACATCATGGATGGTGAAACGACCTGCGGCATCCGTAGTCGCTGTGTCTCCATACTGAGTATTGCCTTTCACAATCTCCACGGTGGCTCCCGGAAGGGTAACGGCAGGCGTGCTGTCGTCCACCACAGTGCCGATGACAATATAATTCCCGGTCGATGGCTCGGCTTGCCAGGTGGCGGTGTAATCGCGACGGCCTGTCGAGCCTTTTGTTATCGTGACAGTAAGGGTCGGTTCGGACAGCCCCGTGCCCGTCCATCCCGCAAAGGTATACCCTGGTTTGGTCGGGTTCGTTAAGGTGAAGTTCTCACTCTCGACGGTATAGGTTGCCGGGTTCGACGGATCGACTGTCCAAGCGTCAAGCTCGTAGTTGATCATGTAGATGTCAGCTGCGAAGACAGCCGTATAGGTTGCCGCCGCGTAACGGCCGGAATCCTCCTTCTGCGGGTCAAAGCTAACACTTGTGCTAACAGTCGCACCGGATGCGTCCTGCCATTCGACAAAGCGATATCCCGGGTTTGCCGTTGCTACCGAACCCGTTGCCGTACCGCTCTCGGGGTTCAACGATTCATAGGTCTGACTAACTGTACCGTAGTCCGCATGATTGACAACATATTCAATCGTGATATGACCGATCTCCGTCCACACGGCATAGAGAGTCGTGGAACCATCGGCTTTATCCCAGTCTCTCTCACTGCTCATGTCCGCATCATAATACTTTGTGCCATTGCTTGGTTGGTCAAAGTATCCGAGGAAGGTATATCCTGCCCGACTCGGTGCTGTTGCAGCCGGCATAGGCTGATCGTACGTTGCCGTGACGCTGTCGCTGCCGCCACTGCCGCCGTTGTCGTCCAACGTCACGATACTAGTCATGGCTGTCCATGTCGCCGTGTAGTTGCGATCGCCTGTCGAACCTTTTGTTACCGTTACCGTCTGGGTTGGTGCAGACAGCCCTGTTCCCGTCCATCCCGCGAAGGTATACCCCGTTTTTGTCGGATTGGTTAAGGTAAAGTCATCGCTTTCTACCGTATAGGTATCAGGATTTGCGTCGTTATCGCTGCCGTCGTTAAGAATGTAGGTGATCGTGAAGTCGGTCACTTCGAATTGTGCCGTATAGGTGTCGTCACCAGTGACGGGTTCGATGGTCTTGTCCCACTCGGTGAACGCATACCCTGGAATGTTTGTAATGCCCGGTGCCGTCGGCGTTGCCCCGTAGACAACCTGCGACGTGGTGGCACCTGTCGTCGTTCCCTTAGCCGGGTCGATGACAAAGGTAATGGTATACACGTTTCTCGCATAATAGATATCCACGACCGTACTGCCGTCCGCTGCGATGATTTCCTGATCAAACGGTAAGGCGGTGAAGCCGGGATAGGTCTTCGCCTCAGCATTTGTTGGAGTCCCGGTCGTACCGCTCAGGCTCTCAACGTCGGGAGCTGCGGTATAACCGCCGTCGATGGCCGCCTGATGATGGTTAACCGTATACGCTGTACCGGTGTTCGGTGTCCATGTGGCGTAGACGGCTGTGGTTGCTGTAATCGCCGTCTGGAAGTCAAACGCCGTGGAGCCTCCGTTTGTGGTTACCCAGCTGTTGAAAGTAAAGCCCACTTTCGTCGGGTCTGCCGGCGAGGTGGCTTGCCCACCAGACAGCATCGTTTGCGGAGCAGGATTATCAAGCAGCTGTGCTCCGTCATAGAAGGCTACAGTGTAATAATGGATGTCTCTGCTCGCGTTGGAGTCAGAGAGCTGTACCCCGGTATTCATATCGTTGACATAGATGTCATAAGTCCCGGGCGCGACGCCGCTGGCCGAATGGATATTTTCACTTGCTGCAAGCGTGTATTGGCGGGTGCCGTCTTGCCACAGCTCCACCGTTCGACCCGGATAGCTCGCTCCGTCGAGCAGGATGGTTACGCTCGGAGAGAAGGTATCGGCAACGGTCACCTTATCACTTGTTGCTGTTGCTGGGGTAGGCAATGCTGTGCCTTCGACCGATGTGATGGTAGCCTCACTGATATATTCTGTTTCTGCCGTTGCACCAGACGGCACGGAAGCCTCAAAGGTCAATTCCGTATGACCGTTTGCAGGTACGGAGCTTATCGTATAAGGGAAGGTGGCGTTTTCTTTCGCATCGCCGTCTTCGATTAAACTCTCATCCACAAATGTCAGACCGATGGGCAAATTATCGTTAAGGATGACGTTAGTAATATCACTATTGGTCAGATTGGTAACAGTAATGGTATAGATGACTTTTTCACCTGCAGACACCGAATCCGATGCTGGGGCGATATCGATTTTCAGTTTAGGGATAATCTTGCCGTTATTCCCCAGTCTGGTAACAAACGTGCCATGTTGATCACCAAGCCATGCATTGGCGTATGCCGCACCGGCAGTGCCGGTGATATTGCTGCCTTTCGGCTGGGATGCCAATACGTTGTTGTCGATTACTTTAGGGGTGCTTGAGATTTCGCCTTCACTCTCAGTAATGTTATCATAATAATACGGATTGTCTACGTTCGGTATGAAGCGCGCAGTTGCAGTTGCAATGTTGTTATCCATATACTCGTTACTGTAGAACGTACCGGAATCGTAGATATCCGTTAATCCCACCGTATAGGTAAGCTGCACAGGGAGAAGTTGAGCATTGGAATAACTGCCCGGCACAGGATTTTGACGATCGCTGAACATGATCAACGGTACTTCATCGGGACGGATGATCCATTTGATTTCCCTCGTATCCCTGTCGTACTCAACCGTCGTGCCCATGTTCGGGAACTCATAGATGGTCACTGCCCCGGATTGGGATTTTATCGTTCCTGTTAATGCACCCATTCTGGGGGCTGATTGTAGCTCCATCCCGTCCCCCAACACATCAGTGAGGATAAGATTCAACGGTTCGCCGAACTCATTGGTCTGTTCGAACGGTATATTTTTTTCCTTGGTAGCGGCCTCTACCAATGCTGCCAGATCGCCAAGCGCCTCATCCACCTTGGTCAGATCAGTCGGAGAGATAAAATAAATATAATCGGTTGCATATACGTAGCCGGGCGTACCCGCTATACCATACTTATTATTATCCCCAGGTGCGTTTGTTGTAAGTGTGGTCAGTTGGTTACGTACATCTAATTCAGCGCCAGCCGATGCCGATGCCAGCCGACTTGGCTTCAATAGAGCTGTGGCCAGATTGTTGCCTTCGCTCAGACCAAAGGCCACATTAAACCATACAACATCCTTGCCGCCGCTATGTGCGCTGTACGCCATCTTGAGCTCTTCTTTAAGCTTGGCCGCACTCAAGATGCTCAGCGCCGTAATCTCAGCCGTACCGGTTGAACCGCTGCCCGCTCTTTCTGTTCCGTTCGGTGGACTGTTATACCAGTTCGTATAGGCTCTGTTGGCCTCACCGTCGGTCAGGAGCAGAACATACGGAGACCTTTCGGTGTCTTCGCTACTAACTGGTAGTTCTGTAATGTCTGCTTTTAAAGCATGGATGGCCGTATACAGCCCCATTTGAGTGGCCGTACCGGTAGAGGTAGATATCGTTTGGGCTGTAGTTGTTCCCGTTGTTCCGTCAAGGAATGTCTGGGTCACTCCTGCCTTCCTGGTTATGGTTTGATTATTGCTGGTGATATAACGGTCGGTTACGGTGGTGCTGTCCCCGGTTTCAGGCGTAGAATAGGAGGCCAGCGGAAACAATGTCCCGACGTTGCCGGGGGTCGAGAGACCGTAATAATAGATACCGATCCGATTCCTCGGATTGGCAGCCATAATCATATCGATCCCCTTATTTACGGCATCTTTCATTCTGGTAACACGATCCGCTGTCATACTCGCCGACATATCCAGAACCATCGCTACGTCGGCGGCTGCCTGTTCCCGCCCTGTGTTGGTAGAGGTGCGGACGTATTCCTGGGCTAATGCCGACAGGGTGACGTCAAATTGAGTTTCGTTTACCGAAACAGATTTGTCCGCCCAAATACGGCCGTCGTCAGTGGCAGTGCCTAAAGTAGAAGGCCGTGCGGCTGTGGACGGATCTGAGCTTAACTCCACGACGTAGTTGTTAAGGCCGTTCATTTGCGCTCCGGATTGATCCGCCCACACCTGTGTCGGCAGCATCCCGCTCAGCATGGTGACGATAAGCAGCCACGTGCAAATGCGGTTCATTGATTTGTTTTTCAACTTCAAAGGTCTTCCTCCTCGTATAACGTTAATCTATGTTTGTCATTGCGCTGCACTCCAAGGATTGTTCTATCGGGTTGATTCTAATGCCAATCCCATGGATCAACCCCTTGACAGATCAAACTTGGGCTTATTGAAATCAATTAAAATCATGCCCCTTTCAGATTTCCCGGACACCTCTCTCGGTTCCGATTAATCAATAAAAATAGGTCTAATGACTTATAAGCATCCTGCTTGTTTATTGTAATATATGGTTCTTGACAGAATCTGAACAATCTCGGTCCCTTAGTAAGGGCGCTGACTTGCCACGGGCAGAGCTGGGCGAATCACTAAGGTATACAAAAACGCAAGTAGGAGTCGAGTCTTGAAAGTAGAGGAGCGACACCATCATGGATCAAAATATTAAACAATCCATAGTGAGGGGAGAAACCTCGCTTGGCATCGAGTTTGGATCTACACGAATCAAGGCTATACTGATTGATGACAAGTTTGAAACCATTGCTTCCAGCAGCTATGAGTGGGAAAATCAATTGATCGACGGTTATTGGACCTATCATCAGCAAGATATGATGAACGGGTTGCAAGAAACCTATCGCCAATTGAAGCAAGAGGTTGAGGAAACTTATGGCGTATCACTGGGGAAAATCGGATCAATCGGATGTTCCGCTATGATGCAGGGCTATATTGCACTTCATCACTCAGGGGAGCTTTTGGTTCCGTTCCGGACATGGCGCAATGCCACAACGGGTACAGCTGCAGCTGAGCTAACCGAGAGATTCCAGTGTAAAATTCCTCAACGCTGGAGCATCGCACATTTGTATCAAGCGATTTTGGACAATGAAGAGCATGTAGCCAATATTGATTATTTGACAACTTTGTCGGGTTACATTCATTGGCTATTAACGGGCAGTAAGGCACTTGGTTTGGGGGATGCCTCCAACATTTCTGTAGGGACGTCGATTTTTGCCATGTTAGTACTGGAGAAAGATTTATCTGCGGTGTACCCCGAGATTGACATCGTGAATACTCCTGATGGCAGCCCTGTCGCTATGGTTCTTGCTAACAACTGCTCCAGCGATATTAATGCCTGGCTCGGCTTGTTCCGTGAATTCTATGAAGCTATGGGGCTGGAACCCGATATGAACCAGCTATTCAGCGTTTTGTTCGGCAAAGCGCTGGAGGCAGATGCTGATGGCGGCGGTTTGCTAAGCTACGGTTACTATTCAGGCGAGAACATTACCGGGCTTGCAAAAGGTCGCCCGCTGTTCGTTCGTTCTCCGGAAAGCCGTTTCAATCTAGCTAACTTCATGAGAGTTCAGCTGTTTACCGCGTTTGCTGCATTAAGGCTAGGTGTCGATATTTTGACACAGAAGGAGGATGTCACGATTGACGGCATTTTGGCGCATGGCGGACTGTTCAAGACGCCCCTAGTCGGTCAAAAAATGTGTGCCGCAGCACTGAATGTTCCTGTTAAGATCATGTCTACGGCGGGTGAGGGCGGCGCATGGGGAATGGCGATTTTGGCCTCTTATATGACTAATAAGGAGCTGCACGAGGGCTTGGCTGATTACCTTACTGCTAAGGTGTTCAAGGATGTCGAGGGAGTAGACGTTTACCCTGACAGCGCAGATGTGAATGGTTTTGCCTTGTTTATGAAGCGTTACACGGAAGGGCTGGCGATTGAGCAGGCAGCGGTAGATCATTTTTTGGAAAATTGGACGAAGTAAGCTAATAACCCCTCGAAAAGGGGTTTGTCCTAACCCGAGTTTCGTCATTCCGGAGAAGATATGCTATGATGGAATTTGCTAAATTAATAATGAGGAGTGGTATTCTGAGAAAAAGACAACCGATGTCATTTGATGATCTGCTAAAGGACCTGCAAGGACAGAAAACGATGCAAGACGACCCCAGTCAGCCTTCATTGGAAAAGCTTTTTCCTGCATCGTTTATGCAAAAGCATTCCAGATTCAATAGCTTCCAGGAGTTTCAGGAAAAGGGCAACTTCCAGGCGGATACGCTGCAAGACATTGAAAAAATAGCCGGTGAGCTTTTCGATCGGCATATTGACAGGGAGACGGATTTTCCGGACTGGGAGACGATGCTGAAAGCCGCAAACAGGGAGTTTGAAAGAGGTAAATAGACGGCCATTGGTCGGAACGAGAAGACGCTGGGAAGATCCCGAGCGTCTTTTTCATACTTATGCGCGACTAGCCCAGCCGCCTCGTAGCTTATAACGCTCCGGCATCTCTTGCCGTATAGAACGACGGATAGATCGGCCGATATTGCAATTCGTCTCTAATCCGCGTAGTATCGGCGATCATATCCCATGGATCATACTCCTGCTGCAGCGCTTCCGGCGATAAGTCGGTATGATGAAGCTGCAGCATCTCCGCAACGGAGATCGGCGCATCGTCGGCAACATTGTAGATTCGCCCATCAATACCCGGTGTGGACGCCGCGAGCATCAAGGCTTGACTGATATCCGCATGATGGGCCATATGGATCCGTCTGGCCGGATGCCATGAACGGAAGTAGGGCAGTACCTCTGCGATATGGGGGTCGCGCTCACCGTAGATGAATGGAAACCGTATGATGCGGAGCCCTAATCCATCTTCATGGTGAAGCTGGAGCAGCGCAGCTTCGGCATCTGCTTTGCTCTGAGGATAAGCAAAAGCGGGGTGGAGCTCATCCTCCTCCCGGCTGGGTCTTGCATGCTCTCCCGAACCGTAAACGTGAATGGTGCTTGAGAACACAAACCTTGGCACCTTCGCATCTAACGCAGCACGAGCCAAGGCGACGGAGCCGTCGATATTTGCCATACGGGTGGTCTCCTCATCTACACCTCTGAACTGTGCGGCCAAATGAATCACGACATCACAGCCCCGGAGAGCGTCCAGGTATTGATCCGGCTGCAAGAGATCGCCTGCTATCACTTCAGCTCCTTGCTGGAGAAGCCCCTCCACGTTTGCAGCGTTCCTGACCAAGAGTTTGACCAGATGGCCGCGCTGTAATAGACGGGGCACAAAACGGCTGCCTACTTTACCTGTCGCACCGGTTACAAAAAAATTCATTATACCATCCTCCTATATTTGTTGGCGTCATAGGTTGAGTATAATGGCAGGTGCGAATAGCATCCTTCCTTCATTTATCGTATGATTGGGAGTGTCAGGATAAGGAGGAGAAGCCATGGAGGACGTGTCTTCCAAGATGTCGTTAGGGGAATTCTTGCGTTCGCGTCGGGAACGTCTTACGCCAGAGGATGTCGGGCTGGTATCCTATGGGCGGCGACGGATTCCCGGGCTGCGAAGGGAAGAAGTGGCTCAGCTTGCTTATATCGGAATATCGTGGTATACCTCGTTGGAGCAAGGCCGAAATGTCAATCCATCGGAGGATGTGCTCAATAACATAGCTCAAGCATTGCGACTAACAGAGGATGAACGCCAGCATCTTCATCTTCTTGCCAAACCGGCACAACAGGAAGCGGAAGTCAATCAGCATATTCACGTGGGTTTGGAACGGACAATAAGGGCTCTTGATCCAAATCCGGCATTTGTGCTCGGAAGGTATTGGGATGTGTTGATGTGGAACAAGGCAGCCGAGTTCGTTTTTCGATTGCCTTCGGTTTCGGATCAAAGGGCGCAGCGGCTCAATTGGCTCAGATATCTTTTTACAGAACTGGGGTCAACCATTCAGGATTGGGAATCCGGTGCCAAAGTCTTGATCGCCCAATTTCGTGCAGATTACGCACACTTTCCTAATGATGCGGGGTTTAAGGCGCTTATTGACGAGCTCATGCAGACGAGCCGGCTATTTCGCGAGATATGGCCGCTGCATGACGTTCAGGCCGTAACAGATCGCCATAAAAGGAGCTACGATCCGCGGATCGGCGACATGGAGTTTGAACATGTGACCCTGCAACCGCAGGCCACCAATCCGGAGCTGAAGGTCATGATCTATACCGCTTCACCGGATACCGCTGCGCGTTTGCAACGTTTAGTGGGTGCTTCGAAGCCGTGATATCCTGCTTTGCGTTACAGAAAAGGCTATCCGTTAGAGGATGGCCTAAATGTGTTGTTGCAAAAAGTTCTTCCCGAGTACACCCCCGCTCAACCCAATCCCCCCGAGTTATGGCCTAAGATTCTCCCTTACCCATATCTTGGTTTTCTATCATCACATCAATAAATTTCAAGGCACCTTGGATTTCTGACTCGGATAATGAATGCAAAACCGCTATGAATCGTTCCTCCAACACTTCATGCATGGCGGCATGCACTTCAAAAATCTTTTTGCCCTCGGGAGAGAGAGTAAAATAAACCTCTTTTTTATTATCAACCATCTGTCTTCGCTTAATAAAGCCCTCTTGAAGCAGCTTATTGCTTATTTTCGAAATGCTGGCTTTGGACAAATTCATTTTTTCTGCAATAGACGTGTTATTTATAGGTTCATTGTTTCCGATGCAATCAATTACATGTACGCTTGTTAAATTACTTGGAATGGATGTAATGCCATGTAATTGTGCCAGGCTAGTAAACTCATTACTCTCTGCTGCAAACCTTTGCTCGATTAAATGTGCATAGTGGAGAAAACGTTCGTACAGCGTTCGCTTTAATCCCTCAGACATGATTGAACATCCCCTATATTAAAAAGAATTGCCCGATTCAAAATTTCATATGCGAGCTAAAGCTACATGGTGGAGTGCGTCGAATATTATTGTTCATTTGTAAATTATTTTAACATATGAGGTAGTGGGGATCAACTTTTGAATTCCGCATTTAAAAAGAAAGTTGACAAGAATAACCGTTGCGTAATATAGTTTCATTGTTAACAATAATCGAAAAGAAGGCGCTGCATATGACTCGGTCCGAAGCCTTCGCACAGAGCTTTCATGGGCTCCTGGATAGCACGGTCATCAACGTTGCCATTCCCAACTAAATGAACTGCTTTACCTTCGATTTTAAAATGGTGCAATGGACAATCACAGGCTAAGCTTGCGCCGCCTATTCATTCTGTCACAGGGAGGCATTACAATGAATGTTGCCAAAACGATAGTAGAACGACGGAGTGTTCGTAAGTTTAAAGCAGAGCCTGTCCCATTCGAATTGTTGAACTCCTTGCTCCAGCAAGCTTCGAGTTTGTGGCAATCCGACGAGCTGACGCATTGGCGTTGCATTTATTATGACTCCGAGGCATCGCGTTTGCGACTGGCTGAGAGCATGTTTGCCAAAGTAACCGATAGTCAATTTGGTAAGTTAATCCCGTCCTCAATAACAGGATTTCTCACCAAATCCATTCTCAACACGCCGGTCCAACTGGTTTTTATTGCAGAAGCTGCGGCCACTCAACGACAGCGCGACGAACATTATGCCGCCGTCTGCAGCGTCATGCAGAATCTTCAATTGCTTGGCTGGGAAAACGGTTTGGGGATGCTTTGGTACACCGACCCCATGTTGAGCAATCCGTCCTTTTTTAATGAGATCGGTCTGAAGGACGGGGAAAAATTTGCCGGTGTCTTAAATATTGGATATGTTGTTAAATCGCCTAGAGCCCGGAAAAGGACCCCCGCAGAACAATACTGGACCCAATACCCGACAGATACCAAGCCCCATGCGGAAGGCCAATATGTATCGTCTAAAGACATCTTGGAAGCATTGAACATCGCGGTTTGGGCGCCAAATGATGGACTTCGCGAGCCATGGCGTTTTATTTATGTGACTGACCATGAAGCAGTTGCCAAGCTCCAGCCCTCACATGCCAATACCTCGCCCTCATTCCTTGTAGTATTGGCAAAGAAAGAAGCTGACCCCCACAAACAAGAGGAGGATTATGCCGCAGTATGTTGTTTGATTCAGAACTTTCAATTGTTGGCCAGCGATAAAGGATGGTATGTTCATCGTACCATTCCGGAATGGATATATGAGCATCAGCTGCCTATACCACTGGAGATAGACCCGCATGAGAGAATTGTAGCCGTGCTGGAAGTTGGGGCAGTGGCGCAACGATCATGTTCAACCTGCACTTCCTCGACGGTAAATATGATACGTCTTTGATAGAGCAGCAATTCTTTTGTAAAGAAAAGGAAAGGGGAGGTGGCGTGGCCAGCTGAAGATCATGATCTATACCGCTTCACCGGATACCGCTGCGCGTTAGCAACGTTTAGCGGGGCCGGGAATTGCGCTCATTGATGAGCGCTAGGCTGCGCCGGGGAAGCAGCCGGCAGATCAGGGCCGTTGCATAATTGCCGCGTCCGTCAATACTGTAGCTGCTGCCTTGGTCGATGCCGCGGAATCCGGCCTGAACGACGCTCTGGGGAGTAGACATTTTGTTGCCTGCCACCATGTCCCGGTTGCCCACCTCATCGAAGAACCCGGTATCCGTCGCACCCGGACAGAGCGCCATGACACGGACGCCGCGTCCGCGGGTTTCTGCCCACAGCGCTTCGGAGAAGGATAACACGAATGCCTTGGTCGCGCCGTACACGGCCAGATAGGCGCAGGGGGCAAATGCCGCCATGGAAGCCACGTTGACCACGATGCCGTCTTTGCGTTCCAGCATGCCGGGCAGATAAAAATGCGTTAGTTCGACTAGCGCGCCGGTATTCAGCATGATCTCTGCCTGCTCGCGCGCCGGATCGATATCTTCAAAGCGGCCGTATGTGCCGAAGCCTGCATTGTTGATGAGAATATCGACGGTCAGGCCGAGCTTGGAGACGGATTGGGCCAGGAGATGCGGTGCCCCTGCCTGGGACAAATCGCAGGGAAGGGCATATGCCTGCACGCCGTGTGCGCGTGTGATCTCGTTGGCCAGTGCTTCCAGCTTGGCTTGGGAACGCGCGGTCAGGATGACATGACAGCCTCGCGCAGCCAGTGCTTTGGCATATGCTTCGCCGATGCCAGAGGAAGCGCCAGTGATTAAAGCCGTTTTGCCTTGATAGCGGTATGAGTTCATCTAAGAGTCCCCTTTATCGTTGAGTTGCCTTGATCATACCAACGATAAAGGAATGTTAACCACAGCGCTGCCTTACTATTAACTGGACTAACAGGCTAGGATAGCTAAGGCAACTCGGAGCCTTGAGCCAGCAGGCGCGCGAGCCGCTCCTCCGTGCCCGAACCTGGCGTCGGCACGAAGAAGCACCAGTGCAGCCCAGGGTCGTTGTCGATGGCGGCGGCGCAATGAATCGTGAACGTCAGTTCCCGTCCGTCCGGCAGCCGGCAATGTACCGGGACGGCGGTGCTCTTTTGCCGGATCTCATGTCTCTCCCACAAACGTACGAAGTCCTCGCTGTTCTTCTGCAAACGCTCGAACCGTTCCATGTACATCGGGTTGTCCCTGTAACGCTCGAAGCTTGCCCGGATCAACCCCGTCATGTAACGAGCGAATGCCTCCCAATTGACCAATCTTCTGGGGTATTCCGGATCCAGAAACAGCAGCGTCATCATGTTGCGTTCATTTGCCGGCAGACGGCCAAAATCGGCAATCACGAGCTCCGCTCCCTGGTTCCACACGATGACATCGGCAACCTCATTGGCAATAAAAGAAGGATAGCGCAACTGATTCACAAGGTTTTGCAGAAATTCGGAATCGTGGTGCTCGAAGCTTGATTCCGAATAGACGGGAGTGGGTCTGGCGAGATCGAATAAGTGCTTCCGCTCGTCCGCGTCCAGCTGCAGCGCTTGGCTGATGTGGGACAAAACCTCCGGGGAAGGGTTCGTCTCACGGCCCTGCTCGAGCCAGGTATAGTAAGTGACGCTGACATGGGCGAGATATGCGACTTCTTCCCTGCGGAGTCCCGGGGTGCGCCGCCTGCCGGGAAATCGCGGAATCCCCGCCTGCTCCGGCTGAAGCCGATGGCGGCGCGAGGTGATGAATTCCCCCAAGGCGGAGGAGGTGTGACGGTTCTCCATTGGACGGGAGACCTCCTTAATCAACATTTCCAAATCTGTGTAAGCGAGACTAATCTGGCTCAATCCGCCGACCAGTCCCGCCGCAGCGTGAACAGCTCGGACAGCGCCTCGGTCGACAGCTCCGTGATCCAGCCCTCTGAACTGGTGATGACGTTGTCGCTGAGCTGCTGCTTGTTCTCGAGCATCTCGTCGATGCGCTCCTCGAGGGTGCCGAGCGAGATGAACTTGTGCACCTGGACGTCGCGTGTCTGGCCCATCCGGTAGGCGCGGTCGGTGGCCTGGTTCTCGACAGCCGGATTCCACCAGCGGTCGAAGTGGAAGACGTGGTTCGCCGCTGTCAGGTTGAGCCCGACGCCGCCCGCCTTGAGCGACAGGATGAACACGCTGGGCTGCTCGGCGGGCGGCAGCTCGCGGGACTGGAACCGCTCGATCATCCGGTCCCGCTGCGCCTTCGGCGTGCTGCCGTTCAAGTACAGCACGGGCTCGTCCAGCTCGCGCTGCAGCACATCCTGGATCATCTTGCCCATGCCGATGTACTGTGTGAAGATGAGGCAGCGCTCGTCCGCCTCGCGCAGCTCCCGGACCATCGCCACCAGCCGCTCCAGCTTGGCCGAGCGGGCGGCGATCGCCTCCGGTGATGCCGGGCCTTCCTCCGGATCCCCGCCTGTATCCTCATCCAGCAGCGCCGGATGGTCGCAGGCCTGCTTGAGCCGCGTCAGCGCGCCGAGGATCGCGCCCTTGCGCTGGATCCCGTCCAGCTTCTTCAGCCGCTCCAGCAGCTCCTTGACGCTATTATCGTACAGGGCCGCCTGCTCAGAGGTGAGCGGGACGTACGTCTTCATCTCGTTCTTCTCCGGCAGGTCGAGCTGGATGGCAGGGTCCTTCTTCTTGCGCCGCAGCAGGAACGGCTTGACGAGCCGCTGCAGCTCAGACGTCCGCTTCCCGTCCCGCTCCCGCTCGATCGGCCCGGCGAATCGGTCCTGGAACGCCTTGGCGGATCCGAGGTAGGTCGGCACGATGAAGTCGTAGATCGACCATAGCTCTGCCAGCCGGTTCTCGATCGGCGTCCCGGTGAGCGCGACGCGGTGGAGCGCTGGGATGCTTTTGACCGCCGCCGCCTGCTTGGTCTGGGCGTTCTTGATGTTCTGCGCTTCGTCCAGACAGACTGCTCCCCATTGGAACTGTGCCAGCGTCTCCTGGTCGAGCGAGGCGGTAGCGTACGAGGTCAGCATGACGTCTACCCTGCGGGCCTCCTCCTGGAATGCTGCACCGCTTGCCCGTCTGGAGCCGTAATGCATCGCCACCCGCAGCGACGGGGCGAAGCGGGACAGCTCCTTCTGCCAGTTGCCAAGTACCGATGTCGGGCAGATGATCAGTGAAGGGAGCTGCGCGGCCTCCTCCGTCTGTTCCTTGTTGTGCAGCAGGTAGGCGATCAACTGCACCGTCTTGCCGAGGCCCATGTCGTCCGCGAGACAGGCCCCGAGCCCGAAGCGGCGCAGAAACGCCAGCCAGGCGAAGCCGTCCTGCTGGTAGCTGCGCAGCTCGGCGCGCAGGCCGGCCGGAGGATCAAGCGGCGGCCACTCGCGCTGCTGGTTGATCCGGGCGATCAGGCCCGTCAGATGCGCATTCAGCTCCACCTCGAGCTGGACACGGGCCGGATCGGCTTCGGATGCCTCCGCGCCGCCGTCTGCCCCTTCAGCTGCATCGCCCGCCATCTCGGCCTGCGAGAGCAGGTGCAGCTGCAGCACATCCTGGAAGCTCAGCCCCTCGCGCTTGTCCATGCCTTCCATCATGCGGCGGATCTGGGCGATCAGGGCGGGGTCGAGTGCGATCCAGCGGTCCCGGAACTTTACGAGACGCTCTCCGCGTGCGACCAGCGCATCGAATTCCTGCTCGCTCAGGTCGGCTTCGCCGATGGAGATGCGCCAGTCGAAGCTCAGGATGGCGTTCAGTCCGAACAGCGACTTGCTGCCGCCACCGCGCTTCTTGGACTCGTCTTCGGATTGCACCGCCGCCCGCAGGCGCGGCTTCTTGCGGCTGGCGGCTTCCCACCAGGCGGGCAGCAGCACCTGCCAGCCGGCTTCGAGCAACCGGCGGCTGTCGGTATTCAGGAACCGCCAAGCCGCCGCGTCGTCCAGCGGCGCGCCGAGCACATCTTCACCGCGCCACAGCCTCTCGGGCGGCAAGCAGGCCCGCAGCCGGTCCAGCCAGCCGGCAGAGCGGCTGCGGATGGCTTCCGTCCAGCTATCCGGCCACTTGCCGGTCGCCTCGCCGTTGCCACTGAGCTTCACCCGGCGGAGCGTCGCCGGATCGCTCTTGTCCTGCAGCACGAGCCGCAGCCGCCAGCGTGAGTGCTCGTCGCCCTCCCACGGCTCGATCAGCTGCAGCATCGGGCGGAAAGGCGCGACGTCCGCTTTCCAGCCGATCTGCACGAGCCAGGACTCGCTATCCAGTCCTGCCGTCGCCGCCGCTGCATGCTCGCGCGCGAACAGCGCCGGGAACTCCCGCCGCAGCTCCGCCTCGTCGGCCTCCGTGCCGTAGCAGCGGCTCGTGACGGTCGCCGAGAAGGCCGCCTTCAGCCCGGCACGCGCCTCCTCGCTCCAGCCGCCGCGCGCCAGGTCCAGCTCGCTCTGGCGCTCCTTTCCCAGGGTCGCTCCGATCGCCCCTACATCCCAGCTCCAGGCCAGCTCGCCGCTGCGGTAGGCAGCAAGATCAGGCGCATACAACCGCTTCTCCAACACTTCGTTGAGCAGGGGCGCCAAGGTGGAGAGCCTGGCCGCATCGCCTTCCCACCTCCATTCGATATGCGCCAGCTGCGGACACCGGGCAAAGTAAGGGATAACCTCTTCTGAGGGCAGTACGACAGCCTCCAGTTCCCCGACCTTGCGGAGCTCGAGCTCCGTGCCGTAGAAGGACGGCTCATGCCAGGCGAACAAGCGGTGCTTCAGCAGGAGTCCGCTCGCCGCCTGCATCGTGTCCGGATCTGTGAAGAACAGCGCGTCGCCGTGCGACGTCAGCACCAATCGGACCGCGATGCTCTCCACATTATAGTTGGTCATCGTCATGGGATCAGCTTTCCTTTCCGCAGCTCTTCCTGCAAGGCCCTCAGCCGGCTATGCCGGCCTGCGAATGCTTCGATGTACGACTCCCACCGGTCCTCGCGCTTCAACTTCTTGTACAGCTTGGCCAGCCGTTTGAGCAGCTTCACCGCCCGCTTGTAGCCGTCGCGGTTCTTGAGCAGGACATATCGCTCGGCGCCCTGGTGGTAAAAAGGCAGCAGCGCTTCCGGCGCGCCTTTCTCGATGGGCTGCAGATCCTTCGCTCGGAAGTCGAGCGGATCGCTGCCCCGGCTGAGGTGGTAATCGACCCACTGCCGCCAGTGGCTGTAGCGCATCAACATCTCTTCATACAGGTCGCGGGAGTAGGGGAGCAAGCTCGTCATCGCCTGCCACATGCGCTCCTCCGCCTCCGGCAATCGCTGGATCACGGCGTCCCAGTAGTGGCCATAAGGGTACAGGCTGCCGTGATGGCGCCCGACCCGCTCAGTCGCACAACCGGTCAGCCAAGCTTCCAGCCGGCTCCAGGCGCCGGCCTCCTCCAGTACTCTCAGGAAGCGCAGCACCTGGTCGGGCTTCAGCCGATGCCGCTCGGCCGCTTCGAGCAGCTGCCACGCCTGCTGGTCCTCCTCCAGCCAGAAGTGCATCCAGGCGCGGGCGACCAGCGGGAAGAGCTTGTGTGTCTTGCGCGGCCCATGGCCATAGGTTGAGCCGGATTGGGATGCCTCTGCCTTCTCTGCCGCAATGACCGCCGCCTCAGCCTCATGTAGCCGCTCCAGTTCATCCTCGAAGAGACGGGTGCTATCCGCCGCAGGAGCGATCATCCGAATCCACAGTTCCACATAGATATCCAGATAGGCGGCTGGTGACCATGCATGCGTGACCGCTGTTTCTCGAATGTACGTGGAAGTCTCCAAGAGCCGATCCCACTGTCTGGCCCGGAGGTTCAGCGTCAATCCGTCTGTCAGGTGGCTTGCAACCGCCTGCATCGTCTCCGAGGCCGCAATTTGGGCAAAGTAGCTCGAGTAGCCGCTGGTCGACTGCTGGCGGAGCAGGAACAGGTGAACATTCAGCTCGAACAGCCAGTCTTCTTCGGCAGTCAGCTCTGGCAAGTTTTCGCGTACCGCGAATCGAACCTCGTTGCCATACTCTTTTTGGTAGGGGGTGCTGAGCGCGTTTTCGGCGTGCTTGGCGATCCAGTCCTGCCACTGGGCGACGCTGAGCTCTGCCAAGCGATCAGATTCCATTTTCGTCATGAATGGGGTATTCCTTTCTATAGAGCCGGTCCGCTCGTCAATCGATTTCTTTATTATAACGAATATTTAGTAAGATGACATACTCGCCCAGTGCAAGAGAAGAGGCTGCTATCCATGGTTGTGGTGAGAGGCATGTTTACAGTTCGCTTTAAGGTATGCTATTGAACCTCTTTGTATATACTGGTATATACGCATGGTTGGAGGTGTGATAAAATGAGAGAAAGTAAAAAAGAGGGAGGGCTCTCGATGTCGACCACCGTTCAGAAATGGGGAAACAGTCTGGGCCTTCGTATTCCCAGCCAAATTGCGGAAAAGCTCGCGATCAGTCAAGGATCAGAAGTCGATTTGATTGTAAGTGATGACCATACGCTGATCGTAAGACCCCATAAGAAAAAACCAACCTTGGAAGAATTGCTGGCCCAATGCAAACCTGAAAATCGCCACGAGGAAGTGGATTTCGGTGTTGAAGGGCAGGAATTGCTGTAGATGAGTGCAGATCGAGGAGATCTCGTATGGATCAACTTTAATCCACAGGCAGGTCATGAACAAGCGGGTAGGAGAGCCGCAATCGTACTTTCACCAAAAGCATTTAATGATGCGACGGGGTTTGTATCGGTTTGTCCAATTACGCATACGGTTCGAGGTTGGGGATATGAGGTATTGCTGCCCGATGGACTGATTTTTAAAGGAGTTATTCTAACGGATCAGATTAAAAATCTGGATTGGCGAGCTAGACGTATTGATATTGCAGGAAAAGCTTCCCATGAAGTAGTCAACGCGTGTTTAGACAAAATACACACCTTTTTGTAGCTTGTCATAGCTACGCCGCCGCCTGCGAGGTGTTGGCATGGGTAAAGAAGCCTACCGTCTGCGGAAGGCTCCGCCACGGGCAATGGTTCAATTAGAGCACCACATCGCAACGAAGAAAATAGCGGCGCAAGGGGATCCCCTTGCGCCGCTATTTTCTGTCCTCAGCTTACATTCACTCTAGGGCCTATTATTAAAAGAGCGCGTGCTTAGCGGGAATTCGGAATGCGGGCGCCAAGCATCGGCTCACTCCCCCCGACAAGTGCAAAAGTCAGGCTTGAAAAACATGTCCTGGCGATAAAGGTGAGGGCCCTGAAAGCACCACGATGGTGCTTACAGCCTTGGCCCAAGCATCAGCTGACCGCTCTAAGCGCCAAAATGGTGCTTACAGTACCGCCCAAACCCTCTAAGCATTAGAATAGGTAGACCCTAAAGTGTCTACTTACGCTTAAAGGTGCTGACTATTATAATAGATGGAAGCTACACCTATTGCTATGGATGAGGGGAGTGTGGGTGGCATGACGCGAGCCCGCGTGATGCTTGTCGAGGACGATGTGGAATGGAGCCAGGGCTTGCAGGTTTTCTTCGCAGACGAATCCGGATTTGAGATCGTTGCTTGCGTAGACAGCAAGGAGACCTGTATGTCAGCGCTTGACGAAGCTCCGGTGGATATCGTGCTGATGGATATTATGCTGGGCGATGCCGATGCGTCCGGATTGGATGCGGCGCTCGATATTGCACACAAGTATCCTGCCATAAAAGTCATTATTCTGAGTTCTCTGGATGACGATGATGAAGTATTTAATGAAGCGTTCCTGAATGGCGCATACGACTTTGTGTACAAGGATGAATTCGAACAGATCCCGACCATCATCGCTAACGCGACGAGCGATCTGGAGAGCAAATATGGCACGAGGTTGAAAAAGCTCGTCTACGATAAGAAAAGAAAACTCATCACCCCTTATGATGTCGTGCTGCTCAAGCTGATCCTGGAGGGTAAGACGCAGCAGGAGATTGCGGATATGAACAGTGTGAGCCTATCGGCGGTGAAGAAGCATGTCGGTCGTCTATTGGTCAAATTCAACTGGAGCCGTTCCACCAGAGAACTGGCGGACAAGTGTCAAAAATGGGGGCTGCTGGAGTAAGGGGAGCAAGGGATGATCATTGCATTCTTGTTATTGTTCGTTGTCATGACGCCGCTGGGCATCTATCTGCTCGTGAAGCGAAGGGAAAACAGTCTGCTCATCTGGGGCGCGCTGCTTATGATCACTGCCGGCCTGAGCGGTCTGCAGGTCGGCCTGGAGAAGCTCGCTCTGCCATATATGGAAGCGGTCCGTGTGGAGGCGGCCGGGATGACTGCGCTACAGGTGGCGACTACCGGGTTGAATATTCTCATTCATAGCTTTCCCTATTATTTGGCTCTTGGGTTCTTTATGCATTTTGCCGGCTATTCGAATCCCATGCTGACCGGCTTGCTGCTCGTCCCGGTCTTGTTTTCCTTTTTCTTCAGCGATGTGTACCCGGTATCCAGGATGAATTATACATACATCCTGAGTTGGGGTGTTCCGTACATGGCGGCGTCGATGGCCCTGTTTGGGAAGCGGGTGTGGAGGGCCGGGCCTGGCATAGGGAATCGGCTTCCTTATCTTGGGATTGGCCTGATGATCCTGATCCCTCTCACGTTTTTGCTGCTTTTGCAATTGGAAGGAATTTATTTTCAATCCCCCGTACAATTGCTTGCCTTTATCCCTTTTATCTGTCTGATCAGCCTGGTGCTGGGCTTGGTGCTATATGTGTATAATGTCTTTACCCGTTTCCAATCCTCAGCTGCACTGACCAAGATGCAGGTCGGGACGAGCCTGATGCAGCATGCGTTCAAAAATGTGGTCGCCAAAAACAAGCTGCATGCGCTGAATATCCAGCGAAGCCTCGAATCGAAGCAGTATGACATGGCCAATCATCAAGTGAAAAGTCTGTTGCGATCCAATGAGCATCTCATGAGCATGGTGTCCAGGCTGTCCTATCTTACCCGGAGCCGGCTATCTGTAGAGCCCGAGGCGACCGACCTCTCCGTCCTGCTGGATGAGGTGACAGAACAGTTTGCTCACACGTCCGTCTCGTTTGCCAAGCAGTACGCGCCTGCGATGCTGCTGGTCGATCGTACGCTGATCGCGGAGTGTCTCTCGAATATTATAAGCAATGCGATCGAAGCGATGGACGGACGGGGGCAGGTGACAGTTACAGTTGAGAAAGTGCAACGGAGAGTGAGGATCCATATTACCGACACCGGGAAAGGGATGAGCAAGGATCAGTTGAAGGGCCTGTTCGAACCGTTCTACTCTACGAAGCACAAGTCGGGACACAACTTCGGACTTGGTATGTTCCACGTGAAAAAAATTATGACTGCCCACCGGGGCAAGGTGAGCGTTGTGAGTCAACCAGGAGCCGGAACGACCGTTACGCTGCTGTTTCCCTAGGGTAAGCCGTGGAGCGGTAACGTACTTTTCTTCCTTTACAGCTTACTGATCCATCTGTCTCCGTTAAGGAGGCTTTTTTTTTTGAAAATAACAAGAAAGCATTCTCACATCTACTTGGCTTGTATTTCTTCGGAGATTATTTCATCCCGGGTCCCCCGAAGGGTCGCGCCGTTGCCGCTTAGCCACAACAGTATCAGCGACTTACGGCCAATACCCGGCTCTTTCGTAAGCATGGACTTGGAACGACGATATCGTTCTTGCTTGTCGAAGGTACACCTAAAAGTGTCTACTTACGTCGATTGGACATGAGAAATATACTGAAGATACGTAAGCATTAGTGGGTGGGGGGAACGGAAAATGAAACAAATAACGGCCACGCGGCAAAAGAGAGGGAGTCGTTGGTGGAAACGGCTGATCTTTGCGCTGCTCATCTTTTTCCTGGCTGCAGGGATATTGGAGCGGCCAGAGCAGGCCGCAGCGAGCTATCGACAAGTCGGCAGTTATACCTCATTTGAGGGAATGCCATTCAATGGGCCAAGGGGCATCGCGATCGATGAGAGCGGGAGGATCTATGTCGGGGAAAACGGGCAATCCCGTATCGTGGTGTATAACCCGGACGGGACTGAGAATGGGAAGATCGAAACATGGGGTCGTCCAGGATATATGGCGATCAAGGATGACATCCTCTACATGGTAGATGGATCATCGGTCAATCGCTATGATCTCAACAATAATTATCAACCCATTGGCGAGGACATCCCTGTAGGCTATCTGGTGGGCGGGGCCGTTTATGGAATGGCATTGGATAGCGAGGGGACAATGTACACCGCCGGCTATTATCACATGATGAGAGTGAGTCCCTCAGGTCAACCCTCCATCTATTTCGACTTCAGCACATCTAACAATACAACAGATGGCCAGGACGTTGCGATTGACGAAGAGGACAATCTCTATGTGATGTCTCATAGCTATGTCCATAAATTCGATAAGCATAAAAACCTGCTTGAAAGTTGGCATTTCGGGGGAAATTACCTGACCGGACTGGCTTATCACGATGGCGCTTTGTATGTAGCGATAAGCAATAGCAGCAGTGTCGGGTTCCGTAAAATATCGGCAACGGACGGCCGCACCCTTGGCGAACATATCTACGCTGAATATAACGATTCCGTGCATGGTCTCACGGTTCATCCGGTTACGAAGGATGTTTACCTCGTCTATCGGTACGGTGGCGTGCGGGTGTTCAAGGACGCGGGAACGACGGTGACGGCAGCGGCCAGCTCCGATTCCATCCAATACGGCGATGCAGTGACCTTTGATATCTCCGTGACAGCGAATAACGGGATCGGTACGCCGATGGGAACGGTCGCTTTGATGGACGGCAACATCAAGGTAGGCGAGGTCAACCTGGCGGGCGGAACAGCCAGTTATACGACATCCGCGCTGCATGGCGGTACCCGATCGATTACGGCGGTGTATCAAGGATCGGGCGATCACGCCCAGAGCATATCTGCAGCTATGGTGATCGAGGTTGCCAGGATGGCTAGCTCCATAACTGTACAAACCTCAAAGGCGAACACAACCTGGGGCGAGCCGGCCACATTCACGGCAACCGTGAACGGGGCAGGGCCCGGCGGCGAGGCTCCGACCGGATCGGTTATATTCAGCAGCGGGACAGATGTGCTCGGTTCAGGAACGCTGGACGGAGGACAGGCTGTCTTGACGAGCGACGATCTGGCTGTAGGTACACATACCATTACCGCGCATTTTGATGGGGACTCTGTGTTTGAGCCCAGCGACGGTACGGTCCTGCAGACCGTGGCCAAGGCCGAGTCCGTCGTCACTCCATATGCTGCCGAATACAGCGTTTTTGGGGAGAGAGTGAGTCTGATGGCATCTGTAGCAGTCTCGGCTCCGGGAGCCGGAATGCCCACCGGCGATGTGGCGTTTAAGAAGGGGATGACTACGCTAGGCGTAGCAACGTTAAGCGAGGGCTGGGCCACGCTGCTTGTTAGCGATATGGAGGTAGGTTCTCATACGATCACGGTTGAATATAGTGGAGACGGCTCTGTCGCGGGCTGCAGCAATACGATTAATCTGACGGTGGATAAGGCGAATACAAAGATCGATGTCGAATCTTCAAAGAACGGCATCCAGCCAGGAGAGAGCATCACATTTCAAGCAGATGTGACGGTCATGTCGCCGGGTGCCGGAGTACCGACTGGCAGCGTAACTTTCACAAACGGACAGACAACGCTAGGTGTTGCCCCATTAAGCGGGGGCAGTGCGACGCTGGATGTGGACAGTCTGGAAGTAGGCAGGCACACCATCACGGCGGAGTACAGCGGAGACCAATCCTTTGCATCTAGCAGAGGGACAGTGGAGCAGACGGTGAATAAGCTCGATACGACGATGGTGCTGACGGCACCGCCGGGTCCGGTCGTCTTCGGGGAAGCGCTGGTGTTCACGGCGGACGTATCCGCAGCCAGCGGCACGCCGGAGGGCACGGTAACGTTCCGGAACGGGGCTGCAGTGCTGGGCGTGGAAGAGCTGGCGGACGGCAAGGCGGTGTTGAGCGGCGTGGACGATCTGGGAGTCGGTGCGCACACAATTACGGCGGAGTACGACGGCTCGGGCCGGTACGCTGGAAGTGCAGATACGCTGCAGCAGGCCGTGGGTCAGGCGGGTACGTCGACCAGTGTGGCTACCTCGCAGGCCGCCAGCGTCTCTGGTGAGCGGGTGACGTTCACCGCCACGGTGACGGTGGAGGCGCCGGGTGCGGGGACGCCGGGCGGCAGTGTCACGTTCCGGAGCGGTACGGCCGTGCTGGACACAATCATGTTGGACAATGGCGAGGCGACGCTGGCAGTGAGCGATCTGGCTGTCGGTACGCACACGATCACGGCGGAATACACGGGCGACGATTCGTTCACGGGTAGCAGCGGCGATGTGGATCAGACGGTGGATCAGGCGGACACCGCGATCACCGTGTCTAGCTCGCAGGACACGAGCGTGTACGGTGAGCCGGTGACATTCACAGCGATGGTAACGGTCGAGGCGCCGGGGGCCGGAGTGCCGAGCGGCAACGTGACGTTCCGGAATGGAGCGGACACGCTGGATACCGTCACGTTAAGCGGTGGTGTGGCGACTGTGGAAGTGAGCGATCTGGCGGTCGGGACCCATACGATCACAGCGGAATACACGAGCGACGGCTCGTTCGCAGGCAGCAGCAGCACCGTGGATCAGACGGTGGACCAAGCGGCGGTGACGCTGGATGTCACGAGCTCCCGGAGCGTGAGCGTATACGGCGAAGAGGTGATGTTGACCGCGACGCTGATGGCCGCGCCGCCAGGAGCCGGAACACCGACCGGCAGCGTAACCTTCACAAACGGCTCGACAACGCTAGGTGTTGCCCCATTAAGCGGGGGCAGTGCGATGCTGGATGTGGACAGTCTGGAAGTAGGCACGCACACCATCACGGCGGAGTACAGCGGAGACCAATCCTTTGCATCTGGCAGCGGCACGGTGGAGCAGATGGTGAATAAGCTCGATACGACGATGGTGCTGACGGCACCGCCGGGTCCGGTCGTCTTCGGGGAAGCGCTGGTGTTCACGGCGGACGTGACCGCAGCCAGCGGCACGCCGGAGGGCACGGTAACGTTCCGGAACGGGGCTGCAGTGCTGGGCGTGGAAGAGCTGGCGGACGGCAAGGCGGTGTTGAGCGGCGTGGACGATCTGGGAGTCGGTACGCACACAATTACGGCGGAGTACGACGGCTCGGGCCGGTACGCTGGAAGTGCAGATACGCTGCAGCAGGCTGTGGGTCAGGCAGGTACGTCGACAAGTGTCGCGACCTTGCAGGCCGCCAGCGTCTCTGGTGAGCGGGTGACATTCACCGCCACGGTGACGGTCGCGGCGCCAGGTACGGGGACGCCGGGAGGCAGTGTCACGTTTAAGAACGGAGCAGCAGTGCTCGACACCGTAACGTTAGACGACGGTGAAGCGATCCTGGAAGTGAGCGATTTGCAAGTTGGCACGCATACGATTACGGCGGAATACACGGGTGACGATTCGTTCGCAGGCAGCAGCGGCGATGTGGATCAGACGGTGGGTAAGGCGGATACCGTGATCACCGTGTCTAGCTCGCAGGCCACCAGCGTCTCTGGCGAGCTGGTGACGTTCACGGCGACGGTGACGGTCGCAGCGCCGGGCTCGGGAATGCCGAGCGGCAGCGTGACATTCAGGAACGGAACGAAGGTATTGGATACTGTCCCCTTGGACAGTGGCTCGGCGACACTGGCGTTGTCCAATCTGGCGGTTGGTTCGCATACGATCACAGCGGAATACAGGGGCGATGACTCGTTCGGAGGCAGCAGCAGCACCGTGGATCAGACGGTGGACCAAGCGGCGGTGACGCTGGATGTCGCAAGCTCCCGGAGCGTGAGCGTATACGGGGAAGAGGTGACATTGACCGCGACGGTGACGGCGGTGGCACCAGGAGCGGGGACACCAACGGGCAGCGTAACTTTCTGGAACGATGGAGAGGCCATCGGGACGGCGCCGTTGTCAGGGGGAGAAGCCGCTGTTGCAACCAATGAGCTGGTTGTGGGCACGCACACCATCACGGCGGAGTACAGCGGAGACCAATCCTTTGCATCTGGCAGCGGCACGGTGGAGCAGACGGTGAATAAGCTCGATACGACGATGGTGCTGACGGTACCGCCGGGTCCGGTCGTCTTCGGGGAAGCGCTGGTGTTCACGGCGGACGTAGCCGCAGCCAGCGGCACGCCGGAGGGCACGGTAACGTTCCGGAACGGAGCTGCGGTGCTGGGCGTGGAAGAGCTGGCGGACGGCAAAGCGGTGTTGAGCGGCGTGGACGATCTGGCTGTCGGCACGCACACGATTACGGCGGAGTACGACGGCTCGGGCCGGTACGCTGGAAGTGCAGATACGCTGCAGCAGGCCGTGGGTCAGGCGGGTACGTCGACAAGTGTCGCGACCTCGCAGGCCGCCAGCGTCTCTGGTGAGCGGGTGACATTCACCGTCGCGGTGACGGTTGAGGCGCCAGGTGCGGGGACGCCGGGCGGCAGTGTCACGTTCCGGAGCGGTACGGCCGTGCTGGACACAATCATGTTGGACAATGGCGAGGCGACGCTGGCAGTGAGCGATCTGGCTGTCGGTACGCATACGATCACGGCGGAATACACGGGCGACGATTCGTTCACGGGCAGCAGCGGCGATGTGGATCAGACGGTGGATCAGGCGGACACCACGACGAGCGTTGCGACCTCGCAGGCCACCAGCGTCTCTGGCGAGCTGGTGACGTTCACGGCGACGGTGACGGTCGCAGCGCCGGGCTCGGGAATGCCGAGCGGCAGCGTGACGTTCCGGAATGGAGCGGACACGCTGGATACCGTCCCGTTAAGCGGTGGTGTGGCGACTGTGGAAGTGAGCGATCTGGCGGTCGGGACCCATACGATCACAGCGGAATACACGGGCGACGGCTCGTTCGGAGGCAGCAGCAGCACCGTGGATCAGACGGTGGACCAAGCGGAGGTGACGCTGGATGTCGCAAGCTCCCGGAGCGTGAGCGTATACGGGGAAGAGGTGACGTTGACAGCGATGGTGACGGCCGCGCCGCCGGGAGCCGGAGCGCCAATGGGCAGCGTAACCTTCGCAAACGGATCAACAACGCTAGGCGTTGCCCCATTAAGCGGGGGCAGTGCGACGCTGGATGTGGACAGTCTGGAAGTAGGCACGCACACCATCACGGTAGAATACAGCGGAGACAATTCCTTCGCTTCCGGCATCGGCGCCATAACACAAGAAGTTGTCAAGGCTGACTCGATCTTGGACGTAACGGCTTCTCTAGCAGAGGTCGTCTACGGCGAACGTGTGTCGATTACGGCAACAGTTGCAGCTGCTGTCTCCGGCAAGGGGACACCGACGGGCACCGTGACGCTGCAACTAGGTACAGATCTGATAGGGTCAGGCGCGTTGGAGGACGGCGTATGGATGCTGCTTACGGACGTTCTGCCTGTAGGGAACCATCTGATCGATGTCCACTACAGCGGGGATCGATCGTATGCCCCGGCCAGCCAGACGGTCGCGGTGACTGTACACAAGGCGGACTCCATAACCGATGCTGTAATCTCGTCAGAGACGAGCGTGGCAGGTGAGACGGTATCGATCACAGCCAAAGTCGGAGCAGATGCTCCAGGCAGCGGTATGCCGTCCGGCGCAGTAGCACTCCATAACGGCACCGAAACGGTAGGTACTGGCGTGCTGGTCGACGGGGAAGCTGTCATCGCCATCGATGAGCTGCCTGTCGGCACCTACACCTTGGAGCTATCATACAACGGTGACGAGTTCTTCAAGGCCAGCACATCCAGCCCGTTGACGCTCACGGTTGGCCAGGGGCAGACGACAGCCTCCGTCAAGGCGAATGGGGGGAATATCGCTGCGGGCAGTCCTGTTGCCTTGACAGCAGAGATCCTTGCAGTCTCGCCTGCGGCCGGTGGGCTGACTGGGACGGTCACCTTTTTCGACCAGCATGACGAGATCGGCGAAGTGGTCATAACTGCGGCAGATCATGGCGTCGCTGAGCTTCGTTTTCCGCAAGGCTGGCGTGCCGGACGTTATGAGATCTCGGTTGAATACACGGGGGATGAGAGCTTTTATGGAAGTGAGTCCGAATCTTTTGCACTGGTAGTGAATGCCCCGGTGTCCCCGCCGTCGTTGCCTCCATTCCCACCATCCGCTCCGGAGTTGCCCGCAGGGGACACAGTGGATCCCATTGTGAATAGGGAAGGGAATATTGTTATTCCGCCTGGAGGAACCGGAACTGTCAGCCTCGGTGAGCGGATATCGGTGTCCATACCGGGAGAGATGAGCGATACAGAAATAAGCATGACGATAGAGGAAGTCGCGGCAAGCGCCGAACGGGTTTTGTCGCCCCATACACTGGTCAGCAGTATCTACGAAATTCTCTCTAACCTGGAAGGGACGTTCAACAAAGCTATTACGATATCGTTCGTATTCGACTCCTCCAGACTGACTTCGGAGGACATGGTGTCCATCTTCTATTATGATGAAGACGAGCAAGTATGGATCGATATCGGCGGTGTCATCGACGGGAATACGATCTCCGTATCTGTAGACCATCTCACCAAGTTCGCAGTATTCGCCGTTGATAAGAGGGAGACGGAGATTCCGTCTCTGGAAAGCGTGACCTTCACCGACACGGGAAGCCATTGGGGAGGAGACACGATACGCCGAGCGGCAGCTAAGGGCGTCGTGAACGGCTACCCGGACGGCAGCTTCCGTCCGGATCATCCTGTTACGCGGGCCGAGTTCCTCGTCATGCTATCCAGTGTGGTGCAGATGCCAGAATCAAGCGATGCGCGGATGGCATTCACGGATGATGCCAAGATCGGCGCGTGGGCCCAGTCTGCAGTCTATGCCTCACAGCAAGCAGGTATCGTCACCGGATATAGTGATGGCAGCTTCCGTCCGGAAGCGCCGATCACACGGGTGGAGATGGCCATGATGGTGGCGCGTGCGCTTGGGCTGGGGGTCGACGCCATTCGACCGACGGACTTTGCGGATGATAGCCTGATCCCGCAGTGGGCCAAAGGCGCGGCAGCGTCTGTGCGTGGAGCCGGCTTGATCACCGCGCTCAGACAACAGGTTTGCGCCCTATGACCCGACTACGCGTGCTGAGGCAGCGACGATCCTCATGCGTGTGTTGGAGCCGTAAACGGTATAAGCGGTTGCCCTAGCCACAAGGTCAGAGCAACCGCTTTTCTTAGATTCGCCAGGCAAATCGGTCGATCACCGCGCTCCAAGGTGCTGCCCTCCAGCTGTAACAAATTGCACTAAGGCAGCTCGATTTGCACATACAGCGCGCGCTAGCAGGGCACGTAGCTGCTTCCCTAGACGCGCATGCTGATCTTCTGGCTGCAGCTGCGCAGCTTCAGGGCGTAGGCTTGGGTGGTGCTGTCGTCCATGCGCAGGGATGGGCCGGAGATGCTCATGCCGCCTAGCAGCGAGCCGTCGCGCTTGAAGACAGGGACGCCGACGCACTTGATCCCGAATTCATGCTCCATGTTGTCGATGCTGTAGCCACGGCTGCGTATCGTGTCCAGCTCGTGCAGCAAAGCGCTTCGATCGGTGATTGTGTTGGGCGTGTGCGCCGTCATACTCTGCATGCCGATCGCCTTCATCGCCTCATCAGGCGGTAGATACGCCAGGATGGCTTTGCCTAGCGAGGTGCAATACATCTCGGCCGTCTCGCCCGTCATCGAGCGCACGCTGTAGGAGTTGGCCGGGTACACGCCTTCGAGGTACAGCACATGCGGTATGCGGGGGACCGCAAAATAGACGACTTCGTTCACCTCGGAGGACAGCTCGCTTAGCGGCGGATAGATCATATTGTGCAACCCGAGGCTGGAGTTGATAACGAATGCCAGCTCCAGGATCTTCATCCCGAGCCGGTATTTCCCGGACTCGGGGTTACGCTCGATGTAACCGCATTGCTCGAACGTCGACACGATGTTATGCACATTGCTTTTATACAGCCCCAGCTTCTCGCCGATTTCGGAGATGCCGAGTTCCGGCGCGGACACCGAAAATATCTCCAACACATCCAGCGCCTTTTTTAAGGTCTTCACCTTAGGTTCTTCAGCCATCATTAAACTCCTTTGAAGTGAAATTCTAAATATTAGAACGTCATTCTATTATGAACGATTGGTTTGACCGATGTAAAGCATAAATTGAAACAGGGAAGAAATTCGTCGTTTCTTGAAATAGAGTAAAATTGTGCGGAAAAGAGGGAGTATTTTAAGATTTGAAAGGGTTTACAATTAGAGTGGTGCGTGATATTATAAGTAAGCGATTAATATTTTATAGAACACCGTTCTAAATTAGAGAACAAAGAGGTGAAGATGGTTGCAGCAAATCCGAAATGGCGTATGGCCGACGATGATTACGCCGTTCGCCGAGACGGGCGAGATTGATTATCCTGCAGTGCAGCGGCTTCTGGAGTTTTATGATAGGCGCGGGGCGGCCGGCGTGTTCGCGGTCTGCCAATCCAGCGAGATGTTCCGTCTTGAGCTGGAGGAGCGAGCGGCGCTCGTGCGCTTCATTGTCGAGCACGCCCCGGAAGGCATGCAGGTGGTCGTATCGGGCCATATTGCCGACACGCTGGAGCAACAGGTGCGCGAGGCCGAGGCGATCATGTGCGAGGGCGTGAGTGCGTACGTCATCCTGCCCAATCGCTTCGCTGCGGAGGACGAGGACGACGAGCGGCTGATTGCGAATATGGAAGCGTTTTTAGAGGCTTTTCCATCCGTTCCGCTCGGCCTCTACGAGTGTCCGTATCCCTACAAGCGGGTACTGACGCCGCGGGTGCTGCAGGCGTGCATGGCGTCGGGGCGCTTCTTGTTCCTCAAGGATACTTGCTCCGAGCTCGGCCAGATGAGCGAAAAGCTGCGGCTGCTCGAAGGCTCCGGGATCAAGCTGTATAACGCCAACAGCGCCACGTTGCTGGAGAGCCTGCGGCTCGGAGCGTCAGGCTATAGCGGCGTCATGGCCAACTTTCATCCGGAGCTGTACGACTGGCTATGCCGCCAATATCACGACGAACCGAAGGAGGCGGAGCGGCTGCAGCAGTTCCTTGGCGTATGCTCGTTGGCTGAGTACCAGTACTATCCGGTCAACGCCAAGTACAGTTTGGCGCTGCAGGAGGTGCCGCTGGGGCTCAGCAGCCGCGTCCTCGATGCGGACGGCTTCGCGGCGTCGAAGCAATTGGAGATCCGTCAACTGGTCGAGCTGGCGACGCGAATGCGGCAGTCGCTGCGCATCACGGTGACGTAACGCGCTAGGCACAAGACAAAGGGAGGTTACGCAAATGATTGGAAAACGTATGCGCTTCATCGGTGGAGTCGCACTGTCGCTGGTGCTGGTGGCCGGTATCGGCGCGGGCTGCTCGAACAATGCGGGCGAGGCACAGCCGGCAGCGGAGAGCGGGGAAAACACGTCCGGACTACCGGACGGTGGCATGACTAATCTCGAAGGCTACCCGATTACGAAGGAGCCAATCACGATCACGGCTGCCGTCACCTACGGCTCGCTGCGTCCGGAGATGGATACGACGGCGATCTGGGATTATGTCGAGGAGAAGACGAACATCCGGGTGGAGGTCGAGATCGTCAAAGACAAGGATAAGGCGGACCTGATGTTCGCGAGCGGGGACTTCCCGGATCTGATCATGAATGTGGGCATCAATCCGAATCAGATGGCCAACGCCGTCGAGGGCGGCAGCTTCGTGGAGATGAAGCCGCTGCTGGAGGAATACGCGCCGACTTGGAACAAGTTTATGGAGGATAATCCGCTCGTCTATAACGGCTCGCTCGCCACCAACGGCAAGCTGTACAGCCTGCCGTACATCGATTTTGCGCCATTTGACCGCGATCTGCGCGACCAATGGATTATCATGGGCAACTGGCTGGAAGAGCTGAACCTGCCGGTACCGCAGACGACGGAGGAATTCAAGGAAGCGCTCATCGCCATCAAGGCCAATGCGGGCAAAGGCTCGATTCCTGAGGATGTCATTCCGTATTACATCTACTTCGACAACTACGTCGGCGGCCAGTTCGATATCTACGGCAGCTTCGGCGTCTATGTCACCGACCCGGACTATGTCGTCGTCGAGGACGGTGTCGTCAAGGACCAGTCGACCAATCCGGCGATCAAGGAGCCGCTCAAGTATCTGCGCGGCCTGTATGCGGAAGGGTTGATTCCGCCAGAGGTCTTTACCGACGACTTTACGACGTACGCCTCCAAGATCAGCTCCAATCCGCCGATCGTCGCAGCCTATCACTCCTATGCCAACCGGCAGCCGGAGATCGGCGTGCCGATGGGGCCGCTGGATAGCGGCAACGGCCAAGAGCCGCTGCTGCGCAGTCAGGCGTACATGCCCGGGCCGGCCCATACCGCGATCATCACCTCGAACAACAAGTATCCGGTCGCTACGGTCCGGTTGCTGGAGGCGATCGCATCGGACACCGAGCTCGGCTTGACCGTCAGCCGGGGCACCAAGGGCATCGTGTGGGATACGGATGAGGAAGGCAAGGCGCACCAGATCTTCTGGGAGGAGTCGCCGGAGCAGATGGCCGCCAATGCGGGCGAGCTCGGCCTGCACAACTCGTTCGTGGCGCTCAAGGACCAGCGCTTCTACGACGAGATCTGGAAGGAGCTCTCCTATGATGTGGAGAATTCTCGAGGCTGGGCGTATCAGAACGTGTACAAGGACGTGGTCCTGCCCAATGAGATGGTCTACGTGCAGGGCGCGCTCGGTCAGGACGATATCAACATGCTGAATCAGTACAAGACCGATCTGACGAATTACCGTAAGGCGATGTTCGCCGACTTCATCACAGGCAACCAGGATATCGACGCCTCCTGGGACACCTATGTGGCCCATATGAAGCAGCTCGGGCTGGATGCCTTCATCGAGCTGAAGCAAAAAGCGTACGATGTCATCGCCAAGTAACGCGAGAGGAGGGGGAGAAGCGTGGACAGAGCCCATCGTACCGAACCGACGGTCAAAAAGCAAAACAAATCCCTCGGGTTCCGCATCTGGAAAAGCCGCGAGCTGTATCTGTTCCTGCTGCCCGCCGTCGCTTTGGTTATCGTGTTCAACTATTTTCCGATGTACGGCATCACGGTGGCCTTCAAGGATTTCAAGCCGCATCTGGGCATCATGGGCAGTCCGTGGGCCGGCCTGAAGTATTTCGACCGCTTTTTCGACATGCCGATGTTCAGCGTCATTCTCAAAAATACGCTTCTGCTCAGCTTTTATATGCTGATTGCATCGTTTCCGCTGCCGATCATTCTGGCGCTGGCGCTCAACAGCACGCCGAGTCAACGGCTCAAAAAAATCGTGCAGACGATCACTTATGCGCCTCATTTCATCTCCATTGTCATCATCGTCGGCATGCTCAACATCTTCTTCTCGCCTTCGATGGGCATCGTGCGCAATCTGCTCGCCGGACTGGGGCTGATGGACGGCAATCTCGACGTGCTGATGAATGCGTCCAGCTTCCCGCATCTGTATGTGTGGAGCGGTGTGTGGCAGACGCTGGGGTGGAGCAGCATTATCTACCTCGGTGCGCTCAGCGCGGTAGACCCGGCCTTGCACGAATCGGCGGTCATCGACGGGGCGAGCAAGTTCCAGCGTGTCTTCCGCATCGATCTGCCGCTCATTCTGCCGACGATCGTCATTCTGCTCATCCTGGAATCGGGCACGATCATGAATATCGGCTTCGAGAAGGTGTTCCTGATGCAGAATGCGTTCAACCTGAGCGCAAGCGAGGTCATCAATACGTACGTGTACAAGGTCGGCATACGGGAAGCGCAGTACAGCCTTTCCTCCGCGATCGGCCTGTTCAATTCGGGCATCAATTTCATTCTGATCCTGCTGGTGAATCAGGTCAGCCGGCGGCTCGGTCAGGAATCGCTATGGTAAGGGAGGGAGTGCTGTATGTCGACCGCCATCAAATCCACGTCGCGGGATCGGCTCTATGACATCATCAACACGGTAGTGCTGCTCGTACTGCTGCTCATTGTGGCCTATCCGCTGTATTTCGTCATTATTGCCTCCATAAGCGATCCAAAGCTGGTCGCCACCGGTCGCGTCCTGCTGTGGCCGCAGAACTTCAGCTTCAAAGGGTATATGGAGGTCATAAATTATTCGCCGATCTGGACGGGGTATCGAAATACACTAATCTATACGACGTTGTTCACCCTGATCTCCGTGCTGGTCAGCCTGCTGGCCGGTTACGCGCTGGCGCGCAAGCCGTTCCCTGGCAAGACGGCGATCACCGCGTTCCTGCTGTTCACGATGTTCTTCAACGGCGGTCTCATCCCGACCTACCTGCTGATGCGAGAGATCGGGCTGTACGGCAATCCCGCGATCATCGTGCTGCTGGGCGCGGTCAATGTGACCAATATCATCATCAGTCGCACGTTCATCAGGTCGTCGATTCCCGAAGAACTGTTCGAAGCGGCCTCGATCGATGGCTGCTCGCACTTCTCGTTTTTCTTCCGGATCGTCATGCCGGTGTCGCAGGCGCTGATCGCGGTGTTGGTGCTCTTCGCCGCGGTCAGCCTGGAACTCCTGGTTCAACGCGATGATCTATCTGAACAAGGAGGCGCATATGCCGCTGCAGATGGTGCTGCGCGATCTGATCGTCAGCCAGTCCGCGCTCAGCACTGCCAGCAATACGGACAGTATGGGCGGCGACGCGGCGGCGCAGATCTATCTCGTGGAGTCGATGCGGTACGCAGTCATTATCGTCTCGACGCTGCCGATCATGTGCTTCTATCCGTTCGTGCAGAAGTACTTCGTCAAGGGCGTCATGATCGGCTCGGTCAAAGGGTAGAAATTAGGGAGGTTATCTTCATATGAGAGGTCAATCGGCTTGGCACTATCGTCCGTACAGCCCGCTCGACCGGATCAGCAGCCGTACGCTGCCTTATATCTGCCGGCTGGCGCCTGGCGAGCGGGAGCTCGCGCTGGAATGGTTTGACAAGGGTAGCAACGGCACATATGCGCATGCGCTGTACTACCGCCTGCGCGGGGCCGACGCGCCGTATGCGCGTCTCGAGCTGAAGGGGGCGGAAGCGGTCCTGCATGGGCTCGAGCCGCAGCGCGACTACGAGCTGTACGTCGAGCGGCTGGACGGCAGCGGGCGCAGCGCGGTCCGGCTCGCCCGCACCGGCGCCGCCGTCGGCGCGGTCATCAATTACTTGCACCCGGAGGACGAGATCTACGCCTTCTCCGGCCGCAGTCTGTGCAGCCCTTCGCTCGTGCGGCTGCCGGGCGGTGCGCTGCTCGCGGCGATGGACGTCTTCGCTGGCGGTGCGCCGCAGAATCTGACGCTGCTCTACCGCTCCGACGACGACGGCGCGAGCTGGCGCTACGTCACCGAGCTGTTCCCGTGCTTTTGGGGTAAGCTGTTCGTCTGGAAGGATACGTTGTATATGCTGGCGCATGCGACGGAATACGGCGATCTGATGATCGGCGCTTCGCATGACGAAGGTCTGACATGGAGCACGCCAGTCACGATCCTGCCAGGAGCGGGCTCCAAGGTCGATCGCGGCCCGCACAAGGCACCGATGCCGGTGATCGCGGCGGGCGGCCGGCTGCATACGGCGATCGACTATGGCTCGTGGTCGACCGGCGGGCATGCGAATGGGCTGCTGTCCATCGACGGCGAGGCCGATCTGCTGGTCGCGGACAATTGGCGCTGCACGACATTCCTGGCTTACGATCCAGGCTGGGAGGGGGCGGTAGCCGGCAAGTGCGGCGGCGGCCTAGAGGGCAACGCGGTCGTCGGGGTCGACGGCGCGCTGTACAATGTGCTGCGCTATCAGATGAACGGATGCGAGCCCGCCTACGGCAAGGCGCTGGTGCTGCGCGGCGATCTGGACGAGCCGGAAGCGCCCTTGCGCTTTCACGGCATCGTTGACTTCAACGGCGGCAGCAACTCCAAGTTCGATCTGCTCTACGACGCGCCGTCGGACGCTTATTGGTCGATCGTCAGCGAAGTGGTGGACGAGGCAACGCCGAATCAGCGTAATGTGCTGTCGCTGGCCGTCTCGCGCGATCTGCAGCGCTTCGAGATCGTGAAGCGGCTGCTCGATTATCGCGAGGAGGATCCGCGCCAGGTCGGATTCCAGTACGTCAGCTTCCTGATCGACGGCGCCGATATTCTGTACCAGTGCCGCACGGCGATGAACGGCGCCCGTAATTTTCACGATGCGAATTATGCGACGTTTCACCGGATTGCGGACTTCCGCCGCTACGTTCCCCGGTAGTCGAGAGCTTAGCGCAATCATTAGGTCTAGAGATAGGCTCCGTCCCTTGGTTAGGATCATTAGGACCTTCGATCGCAATAGATATATTTTCTAGACTTACAACTGCCCGCAGAGAGGTATTCGAGCATTTGATGGATGAAGCCTTGTGGCATGATGCATGGTTACCCGGTTGCACGTTTATTGTACGGGGGATTGCAGGCCGGTGAAATACAATGGTTTTGAGGTCATAACAATAAATTAAGGTGCTGCTCCGGAAGGGGGGCGGCAGGTGCGTACGCTGGCTGACCGCGAAGAAGACCCCAAGCGCCCGGATGAGGGGGGCTTGGGGTCTTGACTGGTCAAGCTGTGTATCAAACACAAGTGAACGCGCCGTCGATGATAAAGTCTCCGCCTGTCGCAAAGGAGCTGGCATCCCCGGCCAGATAGACGGCAATCGCCTGGAGCTCGTCCGGGCGTCCCATGCGGCGCATGGGCGACATGGCGTTCCACTGCTCGATGAGCGACGTCAGCGCGGGGGAGTTCAGGATCAATTCGGTACCGATATAGCCCGGGCTTATGCTATTCACGCGGATGCCCTGCTCGGCCCATTCCACAGCAAGCGACTTCGTCAGCTGGATCACGCCCGCTTTGGAGGCATTGTACGAGCACTGCGGCTGCGGGATGTTGACGATATGGGCCGACATGGAGGCGGTGGTGATGATCGAACCGCCGTGCCCCTGCTTCAGCATCTGCTTCCCGGCGGCCTGGGCAGTAAGAAATACGCCGCTGAGATTGATATCGATGACTTTGCTCCATTGCTCATAGGTCATCTCCGACGCGGGGGCGTTGATGCAGATCCCGGCGTTGCAGAACGCGATATCCAACTTCCCGAACGACGCTATAATCTCTTCCATCATCGCGCCCACGTCGGCGGGGCTGGTGACGTCCGTCTTCACCGCGATTGCCTGCCGGCCCAATACCCGCAGCTCCTCCGCTGTCCGCTGAGCTTCTTCTATATCCAGATCGACGATCGCCACATCGGCTCCAGCTTCCGCCAGCGCAGTGGCAATACTTTTACCGATGCCTCTCGCACCGCCGGTCACGAACGCCGCTTTGCCGTCCAGTCTCATTTTCTCCAGAATTCCCATATCTACTCCTCGCTTTCGGCCGCTAGTTGAATTCGCTTTCAACCGTCATTATACCTCAAAATCGGCGTTGTCCGAAAATAAACTTGACTGTTCGACCGAACAGTCGTATTATAAAGACATTCAATACTGGCTGTTCGAACAAACAGTATAAGGGGTGCAGTGAGATGACGGACACAAAGTCCCCACATCAGGATGAACGCAAGCAGGCCATTATGCAGGCGGCTTTCACATTATTCGGCCAAGTGGGGTATCCTAAAGCGACAATGAAGGAGATCGCAGCCCGAGCGGGGGTGGCTCAAGGACTGATCGGCTACCACTTCGGCACTAAGGAGACGCTGCTGGTCGAGGTGGTGAGGGAGTGGATGATCAACCGGGGGATGAAGGCCGCTTTTTCCAAGATTGATCAACAGGCGACGCCGGAGGCGATGCTGGCCCAAGGCCTGCTCCATGTCGTAGAGTTCCGCAAGGCGAACCCTGAGTGGTTCGCACTGCTCATCAGCCTGTGGACGGAGAGCGTAGTGAGCGAGAAGCTGGCGGGGGAGCTGCTGGCGATCTACAAGGAGATGAAGCTGGGGATTGTGGCGATCCTGGACCGGCTGGAGCTGCCGCTCAGCAGCGAGGAGAAGTCAAGCCTGGCGGGATTGCTGCAGGCGGTGTTTGACGGACTGACGCTGCAGGCGCCGACGCTGCTGTGCCCGGAGCCGCTCTCGCATGAGCAGGTGTCACGCGGCATCGGATGGATGCTGGGAGGGATTCGGGCGGCAGCCCGGGAGAAGGGAGACGATTCGCGATGAACCAGAGATTGATTCAACTTGAGGGCTTGATCGTTTTGGGGCTGGCCATCTATTTTTACTTTTCCAGCGGTTACGGTTGGGCGATGTTCCTGCTGCTGCTGTTCGTGCCGGATCTGTCCATGATCGGTTATGCCGTGAACAACAAGGTAGGCGCTTACGTGTATAATGCCGCACATACGTACACCGTCCCGCTGCTGCTTCTGCTGGTAGGTCTGCTTTTGTCCGCCGGCTGGCTGATGATGATCGGCTTCATCTGGGTGGCGCATATCGGGATGGACCGGATGCTGGGCTTCGGCCTGAAGTACGAGACGGGCTTCAAGGATACGCATCTGCAGCGGTTATGATGAGACGATAGAAAAGCCGCGAGCGGCGCAGATATTTCCCTGCGCCGCTTCGTGCTACCCCTTGAACCAGTGCCGAGCTGCAAAATCTGCGAAGGAAGTTGGCGGCGTGCCTGTCATGGCCTCGACCTCTCCGGTAATCCGGTCCTCTGCGCCGGCCGCAATCCATTGATCGGCTTGGGCGAGCATATGAGCGAATGCTGCCGGCAGACCAGAGTCGATATGGATCTGCTCCAGCTCTTGGACGGACACCTGTTGATGTTGAACCGGAGACGTTCGGACGGAGCTGATGATCCGTGCGATATCCTCATAGCTTAGCGTCTCGGGCCCGGTCAGGAGGAGATCACGATTGAGCGGGAGCTCAGATAGTAGAGCGTGCGCAGCGGTGCGCGCGATGTCCCTCGCATCGATGAAGGCGACTCGACCACTGCCGGTGGCCGTGCGGATCAGATGCTCTTCGCGGATGCTATGGCTGTGGGGGTGCGCTCCGGCGAAGTTCTGCATGAACCAGCTCGGCCGGAGCACAGCCCACTCCGGGAAGAGGTCTGGCAGCGCATCGTGGATCTGGCCCAGACCGCTGTCGCCGCGTTCGATCACAGTGGCGCTGAGCAGTACGACCCGGCGGACGCCAGCGGCGCGCGCTTGCGTCAGAAACGGCATCATCACCGGTACCGAATCCAGGACGCCGGTAGGCGGCACCAAGTACATGCGGTCTATGCCTTGCAATACCTGTTCGTATGTCGAAGGATCATGCCAGTCAAAAGTTACGGATGTGATCAGCGTTCGGTCTCCCGAGCCTGGCTGTCCGCTGCGGCTGGCTGCCCGTACCGGGACGCCTTGCTCGGACAGGATGGCGGCAAGGGCGCCGCCTGTGTTGCCTGTAGCGCCGGTGACAAGGATGTGGGGATGGCGATTCATGCGGATTCCTCCTGACCAGGGGCGCCTATGGCTGTAAGCGGATTGAAATAATCTCGCTGCAGACAGATGCGTCCTCCTCTTGTCTGGAGTACAACCACATAGCTGTTGTTGTATGTCTCTCCTGTCGTCTGCACCGTTCCGCTTGCCGTCAGTTCGGCCACAACCCAGTCGGGATCCAGCATCGGATGGATCAGGACGTCTGTGAAGCTGTTGAAGTCGATGCGGCCGGGCGTCGTTTGATAGTAGGCGAGGATCTCGGCTTTGCTAGCAAGACGTTTGGGTTTTCCAGGCGGGTTGAAGGGCAGCTCGAGCACGGCATCTTCGTCCAATAGCGCGATCCATGGCAGCGGATCATTGGCCCGGAAGCCAGCCAAGGCCTGCTCGAAGACTTGGACGGCTCCGGAGAGCTCTTGGACCTGATCGTTGGATTTGTCGTTATTCATAGGTGGACGTCCTCCATTTCATGTGTAAAATAAGGATAGCGTAACACTTCTTTTTCAAACGGACTTCCGGTCCGTTTTAAAAAATTATACGGACCAAAGGTCCGTTTGTCAAGGGTGTGAGAATATGAGCCATAATAAAGAACGGGCGGATGCGGTTCGCAATCGCCAAGCTATCCTCGATGCCGCCCTTGTGCTGTTCGCCGAAGCGAAGGACCCGGCCGCGCTGACGATGAGCGCGGTGGCGGCAGCGGCTGGGGTCGGTAAAGGGACGCTGTTTCGCCGGTTCGGTGACCGGGCCGGTCTGCTGCGGGCCGTCTTTGACGTCCAGGTGGAGCAGGTGGCGCAGGCTATCGCAACCGGTCCTTCTCCGCTCGGGCCAGATACCCCGCCAATGATACGGATTCCGGCGATCCTCCGCGCGATCGTCGATCTTAAGCTGGACAACCGCTCGCTTGCGCAGGCGGTCGAGGCGCTTGCCCCGGCAGCCAGCAGCAGTCCGTTTGTGTCGGAGCGCTACTCGTATATCGAAGACCTGCTGAAGCAGCAGCTGGCGGAGTTGCTGCCGCAATCCGAGGTGGTCTATACCGCACATGCGATGTTGGGGGGCGCACGCATGGATTTGTTAGACTACCTTAGCGCCCAGGAAGGACTAACCGACGAGGAGATTCGCCAAGGGCTCGACGCCTTTGTGCATCGCTTGCTTCGGGATGGTCCATAGATGATTGCAAAGTACGCCTACTCGCGTAAACGCAGCGAGTAGGCGTTTTGGTGTGCTCGGACCATCCACGTTTTTAGACTACCCGGATAATGGTAATATTAGATAAGGACGAAACTGTACAACCAAATTCAATCGTGTAGGTGATCTTATTGACGTTTATGATTATATCCATCATCATCCTGTTCATCGCCTCCAGTTATTTCTCGGGCAGTGAGACGGCCCTGACGGCCACCAACGAGATGAAGCTGCAGATGAAGGCGGCGGGTGGCGACAAGAAGGCGGCGCGCCTGCTGAAGCTGGTCAACAACACCGAGGAATTCATCCCGGGCATCCTGATCGCCAACAATGTCCCGAACATCGTGCTGCCGTCCATGGTGACGATCGTCGCCCTGGAGTTCGGCTGGTCGATCGGGGTCACGACGGCCATCCTGACTGTGCTCATCATCGTGTTCGCCGAGGTGCTGCCCAAGTCGATCGCGGCGGCGTTTCCCGAACGGATCTCTTATCTGGTCTATTATCCGACGCTGATTATCCTGATCCTCCTGAAGCCCTTCATCTTCCTGCTCAATCTGCTCACGAAGACGGTGATCCGGCTGCTGGGTCAGGACCCGGACAGTCATATCACGTTCTCCAAGGCGGAGATGCGGGCGATGGTCGATATTGCCCATACCGAGGGCACCTTCAAGCAGGACGAGATGTCCCGTCTGAAGTCGGTCATGGACTTCAAAACCCTAAATGTGGCCGACATGCTCAAGACGCACCGGGTCGAGATGAAGGCGATCGCCGTCGACACCACGTTCAAGGAAGCGCGTGCGTTTCTGGTAGCTAACCAATATACGCGTTACCCCGTCTATGAAGGGGATGTCGATCATATCATCGGCGTGTTCCACGCCAAGTTCATGTTCGTCTGGGCCGAAAATCCCGATCGAACGATTCGGGACTTCGCGGACACGGACCCGCTCTATGTGTATGAGTCGCAGTCGGTGGACGAGGTGTTCGCCCGTATGATGAAGCAAAAGCGCCACATGGCGGTCGTAATGGATGAGCATGGGGGGACGGAAGGTCTGATCACGCTGGAGGATCTGATCGAGACGATGATCGGGCAGGATATCGAGGACGAGATGGACGTCGGAGATGCGCTGATCTACAGCCAGACGGATACCCAGATCGTATGCAACACCAAGCTGTCCATCTATCGGCTCAACAATGTATTCCAGACGAACCTGCCGGCGGAGGACGACAATCTGGCCGCCTTTGTCATCAACCACCTGGGCTACCTGCCTAAAGCCGGCGAGACCTTCACCTATGACCAGCTGGTGTTCACTGTGCTGGAGGTCAATGACCGGCGGGTGAGCCGGGTGGAGATCGTGAAGCTGCCGGGGGAAGAGTAGGGGCAGCGGGGCTGGTCCGCAGCGGCCTCGAGAACCATCAAGGCAGGATGATAAGGGATCTCTTACAGACAAGGGATATTACCGGGCCGGCAGACGATACAGTGCTGCGGTTGCTTCCGCCATCTCCCGAATTTTCTCCGCTACGTTGGCCGGCTCGACCACGGTAACGTCCGGTCCGTAGCTGAGTATCATGCCGTAAAACCAGTGGTTGTCCGGGTAACTGGCATTCACCAGCAAGGAACCGTCCGGTGCCATCGTCACGTTGTCCGGTCCGAACGCTTCTTCGACGCGCACATGCACTCTTGGGTGGAACCGCAGCAGCAAACGGACGGACGGCCCCGTCTCCCGGTTCCCCCATTTGGCATCCAGTTCCTCCATCCGAACGCCGCGGCTTGCGAACTTCTCCAGGCGAACCCGGAGATCGCTGACCCGGGACAGGCGGAACGTTCGATAATCGTTCCGGAGCCGGCAATATCCGTACAAGTACCAGGCGTATGCCTTCCAGGCGATACCGATTGGCTCGACCTCTCGCGTTTCGTCGTTTCCTTCCGTATTCGTATACCGGAAGGAAACGACGAAACGCTGTTTTGCGGCCTCTCGAAGCGTGACAAGGATCGACTTATCCTTTATACCGCCACCGTGCCACAGGTTCGTGTCCATCATGAGCGTTTCGCCGGTGTCTTCCATCACTTTTTGTTCGGAGCGGGCCGTCAGTGCCTTCATCTTCGTCAGCAGGTCATCGATCTCCGCATCGTCCAGCGACGCTCGAATCCCCCTCAGAGCGATCAGAATCGACTGAAGGTCCTCAAAAGTGACGATTTGTCGCTCGATGCGGAATTGCTCCATGATCTCATAACCGCCGTCCGTACCTGTAAACGCGACGATGGGAATGCCTGCTTCATTGATCGTTTCCAAGTCGCGATAGATGGTCCGAAGCGATACCTCGAACTTATCCGCCATCGTTTGAGCGTTCACTCGGCGCCGGCTGAGTAACAACATCGTGATCCCAAGCAGACGTTGAATTTTCACCCTTTCACCTCCTACATCAACATTTTACCTCTCGAGAAACATATACTCAATTCCTCCCTGACAGACTGTTGTCAACAACGCTGCCTTATGATGGAGATACAAGACATCAGGAACGACCCGCAACCATCTAACTCTGAGGAGGAAACAACCTATGAACCCGAATGCATCTGCAACTACTACTAAAGCGGCAAACCCGCAAGGCATCCAATCGTTTCGCATAGAAACGCCGCAACACGCTCTCGACGCATTGAAACTTCGCTTGGAGGCGACGCACTGGCCTGACGAGCTGCCGGGAGCCGGTTGGCAATACGGCGTACCGCTTGATTTCATGAAGAAGATGACGGAGCATTGGCGCACGTCTTTCGATTGGCGGAAGCAGGAGGCTATGTTGAATTCTTTCCCGCAGTATACGACCGTGATCGATGGCGCGACTATTCACTTCTTCCATATCCTATCTCCGGAGAAGAATGCGACGCCGCTTTTGCTCCTGCACGGTTGGCCGGGATCGCCCGTAGAATTTCTCGATCTCATCGGTCCGTTGACCGATCCTGCCTCCTATGGCGGCGATGCGGCCGATGCGTTCCATCTTATCATCCCTTCACTCCCCGGCTTCGGTTTGTCTGGTCCCACGACGGATGCCGGTTGGACGTCTGGTCGGGCTGCCACAGCTTTTGCTGAGCTTATGATTCGGCTGGGTTACGAACGTTACGGTGTTCAGGGGGGCGACATGGGGGCGGTCATCGCGCCGGAGCTCGGCCGCATGGCAGAAGGGAGAGTTGTCGGCGTCCATGTAAACGCAGCTACAATGGGATTCATCCCGATGGGACAAGTCGATGAAGCGACACTTGGCGAACTGACGGATGCTGAGCGCGTTCGAATCGGGAGGCTGGGGCAATTCATGCAAGAACGGTTCGGATTTAACGCAATACAATCCCAGCGGCCGCAAACGCTGGCGTACGGACTGCACGATTCGCCCGCCGCCCTGTTGGCTTGGACGGCCGAGTTGTTCTACGGTTTCGGCGATTATCCGGATGCCGTAGACGCCGACCGGTTCCTGACGAACCTGATGTTGTACTGGTTGACCGGCACGGCGAACTCGTCGGCCCGCATGTACTATGCGAACGCGCATGATCCGTCCGTTTGGATGCCGAAGACGCCGTCTCAAACCCCGGTAGGTGTGGCAGTATTCCAGTCCTCGGACGTAGCGGTACGGAGATTCGCGGAGCCGGCCAACCGGATCGTCCGTTGGAGCGAATTCGAACGGGGCACCCATTTCGCAGCGATCGACGCGCCGGACGTGATGATTAGTGACATCCGCGGATTTTTCCGAAGTCTGACATCATGATTCAGCCATCCTCGGCGCAGCGAACCGGCCGCTATGATAGACAATGGATTACTCAACTTCGATTAAAGAACCAATCCATTCACCGTCTAGGGCAGCAAACGGCTTATGAAGTTGTTAGAAGTTTAGGTGCTGTCCAAGCGCAGGATTACTCACAGGCTTTATGGGCGATCGGTCTACGCATGCAGCACGCGAGAGCCGCCGAGGTTGAATGTGCCATTGCGGAGAAGCAGATCGTACTTACTTGGGCTTTACGGGGAACGCTGCATCTGGTGGCGGCAGAGGACGTGGACTGGATTATAAAGCTACTGACGCCCCGAATATTAGCAAAAAGCAAACCAAGGCTTAAGGCGTTGGAAATTGACTCCAGTTTGTTGTCGCGTTGCGAAGATTTGATATATCGTGCGTTGAAGGAAAATATGCGGATGACTCGTGCGGATCTAATGGGATTGTTAGAGGAGGCAGGAATCGTTACGGGCAAAGGACGCGGTTACCATTTGTTATGGTATTTGGCACAGATCGGCATGATTTGTATGGGGCCGGTAGAGGGGAAGCAGCAAACCTTCGTCCTGTTGGAGGATTGGCTGCCTCGTCGAAAGGGGGTGTCCGCGGAAGAAGCACTTAAGGAGCTGGCAGAGCGTTACTTCACGGGACATGGGCCGGCGACATTCCACGACTTTGCATGGTGGGCGGGGCTCACACTCACGGAAGCCAGGGCTGGAGTGGAGGCGGCAAAAGAGGCCCTTCATTCAGAGAAGATCGCAGGCGTGGAATATTGGATGGGCAAACATGAAATCAAAGGAGACGAAGAACAACCCCGCGTACAGTTGCTGCCTGGGTATGATGAATATTTGCTGGGTTACAAAGACAGGAGCGTCGTGTTAGGACCAAATCACGCTTCACTCGTCGTCCCAGGTAACAATGGCGTGTTTAAACCTATGCTGATTGTTGACGGCCAGATCGCAGGGACATGGAGGCGGACGATGACGAAAGACCGCATAGACATATCCATCCATTCATTCTCAGCTAACCAGGCTTGGTGCGCAGAAAGTCTGGAGCAGGCGACACAACGGTATTGTCATTTTGTCACACGGTGAATCATAACCATACATCTCATGGTGACACGATCACTTTGACCGACTTGTTCTGAAGGTTGTAGGAGCTCGGGTGTATTCGTGTAAGGGAAGGTTAGCCCAAAAGACAAACCTTCCTTTACCGAACACTGGGCGTGTCTTGCGATTCGCCTTCATCATCCTTTCGCTAGACTATCGCAGAGGAACACGCAGTCCCTGTTCAACGTTCCGACACAGGTGTCGCCGCCAGCTTGCCACCGCCGCTCACCTTGCCCCGCAGGATGAACTGGACGACCAGCATCTGCAAGGACAGCAGGACGGCCATCGTCAGGAAGAGCGCCGGGAACGGCACGCCCCACCCGACGGCGGTGGTCGCCAGGGCGCCGCCGATCGCGCCGGACATGAAGTTGCTCATGCTGAACACGCCCATCCCCGCGCCAAGCCGCTGGGCCGGCAGCAGCAGCGACACCAGCTTCGACATCGAAGACTGCACGAACACGAAGCCGATGTTGGGCATGATCAGCGCTAGAGTGATGACCCACGCGCCTGCCCAGGACAGTCCCGCCATCAGCAGGAAGCCGCTGATCATCAGGGTGGCGGCCATCAGCAGGACGGGGATGCTGCCGAAGCGGTCGGTCCATCGGCCGCCCAGTCGCCCCATGAACGCCGCTGCGATCGCCGCCGGGAACAGCACCATACCGATCCGATCGGCCCCGAATCCGAACATCGACTCCAGCATGAGCGGGACCAGCAGCATCATGCTGAAGGCGCTCATCGAGGAGAGGAACATCGCCAGGATGGCGAACCGGTAAGGACCTTCCGTGAACAGCGACAGCGCGAGGAACGGCTCCTTGACCCGTTGGCTGCGCAGGATGAACAAGAGGAGCAGCACGATGAAGATCGGGCCATAGATCACTGCCTGCGAGCTGCCGAGATTGGTAATCGTCAGCATCAGCATCGCTACCGCGCCTGCCAGCAGGCCCGCGCCGATCGTATCGATCGAGCCGGGTCTGCGCGCTTCGTCCGGCAAGGAGCGGCGCAGGAAAGGCAAGACAGCCAGCGTGCCCAGCGACAGCAGGAAGAGGTACTTCCAATGCATGGCCTCGGACACGAAGCCGCCGACGATCGGACCGATACCGGCCGACAGGGCGATGAACGAAGCGATCAGCCCCATCACGGCCCCGCGCCGCTCGGGCGCAAAGTAGCGGGCCGGGATCAGCATCGCCAGCGCCGGGATCGAGGAAGCGCCCGCCGACTGCACCAGCCGGCCGGTCAGCAGCCAGGCATAGCCCTCGGAGACGAAGCCGATGATCGAGCCGGCGCTGAACAGCACGATACCGATGGTCATCAGTCGTTTGAGCGGGAATAAGTCGGCAAGCTTGCCGTACATAAGCGAACCGATCGCGTACACCATCGCGTAGCCGGTGATGACCCAGCCAGCCAGTGCGGGCGAGATGCTCAGGTCGCTGGAGATGTCGGGCAGCGCGACGTTGAACACCGTCACGTTCATGACGGAGAAGAGCAGCAGGCAGCCGAGCAGATAGATGATGCCCTTGCCCGGCTGTATCGCAGCTTCGCCCGTCCCGGAAGCGGCCTGGACCGTACGTTGTTTTGGGGCGTCTTTCATATCAAGATATTCCTCCTTCTTTATGTACCTCGTCGCATACATTGCTCAGCATACGCTTCAGCAGGGACACGAGGAGTGCGTACTCCTCATCGCTCATACCTTGGCGGCTAATCCCGATCATGCCTTGCAGCTTGCCCTTCACCAGGGGCAAGACCTCTCGTCCTGCTTCCGTGAGGTACAGCTGATTGAACCGCTGATCCTCCTGCGACGGCACACGTTTCACATAGCCCTCGGCCTCCAGCTTGCTGACCGCCTTGGCCGTGGTCGTCTTGTCGATCAGCAGTTCCTCGCTGAGCGCCTTTTGCGTGATGCCTTCCCGCTCGGCGATCGTGATCAGGAAGATATACTGTCCGCTCCCGATCCGGTACGGCTTGAGCTCATCGGCGATCAGGATCTGCAGATGACGGTAGATTGCCCCGACATATTTACCCGCCGACTCTACCGCAGGTACACTGCCGGCATCCGATCTCCCCGCCTTACATTCGTTAAACTGATGCCCATCTTCTGTATGCATAGAATGCTCCTCCTCGGCGATGCTCCCCTCAAAACGTTCCACATGGAACATTTTTTAAATTCTAAGCGTATAAGTTTCACATTCATACTCAGCTTAGAATTCTATGGAATGAAACGCGCTGCACTCAGAGATTTGCGAAGCAAAACTGGCTTCGTAAGCACACGGCGACAGCCGTTTCACCTTGATAGCATGCTATTGCAACTAATTTTAAGCTTATCATACTGAAATTAGAATGTTATTGCAACTATTATTATTGCTGTTAACGAACATCGTTCTTTACGAACGGTGTTCGTTATGGTATAACTAAGTAAATCGAGTCCTTGCAACACCTATAAACTCGATACTAGTGAAGGAGTGGAACCGGATGACACATCCAACTGCAGCCTCAAAACGTATTGCGATTATAGGAGCGGGACCAGGGGGTCTGACCCTGGTCTTGCTTCTTCAACGTCATGGCTTTAGCCCGGTCATTTATGAGCGGGAGACTCAAGATACGCATCGGGATCAAGGCGGTTCTTTGGATATTCATGAGGATTTCGGACAGTTGGCGCTTAAAGAAGCGGGGCTGTATGAGGCTTTTCAAGCTTTGGCCCGGTATGAAGGAGAAGATTTCCGCATCTTGGACAAACACAAACATGTGCATTGGGATGAAGAAGCGGACCCGGAAGTGACGGGCGTCAGACCGGAGATTGACCGCGGGGAACTATGCGACCTGCTGCGCGGCGGGCTCGATAAAGACGTTATACGATACGGTTACAAGCTGCTCCATGCGGTTCCTTTGGGTACAGGGAGGACGGAGCTGCATTTTGAGAACGGCGAGGTTGATGCAGCAGATCTTCTGGTAGGCGCTGATGGAGCCTTCTCTCGTGTTCGCCCGCTGCTCTCGGATATTGAGCCCGAATATTCGGGTCTGTCTATGATTGAGCTCAATGTGATGAATGCCGCAGAGCAATATCCGGATCTGGCAGAGCAACAAACGGGGGAAAATGTTTGCTCTGGACGATCATAAGGGCATTCTGGGACAATGTAACGGAGATGGGCGGATCAAAGTATATGCCAGCTTTGCCGTCGGCCGTGAATGGCTGGATACCTGCGGCATTCGTTTCGAGCAACCGGAGGAAGTGAAGCGTCATCTGCTCGAGCTGTTCGAGGATTGGGACGATGAGCTCAAAAATTATATTCGTTACGCGGACGGTGCAATTGTGCCAAGACGAATCTACATGCTGCCGCTAGGCTTTCAATGGACGCACAATCCAGGGATTACCTTGATCGGCGATGCCGCCCATGTGATGTCGCCTTTTGCAGGGATCGGTGTCAATCTGGCTATGCTTGATGCGCTGACGCTCGCCATGTCCATCGCGCAGCACGAAGAGTTTGGTCCTGCCGTTAAGGCATACGAGCGCGAGATGTACCGCTATTCATCCCAGAGTGCGGAGGAATCCTACGCTAATTTGAAACTGTGCTTCTCTGCTGATGCGGCTGCGAAGCTGGCTGGTCTTATGGACAACTATCTGGAGGAGGCAGAGCGTGAATCTTAAGTTGGAGGAAGTGAGAGAGGATGACCAATGGCAAACGCCCCGTTGTAAGCCGCAGAACCCGGCCCGCCAAAGCGCCATTAAGCCATGAAGAGATCGTAAAAACCGCCTACGCCCTGATTAAGAATGAGGGCCTGTCTGGCATGACCATGCGCAAGATCGCCCAAGCGCTGGACACAGGACCCTCTTCGTTATATGTCTATGTCAAGAATGCCCAGGAATTAAATGCGTATGTCATGGACTACGCGCTCGGGCAGCTCCAGCTGCCTCCGCTTGAAGAAGCCTCCTGGAAAACTCGGCTGTTCGGCGCGTTGGAGGCCTATGCCACCTTACTGCAAGAGCATCCGGGACTCGCCGAATTGGCATTGATTACGATTCCCGCCGGGGAGAATTCGCTAAGGCTGACCGAATACCTGTTAGCGGCATTGCATGAGGCAGGCATTGTCTCCCGGTCGGCGGCATGGGGGGTAGACATGTTTATGTTCTACGTGTCGTCCTTCCTCTTCGAGAAAACAGCATCAGAAGCCCGCGGCTCCATGCCTATGCCGCTCATCAGAGACGCCTACACGTCCGCAGATCCCGGCTCCTTCCCGCATATCGCCAGTCTGCAGAAGGAAATGTTCTCAGGGGATATCCCATCCAGGGAGCGGCTGCGCTGGGGACTTGAAGTCGTTCTTCAGGGACTGATGAAGGTAACGCAGGCTTAGCAAGCAAGGGACTAAGCCACTCGGAATAGAGAGAACCGGCTGGCCCCCGCCATACTGGCAGGGGCCAGCCGGTTAATCATCATACACGACTACTTGGCTGTCAAAAGACTTTCGGAGACTGGCCTTCCAGAGATACGGGTCGTTGTACGTATCGGAGGCGGGGTCGAGCTGGAACACGTTGTCGTTCAGTACGGCAGGCAGCGAGGTCCACAGCGCATTATCGTAGACGATCGTAGAATCGCTGGTGTCTCCCGACCATGGGCAGATTGTATGTATTCGGTCATAATTTCGGCCGGCGCGAAGAGATCATCTATGACGAGCTTGAGCTCCAGGCGCCGCCCAAGGCGATGGAAGAAGCGATCAACAGCGGCGCCGGCTGGGCGTCCATCTCGTTGGAGATGCTGCCGGAATATACCCTGTGAGGATGGATAAATAACGAAGCCGAACCGGAAGCAAGGCCACCCCTGACAGGATGGCCTTGGAAGGAGTTGAAGTCTTCTGGCGGGGACACCGCTAGGCGAGGGTGCCTACATAGGCTTCCAACTGATCAAAGGTGCCCTTGAAGCCATCCTGCATGGAATCGAACATACCCTCAAAAAACCTTGTCTCTTCGTCAGATGCATGGACCGGCACACTGTGCAAGGTTATGTTGGTGACACCGTTCTCCTCGCTAAAGGTGAGTGTATTTTGGATCTCAAGCGGAATTAAATCACTGAACGGAGCTCGGACAATGTTGCCGGCCTCGTCCGAGAAACTGTTGACCCAGACAATCTTTTCAGGAGCTTCAATTTCGTGATACACGAACTTACCCCACATATGACTGCCGTCAGCCGATTGCATCTTATAGTGAAAAAAGCCGCCGGGACGGAAATCCAACCGGGTGTGGCTTAATTCAAATCCTTTCGGTCCCCACCACTGCTCCAGATGTTCAATCTCCGACCAGGTTTGGAACACAAGCTCGCGCGGCGCATGAAGAACACGGGTGATTACAAGCTCTTTGCCTTCTGGTTTCAATGTCATTTCCATTCCTCCGTTTTCAGGTTATTGGGTTTCTGGTTTAAATATACCCCAAAAAGAATATTCCTGTAAAGGAATATTTAAATTTTTCCTTGAGCATGGCCGTTCAAATATCGTTCGCCGCAAGCCTCAGCTCGTGCTAGAATAATACCATTGAATCTCATCATACACTAATGGAGGCGCTTATATATGAGTGAACAGAGCATCCACGGAAGGCTACTTCGGGGAATTCGGAGGCAGCTTCGTACCGCCGGAGCTGCAGGAGGTGCTGGATTACCTGACCGCGCAGTTCAACACGTTCAAGGATGACCCGGTGTTCCAGGAAGAGCTCGCCTATTACCTGCGGGACTATGTAGGGCGCCAGAGCCCGCTGACCTATGCAGAGCGGCTGACGACGGCCTGGGGCGGACCGAAGATCTACCTGAAGCGGGAGGATCTTAACCACACCGGCGCGCACAAGATCAACAACGCGATCGGTCAGATCCTGCTGGCCAAGCGGATGGGCGCGAAGCGGATCATCGCCGAGACGGGCGCTGGGCAGCATGGTGTAGCGACAGCTACGGCATGTGCCATGTTCAACATGGAGTGCGTCATCTACATGGGGGCCGAAGATACGCGCCGCCAGGCGCTCAACGTGTTCCGGATGGAGCTGCTGGGCGCGACGGTCGTGCCGGTAGACAAGGGTCAAGGCCGTCTGAAGGACGCCGTTGATGAGGCGCTGGGCGATCTGGTCCGCAACTACAAGAACACCTTCTACCTGCTCGGTTCGGCCGTTGGTCCGCATCCGTTCCCGACGATGGTCAAGCACTTCCAGGCTGTTATCAGCGAGGAGTCGAAGCGCCAGATCCTGGAGAAGGAAGGCCGTCTGCCGGACGCTGTGGTTGCCTGCGCAGGCGGCGGCAGCAATGCGATCGGCGCATTCGCTCATTTCATCGACGAACCAAGCGTGCGGCTGATCGGAGTCGAGCCTGACCAGGCGCCTACCCTGACCGAAGGCGTGCCGGGGACGATCCATGGCTTCAAATGTCTGGTGCTCTTGGACGAAGAGGGCGAGCCGCGCAAGACCTACTCCATCGCCGCCGGTCTGGACTACCCGGGCATCGGACCGGAGCATAGCCACCTGAAGGTGACCGGCAGAGCCGAGTATGCGACGGTGACCAACGAAGAGGTGCTGGAGGCGTTCCAGGAATTGTCCCGCATGGAGGGGATCATCCCGGCGCTGGAGAGCGCCCATGCGGTAGCCCATGCCAAGAAACTGTCAGAGACGATGGGAGCGGATCAGCTCCTCATCGTCAACCTGTCGGGCAGAGGCGACAAGGATGTCGAGCAGGTCTACCATATGCTCCGCGCATAAGCCTCCCGGCAAGCGGGGATGTACCGGAGCGGAACGCCACGCTGTGTCACGGCAGCTGCGGTCGTCCATCCAGCCCAAGAGCCCCACGGATCTGATCCATGGGGCTCTTGGCGTAGGGACTTCTGGACAGCGGCTAAGGATAGCCAGACCCGCTCCAGGTCCGCTCTAGAAGGTGTTCCAGATGACCGTCTCGTGAACCGGATAACGGGCGGAGGGCCGGGCTGGCAGAGCGGCCTTGCCGATCGCGACCAGCATGACCGGAATATAACGGGGAGGCACGCCGAACGCTTCGACGAATTGGGCGGCGTCGAAGCCGCCCATCGGGCAGGAATCAAGCCCCGTCGCCTTTGCAGCGAGCATGAGCTGCATCGCGGCCAGCGAAGCATTGCGGATCGCCTCGTCCCGTGGGACGGACGGTTCATTCGCATAGGCGAATTCGATCTGACCGACCAGACTTGACTTGATGTCCTCCGCCATCATTCCGGCCTGTACGAGAGGACCATAGACGGTTTCGGCATTGAGATTCGCCTGGAGATCCCCGAGGATCGCGATGACGGCGGACGCTTCGACGACCTGCCTTTGGCCGTAAGCGATCGGCAGCAGCTTCTCTTTGGCCTCTAGCTCCGTTATCGCGAGGAATTTCCAGTGCTGCAGGTTCCATGCCGACGGCGCCAGGCTGGCCATCTCCAGAAGACTCAGGATTTCCTGTTGGCTCAGATGATGCGTCGGGTCATAATGCTTCACGGAATGACGATTTCGGATGACCGTGTGAATATCCAGTGACACAGCGTCTGTCTTGTTTGACATGGTAAGATCACTCCTGAATTTAGTATTAACTGCTTGCATCCCCATACACCCTGGTTGTGGCCGCCGGCTGCACGGGTCGCACTCGGCTGAACCGATTGGCTCCGATGACCCCGGCGATGATCAGCACTGAGCCGAGGATCTGATAGAACGTGATCTCTTCCCCGAGGAACAGAGCTCCCGCCGCTATGGAGACGATCGTCGAGAGGTTGGCGAACACGCTCATGCGCGAGGCTTCCATCTTGGATAATATATAGGTGGCGGTGAGCGCGGTAACGAGTGACGAGATGACCCCCAGGAACAGGATGGAGACGATAAACGTCCAGCTGGCGAGCGGCTCGGCCAGCTGCGGCAGCGTCCCCTTAATCGCATGGCTGGCAAGAGAGATAACGAGGAAGACGGCAAACCCGATCCCCAACATCAAAAAAGTGAGCTCCGCGGGGCTAAAGTGCTTGGTCAAGGAACGGGCCAGCACACTATAGCCGGCAAAAGCGACACAGGTCAGCAGCAGCAGGGAGATCCCCGTCAGATTGGACCAGTCCATCCCCCCACCCTTCATCCAGAAGATGAATACCACCCCGAAGACCGACAGCGCGATCGACAGCTTCTGCAGGATCGTGGTTGTCTCCTTGAGAAATACGGAGGCAAGAATCATCGTCACGACGGGAGTGAAGGCATACAGGATGCCGCCTTCCGCCGAGCTGGCGTGCTGCAGACCATACGCTTGAAGCGTAAAGAACCCCAGCGGGTACATCATCGCGAGCAGTAGCGCCTTTAGCAAGGGCTTGCCGCGGTACGATAGTTTGAGCCAGCCGAGAGCGGCCGGGACAGAGATCGCCAGGAACGAAGCTGCAAAGCGGAAGGTCAGGGTATCAAGCGGGCTTGCGAAAGCAAGCGCCGTCTTGGCGAACAAAAAGGAGAACCCGATGATGACGGCGTTAAGTACGGCGAATCCATAGGCAAGTTTCAGTCCGGATGGGCTCAAGATATGCATCATTCCTTAACATAAGATCTGGAGAGGGTTCGCGAACGTCTCAACCGGTATGTCTAAGATAAAACGAAACAGGGAGGTGAACAAGGACGGATTCTCCGAATTGTATCGATACAGTTGCCGGGAGGGTGTATACTAAACGGAAAAGATGCGCAGTGGGACACCCAGGTGAACAGGAGGCGTCATGAAGAAGTATGATGTGATCATGGTCGATATTGAACAAAGGATCCGGGACGGGCGGCTCATCCCCGGCCAAAAGCTGCCCTCTGTCCGCGATGCCGCCGCGTCGTTCGGATGTAGTGCCGGCACCGTCGTACGGGCCTATGGCGAGCTGGAGAGGCGTCATGTCCTCTACTCGATGCCGCAAAGCGGCTTTTACGTGGTCGACAGACTGGGAGACGGACGGGACGACAGGGAAGAGAGCGTGATTGATTTTGCTACCGTGCTGCCGGATCGCGATGCGTTTCCCTATATGGACTTCCAGCATTGTCTGAACAAGGCCATCGATATTTACAAGCACGACTTGTTTACGTATGGAGATCTGATGGGACTGGCATCTTTGCGGCATACGCTCGTCTCCCATCTCGCCGGGGACCAGGTATTTGCCAAGGCCGGGCAGATCGTCGTCACCAGCGGGGCGCAGAAGTCGCTGGAGATCCTGGCGCGCATGCCGTTCCCGAACGGCAAAGGGGCGGTGCTGGTCGAGCAGCCGAGCTACGGTCTGTACCTGCGTTTCCTGGAGAGGGCAGGCATCCCGGTATCCGGTATCGCGCGTACAGCGGTGGGGATCGATCTGAAGGAGCTGGAGAGGTGCTTCCGAAGCGGCGAGTTCAAATACTTCTACACGATGCCGAGGTATCATAATCCGCTTGGCACTTCGTATAACGCAGAGACTCGGAAGAGGATCGTCAGGCTGGCGGATAAGTACGACGTATATATTGTAGAGGACGACTATATGGGTGATCTCGGCAACGACCGGCAGTTCGACCCGATCTATGCCCATGACCTGAGTGCGCACGTCATCTACGTCAAGAGCTTCTCCAAGATCATCTTTCCCGGCCTGAGACTGGGGGTGGCTGTACTGCCGGAGCACTTGCTCCCTGCCTTTCGCGCTCACCAGGGGTACCCCGACACCTCCTTGTTGTCCCAGGCCGCGCTGGAGGTGTATATCAAGAACGGCATGTACGAGCGGCACAAGCACAAGATTTGCCAGTTGTACGCCTCACGCATGCAAGCGTTGAACGAAGCGGTCGAGCGGTACAATACAGCCGGGCTTGTAGAGACGTCTGAGGTGAGCTCGGGCATTTTCATCCAGTTCAAGGTACAGCAGTCCGTCAATATGGACCAGCTGATCAAGCGGTTGTCGGCGCGCGGCGTCCGCGTCGTAGCCGGACAGACCTCCTATCTGACGGGTTATCGCGAACGGGAGAAATTTCTGAGAATCAGCATTTCGCAGACGTCGCCAGACCGGATCGTCGAGGGAGTCCGGGTGGTGTTGGAGGAAGTTGCGAGAGGGAGCCGGGGGCAGTTTCGTTCCGCCGGAGCTGCAGAGGCACCGGACCATCTGTCCGGACAATCGTCCTAGGGATGCCGATCCAGAAGGTTGTTGACGCAGGCGGGCCGGCGGATGGTTCTATCAGAAGAGAGGGGATGCGTACATGAGTAAACCAGCGGTGTTCAGTATTGTGGGGGGCGGGGGCTTCAGGGCGCAGTATTTTTTGCGGATCGCGAGGGCACTCCCGGACCAATTTCGGATCGGCGGGATGGTAGTTCGTGACGAGACCAAGGGCAGGGCGATGGAGGGAAAATGGGGTGTGTGCACGTATCGTACGCTGGAGCAGCTGCTGGCCAGTGAAGATCCGGACTTCGTCGTCCTGTCGGTGCCGGCGGCGGCTTCTTTATCTTATATGGAAGCGTTGGCTGACCGGGATATCCCCGTGCTTACCGAAACTCCGCCGGCGGCCGACCTGGATGCGCTGCTGCAGGTTCATGAACGCCTGACAAGCCGGGGAGCGCGGATCCAGGTTGCCGAGCAGTACCCGTATTACCCGGCACAGATCGCCCGCCAGGCGATGATCGCCACCGGTCAGCTGGGCAGCGTCGACCAGGTGACCGTGTCGATCTCCCATCTCTATCATGCCGTCAGCCTGATGCGCGCCATGCTGGGCATCGGGTTCGAGGATGTTGAGATCCGGGGCATGCGCTACACCTCCGAGTGGGTGGCCGGACCGGGCCGGAGCGGCCCGCCCACGGAGGATGTCTTGGTCCCCGCCACCCGCGATCTGGCGTGGCTCGATTTTGGCGGCAAGCTGGGCATCTATGACTTCACAGCGAACCAGCACCGCTCGTGGACCCGGTCCAATCACATCTCGATCCGGGGGCAGCGCGGGGAGATCTGGGACGACCGGATTCGCCTGCAGACTCCTGCCTGCACCGAGCTGCAGCTCGACCTCAGACGCGTCAATAAAGGCGAGTACGAAAATGCCGAAGGCTACTTCCTCAAAGGCATCCTGGCGGGGGAGAGCTGGGTGTACGAAAACCCATTTGCCCCGGCAAGGCTGTACGACGATGAGCTGGCCATCGCGACCTGCCTGAGCAAAATGGCTGCGTATGCCGCTGGCGGTCCTGCATTTTACGGGTTGCTAGACGCCTCTCAGGATACCTATATCGGTCTGTTGATCGCCGAGGCCATCCGCACGGGCGAGACGATCCGGTCGACGCGTCAGCCTTGGGCGGATACCAATAGATAAGGCGGCGTATCCCCTTCCTGACGATGAAAGGTTAGGGAGCCGCGCTGGACCAGATAAGTCAAGGTATAACTGCCGCGCTCGGAACCCTTCTGCCATGACTCCGAGAAGGTGACAAGATAGACTTTATTTAAATGTTTTCCTGGAGATTCCTCGGCCCGCGTTCGCCTGACCACCGAGTAACCGTCGATCTCTCCCCGCCATACGCCCTCTTGCTTCGGAAAACGGTCAATTTCGGTTCCTTCCCCGGCTGTAGCGAACGCGACGGCTGCTGCTTTCGTGAACGGCGGCAGCGGCGGGGGCTCGGGCGTGGTGGCGTCCAGGTAGACCAAAGTAGCAGTACATACCAGTACCGGCAGCAGCCAGATCCGCTTGATGCCCTGCCCCCGCGCGAGCCGCCGCTGCGTCCAGCGATCCGCGAGCGCGTAGAGGGAGGCGGCGAACACACCGCAGAGGACGAACGCCGGGAACTTGAAGACGAGTCCCGGAAAGATTCCGAATAAACCATGAATCGCTACATAGAGGGTGTCCCGAGTCAGACGCTCCCGAGGGTTGGGCTGACCAGGCAGCTGAGCAGCCTGCTCGGTTAGTCCATCCTGAAGCAGATCATCCCGGATGCCGGCTATTCGTCGCTGCATCTCCCGCTCCAGTCGGTAAGCTATTGAGTCGATCAGAAGCGAGATCGGTGTGCCGTAGAGCACGCAGAAGGCACCAATATACAGGCTCGTAAGGAACGTATAGGACAAGATGTCGAGTACGATCGTATGACTGAAATAGAGTGAACTGCCAGACAGCGCAATCGCCAGCGCGACAGAGCTGATCATGGTAGCGGCGTAGATGGCGGTCACCTTGCGGACGAACAGATCGATGGCTGCATTATTCATGTACAGTTCCTCTCCTTCCCGGATCGTGATAACTATTGCTAGCATACCGGGTTTGAGGGCGCAGGGGCAGGACTAACTTTTGTAGTACCCCTGTGGTCCATCAACCGACGTGAGAGGTCGTCAAGCGCACTACACGTTGCTTTCCGCGCGCAACTCCCACCGCGCGGCGGCCGGCGGCATGACGGCGGTCGGGACGACCACGTCTGAGGGGCATCTTTGGCCACTTCAACGATGAGGAGTCCCGCCCGACCGCTCGGCTGACCGGCAAGCTCGGCTATTGCGGGCATCCGTTCCGGCTGGGGAACAAAGCCAACACCCCGGCACACTACCCGAGCCAGGAGGAAACTTCCAACTTACGATAATATCATCAAATTCGTGTCGTACGATAGGGCAAGGGTTTCTCTTCGGAGAAACCCGGGTTGCCCACATTGTGAATAAAACAGGCTTCTCACGTATGTTGTGAGAAGCCTGTTTTATTAAGTGTTGCGTAGTTCACTTAGCATCTGATTCAGTTTTTTGTCAAAAGTAAAAACAGTATGTCCATCAACGATGTTCATGCTTTTCCTGCACACCTTTCTCCCATGCCTCTTGTTCAAACTGGATAAGATCTGGATTGGCAAATTGTTTTAATGAACCTTTCGCTGTAGGCATACCAGGTGTTTGGGATTTATGCGTACTTGAATCTCCAAGGGGGAGTATAATTAATTCAACGTCTGTATTACGAAGGCTTTCTGGAAGATCGACGATATGCTTAAGAGCATCGCTGTTTGTTACTTTTCTAACAAAATTCATGTTCATCACCTTCCTTAGAATAAGTATAACGAATTTTGAATGAACTCACAATTGCCATTCTCACTTTAGGTTCCAGTTGCTATAGAGACTTCTCATGAGTTCACCGAACTTTTGTACGGCTTCTTTCTTCATTGTTTTTGTTACGTGGAGGTATACTTGCGTTGTAATCGTGTCCTCTTTATGTCTAGTCTTTCCATAATCTCATGAATGCCGACTCAAGCCTCAGCCAGCAACGAGGTATGCGTGTGACGCAAAGAGTGAGGGGTTAATGTCTCGTTCAAGCCAGCGAGCTATAGCCCATATCCTCGATAACGCTTGAGACCGGCAAGTTCCAGGCCTTCCTGGACACGCTGGCGTCGTACCGGAATCAAGTGGAGGTTCTCTCCATTAGTGAGTGGTATGATGCGCTGGCCGGATAGTGCTTGTAGCAAAAAGAATGTTCGCCCCAGATTGCGGGAGAACATTCTTTTTTTCATTGATTAGGGGATTAGGGAACTATGACTTTCGTCTCTTGTAGATAAGTTGTGCTCCCGGATGGGTTGGATGCCGCGCTCCATAACCAGGGGTAAAAAGTTACTCGAATCCGACCAAATGGCGGAAATCCGCCTAACCAGGGGTAAAAAGTTACTTGAACTCGACCGAATGGCGAGAGTTCGCCCAACGAGGGGTAAAAAGTTACTTGAATCCGATCGAATGGCGGAAGTTCGTCCAACAAGGGGTAAAAAGTTACTCGAATCCGTCCGAATGGTTGATCCGATCAGGTGTCGGAGGTTGTCCCGATAGCGGCATTGTGTCCGCACTCCTAGCCAATCTGCGTTAGCAGGTTTTGTTCAATTCGTAAGAAAGTATAAGTTTCACATTCATACTCAGCTTAGAATTCTATGGAATGAAACGCGCTGCACCGCCAAAGACGGCGACAGCCGTTTCACCTTGCTTTAAACGACTGCCGGGTATCCGGTCCGCTGCAGCGCACTTTTCTTCCCTTACAGCGCCGCCACTGGGCGTCCGGTCCGCAGTAGCGCACTTTTCTTCCCTTGCAGCGCCGCCACGGGGTATCCGGTCCGCAGTAGCGCACTTTTCTTCCCTTGCAGCGCCGCCACGGGGTATCCGGTCCGCTGCAGCGCACTTTTCTTCCCTTACAGCGCCGCCACGGGGTATCCGGTCCGCTGCAGCGCACTTTTCTTCCCTTACAGCGCCGCCACTGGGCGTCCGGTCCGCTGCAGCGCACTTTTCTTCCCTTACAGCGCCGCCACGGGGTATCCGGTCCGCTGCAGCGCACTTTTCTTCCCTTACAGCGCCGCCACGGGGCGTCCGGTCCGCAGTAGCGCACTTTTCTTCCCTTGCAGCGCCGCCACGGGGTATCCGGTCCGCAGTAGCGCACTTTTCTTCCCTTACAGCGCCGCCACTGGGCGTCCGGTCCGCTGCAGCGCACTTTTCTTCCCTTACAGCGCCGCCACTGGGCGTCCGGTCCGCAGTAGCGCACTTTTCTTCCCTTGCAGCGCCGCCACTGGGCGTCCGGTCCGCAGTAGCGCACTTTTCTTCCCTTGCAGCGCCGCCACTGGGCGTCCGGTCCGCAGTAGCGCACTTTTCTTCCCTTACAGCGCCGCCACTGGGCGTCCGGTCCGCAGTAGCGCATTTTCTTCCCTTGCAGCGCGGCCCTCCCGCATCACGGTTCAAGCCACCCGCTGCAGTCCGGGCTTACTGAGGCCCGGCCAGATCGACAGCCCGCAGCAGTACAACACCGGCTTCCGCGAAGGTGACCGGTGCCGCCGGATCGAATACCTGGCCGCTGCGTCCCTGCAGGATGCCCAGGTCGTGCAAGGCGTACACGCTGTCTCTCGCCCAGGCCGGCAGCGCCCTGTCGTCGGCGAAGCGCTGCGTTCGCGGCGCGCCACCATCCGGCAGCTGCAGGGCCCGGGCCAGCATGGCGGCCAATTGGGCGCGCGTGACGGGGCCTTACGGACGAAAGCTGCCGTCCTCGAACCCGCCCGCGATGCCGGCAGCCGCCACTGCCGCGATGGCTTGCTGCTGAGCGGGGCTAAGACCGCGCACATCGCCGAACGGCACGGCGCCTGGGGACGGCGCGATGTCCAGCGCGCGCACCAGCAGCTGCACCAGGGTGGCCCTGCTGATCGGCGCGTCGGGGTCGAAGGACCGGCCGGCTGCCGGGCCGTCCCAGATCTGCCGCTCGATCGCCCGCTGCAGATCTGGCTTCGCCCAGTGCGGCGGGATCGCCGCGTACAGCCGCTGCAGTCGGGTGCGCTCGTCGCAGACGCCTTGCTCCAACTCCAGCTCGCACATGTCGGAGCGCAGCTGGGATACCTTCACATCATCGTACCAGATGTAAGAGTCGCGCTCCGGCGCGTACTCCCGTGTACCGCCTCCATAGAACGTGGCAAAGTACGCTGTATCCACCTTGTCGGCGTTGTTCACGAAGCGCAGGCCCGTCACTTTGGCCGCTGCCTGGCCGTTGTACCAGACCTCGATCTCGCCGTCAGGCTGAGCCTGGCCGTTCGTCACGGTGTTAACCTTGAGACGCTGGATGACGTGGAACCACTCGCCTCGGGGATAGTGGACCGGCTCCCCGCTGGAATCCGCAAGGTACACCACATCGCCGTATTGGCCAGGATTGTCCATGGAGTAATAATAGACGGCGGCCTGCCCGGCTTCCCGCCAGAGGAGGCGAGAGCTGAACCCGTTGTCGCCCGTGCAGGTCTGACCGCCGGAGCAGGCGGCGCCGCCCGCAAGCCCGATCCCCAGCTTGCCTTCTGACCGCCTGGTGCCCCAACTGAAATCCTCGCTGAACCGCGCCCAAAACGAGACATAATATTCATCGGCCGGCGTCAGCTGGAAAGGAGCCAGATACCCCGATTCGGCAGGACTGTACTGGCCTATGGGGTAGTAAATCTTTAGCGACTTGTCACCGCTGCGGCTGATCCCGTCGTCGATCCGGCTGCGCTCGTCCCCCAGCACCCACGGGGTGACCCAATCGGCCTCCGCCCAGTCCTCCAGATGGTAGGGCTGTCCGGACGTCCCCGACTCGAACGATTGCTCCAGCAGCGCAGCCGCCGCGGACGCGCCGCCCAGCGCCAGCAGGCTGCCTAACATAAGACCCAGCGTAATCTTCTTCATGCTTATGCTCCTACTTTTGTATTGTAAAATGTGTAACCAAGCTTACCTATATTTATCGGCAAACCAGGTCTACTCAATGACCATCTCCTTCACCGTCTCACCTTCAACGAGGACAGGCTGGTAGTAGTTGGCCGCCGGCAGATCCTTCTTGCCTTGCAAGGTTTTAATCACCCAGTCTGCGGCATCGCGGCCCATCTGTTCCTGCGGATGCGTCAGCGTGGTGAGCTGGATGGGAGCCGTCTTGGCGAGATAGGAGTTGTCCTGACCGATGATGGACAGCTCGTCCGGGATGGAGATCTCCAGCCTGCGGCAGGCATGCACGACCTCCAGCCCCACCTCGTCGTTGTAACACACGATAGCTGTCAATACGTCCCGGTTTTCTCGCAGAAAGGTGTCCAGATTGGCCGCCAACGCAGGCTTCGAGGCTGTATCAAATGACAGCACCTGCTCCGGGTGGAAACCGATCTTGGCTTCGCCCAACGCCTTGATATATCCCTTCATGCGATACTTGCCCTGCAAGTCATCCATTTTGGCGATCAGACCGATCTGCGTATGCCCTTTGGCGGTCAGCTCCCGCGTCGCCAGATAGCTCGACCGCACATCATCTAGACAGAAGAACGGCACCTCCAGCTCTTCATAGAAAGCATTGATCATGGTGAAGGGTATGTCCTGCTCTTTAAACGATAAGTAGTAAGCAATATTCGGATTGTACAAATTGCTTTTAGTGGGCTCCACGATGAGTCCATCCACACCGTAGGACATCATCATCTCCAGCGCTTTTTTCTCTTGGGCGACATCATTGTTCGTGCTGGCCAGTAGCAGGGAATAGTTGTCTTCGTTCAGCCGGCTTTCGATGCCGCGGATGATGGAGGGAAAGATGTAATCCGAGATGTAGGTTGTGATGACGCCGATTGTCCTGTTGGCGCTACTTGCGCTGGACCGGGTGCGGTATTGTTTGCTGACGTAGGTCCCCGATCCCTTCTCGCTGCGCAGGAATCCTTCGTTCGACAGCTCCAGGATCGCTTTGCGCACGGTCTGCCGGCTGACGTTGTAGCTCTCCTGCAGGGCGTATTCGGTCGGGATCTGCTGGCCGATGGCGTACGTTCCCGAGAGGATCCGGCTTTTTATATCATCGATGATGACTTGATACTTGGGCTTCACATCATCCACTTCTTTCACTTGTAGGTATAACTAGTATACATCATTGACAAATGTACGTACAAAAAATATACTTAGGCTGACACTTAAAGGAAGCGCATTCTTCAGACTGTTGACAAATAAAGCCTCAAGGTAACGAATCGTTCTTCCGATCGCTGTTGTTCCCAGATTTCTTGATTTTTGACCCCTTTAAAGGGGGAAATCTGGGACAGCGTATGCTTCCGAAGCTAGCTTTTCTGCGAAAAGCTTTCAGGCGAACGCTACGCAGCTTATGCTACCGAAGTCGCTTTCTTCCAGAAAGCGTTGACCAGAATCGATTCCGCACCCATCGGCTTTTTCAACAGCCTGATTCACCTATAATATACTTAAAATACTTATCATCTACTTTAACAAGAAAGGGATGGACGTCATCATGAATCATGAGCAATGGAAGGAAGCGATCGCTTCGGGCGCTACGTCGCTCGGCATCGAGTTTGGCTCTACCCGCATCAAGGCGGTGCTGATCGACCGGCGGTTCGCGACGATCGCCTCCGGCAGCTATGACTGGGAGAACCGGCTGAAGGACGGCTACTGGATGTACGAGCAAGCGGACATCATCACGGGCATGCAGACAGCCTACCGCGAGCTGAAGCAGGAGGTCGAACGGACGTACGGCATGACGCTGCAGAACGTGGGAGCGATCGGATTCTCGGGCATGATGCACGGATACATGGCCTTCGACAGCGCAGGTGAGCTGCTGGTGCCGTTCCGGACGTGGCGCAATGCGACAACCGGTGCCGCCGCCAAGGAGCTGACGGAGCTGTTCCAGTTCAACATCCCGGAGCGTTGGAGCATCGCCCACCTGTATCAGGCGATCCTCGGTGGAGAGGAGCATGTGCCCCGGATCGATTCGATCACGACGCTGGCCGGCTATATCCACCGTGAGCTGACCGGCGAGCGGGCCATCGGCATCGGCGAAGCCTCGGGCATGTTCCCGATCGATGAGGCCACGCGTGGTTACCACCCGGCGATGGTCCGGCAATTCGACGAGCTGATCGCGGACAAGGGTTACTCCTGGAAGCTCGCTTCCGTGCTGCCCAAGATCTATGTGGCGGGCGAGCGAGCAGGGACATTGACCGAGGCGGGCGCCCGCCTGCTGGATCCGTCAGGCGATCTGCAGCCGGGGATTCCGCTCTGCCCTCCGGAGGGCGATGCCGGTACAGGCATGGTCGCGACGAACAGCGTGAAGAAGCGTACCGGCAATATCTCGGTCGGCACGTCCGTCTTTGCGATGATTGTCCTGGACAAGGAACTCTCCCGCGTCTACCCGGAGATCGATATGGTGACGACGCCGGACGGCAGTCCGGTAGCGATGGCGCATGCCAACAACTGCTCCAGCGATATCAATGCCTGGGTCGGGTTGTTCCGCGAATTCGCCGAAGCCATGGGCATCGAAGCGGATAGCGCCAAGCTGTTCAGCGTCCTGTTCAACAAGGCGCTCGAAGCGGACCCGGACGGCGGCGGCTTGCTCAGCTACGGGTACTACTCGGGCGAGAATATTACCGGCATTGATCAGGGACGGCCGCTGTTCGTCCGCTCCCCGGAGAGCAGCTTCAACCTGGCCAACTTCATGCGCACGCATCTGTTCTCGGCGTTCGGGGCGCTCAAGATCGGCATGGACATCCTGACCGAGCAGGAGCGGGTCGTCATTGACAGCATCCTGGCGCACGGCGGTCTGTTCAAGACCCCGGTGGTCGGCCAACGGATCGTCGCTGCGTCGATGAATGTCCCGGTGTCGGTCATGCCGACGGCAGGCGAAGGCGGGGCGTGGGGCATGGCGCTGCTGGCTTCCTTTATGGCGAACAAGGGCCAAGAGGAGCGGCTGGAGGACTTCCTGGAGAACCAGGTGTTCGGCGATGTCGAGAGCGTGGAAGTGGCGCCGGATCCCCGGGACGTGCAAGGCTTCGAAGCGTTTATCGAACGCTACCGCAAAGGACTGGCCATCGAGCAGGCGGCCGTTGATCATTTGATTGAGAACAAGCTGAACTAAATTCCATCGAAATGAGGTTGATCAAAGATGTCAGCAACAGCAGCAAAAAACTTCTGGTTCGTCGTCGGCTCGCAGCATCTGTACGGAGAAGAAGCGCTGGGTGAGGTCAAAGCCAACGCCCAGAAAATCGTTGATAGCCTGAATAATAGCGGTGTACTGCCTTATCCGCTCGTGCTGCAGGATCTGGCTGTCAGCGCAGACAAGATTACCAGCATCATGAAGGAAGTCAACTACCGCGACGAAGTAGCCGGCGTCATCACCTGGATGCATACATTCTCCCCTGCAAAGATGTGGATCCGCGGCACCAAGCTGCTGCAGAAGCCGTTGCTTCATCTGGCGACGCAGTTCAACGAGAGCATCCCTTGGAGCACCATCGATATGGACTTCATGAACCTGAACCAGGCCGCTCATGGGGATCGTGAGTACGGCTTCATCAATGCCCGTCTGAAGAAGCAGAACAAAATCGTCGTCGGCTACTGGGAGCGCGAGAACGTGCAGCGGCAGATCGCCGACTGGATGGACGTCGCGGTCGCTTACAATGAAAGCTTCAACATCAAAGTCGCCCGCTTCGGCGATAACATGCGCAACGTCGGCGTAACCGAAGGCGACAAGGTCGAAGCCCAGATCCAGTTCGGCTGGACGGTGGACTACTTTGGAATCGGCGATCTGGTGCAGTATGTGAATGCAGTCAAGGAAGCAGAGATCGACGACCTGATGGCGGAATACGCAGAACAATACGAATTCGAATATGGCGACAACAGCAAAGAATCGTGGGAAGCCAGCGTACGCGTACAGGCAAGCTACGAGATTGCGATCAAGCGTTTCCTCGACAATGGCGGATACACGGCGTTCACGAGCAACTTTGAGGATCTGCACGGGATGAAGCAGCTGCCGGGTCTGGCCGTGCAGCGGCTGATGGCCCAGGGCTACGGCTTCGCCGGCGAAGGCGACTGGAAGACGGCAGCGCTCGATCGCTTGCTCAAGATCATGAGCCACAACCAGAACACCGGCTTTATGGAGGACTACACCTATGAGCTCGCGGAGGGACAGGAAGCGATCCTGCAGTCCCACATGCTCGAGGTCGATCCGTCCCTGGCAGCCAGCAAGCCGCGGATTATCGTCTCCCCGCTGGGCATCGGCGACCGCGAGGATCCGGCGCGTCTGGTGTTCGACGGCAAGGCGGGCGAGGGCGTCGTCGTCTCGATGGCGGACTTCGGAACGCATTACAAGCTGCTGATTAACGAAGTAACGGCGTTCGAGCCGACCGTACCGGCTCCGAAGCTGCCTGTCGCCCGCGTCATGTGGAAGGTGAAGCCGAACTTCCAGGACGGCGTCAAAGCCTGGATCGAGAATGGCGGCGGCCACCACACCGTGGTCTCCCTGAACCTGACCACCGACCAGATCGTCGCCTATGCGAAGCTGGTTAACCTAGAGTACGTCATTATCAAATAAGCCCATCCAACATGGACCTGCCCGGCACCGACACTTGTCAACGGGGCAGGTCCATATTCGTTACCATTTTGAAAGCGTGCCTCTATAAAATCGCAATCGCATCATCCACTACTACAGAGTTAGGAGAGATAGATATGGCTATAATCGTTATTAATTCCGGACGCCCATACACCCAGATCAACAAAAACATCTATGGGCATTTTGCAGAGCATCTGGGCAACGGCATCTATAACGGCATCTTCGTGGGCGAGGACAGCCCGATCCCGAATACGCGGGGCATCCGCAACGATGTCGTGGCCGCGCTGCGGCAGATCCAGGTGCCGACGTTGCGCTGGCCGGGCGGCTGCTTCGCCGAATATTACAACTGGAAGGACGGCGTCGGTACCGATCGCAAACGGATGGTCAATGCCGGCTGGGGCGGCGTCGTCGAGGACAACTCCTTCGGTACCCACGAGTTCCTCGACCTGTGCGAGCAGATCGGCTGCGCGCCGTATATCGCCGCCAATGTCGGCTCCGGCACGCCGCGCGAGGCGAGCGAATGGGTGGAGTACATGACCTTCCCCGGAGAGTCGCCGATGGCCGACTGGCGACGGCAGAACGGCCGTGAGGCGCCATGGGATATCGAGTTCATCGGTATCGGCAATGAGAACTGGGGCTGCGGCGGCAACATGCGGCCGGAGTACTACGCCGATGTGTACAAGCAATTCGAGATGTACATCCGCAACTACGGGGAGCGCAAGCTGTTCCGGGTGGCCTGCGGCGCTGACGGCGCCGATTACGAGTGGACCGAGACGCTGATGCGGATGGCGGGCAAGCGGATGGACGGCCTGTCGCTTCACTATTATACGATGCCGGGCTATTACAGCACGGATGAGTACAAGTGGGAGCGTAAGACGCCGGCGGTCGGCTTCGACCAGGACAACTACTACCGCACCTTGCGGCGGGCGCTCTTCATCGACGAGCTGATCATCCGGCACAAGCATATCATGGACAAGTATGACCCCGAGCGCCGCGTGGCGATCATGCTCGACGAGTGGGGCACCTGGCATGAGGCCGAGGCAGGCACCAACCCGGCCTTCCTGTTCCAGCAGAACACGATGCGCGATGCGATCGTCGCGGGCGTGTCGCTGAACATCTTCAATCGTCATAGCGACCGTGTACGGATGGCCAATCTGGCGCAGATGGTCAACGTGCTGCAGGCGGTCATCCTGACCGAAGGCGAGCAGATGGTGCTGACGCCGACGTATCATGTGTTCGAGTTGTACAAAGGTCATCAGGGCGCTACGTTGGTCGAGAGCTACGTCCAGCAGGATCTGACGGGCCCTGAGGAGGCTCTCGTGCCGGGACTGCATATCAGCGCCTCCGAGCGGGAGGACGGGAAGGTTCATGCGACTGTCGTCAACCTGTCGGCCGACGAGCCCCGCGAAGCGCGGATCATGCTGGCGGGCAAAGCGTTTACGAGCGCATCCGTACGCTATATCAGCGGCGACATGAACAGTCATAATGCGTTCGGACAGCCGCCGCAGGTCGAGATCCGCACGATGCCGGATATCGGGGTGCAGGACAGCAGCCTGTCCCTCACGTTGCCGGCTTGCTCCGTAGTGGAGCTCGTGCTCTCGTAAGGCTGAGGGCAAGGGTCCGTTGCGACGGGCAGTCTGGCACGTTCGCCGGCACGCCTAACACCTTCAAGCGGTCACCGGTCGAACCGGGGCATATGCTTGAAGGTGTTTGGTTTGGATGCCGCTATGACGCCCAGCTTCCTCCGGACTCCGCTGGGCTCGGGATTACTCCGGCACGCCCTGCGTCACACCATGCACATACGTCTGCCAAGGCGTATCCAGTGCGCCATTGCCGGGATTGTAGGTGAAGAAGTATTCCACGGTATCACCCTGCTGCAGGTTGTTGACCGGGTACGTATAGTTGCCGCCGCCCGTGGATGTCATCGCCACATTCAGCTGTACGCCGCCATTGACTTTGTAATGCAGGTCGGCAAAGGTGGCGCCGTTGACGTAGAAGAGCAGATTGTCGCCAGTCTTCCTGATGCCGCGCACGCTATCGCCGATGATGACGGTGGTCGGCGGAGCGGGCACGACGGTAATCGTCGACGTCGCGGTGTGGTTGCCGCTGGCCGTGGTCGCCGTGACGGTGGTCGTGCCTGCGGCAAGACCGGTCACGGTGCCGCTGGTGTTCACCGAGGCGATGCTGCTGTTCGCGACAGACCAGTTGACTTGCTTGTTCGTCGCATTGGCCGGGGCTACGGTGGCATTCAACTGCACGGTCTGGCCGACCTGCACTTGGGTGGTTGCCGGGGTCACACTGACGCCGGTTACCGGAACATTGGTGCCGGGATTCTGGCCGCCACCTGTACCTTCCTTGTACACCCGCACGTAGTCCACCTGCATGGTGGCCGGGATGTCGGATGGGTCCGGCGTCCGCCCGCCGTCGAAGTGACCGCCGACCGCCAGGTTCATGATCAGATAGAACGGATGGTCGAACGGAGCATCCGGGTTATTCGGTGCAGCTACAGAGTACCATTGCTCGCGGCTGACCTTGAAGTAGAACTCGCCGTTCACATACCACTTCATATTGTCTTCTTCCCAGATCATCGTGTAGACGTTGAAGTCATCGGCGAACGTCTGCCCTTGCGGGAAGTGATACTCGCCAGCGATGTAGCGGTTTACCGGCCATTGGCCGCCGAAGTGGATCGCCCCGCTGACCGTGCCGGGCAGTCTGCCCTTGGCTTCCATGATATCGATCTCGCCGGATGCGGCCCATGCGCCGTAGGTCGAGTCCTCCGGCAGCATCCAGAGCGCCGGCCAGAGCCCGTCGCCGGTCGGCAGCTTGGCGCGGATATCGACGCGGCCGTACTGCAGGGACAGATGATCCTTGGTGTTGATCTTGCCGGAGGAGTAGGTGGCGTAGCGGTTGGGATCCTGCGGGAAGGACTGATAGTCATGCAGCGCCCGGATGTTCAGCTTGCCGTCCTCGACGAAGACGTTCTGCGTGCTGGTCGTATAGTGCTGCATCTCCGCATTGCCCCAGCCCCACAGGTTGGGATCGTTGCCGATATAATAGCCGGTCTCGTAGTTCCATTTGCTCGTATCGAGCGAGGTGCCGCTGAACTCATCCTGCCAGATGAGATTCCAGCCCGCGATGGCCGGATCGGTCGGCGTGCCGATCTCGACATCGCCCTGATCCGAGACGTCCGGACGCGGCGCGTTGGGGTTGCCGATGAAGCTGTACGTCACATAGTTGCTGCCGACGCTGCCGCCGGACTGGCCGTTCGCCGGATAGCCGATGCGGATCTGCATATCCTCCTGGATCGGCTGGAACCATAGCCCGTAGATGTAATCAGCCCAGTAGCCCCATTGATTGGCATCGGACATGTTGTTGTAGCCGTTGCCGGCATAGACGAAGCCGCTCTGCGCCGAGTTGCTCATATCGACCCATTGGCCATTGATATTGATCTGATAGACGAATTTATCCAGGTCGGTACCGATGGGCGGCGTGCCGCCGATCCGCGGCAGCGGGATGCCGATCGCGCCGCTGGCGTCTGCGCTGTAGGTGGTGCCGTCGTAGGCAGTCAGAGTGTGATTGGTTCTGTTGGGCTGGTTGAAGGTGATCGTGTAGATGACATTCGCCGAGGAGGTCTTGGATTCAAGCTTGACGTTGATGGATTCGGTGACGGTGAACCAGTAGCCGCCGCCGCCTTCGGTGAATTGGCCGAAGTTGCTGTCGTAGACCCAGCCGCTGGCTGCGTTGTTGTCGATATTGATCCAGGTATTGCTGGCGACCGGTTTGACGAACACGTTCAGATCATGCGCTACAGCCGCGTAGGGGATGGTCGGGTTGTTGTTGAAGACCGGATAAGTGAAGCCTGCGCCGCCGGTATAGCCTGCAGTCAGTTGAGGACCCTGGGTTGGCGTCATGGCGGTGATGGTGGTCTGATTGACATTCTGGAAGACAAGCGTGTAGTTAAGGGTGACTCCGGTATTCGCCTTGGAGTAGAGCTGAATCTCGGTGGTCGCGGAGAGGGTGAACCAGTAGCCATAGATGCCGCTGTCGTTCCAATGCCCCCAGTTCTGGTTGTACACGTAGCCGCCGGCGCTGTCGATATCGACCCAGTTGCTGCCGACTTTGACGCGGACACCTACGTCACCCGATACATCGTTCCAAGTCGCTGCGCCGCCATTGAAGACCGGCATGACGAACCCGTAGCTCGCCTGCCCGACCCCGGATTTGGTGATGACGGGGCCATCATTGGCTGAGAAATAACTCATTGCGGTGACGGTGGTTGCCGCCTGTGCGGCCTGAGCCGGGAACAGGCCGATGCCCGTCAGCATCGTGATTACGAGAAACAAATGCCACACCTTTCTGTTGATTCGTTGGTCTACCCAGTATTGTCGCTTCATGCTTGCCCTCCTTTGAATCGTGTGTTGCCGTGCAAGGGGGTTACTCAACTGGACAAGTAACCGCTTACAGGCACAACTTCATTCTATCGGAAGGGCCATTTGCGTGAAAAGAGACAGTATTTTTTGTGATGGCCCACTTTTTTGGGTTAGGCGTCGGCAGGCTGCTTGAGCGTAGAGGAGGCGTTATTTTGTTTAGTGGCTGAAGAGGGGCGTAGTTCTAGTGCAGGCGTTTGGCCGAGCGAATGGGGAGCAGTAGAGCTAGTTTTTAGCACTGGAGGCTATCATAAAGCCGACGAGATGAGCAGCAACGACCCTTTGTACCGCTACAGTGACGAAAGCGCCGACGAGATGAGCAGTAACGACCCTTTGTACCGCTACAGTGACGAAAGCGCCGACGAGATGAGCAGTAACGACCATTTGTGCCGCTACAGCGACGAAAGCGCTGCGGAGATGAGCAGCAACGACCCTTTGTGCCGCTACAGCGACGAAAGCGCTGCGGAGATGAGCAGCAACGACCCTTTGCGCCGCTACAGTGACGAAAGCGCCGACGAGATGAGCAGCAACGACCCTTTGTGCCGCTACAGCGACGAAAGCGCTGCGGAGATGAGCAGCAACGACCCTTTGCGCCGCTACAGTGACGAAAGCGCCGACGAGATGAGCAGTAACGACCCTTTGTGCCGCTACAGCGAAGAAAGCGCTGCGGAGATGAGCAGCAACGACCCTTTGTGCCGCTACAGCGACGAAAGCGACGCGGAGATGAGCAGCAACGACCCTTTGTGCCGCTCCAGTGACGAAAGCGCTGCGGAGATGAGCAGCAACGCCCCTTTGTGCCGCTACAGCGACGAAAGCACCGCCGTGGCGAGCAGCAACGCCCCTTTGTGCCGCTACAGCGACGAAAGCGCCGACGAGATGAGCAGCAACGACCCTTTGTGCCGCTACAGTGACGAAAGCGCCGCCGTGGCGAGCAGCAACGCCCCTTTGTGCCGCTACAGCGACGAAAGCGCTGCGGAGATGAGCAGCAACGCCCCTTTGTGCCGCTACAGTGACAAAAGCGCTGCGGAGATGAGCAGCAACGACCCTTTGTGCCGCTACAGCGACGAAAGCGCCGCCGTGGCGAGCAGCAACGCCCCTTTGTGCCGCTACGCGACGAAAAGGACGGCGTGCTGGCGCGTGCACTCAAGCCCCCGCGTGGAAGAGGACCGGTCAGAACCGGCCCTCATATACCTGCTCTTCCCGCTCGGCCTTTTGCCGCATCAGCTGCCGGTACTCCGTGGGCTGCATGTGCATCACTTCGCGGAACGCCCGGGTGAAGCTCTTGTAGCTCTCGTATCCGACCCTGGAGGCGACCTCGACGACCTTGTAGTCTGTCTCGGCGAGCAGCCGCCGGGCTTTGTCCAGCCGCACGTCGCGCAGGTACTCGGCGAAGCCTTTGCCCACATTTTTCTTGAACAGGTTGGAGAAATAAGCGTAGTTCAGCGACACATGGTTGGACACCATCGCCAGATCGAGCGGCTTGTGGTAGTGCTCGTGGATGAACCGGACCGCTTCGTTCAGGTCATGCGAGTTGCGGTAGCTGCACTTGCAGTCGTAGTACAGCTGGTTGAGCCGCAGCAGCAGCTGCTGCAGCGCCTGGATGTACTCGCGGATGCCCGGATAGTCGAACAGGCTGCGCACGGCATCGATAGCCAGCTCCTCCTCCCCGAGATAGGGACGGATCACCCGCTCGTACTCCTCCACCAGCTGTACGGTGGCGCGGCAGAGCTGCAAGGTGTAGCGGATCGGATAGCGCTGCAGCACCTGCTTCTGAAATAACGCCGCCAGTCCTTGAATGATAGCGCCGCTGTGCTTGGTCCCCATCTGCTGGAACAGGCCGTAGAGCTCCTCGTAAGGCAGCTCCCACTGCGTCTCCAGCCGTTCGATATGAGCGGGCAGGAGACAGCGCTTCTCCGGGAACAGATAGCTGTGACGGTACAGCTCCTGGCCCTGCACATAGGCGGCGGGAAGCTGATTCAGGCCGTGGTGCGGCCCGGTCATGACCGTGATGGCGTCGATCTGGGCGGCCTGGAGTGCCGCCGACAGCGCGCCAGGGTCGGCAGCGGCATCGACGGCCAGGATCAAGTAGGGGCTATGCTGCAGACAGATGCAGCCTTCCCGGCCGAAGATCCGCTGTGCGATCGATTCGACCTGCATAGCGCTGCCCGTGCCGGACTGGCCAACCGGCCGCTCCTCCCGCAGCAGGCAGAGCCGGTACTGCGCCCACAGCAGCGGATACTGCTGCGCGGTCCGCTCCAGCCTTGCTTCATCGATGGCGGCACCCTGCATATACAGGCGCAGCTCCTTGCGGTCGGTCTCGCGGGCCAGCCGGGAAGCCTGCTCCAGATCGTCCGAGAGCGCCTGTCCGCTCCGGATCTCCTGCCAGACATGCTCGACGGCAGCCTGCAGCTCCTCCCGTTTGACGGGCTTCAGCAGATAGCCCTTGGCCCGCAGGCCGATCGCCTTCTGCGCGTAAGCGAAGTCGCTGTATCCGCTGATGATGAGGAACTCGGTACGGAGCTGGCTCTCCCGCGCCTTCTCTATGAGCGTCAGCCCATCCATATCGGGCATGCGGATATCCGTGATGACCAGCCCGATACTGTGCCGGCCCAGCAGCTCCAGCGCTTCCACCCCGTTGCTGGCGCTATAGATGTCGCCCAGCTCCAACGGGAACTGGCGCAGCATCGTCTGCAGGCCGTCGCGGATCGGCTTCTGGTCGTCTACGATCAGAACATGGATCATCTTTACCACCCTCCAAGGTTTGCATCGTGCCAGGGCAGCCGGAGCGTGACGCACGTATACTCGCCCTGCACGCTGTCGATCCACAGGCCGCACTCCTCACCGTAATGCAGCTGCAGCCGCTTGTGGACATTTTCCAGCCCCAGGCCGTTCTTGCTCGTATCGATCGGCGTGTCGGAGTCGCCCCCCAGCACGGCCTGCAGCTTCGCCAGCATCTCCGGCTCGACGCCCGCCCCGTCATCGCGGATCTCAACTAACAGCTGCTGCTCATCCGTCACCCGCACATGCATCCGGATATGAACGCGGCCTCCGGGCGGCGCCCCATGATGCACGGCATTTTCCACGATCGGCTGCATGCACATCTTCGGGATGGGATAGCGCAGCACTTCCGAAGGGAGATCGGCCGTCAGCAGGATCTGGCCGCCCTCCATGAAGTTGATGAACTGGATATAGCTGCGGATATTGGCGAGCTCCTCGCTGAGGGCCACCGTGTCGCTGCGCCACTGCATGCTGTACCGCAGCTGCGAGCCCAGCGCCACCAGCGCTTCGGCGATCGCAGGCTGCCGCTGCACCTCCGCGAGCATCCGGATCGACTCCAGCGCATTGTAGAGGAAGTGCGAGTTGATCTGCGAGTGCAGCGAGTGGAGCTGCGCATTTTTGGCGACCAATTGCTTATCCACCACCTGCGTCATGAGCTGCTTGATCTCGTCCAGCATGTTGTTGTAGCTGACCGCCACCTCATCGATCTCGTCGCCACTCTCGCGGGGAGCCAAGCCAGTCTCGATCTTGGCATCCAGATTGCCTTTGCGGACCTGCCGCATCGAGATCAGGACACGGTCCAGCCGGCCGAAGATGCGCCGCGTCGTGAACGACACGAGCAGCAGGATCAGCAGCATGACGCCCAGTGTGATCGCCACCACCAGCGTATACCAGCTGCGCGGTCCTTTCATCAGCGCCTGATGAGAGGCGATATCGACGACATAGGCCTCCAGCGGGGCGATATAGCGGTACAGCGCGTAGTAGGTGTGATCGCCGACGCGGACCTGGACGGGGCGCTCCTGCTCGAGCGCATCGAGGCGGCTGTGCACTCCGGCGAGGATGTCGGCCAGTGTCCCATCGGCGTCCCGGGCGAACGCATGCCGGGGGTTATACACGGCCCGGGACGGATCGCCGGCATCCATCACCACGGAGAAAAAATCGCCGCTCTCCTCCGCCAGCATATCTCCGAAGATCACGCTGTGCTGCGCCCGCACCTCCATGATGGTGGGCAGCCGCTGCTGGCCCTGCAGCCGCACGAGACGGTAATATGCCAGCGTCTGGCCGCCGTCCCGGAACGCGAACAACCGGTATGCGCCGCCGCCTTCCTCACGCAGCCTCTGCCAGTAGTCCCTTGGCGTGAACCGGTCGTAATGGTAGATTTCGGGCCAGATCTCGTGCAGCTGGGGGTTGTCGACATAGAAGCTGATCTCGCTGATCAGCTCATGGCTCTGGATCATATTGTGCATCTGCTCATATTGATTTTGCCGGAACCGCACCAGACGGAGGCCGTCGATGCGCATATTGGAGTGGATGAAGTCCACAAATGATTTTTGCGTCAGCGCAGTGGAGGAAGCGTTCTCAAGGGCGTCCAGACGATTTCGCAGCTGCTCATTGAGCCGGGAGACGTGGCTGCTGCCATCGGCCATCGCATCCTTGTACAGCTGGGTCTCCTGCGTCCGGATAAAGAGGAGGGAGACCAGCACGGCCGGGATGGCGATCGCCAGACTGAAGGCCAGAAACAGTTTTTGCGAAATACGCAGCTTGCGGTAGATCTTCCCCATCTTGCCCAGCAGTGCCCTCATCCCCGTACCCTCCCTATCTCTTTGTAATATACCATATATTACAAGAGTCCACGGCAAGATCTGTTCCCTGCACCGGAAAAGGGAAGAGGGCTGTCCCCTGAGCCATCGGTTGATGAGGGAAGCCCCTTCTTTCCCTAGCTGCTACTACTCGGCCATCTTGGCCTTGCGCGCATCCAGCTCGGCCTGGCGGTGGGCCATGACCCCCTCGAAGCCATAGCTGGCGCGGCGGTCGAGATAGCTCTCGAAGATACGGTCGAAGGCCGCTTCGTCCTTGGCCGTGATCAGCTCCGGCAGCACTTCCTCCCAGTTCTGCGAGATCCGCGACCAGTCGACCGCGACATCGGAGTCGCCGAGCGGATCGAGGCCTTTGTAGATGGCGCTGTCGATATCGGCCTGGGCGTTGGCGAAGTCCTCCATCTGCTTGATGACCGGCGCCTTCTCCGGCCGCCACTGGTTGACGATGACCGGATTGCGCAGCATCCAGTAGGTGTCCATGATGCCGTATTCCTTCTCGAGCCGTTCGATGTCCGACTCCAGCAGACTGACCATCTCCGGCTTCAGCTGCGGCTGGCCATCCGTCATATCCCAAGTCTCGCCTTCTTTGCCCAGGAACAGATCGCGCTGGCCTTCTTCGCTCGTCAGATAGGTCAGGAAACGGATAGCACGCTCTGGGTGCGGCGTGGATTTGCTGATCATCGTCACCATCCAGCCGTCCATGTTGCCGGGGAACAGCTTGGCGCTGTCGCCCTTGCTGTTCTGCGGTCCGTCTACGGCGATATAGTAGGAGTCCGGGTTGGCGCTGCCGGCCAGCATCGGGTTGATCGCCGCCATGCCGTTCCATTCCCGGACCATCATGAAGTAGCGGGCGTTGTTCGTCTTCTCCTCCACCTGCGTATCCGAATCGACGAGGAAGTCGACATTGATCAGGCCCCGCTCGTAAGCGGTGCGGAACGTCTTCAGCCAAGCGATATAGTCGGGATCCGTCATCCGGTCGTACACCTGGCCATCCTTCTCATGCGGGATCGCCAGCAGATTCTGCAGATACTCCGTCATGCCGTAAGGGACGTTGCCCTGAGCGAAGAACGGGCTCATCGGCTGGCCCTTGTACGTGGCGTACTCATCCTTGAGCAGCTGCAGCGCGTTCAGGAAGCCTTCCGGCGTACTGAGGTCGGGCCGGCCCATGTCCTCGTACAGATCCTTGCGCACCAGGAACGTCTGGTTGGCGGCGGTCATGCCCGTCTCGTGCATCAGGTTGGGGCTGTAGGAGTCGTTGGGGATGCCGTACGTGTTGCCGTTCTCCTGCCGGTACCACTTCAGCGTGCCGTCGCCCGCGACTTGGTAGAAGTAAGGGTCATACTGGTCGGCCAGCTCATTCAGGGCATACACGTGGTCGCCCTCCCACAGCTTGGTGACAGCCGTCTCCCACGAACCTAGGGAGATCAGGTCCGGCAGCTTGCCTGAGGTCATCATCAGTGTGATCTGTTCATTTGGCTCCCCGGAAGGCACCTCCAGCTTGACGTTGACGCCCGTCTTTTCCGTTACATATTTGGAGGCCAGGCTCTCTCCCCAGGAGTGGGCGTACCACGAGGCGCCGACGAACCAGGTCAGATCGACCGGACTCGTGTCCAGCTGCCATGCAGGCTCGTCGGGGTTCAGCGTGACCGCGGCATCATCCGGCTGCTGTGCGGTGTCCGTGGGCTGCGGCGCGGGTGCTGGCTCGTTGTTGCCGTTGTTGGTGCAGGCGGCCAGGCCGAGCGCGAGCGCGCCCGCGAGTACGACCGTCAGGCCTTGTTTGATCAGGGTTTGATTCATAGCGTGTTCATCCTCTCGAAGATTCGTAATGGTTCGTTCATGACTTGCGCGTGGCCTCCCCGTGTTGATGTGCACTTATGACGCGTTTCCCCGTCCACTTGCGGACCCAGGAGCACCTATTTGACACAATCATCAGTTAGCGGGGGACGAAATGGACACACCATCCGCTATTTAGCAGTATAGAGGTCCAAATCAGACTCTCTGGCTCAGATAGCGGATCGTCTGTCCGTTGTCAGCGATAAATGGCTCTAAATGCTAGAATAGCGCCTGTTGTGTCCGCAGGCAGAGGGCGAGGCGCGGTGAGGACGCCTTGTACGCGGCGTCTCCAAGCGCTCCTGTCGCTCATCCTTTAATCGCCCCAATCATAACACCCTTCACAAGGAAGCGCTGGATGAACGGGTATACCATCAAGATCGGCAGCGTCGCCACCACCATAGAGGCGAATTTGATCGAGTTGCCGGGCAGCCGGGCGCCGAATTGTGCCATCGCCTGCTGCTGCATGAAGGACATCGAGTTCTCCGCGATGATCTTGTAGAGCATCGTCTGCATCGGCAGGATCTCCTGCGAGCGGATATAGATGACGCCCATGTAGTAGTCGTTCCAGTGATAGACGGCGGAGAACAGCCCGATCGTGGCCAGCACAGCCATGCTGTTGGGCATGACGATGCGGAACAGCACCCCGTAATCCGAAGCGCCGTCGACCTTGGCCGATTCCTCCAGACTCTCGGGGATGGTGCGGAAGAAGCTCATGAAGATGACCATGTTGAAGAACGTATACATCGACGGGATGATGAATACCCAGAAGCTGTCGTACAGCCCCAGCTTGGTCATGAGCAGGAACGTCGGGATCAGGCCGCCTGAGAATAACATCGTAATCAGGGCGATCTTCATATAGATCTTGCGGCCGATCAGCTTGTGCTTGCTGATGCCGTAAGCGACGATGGCGGTGAACAGCACATGGGCCACGGTGCCGATGACTGTCCGCAGCGTCGTGATGAGGAAGCCGTTCATCAGGCTTTTGTCATTGAACACGACACTGAAGCTGGCCAGCGACCATGCTTTGGGGAACCAGTTGACTGTGCCGAGCATCGCCTGCTCCGGCGCATTGAGCGAGTTGATGAAGACGAACCACATCGGATAAAGCGTGATGAAGCACACGCCCAGCATAAGCAGCGTATTGAAGAACTCGAACGCGCCGAACCGCCGGATGCCGCGTTTCATAGCGCGCACCTCCTTTCTTAAATGTCGCTTTTCAGCAGCGAGTCCACAATTAGAAAATACTGTCCCCCGTTAGTTTTCTGGATGAATAGTTGGCCAGGAACAGCAGTCCCAGCGCCACGATCGAGCGGACGAACAGGACGGCGGTGGAGAATGAGTGGCGACCGGACACCAGACCCATGTTGTAGATATACAGGTCCAGACTTTCGGCCATCCGCATGTTCATGTTGTTCTTGAGCATGAAGATCTGCTCGAAGTTGCTGCCGAGGATGCCGCTGACCGCCAGGATGAACAGGATGGCGATCGTCGGCCGGATGCTCTGGACGGTGATATGCCACATCCGCTGCCAGCGTCCCGCGCCGTCGAGCTCTGCGGCCTCATACAGTGACGGGTCGATGCCGGCGATCGCCGCGATATAGATGATGGCGCTCCAGCCCGCCTCCTTGAGCGTGTCGGAGAAGTAGACGATCCACCAGAAGTACTTGGGGTCGCTATTGTACAGGATCTCGCGGTCCTGCAGGCCCAGCGCCATCATCAGCTGGTTCATCACGCCGCCTTCGCCCAGCCAGTTGAGCATGATGCCGCCGAAGATCGTCCAGGCGATGAAGTGCGGCAGGTACGAGATCGTCTGCACGGTCCGCATGAAGCGGAGACTGCGGATCTCATTGAGCAGCAGGGCGAACAGGATCGGGATGGGGAAGCCAAGCACCAGCTTGATCGCGCTCATGCCCAGCGTATTGCGGATGGATCGCCAGAACCGCTCATCGCTCAGGAAGTCCTGGAAGTGCTTCAGGCCCACGAAGGGCGACTCCAGCATGGGCCTGGCGATGCTGTAGTCCATAAAGGCGATGATCAGCCAGAACATCGGGATATAGCAGAAGATCACCATCCAGACGATGCCGGGGATGACCATGCTCTGCAGCTGCCATTGCCTTAGTAACGCTTTCAATTGCTCGGTTCGGATCGAAAACATATGCGGGTCCCCCTTCCTTTTCATCGTATGAAAATAGACCTGGGAAAAAAAGGCCGTCGTTTTTGACCCTATCCCATTTTTTTAGATTGGATTGACCTGCTGTGCAGATGCAGTATGCTGGGGTACATGAAGGGAGTGTGCAGAGGATGAACCGACTGATCTGGAAGCAAGAATTTACAAAAGCCGAGGCAGACCTGAGCGCCTGGAATATCCGCCAGGGCAACGATCTCCTGGACAACGAAGGCCGCCCGATCCACCCCGGCTGGGGCAACGGCGAGCTGCAGTACTACACGGAACACGCAAGCAATCTGTATCTCGACGAACAAGGCTTGAACCTGTGCGCGCGGCGCGAGGATCTCACGGAGACCGACGGCCGGCAGTTCGCCTATACCTCGGCTCGTCTGGACACCAAGAATCATATGGCTTATTGCTACGGCAGACTGGTCGTCCGTGCCAAGCTGCCTGTCGGTCAGGGACTATGGCCGGCGATCTGGCTGCTGCCCCAGGATCAGGTGTACGGTTCGTGGCCAGCCTCGGGCGAGATCGATATCATGGAAGCCAAGGGCCGCTTGCCCCGCCAGGTATCCGGCACGCTGCACTACGGCAGGGACTTCGATCACAAGGTCACCCATGAGAGCACGTATCAGTTGGAGGACGGCGATATCAGCCAGTTCCGCGATTATGCACTCGAGTGGGAGCCGGGCGCCATGCGCTGGCTCGTCGATGGGCACTGCTATGCGGAGCGCAAGCTGGAAGCGGGCACGATGCCCTTTGACCAGAAATTCTACCTGGTGCTGAACCTGGCGGTCGGCGGCTGGTATGACCGGGTCGAGGTAGATGTAGCGGCGCTGCCGGCAACGATGACGGTAGCGGGGATCTGGTTGTATCAGTAAGAGAAGAGCGGCGCCCGGGATTGTCCCGTGGCGCCGCTTGTGTCGGTATCGCATCAAGCTGTGGTGTTCTTGCCCCGGTCTGCCCCGTCCTCGTGCTCTCTTGGCATGAGCATGATGAAGGAAGCATGTGAAACCTCGTCCAGCCTCTCCTTCAAAGCTGCCAGCACGCAAGAATATTGATTGGAAAATATGGGAAAGGTAAGGCTGACCAATCATGAGGAGGTAGATCGCTAATGCAGGACAATCGAGATCAGCACGCTTCTGGCAAGCAAACGACTGAACGGCAGACATTAACGACCAGGCAGGGGCATCCCGTGCCTGACAACCAGAACATCCGAACCGTTGGCAACCGTGGCCCGGCTACGCTGGAGAACTATCATTTCATCGAGAAAATCTCCCACTTCGACCGGGAAGAGGTGCCCGAGCGGGTGGTGCATGCCAGAGGGGCAGGCGCGTTCGGTTACTTCGAGACGTACGGCAAAGTCGGAGACGAGCCCGTGGAGAAATACACCCGTGCCAAAGTGTTCTCCGGGGCAGGTAAGAAGACGCCGCTGATGGTTCGCTTCTCCACGGTTGCGGGGGCCAAGGACTCCCCGGAGACCGCCCGCGATCCGCGAGGCTTCGCGGTGAAGATGTACACCGAGGAAGGCAATTGGGATCTGGTGGGCAACAATCTGAAGATCTTCTTCATCCGCGACGCCATGAAATTCCCGGACATGATCCATGCGTTCAAGGTCGATCCTGCCTCCAATGTGGCAAGTCCGGAGCGGATGTTCGACTTCGTCTCCCGTACGCCGGAGGCGACCCATATGATCACCTTCCTGTTCTCGCCCTGGGGCATCCCGGCCACTTACCGGCATATGCAGGGATCGGGAGTCAATACCTACAAGTGGGTCAATGACAAGGGTGAAGCGGTGCTGGTGAAGTATCACTGGGAACCGAAGCAGGGGATCCGCAATCTGACGCAGGACGAGGCGGACGCGATCCAGGCCAAGAACGTTAGCCACGCAACCCAGGATCTGTACGAGGCGATCGAAGCGGGAGATTATCCGGAGTGGGAGCTGTTCGTCCAGCTCATGTCGGATGAGTATCATGAGGAGCTTGATTTTGACCCGCTGGATGATACCAAGCTGTGGCCGGAGGACCAGTTCCCGTGGCTGCCGGTGGGACGGATGGTGCTTGACCGCAATCCGGTTGATTATCACGCGGAGATCGAGCAAGCGGCTTTTGGCACAGGCGTACTCGTGGATGGAATGGATTTCTCAGATGACAAAATGCTGCAAGGCCGCACCTTCTCGTATTCGGATACTCAGCGCTACCGGGTCGGTGCCAACTACCTGAAGCTGCCGGTCAATGCGCCCAAAGCGCCGGTCCACACGAATCAGCACCGGGGCCAGATGGACTTCCGCGATCCGGCGGAAGCCGGGGCCAACCCGCACATCAACTACGAGCCGTCGATGCTCGGCGGCCTGCAGGAGGCGGATCGTTCGGAGCGGCCGCCGCACCGCCCGATGTACAACGCGGCAGCCATGAGCGAGCCGATCGACCGGCCCAACAATTATGGTCAAGCCGGGCATACCTACCGCAGCTTTGAAGAATGGGAGCGCGAGGAGCTGATCGGCAATCTCTCCGCCGCGTTGGCCGTATGCGCTGCGCCGATCCAGGAGGCGATGATCGCGCATTTCACTGGAGCCGACGAGGACTATGGGCGCCGGGTGAGAGAAGGCATCGATCGGAAGATGGCCGAAATCCGGGGGATGCAGTCAGAGAACCTGGTTCCGGGAAGGGAAGCGGGACAATCGAAATTCGGCATCAGCACCTTGGCCGCTAACCAGGCTGCGGACGAGGCCGTCCGTAAGGGACATGAGGCGGATCCGTATTAAACGTGAATATGGTGGGATTTCCCCAGCGGCTTCAACCACCTGCGGTGGCTGTAGCCGCTGGGGATTTTCCTTTTCTCACTATGGTAACCGGGGCAGCGCTAATCTTCGGCAAACGAGCCATAGTCTGTAATATTTACTTCATAGGTGAAGTTAATCTTCGAACGGCTGAACACCTCGTCCCAATCGTTTTTTACCTTCTTCCACTCCGCCGGATGTTGGATGGCCAGCCGGTCCCCGAAGCCGGCGACATCGGCTTTGTAGGTTTTCTGAAGCTTGTGGATGAAGGTCTGCATCATCTGGTCGATGCGATCTTCGACCACCTGAGTGGTCTCCTCCATGCCGAGCGGGAAGTCCTCGCCGGGGGTGTTCTGCCAGATCTCGATGATGCGTCCTTCGGTGGCGACCTTTACATTGAAGGACAGGGCACCGCCGCTGACATCGGCGGAGATTTTGCTCTTCATTTCCTTGATCTCATAGGTTATCACACCTTTGTCGGGGACGTATTCCTTGATGACGCCGGCGCTCCCTTCATTTTTGAGCCAGGCCAGACACTGCGTGTCCGTCTGGTCCAGGGTCCCGATCCAATGGCCGGTGTTCCCTTTGATAATCCCTGCCCCCGAAAATTCAACCTCGTCTTCTACCGAAGCAATGTTCTGCAGGGCAAAGCTTTTTTTGGTGTAAATAAGAGAGTCTAGATTGTTCAACGTTACCGGAGCCAGCACCTTGCTGGTCCGCGTGCGGTTTCGGAGCATGCCCATGATATGAAAGGACGGTACATTGTTGGTTTTTCTGGACATGAGCGTATGTTTGGCCGGTCCCTGGCTGACGAACACCATCGTGCTGGGGCGGATGTCATTATCGCGCAGCAAGAAATCCGTCACATTCTCGATCGCCTGCTCCTTGAGCAGCTCTGCCGAGATGACGATGACCTTGAGATGGTGTCCGATGATCGGCTGGTCCAGCCGGATGGTGAATTGGCGGAAGATCTCCAGAATCGAGTCGCCGGTCCCCGAGATGTTGGTGTAAGGCATCTGGGGAGGGCCTTGCTTTTCGGATGTGTTGCCGACCGTCCGGATCGGTACGATCTGTAAGGTGGCCGTGATTTTCTTGGTCTTGGGGTACTTCGCCCCTCTAGCCTCCATCTCCCGCTCCGTCTTGTCCTCCATCTCCTTGTCGAGCGCCAGTCCGGCGTACAGCGCCAGATCTTCGATCTCCTGGCTGCTCCAGCATCCGGACAAGAGGATCGGCAGCAGCATACAGACCGCAAGCATCCGTCCGAGGCTAGCCATGACGCTTCTCTCCTCTCGCGCGGAAGTGCTGGATGATCAGCAGCGGGACCGTCAGCAGGACGAATAGTCCTACGCTCCAGTAACCGATGATATCCCCCAGCGTGAACAGCTCCTTCAGATTGCTGGCCACCATCGAGCTCAGGAATATAATCGGAACGAGCGCGAAGATGACTGGCTGGAACGATAGCTGGAACAACTGCGAGATGCCGAGCGAGGCCTGGAAGAAAAAGCTGCAGAAGTTGCAGAACATCTGCATGAGCCAGACGACCATGAGCGGAAACTCCAGACGTTCCACGAAAAAGCCTGTGATCTCAAAGCTGCGGACCAGATCAAGGGTCGGCCAGGTGCTCGTGATCACTGCATTGACCGACATGCCGCCGATGACGACAAGGACGGCGAGCAGATAAAGGCCGATCGGGATAGAGATGCCGATCAGCATCGTCTTGACGGCTTGGCGGGGATGCTGCATATAGCCGACTAGCGTGAGTACGACTTCGCTGCCTGCGTAGATCAGGATCGAAGCCTTCAAGCCTTGCCAGACCGGCAACAGACCATCGCCCAACACCGGCCGCAGGTTATCGATATCAAACATCCGCAGGCTGACGCCGAAGGAGACCAGCAGCACCAGCACTGTAACCGGAAAGACGATCTGATAGACCCGGGCGATCGCCTGGATGCCGCCGCTTACCAGATATGTGCCGGCCCAGACAAACGGCAGTGCGACCGCCCAGATCGGCGTGCCCTCGAGCAGGAAGAAAAGTGTCACCTCAGCCAGTACGAATCTCGAAGCCGGCGATGGTGATGAAGAAGGCGACCAGCAGCAGACTCAACACCGCCGCAGGCAATCTGCCGACGATACGGCGGGCGAACTGGAAGACGGTGAGCCCGGGGTAGTGCTGGCAGAGCTTGGTCATTAGCCATACGACCGGCAGGATAAGCATGCCGCTGAGCAAGATGGCCACCCAGGCATCCGGCGTTTCCATCGCTTGACTGACGCTGCGCGGCATCGTCAGGATGCCGGCGCCAAGTACTGTATTGGTGAGAAAGACGATGGCTTGGGAGTTCGAAAGCTTGTCGTCGGTACGGGTAAACACGAGCAGCCCTCCTGGTTACGATTGGCGTCTATCGTCTTGTGTCTTCATCATCGCCGGTCTCCGCTTCATCATCGACAGCGGCGCGCGGATCAGCAGATCCTTCCAGTCCCGCAGCCGCAAGGGTGTGGCCGGTGTCAGGTAGGGTACGCCGAAGCTCTTGAGCTTGCTCAGATGGCTGCATAGGAGCAGGAAGAACAGGATCGTGCCGAAGATGCCCAGCATCGCCGCGAACAGCATGCCGGCAAACCGCAGCATCCTTAAGGTGATCCCGGCGCTGTAGGACGGGATGGAGAACGACGAGATCGCCGTCACGGCGACGACGATGACCAGGAACGGACTGACGATGCCGGCTTGCACCGCAGCATCACCGATGATCAGGCCGCCCACGATGCCCATCGCCGGACCGATCGGCTTGGGCAGCCGGATGCCGGCCTCACGCAGAATCTCGATCGACACTTCGAGGATCAGCACCTCGATCAGAGAGGGGAACGGTACGCCGTGCCTGGTCTCAATGATCGTAATGGCGAGTTCTGTCGGGATCAGTCCAGGATGGAATGAAATAAAGGAGACATAGAAGGCTGGCGCCATCAGCGCAAGAAACGCAGCGCCGAAGCGCATGATGCGCAGCAGCGAGCTGGGCAGCCAGCGCTCGTAGTAGTCCTCCGGCGATTGCAGCAGCATGCTGAAGGTGACCGGCGCGATCAGGACAAAAGGCGTGCCGTCCAGCAGAATCGCTACGCGACCTTCGAGCAGGGCGTTGATGACGCGATCGGGGCGCTCCGTGTTCTGGAGCTGCTGGAACGGACTGAGCGCTTGATCCTCGATTAACTGCTCCACAAAGCCGGATTCGGCGACGAATTCCGTATCCATGCGGCTCACCCGGGTCTCCACCTCCCGCAGCAGATCGGGATTGACGATGTCCTTGATGTAAGCCAGCACCAGGTCTTTCTTCAGCCGGGTGCCTACGCGATAGCTCTTCATCTCGAGTTGATCGCTGAAGCCTTGTCGCCGCAGAAGCGAGGTGTTCTCGCTCAGTACCTCGGAGAAGCCGATCCGGGGACCGCGCAGCAGCGCCTCGGAGACCGGCTCGGCGACCGCACGGTTGACTCCGTCGGGCTGCTCGATCAGCAGTCCGCGGGGTAGCCCGTCGATGAGCAGAGCGGTGTGTCCGAACAGCATCGACCGGATGAAGCTGTCCATGCCGGGCGCCGCGCACAAGCTGCTGAAGGGCAGCGGCGGGTCGCCGCTGCCGATACTGGTGAGCAGCTCTGACGTCGCTTCGAACATCAGGTGCTCCAGAGTCTGCATATTCAGGAGCCGATCGTTCTGCATGCCATTGATATAGAACAGCGTGCCTCTCGTCCCTGCTCGTTCCATGGCGAAGCTGCGGATGCACACATCGCTATTGTTGCCCACCTTAGCCTTAATGTAGTTCAGGTCCGCCTCATAATTGCCGGTGAAAGGGGGGCCGTTCGCGGACTCCTCGGCAGATGTGCCGGCGGGTCGGCCGCGGTCCGGTGCCGGACGCGCCCGCAGGGCGTTGGTTACCGCCTTGTAGGCACGATGGGCGAGAACGGGCAGCAGGAATGCTACGGCAGCCCAGGCCCAGATGTCCCAGTCCGGGATATGCTCGATGATGGCGGACACGGCGTCTAACCCCTTCCTGTATACACTCTCTAGTAAGCTAAAGGTTTCCATAATATCCGGAATCTTATGCATCCAGACAACAGCGGTTAGTTTTCATTGACAATTTCACACGGGGCCGATATAATTTTCACATACTTGATGATGATAATCATTATCATACATAGTGGATGGTCTTCCTAAAAGATTGGTGAAAAAGTGCCAGAGAGGTGTGGATCGATTCTGGAGAAGCGGAAGCGTTCGCCTTTGTTCCCGGAATTCAACCTCTATCCTAGGTTCTTTTTCACCACGCTTCTAATGCCTGATCCATTCTAATCTTAAGACAAGAAAGGGTATGAACATGAAATTCCAATCCAGCAAATCGTTCAAAATGCTCCTGATGCTTATTGCCATTATGCTCGTCCTGGCTGCTTGCGGCGGTCAATCGAATGAGCCGGCACCCGCCGACCCGCCTGCCGAGAACGAGACCAATACAAATGCCAACGGTAACGCCGCCAACGACACAACCGGCGCTGCAGGCGCCGACAATGCCGAATATCCGATCGAAATCGAACATGCGCTTGGCAAGGCTACGCTTGAGAGCAAGCCGGAGCGCATCGTAACCATCCAATGGGCAAACCATGACGTCGTGCTCGCGCTGGGCATCGTCCCTGTAGGCTTCTCTGCTGCCAACTTCGGCGTTCAAGATGACAGCGGACTGCTGCCTTGGACGAAGGAGAAGCTGGATGAGCTGGGCGTAACGGAGCCCAACGTGTTCATGGATACCGACGGTCTCGACTTTGAAGCCATCAATGATGCCAAGCCTGACGTCATCCTGGCTGCCTACTCCGGCATTACTGCAGAGGACTACGAGACACTGTCCCAGATCGCTCCTGTAGTCGCCTATCCGGTATCTCCGTGGACCACGACATGGCGCGAACAGATTGAGCTGAACGCGGCGGGGATGGGAATGGCTGAAGAAGGCGATCAGTTGATCAAGGATACCGAAGCCATGATCCAGGAGAAGCTTGCCGACTATCCGCAGCTGGCAGGCAAAAGTCGTCTGGGCAAACTTCAGCGATCAAGATCTGTCCAAAATGCATATTTATACACCGGTTGACTCCCGGGTTGCTTTCCTAGAAGAGCTCGGCCTGACATATCCCGACAGTATTACGGCGCAGATTACCGATCCGACAGCGTATTCCTTGAGCCTGAGTGCTGAGAATGCCGAGAATCTCTCTGATGTCGATCTGATCGTCGGCTACGGCACTGCTGCCCTGTATGAGACGCTCAAAGCCGATCCGCTGCTGGGTAAAATCCCTGCCATCGAGAAAGGCGCGGTTGCTTTCATCGACAGCGATTCGCCGCTGGTAGCCGCAGGAACACCGAACCCGCTGTCCATTGCCTACACCATCGATGAGTATCTGCAGATGCTCGGTGAAGCCATCGACAAAGGACATGAATAATCGGACGGTTCCGCCATACGCGGTACCCCGGACATATCCGCTCGTTATAGCCATCTGTCTGCTCCTCCTTGCAGGATGCGTCGTCGCCTCGCTTACGCTGGGCTCGCGGCTCATCAGCATGCAGGAGCTGATGGACGGCTTGTTCCGTCCAGAGGTAGACACGTACGGGGCCAATATCGTCCGGAAGCGGATCTCGCGAACCGTCTTCAGTCTGTTGTGCGGCGCGGCGCTAGGCGTATCCGGCTCGCTCATGCAGTCGGTCACGCGCAACCCGCTTGCCGATCCCAGTATTCTGGGCGTGAACACGGGCGCTGCGTTGTTTGTTGTGCTCGGCATGGCGTTTTTCCAGATCAGTACAGCCGGGCAATATATCTGGGCAGCGATGGCAGGTGCCGCGCTGACAGCCGTATTCGTATTCGGGATCGGATCGATGGGCCGTGGCGGAGCCACGCCCATTAAGCTCGTTCTGGCAGGGGCTGCCACAAGCGCCGCGCTGTCATCCTTGGTAACAGCCGTGCTGATCCCCCGCTCGCATGTGATGGACCAATTCAGATTCTGGCAGGTAGGGAGCGTAGGCTCCGGCAGCTGGGGCACGATCGGCACATTCCTGCCCTTCCTGCTCGGCGGCCTGCTCCTTGCGTTCATCGTATCGCCTGCGCTCAATGCGCTCGCGCTGGGTGACGACACGGCCAGGGGACTTGGCGTGCGCACCAAGACGCTGCGGCTGGTCGCGTCCCTGGCAGGCGTCCTGCTCTGCGGAGCGGCGACCGCGCTGGCCGGGCCGATCGGCTTCATCGGCCTGCTCGCGACCCATGCCGTCCGCCTGCTGCTCGGCCCGGATCTGCGGGTGGTCATCCCGATGTCTGCGCTGGCAGGCGCCATCATCCTGACGATATCGGATGTCGCCGGCCGGCTGATCGGCAGTCCCGGCGAGCTGGAGGTCGGCGTCGTCACGGCCTTTATCGGCGCTCCGATCCTTATCCTGTTAGCTATCAAATCGAAAGTGCGCTCATTATGAAAAATAAAACGATTGCTCTAATCAAAGAAGGAAGACGGCAGCGCCGCCGCCGCTGGCTCCTGGCTACCGGACTGCTCGCCGCTCTGGCGATTGCACTGGCCTGTGCGATGCTCTTGCTTGGGAATACCATCTACCCGGTTCAGGTCGTCTGGCGTGTGCTGACCGGCGAGACCGTGGAAGGGGCAACATTTGCCATCCATACGGTACGCTTGCCGAGGATGCTCGCCGGTCTGCTTGCGGGATTTGCATTCGGCGTGGCCGGATATACGTTCCAGACGATGCTGCGCAACCCGCTTGCCAACCCCAATGTGATGGGGATCACGTCCGGCTCCAGTGCGGCCGCCGTCTTCTGCATCACGGTGCTGCAGGCAGACAATGCCGTCATCTCTCTGACTTCAGTATTGGCAGGGCTGGCTACCGTCATGGTCATCTATCTGCTCTCGCGGGGGAAGACCTTCTCGATCGGCCGGCTCATCATCGTCGGCATCGGCATCCAGGCGATGCTCGACGCCTTCATCTCATACCTGCTGCTATCGACCTCGCAGCAGAATATCCCTGCTGCGATCCGTTGGCTGGCGGGCAGTCTCAACGGCTCCAAGCTGTCGGAGCTGCCGCCGCTCATCCTGGCCGTCCTGATCCTCACACCCGTCCTGGTCGTGATGGGCAAGCGCCTCAGCCTGCTGGAGCTGGGCGAGCAGATGTCTTCCTCGCTCGGCGTGCGTACGGATATGACGCGGATCATCCTGATCCTGAGCGCGGTGGCGATGATTGCGATCGCTACCTCGATCACGGGACCCATCGCCTTCGTCTCATTCCTGGCCGGCCCGATCGCCAAGCGGATGGTCGGTGCCAGCTTGTCGGGGATTCTGCCGGCAGGTCTGGTCGGCGTCGTCCTCGTGCTGGGGGCTGACCTGATCGGCCAATTCGCTTTTACCTACAAGTTTCCGGTAGGGGTCGTCACGGGATTGCTGGGTGCGCCGTACCTGATCCTCTTGCTTGTCCGAATGAATCGAAAAGGAGAATTGTGATGAAACCTGCACATCAATTTTGCGCCGATAGGCTGGTCTCGGGCTACGAGGGCAAGACGATCATCCATGGTGTAGATCTTGCCATTCCGAGCAATCAGATCAGTGTCTTGATCGGCTCCAATGGCTGCGGCAAATCCACTCTCCTCAAGACGTTGGCCAAGCTGATCAAGCCCGCATCCGGCAGCATCACCCTCGATGGCAAGCCTATCGGCAAGTTCCCGCCCAAACAGCTGGCGCGGACCGTAGGCCTGCTGCCCCAGTCGCCGATTGTGCCGGAGGGCATCACAGTGGCCGACCTGATCGGCAGAGGGCGGTTTCCCCACCAGTCCATGCTGGGTGGATGGAGCAAGCGGGACTATGAAGCCGTCGGCGAGGCGATGGACCTGATGCGGATTACCGAATTCGCCAATATCCCGATGGATGAGCTGTCCGGCGGTCAGCGCCAGCGGGTGTGGATTGCCATGGCGCTCGCGCAGGAGACCGATATCCTGTTCCTGGACGAACCGACGACCTTTCTGGATATCGCGTATCAGGTCGAGATCCTCGATCTGCTGACCGATATCAACCGCAAGCAGGGCACGACCATCGTCATGGTGCTGCACGACATCAACCTGTCGGCCCGCTATGCCGACTATATCTACGCGCTTCAGGAGGGCAAGCTTGTCGCCGAGGGCCCGCCGCGGCAGGTGATTACGAGTCAGCTGATCCAGGATGTATTTGACCTGGAATGCACGGTTATCGATGATCCGGTCTCCGGCTCGCCGTGCGTCATCCCGATTGGGCGGTATCATAAGGTATAGTTTCTGAAGTTGAGAAAAACAAGTTAGAGTTGAAAAAGCCCCTCCCCTATTGTCATATTAGGGAGCGGGCTTTTTATAAATCGATGCTAGCTCGATTTAAGGATTATTCTGTGGGAACCAGCCGCAATTTCAGCACGCGTGATCTCACGGTTGGGTTCGAAATTTCGAGTAGCCGGTCATCTGCGACCATGGTTTTGTATGATTTTTCGTATACGAAATCACTTAGTGTCTGCGGAAGGAATCATACGAAGAAGGTCTGAGCATCCCATGCAGCTCCCACAGAGAGCAGAGCAACTATAGCGGCTGCTTTCACGTCTATTATGTTGACAAAGTAAAATTGTGGGAGGACAGGTATGAAAAAGGGTGCACTCCTTGCGCTGATGTTTCTAATGATGATAAGCAGCTTGCTGCTCATCCAGCCGCCATCCGCTTATGCCTGCAGCTGCGCGAACTCCGAGCCTGACGAGGCGTTCGAAAGAGCGGACACGGTATTTAGCGGCACCGTACTGCGGACGAAAGCAGAGTACAAGCGGGAGGGCCGGACGGCGACGTTCGGATACCGGGACGCCAATCTGTTGGAGGTTCAGGAGGCATGGAAAGGTGTGGAGCAGTCCCAGCTCCTGGTCTATGATCCGGGGCACGAGTCGTCATGCGGCATGAATTTCGAGGAAGGCCAAACCTATCTCGTCTATGCTTATGATGTCAAGGGAGAGTTGCACACGAGCTACTGCAGCCGCACCATAGAGCTATCCCGGGCCGGGGAAGATCTGAGCTACCTGGGGGCCGGTCATACTACACTTGAGAAGGTCAACCTCAAAGGCAAGATGCGGTGGGTCATCGGCAGAGAGCTTGACCGGCTGGTGTTCGGCGGCGGCGCGCTGGTCGTCATCGGGGGGGTGGCCGCGCTGTATCTTTTGAGGAGACTTGTGAGGAGGAAGCGGTAGCCCCGTTCAGGGATGCCTGGAAATAGTGCGGCCCAGGGAAGAGAGAGTATCACTCATCCTTTGGGCCGTCTTTACGTTGATGCAAGGGTGCTAAGTTATTCTTCTCTGTAAAGCACCATGCCCGCGTGGTACAGCACACCGTCCCGGAAATCGCCGTCGGCCGTGAATCCGGTATCGTCCACATATTCGATATGGTCGCCTTCGATCGTATAGCTGCCCTGATAGGCGCTCTTGCGGTCGCCGCGGGCTTCATCGTAGCGCCCGTTCGGCAGCAGCTCATGACGGATGTAGCCGTCCTCCGTCACCCACATCCCGACATAGGGATGTGGCGCTGTCTCGTTACTGTGGTTCATGTCAGCAGCTCCTTCCACATGATTGCTTGGAGATTGCGTCTGCTGACAAGCCTGCAGCGTCCAAGGGCCAGTGATCAGGACAATCAGTGTGTATGCGATGACTTTGACCATCGACTCGTCACCTCCTGTAGATTATTCTTTAGTGACAGTATGAACCAATACGGTTGCGGGACGGTAGCCGAATGATGCATAATTCTTGCCTAATCGTCCTAAACATTTCCGTTATTTCTCAAGTTGTTGCGGTTAAATTTCAAGGCATCCTCCGTGTGAAAGGGGCTATAATGACAGTATCAACAGGAACGCAAGACAGAGAAAGGAGCGTTAGCATTGTGAAAACCTTGTTCATCCTGATGGATTCTGTGAACCGTCACTATCTCTCGTGCTACGGTAAGGAAGGGATCCACACGCCCAACCTTGATCGGCTGGCAGCCAAAGGAATCGTCTTCGACCAGCATTACAGCGGCTCTCTGCCCTGCATGCCGGCACGGCGCGAGATCATGACGGGACGCCTCAACTTCCTGGAGTCCCGCTGGAGCCCGCTGCAGCCTTTCGACGAAGCGTACCCCGAGGAGCTGCGCAGGCAGGCGGGCGTATACAGCCATCTGATCACGGATCATTACCATTACTTCGAAGCGCAGGGCGGCAACTATCATACGCCGTTCAACACCTGGGAGTTCCTACGCGGCCAGGAGGGCGATCCGTGGCACCCCGGCGTGGGGGAACCGGAGATCCCGGCGTTTCGCGGCAAGAGCAAGCGGCAGGACTGGGTCAACCGGGCCAGTATGGATCCCGAGCGCGAGGAGGACTATCCGACGCCGCGATGCTTCGAGCGGGCGATCCGGTTTCTCGAGCGCAATCGCGACGAGGACAATTGGCACTTGCAGCTGGAAGTGTTCGATCCGCATGAACCGTTCATGTGTCCGACCAAGTACCGCGAGCTGTACAGTGACACCTGGGATGACCGTTACCACTTCGACTGGCCGCCATATGCGCCTGTGGATGGTGCCGTGGATGATGAAGCGGCGATCCGGCATATCCGGGCGTGCTATGCCGGGACGCTCACCATGGCGGACGTCTGGCTGGGCAAGCTGCTGGATACGATGGATGCGCTCGACTTGTGGCGGGATACAGCGGTCATCCTGACTACCGATCACGGGCATCTGCTCGGCGAGCACGGCTACTGGGCCAAAAACTACATGTTCGATTACCGGGAGCTCGTCCATATCCCGCTGATCGCTTATGTGCCGGGCGCACCCATGAACGGGAAGCGGGCGAGCGGGCTGACCTCGACAATCGATCTCATGCCGACGCTGCTGGAGCTGCACGGGGCTGCGCCTTCGCAGCAGGTGCACGGCCGTTCATTCGGCGCCCTGTTCGCCGGCGATGTGCCGCATCACGATGCGGTGCTGTATGGCTACTTTGGCAAGGATATCAGCCTGACGGACGGCCGCTATACGTACTGCCGCCAGCCGCTCCCCGGGAGCATGGCCTACCATCACACGGCCACGCCGCCGCGGACGGGCTCGTCGGATTATGGGACATGGGAGGTGGGCCGCTTCCTGCCGCAGACGGCGATGCCGGTCTACCGGATTCCGAGTCCTTCGCAGCCGCATCACGACGCAGCCCTTGAGCCGTTGCTGTACGATCTTGCGGCCGATCCGGACCAGCGCTCGCCGATTGACGACGCTGCGCTGCATGCGCAATATGAAGCCAAGCTGCTGGAGCTGATGCGGCGGTATGAAGCGCCGGACTGGCAATACGCCAGGGTTGGTCTGGCGGAGGCGTAGAGTTGAAGCCGCCGCGAAGGCGATCACCGATGGCCGACGGGCGATGGTTGGGAGCAGCGCGTGAGGGAGCGTGGGAGCGAGCGACGATGTGATTGAGTGATTGAGTGATTGAGTGATGACGTGAGTGCGGCAACCGCGTGACGAAATGAATGCGAAATTTCATATTCATTCGCTCCATTTTCCCCCAAACGCCTCAATAAGCTTGAAATATCGTGTTCGTTGAGCGATTTTTGCGTCTGAGCCCGAAATAAACACGATATTTCATATTCGATTGAGCCCGCAGGATGATCGAAGCGAACTTCCAAAGTGTCCAAGAGGAGTATGCCGCCTTCATCGCTTCGTCGCCGGAGGCGCGCTTCAAGTCGCTGATGCTGCGGCGCCCATCCCTCATCGACCGGGTGCCGCAGCATCAGCTGGCGAGCTTCCTCGGGATGACGCCGGAATCGCTGAGCAGGATCAAGATGATAACCCCCTCATATACATTGTCATCTCAATGTACCCGAGGGGGTGCAAGGTATGCATCGACTTAAGTCAATACGGTGCCGGAGCATCGCGGACCATGTGGTGTGAAACGCAGTCACTCATGAATAGTGGCGTTTATTTCGTCGAGAAGCGCATGATTATACACAATCTTATCCTGGATCTGACGGTACAACTCTTCTTGATACTCGTAGTAACCCTGAGCGCCTTCAACTTCTCCGCTCTCCACCATCTCCCTCATCAACTCGCCGCCGAGGTGGGCTATGCGATAAGCTTCGCGTAGCTTCCCGCTTTGCCAGTACTCCTCTTCCGTCATTCCGTGCAACTGGATTCCTTGCAAGACGACTTCCTTAAACCAGACTTCTTTTTCATCCGTAGGATCCAGTTGGTCAAATGCTTCTCTCTGATAAGTGATTTGTTCGTCGATATCTTCTTCTGTGACGGTTAACCCTCTCTGCAGGGCTTCCTCAGCGACCAGTTGTTCTGTAATCAGCTGTTCGATGATCTGTTCGTCAGTCAGGAGCGGAGAATCGCCCCCCAGTGACCGCACCTGGAGACGATTCAACTTGGCATAGGTAAACGCCGCCTGATCGATCATAATCCCCTCTACTTGGGCAACCGCGGAAGCGTTCAATTCTTCTCCGGTTAGCTGATCCAGCTTTTGTTTGATCGTCTCAAAGGTCATGCTGATGGAGAGCCGATCCGAGTTCGATACCACTGCAAAGGCTGCTGCTGTCATCACCGCCGCCAGTGAAATAATTATCAGTAAGATTCTCTTGTTCAAAAAAATCACCCCATGATTGCATGTTTTGTTAAACGCTGCAGTTGCAGCCCCATGCGCATGTTCATATAAGAGTAATACGCAACAATAACTGGAAAAGGTTCGTTTATAACGTAAAGCGATAGAATGTGGGGGCGATCATATGGCAAAATGCAGACTGGCTTGTCTTTCAATCTTGCTTATCATAGGCAGTTTTATCGTCATGTTGCCAAAACCGGCGGCTGCGTGCGGCTGTATATACCCGGAGAATGCAAGTGAAGCCTTCGAGCAGGCATCGGCAGTATTCGCAGGCGAGCTGGTCATCGCCAAGGGTGAGCGTAAGCAAAAGGGTATGACTGGTCCGATCGAAAACCGGACGGTCAACCTCTTCGAGGTGGAGACGGCATGGAAAGGCGTGGAGCACGCTCAGGTGATGGTTCATACTAGTTGGGACTCCTGCCAAATTGTGTTTGAGGAAGGGCAATCCTATCTCATCTATGCGGTTGAAGGCAGAGACGGGGACTTGTATGCAGGTACCTGCAACCGTACGCCGGAGCTTTCTCAGGCTGGAGAAGATCTAACCGTGCTGGGTCCGGGCATGACCAATCTGGAGCAGATCGATCTGCGGGGCAAGATGCGCTGGATCACCGATAAGGATTATGATCTGCTGATCGTCGGCAGCGCGGCGATGCTTGGGATCATGACGATATGGCTCCTCTTCAAAAGGTTCCGGCGGAATCGCAATTGAATAATCTAAGAAGCCACTCCTGATAGGGGTGGCTTTCTTGCACGGACAGCAGGCTGGCGGACACAGTAGACGCTAACGGCGACAATAGTACCCTTTTGGCTCCTTTGGCGGACAGACGATACGCTATTGCTGCTGGAACTGGCGAATGGAGCCGCGAACGGAACAAATAAGGTACCGTGTGTCCGAAGCTCTTCCAAAAAGCCAAATGTTAACGAAATAAGCGCCGCTGTGTCCGCTCCCAAGAAAGGCCTCACATATTCGGTATGGACAAGGTGCCTCAGCTGGCGGAGATGGGCTACTGGATCGGCAAGCCGTACTGGCATCAAGGCTTCTGCTTTGCGTCTTGCACCAGATCGGTCGGGGCGTCCGTGTGGGGGATCACCGACAGTTTCCCGTTGTCCTCCAGGATGACAAAGCCGACCTCCTGTATGGACGATATCCCTTCGCTTCTTGCGGCCTGAAGGATATCTTCTTTCTGGATGCGGGCTTTCTTCATGGCGCTTCTCATATAGTTGCCTTTATAAAATACCAGCTGCGGTTCCGACGTGAGCATCGCCTGAAATGTCTTGCTGCGTGCGGCCATCCAGGCCAGCAATGCCTGCATGCCGATCAGCACGCCAAAGGCAGTGAGCCCTTCCGACAACGTGATCTGCTTGTCCAAAATGACAGTCGACAGTACGGAGCCCAGAGCTATCGAGACCGTAAAATCGAAAGCATTCATCTTCGACAGTGTGCGCTTGCCGGACAGTCTGACGATAAGAATGAGGGCTGCATAACTAAGGACGCCGATGACGACGATGCGAAACAGAGCGCTCCAGGTATCAAAAAACATAGGATTCTCCCTTCCGAACCAGAGTAGTATCTATTAACCATAGTAGCCCCGGAATAACAAAATTCGCACATCGTTATAAAATCCCGCCATTTGCCTTGACCGCCCTTGCCGGCGGCGGTACACTCTGACATAATGTATCGCCCGTCCGCGTGCATGGTAGGCGCGCGGGCGGGCCAAATCAGCGGAGCGGAGTTGGCATACGATGAAAATCCTCGGGCATATCGCAGGCCGCAAATATTTGCAGCGGATCTTCTTTTATTTCAACCTATCGATGGCAGGCCTGCTGCTGATCACCGCCTTGTCGTTCTACCTCTTCTCCCGGGAGACCGTCCTGGAGACGCAGCGGGAAGCGAACCAGAAGGTGCTCTCGCAGATCAAGCACAACATCAACTACATCCACGATATCGTGCGCAACCTCGGCATCGTCGCCAGCCTGGATCAGAGCATCATCTACCTCATGAATGCATCGGAGCCGGATCCGGTCATGAAGTTCCAGACACTGCGCAAGCTGGACACGCTGGCCGACTCCACCTCCTTCGTCGACTCCATCGTCGTCTACAGCGCCTCGGCCGGTCAGTTCTACAGCGGCGGCTCCGGCGTATGGTCGCGTCAGCACTGGCCCGAGCTGCAGAGCCGGCTGCTGGAGCGGCTGGGTCCTTCCGACGCCGGCTCGCTGGCACAGCTCATCCCTCTCAAGCTGGACGAGAGCCAGTCCCATGTCGACTTGTTCTCCTATATCGTGGTCGAGAATTATCCTGCCGGGGGTGAGCTGCCCAATAGCGTCATCGTCAACATCCGGCCACAGTGGATCTTCGAGAACATCATGCAGTTGGATAATATGACAGATGCCCGTAATGGTATGGTGCTGGTAGACGAACAGGGCCACGTCTTGCAGTCGGACGCGATGGCAGCCCTGCCATCATCCTCCCTGGAAGCGTATCTGGCCTCCGAGGCGCGTGCTGCCGGGGGCGGCGGGGCGGAGGAATTCGCCATCCGGAAGATCGGCGGCGAGCCGTATGTGGTCTCCGAGCTGGCCGTCGGCGTAAGCCGCTGGAAGGTCATGAACATCGTGCCCTATGAGCAGGTGATGGGGCGGGCAGATGCGCTGCGCAATGCGATGCTGCTGCTGATCGCTGCGTTCCTGGCTGTCAGCTTCCTCCTCTCCCTGGTCATCTCCAACCGGCTGTACAGTCCGGTAGGCAAGCTCTTCGAGCTGTTCAAGCGTACGGGCACCCAGAGCAGCGGCCTGGAGCCAGCCGCTGCGGCAGCCGACAAGGACGAGATGAGCTTCATCACCGACGTCTATCAGTCGACGCTGGATAAGCTGCGCCAGGTGGATCAGGAGGGTACTCGCAGCCGCAAGATCGCGGGCGACTATTATCTGCGCCGCTGGATTGCAGATAGCGACTCGATGAGCCGGGAAGAGCTGGCCCACTGCAGCGAGGCCAGTCCGCAGCTGTTTGCCTCTGCAGATGAGCAGGAGGGGCGGTGGCAGCTGGCCGTTGTCGCGCTGGATCAGCCGGCGGCGGGCAGAGCGGCATTATCCGCATCTCAGGCACGGCAGGAGAAGCTGTACCGGTTCGCGGCCGGCAATATTATCGAAGAGACGCTGGCCCGGTCCTATGCCAACCGGGTCGTCGATATGAATGACGACTACATTGTCGTCATCCTCGGCGTTCCGGCAGAAGGGGTCGATTTGGCACACGTGTCCAGCCTTCTGCTGGAAGCGCAGCAGATCTACCAGCGTTATTACCGGAACCGCACGTTTGCCGCAGCCATCGGCGGTCAGGCAGCGGGCTACCGGGAGCTGACGGGCGCTTATGCATCTACCGTCCAACTCCTGATGTACCGACTCGCGCTGGGACCGGACGCGATTATTACGCCGAATGCGGTGGGCAGCAATCAGGACCGTCATGATTTCTCCATCCCGGCGGAGCTGGAGCACAAGCTGGCCGAGAGTATCCGCACGAAAAGTGCCGCCGCCGTCCAGACATATCTGGCGCGGACATTCGAGCTGATCGGCACCATTCATTACGACTATATGACATATGCGGTCATGCAGGTGATCCTCCTTATCAAGCAGGTGCTGCGGGAGCCAGCCCTAGCCTCCCATGCAGGCTCGGTAGAGCTGCAGCATCTGAACCGCAACGTGCTGAAGGCGGAGTCGCTGGCGGAGATGCGCGAGCTGATCGGCGGCTTCCTCCAGCAGCTCTGCGAAGCCGACCGCACGCCGGTGAAGGAGGACCGCAACAAGCTCATCGTCGATACGATCAAGGAATTTATCGAGAGCCACTACGCCGACATCAATCTGAGCCTGCAATCGATCGCCGCCCATCTGAAGATGTCACCGGCTTATGTAGGGCGCCTCTTCAAGCAATACGAGCAGTGCTCGGTCGGCGATTATCTGAACAGCTACCGTCTGGACAAAGCATGCGAGCTGCTCGTGGGCAGCAGCTACAACGTCAAGGAGGTCGCCGATTATCTGGGCTTCAACAACGCCAGCTACTTCATCACGCTCTTCAAGAAGAAGTACGGCGTCACGCCGAAGGAATACCGGATGAATGCGGCATTAGGACAATCATGACAAACCCATTTTCGTATAAAATACAAAAATTGAAACCGCTCGCTGCACGATTCGCGGATTTTGGGATATCGGCAGCGGCCGCCGTTTTGTCACAATACAGAGGCAATCCATTTCAAACGATGGAAAGGATGAATGCAGTGGCAAGGAACAAACGGTGGTTGGTCGGGCTGTTGGCGCTGTCTCTCGTATGGACGGGGCTGCCCCTGCCAGGCGTGCAGGCGATGGCGGAGCCTGCGAGTGGGGCGGCAATTTTTGTAGCGCCAAATGGAAGCGATTCCAATACGGGATCGGAACAAGAACCGTTGCTTACCCTCGAAGGGGCAAGGGATGCAATCCGGGAGCTGAAAAGCGGCAGCGGACTGCCGGATGGCGGGATTACCGTCTATCTGCGTGAAGGCGTCTATGAGCGGACGGCGACATTTGAACTGAACGAGGCGGACTCCGGCACGGCGGATGCACAGGTCGTCTACCGCTCCTACCCGGGCGAGACCGTGCGGCTGTCGGGGGGGAAGCAGCTGGACAGCGTCGGCTTCGAGCCGGTCAGCGATCCGGATGTGCTGGCGCGGATCATCGATACGGGCGCCCGCAGCCAGGTGCTGCAGTTCGATCTGGCGGCGGCGGGCATCACCGACTATGGCGAGATGAGCCGGCACGGCTATTGGAAGGCCAATGATCTCAGTCTGGTGCCGCCGATGGAGCTGTATATCGGCGGCGAGGGGATGACGCTCGCCCGCTGGCCGAACGAAGGGACAGTCCAGATGAATGAGATCGTCGATCCCGGTCCGACGGTCAAGGATCCGGATGTGCATGAGCGCGGCGGCACCTTCTCCTATACGTACGACAGGCCGCGCTACTGGACACAGGCCGAGGACATCTGGCTGGACGGCATCTTCGGCTACAGCTGGGAATGGTCGTACAACAAGGTAGCGAATATCGATACGGCGAGCAAGACGATCACCCTGCAGCATGGCGAGATGTCGGGTCTGCTGAAGAACTGGTATCCCGACTTTCACTTCGCCCAGAATCTGCTGGAGGAGCTGGATATGCCGGGTGAATACTACATCGACCGTACGGCTGGCATCCTGTATCTGATGCCGAACGCGGCGTTCCGCAGCGGTGCAGCGGAGGCGACGGTGACGATGCTGAAGACGCCGATGCTCCGCACGACGGGCGCCTCGCACATCCGCTTCGAGGAGCTGGCGCTGGAGTACGGAAGGGATGTCGCGGCGGTTATCCTCGGCGGCAGCCATGTCGAGATCATAAGCAGCGACATCAGCAATTTCACCAACGGCGGCGTGCGCATCAACGCGCCGGGCCGCTATGCCTATGACGGCGTGGAGAGCGACCGCAATGGCCGTCACCACGCCATCATCTCCTCCCATATCCGGCATGTCGGCGGTACGGCGGTGACGCTGCATGGCGGTAGTAGCGAGACGCTGGAGCCGGGCAATAACCGGGTGGAGAATTCGCATATTCATGATTTTGCTTATTACCACAAGGCTTATAATCCCGGCGTGCTGTTCTCCGGCGTCGGCAACCAGGCGATCGGCAATGAGATTCACGACGCCCCGCATCCGGGGATCGTGCTGTATGGCAATGATCACCTCATCGAGTACAACAACATCTACGACATCTGCAAGGAGTTCCAGGACCTCGGTGCGATCTATATGAACGCGGGTATGGTGCCGCAGGAGCGGGGGACAGTAATCCGGCGCAACTATTTTCATCATATCGGGGAGCATCTGCACGGCGTCGAGGGCATCTACCCGGATAATATGACGATGGAAATGACGATCGAGGAAAACATCTTCTACAAGATGGGCAATAGCGCGATCAAGAGCAATACCGGCTCGTATATCTATGCGGCCAACAATATGTTTATCGATACGTATGTCCCTTACGACAACTACGAGATGTTCATGAGCCGCGAGCCGGACAACCGGGTGGACCGGGATTATATGCCGGCTTGGCTTGATCTTTTCGAGCGTTACAACAACTTTGAGGGCTCGGTCTATGCAGAGAAGTATCCGGCATTGCTGACGTTTTTTGAAGAAGACCGGTACTTCCCGACGACCAATGATTTCAAGAACAACGTCATCTACAACCCGACGCTTACCCGTTCGAATCAGACCAATGCGCACGGGGCGCGGGATATCCATAACCTGCTGAACTATGAGAACAACTGGGTGGCGAGCGGGAACCCCGGCTTCGTGGACCCGGCGGCAGGAGACTTCCGGCTGACGGAGGATGCCGAGGTGTTCAGCCGTATCCCGGGCTTCGTAGAAATCCCGTTCGAGGACATCGGCACGCAAGGCAAGGTCGGCGTCCCGCACAGCCCGGATACGATCGATGTGACGGACGTCTATCTGCCTGCGGGGGATGTGACGATGTCAATCGGCCAGACCGTGTCGCTGCGGGCCGAGATCGTGCCGTGGAATGCGACGGATACGGGCGTGACATACAGCAGCAGCGATCCGTCGATCGCCGAGGTTGATGGGGATGGCAAGGTTACCGGCCTGCTGCCGGGTACGGCGGTCATCACCGTCGTCTCAGCTGCCAACCCTGCGCTTACCGCAGAGGCATCGGTCACGGTCACCGAGGGCGAAGGCATCCTGCACTTCACCGATTTCGAGTCCGGGGGCAATGGCTGGCTGGTGGATGCCAACCACAGCATCGTCCCGGACGATACGGGCAACCGCTGGTATCGCATCGTCAACGGGGCGAACAGCCAGCATCCCCGGATGTTCGGCGACTACGAGCTGACCTATCGGCTGCGTACGCCGGCTGTAATGCCGGAAGGCGGCGTGTTGATCATGTACGACCGCAACGGCGAGCGGGGCAGCGGCCATATCCGCTACCGGCATTCGGAGTCCGGCTCCTCCTGGATCCTGTTCAATGCCCAGTGGGGGACGCTCAAGGAGGTCCTCCTGCCGGGCGCGGGCTTGGCTGCGGGTACCGACTATGAAGTGCGCGTCATCGCTCAGGGGCCTTCGATCCGCGTATTCGTGGATGGCGAACTGGTCATCGACGGCGACAACCCGTCACACAGTCAGGCCGGCAGACTCGGGTTCTATGTCGAAGGCTTCGCCCATCTGGAGTTCGACGACATCACGGTCTCGATCATCCGGGTGCCGGTCAGCGGCATCGAGCTGGCACAGGAGCAGCTGCTGCTGGCGCCGGGCGAGCGCCGGCGCGTTGAGGCGGCGATCACGCCGGCGGATGCGACCGACAGGCGGCTCGTCTGGCAGTCCAGTGATCCGGGCGTCGCGGTTATCGAAGCAGACGGCACGATCCGCGGAGTCGCGCCAGGCACCGCGGTAGTGACGGCGTCGTCTGCAGCCTATCCAGCGATTACGGACACCTTGGAAGTGACGGTGGAGGCGCAGCAGGCGTATCCGGTCATCGCCCTGGATGAGCATCTGGCCCGGAGCGGAGATTGGATCGGCGGCGAGGGGCTGACGTTCGGGGAGGGCACCGTGCGTCTGGCCGGAGACGGCGTCTATGGTTATGGCGGCGAGCGATTCGGGAGCGGGCTGCTGCGCTTCCGGGCGCACTTCGGCGCATTCGGAACCGGGTGGTACGGCTTCGCGCTGCGCTCCGATCGCACCGGCGATCCGACCTGGGTCGGCGCCAACAAAGGCTATCTGGTCGTCATCAAGGCGGATCAGATCGAGTTCCAGACGTGGAAGCCCGGCCAGACGATGGTCGAGGTTATCCCGAATACCTCGGTGCTTCCCGAGCAGGAGCATGAGATCGAGATCGGCGCCATCGATGAGGAGGACGGCATCCGCTTCATCCTGCGGGTCGACGGCGTGACGGTGCTGAACATCCTGGATGCGGATGCATCCAACCCGATCACTGCGGAGGGCTATCTGAACGTCTATCATTATACCGGCGCGGCCAATACGCTGGAGCTGAAGCCGGCGCGGACGCTGAGCGAGCTGCGCTTGGACCCTGCGCAGGTAGAGCTCGCTCCAGGCGCCACACGCCAGGCTGCGGTAGAAGCTGTCTACAGCGACGGCTCGGCAGAGCAACTGAGTAACGGCGTCGTCTTCACAACCGGCGATGCAGCCGTAGCCACAGTGAACAGCAACGGGCTGCTCACCGCTGTCGCGTCCGGCGAGACCAAGCTGATCGCGACCTATGGCGGACTATCGGCCGAGGCGACGGTGAAGGTAACGGGCGGCGGAGGCGGCGGGGGTAGCGGGACGATCTACTATCCGCCTTATGTCCCGCCGCAGGAGCCTGAGGAAGAGCCGGAGCAAGAGGCCGGTGACGGGGTGCGCGTCCTGCGTGCCGAGGACTTGGCGGAGATCAATGACGGTGGAGCAGCCGTGGTGCGGCTGGAACCGGGCGAGACGGCGCTGCGGTTGTCCGCCGAGCTGCTGTCGCAGCTGGAGGGAGCGCTGGCCGTAAGCAGCGGACCGCTCACGCTGACGTTCCCGCGTGAGGCGCTGAACGCTATTGCGGCAGACAAGACGCGAGGAGACGCCGCGAAGCAAGCCCGGGATATATCCGGACAGGGGGCGAGCGCTGCCGAGCCGACTGATAAGCCGGAGGCTGGCGATGTTCTCATCACCATCGATGAACAGATGATGGCATTGCCGCAGCCGGCAGGCGCCGCGCATCGGTACCATGCTGCGGGATCGCCTTATCGGCTGGGACTGTTCACCGTCCGCGATGATGTGCGTACTGCTTACGAACAGCCGCTGCCGGAGCCGGTCCTGCTGACACTTTCGCTCGACCAGTTCGACAAGCCTAAAGCTTGGCTGGGGTTATACCGGGCGACAGCAGAAGGTGCATGGACGTATGAGGGTGGGGCAACTGCGCCGAACGGGCAGACCTTCGATGCCGAGCTTACGGTACCGGAAGTGGCAGCTGTGCTGGCCTATGAGGCCAATTATGCTGATCTGCCGTCCGGCCACTGGGCGCAGGATGCGGTCAAGGCGCTGTCCGCCCGGCATATCGTGACGGGCCGGAGCGGGGATCGCTTCGATCCCGCCGCCGCTACGACGCGCGCGGAATTCGCAGCCTTGCTCGTCCGCGCCCTTGGCCTCTCCACGGCAGAGACGGCGACGCCGTTCAGCGATGTGCAGCCGGGAGCCTGGCATGCATCTGTCGTCACCGCCGCCTACCAGGCGGGGCTGATCCTGGGTGAGGAGGACGGCACGTTCGCACCGGAGCGGACGATCACGCGTGAAGAGATAGCCATGATGCTGCTGCGGGCGTACGCCTATGCGACCGATCAGGCCGCTGCGCCAGCAGGATCCCTGCCGAGCGATCTGCCGTCGGCCTCGGGATGGGCGCGCACCGCGATCACCGAAGCTGTCGGCATCGGTCTGATGCAGGGCTATCCGGGCGGCGAGTTCAGACCAGCCCAGACGGCACGGCGCGACGAGACGGCCCAGACCATCTATAATCTGCTGCAATCGCTGCAGGATACAACAAATGCGTCGTTTTAATATCGGATTTGATACTTTAACCGCTTTTTGAGATTTATTTTGCTTCACCCCCTGTGCCATGATAAGTGCACAAACCGCTAGAGCAAGGGGGTGAACAACTTGAAGAAGCTGTTTCGCATGAAGAAGGGAGACCGCGAGCTGACGCTGCTCGCGCTCCCGTCCATTCTGTACATCTTTGTCTTCAGTTATCTGACGATGTTCGGCGTCGTCATCGCGTTCAAAAATTACCGGTATGATCTCGGGATCCTGGGCAGCGAGTGGGTCGGCTTCAGCAACTTCCGGTTCTTCTTCATCTCCGAGAAGGCCTTCATCGTCACCCGCAACACGATCCTGTACAGTCTCTGGTTCTGGGTCGTGACGACGATCGCGGCGCTGTTGGTGGCCATCCTGCTGAACGAGATCTCGCGGCGCTGGAGCAAGTATTACCAGACGATCATGTTCCTGCCGACCTTCGTCTCCTGGGTCGTCGTCATGTTCCTGGTGCAGATGTTCCTTAGCCACGACTACGGCTTCCTGAACCGGTTCTCCGAGTCGATCGGGCTGGACCGCATCCGCTGGTACCTGGAGGCCTCGTACTGGCCTTCGATCCTGACGGCGGCGCATCTATGGAAGTCGATCGGCTTCTCGGCGCTGGTGTACTATGCCGGCATCGTTGCCATCGACCCATCGTATTACGAAGCGGCGCGGATGGATGGCGCGTCCCGGTTCCAGATGGCCCGCAAGATTACGATCCCGATGTTGGCGCCGCTCATCATCATCCTGATGATCATGGCGATCGGCAACATGTTCCGAGGCGATTTCGGCTTGCACTTCTTCGTCCCGAACAACTCGCCGCTGTTGTTTAATACGACCGACATCATCGATACGTTCGTCTACCGGACGCTCAGCGTCAGCGGCGATATCCCGATGGCGACGGCAGTCGGCTTGTACCAATCGGCAGTCGGGCTCGTGCTGGTGGTGGCGGCCAATTACACTGTCCGCAAGTTCAGCGAAGAAAATTCATTATGGTAGGGGATTGACCGATGGAAACCTATGCTATGCGGCGCAGCGGCATCGTCAATGCCCTGCTCAACGCCTTCTTTATTATCCTGTCGCTCGCGATCATCGCGCCTTTCATCCTCATTATTGCGGTGTCGCTTACCGATGAACGCGCCTTGACGACCTATGGCTATTCGTTTATTCCCAGCCAGTTCAGCTCGCTGGCGTATGAATTTCTGCTCCAGACGCCTGCAGTCATCCTGCGGGCCTACAGCAATACGGCTTTTATCACCATCGTGGGTACGCTGCTTAGTCTCCTGCTGACGAGCATCATCGGCTATACGATCTCGCGGCGCGACTACTCGTTTCGCTCTTGGCTGACGATCTACGTCTTCATCCCGATGATGTTCTCGGGCGGTCTGGTGCCGTTCTACATCCTGATGACGCAGTACCTGCACCTGAAGAACTCGCTGTGGGCGATCATCCTGCCGGGGCTGCTCTCTCCCTTCTATGTGCTGATTATGAAGGGCTTCATGGGCAAGATCCCGTACGAGATCATCGAGTCGGCCAAGATGGACGGTGCCGGGGAGTGGCGCATCTTCTTCCGCATCATCCTGCCGCTGTCCACGCCGGCGCTGGCGACGCTCGGCTTGTTCATTGCTTTCAACTACTGGAACGAATGGTTCAACGCGCTGCTCTTCATCGACGAAGACCGGCGGGTGCCGCTGCAGCTGCTGCTGGTGCGGATCATGAATACGCTGGATTTCCTGCGCAACAACAGCGAGTACATCCAGGGGCTGGGCATCGACATGAGCCAGTTCCCCAATGAGTCCGTACGGATGGCCTTGGTCGTCCTGGTGGCCGGACCGATGATGTTTGTGTTTCCGTTTTTTCAGAAGTATTTTGTGCAAGGGATGACCGTGGGCTCCCTGAAAGGGTAAACAGAACGAAGATCTAGGCTGCTTAAGCACGAAAGATGATTTTTGTGGGGAAAAGAATTTATGGAGGGGTTAAGATGAAAACAATGCAGCGGATGCTGCTCGTCTGGCTGGGGTGTCTGGTGTTCCTGTCGGCCTGCAGCGGCGGGACGAACAATCCCGGAGGGCAGAATGCAGAACCGGCGGCACAGCCGGAGAATACGGCGCCTGCGGGCAGCAATAACGGTGAAGGTGCGGACGGCGAGCTGCCGCATGTGGAGCTGATCTGGTACTATGGTGTCTCCCAGGTATCGCCGGATCAACAGCAGATCGAGGACGAGGTCAACCGGATCGTCGGCGAGAAGCTCAACGCGACGGTGAAGCTGCGCCCGGTCGACTTCGGCAGCTATACGACGAAGCTGAACACGGCGAGCGCGGCCGGCGAGAAATTTGACCTCGTCTGGACGGCCAACTGGGCGTTCAACTATGACGAGAATGTCAAAAAGGGCGCATTTATTCCGCTGGATGACCTGCTGGAGCAGCATGCGTCGGAGACGCTGCAGGCGATCCCCTCGTTCACATGGGATGCGACCAAATACCAGGGGCAGATCTACGCCGTGCCCAACTATCAGACGATCACGTCGCGTTACGGCGCCAGCATCCGCAAGGACCTGGCCGACAAATACGGCTTTGACGCATCGACCGTGCAGAAGCTGGAAGACCTGGAGCCGTTCCTGGCGCTGGTCAAAGAGAATGACCCCGGCATCACGCCGCTCATGCTGACAGGTCCGGGCACCAAGTTCGAGCCGTTCATGTACGGCTTCGACGACAACGGCATCCGGATCGGCGACGATAGCTTCCAGACCAATCTGCTGGAGGAATCGCCGGAATACAAGAGCTTCGTCGAGCTGATGCACAGCTGGTTTGAGAAAGGCTACATCAACGACGACGCCTCGACGGTCAAACAAATCGACGCGATCTACAACGGCAAGTACGCCTCTGGCCTTGAGAGTGCGATGAAGCCGGGCTACGAAGCGGAGAAGAAGGCTTCCAATGGCGGCTATGACGTCATCGGCATTCCTTTCACGGAAGCGACGACACGCCGGACGTCCAACATTACGACACTGACGGCAGTCAGCCGGACCTCTGCCAACCCCGAACGGGCGGTTATGCTGATCGAGCTGGTCAACAATGATCCGGAGCTGTACAATCTGTTGAGCTTCGGTATCGAGGGCGAGCATTATGAGAAGCTGGATGACAACACCGTGCGTATCGATCCGAACGGCGGCTACCGGGCCCAGAACTGGGTGTTCGGCAACGTGTTCAACGGCTATCTGGTGGAAGGGCAGGCGCCGGACACGTGGGAAGCGACCAAGGCGCTTAACGAATCGGCCTTCGTGCAGCCGACCTTCGGCTTCTCCTTTGACGATTCGGCCGTGAAGGCGGAGTATGCCAATGTCATGGCGGTGAAGGCAGAGTATGAGCCGCTGCTGATGACGGGCACCGTCGATCCCGAGACGTATCTGCCGGAGTATCTGACCAAGCTGCGGAACGCGGGTGCCGACAAGGTGCGGGAAGAGCTTCAGAAGCAGCTGGACGCTTGGGTTGCGGAGAACGTGAAGTCTTAGATTAAGGAGCAGGGCATCCGCCAGGGTGCCCTGCTGTCTTATAGTGAGGCTGCTTTGTATCCTTTCATCCCCCATGCTATGATAAAGCTACTATGTTGGGAGTTGAGGGGATATGATCGTATGGCGCCACTGAATGAGGAGCAATTGGAGACGATCCGCCAGGAGCGGAAGCAGCAGATGATGAAGGCTGCGATCAAGGTGTTTGCGGAGAACGGGATCAAGATGACCAAGATCAGCATGATCGCCAAGGAGGCGGGGGTCAGCCACGGCCTGCTGTACCATTACTTCGATTCCAAGGAAGAGGTGCTGCATCAGAGCCTGGAGCATGCTATGGAGATGTCATTTGTCCAGGAGTATATCGATCGCCTGCTATCGGGAGCCGGGACGGCGGAGGAGAAGATCAGAGCCTTTACCAAGCTGGCCTTCCTGGAGAGCAGCGGCGATATCTTCAGGGTTATCCAGCACATCGACAAATCCGACGAGGTCTTGGAGAAGACCAGGACGATGGTCTCCCAGGCAGGCAACCTGTACATCGATATGCTGCTTCCTTTGATCGAGCAGGGCCAGCAGGAAGGCTCCATCATCGCAGGCCGGCCGGCGGAGCTGGCGAATCTGTTTTTGACCGTCATCTCCGGCATCATCGTCGATAGTCTGGATTGGTGGAAGATCGGTCTGGATGCCAAACTGGATATTTTGATGCGCATGATCACCGTGCGTTGAACCGGAGAAGGGGAGCATCCTCTTCTTTTTTTGATGTCAGAGGCGGACAGGCTTCTTGCAAAAGTGGTTGACAGAAGAGGGAAATCCCTTTATTCTAGTTTTGACTGATTGAGTCAATCGAAAAAAGGAGGCGTTATGATATGAATGCTCTAGCGATTCAAGTCCAAGGGCTTCGGAAGCGGTATGCGGAGAAGCAAGTGCTGGATCATGTCCATATCGAGGTGCCGCGCGGTTCGATCTTTGCTTTGTTGGGAGAGAATGGCGCGGGCAAAACAACGACAGTACGCATCTTATCGACGCTGATCCAGGCAGACGGCGGGAAGGCCACTATAGACGGTTACGACGTGTCGAGGGATGCTGCCCAGATCCGCAACATTATCAGTTTAACAGGACAATATGCGGCCGTAGATGAGCTGTTGACGGGCGAAGAAAACCTGCTGCTGATGGGCAGCCTGCTTCATCTGGACCGCCGAATAGTCAAACAGCGCACTGTAGAGCTGCTGGAGCAATTCGATCTGAGCTCGGCGGCTCGCAGAAGTGTCAAAACCTACTCTGGCGGCATGCGCCGCAAGCTGGATATCGCGGTCAGTCTGCTGGCATCGCCGAGTGTCATCTTCCTGGATGAACCGACGACGGGTCTCGATCCGAGAAGCCGGGCGACGATGTGGGAGCTGATCCGTAATCTGGCCAAGGACGGGGTGACGATCTTCCTGACGACACAATATCTCGAAGAGGCCGATCAACTGGCTGACAAGATTGCGGTTCTCTCCGAGGGCAGAATCGTTGCGGAAGGGACCTCCGAGGAGCTCAAAGCGATTGTCGGACAGGAGATGCTGGAGCTCCGGTTTCAGACAGCTGAGGATTGCACCAAGGCCGGTCTGCTGCTACAAGTGCAACACGACAGCGAGACGCTGCTCCGTCTGCCGGCAGGAGAGAACACGGATCGGCTGCGGATGACGCTGAATACGCTGCATGAGCACAGCATTACGCCAGCAGCGGTCGAGTACAGGAAACCGACACTGGACGATGTATTTATGACGATGACCGGCGAAGTCGGTAAGGGGGTGCGCCACTATGCATAGATCCAGCCTGTATTGGGCTATACATGACAGTTATATGATGACCGTGAGAAGTATAAAACATATGCTGAGAAATCCCGAGTCCCTCTTCTTGAATGTAGGTCTGCCGGTGATGCTCATGCTGCTGTTCGTCTATGTGTTCGGAGGAGCGATCCAGACGGGAGGCGAGTATGTCAATTACATCGTGCCGGGTGTCATCGTCACCTGCGCCGGTTACGGGAGCGCGATGACAGCAGTCAGTGTGGCAATGGATGTGAATGGGGGCCTGTTTGAGCGCTTCCGGAGCATGCCGGCCAGGCCTGCTGCCCTGCTCAACGGTCATGTGATCGGTACGTATATCCGCACACTTGTAGGTACGCTGCTGGTGTTCCTGTGCGCGATCGCAATCGGGTTCAGACCGACGGCCTCCTTGCTCGACTGGCTCGGTGTCTTCGGCCTCGTTAGCCTGTTTCTGCTCGCAGTCAGTTGGCTGTCCGTCGTGTTTGGACTGATGGCGGGGAGTGCGGAGACGGCAAGTGCCTTCACCTTCTTTATCATGTTCCTGCCTTATGTCAGCAGCGCATTCGTCCCTACGGAGACGATGCCGTCCTGGCTGCATGCCTTTGCCGCACATCAGCCGATGACCCCGCTGATCGAGACGATGCGCGGGCTGTTGATCGGCACGCCGATTGAAGGGCAGGGTGTTCTGGCCGTCATCTGGTTTGCCGGCTTGCTCCTGGTCTCGTGCACGGTAGCCGCGATGATCTTCAACCGCCGCCGCAAGGTGTAAGGCCAGCTCGAACCGGAGCTTAGCGAATATGCAGGGAAACTGCGGACAAATCGAATCGAGCACGGTATACTTGCCTATAAAGGACGATCAATCGGCGTTCCCTGTTGCCGCCCTGTCCGATAAAAGCACGGAATGACAGGTGCAGGTACGGGCAGCGTGATAGGATGAGTGCAAGGAGAGTGAAGGCATGGAGTGGCTGAAGCGGATGACAGACGCGCTGGATTATATTGAAGCCAAGATCACCGAGCCGCTGCCTATGGAAGACATCGCCAAGGCAGCCTGCTCCTCTACGTTTCATTTCCAGCGCATGTTTCGCATGCTGTCCGGCGTTACAATCGGCGACTACGTCCGCCAGCGCAGGTTGACGCTCGCCGCCCAGGAACTGGCCGTGCAGCAAGCCAAAGTCATCGACGTGGCGCTGAAATACGGGTATGAGACGCCGGAGGCATTTGCCAAAGCCTTCCGCAAAGCGCACGGCATCACGCCCTCGGCGGCCCGCGAGCCGGGAGCCCGGCTGAAAGCCCGCCCGCGACTCTCCTTTCATTTATCACTGAGAGGGGATCAAGACATGGATTATCGTATCGTCACGAGAGAGGCCTTTACTGTCACAGGCAAGCGATTCGTCACCAACTGCAAGGATGGAGAAAATAACCGCGACATCCCGAAATTCTGGACAGCGTGCAATGCAGACGGTACCTCCGACCGACTGGTCGAGCTCGGGGGCGGCGCGCATGATCTGCTGGGAATCTGTGCGGATATGAACCAGGAGGATGGAGAGTTCTCCTATTGGATCGCCGTGGAGGCGGACCGTCCGGAGGAAGGATTGTCGACGAGGGAGATCCCTGCGGCTACCTGGGCGGTGTTTACCGCCATCGGTCCGATGCCGGGCGCGATTCAGGAGGTATGGCAGCGGATCTTCCAGGAATGGTTCCCCGCGACGGGCTACGAGCATACCGGCGGTCCGGAGTTTGAGTTGTATCCGCCTGGCGACCCCATGGGAGAGGATTACCGGACAGAGATATGGGTGCCGGTTCAGAAGAAGTAACGTTATCCGCTAACTGGCGGTACACTGGCAGTTAGCGGAGGCGGGTAGGAGGATCAATTGCTTGTGCTGTGGATTCAGATCATATTATTTGCTGTGCTCGCATGGTGCGGATTGTATCTGCTGAGCCGGGATATCCGCAACCCGCGTCTTTGGGGAGCAGGCATAGGGACGAGCCTGACAGCAATCGGCCTGGGTACGGGAATGCTGATCCCGTTTGCAACTCCCTTGCAGATCGGCCTGCATATCGTCGGCACCGGTCTGCTGATCCTGTCCGTCACGCTGCTCCGGCAAGAGAGTCGCAAGCGGGGCGAGGCCTGGCTGCCTGATGTGATGCGGGCATTCGACTATTCGTTCTTTTTTTGAAGTTCTGATTCATCTGGATAAAGAAGCTCAGGGATGGAAGTATGCTTATGATTATCAAATCAGTGACGCTCAGTAACAACCTAGAGACACGCTACTCGCAGCCGCAGTAAGGACAAAAGTACAATTAAAAGCGGTGGAAAACCCGTATACGAGTGGTCTAAGGACAAAAGTGCAGCTAATCTAATGGAAAATGGATATAAAAGGGAATATCGGCTTAGTTAATGGTACTTTTGGCGTTAGGAATGCGATAGTCGGAGTACAGTTGGAATATAGTTGTACTTTTGTCCTTAGCGAGCAGTAAGTACGTGTTTTCTTCTAGGCTGGGGCCGCGCGGCATTCCGTATTCGCCAGCCAGCCTCTCTACTCTTAGGTTCCCCGCCGTAGGTGCTACTCATCTATGTGGCATTCTCGCCTTCTGTCAACTCACGATCACCGGAGAGGCTCTCACCGAGTAACGGTTGTTATCAATGACAATAGCCGCATTGTAGTATCCGCGGTCGCGGGATCTGCACTCATAAGCGCCCGAGCATCCTGTCACATAGAACTTAGTGTTGGGGAATCCCGGATATACGTTCGATGTTTTCTGGAAGAAGAGGTGGGCATGGTGAGAGAAGATGGCCAGTACATTGCTTCGGATCGCAGAGGGCACAGCGTCGAAGAACCGCCTTGTCTCGGCGGGGCTCAACACATGGGAGGGATCGACGGTCAATCCGCTAATGTTCAGAGGCCAGTGGAAGTCGAAAATATAGTAATAGCGGTTGTCGTCCAAACTGCGTAATAAGTTGATGCTCTCCGTGCTAAAACGGCCGGTCGCGTTATCCAGCCACACATGCCGTACCCGGCCCTGGGTGCCCGGAATGCTGCGCAAGCCGAACTCGGTGCCGAGATAGTTGCGGAACAAGCTGCGTGTGGTCGTTTCCCAGTTGCCTATGGCAGCTTTGTAAGGAATGCTGCGCGGCCCCAGTGCGCTATCTGCGATATTTTTGAAGGTCCGGTAACGGTCTTGCGCGAATTGGCCATGATCCGCCCCCGCATGTGCATTGTCCCCGCCGAAGATGACATATCTCGGATTGCTGCCGCTTACTACCCGGGTCAGCAATCTTCTAAAGAGGGTCTCACTATTCCCGTAGCCCACATGGCTGTCTCCCACCACAGCGAACCGGACGATACTTTGGCTGACGCGAACCCGCCGGGTTCGTGCTGCTACCCTGCGCTTGGCGGTACGGGTTCGATTGACGGCATTGGCTTTCCTCACGACTCTCCTCATGCACCTCACCCTTCTATCGGTAATTAGAGCTTGTTCATTATATTCTTACAGGAGGGTTGTGCCACGGCAGAGAGACATCCACAGGCGATTCTCTCGGTAAGCGATTAACTGATCATTGACAGCATGCGGACGTTTGATACACTTGTATCAAACTAACAGAGAGGGCACCCGCACCATGAATCAGAATTGGTTTACACGCATGTTGATGCTCTATATGCCTGTTTTTTTAATTGTTCCGGCATTTCTGTTTTTTGTGTTTTTTCAGCATTTGAGTGAAGTGAATCATAAAAATGCCGAACGAGCCAACCAGTTTCTTGCCGAGCAGGCTCAATTGATGATTGATTCTTCGCTATCGATGCTAGATCAGAAAATCACCCTTGAGATGCTGCGGAATCAGTCCGTATTGCGCTATTTCTCAGACAGCGACATCTCGGATCTGACTTTGCAAGTCTATGTCATGAATCTGCTGCAAGAACTGAAACTGACGAACCCGCTGATTCATTCGATTTATATGGTACGGTCAGTAGATGGGTCTGTGCTGAATGTAAGCACGGCTTATCCGGCTGGACAGTATGCGGACAGTGATTTCATCGCCGACAAACTGGCAAGACCCAACAGCAACTGGTCCGATGTCCGCCTGTACAAGGAGCTGGAGTCGGATCACGGGGCGCATGTCGTGACGATGACGAGAAGTGTGACGATCTTCTCCTCCAAGCTAGGGATGATCGTGGTCAATGTCAGCACCGAAGCGCTGTACAGCCTTGTACAGCAGATGTATAACCCCGATGTCAGCAGACTGCAACTCTATGACAGGCAGAACATCCCTATGTTCGGGAACAGCCAGGTGACATTGGAGTCCGCAGCTGGCGATGAACCCTCCAATCTTATTCAATCGGTTGCCGTCTCCAGTTATACGGGCTGGAAAGCGGAGAGCGGAATTCAAAATGCCCGTGCAGTCAGCTTTATGTTGTCTCTTTCCAATGTGTGGTTTGTACTGGGGTTCGTGCTTGTCGTTCTGTCTATTGTATGGATGGTGTATGTGACCAGGCAAAATTATCGGCCGATTCGCAATCTGGTCGATGAGCTGCAGCGTCTGTCGCCCGCCGATCGCGACGATATCTCGAATACGGAACCGCCGGTCTATAAAAATGAATTTTCATTTATTGATTCGACCCTGAAGAGAATGATTGGCCAAAACACCTCCTTTCAGGAACAGTTGACCAAAGACCTGGGCGTGAAGCGCAATTTCTTCCTTCATGAGCTCCTTGAGGGCACGCGGTCAATAGATTTGGACAGCTGGGAAGAGGAGGCGGACCGTTATGGCCTGCCTCGAAGCTTCGGCAGACAGCAAGTTTTCATCCTGGAGATCGACCGCTGGTCGCAATGGAGCAAGGACATGTCGTTGGAGCGGCAAGCCGAGCATAAGCAACGGCTCGAAACGGTATTGGCGGAACGGCTGCAGCGTTCGGGTTATGGGGTGTGGATGCTCTGGATCTCGGTCAATCAGCTGGCTGTGATCGTCATCGGACAGGAGACACTGGCTGAACCCGGCGGTGAGATGGTACAGCTGATGGAAGAGTGCCGATCGGAGGCACATCGAGGCTTGTCCGGACAGGCGACCTGCACGATAGGCCTTGGCGAATCTGTGGAGCATCCGGATAATCTTCGCGATTCCTACCAGGAAGCGCTGGAAGCCTTGCAGTACAAAGCGGTTGATGGCGGGGGCAGCGTGATAGCCTATACAGATGCTCCACAGATACAGGAGCACGTCTATGCCTACTTTCAGAAAATCGATTCGCTGGTGGATGCGTTCAAACGGGCGGAGTCGCGCTGGCTGACGGAGCTGGAAGATCTATTCGCTGAGCTTGAGGACCATAGGGTCTCTAGACGTGGACTGGACAGTGTGTTGAAATACTTGTTGTTCTACATGGACAAGGCCGTCGGCGGCATGCATCCGGATTATGTCGAGGAGTGGCAGGAGCAGATCTTGCCCGGACTGAATGGAGCGCTTAAGGAAGCAGAGTGGATTCGGGACACGGCCGAAGCGTTTGTCGAACTGCTGGGAAGATATGCGGGGATGATCAATACAAAGCGAGAGTCCAAAACCCAGGGCTCCATGATGAAAGAAATGAAGGCCTACATTGAGCAGCATTTTACCAATCCCGAACTTTCGCTGGACTTTCTGCAGGAGAAGTTTGGCGTCAGCGGCAAGTACTTGAGCCGATTATTCAAGGAAGAGTATGGTGTCAAATTTGTCGACTTCCTGATCGAGCTGCGGATGGAAGAAGGAAAACGGCTGCTGGCGGAGACGAGCTTTACCGTCCAGGAAATCACCGAGCGGTTGGGGTACAGTAGTCCCATCTCCTTTGCCCGCAGCTTCAAAAAGGTCGTTGGCATGGCACCCGCAGATTACCGCAAAAGCGTTCAGTCCAGCTAACTTTATATCCACTTATGCAGCAGCGCAAGGCGATCACGCCCGGCGCTGCTTGTTATATTGTCCTTGAAACCTGGTGAATCGACGAAAAGTTTGCTTGAGAAAATAGTTTCTACATGCTCTTAGAAGCATCGGTATTTAAAGTCAGTTTATATAACATGAAAAAAACGTTTACAGAGGGTGGGATTGTAGTTTTGGCTTGCCTGGTGAATCTTGTTTGTTGTGAAAACGGAACCAACATGTTTTGATAAGGGCGTAAGACGGAGCCAAGACGAAATGCAGGCTCGATAAATCAATCGTGAATGGGAGATGGGTAAGGGGATGAAAGAAAAGATGACAAGAAGGACAATCCAAACGTCTATAGCGGCTATAATGGCTGCGGTCATGCTTGGCGGTTGTGCGAGCAGCAATACCACCCCTGGCGGCGAAACGGGGAACGAAGCGGGACAACAGATTACACTTACGTTCGAAACGTCTGTCTATGCAGAAGAGCCTCATAAGAAAGCAATCGATGCCTTGATTGCCAAGTACAATGAAACGAATCCTAATGTAACCATCCGCGTACACGGTACCGACTATGAGAATTATTGGGACAAGCTGACGACCGAGATTCTCGCGGGCACCCAGGGTGACATCGTACAGGTCTATCCCGAAAATATCGCTACCTACAATGCGTTGACAGAGGGCGGGACCTTCGTCAATCTGGACAGCCGCATCCAGGAGGCAGGGTTGGAAGATAAGCTGGTAGGGCAGGAACTGAGCACGGTAGACGGCAGCTACTATGCCCTCTCCAACTACGCTTGGGGCACGACCGGCATCTTCTATAGCAAAGCAATGTTTGAAGAGGCTGGTATCGATCCGGAAGCAATCCAAACGATCGAAGACTTCAAGGAAGCGGCGATCCAACTGGGCAGCGCAGATCAACGATATGGCTTCTCCAGCGTGCTCGGGACACATCCGTTCGTCGCATCGGAATGGTACCGACTGATCGCGCGTCCGATCTCGGGCGGCATCTTCTTCGGCGATGGGGAAGCCGGGCCGTATGAGCCGGATCGTGTCAACGTAAATTCGCCGGCCAATGTATGGGCGGCCGAGTGGTGGCAGGAGCTGATGGCCAATGAACAAGCTACGCCGCCGGGTACGCGCGACAAAAAAGTTAGCCGTGAGATGTTCTGGAACCAGCAAGTTGGCATGGTCATGGACGGCCCATGGTTTATCGGGATGACCCAGGAGCGCGACGAGGCGCTGCTGGAGGATCTGGGCGTGATCCCTCAGCCGTCGGTCGAGTATGAAGGCCAGGTCTACCAGCCCAATCCACATAATTATCCGATCGTCTCGATGATCTCCGCCAAGAGCGACCATCAGGATGAGGCGTGGGCGTTCCTGCAATGGATGGCTTCGGACGAGGCGCAAGCGCTTATAGCTCAATCCGGGATGATCCCAAGCAGCAAATCGTATGCGGAATCCGAAGCCTACCAATCCGAATACCCGCTCGCAGCACAGTTCTTCCAGTTCCAGGAGGAGGTCTATGCGCCTGCAGTGATGGACCCGCCGATCCCTGAGCTGGGCACGTTGTCGCAGATTTTGATCAATGCGACGCAAGATATGTTTGTCGGCAAGCGGGACGCGCAGACTGTGCTCGACAGTGCGGCGGAGCAGATGAGAGAAGCACTGCAATAAGAAGCTCTGGAGCAGGGCCCGGTCTCGGGCCCTGAACTTCTCAAATCGGCTACAAAGCTAGCAAGGGAGGAACAGCCATGACTGCCGATGAGCAGAATCACAGCCAGAACGCTGCTATGTTAGCGGCGCCGGGCATCGGGGGGACAAATCGCGGCAGTAGCCGATGGATGCGGTTTAAGCGGCACCTGCGGAACAATATGGCCGCGTATTTATTCGTCTCGCCGCTTGTATTAGCCATAGGTCTGGTCTTAATATATCCGATTCTAAAAGCGGGCTTGATGAGTTTTCAATACTGGAAGGTTGCGCGCCCGATCCCGGAGGGCAACCCGTTCGTCGGGCTCGATAATTATCAAGCAACGCTTACATCCGGTTATTTTCTCAATTCGCTCTGGATTACTTTTTTATATATCGTCGTCACGGTCTTGCTCCGGTTTGTCCTGGGCATGGGCACCGCCGTGTTGTTAAATACGCCTTTCAAGGGCAGAGGTCTTGTCCGTGCACTGGTTATTATCCCTTGGGCAGTGCCGGAGGTTGTGGCCTGCCTGGTATTTATTCTGATGTATGATTATCAGTTTGGCGTCATTAACGATATCTTGCTCAAAATGAACGTATTAAGCAACCCGATCGCTTTCTTGGGCGAGACCGACACGGCGCTCGGAGCGGCGATGTTCGTCAATGTATGGAAGGGGTTTCCTTTTGCCGCCATTATGCTATTGGCCGGATTGCAAGGGATCCCCAAGGACCTCTACGAAGCGGCCAGCATGGATGGCGCGGGCAGATGGCGCCAATTCGCCAATGTCACCTTCCCTATGCTGAAGCCGGTATCGGTCATCGTATTTTTACTGTTGATTATTTGGACCATCAAGGATTTTGGTATTGTGTATGTGCTTACGGGCGGTGGACCAAGCCGGGTCACCGAGATTCTGACCATCTTTATCTATCGTGCCGGCTTCCAATCCTTTGATTTCGGGCTGGCGGCGGCGGCAGGCATGATCCTGCTAGTGATATCTGTCGTCTTTACTTTGCTCTATATGAAGGCGACCAAGGCAGGTGAACAGTAATGAAAAGCTTTCTAAGACATGCCATTATCTATGTGTGTGCGATTGCCATTACGTTATTTGCCGTATCGCCGTTCATATGGATGATCTTGACATCACTGAAGCCCCAAAGCGAGATTTACAACTATCCGCTGACCTATCTGCCTCAGGAACTGAATCTGAGCGGTTACCAGGGGATGCTCGATCCGCATGCCGACGATAACGCCAACTTTTTGAGGTGGTTCTGGAATACGACACTCGTCTCCTTGCTGACAACGGTCCTTTCACTGGTGGTCTCGGCGCTTGGCGGATATGCGATGTCACGGTTTGGCTTTCGCGGGCGAATGTCGATCGGCTACATTATTTTGCTGACGCAGATGCTGCCCGGCTCCCTGCTGATCATCCCGCTTTACATGATTATGCGGGACTATCAGCTGCTTAATTCGCATTTTGGGCTGGTGATCGCATATGCGACGTTTGCCATTCCGTTCTGTACCTGGATGTTGAAAGGCTACTTTGACAGTGTATCCAAATCGATAGACGAGGCGGCGAGTGTGGACGGGGCCAATCGCTGGACGACGTTCGTCCGCGTCATCCTGCCGCTAACGCTGCCCGGGTTGGTAGTGACAGGCGTCTTCTCCTTTCTGACCAGCTGGAATGAATTCATGTTTGCGCAGACCTTCATTAGCGATTACAGCAAGTGGACGCTGTCTGTCGGCATTGCCAGCTTCCAGGGACAGTATGTGGTCAACTGGGATTACATGATGGCAGGCTCAGTCATTACGACCTTGCCGATTGTTATCATCTTCTGGGTGCTGCAGAAGCATCTCGTTAGCGGAATGACTGCAGGGGCAGTGAAATAAGACACAACTTAGACCGATTATTTATGAAAAGGAGCAGAGACAATGATCAGATTCGGTATCGTCGGTATGGGTATCCGAGGAAGCTTGTTCGCAGATACACTGCAGCAGAATCCTTACGCAGCGCTTGTTGCGGTCAGTGATGCATATGAGGGGACTTTGGAGGCCAGCAAGCAAAAGTACAAGGTCCCGGGGTATCTTGACGTGGCAGAGATGATCGAACGGGAGACACTTGACGCCCTGGTCATTGCGACGCCGGATTTTCTGCACCGCGAGCCAGTCTTGCTGGCAGCTGCCAAAGGCATCCATATCATGGTCGAGAAGCCGTTCTCGACCAGTGTGGAAGAAGCGCTGGAGATGCATGAGGCCGTCGAACAAGCAGGCATTATCTGTATGATTGCCTTTGAGAACCGCTGGAATGCACCTTTTGTAGCAGTGAAAAATGCCGTTGAGCGCGGAGAACTGGGCACTATTCTTAACGTAAACGCGCGACTAAACGACACAATATTTGTACCGACGAAAATGCTGAAGTGGGCGCAGAATTCCACGCCGGGCTGGTTTTTGTTCCCGCATGCGACGGATATCGCCTTATGGCTGAAGAAGGAAAGCAAGCCGGTCTCCGTATATGCGGCAGGTACCAAGAGGAAGTTGGCGGCTATGGGAATCGACACCTATGATGCCATACAGACCATCGTCTCCTTTGACGATGGAACCAACGCTTCCTTTACAACAAGCTGGGTGCTGCCAGAGTCGATGCCGCTGATCTACGATTTCAAGGTGGAGATCATCGGCGAGAACGGAGCGCTGTATGTCGATCTGGCGGATCAGATGGTGCGTCACGCTGGTAACGTCTATAGTCATATGCATACGCTTGGCACGACAATCAACGGACAGCTGACGTCAGCACCAAACTATATGCTGCATGCTTTCGTCGACCATGTCCGGCTGGGTACTCATCCGGAAGCGGATGCGGCTTCCGGAGTGCTGAACACGAGACTGGTCCATGCCATCCACCGCTCCGTGACGAGCGGTCAAGTGGAACGTATATAACCGCTATTTATGCAATTGAACGCAGAACCCTCTGGTAAAACCTCCAAAAAAGGTGGATTTGCCAGAGGGTTTTGTATGAAGTTATGCTTTGGAATTACTAAGTAATACTTTGTATTGTCAAATGTTTCTTATTAATGAGCAGATCCGACAGACAACGCACCGATCCGGCGAAGCTGCGTGAACTGGATGATCGGCGCATGGGCTGGCGGGATGGTTGATTGCCGCACAGGCAGACGCATGACTATACTGATAGCTGACAAATCCGCGGCGCGGGGACTTGTGTAAGCGTTTTATAACCGCGCACATTCAGGAGACCGGAGGTAAAGAAATGAAAAAAGGCTTGGCACTCATCTTGTGCGCGGCACTATGTTTCTCTCTGTTGCCTGTATCTGCTCCCGCTGCACACGCAGCAAACGAAGCTGTGCTTCCCGCTTTTCCGGGTGCCGAAGGGTTCGGCGCTGCGGCGACCGGGGGGCGGGGCGGTGAAGTGTACCACGTCACCAGCTATGAACTGACCGGACCGGGCACCTTCCATGATGCCCTTACGACCGTCGGCGATACGCCGCGTACGATCGTGTTCGAGATCTCGGGTGAACTGACGATCCCGCAGATCATCGTCCGGGGCAAATCCAATATTACGATTGCAGGCCAGACCGCGCCTGGGGAAGGGGTGACGATCCGGGGCAATAATATCCGCTTCATCGACTGTGACGATATTATCGTCCGTTACCTGCGTTTCCGGATGGGTGCGCTGGATGCCCAGGACGACACGATGTATTTTGAGAACAGCCGCAATGTCATCATTGACCACTCCAGCTTCTCGTGGGGCACCGATGAGGTCCTGTCGATCCTGAGCAAAGACTATGAAAATCCGACCTCGAGCGACATCACTGTGCAATGGTCGATCATGTCCGAAGGGCTGCTGACCCACTCGATGGGCGGGCTGATCGAGATGACAACGATCAGCATGCACCACAACCTGTATGCTCACAACAACGACCGCAATCCGAAGACCAAAGGGCAGATTGATTTTGTCAACAACGTCATCTATAACTGGGGCGAGTTCCCTTACGTGGCAGGAGGAGAATCAGGGACCAAGGGTTATGGCAATGTTGAAGCCAACTACTTCATCGCAGGCAAAAACTCCGCCGACCCGCAGTATGCGGTCGTCCGCGGCAATGAAAACTACAATCTGTATCTGCACAATAACCGCATCGACAGCAACAAAAACGGCGAGCTGGACGGCACCGATACGGGGCCGGACATGATGGAGACCGCACGCCCCAGTCTGCTGGTGCCCGAGCGATTCAATTATCCGCCGGTTCATACGCAAGATCCCGAAACCGCTTATGAGCATGTCCTGAACCATGCCGGGTCCTCGCTGTACCGGGATGGTGTGGATGAGCGCATCATCGGCGATGTGCGCAACCAGACGGGCGTCATCATCGGCCATGAGGACGATGTCGGCGGGTTCCCGGAGCTGGCCAGCGCTACCGGGCCCGTCGATACGGACCGCGACGGCATGCCGGATGAGTGGGAGCTCGCCCACGGCCTGGATCCGCTCGATCCGGAGGACCGGAACCACGATATGACTGGCGATGGCTATACCAATCTGGAGAAGTATCTTCATGAACTGGCGGAACCCGGTTTCCCGGAGCAGTATCCGATGACGCCGCTCGCCTGGACGGGCGACCCCTTCGAGCCGCCGGTCATTCCGGAGCCGGAGGTGCCTGCCCCCGCTCTGCCTGTCATGGACGGTGAATGGGTCCGCAATGCCGTGATTCATGACAACAGTACGGCCGGCAGTGCCAATGCCGAGCTTTGGTCGATCCAGTCGGATCTGCAAGTGGGAGACTATGTGGCCAGCGACCGGATGACCGGGAACCGCGCCTATAGAATCGTGAGCCTGCCTGAGGAGGTAGCCGGGACCGAATGGATCCGCTCACCGGTAGCCTCGCGCAGCGCCTCGAATCCGGATCTGCTCTCGTTCTGGCTGGTCGCGGACACGGATGTCTATATCGCCCACGATGCCCGGATCACAGAGCTTCCGGAGTGGCTGTCTTCGGACTATGAAGACACGGGTCTGACCATCGTCGACGATCAGCCGATAACCTTCAAGCTGTACAAGCAGCGGGCTAGCAGCGGCACCCGGATCGTAACGGGCCCCAATAACGGCACCTCACGTATGAACTACTTTGTCATCCTGAAGCCGGCGGACCCGGAAGGGGCTGTGCCGGAGAAAGCGCCGACCAGCCTGCAGGGCGAGCTCGCAGCAGCGGATACCGTGGCGCTTGATTGGACGCCGGTGGACGGAGCGGATCGCTATCTGATCTACCGTGCTTCCTCCAAGGACGAGGCGTTCCGGGCGGTAGCCGCTCCAGGAACGGCAGTATACGAGGATCAGGACATTGAGCAGGGGATTACCTATACGTACAAGGTTACAGCGCTTGGCGTCGGTGGAGAATCCGCAGCCTCGGAAGCCGTAGCTGTACCAACTTATGACGCTTCGCAGCCTGCGCCGCCGGCGCCGGCAGGACTCGAGGCCGCGCGCACAGGCAGTATCTCGGTCGAGCTGGCGTGGCAGCCCGTGGACGAGGCACTCAGCTATACGATATACCGGGCTGAAGCAGGCGGCGAGGAGCAGCGGATTGGCAGCGCGTCGGCCACACGATTCACGGATACAGACGTAGAGCCTTCTACAGCTTATACGTACCGGGTGACGGCAACAGGAGCCGGAGGCGAGTCGGAGCACTCCGAGCAGATTGGCGTGACGACCAATCCGCCCGTGACCTTGCCGGAAGTGCCGGCCGGACTATCAGCCGGTGAAGTGACGCCGGGAGCATTTGGCCTGGAATGGCCGGCCGTAGAGGGTGCGGACAGCTACGTCATCTACCGCAAGGCGGAGAGCGAAGCTGCGTTCGCCAAGATCGGAGAGAGTGACGTGCCGGCCTATGAAGACCGGCAGGTGAGTCTGGGCCAGGCCAGCTATCGCTACCAGGTGGCAGCCGTCAATGAGATGGGCGAAACGGCGCCGTCGGCAGATATCGAGATCGAGATGCCGGTGCCGGGGACGCCGCAGGATCTGTTCGTCGGGCTGTCGGGAGACAGCTTCGTGGGACTCATCTGGACGGCAGGCGGTGGAGCGGTGGAGGTCCGGATCTACCGCGAGAGCGACGGCGTGACAGAGCAGGTCGGCACTGCCAAAGTGAATACATTCTATGACCGGTCGGTGGAACCCGGCGTGGAGTACACGTACTCCATCAAGGGCAGCAATGCTGGCGGCGAATCGGAGGCGTCGAATACGGTCCGAGTCACGCCGGGCGTAGAAGAGCCTGATCCGGAAGTGCCGGGAGCGCCGACAGACATCCGGGCGCAGGCGGGCAACGGTACGGCCGAGATCCGCTTCACTGCCCCGGAGGAGGCAGGCAGCAGTGAGATCACAGGCTACGAAGTGACCGTGTGGCTGAAGGCGAAGCCGTACGTAGGGTTGAAGCGGCGGCCAGTCCGGTTACGATATCCGGTCTGACCAATGGCAGCGCCTACCGTTTCTCGGTCACCGCGCTGAATGCAGCCGGCCGGTCTGAGCCCTCTGCCCTATCGGGTGAGGTGACCCCGACCGCCCCCGCGAGTGGCGGCGGGTATTGGAACGGCGGTTTTCCTATCGATGTCCCGGACGAGGAGCCGGGGGAAGAGGCGTCTGTTGAGCCGGCTCCTGAAGGTGCAGGAGCCGTGGTTGCCGAAGCTTCCGCCGAGCGGATCGCCGAGGCGCTGGCTGCCGGTTCGGCGCTGGAGCTGGAGACGGACCGGGCTGCGGTCACGATACCGGCCGGGGTGCTCGGCGAGTGGGCAGGCGATGATGGGGAAGCACTGACGTTACGCGTAGAAATGCTGGAACCGGATAGTCTTCCTGCATCGATGCGAGCCGGATCGGCGGCCCGCCCTCTGGTGGCCTTGACCTTGCAACGGGGCGATGAGGTGTTCCACCCGGGCGATGGCCAATCGGTTGAGGTGCGCATCCCCTACACCTTGCGGGCTGGCGAGCAGCCGCAGCATATCGTAGTCTATAGTATCGGCGAGGATGGCAATTGGCACATCGAGAAACAGGCGGATTACGATCCGGCTATACGCGGGGTGCGCCTGGAGACGGATCGGCCCGGCAGCTATGCTATCGTACACAACCCCGTACGCTTCGATGACCTGAGTCGTGTACCGTGGGCTCAGGCGGCGATCGAAACGCTGGCGGCCCGCGGCATTATTCAGGGCAAAGGCCAGGGAGCGTTCGATCCGCAATCGCAGGTGACCCGGGCCGAATTCGTCCAGATGCTGGTCGGCATGCTGGATCTGCCGGCAGGTCAGCCTGTGGAGCTGGCATTCCCGGATGTCGCTCCGGACAGCTGGTATGCTGATGCCGTACAGGCGGCCGTCAGCTCCGGTATCATCCGGGGACGCGATGACGGCACGTTCGGCGTCTCGGCGCCGATCACGCGGGTGGAGATGGCGATCATGCTGCAGCGTGCTCTGCAGCTGCCGGACGGATCCGCGCAGCCTGCCTTCGCCGACCTGGCGGATCAGACGGAAGAAGGCCGGAGAGCTGTAGCCAGCGCCGGCAATGCCGGCTTGATGGACGGCTACCCGGATGGCAGCTTCGAGCCCCGCGGCCAAGCCACGCGCGCCGAAGCCGCGACGGTGATGCACCGCGCTTTGCAGATTCGTTAATCCATTAGAGACAGAAGCAACCCCCGTCGCCAACTGGCGAACGGGGGTTGCTGTGTGAGGATCGGATCAACGAAGCAACTGCAGCACGCCTTGCGGCTGCTGGTTGGCTTGAGCCAGCATCGCTTGCGCTGCTTGGGTAAGGATGTTGTTCTTCGTGAACTCCATCATCTCTTTGGCCATATCTACATCACGAATCCGGGATTCGGCTGCAGTCAGGTTCTCTGCGGAAGCGCCCAGATTGTTGATGGTGTGCTCCAGACGATTCTGGAATGCCCCCAGCTTGGAACGCTCATTGGAGACCGAACGGATCGCATTGTCCATCACTTCGATCGCAGCGGTTGCTTTCTCCGATGTCGTAACATCCAGACTATACTCCACGCCCGTGTTGTTCGTTCCGTTGGTTACGGCTTGAAAAGCGGAGAACGCTGCGCCAGCAACAGATCCCTGTGCGGCACCTGCGCTTATACCGGAGATGCCCAGGGCCAGCGAGCGCATGTCGCCGATGTCCACCGTCAGCGTTTGTCCGTTATTGGCGCCGATCTGCATCTTCAGTCCTTGATCCACAGCGTCAGAGCCTACTGTCGATTGAGCTCCCTCGGAAGCAGTCAACTTTAACGTTTTGGCAAGCTCGTCCGCACCGATGGATACCGTTCCTTCAGCACCCTGTGTTCCGGTCGAAATGACGAATTTGCCATCTGCCAGGCTTACCGTTGCATTGGCCAGAGCAGGGTCAGCCGCACGAATCTGGGTCTGCAAGTCGGAAGCCAGACCGCCTGCAGTATAGTTGCCCACTGCCAGTTCAATATTCACTTCAATGCCGTCGATGGATAACGTGCCGGTATGGTTGGCATTCTGTCCCTGCGCGACCTCTGCCGAGCCGAGGCCAAGCGCAGCCGATGCACTTCCTGTAATCGCGCCGATTGTGCTGTCACTGCCTGTCAGATTGTTGGTGATGACCAGCTTGTTGTCGGACGTGAAGGATGCCTCGGCATTGCCTAAGCCAAATGCAGTGTCCAGCTTGCTGTTCAGATCGGTCAGGAAGCTCGTACGATCGTTGACGTCCGTGAAGTCATAGTTGCCATCTGCGAGGGTCACACTCTTCGTCACGCCACCGACTGTGACGGACAGTTGATTGTTACCCGACCCTGCTGTGCCAGTTGTGAACGAAGTTCCAACTAATGCAGCTGCGCCGCCTGTTCCAACAACCGCGAACTCGTCTGCAGCATCCGCCGTTGAGAACACAATATTGTTATCGGCATCGAAGCCAACCGACACGCTTGCGAATGCGCCGCCCAGCGCTTGGATTTTGGTCTCGATATCATCAATGAAATCCTGCGCACTCAAGCCGCCAAGTGCATCCGAATAATCTTGCGTGGCCAGGCTGATGGTCTGCTCCACACCGTTCAAGGAGACCGTCAGCAGATTGTTCTGGCTGCCTTGCTCATAAGCTGCACTAGTCAAGCCGAGTTCAGACGCCGCCGAGCCCGTAATATTGGTGATGGTGCTGGCTACGCCTTCTACATTGTTGGTCAGTACCAGTCTGTTCGTGCTGGCATCGAAGGAAGCCACGACATTGCCATTGCCGAATGTACTGTCCAACTGCGTATTCAGGTCCGCCAGGAAGCTGTTGCGTCCGGCTGCATTTGCCATATCATACGTATCGGCAGTCAAGCTGATCGTCTGAGTATTGCCACCAACCGTCAGCGTAAGTTCATTGTTCGGCGTGTCCGCTCCAGCCACCAGGTCGGAACCGTCACCGGCTGTAGATAGATGGGTGAGGGCATTGCCGCCGACTAAGGCGAAGCTGTCACCTGCATCAGCCGTTTTGAAGACGAGCTCGCCATCACCGTTGAAATTGACCGTCACATTGGCAAAGTCCCCGCCCAGCGCTTGAATCTTGGCTTGCAGATCGTCTCTGAAATCAGCTGCCGTGGTACCTGCGCCACTGTTATCATAATCGACTACAGCCAATGAAATCGAGGCGGAGACCCCGTTCAGGCTGATCGTAAGCTCGTTGTCATTTGCAGTAACATCTGGACCTGCGGCAGTCGTGTAAGCTCTCGAAGAAGTAATTGTCGCGCCTTCGGTGGAGGCGTCGACAATGGTGAAGGCTCCGCCAAGCGTAGAGGCATCTACCGTGCCCGTCGCCGTTGCAGAAGTGGCTTCAATGTTTGGACCGCTGCCCGCATCGGAAGGATTGCTATAAGACACATTACCGGTTACGGTACCGCCGCCAATTGCAGAGATGTTGACACTGCCAAGCGCAGAGCCTGTGGCGGTTGCAACAGTATCTGCTGCTGTAATCGAGATGTTGCCGGAGACGGCTCCGCCAGTAACGTTAGCCGTTTTCGCTGTCTCCACGTTGAGCTCACCTTTTAGGAGGCTCTTGGTGTTAAACTCGGTTGTATTGCCGATCCGGTTGATCTCGGAGGTCAGCTGGTTGACTTCCTCCTGAATCGCCTGACGATCTTCCGTGGAGTTCGTGCCGTTCGCCGATTGCGCAGCCAGCTCGCGCATACGCTGCAGAATGCTGTGCGTCTCGCTGAGTGCTCCCTCAGCCGTTTGGATCAGTGAGATGGCGTCCTGCGAGTTGCGGGTAGCCTGCTCCAAGCCGCGGATTTGCCCCCGCATCTTTTCGGAAATCGCCAGACCGGCCGCATCGTCGCCGGCACGGTTAATCCGCAGACCGGAAGACAGCTTCTCCAAGGATTTGCTTGTGCCCACGTTGTTCGTTGCCAGCTGCCGGTGCGTGTTCAATGCCGCGATGTTGTGATTGATTCTCATCTTTCTCTACCTCCGTGTGGTGTGGTTCAGGCTGCCTCTCCATTTGCAACCTGTGTGAAGCCCGTGCGTCGAGCCTGCCGTGCCGATCTTTCGAGTCGCGCGCTGATCGATAGACGGTCAAAGCGAGGCGTTTCGCGGTTCTTCCCTGAACTACACCACTCGTCCTTAAGTGGCAGAGATCTTTTTAAAACGTTATTCCATACCGCAGTCTTGTGTACCGCTGCCTCGGCCAGCCAACTCGCCGCGGACGATCGGGATGTGTCTCGGGGCATCGATGGCCAGGCGCAGATGGCCCTCATCGCTCTTGATCACCTTCACCATAATGTTGTTGTCGATCATGATATATTCTCCCGGCTTTCTCCCTAGTACGAGCATGGGCTCATCTCCCTAATCTTGGTTGGTAAAATGGGTACAAAAAATGAGCAAACACATCGCAGCCTTCTTCGTCCTGAAGAGTAACGGCGATTGGTTTGCTCATCCCTAAGCCTGATATGGTTGTGGTGATCGTACCTGAGCGCACAGCAAAAAGACGAGTAGCGCGCATGGCGAAGAAGACCGTAATCGTCCCTGAACACCCATGCGCTTCTACTCGTCCATGAGGAAGCGTATATCCATTTTTCTTATATATCGGCAGGACGGTTCATTTGTTTAGGGCTTACAAAAAATAATTTTGCGCTACCGCGCTTAACGATTCTGGTCATGAAAACGCCGATGAAGCTCTCTCACCCGGTCGGCCAGCTCTGGCACGGGTCCGTCTACAGGAGTGTCACGTATGACGTCCTGGATCGGCAAACTGCGGACGCGGCCGGGAGCGACGCCCAGCTCGCCCAGCCACCTTGACAGCTGCTCCGAGGAACTGGCGTACACGATGCGCCCCAGGCCGGCCCAGCCATGCGCTGCAGCGCACATCGGACAGTGTTCTCCCGAGGTATACACGGTAGCCCGCTGCCGTTCTTCCGTTGTCATATGCTGAGCTGCCCATCGCGCCAGGGCGAACTCTGGATGCTGTGTATGGTCGCCGCCCGCGACATGGTTGTGATCCTCCATTAGTATTTCTCCATCCGCCGAGACAAGAACAGAGCCGAACGGCTCGTCGCCGGTCTCCAGAGCTGCCTGAGCGAGCTCGATACAGCGATTTAGGTGCATGCGATCGATGTCCCGAATCATCGTATTTCCTCCTCGTATAGTATTCTTACCGGGTTACTCCTACTCTAACAGCAATTAGATATTTTAATCCACACCCAATAGTGTTAAAATAGGAAGAGTATATATTGATTCGGAGGGGTGTATGATTCGTCTGCGCTCGGGCTTTGCTGTGGCGTTTTTAGCTGGAGCGCCTGCATCCTTTCTGCAAATCTTAGGATATAAGGATGGTAATCATGAGCAACAGACAACAGACAACTGACGTGATCCTGATCGGCGCCGGCATCATGAGTGCGACCCTGGGATCATTGTTGAAGGAACTCGCACCCGACTGGAGCATCACCGTACTGGAGAGAAGGTCGACAGCGGGCGAGGAGAGCTCTAACGAATGGAACAACGCCGGCACCGGACATGCTTCCTTGTGCGAGCTGAACTACACGACCGAGAAACCGGACGGTTCGATAGATATTAGCAAGGCCGTCAAAGTCAATGAAGAATTCCGCGTATCGCAGCAGTTCTGGTCCTATCTCGTGCAGAAGAAGATGATCAAGAGCGCCCGCGATTTCATCGTGCCGCTGCCCCATATGAGCTTCGTGCAGGGCGAGAAGGATGTAGCTTTCCTCAAGAAGCGGTTCGAGACGATGTCGGCCAATCCGCTGTTCGCGGGCATGGAGTATTCGGACGATCCTGCCAAGCTGGCGGAGTGGATCCCGCTTATCATGAAGGAACGCAACGTGAACAAGCCGATCGCAGCGACCAAGATCGATTCGGGGACGGACGTGAACTTCGGTTCGTTGACCCGACTTTTGTTCAAGCATCTGCAACGGAAAAAGGTTGATCTGCAATATAACCGGAACGTCGATGACATCAAGCGGGCCAGCGACGGCACATGGCAGTTGAAAGTACGCAACACGGAGAACGGCGCGGTCGAGCGCATGAATGCCAAGTTCGTCTTCATCGGCAGCGGCGGCGGCAGTCTGCATCTGCTCCAGAAGTCAGGCATCCCCGAGGGCAGGGCGATCGGCGGCTTCCCGGTTAGCGGCATCTTCCTGGTCTGCCGCAAGCCGGAGATCGTCGCCCAGCATCATGCCAAGGTGTACGGCAAGGCGCCGGTCGGCGCACCGCCGATGTCGGTGCCTCATCTGGACACCCGCTTCATCGACGGCAAAGAGTCGCTGTTCTTCGGACCGTTCGCCGGCTTCTCGCCGAAGTTCCTGAAGTTCGGCTCGATGTTCGACCTGATCACCTCGGTCAAGGGGCATAACTTGATTACGATGACGTCGGCAGGCGTCAAGAACGTCCCGCTGACAACCTACCTGATCAAGCAGGTCATGCTCTCCAAGGAGAAGCGGATGGACGAGCTGCGGGAGTTCGTACCTGGCGCCAAGAGTGAGGATTGGGAGCTGCTGGTGGCCGGCCAGCGGGTGCAGATCATCAAAAATACGCCGGCAGGCAAGGGCACGCTGCAGTTCGGTACGGAGGTCATCAGCGCATCCGATGGTTCCATCGCCGCTCTGTTGGGCGCATCCCCGGGCGCGTCGACGGCGGTATCCGTCATGCTGGAGGTTATCCAGAAGTGCTTCCCGAGCCAACTGCCGGAGTGGGAGCCAAAGATTCGCGAGATGATTCCATCTTATGGCATGAAGCTGGTGGCCGAGCCTGAGTTGATCCAAGAGCTGGACACGAGCAATGTGCAGGTGCTCGGACTCGCGGGAAAGTCAGCAAAAGTTAAACAAACGGTATAGCACGGTATAGCAGCGGTCTCCATTCTGAATTCGGGATGAAGGCCGCTTTTTTTAGTAGTTAATCGCTGTATTCACTGTCCACCAGGCCGGCCAACCTTCCAGCCCCCGCACCCTCGACCCACCAGCCCACAAGCGCACCAACCCCCTCTATCCACCAGACCTCTGCCCCTCCGACCCTCCAAGTCTTTGAGGTCACAAGCCCCCAAGCCCCCAAGCCCCCAAGCCCCATCTATCGGACTCAATAGGCGCTATCGCTGCAATTAGACTCGTTTTAGCGTCCTTACGGACATACGATCCGCTATCTTTCTTCAAACCATAGGTTAGTCCAACATTTCGGCGATATAACGGATCGTGTGTCCGCAAACCAGGCGAAACCAAGGATTTCGCTTAAATAACGCATCCTCTGTCCGCTCGCATGCAGTGAACTGTACCGATGGATCAACATAAGCGATAATCGCGCAGGCTGCTTCTCCTCAAAACCTTATGAAAGCATCCAATATGTTTCGGTTTGATACGTACCCCGGTCCGGGGGGCGCTGATATAGTTGAGGATAGAGACGTTTTCCATCTTTGTGCGCGGAATGAAACTTGCTACGCCGCCAAAGGACGGCGTTAGCCGTTTCACCTTGAATTCTAAGAATTTATATGTTGCACACATATATCAGCTTAGAATTCTCCGGAATGAAACTTGCTACGCCACCAAAGGACGGCGTTAGCCGTTTCACCTTGATCGGCGATTATAGAAACCGTTTACCAGCTAAGATGGGGAGCTGCAATGAAAATCCAATCCGAAAGGTGACAAACTCATGGGGGAGAAAACAAAAGGATTATCTTTATTGGTGGCCGTCCTGGCGGCGGTGAGCTCGTTCACGTGGTCTTGGAACACAACCGGGGCGGCGGCTGATCCGGCGCCGGGGATCATTAATGGCGGCTTCGAAGCGGACTTCTGGTCGGACGGTTCCTGGACGGTAGAAACGGCCGATTGGGATCAAGTGGATCTGCAGCGGTTTGCCTATGCTGGTGACAGTTACATCATGCCGCACGAGGGTGCGTATGCGTTCAAGTATTGGATCGACGATCAGGCGCCGGCGGATCAGTCGATCACGGTCAAGCAGACGATGTCGGCGCTCCCTGCGGGGACTTATGCATTAACCGTCCGGTCGATGGGCGGTGCCGGCGCCGAAGCGGGACGCATCCAACTGTTCGCAGGAGAAGCGGGGCTGCCAGCTGTCGCTACGACGGGCTACAACGCTTGGGGCGAAGTTCGTTATACGTTCGATCTGGCAGAGGATGCAACGAGTCTGGAGATCGGAGCTGTCATCCAGGGGGCACCCGGGGCATGGGGTTATCTGGACGGCTTTCGGTTGGAACCGGCGGACTCCGGGGACCAACCGGTGGAGGCGGATATTTTCGTCCACAAGGTCGAGGGGGTGACACCAGACTTCATCCGCGGGGTCGATATCTCCAGCGTCATCGCTCTTGAGGATAGCGGGGTCAAGTTCTATAACGCGCAGGGCCATGAACAAGATGTGTTCACGACTTTCAGCGAGGCCGGCGTTAATTATGTCCGCGTACGCATCTGGAACGATCCTTACGATGCCGAGGGCAACGGCTACGGCGGCGGCAACAATGACCTGGCCACGGCCATCGAGATCGGCAAACGAGCGACGGCAAATGGCATGAAGCTGCTCGTGAATTTCCACTACTCCGACTTCTGGGCAGATCCGGCCAAGCAACAGGCGCCCAAGGCTTGGGCAGAGCTGGCTTTCGAGGACAAAAAAGAGGCTCTCTACAACTACACCAAGTCGAGCTTGCAAGCCATGGTCGATGCCGGTATCGAGATCGGGATGGTGCAGGTAGGCAACGAGACGAACGGTCAGATGGCCGGCGAGAACAGCTGGACGCGGATGAGTGAGCTGTTCGGTGCAGGCAGCCGGGCCGTCCGGGAGATCGATCCCGGCATTCTGGTTGCGCTGCATTTCACTAACCCGGAATCGTCAGGCCGCTATGCGGGTTATGCGCAGACGCTGCAAGCGAACAACGTCGACTATGACGTATTCGCCAGCTCCTATTATCCGTTCTGGCACGGCACGTTGACGAATCTGACGGCTGAACTCAAGCTGGTGGCGGACACATACGGCAAGAAGGTGATGGTCGCCGAGACTTCCTACACCTATACGACAGAAGACGGCGACGGCCACGGCAATACCGCGCCGGGCGGCTCGGGTCAGACGATCGGGTATCCAGTGACAGTCCAGGGCCAGGCGCATGCCGTGAGGGATGTATTCGATGCGGTGGCGAAGGTCGGTGAAGCCGGGATCGGCGTCTTCTACTGGGAGCCGGCGTGGCTGCCGGTCGGACCGAGACAGAACCTCGAGCAGAACAAGGTGCTCTGGGAGCGCCACGGTTCCGGCTGGGCATCGAGCTATGCGGCTGAGTACGATCCGCATGATGCGGGCGAGTGGTACGGCGGCAGCGCAGTAGATAACCAGGCGCTGTTTGATTTCCAGGGGCGTCCGCTGCCATCTATCAATGTATTCAAATATATCGACACCGGAGCCGTCGCTCCGATCGCTATTGATGAGATTCGAGACATTACTGTAAGCGCGATTGCAGGCGAGCCGATCACTTTGCCATCCGCCGTATCGGTTACTTATAACGACCGGAGTACCGGCTCGGCAGCGGTCAGCTGGGATCAGTCGGCACTGGACGAGGCGATCCAGCGCGGTCCGGGCAGCTATATCATCCGCGGCACTGCGGAAGGCGGACAAGCCCTCCAGGCAGTCCTTACCATCCGCAAAGAAAACTATGTCGCCAATGCAAGCTTCGAGCACAGCGACCGGAGCATGTGGAAGATCACCTACGGGGCAGGCAGCGCGCCGCACACGACGTACCAGAACAAAGCGTCAGACGCCCGTTCGGGCAATTATGCGCTGCATTTCTATTCTGCCGCAGGCGTGAATTTCCAGGTCGAGCAGACGATCACCGGACTCAAGCCGGGTTATTACAACCTCTCGATGTTCATCCAGGGAGGTGACGCGGGAGAAGCGGAGATGGAGCTATTCGCAACCACCGGGGCCAAGGAAGTACAGGTCCCTGCCGGTGTCAGAGGATGGGTGCAGTGGAACAATCCTGGTATCGAGGATATCCTCGTAACCGATGGCACGCTTACGGTGGGTGCCCGTATCAAGGCAGAGGGCGGTGCCTGGGGGACGCTTGATGATTTCTACGTGAGTCTCGAACGTGAATATACTGCGCCTGATCCGAACCCGCCGGGCGGGTATCCGGGCAATCCATGGCTGCCGGCGACACCGCCAGTCGAACCCGTAGAAGAAGAGCCGATCCCGGAGGTCATTGATGGCGGGGAAGAGGAGCCAGCCCAGCCCGAGCAGCCAACTGTCGATGAGCTTTACCTGCAGGGCTACCCGGACGGGACCTTCCGTCCGGATCAAGCGGTCACGCGCGCCGAACTGGCGGCGATTCTTTCGCGGGTCGGCGCCACCGAGCAGACGATGGCCGAGAGTGTCGTCTATACGGATACCGCCTCATTCGGCTGGGCAGCGGAAGCGATCAACGAAGTGACGGCCGCAGGCTTGATCAGCGGTTATCCGGACGGTTCGTTCGGCCCGGATCGCGTGATCACCAGGGCAGAGATGGCTATCGTCATCGTCCGCTGGATGGCGCTAAGCGGCGAGCCTGCAGCTGCCTTCACAGACACTGCCGGGCATTGGGCAGAGCGGCAGATCGCGCTCGTGCAGCATGCCGGTTACATGCGGGGCATGCCCGATGGCAGCTTCCATCCGGGCAGGGCGCTCACTCGTGCCGAAGCGGTTACGTTGATCAACCGCGTGCTGGAGCGGGAGCCGCTCCGCGGCGTGACTGTACCGACCTGGTCGGACGTCGCTCCGGATCACTGGGCCTTCGCCGATATCGAACGCGCATCCGCACGTCATTAAAGGATAGTGTGACCGGATGAGGAGGTGCCGGGGAGGCGAAGCGCTGCACCGGACTATCGATTGATGTACTATAGACCAGACATGTCTAGCACATGGACTGGTCTTTCGTGTGTTTGGCAGAGCTTGAGCCTCCACGATGTTAGGGAAAATGAGGCATGTTAGCCGCCAAAAAAAAGTAAAGCCGCCCCCTCGAAGCCAATCTGGCTACGGGTTAGCTACCTAATAAATGTAAATGTTCAAGCTGGAAAACGAATGATACATTAGTTCAGGAACCTTAAGTATTTTTTGTTGTTTACAACGATAGGCATCGCTCGTATCTTCCCTTACCTTTTATATTGTAATCGTATTCAACAAAATGGCATGTTAAAATCGAGGGACAGGAGGTTGAACCAGATGAGGATGAATTGGTATTACCGAATGATGCTTTCCTACACGCCCATATTTTTCATCGTCATATCCTCTGTCATCTTTGTCCTGTTCACAACCTTGAATCATCAATCAGAGCAGCGCTATATCGAGACGAATAAAGCGATCGTCGGACAGATGATGCAGAATACGGAGGCCAATCTACAGCTGATCGAGCGCAATGCAGTAAGTGCGCTGATCACGGACCGGGCGCTGCAGGAATTTTTCTCGGGCGAGCCCAAAGCCATCTACGATTACTATGTCATCCAGAAGAAGCTGATCGAGCTGAAATCATCGTTTCCCTTTACCAGTTCCATCTATCTGTATGACGAGGCCAATGCACGGATCATGTCCGATTCCAACGCTTACGGCATCGAGGCCTTCGCAGACCGGGCGTTCCTCACGGAAGCGATGGACGACTCGGCACTGGCGGGGTGGACGGCTCCCCGGGACTATACCCTGTCCACGATCGACCGCAACAAGCAAAAGGTCGTCTCTCTTGTCAAAACCTACTCGTACTCGACGCAGCAGAAGGGCACGATCGTCATCAATATCTATGTCAGCTCGCTGATGGAATATCTCAATCAATACAGCCAGGAAAACCGCGGCACGGTCCATCTCATGGACGCCGAAAGGCAGCCGTTCCAGCCTTCGGGAGAGGCGGGAGCCAACACGCCGCTGCAGGCAGTGTCAGAGTATACTGGATGGATATACTACGCCGACAGCGTCAATGCTGCAGGCTATTCGGCTTTGTCGCTGCTGTCCAATGTCTGGATTATCCTGATCCTCGTCATCATCCTGCTGGCGCTGATCTGGTTTACGATTATCACGCATCTGCATTATAAGCCGATCCAGACGCTGGTGGAGAAGGTCCGTACCTTTACAGCGATGAAGAGCGGAGCGATCGGGCTCAAGACCTCGCACGACGAGTTCAAGCTTATCGAGTCGGCGATCGACCAGCTGCTCAAGAAGTCGGTCGATTACGATTCGCTGCAAGCTGCCGACACGCAGCACCGCATACGGCTCCTCATCCAGGAGCTGCTGGCCGGCCATCGGAGTATGAGCGATGCGCAGTGGCGGGAGCAGGCAGCACCGCTTGGCTTGCCTACAGATTATGAGCGGCTGGGCGTCGTGACCATCGAGATCGACCGCTACGCCTCTTTTATGGAAGCTTACAAGCCGGCTGATCAACGGCTGCTCAAGTATATTCTCGAGAGCACCTTCCGCGAGCATGCGGAGAACCGGGGGATCAAGCTGTCCAATGTGTGGACGGAGCCGCACCGGATGGCCTTCCTGCTATTCTTGGGGGATCGGCATCAGCCCTATTCGGACACCCTGTTCGATCTCTGCGAGGCCTATCGGAGCTGGATCAACAGTCATCTGCAGCTGACGGTCTCTGTCGGCATCGGCGCCGTCTCGGATGAGATGGACACGGTCGCCCAGTCCTACCGCAATGCGGACGCCAACGTCTCGTACAAGGCTGTGTTCGGCACCAATGCGGTCATCGATAACCGGATGGCTGCGGCCAAATCGGCCAAAGACGGTTATACTGCGTACGGCGAACTGCCCGAGCTGGTGCATCTGCTTCGCAAAGGGGACGCACAGTGGCGGGACAGGTTGGCTGAACTGTGCAAGCAGCTGCAGCACCGGCGGCTGGTTCGCTCGGAGCTGGCATCGCTGGCGGCCGGCATCGCCCGGCATCTGGAGAAGGATCTGAGTGCACAATCGCCGGAGCTGGAGATACGCTGGCAAGAGGCGTACCATGAACGGTTCCAGATTATCGCAGAGGAAGCGGAGACGTTGGAAGAGCTGCATCTGGAGCTGGCAGCCGTATTGGATGATCTGGGCGAAGAGCTGGAGCAGGTGCGCGAACGCTCCAGCAGCCATTCCGTCGCTATGCAGATGAAGGAACGCATCGAAGCCCGCTATGCCGACCCGAGCCTGTCGCTGCAGGGCGTTAGCGAAGAGTTCGGGCTGCCGCTGAGTCACGCCAGCGTCTTGTTCAAGAAAGAGACGGGCGAGAAGTTCATCGATTATGTTCTCAAGGTGAGGCTGGAGCATGGACGCCGCATGCTGCTCGAGTCAGAAGAGCCGATCCAGGCGATCGCGGAGAAGGTGGGGTATTCCCATGTCCTGTCCTTCCACCGGGCCTTCAAGAAACTCTTCGGATTCCCGCCGGGCGAGTATCGGGCGATCCACCGTCCGCCACGATAACGGCTTATGGAAATCTGCTGGGTTCCAGCAGATTTTTTTATGCCATTTAAACGAAGTTAGACCCGAAAAAAAAGTAAACCCCCCGCCAAATCAGGTCCGAAAGCCAAGGTTAGCAGCCAAATTCCTGTCAATTTGCAAGGGTTTTCATGAATGATAAAGTAGGTGATGTCAGACCGGCTGCGACACAAATCTGGTATGGAAAGAGGGGAGACGTTTGGCAGCAACAACAGATTTAAAGACACGAAGGGCGCCGCGATGGCAGGTAAGATCGCTGGTTCGCGACTGGCAGCTTTATTCCTTGCTTGTACTCCCTATGGCTTACTTTTTGCTCTTCAAATACGGCCCCATGTTCGGTGTCGTCATTGCGTTCAAGGATTACAATATTTTTCAGGGCGTGCTGGCGAGTCCGTGGATCGGCTTGGATACGTTCAGGGAAGTATTTCAGATGGACGGGTTTTACAGGGCGCTGCGCAATACGCTGCTCCTCAACCTCCTGGACCTGCTGATCAGTTTCCCGATGCCGATCATCCTCGCCATCCTGTTGAATGAGCTGCGTATCAAATGGTTTAAGAAAGGCGCTCAGATGGTGCTGTACCTTCCGCACTTCATCTCCTGGATCATCATCGGCGGCATGGCGATCCAACTGCTGGCTACCAATACGGGGATCGTCAACAATGTATTGAAATCGATCGGCCTCCAGGCTGTTCCATTTCTGACTGAACCGTTCTATTGGGTGGCGACCTATCTCGGGATCGGCGTCTGGCAAAGCGCCGGTTGGGGCACGATTATTTATCTGGCCGCCTTGACGGGCATCAATAGGGATCTCTATGAAGCAGCGGAGGTCGATGGCGCCAACCGGTTGCGCAAGATGTGGCATATCACGCTGCCGGGCATCAAACCGACGATCATCATTCTGCTGATTATCAATATCGGCCATATGGCAAGCATCGGCTTTGACCGGCCGTTTGTGCTAAGCAACCCGCTGGTCACCAATGTATCCGAGGTCATCAGCACCTACGTATACAAGATCGGCATTCAGTCGGCTCGTTATACGATCGCGACCGCTATCGGTCTCTTCCAGGCTGTCGTAGGTCTGATCTTCCTGCTGTCCGCCGACTATATCTCGCGCAAAGTTAACGATCAGGGAATCTGGTAAGGAGGCGACACATCTATGGAAAGCAAGGCTCAAGCCGCTCCCCGAGCCACCGGGAACAGCAGGCTGCTGGATATCATTATCATTGTACTGATCTCAGTCGCCAGCTTGCTCTGCCTGCTGCCGATGGTTCATATTCTGGCCTTATCCATGAGCGGCAACAGTGCCATCATGGCGGGGCGAGTTACCCTGTTCCCGCTGGAGATCGATTTTACGGCTTACAAGACCGTCTTCGGCAATCCGCAGATGATCCAGTCGCTGGGCTTCACGATTGTGCTGGTGACGCTGTTTACGGCGATCTCCATGACGATGACGATCATGGCTGCTTATCCCCTCACGAAGAAGCATCTGAAGGGGCGCGACGTCTTCCTGTTTATTATTGTGCTCACGATGTTTTTCAGCGGCGGCATGATTCCCGAGTATCTGCTGATCCGTAATCTTAATCTGCTCGATACGATCTGGGCGCTGATCCTGCCGGGAGCGGTCAATGCTTTCTATCTGCTCATTATCAAAACCTTCTTCTCCTCCATACCGGTGGAGCTTGAGGAATCCGCGCGCATGGACGGCGCAGGCCAATACCGTGTCCTGTTCAGTGTCGTGCTGCCGTTATCGCTGCCGGTGCTGGCGACACTGAGCCTATTTTACGCTGTGGGTCGATGGAACGGGTTTATGGACGCGCTGCTCTACATTACGAAGCCGGATCTATACCCTTTGCAGCTGCGGCTGTATGAGATGGTCGTCAACAGCCAGGTCAACAGCATGCTCGAAGGCTTGAGCACGGCGCCACCGGTTCCGGAGAGCTTGAAGGCGGCATCGATTATGTTTGCTACGGTCCCGATCCTGCTGGTGTACCCGTGGCTGCAACGCTACTTTGTCTCTGGGATGATGATTGGCGCGGTGAAAGGCTGATTCACTTGATGTACTTATCGTGGTAGTTGCTGCCGCCGGGAAAGCCTGCGGAAGTTGCTATATAGTGTATATTAATGTTTAGAAGGAGAGGGTCTAATTGAGATTTCTTACTGGTCGATGGTCAACTCGTTCGCTGGCTGTGCTGACGGCAGCCGCCTTGATTGCCGGATGCAGCAGCAATAACGGAGGCAGTGGCGGAGCAGGCGGAGCAACGGAGGGCAGTTCAGGAAATACAGGGAACAATGCAGCGCCGATCACGCTTCGCATCGAATTGTTCGATCGCAACAACACGCCGGCAGGTGCGCCGCCCATCACGGATAACTTCATGACGCAATACGTGCAGGAGAACTTCGGCGATCCGAACAATATCAAGGTGGAGTTCGTCGCCGTGCCGCGTACCCAGGAGGTAGAGAAGCTCAATGTGCTGATGGCGGCCAACCAGGCGCCCGATCTCGTGTATACGTACGACAAGCCAACGGTGGAGAAATACGTCAAGGATGGCGGCCTCACGGATCTCGGTCCGCTAATCGAGCAGTATGGCCAGACTCTGACGGAAGTCTTGGGCGAGGATGTGCTGAAATACGGGGTGTTTGACGGGATCCAGTACGCGATACCGGCCCGCCGGGTGCTGCTGCCGCAAAGCACCACGATGATCCGTAAAGACTGGCTGGATGAGCTCGGACTGCCGATTCCTACGACAACCGAGGAATTTCACAATACTTTGAAAGCGTTTAAGGAAAATATGCCTGGCAAGTCGGGCAACAATGTCATCCCATACAGCAACATCGATCCGTTCCATCTGGTGCCGCTGCAATACTCGCTCCTGGATTGGGACAATATCTCCGACGAGGACTTCTACGCGATGCCGGAGTGGCTGATGCCGGGCAACAAGGAAGGCTTCCGGTTCATTAATCAAATGTACAATGAAGGGCTGCTCGATCCGGACTTCCCGCTAACCATGAACAAGGACCCGCAGAAGTTCCAAAAAGACCTGATCAACGGCTGGGTCGGAGCAGGTACGACAAATACGAATGAGCCGGTCTACCAAGGCTATCTGGCGGAGGTCTATAAAGCGGATCCGAATGCCGAGCTCATCGCGATCGATCCGTTCAATACGCCGGACGGCAAGTATCCAAAAGCGTTGTACTCGCCTAACGGCCTCTACATGTTCGTGCCGAAAGCAAGCAAAAACGCGGAGGCCGTCATCAAGTATCTGGACTGGATGGCGCAGCCGGAAAATGTGATCGCGCTGCAAAACGGGATCGAGGGCGAAACGTACGAGATGGTAGACGGCGTGCCGGTGGTGCTGGACAACGAACTGGCCCGGCAGACGCTCTATAATTATCCGGACTATGCGATCATCCTGAACGGCAAATTCGTCAGCGCAACCGACGAGAGCCTGAATATCGCCGCCAACGCCTCGGAGCCGGATCATAAGGAATTTACGATCGAGAGTATCGAAAAGGGCGGCTCGGACGGTGTGCTCAAGCCGAGGGTGTCCACCCCGATCGAGGCGGAGATCAAATACGCTTCTACGCTCAAAGAGAAAAACGACGAGATCTTCGTCAAGGTCATCACGGCGAAGCCCGAGGACTTCGACCGGATCTACGATTCAGAAGTTCAGGATTATATGAAGATCGGCGGTCAGGAAGTCATGGACGAGAAGCGCCAGGCCTATAAAGCCGAGTATCAATAAGTCGATTGAAAGTGGGAGTATAAGTATAAGCCCGTCCATTGTCCCGGGGGACAGAGGACGGGCTTATGGTATACGAATCAGCTTATTCGGCAGGAGCGTCGTTGCTGTCCGTGTCCGGTGTATCGACATCCACATCGACATCCGGAGTGTCAGGTACGATAACATCGGGATTGTTGTCAGGTACGATAATCGTATTGCCATTGTCGCCGTTACCGTTGCCGCAAGCCGCCGCAGTGAATACCAGCGATACGCTCATGACGGCAGTTAGCAGTATCGTTTGCCATTTTTTTCGATTGACCTGTTCCATTGTGACTCATCCCCTTAGTTATAATTTGGTGCTGCTAGATACTGTTTACCCAAATTTACAACCTAGAAACAGAGGAATCAGTCGAACCAGAATAACGGCTCGACATACCACCGCTGGTTGGCATAGCCGTTCCAGCTGTGTGCAATGACCGGCGCATGATTGTCCTGGGAAGCGCCGGCGACGTCCAGCACACCGCCGCTGGCTGCGTTGACGATCCTGTACGTCCCGTCGTTCAGCGGTTCTGCGCGCCAATATTGGCTGTCTTCGTAAGTGGAGCCCCACTGGACCACCTTGTCGCTGCCGCCCTCGACATCCAGTACCTTGCTGCTGTGCAAGGCATGAAAGCGGTAGCCGGTAGCTTGCGTTTCCAGCCCGAACCGCTGATTGAAATCGTCGGATTTCTCCCACTGGATAAGCGGGGTGTTCTCCATTGTGCTGGCAGGCACATCCAGCACTTTGCCGCTATTGACATTGCGTACCAGCGTCGTGCCGAAGCCGCCGCTTAACAGCTCCCATTTCTGGCGAGGGTGATTCGTCCAGGCGCCGACCGTGATAGCGGCCCCGTTGCCCTGATTGCCGTCCTGCACTTGCAGGACGCGTTCGTTCTCTACAGATACGATACGGTAATATCCGTCGTTCGTACGCTCAACAAGCCACCGCTGGTTGTCCGAGTTGCTCCACGTCCACTGCAGAACCGGAGTATTCTCTGCACTGCCTCCGTTTTGCACATCCAGTACCTTGCCGCTGAGGATGGAGATGAGCCGATAATGCCCTCCCCCCAGCCCCTCAAATCGCCAGCGCTGGTTGTCGCCTTTTCCGGCATGAACCGTCGCCTGGACACCCGGAGCCTGATCGTTGTTAGGGATAATCAACGATTTGCCGCTGTGCTTGGCCGTTATACGGTAATGCGAGTAGCGGCTTAGCGGGAGCGGCTCGGCAATCGCCATCATCGCGGCTTCCCGCTGGCCTGCCGGTTCCCAGAGCGAGAGCACGTTGGCCGTATCGTCTACCGTCATGACGCCTGCTGTCAGGCGGACATCGGCATAAGAGCGGACCAGCTCCTGATGAATCGGGTACGCGCCCAGTCCGTCATCCTTCCAGTTGAATCCGATGATCGTATAACCCGGACGGTAGGGATCGGGCACGGGTGCCTTGACATCGATATCCGGCGGGCGCCAGGACTGCATATTGGTCGCATACTGCGTGGCCCAGTCGTAAGCGGTTTTGAGCGGTGACGGCTGCTGCGAGCCGATGCCGATCTCCATCGTCACGACCGGCCAGGACGGCTCCGGCCGATGAATCCCCCAGTCTTCGAGATAACCTTGCACATCGTCGGTGATCTGCGAGATATCCGGTCCAGGAGAGGTGGGGATAATCGAGGGACTCCCTGGCTGATTGCCCTGGACCAACCGATTGGAGACGACGGGAATCCATTTGTACTGCTGAGCTCTTGCGCCGATCAGAGCATGTACGGAGCCGGCGGCGGGCGTCTGGTCCGATCCGGCGGCATTATACCAGCCCCCCGGGAACACATTGGCGAACGGCTTCAGGATGACCCACTCGGAGGCAGGCTTGCCGTCGCAGCTGAACACTTGATCGACGACGTTCATCGTCTCGATGACCTCGTCCAGATGACGCAGGTCGATAACGGCCGTCATGCCGGGGTAGTAAGTACCGATGTGCTGGAGCGCCTCCAACAGCGTGGGCGGCGGTCCGAACGTCTTGTCCTCCACCCAGCGGCCGATCGCGTGCGCGCCGGTGATCTCCCCGAGATCACCTTTCGACTTGTCGAAAGCGCGCAGCGTCGGGCGGTGCTGACCTTCCCAGGAGACATCGGATATCACGGGGTTATAGTAGCCTAGCGCTGTCCAGTTCCCGTCGTCCTGCGGACGCTCATGATAATAGGTCTGCGCCAGGAAAGGGTCCCAATTGAACGAGTCGTAGACATCCTCGGCGAAGTTGGTCGTCCTGCCGTACGTATAATCGTGCATGAGGATGAGCTGACCGTCCTGCGTCATCTTCACGTCCAGTTCGACCATCTCAAACTTCAATTCCGCAGCCCGGTTGATCGCCATAATCGAATTTTCCGGAATGTCGTTGCCCCACGCGCCCCTATGTGCGGACAGGAACGGGCCGCGGCTCTGATCTCGCGGCTCGCCCATCAGCTTCATCAGCTTCTTCGGATCGTACCGGTACCCCGGTTTTGGCCCGTAAGGATAGCACCATGATCCCGCCTTCGGCGCTTCCGGCACATTCTGCGGAGACATGGTCTCCGCGGATGCAGCCGCAGGGAGCCATCCTTGAAGCAGCAGCAGAACCGCCAACAAACCCGCCCAACTCGCTTTAATCCCTCTGGACATATGCTGGACCTTCCTTCTCAACTTTATTTGACACCGGTGTCAATAAGGAGTATAACATGGCCCTGACTAACCGGCACGTTAAGTGTTTGTGAAGGGGCCGCCCGGTCAGAGCGGCCTTATCTGCTAGTTGCCGGGCCTCAGGCCATGGTCAGCCGGAGCTCTGATAGCGGAACTGCCTGACCCGCTCCTGCAGCGTCTCGGCGGTGTGCTCCAGCTCGTGCGAGGCGGCGGCTACTTCCTGGACGATGCCGTTCTGCTCCTGGACGGCAGAAGCGATATCGCCCAGCCGGTCGGCATTGTCGGCTGCCGCGTCGGATACCTGCCGCGCATGGTCCAGGACGCTCCGCATCTTCTCGCTCTGGGCGTCCATCAGGCCGGCGACATCCTCGATGGTCTGGGCCGTCCGGTGGACCGAGTCGAAGATGGATGCCATCGTCTCCCGGCTCGTCTGGGTCCGGTCCGACTCGGTCTGCATCTGCTGCGCCTGATCCGCCATCCGGCTGGCTGCCAGGGCCAGATCGCTGTGGATATCCTGGACCAGCCGGGCGATGTGCTGCACTTCCTGGGAGCTGTGCTGGGCCAGCTTGCGGATCTCCAGCGCGACGACCTCGAAGCCGCGGCCATGACTGCCAGCATGAGCGGCCTCGATCGAAGCGTTGAGCGCCAGCAGATGGGTGCGGGCCGAGATATCCTCGACCACCGAGAGGATATTGTCGATCCGGTCGGCGTGGGCCTCCAGCCGCTTGACGATATGGGCCGTTGCTACGCCGTCCCGGGCCAGCTCCTGCATTGCTGCCGCCAGCCGTTCCATCGCCGAGCTGCTGCTGGCGGCGGCTTCCTGCATATGAGACACGTCCGAGCGGGCCGCGGCCGCTTCCTTGAAGGCCGCTGCGGTCAACTCGCTCATCGTCTGTACCGTGCCATACATGGTACGGGAGAGGTTGGCTTGGGTATCGGTGTTATGCGAGATCGCGTCCACTCTGGTCGTGATCTCGCCTAGCCGCGTTGCGGACTGCTCCGCTGCTCCGCGCAGATGCCCGGCTTCCGTCCCGGTAGCCGTGGAGTGGCGGTCGATGTCCGAGACGATGCCGCGCAGATTGCTGATCATATGATTGAACGATTGAGCCAGATGTCGGAGCTCATCCTCGGCTCGGGGCACCGCTACGGTCTCTGTCAGCACGCCGTCTGCCGCTCTGCCGGCAGCCTGCTGCAGGGCATTGATCGGCTTGACGAGCCACCGTGCGGCGAGCCAGCCGAGCAGCCCGGTCCAGAAGACGCCCATCCCCAGGGTCAGGGTGGTGAAGAGCCAGGTCGGCATCGCGGGAGCGACCGCATCTTTGACGACGAAGATAAAGAACGCGCTTGTCCCATAAGTGGTCGCGGCGACCAAGGTAATCCCGAGCACCAGCTTTCTAACGAGATTCCATCGGGTAATCATGGATGCTCCTCCTTCAAGTGTGAGCTTTCTCACTCTAAGATACCAATCTATGAACGACCCGGCTGTGATCTAGGTCACGCTTGCTGCAGCGTTTTGTTCATATGTCAGCTTCACCTTGACGAGACAGGCCGGATGCTCTAATATAAGCTTTAATTATTTCAAGCATCAACTTACCTGTTAACTGCATGGACCAAGGATATCGTCTGTATCGCAGGACATTGCAGAGAGGGTGCCGCCCGCTGAGAGGCGCCCATGTCCGGACACATACGCCCGCCTTGAGAGCAGCAGCGGCGAACGCAGTAACCGTTGCCGGCCGCCGGTCGTTACCCCGGTCCGAGGACTGCCTTGCAGGCAGTCGAATTTAGGGTGGTACCACGAGCACATTCGTCCCTGACGAATGTGTTTATTTGCGTTCGGCCGCCCTATTACGAAGGAGGAGTTCACATGCGTCAATCCAATCTGCTCATCCCCACCCTGCGGGAAGCGCCTGCCGATGCGGAGGCTGCCAGTCACGCACTGCTGTTAAGAGGCGGGTATATCCGGCCTTTGGCTGCAGGAATCTATATCTTCCTGCCGCTGGGCCTGCGAGTGCTGCGCAGCATCGAACGCATCATCCGTGAAGAGCTGGACCGGATAGGCGCGCAAGAGCTGCTCATGCCGGCGCTGCAGCCCGCCGAGCTCTGGCAGGCTTCGGGGCGCTACTCGGCTTACGGGCCGGAGCTGATCCGGCTGCAGGACAGACACGGGAGGCCGTTTGTATTGGGGCCGACGCATGAAGAGGTCATCACCGCGCTGGCCGGACAGGAGATCCGCTCCTACCGTCAGCTGCCGATTACGCTGTATCAGATACAGACCAAATACCGGGATGAGCGGCGGCCGCGGTTTGGCTTGCTGCGCGGCAGGGAGTTCGTTATGAAGGACGCCTATTCTTTTGGAACCTCATGGGAGGAAGCGAGCCGATCTTACCAGGGGATGCATGCCGCGTACAACCGCATATTCAAGCGGTGCGGGCTGCGCTTCCGGGCCGTCGAAGCGGATCCGGGAACGATCGGCGGCGAAGGCGGTTCGCATGAATTTATCGCCTTGGCGGAGATCGGGGAAGATACGATCGCATCCTGCGGCAGCTGCGGCTACGCAGCTAATCTGGAGAAACATGTCGGCGATTACCTGAGTGCCCGGGCAGGGGATAGTTGCCCGCAGTGCGAGGAGGGGGTGTTGAGCCTGCACCGGGGCATCGAGGTCGGCCATGTGTTCAAGCTGGGCACCAAGTACAGTCAAGCCGTGGGGGCCAGCTATCTCGACGATCAAGGCCAGGAACAGCCGATGATCATGGGCTGCTACAGCATCGGCGTGTCCCGTCTGCTGGCGGCGATTGTGGAGCAGCATCACGAAGCGCAAGGCATCCGGTGGCCGGGCGGGATCGCGCCGTTCCAGGTGCATCTGATCCCCGTCTCGGTCCAGGATGAGCAGCAGATGCGACTGGCAGGAGAACTGTATGAGCAGCTGCGGAGCATGGGGATCGAGACGCTGCTGGATGATCGGGATGAGCGCCCGGGCGTCAAGTTCAAGGACGCCGATCTCATCGGTGTGCCGATCCGCATCGTGGTCGGCAAGGAAGCGGGATCAGGACGGGTCGAATATACCGATCCCGCGCATCCGGACAAACAGACGACGACAGCGGCCGAGGCAGCGTCTCTGGCTTCCGTATTCCTGGCATCACTCATCTCTGGCGATATACTTTGATCAGCTTGTTCACCCGGCTGTCGGCGTCCGTGATCAGACGGCTGATATGGTCGTTGCCGTTCCGCCGGTCGAAGGCGGCCGCCAGCAAGGCGAGCTGCTCATCGAGCCAGGGGATCGTCACCCGATCCGAGGCGGCAAGCCGCTTCCGGCGCTTCTTGCGATGCCATTCCCGCAGGAACTGGCGCACCGCCAGCAGATAGTGCAGCCGATCCCAGCCGGCCCTGCTCTCCAGACCGAGGTGAATCGTCTGCCTGTACAGTTTCTCGGCTTTGGAGAGGTTGGTCACAGTATAGAACGATAAGAAAGCCCCGAGCTCCGGCAGATAGGCCGGGCCGTCGAGACGGGGCAGAGCTTTCCTGGCCAGTGCGTGCGCCCGCTCGGGCTCCTGGAGCTGCAGAAGGGGCAGGATGATATGCCCGTAGGTCTGCTGCGGGATGTGCCGGCAGCTCATCTGTCCTTCCAGGATCGGCTTGAGCTGCTGCAGCCCCCGCCTGATGTGGCCGATGCCGATGTGGTACGTACCGAGCATATGCCGTTCGCAGGCCAGGCAGTCGGCCAGCGCATCCCGGGGTTCGGTGCGCCAGAGCTTATAGGCCGCGGCCGCTTCCGGCAGCCGTCCCTGCGACAGCAGGCTGTTGACCTTGTTCATGTAATACATCCGCAGACTGTAACCATGCCTCAGGCATTTCTCCCGGAAATCCTCGAACAACGAATCAACCTGCGCCAGCGTCAGCTCGGGAATCTGCCACGCGCTGTTGAGCGCCCACTTGTAATACCACATCAGCGTGTGTGCACTGTAATCACCCGGGTTCTGCTCGAACTTGGCCAGACACCAGGCGAAGATGACGAGCAGCTTCTCCTGGCAGCCGGCCTCCGAGGCCTCGCTCAGATAACCGATCCGGGCATCGTAGGCCTGCTCCTCCGTCATGTAGCGATCGGCGATCCGGATCATCTCTTCCAGGACCGCCAGCTTTTGGCGCCCGCTCGGCAGCTCCCAGGTGCTTCGCTTCAGCTCATCAAAACGCTGTTTCATCGTGGTCCACCTCGCCAGCCTGAGCCAAGCCCCGGTTCATGAATACGAGCAGGGAATCGTTCATCATCCGCAGCTCCTCGGTATGCATCGGATGATGGCCGAGCAGCAGCGCCTGGGTATAGAACAGCTCGATCGCCGACTTGCGCAGCTGCGGATCCCGGATATTCAGCGCCTTGCGCACCATCGGGTTATTGTAGTTGTAGCAAATGCTGGCCAGCGGCGGCTCATACAGCTCCTGCTTGACGGCGCGGATGATCGCCTGGAAGACCGGACCCGCTTCCTGCTCGCTCTCATCGGCCAGCTTGAAGAAGTTGGCTTCCCGGCTCGTATTGTAGAGTACGGGCATATCGGCTGGCTCGAACCAGCGGATCAGCGAGCGGCACTGGAAGCGGGACAGCAGCTCGTCCGTGTGCTCCAGGAGGATCCGTGCGGCGGCTTGCTCTTCCTCATCTGGCCGCGTGAATCGCTCCGCAAAGGCCATTGGATCGAGGACGGCGACCTGGATGTCTTCTTCGATGCGCGGGAGCCTCCGCACCAGATCGAGATCGTGGACATACCCCCCATTAATGACCATCATCTCCTGCGCCTTGGCGACACGATTGACCTGACGGAATTCATCCAGGGAGGAAGTGACCAGGATCGTTGTCCGCTGGCGGAGGATCGACTCCATCTTCATCTCTCCGAAGGACGTCTCGAACGTCAGATGCCGGATGAACACCGCATACAGGTCTTCATCATGGACGGCCATCGTCTTGATGGAGGACTGATGGATCAGGATGATGCGTTCGAACAGTCCAGGGTCGCTCTCCGACAGCTGGAGCAGATAGCGCTTGATGCTCTCGCCGAGCTCCTCCTTGACGGCGTGGAACAGGTCATTCTCCTGGAACGCTTCGCGGGAGGCCGTCGGCCGGAGGTGATCGGTGTTGAGGATACCCTGGACGAAGAACGCCCAGGCCGGCAGCAGGTTGGTCATCTGATCGGACAGCAGCATGTTCTTCAGATAGACGCGGTGCTTGCGCTCGTCCTGCAAGCTCACGGCATGGGGCAGCACGTAAGCGATGCCGCGGACGCCGCCGATCGTCGAGGCAAGCGGGATGATGTCGAGCGGTTTTTCATAGAGAATGCCTTGGACATAATCTACTGCGGCCGGCTTATCCAGGCTCCAGGGCGGAGCGGCGCCGTTCAGCAGCTCATCGCAGGCGTCCTCCGTCAGGTAGATCGGGGTGGGCAGGAACTCGCCGTATTTCCTCAGCAGATCTTCCAGGCGGTAGTACGTGAAGTACTCTTCGTAGTCCGGCTTGGCCTTCAGGTAGACAGTTGTGCCTACGGGGACCTCCTGCGTGAGCCTGCGGAGCGTATAGGTGCCGTCCGGCTTGCCGCGCCACTCCAGGGGTTCATCCGACTGGGCTGACCTGGTGATCATCACGATCTCTTCGCTCACGACAAAACAGGACAGCAGCCCGACGCCGAACTGACCGATGTAATCGTCCCCGCGGTCCGGCTCCGTACGCTTGATCGAGCTGCCGATCCGGGAGAGGAACAATGCCACATCCTCCTCTGTCAGCCCGCAGCCATTATCCGTAAAAGAGAGCGCTCCCGAGGAGAACAGCTCTACCTTGATATGGCCCTCGAAAACTTGACCCATCCGCTGTCTGGCTGTGACGGCATCGGTGCCGTTCTGCAGCAGCTCGCGGACGAACACGCCAGGGTCGGAGTAGAGATGGTTCGACAGGAGGTCGATGATGCCTTGCAGATTCACTTGGAAATTCATATTCTTCATGAAGGGTTACCTCGCAGGGATTGATATCTTACTTTATCGGTTATGCGCGCCCCTTCAAATAGAGTCATTCTTAAGCAAAGCGGCCTTTGTGGTATAATCAAGTAACAAATCGAGGGACGGCGAGTGTGAGGCATGAGCAAACGACTGGTATACGAAGTAGTCTATGATGAGATCAAACGGAGGATCGAACAGGGCATCTGGAAGGCGGGGGCGCGGATCCCGACGATCGAGGAGATCGCCGGGGAGCTCGGGGTCGGCGTATCCTCGGTCAGGGAAGCAGTGCGCATCCTGGGCAAGCAGAAGATCCTGCTGGTAGAGCAGGGCCGGGGTACCTTCGTCAGCGACCAGCTGCCGGAGCAGGCCGATCGGTATCTGGCAGTGCTGGAGCATAGCTCCTGGCTGCAGCTGACGGAGACGCGGCTGATCATCGAGCCTGAGCTCGCCGCCCTGGCGGCCGAGAGGGGAAATGAAGCACAGATCGAGCAGATCGTGAAGACAGCCGAGCTGATGCACAAGAAGGTGCTCTCCAGCCAGTCCTTCCTGCGGGAGGATATGAAGTTCCATGAACAGATCGCCGAGGCTTCCCAGAACGAGATCCTGGGCAATACGCTGCGTATGCTTGGGGACGTGCTGCTGGACAGCCGCCGGCAGACGATGCGGATCCCCGGCATGGATGAGAAGGCGGCGGCCTACCATCTTCTGATCGCGATGGCGATCAGGCAGCGCGACGCCGGGCAGGCGAGGGAACTGATGCGCCTGCATATCGGGGATATGCAGCGGGAGCTCCAGAGCGGGCTGATCCGGGAGGAATCGACATAGAGAACTGCAGCCATGCGTTAAGCGGGCTGCAGTTTTTTTGATGCGCCGCATCCGGTGTGCCGCTCGGGGAGGACACAGTAGCACTGCGGCAGGAGCCGGAGTAGCGGAACGTTACAAAAGACTCTGTACACCAAGTATTCATATGATGTATCATGTTAAATATAATATTCATCATATGAATTATAGAGGGGATGCGAAGATAGGAATGAAGATTCGTTCTTTGGAGCTGTTCAAGGTGCCGCCGCGCTGGCTGTTTCTCAAGATCACCACGGACGATGGACTGGTAGGCTGGGGCGAACCGGTCGTGGAGGGCCGCGCGGATACGGTGCGTGCCGCCGTGGAGGAGTTAAGCGAATATCTGATCGGCCGGGATGCCGGACACATCGAGGATCTGTGGCAGGTGCTCTACCGTGGCGGCTTCTATCGCGGCGGTCCGATCCTGACGAGCGCCATCTCGGGAATCGAGCAGGCGCTATGGGATATCAAGGGCAAACGGCTGGGGGTGCCGGTATACGAGCTGCTGGGCGGTCGGGTGCGCGACAAGATGCGGGTATACAGCTGGATCGGCGGCGACCGGCCGGCAGATACCGCGCTGGCGGCACGGGAGAAGCTGGACCAGGGCTACACGGCCATCAAGATGAACGGGACGGAGGAGCTGCACTGGATCGATTCGTATGACAAGGTGGAAGCGGCGGTGGAGCGCATCGCAGCGATCCGCGAAGCGGTCGGCTACAAGCTCAGTGTCGGCATCGATTTCCATGGCCGGGTGCACAAGGGCATGGCGAAGCTGCTGGTAAAGGAGCTGGAGCCCTTCAAGCCGATGTTCATCGAGGAGCCGGTGCTGCCGGAGAACAACGAGGCGCTGCGGGAGATCGCCCGCCATACGGCGATCCCGATCGCGACCGGGGAGCGGATGTACACCCGCTGGGGCTTCAAGCAGCTGCTGGAGAGCGGCTGCGCGGACATCCTGCAGCCCGATCTCAGCCACGCTGGCGGGATCTGGGAGACGCGCAAGATCGCTGCGATGGCGGAGGCTTACGATGTCGCCATTGCTCCGCATTGCCCGCTTGGTCCGATTGCTCTGGCAGCATCGTTGCAGCTGGATTTCTGCACCCCCAATGCTTTCATCCAGGAGCAGAGCTTAGGGATCCACTACAATGAAGGCTCCGATCTGCTGGATTACCTGAAGGACCCTAGCATCTTCCACTATAAGGACGGATTCGTCGATATCCTGACCAAGCCGGGTCTGGGCATCGAGGTAGACGAGGACAAGGTGCGGGAGATGGCCGCCGTCGGTCACGGGTGGAAGAATCCGGTATGGCGTCATGAGGACGGCAGTATCGCCGAGTGGTAAAGGGCAGCTAGCGCTGAGAAAAGCCGCTTTCACGGGAGATTTGTCCCGGGAAAGCGGCTTTTAAGCGTGGGTCGGCGATGCCTCACTGCGTCTGACGAAGGATGTATTCTGTCAAATGGAATGATATACTGGATTTAATTAAGTTATCCATTTTGCCTGCCTTAAGGAGGCTTTGCTTATGAAGGCTATTTTGGTGGATGATGAGCGGCTGGCTTTACATACGTTGGAGAAGTTGCTGAAGCATTTTGGCCATTTGACAGTTGCCGGCACCTATCAGGATGCGGCAGAGGCGCTGGAGGCCGTAGCACGGATCAGGCCCGATATCGTTTTTTTGGATATTGGCATGCCGGATATGAATGGGTTGGAGCTATCGGCGCATATCCAGACCCGCTCGCCTTCCTCCGCTGTCGTATTCGTCACCGCGTATGATGAGTACGCGATCCAGGCCTTCGAACTGGAGGCGCTGGATTATCTCCTCAAGCCGGTTACCCTCGAGCGTCTTGCCCAAACCGTGCAGCGGCTGAGCGAACAGCGCGTGACGGAAGGTTCGCACGCCGCTCCCGCCGGTCAGATCAAGCTGCATTGTCTAGGTTCTCTGCAACTCGAGTTGCCAGGACAAGAGCGTGTCGCGCTCAAGTGGCGGACGATGAAGGTCAAAGAGCTGTTCGCCTATCTGCTGCACCATCGGGGGCAGCTGATCAGCAAGATGGCGCTGGTCGATCTGCTGTGGCCGGAGCTGGACGAGACGAACGGGCTGGCCAATCTGCAGACGACGATCTCCCGGGTCCGCAAGCTCTGGAAGGAATGGAGCGGACAGCTCGGAGGGGAGGAGCTCTTCACCATTGACTATGTCTCCTACGGGTACCGCTTGGAGCATGCGAACATGGACATTGATGTGGAGGAATGGGAGCGGAGTCTCCGGTCGCTGCCGCCGCCGACAACGGCCAATCTGTGGCGTCATCAAGAGCTGGCGGAGAAGTACACCGGGCACTATCTGGGCGAAGACGACTATGCCTGGGCGGAAGGGGAGCGGGAGCGGCTCAAAGCGCTTTGGATATCCCATTGCCGCAGACTTGGTCGTTTCTATGAGAAGCAAGGGATGGACAACGAACTTATCAGCCTCTATCACAAGATCCAACAGCTCGACCCGTTGCTGGAAGAAAGCTATCTCGTCTTGATGAAAGCCTATGCCCGGCTGCAGCACCCCGCTTCTGTACATAAGCAGTTTGAACATCTTCAAAGCGTATTACGGCATGAGATGCAAGCCTCGCCGAACGGGGAAATCGACTTTTGGTACAAAAAATGGGTAAAGCATGGTTAATGCTTTACCCCTTCCTGCGTTATCCTCCAGCAGCGTTAATGCTCCGATAAATATCGGCAGCGTCAGCGATGCGCTCGTTCTCTTCATACCATTTCCCCAATTGTAGAGCGTGCTGGGTCCACAGAGCCTTGAGCCGCATCCGTTCGCTCTCCGCCCAAGCCTCATTCTCTTCGGCCATATAGTCGCCTGGATAAGGAATCAGTACTTTGCGGTGCAAGGCTGCCGTGTCTGCGTCCGGCGTGGGGAGCAGGGACACCTCCTGCTCCCACTGTACGGCGTCAATCTTCAACTGCTGCGTATGAAGGATATAGCCGTGTTCGGCGTAAGTGATGGAGAAAAGATCTGTGCCGATCGGCTCCCATATCTTTTTGATCCGGTAGATGCTGGTCTGCAGATTGGCCAATCCCTTTTGTTCGTCGTGCCCGGGCCAGAACAGGTCGAGCAGCGTATTTTTGTGAATCAGCCGCCCCCGGTGATGCAGCAGATAAGCGAACAGGGATTTTATCTTGGCCGATCTCCATTTGAGCGGCTCTGGCGCTCTGTCCGGGTACCGGACGCGCAGGCTGCCCATGCAATGCAGGATGACCTGCGGGTTTGAGGGGGGCGGCGTAACCGGAGAGGACTTGCCGGCAACCCCCAGATAGCCTTGCAGCCGCTCGATAGTCTTGCGCAGTCGGGCCTCGTTAATCGGTTTCAATATATAATCCAGCACTTGCCTTTCAAAGGCTTCTACCGCATAGCTGCTGTCTCCGGTCACCATGACGACAGCGGTTCGCGGGGAGATGCCCTCCAGCAGCCCGACGACGCTCATGCCATCGATATCCGGCATATGGATGTCGATGAACAAGACATCCGGCTGCAGCCGCCGCAGCTCAGCGATCGCTTGCTCTGCGGATTGGAACTGCCCTGCGATCTCTATACCGCCTATGGCCGTCAGCAGCTTGCCGAGATGGATCAATGCCAGTCGCTCATCGTCGATCAATACAGCTCTCATGGACGGTCCTCGCTTCACTGGATATAAAGACTGCCCCTGCCGGAGGGCGGGGGCTGTCAAGTCAATAATCATGTTCTATGTCTAGTGACCGACCCACTGCTCGCCGCCTTCTGGACGAAGTGCATAAGCGTGGTTGCTGGAAGCCTCGTCGATGTCATAATAGGCCCAGTGTCCCTCGGGTACGTCGGACCAGCGTGGTCCCGTACCGCCATACAGCGGACCACGGTTGAACATACGGTTGAGGATGGTTACCGCTTCTGCCCGAGTCAGCTGCTGCGACGGCTTGAACGTACCGTCAGCGTAGCCGGTCATCAATCCACTGGCCTGAACAGCTTCGACGATGCCGTAAGCCCAGTGAGAGGCGCCTACATCCGAGAAGCTGCCTGTCCCGGAAACTTCACTCAGCTCCAGATAGTTGTACGCGATGACAGCCATCTCAGCCCGGGTAATGCTGCCGCTTGGCTGGAACTGTCCGTTCGGATAACCGCTCATCAAGCCTGTAGCTGTTACCTTGCCGATCGAGCGGGCAGCCCAATGGCTGGCAGCCACATCAGGGAAGCCGCTGCCGGAGGAGGCTGTCTCTGTAACTGCGCCGAGCTTGTCGAGCATCGCTGCGAGCTCAGCACGTGTAGCACTGCGGTTCGGGCCGAACGTACCGTCAGTGTACCCGTCGATATAAGCGGTATGGTAGCCGTCGGCTTCCTGACCCGGCGTACGGTCGCCCAGTTGGAGAACCGTAAACGTGCCGAATTGGTCGGTTGCCAGACGCAGACCGAGCGTGCCGTCGGCAAGCGTGATGACTTCCGCATCTACCAGCGCCTTGCTGCCATCTTCATAGTCGGCATACACGCGGAGTCCTTCCAGGAACGCCTGGCGCGCCTCGGCATCTTGCGGCAGATCCGCTGCATGCAGCGGCAGGATGAGGCCTGCCTCGCGCGAAGGCATATTGGTCTCGATCGTCACGGGACGTCCGATTACGTCGATCGGGTTGCCGTTAGCTGCCTGACGTACAGCTTGGTCGGCTCTTGCGCCTGCAGCGATAGCTTCCAGTGCCGCAGCATCCTTGACAGGCACCAGACGGAAGTAGAGATCGCCATCCAGCTCGTCCAGCGAATGGTTAGGGACCTGGAGAGCAGCGTGAGGAGTGAAGATCTCCAGATCAATGCCATTGCCTTGCAGCGTGCGCAGCGAGGTGCCTGGCACATCGACCTGCAGTTCATCGGCCTGCGCTTGCGTTGCCGGGATGACGATGCGTGCGATCTGCTCTCCGGCAGCCGCCGCTTTGCGTACGGCTTCCTGCGCTTTGTCCGGTGTGAAGGTCACCAGATCGGTCACTCGTCCGTCTTCATGGGTGGTGCGCTCGATATCAATCTTGGTAATATCTGCACCAGCGTCACCGCCGATGACGACATCGACAGGGATCGTCTGCTTGTTACTCGCAGGAGGTGTCACCGGCGGGTAATAGATGCCGCTGTTCGCATTGGCGCGAGTAACCGTGACAGTATACTCCTTCGTAGTACCGTCGAAGCGGTCAGTGACTTTGACGACGACGGTGTTGTTGCCGACATTCAGTGCGAGATTGCCGCTTGCATCTCCGCTTGCGACCTCGGCGAACGGTCCGTTGTTCACGCTGATTTCGATCGTGGATTCAGGATCAAGCGCGACTGGCGTCCAGTTGATTTGGCTGGTGCCGTTGCCTACGGTCATCGTATAGTCTTCCGTCTCCGAGTCGAACGCCGGGCTCAGATGGCCAGCGGACGGATTCAGCTCGACCAGCTTGCTCGACGCACGCCAGACGGTGATGGTGTATTCGTTTAAAGGTTCGCCTGTTTCTTCGTCAAAGGCCGTAACTGTGATTTCATTGGGTCCCTCTTCCAGAGGGAGGTTCTCCCAGCTGTCCGGTGCCCCATCCACTTCTTCGCCATTCAGGCTGACCTTGATTCCTGTACCCGGTGTGTTAGCGTTGCCGGGGGACAGACGGAAGGTCTCGGTATCCTGCGGTACGGCAGTACGGTAGCTGTTCACATCGGTATCAAAATCTGGCTCAAGGATAAGCGCGCCATCACCGGTGGACAGCTCCAGCCCGTCCAGCTTGCCATCCAGGATCGCGATGTCGCCGGCTTCGATCTCGCCCAGTATGTTGAGTTCAGGATAGGCGGCGCCTGTGATCAAGCTCGGGTCGACGTCGTCATAGGCGAGCTGATCCCCCGATTCATAAGGCTCTTCCAGTTGCACAGTAATCGTATCTCCATCTACCGTGAAGCTTTGGACCTGCTTGCCTCCGATCGTCAATCCGGTCAGGTCCATATCTTCGGCATCCGAGAGATCTTTGTTGAATTGCAGCTTGACAGCATGTGGGTCGGCCGGGTCGGTCGTTACCTTGATCAGCTCGAGTGGTGTTATCGTGAAGCTCGCATCGATCGCGCCTTCTCCAGGAGCCGCAGGGACAGGCTGCAGCTTGTTGGCGCTGTTGCTTCCGGATTCTACATTGCTGTTCTCCGTAGGTTCATATACCACCGGATAGAGGCCAGGCGTCACGGGAGTGGTCGGTGCTTCTGGTCCGGTCAGGGCACCTGCCAGCTCTGCCACGACGACATTGCCGTCAACGGAGAGGATGCGGGCGACGGATTGTCCACCTACTGTTAGGCCTTCCAGATTGATGCTGTCTGGATCGCTGTTGAGCGGCAGGTTGAAGGTCAACTCCACCTGATCTGGACGGGTATCGTCCACATTGGCGGTCAGCAGGCGCAATTGGTCCTCGATGACGATCGTCGCCTCGCCGCTGCTTGTGGTACCGGACGTGTTGTAGGCTGTGATGTTAAGCGTCCGGTCGGCGGTCGGGTTGTCCGCATCCAGGTTCAGTCCGTCCGTATCGGGCTTCTCGTAGGTGACGAGACGGGCGAGTTGCTCAATGACCTCATCCGAGACATCCTGTCCGTATACCCGAATGTTGTCGATTTCCAGTGAAGCACCAAGCTGCAAGCCGCCGCTCTGGTCATAAGATCCGGCGACGAATCGGAATTGGAAATCGCCGTCCGCTGGTATTTTGCCGTAGGAGGTTGTCCAGTCCCTGTCCTTGCCGCGGCTGTATAGGATCTCAAGAGGATCGTCGGATCCAGATTGGATGAGAAAACCGTATATTTCGTAGTCATCCTGGCCGGCTGCCGCTTTCCAATCAAATGCAAGTGAATCGCCGGCTGTTGCGTCAAACATGTCGCTGATGGCTTCGGGGCCAAAAACGGAGCCGTAAGGATGTACATGTGATGTACCCGAGACAGTTCCGTTAGCAAACGTCAGCTGCAGTGCCGAGTTTCCGTTGTCCACACTGATGGATGACGTGAAAGAGCCGCCGCTGCTAAGCGGTCGTTCTTCTCCTTCATGAGTATATTGGATGTCTGATATGTAGCTGTATCCATCTCCGGTAATCGTGAACGATCCATCACCATTAGGTGAAGCCGTCACCGGACGCCCCTGAGTCTTGGTAGCCAGATCGCCAAGGTTGACCAAGGCATCGTTTACTTGCCATCCGGTGGTGATACCATCGTTGAAATCACCGTTCGTGAGCGGTCGGGAGTAGAAGTCAATCTGCAGCGTCTTGCCGCCCGAGCCGTCCAACGTCTCGTTGACCTCTCCGATCGCCTTGGTCGCTGTACCATCCCCCAAGTATATGATGCCTGCAAAGACGGAAACTGCGCCAGCGGTCACATCGAGAGCCTCGGGAGCAGCGACTTCCAGCAGAGTCAATTGCTCATCTGCGAGAGCGCCATCGATGCCAAATGTGATCTCTGAATAATGCTGGGGATCTGCAGAGCCGTCAATGTCAATATTGGGCGCTGCTAGTGCCGGTCCCGAGCCTGCCAAATAGTGCGCATCCGGAGAAGTAATAACGGCCGCCGCTGCAGTTTGTCCGCCAAGTCCTGGCAGGATGCTCAGGAACAGCATAGTCAAGGTCATCAGAATTGCCGTGCCATGTTTTAGTTTTTTCATAAGTTTAGCTCCATCGTATCGTATTTTTGTAGTGCTCAAGCCTATAGGTTCCAGCTGCGTTGCTTATCTTTTCTTTCGCTCACCTCACATTGCCATTTTATTTCGGATCGCAATCCCAAGTATAAAATAAGCCTCTGACCAAACGCTGACCTGGGACGGACAAAACAAGCTAGCGGATCCAAAGGATGCTAGTCTCATCATCTCTGCCGCGATAGTACAATGTGGTTTCCCAGCCATCCAGCTGTTCCTCGATCGTGATGATCTCCAGGTCGGCCTCAAGCTCCGGATCCTCTGTACACAACACGGACAGCCTGATTGTGAGCACATCTGCAAGCGCCTGGTAATCGGCATCCGTACCCTCCATTGGAAAAATATTGACTGGAACCATGCTGTCCCCCAACGGCACACGCAAAAACATACCAGGCCTCCTCCTATTCTGTGGCAGATCCGCAACAGGTCCAGTATACGGGAGAGCGCTGACCAAATAGTGACCAAGAAATGATAAAAAGCCGCCCCGCCGGTCGATCCGGCGGAAGCGGCTTATCGGTATTCCAATCGAAGTATCTCAACCCCGTATGAGCTTGGTCAACAGCGGGCGGTCCTGGGCGTACAGCTCCAGATCGGGACAGTGGCCGTCCAGGATATCCCTGGCGATCAGCTTGGTGAGCGCCTGGCTGTAGACTGTGCCATTGTCTCCGAAGGCAAAGATGAAGTAGCAGCCGGGATAATCATCGTAGCGGCCGACGATCGGCAGGCCGTCGCGCGTGCCGCCATAGAAAGCGGTACAGGCGTAAGCCGGCTCGAAGGGAATCCCGGGAAACCGCTCGCGCAGCGCGTCCAGAAGCATCTGCTGCCGATGATGAAGCTTGTTGTCGCGCTGCTCGGCGATCGTTGTGTTCTCATCCAGACCGCCGATGATGGCGCGGTTGTCCGCTGTCGTGCGCAGATACAGATACGGGCGCGCCGTCTCCCAGATCAGGGTGCGCCCGTGCCAGAAGTCGAAGCTGTCGACCGGCTGGGTCGTCAGGGTGTAGGTGCTAACGAAAGACGCTTGCTTCTCGGACCGGATCTCTACCCCCTCGTAGCCGGCAGCCAGGATGACATGCTTGGCCCGGATAGTATAACCGTTGCGGGTTGTAACCTGCATTTCCTGCCGCTCCCGGTCATAGCGATGGCCGTTCATGGCGGTGTGCTCGTATACAAGTACGCCCTTGGCGGCGGCGTCCCGGATCAGGGCATGGGTATATTTGAACGGATTGAGTTCGCCGTCATTATGGGAGAAGATCGCTGCTTGTTTGCTGAAGGGATAATGAGCCTCGATCTGCTCCTGACCCCAGAAGTCGACGCTGCAGCCTTGCTGCTTCAGATACTGATACTCCTTGTGGAGCCGGGGAACGTCCTCATCGCAGCTGGCAAAATACAGCGTATCCCGGCGCCGGAACTCGACATCCATGGTCAACTGGCGGGACGCCGTCTCGATGCTGTCGATCGCATCCTGGAGCAGCGCCAGATGGCGGGCGATGTAGCGCTCTCCGAACGAGTGGATAAGATCGGTAAACATCGCCTCCCCCGAATACTGGATCAGCGCGGTATTAGTGCTGGTACTGCCGCTGCCGACTGTCCCTTTCTCGATGAGGACGACGTCCAAACCGTGACCCGCGAGCTCGTAGGCGCTTTGGGCGCCTGAGCTGCCGCCGCCGACGATGAGTACATCGCATGCAAGATCAGAATCGAGTGCGGGGTAGGCTGGCGGATCGGGCAGGGTATGGGGCCAGTAGTAGGCTCCGGATTGTAGATTCATGGCAACCTCCTGTATGCAGGTAGTTCATCATGGTAGTATGGCCAATGACGGCGCCGTCATGCATTCATAGGCGGTCTGCAGGCGAGCGATTGTCAAAGGATATCCATGCGAAGTGCGGGCTTGTCAAAAGCTGTCGCCCCATGGTAAGATACGGAGGTGTCCTTGGCACAGTCCTATCGCGGAGCCGTGGTGTAGAGGCCTAACATGCCTGCCTGTCACGCAGGAGACCGCGGGTTCGAATCCCGTCGGCTCCGCCATTCCCGTAATTACATAACCTCACTAAGAAGGGCGGCCATGCTGCTCTTTTTTTAATCCTATGTCAGCTTAGCATGAGAAAGCGGCAGGAGCGTGAAGCCAATGTTAGAGCGATCCCATCAGATACAAGCGGTACAGACAGCCGGTCAGCCTGCGCCCGATCAACCAGCATCATCGGATCGTGCACGAAGGGGCCGCTTCGCGCCGACGCCGTCGGGCCAGCTGCACCTGGGCAACGCCTTTGCCGCCCTGGCAGCGTGGCTGCAGATCCGGCAGGCGGGCGGGACGTTCGTACTGCGCGTCGAAGATATCGACAAGCCGCGCTCCAAGGCCGCCTACCGGGAGCAGCAGCTGGACGATCTGCGCTGGCTGGGTATCGATTGGGACGAAGGCCCGGACATCGGCGGGCCGCATGCCCCGTACCTGCAGAGTCTGCGCGATGAACGGTACGAGGAGGCGCTCGCCCGGCTGGAAGCCGCAGACCTGCTGTACCCATGCTATTGCAGCCGCGCCGAGCTGGCCTCGATCGCCAGCGCGCCGCACGGGCTATCCTCCGAAGGTCCGGCATACCCGGGACTGTGTCGTCATCTGACAGCCACCGAGCGCGCAGTCAGAGCCGAGACCAAGATACCCGCCCTCCGCTTCCGCATGCCGGAGACGCCGACCTCCTTTATCGACGCCATAGCCGGCAGACAAGACTACACAGGTGAGACGCTGGGCGATTTTGTCGTGAAGCGGGCCGACGGCATGTACAGCTACCAGCTGGCTGTGACAGTGGACGATGCCGCGATGGGCATCACCGACGTCGTGCGGGGTGCCGATCTGCTCGATTCGACGCCCCGGCAACTGGCCTTATATGCAGCACTCGGCTTGCAGCCGCCCCGATACGCCCATGTGCCGCTGCTCGGCGATGGAGAAGGAGAGCGCTTCTCCAAGCGCGACAAGTCGCTTACGCTGCAGGCGCTGCGGCAGCGCGGCGTGCCGGCCGAGCGGCTGATCGGCCTGCTGGCCTTTCTCGCGGGCTGGCAGGACCGCCCGGAACCGGCCACGGCTGCGGCGCTTATCGGGCAGCAGGAGCTGGGCCGCCTGCCGCAGGGCATCATCCCGGTTGCGGATGAGCTGTTGGTGTGGCTGAACGGTTAGCAGTCTCATCCCGGAGCAAGCCAAAGCAAGCTCAAGCGCATGCTTGAAGAATACAGATTGCTCTGCTATAATGCATGTCAACTTAGCGGCGGCTTTGCCACGCGTCGCCTGCGTCAAGAAAGGGGCCATCCTAAGATGAAGAAATCCAGATCCGCTTGTCCCTCCAACAGCAAAGCGCTTGGCCTTGCTCTGCAGGCACTGACTATCTTGGCCGACCAGCGGTGCAGACATGCAAGCAGTCATCTGGCCGATCATCTGGCCTCGGAGCCTACGCTGATCCGCAGAATCCTCGCCAGACTGGCGCAGGTCGACATCCTGGAGGTCCGCGAGGGGCGCGACGGCGGGTATTCGTTGAAGCGTTCACCCGCATCCGTGACATGCGCCGACGTGTATCGGGCTCTGCATATTGGTGATCCATTCTGCGATGGCCTGCTGGATTCGGCGGAGGAGCAGCCGCTCGGGGCCAGGATGCAGGAAGCATTGAGCGATATCGCCGGGGAGGTCAATCAGGCGGTTGAACGTGCTCTGGAGCAGTACACGATCGCCGATTTAGTCAATAAGCTCGATTATAGGATTGACAAACACAACGAGTCGGGGATATACTGTGATTAAATTAGCACAGTTAACTATATTTTTTTATTTTTAACTGTGCATTTTTTTGCCCAGTTTAACGATAAGAGAGAAAAGTGGGAGGAATCAGACTATGGAAAGTGTAACGAAGCAAGAAGCAGCATTTATCGATGTCATCAAAGGACGGCGCTCGGTCAGGCATTACGATGCGTCCGTGAAGATCCCGGATGAGGAGCTTAAAGAAATATTGACAGAAGCGACACTGGCGCCATCCGGCGCCAATCTGCAGCCATGGCGATTCATCGTGTTCACCGACCCGGCCATCAAGCAGCAGCTGCTGCCGATCGCGAACAACCAGCAGCAGGTTGTCGATGCGTCTGCAGTCATCGCCGTGCTGGGCGACCTGGAGTCGCACAAGCAGGCGGAGCAGATCTACAGCGCTTCGGTGGAAGCCGGGTATATGACGCCGGAGGTCAAGGAGACACTGGTGGGTCACATCACGGCAGGATTCGCGGGGATGGATGGGCATGCCCGCAAGAACGGCGTTATGATCGATTGCGGATTGGTGTCCATGCAGCTGATGCTGGCGGCTAAGGCGCGGGGCTACGACACAGTAGCTATGGGAGGCTATGACGCGGCTCAGTTCGTGGAGACATTCCAGATCCCCGAGAGATACGTGCCGGTCATCCTGATTGCTGTCGGCAAGGCGTCTCAGACGGGGCACCCGACAGTCCGCCTGCCGCTGGACGATGTCGTTCTGTGGAACGGGATGGCGCAGTAACCAGCGTTATAAAAGATCTGCCGCGAAGTCCCCGAGCTTATGGGGGTTGGAGACAAGGTATAGCGCCCGGATTCCCGCGCCGTCGGGTGTCGGCTCAAGCGTAAGTACCATCGGCAGCCGTCCCTCCCGCTCAAGCAGCAACCCGGGCTGCCCGCTCATCCGTACCGGTCTCAGCTTGCCAGTGAGCGAACCCTTGCGGGCGATGCCGGTGAAGAAGGCGGCGATTCTCTCGGGGCCAAGGATCGGCCGAAGCGCCGCCCGGACGATGCCGCCGCCGTCGCTGAGCAGTACCGCATCCTGGGTGAGGAGCCGGATGAAGGCGTCGAAGCGGCCCGTGGTTACGGCGTCAGCGAACGACTGGACGAAGCGGTCCATCGCCTGATCCCACTCGTTCTCTTCTGCGGAGCCGCTGCGCAAGCCGATCTTGGCAGCTGCCCGGCTGTAGATCTTGCGGCAGGCGGCTTCGGTCTTGCCCAGCATCCCGGCGATCTCGGCATAATCGCAGCCAAGCGAGTCGCGCAGCACGAACACGGCCCGCTCCGGCGGCGTACAGGTCTGCAGCAGCACGAGCATCGCATAGCCGAGCTGCTCCTGGCGCAGAACATGGTCTTGCGGGCCGTCGTCGGTCGCCAGCAAGGGCTCAGGCAGCCAGAGGCCGGGGTAGCTCTCGCGGTTACGCGGCGCAGCTTTCATCATGTTAAGGGCGCGATTGGTCACCAGCTTGATGAGATAGGCTTTGGGGTGATCGATCTGAACCGGGTCCTGCTTGCTGAGCGTGACAAAAACGTCTTGTACCGCATCCTCAGCCTCGCTCTTCGAGCCAAGCATCCGGTAAGCGATGGCAGCCAGCAGCGGCTTGTACTGGCGATACCACCCCTCGATAAGCAGCTCTCCAGATTCTGTGTTCATAATGCTCCTCCTAAAAGTTTTCCGAAGGAAAACTCGCTTCGGAAGGATTGGCTAAAAGTTTTCCGAAGGAAAACTCGCTTCGGAAGCATTCGCTTAGTTTTCCGAAGGAAAACTCGCTTCGGAAGCATTGACTTGCAATTGGACCATTCATTTCTCCTTAGTGTACCCTCCGCAAACGACAGAAGCCACCCCTGGCGGGATGGCTCGGCTCAGAAAGGGTCAGACCTGAAAGCATCCCGGATACATGCCTGTGGCAATGGCGATCCGGTTCCAGCTGTTGATCGCGATGACCGCCATCACGAGGGCGACATATTCGCTCTCATCAAAGTGGGTCCGCACCTCATCATACAGCGCATCCGGCACCCCGCGCTCCGCGATCAAGGTCGCTGCCTCGGTCAAGGCCAGCGCAGCTTTCTCCTTGTCGGTAAACATCGGCGCTTCGCGCCAGACCGAGATAAGGTGGACACGCTGCTCGGACTCACCCATTTTACGAATATCCGCCGTATGCATATCCAGACAGAATGCGCAGCCGTTCAACTGTGAGGCTCGGATTTTGATCAGCTCGTACAATACCGGATCCAATCCCATGCCCTTGGCGGTCTCCTCCAGCTTCAACAAGGCCTGAAACCCGGCAGGATTGGCCGCTTGATGATTCATACGCAATTGCATCATGTATTCCTCCTTGGTATTTGTTTTTCACTAATGTAGACAATCGAATAACCGGTTTTGTGACACCCGGAGCAACAAAGATGATTGACAGCGATTACATCGGTTAGTAAGATGAACATGCTGCAAGTCTACTACGGATTCCAGAGAGGATGTATCCACTATGTCAGGACTGCTCGGCAACAACATCATCACTCAGATCGGTATTCTCGTGCATGATATCGAGAAGGTCAGCCAAGCCTATGCCGACTTTTTCGGCGTGGACAAGCCGAAGCCCATCATGACGGACGCGCTGGAGAAGACGCAGGCAGAGTACAACGGCGAGCCTTGTCCCGCCAGGGCCAAGCTGGCCTTCTTCAACATGGGTTCGCTGCAGCTGGAGCTTATCGAGCCCGACGAGCATCCCAGCACATGGCGCGACTATCTGAACGAGCATGGCGAGGGGCCGCATCATATCGCCTTCGTCATCGAAGGCATGAAGGACAAGATCACGCTGCTCGAGAGCAAAGGCTTCCCGCTGCAGCAGAAGGGCGAGTATACGGGCGGGCGGTACGCTTATATCGATACCTTCCCGCAGCTCAAGGTGCTCGTCGAATTGCTGGAGAATGACAAAAAAGCTTAATACAGCTTATTGTAGAAGTTCAACCTTATACGGAAAGGAAAGGGAGGGGTAAACGTTGAACATCCTGATAACGGGGGCTAACCGCGGTCTCGGCTGCGAGCTGACTGCCGAAGCGCTGGAGCGCGGCCATCGCGTCATCGCAGGCGTGCGATTCCCGGAGGCTGGCCATGACCGGTTGACCGCGCTGGCGGCAGCCTATCCCGGCCAGTTGGAGGTGCTGCAGCTCGACGTCACCGACGAGGCGGGGATCGCCCGGCTCGCTGAGCAGTTGGGGAAGGCTGGACGCACGCTGGGCGCCATCGTCAACAACGCCGCTGTTCTGCTCGCACGCAATACGCAGATCGAAGCATTGGATATCGAAGATCTGGAACGAACCATGGATATCAACCTTTACGGGCCGATGCGTATCGTCAAGCATTTCCTGCCGCTGCTCACGGAACCGGATGCGGTGATCGCCAATATATCGTCCGAGGCAGGCAGTATCTCCAATGCCTACCCCGGCGATTATCCGTATGGCATCTCCAAGACGGCGCTCAATATGTTCACCCAGCAGCTGCAGTCGTATGTGCGCGAGAAGGGCATTGCAGTGCTGAGCATCCATCCCGGCTGGATGAAGACGGATATGGGCGGCGAGGCCGCTCCCGGAGATCCCAGGCGGAGTGCCGGCGGGATCCTGGATCTGATCGAGCGCCGGGTTGTCCCGGAGGGACGCTTCCGGTTCGTCGATCATACGGGCAAGGACATGCCGATCTAGCACAGTCGACCATGCTCCGCTGTGCGACGTTATGTGAGCCTGCATCCCCTGTGGATGCGGGCTTTAGCTGGTTGTAAGAGTCCCGTACCACCAACCAACGAATATGATCGAATTCAGAGGCGATGAAAGTCGTGCAGCCCTGCAAGCAAAGACTTCACCTACGAATTGGTATACACTGAAGGTATGAAGTTGTGTCCGTGAGACCAGCCTAACGTTTGACGGATGCGAGCTGAAGGGTAAAAGGAATCCAGACACGATAATTTTATGCGTTCGGAACAGGTCGGAGTTGCGGGCTGGCTTCGAACAACCTTTAAATAAGGAGGCAATCATGGTGACGGATAACAGGAGTGATGCTGCAAACAACCCAGGCTGGAACTTCGACAACAGCTATACCAGGCTTCCAGATCCGTTTTATTCCCGGCTGGAGCCGACCCCGGTCAGTGCTCCGGAACTGGTCGTCGTGAATGACGCGCTGGCAGCGGAGCTGGGACTGGATGCAGAGCTGCTCAAGACGCAAGAGGGCGCGGCCATCCTCGCCGGCAACCAGCTGCCGCCGGGAGCGGACCCGCTGGCACAGGCTTATGCAGGGCACCAATTCGGCCATTTCACGATGCTCGGCGACGGGCGTGCGATCCTGCTGGGCGAGCAGGTGACACCAGACGGCGAGCGCCGGGATATCCAGCTCAAGGGGCCGGGCCGGACGCCATACTCCCGGCAGGGAGACGGCCGGGCGGCGCTCGGTCCGATGCTGCGGGAGCATATCATCAGCGAGGCGATGCATGGCCTCGGCATTCCGACGACCCGCTCGCTGGCGGTGACACTTACGGGAGATCCGGTCTACCGGGAAGAAGTGCTGCGCGGGGCGGTGCTGACCCGGGTGGCGGCGAGCCATCTGCGCGTCGGGACGTTCCAATATGCGGCAGGACTCGGTCGCAAGGAGCTGCTGCAGGCGCTCGCGGATTATACGATCGAGCGGCATGATGCGGAGCTTGCGGGTACCGAAGACCAGTATCTGGCGCTGCTGCGGCACGTCGTCAGCCGCCAGGCGGCGCTGATCGCCCGCTGGCAGCTCGTCGGCTTCATCCACGGCGTGATGAATACCGACAATATGGCGCTCAGCGGCGAGACGATCGACTACGGCCCGTGTGCCTTCATGGACGTATTTGACCCGGCGACGGTATTCAGCTCGATCGACCGTCAGGGACGTTATGCTTACGGCAATCAGCCGAAGATCGGCGTCTGGAATCTCGCCCGTTTCGCCGAGACGCTGCTGCCGCTGCTGGATGAGGATACCGATGCGGCGGTACGGATCGCCGAAGAGGCGCTCGGCGCGTTCAGCACGGAGTTCGAGCAGCACTGGCTGAGCGGGATGCGGGCCAAGCTGGGACTCTTCACCGAGGAAGCGGAGGACGGTGAGCTGGTGCGCGGACTGTTGGATCTGATGCATGCCGAGAAGGCGGATTACACTAACACGTTCCGCGCTTTGACGCTGGGCCAGCCGGAGCGGTCGCCGCTCTCCTGCGCGGCAGACTTTGATGGCTGGCTGGAGCGTTGGCGGGCGCGCCGCGGCCGTCAGCCCGAGCTGGAGACGATGTCCGAGCAGCTGATGCGCCGCACCAATCCTGCGGTGATCCCGCGCAACCATCTCGTCGAGGAGGCATTGGCTGCAGCAGAAACCGGGGATTACGACGTCATGCACCGGCTGGTGGCGGCACTGGCCGATCCCTTCGCATATACTGCTGAGCAGGACGCCTACGCGGAGCTGCCGGATAGCTCGGACCGGCCATACCGGACATACTGCGGGACTTGATGACATCTAGACAAAGGACTGATTTCAAGTGGACAATTGTGCAAGTTGTTATCCCGCGGAGCCCATCTATGAGCTCCGCGTGGAGGGGCGTCCCAATCTCGAGGTGCTGGCAGGCATGACAGCCATGCTGCCTCCCATGGAGCGCCATGGAGAAGGAGACTGGCAGCAGCTTCGGCTGCGTGAGCAAGATCTGATCGGACTGGCGGACTTTGGCGCGGATCATATGGAGCTGGAGCGCATGTACTACCGATCGCTTGCCGATCCGCAGTGGCAGCCGTTCACTCGCATCGGGGAGACGCTGGCGGCACGCTGGGTAGATGACGTCATCCTGCACGAGAGGGTCGTCTCCTGGGCTCAGCCGATACTGGATGCGCAGGGCGGGCTCTACGCGCACGAGATGCTGGCCCGTTTCGAGCAGCCGGACGGCAGCCTGCTATCGCCGGGTGAAGTCTTCGCCGCTGCGAAGTCGCGCAATCGGTTGTATGCGCTGGATAAGCTATGCCGCATGCAGGCGATCCGCAGCAGCGTCCACCTGCCGAAGAAAGTATTTATCAATTTCATCCCGACGTCGATCTATTCGCCGGAGCATTGCCTGCGGTCGACAATCGCCCTTAGCCGGGAGCTCGGCTTCGAGCCGTCGAAATTCGTCTTCGAGGTCGTGGAGACCGAGCAGGTGGAGGATTATAAGCATCTCAAGACGATCCTCGACTATTATCAGGCCAGAGGCTTCCAATACGCGTTGGATGATGTAGGGGCGGGCTACAGCACGATCGAGCTGCTGGAGGATCTGAAGCCTCATTACATGAAGCTGGATCGGTCGTATGTGGATGGTGTCGCCGCACACGAGGAGAAGCAGGTCACAGCGCTTCAGATGCTGGCTGCCGCCCGGGGCGCGGGGGCCGTCCCCCTCGCGGAAGGCGTGGAGAGGGAAGCGGACTTTGCATGGCTGCGGAATCAGGGCTATGAGCTTTTTCAAGGTTACTTGTTCGGCAGGCCTGAGCCGGTTGTTAAGCAATAATACATACTTAACAGGAACAGCCGTCTTGGTGGAAGACGGCTTTTTTCGTTGTTCAGGAAATGATACACGATCCCATCCGGCAGGCCCAATTCCTGTCTAAACAGGATGGTTGCTGTTTAATCAGGAGAGATATGGGTGAAAGGGTACATGAGGAAGGTTCTGCCAGCAGCAGGATCTTCCCGATATCCTGCAGAAAGGAGGTCAAGCCATGAAAAAGATTAACCGGGTATTGCTGGTCCTTGCCATGGTGCTTGCAGTATCGTTCGCATTTGGAGCGGTTGCCTCTGCGGACTTCACTTACTGGTACAACGACGGCTCAAGCGCTTGGGCGCAGTTGCATTATACGAACGATGAAGGAGCCTGGGCATTGCCGATTTATCAAAATTCCTTTGGCGATGTGTTTGACTTAAGCGACGTGCAAGAGATTCAGGTTGTCTATCTGAACCGATGACAGAGGGAAGGCGGTGAGATCCAATGAACAAGCTGAAGAAAAGACTGTTTAGTGTCCTCACGGCAGTCATTATTGCCAGCTTTGCCATGGTCGGCTCGGCCAGCGCCCAGAACCAGGACGGTTCCTCCGGCGGTTGGTCCTACTGGTTCTACGATGGCTCCGGCTGCTGCGCGATGCTGTATCATGCGCCGGGCGACGGCAGCGCGCATGTGTTCACTGGCTTATACCAGGATAGTAATGGCGAGATCTTTTATTATGCAATCCAATAGAAAGACCCCCAAAAGAAAAAAAAGGCTGCCGGATGCTCAGCAGCCTTTTTGGTTGTTTGGGAAGTGATGCAACACTTTGAAAAGTGGATAAGCAGGTCGACGGAGTAGGGAAAAAGACCGCTGAGGGGAGTGCTCCCTCACGAACGGACACAGCAACGCCGCCCGGCGATTACGCCGCGAAGTAAGCGCTATGGCAGGATGTTGCCGGCCGCGCGATAGATGGCGTACCATTCTTCGCGGCTCAGCTGCACGTCGGCAGCCTTGCAGCAGTCCAGCAGGCGCTCGATGTTCATCGTGCCGGTAACCGGCTGCATGCGGGCCGGGTGGCGGAGCAGCCAGGCGATGGCGATCGTCGTGTTGCTCACCCCGTGGGCAGCCGCCACTTCGTCGATCTGCTTGTTCAGCTCGGGGAACTTGTCGCTGCCGAGGAAGACGCCCTCGAAGAAACCGTATTGGAACGGCGACCACGGCTGGATCGTGATATCGTGCAGGCGGCAATAGTCCAGGATGCTGCCGTCGCGGTTAACGGCGGCCTCGTTCTCCATGTTGACGTTGAAGCCTTGATCGATCATCGTCGTATTGGTGATGCTGAGCTGCAGCTGATTGGCGACGATCGGCTGCTTGACGTACTTTTGCAGCAGCTGGATCTGCATCGGATTCTGGTTGGATACGCCGAAATGACGCACCTTGCCGGAGCTTTCCAGCTTGTCGAATGCTTCAGCTACCTCCTCCGGCTCCACCAGCGTATCCGGGCGGTGCAGCAGCAGCACATCCAGATAGTCGGTCCGCAGGCGCTGAAGCAGGCTGTCCACGGAGCCCAGGATATGCTCCTTGGAGAAGTCGAACATTCCTTTGCGTATACCGCACTTGGATTGGAGGATCAGCTTCTCCCGGACGGAGGGACTCATCTGCACGGCGTCGGCGAAGATCTCCTCGCAGGTGCCGCCGCCATAGATATCGGCATGGTCGAAGAAGTTGGCGCCGGCATCGAGCGCCGTCTTCACGAAGCGTTCGGCCTCCGGCTTGTCCAGTCCGTTGATGCGCATGCAGCCAACAGCAATGACAGGCACCTGCAGCTGACTGGTTCCCAGTGTAATCGTTCTCATATTGATATGTCCTCCTTAGTGGTCGAGCAGGTATGTAGTCGTTCTGTTGTCCATTATACCAGTCTGAAAAGGTTTTGCCAGTGCAGGGGCAAGATATAGGAAGCCGACCGGCTCCCCTCAAAGGAACCGGCCGGCTGGATCTTGTGCAAATACAAGAAAGCATTCTCCTATCTGCTTAGCTTTTATTTCTCCGGAATGAAACGCGCTGCGCTTAGAGTTTTGCGAAGCAAAACTGGCATCGTAAGCACACAGCAACAGCCGTTTCACCTTGAAATACTAGAAAGTATATGATTCTCTTATCTACTTGGCTTGTATTTCTCCGACAAAGCTCTCCGCACGTCCTGGAAGGACGACGGAGTCGTTTTTGCTTGCGCCAGGCTATTCTGCTGTAAAAGATACCTCGCCGTCCGCCGCGCGGTACGTGTAGCTGCGTCCGCGGAATCGGATGCCGCGCACAGTCGTATCGCCCCACAGCGGCTCGACAGGAGTCATCTCGCCGTTCAGCGGCGGGACGAGACCGAGGCCGCCCATCAGTACAGCGGCAGCCGGCATGCCGCTCCACCCTTGCAGATCGGAGCCTTTGCCGTATACCGGATCATAATATTCTACCGGTGTCAGCCATTGGCGCTCCAGGCCGTAAGTGAACCAGCGGGTGAGCGGGTACTCCCAGTCGTCGCGGCGCAGGCGCAGCTTGGCCATGGCTAGGACACCGCTCCAGTACGGCCAGTCGCTGCCGTTGTGATAGCGGAACGGGTAGGAAGACTTCTCCACCAGATGCTGGATATGGGTATATTGCGGGAATACGGTCATGACGCCCCAGTCGCCGAACGGCTGGTCCGGGTTGTTGCGGCTCTCCAGCCGGGCGGTGATCAGGTCGAGCACATGCTGCTGATCGTCCTGCTCCCCGATCCCGAAGGCAGGCGCCAGCGCCTGCTCGACGGAGATATTGTCCTCCTGCGCCTCTTCGCCGGCGGTGTTGTCGTAATTGCGGTAGCCGGTCTCATCCCGCCACAGCCGCTTGCGCAAAGCGCGCGTCAGCTCGTCGGTCTCCCGGGTCCAGGCGGCATGTGCATCAGCTTCCCAGCTGCCCGCAAACAGGCGGATCTCGCCATAGCAGAAACGGGCCCGCAAGTGCAGCAGAGCGGTATAGGCCACCGAGCCTTGACGGACAACGTTGTCGCACCAGTCATGACGGTTGTCCGGCTTGACCATCAGCTGCAGCTCGTCGTCGATCAGGTTGTTCATCTTGGTCATGCACAGCTCCATCAGGACTTCGATGGATCTGCCGCCTACCGATTCCTGCAGCAGCCCTTTGTCATGCGTCCAGGCCAGATAGTCGTGGAGCATGAGGATGAAGAAGGAGGGCGAGTCGTAGTGATCGGGCCAGAACTGCTCGTAGCGCTCGCGCAGCACATTGTAGATGACGGCGCTCGGACAGGAACCATCCTCGCCGATGCCATGGGCCAATGTGACGATCTCGTTGCGCACCCACTCCGGCTTGAATGGCAGCAGCGGCAATACGGTCCAGTAGCCGTCACGGAAGTATGTGCGGGAAGGGCTCTGATAGTTGACGCCGGCATAGAAGGCTGCGAAGGTGCCGCCGCTCTCCTTGTACATCGAGTCCGAGACATTGAGACAGGCGGCGACGAGGGCATCCAGCGTCTCGTGGCCCGGCGCGCTGAACGAGCCGCTCAGCCACTGACGGTATTGCTGCGCAGCCTGCCATGCGGCATCGGCACCGGACCTGAGCTCGTCCAGGGGCATCGGCTGCAGTCCGCCCGAGACTGCCACCGTCATGACGATCTCCTGGCCGGGAGCGACTTCATCGGGATAATCAAGCACCATGCGAGGGCCGTCCTGCTCGATCCGCGAGGCGGAGTGGCTTGTAGCGAGATGCACGCGGTACGAATCGCCGAAGACGGCTTCCCAGCCGGTATGGTCTTCCGTCCACGTATCCTGCATCGGGGCTTCGGTGTAGGTGCCTTGCTTGGCGACGATGGCAGCGACGTAGCTCTTCAGCTCCCACTGCATGCCCTGACGCAGCAGGATGCGGGCCGGGCGGGTGCCGTGGTTGGCAAAGCGAAAACGCAGATACAGGGCATTATTGTGATCATCGCAATATTGGACGGCTGTCACGGCGACGCCGTCGAGCGCCTCTGCGGAGCCGAAGTCGATCTCCATGGCGCGGCCCAGGACGCGGACAGTCTTGCGGTGTTTGGCAGGGAGGCGGCGGCCGTTCACGGACCAGGCGGTGAACCATTCGCGCTCGGTCAGCAACTGCCATTCTCCGGCCACGGCGTATTTGGAGATGCCGCCATTGCCGTCGAATTGCGCCACCAGGCGGCGGTTGGATACATCATAGTTGACGATGCTGTACCAGTAAGCCTCGGTCTCGAGGTGGTGACCGCGTGCGGTCGTTGTTGTATTCATCTTCAGCAGCTCCATTCAGAGGGTATAGTGTGGGATGCGGGCAGGTCTACTCTGCGTCTGTCGGGCGGGGCAGCACGCCTGCGAGCGCGCCGATCGCACCGGCCCGGTTGCCGAGCGTCGCCCGCGCGATCTCCGTCGATATCGGGGTTAGCGCGGCCACCCGCTCACGGATGGCCGATACATACCAGTCACCTGAGTCTGCCACACCGCCGCCGATCACGACCATGGCCGGATTGAGCAGCGAGACGGCATTGGCGATGCCGATGGCCATATACTCCAGCGGCTGCTCCAGTAGCAGCAAGGCTTCTGCATCACCTTGACCGGCTGCTGCCAGCACGTGGCGGGCGTCCACTGCGGCTGGATCGCCCCCGGTCATCCGAAGGATCAGGGAAGGCCCGGCGTCATCTGTACGCTGCGCCAGATGCTCCCGGGCCTGCCGACCGATGCCGCTGCCGGAGGCGATCTCCTCGAAGTGGCCGAACTGGTTGCCGTCGGCAGCCGTGGACGGCCCGGCAGGCCCTGCGGCGCTGGACCGTCGTGGCGAAGCGGCCAGCACGCTGTAGCCGAGCTCGCCGGCAGCTGCGGCTGCGCCCCGGTAGATGCGGCCGTCCAGGAACAGCGCGCCCCCGATGCCGGTGCCTACCGTGACCATCAGGAAGTCTCGGATGCCGCTGGCCGCCCCCTGCCACTGCTCGCCGAGCGCTGCGGCGTTGACATCATTGTCCAGATAGAGCGTGCCTTCGAAGCGGGCGCGCAGGATATCCGCTACCGCCGCTTCCCGCCAGGGGAAGGCAGGCGCGTGGGTGAGGATGCCCTCGGGACCGATCACCCCGGGGAAGCCGATGCCGATGCCACGGATCGCCTTCGACTCATATCCCAGCCGGGCCGCCTCCTTCGACAGCTCTTGGAGCATAGCGGCAAAAAAAGTCTCCGGTTCGGCGGAGGTCTCCGACGGCGTCCGCCATTCCGACAGGATCGTGCCATCCGCTCTGGCAAGCATCATCAACGTCTTGGTGCCGCCGATGTCGACGCCGGCATATAGCGGTGCTTGCTGCATGTATGATTCCTCCATTCGTGTCGTGGTCAAAGCGATTCTTCAATATGGGTCATCGTAGCTCTGGCGGCGGACTGCAGGGCGCCGGTCAGCACCGATTCGCTGCCGAGGGAAGCTGCATCCAGCTGCGGGGAGACGGACAGACGTTCATCCAGCAACGGTCTGACCGCATGCAGGAGAGCCTGCTGTTCACCGATTCGCCCACCCAGGACGATCCGTTGCGGCGCGAGCAGAGCAGTCAGATTATGCACCGCCCCGGCCAGTTCCTCTGCATAACCGGCGAGCGCCTGACGGGCCTGGGGGTCGCCGGCGGCAACCGCGGCGAACAATCCGTCAAGCGTCAGGCTGCCCGGCTGTCCGAGCTGGGACGGGCCGGAGGGCTGCAGGCTTGTGCGCGCACGGTCCAGCAAGGCTTGCTCCGACAACCGGTCCTCCAGCCGTCTGCCGTCCGCAAGCCGCATATCACCCAGCTCCCCGGCCGCGCCGCCCAGTCCCCGGAGCAGCCGCCCGCCGGTCATGATGCCTGCGCCGATGCCGCTGTCGAGGAAGAGGAAGGCGAACACATCGTCCTCATGGCCGCGGTGGACAGCGTATTCAGCCAAGGCCGCCAGGTTGACGTCATTGTCGGCTGTGACCGGGCAAGGGAAGTGTTCGGCAAGGGATGTTCTCGCCAGAGCGGGTTCGCAGCCTTGAAGATGCGGGGCCAGCATCGATACTTCGCCGCGCGGCCCGACCACGCCGGGGATGGCGAACGCTGCGCAGCCGATCTGATCCCAACGGGTGCCGGCACGCGCGAGGAGACGGTCCGCCTCGCTGCGAATCGATGGCAGCAGCTCTGAGGGGCTTCCGGGCAAGCTATCTATGCTGCAGGAGGCCTCCAGGATACGGTCGGCCTGCAGGTTGGCCAGCACCAGCCGCAGCCGGTCGGCGCCGAGCTGGACTCCGAGCACATGGTGGGAGGCTGCGGCGAAGCGGACTAATGTCGGCTTGCGTCCAGCCCCGGCCGAGCCCTGTCCGATCTCCTCGATCAGGCCCAGCTCGAGAAGGCTTTTGACGGCTGCCGACACCGTCGGCTTGCTGAGACCGGTGAGCCGGCTGATCTCCGCGCGCGAGAGCGTCGGCTGCCCGAGGATCAGCTGCAGGATCCGCCGCTCGTTGATGCTGCGGATCAGTTGGGGGTTGCCGTTCGATTCTTTCATGCAGGTATCCTTTCGCAGCGCATTATAGTTAGTAAACATTCCTAACTAATTGTAATCAAGGAAGGACCTGACGTCAACCGGCAGGGCCTCCCAATTTTACATATGTTCATGCAAGGGCTTGCTTCCCAGCCGTTTCACCTTGACTGCACAGATGCGCAGGCGCCGGTAATCAGCGATCCACTGGCCCCTCTGATAGATCTGCGGCTTCAGGGTTGTCTCGACCGTCCGGTAGATGGATGCCTTGTCATCGGGGGCGACGTCCAGGAAGAAGTCGTCCGCCAGCACATCCAGCCAGTCCCGCAAACCGCTCTCCCCCTGCAGCGGGGTCGGCCGTTCCACATGCTGCGCCAGAGCAACCAGAAAGCCGTGCTCCTCCAACAGCGCGGCATATTGGCCGATCGTCGGGAAGTACCACGGATTGCGCCCCTGTGGATCGTAACCGTGGCCGGCAAGCGCAGCCTCAACAGCTTCAATTACGCAGGCTACATTGCCATAACCGCCGAACTCAGCCACGAAGCGGCCGCCTTCCTTCAAAGCATGCGAGATGGTACGGATCACGGCTTGCGCATCAGGCATCCAGTGCAGGGCGGCGTTGGAGAACACGGCATCAAACGTCTGCTCTGTCCGGAAGACGTGCGCATCCTGAACCTGCAGGTTCAACTCCGGGTACTTCTGTTTGCCCCTGGCGATCATCTCCGGCGACAGATCGATCCCTACAGGAGCGGCTCCGGCAGCAGCGATCTCAGCCGTCAAATCTCCGGTGCCGCAGCCGATATCCAGGATGGCCTCACCCGGTTTAGGCTCCAGCAGCGACAAGATACCTGCCCCCAGCTTGGAGACAAAATCCAGTTTGTGATCATATGTAGCGGCCTGCCAGTGGTTGTGTGAAGACACATGGTTCATGTGCGTTCCCTCCTTTGGCTTAGATTATAGGTGAGAAACGTTTATTTGTATAAGATATATAATAAATATCAGTTATAGATTATGCCTATAAATGATCTATCTCGAAAATCAGTCCCTGCAAATACCCGGCCATGGGGATTTGGAAGCTCCCCGAAACGGGTAATGTTCCAAGAAGCGCATCTCTGGTGTAGAATAGAGGCGACAACAAATGCGGAAGGCGACAGGATCTCGCTCTTGTACGGCTCGACCATCAGGACACCCTGCTCGCCCCGGCCGATCGTATACAGCTCCGGGTGCGCGCGCAGATCCAGCTTGTCATAATCGAGCTCATAGTCAAATGCTTTCATCTCGCATTCCCCCTCAACCCGGATTACCCCGGTCTGGCAGGGCACAAACGAAACGACGGCAACACCGCAGTCGAAACGAATCAGGAGGCGATTGGACATGACGAAAAGCAAGGACAATGACATCACGCTGACGACAAAGCCGGCCTTCCAGGCGATTGGCCTGCATTGGGAAGGGACGTTCGCACAGGCTCATGCCGGTGAGATCCGGGAGCTGCAGGTGCAGTTGAAGAACCGGCTGGACGAGATCCCCCGCAAGACGTATCCGGACCAGCTGCTGGGACTGTCCTATCCGGATGGGGAGGAACGCTTGACCCATTACGCGCTGGTCGAGGTCGAGCAAGTGGACATTATCCCGGAAGGGATGGTGACGATCGCGCTGCCTGAGCTGGATTATGTGACGTACAGTCATGCAAGCGAAGCAGATATCAGCGAATCTTACGCCCGGGTGTTCGCCTGGATGAAGGAGAAGGGACTGCGCCAGCCGGATGATGAGGTGACACATCTGGAAGTGTACCCGATGGCCCAGGATCCGCATACGGACAAGCCCCGATTTGACATCATGATGCCGGTAAGCGCGGGATAGGCAACAGGTCCTTACAGCAATAGTCGAGCAATCAATAGCTTGGAGTATGATCATTATCCCATGGAGGTGGCTTTTGTGAAAGCGTTATTCATTGGCGGAACGGGCACGATCAGTGCCGCGATTACTAGGCAGCTGGCCGAGCAGGGCTGTGAGCTGTATCTGCTCAATCGGGGCAACCGCAACGACCGGCTGCCGGAGGGTGTCCACATTCTCGAAGGGGATATCAAGGACGAAGCACGGGTGGCGGAGCTGGTCAAAGATCTGTCCTTTGATGTGGTGGCGGACTTCATCGCATTTGTACCGGAGCATCTGGAGCGCGATTATCGATTATTCGCCGGCAAGACCAAGCAGTTTATGTTCATCAGCTCGGCTTCGGCGTATCAGACGCCGCTCTCGGACTACCGGGTGACAGAGGGCACCCCGCTGGCCAATCCGTATTGGGAGTACTCACGGAACAAGATTGCTTGCGAGGATTATCTGATGCGGCAGTACCGCGAGCAAGGGTTCCCGATCACGATCGTCCGCCCGAGTCATACGTACGATGAGCGTTCGATCCCGCTGGGCGTCCATGGCAAGAATGGCTCCTGGCAAGTCGCCAAGCGGATGCTGGCAGGCAAGCCGGTCATCATCCACGGGGACGGGACATCGCTGTGGACGATGACGCACAACCGCGACTTCGCCAAGGGCTTCATCGGTCTGATGGGCAACATCCATGCGATCGGCGAAGCGGTGCACATCACCTCCGACGAGTCGGTGACCTGGAACCAGATCTACGGCATTATCGCCGATGCGCTGGGCGTCGAGCTGGATGCTGTTCACGTGCCCTCGACGTTCCTGGACGCTTGCGGGGACTATGATTTCAAGGGCGGTCTGCTAGGTGACAAGGCCAATACGGTCGTCTTCGACAACGCCAAGCTGAAGCGGCTGGTGCCGGACTTCGTGGCGACGACCCGGCTGGACCAAGGCATCCGCGAGACGGTCGCCCACATCCTCGCGAATCCGGATCTGCAGAAGGAAGACCCGGAATTCGACGAATGGTGCGACCGGGTCATCCAGTCGCTGGAGACAGCCGTCCGGCTGGTCCGGGGGTAGCTGCTGCTCAAGCCGGGAAGGCGGCTGCCGCCCGCTGCGTCTCAAGGACCCCGGCGTAGTCGTCTATGAGTCCGGCGAAGATGCTGTCCCAGGATCGGCGCAGCGCGGCCTGCCTGGCCGCCTCCCGGTAGCGGGCGAGCTCGCCCGGGGAGCTGAGCAGCTCGGTGATCGCCTGGACGAAATCTGCCGGCTGGCCGGGCTCGCACAATCTGCCGGTCCGGCCATCCGTGACGAGCTCCTGCACACCGCCTGCGGCGGCCCCGATGACGGGCAGGCCGGAGGCGAGCGACTCCAGGACGACATTGCCGAACGTCTCGGTGCTGGAAGGGAAGACGAACAGGTCGGCGGATGCGTACAGCTCCGCCAGCTCCTCGCCTTCCGTGTGACCGAGGAAGGTCACGCCAGCCGGCGCTTCGGCCTGCAGCTCCGGCAGACGCGGGCCGTCGCCGGCGACCAGCCAGTGCACCTGGCTGCGGAGCGGCTCGGGGATCGTGTGCATGATCGCTGTCAGCGTATCGATATCCTTCTCCGGCGCGATCCGCCCCACATACAGCAGGAGCAGCGGCGCCGCGATGCCCAGACGCTCGCGCAGACCGGCGTTGCGCTTGGCGGGAGAGTAGAGCGCGGCATCGACGCCGCGCGACCAGATCCGCAGGCGGTGCAGGCCTTGCTCCCGCAGCACGTCGACGGTCTCGGCAGATGGGGCGAAGATCGCCGAGCAGCTCTGGTGGAACCAGCGGGTGTAGGCCCAGTATGCGGGGATCAGAGCTTTCATGTGATAATGCTCCATATAGCGGTCGAAATGCGTATGATACGATGCGACATGCGGGATGCCCTGCCGGCGGGCGAACCGCAATCCGCTCAGACCGACGTTGAATGGTGTCAGCAGATGGATCAGATCGGGCTCGAATGCCTCGATCTCCTGGCGCAGAGACGCCATCATGGGCAGCGCCAGCCGGCATTGCGGATACAGCGCGAATGGGATGCTGGCAAGTGAGCGCACGGGCAGTCCGCCCTGCGGATCATGCGGGGCGGCGGGGCGGCCGTCGCCGCCGCTGCGCGGGGTGACGATCAGATGCTCGGTGCCGGTGCGGTGCAGATAGTCGCTGAGCCGGCCGAGCGTGCGGGAGACACCGTTGATCTGGGGCAGATACGTATCGGTAAAAAACAGCAAACGCATGGCTTCGCCTCCTGTGAGCCGTGGTGTCTGCATTGTACTGCTTCAGCATTTCAAGGATGTCAACGGCAGATTAAGATTTTGCGAATTTTGCGAAGAGTGGAGGACACGCAGATGACAATAGCCAGACCCCCTTGCTAAGATAACGGCCATTGCCGTGCACGTCCGCCCCCTGATGGTTGAGAGAGTGACAACAGCTACCTCAACCTAAGGGAGAAGTGGATATGTACAAGTATACTTACAATATTTATTGGCTGTACGCCATGCGTTTCTTCTCCAGTCTGATTCCGGCTTACGTAATTGAGCGGCTGTACTGGGAAGAGCGCGGGATGACGATTCAGATGGTCATCTACACGGAGATTATATTTGCCATTGCGGTGATCGTCTGCGAGCTGCCCTCGGGTATCGCCGCGGACCGGTGGGGCCGCAGGCGACTGCTGCTGCTGGCAGGTCTGCTTGGCTGCACCGAGTTCCTGCTGCTGGTTTTTGCGGATAACTTCTGGCATTTTGCGCTGGTTGTCCTGCTGGCGGGCATCGGCCGCTCGGCCAGCAGCGGCGCCGAGCAGGCGCTGCTCTACGAGTCTCTGCTGGCGCAAGGCCGGGAACAGCATTATGAGCGTCACGTTGGACGCCTCCATGCGCTGGATCTGACGGCGACCATCATCGCCGCTCTGAGCGGCAGCTTGCTGGCGAGCCGATTCGGGTTCACCTTCAACTATTGGCTGTCGCTGGCAGCCGCCGGACTGGCGCTGCTGTTCGCCTGTCTGCTGCGGGAGCCGCCACGACCGGCACGCGGGGCGGAGGGGAGTGAGGAAGCCGCGCTGCCTATTCGCACCTATGTGGCAGCGTCGTTGCGCTTCTTCCGCCGGCAGCCCCAGCTGTGCCTGGTCCTGCTGTCGTCGATGATCATCGGCGCTGCGGTGAACTTCGTCGACGAGTTCTGGCAGCTGTATCTGGACCGGCTGGGCATCCCCGTCCTGTACTTTGGCCTCGTCTCAGCCGGCATCTATGCGCTGCGCTTGCCGGGGAGCCTGCTGGCCTTCAAGCTGAAGGGCAGAGTGACCTACCGGATGCTGCTCGGCGGCATCACGGCGCTTATGGCGCTGGGCTTTGCCTGGCTGGCTGCGGGACAGGGGATCAGCGGCCTCGCTTCGCTGGCGTTGATCTGCCTCGCGTCGGGCTTCCTGGAGCCGCTGATCTCGGGCTATATGCAGCACCGGGCTGACCCGGCGATGCGGGCGACGCTCGGCTCGTTTCACTCACTCGGCGAGCATGCGGCGGTGATGCTGTCGGGCCTGGGCTTCGGCTACTGGGCGGGGCGCGCCGATGTATTCGGCGGCTTCGGATTTGTGGCGGTCATGTGCGCGGCGTATCTCGCGGTGTATCTCGTTCTGGCACGGCGCTATCTGAGGGAATAACGAAGAGCCCTGCGGCACATCTGCTCCTAGGGAGCGGAGTGCCGCAGGGCGCATGTGGAAGCGGCCTTTTTGGGGGCCGCTTTCTTGTTGTTTGGGAAATTATAATTATCGTCTCTTGGCAGGCGCCCAACCAGGGGTAGTGCAGCCTGCAATTACTCTGATCCGCCGGCCGCCCCCAGCTCCTTCACCATGACAAGGTGGGGGATGCCTTCTTCCATGAAGTCCTCCGAGGCCGGTGTGTATCCCAGCTTTTCGTAGAACCCTTTAGCCTGGACCTGGGCATGCAGCTTGGCGCTGGTCAAGCCGCGTTCCCGCGCCATCTGCTCCAGCTCGGCGATGATCCTGCGGCCGAGGCCGAATTTGCGGCAGTCCGGCAGCAGGCAGATCCGCTCCAGCTTGGCGATACCATCTACCTGTCGCAGCCGGGCGGTGCCTACCGGCCGCTCATCCCTGTAGACGAGCAGATGATCCGCCTCATCCTCGTATTGGTCCAGCTCATCCTCGACAGGGACGCCTTGCTCTTCTGCGAATACCGCGATGCGTATGTCAAAGGCAATCTCCAACTGCTCCCGATTTTCCACGCGTATAATTGTCATAGCCACCAAGTCATCCTTTCTCTGCATGATGAAAAACCCTATCGGCCTAGCCGAATTCTGCTCCCGGAACAGGGTGCCGGTCGGACACCCCAGGTCTGAAGCTGTCCGTGCTCCCGTCTGACGATCATCAGGCTATTATGGCATGCGATCGGATGATTGACAACTGGATGGATAAACAAGGCAAGTAACCGTGTATGGGCTAATGCCGAACGAATAGCGCTGCTTGCGGCTCTTGGAGAGAACGGGTACACTGATGTCACATGATCCTTGCAGCGCGGCTGGGAGCGCTGTCCGGCCAGCCAGGCGGTGACCGCTCCTGCTCCCGCGCTGTTTGGAGACGAACGGAAGCCGCAGAAGGGGGAGCGTCGATGTACAAGCTGATGATCGTCGAGGATGACGCCAAGATCGCTCAGCTGCTGAAGCATCATATTGAGAAGTACGGACATGAAGCTGAGGTGGTGCAGGATTTTGAGGATGTGCTGGGAGAGTTCCGGTCGATCCGGCCTCATATGGTGCTGATGGATGTCAATCTGCCGCGGTACGACGGCTTCTACTGGTGTCGGCAGCTGCGTACCGTATCGACCTGTCCGATCCTGTTCATCTCGGCGCGCAGCGATGAGCCCGATCAGGTACGGGCGATCGAGAACGGCGGCGACGATTACCTGACCAAGCCGTTCAGCTACGAGATCGTCATGGCCAAGATCCGCAGCCAGCTCCGGCGGGTCTACGGCGACTATGCGGCAGCAAGCGGGGAGCGCAAGGTTGAGTCTGCGGGGCTGGTGCTCTACCCGGAGCGGATGGTGCTGCAACTGGCTGAGCGGACAGTGACGCTGACGCCCAGGGAATCTGCACTCATGGAGACGCTGATGGAGCGCGCCCCCCGGCTGGTGACTCGGGAGACGATGCTGGAAGCGCTGTGGGACGATTATACCTACGTGGATGACAATGCGCTCAGCGTCAATGTGACACGGGTCCGCCGCAAGCTGGCCGAGCTGGGCATCGCTGATGCGCTGGAAACGGTTAGAGGCACGGGCTACAGGCTGAACGACAGTTGGGACGGGAGTAACCGGTGAGGCTGTTCTGGCGTGACCAGCTGCCGCTGCTTTTCGGTACAGTCCTGCAGCTCTGCATCGTCGTGCTCGTCTTCTGGCTGGACGGCTACCGCAGCTTGACCGTAGCGGCTTACGCACTGTTGTTGGGACTGCTCGTATGTGCCGGTATACTGGTCTACCGCTGGTGGACGCATAAGCGGTTCTATGAGCTGATGGCCGATCCCGAGCCGGGCGAAGAGCTGGCCCTGGCCTCATTGGGCTTCGCGCCGCTGCCGTCTGCGGCAAGCGACCTGCTGGCGACGCAGCACCGTTACTACGAGCAGCGTGTACGGACGCTGGAGGAGCAGCAGGCGCAGCACCTGACTTTCATGCAACAGTGGGTACACCAGATGAAGACGCCGCTGTCAGTGCTGGAGCTGATGCTGCAGGAGAGCGGAGAGCCCAGGGATGAGAGCATGCGAGAAGAGACAGAGCGTCTGCGCTCCGGGATGGAGATGGTGCTCTACATGGCCCGGCTGCAGACGTTCGAGCAGGATTTCCACATCGAGGCGGTCAAGCTGAGGGAGGCGGTCAACGAGGTCATCCTCGAGCATAAGCGGCTGCTGATCCGCAGCTCGCTATATCCCGAGTTGTCTGTGGACGAGGGGTTGCAGGTCGCGACGGACCGCAAGTGGCTGCGGTTCATCCTCCAGCAGCTCATCACCAACGCCGCCAAGTACGGTGCGGGCGGCGGCAAGCTGGCCATCCGCGCTTATCCGAGCGGCCGGGCGGTGCATCTGGAGGTGGAGGATGCCGGTGTCGGCATCCCGGCAGCGGATCTCGCCCGCATCTTCCGTCCTTTCTTCACGGGAGAAAACGGCCGCACCTTCAAGGAATCGACGGGGATGGGGCTGTATATCGTCCGCGCGGTGCTGGAGCGGATGGGCCAGCAGATCGAGGCCGAATCGGAGGTGGGACGCGGCACGGTGATGCGGTTGATCTTCCCGCATGCTGCCCGGGCGGGAGTGGTGAAGCATCGTGAGTAAAGGGCATACATTAGGTCGGCTCGTACAGGCGGTATATTACCGTTTGCAGCACGGGTCGGCTCTTTGTCTTATTTATTGACAGAAAGCAGGGCGGACTGAAGCTTCATTTTGGCGCTATCGGAATCCGGCTCCGAATCTTACAGCGCTGACACCTTCTTGTAAGGCTGATCGATAGGAGAATCTGCAGGGTGCGGGATACAATAGGCGTATCATTGAACGGCAAGGAGAGAAAACGATGGATCAGGTTCGTGTAAGCAAGCTGAATAAAACCTACCCCGGCAAGATCGGTTATCAGGCGTTAACCAATATCGAGCTGACGATTGAGAAGGGCGAGTTCGTCGGCATCATGGGGCCGTCCGGCAGCGGCAAGACGACGCTGCTCAATATGGTCTCCACCATCGATCGCCCGACCTCGGGGGAGCTGCGCATCGGCGGCGAGGATCCCTATACGCTGAAACGGGAGCAGCTAGCCTACTTCCGTCGCCGCGAGCTGGGGTTCGTCTTCCAGGCGTTCAACCTGCTGGATACCCTCACCGTGCGGGAGAACATCATGCTGCCGATGACGCTGGACGGTACCGACCTGCAGCAGATGAAGCAGCGGACGCTGGAGCTGGCGGAGCGGCTCGGGATCGAAGACATCCTGGACAAGCGGACGTATGAGATCTCCGGCGGCCAGGCGCAGCGGACGGCGATTGCCCGGGCGCTGGTGCACCGGCCCAAGCTGGTGCTCGCCGACGAGCCGACCGGCAACCTCGACTCCAAGGCTGCACGGGATGTGATGGAGCTGATGAGCCGGATGCACAAGGAAGAAGGTGCGACGATGATGCTCGTCACCCATGATGCGATGGCTGCAAGCTATTGCGACCGTGTCGTCTTCATCAAGGACGGCCGCCTCTACAGCGAGATCCATCAAGGCGAGAGCCGCCAGGTGTTCTATCAGAAGATCATCAACGTGCTGTCGATGCTGGGAGGGGACGACCATGCGCTTCCGCCAATTCGCGTTTAACAACGTGCTGCGCCGCAAGCGCACCTATGCCGCTCACTTCATGAGCAGCTCGTTCTCGGTCATGATCTTCTTCATCTATGCGCTCCTGCAATACCATCCTTCGCTGCAAGGGCAGCTGGCTGCCAGCAGCCCTACGGCTTCCGCTCTGGGCACGATGGGGCTTCGCATCTCGCAGTACTTTATCTTTGTCTTCTCGTTTCTGTTCCTGTTGTACTCAGCGGGCGCATTCCTGCAAGTGCGCAAACGGGAGTTTGGCATCCTGATGATGCTGGGGATGTCGGAGCGTCAGCGCACCCGGCTCGTCTTCATCGAGAATATCATCATCGGGCTGCTGTCGATCCTCACAGGGATCGGTGCGGGGGTTCTCTTCACCAAGCTGTACCTGCTCATCGTGGGGCGTCTGCTGCTGTTGGAGGAAGGGCTGGCCTTTTATATCCCGCTGCCGGCGATATGGACGACCGTGGCCGCATTTGTGGCGATGTTCCTGATCCTGGCTGTCTTCGCTTCGCGGATCGGCCGCCGTCATCAGCCGCTGGAGCTGATCCGCTCCGAGGAGAAGCCGCGCGAGGAGCCCAAGCTTCGCCGCTGCTGTCGCTGCTGGGCCTGCTGCTGTTGGGGGCGGGGTACGGGCTGGTGTTTTATTTTGTCGTCGTCGCAAATTATACGTTAGTCGTCCTGGGATCGGCTGTAGCGCTCGTCGTGCTCGGCACCTACTTCCTGTTCACCCAACTGAGCGTCTATGTCATCCGGACATTGAAGCGGCGGGAGGGCCTGCTGTTCCGGCGGATCAACCTGCTCACCTTTACCGATCTTGCTTATCGGATGCGGGACAATGCCAATATGTTCTTCATGGTCGCCAATGTGACCGCCGTCGCCATCTGCGGGATCGCGGTCTGCATGGCAATCGGAGATCCCCGGCTTACGGAGAAGGAAGATCCGTATGCGTTTACGTACGTAGCAGAGGTCGGGCATCCGCTCGCGGAAGGCCATGTACGGCAGATCGAGGAGCGGCTGCAGGAGAACGTGATTGACTACCGTTCGGCCGTCATCACGTATGCGGAGTGGAGAAATTCTCCTTATATCCGTCTCTCGGATTATAACGCGGCAGCGCGGGTGCTCGGCTATGAAGCCAGGAAGCTGCCGGATGAGGATGCGGCGTTCGTGGTCTCGGGGAGCGATGCGCGATCTCGGGCGTTAACGGACTTCTCGGAGACGCGGACCATCGGTCCCGAGGAGGGCGGCCGGACATTCACCCTAACGGAACGGGTCGTTGATCCGGTACTGACTCAATATGTGGATACGCTCGTCATCCCGGATGCCGCCTTCGCCGCCCTGGCCGCAGAGCTGCCCGTACAGAAGCCGCCTGTGGTCTACCACCATTACGCCATCGACGGCTGGGAGCGGAGCCTGGACGCCGGATTGGCTCTAAAAGCCGAGATCACGGGCAACCGGTGGGACGATGGCTATGGGCTGAACTCGCTCGCCGTGAACTGGCACCAGGACAAGCAGCGAAACGGCATCCTGATCATCATCAGCGTCCTGATGGGCGTAGTGTTCTTCACCTTTGCCGCGAGCTTCATCTACTTCCGTCTTTATGCCGACCTGCAGCGGGACGAGAAGCAGTATCAGCTGGTCAGCAAGCTCGGTCTGAGCCGCCAGGAGCTCGGCAGGCTGGCGACCCGCCAACTGGTGCTGATGTTTTTCCTTCCCCTCATCGTGGGGATCGTGCATAGCGTGGTGGCGTTCATCAATATCAGCCTGCTGCTGGAGTTTTCCATGGCGGTTCAGGCCGCCGCGATCTGCCTGTGCTTCCTGTTGCTGCAGCTGGGGTATTTCTACTTGATCCGCTGGCGCTATCTGCGCCATATGCATGCAAGACTTCTTTAGAATCGTGCTCTCCTTTGAAGTGACGGACACCGCAAGTGGGTGATCACATCCTCTCAGGCGAGCAAGCGACTATAAAGCGCAGCTGAAACTTCATCGTCTCCCACGTTTGCTCAAGCGTATGCACGGGGTAGACAATCTCCATTTTGTGACCGTTCTGCGTTAAGAGGGGCTGCGGCGCGTCGGCTGTTACTTCGATCGTAAGGCCGGGAAGCTCCCAACGGTCGGTCGTGACAGCAATAGAGTGGAGCAAGCCCAGCGCCTCATTGCGCTCTGATGGCTCAGAAGGGCTCCTGTGCGCGGCGGCTTGCTCTGATGTTGCGCCTGCTGCGAGGCTGCTCGCCCTGCGGTCGCTCGCCACGGCCCCGCCGGCCTGCGGCGCCGCTCCCCGCGACCCCGGCACCTCCGCTGCCGCGACGCCTAGCTCGAAGACCAGCTCGACCGGCATGGGGCAGCGCAGCTGCGCTTCGATGTTCAACTGCCGCTCGCTAGTCGCGACATCGAACGTCATGCCGCGCAGATGCGAGTTCCAGGTCTGGCCGACTTCACGCCGTACCATTCGCAGCGAATACCGGCGGCCGTCCGGTCCCTGCCAGTGGGCAGTGGCGTGATGCATCTGCCCGTTCGTATTGCGGCTGCCTGAGAGGCCGCCGATCATCAGCTCTGGCGAGAGCCAGGCCCGTGCGGTGCAGACATTGCGGTTGTGCGGCGGCAGGTCCCGCTCGCACAATTCGTTGAACTGGCGGTAGGCGAAGCGCTCGCCCCGGGAGGTGCGCAACTGTTGTCGCACGGCGTCCGGCATATCCACACCAACCAGCGCGATCATCGGGTCATGGCTTGTCTCGCAGTTGATTCCTGTCATGTGGCTGTATTCCGGCCCGAGAGCCAGATATAAGAGCACGCCAATCGAGCTGTGCTCGGTCATTTCATTCTCATAGCTGCGCGCGTACGGGCCGCAGATGTTCTCCAGCGCCGGCTCGTAGAACTCGGCGATATCTTCCCATAGGCCGTGCTCCAGGATGCGTCCGGTCTCCCGGAACGATCCGCTGCGGCCGTAGCGCCGCCACATGCCCAGTGCTGTAAGGTCTACCCCATAGTACGTGCTCGAATTGAACTCGGCGAATGAATGGAACTCTGAATAGTCGTCCAGCAGCGCGGCTGCACCATTTTCGGAATGGTTGACCCACTTGGTCAGGCTGTAGCGGTGACCGTAATAATGCGCGATAAAGAGATGCATCAGCTCAATATTGGTATTGGTCGGGATCGATTGCGAGTCGTACCGCTCCAGCGAGGCGGACACCGTCCGCTTCATAGCCTTGTCCATCCGCTCCACAAGAGACGAAGACAGCCGGGATTCAAAATGCTCGAGGATCATCGCAAACGTACAGGCGATGAATTCCCGCCAGTTCGGGTCGAAGCTGCGCCATACGCGCGGATAGACTTCATCTACGGCGCGGCGGAACAGAGCGAACAGCGGGTCCGTACCGACAGCGGTACTCGCGCCCACTGCTCCGGTCCTTGGACCTCCATTGGCACTCGCGCCCAGCGCTCCGGTTCCCATACCTGCGGCGGCGCCCGCCGGTGCAGGTTCCGCGCCTTCCCCGAGCAGTCCGCCATAGGCGGCGAAGCGGCGGTACACCTCGTCGAGCGCGTCCGAATTGGCATAGCCGAAGCCCGGCGAGAAGCGGCCCCAGGCCGCATACCCCGAGGGTGGGAGCGGAGAGTCCGGGGATTTACGGAACGTGCCGTCGTACAATTCATTCTGAGCGATAATCTGCATGTCGAGCACGCGTTCGATGACGCGGACGGCTGTCTCGACATCGCCGGGCTCGTCCCGCAGCAGCAGCCCCAATGCATAATGGGCACTCTCCCGCGTGCCGTGCCGGGCTCCGGCTTCCCCGATCATTGCAGCCTCGGGATCAAAGTGCTCGTCCATCCATGTCATCGCTTGCTCGACCAGGTAGCGTTCGGAAGTCGACATGTCTGTCAGCAGGTTAGTGGTCAAGTTGAACCGCCCCTTTCTGTCTGTTCTGACTGCGAATAATCAACACCAGCAGCCCAGCGCCCAGCGCTGCGCTAATCGTACAAGCCAGATTCATGGCATCCGGCCCGCCCGTCTCCAGCAAGTAGCCATTGAGCAGATTGCCCAGCATGCCCGCGAGCCCTGAGAAGACGATGGCCAGGATGCTCTGGCCGGTGGTCCTCATATCTTCCGGCACGATCCGGACCATATATTCCACGGCAGTGACATAGAGCAGGCCAAAGGAGAGGCCCTGCAGCACTTGCACGCCTACCATGACGCTCGGGATCGGATAGAGCCACTGCAGGCCCCAGCGGAGAATATAAGCGATCGCGCCCATCAGCATCGTCCGTTCCACCCCGAAGAAGCGGATAATGTACGCGGATAGGAACATGGAAGGGACGTTGGAGAACGCGGCGATCATCAAGGCAATACCGGACAATTGAGGGCTGCCGCCCGCCATCTGGAAGACGACGACGAAATAGGTGTTGAACGCCGTCAGCGTCTGGTTAATCAAGAGACACGATAATAGAAACAATAGCACCGTTCGGTTCATCAGCACGTCTTTGAGCCCATGGGAGAATGACTTGCGCTTGATCTTGACTTCATCCTGGCGTGGCACTCCCATCAGAACGACGATGCCTGCCAGTGCAAACAGCAGAAACGGCAGGCCCAGCAAACGCGGCGCGTACATGGCAACAAAGGCACCGGCCATATAGCCGCCGAAGGCGTTGCCGATGCTCTGGAAGCAGCGGATCGTGCCGTAGGAGGAGCCCGCCTTGGCCGCTGCCGTCACGGCATAGGCATCACTTACCGGAGCAAGCGGCGCTGTAAAGGCAATGTAGAGCATATAGACGGCTACCATCAGCGCAGCCGAAGGCACCGCGAATAGCATGGCCGCCGCCGCGGGAACAGCCAGGCTGAGTACAAGGATCAGCCGGGTCGCCCGGTATTTGTCGGCAATCCGTCCCCAGAAGAGCTGAGCCACAATCACGAGCAGCGAGGATAAGGCCATTATGCCGCCGATGCTGTCGCGGCGCAAGCCCTGTTCTATGAAAATCATACTGATATAAGGGTTAAGCATACCGAGCGACAAGCCGGTCAGCAAGTAAAATACACGCAGCTTGAACAGCAGCGGGGACAAGCCTTTCACCCGTTCCATCGTTGAGGTCAAGGAGAATCCGCTCATCCGCTTTAACCCTTAACCGCGCCGACCATCGTACCGTTCACAAAATACCGCTGCAGCCATGGATAGACAAGCAGGATCGGTACGGTGGCAAAAATGACGCTGGCGGCCTTGAGGCCTTCAGGCATAATCTCGAACATACCGACACCTTCACTGCGCAGCAGATCGCTGGCCTGGGCGTTGCTGACGATCTGGTAGAGCTTGAGCTGCAGTGGATAAAGATTCGGGTTGGTAATGTACATCAGCGTGTCCTGGAACCCATTCCAGCGGTTGACGGCATAGAACAGGCTCAGTGTCGCCATGACCGGCGCAGACAGCGGCAGGACGATACTGAAGAGCGTGCGGAAGTGGCTGCTGCCGTCCACGTCGGCGGCTTCCTCCAGCGAATCCGGAATGGCCTTGAAGAAGGTGATCAGGATGATCAGGAAGAAGGGGCTGATGAGATTGGGGAGGACCAGCGACCAGGTCGTGTTGATCAATCCCAGGTCCCGGACAAGCAGATATTCGGGGATCATGCCGCCGCTGAAAAACATCGTAATGACGATGAAGAACATGATGAGGCTTTTCCATCGCAGCGAGGATTTGGCCAAGGGATAGGCCGCCAGAATGGTCATAATCATACTCAGAATGGTGGTCAGCACCGTCAAGTACATGGTGAAGCCGAGCGACCGGAGCATCGAGGCATCGGTAAAGACGCGTTTGTACGCTTCCCAGGTCACCTCGATCGGGAGCAGCGTGACTTCACCGGACATGATCGCCCTCGAGGAGCTGAGAGAAATGGCGATGATATGGATAAAGGGCGCAATACAGACAATCACAGCCAGTGTAATCAGGACCACATTGGTCAGGTCAAATAGGCGGTTGGCTTGCTTCTCGGTCATCAGGTAGTCCCTTCCTTTCATTTATGTCCTAGATAATGCCCTCGCCGTTGAGCTTTTTCGCGATGGTATTGGCCGCCAGCAGGAAGATCAGTCCGATCACAGCCTGGAAGAGACCCACGACTGTGGCGATGGTATATTGGCCAGACTCAATGCCGATCCGGTAGACGAACGTGCTGAGGACATCTGAAAAATCACGCACCGCGAGATTGCCAATGACATACGGCCGCTCGAAGCCGATGCTGATCATATTGCCAAGCTGAATGATAAGCAGGGTGACGATGGTCATCCGGATGCCGGGGATAGAGACGTGCCAGATGCGGCGGAAGCGGTTCGCGCCATCAATCTCGGCAGCTTCGTACAGCTCGCGGTTAATGCCCGTCAATGCAGCCAGATAGAGGATGGTGCCCCAGCCGGCGCTTTGCCACACACCCGTAGCGAGATAGGTCGCCAGCCAGCTGTTCTTGTCCGTCAGGAACGGGATGCTGTCCAGGCCTAGTCCATTCAGTACGTTGTTGATCATCCCCGACTGCGTGCCGAACACTTGCATGACAATGCCGCCGATTATCACCCAGGAGATGAAGTGCGGAATATACAGTATCGTCTGGGAGATGCGTTTGAACCAGTTAATGTTCAGCTCGTACAGCATAATGGCGAGGATGATCGGGGCAGGGAACGAGATGACCAGATCCAGCCCGTTCAGCATGAGCGTATTGCGCAGCGTTTTGTAGAACTCCTGGTTGTTGAATACCTCGCGGAAGGCCTCGAAGCCGATCCATTCACTGCCGTGAATCCCTTGGAAAAAGTTGAAATCCTTGAAGGCGATCTGTACGCCGTACATAGGGCCGTATTTGAAGATGACAAAATAAAGCAGCGGCAGCACCAGCATGGCATATAGTCGCCAGTATCTCCCGTAGTAAATGCTTGCTCTCATGCAAATGCCTCCTTTGGTGGGCGGGCCTGCCGCCTGGATTCAGCAGCAAGCCCGCGTAGCGTCCGGTCAAATAACTGCAGCTCTACTTCATCATGTCCTCATACACCTTCGTGCGCTCGTCCAGAATCGCCTGGCCGCCGCCCGCCATGTACTCGTTCATGAGGGAATCGTAGGTCGCGTCGAAGGCGCCCGGGCTGGACATCGTCAGCTTGACGATTATTTCATTCAGCTTTGCTCTTAGCGCGCTGCCGTATCTGGATTCCGCTTCAATGGGTACCGGCATAATGATCGGTGCGGATTTGTTGGTGTCGGAGATTTCCACCGATGTGCGCATCATGTCATGATAGACCTCAGGCACCTGGCGGATATAAGCCTCGGCATTTTTCTCGTCGTCGCCCATATACTTGCCGTTTACGATAATCGCCATGTCGCCGTAATTGTACAGGCGATCCTTAATGTCCTGCGAAGCGTCGGCGTTCGCCACCGGGATGCCGTCCACGAGCGTGTAATTTTCGCCTTCTACGCCATTTTGCATGAAGAACAGATGATCCTCGGAGGCCATCCAGTCCAGGTACTTGATGGCTTCTACTGCCCGTTTGCTGGACTTGGGGATCATAATGAACATGGCGTTCGGTGCATAGCCCGGCTTGGCGGAGAGGCCTTCGGCATTTACGTACGGATCGATCGGCGTCATGACGGCGCCGGGTACGTTGGCCTGAAGATTCTTGTAGGTGCCATTGTATTCAAACAGCAGCTCGCCCGCATCCTCAGAGTAGGCGCCGACGAGACCGTTCTGTACGTCCTGCCAGAGCAGCTTCTTATCCTCGTCGAGGGCAAAATCCTTGCTGATCAACCCTTCATGATACAGCTTGTTGAGGAAGCGCAAGCCTTCCTTGTAGCCGGGCAGCAGGACCGGATAGTCCGATGAGCCAAGCTTCTGGGTAAGAGTGATGCGCTGCTCATCGCTGATGGGCTCCACGAATGACCAGAGCAGGGAATCCAGCTGGGCGGGAGCAACGCTCATGCCGAGCGGGATCACCCGGCCGCCGGTCTCGCCAGGATCCTGTTCTTTGAAAGCCACAAGGGTGTCGTAGAGCTGATCTGTTGTGGTCGGAACCGGCAGGCCGAGCTTGTCCAGCCAATCCTGGCGCACATAGGAGGCGTACTTGCCCAGCACCAGGCGGCGGCCCGGAATCGCCAGCTGCTCCCCGTCGATCTGTCCATAGGCCAAGGCATCCTCGCCGAGGAAGGCTTTCAGGTTCGGACCATATTCATCCAGCAGCTCGCCCACCTCGGTCAGTCCGCCCTGCGAAGCGTAGCGGTAGAACGTGCCCGAGTCATACGTGAAGACGATATCCGGTACATCGTTGGCGCTCGCCATAAGAATGTTCAGCTTGGCTGTCTCTTCGGAACGCGGCACAGGATAGAATTCCATATCGATGTTGTTGGGCGTCCCGAAATTGTCTTGGACATAGGTAGTCAGATAGTTGTTGGAAATAGTCATGCCTGATGGTGCATTGCCCCGGTCGAATACTTCGACCTTTAACGTTACGCGCTCTCCCGAGCTACCGCTTGCCCCTTCCGGCTGCGAAGCGTCGCTTGGTGACCCTGAGCCCGAACAGGCGCTCAAGAGCAGACTCATACTAAGGGTCATCGGGATCAACAGCTTGCGGTGCGATTTGATCTTGGACTTTTGTTTTTCCATGGCATTACACTCCCCTGTATTCGTATCGTCCCCCGTTGGCGTTAGCCGCCGGGGATAGTCACAGTATGCTTGCTGACATCGTCCTCGGACAATAAACTTGTTTTCTGCAATAAACCCGAATAATCAAGAGGTTAAGTGACGTAATAAACCGGATTTCATCAATAAACCAAAAGAAAACCGCATAATATAGCGGTTTTCTTGAATTTATGTTAGGAAAACTGACGTATTGGTTAAGGGTAAGAAGGCAGACTGGGAGGTGAATTCAGGTCTGGACGAACTGCTTGCGGTATTCGCCCGGCGTCATTCCCATCGTTCGTTTGAACATCCGGCCGAAGGTAATCGAGTTGGAGTAGCCCACGAGCGTGGCAATCTCCTGCTGTGAAATATCCGACTCGGAGAGCAATCGCTTCGCCTTGACAATCCGGAGCTGCTGCACATAATCGCCGAAGTTCTCCCCGAACGATTCCTTGAAGAGCTGGCTGACATTTTTGCCGCCGAGTTGAAACCGGTCACTCAGGTGCTTCAGGGACAAATCGGGGTGATCGTAATGCGCTTGAATGTACGCCCGCATCTCGAGCATCACCGTCTGGAAGCTCCCGCTGTCATGAAGCTTCTCGTAAGACTGGTACGCAGTCTCCAAAGCGAGAAGTACATCCTCTTCCAAAGAGATCAGATCATCATAGTGCAGCCTGGCACCCGACTCGCGGATGTCTGAGGCCGCCTGCTCGAGGCTGGCGGCCCCATCCAGCGCTTTCTTCTGCACCAGCTTCAGCAGCGCGTCGATCATGCCGAAGATCGTCCGGTCGCTGATCTGCTGATCCTGCAGCCAGGTGAAGAGATGCTCGGTCTTGCCTCGCCAATGCTCGCTGCGCATCTGGAACAGCTCTCCGATCTCGGTGACCAGCGGCCAGAACTGCAGCCACGGCTGATCGGAGCTCTGGCTGACGTGTGCGGCAAAGATGACCTGGACATCCCTGCGGGTCAAGCGGTGGTCCAACGCACGGAGCGCGTCCTGATAGGCATGTGGGATTGCGGACCAATCCCGGAACGGTGTACCGGCGCCGAACAGAAAAGTAACATCGAAATGCTCCTCCACCCACTCCCGGCATTGTTGGGTGCGCAAGCGGATGGCCGCTTCTGAGCAGTCATCCCCAGCCAGCAGAATAATCCCCAGCCGATTGCCGTAAATCCATTCACACCATGCCGTTTCGCCGTCCCCGAGCACATCCTGAATGACATTCTGGAGGGCGAGCCGCATGAGCGACACCTCTTCCTTGTCCAGCTCGAGCCGCTCCAGCTCAACGTGAGCTACCAGCAGCAGCTTGTCCTGGTTCTCGCGGGCAACCACCTCTAAGGGAATGTGCTCTTGCCACCCTTCGGGTGAAGCGGGTACCGTGCCTTCGATGAAATCAATGAAAAGCTGGCGCCGGCGCGTCAGCAGGTTATCCTGGCTTTCCTGCTGATACTGTGTCATCTGGTCTGTCAGGTCCTCCAATGCCTCCTCGATGAACCGGACATCATCCTCCTCGGCCTTGGTCAAGGAGGTTTTGAGCTGGATGGTCTGCAGCTTGTTCAGAATGAGGGCGATCGGGCGATAGTTGCGCCTGGAGATATAGATGACGTAGATCGTGCTGAGCAGCACCACAGCGACCCCGGCTGCAATCCAGGTATAGGAGATCAGCTCAAACCATTGGGAGAACTGCCCGGATTTGATGCCGCTCCGAATGCTCCAGGCTGTCGCGTCAATGGGCATCTGAGCCAGATAGGCGATGTTGGACCGTTCCTCCTCGGAGGGTATAGTTTTCTCGGAAGAGAGTACCACCTCGCCGTCGGCGTCAATGATATCGAGGTAGGTTAACTTCCGGTTTTTGCCCAACATGATGTCGTTGGCGAAGCCGTTGACCCTCACATTGATGACCGCCACGCCGTCCTGACCAAAGGGGAGAGGCAACTGCTTCACAAGCGAAATGACGGGAACGCTCCGATTGTCCTGCCCCGGCACCGTACGCGCCCCTGACCATCGCCTGCCCATCTCTTCGCTGCTGCCGATAGCCGTCTGCAGGAACTCCCGGTCGTAGAACTGCGCGAGCGTCTGTTTGCCGTTGGCCATTAAGACCAAGTCGTCATGGGCGCGGTAGAGATAGATCGACTCCAGCAGGGAATAATCGGCCTCCAGGCTGCGAAGAGAGGATGCGATCTGGTACAACTGAATGCTTTCCGCTTCCGGACCTGCAGGGCTGTCGAGGAAGTCCGTCATGCTGGCGTTGAGTGTGAATTCTTTCAAAAAGGCCTGCTCCGTTTCGGAGAGCGAACCGACGATGACCTCCGAGATATAACGGGCAAAAATCTCATTGGCCCGCTCTGTCTCCCGGCGGGAGATGTCCGATACGGCGACCATTCCGATCACAACAATCACCGTAATGGTCAGCAGGAAGATGGGGAAGTAGGACAGGAGTTGCTTCTTGTACCAATTGTTCATGGGGCTCACCTCTTCTCCGAGTCGTACAAGATGCTATATGTCAACATCATACTGGAAAGAGGGCGGCTTCTCAACATAAATATGACACGTTGAGTATGGTAAACTTACTCAGATCATAGATAAAAGAGGCACAACAAAAAATTGTGTCATATAATCTAACAAAAATAAATGCATAAAACCCCCGAGGGCCGTTAAGGGTTCGGGGGTTTTATACTTTCTGGAAATCGGTCGTTTAGCTGCAACGCACTTTTCTTCCCCTCAGCTTTCAGTTCGGAGAGCAAGCTGTTCCCAATCCTTTAAGGACACCGCTAGGCCTTTTACTGAGCGCGGCTTTATAGCCGATAGACGGCAAACGGCTTGCCGTAGCGGGTCGCTTCGCTGAGCGCATCCAGCTCGCCCAGCAGCTCCGCGTCCAGCTCGAGCTCGAGGCTGCCGACGTTGTCGAGCAGCTGCTCGGGCTTCGTCGCGCCGACGATGACGGAGCCGACGACGGGCTGCGCCATCAGCCAGGCCAGCGCGAGCGAGCTAGGCGTACAGCCGCGTTCCTCCGCCAGCTGCGACAGCCGCTGACCGAGCGTCAGGGCGCCTTCCTGGAGGAAGCGGGTGAAGTTCGGATCGGTGTCGGCCCGCGAACCGGAAGGGATCGACTCGGCGGACGTGTACTTGCCGCTCAGGATGCCGCCCGCCAGCGGGAAGTAAGGGATGATGCCGACGCCCTGATCGAGACAGAGCGGGACCAGCTCCTGCTCCGGCGTCCGGTCGGCGAGCGAGTAGCTTGTCTGTACCGAGACGTAGCGTGGCAAGCCGAGACGCTCACTGATGCCGAGCGCCTTCATCAGCTCCCAGGCCGCATAGTTGGATGCGCCGATATAGCGGACTTTACCGGACCGCATCATGTCCTCGAGTGTCCGCAATGTCTCCTCCAGCGGCGTCTCGGGATCGAACGTATGGATCTGATACAGATCGATATAGTCGGTCTGCAGCCGCTGCAGGCTGCCTTCGAGCTCCCGCAGCAGATGGTGGCGCGAGGAGCCGCGGTCATAGGGACCGTCGCCAGTCGGCAGGCCGGCCTTGGTGGCGAGGATGACGTGCTCGCGGCGGCCGCGCAGCGCCTCGCCGAGGATCGATTCGGAGGCCGTGCGGGCGTAGATGTTGGCGGTATCCAGAAACGTAATGCCGTGCTCCAGCGCGGTGTCGATGACTCGCATGGAAGCCTGGCGGTCGGCCCGTTTGCCGAAGGCATTGGTGCCGAGACCGAGCGCGGACACCATCAGGCCGCTGCCGCCGAGTCTGCGATAGTGCATGGGGGTCACTCCCTTGTTCGAATGGCTTGTGTTGAATCCTATTATACCGAGTCGCAGGTGCGATGCACAATTCGTTAGCTTCAGGAGCCGCTCGGCTGTCCGTCTACGGCTCCCCAACCTCGCTTCGCTAACTGCCCGCTATCCAGCTAATAGCCTGACCCGACAGTATGACGGCGGTCAGACGACCACCTGCTTCACTGGCCGCAGAGACCTGCGGCTACGGTTGCTTGCCGGCAGCCAGGATCCAGTCGAGCGTCACGGTCAGCCGCTCGCGTGCAGCCGCCGATTCGCGTGCGGCTGTTGGCGCATGCCAGGCGAGCGGAGTCATCTGCAGAAGATCGCGGATGCGCGTTCCCTCGAGCGTGAGGCTCTCCGTGATCCGGATCTGGTGCATCGACGGGAATGCCGCAGCGAACCGGTCGAGACTGGCCGTGCCTTGCCCCTGCCGGGCCCGCCCCGGGTACAGCAGGGCGCGCAGCTCCTGCAGGTAGAGCGGGCCGGGGATGGCCTTGAGCACCAAGCCGTCGGGGACGAGCAGCCGACGGCAAGTCTCGTAGCGGACCGGTGAGAGGATGCTCAGGATGGCGTCCCAGCGGCCATCTGCCAAGGGTGCCTGTGCCAGATCGGCTACACACCATAACGTGCCGGGCGAGCTCTGCTTGGCCGCGGCGGCGATGCCGGCTTTGGCCAGATCGAGCCCGACACCGAGGACATCATACCCGGTCTGCGCGGCCAGACGGCCGGTCAGACCGGCGAGCAGCGAGCCTTCGCCGCACCCGGCATCGAGGATGCGGCAAGCAGCGGGCCGCGCATGCAGTGCCAGTGGCAGGAGCTCCTGCTCCAGTGCCAGCGCAAGCGGCCGGAAGAAGCCGCTGTGGTGGATGCGGCGCCTGGCTTCGAATAGCTCGCGATTGTAACGTTCGCTGCCGGATGGCGGTCCAGTCAGCAAATGAAGATAGCCGTCCCGGGCCAGATCAAAACTGTGCCGGAGCGGGCATGCCATCCGGCGGTTCTCCAGCAGTCTCAGCGGACTGCGGCACACGGGGCAGGTAAACACGGGTTCATGGATGTCAAGCAGCCTGGCTGCCTGTTTCAGACGATTGGATTGCAGCACAAATAAGCACCTCATTCATTCGTTAAGATAGAATGCAATAAGGCACAGCTAAATAGACGCGGCTGTCGTCATTTTTTGACGAAGCGCCCGCCTTTCCAGCTGTACCGTGCGTTATCTTAAACGAATATAGCGAATGTAGTGACCCATTATGCTCGCAACCTTTGTGTGGGGATTGCAGCGTCTTGCGGCGCCGCCCAAGAAGAAACGACTTGTTACCTGTCCAGTATATCATCCGAGCGTCTATAGGCCAACGCTGATAAACCCGCTGCGTTCTGTCTATACTATCCGAGGAATGCATGCAGCTATACATGCGGCTATAGATGAAGGAGGATGAATCATGCCCGGACGGTTCAAGGACAAAGTGGTGGTCATTACGGGCGGGGGATCCGGCCTGGGGCGGGCAGCAGCCTTGCAGCTGGCGCAAGAAGACGCGACGCTCGCGCTGGTAGATATTAAGATGGAAGGTCTGGAAGAGACAAAGAAACTGGTTGCAGAGAAGAGCCCCGCGGGAGAGGTGCTGCTAATAACGGCGGATGTGTCGGATGAAGTCGCGGTACAGCGGTATGTCGGCGATACGATGGAACGGTTTGGCCGGATCGACGGTTTTTTCAACAATGCCGGTATCGAGGGCAAACAGGCGCTCACCGAGGATTACGACAGCAGTGTGTTCGATAAGGTCATTGCTATCAACCTTAAGGGTGTCTTCTATGGTTTGAAGCATGTCCTAGCGGTGATGAAGCAGCAGGGCAGCGGCTACATCGTCAACACCTCATCTGTCGGCGGGATCCGTGCGGTCATGAATCAGATCGCCTACGGCGCCAGCAAGCATGCGGTAGCGGGGATGACCAAGGACGCTGCTATCGAGTATGCGGAGTACGGCATCAGTGTCAACGCGATCGCCCCCGGCGCGATTCTGACGGATATGGTGATCGGTTCATTCAAGCAGATCAACCCTGACGATTGGAAGTCAGCCGCTCAAGAGTTCGTCAAGGACAATCCAGCCAAACGATTGGGCAATCCCGAGGAGATTGGCCATCTGGTGGCGTATCTGCTCTCCGGCGAGTCGCCATTTCTGAATGGCGCGATTATCCCGATCGACGGCGCCCAATCAGCGAAATATTAGGAGCTGCAACGGTACGGCAACAAATCTCGGACAATTGTAATGAAGCTGAAACTGAATTTTCAGGTTCATTTAAGATTGCGAGCCTATACTAAATATCGACCCCCCTTTATGATATATATACCTTGGACCCGCGGCATGAGCTGCGGGTCTCTTTCTGTCTATGGCGGCTGAGTCAGGCAGATCGGTGGTGGGGGGTAACTCTGGACGCCCCTATCATCCGCGGATGAGGCTGTGTTGCTGGTTGATGTGCTGCTGGCCGATGTGCTGTTGCCATGTCGGTGGAGTGCGGGCCATGCTGGCTGGATTGCGGACAGGATAGCGCCTATTTGGTGCAAATTCCGGCAGGAGGCAGCGGGAACGGACAGACGATCCGTTATTTGTTGGTGGTGGGCGTGTTTTGCGCTATTTCGAGAAGGATAACGTATCCTCTGTCCGCAACTGCGGTGCAAACCAGGCCGTGGCACAAAATAGCCGCTACTGTGTCCGTTCCGATGGATACGTCCTGCTGCTGCGGCAGTGCTCCGTCGGTCGAAGTGGCCTGGTGCCGCCGGCGGAGTGGTCAGTATAGTGCCCGTGCATGAGACAAAGCCCTGCTGGAGACCTATGCTGCTACAGGCCGTTTCACCCTTTCTGCGTTAGGGTTATGGTATGTTGTATGCAAAGGCTGTAAGATATAGTCAGGGGAAGGATCTAGGAAGAAAACAACCTCAGGAAGAAGGGAGTGGCGTCATGTTCTGTCCTGCATGCGGGTATCAGGCGGGAGTGGACGCGCGGTTCTGCCCGGGCTGCGGCCATGAGCTGCGGACATCTGGGAGGGCGGCCGAGGCAGAAACGGCGGGGACTTCAGCCGGCGCAGAGACGGCGGCCTCGGCGGAGACGGCCGGCGCCGGGACAGCGCGGGAGCGTCAGTCCGGATCGGCGCAGGCTCCGTCTGGAGGCGGTATCCTGCAGGATTTTGCCGATAAGCTGCATAGGGCCGCAGGGTTCGAGGAGAAAGTGGAGATCAAGCTGAAGGATGTGTTCTCGGATACGTTCAAGAAGCACTCGGAGGAGGATGCCGAGCGGCTGTTTATTGTCGGCACGTCAGCGACGACTCCGACGATGGATCAACTGATCGATACATGGCCCAAGCCGTGGCTGTTCATGCGGATTTTCATCGTCGGGATGATTGGCTTTCTCGGCTTCTATCTGGGCTATACGTTTTTTGAGAATCAAAATCTGCTGCCGGGTCTGATCATGGTCGGCTCCTTCGTCGTGCCGATCTCGCTGCTGATCTTCTTCTGGGAGCTCAACGCTCCCCAGAATATCCCGTTATACCGCGTTCTTCATCATGTCTTCATCGGCGGGATCCTGTCGCTCATCATCGCGCTTTTGTTTTTTGAGACGGTGGGAGGGGTAGGCGTATATCCGATCATCGTGGGCATCATTGAGGAGGCGGCCAAGGTGCTGGCGATTCTGTGGTGTCTGCGCAAGCAAGCCGGATATCATTATATTCTCAACGGTCTGCTCGTCGGCGCGGCGGTCGGCACGGGCTTTGCCGCATTCGAGTCTGCGGGTTACGCGACGCGTTTCGATATGTTCTCGACGATCTTCTGGCGGGGCTTGCTCGCTCCGGGCGGTCATATCGTCTGGGCTGCGCTCTCCGGGGCGGCGATCTGCATGGTGAAGGGGCGCGAGCCATGGAAGTGGAGTATGCTCAAGGATCCCCGCTTCCTGCGCATCTTCATCATCGTCGTAGCGCTGCATGGAGCATGGAATTCCAAGATCAGCGCCACGCTGTCTCCGCTCAGCCATCTGCTGCTTACCGCGATCTCCTGGATTCTCGTGTTTGCTATGATCCATGTTGGTCTCCAGCAGGTCAGCAAGCTGAAGCAGCAGTATATGCGGGAGAAAGAGCAGGCGTTGCAGGCGCCGGACGCGGCGGCCGAAGCGGCAGCCGGCGATGTGCGGCAGGAGGACTACCGGCCGGAGCAGACGTAGGTGGGCGGACGCTAGCCTCAGATGAGCCGCTCCTGCTTTCGGCAAGCAGATTGGCTTGGCTTTGGTTGAAGCAGGCTTAGCTCGGGGGGGTGCACCCCGCCCAGCGGTTCTGGCAGAGGCGTCCTATTGTGTTCTGCGGGGAAATTTGGGACAATAGCAGGGAATGCACAGGGAACGCTGCGCCTGTCTGGGGCCTTGCGGCACCGCAAACGCGCACGGGCCCGATTTTTTGAAAAGAGGGTTACCATGAACAAGCCATCCATCTATGGATTGACGCAGGACCAGCTGACCGGCTGGCTCGGCGAACGCGGACATAAGAAATTCCGGGCCTCCCAAGTGTGGGAGCGGCTGTACCGGCAGCGGGAGACCGACTTTGCCGGGATGACGGATGTCAATAAAGATTGCCTGGCCCTGCTGGCCGAGCATTATACGATCTCGACTCTGCAAGAGCACACGCGGCAGGAGTCGGCAGACGGCACGGTGAAGTTCCTGTTCCGGCTTACCGACGGCAACCTGATCGAGACGGTGCTGATGCGGCACAGATTCGGCCTCTCGGTATGCGTCACGACCCAGGTCGGCTGCAACATCGGCTGCAGCTTCTGCGCCAGCGGACTGCTGCCCAAGAGCCGCGACCTGTCTGCGGGCGAGATCACGGAACAGGTGGTCAAGGTTCAACGCTATCTGGATGCGTCAGGGAAGGACGAACGTGTTACTCACCTTGTCGTCATGGGCATCGGCGAGCCCTTCGACAATTACGAGAACATGGGTGATTTCCTCCGTACCGTCAAGGACCACAAAGGACTGGCGATCGGCGCCCGCCACATCACCGTCTCGACGAGCGGGCTGGCGGACAAGATCCGCGAATTCGCCGACAGCGATCTCCAGGTGAACCTGGCCGTCTCGCTGCATGCGCCGAACAATGAGCTGCGGACGCGCATCATGAAGATTAACCGGGCGATCCCGATCGAGAAGCTGATGGACGCGATCGACTACTATCTGGCACGTACGAACCGCCGGCTGACACTGGAGTACATCCTGCTGAAGGATGTCAACGACGGCGAGGCGCATGCGCTGGAGCTGGCAGAGCTGATCGGCGACCGCCGGCCGCTCGTCAATGTCAACCTGATCCCGTACAACCCTGTCGACGAGCACGGTCAATACCAGCGTCCGTCACAGGATGCGGTGCGGGCATTCTTCGATACGCTCAAGAAACAGCAGGTGAGCGTCAGCGTCCGGCTCGAGCACGGCGCCGATATCGATGCGGCGTGCGGACAGCTGCGGAGCAAGCAGATCAAGGCGAGCAGAGATTCGAAGCGGACCGGAGCCGTGGTGAACGGATAGAACAACACGAGCCAGAGAGGCGCCTGCCGCAAGGTAGGCGCCTCTGATGTCATTGATCGAAATTGATTATTTCGCACGCAAATGATCACGCGTTATGGTATAGTGAAAAGAAAAAAGGAAACGATGCTATGACCAACATGCGCGAAGAACGAATTCTTGCTTTTCTGCAAGAAAAGTCGCCGCTGACGGTGGAAGAGCTGTCCGTGCTGCTGCAGGTGTCGGAACCGACCGTGAGGCGCGACCTGGCTGCGATGGAGCAGGATGGGGTGATACTACGGCAGCGGGGCGGTGCATCACTGCCTGGACTGGGCTTTGAACCGCTGTTCAACCAGCGATCCCGCCACAACCAGGACGACAAGAAACGGATCGCCCAATATGCGGCCAGCCAGATTGCGGAAGGCGAGGTGATTGCGCTCGACGCCGGGACGACGAATGCGGAGTTGGCCAAAGAGCTGCTGAAAATGTCCAATCTGACCGTGTTTACTTACTCCCTGCAAATTGCCTTCATTCTCTCCCGCAGCCAGCATAACGTCTATGTGATCGGTGGACGCTTCCGCAAATCGGAGCAGTCCATGGTGGGGACGCTAGCCAAGGAAACGATACGCCAATTCAATTTTGACCGCTTCTTCATGGGACTGGCAGGGTTTAATGCCGAGCAAGGTCCGACGGATTTCAATTTGGAAGAGGTCGAGATCAAGCGGCATATGATCGAACGATCAAAGAAGGTGATTGCACTCGCGGATAGCTCCAAATATGGCGGGGCCTCGCTGGTGAAGGTGTGCGATTATAGTGAGATCGACGAATTAGTGACAACGGCGATTCCGGTTTCGGGCGAGGAGCTGGGCTTCCACGGCCGGTTGACGTGTGTATAGAATGGTCGTCTACAAAAGGCTTGCTTAGCTGCATGACGCAGACAGGCAGGCTTTTTTGTTATGTATAAGTCAGTTAACGTGACAAATATAGTGTGAGGGTGGGGAGAAATTCGATTAAAACTGATCAAAACTTGATTGATTTAAGATCATTATGTGATTATAGTTGACACATATTCAAAACCGATCTATAATCTGAACTATCAAAGCTAGTTTATCTAGCGAACGCGTTAGGTTATGTTACACAAATCTTGAAAGGGAGGCTGATACACGGATGACGACAAGCCAAGCGAATCCGGAGCAGCGCGAGACCAACCGGACGGAGACCATCCCGATTATCGACACGGATGTACATGAGCGGTTCGCTTCGATCAACGAGCTGCTTCCCTATCTGAAGGAGCCGTTCCTCAGCTATATGGAGCATTGGACGGGATGGGGGGAGCTGAAGTACATTCATCCGATCGGAGGCTCCAAGCTGGACTCGCTGCTCCCAAGCGGCAACGTTCCTGGCTCGGATCTGGGCGTACTGCAGGAGCAGCTCATGGACAAGTACGATATCCATAAGGCGATGCTGACAGGCTTGTTCTACCCGGCGACGATGGAGGCCCAGTTCGAGCTGGCGGCGGCGCTGGCCTCGGCCTACAATGACTGGATGGTCGATCACTGGCTGGATAAGGATGAACGCTTCCTTGGCTCGATTCATGTCGCGCCGCAGATTCCAGAGCTGGCGGTACGCGAGATTGAACGGATGGCTGATCATCCACGGATGGTGCAGGTGTTGCTGCCCATCGGCACAGCGGCTTATGGCGATCCTTTCTACCACGGCATCTATGAGGCGGCCGAGCGCAAAGGGCTGGTCGTCGCCATGCACCAAGGCAACTCGGTCCGCAGTCCGTTCGGACAGCCGCGATACTATATCGAGTGGCATACCATTTTGTCGCAGGCGTTTATGGCCTCGGTCGTCAATCTGATCGTAAACGGCGTCTTCGACAAGTACCCGGGGACCCGGATTGCGATGCTTGAGGGCGGCTTCTCCTGGGTACCCTCTCTGATGTGGCGGATGGATCAGAACTACAAGTCGCTCCGGCTGGAGGTGCCGTGGGTCAAGCGTCTGCCGAGTGAGTATGTGAAGGATCATTTCCGCTTCGCGACCCAGCCGATCGAAGACCCGGACCCGATGCATATGCTCAAGATGGTTGAACTGATGGACAGCGACGAGCTGCTGATGTTCTCCACCGACTATCCGCACTGGGATTTCGATTCACCGCTGCGGTCGCTGCCGACCAGCTTCAGCAAGGAGCTGAAACGCAAGATTTTTTACGAGAATGCCGCCAAGTTCTATGGATTGACTTGAATACAAGCTAGCGGAGGAAATCATCGGCATTTCTCGCTGTTATTATTCTGAATATTCAGAATAAAAAATCGGTGTGTCCGGCATGGCAAGTTCGAAGGAGGAGCAGCTTGTGAAGAAGCATATCGTGTGCAGGGAAGAGGAGATGAACCCGGGGAGCAAGCGCAGTGTGGAAGTCGGCAAACGAGCTTTTGTGCTGGTGCGGACCCCGGACGGCAGTTACCAGGCTCTGCGGGATGTCTGCCCGCACCAGGGGGCCCGATTGTCCGATGGGGAGCTGACGGGCACGAACCTGCCCTCTTGCGTAGGCGAGTACGATTATGGTCGTAAAGGCGAGATCCTGCGATGTCCCTGGCACAGATGGGAGTTCGACGTAACCAGCGGCGATGCACTGGTGGCGGACCGGCAGAGCCGGGTGAAGCATTACGAGGTGACGGTAGAGGACGGCTATGTGGTCCTTCACTGCTAATCTGACTCAAAGGAGAGAGATGCCATGACTGCGATGGCTGTCAAGCACCTGCCTTCCATACCGGAGGCGCGGGAGACCGCACTGGAGTTAGTCAATATCGGCAAGGAATATCAGCGGCATACCAAAGAGAAGGTGAAGGTCGTCCGGGAGGTCAATCTGAAGCTGGAGCGGGGCGGGTTCCTCTGCGTGCTCGGTCCGAGCGGGTGCGGCAAGACGACACTGATGAATATGGTCGCAGGCTTCGAAGAACCAACAGAAGGCGAGATTCGGATGAACGGCAAGCCGATCAAGGGGCCGGGCCCGGAGCGGGGCGTCGTCTTCCAGAGCGATACCGCGTTGTTTCCTTGGCTGACGGTGGAGGAGAACATTGCCTACGGCTTGAAGATGAAGCGTCTGCCCAAGGCTGAGATCAAGGAACGTATCGGCTATTGGATGAAGCAGGTGGGTCTGGAGCAGCATGGGGCCAAATTTCCTGGCGAGCTCTCCGGCGGCATGAAGCAGCGTGTGCAGATTGCCCGCGTGCTGGCAGGTGATCCTGAGATTCTGCTCATGGATGAGCCGTTCGCCGCACTCGACGCGCAGACGCGCACGTATCTGCAGCAAGAGCTCTCCGCTCTCTGCCGCAAGGCCGGCAAAACCGTGCTCTTCATTACGCACGATATCCAGGAAGCGCTCCTGCTGGCTGATCGCGTGATTGTAATGGCCCGGGCGCCCGAGCCCAATATCAAGGCTGATCTTCCCGTGGATCTCCCTTATCCAAGAGAGCGGATGACAGAGCCCTTCGCCAATCTGTACAACCGCCTGCTGGATGAGATCGACAATCCCTTCAAGGCCAGCGTGCATGTCCTATGACCTCGCGGCGGCCCTTAAGCTGGCGATGGCTGATCGGTCTGCTTGGCACCTTGTGCTTCCTCCTCCTGTGGCAGATTGCCGCCTGGCTGTCCGGACCATCGTTCCTACCGGGTCCGATCCGGGTTCTGCTGTTGTTCTTTGAACAGATCCAGACGCGTGAATATCTCATCACCGTCGGGGCCAGCTATCAGCGCGTCATGATGGGCTGGGCGCTGGGCAGTCTGTTCGGACTGATCTTGGGCATCATCATGGGCCGGTACCGGCTCTTCGGCACCATCATCTATTCGCCAATGCAGTTCTTCCGGGTCATCCCGGCAGTAGCGCTCGTGCCGATCCTGGTGATCTGGCTGGGCGTGGGCGAGACGATCAAGATTCTGATTATCGGCTACGGGGTGGCGCTTGTCGTCGCTATCAATATCGCCGAGGCGGTGCAGCGCGTCGCGCCTGTCCGGCTGCAGGCGGCCCGCTCGATGGGAGCCGGGCCGCTGCGGATCTTCTGGGGCGTGCTCATTCCTTCCGTCATCCCGGAGGCGCTTAAGGGTATGCGCGGCTCGCTGGCCTTTGCCTTCATGAGCATCGTCGGGATTGAGACGCTGGCCGCCCAGGAGGGCGTCGGTCAGATGATCTGGAGTGCGCGTGTGCTGCACCAGACGGATGTAGCCCTGCTGGGGGTGTTGACCCTGGGGCTCATGGGGGTTCTTGCCGACACGGTGGTACGGCTCGCGTTTCGGATATTTGGCTATCGATTTATGTTGCGGGGGTGATGGAGATGAAGCTGCAATCCAAAGGTATGCAAGCCTTGCTGATCCTGCTGCCTTTTGCGGCAGCGTTGGCTGTATGGGCGTCGATGTCAGCCATGGAGGTGGTGCCGTCGCTCTTCCTGCCGTCGCCCGCGCAAGTGTGGGATGCTTTCGTGCAGATGCTGGGGAGCGGTCTGATCGTCGAAAGTCTGGGCGTCAGTCTGCTGCGTCTCTGCGCGGGATGGTTGCTAGGCCTGCTGCTCGCGACGTGCATCGGCTGGGCGCTGGGCATGAGCGGATGGCTTCGCAGAGGGATCCAGCCGCTGTTGTTTCCACTTCGGTTTGTGGAGCCGGTCGCCTGGCTCAGCATGATCATTCTCTGGTTCGGCACGGGTGAGATGTCCAAGCTGATCCTGCTGACCTATGCCTCCTTCTTCGGTTCGTTCCTGTACATTATGACCGGCGTGGCGAGCATCGACGAGGTGAAGATCCGGGCGGCGCGCGCCATGGGCGCCAGCGGATTCCGGTTGTTCCGGACGATCATCGTCCCGTCGACGGTGCCGAGTATCCTCGCTGGAGCGAGGATCGGTATGAGCTACAGCTTCCTGACCATCGTCACAGCCGAGATGATGGATGCGACGTCGGGGGTCGGCTATATCATCAAGTACGGCAGTGTGTATATGCGGATGGATCAGATCTTCGTCGGCACGATTCTTGTCGGGCTGCTCGGGATCGCGATCGATTATACATTCAGGCAGGCCATGAAGCGGATTGGGCGGCGCTATTTTCTGGATCAGCTCTAACAAATGCATCCTATACAAAAAGAGAGTGGAGAGATGAGCAGGATGAAAATGAAACTGTACGTTGCAGTCATGGTGATGGCGGTAAGTTTGGTCGCGGCGGCTTGCGGCAACAGCGGGAGTACAGTCAACTCAGGATCAGCGCAAGGGCCGTCTGACAGTACGAATGCGGTCAATCACGGAGGCGCAGAGCCCGCCATCGAGCTGCCTTCGCTCCGGATCTCCCGGGAATCCGGTCCGTCCTCAGGACTGTTGTTCATCGCGGACGATCAGGGCTTCATCAAGGAGCAGGGGCTGGATTATGAGATCGTCTCGTTTGCCAATGGGGCCGAGGCAGTAGACTCGTTGCAGGCGGGTCAAATCCAGGTGGCGTTCGGCGCGGCCGATACGTTCCCGATCCGGGGCGTCGACAGCGGCCTCGTCGGGCTGACCGCAGTCAGCCAGCAACCGGAAGCAGTCAGTATTGTTGTCAGCAGCGATGTAGAAGGCCCTGGGGATCTGGAGGGGCGCAGCATCGGCATTGTGCCTGGCTCGGTGAGTCAGTATGTGCTGGAGAACATGTATCTCGCCGATGCCGGCCTCACTCGGGATGACTACAGCGTAACGCAGACCGGACCTGCCGAGATGGTGGCCTTGATGGCGCGCGGGGATATCGACGCCTTTGCACTGTGGGATCCGTTCCCTGCCAATGCGGTGAAGGCGCTGGGGGACAAGGTCAAGCTCATCATCACCTCTGGAGAGCTCGGCATCCCTAACACGACGTATCTGCTCGTCTCCAAGAGCTCACTGACAGACGAGGCGTACACGGCGGCATACGGCAGGCTGATCCGGGCGCTGCAGCAAGCGCAGGCGTTCTTGCAAGCGAACCCGGAGGAAGCGGGCAAGATCATCGGCGCCGCTACTCAGCTCACCGAAGAGGAGATGGCAGAGCGTCTCGCCCAGCTCCGGCTGGAGGTATTCATGGACGACTCGGCCGTCGATGAGATCGAGAACTACAACGAGATCCTGTCCTCGACCGGCGCCATACCGGAGAAGATCGATATCAGCAAGGCGCTGGACCAGGAATTTGTCAGTCGGATTGCGGACGAATGAGTTCAAAAAGTTCGGTTTTCAGCACCGAGAAGATGGATAGCAGGAGGACATGAGGAGGTAAGGGGGGAGCCCGAGATGGTCAAGCATCGTATAGATCCGTCGCCCGCGACGGTTCATTGGGGATATGTCGGGGGCTCGCAGGAGCCGGTGCTGGAGATGGCGTCTGGCGACTCGCTGGTGCTGCGCTCGGTGGCTGGCTCGCCAGGCGATCCGGTGCCGGCAGAGTGGATCTCGCCGGAGCTGCGAAGCATCCATGAGCAAGTGACGGACCGGGGGGCAGGCGTCCATATCCTGACCGGCCCGGTGGCGGTGAAGGGCGCGGAGCCGGGAGACACACTGGCGGTGAGAATCGACCGGGTCCAGATTGACGCCCCATACGGATTCAATTATATCGGCCCGATGTCGGGACTCTTGTATCATACGTTTGATGAACCGGATACTGTCATTCTTACTTACAATGAAAACCGCAGTATGGCCCATCTGGGCCGGCTGCAGCTGCCAACCCGGCCGTTCTTCGGCATTATGGGCGTCGCCCCGCCGGAGAGCTGGGGGCGGGTCTCCAGCATTACGCCAGGCCGCTTCGGCGGCAATCTCGACAACAAGCAGTTGATTGCCGGCACCACCTTGTATCTGCCGGTCATGCGCGAGGGTGCATTCTTCTATGCCGGCGACGGCCATGGTGCCCAGGGCGACGGCGAGATCGACGTGACGGCGATTGAGACCGCACTGGAGGGCGAATTCCATTTTGAGCTCCTGAAGGGAACGGGTCAACGCTGGCCGTATGCCAGTCGCGGTCATCTGCTGATCAGTATGGGGCTGGAAGAGAGTCTGACAGGGGCGCTGGTAGCTGCCACCCGGCATATGATCGAGCTGCTGGAGGCGCAGTACGGCCTGTCATACAAGGAAGCGTACCGCCTGTGCAGTCTGGCCGCCGATTTTCATATTACCCAGGTCGTCAATGGCGTCAAGGGTGTCCACGGGATGCTCGACACGTCGGTGATCGGTCCGGCGCAAGCCGGCTGACCCAGGCGTACGCAGATGTCCAACACCATGGAGGGATGAACATATGCTGTCACAAAAAGATAACGAGCGTATCACCCAGGTCGGGGCAGGCACGCCGCTTGGCGCGCTTTTCCGCAGCTATTGGCTGCCGGCGCTGCTCTCGGAGGAGCTGGCGCCCGGCGGCGCGCCGGTGCCCGTCAAGCTGCTCGGCGAGCGTCTGGTCGCCTTCCGCAACAGCGGGGGCAAGGTCGGGCTGGTAGGGGAATTTTGTCCGCATCGGGGAACCTCGCTGGCGCTGGGCCGCAACGACGATTGTGGCCTGACCTGTATCTATCACGGTTGGGCATTCGATACGGACGGCTCGTGCACGAATATGCCTTCGGAACCTGATTACAGCAAATTTAAAGAGACGATCAAGCAGAAAAGCTACCCGATTCATGAGGCGGGCGGTCTGGTCTGGACCTACATGGGACCTGCCGAGGAGCAGCCGCCGTTTCCCAACCTGATCTGGACCTCGCTGCCCGAGTCGCACCGGATGGTGGCCAAGGTGTATCAGGAGTGCAACTATCTGCAGATTTGGGAGAATGAGATTGATTATATGCACGCCGCTTTTGCCCATCTGGCCCTGCAGGAGCAGGATATGAAGGAGGGGGCGCTCAGCACCGAGCTGGGCATCAATCCGTCGCATCCGCTCGTCACCTCCCGCAATCCGCTGCTGACGGTAGAACCGACCACCTACGGCTTCCGCAACATGTTCGTCGGTCAGTCTGGGGAGGAGGACCAGTTTATCCTGGAGGCGCCGATCCTGATGCCTAGCTTCGCCTATACGCCGCGGGTCAAGGAGGAGGACCATCTCTTCCACGCCTATGTACCGATCGACGATCACACGACATGGTCCTACGATATCCACTTCACCCTGGATCGTCCGCTCAATCATGACACGCAGAAGGAACGGCGCGGGCTGTGGGTGGATGAGAACTACCGCAAGCTTTACAACAAGAGCAATAACTACCAGCAGGACCGGGAGATGATGAAGACGGGCAATTTCTCCGGCATCGTCGGCATCAGCAATCAGGACCACGCCGTGACCGAGAGCATGGGACCGATCGTCGACCGTTCCCGCGAGCATCTGGGGACCAGCGATGTCGGCGTCATCGCGCTGCGGCGGATGATTCTGAAGTCGCTCAAGCGGATGGAGCAAGGCGAGAAGCCGCTTGGGCTGGACCCTGACATCCCGACGGAGAAGATCTATAGCGAGGGCGTCATAGCCCCCAAGGGAATACCCTGGAAGGAAGCATGCCCGCTCGATCCGGCGTTTGCTCCGGTCAAGAGCGAGAACGCCAAGTCAGGGCAGGATAGCACGGTAAAAGCGTGATGGCGGCAAACACGGGAGCGGTTGGTGCCATAGTGAGAAATGCGTGTAGAAGGCGAGGTGGGTAAGCTGTCATCGTATACATTGGGGATCGACATCGGGACCACCGGCGTCAAAATCATCCTCCTCTCGCGGGAGCGCATCGTCTATCAGACAAGTGTGGCGCAGCAGCTGCGTTCGCCGCAGATTGGCTGGGCCGAGGAGGATGCCGGTGAGTGGTGGCAGAATACACTGACGGGTCTTCGCCGTATGCACGAGAGTGTCCCTGACGCAGCTGGCGGCATCGTTGCAGTCGGGGTTAGCGGCATGGTGCCGGCGATTGTCCTGCTGGACGAAGCGGGTAAGCCGCTGCGGCCGACCATCCAGCAGAATGATGCTCGCGCGGTGACAGAGATTGCTGAGGTGAGGGAGGCGCTGGATCAGGACGCGTTGTTCCGGCACACCGGCGGATATACGAATCAGCAGCATGTGCTGCCGCGGATGTTGTGGGTGAAGCGGCATGAGCCTGAAGTCTGGCGCCGCATCGCTAGTGTGATGGGCTCATATGATTATATCAATTACAAGCTGACTGGCGTTCAGGCGCTGGAGATCAATTGGGCGGTGGAGAGTGGAATGTACGATATCCGCAGCCGCCGCTGGCTGGATGACTCGCTTGCGCTGCTGGGTCTGCCGGAGACCGTGCTGCCGCCAGTGTATGAATCGCAGTCGGTCATCGGCAGCATCAGTGAACCCGCAGCCGCGCTTACGGGTCTGCCGGCAGGCATCCCGGTTATTGCCGGCAGTGCCGACCATGTGGCTTCGACGCTGGCGGCGGGCATAACCGAGCCCGGGGAGCTGCTGATCAAGTTCGGCGGCGCGGGCGACATCCTCTACTGCACGGACGAGATTTGTCCGGACCCCCAGCTGTTTTTCGACTATCACGTCATTCCGGAGGCCTACCTGCTCAATGGCTGTATGGCTTCCAGCGGCTCGCTGGTGAAATGGTATGCGAATGAAATGCTGCAGGATCCGTCGCCCGAGCTGTTCGCCACCTTGGATCAGGAAGCGGCTGCGGTGCCAGCCGGGTCGGACGGCTTGATTATCCTCCCGTATTTTCTCGGTGAGAAAACGCCGATTCTGGATCCCGAGGCCCGGGGCGTGCTGTTCGGGCTGACGTTATCGCATGGCAGAGGCCATATCTTCCGGGCGATCCTGGAGGCGGTCATCTACGGCTTCCGCCATCATCTGGATGTCCTCCGCGAGCTGGGGTGTGAGCCGACGCGGGTACTGGCGACCAATGGCGGCGCCAAAAGTAAATTCTGGTGCCAGATTGCGGCGGATGTGCTGGGCGTACGTATCCGTGCCTATCCGGCACACCCGGGGTCGGCGCTGGGCGTGGCTTTTCTGGCAGGCAAGTCGGTGGGGCTCATGGAGGAGTGGCGCGAGATTGACAGCTTTCTGACGGAGTACCAGGATTATGAACCACAGGAGGAGGAGCGCCGCATCTACGACCGGGCATACCAGATCTACCGGGAGCTGTATCCGCAGCTGCAGCCGCAGTTTGCCCGTGTGAATGCATTATATCGCCAAGAGCAGCATGAGCTCATGACAGGAGGACACAAAGGATGAAGACATTGGACGGACAGGTAGCCGTCGTAACTGGCGCGGGCAGCGGCATCGGCCGCAGCATTGCTGTCCAACTGGCGGAGGCAGGCGCGTCGGTCGTAGCGACTGATGTGAACGGGAAGGCTGCGAGCGAGACCGTAGCCCTGCTGCCAGTTGCGGCAGATAAGCCGCATGATTCGCGCGTGCTGGACGTAACGAGCAAGGAGCATGTGAGCGTGGTGTTCGCCGACATCCATGCCGCCTACGGTCGGCTGGATGTGCTGATCAACAACGCGGGCGTGTCGACGATGAACCGTATCGAGAATCTGACGGAGCGGGAATGGGATTTCAACTTTGATGTGAATATCAAGGGGATCTTCCTCTGTACGCAAGCGGCCTACCCTTATCTGAAGCTGCAACGGGCCTCCCGCATCGTCAACACCGCCTCCATGGCCGGCAAGCGCGGTGTGCCGCTGCTTGCACACTACGCGGCGTCCAAATGGGCGGTGATCGGCTTCACCAAGAGCGCCGCGATCGAGTTGGCGCCGGACGGCATCACCGTCAACTGCGTGTGCCCCGGCTATGTCAATACCGGCATGCAGAGCCGTGAGCTGCTCTGGGAGGCCGAGCTACGGGGCATGACGCCGGAGGCGGTCCGCGAGGAGTACATTCGCATGACGCCTCTGGGTCGTCTGGAGGAAGCGGAGGACGTAGCCAAAGCGGTCGTCTTCCTGGCTTCGCCGGGCGCAGATTTCATTACGGGCGAAGCGCTGGACGTCACCGGCGGCGCAGATCTGCTATAGCCACCTGCAGGACGGCAGATCCGGCGGGTCAGAGAGGAGACAGAGATGAAAACAGACGCCTCGCGTTACCCCTATGCATCCAAACGAACCACATTATACGCCCGTTCAGGCATGGTCGCCGCTTCTCAGCATCTGGCGGCCCAGGTTGGACTGGATATGCTCAAGAAAGGCGGCAATGCCATCGACGCCGCCATCGCCACGGCGGCTTGCCTGACGGTCGTGGAGCCATGCTCCAACGGCATCGGCGGCGACGCCTTTGCCCTCGTCTGGATGAAGGACCAACTGCATGGGCTCAACGCCAGCGGCCCGGCGCCGATGGGTATCTCCGCCGCCAAGCTGCGGGCCCAAGGGCTTAGCGAGATGCCGGTCTACGGCTGGACCCCGGTGACGGTACCCGGTGCGCCTGCTGCCTGGGCGGCGCTCTCCGAGCGCTTCGGGCGGCTGCCCTTCGAAGAACTGCTGGCGCCGGCCATCCGCTATGCGGAGGAAGGCTACGCCGTGTCGCCGACTGCGAGCAAGTTCTGGAAGAAGGCATTCTATGAATATGAGCAGGCCATAGAGGGAGAGCAGCATGCCGCCTGGTTCGCGACCTTCGCGCCGGACGGCAGACCACCGGAGCCCGGGGAGATCTGGGCATCCCCGGGTCACGCCGATACGCTGCGACGAATTGCACGAAGTAAGGCAAGGGATTTCTACGAGGGAGAGTTGGCCGACCGGATGGATGCGTTCTCCCGTGAGCATGGCGGTTACCTGCGCAAATCCGATCTGGCGGCCTTCCAGCCAGAGTGGGTGGAGCCAATTAGCAGTGTTTACCGCAATTGGGACGTCTGGGAGCTGCCGCCTAACGGCCAGGGCATCGTCACCTTGATGGCGCTCAATATCCTCAAGGCGCTGGGCGAGCCCCAGGACGATCCCGTCGAGGCCTGTCACCGCCGGATCGAGGCGGTGAAGCTGGCCTTCGAGGACGGGTTGTGGGCGATCACGGATCCGGCTCAGATGCCGGAGGAGACGGTGCGCCATCTGCTCTCGGAGGCCTGGGCGGAGGATCAGGCTGCGCGCATTGGTGAGCAGGCGCTGCTTCCGGAGATGCGTTCGGTCCCGCGCGGCGGTACGGTCTATCTGGCGACGGCGGATGGGGAAGGCAATATGGTCTCCTACATTCAGAGCAACTATATGGAATTTGGCTCGGGTCTGGTTGTGCCGGGAACTGGCGTTGGCCTGCATAACCGGGGGCATACCTTCACCCTCGATGAAGGACATCCGAATTGTCTGGCGCCGGGCAAACGGACCTACCATACGATCATTCCCGGTTTCCTCTCGCAGGACGGCCAGCCGATCGGTCCGTTCGGCGTCATGGGGGCGTTCATGCAGCCGCAAGGGCATCTACAGGTGCTGCTGCACACGCTGGAAGAAGGCATGAATCCCCAGGCTGCCCTAGATGCGCCGCGCTGGCGCTGGGAAAAGGACCGCCAGGTGCTGATCGAGCCGGATTTTCCGGCGGAGCTGGCCGAGGCGCTGCGCGCCCGGGGCCACGAGCTCGTCGTCTCGGAGCACGAGGGACTGTTCGGAAGAGGACAGATCATCTGGCGCGACCCGGAGACGGGTGTGCTCTGCGGCGGCACAGATCCCCGAACCGATGGCGTGCTGGCGACGTGGTAAGTCGGGCTGATCTGCTGGTGTACGGCGGCCGCGTTGGTTCTAATGATTGGCATGCAGCGAGACAAACGAGTCTGGGGCAGCTATCAATTATGCCTGTGGTGCAAAAGGAGATGGTAGCATGGCTGTACTTCGAATGAAGGAACAGCAATTCGAGATCGATCTGGTTATCTTCGACAAGGATGGACTGCTCTTTGACGCCCGGTATTTCTGGCAGCGTCTGGCCGAGGCGCGGATGCGGGTGCTGCAGCCGCTGCTGGGTGAGGAGGGGTTGGCCGAATGGTGCGAGCTCATGGGCATCACACAAGCGGGTATGACGGCGGTTGACATCAACCCCAGCGGCATCTTTGCCCTGGCACCTCCACAGGAAGAGATCATCGTTACCGCGTCGCTGCTCAAGGTATCAGCGGGTGGGGACTGGGGCGTCTCTCGTCAGCGGGCGGCAGAGGCGTTCCAACAATCGGATGAGCAGTTTGACCTGCCAGGCGCGCTGCAGCCGAAGCGCGGCTTTCCTGACATCTTCTGCCGCCTGCAGCAGGCGGCTATCCCATTTGGCATCGCGACATCGGATGACTACGACCGCACGATCCGCTCGGTCGGCCGTTATGTGCCGATCGAGTGGCTGACGTGCATCGTGACGCCGGTTGACGTGGAGCACGGCAAGCCGCATCCCGATATGCTGCAGCTGATCTCGAGGACGACCGGTGTGCCGCTCTCCCGAATCGCCATGCTCGGCGATTCCTTTGTCGATGTGGAGATGGCCTGCACGGCGGGTTGTATCGGTATCGGAATCCCGGATGACCCGGGGATGGCGGAGCGGATGCTTCCCTGCGCCAGTGTGATTCTCGAATCGCTTGACGAGATTATCATTCAATCAGCAGCAGTCCACATTTAATCGAGGGAGAGATTTGTATGAATTGGTTACAAGAGTTGGTCGGTGTCGACAAGGGAATCATCGCCATGTGTCATTTGCAGCCATTGCCGGGCGATCCGCATTACGACGAAGCGAGGGGGATGGATTATGTGGTGGAGGCAGCCCGGGCTGACCTGCTGGCTCTGCAAAATGGCGGCGTCGATGCGGTGATGTTCTCCAACGAGTTCAGCCTGCCGTATCTGACCGATGTCCGGACCGAGACGGTGGCGGCGATGGCCCGCGTCATTGGCGAGCTGATGCGGGATATCCGGATTCCTTATGGCGTCAATGTGCTGTGGGATGCCAAGAAATCGTTGGACCTGGCGGCGGCCACGGGCGCACAGTTCGTGCGGGAGATTTTCACAGGTGTGTATGCCAGTGATTTCGGCCTGTGGAACACGAAGGTCGGCGAGACGATCCGCCATCAGAAGTCGCTGGGCGCGTCGAATGTCAAGCTGCTCTTCAACATCGTCCCCGAAGCGGCGCAATATTTGGCGCATCGGGATATCGAGAGCATCGCCCGCTCGACGGTGTTCAACAACCGGCCTGACGCGCTCTGTGTCTCCGGGCTGATCGCCGGCGCCGAGACCGATACGCAACTGCTGAAGCGGGTCAAGGATACAGTGCCGCAGACAGTTGTGCTCGCCAATACGGGCATGCGGCTGGACAATGTAGAGACCCAGCTGGCGGTTGCGGACGGCGCGGTGGTAGGCACGACGTTCAAGAAGGATGGCGTGTTCGAAAATGCGGTTGACGAAAAGCGGGTCAAGGCGTTCATGGATAAGGTCAAGGGCTTTCGCGGCTCGGCCATGACGCTGGCCCCGGCGCTGCCTTAAGATGGGCGCGAGTGGAGGTGGCCCGGCGATGGCGATCAAGCCGAGAACGCATGCGGGAACCGAAGTGGGCGCTGTACAGCTGCGGGTGAGCGATATGGCGCGTTCGGAGGCATTCTATACCGATGTGCTCGGTTTGCGCGTGCTCAACCGGTATGACGGCCTGACTCGGCTGACGGTAGATGGCATTCATCCGCTGATCGTGCTGGAGGAGATTGCGGATGCGGTGCAGATCCGGCCGCGGACGACCAGCGGCTTGTATCATTTCGCGCTGCTGGTGCCAACCCGCAGCGACCTGGGGCTCGTGCTCCGGCAGCTGGCAGAGTGCGGGGTTCAGCTAGGCTCCGCAGACCATGATGTTAGCGAGGCGCTCTATCTGTCGGATCCGGACCACAACGGGATTGAGATCTATTGGGACCGCCCGGTGGAGCAATGGTCGATGCTGGAGAGCGGGCAGATCTATATGAGCGCGGATGCGCTGGATGCGCACGGGCTGTTGCGCGAGGCCGAGGGTCGGCAGTGGACCGGCATGCCCGCTGGCACCCGGATGGGGCATGTGCACCTGCATGTGCGTAATCTGACAGAGGCGGAGCGCTTCTACTGCGGGTTGCTGGGCTTCAGCGTGAAGCTGCGCTATGGCCCATCAGCGCTCTTCGTTGCCGCCGGCGGCTATCATCATCATCTCGGCCTGAACACATGGGCGGGCGTGGGTGCGCCGCCGACGCCGGAGAAGACCCCGGGACTGGCGCACTACACCATCGTCAACCCCGATGTCCGCCACATCGAGGATATCCTGGTCTGGCTGGAGGAGGCGGGCATTGCAGTGGAGACCAAGGGGGACGGCTGGTATTTCCGCGACCCAAGCGGCATCGGCGTGCGCCTGACGACGTGTCCGGTATTGTAAATGTAGAAGAGCCAGGCTTTACCGATGTCCGGTGCAGCCTGGCTATTTGATGTGATCTGAAGGGAAGGGGCCCCCCAGCATCTCACACGTCGTCCCCCGCCAACAGCTCCCCCAGCATCCGCTCACTATTATTCATGAACTGCTTCGTCACGATATAATGCTCCGTCTCCTGCCAGGCAACGCGCCGGATCCCGTCTCCATCCAACTGATAGATCCAGGCGTCCGGGTAAGCCATCAGGATTGGGGAGTGGGTGGCGATGAGGAACTGGGACTGCTGCTCCACCAACTGATGCATGCGGGCCAGCATGGCCATCTGCCGTGAAGGCGACAGCGCCGCCTCCGGCTCGTCCATTACATACAGGCCTTTGCCGCCGAACCGGTGCAGGAAGGTGGCGAAGAACGACTCGCCATGCGACTGCTCGTGTAGCGAGCGTCCGCCGTAAGAGTCGATGATCGGCGGGGCACAGGTGGGCTCCCGGTCCAGCTCCTCAATATTGGTGGCCAGGTTGTAGTAGCTCTCGGCCCGGAAGAAGAAGCCGTCCCGCGGCCGCCTTGGCCCCCGCACAGGACGAAGGTAGTCGCTTAACACAGAGTGGGTACGCGCCGTCTCAAACGAGAAGTTCATCGTTCCGCCTTCGGGATTGAAGCCGAGCGCGACGGCAATCGCTTCGATCAGGGTTGATTTGCCTGCGCCGTTTTCCCCCACCAGAAACGTGACCTTCGGATGACATGCCAAGGTATCCAACCCGCGAACGGCATCCAGATGGAAGGGATAGTCACCGAATGAGGGCACCCGGTCCCGGAGCAGCTGTACTTTGCTCAGATATCCGACTTGCTCATATAAGGACATAATCATCCTCCTTTAAGCTCTCCGCACCTCCTAGAAGGAAGACGAAGTCATTTTTGCTTTATAGTATTATCTATGATTCCTAGGAGTCAGGCTATAACTGATGAGCATAACCAAGAATCGGTTCCTGAGCTGCAACGCACTTTTTTTCCCTTAGAGCGCCGGAGTCGGCCGTCCGCTGAGCTGCAACGCACTTTTCCTCCCTTAGAGCGTCGGAATCGGCCGTCCGCTGAGCTGCAACGCACTTTTCTTCCCTTAGAGCGTCGGAATCGGCCGTCCGCTGAGCTGCAACGCACTTTTCTTCCCTTAGAGCGCCGGAGGCGGCCGGTCGCTGAGCTGCAACGCACTTTTTTCCCTTAGAGCGCCGGAGGCGGCCGGTCGCTGAGCTGCAACGCACTTTCCCCTCAGCTTTCAGTTCGGAGAGCAAGCTGTTTCCCGCTAGGTGCTTATCTTAAAATACAAGTATATGATTCTCCTACCTACTTGGCTTCTATTTCTCGGGAATGAAACGCGCTGCGCCGTGTGCTTACGAAGCCAGTTTTGCTTTTGCAAAACTCTTAGGCGAAGCCGTTTCACCTTGCATTATACCATACGCTTGGAGAAGCCCAGACAAAAAAGGATGCTGCCTGGTCGGCAGCACCCTCTGGGTGAAGCTTGCGTTATCTCTCTTGCGGGATGACCGGTCCGGCGCCGGCGCCGGTGTTGCCGCCCTTGCGATGGAACAGTCTGCCTGCGCCTTTGTTCAGCAGCGGCAGGACGTATCTGTCAAGTCCGAAGCGTCCGGCGTTGGCGCCGGCTGTGACGACGAGGACTCCCAGCAGGACCAGCCAAGGGTTAGTGCTGATGGTTCCGGCGAAGAGGAACATGAAGTTCATCACGAGTCCGAAGAAGGCGGCGGTGACGGTCAGTGTGCCAAGGATCAATCCAAGTCCGACGAGCAGCTCGCCCCAAGGGATCATAATGTTGATCAGCTTGACGTTCGGCAGGGCGAAGTTTTCAATGAAGGCGTTGTAGGTCGGGTAGACGGCCGCGCCAGTCGCTTTGTCGAGGACCGGGTTGGTGACGGCGTTGGTCAGGTAGCCTGTGGCGTCGAATCCGCCGGTGATTTTGCCCCATCCCGCTGTCAGCCAAGCATATCCGAGCACGATACGGATCACCGTCAGGATACCGGCTGCCCACGTGTTGTTTCTCCAAAAGTTCATCATGATCATTCACTCCCAATTTGTATTTTGTGGTTAGGTTTCTTATAACTTGAGTTTAGCGGCTTTTCTTCGATGATTATGTGATTTTAATCACAAAGTCTGGTATTAGAATAGAACCTTGTCAGCGGAGGATGTTTGCACCATCTCTTCATGACCTTCACTCTCCCTCTATATGATTGACCGAAACAGCGGCTTGCTGGATTCCTTCCGGCCCTGGATCTTCAGCTGTGAGGATGTGCTCTCTGCTGGGCATTGCCGGTATGTTTGGCTGCTTCGTTCTCTTTCTGACTTTAGTATATATCGAGACAAGGGGAGAGGATGTGATTTATATCACAACGCACCTGGTTTATCAAAAAAGTTTTTGCCCACCGCACGGCACCTTAAGATAGAGCATACCTGATCCGAAGTATGACCCGTATACAGGGAGTGTAAGCGGTTTTATAATCAGAGGCAGGAGGGGAAACCATGAAGACGAACCCAGCTGTTCAAGACATCAAACCTCAAGGGGGCGGCTCCAAGCTATCGTTGGGGCGGCAATTGCGCAAGCAGCTCACGATCCAGATTTTCGTCTGGCTGGGCATGGCGTTCCTGCTGGTATTCAGCTTTACGCCGATGTTTGGCGTTATTATGGCGTTTAAGGATTACCGAATATCGACCGGCATCGCGGGGATTTTTACGAGTGAATGGGTCGGACTGAAGTACTTTCACGAGCTGGTGAATGACTACCGGTTCCCGATGCTGGTGCGCAATACGCTTGCGATCAGCCTGCTGAAGCTGGTCTTTGCCTTTCCGGTGCCGATCCTGCTGGCGATTATGATTACAGAGGTCAAGCAGGCGGCTGTCAAGCGGCTCGTCCAGACGTTTAGCTACTTGCCGCACTTTATCTCCTGGGTCGTCGTTGTCGGCATCGCGTATGCCTTCTTCTCGACGGAGATCGGGATTATCAACCACGCGCTGCTCTCGTTCGGTATCATCGACGAACCGCTGCGGGTTCTGACCGACCCGGATTCGTTCTGGGGATTAGCTGTCGGTACGGCGGTGTGGAAGGAAGCAGGCTGGTGGACGATTATTTTCCTGGCCGCCATCGCAGGCATCGACCCCGGGCTGTACGAAGCAGCACAGTTGGACGGTGCCGGCCGCTTGCGTCGCATCTGGCATGTGACCTTGCCGGGTATGCGGGGACCGATTGTCGTCGTCCTGATTCTGTCCATCGGCAGTATGCTGGGCGGGGGACTGGTCGGCTCCAACTTCGAACAGTCGATGCTGCTGGGCAATTCCATTAACAATGACAAGTCGCAGATTATCCAGACGTATGCCTTTAATGTCGGGCTGGCGCAAGGACGTTTTGCTTTTGCAACCGCTATTGATCTTGTGCAGTCCATTATCGCCGTGTTTCTTATTCTCACGAGCAACTTTATCGCCAAGCGCGTATCAGGCACCGGCCTGTACTGACCACGGCACGGAAGGGAGCTGCCTGTATGGCCCGCAAGACGAGAGAAGATTATACTGTCGACACCATCAATTATCTGCTGCTTGCCCTCGTAGCATTGATTACGCTGTATCCGTTCTATTATGTGCTGATCGCTTCCTTCAACCTCGGGCAGGATACGGCACGCGGCGGATTGTACTTGCTGCCCCGGGCATTTACGCTCAATAACTATATCTACTTCTTCAATGACAAGCATTGGGTCAACGCCTTCTTCGTCACGGTGGCACGGACCGTCGTCGGCACGCTGCTGGGCGTCATCTTCACCTGCCTGGTCGCCTATGGCTTGTCCAAGCCATATCTGCTGTTCCGCCGCTTCTACTTTCTGCTCGTCGTCATCGCGATGAATATCTCGGGCGGGCTGATCGCATTTTACGTCGTGCTGCGCGGTCTGGGTCTCCTCAATACGTTTGCCGTCTACGTCGTGCCAACGATGCTGAGTCTCTTCTTCCTGCTGATCGCTGTCTCCTTCTTCCGGGAGATTCCCGAGGAGATCGGCGAGTCGGCACGGATGGACGGGGCGAGCGAGATGACCATCTTCTTCCGGATGATCCTGCCGATCTCGCTGCCGCTGCTGGCGACGATGAGTCTGTTCCTCGGGTCGAATCAGTGGAATGCCTGGCTGGACTCCGCCTACTTCGTCCAGGGACAAGGTCTGCGCACGCTGGCGTACCGCATGATTGAGGTTATCAACCAGACGATGATCAATACCGATACGATCGGCGCCGCTTATGCCGGCAGCATGCAGGTGACGTCATTCTCGGCACAAGCAACGGCCATGGTCATCTCGGTCTTCCCGATTATCTGTGTGTATCCGTTTATTCAGAAGTACTTTGTGCAAGGGATGATGTTAGGCTCAGTCAAAGGCTGACAGGCTGCTGATGACAGGTTCCGTCCCACTCGGGTGCCCGGGATCCGGGAGGCGGACTTTCATAAATAAGTGTTTCTAAGGGTGTTCATACTATGCGAAGGAGTTGTCCGATATGAGAAAAGTACAAAAGGGGTCGGCCTGGCTCATCACGGCCAGTCTGCTGGTGCTGCTGCTGTCGGCATGCGCCGGCAACAATGCAGCGCCGGGCAATAACGGCAATGCAGATCATCCACCTGCCGCACCAGGCAATAACAGCGAGACGAGCGACGCGCCGGAGCAAGTGACGCTGGATCTGTTCGTCGATCAGACCTGGTGGCCGATCAAGGAATGGTCTGGCGCAGTGGCTGAGGAGATTACCAGGAAGACGGGCGTGCATCTGAATGTAACCGTCGCCACCGATGACAAGCAGCTGCAGGTTATGATTGCTTCGGGCGATCTGCCGGATCTGGTGGCCACCAGCGGCCAGGTGAAGCGGATGTCCGATCCGGATCTGTCACTCGCCTGGAACGACCTGATTGCCGAGTATGCTCCGGACTGGGAGCTGGAGCAGGAGCGTATAGGCGTCAATACGGCAGAGGACGGCAATTTCTATACGATCCGCAACTTCTTCTCGACGGAAGCCGAGTGGGAAGAGTATAAGGACACAGCGCTGCTGTATACTGGCGGCATCTCAGTACGACAGGACATCCTGGAGGAGCTGGGCAATCCACAGATCCAATCCCTGGAGGACCTGACGGCACTGTTCCAGACCGTCAAGGATACGTATCCCGACATGATCCCGCTTGTCTTAAACCCGCCAAACTGGCACCGCGCGTACTTCGAGCAGCAGTTCGGGGCGCTGAGCGGCTTCAACGATGTGGACGGCCAGTTGGTGTACTCACTCAACATGCCTGCGTACAAGGACATGTATCTGTACATGAATGACCTGTACCGCAAAGGCTTCATCCGGGCGGAGAATTATGCCTACAAGTCGGAAGATCAAGGCAAGCAGCTGATGTTCAACGGCACCGGATTCGCCTTCTCCTGGACGACGCAGGGCTCGGATCAGCTCACATCGGCTGCCAAGGAGCAGGGCGGCTACACGTTCGTGAACCTGCCGGTACGTCTGACGGATAACCTGAAGATCGTCAACTCGGCAGTCGGCTGGCAAGGCGTATTCATCACCAAAGGCAATAAAAATCCCGAAGCGTCCATCAGGCTGATGCAGTTCCTTCAATCCGATGAAGGCCAGAAGCTGGCGCTGTGGGGCATTGAAGGCGAGCATTGGGAATATGCACCGGATGGCGATTACCCCGTATTCAAATATAATACGATGGATGATGCCGAGCGCGTGGCCCGGGGCGCCTTCTACTGGGGCCTGCTGATCGGCTCGACGACGACGGAGATGCGCGCGCTGTATGAACCGGACACCGATGCGACGCGCACCAATCAGGTCGTCACGGACGAAACCCAGTTCATGCCTGCGATCGGGCTGGTAGCGCCGGATGCGGATTCAGACGAGCAGGTCGTGCTGACCAATATCCAGGAAATGATCAAGAGCGAGGAGAGCAAGGTGCTGCTGGCAACATCGGAAGAAGCGGCAGCGGCGGCCTACGATGCCATGGTCGAGCAGGCCAATCGGATCGGTCTGGAGCGGCTGGAGGCATGGGCCAACGAGCGTTATGAGGAAGCCAATGCACAGCTGGCCGGATCCTGATCACCGCTAGGCAGTCTGCAATGCAATAACAGCATCTTCAGTAAGCATGCAGCTCGCAAGTTCATTGCTTGGGGAGAAGACCACGGGTCGTCTCCCCTTTGGCGTCCATAGCGAGGGAAGGGACCGCCTGTCTCCCCTCTTCTCCGGGGCAACGAGACGGGTATGCTATACTGGTGGAAAACGAGCAGACGGGGAGGAGGACGGGAGATGAAAGCGCTTCGGCAATGGGCGGATCAGCTGCGGCATCTGCGGATCGTCCCCAAGCTGATCATCGGCTATGTCCTGTTGGTCTTTATCCCGTTCACGCTGTTCGGCTTCTACTTCTATCATCAGATGTATGAGAATGTGAAATCCCAGTACCTTATAGATCAGGAGAAGTTCATGGATCAGTCGCTCGCCAATCTGGAGATCGAGATGCTGAAGATCGAGTCCGTCCACTCCCTCTTCCAGAACAACGACACGCTCATCCGCTACCTTGGAGGGAAGTACGAGGCCGATTGGGAGATGATCTACACGTATCAGAATGATATAAGGCCGACCTTCAGCTTTGCCCTCCAGAGCGTGCCGGCTATCGAGCATATGAGCGTCTATATGCATAGCGGCGATGTGCTGTCGCTTGAGCCGGATCTCGCATCGTTCAGCGGATATGCCGGTCCCCTGCCGGCAGCAGCCATCCAGGCCCTCCGTCCCAATCAGGGGCGGTGGGTCGCTGACGCGGCAGAGGGGCGGCTGCCCAGAGTCCACTATATCAAAAACCTGTATAACGACACGTATACAGAAGCGCTGGGCTTCCTTGCCGTGGAGGTGAATCAGCGGCTGTTCGGCCAACTGGGAGGCTCCTCGCCGCAGGAGGAGGTCGCCTATTGGGCGGTTGTCGGCAGCAGCGGTGAACGCTTGTATGAGCAGCAGGTGCCGGGATACCTGGCAGGAGAGCTGACAGCGATGGCCTCGCAGGCTCCCGAGCGAGGCATCCGGAGCTTCTTCGTAGCGGGCGATGCCTACCTGGTCCATGCGATACGCGTAGCGGCGCTTGATCTCGTGATCGTCCGGATGAGCCAGGTCGCCTCGCTGCTGGACATCCGGGCGGATCAGTGGCGGCTGATCGGCGCAGGCGTATTGCTACTGACCATTCTGTCGCTGTGCTATTTTGCCGTCGGCTCGTCGATGACGAACCGGATCATCCGGTTCTCCCGGCATCTGAAGCGGGTAGACGACCCGAAGATTGCAGGCTACGCCGGGACCAGCGGCTCTGATGAGATCGGCTTCCTTATCCAGTCCTACAATGCGATGATCCGGCGGATGGATGAGCTGACCCATGACTATCACCGCTCCGAGATGCTCAAGAAGGAGGCGGAGATCAAGATGCTGCACGCGCAGATCAAGCCGCATTTCCTGTACAACACGCTGGAGACGATGCGGATGATGGCGCTCATGCGAGGGGAGAAGGAGCTGGCCGAGGTGGCTTCCTCGCTCGGCAACCTGCTGCGCTACAGTCTGGTCCGCAACCGGGACGAGGCGCTGCTCACTGACGAGCTGGAGCATGTCCGCGACTATATCGGCATCCATCAGGTGCGGATGGGCGAGCGGCTGCAGTTCCACCTGCGGGTCGAGGCGGATATCTCCGGCGTCCGGACACCGCGCTCGATCCTGCAGCCGATCGTGGAGAACAGCATCCTGCACGGACTGGGCAAGAAGCGGGGGCAGGGCGTCATCGAGATCACGGTTAGCGAGCAGGAGGAGCATTACCTGATCGAGATACGAGACAACGGACCGGGGCTGACGGCGGAGCGACGGGAGCTCATCCGGCGGATGCTCGATGGCCGGAGCGGCAAAGAGGAGGAAGCGCGGCTGGGTATCGGACTGCGCAATGTACATGAGCGGCTGAAGTCTTACAACGGCCAGGAGACAGGAATCACGCTGGAGGACGGAGAGGGCGGTGCGGTATTCCGGATCCGGCTGATCAAGAAAGGGGGCGAAGGACATGCTGAAGCTGCTGATCGTCGATGATGAACCGATCATCGTAAATGGACTGAAGCATATGATAACCGCAGAGCGTTCGTTGTTCACGCAAGTGGACTGCGCTTGCGATGCCTTCGAGGCGCTGGAGCATATCGAGCGGGAGTCCTACGATCTGCTCATCACGGACATCCAGATGCCGGAGATGGATGGGCTGGCCCTGATCCGCGAGGCGCAGCAGCGGCAGCTGGAACGATTCGTCATCCTCTCCGGCTACGATGTGTTCGACTATGCCCGGCAGGCGATGCGGCTCGGGGTAGAGGATTATCTGCTCAAGCCGATCCAGCACCGCGAGCTGTTCGAGGTGCTGAACCGCCAGGCGCTCGAGATCATGGAGGCCAAGAAGGATGATCCCGGCCCCCCGGATGTGCCGGCGGCGGCGGAGCTGCCGTTGATCAGCAAATTCAAAGCTTACGTGAGTGAGCATTATATGTATGATTTGGCGCTTGAGGACGTCGCCTCGCATTTGGGGATCCACCCCAACTATTTTTGCAGCGTGCTGAAGCGGGAGACGGGGATGACCTTCGTGCACTATCTGAACCAGGTCAAGATCGAACGGGCCAAGGAGCTGCTCGTCCATCCGCAGCAGCCTACTGTGGAGCAGGTGGCCCGCAGCGTCGGGTATGAGAGCATCCGCCACTTCTACAAAGTGTTCAAGCAATATACTGCGCATACACCGGGCAGCTACAAGGCTGCGGTACAGATGACGAAGGAAGAGCAAGGAGCCGCTAGAAACCGCTAGAATGCAGGTGCCAGAGGAAGGTCAGGGGAGCCGCTAGATGATATCCAGCGGCTCTTTGCGTGTCGGCGGAGGGAAGACGGCATCCAGCTTAGCCAGTGTATCCTCGGTCAGCGCGATACAGGCGGCGGCAGCATTGTCCCGGACATGCGCCGAGCTCCCGGCTTTGGGGATGGCCAGCACATCTTGATCGCGGATCGTCCAGGAGAGGATGAGCTGAGATGGTGTTACTTTATATTCCTTTGCAATACTAAGTACTTCCGGGTGCTCCAGCATCCCTCGCCGCAGAGTACCGCCCTGGGCAAGCGGGCTGTAAGCCATAACGGGTATACGATGCTCTTGCAGCCACGGCTGCAGCTCATATTCGATGCCCCGAGAAGCGATATGGTAGAGGACCTGGTTGACGGCACAAGCGGATCCGCCTGGCAGCTTCAGGAGCTCCTGCATATCGGAGATGTCCAGATTTGATACGCCCCAGCGCAGGATTTTGCCATCGGCGACCAGCTGCTCCATGCCCTCGATCGTCTCCTGAAGCGGGATGCGGCCGCGCCAATGGAGCAGATACAGGTCGAGTCTGTCTGTGCCGAGACGCTGCAGGCTGGCCTCGCAGCTGCGGATCAGACGCTCGCCTCCGGCGTTGTGGGGATACACCTTGGAGACGAGGAACACGTCATCGCGTCTGCCGGATATCGCCTCGCCGACCAATGATTCCGACCGCCCCTCGCCGTACATCTCCGCCGTATCCACCACAGTCATGCCTAGCTCGATACCCGTCTGCAAAGCCCGGATCTCTTCATCCCGGCGCTCTGGGTTATCGCCCATATTCCAAGTGCCCTGACCCAGAACGGGGACGGCTGTGCCATCGGGGAGCTTGACGGTACGGCGTGTCAGCCGCTCCTTGATCTCATCATCAGTTGCCGTGTTCATCGATTCAGCCTCCTCTTTTGTAGATCAGTAGTCCTTATTGTAGCATACCCATACCGCTTGGACGCCTGACGCAAGTCAAGTGAAGCATGCAAAATATCGGTGAGCTGTGGTAGACTATCGACAAACTTGTCGAACGGAAGGTTGGTCGGTGGCCATGCAAAAACTCGGTAGAAATGATACATGTCACTGCGGAAGCGGGAAAAAATATAAAAAATGCTGTCTGGATAAAGATCAGGAGAGCAATGTGACACGCATTGGCCCCGCAAAGGTGGCTGAGGAAAATATTGATGCAGTATTACACGAACACTTGGATTGGCAAGATCCGGTACATCTTGAGGTAGCTGAGCTATTTGTAAGTAAGGTTTCGGGCCGCTTCGATCCCGAAGACATCCTGACTGTGATCAATTTGTGGCACAGCTTTGCCTCCGATACGGCGCCCATCATCCGTAAGAAGTCTGTGTTCCCGGCCGCGCTGGAGGAGGTGCTCAGCGATCAGACCGGTACCATGGTCACCCAAGCGGAGCTGGCAGCCAGATACGGTGTGTCGGTAACGTCGATATCTAACAAGAGTCAACAATTGTTTGAGTATTTTATGACCGATTGGGTCGATAAAATAGAACAGGAACCTATGGGGGATGTGGACCTGCAGGGCGCGCGCCGCGAGATGGAAGCGCAGATGAAGGCTATGCAGGAGCTCATGGCGGAACAGGACTTTGAGACATTGGAGGATGCGCAGGCATTCATGAATCAGTTGTTGGAGAACGGCGGCCTGTCGCTGGCTGAGGCTGGTAAAGCGGGGGCGAAGCGCGGCCCGAAGGCGAGCAAGTCGGCCTCGCTGATCCAACAAGCCATGGCCGAGCGCCAGCCTGCCAGAAAAGCCGAGCTGGCCCGTCAAGCGATCGAGGCCAATGCCGATGAAGCGGAGGCTTACAGCATGCTCGGCGATATGGCTCCCAATCCGCGCGTCGCGGCTTATTATTACCGGGAAGGGATGCTGGCCGCAAAACGTGTACTTGGCGAAGCACATTTCGAGGAGGCACATGGCCATTTCTGGATGGATATCGATACCCGTCCTTATATGCGGGCCAAGATGGATTACGCGCAGGCTTGTGCGTCGATGTTCAATCAGGAGGAAGCGATCCGTCAGTACGAAGAAATGCTGGAGCTTAATCCCAATGACAACCAGGGCGTGCGCGACCTGCTGCTGCTGGCGTACCTGGAAGAGCACAAGTATGATGAGGCGTTGCAATTGATCAACACCTATGAGTATGATTCCAGTGCATGGTTCTCGTATAGCCGCGTGTTGGCCGAGCACGGTCTGGGACAGTCAGCTGCCCGGGTCAAAAGCTTGCTGCGCCGAGCTCTGGTTGCCAACAGACATGTGCCGGCCTATCTGCTCGGCAAGAAGCGGCTTCCCAAGCAAACGCCGGAGTACTTCGGGATGGGTGACGACAAGGAAGCGGTGTATTACGCGCAGGCGAACTATCATCTGTGGGAGCTCCAGCCGAAGCTGACGAAGCTGCTGGCGGGCATGAAGTAGGGAGCCTGGCTGGCTGCTCCCCCGCTTAGGCTCATACAATGCAATGCTTGCCTGGTTTGTCTCGGGCAGGCTTGTTTTGTTGCGTCCGGGATGGGAGATGTGAGGCGCCTACTTCTTGTGATTGTAGAAGTACATCGTCAGCGGCGCGAAGACAATGACCAGCCCGGCCGATATCGCCAGTACAATCGTCACCTCGCCGCCCGTCGCCGAGCCGTGGGCAAGACCGCGTACGGCGTCGACCACCAGAGTGACCGGATTGACGTTCACCAGCGCCTGCAGCCAGCCCGGCATCGTCGACGTATCGACGAACACGCTGCTGAGGAAGGTCAGCGGGAACAGCACCATCATGCTGATCGCCATCAAGGCCTTCTCGGTTCGTACGACGAGTCCGAGCAGCGTCCAGATCCATGACAGGCTGAAGGCAAACACCAGCAGCACCGCCACGCCCAGCAGCAATCCGGCGAACCCCCCATCCGGGCGGAAGCCGAGCGCATAGCCGAGTCCGATCATGATCGTGGAGGCCAGCAGATAGCGGACCGTGTCCACCAGCAGCGCACCGACAAGCACCGCCGGACGCCAGAACGGCAGAGTACGGAAGCGGTCGAAGATGCCTTTCTGGATATCCTTGTTGAGATCCGTCCCCGTATACATCGTGATCATCGAGACCGTCATGACGAGGATGCCGGGCAGGACGAAGTCCAGATACTCGCCTGTCGAGCCGGAGATTGCTCCGCCGAACAAATAGGTGAACATCAGCAGGAAGATGACCGGAAAGGCCGTCACGTCGAACAATTGCTCCGGCACATACTTGATCTTCAGCAGCGCCCGCCAGGCGAGCGTCATGGATGCGCTGAATGCACTAGGCCGCTTGGGGCGCTGCTTCAGCGAGAGAACCTGCTCCAGGTCCGCACTTTCGCTATCCTGCCTGATCAACATGGTCCTCGCCCCCTTTCTCCGCCGCTGCAGGCTTGCCTGTCAGCGTGAGGAATACCTCGTCCAGACTCGGCTGTCCCATCGAGAAGTCCGTGATCGCGATGCCGTCGGTCACCAGCCGGCTGAGCGCCGCTGCGGCGTCACTGTGACTGCCGATCTGGGCCACCAGACGGTGCGACCGCGGATCGGCCTCGACCGCTTCGCCGGTGATCTCCTCCAGCACCCGCTGTGCTGAGGGCAGATCATCCTCCGACTGCAGATGCACGGTCAGCCGGCCGGCGCCGACCATCGCCTTGAGCTCGCTGCTGGTGCCTTCGGCGATCAGCCTCCCGTGATCGATGACGCCGATCCGGTCAGCGAGCTGGTCGGCCTCCTCCAGATATTGCGTCGTCAGGAAGACCGTCGTACCACTCCTCACCAGCGCCCGGATGATATCCCACACCTGATTGCGGCTGCGCGGATCGAGACCGGTCGTCGGCTCGTCGAGAAACAGCAGATCCGGCGCCGTGACGATGCTGGCGGCGATGTCGATGCGGCGGCGCATCCCGCCGGAATATTTCTTGACCTGACGATCCGCCGCGTCCTCCAGACTGAATGCGCGCAGCAGATCCACGGCCCGCTGCTTCGCGCCTTGACGGGAGAAGCCGACCAGTCTTGCGATCAGGATCAGATTCTCGCGGCCGGACATCTCCTCGTCCACCGAAGCGAACTGGCCGGTCAGACTAATGCACTGTCGCACCCCGTCCGGATCGCGGAGCAGATCATGCCCCATGACTGTAGCCGTTCCCCCGTCAGGCTGCAGCAGCGTCGCCAGCATTTTGATCGTCGTCGTCTTGCCGGCGCCGTTGGGGCCGAGGAACCCGTAGATGGACCCTTTCCTAACCTTGAGCGAGATCCCGTCGACGACCCGCAGATCCCCAAAACGCTTGACCAGTCCTGTTGCCTCGATGGCCCACTCTTCCTGATATACATGTGTTTGCATAATGACCTCCATCCCAATGTATGACTACCTTAAGTATACTCCGTCGGCGCGCCGGCATGTCTTACGAATTGCTCAATCCTCAAACAGAAGTATACCAGACCCTTCCTGACAACAGTTTGTCATGAATCGAATCAGTGATTGAATGCTGACTGGCAAGGGTAATGGCATGTAGTCTGTCCATATCGTCTGATGCCAATCTGAACCAAGGGAGGAAGTGCATGATGAGCGATCGCAAGTCAGCCGTCAACCGCAAGCAGGAGCAACTGGAGCAGTACAAGGTTACCGATCAAGGTCAAGCCCTGACAACCAACCAAGGGGTGAAAGTAGCCGAGGACGAATTTTCCCTGAAGGCCGGAGAGCGGGGACCGACGCTGCTGGAGGATTTTCATTTCCGGGAAAAAATGACCCACTTCGACCATGAACGGATTCCCGAGCGCATCGTGCATGCACGCGGTTATGCCGCCCATGGCGAATTTGAGCTGTATCAATCCATGAAAGAATATACCAAAGCCGGATTCCTGCAGGATCCTGCGGTTAAAACGCCGGTGTTCGTCCGCTTCTCGACAGTAGCGGGATCGCGCGGTTCAGCGGAGACGGTGCGGGATGCCCGCGGCTTCGCCACCAAATTCTATACGCAGGAAGGCAACTATGATCTGGTAGGCAACAATATCCCGGTGTTCTTCATCCAGGACGCCATCAAGTTCCCGGATCTCGTACACGCGATCAAGCCGGAGCCGCACAATGAGATGCCTCAGGCATCGGCAGCGCATGATACGTTCTGGGATTTTGTGGCGAATAATCAAGAGTCTGCGCACATGGTGATGTGGGCGATGTCCGACCGGGCGATCCCGCGCAGCTACCGGATGATGGAAGGCTTCGGCGTACATACATTCAGGTTTATCAACGAGCAAGGACAAGCCCATTTCGTCAAATTTCACTGGAAGCCGGTGCTCGGCGTCCACTCCCAGGTGTGGGACGAGGCGCAGAAGATCGCCGGCAAGGACCCCGACTATCACCGCCGCGACCTGTGGGAAGCGATCGAGAATGGCGACTATCCCGAGTACGAGCTGGGCGTGCAGCTGATCAAGCAGGAGGATGAGTTCAAATTTGACTTCGACGTGCTCGACCCGACCAAGATCTGGCCGGAGGAGGATGTGCCGGTTAAGCTGATCGGCAAGATGACGCTGAACCGCAACGTCGACAATGTGTTCGCCGAGACGGAGCAGGCGGCATTCCATCCGGGCCATGTCGTGCCGGGCATCGACTTCACCAACGATCCGCTGCTGCAGGGCCGGCTCTTCTCCTACACGGATACGCAGCTGATCCGGCTGGGCGGGCCGAACTTCCATGAGCTGCCGATCAACCGGCCGGTCTGCCCGTTCTTCAACAACCAGCGTGATGGCTACGGGCGCCAGACGATCAACCGGGGCCAAGTGAGCTACCACAAAAACTCGCTGGCCGGCAACACGCCCGCTCCCGTATCGGAAGCCGAGGGCGGGTATGCCCACTATCAGGAGCGGGTGGAGGGTCACAAGATCCGCGCCCGCAGCGAGAGCTTCAAGGACCACTTCTCGCAGGCTCGGCTGTTCTGGAACAGCATGTCTGATCCGGAGAAGCTGCATATCATCCAGGCGTTCTCCTTTGAGCTGGGCAAGGTGAAGAGCAAGGATGTGCGGCAGCAGGTGGTCGACATGTTCGGCCATGTGAGCAGCGAGATGATGACCAAGGTGGCGGACAACATCGGAGCGAAGCCGCCGCAAGCGCAGGAGAGCACGGTAACCAAGGCTTCGCCTGCGCTCAGCCAGCTGAACACGACGATGGCGGCCGCCACGCGCAAGGTCGGCGTCATCCTGGACAGCGACGCGCCAACCGAGCAAGTGAGCGAAGTGCTGAAGGCGATGGGGCTGGCTGGCGTCCAGGCCGAGGTCATCAGCAGCAAGCTGGTGCCGATCCAGGGGCCGAACGGCCAGGAGCTGGAGATCGATCATACGTTCCAGACCGCGGATTCCGTCATCTTCGATGCGATCTATGTCGTGGGGAGCAGACGCGGCGACAAGCAATTCGAAGAGGAGACACGCTACTTCCTTCGCGAGGCCTTTGCCCATGCCAAGCCGATCGGCGCTTCGTATGCCGGCGAGGAGCTGCTGGAGAAGGAATCGCTCAAGGGCCAGCCGGGCGTTATTACGGCTTCGGCAGCCGAGGACTTCGCCCAGGAATTCCTGGGCGCTATCACCCAGCACCGCTTCTGGGAACGCGAGCTGGCTTAGTATTAGCAGCCAACTGCACAACCGTCAGAACCTTTCGGGGAATACCTCGTTACGGATCTGGCGGTTTTTTGTTGACAACATCAACTGTTTTGCTGTATATATTAATATATACACTATAACACAATAACAGTTGAGGAGTGGTTAACATGATAGAAGAATATCTTAGAGAATGGACGTATCTGGCAGTCTTTGTGCTTTCCGCGCTGCCGTGGCTGGAGTCCTCGGTGGTCGCCGTCCTGGGGATCGGGCTCGGACTGGATCCGATATGGACGACGGTCGCCGCGCTGCTCGGCAATCTGGTCGTGCTGCTGCTCGTCATCTTCTTGTTCGACCGGCTCCAGCAGTGGCGCCAACGCAGGCAGGCCCGCAAGGGCCAGGCTCCAGTCACGGAGAGCAAGAAGTGGAAACGGGCGCATCATATCTTCGTGAAGTACGGATTGCCTGGCCTGGCTGTGGCCGGTCCTTTGTTCATTGGCACCGAGATCGCCGCTGCCATCGCCATGGGACTGCGGGCGCCGCGCGGCCCGGTCACGTTCTGGCTGACGCTGGGCATGGTGTTCTGGACAGTATTGCTGGCGGTATTCGCCTATTACGGCATCGGTTTCATCCGCGAGGCCTAGGCGCTCCGGTACTCGTCCTGACTTTCGGAAATACAGCCAACCACGTATAATAGGGAACAGTGCTATGAACGGACAGGGGAGAGACTGCATGTTGGCTTATATCGGGAAGTTGACCTGGAATGAATTTAAAGCCCGGATCGTCACACTAATCTTAACGTTTATAGTATCCAGCCTGGTCGGCTGGATGTTCGGCTCTCATGTTGCCCGCGCAGTTACTGAGCAGCAGATAGGATCCACTGACTGGTTGCAGCTCATCAGTCCGCTTGATTTTGTACTGCTGGCTCTGCTGCCCTGGCTCGGGTCGCAAACCTTTACCAAGGAATACATGTTCTGGAGTACGGGCTTTGACGAGCCCTATCTCAAGCGCCTTCGTTTTTACCGGATGTGGGCAATTCCGACCGATGTCATAGCGTGGAGCCGCGTGCTGCATATGCTGATCTGCTTTGCGGTGGCCATGATTGGTTTCTGCAGCATGTTCCTCTTCGCCAGTCTGCCGGATCTGGGGAACCTCTGGTCAGCGGGAGACTATGCTGTCTTTCTGATGCTTTGGATCGGTTTTGCCCTGATCTTCAACGCGCTCAATCCGTATTTGGAGTTCGGCTTCAGCGGTAAGGCGGTGCTGCTCTATTCCTTAGTGTTCGTCATCAGCCTTTTTGCCATCATCGCCTGGGCGACTTATGCGCTGCAGCAGCCGATCTACAGCTGGACGATCGCTGCCTCAGCAGACCATCCGTGGCTTGGACCGGCAGTACTCGCGATCGGGGCTGGCAACGTGCTGCTGATCCAGAGATTGCTTGCTCGACGCCTGACCCGGAAGGGGTTGGCGTGATATGAGTGCTAAGGAAGCTCCGTTGCCGATCCAGCTCTCGGAGTACAGCCGGGAGCCCATCTATCACCAGATCGAGCAGCAACTGGCGGCTTTTATCGTCAGCGGCCATCTGAAGGCGGGAACCCCCTTGCCCTCTATACGGGCATTGGCTGGCGAGTTATCTTGCAGCGTGATTACCGTCAGTCGGGCCTATCAGAACCTGGAGCAGCGCAAGCTGATCCAGTCGGCGCAGGGAAAGGGCACTTTTGTAGCGGAGGTGCAGGCGGAGGAGAAACGGCAGGTAGCGGAGGATGGTCTGGAGCAGGCGTTCCGTGCGGCGATCGAGATGAGTCGTCGGCTGGGAAACGGGGATGAACGGACAAGGGAAGTTTTTGAGTCGGTAATGATGGACCGCAAGCAGGAGAGGGGAGATCAGTCATGACATCAGCGATTCCTCTGCGTATGCATGAGCTCGTCGCAGAGCGAGAGACATTTCGCATCGGACCGGTCAATCTCGTGCTGGAGCCGGGACTCGCCTACGCGCTGGTCGGTCCCAATGGGTCGGGCAAGACGACATTGATGAACATCTGTTTGAACCTGGCCAAGCCGCTCGGCGGCGAGCTGGAGATCTTCGGCGCTCCTTATGTGGGAGACGACGCGGCTATCAAAGCACAGATCGCTTATGCCCCGGAGCCGCTCATTGGCTGCGAGCCTTTCACACTGGAGGATATGGCCAAGATGATCGGCCGCTGGTACCCTGGCTGGGACGATCAGGATTTTGCCCGACGGGCTGCCGCCTTCCAGGTGCCGCTATCCATGCGGTACGGCAAGCTCTCGCAAGGCGACCGCAAGAAGGCTGCTCTAACGCTTGCACTGAGCGCCGGCACCCCGCTGCTGCTTCTCGATGAACCGACCAACGGACTGGATATCGCCGGGCGCGGCCACTTGAAGCGGATGCTGGCAGAGGACGCCGAAGCCCAGGAGAAAACCTTGCTCCTAGCGACGCATGCGATCGAGGATATCCGGCAGTTCGCCGATTATATCCTGCTGCTGCGGAACGGCCGGTTGGAAGGTCCCTTCGAGAAGGACGGTCTCGCCGCTGCATGGTCGCGCCTGTGGCTGGATCAGCAGCACGCATCAGTTACCGCGGATATCCCGGGTGCCGTCCAGTGGGGCAGCGAGCCGCTGCCCTGGGTCATGACCCGGAGCCGGCGCGAGGCGATCGATTATTGCCGTGACCGCGGCATCGGTATTATGCGTGAGCAGGCCATCGCCCTGGATGACATTTTGGAGAGACTGCTGGCGTAGATCCGCGCATACCCTTTGGCCCTATCAGCGGCCGAAGGGTTTTTGAACGTGCAGGACAGGACGCGTTTTCTACGGCTTGTGCATCGACACCTGCAGGTCATCCCGCCATCCGCGTCAGGTGAGCGCAGAGCAGGTACACTCTATATCAGAGGGAGTGGATCCCGTTGAAGATCAAAATCGATATTAGCGATGAACATGAGGAGCCGACGATTATCATCCAGGCCAAGGTATGGACGGATGAGCTGGCCGCGCTGATGAAGCGGCTCCAAGCTGCCGAGCCCCAGCGGCTGGTAGGTACCAAGGATGAACGGTCGATCCTCCTCGATCCGGCCGAGATCGATTATGTGTTCGCAGAGAAGCGCAAAGTGTTTGCGGTTCGGCAGCAGCAGCAGATCGAGCTGAAGATGAAGCTGTATGAAGTGGAAGAGCTGCTGCAGGAGAGCCGGTTTCAGCGGTTCTCCAAGTCGGTCATCGGCAATCTGGATCAGATCGACCGCTTCGAGCTTGTCTTCAACGGCAACCTTTGCGTCCATTTCAAATCCGGCAGCAAGGAATACGTCTCCCGGGGGTACGTGAACGAGCTGAAGCAGCGGCTGATTCTTGGAGGAGGTGGCAGAGGCGATGCATAACGTATTGTTCCGCATCATTGGCGGGTTCGGCGTTTCGTCCATTGTCACGTTTATTGCTCTTACCACTTTGCTGATTCAAGGGAAGAGCCCCGCTATCCAAGAGCTCTGGGTGCATGTGACATGCAATATGCTGCTCGGCATTACGTTTGGTCTTTCTTCTTTCCTATTCGAATATGAGCGCTGGAGTCCACTCCGGCAGCTGGCGACGCATTTCGGCCTGACGCTGACGGTGTTCTTCGCAGTCAATCTATGGGCCCAATGGATCCCGCTCCGGCCGCTGCCGCTGCTGATCGGTCTTGGTATCTATATTGTCAATTACACGATATCCTGGTTCGCCATCAGCTGGTACTATCGCAAGCAAGCTGAGGAGCTGAATCATACGATGAATCGAAAGTAAAGGAGATGAGGACATGTCGTGTGTGCTGGAAGTCGAGCAAGTCGTCAAAACCTACGGACAGACCCAAGCACTGCAAGAGGCGAGCCTGCAGGTCAGAGAGGGAACATGCTTCGGCTTGCTGGGCCCCAATGGCGCCGGCAAATCGACGATGATGAAGCTGATCACCGGCATCCTGCAGCCGGATCACGGCAGCATCCGGGTGCTGGGCATGCAGAACCGCAAGCAGATCGAGACGATCCGTCGTCAGGTCGGCTATGTCCCGCAAGAGATCACGCTGCATGATGAGCTCAGCGCCATGCAGAACCTCAAGTTTCTCGGCCAGATGCACGGGGTCCGGGGCGCAGCGCTGCAGCAGCGGCTGAACGACGGTCTGTCGCAGGTAGGACTCTCCGAGCGTGCCAAGGATCGGGTGGGCAGCTACTCGGGCGGGATGAAGCGCCGGGTCAATCTATTGGGGGCTCTGCTCCATCAGCCCAAGCTGGTCATCCTGGACGAACCCACTGTAGGGATCGACCCGCAATCGCGCCATCTGATCTTCGAGATGATCAAGGCATTGCGCAGCCGCGGCACGACGATCATCTACTCCACCCATTACATGGAGGAGGTCGAAGCGCTGTGCGACGATGTCGCCATCATCGACCATGGCCGGGTGATCGCCCAGGACAGCCTGCATGGTCTGCTGGATCGGCACGCGACCCGCGCAGTCTATGTCGAGGCAGAGGGTCTGGAGCTGGCGCCTGAGGTGGCCGGTGCCAGCGAGGTCGCCGCCAAGGGGCGGGGCTGGGTGCTGCAGAGCGAAGAACCGGTGGCGGTAATGGAGCAGCTCGCTGCCCGGCTTGGCGGGGAAGGCAGGCGTGTCCGCGCGCTGGAGCTGCTGCATCCGTCGCTGGAGAGTGTCTTCCTGAAGCTGACCGGCACGCAGCTGCGAGACGGATAACGAGGAGGCGAGATGATGATAACCACCATCTTGAATAAAGAGATTTTACTGCAGCTCAAAGACAAATCTGTGATCTTCTGGCTGTTCATCCTGCCGATCGTCTTCATCGTCATCTTCGGCTCCATCTTCGGCAGTGCAGGCACGACTACGTATACCGTACCTTACTATGACGCGGACGAGTCCGAGCAATCGCGTCAATTCATCGGTATCCTGGCAGAGATCGACGGCTTCGAGCTGGAGCAGGATACCGGGCTGACGCAGCAGGAGCAGCTGGCACAGATCAGTGAAGGCAGCCGGACGATGCTGCTCGTCATCCCGGAGGGGTTCGGAGCGCGCATGGAGAGCGGCGAGCAAGCCGAGGTCGAGCTGCACCGCGATGCTACCCAGGATGCCGCGGTCGGACCGGTGATAGGCGTCCTGGAAGGTGTCGCGGGGCGGTATCAGGAAGAGAAGCTGAGGGCGATCATGACCGAGTATGCTCCGGCCGATGCGGTCGAGAGCATCCTGGCCGCGCCGGTCGTCGTCAGCGATATTCGCGAAGAGGCTGCGCAAGGCGATCCGATGGCGCAGATCGTGCCTGGCTATACCGTGATGTTCGTCTTCTTCGGGATGATCTCGATGATCACCCGCTTCCTGAAGGACCGGAGCTCCGGCATGCTCTCCAGGCTTCAGGGCACGCCGATGAAGCCGCACCATTATTTGACGGGAATGTGGATCCCGCATATCCTGATCGTCTTCATCCAGTCTGCCGTGCTGCTGGGCTTTGGCCGGATCGTCTATGGATTGGAACTGGGCAGCCTGCCTGCAATAGCCGTCATCGTCCTGGGCCTCTCGATCTGCGTCACCGGACTCGGGCTGCTGCTGTCGATGCTGGTACGGAGCGAGAATATGGGCCTGGGACTCGTGCAGGTGATTGCGCTGGGCGGCGCCGTTCTCGGCGGACTATGGTTCCCCTTCGAGATGCTGCCCGGCTTCGTGCAGACGCTCGGGCAATTTACGCCGCAGTATTGGGCGCAGCAGGGCATGCAGGAGGTTATGCTCCGTGGCGGGGGCGTCGGCGACATCTGGTTCAATATCGTGATCCTGCTCGGCTGCGGGGCGCTGGGACTCGTACTGGCTGTGGCCGCGTTCCCGCAGTTTGCCCGCAAAGCGGCGAATTGACAGCGGTGCGGCACTGCTGCTGGCGGGACCGCCCGAGATAACGCCTCGTACGCGTGCTTCTAAAGCGCAAACAAGAAGAGCGCCCCCAACAAGTCGGGGCGCTCTTTGCGCGTGCGGTAAATCTGGTGGGATTAACCTAGCCGACGCGCCGCCTGCGCCTTCGCTTGGCGGCACTGCCGAGAGTGAGCAGCGGGTACCAGCCGGTCCACAGCAAACCGGCAGCCAGTCAATGCAGCGTCTGCAGCGCCTCGGGTCCAAAAGAGCTCAGCTCATCCGTGCGTCCTTCACGAATCTTGGCTGCCCAAGCCGGATCCTGGAGCAGCGCACGTCCGACAGCGACGAGATCGAACTCGCCTTGCTCCAGACGCGCCAGCAGACGGTCGATGCCTTCATGGGCCGCGCCCTGACCCTCCGCGAAGAGGCGGGTGAAGTCGCTGTTCAGACCGACCGAGCCGACCGTGATCGTCGGTTTGCCCGACAGCTTCTTGACCCATCCGGCGAAGTTAAGCTGCGACCCTTCGAACTCCGGCTCCCAGAAGCGGCGGGTCGAGCAGTGGAAGATATCGACACCGGCTGCGGTCAGCGGCGCCAGAAATTGCGCCAGCAGCTCAGGCGTCTCGGCCAGCTTGGCGGTATAATCGCTCGACTTCCACTGGGACAAGCGCAGGATGATCGGATACTCCGGTCCTACCGCCTCGCGGCAGGCAGCGACGACCTCGGCGGCGAACCGGGTGCGGGCCAGCATGCTGCCGCCATATTGGTCCGTACGCTGGTTGGTCTGCTCCCACAGAAACTGATCGATCAGATAGCCGTGCGCGCCGTGCAGCTCGATGCCGTCAAAGCCCAGCCGCTTGGCGGCAGCAGCCGACTCGGCAAACTTGCGGATAATCCCGGCGATCTCCTCCTCCGTGAAGTGGTTGACGTCGCCATGCGTGCCCATATGCCAGATCTGCGGGACGATCTTGCCGCCCGCGGCATGCACCCCGTCGACCACTCGGGCCCAGCCGGCCAAGGCAGCCTCGCCATAGAAGTGGGGCACTCCCGGTTGGTTGGAGGCTTCGGGATGGTCGATGACCGTTCCTTCCGTGACGATCAAGCCTACACCGTTCTCTGCCCGGCGCCGGTAGTAGTCTGCTACATTTGAACCGGGGATGCCTTCGGGGGAGAAGGCCCGGGTCATCGGCGCCATGACGATGCGGTTGGGCAGGTGAAGCGGACCTGCAGTGAAAGGCGTAAACAACGGTTGAACGGATGCTGTAATAGACATATAAACCTCCAGAATTGTAATTTTTCTTGACTATGTAGTCAAAAATAAAGCAAAAAAAATTAGGGCGCGAGCAGTGCAAAGGCCGTAGTCAGTATCGCACTGATCTGGTGCTGCGGCGCGCCTGTCTTCTTCATGACCTGGGCGCCCCGCAGGACGTTGGTCAGGTGAGCGGCCAAGGCCTGTGCCGTGTGATGACGAGTTATCCGCTGGTGCTCCTGTCCGCGCCGGATGATCGTCTCCAGGCTGCGCTCGGTCTCCGCGAACATAATCTCGACTTCATGCAGCACCTCGGCATCCTTGTTGCCGAACTCAAGTGCCGTATTGATCATGAGACAGCCCTTGCACGAGTCGTCGCCGCTGCCCAAGACAAGATCGCGGACGGCTCCCAGCTGGTGCAGCGGATCAGCATCCTGCTGCAGGGCCAGCTCTTCCAGCCGCGAGCAGCTCTGGTCGCGGTACAAGGCGAGCGCCTTGAGGAACAAGGCTCTTTTGTTGTCGAAAGCGCCGTATAGGCTCTGTTTCTTGACGCCGGTCGTCTCTGTAAGGTCGTCAAAGCAAGTCGCCTGATAGCCCTTTTCCCAGAATACATCCATACATTGGTGAAGCGTCTGCTTCACATCGAATTCTCTTTGTCTGCCCATGGAGCAACAATATCATTTCTTGACTGAGCAGTCAAGATATAATGAAGAGAGAGCATCCTCTCTGAAAAGGATGCTCAGGTCGATGCGCAGACATGCAGCAAGCTATTTTTTCCAGACGTCAGCGTACTCCGCATTGCGCTGGAACTGGACCTGGACATAGGAGCAGGCCGGGATAATCTTCTTGTTCTCCATGCGCGCGGCAGTCACCACGCGCTGGAGCAGGCGCTGGGCGATATCGCGGCCGCGATATTGCGGCATCACGTAGGTGTGATCGGCTGCCCAGGTATGCTCGTCTACCGGCGTGTACGTGATCTCGCCTACCAGGCCGTCCCGGCCGTGGATGACGAAGCCGTTGCCTTCCTTCGTCATCTCGAACCGCTCGGCCCGCGCGTCGGCATCTGCCGGCCCGTCGGTCTCGAAGGACTGGCGGAGCTCGTTCAGATTTTCTTTGGTCTCGTGCCTCATCTCATTCATATTTGTTTTTGCTTCCTGCAGCGAGCTGCTTAGATGTTGTTTCGTATCCTTGAGCTCGCCCAGCGTTTCTTTGACATATTCCGCTGATTCCTTGGCTTGCTCGATGGTGTTCTGGATATCGCCTTTGATCGCATCGGTCGTTTGCTTGATATCATTTATATTATCCTGCAATTGCTGAATGGTTTTTTTCATGATGGAACCTCCTCACATGTAATTAAGGACGTATCCATCTTTACCCGATTTTGTGCAATTATACACATCCGGTACCGACATAGCTGCATTTCGCCTGCGATTAGTCCATTTTGAGGACATGCTCGGCAATGTTTTTGCTATGGTCGCCGACCCGCTCCAGATTGCTGATGATATCCAGGAAGATGGCGCCGGAATTGCCGGAACACAGATTTTGATTCAAGCGCTGGATGTGAGCGGCCCGGAAGTCCCGTTCCATCCGGTCCAGCTCCGCTTCGCAGGCCAACACTTCATCGGCTACCTGCTTGTCGTCATGCTCCAGCGCATAGATCGCCTTGCCGACTGTCTGATCTGCCAGCTCCAGCATCTGCCGGAGCTCCTGCTCCGCATCTTCGGAGATGTCGACTTTGTTCTCGGTGCAGAACTGGGTCAGCTCGACGATATTCTCGGCATGATCGCTGATCCTCTCGATATCGTTTACCGTGTGCATGAGGCCGGTTGCCCGCTCGGACTCGGTCTCCGGCAAGCCTTTCTGATGGATCTGCACCATATAATCGGTGATTTTGCGCTCCAGCTCATTGACCAGCTGCTCCTTCTGCAGCGCTTTACCCGCCATTTTAATATCCTTGCGGAAGAAATACTCGGCTGCATCCTGAAGTGCTTCCTGCGCGAACTTGCCCATCCGCAGGATCTCATGCTGTGCTTGTCCCATGGCCATAGACGGCGTAGCGAGCAGGCGGTTATCCAGGAACTTGGGCGCGAACTCCAGCTCCGACTTATTATTGGGCACCAGCTTCGTCACAATCCATGCAAGGAAAGGCACCAGCGGCAAGAAGATCAGCGTGTTCACGCTATTGAAGAGCCCGTGGGCGTATGCAATCTGCATCCGCACATTGACATCTTCGGCAATCCACATCACAAAATTGTACACGAGAGGAAGAGCAAACATGAAGATGATCACGCCAAATACGTTGAAAACCACATGAACCAATGCAGCGCGTCTGGCAGCTACCGTCGCACCGATGGAGGCGAGCACGGCCGTTATCGTCGTACCGAGATTGTCCCCGAACAGGACGGGTAGGGAATGGCGGAAGCTGATCATACCTTCGTCGGCCAATGTTTGCAGGATCCCGATCGCTGCACTGGAACTCTGAACAATAATAGTAAACAGGGTGCCGGCAATCATGCCCAGGATAGGGTATTGCGACATATCGACGATGAATCCGGAGAACTCCGGAAGCTTGGATAGCGGCTTGAGCCCGCTGCCCATCGTAGACAATCCAAGGAACAGCATGCCGAAGCCCATGACGACTTGACCCAGATAATTGACCTTTTGATTGCGGATGAAGAAGAGCAAAAAGGCCCCCGCCCCGATGATGGGCAGCGCGTAGGACTCGATCTTGATGCCCACGATAAAGGCCGTCATCGTCGTGCCGATGTTGGCCCCCATCAGCACGCCAATCGATTGCCTAAGCGTCATCAGACCGGCGTTGATGAGACCGATCGCCATCACGGTTGTCCCCGTCGATGTCTGGATGAGGATGGTGACGACGATCCCGAACAGCACACCCAAGAAAGGGTTGGACGTATACTTCGCCAAGAGCCCCCGCATTTTGTCGCCAGCGGATTTCTGGAGCCCGTCCGACATGTATTTGATCCCGAACAAGAAGATTCCCAATCCACCGATAAATTTAAAAGCTACATCCTGCCAATCCACTTGCTCTCCTCCTGTTTGCGAAAAGAATGTTTTTTCATACCTTCCTATTATAGATGAGTTTACGAAAGGTTAATATTCTTTTTCATAAAAGATGTCGTCGAAAGATGAAAAAATCCTCATTTTTTGACGAAGGCCGATTTTGAGCCGTCCATGACATGATATAGTGTTCCCAGAGAAACGAATGTTGAACGAGGAGACTGATCAGATGCAGCCCTTTACAATGAAGGTAGTCGAAATCATCCGCTCCATCCCTCCCGGAAAAGTGATGACCTACGGGCAGATTGCCGGCGCCGCGGGCCAGCCCAGAGCGGCCAGGCAGGTCGTGCGGATCCTGCACAGCATGAGCGAGGCCCAGCGTCTGCCGTGGCACCGGGTCGTCAACCGGCTCGGTGAGATCGCCCTCTCCGATCCCGATGGACGGATGAGCCAGGAGCTGGCGCTGGAAGCTGAGGGAGTCGAGGTCCATGGCGGGCGGGTCGAACTCAGCATCTATCGGCACCAGCCCGCACAGCCAGATTCGCTATAAGCGGCTGCTGCTGTCCCTGGGCCTTGAGTCGCATGACCGAGTCATCCCAAAGTGATGACGATCTCCATGACTATGTTTCGCTATGCTAGTAATAGCAATGGAAACATATGACAAGCGGAGAGGATGACGAGTTGTGCGTCGTTGGTACAAAAAACAAGTAGTCGCGTTCATAGCCTTCATGCTGCTGTTCCATACGGTATTCCCGTCTGGAGGAGCGGTGCTGGCTGCCGCAGGGGGCGCGACGTGGCAGGACGAGGTGCCTCAGTGGGCGCAGGAGGCTGCAGCTGAGCTGGCGCAAGCAGACATATTCAAGGGCTACGAGGACGGGACATTCCGGCCGCATCAGACGCTGACCCGCGCCGAGCTGGCTGCGCTTCTGAGCCGACTGGCCGAGGCCGCTGGGCGGCAGCCGGCGCAAGAAGCCGCTGCGTTCCTGGATGTGTCCGGTCAATGGTTTGCTGCCGAGATCGCCAAGGCCTCACGGCTGGGACTGATTGCAGGCGGGCCTGACGGATTGTTCCGGCCGCTGGCGGCAGTGAACAGACAGGAAGCGGCTGTGATGCTGGAGCGCCTGCTGCAGCCGGAACCAGACCGGAGAGCCGCCTTCCGGGACAGCGGAGCGATCCCCTCGTGGGCCGTCGCCGCAGTGACCGCGCTGGCTGCCGCCGGTGTGCTGACGGGCTATGAGGACGGGACGTTCCGGGGAACCGGGCGGTTGACGAGAGCCGAAGCCGCGGTTATCGTCTATCGTGCTTGGCAGCGGCTTCAGCCGACTTCGCCGGAGCCCCGCCCGGCGATTATCGTCCGCGGGGCCGACGGCGCGCTGCTGGCGAAGGCTGAGGTAGCGCTCCATGCGCCTGGCAAGCGGGGCTACCTGCTGCGCGGCGTAACGGATGGCGCCGGGAGGTTCGAGCCGGCGATTCCTTGGGGGACGTACGATGTCTATGTCACGGGTGCCGGTGAGATTGCCTATCGCAAAGCGTCGCTTACCAAGGAAAGCCCAATAGTAGAGCTGGCTTCCAAGCCGGCCGCGATATTGGCAGGCGCGGTGAAGCAAGCCGACGGCCGCGCCGCACCGGGCATGATAGCCGCCTTCATGGCAGAGCCTGTCTTTTATGCTGTTGCCGAGCTGGACGGGACCTTCACAGCGTATGTGGAGCCGGAGCAGGTCTATCAGTTGAGCCTGATACACGATGCGGAGATAAGGGAGCAAGTGGCGCGCACCGGCAAGCCGGAGCAGGCGCTGCAGGGGGAACGCAGCCTGGCTGCCGTGGCGCTGCTCGATGGCGGAGATGCCGAGGCTTGCGGCTGCAGCCAGGCGCAAGTGCAAGAGACGTTCCAGGCGCCTAAGGCCGGGCAACGGCTCCAGATAGGGACGCTGCTGGTTAACGGCCAGCGGCCGGCTGTGGCTGGAGGCGGCATGACAGGCGGCGGGTCGAGCCAGGATGTCACTCCGCCAGCAGCGCCGGCGGGCTTGACTGCTCAGGCGCTGGACGGGGCCGTGAGGCTGAGTTGGACGCCGGGCAGCGAGAGCGACTTGGCCGGCTATCGGCTGTACCGGTCTGAAGATGACGGAGCCAGCTGGCATGAGGACGACCGGATCGGCTTGTCGTCTGCTTATACGGCTCAGGGCCTCTCTAACGGCACGGCGTATGTATTTGAGCTGACAGCCGTGGATGCGAGCGGCAATGAGTCGTCCCGCTCCAATCGGGTCCGTGCGGTGCCGGAGGCGGATCCTGCCGGCCATGTGCCGCCGGACGACCCTTCCCGTGTGGCCACTCAGATGCCTGCGAGCGGCAAGCCGCCCTTTCATGCAACGGTAGACTTTCTCTACCAAGGGGATGACCCGATCCAGACCGGCGTCGCGAGTGGCGCCATCGCAGAGGACAGCGCAGCGGTGCTGCGGGGCAGGGTGACGGATCCCGGGGGCGAGCCGATCGCGGGCGTGACGGTATCGGTGGTGAACGAACAGCGTTGGGGACAGACGCAGACTCGCTCCGACGGCAGGTTCGATATGGTCGTCAACGGCGGTGCTTTGATGAAGGTAAGTTATGAGAAGCAGGGTTACATGCCCATTTATCGACAGGTTAATACGCAGCCGCTGGACTATATCGTCGTGCCGGAAGTGGTGCTTACACCCTATGACAGCAAGGTGACGGCGATTGAATTGCAGGAGACGGAAGAGCTTCAGGTTGCGCAGGGCAGTCCGGTCACGGATGAGCGGGGAACCCGGCAATCCACGGTTGTCTTTCCGAAGGGCACGTCTGCGGTGATGAAGCTCGCAGACGGGACGGAGGTACCGCTGCCCGGTATGAACTTCCGTTCGACGGAGTATACGGTTGGCGACCGCGGACCGTCGGCGATGCCGGGCGAGCTGCCGGCCTTAGTAGGTTACACGTACGCCGTTGAGCTGTCTGCGGACGAGGCGATCGAGGCCGGAGCGGTCGAAGTGACCTTTAATCAGCCTGTGTATCACTATGTAGACAATTATCTGGACTTTCCTGTAGGCGGGATCGTACCCAATGGCTATTATGATCGTCAACTGGGCCAGTGGGTCCCCGCCGATAACGGGGTCGTCTTGAGCATAGTTGGACTGGAGGACGGCACGGCTCTGATCGATATCGACGGAGACGGCGCCGCCGACAGCGCGGCAGCACTGGCATCCATCGGCATGGACGAGGAAGAGCGGCGGGCGCTTGCAGAGCTGTATGAGACCGGCGTCAGTCTGTGGCGCGTGCCGATCCCGCATTTTACACCGTGGGATCACAACTGGCCCTTTGGACCCCCGCGGGATATGCGGCAGCCGCCCGACAAGCGTCCCAATCCGAGGAAGCCGCTGGAAGAGACAGATCCTTGCGAGCAGCCGGGCTCCATCATCGGCTGTCAGGATCAGAGTCTGGGGCAGCGTATCCCCCTTGTTGGTACGCCGTATACGCTCAATTACCGCAGCAACCGGACGCCGGGCTACAAGGAACGTTCCCGACTGGAGATCCCTGTCAGTGAAGGGGATATTCCAGCCTCGCTGATCGGGATGAGCGTCAAGGTAGCGATCGCGGGCAAGGAGACGGAGGTGTCGTTTCCGCCTGTTCCCGCTACAACCTACAACTTCGACTGGGATGGTAAAGACGCATACGGCCGCATGATAACCGGAAGTCAGCCGTACACTGTAACCGTAGCCTATGAATACAGGCTGGAGTACTACGAGAGCAGCGACGAATTCGTCCAAAGCTTCGGGCGTTTAGGCAGCGGGACGACGATCGGCCGGAGTAACAACACAGTTACCTCGACCCGGATATGGCGCGGCATGCTGGAGTCTCCTGCCAATCCGTACAGGGAGAGCGGCATCGCCGGCTGGAGCCTGGACCCGCATACCGTTTTCGACCAGCTGGCCGAGTCGGCTTACATGGGCGACGGCACCAAACAAGGGAAAAAATCAGCGGAGTACAAGGAGATCAGTCTGCGAGGCAATCCGGTCAATCCGGACAGCGTCATCATCGATCCGAATTTCCGCATCGAATATTTCGATATGGGAGAAGGTGCGGACCGGGGCCGATATTATATCGGTGCCCGCAACACCTACCGCATGTTTGTCAAGCGGTTGTCCGACGGCACGTTGACCAAGGTCGCCGAATACGACAACGGATCGTCCATTACCGCGCCTGCAGCGGATGGAGACGGCAATCTGTACTTATTTGACGGGCCGTCTAATGATCATGCGCAAGCGACCTGCCGATCGCCAGTTCATGCGCATCGCAGGTACGACGCTAGCCGGTTCAAGGACGGAGCCATTGACGGATGGAGCCATGGCGCTGGAGCAAAATCTCGCGGACGTGTCGCAGATGGCTCCGAGCCCGGATGGATCGCTTTATTTCCTGTCCTATCCGAGAGTCCGTACCAATCACCCCAATTTGTTCGCTCAACATACGCTGTACAAATTGACGCCGGATGGCCGGATCCATGTCATGAACAACCCGCAGGTAGTCGGTGGCACGGAAGGTCAGGCCGACAAGGACGGCATCGGAGGCGTCGAGCACATAGTCGTCAGCCGGACTGGCGAACTCTACATCCTGGACAGTACGATAACATCGGGGCAGCTCCATACGCGGATACGCAAGGTCAGCCAGGACGGCTCATTGTCCGTCGTGGCGGGCAGCATGAGCGCTCCGACACACGCGATCGCGGATGGCGTCCCGGCCGCAGGCGCGTCATTCCGTGCCCTGCATTTTCATCTGGACCGGCATGATCGGCTCTACTTTCAGCGGTGGAATCAAAATGACAATCATACCTACCGCGTGCTTGCGGACGGCATGATCGAGAAGCTGGAGCTGCCGGAGCCATTGAGCGGCGGCGCGTACACGAGCATGGGGTTGTGGGGGATTACTTCCGATGGAGATCGTATCTACAGTGCGACCAAGAGTACGATCAGCAACAACCAGTATTTTCAGATTTCGGACGGTGAGCAGCCGCCGCGGTTTACCGTCGATGACGGCCTGCGGCAGATCGAGCTGGATCCGGAGTCGGGTCTGCACGCAGCGACCGTCCATGCCTTGACCGGCAATGCCTATCTTCATATGCGCTATGACGAGGCAGGACGTCTGACGGGCATCGAGGACAGCGACGGCAATCTGCTCCGCATCGAGCGCAGCGCCGAGGGCATCCCGCAGGCCATCGTCGCGCCGGGCGGCCAGCGGACGACGCTGACCGTCGATGCGGACGGCCAGCTGACCGCCGCGGCCAACGAGTTGGGCGAGGCTTATACGATGAGCTATGCTGCGGGCGGTTTGTTGACTCGGCTGACCGAGCCCGAAGGACAGACCAGCGAATACGTATACGACGATTCGGGTCTGCTCGTCGAAGCGACGAATCCGGCAGGCGGCGTGAAGCGGCTCGCCCGGACTCAGCTTGCGGACGGCCTGAAGGTCGATTACACGGATACGGAAGGCCGTACAACGTCCTACGTTACACGTGTCACTGCAACCGGAAGCCAGCGAATCACGACCGACCCGGGCGGCGCGCGGACGACGGCGACCAAGACCAGGGACAGCGAGCGGATCGAGCTGCCCGAGGGTACGGTCATCACGAAGCAGTTCTGGCCCGATCCCCGCTGGGGAATGGAGGTGCCCGTGCTGCGGGAGCTGCGGGTGCAATCGCCGGAGGGCCGGACGACGGTGTATAACGAGGCCAGAGCGATCGAGCTGGATGCCGGAGGCGCTTTGGCGAAGATCACGTATACGAACCGGATCAATCAGGCGCCATCGACAGTCGTCTACGAGGCGGCTGAGAAGCGGTTTACCGAAACATCCGCCGAAGGCGATGTCGTCCATACTTATCTGGATGACAAGGATCGGGTCGTGCGGGAGGAACGCCCGGGATCCGGCATGCCGCCGCTGGAGATGCAGTATGACGAACGCGGCCGGCTGACCAGGCAGACCAAAGGCAGCCAATTCATCGCGTATACGTATGACGACCGGGGCCGGGTCGCTTCCGTCACCGACGCCTCGGGTGCGTCGAAGCAGTACAGCTACGATGCCGCCGACCGGCTCGTGTCGACCCAGACGCCGGGCGGCAGGCAATACGGCAAAACCTATGACGGCAGCGGCAATTTCACGGGATTGACCATGCCGGACGGCACGAGCTACAGCCAGCAATACGGGATCCTGGGGCAGTTCACTGGTTTCGGGGCCAGCGGAGAGGCGCCATGGACCACCCTCGAGCACGGCAGCGGCGGCATGCTGAACCGCTCCACGCTGGCCAGCGGCCGGTCGGTGACCTATGTCCGTGAAGAGTCGGGAGATAAACGGCTTACCGGCCTCCATGACGAGGATCTGATGCGCAGCTTTACCTATACCGACGCTACGGACCGTGTCGGTTCGATCCAGACGATGGACAGCGGGGGCGATGCGCTGCAGCGCATCGAGTACAGCTACGACGGATCTGATGTCAAGGAGATGCGATGGGCAGGGAAGGCGGAAGGTCAGTTCAGCTATACGTACGATGCGTTGTCCCGCCTGACGGGCATCGCTTCCGTGCTGACGGCAGCCGATGGAGGTGCGCCCCGGACGTACCGGTTCGATACGCCTTACCGCTGGGACAGGGACAACGCGCTCATCCAGTCAGGCCCCTTCCGCTATACGCGCACAGGACCGGAGGGACGGATCGATACGATTCAGGACGGCACGCTGAAGACCGAGGTGAGCTACACAGAGCAAGGGCGTGTCCGGGAGCTGATCTACACAGTAGCAGAACAAGTGGTGTACAGGGCCGCGCACGAGCATGATCTGAAGGGCGTGCTGACGAAACGGACGGTGTCGACGCCGCAAGGCATAACGGTCGATACGTATGTCTACGACCAGGACGGCCAACTGCTCGAGGCTGCGCATACCGGCCGCGACGGGGAGACGCGGCGGGAGAGCTACACCTACGACAGCAACAAAAACCGCCTCTCCCGCGAGATGACCGGCGCAGGGAGAACGGAGCTGGCTTATGAAGCCTACGATCGGCTGAGCCGGGTCGGGGAGGTCGGGTATGTATTTGACGCAGACGGCTACCTGACGAATCGAGGCGCAGACGAGTTCCATTACGGGTCCAGGGGCGAGCTGCTCGAGGCGACGATCGGCGAGACCTCATACAGCTACACCTATGATGCGCTCGGACGACGCACGGCCCGTGAAGGCGGACAAGGGACGATCCGGTATTACTACGGTCATCCGGGAGCGCTGCAGACGGTTACGGCCAGCATCGCCGCCGACGGCGCGGCAACCCAGTATTACTACAATGAGGAAGGACTGCTGATCGGATTCGAACGCGGCGGCAACCGGTATTATGTAATTACGGACGGCGTAGGCACGCCACAGCAGGTGCTGGACGCCTCCGGCACAGTGGTCAAGGAGCTGGCCTACGACAGCTACGGGGTGCTGCTCTCCGATTCCAACCCCGGACTGGAGCTGCCGATCGGCTTCGCCGGCGGTCTGGAGGACCGGGAGACGGGCCTCGTCCGATTCGGCGCCAGAGACTACGATCCGGCAGCCGGCCGGTGGACCGCCAGGGACCCCATCCTGTTCGAGAGCGGTCAGGCGAACCTGTACGCTTATGTGAACAACAATCCCGTCGAATACCGCGATCCGTGCGGGCTGTTCTGCGTCGGCTTCACCGCTTACGAAGGGATCGGCGGCGGCGGCAAGGTATGCATGACCGACGATGGCGTATCGGCATGCGGAGAGATCGGCTTCGGTATTGGAGGGGGGCTGGAAGTGAACCCGATTGAGGATCTGTCCAAGGACGGTCTGTCCCTCGAAGCGACGGCCAAGGCCGCGTTCGGTCCGGCGTCCCTTACGCTGGGAGTCAAGCTGAAGGATCGCTTCCGCGGCGGCTGCCTGGATGCGGATCCCATCGCCAAGATCGGCTTGGGGCCGATCGGTTACGACATAGCCGACAGTAAAAAGATTGGCGTCAAAGGGGGGGCGGATAAGCTGGGCAAGTCGGTAACGGACCTGATGAAAGCCAACGCCAAGGCCGAGCTGGCGCTGAAGACGAAAGCCTGCGTGTCGCATCGCTGGTAAAGCGGATGAAAAGCATGGACTCGTCGGCTGAATTGCCATCTGGCGAACGCCGGATCTGCTCGCAAAGGGGCAGCGTCAGGGCGAAGTCAACTCCCGCAAAATACGGACCGCCTGCGAACGGTCGCTGCTGCCGATTTTTGCATAGATGTTGCTAACATAGTTTTTGACCGTACCTACCTGCATATACAGCATCTCAGCTATCTGCCGGTTGGTCCGGCCTTGCAGCATGAGCCGGATGATCTCGCGCTCCCGGTCGGTAAACGCAATGCCTGACGACTTGAGTCGCGAGATCGTTTCGGATGGGGGTGCCCACTGGGCCATGCGGTGCAGCCGCTGTGCCAGTTTGGCTGCGATCACAGAAGGAAGCATGTACTCGCCGCGTGCCGCATCGCGGATCGCGGCGAGCAGCTTGTCCCCTGCCATATCCTTCAGCATATAGCCCACTGCTCCACTCAGCAGACTCTCGATGATCATATCGTCATCTGCGTAAGTAGTCAGCATCAACACGACGCTATCGGGAAGGGCTTGTTTGAGCTGCCGTGCGCAATCAATCCCGTTCATGACGGGCATCTGGATGTCCAGCAGGATCAGATCCGGCTGCAGCTCCAGGCAGAGCTGCAGGGCTTCCTCTCCGTTCCAGGCCGTCCCGACCACTTCCATATCGGCTTCCAGGTCGATAATCGTCTTAAGCCCCATCTGCATCAGAGGCTGGTCTTCAGCGAGCACAACCCGGATCATGGACGGTGTCTCCCTTCAATAGTCGTTTTCTTGCTTCGGACGGCGAGGTCTGCTTGATCTTCTTGAAGGTGCGGCTGAAGTAGTAGATGTCGCGGAAGCCGACGTCCAGCGCGATCTCGGAGACGGTCATGCCGGTGTTGTGCAGCAGATACTCGGCCTGGCGGAGCCGGATCTCGTTGATATACTCCGTGACGGTGCGGTCGGTGAGCTCCTTGAATACCCGGCTGAAGTGAAACCGGCTCAGTCCCGCATGCTCCGCAAGCTGACCGACAGTCAGCTCCTGGTCATAGTGAGCTTCGATATAGTCCAGCACCGGCTGGAACCGTTCGAGGTGATGGCGGCGCTGCTTGTAATCGCTGCGAGGCAGACGGGCAGACACATGCCTGCGCAAGAGCAGCGTCATCATGCGGAACAGATGGGATTTGACGGACAGCTCGTAGCCGAGCTCCCGCTCCCGCAGCTCCTGGATAATCGAGTAGATGCAGCTGTTGATTTCCTCGTCCGCAGGCAGTTTATTATGAAACACGATATGGTTGCGCGTAATCGGCGTGATAAACTTGGTCTCCACGGCGTCCAGGGACGCGCTGTGCAGCAGCGAAGGATCAAGAATCATCACATAATAAGACAATTCTTCGGATAGGCTGAAGCCGTTATGGAGATCATGGCTGTTAAGGATAACCAGCTCGCCCTCGCTTGCCGTCAGGCGGTCCGAATTGCACTCCACCGCGAGCGTGCCGCTTTGGATGAACAGGATCTCCAGATGTTTGTGCCAGTGCGTGGGGAACATCACTCTGCCGTAGCCATGGGCCTTGCACAGATTGACCTTGATGGGGAAGTCGGGATCGGGCATGTCCATCGGCTCCTGCAGAGCCAGTGGCTTCTTCATCGTATAGCCTCCTCGAACAGCACAATTGTGCAAATGTACAGCAGTCTACGTCATGGAGACGTTCACCTCCTAATTATATGATAAAGGCATAGTCTAATGCGAGCAGGAGGAGATTATTGGTCATGAGTCGATTCAAAATTGGAGTCATCGGTGCAGGGTCCATCTCGGATATGCATATGGGTGCTTATAAGAACAATCCGGAGACGGTAATCTACGCCATCTGCGATCTCAATGAGGAGCGCGCCCGCCAGAAAGCGGAGAAATATGGGGCTTCCCATGTCTATACCGACTATCATCAGCTCCTGGCCGATCCGGAGATTGACGCTGTCAGCATCTGCACCTGGAATGACACGCATGCGGAGATCAGCATCGCGGCCGTCCAGGCAGGCAAGCATGTGCTCGTCGAAAAACCGCTCTGCCGCTCCGTAGAGGATGCGCTTGAGGTGCAGAAGCAAGTACGCGCGTCGGGCAAGCTGCTGCAAGTCGGCTTCGTGCGCCGCTACGACCCGAATGTCCAAATGCTGCGTACCTTCCAGGACAACGGGGAATTCGGCGAGCTTTATTATGCCAAGGCATCGCTGATCCGTCGTCTGGGCAATCCCGGCGGCTGGTTCTCCGATGTGGAGCGCTCCGGCGGCGGACCGCTGATCGATATCGGCGTCCATGCGATCGATCTGTGCTGGTACCTGATGGGACGTCCGGCCGTCAAGTCAGTCAGCGGCAACACGTATCACAAGCTGGGCAACCGCGCCAATGTCAAAAACCTGTCGTTCTACAAAGCGGCCGACTGGAATGCGGATCATAATACCGTCGAGGACATGGCCAACGCCCTCATCCGTTTTGAGAACGGCGCGTCCCTGATGGTCGACGTCAGCTTCACGCTGCATGGCAAAAACGAGCAAACCATCCGATTGTATGGCGAGAAAGCGGGCATCGAGATCGAACCAGCGGTATCGATCATTACGGAGAAGTACGATACGATCCTGAATATCCAGCCGCAGACCGACCATAGCGGCTTCCAATTCGAGGCGGCCTTCCAGGCGGAGATCGACCATTTCGTCACTTGCCTCGCTAATGGCACTGAGCCGATCAGCCCCGTCGAGGACGGTGTCGAGCTGATGCGCATCCTGCGCGCCATCTACGAATCGGCGGAGACCGGCAAGGAGGTGCAGCTGTGAAACTGGGTATCAGCACCTACAGCCTGTTCGGCGCGACCAAGACCGGCGAGATGAGCGTCCTGGACGTCATCGATTATATCGCGGACATCGGCGGCGAGCATGTGGAGATCGTCCCGCTCGGCTACACACTGGCAGATAACCCTGAGCTCGTGCAGCAGATCCGGGAGCGCGCAGCGGCGCGCGGTCTGGAGATCTCCAACTACGCGGTCGGCGGCAACTTCAGCGGGAAGTCAGCAGCGGAGGTAACGGAGGAGATCGAGCGCCTGAAGGGTGAGGTCGATGCCGCGGCCGCGCTGGGTGTCTCCCTGATGCGCCATGATGTCGCTTCATCGCAGGACATCTCGATCGCGCATTTCCTGGAGGAGCTGCCGACGATCGCCAATGCCTGCGCTGAGGTGGCGGACTACGCCGCAACCAAAGGCATCACGACAAGTGTGGAGAACCACGGCTATTACGTACAAGCCAGCGACCGCGTACAGGCGCTGGTCAATACTGTGAACCGACCGAACTATAAGACGACGCTGGACATCGGCAACTTCATGTGTGCCGACGAGAATCCAGTCGCAGCCGTGGCCAAGAACATCGGGCTGGCCTCGATGGTTCATCTCAAGGACTTCTACCTGCGTCCGGCAGCGGATAACAAGGGCGAAGGCTGGTTCAAGACCAGCCACGGCAATTATCTGCGCGGCGCCATCGTCGGCGACGGGGATATCCCGATGCGCGAAGTGCTGCGGATCGTCAAGGAGTCAGGCTATGACGGCTACCTCTCTATCGAGTTCGAAGGCATGGAGGAGTGCAAGCGCGCGACGAAGATTGCCCTGGACAATGCGCGGGCGATCTGGGAGAGCGTCTAAAGTCATCGCAGCTTGCGGCAAGGATCGATAGACATGCGGATGGACAACCGCACACTACTACCCGGAAGGAGCATGCGCTATGAGTGCAATCTATAAGCATAAGATTGGTGTTATCGTCGATAGTTTCCGTCTTGGCGTCAAGGAAGGCCTGATCAAGTCCAAGGAGGTCGGCGCGGACGGCGTCCAGATCTATGCGGTCAAAGGAGAGATGGACCCGGCCAACCTGAACACAGCGGCGCGCAAGGAATGGAAGGACTTCATCGGCTCGCTCGGTCTCGAGATCTCGGCACTGGTCGGTGACCTCGGCGGTCACGGCTTCCAGGATGCCGCGGCCAATGCGGCGAAGGTCGAGAAGTCCAAGCGGATCCTCGATCTGGCTGTGGAGCTCGGCACCAACGTCGTGACGACCCACATCGGCATCGTACCTGAGGATGAGAATGGCGCGATCTACGAAGCGATGCACAAGGCTTGCGACGAATTGAGCAGCTATGCGACGTCGATGGGCGCCTACTTCGCGATCGAGACCGGCCCGGAGCGCTCGGCCCATCTCAAGCATTTCCTCGACCAGCTCAGCTCCAACGGGCTGTCGGTCAACTTCGACCCGGCCAATATGGTCATGGTGACGGGCGACGACCCGGTCGAGGGCGTCTACAACCTGCGCGACTACATCGTCCATACGCATGCCAAGGACGGCGTCCAGCTGCGTCCGATCGAGCCGCGCGACGTCTATGGTATGCTGGGCTACGATAAGAACTCCGGCATGAACCACGAGACGATGGCGACCATGGTGGAGGAAGGCGAGGCATTCCGCGAGGTGCCGCTCGGCGAAGGCTCCGTCGATTGGCCGGCCTATCTGGCTGCGCTGACGGACATCGGCTACAAAGGGTACCTGACCATCGAGCGCGAGGTCGGCACCAGCCCGGAGGCGGATATCTCCAAGGCGGTTCAGTTTTTGAAGAAGCTGCAGCAGGGTTAAGTTTTGCGAGCATGCGGGGACGTCCCAGGGTCTGATGGACCTGGGACGTTCTTTTTTTGCGTTGCGAAAGATCGGGCGTGTCTCCGGGAAGGAACAGGTCCGGCAGCTGCCGGAGCGTGGTCACGTGTGTGCTGCGCGCTGCAACGAACCTTTTTTCCCTTACAGCGTCCGCACCCGCCTCGCCGCCTGCTGCAACGAACCTTTTTTCCCTTACAGCGTCGCGGCGGGGGAATCGGCGAGCAGTAGCGCACTTTTCTTCCCTTACAGCGTCGCGGTGAGGCGATCGGCGTGCTGCAACGCACTTTTTTTCCCTTACAGCGTCGCGGCGGGGTGATCGGCGAGCAGTAGCGCACTTTTCTTCCCTTACAGCGTCGCGGTGGGGTGATCGGCGTGCTGCAACGCACTTTTCTTCCCTTACAGCGTCGCGGTGGGGTGATCGGCGTGCTGCAACGCACTTTTTTTCCCTTACAGCGTCGCGGTGGGGTGATCGGCGTGCTGCAACGCACTTTTTTTCCCTTACAGCGTCGCGGCGGGGGGATCGGCGTGCTGCAACGAACCTTTTTTCCCTTACAGCGTCGCGGTGGGGTGATCGGCGAGCAGTAGCGCACTTTTTGCAGCGGCTCAGTCGCACTGCGCATCACTGTCGGGGTGTCGCCTTTTTCCAATACAGCATGCTGCCGAGATCTCTATAATGGAGTCGATATAATATAACTCTGGGAGGGGAATGAGGATGGATAGTCACACGCATACAAAAGGTGTCACAGGCAAGCACACGGAGCAGGGAAAGCCGCACGGCTACACGGCGCTGACGCCGTTCGTCGTCGTTAGCAATCCGGGCGAAGCGATCGCCTTCTACGAGACGGTATTCCAGGCCAAGGCTAAGAATGTAACAGAGATGGGCGAGGGAGATGGCCGGATGATCGTCCATGCGGATATCGATTTTGGAGACGGGTTCTTGCAGCTCGGGGCCGCCAATCCATCCTACGGTCTGGTGCCGCCGCCGGGGGAAGGCAATGCCTGTTACTCCTTGGCGATCTACGTGCCTGATGCGGACGAGGCGTTCGAACTGGCCGTGGCTCAGGGAGCGACCGTACGAGAGCCGCTGGCCAATTTCGTCTCGGGCGACCGCTATTGCAGTATTCTGGATCCGTTCGGTGTTCGGTGGTCGATCATGACTCGCGTCGAAGATCTGTCTGAGGAAGAGAGCTACCGCCGAGTGGAGGAGTGGAGCAAGGGGCAGTAAAGTCGGAGCACCCTGTGTATCGCAAACTTGTCCATAACCCTCCTAACACGTTCGGAGGCAGTAGGGCAGTAGGCTCGGTTCGTTCGCGGACACAGTTGCGCCTATATTAGCACAATCGCAGTCGTTCCGTTATTCGCCAACTTTAGAGCCTTTAAGGCGCGTTCTGCGGCAAATAGCGGATCGTCTGTCCGCCAGGGGCTCCCGAAGCCGTTAATCGTCCCATTAACGTATCCGGTGTCCGCACATTCTGGATCCTTATCCCCCGCTGCACCAGCTCATGGACTGGCGAGTGACACTGCCGAGCGCTGTATAATTGCTTCGGAGTTGCCAGAGTCAAGACTACGAGCCCGGCTCTGGCAGGCTGCCAAAAGCCACGGTCCGCTTCGGCACCGCTGCTGTCGAGCACACGCCACGACCCGCGACCCCGGCCGCCAGCCTGTCGTCGATGACAGCTACGACCTGCTGCAGGGAGGCGATCTGCTGCATGATGCGCTCGCGGTGATCCAGCATCAGCTCGTAGAGCTCCGGGTAGTCCGCGTCAGGGCCCAGGTCTGCTTCCAGGAAGGGCTTCATCTCCTCCAGCGGCATCCCCGTTTTCTTCAGACAGACGATCAGCTTCATCGTATCGATACTCTCCTTGCGATAGGCCCGGTGACCGCTTTCCTTACGGTCAGCTCGCGGGAGCAGGCCGATTTTCTCGTAGTAACGAATGGTGTCCGCAGGCAATCCCGACTGCTGCGCCGCCTCTTTGATTGTATAGGCTGGTTCGGTGCTCGTTTTCTCCATCATGTGGACACTCCTACTCATAGCAGATCCTCCTCCGTAACCCTTCTAGTTCGTCTCATTTTATTCTTAGTATAAAGCTTGGAGCCAGCTCCAAGTCAAGAGGTGATCATCGCGCTTGACTTGGAGTCGGCTCCAAGTTATAAGCTGGTCGTAACGGCGGGAGCGAGATCCCGATCTGTCAACAATGGAGGGTACGATCATGCAGAAAGACAACTCGAATTATGTTGCACTTGTAACCGGAGCAAGCAGCGGGATCGGACTGGAGCTGACACGCAAATTGCTCTCGGAAGGCTGGCAGGTGGCGGCACTGATCCGCTCAGACTTCCCGGCGGATGATCCGCAACTGCAAGCGAGCAGGCAGCGCAGCCAGCTGCGGGTCTACAAGGCGGATGTCTCGGACTACGGCAGCTTGCGCAAGGGGCTGGAGCAGATCAAGGCCACGGAGGCTAAGCTCGATGTGCTGTTCAACAATGCCGGCGGCAGCTTTGAGAAGCTGCTGTTCTCGCCTCAGGGTCGAGAGCTGCACTATGAAGTACAGACGGTGGCGCCCTATATCATCACGATGGAGCTGGCTGAGCTGCTGGGGCAGGGTGAACTGAAGCGCATCGTCAATACGTCCTCCAACGCGTTTGACTTTGTGAAGCAGTTTGACCCGGCTGAGCTGGAACGTCCTAAAGTCTTCAAGAAGCTCACGGGGCCCTATGCGACCGCCAAGCTGGCGATGTCCCTGTGGGGCCGGGCGGTCGCGCCGCAGCTGGAGCAGGAGTACGGCATTCGCCTCCGGAGTGTCGATCCGGGCCCCAACAACACCCTGCGCAAGGGCAAGAGCTCGGGATTGCCTTTCTACGTGCGGCCACTCATGAAGCTCTTCTTCCCGCCCCCGACACGCGGCGCATCCTTTCTCTACGAAGGGGCGATGAGCACCAGTCCGGCCGGCAGCCTGCTGGCCAAGGGACAGGTCAAAGAGCTTCCCTTCCTGGCGCAAGGACGCGGTACTAGAGCAGGTAGATCGTATTTACCGCGAGCAATATTTGGTATTGTCCGGACTTGTCAGCGAAGCCTGACAGTCCGATCAGCCATTCATGACTTTGAACGGCAATAGGTTCGATACTCGATGGGGGTTAGTCGGACCGAGTGCTTGAACTTCCGAATGAAATTTGATACGTCCTTATACCCGATCCGTTCGACGATTTCTTTCACAGGCAGATCCGTCGTACGCAGCAGTTCTTTGGCCTTTTCGATACGCAGGCGGTTTACGTATTCCATAACGGTCTCTCCGGTCTCTTCTTTGAAGAGGCGGCTGACATAGGGTGCCGATAATCCTAGTTGCTCTGCTGCGCTCTGAAGACTGAAGTGATAGCTTTCGTAATGTTCGGCGATGTAATCGCGTATTCGGCCGATCGTAGAGCTAGGGAGGCTTGGGGGTGACTGGCCGGCAGCGAGACAAGCCGCATGGCAGACATCAGCCGTTGCACGGAGCAGTCGTTCGATGGAATGAAAGTTCGCGAATGACAGAATATCTGGATCCGAAACATCAGCAGGGCTGCTATTCGGCGCCCGTCGTTCACGCAGGTAAAGCAGCGCAGAGTTCATGGTCTCAAGACAGATCGACTTCGCCTGGAAAAGTGAGTGGCTCTTCTCTCGGATGCACAGCAAAAGATGATCGGCGGCTTCCATTGCTTCGTCCGCCGAGCCGCGTTCCAAGAGGTGCAGGAAGTGTTGAATCGCGTCCTTTGAGTTCCAGGAGATGCGAGACAAGGCTGGATCGAGTTCGTGGAAGTAGATAACGCAACCGCTGCCGTAGATGAATTGATGCTGCGCGGCGGTCGATGCCTCAAGATACGATTGGGTCACCGCTCTAAGCTCGGAGCAGCGCGTACCTACGCCAATCGTAATAGGGTTGCCGGACCGCGAAGACAGCCATTCCAGTAACGAGGCGAATTCTTTGACAGGAATTTCTTCTTGCCGTTGACTGGTCAAGATGAGCGTCAGGCCGGATTCGGTCATAAGGTCCAACACGTGCAGTCCGCGAAGGGCGAATGGGGCGTAGGCTTGTGAACGGTCGGCGGGGAGTTCCTCAGCGTTCGCGGATTGAACAACCGCGACTAACACATCATCGCCCTCGAGGTGCATTCCGGCCGCCTCCCCTTTGGCGTTGAATTGTTGTGCATCCGTAAACTTGCCTTGCAACAAGCTTAGAAGCAAGGAGTCGCGGATAAAAGGGGCGCTGGATTGAAGCTGCAAGTCTGCTGCACGTGCGGCAGACAATGCGGATTCGATACGGTGGAAGCCATTGCTGCCCTTGATGTGCCCCCATGTCTGCTCTACAGTGGCGATCAGACGGCGGATCGGGTTGTAATTGAATTGCATGCTGAGATAGATCATGAACCCTCCAACCAGCAAAATCAGAATCAGCGATGCTAGTGTGGAGTTCTTGATCTCAATAACGTCGAGGAGGAGCTCGCGCTCGGGTGTTAAGATAACGTAAGTGAATCCGCTATCCTTTGATCTGAGATAGGACAAATAGGTGGATCCGGAAGGCCGATTCCACTGGATCGTTCCCCGATCGGACTCCGCGGTCTGCAATTCCAAAGGGAAGAAGTAAGCGTCCTCCTCCCTTTGGAAGATCCCCGTCACGACCTTGCCGTTGGTATCGATGATGAAGACCTCATTGCCATCAAACTGCATCGCGGACTGTAAAATGTCCTTCAGGACATCTTCGCGAATCAAGAACAACGCGGTTCCTCTAGGGTTGTACGATTGAACCGGAATCGGCCGCAGATATGTAACATAAGATCCATTATTGACCGGTTCTGCCGCACGCAGCATCGGACGGTCCAAGGTGTGAAGCGTTTCTTCCAGCAGAGAGAGCGGCCACTCTTTGTAAGCGTATACTTTAGAGAACAAGTCAAGGGAATATGTACTCTCAGAGGAGTAGAAGAGTCTCTCGTGTCGGTCATAAAGCAGCACATCGTGCAGGAACGAGTTGGTCAAGTTGTAATTCATGGCATTGCGCGTCGAAAAGTAATAGAAATCGTCCCTGAACTGGGTCAATGAGATGAGGGGATTCCAGGATAGATCGGCTGCGATATTTGCCATTTCGAAAAATTTGGTATCGACCAGATCTCCAGCCTGGTTCAAGATCGACTCGTTGGCGAGTAGCGCTTGCTCCGTCACTGTGTCTACGACTTTGTTATAAACTAGCATACCGGTAATCAAGAGAGGAATGAACAGCATGATCGCATATGAGACAAGATACTGCACATAGATAGGTATTCGTACCGTCAGTGTCATTCCCGCTCCCCCTTTTGGGCCGTAACTGCGTTTTCCTGAAAAAGACAGGAATGCTTTCGATAATCGAAGGCATCCCCATCTTATGGATATTGCGCTGCTTGTAGTCTTATTACTTTACTTGGTATTTTCCATGAACCTCCAGATAGGTGCGGATACCCAGCTTCTCCAGTTGATCCAGGTGCTTCGCCCATTTCTCGTCGGTCGTGCCATTCATGACAAATTCCGCAAAGATCGTATCAATGTAGCCATTCGGATTGTTCAGGTCCGTGTCGACATGCTCAAGCGCTTCATAATCCTCTTCTTCGTATACGAGGATATTGTTGAGCGGTTCGAACTTGAGGAGCGGCTCCTTCAGCTGATAAGCGGCGAGCTCTTCGGCTTCGCGAGGCGAGATGAAAGTGCCGTCCGCGTAGTTGGAGGCCGGAATGATCTTCGGTGATTGGAAGCCCGGAGCCATCGTCCAAGCGAAGTCGTTCTCCGACATGCCCTGCGGCGGAGCGACAGCCTCGTACTTTCCGTTATCCAGTCGGATGAGCCCTTGCCCGAGAGGTCCTTTCAACAGCTCGAGACTTTTCTCAAAATCGAAGTGGGAGTCGATCCATTTCATTGTAATTTCAGGATGGCGATTCGAAGAGGTGATGACGAAGCCGCCCACGTTGATGCCCGGTGTCTGCTTCGTCCAGCCCCAATCGCCGTTTGGTCCCTTCAGACCGAGCAGCGGCACATACTGATCTCCGTCGGTGACATAGCTGTTGATCGGGTAGCTAAGCACGCCCAGTACCGCGGTTTCTCCCCTTAGCTTGGCCTCGTAGATCGGATTTGTCTGTGTGAACATCTCCTGATCGATAAGATCCTCGGCATACAGCTTGCCGATGTAATCGACATAATCCCTGTATTGGTCCTGTTGGGGGGCGAAATAGATCTGTCCGTCATTGATATACGTATGATCGTATGCAGGGTCCATGATGCCAAAGGACATCGCGAGCGAATTACCGCCTTTCCAGTGTGTCCGGTACATGAAGCTCATCGGGATTTCATCATCTTTGCCGTTTCCGTTGAGGTCCTTGCCTTTGAACGCCTGCAGCGCAGCATACAGCTCCTCAGTCGTCTCTGGGACGTCGAGACCTACCTGATCCAGCCAGTTCTTGTTAATCCACATCGTGTCTGGAGCCTGCTGGAAGGGGCGGTCTTGTATAGTCGGCAAGGAGTAGATATTTCCATCCGCATGTGTAATGGCTTCCTTATAGGCGGGGTTTTCGGCGAAAGCCTTTTGAATATTAGGGGCATACGCCGTTATCAGATCATTCAACGGGATGGCGATGCCTTGCTTGGCCCATGTGCTTAACATCGAACCAGTAATGCTCGAGCCGTAAACGGCATCCGGGTAGTCGCCGCTGGCGACCATCAGATTCAATCGCTCCAGTCGCGCCGTTTCGTCCGCAATCGACCATTCGATATGGACATTTGTTTCTTCCTCCAGCTGCTGGAACAATTCGTACTGGTTGTAATCGGTTACTTTATTCGCCACGGCCTTCAGCGCGAAGAACCTCAGCGTAAGCTTCTCTGCTAAGGGAAACTCGATGACGGGTGCATTAGAAGGGGATTCCTCAAGCCTCTCGCCGGGATCATGTGCAGACGTGTCCGTAGAAGGCGAGTTAGCGGTGCAGGCGGTCATGAAGAGCGCAGCCGCAAGCATCAGATACAGACTCATCGAGCCTCGATTTTTCATAGAAATCTCTCCCTTTGATTGTTGTATTATACCATGTCGGCTCTCGAAGAGCATAGCTTGCTATCCCTTGACGGAACCGATCATAACGCCCTGAACGAAGTATTTTTGCAAAAACGGATACAGGAGCAGCATCGGCAGACTGGCGACTACGATGACACCGTACTTTACCAGCTCCGCTCGCTTCTGCATCTCCTGCATGGAGCTGATGTCTGTCATCAATTGGTTCATCTCGTTCTGCACGAGGATACGTCTCAGGATGATTTGAAGGGGCTGCAAATGCTCGCTGGATAAGTAGACGAGCGCTTTGAAGTACGAATTCCACTGCGAGACTGCGTTGAACAGAATAATGACGGCGACAATCGGCAGAGAGAGCTGCAGTACGATTCGGAAGAAGAAGGTAAGATTGCTGCAGCCATCCATCATCGCCGCTTCCAGCAGCTCATCCGGTATGGTCGACTGGAAGAAGGTACGGACGATGATGAGCTGGAATACCTGAATGGCCCCCGGCACGACCATCGCCCAGACGCTGTTCAGCATGCCGAGTTCTTTGACCAGGAGGTAAGTCGGAATTAACCCGCCTTGGAAAAACATCGTAAACAGGATCAGCAGCATGATGGGTGTGCGCCCGACCAAATCCTTGCGGGATAAGGCGTACCCGCCGCATATCGTCATCGCCGTGCTGATCGCAGAGCCCAGTGCGGCATAAAGGAGTGAATTTTTGTACCCTGTCCAGATGGACTGGTCGTTGAAGATTGCCTGGTAGCCGGACCATGACCAATCCACGGGCCATAGCCATACACGGCCGGCGTTGATTGCTTCCGGATCGCTAACCGAAGAGATGAGAATAAAGTAGAGCGGATACATGACCACGCAGAGAATGAGAAAAAAGAAGGCAGAATTAATAGAGTCGAACAGTCGGTCCGCAGGCGTTTTTCGGTTCATGGTTATCCCCCTACCATAAAGAAGTTTGCTTCATCCGCCGGGCCAAGGAGTTCACCAGGACCAGGAGAAGAAAGTTGATAACGGAATTGAACAGGCCGATCGCGGAGGCGTAGCTGAAGTCCCCACCAGCGAGTCCTCGCTTGTATACATAGGTTTGAATAATCTCTGACGATGCGATATTCAACGGGTTTTGCAGCAAGTAGGCTTTCTCGAAGCCGAGCGTCATGAGGTTGCCGATGTTCAGAATGAACAGAATCATAACCGTGGGCATGATGCCTGGCAGATCAATGTGCCAGATTCTCCGGAATTTGTTCGCGCCATCCATAACAGCGGCCTCATGAAGCTCTGGGTTGATGGCCGTGAGGGCAGCGAGATAGATAATCATACCCCAGCCCATATTCTGCCAGACGCCAGACCAGACGAAGATCGACTTGAACCACGCAGCTTCCCCGAGAAAATAAATCGTGTTGCCTGTAAACATCGAGAGGATCCGATTAAGCAATCCAGTCTGAGGGGATAGGAAGAGATACATCATACCCGCCAAGACGACCGTTGAGATGAAGTGGGGTGCGTAAGTGACGGTCTGCACAATCCTCTTGTAACGACTGCTGATCAATTGATTGAGCAGGAGAGCCATCGCTACCGGGATCGGGAAGGTCAGCAACTCGTACAAGCTGAGAATCACCGTGTTCAGGAGAATATCCCAGAATTGATACGAATTGAAAAATCGAATGAAGTGCTCCCAGCCGACCCATTCGCTGCCGGCGAAGCCCTTGCTGGGATAGTAATTCTTAAATGCAATCTGCAAACCGTACATCGGCAAATACTCCATGACGATGAAGTAAGCGATTGTTGGAAGCAGGAGCAGATACAGCTGCCAGTTTCGCTTCATTTTCTTCCAAGTGGCAGTGGATACAGGCAATGAAGTTTCCCCCTTTCAATAAGTACTAAATCGGACGATTATATCGAGCTTTGATTCGCATATTACATTTTAAGCATATCCGGTCGGCCTCCCAACGATTTTGAAGTATGCGCTTACAGCAGTTGCATCCTCAATGTACAAACTCAATCTTGCCGCTGCAATATGTGAATCTGAGCGTCATGTGCGAATCTTAACCAAGGTTAAGATGAACAGCATCCTGCTGGGAATAACATATTGCCGCAGTGATCTCCGTTCGATACATTGAAGCGAGAATGGATGTAAGCGCATACCATAATCGCTTGCATGTCATACTTTATGGAGGTCAAGGAGGCGGTGCGATGATACGTGCGAAGGATGGCACGGTAAGGAACGCTGTGGAACCGGTTCCGCTGGGGGCATGGTCATTCGGCGGTTTTTTGGGCGAGAGGATCGACTCGATGTCTGAAGCGAGATTGCGGTCGGAGCGAGCGTGGCAAGAGATCTATCCGGAGACGGAAGAAGCGTTCCGGCTGCGGGAGGATGATCGCTCGCACCCGGGACGCGGGGTATGGAGAGGAGAATTCTGGGGCAAGTATGTGCTCTCGGCCATAGCCTGCTGCCGGTATTACGGAGATGACCAGTTGAAGACCCGGATCTCTCACGCGGTTGCCGGGCTGCTGGCGACGCAGGACGAGAGCGGGTATATAGGCACCTATTCGGATTCTGCCTTTGTAGGCGAGAGAACCTGGAATGTCTGGGGACGCAAATACACGTTGTGGGCGTTAATGGAAGCATGGGAGCTGATTGGCGAGGAGCGTATATTGCGGGCGGCTTGCCGGATGGCGGATCATCTGATCCGGGAGGTCGGACCGGGCGGGACGAGCATCGGGCGAACCGGGCAGTTCTACGGCATGCCGAGCACTTCCATCCTTAAGCCCCTGCTGCTGCTCTACCGGGCGACTAGCAAGACGCAGTATCTTACATTTGCTGAATACGTCGTAGACCAATGGAGTCGGCATCCGGAGGGCATCCCGGATCTGGTAAATAAAGGTGCAGGAGGGGCTCCGGTGCATACATGGTTTCCGCGTCCGGAGGAGTGGGCGAAGAGCTACGAGCTTGTCTCCTGTGTGGAGGGGCTGCTGGAGCTGTATCGGGTTTGCGGCAACGAGCTGTACTTCCAGGCCGCGCGCGGCATCTTTGACGCGATAGCAGCATGGGAGCGGTCCCCGGTCGGCAGCATCAGCTTCAACGACAAGTTCGTAGGCTCTCGTTTCTTGATTAACGCCGTAGCCGAGCTGTGCGATGTTGTCTATTGGAATCGTCTCGCGTTCGATTTATTTCTATTGACAAAGGGGACGCGATTTATCGACGAGCTCGAGTTGTCGCTCTATAACGCGATGCTCTGCGGCCTGAAGACGGACGGCTCCTGGGCATTGAGGAGGCTGCGGGTATCGCACCGACATATTCCGGCCCATCCTCATTTCCTCAAACACCACCAGTGCTGCGTCGACAATATGCCGCGGGGATTGTTCCAGGCGGCGGAGTCGGCGATGTACTTCGACGAGACAGGGATATGGGTGGCATTATACAACGAAGGGCACGGCCGCATCTCCTTGCCTTCAAGCCCGAACATCGAGCTCGCCATCCGGGGAGACTTCCTGGACGACGGAGTTGTCCGGATCGCGGTCGATCCTCAGGCTCCTGTCCGATTCGCCCTGCGCCTGCGAAGGCCGAGGTGGTCTCCGGATATGGAACTGCAAGTGAACGGTGCGTGGGTGCCATCGTCTTCTGAAGAGGGATGGATCGTCGTCGAGCGGGAATGGAGCAGCGGCGATATCGTCGTCATCCGATTCGATGTCTCCGTGCGAATCGAACGATTTGACTCCTCTCAATATACCGCCGACGATCCGCTAGTCGTCTGGCACAATAGCGTTTGGGCGTCGATGGGCTACATCGGCGAGGATGGCGTGGAGACCGGCTATGAGGCCGGGCTGCCGCTCTCTGTAGAGGACGCCTTGCCGCATCAGACTGCAGTGATGCTGTTCCGCGGCCCCGTAGCTTTGGCGCGGGATGCTCGGCTCGGCGGGCCGCCGCTGTCGCATCCTCTCCCCATCGACGGCCGAGGGGAGGGTGTGACGCTGCAGAGAGTGGAGGATACGGAGGGGATATGGAAAACATTCGAGCTAGAGGCCTCGTCGGGCGAGAAGATGCGGCTGTGCGACTTTGCATCTGCAGGGAATACGTGGAGCGACGATTCACGCTTCACAGCGTGGCATTTCATGCAAGAGTCGTCATGCGGAGAGGATGAGGCGGATGACGGCGAAGATGTCTAACGTTTTACTGATCATGGTAGATCAACAGCGATACGACTGCTTGGGATATAGTGGAGCCCGGCCGGTGCATACGCCGAACATTGATCGATTAGCTGGAGAAGGGGCGTGGTTTGATAATGCTTACACCCCCATCCCGCTTTGCTGCCCAGCGAGACAAGCGTTTCTTAATGGCAGGAGGCCCGAGGCGATCGGCGGGCTGTGGAATTACGGTATTACGCTGCCCGTGCCGGCGCTAGAGCCGACAGAGTATGCATGGCCGAGAGAACTGCAGGCTCGGGGTTATCGCATGGGCTATGTAGGGAAGTGGCATGTGCATCCAGAGCACGATCCGACCAGATACGGTTACGACGACTATGTGTCCGAACAGGATTATGCGGCTTTTCGCATGCGCCAGTATCCAGATGTCCGATATGAAAACGGTTGGCTGGGAGAAGCAGACCCGATCCCGTTGGAGGACGCGCGTACACACTGGCTGGCTGATCGGGCGATCGGATTGCTCGACAACTATGCGGGATCCAGTCAGCCCTGGCATCTGCGACTGGATCTGTCGGAGCCGCACTTGCCGTGCCGGCCAGCCGGCAAGTTCGCCGATATGTATCCGGCAGGGAAGATTCCGAGATGGGGCAGTTTCGATGAGCGTTTCGATCACAAGCCGTATATCCAAAAGCAGCAGTTGTACAACTGGGGCATAGAGCAGTATAGATGGGAAGATTGGGCGCCGATCGTAGCGAGATATTACGGTGCGGTCAGCCAGACGGATGATGCGATCGGGAAGGTGCTGGAGCGGCTGGAGCAGACGGGAGACGCTGAAAACACAATAGTCGTATATACTACGGATCATGGCGATCTATGCGGTGGTCATCGCATGATGGATAAGCACTATGTGATGTATGAGGATGTCGTGAAGGTGCCGCTGATCATCCGTTGGCCCGGTCGCATTGCCCAGGGTCTGCGGGTTAGTGAGTTCGTATATAATCTGCTGGACGTACCGCCTACGATACTGGAATGTCTCGGTGCGGAGGCGCCGCCCGGGAGTCATGGACGATCCTTGCTGCCGCTGCTCTCGAACGGGAGAGCGTCGAAGACGGCGGGGTGGCGACAGGAGATCGTGTCGACCTATAATGGACAGCAATTCGGCCTCTATTCGCAACGGATGATCCGAGACGAACGGTGGAAGTATGTCTGGAACCCGACGGACCTCGACGAACTGTACGACTTGCGGGAAGACCCGCATGAGCTGACGAATCAGATTTCGAATCATGAGCTCCGGCCAATCGTACGTCATATGCGCGAACGAATGTATGCTGTACTTCATCAGGACGGAGATGGCCTGGTGAACAGCAGCTGGATGCGGAACCAACTGCTCCAGGAGGATCGGAAGATTGACGGACGGGAAGGAGTCATCCGATGAAGAGACGGCCAAATGTCATATTGATTGTCAACGACGATATGGGATATTCCGACCTCGGGTGTTACGGCGGGGAGATCGACACACCGAATCTGGATCGGCTTGCAGCGAACGGCCTTCGGTTTACTAACTTTTACAACACCGCGCGTTGTTCCCCGAGCCGCGCCTCGCTGCTGACCGGACTGCACCCCCATCAGACGGGTATCGGCGTCTTGACCGAGGACGACGGGCCAGCGGGTTACCCGGGCAATCTGAACCACAACTGCCTGACGATGGCGGAAGTACTGAAGCAGAATGGCTACCGAACCTATATGAGCGGCAAATGGCACCTCGCTCATGACGTCCGGCGGGAGAAGCATACTTGGCCGTGTCAGCGGGGCTTCGATCGATTTTACGGTACTCTTGTGGGGGCTTCGAGCTATTACCGGCCGCTAACACTGACGCGGGACAACGACAATATAGATGGCGAGGCGTTGCCAGAGGATTTCTATTATACCGATGCGCTCACCGATGAAGCGGTTAGCTTCATCGAAGCGCATAGCGACGCATACGGGAGCGAAGTGCCGTTTTTTGAATACGTGGCTTATACTGCTCCACACTGGCCCCTGCATGCAAATGAGAAGGATATCGCTAAGTATCGCGGGCGATTCGACGCGGGATGGGATCGGCTGCGGCAGGAGCGTCTTGTACGCATGCGGCGCATCGGAATCATCAAGGACAACTGCATGCTAAGCGAACGGGACCCGGCGATGCCTCCGTGGGAATCGGTCAGGCACCGCGATTATCTTCTTCGCTGTATGGAAGTGTATGCCGCGCAGATCGAAGCGATGGATCGCGGGATCGGACGTATCGTGCAGACACTGGAGCGATCCGGGCAACTGGAGCATACGATCCTCTTGTTCCTCTCCGACAACGGGGGCTGTGCGGAGGTGATAACCGATCAAATACGTGAGACAGCCATGGCGAAGGGGATCGGCACGGCTTTGACTCGCTCGGGATCGCCGGTGCAATTCGGCAATGATCCCTCCGTGTGGCCAGGCGATGAATCGTCTTACCAAAGCTACGGAGTCGGCTGGGCGAACTTATCCAATACGCCATTTCGTATGTACAAGCACTGGATTCACGAGGGAGGCATCGCGACTCCGCTGATCGTGCATTGGCCGGCAGGAATCAGTGCGGGCGGCGAGCTCCGTCATACGCCGTGCCAATTGACGGACGTGCTGCCGACGGTGCTTGAGCTGACTGAGTCCAGCTATCCGGAGGACGTTCCGCATCGCTGCCCGCTTCCGCTGGAGGGGCGGGATCTGTCGCCGGTATTGGAGTGTGATGATGCGCTGGATCCCGTCCCCCTCTACTGGGAGCACGAAGGCAATGCAGGAATAAGAGAGGCAGAATGGAAGCTGGTGCGTAACTTTCCGGGCGATTGGGAGCTGTATAATCTAAACGAGGATCGAGCGGAATTGCGCGATTGCTTGGCAGAGCATCCGGACATCGTGGCTCGTCTAAGCGAACGATATGAGGCGTGGGCCTCCCGTTGCGGGGTTATACCAAGAGAGCGTATCGTCGCGGCCAAACAACGAACGCGTAAAGGAGCGAATATCAATGGGTAAAAAATCATGGATCTGTACGTTACTCTTCCTGTTTCTTGGCACGACTGTCGCGCATGCAACTCCAGGAATCTACGAAATATGGTATTCCGAGCAACCAACCGAGCTTCCTTATGTGCAAGGCGGCCAAGTCGTCCTTCAGTGGAGGGACATACACATTGACGATGACGAATATGACTGGACGCCGCTGGATGAACTGCTCTCGGAGCTGACGTATCCCGTCACGCTGCAGGTGAACGGAAACCGTAAGCCAGACTTCCTTTTCGAAAAAATTCCCTACAAGTCGAACTGGGGAGAAGTGCAGGTCCGGGATCCCGAGGGTATTTTAATGTATTGGCACCCGGATTATGTCCAGCACTACTCGGCGTTTCTCCTGGCGTTGGGCGACCATCTGGCGGAGTCTCCTTATCGGAGCAATATCCTGGGGGTTCGGCAGAACTATAACGCTGTGGGCACTGAAATCTTGAACGTGCCGGTGGAGCATCGGGACGCTTCAACCTGGACGGTGCCGACCGGCGCGACAAACGGACCGAATTGGACAGCGGCACGTCTGTACAATTATCAGAAGGTGATCCTGGACGCATTCATCGCAGCCTTTCAAGAAGGACGGACCGATCCCATCCGGCTATTCGTCCGGAACAATCTTCCCGACGTTGTCTTGGATGCGCAAGCGAACGGCAAACCCGCTGGCTATACGTATGCCGACTATTTCCGGGACGGTGTGCTGTCGCTATTCCACACGTCTAGCGATATCGAGCCCAGAACGGCCGCGATCGCGAACCGTTTTGACTTCTTTCATACATTTGTGAGGCCAGGCGATACGCAAGGCTTCGCGGAGTCACACTCGTCGGCCTGGGGCGATCACGGCCAGCAGCAGACCGTGTCCTGGGCGACGCCACCGCAGAAAAACTATTGGCGGTTGCTGGGGGATCTGCACATGGGCATTTCTTATCTGGCGGTATACTCGCCTGACCTGGAAGTTGCGGCGCAGGGTACGTACAAGGGGACGAATGTAGGCGGGAACTACAAGCAGGAATTCGACAAGGCGTTCCGATTTGCCGCTCGTTACGCAGGATTTCATGCTGATCCCGTGGCGTCCCCAGGGGCATGGATTGCCTTCCGATCAAGCGCGTTGGACTTGTCCCCTTCGACGTACCAAAGCCGGGTACAGGATTATTCGATGCATATGACGCTTCTCAATCCTGAAGACACGGCAGCGCTGGATGCACGCATCGACGGCGCTGACGTTCCTCTTGTGCCGAATCGGACGATCGAGGGGCAGCGGTCCATCGGACCGTTCCACCAGCGCTTCGGCGCCTGGGCCCGAGCGACGACCCCGCAGAAAGAGATGCTGCTGCGGCTGGATCCCGATTTCACGGTGAGCGTGAATGCAGCCGCAGCGCCCAGGATAGCGGTAACTTATTTAGACGAGGGATGCGGGACTTTCACAGCCCAGTTCGGGATGAGGAGCGAGACGGTCAAGCTCAAGAATACCGGCGGTTGGGTGACGAAATCGTGGACTGTAACATCAGACTTTGTGGAGGACGGAGCAGGCGCTCATATTCGTATTGCGGGCGATGCAACGTTGCATATGGTGGAGATCAGCAAGGAATGAACGGCAAGGGAAAGCCGTCTCACGGCGTCCGGTTCACGCTGAGTCCGGGCGACCATGCGGCGATAAAACACCATACTGGATGAACAAGCCCCCCTCCTATCCGCGCGCTAGGAATCTCTTAGACGTATATGGTACACTTAATTGCTAGAGAAGAGAAATCCTACTATGCGAGAGATAAGGAGCAGGAATTAATGGAGTGGAAAAATCTGTTGCGGGGATTCGCCATGGGTACGACGGATCTCATCCCCGGTGTAAGCGGCGGGACGCTGGCGGTTATACTCGGCATCTATTATCGGCTGCTGGAGGCGATCAGCGGTTTGTTCAGCAAGGATTGGAAACGTCACTGGGGCTTTGTTGTGCCGCTTGGCATCGGCATGCTTGCAGCAATCGTCTCCTTGAGCCGGTTGATCGAATATTTGCTGGAGCATCATTATGCGGCGACCCAGTTTTTCTTCATGGGCCTTATCCTCGGCGTATTGCCGATGCTGATCCGGCAGGCGGATGTCAGACGCAATTTCTCGGGCAAGCATGTGATCGTGTTGATAGCCGGACTGCTGCTGATGGCTTCGATGGCTTTCTTGTCCGGTGATAAGGATGCCGATCCGCAAACCACACTAACCTTGTGGTCGACCATCCGCCTCTTCTTCTCCGGGTGGCTTGCCAGTCTGGCGATGCTGCTGCCGGGTGTCAGCGGATCGTTCGTGCTGCTCTTGATCGGCGCCTATCCGACGGCGATTAATGCGCTGTCGACCTTCAACTTCCCGATTATCTTCGCCATCGGCTTCGGTGTGCTGGCGGGCTTCTTCTTCAGCAGCAAAGGCATCCGTTATCTGCTGGCCACTTACCCGCACATGACGTATGCCGTCATGATCGGACTCATCACAGGCTCGGTGTTCGTCATCTTCCCGGGCTTCGTCAGCGGCGCCGGCGCTTTTGTCGTCTGCCTGGCGACGTTCTTCGCGGGCCTGTTCATCGCCATGTACTTCGGCTCGGTGAGGCGAGAGCCGGCTAAGGCTCAGCCGCCAGTCTAGGATACGGCCGACTCGCCAAGCAGGTATTATTAACCCGTGAATACGAATCTCCCGCCGCCGAATCTGCTATAATAGAACGACATCAAGACCGCAGGGGCGGATTCAACAGGATGGGAGAGTGACGAGATGGACCCGCTGCTGAAGCTGTTACACAAAGAGGTGGCCCCGGCTGAGGGCTGTACGGAGCCGATCGCAGTCGCCTATGCGGTGTCGCTGGCGGCCGAGATCCTGGACGAGGAGATCGAACATGTGCGGCTCAGACTGAGCGGCAATATTATCAAAAATGCGCTGGGCGTCGGCATTCCCGGGACGGGACAGTCCGGCCTGCCGATCGCGGCTGCGCTTGGGGCCGTAGTGCGGCGCTCGAACCGCAAGCTGGAGGTCCTCTCCGGCGTGTCGCCGGAAGAGGTGCAGGCGGCCAATCGGCTGCTGGCGCAGAATGTACTCGAGGTGGAGCTCAAGGAGACGCCGGAAAAGCTGTATATCGAAGCGTACGTCAAGGGACGGACGGCGGACAGCCTGGTCGTCATCGAACGGGAGCATACCCGGGTGACGCAGCTGCTGCGGAACGGAACGTCGGTAGAACATGGACCGGAGAAAGCAGATTGCGATGCAGAGGCAGCCGATGACGGCGCACAGCATCTGTCGCTGGATGAGATCTATGCCTTTGTCACGGAGGCGCCTTTTGAAGACCTGCGATTCCTGCTCGAAGGCGCGGCCATGAACCGGGCGATCTCCGAGGAAGGGCTGCGCGGCGAGTATGGGCTGCAGGTCGGCCGGAAGATGGCCCAGCGCTCGGCTGTAAACCTGTTCGGCCAGGATGTAGCCACGGGCATCATGGCAGCTGCGGCGGCCGCCTCCGATGCGCGGATGGCTGGCAGCGCGATGCCGGTCATGACGACCGCCGGCAGCGGCAACCAGGGCATCGCTTGCACCCTGCCTGTGATCGCACTAGCGGACCGGATCGGTGCGGATGAGGAGCAGCTCGCCCGGGCTCTGGCGCTGAGCAATCTCGTGACCATACACATCAAGCAATACATCGGGCGTCTGTCGCCGCTCTGCGGATCCGGCATCGCAGGCGGCGTCGGCGCAAGCGGCGGCATCGTCTACCTGATGGGCGGGAGCCTGGACCAGATCAAGCGCGGGGTGCAGAGCACGATCGCTTCGCTCAGCGGCATGATCTGCGACGGCGCCAAGGCGACCTGTGCCCTCAAGATCTCTACCGGCACCAATGCCGCGATCCAGGCAGCTACTCTAGCGATGAACGACATCTCCCCGTCGCCGAGCGACGGCGTCATCTTCGACGAGGTAGAGGACACGATCCGCAACATGGAGCGGCTGGTGCAGGAGGGGCTCGCCGACACCGACTCGACGATCCTGGACATCATGCTGTCCAAGTCCGGCAAAGAAAAATAGCTTCCCCGTCTGGTAGGCGCGGGCGGCCCAAAAAACAAGGGGGTTGGCGCTTATCGCCAACCCCCTTCATAAGTAGCGGCTGCTGAGAGGGAAGTCTGTCTTCCCCGAAATATAAGAAAGTTTATGATTCTCCTATCTACTTGGCTTGTATTTCTCCGGAATTCTTGTTAAACATCTGCGTTCCTCCTAATTACGATGGATACATTCGTAAAGTAATTCGACGCAGACGACCATTTCACTTCAACATTTGTAAAAAAAATATTTTTCATCCACATAATTCTTGTTGGGAATCCGGAACCACACCACCGTGCCCCAGCGAGCTTTGCTCCAGATATGGATACCCTGGGTCAGTTCATAGGTCAGCTTAAGCCGCCGGTTCGTATTGGTCAGTCCGATGTGTTCCTCGGCTTCGCGGTCCTGGGCGAGCCGGGCCCGGATCTCCTCTAGCCGCTGAGGCGTTATGCCGATCCCGTTGTCGATAACCGCGATGCGGGTAGTGTTGTCCTCGATGTCGATCTTGACCTTGATGCACCCGCTGCCTTCCTTTTCCTTGATGCCGTGGTAGAGGCTGTTTTCGATGAGCGGCTGCAGCACGAGTTTGACCATGCTGTAGACCTTCGCCGCCTCCTCGTCATAATCCCAGATGACCTCAAACTTGTCCTGATAACGCATTTTTTGCAGCGCGATATAGCTGTGGGTAATGGCGATCTCCTGCTCGAGCGTGACGATTCGTCCCGGTATATCGAGCGAGTAGCGCAGCAGATCTGACAGATTTTCCAGCATCTGATTGGCCTCGTTGGGCCGGCGCGTCAGCCCCATCACTTTCCAGTTGATGGTCTCCAGCGTGTTGAACAGGAAGTGGGGGTTCATCTGCGATTGCAGCGCGAGCAGCTCGGCCGCCTGCAGTCGGTACTTCTTCTCCGAGAGCTGCACGCTTAAGTAATGATGCTCGATGAAGTTGCGCGTCATCGTCTGGATGATGTAATTGGTCTCGTCATCGGTGCTGCGCGGCGCGCTAGGGAGCTGTGGCAGCGGCAGTCCCTTCTCCGCCGATTTGATGATGGCGATCATGCGCCGGATATGGCGCAACGATCTGCCGGTCAGATAGTAAGTCAATGCCAATCCCAGCAGAAATGACAGGAGCACGACGTAGACGGTGAATTCACTAAGCCGGAAGGCTACCGGGTGCATCGCCTGCTCAGGCACCAGCGACACATAACGCCAGTCGTCGTAACGACCCGAGGCGAGCTGTGCGCCGGCATACAACGTATCTGATTGACGAAGCGCGAACGATGAGCCGCCCCCGGCGATGTCCCGCAGCTCGTCATCTGTCAGCTCGCCAAGCGGCCGGTTCTGGAACATCACCTCGCCGTCTTCATCCAGCACGAGCAGCAGCTGTCCGGGATACGTCTCGTACGAGCGCAGCAGCCGCTCGATATATTCGGTGTAGATGTTCAGTACGATGACACCAAACGGCTCTCGCAGCACGCTGGAATATAGCGGCTTGAAGATCGTTGTAACCGAGATCGGCTGCTCAAACGAATAGCGCTGAACTTGCCGTGCCTCAGTCCAGATGCCGGTCTCCGCCTCCTGATGGTCCAGGAAGCTGTCCAACCAGGTCATGTCGTAGAACTCCCGGAAATTGGTCAGCCCGGTACCGCTGGCAAGCAACTGGTCGTAGGGGTTGCGGACATACACATAGATGGATTCGATGTAGGGCCTGGCATTGGCCGGCGCATCGATGAAATTCTGGGTCGCCTGCACGAGCCGCTTGTTCTCCAACGTCACCTGCTGCGTGCGCAGGATGTCCTCCAGGCGGTAGAGCACCTCCACATGACCGAAATTCAGGCCAAGCGAGTCGATTTCATTGAAGATCAGCTCGATATTGCGATCCATTTGGCCAAACAGCTGCATCTGATTGCGGTTGATCTCGGCCTCGTTGTAGCGCTTCGTGACGACGATCGACAGCGTGCCCAGCACGATCGTGGGAATCAGGAGCGGGATCAGGAAAAGGGCCAGGTTTTTCATGAAAAATTTTTTGCGCATCCTAACCCCTTGTCCCGGCATAGTTATTGCGGTACTCGCGGGGGCTGATGCCGTGTACGCGTTTGAAGGTGCGGGTGAAGTTCTTGGCGTAGCTATAGCCGACCATCTCACTGACCTCATACGTCTTGTAGCGGATATCCTTCAGCAGCTCGGCGGCTCTGGCCATCTTGACGGCCGTCACATAATCGGAGAAATTCTCACCGGTCTTTTCCTTGTAGTACTTGCTTACATAATGAGGATTCATGTGGACGATGCTCGCTGCTTCTTCCAGTGTCGCTTTGGCATAGTTGTTCTCGACATAGCCCTGGATTGCAGCAATGACTTGCGCGTTGAAGCTGGTCGATTGGGCGGCCGCGGCAGGACTTGTGGTCTGTGTCAGCGCTTCGTCCAGTTCGAGCTTGAGGGAGGAGAAGACGTCGAACAGCTCACTATACTTGGTCGGCTTGACGATGTAGTGCTTGATGCCGTAAGCCATCGCTTGCTTCGCGTACTCAAAATCCTTATAGCCGCTCAAGAAGACGATCTTGATGCTGCTCCTGCGTTCGTGAAGCTGCTGCGCCACATCCAGCCCGGAGAGGATCGGCATGCGGATATCGCAGAGCACCACGTCGACTGTGCGCGTCTCCAGAAACTGCAGCGCTTCCCGGCCGTCGGCGCATTGGCCGACCAGCTCAAAGCCGACCTCATGCCAGGGGAAATACTGGGAGAGACCGCTGCGGATCTCTTGTTCGTCATCGACGAGCAGCAGGGTATACATGATGCGCACCTCCAGTTCGTTCTCTGCCACTGTTGCATTGCAATCGTTTTCACCAGCATAATCGATCCCCCGGGGTTTGTACAGGCGCCACATGTCTCCAATACTGCCAATAGGACTCCACTTTTGACATCCATGTCAAGTTCGGATACCTTTGTGCAAAAAGGATGAACAAATGATACCTTTCGTCATTTTGTATGCCTTTTCATAACCGGCGTCCACAATTATAGTAAGAGTCAACCACAGATGAGGGGGCATAACATGACACGCAAAAAACTATGGTCTTCCGCGCTTAGCGCGATTCTGCTGACCGCCGTAATGGCCGGGTGCGCCGGCGGCAGCAACAGTCCTGACAGCACGAACAGTGGCAGCGGGGTTCCAGGCGAAGCCCAGCAGGATGTGACGCTGCGGTTCTCCTGGTGGGGCTCGGAGGTAAGGCACAAAGCGCTGCTGGAAGCTATCGACCTGTATATGGAAGGAAATCCGCATGTGACCATCGAACCGGAATATAGCGGCTTTGACGGGTACTATCAGAAGCTGGTGACGCAGTTTGCCGGCGGGACTGCCCCGGATCTGACGCCGCTGTCGATCGACTGGATCGACGAGCTTGCCGTGAAGAGTGACCTGGTCCTCGATCTGTACACGCTGGACGAGCACATCGATCTGGATGCCTTCGACGCCGAGTTCCTGGAACGCTACGCCGTATTCGACGGCAAGCTGGCAGGACTGCCGATGGGAGTCAACGGCATGGTCAATCTGTACAACAAGGACTTCTTCGAGCGCTTCGACATCCCGGAGGATACGCAGTGGGACTGGGAGACGATCCATGCGATCGGCAAGCGCATCCATGAGGAGGACCCAAGTGCTTATCTGCTCGGCATGTTCGATTACCGCACGTTCCTGCAGCCATTCGTGAACCAACAGACGGGCAACCAATGGATCCAGGACGACAAGACGCTGGGTTTTGAAGCCGAGGCGCTGGAAGCGGCCTTCGCCTATTATCAGCAGCTGCTGGACGACGGGGTGATGCAGCCAGTTGCAGAGAGCAGTCTCTACAAGGATCTGGCGGAGAACCTGCAGTGGCAGGAAGGGAACATCGGCATGATGTTCACGCTGGCCTCGACGATCGCCAAGGTCAAGACCTATACGCCCAATCTGGGAGTGAGCATGTACCCGGTGCCGGCAGACGCCCTCACCTCGGCGGTGCTCGTCAATCCGAGCAACCCGCTGGCGATCAGCAAGGCGTCCAAGCATCCTGAAGAGGCTGCCAAATTCGCCAGCTGGCTGCTTACCTCCTCCGAGGCAGCTGCCATCCTGAAGGATGTATACAGCGTGCCGATGGTAACTGCCAATGCAGAGCAGCTAGTCGCGGATGGCGCGATCGACCCGACCGTTGCCGAAGCGGTGCAGGTTGCCCTTGAGAATCCTGGCGATCCGGTCAACGGCTTAAGCAATAACCAAGAGCTCAACCAGATCGCCCAGGACATCCTGGATCGTGTCGCCTTCAAGCAGCTGACGCCAGGCCAGGCCGCTGCAGATCTGATGGCCCGTCTGGATGAGAAGCTCGGCACTATGCCGTAAATCGCTGCAAGGCAGTCACGCAGTCAAACCTCATGATGACGGCAGCCCCCGGGGAGGCGGCCCGCCGTCGGACATAATGAAGGGGCTGGGCGCCCATGCGTCCGCCCCGTAACAGACAAGGTGTGAGAAGGATGAGTAACCAACCGCCGCCTGCAGGCACCTCCGAGACGCCACAGCTGCAAGTCCCGCGGAAGCGCCGTGCCAGAGGAGAGCGCATCGGTCTTCTGTATATCAGTCCCTGGATCGTCGGTTTCATCGTGCTGACCCTGGTGCCGTTTATCGCTTCGCTCGTCTATTCCTTCACGGACTACAGTATGGTGAGGGAGCAGCAGTTCATCGGACTGGCCAACTACATCGAGATGTTTACCAAGGATCCGGTGTTCTACCAATCGCTTCGGGTCACGCTGCTCTACGTGCTGTTTGCCGTGCCGGCCAAGCTCGTCGTCGCTCTGCTCGTGGCGATGCTGCTGAACCGCCAGATGCGGGGTATGGGCATTTACCGGACGATCTACTATCTGCCCTCGATCCTGGGCGGCAGCGTCGCGGTATCCGTGTTGTGGCGTTTTCTGTTCATGCGAGAGGGACTTGTCAACGAGCTGCTGTCCTATCTGTCGCTGCCGCCGGTGAACTGGCTTGGCGATCCCGATCTGGCGCTGTTCACCATTGCCCTGTTGCCCGTATGGGAGTTCGGTTCATCGATGGTGCTGTTCCTGGCGGGGCTGAAGCAGGTGCCCAAGGAGCTGTATGAAGCGTCCAAGGTCGACGGAGCGGGCAAGGTGCGAACCTTTTTTTCCATCACCTTGCCGATGCTGACGCCGATCGTCCTGTTCAATCTGATCATGCAGACGATCAATGCCTTTCAGCAGTTCACCTCCGCCTTCGTTATTACGGACGGGGGCCCTATGAAGGCGACCTATCTGTACGGATTAATGCTATACGACAATGCGTTCCAGTTCTTCAGGATGGGCTACGCTTCGGCGCAATCGTGGGTGCTGTTCATCATCATCATGGCGTTTACGTTCGTCCTCTTCAAGAGCAGTAACCGCTGGACGCATTACGAGGACGGGGGGATGGAGAGGTGAGGTGGAGAAACGTTGGTTTCGTACTGCTGCTGTCGCTGCTTAGCATCCTGTTTCTGTATCCGCTGCTCTGGCTGGTATCGGCTTCGGTCAAGCCCAATAGCGAGATTTTCTCGACCATCGGACTGATCCCCTCGGAGATCGTCTGGGGCGCCTATGAGCGAGGCTGGGAGGGTGTGGGACGGACGAGCTTCAGCCGGTTTTTCGGCAATACGTTCCTGCTCGTTATCCCGGTCGTGCTCTTCACGATGATATCGAGCCTGGTCGTCGCTTACGGCTTTGCCCGGTTCAGGTTCCCGTTCAAAAAACTGTTCTTTGCCCTGATGATCTCCACGCTGATGCTGCCGGATGCCGTCATTATCATCCCGCGATATATCCTGTTCCGCAACTTCGGCTGGCTGAACACCTACCTGCCGTTCTATGTGCCGGCGATCTTCGCCGTCAACGCCTTCTTCATCTTCCTGATCGTGCAGTTCCTGCGGGGCATCCCCCGCGATCTCGATGAGGCGGCCGTCATCGATGGGTGCAACTCGTTCAGTACCTTGGTGCGTGTCCTGCTGCCGCTGTCAGTGCCAGCACTTATCTCGGTATGTATCTTCCAGTTTATCTGGACGTGGAATGAGTTTTTCAATGCGCTGATCTACATCAACAGCGTCTCCAAGTATACGGTTGCACTCGGATTGCGCATGGTGCTGGACAATGAAGGTGCCGTAAACTGGAACCAGGTGATGGCGATGTCAGTCGTGACGATCGTGCCTTGCATTATCGTATTCTTCTTGGCACAGCGCTATTTTGTAGAAGGGATTTCAACCACCGGACTAAAAGGGTAATCTCTGGGAGCGTGGGAAAAAAACAGTCCGCCTACATGCGCAGCAAAGCCGCGCATGCAGGCGGACTCCTGCACGTTATCCGCGTCAGAGGACAAGAGAGAAGGAGTGATGCAGCATGAATGCAGGCAAACAACCGAATGTCATCGTATTTTTCACCGATCAGCAGCGTTGGGACACCACGGGCATCCACGGCAATCCGCTCGGCTTGACACCGAATTTCGACAGCATGGCTGTCCGTGGCACTCATCTGGATTATGCCTTCACCTGTCAGCCGGTATGCGGGCCGGCCCGCTCCTGTCTGCAGACGGGGCTGTATGCGACAGAGACCGGCTGCTATACCAATGGCATCCCGCTGCCTGAGGATATGCCGACCCTCGCGAGCTACTACAATGCGGCTGGATACGAGACCGGCTACATCGGCAAGTGGCACTTGGCCTGCACTCGCGACCAGCCGGTGCCGAAGCAGCTGCGTGGCGGATACAAGCACTGGCTGGCCGCTGATGCGCTCGAGCATACGTCAGATGCCTATGAGACCATGCTTTATAACGAGGCTGGCGACCCGGTGCGGCTGCCCGGCTACCGGGTGGATGCGTTGACCGACGCAGCGATCCGCTTCATCGATCAGCGGAGCCGGGAGGACCATCCGTTCTTCCTCTTCCTCTCGTACCTGGAGCCACATCACCAGAACCACCGCGACGACTACCCTGCTCCTGATGTCTACCGCGATGCCTATACGTCCCGATGGACGCCGCCTGATCTGGCGGCGCTCACAGGTACGGCGCCGCAGCATCTGGGCGGCTACTACGGCATGGTGAAGCGGCTCGACGAAGCGCTCGGCCGCATCATGGACGCGCTGCGCAGCCTGTGCTTGACGGAGAAGACGATCATCCTGTTCACCTCGGATCATGGCTCGCACTTCAAGACGCGTAACAGCGAGTACAAGCGCTCATGCCATGAGAGCTCGATCCGCGTGCCGACGGCGCTCTATGGCCCAGGCTTCACCGGCGGCGGGCGCGTCGGTGAGCTGGTCAGTATTGTCGATCTCGTCCCGACCTTGCTGGAGGCCTCGGGCATCGAGGTGCCGACCCGCATGCAAGGCCGCTCGATTATGCCGCTGCTGCGCGGGGCGCGTGCGGACTGGCCGCAGGAGGTGTTCGTGCAGATCAGCGAGTCGCAGGTCGCTCGTTCCATCCGCACGCACCGTTGGAAGTACAGTGTCAGCGCGCCTGATGCCGACCCGCTGCGGGATGCGTCTGCACCGCGTTACCGCGAAGAATTCCTATACGATCTGTACGCGGATCCTTATGAGCTGACTAACCTCGTCGGGTATGCATCGCACTGCGGGGTAGCGAATACGCTGCGCGAAACACTGATCCGGCGCATGGTCGAGGCGGGCGAGGCGGAGCCGGTCATCGAGTCTGCCGAGCCGCTCACCGCCGACCAGCGGAAAGTCTATCCGCACGAGTATCAGGCGTGAAGGAGGGCGCTTGAGAACCTGGCACCTCACAGGGGATCGCTCTGGACCTGATGGTGCACTTGACGGACAGGTGGAAATGGTCTATCACTAGGAGAAAGAGTTTTTTCCGAAGAGGGGGCCTCTCCATGAAAGTCAGCCGCAGAATCGAGCAGACGCCGGGGACGTTGTTTTTTCAGCCGGACTTTCCCTTCTATTTGAACCGGATTCAGGAGTCGTTCCATCTGATGGAGCATACGCACGATTTCTATGAGGTCTGCTACGTGGCAGAAGGCCGCGGCTACCATCATATCAGCGACCAGATCCTGCCCGTGCGGCGCGGCGACCTGTTCTGGATCCCGATCGGCACCTCGCACGTCTTTCGGCCGTCGGATGCCAGAGGACGCGATCCGCTGATTGTCTACAACTGTCTTTTCAAAGAGGAAGCGTTCCTGCGGGTGACCGATGAGGAGGGACAGCTGCAAGGGATGCGCCAGATAACGGACTGGCAGCACCTGCAGGAGCGGGGGGCGGAGTTCGCCCAGCTGTTCGAGCCGATGCTGCGGGAGTTCCTCGGGCGGCAGCCGGGCTATCGGCTGTGGGTGCAGAGCGACTGGTGCAGGCTGATGATCCTGCTGCATCGCCACTTATCCGATCCTGAGCCTGCAGCCCGTTCTTCACGGGTACTGCAGGAGCTGCTCGATCAGGTCACCTTGTATCCGGAACGGAGCTATACATTGGCCTGGGCGGCGGACTATCTCGGCTGGAGCGTGCGGCATACGCAGCGTCAGGTGAAGGCGCAGACGGGCGTGTCGTTCAAAACCTATGTGCACAATAGTAAAATTCATGCCTGCTGCGCGCGGCTGCGGGATTCGGACGATGCGATTCCCGAGATCGCCCGGGCCGCCGGCTTCCAGGATCTGAAGCACTTCCATGCCCTCTTCAAGCGCAAGACGGGCATGACGCCGGGGCAGTACAGGAAGGAGCACGGGAACTAGGTGCGCTGGTATTAAACTGCCAAACGGCAGTAGTATGGCCCGGTAGCCGGACAGTGCGCCGAAATAACTGCCGAACGGCAGTTGGATGGCCTGTTCATGCCGTCGCTCTGCGATGGTGCACGCCTCCGTGATTGGGGTAATCAAAGGAAATGTGTGTCTGCTAGTAGTAGAGGCAAGCCATCTGACAAGGGGGTCGTCCCATGAGCATGAAGCAACCGAAGACATCCACGTTTCTGAGGTTTGACTGGCCGTATCACTTCGTCACCTTGCCGCTGGCGCTCGTACTGTTGGTCTGCTCCGTGCTGCTGCTCATTCGGACAGCGCGGCAGGGTGGCGACAACGGCCTGGCGCTGCTGATCGCCGGATTTGCCCTGGCGCTTGTATTCGCACTGATGCGGATGCGCCGCTATGCGACCAAGACGCAGGATCGGATCGTCCGCATCGAGGAGCAGTTCCGCCATTACCGTCTGACGGGCCAGCCGTTGGATGATCGGCTCACGATCCAGCAGATCATCGCTCTGCGCAATGCCGGCGACGACGAGTTCCCGGCGCTCTGCCGGCAGGCCGTGGACGAACGCCTGGAGCCGTCAGCGATCCGTGAGCAGATCGGCAACTGGCGGGAGGACACGATGCGCATCTAGTGTGGAGGGGAGGCTGAGCCTCCCTTTTTGCGTTGAGTCGGCAGCGGCAGGAAAGGTCGTTGCAGCAGCACCAGCCGAAGATTGCGCCGCAGTAGCGGCAGAAAGGGTTGCTGCAGCCGCCCGAGCCTGCGAATGCGCCACAGTAGCGGCAGAAAAAGTTGCTGGAAGGGGCCGGGTCAGCGCTAGCGTCGCTCCAGCGGCAGAGAGGGTCGCTGCTGCCGGCCGCAGTCTCCATTTGCTCTCTCAATCCGCGGTCGCAATCTCTCTACTACTCCCTGCCAAGCCATGTTCAGCGCGCCTGGAATAGTGTACGATGGAAGTAACGGAGAACTGCCGCGAAGCGAAGGTGCGCTGCGCTGGTTCCTCCTCCGAAGGCCGAAGTGGGGTGGACGTATGCTGTTGGAGATCGACACGGAAGGACACGATATATACCTGTACGAGAAGAAGCATTCGCAGAAGTACGAGTTTGCGGATCATTATCATAATATTCATCAGATCGTCTATGCGCTGGAGGGTACCGGCACGGTGGCGTTTGAGGGCCGTCAGCATACGATCAGCCCTGGCAAGGCAGCGATTATCACGCCGGGCACGGTGCATTCGATCCGCTCGGATTCGCGGCTGACGCTGCTGGTGGTGGCGCTGTCGGATCAGACGTTCCTGCAGGGCGAGCTCGCCAGCCGCGTGCTCCGGCATGCCCGGGTGATCTCGCTGTCCGCCCATCTGGACAACGAGATCCGCCGCTTGCTGCGGACGATGCTGTTCGAGCAGGCGCGGCGTTCTGACTTCTATACGATCGCCCTCAGCTGCCACTTGACCGAGATCTGCCTGATCTTCCACCGGACGCTCCAGACGGAAGACCAGGGCGTCGATCTCAACTATGTGCGCGCCGAGAGCATCCGCGACTACATCGATATGTACTTCTACGATATTAGCAACCTGACGAGCGATATCGGCAGCAAGCTGAACATCAGCTCCCGCCACGCCGACAACATCTTCAAGGAGTATTATCATGTGACGCCCCGCAAGTATCTGACCGAGGTGCGCATCGAGCACTCCCGCAAGCAGCTGGCAGAGACCGACAAGGATATCGTCACGATCTGCTTCGAGGCGGGGTACGAGAACCTGTCGACGTTCTACCGGACGTTCAAAAATGCGACCGGCTTATCCCCCAACAAATACCGGCAGACGTACAACGAGCAGTTCCACGCCGAGCAGCATATGGCGCCAGCCGACGAAGCAGATGAACTGATGTGAGATGGCGGCGTTTACCACGCTCTTCCCGTGCACGCGACGGGGAGAGCTTTTTTGTTGTTTAGCGTGCCCAGAAGGCATGCATTCTCTAGCTGGTGAAAGACCAGTCGCGGGAGCCCCCGCGTAGCTTGGATTCTTGCGCATGGCGAAATCTGTGCGTAAAAGCGAATCGACTAAAGTACCTGTCGGAGACAGGGCGAGCGACATGCAAGGCCGTAACATGAAGTGAATCCTGCCGCATCGTCAAAACGCTGGAATGGTTCCCGGAGGATGAGGAGGTCAAAATGCTGGTGAATCAGTTGTATCAAAGATACCCGCACGGATTTTACATGAATGCAGAACAACGGATGAAGGATGCCCGTGGAGCAGCAAAATACATTGGGCGTTATTTGGCACGTCCGGCGATCGCGGAGTATCATGAAATACGACTATCATCAGGTGCATTATTGATATGAGGATCATCAGGCCGGGAAGCGAATCGATGTCGTCGCTCCGGTCATGAAAGTTATTTACGATCTGGTCCAGTACATCCCGCCCAAACATTTTCGCATGGTAGGTAGGTACGGTTTGTACAGTAGGAGTATGAATAAAGAGTCGCAGAAGATCATTAATTTGTGGCGATACATGGTGCATAAGCAAATCGAAATGACGTTTCCCCCGAAAGAGACGAGAAAAAAGACTTATCGTCAGCGGATGCTGGAAACGTATGAGCGAGACCCCATAGCCTGTCCTTGCTGCAAGCATGCGATGTTGCTTGTTATTATTTGGCATGCAGACTACGGCCGAATTTATTATTATGATGAGGAAAGTGAACGAGCCAATCAAAAGAGATGGGGGATTCGAAGGAATGGATGGAAGAAAAAACAAGGCACAGGAGCATGACGACGTGTGGTATCCCTTTGAAGATGACGAAGAAGAAGTATTTATCGATTACGTGTGCGAAGCCTGTGGTTGCTTGGATCCCGTCCCAGACTTTATCGTTGGCGAATGTTCGTATGGATTGAAGCCCGGGGAGAGCCCGGTATTTGTTTGTCCGGAATGTAATGGAAACTTGGTGAGAAAAGAAAAGCCGGCGACAGAGTAGTCGCCGGCAAGTACGCTATGTCACCGTTAGGTGATTTTGTTCCTCCAGTCACGATAAAGCTCACTACAAGCCAGACCTCCCAACTAAAAAATCAAATGTCTGTATTTCAACAGTAGGAGTTGAAGGAAGAATAGGATGTATTGACCATTTTTCCTAATAGTGTGTAGTTAGATGATTATTCACTTTATTTAGCCGATTGTAGTAGTGAACCGTATTTTTCCATTACTTCTTGAGTAAAATCATTCCCATGCACATGATCGTGTTCGTGTTCTTGTGCATGTGTACTCTCATCTTCATACTTTCCGCCATTGCCAATAACAAAATAAAGTCCGGCATCATTTTTCATAAGAAAAAGAATATAATTCTTAGTGACTTCAACTTCACTATATCCGTTTCTGCTTAAAACAACGTCTGATCCTTTTTCTTTAGCTATAGAAATTGGTTCACCTATATCTATTTTTTGTCCATCAGTTATTGAGGTGCCTTTAATAACCTTTTTAATTTCTATTGTTGTTTCTGTGTAAAAATCTTGAATTGCGCCATCATTGAATTTTGTGGTTACGTGCTTTCTATCTCGAAAATCATTTACAGGTGAAGCAACAACGATTAAGTCAGCAGCTTCTTCCAAACGTTCGAGAGTTTCAAAAGTTACATAGTTTGATTCAATAGTAACACGTCTTAAATCTTGATCCTTACCACTATAAACCGTGAAGCTTAGTCCTATGGTAACTACTATCAATCCTATGATGAATATATTTTTTTTTGTTAAAAAAGTCTTAATCATAGATATCATTCCTCTCTTTTAGTTTCCCCATTTTGCGATTAACTCTTGTCTATCGTAAGCTGTCGGACCGATTGACTGTATACCTGTATGCATAATTGAGGGACTTGTGGTGGCAGGTGGATTAACACTCCCTGGATGACCTAACTTCAAAGCATGACCAACTTCATGTGTTGCATTTCCTACCCTTTGTCCAGGTGTCATATTATAATTGTTCATTGTGTTATCATATATAGCGATATTGGCATGATGCCAATTGGCGTGAATTGACACAGAACCACCTGTACTGTTGTATGGCATAACTTGACCCAATAGCGTTGGATCAGAAGTCACGCCTACATAGTATTTATCCATTCTTGGGTGATTTCCATTTGAAAATGCAACTTTTGGTGTTATACCCGTCCAGTTAGCTCTGGCAGAATCATAGGTGCCAGTATAACCATAAATAGCTACTGATGAGTCATAAGTGTAGACTTGTATTCCTGCCCAGTTCTTAGTTCCCCCCCAAATGTCTGCATATGCAACAGAAGATACAGAAATTAGTGCTACAAGCGTGGCTAAATAAACAGCGATTTTCTTTGTCTTCATCATTTAATCACTCCCAATAATTTTTATCCTGCATAAAATTAATTATCCATAAATTCCATTTATCCTCCTAGAATCAAAAAAAAGTAATATAGAAGTATACTGGTATGTTGTGATGTTATTACATATTGGTTTTATTTCCGATAATGTGTAAGACAAATGTGGGTTGAAAGAAGGGAGGAAGATGTTTCCTGACCACTTTAGGGTCATTAGATTTTTATTCTTGTGTGTAAAAGAACTGATAATTTTCTTGACGATGTTAAGTCCCATTTTGTTGCAAATATTTCCTAAATTCCGGTTTATGGCCGCTCTATGGCCGAGATTGTGAAAATTCGCCCAACCAGGGGTAAAAGGTTACTTGAGTCCGTTCGAATGGTTGGTCCGATCAGTTGGCTCCTGCCGGGGGGTGTCCCGATAGCGGCATTGTGTCCGCACTCCAAGCCAATCTGCGTTAGCAGGGGGTGTTCAGTTCTAAGCGTATATGTTTTCACCTATAAACCAGTTTAGAATTCTCCGACAAAGCGCTTCACACGTCCTACGAGTTTTGCGGAGCAAAACCAGCTTCGTAAGCAAGCGCTTAGGACGACGAAGTTGTCTTTGTTTATAGCCCATTTTATGCAATCCGGATTGCCGATCCAAAGATTGGATAGTCCCGGATCCCATGATCGGCTAGGCTATGTGGAAGGCCGGCGGTATCCCTCTTGCCCCATTTCCGTTACGATGTTGACGATTGTAAAGCGACATCTAATCAGGGAGGTTGAGCAATGGGTAGCAAAAACAAGCTCTGGATCCTGCTGCTGGTATGGATACTGACAGTGGGGCACGCGCTGCCGCTGCTGGCTGCTGCAGAAGCGGGGGAGCAGGCGGCTGACAGTCTCGCGGCTGACCAGCCGATCACACTTCTGCCGACAGACGATGCTTTCGTCGAGGGACAGGCCGGCCGGCAGGACAACACGAATGGTTCGAGCGGGGAGCTGCAGCTGGCTCATGACGGTCATGCCAACCCGCGCACCGTCTACCTGAAATTCGACTTGAGCGCCGTTGATCTGACGGACATCCGGTCGGCGGCCCTGCAATTGTACAACATCGACACCAGGTACAACCGGACGGTCACGGCTCACAAGACAGCAGGCAATGCCACGAACTGGGATGAGCTGACGCTGACGGCCAACAACGCCCCGGCGGCGGGGGAGATCATCCTCGGTAGTGACGGTACGCCGGCCTCGGCCCAGATCCTGCAGATCGGCACCAGTCCGGAGACCCGGCTTGAGGGCGCCTCCTACTACTCGCTTGATGTTTACAGTTATCTGCAAGAGGCAGGCGAAGACGGGCTGCTATCGATCGTTATCCGCAGCAACGGGTTCACGGCGTTTGCCAGCAAGGAATACCAGAACGGCGAGTTTCCGCCGCTCCTCACCCTCAGTACAGAGGAGCCGGAAGAGCCTGAGGAGGAGTCCCACAAGCTGCTGGAGCCGGACGGACGCAGCGTGCTGTATCCCGAGGACTGGTATCCCGGCTACGGCGATGACGAAGGCCGTTTCCTTCATGATTTCTCCTACGCCGGCTACCGGATGGGCGAAGTGCCGATCCCGGACACCGTGCCAGGGGACATCATCCATGTGACACAGGCTCCCTACCATGCGGACAACACCGGCGCGGAGGATGCAACGGCGGCGATCCAGCAAGCGATCGATGATGTGGGTGACGCAGGCGGGGGCGTCGTCTATCTGCCGCCGGGCACCTATCGGGTGAAGCCGCAAGGGGTGAACAACCAGGCGCTGAAGATCAACCAGAACGGCGTCGTGCTGCGCGGGGCAGGCCCGGAGGCCACCTTCCTGTTCAACGACGAGCCTGTCATGCGAGGCAAAGACATCATCACGGTCACCTCGGAGGGCAATCAGTTTCTCGGCATCCAGGGGACGGAAACGCTGCTCCGCCAGGATCTGCATGAGCCGACGATGCTGATCCCCGTACAAGATACGGCCGGACTGGCAGCCGGGGACTGGATCGCGATCAGCAACAGGTATACGGCAGCGTTCATCGAAGAGCATGATATGACAGGCTGGTGGAATATCTATGAAGGCAATGAAGGGGTAACCTTCTACAGGCAGGTGGTGGCGGTCGACCATGACTCACGTACGATTGCGATCGATATCCCGACCCGTTATCCGCTCAATACGCGGGATCATGCCAGCGTATATAAGCTGAATCCGCCTGTACGCGAGGTAGGGGTAGAGCATCTGTCCATCGGCAATGCGGAGAACCTGACGCCGGGGATCGGCGAAGCGGACAACACGGTAGAGGGCACGGCCGGCTATCAGGTGGCGGGCACCAAGGCGGTCCGGTTCGTCCGGGTCGTGGATGCCTGGGCCCGCAATGTCCATTCCTACCGCCCGCCGTCCAACTCCGCGGGATATGACTATCATATCCTCTCGAGCGGGATCGTGACGTCTAACTCGCGCAATGTCACGATTGCGGACAGCGATATGAGGAAGCCGCTCTATCGCGGCGCCGGCGGCAACGGGTATCTGTATGAGCTGGTCGGCAATGACAATCTGATCGTGAATTCGCGTGCGGAGGAAGGACGGCACAATTATACATTTTCGCATATGCGAACCAGCGGCAATGTGATCCGGGACTCGGTCTCCGTGAACCCGACGCATGTCATCGACTTCCATCAATATCTCAGCATGTCCAACTTGCTCGAAGGCATGATACTGGACGGGGATACGATCGAGGCGAGCGTCCGGCCTTATCCGTCCAGCAGTCCCACGTACAAGCACGGACAGACGACCTCGCAGACAGTGATCTGGAACACGACTGGTGTGCGCGCGCATCCGAATCTCGGCGGGATCGCGGTCGATTCCAGACAGCATGGCCACGGCTACGTCATCGGCACGCAAGGTCAGGATACCGAGGTTCGAGTGACACCAGTCTTGCATGCCGGACGGAATACAGCGCCGGTCGATTTCACAGAGGGGATCGGCCAAGGAGCCGAGCTGCTGCCGCAATCGCTGTACGGGGATCAATGGCAGCAGCGGCAGGCAAGAGAGCCGGTAGCTCTGCAGTCGATCCAGCTCAACGGCAATCCGGTGGCTGGCTTCCAGTCCGGCAGGCGCGAGTATGCGGTGATGCTGCCTTACGGCACCGAAGCGCATCCTGACATCACAGTGGCGACTGCTGCTCCCGGTGCTGCAGTTGAGGTGATCGACGCCTCCTCTTTGCCAGGTGTCGCGCTCATCCGCGTCACCTCGCAAGATGGTGCGCAGTCGGCCGAATACAGGCTGCACCTGTCGGCTGCATCCGAGCCGGCGGTATTGGAGCAGATCGCGGTACTGCCGGACAGGACGAAGCCGGGATGGAAGTCCGGCCTCAAGCTGGATGAGGGCAGCACCGCCTGGCTCTATATTACCGGCATGATGTCTGACGGCACGGAAGCCGATCTGAGCAGGGCTGAGATCCATTATGGCTCTGATCAAGAAGAGCTGCTGACGGTCAGCGGGGAAGGGCAAGTCACAGCGGTTGCTGCGGGGACGGCCAACATCCAGGTCCGGGTGGTCCTGGATGGCACCGAGCTGAGCCGGACACTGGCGGTGACAGCATCCGTGCCTGTGCATACCGAGCTTGAGAGCCTGCCTATCGTGGCAGTCACCTCCAGCGGGGATGACGGGAACATCGTGGAGAACGTCATCGATGACGATTACGATACCCGTTGGTCTGCCAGCGGCGAAGGTCAGTGGATGATCGCTGACCTGGGCGAGATCCGGCGCATCGGCTCGGCCAGCATTGCTTTCTACAACGGGCATACGCGCCGCTCGATCTTCGAGCTCGATGTGTCCCGAGATGGCGAGACATGGATCCGCGTGGTGGAGAAGGTTGATGAGGGCAATTCGAGCGGAACGACATCGGTATTCGAACGGTTCGTATTCGCAGCCCCGCAAGAGGCGAGATATGTAAGGTACGTCGGATACGGCAACAGCGCCAATGCGTGGAACAGCATCACGGAGCTGCGTATACATCCGGAGCCGGCCATTGATCCTCCGGGCAGCGGCGACAGTGGTGGCGGCGGTGGCGGTGGTTATATACCGGCTCCTCCTGTGCCGCCGTCTGTGCCCCCGGTAGATGGAGCTTCGGATCAGCCTGGCCGCATCACCGCAGCCTTCACCGGCCCAGCCCGCCTGATCACGACGGAGCGGGCGGTGATCGAGGCGCCGGGCCATATGTTTGACGGTTATGAGCTGGCGGAGGGCAGCGCGGTGACCTTTATCGTGTCCGTGCTGCCGCCAGACGATATCGCGGGGCTGCAGCCCCTAGCGCGCCGGGCCATCGGTGCCCGGGAGGTCGTCTCCATCGTCGCGACGACGGGTGGCGAGCCGCTGGACTGGAGCAATCGGGATGCAGCGGTTACGGTGAGTCTGCCATACGAGCCCACGGCATCGGAGCTCGCTGAGCCGCTGCTGCTGGAGAAGCTCACCGTCTGGCAGATCGCCGAGGACGGGACGATCCGGCCGATTCCGAATGCCGTCTATGACCAGGATGCAGGCAGCATGATCTTCCGTACGACGACTCTGGGCCATTTCGCCATTGCGCTGCAAGAGAAGTCTTTCCAGGACATCACAGAGCATCACTGGGCGATAGCGGCAGTCGAGGTGCTGGCTGCACGCGGTGTCATCAACGGCATGTCAGAGGTCAGCTATGCTCCCGCCCTGCCGATCCGCAGGGCAGACCTCGCGATGCTGCTCATGGATGCGCTTGGCTTCTCGGCGACGGCGGCGGGAGCGGGCTTCCCGGATGTGGCCGATGACGCATACTACACCGACCGGGTAACGGCGGCTGCCCGTCTGGGCATCATCACCGGCAGAGATGACGGGCGTTTCGACCCTGCGGCGAGCATCACCCGTCAAGAGATGTTCGTCATGATGGCCAGAGCGATGCAGGCGGCCGGCAGACTGGAGCTTGGTCGGCAGACGTCCTCCACGCCTTTCACCGACTGGAGCGACGTGGCCCCATACGCCGCAGACGCGACCGCAGCACTCACTGCCATGGGCCTGATCCAGGGGCATGAAGGACAGCTCCGGCCGGCAGACACCATCACCCGTGCCGAAGCGGCGGTCCTCTTATACAGAATGCTGAAGCGCTAGCCAGCGACTTACCTCTCTTATAGCCGCAGGTCTTGATACCGTTCAAGGGTTCAGGACCTGCGCTTTCTTGTCCCCGGGAGAGATGCAAAATACACAAGACCACCTAAAAAAAACAACAAAGATATAAGGGAGATCGTAGTAAGATTTACGTGAGAACCTTGCGGATGCCGCCCAACCCTCTTTTGTAAGCGCATACGAAACCGGTCGGCATGCAGGATTACGTTACGGAGGGGGAGTCCGATGAATCGGCGGAAGATGAATCCCGCGGCAGGAAAGACATTCCGGCGGTCGGTGTTTTTTAAGCTGCTCTTGTCATTCCTGTGTATCCTGATGATTCCGGTGGCGGTCGGCAGCTTGTTGTACAGCAAGATGGAGCAGGCGCTGATCGATCATGCCAATGAGTCCAATCAGGCGCTGCTGGAGCAAGCCCGTCTGTCCATCGACAGCCGGATCAATGAAGTCGATCAATTAGCGGTTCAGGTGGCGCTGAACCCCACGCTGCAGCTGCTTCTCTACGGGGAGGAGAGGAAGGAGAGCTTTGACGAGTACAACTATATTGAGCTGATCAACGGGTTCAGGCGGTACCGCAATGTCAGTCCGATCATCGATGACTATTATGTCTACCTGCAAGAGACAGGCACGATCATCACACCCAGCGTGAAGACAGATTCCCGGACGTTCTACCATTCGATCCATAACTATCAGTACCGGGACGAGAAGAATATGACCTCGCTCCTGACCCGGTTCCATATGAAGACGTATTTGCCGGTCGAACCCGTGCAGTACAGTCAGAAGCAGCGGAACATGATTACCTTTGTCCAGTCTTTGCCGATGGGAGAACAGGACAATGTCAGAGGCGCATTGGTAGTCATGATCGACGAGTCCGATGTGCTGGGGCTTCTCAACAATGGAGAGCACGGCAGCACGGACTTTTATATTTTGAATGAGCATCAGGAGCTGCTTAGCGCCACAGCCCCGGACCCCGGTGCACTGCAAGGAATCGTGCCGAGGCTGGGCGGCGGCCAAGGAAATGTGGAGACGGATATCGATGGCCGGCGGATGATGGTGTCGTATACACGCTCGCTGCCCAACGGGTGGACCTATATCTCTGTCATCCCCAAGGAGATCGTGTTGTCCCAGGTCAGAGAGACGCAAGCCCTTGCCCTGCTCCTGATCCTGGTCTGCCTGATCGCCGGTCTGGCCGGCTCCTACTACCTGGCCACCAAGAATTATCATCCGATACGGCAGCTGATCCAGGCCATAACCGCCAGCAAGAACACGGCGGGACGGAACTTTGCCAATGAATTTGCCTTCATCCGCCACGAGCTGATCCACTCGATCGACGAAGAGCACAAGATGAGACGCCAGCTTGCCCGGCAATCGCCGCTCATCCGCTCCGACTTTATCGCTCGCCTGATCAAGGGATATGTCGATACCAAGTCTCTGACCGGCAGGGATTTCGACTTTATGGGCGTCTGTCTGAAGCATGAGTATCACGGGGTGATGCTGATCCAGATTGACGACTGTCATCGATTCATCGAGGAGGATACGGAGCGGGAGTGGACACTGATCCGGTTCATCCTGATTAATCTGAGCAAGGAGTTGCTGGGGGACTGCGGCTATGCCATCGAGATGGAGCGCGACCGGATCGGCATCCTGCTGAACCACCCGGCCGCCTTTCTGGACACCGGCGAGGGGGGGATTCAAGCGTTTGTAGCTGCATTGAAGACCCAGGTCGAGCAGCGGTTCCGAACCCGGATTACGATCGCGCTAAGCGGCTTGCGGCACGGACTGCACGAGATCGCGGAAGCGTACGGTGAAGCTCTCATGGCGCTGGATGGCAAGCTGCTGCAGGACGAGGGAGCAGTCATTTACTATGAGGAGATGGAGCAGGCAGAGCCGGCGTATTTTTATTATCCGCTGGAGACCGAGTCCCAATTGATCAATTATGCCAAAAGCGGCGATTATGACAGTGTGGCGAAGCTGCTGGACCATATCTTCGAAGTGAATATGCAGAAGCGGTCGATGTCGTCGGAGATGAGGAGGCACTTGCTCTTCGATCTGACCAGTACGGTATTGAAGCTGTTCCAGGCGTTGAATGTGGATGAGAAGCCCTTTCTGGAGGGGGAGCCCGATCTGATGAAATATATGGCCCGCCTGGGGACGGCAGAGAGCATCCAGGCCAAGCTGAAACAGATGTATGCCGCGGTCTGCAGCAAAGTGGAAAGCGAGAAGACGGATCATAGCGAACGGCTGTACCGCAAGATCCAGGACTATGTGATGGCGCATTACACGAGCAATGCGATCAGCCTGACGAGCATCGCCGACCATTGCGGCTTGAATCCCTCGTACCTGTCGTCCTTCTTCAAGAAACAGAGCGGCCAGAACATTACGGATTATATCATTGCCCTGCGCATCAAGCTGGCCAAAACCTACCTCGAGGAAGGGGAATGGACCGTGACGCAGATCGCCCAGAAGGTGGGATACACCAACGATATCGGATTGATCCGTGTATTCAAGAAGATAGAGGGGATTACACCGGGCAAATACAAGGAGCTCCAGGCACGGTTGACGGACCCCGTCTAAGGCAATCTGGACGTCAGAGGGTCGTGATGGAATACGGATAGCCCGGGATCAATGATTCGTACAGCGGATCTGGAAGGGTGGCAGTAGGCAGCGACTCGCTGGCTCGCTTACTCTGGGAACAGCCAACAGGCTGCTGCAGAGGAACGCAGAATTGAGAGGAGACGGGTGAATGAAAAGGTCAAACAGGTGGTTGAGCAGTCTGGTCACGACGCTGGTCGTGTCCGCACTGCTCGCAGGATGTACGGGCAATAACGGCGGGAAGGTCCAGGAGACGGAGGGGACGGAGCAGCCGGTGGAGCAGAATACAGCCGAGTCCGGGCCGGTCGACTATCCGGAATCCCTGTCGTATTGGGTGGGCCTCAATGCAAATGCGGCGGCGACGATGGCAGACCTGGGCGAGAGCAAGCTGTACCAGGAGCTGGAGCGGGTGACGGGCACGCACGTGGAATGGCGTCATCCTGCCGGAGACGGGGCGCAGATCGAAGAGCAGTTCAACCTGATGATCGCCTCCAAAAATCTGCCGGACGTCATCGAGCGCAACTGGTTCTCGGTGACGCGCGGTCCGGACGATGCCATCAACACGGGCACGATCCTGCGGCTCAATGAATTGATCGATGAGCATGCGCCCAATCTGAAGCAGTATCTGGATGAGCATCCCGACGTCAAGAACATGGTCATGACGGACGAGGGCAATATCTATTCCTTCCCCTTCATCCGGGGGCATGAGAAGCTGAATGTATTCTTCGGACCGATCATCCGCAAGGACTGGCTGGATAAGGTACAGATGGATGTGCCGACGACGATCGAGGAATGGGAAGCGGTGCTCACCGCCTTCCGGGACATGAACAACGGCGAGCCGCCCTTTGTCCAGACGATCTCGCATATGAAGATCGGTCACGCCTTTATCGGGGCTTACGGCATTCCGCTGGAGTTCTACAATGATAACGGCGTGGTCAAATACGGCTCCATGCAGCCGGAATACAAGGAATTCCTTACACTGATGAACCGCTGGTATGAGATGGGGCTGCTGGATCCGGAATTTGCGGCGATGGATACGCAGCTGATGGATTCCAAGATTACGACGGGCAAGTCCTTGTCCTTCGTCGGCTATACCGGCAGCGGGATCGGCAAGTATATGGGACTTATGGAATCCGATCCGGAGTTCGAGCTCGTGTCTGCTCCTTATCCTACGCTGAACAAAGGCGATACGGCGGCGTGGGGCCAGCGGGACTTCCCTTATACCGGGATCGGTGCAGCGATTACCACAGCGGCCAAAAATCCGGAGCAGATCGTCAAGTGGCTGGATTATGCGTACAGTCCGGAAGGCCATCATCTGTTCAACTTCGGCATCGAAGGGGAAAGCTACGAGCTGGTGGACGGCATGCCGATCTATACCGATACGATCCTGGACAATCCCGATGGCTTGCCTGTGACCCAGGCGATGGCGCAGTACATCCGGGCCGTCTACAACGGACCGTTCGTACAGGATCTCGGCTACATCGAGCAATATCTGGTGCTGCCGTCCCAGCAGGAAGCTTTGGTCAACTGGGAGAAGGCCAGCAACGAGATGGTGATGCCGATGGTCAGGCCGACGGCGGAAGAGAGCAGGCGGATCGCCTCCATCATGACCGATCTCAATGTCTATCATGAAGAGATGATGCTGCGTTTCATCATGGGCTCCAAGCCGCTCAGCGAGTTCGACGAGTATGTGGAGACGTTGAAAGCGATGGGGATCGAAGAGGTGACCCAGATCAGACAGGACGCCTTGGCGCGCTACCTGCAGCGTCAGGAGGGATGATCCGTGGCAGGGACGAGGAGAGAGACCGGCACTGCAGCCGTGCCGCCCGGCGCTGTCCGCCGCCCGGACGGCTTCTGGCGGCGAGCGGCCAAGGATTTCAGACGCAACAAGCTCATCTATCTCATGCTCAGTCCGGCTGTGCTGTATTATCTGATCTTTCATTACGGGCCGATGTACGGGATGCAGATCGCCTTTAAGGATTATGCCATTCATCTCGGATTCTGGGGCAGTCCGTGGGTCGGATTGGACAATTTCAAGGACTTCCTGACGAACTTCTATTTCTTCCGGATTATCCGCAACACGATTCTGCTGAGTCTGTACAGTCTGGTGTTCGCCTTCCCGGCCGGGATCATCCTGGCGCTGCTGCTTAACGAGATCCGCAGCAGCTGGTTCAAGAAGACGGTCCAGACGATCACCTACATGCCGCATTTCATCTCGCTAGTCGTCGTGGTCGGCATCATGTTCGACTTCCTGGCCCGGGACGGCCTGGTCAACAATGTGCTGGGCGCCGTATTCGGCACCGATCCCGTAGCCTTCATGCGGGAGTCGGGGTGGTTCCGCAGCCTGTATATCGGCTCGGGCATCTGGCAAAATATCGGCTGGAGCTCGATCATCTTCCTGGCCTCGATCGCGACGATCAACCCGGCGCTGTATGAAGCGGCCAAGATCGACGGTGCGAACCGGTGGCGACAGACCTGGCATGTGACGTTGCCAGGCATGGCGCCGACGATCATCATCCTGCTGATCCTGAACATCGGCCAGCTGATGACGGTCGGCAACGAGAAGATCCTGCTCATGTACAATCCGATCACGTACGAGACCGCCGATGTTATCGGCACCTACACGTACCGCAAGGGGATCCTGGAGACCAACTATAGTTACGCAGCTGCGGTAGGCATGTTCAATGCGGTCATCAGCTTTACGCTGCTGATCGCAGCCAACAGCTTGTCCCGGCGGATGAGCGAGACCCGATTGTGGTGAGGAGGGCTGAAGATGAAGCTGACTTATGGAGAACGTGTATTCGAAGTTATCAATATCGTGTTTTTGGTGCTGCTGTCGCTTGCTGCGCTGTATCCCCTGGTCTTCGTCCTGTTCGCCTCCTTCAGTGATCCGGGTCTACTGTCCCAGAACCGCGGGCTGCTGCTGCTGCCCAAGGGGTTCACGACGGAGGCGTACCGTATGGTCTTTATGAATCCGGCCATCGGTTCGGCCTATTTCAATACGATTTTCTTCGTCGTGGTTGGCACGGCCGTCAATATTTTCCTCACCTCGATGGCCGCTTACGGGCTGTCCAGGCGGGATGTCATGTGGAAGCATGCGATTATGTTCATGATCGTGTTCACGATGTTTTTCGAAGGCGGCTTGATCCCGACGTATCTGCTGGTCGGCAATCTCGGCCTGCTGGATACGAGGTGGGCGCTGATCATCCCGAGCGCGCTCAGCGCCTTCAACCTGATCATCATGCGAACCGCCTTCCAGGCGGTGCCTGTCGAGCTGGAGGAGTCGGCCAAGCTGGACGGGGCCAATGATTTCAAGATCTGCTGGTCCATCGTGTTCCCGCTCTCCCTGCCGGTTATAGCGGTGATGGTGCTGTTCTACGGGGTCTATCACTGGAACTCGTGGTTCCCGGCGATGATCTATCTGCAGGACCGCGGGCTGTTCCCGCTGCAGCTGATCCTGCGCGAGATCCTGATCGTCAATGACACCTCAAGCATGCTCACGAGTGTCAGCTCAGGAGACCAGATGCCCGTGGGCCAGACGATCAAGTATGCGACGATCATCGTGGCGACGGTGCCGATCCTGTGCGTCTATCCGTTTTTGCAGAAGTATTTTGTAAAGGGCGTCATGATCGGGGCGATTAAGGGGTAGGCGGGAGAGAGTAGCGACGAGGATGAGAGATGCCCTTGACCTGGATACGGGTCGAGGGCATCTTTGCGTTGGCTGAAAGTGGGAGAACGGGTAGGCGTAGGGACTAGCTGGCGTTTGGCGCTGGTCGCGGCGTTGTAAGTATAGTTTCTATATCTGGAGTGGTGCGCAGGCTGTTTTTCGGTGCTGTAAGTATAGAAACTATATCTAGAGAGGTACGTTGGACGGATCTCGGTCCTGTAAGTATAGAATCTAGATCTGTAGAGGCGCATGGAGCGAGCCTCGGCCCTGGTAAGTATAGAAACTATATCTGCGGTGAAACCGGCCTCTATAAAAGGTATGCAGCAGGTAGGGGGTTGGAGTAAAATTTGAGTAATTAAGGGAAAAAGTGATACTATCGTTGTACCCGCTCAGGCAATTGATCGTTTGTTACCTCTCCGGATGACATCACCGGCGGGTATGATGCTCTTTATTTAAGATATGTGTATGAGAAACAGCGTAAGCGTAAAATGGCTATTCTTTTTTCATGTCGCTGTAGTAGCTGGACTGTTGCTGTTTTACATATGGCACCTTTTTAGCATCAGGACTGTCTAATGGAGCAGTTGAAATCTTTACCGTAGTGGAATGGTTTGCAAGCTGACCTGGAAGTGTGCCCGGTTGCAATAAATTATGAATTTTTCAGAGGTGATGAAATTGAGACATATACTGCGGATAATTTTCTTCATTTCCTTAATAACTCTTATAGGATGTTCAAATGGAAACGGAACTAGCGGAGGCAATAAGGAAACGAATGATTATGAGTTGCCGATCATTGAAGACATTGAAGAAGGTCAACTCACACACCAAATCGGTCATGATGGGATGTATCGTTCAAGTCAATATGCAGCAAATGCAGAAGTCGTCGTTGATACGGAGTATTATAATGATCAAGAGATATCGAGAGGTGACGTAGTGTACTATGCAACCCATGAGTCCGATGAGCGAATCAATCGTAAAGAGGCCCTGCCTTTCGATATTGCTCGCGTGATCGCTCTGCCTTATGAAGTTGTCACGGTTAAGGAAGGTCAGGTTTACATTGACGGCGAGAAGCTGGATACGTTTTACGGGCAAGAGTATTATAATGGGGAATATGTGGAAGGCTTGGGCACATTCTCATTAGAAACTGAAATCGAAGTTCCAGAGGGTCACTATTTTGTTGCGGGCGACGTCTGGAGCAGGATTGGCTTTCATGAAAAAGCCATAGCTAGAGAAAATATTGCAGGTAAAGTCATTGGCCAATTTAAAGGGGAAAGTGCTCCGTAAGCTCGCTACTTCCTGCCAATCTTCTACGGAATAAAGTGGCTATCACGGCGTCTGATCCATGACTTCTTTCTATACGCATGGACGTTATAGTTGTAGCACAAGACAAGCCAGCCCGGACGCCGGGTTGGCTTTTACCTCGTCCGAGGGGAATGAAGCTGGTTTAGTCAATGTATCTAGCGGCAAGAAAGCTGCAATCGTTTCCGAAATTAAGAATACGCTTCCTAAACTCGTAAGACAGAAGCTTGGCGCCAGCGTTATGATAAGGGCAATCACTCCGAAGAGGAGCATACCACTACAGGAATCATGAGAGGAGATTGTCAAATGACGACACATCAGATTGGCATCATCATGAACGGCGTTACCGGAAGAATGGGCACGAACCAGCACTTGATCCGCTCCATTATCGCGATCCGCGAAGAGGGTGGCGTCAAGCTGCCGAACGGCGACATCATCATGCCTGACCCGATTCTCGTCGGCCGTCAGGAGCACAAGGTCAAAGCGTTGGCCGAGCGTTTTGGCCTCGAGCGTTGGAGCACCGATCTGGACGCGACGCTGGCTGATGATCACAACGTAATCTATTTTGACTCGCAGATGACCAACTTCCGTGCGGAGAGTATCCGCAAAGCGATCAAAGCCGGCAAGCATATCTATTGCGAGAAGCCGACCGCAGCCGGACTGGAAGAATCGCTGGAGCTGGCCAAGATCGCCAAGGCAGCAGGTGTAAAGAACGGCGTCGTTCAGGACAAATTGTTCCTGCCGGGCCTGATCAAGATGAAGCGTCTGGTCGATTCGGGCTTCTTCGGCAAAATTCTCTCGGTCCGCATGGAGTTTGGCTACTGGGTATTCGAAGGCGACTGGCAGCCGGGACAGCGTCCTTCCTGGAACTACCGCGCCGAGGACGGCGGCGGCATCATCGTCGATATGTTCGCGCACTGGCGTTATGTCCTGGACAATCTGTTCGGCGAAGTCCGCTCGGTCTCTTGCCTTGGCGTGACGCACATTCCGGAGCGTATTGACGAGAACGGTGAAGCCTACAAATGTACGGCTGACGATGCGGCATACGCAACCTTTGAGCTGGAAGGCGGCATCGTCGTTCAGGCGAACTCCTCCTGGGCCGTCCGCGTCAACCGCGAGGACCTGCTGACGATTCAAGTCGACGGCACCGAGGGCAGCGCCGTGGCTGGTCTGCGTGATTGCAAAACCCAGCACCGCGTCAACACGTGCAAGCCGGTCTGGAACCCGGACATCGAGAATCCGTTCAACTTCCGCGAGCAGTGGGAAGAAGTACCGGACAACCAATTGTTCGACAATGGCTTCAAGGTACAGTGGGAATTGTTCCTGAAGCACATCGTCACCGACAGCCCGTTCCCGTGGGATCTGCTCGAGGGCGCCAAAGGCACGCAGCTCTCCGATCTGGGGATGCAATCCTGGAAAGAGCGCCGCTGGATCGACGTACCGGAACTGAAACTGTAGGAGGGATGATCCGATGAGCAGCATTATCAGATTGCCGCAGGTTGGGGGAGCGCTCAAGGACTACAGCCTGAGCGGCCCTGGCGCCTTTGATGTACCGCAAGGCAAGCCGTTCGAGAGCCGGATCGCGTACTCGGCCGCTCACGTGGTCTGCGATCCATTCGCAGGCACAGATCCGGGCAGCAACGGCCAGATCGACTGGGAGGGGACGCTGGCGTACCGGCGTCACCTCTGGTCGCTCGGCCTGGCCGTCGCCGAGGCGATGGATACCGCGCAGCGCGGTATGGGCCTGAACTGGGAACGGTCGCAGGAGTTGATCAGCCGCTCGGTCCAGGAAGCCAAGGCCGTCGGCGGCCGGGTCGCCAGCGGCGCCGGGACAGATCATCTGCTACCGAAGCCTGGCAATACCATCGACGATGTCCTGCGTGCCTATGAGGAGCAGTGCAGCTTCGTCGAGAGCGTAGGCGGCCGCATCATCCTGATGGCGAGCCGGGCGCTCGCCGCCTGCGCCAAAGGGCCGGAGGATTATGAATATGTGTACGGCAAGATCCTGAGTCAAGTCAAAGAGCCGGTCGTCCTGCACTGGCTGGGCGATATGTTCGACCCGGCGCTCAGCGGATACTGGGGCCATCAGGACCTCGATCAGGCGATGGATGTCTGCCTGCGCGTCATCGAGGCCAACGCGGACAAGGTCGACGGTATCAAGATCTCGCTGCTCGATGCCGACAAGGAGATCAATATGCGCCGCCGTCTGCCAGCGGGCGTGAAGATGTACACCGGCGATGACTTCAACTACGCCGAGCTGATCCATGGCGATGAGCAGGGCTACAGCCACGCGCTGCTGGGCATCTTCGACGCGATCGCACCGGCCGCCGCGGCCGCGCTGCATGCACTGGATGCAGGGGACGCGCAGAAATTCCATGCGATTCTGGAGCCGACGGTGCCGCTGTCGCGCCATATTTTCCAGAAGCCGACGTATGCGTACAAGACGGGTATCGTGTTCATGGCGTATCTGAACGGCCATCAGTCACACTTCCGGATGATCGGCGGCGCTGAGGGCATGCGGTCGATCACGCATCTGTCCGAGCTGTTCGTGCTGGCCGATCAGGCCGGTCTGCTCAGCAAACCGGACCTGGCTGTGGAACGGATGAAGAAGGTACTGGCGCTCTCGGGCGTAGAGTAAGGAGGGAATTCGACAATGCAACCATTGCAATCTTATGACCGGCTCAGTCTGAATCAGATCACGACGAATCAATGGACGCTGAAGGAAGCGGTCGAAGGCAGCCTGCGGGCAGGCGTGCCTTGGATTGCACCATGGCGCAACAAGGTAGCGGAGCTGGGACTGGCCGAGAGCAAACGGATCATCCGCGAGTCCGGACTGCAAGTATCGAGCCTCTGCCGGGGCGGCTACTTCCCCGGCGATACGGCGGCGCAGCGTCAGGCCAATCTGGAAGATAACTTCCGTGCTGTAGAGGAAGCTGCTGAGCTCGGCACCGATACGCTCGTCCTGGTCTGCGGACCGGCGGCGGACAAGGATCTCGCAACGGCGCGCCAGTACGTAGAAGAGGGCATCGCCAAGCTGGTCGACCACGCCCAGTCGCACGGCGTCAAGCTGGGCATCGAGCCGCTGCACCCGATGTATGCCGCAGAGCGTTCCGTTGTCGTCTCGCTGGCGCAGGCCAACACGATCGCCGAGCAGTACACGCCGGAGCAGGTCGGCGTCGTTGTCGACGTCTTCCACGTCTGGTGGGACCCGGATCTGTACCCGCAGATCGAACGTGCGGCCGGCCGTATCCTCGGCTACCATGTATCCGACTGGATCGTACCCGTGCCGGATCTGCTGCTGGGCCGCGGCATGATGGGCGACGGCGTGATCGAGCTGCGCAAGATCCGCGAGGCCGTAGAAAAGGCCGGCTACACCGGGCCGATCGAGGTCGAGATCTTCAACCAGGCGATCTGGGACATGCAGGGCGACGACGTCATGGAGCTCATGAAACAGCGCTATCTGGAGCATGTGTAACCGACAGACGGAGGAGATCATGATGGCAAAAAAACGAATGGCGCTTGCCGGCGTCGGCGGCTTCGGCGGATCTCACGTCCGGGTCATCGCCAAGTTGGCGGAGCAAGGGATACTGGAATGTGTCGCCTGCGTCGACCCTAACCTGGAAGCGTGCCGGGACAATGCCGACGTGCTGCGCGGCCTGGGGGCAGCCTGTTACGCGGATTATGAAGAGATGCTTGATGCCCATCCGGATCTTGACTTCGTGGCGCTCGCTACGCCGATCGCCCTGCACAAGCCGATGGCGATCTCGGCGATGCGGCGGGGGATCCACGTGCTGACGGAGAAGCCCGCCGCTGTGCTGCTCGAGGACGCGGTTGAGATGGCTGCAGTGAGCAAGGAGCAAGGCCGGCGCTTGGCGGTACAGTATCAGAACACGACGGGCCAGGCCTTCAACCAAGCGCTGGAGCTAATCCGCAGCGGCGATGTGGGCGAGGTGAAGCGCGTCACAGGCGTGGGCAAGTGGAAACGGGCCGACAGTTACTACGAGCGTACCGGCTGGGCAGGCAAGCTGAAGCATAGAGGCTCATACGTCCTGGACGGCACACTGCACAATCCGTTCTCCCATCTGTTCTACAATACGTTAACGGCCGCCGGTCTGGGCGATGCGCTCGCAGCGGTACCGGTATCGGTCCAAGCCGAGCTCTACCACGCACACGCGATTGAATCCGAGGATACGGCCTGCCTGCGCGCCAGGATGACCAATGGCGTAGAGATGCTGCTGTACACGACGCTGTGTGCCGGAGACCAGCGACCCGAGCCATATATTCGCGTAGAGGGCAGCAAGGGGACCATCACGTGGCATTATAACGATATCGTGCAATGGACGCTGGCGGACGGTTCGAGCCACTCGGCCGACTACAGTGCGGATTTTCATCCCAATGAGCTGATGTCCCGCATCTACCGCAACCTGATGGCCGCCATCGACGACCCTGCTGAGCGGCTGTTTGCCTCGATCGACGGATCGCTCAATTACCTGGCGGTAACCAACGGCGCATTTACGTCTACCGGAACGGTGCATACGATCCCGGCCGAGGCGATGGATCGCTTTCCGGAAGAAGGGTCGACCGCGACCTATGTGCATGATATCGAGGCGATCATGGATGCGTGCGCGGAGCAAGGCCGGCTGTTCTCCGAGCATGGTGTCAGCTGGGCCGTCGCGGGCAGCGTAGTAGAAGAGCAGGGATGGAGAGATCCGTCGCAGCAGTGGTGGAGAAAGGACGACTAATCGCATATCAGGTGCATACCAACCCTCGGCAAGCTGCCGAGGGTTTCTCTAATGATATTCAAAGCGACCGAATTCTGGTATTCTACTCATAGCCTATCTTACTGTCTAGGAGCGAGTAGCGATGAAGAGAGTCACAGTGTACGACATAGCCAGGGAAGCAAAAGTGTCCGTGGCGACGGTATCCCGCGTGCTGAATAATACTGCGCCCGTTAAACAGACGACTAAGGATCGGGTCATGGCGCTGATTGAGAAGCATCAGTTTCAGCCCAATGCGCTGGCTCGAAGCTTATTCAAGAAAGAAACGGGGATGCTGGGCGTCATTATCCCCGATATTACCAACCCTTTTTTTCCGACCCTGCTTGCCGGGCTCGATCAGCAGGCGCGACATCACGGCTACACCATTTTTTTGTGCGATACCGTATCGACTGAAGGCGACTATGCCGAGCAATACGAGCGCGAGTCCGAATATTTGAACCTGTTAATGGAGAAGCAGGTGGACGGCATCGTATGGATCGGAGGCCGCATCAATCTGACCGCTCCAAGTGAAACGCTCGTCCAGGAGGTCGTCGATGTCAGCAAGCGTGTGCCGCTTGTCCTGGTGAATGGCGACATCCCGGGAGCGGACATCCACCGCGTGTACGTTGACGAACGGGAAGGCGCGCAGCTGGCCACGCAATATTTGATCCATCTGGGGCATCGCGACATTGCCTTTGTCGGAGGCTTCGGCTACATGTCCAATACGTTGCAGCGTCTGGAGGGCTTCCAGCAAGCGATGCGGAACAACGGATTAACGCCGCGGAAGGAATGGATGCTGGACGGCGATTTCTCAGTTGAGAGCGGCAAGCAGTACTTTAACCGGCTGCTTAGTCTGCCCGAGCTTCCGACAGCGGTCTTTTGCGCCAATGATTTGGTTGCCGTCGGCGTCATGAAAGCCGCCCACAAAGCAGGAATCAGGGTGCCGGAGGATCTTTCGCTGGTTGGCTTTGATGACATTCCGTATGCAGCTAACAGCATCCCCGAGCTGACGTCGGTCTCCTTGAAGTGCTATGAGGTGGGGCGCGTCGTTGCGGATCAGATCTACGGGATGATGAATGGCGGCAAGGTATCCCGAGAGATCAGGATCATGCCTGAGTTGGCGATAAGGGAATCGGCAGCACCTGTACAGGATGACAAAGAAATCAGTTGACAACGCTTACACACTTGAATAAAATGGAGTTATCAATTTTCTCTCGTCTTCAATGTAACCCGTTACATAGGGGAAGGATCTGTCTTTAATGACTTTAGGAAGCACGCCGCCCGCTTCGCGTGCTTGTTTTTTAACCTAAAATGTAACGGGTTACATGAGAAGCTCTTGCAAGTCAGATGATGATTACGGACTCAGGAGGAACGGTATATGACCAAGGCAATAAGCGCGGAGCCGGTTGTCCAATTGCATGGGGAGTCGGTACGGATCCGTGGGCAGTCGCGGATTCTGTTGTGCGCGTCTTTATTTTACTTTCGGATCCCGCGAGCGTACTGGAAGGAAAGAATGGCACAACTGAAGATGCTGGGCTATAACAGCATTGATGTATACTTCCCGTGGAATCACCATGAGCAGCGTGAAGGAGAATGGGACTTTGATGGCGAGCGGGATGTAAGCGCATTCTTGGATGCCGCTGCCGAGGCAGGCCTGTGGGTCATCGCCAGACCTGGACCCTATATATGCTCCGAATGGGATGGCGGCGCCTTGCCGGCCTACCTGCTGACCAAGGAAGACATGAGGCTGCGCGATAACCATCCGCCGTTTCTGAGCCATGTGGCGGCGTGGTTCGACCGGATTATGCCGATTCTGGCGAGCTTTCAGGAGGGCGGGGGAGGTACGGTCATCGCAGTGCAGCTGGATAATGAACTTGATTTTTACAACTGTGCCGACCCCAAGGGATATATCGGTGCACTCCGGGATATGGCGCTCGCACGGGGAATCACGGTGCCGCTATTCGCCTGTGCCGGGCAAGGGGGGCTGGAGCAGGCGACCGGCTGGGCTGACGGCGTGGCACCGGCCTGCAATGTCTATTCTGACGATCGTGCTCCCGAGCTCGAAGCGAAGGTGCTGCATTACCAGCGCTCTGTCCGGGAACGCGGCTACCCGCTGCTGGTGACCGAGACGAACCGCTCGCATTACTTCCTGCGCAGGCTGCTCGCTTGCGGCGCCAAGCTGCTGGGGCCTTATCTGCAAGGGTCGGGGACGGACTTTGGATTCACCAACGCGACGAACAACTGGGGGCGTCCGCTCGCTTTCCTCACGTCGGATTATGACTTTGGCGGCATGATCTCGCCAGAGGGCCATATCCGGGAGGAGGCCTACGAGGGCAGATTGCTGAGCCGATTGATCGGCACCTACGGCGAAGCCCTTAGCGAGGCCGAGGTGCCCGATGCGGGGCAAGGGGCTTGGCTGCTGGAAGGTGACGAGGCGGGCGTCGCCAAGCCGCAGGCGTTGCGCCTCAAAGGCGGCGGTCATCTGATATTCGTGACGAACCTGGAGGACAGGGAGAAGCGGCTGGCCGTATTGCCGCCTGGTGGACCAGGGGCGGCACTCAGCCGCATCGGATGCACGTTGCCGGGCGGTCGTTCCGTCATCCTGCCGTTCGGTGTGCCGCTGGCCCGATTCGGCGCGGAGGGGGTGCTGGAGAGCGCCTCAGCCGAGCTCTATCTGGCCGCTCCGATCGCCTCCGGCGTTGCACTGGCGTTCCACGGCGGAGCGGGGACAGAGGTGACGCTGCAGCTCGAGGAGCCGCAGCAGTGGGATGCGGTTGGTGCCTCCGCGACGTACCGGGACGGCAGGCTGGTGATGAAGGCGGGCGGCGGGGAAGACGCCAGCTGCCGGATACAGTTCGGCGACGGACGCGTTTTGTTGCTGATGATACATTCTCTAGATAAAGCGCTTCATATGGAACGTATAGATGAAAATGGGGCGTTGGTCACTGGGTCTCATGCGTCACCGCCCGCTCCTGCGGTGCAGGCGGTGAGAGAGTGGGGGCTCTCTGTGTTCGATGCCGCCGGACCGATCGCTCCTGCAGCGGGGCCCAGACCCGCTGCCCGGGCGGAGTATCTGGAGCGTGAGGGCATCTATCGGGGTTACGCATGGTACGAGGCGACTGTCCCCACTGACCATGGACGGGCAGTCGAGGGTGTACTGGTCCGCAAGGGCAGTGATATCGTATCGGTGTATGCGGATGGTCACTATGCGGGAACAGCGATTCCCGGCGGATCAGATGCCTATCTGGCGTTGAAGCAGCCCCAGCCCTTGCAGAAGTTGCAGGCCCGGGTGGAGATCTGGGGCCACTCCAATTTTGACGATGTGCTGTTGCCTTCGCTTGGTCTGCAAGCGATGAAGGGGCTGCGGGGGCTGACGGCCATTACGAAGCGCCATGCGCTCGGCGGCAACTGGAGCCTGGATCGCACGCCATATTGCGGCGCGCTGACCGAGCCCCCGGCCGAGCGGGACAGCTCCCATTGGCCGCTTCTTGCCTTCGGCAGCTGGACGTCGCCCGATCAGCCTGCGCAGGAGTGCTACCGCCGCTCCTTCACCGCTTCCGAAGGCACGGATTCATGGACGCTGCATTTTCCCGGCCTGCAAGTCCAGGCGAGACTGTATGCGGACGGCCATGATCTCGGCGAGATCAGCCCGTTTGATCCGTATATCGATCTGACGGGGGTGCTGTCGCCGGGGCAGACGATCGAGCTGACGGTCGTCATGGAACGGTCGCGAGGGCTGCCGACGGGAGACGTATGGCTATACGAAGGCATCGAGGCGGAGGGATGGTCGATCAGCGCCGCCGAAGAGACGCAGTGGCTGGCCCACGCAGTATCTCAGATGTCGCGGACGACAGCAGCCTCGCTGCCGCTCACACTCGAACCGGGAGCAGCGGCGTGGCTGTATGGCTCGGCAGTCAATTCGGGGCAGGGCAAGGGCTGGCGTGTTGCGGTGCAAGGCTCGGCGATCAAGCTGACGGTATGCTTTGCCGGACGTATCGTGGGACGCCTGTGGCTGCCAGGTGCGAGCGGCGGTCCTGCTCTCCGAGGAGGCGACCCAGCTTCCTTCTACATGCCGGGGGCATGGTATGCAGCGGAGAGCGGCCAGTTGTCGATCCTGCTCGAAGCCATCGATACCGAGATGCCGGGGCAGCTGACATCCGTTCAGTTCTCGGCCGTTTAACATCTGACCTCAGGGAGGAACTCATATGGCAGCCAATGTCGAAACGGCGCCTCGGCGCAAGCGGGTACGCACCGAGAGCGGCAGACTCAGACGATGGATGAACAACCGGACGCTCATACTGATGTGTTTGCCGGCGATTGCATTCTTCATCGTGTTTGCTTACTTGCCGATGCCGGGCTTGTACCTGGCGTTCATCCAATTCAACTATTCCGACGGCATTTTCCGAAGCCCGTTTGTCGCGTTCGACAACTTCCGCTTCCTGGTGATGAACGGCGACTTGTGGCGGCTTACGTTCAACACGGTCGCCTATAACCTGGCTTTTATCCTGCTGGGCAACGTGCTCCAGATTATGGTGGCTGTCCTGCTCAATGAGATTCGCAAGAAATGGTTCAAGAAAGTAAGTCAGACCATTATGTTCCTGCCGCATTTCATCTCGGCGGTTCTGATCGGCCTGATCGCCTACAACATCCTGAGCTATGAGTACGGCTTGCTGAACCAGATGCTGCAGATGGTCGGCATGGAACCGGTCAAGACGTATTCCAATGCTGCGATCTGGCCCTTCATTATCGTACTTGCGTATCTGTGGCAGACGACAGGCTACGGATCGATCATCTACTTCGCTGCGATTATGGGATTGGACAACGAAATTGTGGAAGCCTCGGAGATCGACGGCGCCAACGCCTTTCAGCGAATTCTCTACATCGTGCTGCCGTGGTTGAAGCCGACGTTCATTATCCTGCTGCTGTTCTCGCTGGGCGGCATTCTCAAGGGCAACTTCGGTTTGTTCTACAACCTTGTCGGTGCCAATAACACGGCCTTGTACCCCACGACCGATATTATCGAGACGTATGTGTTTCGCGCACTGATGACCAATTTTAATTTCTCGATCGGCAGCGCCGTGAGTCTCTACCAGTCGGTATTCGGTCTCGTCATCATCCTGACGGCGAACTGGATCGTACGCAAGGTCTCGCCCGAGAACGCACTATTCTAGGAGGTGGCGGAAGTGCAGCATTCAGACAACAGCAGAAGCATACGTGCGGACGCCAGCGAACTCGCTGTTCGGACATTCGGCTACATTTTTATCAGTTTCTTCGCTTTGAGCTGTCTATTGCCGTTCCTCCTGATCATCGGCACCTCATTTACAGCGGAGGGGATGATCAAGAGATTCGGCTTCAATATTTGGCCGCGTGAATTCAGTACGTTCGCCTACAGCATCGTGTTTCAGAACCCGGATCAGATCATCGGTGCGTATCTGGTAACGATGGGCCTTACGGTCGCAGGCACGGTTGCTGGCCTCTTCATCGTCGCGATGACCGGCTACGCGCTGCAGCGTCCCGACTTCGGACTGCGCAACAGCATCTCGTTCTTCATCTATTTCACGACGCTGTTCTCCGGCGGATTGGTGCCGTTCTACCTGCTCATCACCCGTTATCTGAGCTTGCAGGATAACTATCTGGCTGTGCTGCTGCCGGGACTGCTGACGCCGTTTCTGATCATTATGATGAAGAGCTTCATCCGCTCGATCCCGCATGCGATTACAGAGTCGGCGAAGATCGACGGCGCCGGAGACTTCACGATTTTTATCAAATTAATCCTGCCCATGTCCACGCCGGCGCTGGCGACGATCGGGCTGTTCATCGCCCTGGGCTACTGGAACGAATGGTATCATGCCATATTGTTTCTCTCCGCGAACATGGAGTATCGTCCGCTGCAGCTGTTCCTGTATAACACGATTACGTCAGCCGATTATGTCCGCAACTCTGCAGCAGCCTCCAATGTTCAGTTGAGCGATGTGCCGCTCGAGTCGATGAAGATGGCGACCGCCGTCATCGCTACCGGTCCGGTCATCCTGTTCTATCCGTTCGTCCAGCGTTACTTCATCCGCGGCATTACGGTAGGCGCGGTCAAAGGCTGATGTGCCTGGGCCCGACGAGGGTCCGTCCACATACACGGGCAACGCCCGATCATAATGAGATCAAAGGGGAGAGTGCACATGTCCACATTCAAAAAGACGCTTGCCTTGCTGACGACGATTGCCATGACCTTCACCATCGCGGCCTGTTCAGGCAACAATGCAGGCAGCGGCGGTACCGGCACCGGCACGGGAGGCAACACCGGGTCGACCGGCGGCAATACGAGTACATCCGAAGGCGAGCAGGGCGTAGACACATCCAAGTTTGTTAAGATCAATTACGTTATCCTGGGCAACAAGCCGACCAACGGCCACTTCGATAATGCACTCGCTGAAGTGAACAAAATCATGAAAGAGAAAATCAATGCTGAACTGGAGTGGAAATGGGTCGAGTGGGCGGACTGGCAGACCAAGTATAATCTGCTGCTGGCTTCGGGTGAGTCGCTCGATCTGATCACGATTGCCACCACTTGGCTGGATACCTGGGGCAACGCCCAGCGCGGCGCATTCCTGCCCCTGGACGACCTGCTCCCCACGTATGCTCCGATGACCTACGAATCGATTCCCGCAGAGGATTGGGAAGAAAGCAAGTATAAGGGACAGATTGTGCTGATTCCGGAGAACGATTATACCCAGTGGGTGAACCACGGCTTCTTCTATCGCGGCGATTGGGCGCAGGAGGCCGGGATCACCGAGCCGATCAAGGACTGGAAGGGCATTGAAGACTATCTGCAGTATGTGAAAGACAATAAGCCGGATGTCATTCCTTGGGATGTCCAAGCGCAAGTGAGCACCTTTGGCGGCTATGTCTCCTCCTATACAGATTATCTGGAGCTCCCCATCTCCACAGGCTATCTGCCAGTATTCAATACGAAGTCGTATGACGAGAAATTCACCGTCGTCAGCCCGGTCTTCGATGACACGTACGTAGACTATGCGACGATGATGAAGGATTGGGCAGACCGCGGCTTCTGGCGGGAAGATGTGCTGAATAATAAAAATGATACCCGCGTCGCGCTGCGCGCCGGCCTGACGGCCATAGACCAGCATCATACCCAGACCTTCTCCGGTCTGCGCGTGACGATGGACCGGGAGCTGCCAGGATCCGAACTGCAGATGTTCCCGTTCTCGCGCACACGCGGCAACCTGCTGGATCTGGCGATCACGCATGGGGGCACTTCCATTGGGGCGCACAGCAAAAATCCGGAGCGCGCGCTCATGGCTTATGATCTGATCCGCAACGACGAGCAGATCTATCACTTGATCAACTACGGCATTGAAGGCGTGCAATACAATATCGTAGACGGCAAGCGCACCTTGCCCGAGGGCTACAATCAATCGAGAGACGAGTTCTATTCCAACTTCTGGGGCGGCCGCGTCGACAAGTTCGAGATTCCAAGCGATGCAAACTGGGACCGAATCGACACGCTGTATGATGAATATGACCAGATCAGCAAGCCGTACCCGTATGGCCGGTTTGTCTTTGACAAGACACCGGTAGACGCTGAGTTGACGGCAATCACACAGGTGACCGGTCAGCTCGGTCCAGCGATTGCCTTTGGCAAGGCTGGGGATCCGGGCAAGGCGGTCGAGGAGTTCCGCGCCAAGTTGAAGACAGCGGGCTATGACAAGGTACTGGCCGAGCTGCAGCGGCAGATGGATGAGTTCCGACAGGAAATTGGCGGTTAACGCTGCCGCGTTTTGCAGGCTTCTATTTGATACGCGATACGCGATCTGATAACTAAAGGAAATTCCCATGACTGGAGACCGTCCGCTGCCGCTTGGCTGGCTGCGACGGTCTCTTTCAAATTGCGGGACGGAACTGGGGTTGAAGATGCCCCCGCATTGCCGCTAAGCGATTGAATCGTACCTGTCAGCTCTACCAACTTGATTAGGGGGCTTAATAGTCCGCAGAGCTGCAACGCACCTTTTTTCCCTTAGAGCGTCGGAATCGGCCGCCCGCAGAGCTGCAACGCACTTTTCTTCCCTTAGAGCGTCGGAAACGACCGTCCGCAGAGCTGCAACGCACCTTTTTTCCCTTAGAGCGTCGGAATCGACCGTCCGCAGAGCTGTAACGCACTTTTCTTCCCTTAGAGCGTCGGAGTCGGTCGTTCGCTGAGCTGCAACGCACCTTTTCCCTCAGCTTTCAGTTCGGAGAGCAAGCTGTTCCCAGTCCTTTAAGGACGCCGCCAGCCGTTTCACCTTACTCTGTATCGTTTGCATTTTAAGGACTTTGCAGCGATGGTGATGTTCCCCGCTTTGCTGCGTTTGATCATCTTCGGGATCGCCGATCCAGAGCTATCTTACGGGATTTGCGGGGATTCGACTTTTGATTTGTGCGAACCTGTCGACTGTTGTACTATTAGTTAGAAAACATTAATCTGCTTTGGGACCGTAGTGGCTTGTCCTGCACCACTTTATATGGCAAAGTATTGCCAAAGCTATTTTTTCTACTATGGATATCGGGAGGAAGAATCAAGATGAATCTGCATTTCTATGTAGGTAATGATAACGGCAACAGCGAACACGACCTCATCATCGACGGTAAATTGATCCAACAGCCCAATGTCAACTGCACGGTAGACGAGATCCCATGGAGCGATGAGCAGCCGCCGGAGAGCTTTATCAAAAATCTTCACGAGCAGCTGGTCGTCACGATCGACTCGCCGTCGGCGCGTCCGGGGATGTACTATGTCGGCAAGTTTGCCCTGGAGAGCGGCGAAGTGCTGGACAACCTGCAGATCGGTATCGATCTGAAGAGCGACATGGACCTGCCGGTCATCAACACGCTGGCCCAGATCGCGGCGGCAGCTGTCCAGAAGGGCTATGAGCAGGAGAAAAAGATTCCGGCCCAGCTCGACGTCGAGGTCGATATGGCGACGGCGCTGCCCGTGACCCAGCATTCGGATGAGACGGCAGCGAAGTTCGAGAAGCGTTTCACTTCTGGCACGCATCATGTGACCGTACATCTCGGTTTGCAGCGTGTAGCGGTGAAGATCGTGTTCCCGTTCACCAAGGTCGTCCCGGAGGCGACACCGGTCATCTTCACGCTCCAGAAGGATGCGGAGGGCAATTGGCGCGAAGGCGATATTTTCAAAGAATTCACGGAAACCTATAAGATCGACAAGAAGTTCAACGGCAGCTACTTTAAGGACAAGCGGATCCTCCATGTGGATATCGGCGACGGCTCGACGGAATATCCGATCACCGAGGGCAACAAGTTCCTCCGCCAGTTCGTCTACGGCACGCATCACGGGGCAGGCTATGCGATCGAGGAAGCGCTCGACGAGTTCAACCGTCTGATCCATCTGCCGGACAGCCCTCGCCAGTTCTTCAGCGACGTTCTCAAGAATCCGAAGCACAAGTATCATGCCCGCGCCATCAAGACGCTGAAGCGCCCGATGGAGACACAGGTTCGCCAGATCGTCCAGAACGTCAAGCGTCAGCTGGCCAAGGCGCGCAATGAGATCGATCTCATCTGCGTATATGGCGGCGGCAGCATCCTGATGCGTTCGGTCCTGCATCAGCAGCTGACTGAGCTGGTGGCTGAGCGGGAGATGCAGCTGCTGTACATACCGGCCGAGTATGCGGTACAGCTCAATGCGATGGGCCTGGATGCATTCGTGCGGGGCAAGATCTATGAGGCGCTCAAGAACAAGGCGGTACAGCCGGCGTGATCCGGCAGGACCAGCCTGGCGCTAATCTGGACGACCGGTAGGTGAGTGGAAGCATGAAAAAGCAAAAACTGCCCGGGGAGAATATCAGCCTCAAGACCAAAAAGTCGGAGGACCCGGCGGTCATGGAATGGATCAATGCCCAGACTAATCTTATGGATTCGATCCGTTACCTCATTGAAAATGAGATCATCCAAAACCGTATCCGCAACCTGCAGACGGTCATCCCGAGCGAGCGCAACATCTCGCTGGCGATGGCCGAGCAGGCGGCCGGAGCTGCAGAAGTTGCAGCTGCGGAGCCGGAGCCGGTGGTCGAGGATGAGATCGACGACGAGGATATCGAGTCTTGGATTTAGGTATAAGATGGACGGTAATACCGAGTGGTACTTGGTGTTGCCGTTTTTTTTATTTATTAAATGACCGTGAGTTCCGTTAATAAGTATAAAGAGTAGTGTTGTCTGTTGTGGAGAATAGGGAAGGGGATGTGGCGAAAAGTGAACAGAAGGCTTGATCTGGACAACCTGCCTAGCCAGGATGAAGTGTGGAGGTGGCAGCAGAAGCTCGACAGCTATGGGCCGCGCTTGACCGGAAGTGCTGCGCATCGGCAGATGATCGACGAGCTCGAAGCCGAGCTGCGTCAGATGGGATTGCAGACGCACAGAGATCGTCACTCCTTCACGAAATGGGAAGCGAAGCAATGGGCGCTGACAGTGGTCGGCGAGGACGGCAGGGAAGAGGAGCTGCCGATGTCGTTCTATTATCCCTATTCGGGGAGCACGCCTAAGGAGGGGGTCACCGCTGAGTTGGTGTACTGCGGGAAGGGACCGGGGAAGTTCCGCGAGGCAGCGGGCAAAATAGCCGTCGTCGAGATTCAGGGCCCGCAGTTGCCATCGGCCCTGTTTTGCAAACGGCGAAGCTCCAGTCCCCCGGACGTGCGCATTCCCCGTCTGCTGAGCAACGCGGTTGTCAGCTCCGTATTGCGGGGGCCCAAGCTGGAGCAGGCAGCTGCGGCCGGTGTGCTGGGCGTCATTTGCGTCTGGAGCGGTCTGTCAGAGGCCAATGCTCGGGGGCAGTACTTGCCCTTTACGACAGGGCCTCAGCAATGCCCGGCGCTGTGGGTAGGCAAGACGGCAGGCAGCAGGCTGAAGGATCTGGCCAAGCAAGGTGCGCGGGCGAGGTTGCTGCTGACGGCAGACAGGGAGGAGGGGGCAGAGAGCGATACACTTTTTGCAGTGCTGCCCGGAACTAATGAGCAGGAGAGCGTCATCATCAACACCCATACGGACGGTCCCAATGCCTGCGAGGAGAATGGGGCTGTCGGCATGCTGGCGATGGCCCGATATTTCACTGCGCTGCCGCTTGGGGAGCGGAGACGCACCATGGTGTTTGTATTTGTGACCGGACATTTCCAAATTCCGCAATTCGGTATTCACGGCCAAGCGACAACCCGCTGGCTTCACGATCACCCCGAGCTGTGGGACGGCAAGGATGGGCATGCCAAGGCGGTGGCCGGACTGACGTTGGAGCACCTGGGCTGTCTGGAGTGGAAGGATCGCGAGGAGGGGTCAGATCGGGCATATGGCGCTACAGGACAGCTGGAGATGGAACTGGTCTATACTGGGAACAAAGTGATGGACGAGCTGTATATGCAGTCGCTTGAGAGACGGACGAAGGTCAGAAGCATCACGCTGCGGCCGAAGAGCACCATTTATTTTGGCGAAGGGCAGCCGCTGTATAGGGCAGGTATCCCGACGGTCTCCCTGATTCCGGCGCCGGATTATCTGTGTGCAACAGGCGAGGCTGGCGGTCTGGACAAGCTGAATCCCGACTTCATGTATGAGCAGATAACGACTTTTGTGAAGCTCGCGCTTGCAATCGACGACACGTCGACCGAGAAGCTAGGCAGGCCGCAAGCGCCGGTCAGGGGGATTATCGGACTTTTGGTGAAGGAGTGAGCGGCAATTGTAGGTAAGACAATCATATCCACTTTTATTTGAAAAAAACCACCCTTCACCATCAAAGATGCAAGGATGGAAATAGGGTGGATTGAATATACAGGTGTCTAGAAGTGTGGTGAAAAAGTGCCGGAGAGGTGCGGAATCGTTCTAGGGCTCGACTGAAGCCGGTCCCTCCTGCTCAGGTGCCGCAGATAGCTCGTAAGACAGGGTATCAAAGCGGACGATACTGCCCTCGGGAAGGTCGAGCCGTTCGCCCAGACTGATGACGATGCGGGCAGGATAGATCTGATCCAGTGTCGCGTCTTCCGCCTCTGGAAGCGTACTGTTCGTACCTTCCGTGCCCGTGCTGCCGCTTACGCCTCCACCATTGGTCTCGGTCGAGATCGTGCTGTTATCGGATGTGCTTCCCGCTCCCGTCCCGGCGGCATCGGGTGTCTCAGCATCGACCAAGGCACCGCCATCCGTGGCGTTATCAGTCGAGACTGGACGGTCCGGAGCATCGTCAGTGGACGCTTCTGGGTCGAAGCTGGGCGCGCTGCCCTCCTCCATGCCAGAACGATCTGGAGCTGAGCTTCCTCCGCATGCGGCGTCAAAGCTCATGTTGCGAAAGGCATGCTCCTCACCGTCCGGCGTCTCAATGACGAAGGTGCCGGGGTCCTCCGCTTCAAGCTCCGCACAGGCTGCAGGTACGCTAAAGAAAAGCTTCAGCTCGGTCATGGCGACAGGCTGATCGTCTCCAGGCTGGTCGGCGTACACCAGCGTCGCTGGCCATTCCGCATCTGATGATCCGGTATCTCCCGGCAGCGGCGATTCATCCTGCGGTCCGCCAGTGCCCGGAGTTTCCGCCACCTCAGGTTTGTCCGAGAACGGATTGACGAAGCTTAGCACCACGAGCACCGCCCCGATCGTCACGAGCGAGGAGAGCAGCAGCATGCCGCGCTTGCCGCGCAGCAACTTGCCCAAGGGCGAGGACTGCTCGGCCCTGGCCTGTGCATAGATGGCCTTCAGGGCCGGGCCAGCTCCGTCGTAATAGCTGCGCCTGCGGGCCCGGCTCTTGAAGGCGTCCCGGTCATGCGCCCGGAAGTAAGCCAGCACGGCAGCGGCATAAGCAGGCACGAAGCCGCGCGGGCGCATGTAGGCAGGATGCTCCTCGGACCATTGGAAGAACTCGTATAAGGTCTCCGGATTCTTGGCGTGCTGACGCAGGAATTCGATCAGCGCAGGATAGTCGATCACTTCGACATCGGAGCTGTTGCAGAAGGCCAGCGTAATCCGGCCGAACTGCGAAGGTTCTACCTGGCCGGCGAGCCAGCGCCGTCCCAGCTGTTGGACACGGTCGATCTCAGCCGGCTCCAGTCCGTCAAATACGCGATAATCCGCCTTGGGCCGGACAAACCAGCGTTGTGCGGCTAGCAGAACGGCAGCAGACGATTGCTGCCGTCTGTCCAGCCGCTCGTTCCAACGCTCGACTCGGTCGGTATCTTTGAGGAACTCCGCCTGAGCGAGCTGCTCCCGTGTCAGGGTCTCCCAGGACAGCTCGGTCAGCATCGTGCGATAGACGGTCATCTCGAACTGTTGAACCAGCTCTGACAGCTCCGCTTCTTCGACCTGCGGCAGAGACACCTTTGCCTCGTCGGCAAACTTGGCCAGTGCTTCGAAGGCTTTGGCGGCCGCTGTCAGCGGCTGCCGGTCTTTGGCCAATAGCTCGGCGAGCCTCGTCCGCACCAGCATTGAGAATACGGCAGAGGAGAGCAGTTGGGTGTGCCGAGTCAGCCAGAGCAGCGTAAGCTGGGTAATCTCGCGGATCTGCCCCGCTTCCTTGAGCTTGCCCTGCAGATAGGGCTCGAATAGCTGCTCTGCCAGACGTTCATCGGACAGCACCTTATGGAAGAAAGCCTCCGCAAGCTTGGGTTGCTGCTCGAGCGCCCGATAATAAGCGGCCGCCTCCTCCAGCTTCTTCTCTCTGGACGAGGCCTGGATGGCGAGCAGGAAGTAGCGGACGAGCTGAGCCTCGATGGCAGTGCCGCCCGCTGCATAGAAATCGCCAAACACCTGGACCACTGCCGGCTCCGGCAGACGGCCGGCCTGCAGCGCACTGAGCTCCTCCTGGAAGCGCGCGCCCATGAGCTGGACCAGCTGCGGCTTTCGCGGCATCGCTTCCGCCGGCTTCAGATAGCTGAGGGCGCTGCGCAGCACCGCCAGACGATTGGCCTGGTAGACGGCCTGGTCGCCTTCGCTGACGCTGAACAGCAGGGCCAGCTGATGGTAATCGGCCATCGACAGATGATGCTCAGGCTCCATATCCGCCAGCATCCGCTCACAGAATTCGGCGAAGCTTCGCGCCAGCTCCGGCTGCTCGAGATGCTCCCAGGCGAGGTCCAGAAACGCCTGGTCCTTGCCTTCGTAGTTCACATTGACGATCCGGTCATGCGGCAGGTCAAACACGAACTCGCGCTCCAGCGCGCGATCTCCCGGGCGCAGACTGCCCTTCTCAACGAAGGTCAGATGCACAGACTTGCGGCTCTGCGGCTCCTTGGCGTAAGTGATGAAGCCGAGCTGCCGCTGGAATGCCGCCGGCAGGGCTGCGTAGATGAGCTGCAGCAGTTGGCGGGCGCGCAGGGGCAGCTCCTGGATGGGCACATCCAGGGCCGCGTACACTTTCTTTTTGCCGCCGCCGACGGCTGTCATCACCGCGAAGAGCAACTGCTTGAAACGCTTCTCGTCGATGCCCATCTGCTGAAGGGCCGCCTTGCTGGCACCCGGCGCATCCGGGAGCGCCGGCGCCCGCAAGGGCAGCTGCTCCAGCACCGGCAGTTCGGTGCCTTGCTCGATGGCGTAGCTGTCTTGGAAGTCGGCATGCAGCCAGCTCGGCGCCTGCACCGCGTGATCCTCCAACTGCTCGCCGGGAATGACGTAGTTATGCGTGAAGAAGGTGCTGCGCAGACCGGTAAAATCCGTCGGTTGGTAGACGCTGCGTCCCAGCAGCAGATCGCCGCCCTCCAGACGCAAGGCGTGCATCGTCTCGGGATAGGCGGCCTGATCCTTCTCGCCGCGTCCCGCCAGCTCAGCTGGAGCATCGTAGACACAGTACGGATGGAGTTGTTTTTTGACCAGTTGACTGTCCAGACCAGCCGATAGCGCGATCGTGTCATAGCCCTCAGTAGAGCGGAACACGCCGCGGCGTTCCCGGGTATACATCTGCTGCTGGATTCTGGCGGGGGTAGGTAGTGGCACTAGACTCGTCTCCCCTCGATGTAGTTCAGCTTGTAGAGCAGCCAGATGAACGGCTCATCGACCCGGATCGGCTGGACTACCGTCTGCATCTTCTGGTCGACCGGATTGCTGCCAAGCGCGGAGACTGCGTAATAGGCGGTATCCTTAAAATACACATCCATGGTTCCCTTGAACGGCCGGTCGACCTTCTCGATGAATCGGCGGATCTCGCCGTCGATGTTCTCGAATTCATTGAGGTTAAAGTAGTCCCGGTGCACCATATTGTTGAAAATGTTGCTGTTGGACTTGATATACTCGCCCTCTTCGTCTTTGAGTGCATGCAGCATATCGCTCTTGGTCAGGACGACCGCGGTCGGAATGTCCGTCTTGCTATTGTCCTGATAGGCGATAAAGTCGCCAAACAGACTCAGGACGACATCGCGCGGCTCATCGTACTGCGGCGCCATCTCGCCTGGCGTATCGCCCAGTTGGATGCGGATGCGGTCGCGGATCGAGCGGATCTGCAGCGGGTCGACGAGCAGCAGGATGCCGGCGGAGTTTTTGATATGCTGGCCATGCAGGCTCAGGTAATCCTGCTCCACCATGCCCTCGCCGGCGACATCGAAGAAGACCAGCGTCAGCGGCGGCTTGCGCTCGTCGCGGAAGACGAACTGGAAGATGAACGGCTCCTGCATCTTCTCCTTCTGCGTGGAGGCGAGCAGATCGCCCCGCTCGAAGAGCGGCTCTTCATAGAACGTCCGGAACTTGCGGCTGATCTCGGTCGTCAGCGGCATGCAGGCGGCGTTGAAGTGGTCGGCCGTCGTATGCTGCAGCGTATGGATGAGGGAGGTCATGTAGACGGACTTGCCTACCTGGGAAGCGCCGATGATCGAGATGATGTTGCTGGGCACCTTGCCGGCCGTGACGGGCAGCTCGTTGTGGCACTTCGGACAGAGACGCCGCCGCGTCACTTCGCCGTAGCGGTCATTTAGGCCGATCAGCACCTCATCCGAATAGATACGGCGCTCCTCCGGCACCTCATGGGGATGCAGCACCGCTTCGATATCGTGGACCGAGTCCAGACCGAACCGCTCGCGGTACCGGTTCAACTCCTCATCCTCGCCCAGGGCGTAGTCTTCGTCATCCTCACGGTAGTGGGTCGCCCGGAATACGACATCGTCCGGCGAGAATTTGCCAAAGCAAAACGGGCAGACGATATCGTAAAAGGGCGGTTCCGGCTCAGGCTCCGGTTTTCGCTTAAACAGGTCGAAAAATCCCACGTCGCTCTCCTCCTTTAAGTGTTGTCACGAGCCGTATCAGGCCCGGGCCGATGAACCCAAACGGGTCGGCGAGCCCATCCAGGTGCAAAATGTTACTTGAATCCTGCCAAGTTGGGCTGACGAGCGCATCCAGGTGCAAAAAGTTACTTGGGCCCCATACTGGTAGAGTAACGCCCACCGAGGCTCGTAACAACTGCCGTTTGGCAGTTATTTACGCCGCGGCGTCATCCACTAGAGTTAGAGGGGGATGGGCGACGCTGGCAATGGTTCAGTAAGCCCGTGTGACTGCTCGGCATGGTCGATCGCGGTGGCGGCGGCTGTAGACAGCCGGTCCCTACTCCGCGATCAGCTCGTAAAGCGTGCCGTACGTCTGGCGGTCCGTGAAGAAGAGCCGGATGTGCTCCTGCTTGCCGATCTCGATCGGCGGCAGCACATTCCTGCCGGCGGCGAACGGCGTGATAAACGGGTAGCGGATGCCGTCTTCGATGCTGGTTGGGGGGCCGCCCTGTTTCTTCACATAACACAATACATCCTCGCCGATCGGCACCTCGGGCGCAACTGTAATCTGGACAGTCTTGTGCTTGCCCAGCCAGCTGTTCTTGTAACGGATCCCATAGCGGATCCTAGCCCGTCCGGCGCTGACGGCGATACTATTCTCTCCGCCTGGCTGCAGGAGCAGCAGCGGATCGCTGCCGCTCTCCGGACAGGCATAGACGGTATAGACGGAGGAGCCGACGCCCTCTAAGCGGAAAGTGTAGCCATGGTTGGCTTTATACTCCGAGCGTGTATACAGCTTGAGTCCGCTGCGCTCAGGCGCCGCGCCGCGCAGCAGCTCCGGGGAGCGGCCGATATAGACGGCGTCTATGCCTGTCGGCCATAGCCATCGCAGCGTACAGCGGTCGTCCTGGATCGTGCGGGTAAGCTGGGTGATGATGGGTGAGTCCGGCTGTGCCTGCTCGAATCGCATGCGTCGTCCCTCCGTTTAGGTGCGTCCATCGTTATATTTCATGTTGCTAGGATCTCCGCAAAGTATCAGATGACGCTTCGGACATAAACTCTACTTTACGGGGACGAATTAGAATCCCCGGTGCCTGCGGTCGCGCACCGGGCGGTCCTCGTCATCCGGTGCGCGACCGGTGTAAGCCGCCCGTCTGGCCTTGCTGCCGGAGCTCTGGCCGCGATTGTTCTCGCGCACCGGCACGACCAGCGGGAAGAGGCCGATGAAGAAGGCGATCACCAGCAGCGCTGCGAGTCGAGTCAGGCCGTCGGTGAAGCCGGTGCCGGAGAGGTTGGCCTCCAGCAGCCAGCCTGCGATCAGCCCGCCGACCGCGCCGCCGATGCCGAAGCTGCGGGCCAGGTAACGGTTGTCGAAAAAGATGCCCATCCCCACGCCGATCAACGCCGCGAGTGCCGCGATAGCCAGGATGCGGAACCATTGGTAGAAGGCGCTGTCTGCCGATGGTCCATGTCGATCGGTGACGAGCGTCCGGTCCTCGACCGACTCATCATACAGACTCTGATAGATCAATGAGAGCTCGTCCGTTTCCCGCACATCATGATAGGAGCCGCCGGTAACCTCTGCGATCGAGGCGAGCGCCGCCGCGCCGTCGTCGTCATCGAGTCCAAGTCCGATCGTATGGAGGACGATCTCCTGGCTCACGAGACGGTCCAGCTGGCTCTGGATATCCGCGTCGCTCTGCCCGTCGGAGAGCAGGATCGCCATCGTGCCGTTCCCCGGATTGGAGCGTGTATCGATCAGCCGCAGCGTCTCATCGAGCGCCGCCGCGAAGTCGGTGCCGCCGTCAGCCGTCTGCAGCCCGTCGATAGCGGCGTAGATCTCATCCTTCTCGACCTGCCGGTCCACCCGGGTAAACGGCTGGATCACCTGCGCCTGGTCGGTGAAGACGACGACGGCGACCCGGCTGTCGTCCCGCATCCGTTCGACCAGATCGCGGGCGGCGGCGAACCGCTCATCCGTAGGATCGGTCTCCAGCATGCTGCCGGAGTTGTCGATCATCAGGACATAGTCCTTGACTTGCCGCTCGCCGCCCAGATGCAGTCCATATAGGAGCTGGAACAGGCTGCCGCCAAGGAACAGCAGCACCAGCGTCGCTGGCAACAGCAGCTTCCAGGACAGGTCAGTATATCGCTGCCGCCAGGAGGAGCCGCTCAGCTGGGGCTGGATCAGCTCGGCGATCAGACAGCCGAGCCCGATGGTTAAGGCAACTACCCCGAAGTATGCTCCGATCAGGATGGAGCGCGGCCATTCCTCCCCGAATACACCAAGCAGCAGCTCGCCCAGGACGAAGCCCGCTCCCGCACCTGCCAAGCCGAGCACCAGGAGCAGCAGATTTACTTTTCTTTGCATGGACAATCTCCTTTCGCGTCCGGGCTAGAGCAGCTCCGGGAGCGTCTCGGGATCCTGGCCGTGGATCAGGTACCCGCTCCGCAGATACGTCTCATAATACACTTTGTTGTTGCGATAGTAGATCAGATCCTCCAGATGGAAGCCGCCCATCAGGCTCAGCTTGTCGACGCTGCTGCTGCGCCTCTCGTGAACGACGCCGAGCTTGTGCAGCCGCGACGAGGCATCTGCGCCCAGCGCATAGCGGACAAAAGCGCTCTCGCCGTCGCCGAACAGGTAGCTCTCTTCATGGCGGTGCTCATGCGTATAATCGAGCAGCCGGATGCGGATCATCGCCTGCTCCTGAAGCGTACGGTACAGACGCAGGAACAGATCCTCGCGCGAGAGCGCCTCGCGGTTGCTGTAGTCGACAGAAACGTTGGCACGGCGCAGCAGCTCTTCCTCGAAGGAGAGGGCAAAAGGCTCTGCAGGCAGGATCTGCTCCCGGCAGAAGGCGATCAGCCGCTCCGCAAGCGGGCGGGTCCCGTCCTCCAGCAGCTCATCTGCATTGCCGATCGCTCTGGGATCCTGGAGGAAGCCCGGTCCCCGGCGTTCCTCGAGCTCTAGGAAGATCTCCGCTGTCACCCGCTCGTAGTAGGCCAGGATATTCTGGCCGGTATAATCGTCGGTCCGTCTGATGCTGGCCAGCGCTTCCTGGCGGATCGACTCCTCCAGCTCCGCCAGCCGCGCAGCCTTGCGCTGCGCCGAAGGATGGAGACGGGCCAGCGCGACGGCAAAACGCCGGCACAGCTCGCGTTCGAGGTGCAGCTGCAGCAGGTCCCACTTCTGACCGTAGACCAGCTCGAAGAAGACCCGCAGGAACGCCCGGGTATTGTGCTTGCCGAGCAGCGGCAGCCGCTGGAACTTGAGCTCGTCCACCCGCAGGCTCAGCGTCTGCTCCAGCTCCTGCTCGGCGACCTGGATCGCGGTCGTCAGCTCGCGGCTGCGCGCCTGCAGCAGCCGGATCGCCTCGCCGGGTTCGGGCTGCTCCTGCGTCCACGCGGCCAGCTGCGGGAAGCTGACGCCGGGGAAGCGATCCGCACCCCGGGTCAATGCCTGCCGCAGCTCGACTTCGACGCGCAGCTCGGCGAGCCGCTCCTGCATCACGTCCGCGAACTGGCTGCGGAAGAACCGTTCGCCGCCCTCACCGAGCAGCGCGTTCTCGGCTTCGGCCAGTGTCATGCGGCGCAGCTGCTCGAACGAGACGGCATGTGTCAGCATGCCGTTCATATCCTCCAGGCGTGCCGGATCGGGCAGCAGGCCTGTCATCCGGGCAGTCATCGCCGGTTCGTCCAGCCCGAACACTGCGAGGATCTCCTGATCGCTGAGCCCGGGATCGGCCTCCAGCCGGCGGCGCAGCTCGCGTGTGCTGTGATACAGCACCGCCAGTGCGATGGCGTGATTGGGACGGCGGACGGCCGCCAGACCGGCGGACACATAACCCTGCCTGCCGGAGTCGGCCTTCAGGCTGCTGCGGAAGGACGCGTTGTTGTAGTCGTCGGTTGCCGGTCCTCCGCCACCCTCGTCGTCCTGCCGACGCTTGCGGTTCTTCAGCAGCAGGATCGTCCCGATCAGCGCCGCGTTGTCCTCCAGACCACCGGGGATGCTTAGTCCGCGCTCATCGCGGTCGGAGAGCACGTAGACGAGATCGAAGAGGGGAGCAGGACCGTGCGAGACGGGGATCGACAGTCCGTCCCCGGTCACCAGCAGCTCCGCGGTCAGGCGATAATCGGGCTGTTGCATGCCTGTCAGCTCGCGCAAGAAGCCGATCCCGGCAGCACCAGCATAGCCGTAGCCGTCATCCTGATCCTGCTCCTGGATCAAGGTGTACAGATCCAATTGCACCGACTTGAACAGCTGCTGGAAGATCGTCCGGGCCAGCAGCGTAATCTCCGGCACCAGCACATTCATCGGATCGTCGACGCGTGTGACAACTGCCATGTGGAGCCGGTCAAAGGAGTGGTACAGTCTGCCGTAGTCGGCGATCCGGTCGCTGATCTGGCGGAGCGCCCGGTTCAGCTGCTGCAGACAGCGGCTGTTCTCGCGAAAGGCCTGCCAGATCGCCTGGCGCACCTTTTTCTTGTCGCCTGCAGCGACATCCGCCAGACCGTCCAGCACGGTGCGCATCCTGCCGGCGGCAGTCTCCCGGGAGCCGCCTGACTCCGGGAGCGCCTGGGCGGTGGCGTCTGCGGGCGGCAACACCGACGTCTCCTCGCCGCGGCTGGCGATCTGATAATAGATGACGCCCGCATGGTTGTCCCAGCGGACGCTGTTGGCCTGCATCATCGGGGCGACAGCATCCTCTGCCGCATCCCCGATGAACAGGAAGACGGTAGGGTAGTGAATGCTGCTCTGATCGTCCTGCCGGCCGCTCAGCTTGCGCTGCGCGGCCTCATACTCGGCGGCGTACGACTGTAGCATCTCCCGAGTCATTACTTCAGCTTCCTGCGGATCTCGTGGAGCTTGGTCGTCATATTCTTATAGAACTGATAGAGCTCCTCGCCGCCGGCGAGCTCCAGCTTCTCGTATTCCAGCCGTTCGCGGGCTTCCAGGAAGCTGTTGAATAGTGCATCCAGCTTCTCCAGAAGCGGGGTGGTATCCTCCGCAGACGTCATATCGTTCACCCGGCGGGAGCTTTTGCGCAGCAGCGTGCTGCGGCTGCGGTCGTCCAGCTTGCGGAAGTTGTCGAAGATCTCATACTCCACATAGCTGCCGCTCTTCACCAGATTGGCAAACGGGCTCCAGGCTTCCTCCTCGGGGTCGCGGTCATAGACGTAGAGCGCGCCTTTCTTATGGATGGTGCCGGTGTAGAGGGCTTCGATATACTGGTCGTACCATTTGTCCTCGTCCTCATGCTGGGCGAGCACCTGCTCCAGCTCGGCCGCCTTGCGCTCGATCGACTCGTACTTGGCCAGCTCCTCGCGCACCCGGCGCAGCAGCTCCGGCGAGCGGATCAGGTTCTCCTTGGCCAGCTCTTCGTTGTAGCTGCCGAAAATGTCCTTGGTCGACTCCGATTCCAGACCGTCGGTCTGCAGGCGGCGCAGCTCGCGGTAGGCCCGTTTCACTTCGCCGAGATTCGGCTTGGCTGCGCCCAGTTGAAGCTGATACTCCTCCAGCATGGCGGCCAGATCGAAGTACTTGGTCATCCGCACCGTATACCGGCTGCTCGTTGTGTTATCAACATCCTTGGGGATGATGATGCCGTAACCCATGGCCTTGTCGAACTCGTCGCGCACCCGAGCATTGTATGCCTTGACCCGCGGGTTGGCATACGTGTCGCCCCACGATTTCTCGGGAATCGGCGAAGGCAGGTAAGTCCAATTGACCTTGTCCGTCTGCACGAGATGGCGGCCGATGCCTTCCTTGTCCAGGATCGTCCGCTCGTAGCTTTCCTCGTACACCTTGAGCGGCGTATAGACGAACAGCGGCACGCCGTTGCGCGTATTGAGCCAGAAGATGCGGTTCTTCACTTCGCTTTCCTTGATCGTGAAGTGGGATTTGCCCAGCGCATTGTTCTGGTAGTTGCGGATCCCCTTCAGGATGCTCGGCGCCTTCACCGGCACGGAGACGAAGCCCCAGGACGGCACATGCAGATTGCCCGAGCTGTTGCTCAGATGGAAGACCGGGATCGCTTCCTCATCCAGCTTGCTGGCGATGTGGCGCTCGACGAATTTCTCGATCGACTCATCGTTGCCGTATTTCAGTACGAGGAACTCTTCCATCGACTGGGTGATCAGATCGCCGAACTTGTCCGTCAGGAAAGCCGAGATAGAGCCGATGATGTCGATCTCCTGCTCTTTGAGCCACAGGTCGGAGTGATCCAGCAAGGCTTGGGTGAAATCGCGGATCAAGTCGTCGCCGTCGCGCTTGTCCATCATCCGGGTGATCATCTCCGAGATATCCGGCACGCTTACCAGATTCCAGTAGTACGTCTTGTTGCCCTTGTGATCGACTTGTTCCTCGCCGCCGGTCAGCAGCTCGCTGTTTTTGGAAAAGATGCCGTTGAGTACATTGAGCGTCTCTGTGAACACATTATAGATGCGGTTATTCTCCTGGTTCAGCAGCTGGTAGAGGTCCTCATAGAACTCGATCATCTGCTCGTTGCGCTCGATATCCGCCCGCAGCCAGTACTCGTGAATTTTGGCCTCGATATAGCTGTTTTTCTTTTTGTCCTTGGATACAAAAGCGCTCTTGGCGTCGCCCATCCGCTCGTCCGCCTGATCCTGCGCCTCCTCGATTTCCCGGGGAATACGCGTCAGGTTCTCTTTGAGCGTCTCAATGTAAGAGAGCAGCATTTTCAGGATACAGAAGCCTTTCTCCGTGTAGAGCAGGCGGGAGACGTAGAACGGCCCTTGCTCGGGATGCAGGAAGCTGCGGCGGATCTGATCGGTGAATTGACCGACGATCTCGCCGGGCATCTGTTTCTTGGACTTGATATACTCCTCGCGGGCGCGCGTCAGGAAGGTCATCTCGAGCTCGGTGTCCATGCTGACCGACTGCATCTTGATGACGTTGTTGTAGCTGAGCCGCTCGCTGTTCTCAAATCCGGGCAGCGGGTCCGGGACGCGCGATTCGAATGCTTTGATGACTGAGTCAAGGTCGATGCCGAGCTTGCGGGCAAACTTCTCCACTTCTTCCTGGCTTGGCGCCTTGTCGAACATCTTGTCCATTTTGTCGAACAGACGATAGGCCAGGTACGTCGTCATCTCTTCGATCGGCAGAACGGCGGACGAGGCGCCGATGATGTTGTAGTCGTAGTTGGCCGGATACAGCTTGTTCATCTGTGCGATATTGGTCCGGATGTTGCTGATATAGTCATGGATGGCGAACTCTTCGCCGGATTGCTTTTCTTCGCTGGCCATGAAGTTGGTGATGTTCTCGGCCGTTACGTTCATGCAGTAATCATAGGCGTTCTCCAGCAGCTTGCCTTCCGCATTGGTCGCCGAGATCAGATGACACAGGTTAAAAGGCGGCAGCGGGGAGTTGACCGTCAGAATGTTGCCATACTGTTGACGGAAACGATCGCCCCGGCTGTCCACGTTCATCCAGTAGTCGAGCTCCTTGAGCGCGGCGTAGCCATTTTTCTTGATGTACTCGCGGGTATGTTCGCTTAAGCTCTTGTTGGACAGATTGATATCTGGCGTGAACAAATAACCCAGCGTGTTGACCCGGTCGATGCCGGCCGAGCCGTGATCGCGCTCGATGATGCCGCGCACGATGTAGGAGATGTCCAGGAAGCAGCCGCTGCCGGTGCCGCCGGACAGACCCGTCAGCAGGAACACCATCAGTTTCTTGTTGGTGCCGACCGAAAGCGTCTTGATCTTCTTGTCGATGCTCTGCACGACCTGGTTGATCTTGGTGAACAGCAGCAGACGTCCGGCCTGACGCACGCCGGCGGCACCGTTCATCCCATCAGTGATGCTCAGCTCGGGCGACAGCCAATCGGTGATGTAGGGCTCGAGGATGCTGCGGTTTTGCAGCAGGCCGCCGACTTCGGCGTTGGAGAGCAGCACGAATTCATTGATCGGGTCGAGACCGATCCCTTTGTAGCGTTTGTTGCGGTCCTGCTCATTGGTCTCGAATGCGAGAAACTCGACGTTGTCGGGCTTCTCCATCTTGCGGCGGGACACCGGGTCCTCCGGCAGCTTGAAGCGGCGGTTGATCTGGTATTTGAGTCTGAGCAGGGCATCGATGCCCGTCCCGCCCAGACCGATGATCAGGATGGGATTGTCGATCGTATCGACGCGGATCTTCTCACTGACGATGCCTCCGCCGAGCGAGACGTCCAATTGCTGGATGTGCTCTCTAACGACTGGTTTCATAGGTTTACCCCCTAGTGGTGGTTCAAAAAGTCCGCTTTTGATCACGAAGTCATTTCAGAGAAGCGGATTCGACATCGAATCTTGAATGCATGATGATCTTAGCGTATGCTTCCGATGCCGGTTTCCTTTGGAAACCCTGAGGTGCTCACGTAGCTTTGGCTACGCTCCGCTCCTCATCTCATCCTGCCTCCAACCTTCTCGGTGCTGAAAACCGATCTTTTTGAACACTTATTTAAATTACTTGCTTCAAACAATATATTCAATGCTGATTGTCTTGTCTGTCTGGCTTAAAACGACCGTGACGCGGTCGCCATTCTTGAGCTCGACGCCTTTGGCGGCGTCGACGGCGCGGCCGGAGCGCTCGATGGTGCTGCCTGAGCCGTTCTGCAGCACGAGCCGGTCGTTGCTGCCCGGACGGAAGACGATGCGTTCGGTTTCCTTGAGCTCCGGCGCCAGCTGCAGCAGCTGGTGGAGATGGAACTTGCCTTTGAACAGATTCAGCTTCTTGTACTGCGGGTGCGACTTATCGCCGGTGTTCTCGTCGCGGATCTCCAGCACGAGCTGGCCGACGAAGCCGCGGTTCGCCTGCTTGAGGTATCTCGCCAAGAAGAAGATGGCTGCCCCTGCTATCGCTGCCCCGAGTATGCCCAAAATGAGCGGTACCACGGGGAACGGCTTGTCCTCCTCGCCAGCCAGCGGCGGCGGCGTCTCCCCGGCAGCCCCTGCCTTGGCGCTGATCGTGACCGGCGGGCTCTCGCGGTAGAAGCTTGCTTCCTCGGCACGCACGACAATCTCATAATCATGCGCCTCGGGAAGGGTGTACACGCCCTCGAAATGAGGGCCGCTGGCTGTCATCGCTGCCTCTTCGGTCTGTCCGGTGTCTATATCTTTGACGTACATGACGGCGGTCATGTTGCTATATTGGCCTGCATCCTGCAGCGGCTGGCCGCCGCTGACGAGGGAGGCGGTGATCGTCACCTCATCCCCGGGCGCGTAATTGGTCTGCGCCGGCGGGTCGATGGCGAGCTCGAGATCATAGGTGAAGATCAGGTTGATATCGATCCGGTCCTGCGGCACGCCCTTGATCTGCAGCGTCCACTCGCCCTCGGCGGGCCGGAGCAGCTTGATCAGGGAGTAGCTGGAGGAGCGGGTGAGCAGCACCTCGTCCGACGGGATGGCCACCTCGGCGCCTCCCGGATCAAGCAGCCGCGCCTCTACGGGCTGGGACGACATGACAGAGATGTTGGCCTCCAGCACATTGGCGTTGGGAACTTGTATCGGGATGTCCCGCACGTTGCCGTCAGCCGTAAAAGAATCCACGGGTACGATATTGAGCTCCTGATGACTGGCGAAGATCTCGCTCAGGATGCGCGGCAGATCATCGGCGGTATCGGTAGCGAACGACTTGCCGCCCGTCTGCTCCGAGATCTCGGCAAGCACATCGCTGTTCAGCGCGCCATTGGCGTTGAGTCCGATCGCATACACGGGAATCCCGTGGTCCTGTGCCTGCTGCAGCGCGGCTGCCTTCTCCTGGTCGGAGTCGGCAGCCGTCCGTCCGGTGCTCGGGTCGTAGTCGTTGTTGCCGTCGGTGAACAGGATGATGAGCGGCTCATGGTCCGGGTCGGCGCCATCGCGCAGCTGCTGCATGGCTGCGGTCAAGCCGACCGAGGTATCCGTGTAGGTGCCCCGGTCGAGCTGATCGATGAATGATTTGAGTGTATCCTTATCGGCTTGCGTCTGGATCGACAGCATCGCTTTCTCCCGTTCGATCCGATCGGTGAAGGCGACGATCCCGACGCGATCGCCCTGGACCGACAGCATGTCGATAAACATCTTCATCGCTTCGCTGCCGAGATTGTCGGGGTCGCTGCTGTTCATCGATTTGCTCACATCGAGCACCAGCACGGCATCCATCTTGGCGCTCGCTGTCGCCTGCGTACCCGCAGGCGAGGCGTAAGCGGGCGACGCCATGGCGAACAGCAGGGTCAGAGCGAGCAGCATGTATAGGGAAGTTGCGCGTATACGTAATAGCATAGGTTTACTCCTTTGGGTAGATTAAGCGGAACGCTCCGGCAGTTTCCACCAGACTTCCAAGTAGTGATATACTATAGAGTATAACTGATGATTGTAGATATTTCACATCCTAGAGGAAATCCTAGACCAAAGTCCAAGCGAAGGAGGCGCCCGCTTATGGTTACATACGTATGTATGGGGATTGTGTTTCTTTTTGCAAGCATACGCATTGCGTTGTACTATGGGCACGCCAAGCGAACGCCCGAGCCTCGCGAGCTGGAGCAGACGCTGTTCGCCATTCTGAAGCAGGATAGGCGGGATCCCCGATGACGGCCAAACAGCCGGTGCTGCTCAAGCCGTTTGAGCGCCCGGAATACATCTATGAGAAGCTCAGCCGCTGCAGGCGCTGCGGCACGTACACAGTATTGCAGGAGGACGAGTGTCCATCGTGCCACAAGGATAAGCTGGTCCCGGTAGAGCAGGAAGCGGCGGCTCGCGCGAGGCTGTCGATGTGGTTCGAGCGACTGGTAGTGATGGTGCTGTCCGCGGTGGCGGTCTACTTCGCCGGAGAAGACGTGCCGCTGCTGGCGCTGTCGCTCGGCGGCGGGATCCTGGCGCTGGCGGTGCTGTGGCGCGTACAGCGCCGGATGCTGCCGCAGCAGGAGCTGCGGCGCTTGTCCCAGCTGTTCGAACGCGAGGCCGACCGCATCCTGCACGGGCTGCTGGAGGACCGGAAGGATGCGATCGAGGTGTTCCGCAGCGGAGACAAGCCCCGGACCTACGAGATGCTGCGGGAGATCGGCTACCTGATGCGGACCGATCCGATCAAGATGGAGCAGGTGCTGCTGCTGCAGACATTTATCCTGCGCAAGGACATGGATCTGATGCTGGAGCCGCTGTTGATGGATCACTTCAATGTCGACCTGGCCGCCTATATTGGCGAGATTGCCCGGCTGCGACGCGAGCTGATCAAGGAGAAGACGTTCCGTTATGTGATGGTCTATGAGGCGGAGTTCCGCCGGATGGAGGGCGGCGAGGAGATCCTGACGCTCATCGCCGGGGCGGCTGTCCGCCGCTCCCGGTACGTCAAGCTCTACCCGCATCTGCTCATGCGCTACGCCCACAAGCTGCCCCGGGACCGCTTCATGCGGCTCTACCGGATGATCGCCGAGCGTCCGGCAGCCTACCGGGACGAACTGGTGTCCGAGACCTATCGCGTCTATAAGGAGAAGTATCAGACGTAGTCCGCCCCCACATTACATGGAGAGGATGATTGTAATGGCTGTATACCATGGCATCATACCGTTGTTCCGCATATTCGACGTCGACAAGGCCAAGTCGTTTTACCTTGATTATCTGGGCTTCAAGCTGGATTGGGAACAGGGGGCTTCAGACGGACAACCCGTGTACATGCAGATCTCGCTGGAGGGCTGCACGATCCATCTGACCGAGCATTACGGGGACTGCAGTCCGGGAGCGGCGGTCCGGATCGAGGTGGACGGGATTGAGCGGCTGCACGCAGAGCTGCTGGGCAAAAACTATTTGTTCTCACGCCCCGGAATCGAGAGCACGCCATGGGACAGCCGGGAGGTCACAGTGCTGGATCCGTTCGGCAACCGCATCACATTCTATGAGAATGACAGCATCGGTTGAATGCATGATAGGCAAAGAACAAAGCCCTGGCGCGCGCCGGGGCTTTGTTAAAATATAAGAAAGTATATGTTTTACACATCTACTTGGCTTATATTTCTCCGGAATGAAACTAGCGACGCCGCCAGAGGACGGCGATAGCCGTTTCACCTTGGATTATATGCGTATGTTTCACATATAGATCAGCTTATAATGGTGCGCCGCTGTTAGCATCTGTTAGGCCTGCTCCGGGTAGGTTTTGGTTCGAAATAGGCGCTACACTGGACATCTTAATCGAGCGTATTTCTCCAGCTTGAGCGAGCCCGGCCGTGTTAACTTTTTCGCGTTGACACTAAACGCTTACATACCATATAATTGACTTCTTTGCAAGTCATTCTGCGCTTCTAATTGCCTGACAAGCAGTAGATAGTTATTGGAGGATATGAATCATGGAAGCAGCTGTGCCTAACCGTTATACAACGCCGCAGCAAAAGGACATTCGCGTCCTGCCCATTATGATCTCGCTGCTCATCAGCGGTTTCATCGGATTGTTCAGTGAGACGGCCCTTAATATTGCCATTCACGAGCTCACGACCGTCTTTGATATTACTAAAGCCACGGCCCAGTGGTTGACTACGGGGTACCTGCTGACGCTCGGCATCCTGGTCCCTGTATCGGGCCTGCTGCTGCAGTGGTTCACGACCAGGCAGCTGTTCATGGCTTCCCTTGCGTTCTCGATCGTGGGTACGCTGATTGCCGCGCTGGCGCCAAGCTTTGCGGTACTGATGGTGGCCCGTGTCCTGCAGGCGGCAGGCACCGGACTGCTGCTGCCGCTGATGTTCAATACCATTCTAATCATCTTCCCGATCGAGAAGCGGGGGGCGGCGATGGGCGTGATCGGTCTGGTCATTATGTTCGCGCCGGCAATCGGCCCGACAGTGGCCGGTCTCCTTATCGAAAAACTCGACTGGCACTGGATCTTCTGGCTGTCTCTGCCGTTTCTGCTGATCGCCCTGGTCTTCGGCATGCGCTTTATGCAGAATGTAACGACGATTACCAAGCCGCATATTGACATCATGTCGATCGTGCTCTCTTCCATCGGCTTCGGCGGCATCGTCTTCGGCTTCAGCAGCGCCGGTGAGGGCGGCGGGGGCTGGAGCAGTCCGCTCGTTATCGGAGCGATGGCTATCGGCTTCCTGGCGCTGCTGCTGTTCACCTTGCGACAGCTGAGCACGGTTCAGCCGATGATCAACCTGCGCGTATTCCGCTATCCGATGTTTGTCATCGGATTGATGATGGTATTATTCTGTATGATGATCATTCTCTCGTCGATGCTGATCCTGCCGTTGTATCTTCAGGGGGCGATGATGCTCTCGGCATTGTCCGCCGGTCTGATGCTGCTGCCGGGCGGTCTGATGAACGGTCTGCTCTCGCCAGTGATGGGCCGCCTGTTCGACCGCTTCGGCCCAAGGGGACTGGTGATCCCGGGACTGATCATCGTCTCGGCGGCGATGTGGTTCCTCTCGGGAATCACGCCCGAGACCCCGATCGCACTCATCATCGTGCTCCATTCCAGCATCATGGTCGGCATCTCCATGGTGTGGATGCCGTCCCAGACCAACGGCCTCAATCAGCTGCCGCCCGAGCTCTATCCGGATGGCACGGCCGTTATGAACACCCTGCAGCAGGTGGCTGGCGCCATAGGTACAGCGGTAGCTGTCAGCATCCTCTCCAACGGGGTTGCCCGCCAGCTGGCAGGAGCAGCGGACCCGACCGATCCGGCAACAGTGCTGCAAGCGACAACAGTCGGTACGCAGCATGCGCTGTTGTTCTCGCTGGCGGTAACGGTGTGCGGCTTGATTATGGCTCTGTTCATCCGCCGTGTCATCGTCGATGCGCCATCGCATCGGGTGCCGTCTCACTAAGGACGACGAGATGTGACGGACATGGTATACTGATAAGAAAATTATGCACATACAAGGAGAGAAGCCGATGTCCCTTATCCATAATTTGATGGAATATAACCGTACGTTTGTCGATGAAAAACAGTATGAATCCTACTTGACGGATAAGCTGCCCACAAAAAAGATGGCGATCCTCACTTGTATGGATACCCGGCTGGTCGAGCTGCTGCCCAAGGCGCTCAACATGCGCAACGGCGACGCCAAGATCATTAAAAATGCCGGCGCCATTCTGACCCAGCCGTTCGGCAGTGCGATGCGCTCCCTGCTGGTGGCTGTCTATGAGATGGGTATCCAGGATATTCTGGTCATCGGCCACCACGGCTGCGGCATGACCAACCTCGATACCAAAGGGCTGATGTCCAAGTTCGCCGAGCGCGGCATCCCGGAGCTGGCCGTTCAGACGCTGGAGAACTCTGGCATCCGTCTGGACAAGTTCCTGCGCGGCTTCAAGAGCCCGGAAGAAGGTGTGATGCACAGCGTCAGAATGATCCGTAATCATCCGCTGATGCCGAAGGATGTCCGGGTGCACGGACTGATCATTCACCCGGAGACCGGCGAGCTCGAAGTGATCGTCGAGGACTACCAGGGCGACGAGGCCTGATAGCAGGCTGGCCCGACCTGTAGCGGGGCGATGCCCCGACCCGGGGCCAGTGCAAGATGCTGCGAGATTCTTTATAATATAACTATGCGCACTTATACGAATGAAACTAACGATGTCTACAAGTCTATGAGACAACCTACCGTCCCTGCCCGGCACCGACAGCCGGTCCGGCGGCCCCAGAGCCGGGCGCCGCGCCGCAAGAAGAGCCGGTTCGGACGGTTTTTATTCTATCTGCTGGCGATTGTCCTGCTCTATCTGTATCTCGAAGAAAGTCAGATGCTGGAGCGGACGCTGCCGGAGGTCGTCCATATCGAACCGCCGCCCCCCGTGACGGGGCTGCATCCGGTCGTCGAGCAGAAAAAGCAGGAGCTGATCGCCCGCACGGAGCAGATCGGCATCGAGATCCTCATCACAGACGGGCACCGCAGTGTAGAGGAACAGGATGCGCTGTACCGTCAGGGCCGCAGCGAGGAAGGGCAGATCGTCACTCATGTACAGGGCGGCGGCTCCTATCATAACTACGGTCTGGCGATCGACTTTGCCCTGCGCACGCAGGATGGCCGCGTGCTCTGGGATCTGGAGCACGACGGCAACGGCAACGGTCAGTCCGACTGGATGGAGGTCGTAGCGATCGCCAAGGAGCTGGGCTTTACCTGGGGCGGCGACTGGGAAGGCTTCAAGGACTATCCGCATCTGCAGATGGACTTTGGCTACAGCATTGCGGAGCTCAAACGGGGCAAGCGGCCGCCGGATACGCCGCAATAAAGCAGAAGAGGAGCGAAGCGATGAGAGCCAGATGGCTGAGACTCGGCTGCCTGATCACGCTGCTGATCTTCACCGCAGGGTGTGCCCAGGGGACGGGCCATATCGTCATTCACAAGGATGGAAGCATCGATCTCCAGGGCGAGATGGCGATCAGCGAGCGTGTCCAGGGCCTGCTGGGCGACCGGGCACTGGAGCGGCTGCAGCAGACGTTGGCCGAGCGCGGTCTGGCGCTTGAGGCGGAGTCTGCAGACTCCGCCGCCGTCTATCGGATATCCCGTCACTATACCTCCTTCGAGGCAATGCGCGAGGATCTGGGATGGCTGGATACGGATCAGCGGGAGCCGATGCTGGACGTGACGGCCAAGGACAGGCTGCTCTTCACGACGTATGATATCCAGGGCCGGCTCGATCTCGACCGTCAGATGTCTGATGCTGCGCTGCTGGCAGGCAGTCTGCTTCCTGCGCCGATGGTCAAGCTGCTGCTCCGCCAGGTCGACCTGGACATCCGGGTGACCTTCCCGTACAAGCTGTACGGCGACAATAACGCCGACCGGATCGAAGGCAACACCTTGATCTGGAAGCTGCCGCTGGACCGGCCGACGCCGATCGAGCTGACGGTGCATGTGCCTGATCTGCGCAATATCGTACTGGCTGCCGGGGCGCTGATCGTGGTAGCTCTGACCGGTCTGCTGCTCCTGCTGCGCAAGCGCAGGCCCGCATGAAAGAAGAGGCGTCCCCATCATCAACCGAAGATGGGGACGCCTCTTTTGCATTCAAAATACAAGACGAAGTCGTTTTTGCTTAGCATTCCGCGTTGGTCAGCTCGCTCGTGAACATCCGCTTGTACTCCCCCGGCGTCAGCTTGCTGGCCGACTCCGGCGCGTAGTGGAGCTGGATGGAACGGCGGCGCTTCGCCGAGAAGTTCGGCGGGGTCCCGTGGTGCAGCAGGCCGTGGAAGATCAGCACGCCGCCGGGCTTCAGCGGAACGGCGACGTCGCGCTCGACAAGGACCGATCGGTCGCATAACTGCCAGTCCCGCTCGGCGAAGTGGGGGGAGCCGCCTTCACGGTGAGAATAAGGGATGATATGCATACAGCCGTTGTCGAGCTCGGCGGCATCCAGCGCAAACCACATGCCGATCACCGCTTTGTCGTAGGCCAGCGGGCCGTAGGCCATATCCTGGTGCCACGGCTTCTCGGCGCCGCCTGTTGGCGGTTTCAAAATCGCCTGGTCCTGCGCTACCTTGGCATCCTCACCGAACAGCATGCGCATCGTCTGCAGCACGCAAGGGCGGTGGGCGATGGCCCGCAGCCGCGGTTCGTGATCGAGGTAACCGTGAATTTTGCGCGCCGCATATTCGATTTCTTCCAGCGTGTGGAGCTCGCTTCGCGGTTTGACGAATTGGATCTTGGAGCCTGTGGAGACACCCGACAGGATATCCATAATCGCATCCAACGCCTGCTTTACTTCTTCGGGGGAGATCGCTTCCTCGACGACCAGATATCCCTGCGACCAGAATTGCTGGACATGCTCCTCTGTAATATCCTTCAGACTAGCGATCCGGTTCTGCTCGATCTGATCATACCGGTACAGCTCCGTTGCGATTCGGTTTGCCAGACTCAGCTCTTCTTCATTTTTGTAAGCATACAAGGTCTTGTCATCTGCGGTCATGCGGCATCACGCTCCAGATCAGAAGTTAATGAATCTGTATCCAGCGTACCACCTGCCGGGTGACGATGACATGACCGTTACGCGCGATTATTTATACTCAAACGGATAATGTATTCCGGAAGCTCAGATTAATGCGGCCGCGCTTTGGCGTGATGCATCTGAAAGGCAGACGGCGGCATTCCGGTGTAGCGCTTGAATTGTTTGCTGAACAAATAGACCGACGAATAGCCCAGCGCATCGGCGACCTGCGATACGTTCATGGAGGACTCGCTGAGCAGATGCTTGGCCCGCTCCAGCCGCATCTCGGTCATGTACTCTTTCATCGAACGGCCCGTATACCCCTTGAACAGCTTGGCCAGATAGGCATGAGACAGGCCTACCATATCGGCAAGCTCGTCATAGGGCCGGCCATGCCACCCCTCTTCCTGAATCGTGCGCATGACCTGCCTGACCGCCTGGCGCTGCTTCGTGGTAAGCGTGCTGCCCGGCGATGCGAGCTGCTGCTCCAGGCAGCGCTGTCTGTGGATGAGCAGTTGTTTGCCGATACAATCAAACTCCGCCGATGACCATTCGTCGGGATGCTGCGAGGTGTCCAGGAGCTGGTGCAGCAGCCGTTCAGGTTCGTATACCTCGTTGAAATACACCACACGCTCCCGCATCAGCTTCCCCATCGAGTCATCTTCGGAGTCTCCGGTGCAGGGCGAGAGTTGGAAATGGATATAGATGACCGTCAGCCGGTCATCCGGATCCTGCTCCGCTGTTGGCGTGTCGCCAGGATGCACGAGAAAACAAGCTCCCTTGCGGATAGGGAAGACGTCGCTGTTGATCCTCATCACGCCGCTTCCCTGCATGGCGTACCACAGATCATAATCCTGCAGCGCTCCGGGCTGCCAGTTCCAGCCGGGTTCGCATATTGCCTTGCCGCGGTTGCGGACATCGATCAGTTTGCATGCCACGAGGCGCACCCCCTTGGAATCATTCTACCATATCAAAAAACATGCGGACGTATAATAGAGTGGCTTGTCATACTTTCTCGCAGCCTCTCATATCCTCTATTAATTATGAATACTAGAGACGATATGGGAGGTTGTTCGTGATGCGTGCTGCCTGGATGAGAGAAGCTAGCGGTAACAGCAGGTGGAATCGCCTGCATCTGGTGGAAGGGTCTGTGGATGGACAGGCAATGGAAAGAGGCAGGCTGCGCATCGCGGCTCCCGGCTCGGCCGGACTCCCGTTGTCTGGCGCTCCCGTTGCCGCGATGATCATGATGATCGCCGTACTGCTCCTGGTCCTGTGGTGCGGACTCGCGGCTGCTGCGTCCGCTGCTTCTGCTGCCGGACAGGCCGTTTCGAGCGAGCAGGCAGGGACGTTCGCGGCCTTGCAGCGAGGGGAGCGCGTACCCGTTTTTCCGGATTCGGCTTTTGCCCGGCCTGACCAGCCGACGGTCTACCTCTCCTTCGACGATGGGCCCAGCGAGTGGACGCCGCAGGTGCTGGATATCCTCCAGCAGGAGCAAGTGCCGGCCACCTTCTTCGTGCTTGGCGCTCAGGCCGAGAAGCGGGGAGAGGTCGTGCAGCGGATCGTACGCGAAGGACATGCTTTGGGCAATCATACCTATAATCATAAATATGAGGAGTTGTACGGCAGCTTCCAAGGATTCTGGGAGCAAGTTGAACGCACGGGCAGCATCCTGGCTTCGCTGACTGGCAGCGAGCCGAAGCTGCTGCGTGCGCCTGGCGGGACGCATGGCCACTTCGACGCCTTCTATTATTATTATCTGGAACGGGCCGGCTATCTCGTCCATGACTGGAATGTCGACAGCGGCGACTCCCGCAAACGCAATGTGCCGGCGGCCGATATCATACGCAGCGTCAAGGAGAGTGCGCTCCAGCATGAGGTCCACGTCCTGATGCATGATAGTAGCGGGCATGGCGAGACGGTCAAGGCGCTCCCCGAGATCATCGGCTACTACAAGGCCAAAGGCTACCGCTTTGCCGCTTATGACGGCACCGTGAAGCCGGTTCAGTATCGGCTGGCCCCGCCTCGCCATGCACGCAGCTACAGCGCAACCTCCCACCAGGCTGCGCTGGCGCTGATCGGCGGAGCATTGCAGCGGCAGGCGACCGAGACGCTGGCGGGTGCGGGCGGCGATCACGGCGGATCGGGGGCAGGGGCGAGCGGCACCCGGACTGGCAGCGCGGAGGAGCGATTCGCCGCCCAGGTGAAGTCGGCCCGGACGGAAGCGGCGGCAGCGCGCCATCGTCCGGCCCAGACGCTGACCGTAAGGATCGGCGAGCAGCAAGCGGTGCTGCAGCCTGGCGATTACACTGTGGAGCAGGGGCGGGTGACGGTGCCGCTGCGCTTCCTGGCCGCGCAGCTGGGAGCGGGTGTGCGGTGGGATGACAAGCGGCGGCTGGCTTATCTGGATTACGAAGGGATCACCTATGTGATGAACCCCGAGACACGCAGCGTCACGTTGGAACGTCCGGACGGCACCACTGAGATGCGGGTGTGGGAAGAGCTCCACATGAGGCAAGGGGCCATGTACGTGCCCTTGCGGGCAGCAGCCGGGCTGCTGGGCTGGACAGTGGTCAGCTATGACGCCGATGACGCAGGCGCGGTGCTGGCGATCGGTAGGCGCGAGCCGACGCCGCGCACCTGGCTGGCAGCCCGAACGGAGGCGCTGGGCGCCTGGCTGGCCTCCAGGCCGCAGACGGCCTACCGTCATCTCTTGCAGTCGAGTGCCAGCATCCGCTCCTCTGGATGGATCTATCCGGCCTATGCGAACAGCCTGTGGCAGCGGCTGGCGGTTGCTGCAGCCACGGGCCGGCGGCTGGGCTGAGTTCGCGGTCCGGACGAACGTCAAGAAGCTTCACCTCCCGGCAGCGGAAGGTGAAGCCAGCTACAATCTAGCGGACGACTGCAGGAAGCATCAGGTCTGATCTACCCCGGTGAAGTATTTCTTGACCTCGTGATACGCCAGCTTCGGTCTCCGGTAGCGGTCGACGATGCCCTTGCTGTTCTGCGTCATCGCCCGGTTCAACAGCCAGCCGGTCGACTCGGTCACTCTGCAGTCGCAGAACTGCCAGATCAGCATGCCGGAGAGATAGGGGCGCTCCGTATATGCCTTCAGGTTGGCTGCGATGATGTCGGCATGCCGTTCCTCGGTGCCGCGGGCGCGTCCGGGGTCGCGGTGGCCGTAGTAGCCATCGCCGCCAAATTCGCTCATGATCATCGGCTTGCCCGCGCCCCCTGCGGCATCCGCCCAGCCCCGCGCCTGATCGCACAGCTCGCCGGGATCCTCGTCGCCATACCAGCCGGGGTAGAGATTGAACGAGACGATATCCACCAGATCAAAGCAGAGCTCTCTGCTCCGGTGATGGCTCGCGAAGGTCAGCGGACGGCTGGCATCCATAGCGCGAATCTGCTCCAGCTGCTGCTTGTATTTCACTCTGCCTTCCTCCGTATCGCTGGCACACTCGTTAAGGATGCCCCAGATGATGATCGACGGGTGATTGACATGCTGCTCGACCATCTCCCGGTTGACCTGCTCGCACTGGGCGTCAAACCGGGGATGCTGCATCTGTGCAAGGGTGAGCCCCCGGGCGTGATTCTCCTCCCACACATAGAAGCCCAGCTCGTCGCACAGATCGAGGAATCGCTCATCGTTGGGGTAGTGGCTTGTCCGTACGGTATTGCCGCCCATGTCGCGGATCAGCTCCAGATCGCTTATCATCAGCGGGACAGGCAGGGAGGGGCCGACCATAGGGTGGTCTTCATGCCGGTTGAAGCCCTTGAGCACGACATCCCGCCCATTCACCTGGATGCGCTCGCGCGCTGTCGTCACGGTGCGGAAGCCGACCCGTTCGATCAGGTCATCGGTCGGTTCGTCGCCGTCGTTGTACAGCTGTACAGCAAGCAGATAGAGTGCCGGCGAGTCGCAGTCCCAGGCGTCCACCTGATGGAAGCGGGTGCGGCACTGCAGGGTGCGGATCTCTCGTGGAGCGAGCGTCGCGTGGTCAAAAATCAACTGCTCGCCGGCAAGCTGTCCTGCCAGCCGGATCGGCTGCGGCTCCTCAGAGAGACTGCGGACGACTACGCGGATATCGCCGTGCCACTGGCCGTTGCGTTCGACTGGCGTGAAGTGGATCCGCTCGATCAGCACATCATGCAGCTGCTCCATCACCACGGGCCGGATGATGCCGCCGTACGAGTGGTAGTCATTGGCGATATGCAGGGCGGAGTCTTCGTGGAAGCTGTTATCGGCGACGACCGTTAGCTCGTGCTCTCCGGGCGGAGCGTGTTCGATCAACGCCTCGAAAGCAGTGTAGGCGTTATAATGATGGGCGATGTGCTGTCCGTTCCAGTAGACATCAGCCGTATGGCTGACGCCTTTGAACAGGAACCGCACAGGGCCTCCGTGGCTGACGGCGACCCTCCTGCGGTAGACGCCGCGGCCCTGGCAGGTCAGGAGGTCAGGATGGACCTCCCAACAGCCGGGGACATGGAGGCGATAGCGGTAGTCTGCAGAGGCCGGATCTTCGTGCTCTCCCAGCGTTGCAAACTCCCACAACCCTTCGAGTTCTTCGATCTGCCGGATCCGGTTGGTCTGAAACAGGCGAATCATATGGGTCAACTCCTTTGCCATTAACGTAATATCCGAACAGTTATGATGCTAGCCGACTCCCTTATGGATTGCAAGACGCTAAAGCCGCGGCGATATGGATGGATGTCAGCTCATGTTGCGGCACGGTGCAGGTTCGGCGGGAGTCGTTGCAGGATGAACGGCGCAGCGGTATAGTGGAGGCTAAGAAGTCCAATTATCGGAAAGCGAGGCAACCCTATGAAGCGCATGTTATCTATAGATCCTGCCGGGCAGAGCGACCGGGACAATTACAAACTGCTGATCGGCAGCATCGTCCCGCGTCCGATCGCCCTGGTCACGACCCTGTCGCCGGTAGGTGTGCTTAATGCGGCGCCGTTCAGTTATTTCAATATCGTCAGCAGCCGTCCGCCGATGCTGTCCGTGTCTGTCCAGCGCAGGCAGGGCGAGCCGAAGGATACGGCGCGGCATGCGATGGCAGCCGGCGAATTCGTCGTCCATGTGACGGACACTTCCTATCTGGAGAAGATGAATCAGACGGCGGCCAATCTGCCTCCGGAGGCCAGTGAGGTGGAGCTTGCCGGGCTGACGAGCGTCCCGAGCGAGGTCGTCGCCGTACCCGGGCTGGCCGAGGCGCGCATCCGGATGGAATGTGTGCTGGAGCAGTCGCTTGCACTCGGCGTGGCGGGTGAGACGCCGACGACGGATCTGCTGCTCGGCCGGATCGTCCGCTTCCACATCGATGCCGAGCTCTATCATGAGGGGCGTATCGATATCGCGCGGTTGGATCCGGTTAGTCGGCTCGCGGGATCGGATTATGCCCGGCTTGGAGAGGTCATCTCGCTGCCGCGGCCGGACTAAGCAGCAAGGGACGTATGAATCGCTGGGGAATGTGGCATAATCAGAAGTGTCTGATTATGGAAGCTGCACGTCTGCAGCCTCCGATCCTGAAAGTGCAGGAGGAATCTGTTCATGCATCCCATGTATACCGCAACCGTAACGGTAGAAGGCGGCCGCGACGGCAGGCTGGCTTCCAGCGACGGCGTGCTGGAGCTTCCGCTGAGCATGCCCAAGGAGCTGGGCGGCCAAGGCGGGAAGGCGACCAACCCGGAGCAGCTGTTCGCGGCGGGCTATGCGGCGTGCTTCGAGAGCGCGCTCAACGTCGCCTGCAGGCAACGCGAGGTGAAGTACGACGCCACGCGCGTCACGGGCCATGTGACGATCGGCAAGGACGAGGATGACAACTATGTGCTCTCGGTCAAGTTGGAGATTGCCCTGAGCGGTGTCGACGAGAGCACCGCCCGCGACCTGATCGCCGCAGCCGATGAGATCTGTCCGTATTCCCGGGCTACCCGGGACAATATTGAGGTCGAGCTGTTCTATGTTAGTCAGTGAGTTGATACGCGATAAGAAGAGCGAGCCGATCAGCGGCTCGCTTGTTTTTGTCTGGGGCCCCCAGTACCTGAATACGCATCGAAGCCAGGTCATGAAATTTGTGGGGTTATTTTGTTTCAATATTGACTGTCAGGGTCGCCATCATGGGTCATTATGCTTTTTACAAAAGCTTCACGTGCCTTTACTCAGCGGGTTGGCTATAATGAAGTTGCTGACAACGGTGTCATCGTGTGATGACATACCTGCCAGACAGACTGGAGCAGCGTGATCAACATTGCAGGCAATAAGGGAAGGAGCAGTATGGAGAAGAAACCGACGATTCGCGATATCGCCACTATGACAGGGTATTCGTTCAAGACGGTGTCCCGGGTCATCAATCAGGAGCCCAATGTGAAGCCGGCGACTAAAGCGGCTATCGAAAAAGCGATCGCAGAGACGAATTATAAACCTAATATGTACGCCCGCAACTTGAACGGCAAGAAGCTGTTCAACATTCTCGTCTCCATCCGCAAAGCCCGCGGTCAAAACACTACGCAATGGTTCGACATGTTCATGGCGCAGCTGATCGGTTCCGCGCAAGGCCGGCCTTACACGATCATCCAGGAGGTGATCTATGACGACAGCGAGCTGAGCCAGTCCATGCTGGAGCAGTCCGGCGGCTATATCGACGTGCTGGTGCTGTTCTACGTCCAGGACGAGGACAAGCGGATCGAGATGGCACGCAGGAGCGGGATTCCGTTCGTATCGTTCGAGAAGCATCCGACGGTGCCCTTGTCCGTATCCAACAACAACCGCAAAGGTATGCTGGATGCGGCTGCGTTCCTGTTCGGGAGGGGCGTCACGCGGATCTGTCTGCTGCTCGGCGGGCAGCTTGCGGTCAACCGCGAGCGCGAGGAGGCGCTCAAGGCAGCCTACCGGCTGCATGGCATTCCGGAGGAAGGACTGGAGATCGTCTACGGCATGAACAACTTCGAGCGCATCAAGCAGTATGCGGAGGAGCGGATCCGCGAGGATCGGCTGCCGGAGGTGTTCTTCGTCTCAGGCGACGAGAAGGCGCTGGCGATCTATCATGCCGTCTACAGCAGCGGCCGCTCGATCCCGGGTGACGTCGGTGTCATCGGCTTCGACAACATCCCGAGCTCGGCCTATTACTACCCGCCCCTTACGACGATGGGGCAGAACTTCGGACAGCTCGCCGCAGAGATGCTGACTGTGGTCGATCATCTGGTCGCAGGCACGGACGAGCCGATTCTTTCGATTGAGGTCGATCCAGAGCTCATTATACGCCAAAGCATACAATAGCACCGGCAAAGATAAGCGTTCGCAAGGGCGTTTATCCCGTTCATTTTGACACCGGTGTCAAAATAGATGAATGCACTCCATAACAAACAAAAGGGAATGGTGAAAGGAAATGAAAACCAGAGTCGGCCCTATCCTTGCTTGTCTCATGTTCATGATGGCGATGCTTGCCGCCTGCGCGCAGCCGGAGACTGTCTCCCCCGCCAGCAGCAGCGCTCAGACGGAAGCGGCTCCGACCGCAGACGAGCAACCGGAGACGCCTGCCGCAGCGCAAGAGCCGGTGAAGCTTGCGTTCTCTTCCAATGCCAAAGACAGTACGAATGAAGCTTACAAATCGATTGCCGAGCAGTTCAATCAGGAGTATCCGCATATCACCGTTGAAGTAACGGGAGTGCCCAAGGACTTCGAAGCGCTGATGAATGCCAAGATGGCGGCGGGCGATCTGCCTGATCTATGGACGACGCACGGCTGGTCGGTGCGCAAGTACAGCGAATATCTCCGGCCGCTGAACGACCAGAGCTGGACAGGCTCGCTGGTAGAGGAGATCGTGCCGATCATCTCCGATGAGCAGGGCAATCTGTTCGTGCTGCCGCTCGACGTCGATCTGAGCGGGATGATCTACAACGCCGCGCTGCTAGAGGAGCTGCAGTTGGACGTGCCGCACACCTGGCCGCAGTTTCTGGAGACAGCCGAGACGATCAAGCAAGCGGGCTATACGCCGATCCATATCGGCGGCAAGGATACCTCCGACGTGGCAGGCTTGCTGGGGCGGCTGTCCGCTTCGCTGCTGATCGCCGACGAGCAGGCGGGCTTTGCCGGACAGTTGACCGACGGCACGTTTGAGTGGAGCGCGTTTGACAAGGTTTCTTCGTTCCTGCTGGACCTGCGGGATAACGGCTATCTGAACAAGGACTATATCACAGCTGACAAGGCAGCGACCTATCAGGCCTTTGCGGAGAACAAAGCGGCGTTTGCCTTCCAGTCCAACCAGTCGATCTACGAGATACTGAAGCTGAATCCGGATGCCCGCGTATCGATGATGCGGATTCCCGTCGGCGAAGGCAGCGGCGAGCCGTTCCTGATCAGCGGTGAACGCGACGCCGTGGGCGTCTGGAAAGATACGCAGCATGAGGAAGAAGCACTGCTGTTCCTGGAGTTTCTGTCGCGCCCCGAGCATGTGAGCGCCATAGCCGAGACCTATTCGCTGCCGGCGGCGATTCAGGATGTGGATGTAGAATTAGGTGAACTGAAGGACGTTTTCGCTCAGTTCGAGTCGGCGCGGGTGATGAACCATTTTGACCGGCAGTATCTGCCGGGCGGCATGTGGAATACGCTCAAAGCGGTTGGCCCCGGCCTGCTCTCCGGCGATCTGAATCCTCAGCAAGCCTCGCAGGCGATGAAAGAAGATTACGACCGGCTGCGCCAGGCGGAGAGTGGAGCTTAAGTGACGGGCATGCGACAAAGGCTGCGGCATCACCCCTTCCTGCTGCTGCTTCCGGTGCTGCTGCTGTTCGCGGTATTTATCATCTACCCATTAATACAGGGTGTTCGCATCTCGATGACCGACTGGAACGGCTATTCCCAGCAATACAATGAGGTCGGCTGGCGCAATTATGGCCGGCTCTTGACGGACGGCCGGATCCATACCGCCTTCGTCAACACGCTGATCTACGGCGTGGGGTCGACCATTCTCCAAAATATATGGGGCCTCGGACTTGCTGTGCTGCTGAACACAGCCTTTGCCGGCCGCCACGCGGCACGGGCTGCCATCTATCTGCCGGTCATGATATCAGGATTGATCATGGGCTACCTGTGGTACTTCATGCTGCAGTATGACGGCGGCGCGCTCAACGATGTACTGCTGGCCATGGGCCGCGAGCCGGTCGACTGGCTGGCCAGCGGCACCCGCGCGGTCTACATCATCCTGTTCGTGACTTCGCTGCAGTACGTCGGTCAGGCGATGATTATCTATCTTGCCGGCTTGCAGTCGATCCCGCGGATGTATACGGAGGCGGCGTCGATCGACGGCGCTTCCCGGATGCAGACCTTCGGCCGGGTGACGCTGCCGCTGCTGGCGCCGGCGATCATTACCAATGTCACCCTGAAGCTGATCGGCGGGCTGCAGATTTTCGATGTTGTCATTGCGCTGACCGGAGGCGGTCCCGGCTATCGTTCGCACTCCCTCTCGACGATGATCAACTACCTGTACTTCGACAATCAAAACGCGGGCTACAGCGCCGCCCTGGGCGTCATGCTGTTCCTGCTGATCCTCTTAGCCACCATCGCGGTAAACCGGATCCTCATCAAGAGAGAAGTGGAGTACTAAGCTATGAGAAAACTCGTCTTTGCCCTGCTCGGCTGGGGAGCTGCCGCAGTCTCGCTGGTCCCGCTCTACATCGCGCTGACCGTCTCGCTCAAGCGGACCTCCGACCTCAGCTCGCGCTGGCTGCTGCCGGGATACCTGCATCTGGAGCATTACACCAAAGCGCTGCACGAGTCGGGATTGCTGCGGGCGGCGGGCAACTCGCTGCTGCTCACCGCCTGCACGGCGGCACTGATCGTCATCGTCGGCGCCATGTCGGCCTATCCGCTGGCGCGCGTCCGTTCACGGGCGAGCCGCTGGATCACCAACCTGGTGCTGGCGGTCATGATGATTCCTTCGCTCAGCATTATCGTGCCGCTGTACAGTGTCATGGTCGGGCTGGATGCCATCAATACGTATTGGGGCATGATCCTGGTGCTGACCACCTACAACGTGCCGCTTGCCATCTTCCTGTACGCCAACTTTATCCGGACGATCCCGCGCGAGCTGGACGAGGCGGCGATGATCGACGGCTACAGCATTTACAGCGTGTTCTACCGCATCATCCTGCCGCAGCTCAAGCCGGTGACGGCGGCGGTACTGATCGTCAAAGGGCTTAAGGTATGGAATGATTACGAATTCGCATTATATTTCCTGCAGCGTACAGAGAAGCATACCGTGACGCTGACGATCGCCCGATTTTTCTCGGAGTTCTCCTCCGATATCAATGCGGCGTCGGCGGCGGCGCTGCTGGCAGTCGTGCCGGTGACGGCGGCGTTTCTGCTGCTGCAGAAGTATTTTGTCGCCGGGCTCTCCGACGGAGCCGTCAAAGGTTGAAGAAGCGATACCCATCTTAGAAAGGATGACCAAGGATGCATCAAACAAATGTCATGGCGGATTGCGCCGCCAACTATGCAGCGGAACTGGGCCGCAGGCAGGAGGGGTGGCTCATATCGGAAGGGCTGCACAAGAAGATCAACCCGGACGGCACGATGAATGACTTCTATGGCGCAACCACGGTCATCAAGCTGTCGGAGCGGGACAAGGCGCGCTGTCGCGCGATGCAGCAGGAGGTACTGGCTCTGGTGCCGGGGATGCTGGTGCCGGTAGGTCCGGATACGTTTCACTTCACGATCCATGCGCTCAGCAACCCTTACAATGTGCCGGGCGGCACCAACTCGGCTATCCAGCGGGACATCATAGCACGCGAGGAAGCGGTGATTGCAGAGCTGCGGGAGATCCGGGCGCTGCATGGCGACAAGCGACTGCGTCTGCGCATGCTCGGCGCAAGCACCGCAGGCAACGATGTGGTCAGTCTGAAGCTCGCTCCCGCCGATACGCCGGATGAGAGCCTGTTGGTGGAGCTGTTCCGTCGTATCGAGCGGGTCTGCCCGCTCGGCAAGCGCTACACGCCGCACATTACACTGGCCTACTTCAAGCCTCAGGCGTATCCGCAAGCGCATGTCGATCGGCTATATGAGGGACTGAGAGCATTGAGCCGCACAGTTCATGAGGATCTGATCCTGGATGTGCGCGACCTGGTGTATCAGCACCATTATTCCATGGACGACTTCCGCGATGTGGTGCCAGCGAACAAGCTCGAGTCTGATCCTGAAGGCGGGCTCGGCGCTTGACATCCGTAAAGGGAGAACGCCGAGCCCGGTCGCGTGGCAGTCGGCAAGGGAGTCATTGCGTCTTAGCTGACAGGCTGGAGATTGCGCTGAGCGCCGGCGGCGAGCACGGCCCGCGCCCAGGTGGCCGCAGCCGGCAATGGCATTGCCCGCCACCCGGTCGCCGCGGCCGAGCTAGGTCCTGTCCGCGCCCAGGTCGCCTCGGCCAAGAGATCTATTCGTGCTCTCGGCCCTCACGGAACAATAGCGATACGAGAAGCGAGTCGGCTGCCGGCTCGCTTGTTCCGTTTTTTTTGTTGGACCGGCGTAACATGCTGATGAACATGAAATATCAACCTTATTTCAAGGAAAATCAAAAATATCTCGGAATGAGCTTGATATTTCGAGCTTATTGGCGTCATTTGCGTCATTTGCGTCGAATGAATATGAAAATTCGTGTTCAGAGAGGAGGGGCGCGACGGACAACACGTGAACGCAGCCCCGCCCTGCGCCGCCTGGCCGCTCGAAGCGCCGAAATGGCGCTTGCTTGCGCCTCCCCTGCGCAAGGAACTGTTGCAGTTCAGCTGCCTGTGAGCAGGGCTTCGGTGCTACAGAGGTAAGGAAGGTCGTTTCCGCACAAGAAAATCAATATTTTTTTGACTAATTTGCGTAATGTATATGTCATATATATAGACAAACTACAAATTGAAAAGAAAATGACTATGTTTTCATCACAAAGATAATCTTCCTCATCCGTAATATAATCAATTTACGTTAATTAAACTGACATGAAAAACTAACACCAAAATAAAGGGGCGAACGAACAGTGGATAAACCAGCTTCCGTAGTGAACGGACCAAAGACGCGCGCTGCTGCAAGCCCGGGGTCTGACGAAACGATTCGGCTCCCTGGTGGCGAACAATAATATTGATCTGGATATCAACGCAGGCTCCATCCATGCCGTGCTCGGAGAGAATGGAGCGGGCAAGAGCACGCTGATGAAGATGCTGTACGGCGTATACGAGCCCAATGACGGAGAGGTTGTTATGGATGGCGAGCGGACCGCGCTGCATCCGCCGATTAAGGCCCGGGCGAAGGGGATCGGCATGGTGTTCCAGGATTTCCGTCTGGTCCCGGCGCTGTCCGTACTGGACAACATCGCGCTGGCGGTGTCGACCGGGGGCTGGCGGCTGAAGCGCAAGCAGCTGCGCGAGCAGATCCTGGAGGTATCGGCCAAGTATGGGCTGGCGGTCAATCCGGATGCCGACGTCTGGCAGCTTGACCTCGGTCAGCGGCAGCGGCTGGAGATCGTCAAGGTGCTGCTGGTACCGGGCACCCGGATCATCATCTTCGACGAACCGACCAGCGTGTTGGTACCGCAGGAGGTCGAATCGTTCCTGAAAATGCTCGATCTGTTGCGTAAGGACGGTTATGGCATCGTCCTGATCACGCACAAGATTAATGAAGTGCTGGCCTGCGCCGATCAGGTGACGGTGCTGCGCGCCGGACAGATCACGTACCAGGCAAGCCGCAGCGACGGGTTGGACGGCGACACGCTCATCCAAGCCATGATGGGCGTCAAGCCGCTGAAGACCGTCACCAAGCAGACGGCTGCGGATGCTGCCACAGGCGAGGTGGTCATGGAGGTGCGGGGCGGCGTCATCACAGGCAATCATGGCGAGACCGTGATTGAGGAGCTGGGACTGGCGCTGCGCGCTGGCGAGATCACAGGCGTCGCCGGCATCTCCGGCAGCGGGCAGCGGGAGCTGGCCGAAGTGATGTTCGGCCTGCGTCCCCTGGCTGCGGGATCGCTGGCGATCAAAGGAAAGGCGGTCTCGGGCGGTCCGGCGGATTTCATGGCGGCGGGCGTCAGCTTCGTCTCGGAGGATCCGCTCAAGGAGTCCGTCATCCCCGGCTTCACGATTCTGGAGCACATGGTGCTCGACGGCCTCCCCGCGCAGAGCAAAGGCACCGGGATGGATTGGAAGAAGATCCGCAGCGAGCTCGCGGCAAATGAGGATGCGCGGGCATTGTCACTGGCTGATCCCGACCGTAGAGCCGACGAGCTCTCGGGTGGCAACGTGCAGCGAATGGTGCTCTCGCGGGCGTTGATCCGAAAACCGGATATTCTCATCATCAGCTATCCCAGCCGAGGCCTGGACATCGGCACGACGCGCACGATTCAGCAGCAATTGATCACCCTTGCTGAACAGGGCACGGCGGTCCTTCTGTTCTCCGAGGATCTGGACGAGTTGTTCAAGCTGTCCGACCGGCTGGTCGTCCTCTCCGGCAAACGGCTGTCCGGCGGTTACCGGCCGTCAGAGACGACGCCATCGGATATCGGCTATCTTATGTTGAAAGGAGAATCGGCATGAAGCAGCAAGCAGCAGCATCGTCCACGCTGGCCGCCAGGCCTCTGGGCCGCAAACGTTGGAAGCCCCTGGGCATCCAGGCAGGCTTGGTCGCGGCGCCCTTTCTCCTGTTCGGCCTCTTCCTGACGTTCTATGACGTCAATCCCATGAGCCTGTACGGCTCGATGATCGCTTCGACATTTGGCGATCTCTATGGCTTCGGCGAGGTGCTCATCAAGGCGACGCCGATCATCCTCACCGGACTGGCGGCGGCCTTGCCGGCCAGAGCCGGCATGATCAATGTCGGCGGCGAAGGGCAGCTGGCGCTCGGCGCTTTATTCGCCACCTGGTTCGCCGTCTTTTATCTCCACAGCATGCCGTTCTGGCTCGGTATCCCGCTGATGCTGATCGCCGGAGCGATCGGCGGCGCCTCGTGGGCGGGCATTGTAGCCTTTTTGAAAGTCAAAGGCAATCTGAACGAGACCATATCGAGTCTGCTGCTCAACTATGTCGCTGTGTTCACGGTCGGATTCTTCGTCCACGGGTTGTTGAAGGATCCCGAATCGTTCAACTGGCCGTTCTCGCCGGAGATTGCCGCTACGCTGCGGCTGCCGATCGTCAATGGCACCCGCCTGCATGTCGGTATCGTGATCGCGCTGGCGCTGGTCGCGGTAGTCTGGTACATCCTGAGGCATACCCGTCTGGGCTTCCGGATCCGGGTGCTCGGCAGCAATAGCCTGGCAGCAGAGCGTGCGGGCTTCAAGGTAAGCTGGATGCAAGTCGGCGTCTTGCTGGCAGCAGGTGCGCTCGCAGGCGTGGCTGGCATGATCGAAATTGCAGGCATTGAAGGTCGGTTAAGACCATCAACAGGCGCGAATTATGGCTACTTAGGGTTTCTAGCGGCTTGGATGGCCTGGAACAATCCGATCCGGCTCGTCCTCACCGCATTTGTACTGGGCATGATCACGGTAGCGGGCAACTCGCTGGAGATTACTTCCGGCTTGCCTTCTTCCTCGGTTCACATTCTGATGGGCCTGGTCCTGTTCTTCTTGCTCGGCAGTGGAAGGAGGTTTAGCAGATGATTACAGATATTCTGACAGGAGCGATCCGCTCCGGCACATCCGTTATGTATGCGAGTCAGGGCGAGCTCATCTCCGAGCGTGCAGGGGTTATCAACCTGGGTACGGAGGGCTCCATGCTCTGTGGGGCGCTGGGCGGCTTTGCTGTTACGGTCTGGACCGGCAATCCCTGGCTGGGAACACTCGCTGGCGGCTTGTGCGGTCTGCTGATCTCCATGATTCATGCATTTCTGGTGTTGACCTGCGGGGCCAATCAGTTGGCAACCGGTCTGACCATCATGTTCTTCGGGATGGGGATCACTTCCTTCTTCGGCCGCGGATTCGTCAGCGAGCAGATCGTCGGCTTCAACCCGGTGCCGATCCCGCTGCTCTCGGAGATCCCGTTTCTGGGCAAGGTGCTGTTCAACCACGATCCCCTGACGTACCTGTCCTTTATCCTCGTGCCCTTGCTCTGGTACCTGCTGTTCCGCACCCGCCTCGGGGTGATCCTCAGAGCGACCGGCGAGCGGGAGGATGTGCTGTTTGCCAGCGGCATCAACCCTCAGCTGGTCCGCTATGCGGCGGTATTAGCCGGAGGATTCCTGGCCGGCGTAGGCGGCGTACAGCTTTCCGTTGCCTTTACACACAGCTGGGTAGAGAACATGGTGCAGGGTCGCGGCGTCGTCGCGGTCGCGCTCGTCATCTTTGCCTCCTGGCTGCCGTTCCGCGCCATGCTGGGTGCGTACCTGTTCGGCGCAGCACAAGCACTGCAGCTGACCGTGCAACAGACGGGACTGGGCATCTCGCCATTCTTCCTGTTCATGGTGCCGTATATCCTGACCTTGGCGGCGCTGTATCTCGTAGAGCGCAAGAAACGAAGCCAGACGCCGGAGGCGCTGCGCAAAGTATTCACCGGCACTTCGGTAGGTTGACGCGCCGGACGCGGCACGGGATCGTGAAGGTCCCTGTATTCGTCCGGCTGATCATACAAAGACAGATATCAAAAAAGTGGAGGGAAATCTCATGTCTATGAAAACATCCAGCAAGCTGTTCGGATTCGTCCTGGCATTCATCCTGCTCATTACCGGCTGCAGTCAGCCGGGAGTCGTGCAAAATCCGGCATCGGGGGCCCCGTCAGAGGGTGGCGAGACCGCTGCAGCTCCAGGGGCGGAGAGTCCCGCGGTCGGCTTCATCTTAGTTGGCGCAAGAGACGATTATGGCTACAACCAAGCGGCCTATCTGGGCAGTATGGCTGTCGAGAAGGCGTATCCCGATTTGAAGGTGCTGCGCTCCGAGAATGTGCCGGAGACGGCGGAAGCGGAGCGTGTCATGGAGCAGATGATCAAGGACGGCGCCAAAATTATTTTCCCGACCTCCTATGGTCACCTTGATCCGGCCCTGAACGTGGCCAAGCGTCACCCTGACGTCGCGTTCTTCCACCAAGGCGGACTGAAAACCGCCGAGAACCTCGGCACGTACTTCGGTACGATCTGGGAGCCGGTCTATCTGGCGGGCGTAGCAGCGGGCAAAATGTCCGAAAGCGGCAAGCTTGGCTATATCGTATCCGTGCCGATTCCCCAAGTTTTGCTCAACGTCAACGCGTTCCAACTGGGCGCCCAATCGGTGAATCCGGATGCCACGACCTCGGTCGTTTTCACAGGCAGCTGGTGTGACCCGGGGCAGCAGGCGAACGCCGCCAACTCCCTGATCGACAGCGGCGTGGATGTGCTGAGCCAACACCAGGACTGCACCAAGACGATCATCGAGACGTCGGAGCGCCGCGGCGCGATGACGATCGGCTATCATGCCAATGCAGCGACACTGGCTCCGAAGGGCTGGATCACCGGCTCCGTATGGAATTGGCCGGATCTGTTCGTGGATATGGTGGATACAGCGCTCAAAGGCGAATTCAAAGGCAGCCAGTATGACGGCAAATACCGCGGACGCCTCAGCGACAATGTCGTGCTCCTGACCGAGATGGGGGCGGAAGTGCCGGATGAGGTGAAGCAGTACGTGGAAGAGACGAAGGCAGGTCTGCTGGAAGGCACGGTGAAACCATTCGCCGGACCGGTGCTGGACCAGGCGGGAGAGGTGCGCATCGCGGAAGGCGAGGAGCCGTCGCTTGATGAGCTGGAAGCTGCCGATTTCCTGGTGAAGGGCGTCATCGGCAATATTCCAAAATAACCTGGTGGAGGTGCGATACATGAGTGGATTGGGAGGATTGAACAAATCGCCGGACGGCGTCGTCATCGGGCTGGCCCAGATGAAGCTGCCTGTGGTGGAGACGCCGCAGCAGCTGGCGGAGCAGACGGCCCGCATTGTCGAAATGACGGCCAAAGCCCGGCGCGGTCTGGGCACCATGGATCTGATCGTATTTCCGGAATACTCGCTGCATGGCTTATCGATGAATATGGACCCGGCTATTATGTGTAAGGTGGATGGGCCGGAGGTTGGGGCCTTCCGCCAGGCTTGTATCGATAACCGGATCTGGGGCTGCTTCTCCATCATGGAGGCGAACCCGGATGGCAATCCCTACAATACCGGCCTGATCATCGATGACCAGGGCGAGATCCGGTTGAATTACCGCAAGCTGCACCCCTGGGTGCCTGTTGAGCCCTGGGAGCCGGGGGATCTCGGGATCCCGGTCTGCGACGGCCCGAACGGCAGCAAGCTGGCGCTCATCATCTGCCATGACGGCATGTTCCCCGAGATGGCCAGAGAGTGCGCCTACCTGGGCGCGGACATCATGATCCGCACCGCCGGGTATACGGCGCCGATCCGCCACTCCTGGCAGATCACCAACCAGGCCAACGCCTTCTGCAATCTGATGTATACCGTATCGGTCTGCATGAGCGGCAGCGACGGCACGTTCGACTCGATGGGCGAGGCGATGATCGTCGGCTTCGACGGCGTGCCTCTCGTGACGGGCGGCGGACGGCCGGACGAGATCGTCTCGGGTGAGGTGAGGCCGGCGCTGGCCCGGGAGGCCAGACGGCTCTGGGGCGTGGAGAACAATATCTATCAGTTCGGACACCGTGGCTATGTCGCCGTGGATGGCGGCGCGACGGATTGTCCGTACACGTACATGCAGGACATGGTGAAGGGCAGGTACAGGCTGCCGTGGGAGGATGAAGTGGCCGTCAAGGACGGCACGGGAGAGGGCTACCCCAAGCCGGAGCGCGTGTACAAAGCCGGGGTGTGAGCGGAAATGGCAGCTGGCGGTGGCAGGACATCTGCGATCAGTGATGCAGTGCGATGGTGAAGAGAGGGGGCGGTAAAGGTATTGGCCGACTATAACAACCGGCAGCGGCATGCGGGAGACGGCGAAGTACAGGCGAGCCCTTACTCCTGGCCTTATGATGGCAGGCTGGAGCCGTCCCGCACAGCGCTGCTTGTCCTCGATATGCAGACGGATTTTTGCGGCAAAAGCGGTTATGTGGACCGGATGGGATATGATGTCTTCACGACAGCGCGGGCGATCGACCCGACCCGCCGTCTGCTGGAGGTCGTCCGTTCTATCCCGGATTTCACAGTCATCTATACAAGAGAAGGTCATCGGCCCGACCTGTCCGATCTCGCGCCCAACAAACGGTGGCGCAGCAGGCAGATCGGCGCGGAGATCGGCACAGAGGGTCCGGCGGGACGCATCCTGGTGAGAGGGGAGCCCGGCTGGCAGATCGTGCCGCAGCTCACGCCACTGCCGGGCGAGATCGTCGTGGACAAGCCGGGCAAAGGCAGCTTCTACGCCACGGATCTCGACCTTATCCTCCGCTCGCGCGGCATCACGCATCTCATCCTGACCGGCATGACGACTGATGTCGGCGTGCAGTCGACGATGCGGGAGGCCAACGACCGGGGCTACGAGTGCCTGATCCTGGAGGATTGCACGGGCGCTACCGATATCGGCAATCATGTAGCGGCATTGAATATGGTGACGATGCAGGGCGGCGTCTTTGGTGCAGTGACTACCTCGGACCAATTGATCCGTGTACTGCTGTCGCTGCCGTTGCAGTCCCGGCCGCTGCCCGGTCAGGGTGTGACGATGAGCAAGGGGGGATCATGGTGATGGAAAAGCTTGAAGTAACGGGTGCGCTGCCGTACCCGTTTTTATTTCAGCCGGAGCGTACGGCACTGGTCATCATCGACATGCAGAACGACTTCTGCATGCCGGGCGGCTTCGGCGAGCTGCTGGGCAATGACATCACGCCGACCCGCGCTGTCATCCCGGTGATCGGGGATGTGCTGGCGGCCGCGCGGGCAGCCGGTCTTACGGTTGTCCATACCCGCGAAGGCCATCTGCCGGACCTCTCCGACTGCCCGCCGTCCAAGCTGCGCCGCAGCCGGGCGCAAGGAGCGGGGATCGGCGATGAAGGCCCGATGGGGCGCATCCTGATCCGCGGCGAGCGCGGCCATGCGATCGTGCCCGAGCTGGCGCCGCTCCCGGGGGAGCTGGTCATCGACAAACCCGGCAAAGGCGCGTTCTATGAGACGCCGCTGCAGGAGGAGCTGAGGGTCCGGGACATCACCTCGCTGGTCGTCTGCGGCGTCACGACCCATGTATGTGTGCACACGACGATCCGCGAAGCCAATGACCGGGGCTACGAATGCCTGCTGCTGGAGGATGCGGCGGCGGCTTTCGATGTCCAGGACCACGAGGCCGCAGTTCGGATGGTGTGGCAGCAGGGCGGAATCTTCGGCTGGACGGCGCCAGCGGCTGCGTTTCAGTCGGCGCTGGAGCGCGGTGCCAGAGTGGCGGGGGCAGAAGTGTAGGTCCGCGTGTGCGCTAATTGCCCGCAATCAGTGCATCGAGTATGAAATATCGTGTTCGTTTCGCATAATCAGCATGCTACACGCCAATCGAACGCGATTTTTCGCATTCGTTTGGCGAAATTGCCCGCAATCGGCGCATCGAGTATGAAATATCGTGTTCAATACGCATAATCAGCATGCTACACGCCAATCGAACGCGATTTTTCGCATTCGTTTGACCAGGCGGCCTGCATAATCGTAGAAATGAACACGAAAAATCGAGTTGGTTAGCGAGTCGTACACACATCGGGCTGGGTGCAAGGCGGCCCTTCCCAACATAAACCATCGCCCTGTCGCCCCACCCCGTTTTACGGGGCGATGGGGCGATTTTCGTTGAGATTTGGTACACTTAACAGTAGAAAAGTTGGGCTTGCTTCATGCGTGCATCCGAGATTGACGCGGAAGTCGGACGGAAGAGGAGGAGCGGCATGGAAGAAGAGCTGGGTCTGACGGTAAGTGAGCTGCTGAGGATGACTCATTTCAAAGAAGCGGTCATCCTGGGCGGCCGGGAAGGGATGGAGCGGCTGATCAGCAGGATCAACGTTATGGAGGTGCCTGATGTCATCGATTGGGTCCGTCCGGGGGAGTTCCTGATCACGACCGGTTATCCGTTCCGCAATCGCGTGGAGATGCTGCCGCCGCTGATCGCCCAGCTTGCGGAGCGGGGCGTGGTTGCACTCGGCGTCAAGACGTCGCGCTTCATCGGCGAGATGCCCCCTGCTGCCATCGAGGCGGCGGACCGCCACGGGCTGCCGCTGATCGAGCTGCCTGCGGACATGGCCTTCTCCGATGTCGTGCGGAGTGTCATGGAGCGGGTGCTGGTGGCGGAGTCCCGTCATCTGTCGATGCTGCAGGGTCGTGTCCAGCGCCTGTCCCAGGTGCTGCTGCACGGGGGCGGACTGGCGGCGTTTCTGGAGCATCTGGAGCATCTGGTGCGCAATCCCGTCCTGCTGCTGGAGCCCGGCGGCCGCTGGTCAGCCTCCCCGGCGGCAGAGCTGCTGTACAGGCAAGTCGAGGCTGATGAATGGGACAAGCTGAGGCGGGAGAGGACGCTGGAGACCGGCTTCATCCGGATCGGGGATACCTATGTGCGTACGCATACGACAGGCATCGAGGATGCCCGTGGCCAGTCCTTCCAGCTGGTGATGCTGGAGGTACAGCAGGAGTACAGCATCGTCGATACGCTGACGATGAACTGGGCCGGCGAGCTGGTCGGCTTCGAGATCAGCAATGCCCAGGCGCGCAGCCGCATCGAGGCCAAATATATCGACCAGTTCGTCCAGGACTGGCTGGCCGGACGGATCATCTCCCCCGTGGATCTGCGCCTGCGTGCGGAGGCCTGCGGCAGTCCGCTGGCGGCGGATTCGGTCTACGCAGCGGGGATCGTGCGGTTCATTGCGCATCGGCCCGGCATCGGTCAGCTGCAGGAGCTGGCCAGACGCCTCAACTGGGAGGCGCCAGGCCTAGCAGGCGAGCCGCCGGTACGATGGACCGTGCTGGAGGAGGAGCTCACAGTGCTCTTCGCGATCTCTTCCGAGGAACATGGCGCTGCTGACGGCGATGAATCCTCTTCGAGGACGGTGGCGATGAGAAGGGGCGGCGAGATGCCAGGTGAGACGCAAGGCGAGACACAAGGCAAGGTACCGCCCGGAGATGCTTCAGCATCTGATGAGGAGCCCGCTGCAGCATCCGCCTCGCTCTCGTCGGCGCAGGCCGGACGCCTCCGGCAGCTGGCATCCGCCCAGCTCTTGCGGCTCCAGCAGCTGCTTCCTGACGGCTCGCCGCAGCTATGTCTGGGGCGTCCGGCCGGCGGACAGGGCGAGGTGCCGGTGAGCTGTCGCGAGGCGAAGCGGGCCGGGGAGGTCGCTGCCGTCTGCGGTATGACCGAGCCGCTGGTGCATTATGGGCAGCTAGGCGTGTACCTGCTGCTCTACCGGCTGCAGGGCACGCTGGAGCTCGAGGAGTTCAAGCGTGCCTATCTGGAGCCGCTGCTCCGCTACGATGCCAAGCATCAGGGCTCGTTGCTGCACACGCTGCGGGTGTATTTTCAGTGCAACGGCAACGCCCGGGAGACGGCCGAGCGTCTGTTCATTCACTACAACACCGTCACGTACCGTCTGGAACGCATCCGCACGGAGCTGGGTCTAAGACTGGACGACCCGGAGACCCGGCTGCAGCTGCAGCTGGCGGTGAAGCTGGTGGATATTACGGAAGTATAACCCCCCCGGAAACTGAACATCAGATTACCATAAATAGATATCCCTCTACCCTACACCCGCCCGCCCTTGCCGTCTACAATGAGAGAGAACGGACTTGCGCTGCGCTCGTCCACGGGATGAGCTACTCATAACGGCAAGGGAGAGTTGAATCAATGAATCAGGAACTGAAGGCAGATATCGTCATCCTGGGCGGGGGGACAGGGGGGACGGCGGCCGCGCTGGCTGCCGCCAAGAGCGGCAAGACCGTCATCCTGACGGAAGAGACGACTTGGCTCGGCGGGCAATTGACCAGCCAAGCCGTACCGCCGGATGAGCACCGGTGGATCGAGTCGTTTGGCTGCACGCGCAGCTACCGCCAGTTCAGGGAAGGTGTGCGGGATTATTACCGGCGGCACTTCCCGCTGACGGCGGAGGCCCGGGCGCTGCCGCATCTGAATCCCGGCAACGCCATCGTCAGCCGCGTCGCCCACGAGCCCCGCACCGCCGTGGCCGTGCTTCAGGAGATGCTGGCCCCCTATGTGCATAGCGGCCGCCTGCGGATCCTCTACCGTCATGTCCTGGAAGGAGCCGAGACAGCGGGTGATGCAGTTAGCGCTGTTAGGATCAGAGACCTGGAGACGGGGGAACGGCGGACGCTGCTGGCGCCTTATTATATCGATGCGACCGAGTGCGGAGACCTGCTGCCGCTCGCAGGCATCGAGTATGTGACAGGGGCAGAGTCTGTACAGGATACGGGCGAGCCTCACGCTGTGGACGGCCCGGCCGATCCGATGGAGATGCAGGGCTTCACCCACTGCTTCGCGATGGATTATCTCGCGGAGGAGGATCATACGATCGACCGTCCGGCAATGTACGATTTCTGGCGCGATTACAAGCCTGATTTTTGGCCGGACCGGCTGCTCAGCATGGCGGGTGTCCGGCCAATGACGCTGGAGCCGATCGAGTACGGGCTGTTTCCGGATTCCGATCGTTTCTCGCTGTACCTTTACCGGCAACTGATCGATCACCGACAGTTTGCGCCGGGGATCTTCGCCAGTTCCCTGACCCTGGTCAACTGGCCGCAAAACGACTATTGGCTGGGCTCGATCATCGATGTGAGCGACGAGGAGCGGAGGCGTCATCTGGAGCAGGCCCGTCAGCTCAGTCTGTCCTGGCTCTATTGGCTGCAGACGGAGGCGCCGCGGCCAGACGGCAAGCGGGGGTATCCTGGTCTGCGGCTGCGTCCCGACGTGGTCGGCACGCAGGACGGGCTGGCGATGTACCCGTATATCCGCGAATCGCGCCGGATCGAGGCGGAGTTCCGCGTGCTCGAACAGCATGTCGCGACCGACTGTCGGCCGAGCGGCGTGGCGGAGAGCTTCGCCGATACCGTGGGGATCGGCTGCTACCGGATCGATCTGCATCCGAGTACCGCCAACCGGACCTACATCGATATTTCTTCGCTGCCGTTCCAGATCCCGCTCGGCAGCCTGATCCCGAGGCGCGTGACCAATGTGATGGCTGGCTGCAAGAACCTCGGCGTCACTCACATCACCAACGGCTGCTACCGGCTTCATCCGGTGGAATGGAACATCGGCGAAGCGGCGGGCTACTGCGTGAGCTACTGTCTGGACCGCGACCTGACGCCATCTGACGTCCGCAACACCGGGAAGGAGCTGACTGCTTTCCAGCAGCGGCTTGTCCAGGAGGGCGTCGAGCTGGCCTGGCCGGCCATCACGAGCGTATAAGATCTGATCATCTCAGGCAAACCTCTCAGAATCCTCCGTAACCCGGAGTATCCTGAGAGGTTTGTTAGATTTTACATGCAGCCGGGCGGGCGAATATAATAGAAGCATAGAAAACGCATTCAAAGTCAAATGATAGCTAGGAGGTTGATTGATGATGGAAGAGAAGGGGCAGGAAGAAGTAGTTGCGAGCGTAGAGATGTTGATCCGCAAACCGGCAAACGAGGTATTCGAAGCGTTCATCGACCCGGCAGTCACCACCAAGTTCTGGTTCACCAAGAGCAGCGGGCGTTTGGAGAAGGGGAAGCGGGTACGTTGGGACTGGGAGTGCTACGGGGTAGGCGACGACGTAGACGTGATCGACATTGTAGAGAATCAACGAATCTTCGTTCGTTTTAACGACGGGACGACGGTCGAATGGACGTTTGCCGAACGGGCGGGCGACGAAACCTATGTCACGATCGTCCATGCCGGATTTCAAGGCACGGCGGAGGAGATCGTCAAGCAGGCGATCGACTCCAAGGGTGGATTTATGATCGTGGTATGCGGCTTGAAAGCCCTGCTGGAGCATGGGGTGGTCTTGAATCTTGTAGCCGACCAGTTTCCTGATGCCCATGTGAATCCGTGACTAGCAGCGTCTAGACAAGCTGGACGATCTTAAGCACTCCGTTTAAAATGGTATAGTTTTGCCGCGCAGCCTCCAGGCCCGCCGTCTTCAGACGGCGGGTCTTTTCGTAAAATCATCCATGAACTTAAGTCGATTATTCATTTGATGTAACCCTTTCCAATTCTATAATGATAGCAATAGGGGAGCTGTCCTCGTGACTGATCACCCTCACAGAACGGAGGGATCACATGAACAACGCTAAAAAAACCAACTCGCGTTCCCAGAAGCCGGCCGGGGATGCCCGGCGCAGCCACGCCAATGCGGCTGGGCGCCAGTCGGCTGCGCCTGCCTGGAGAAACCGGCGCAGCCCCGCCTGGCTGGCAGGCGTTCTGCTGCTGGCAGCAAGCGCCCTGCTGCTGGCCATTGTCCTGCCGGACCGCAGCGAGCCGGCAGTCGCATCGCTGAGCGGCCATGACATTACCGAGGCGGAGCTGGCCTTCCACATGTCGCAGCTGGAACAGTCCGTGCGCAGCGAGTTCCGCAGCAAGCATCAGGTGTCGCTCGGCAAGGCGGACTGGACGCGCAGTTATGACGGCGTCCAGCCGCTGCAGCAGCTGCGCCAGCGGGCGCTCGAAGCCAGCCTGGAGGACAAGGCGCTCCTGCTGCTGGCCCAGGAGCAGCGGCTCATCGACTCGGCTGACTTCTCGGCGATCCTGCAGCGGATGGAGCAGGAGAACCGGAGCCGGGCAGCTGCCGTCGCCAGGGGAGATATCGTCTACGGCCTGCAGCGCTTCTCGCCGGAGTCGTACTACCCTCATCTGCTGACGGCGCTGAAGACGGGGTTGAAGCAGGCGCTCAGCAAACACGAGGGCGATCCCTTGTACCTGAACCGGGAGGAGGTGGAAGCGTATTTTGATGCGCATCAGTCGGAATGGGCGGTAAACGGGACCAGCTATAAGGTGTCGCGGCTGCTCATCCCGGCAGCCCAGGAGGACAAAGCCGATACACTGCTCGCTGTAGGGAGCCTGGTGGAGCGGCAGGCCGGTCTGGCGGAGCTCCGCGAGCGCTACGAGCATACGGAGCTGACGGAGGAGACGATCGAGCCGGGCCAGGTCGCCAATCTCAATACCTACGGCAACGAAGCTGCTGCCCGGGTCAGCCGGCTCTCTCCCGGCGAATTGTCGGCTCCCGTAGAGACGCGGGAAGGCGTGAGCGTCTATCGGCTGGACGAGGTCATCTTCGACAAGGAGCAGGCTCTGCAAGCCTACAGGGTGCAGATCCGGGAGCATATGCTGGAGGAACGGCTGCAGGCGTACATACGGGAGGTCTTGGCGTCTGCAGTAGTGGAGGTGCATACCGATAGACTGGAGCAAGTTGCATATGACGCATAGCTTGCATGCCATTTGACTGGAATTCCGGCACGGTCCGGAAGAACGATCCATACTGCGAACTTATTCACGGGAAGTCTGACTTCCCGTATAAAAGGAGGACAATCCATTGAAAACACGCAGTAAAAACGCATTTATCCTCGTACTGGCGATGCTCCTCGCACTGGTCCCGCTCGTACCGCCGGGTACAGTACAGGCTGCCGGGCCGCTGCAGGCAGCTCTGGCTGACCTGCCGGAGGATCAGGGCAATCTGCCCAATCCGTATGACGGTACCGACTATTACATCGACGCTAGCGGCGGGGACGATGCGCAGGACGGCACATCGCCGGAGACGGCATGGCAGAGCTTCGCTAACGCCAACGCCAAGGTGTTCGAGCCGGGTGACCGCATCCTGCTGAAGGCCGGCGAGGTGTGGGAGGACCAGCAGCTCTGGCCCAAAGGCTCGGGAGCGCCGGGTCAGCCGATCACGATCGACCGCTACGGCGATCCCGAGGCGCGCAAGCCTTATATCGCCCTGAACGGCAATGTGGAGAATCCGGTGACCTGGCAGAACGGCGACTTCCGCAAGGACAAGGAGAAGGTCGGACTGACCGGCGCCATCGTGCTGCGCAACCAGCAGTATTGGGAGATTCACAATATGGAGATCTCCAACGATGACGACTTCGATACCGACATCAGCGGTTCCGCCCGGCAGACCGGCAATTCGTATGTGCGGGATGGGATCTCCATCACGATCAACGCCGATCTGCTGGAGGATGGCGACGACAAGATCATGAACTATTTCCGCATCACCAACAACTATATCCATAACATCGACGGACCGAGCGACTGGCAGAAGATCCATTACGGCGGCATCATCTTCCAGGTGTTCGGCGAGAAGAGCTACAAGGATTACGAGGAGGGGGCCTACTACTTCCAGGATGTCCGGATCGAGAACAACCACTTCTACAAAACCGAGCTGCATGCGATTCAGTTTGCCTTCAACTGGTTCTACGACCGTGATCAGGCCTCGGGTGAATATGACGAGACAGGCAAATTCCACGAAGGCTGGGAACAGCTGTGGGTGAGAAACCGCGATCTCTACAGCCGCGACGTCTACATCGGGCACAACTACGCCGAGGACATCGGTCAAGGCGCGATCCAGCTGGCCAATACGAAGGATATGCTGGTCGAATACAACGAGATCAACGGCTATCTGCAGCGTTACGACGCCGTCTCCTGCGGACTGTACCTGTGGGCGGGCGCCGACACGGTGATGCAGTTCAACGAGGTCTATGGCGGTCCGTGGGGCGAATATGACGGGACACCGTGGGATCTGGAGTATACCAATTTCAATGTAACGTATCAGTACAATTACTCCCATGACAATGCCGCCGGCTGGATGGCTTACATGGGCAACAGTTCCAACTCCATTGCCAGATACAACCTGAGCGTCAACGACAACGGCGTCCTGGTGAAGAACATGCTCTCCACCAATTATTCGCCGACATACTTCCTGAACAACGTGTTTGTCTACGACGCGGAGCAGATGGACTGGTTCCACGACGAAGTGTTCATCGATACGGTGTACTTCCTGAACAATGTGTTCTACAACGTCTCGGAGACGACGCCGACCAAATGGTACCGCAAGCCGGGCGCGCTCGACAGAGCGGTGTTCTCCAACAATGCGTTCTACGAGGCGGGCGGCGTCCAGTCGCCGCAGCAGCCGCACGATCCGCATGCCGTGCTGGAGGACCCGGGGTTCGTGGCGGATCCGATGGACTACAAGGTCGATAACGGCGTACTGAACATCGTCGATTCGGCGGCCAACTATAAAGTGGTCAGCGACTCTCCGCTGATCGATGCGGGACGCTACAATCCGCGCGTGGGCGACGAGGATTTCTTCGGCACGCATCTGTACTATGGCGACAGCATCGATATCGGCATCCATGAATATCCGACGGGCGAGCGGGTAGACAACCCGGTGGATACCAACCCGATCGAGGAAGAGGGCCAGGAGACGCGTCCGAATCTGGCGCTGGGCAAACCAATTACCGCCAACTACTCGCATCCGCGTCCCGATCTGCAGGCGGACAAGCTCGTCGACGGCAGCACTGCTACCCGCTGGGCAAGCGCCGATCCGGACGATATGACGGAAGGGTATCCGATCATCATTACGATTGATTTTGAAGAGATGGTCACCTTCGACGAGATCTATCTGGATGAATACACCGACAGCGGCACCAATCTTCGGATTCAATCGTATGAGCTGCAGCAGTATGATGAGGAAGACGAGGTCTGGCATACGTTCAAAGCCGTCGATGACGGGATGGGCCATGACGTCACGCTGGACGACTTCGGCACGATCACGTCCGGCAAGCTGCGGCTGCTGATCACGGAGCAGATCGCGACCGAGTACTGGTCGCCGACGATGACGGAGATCCAGGTCTATTACTCGGGCGGCGAGGAGACGGAGACCGATCCGGTCCTGTCCATCGCGTCAGCCGTCTATGATGTGAACGAAGCGATGGCCGAGCATGAGAACAACGTTGTCCGCATCGAGGTTGAACCGGACGGCGACACGCTGACCTCGATCCGCTACATCGGCACCGAGGGCAATGTGCTCTCCAGTCTGACCGAGGGTGAGGACTACGAGACAGCTGGAGCTGCCTATGTCATCCTGCCGTCGTTCCTGCGGGAGCGGGCGCTTGGGGAGTCGGGGCTGCAGTTCGAATTTGCCTCGGGGGCCAGGCGGACGGTAGCACTGCACATCGTCGATTCGACGGGGCTGGCGGGCGTCCTGGCGGAAGCCCGGGCGATCACGCCGGGCAGTACCTCGGCTTATGCGGCCTTGGCGGAAGCGATCGGCAGCGCACAGGAGGTGCTGGATCTGGCGAACCGTACGGTGAGCGGTTCGGGCAACGACGCTGTGACGCATACCGACCTGCAGACGCAGGCGCAAGCGCTGCGGCAGGCGATCGACCGTTATCGCGAGGCGATCCGGCCACCGGGCAATGGCTGGATCTATTACCCGCCGCAGCCGCCTGTGCCGCAGGAACCTGAGGAGTCAGAGACGCCGGAGGCGACTGAGGATGAGGAGCCTTCCGAGGGCACGCCGCCGGTCACGGCAGAGCCGGCCCCGAATGAGCCTGAGCTGCCGGCATTCGCAGATATGGATGGCCATTGGGCGGAGGGGGCCGTCCGCAGCCTGCGCGAGCGCGGGATCGTCAACGGCATGGGGGACGGCCAGTTCCATCCGGGGCTGACGACGACCCGGGCACAATTCACAGCCATGCTGGTACGTGCGCTTGGTCTCCAAACTGGGGGTGCGAGCAGCGGCAGCTTTGCCGATGTGCCGCCCGCCGCCTGGTACAGTGACGTGATCCATGCTGCGCACGCGAGCGGTCTGGTGAATGGCATGGGAGACGGCACCTTCCGGCCGTCGCAGCCGGTCACCCGCCAGGAGGCCATGGTGCTGCTCGCCCAGGCACTGGAACTGAGCGGTCTCCGGGAGCCGCTGGAGCCGTCGGAAGCGGAAGCGCTGTTGCGTGCCTTCACCGACCGCGAGGATGTCGCAATCTGGGCGCTCCCGGCGGTGGCGGACAGCTTGCGGAGCAGTCTCGTCCAGGGACGCACCCAGACGACGCTTGCGCCGCAGGCGCAGATCACGCGGGCTGAAGCGGCGGTCATGCTGCAGCGTTTGCTGGAGCTGTAGGGGAAGGGCTGTATAAGCGAGTATGACCTCGCACGCAGCGCATGTCGCCACCCGCCGCCACCCGTCGCAATGTATGACGTTGCAGGCGGTTGGCCCGATGCGAGGCGTGTGATAACGTGCCGCAGCTGCGGCACGGCAGAGCAAGCTCACAAGTGAGTGCAGACACAACGTACAGGCTGTTCCCGGGAAGCGAAGGTATCCCGGGAACAGCCTTCATGCGTAGCGATAGAAAATGAATGCAATTGTTCATGTTCGTTGTGCCGGTTGTGAGGTTCTGCGGGTTCTGCGGAGCTGCAGCGGAAGAAGTGCGAAATCGCGCCATGCTCCCGCCGGTCTGGCTTCGGTATGGTAGAATGGGACTACTTTTGGATGAAGGAGGTCAACATGTGGGCAGCGCATCCTCGGCCGAGCGTCGGCATATTTCGTTTCTGCGGAGATTCTCGATCAAGCAGCGGCTGGTGACCGCGCTGATCGTTACCTCGATCCTGCCTGTAATCCTGGTTGCCTATTATGCCAACCACTTCTACGAGGCGTCCATCTCGGACAAGCTCAGCGCCTTCTCCCTGCAGATCCTGTCCGAGTCGGCTATCAATGCTTCGCGCGAACTGGAGCAGTACGAGGTGCTGAGCGAATCGATCATCATTAACCGCTCGATCCAGACCGGGCTGCGCAGGGCGGACAGCATGTCCTATTATGAGAAAAATGCACTGACGGAGACGATTAATAACGAGCTGGGCGAACATGCCTTCCGGCTGAGCAATCTCTCCAACATCATCGTCCTGACCAGGGAGGGCGAGCCGTTCTACGATCTGGGGTACGAGTGGTACAAGGACAACCGGATCTCACAGTCGCTGCAAGGACTGGAGGAATCGGCCGGCAATCTGAAGTGGAGCTATCTGCTCTCCAATCGCGGCGCCAACAAAATTGCCTTGAGCCGCGTGATCTACTCCGAGGACAATCTGAGCGAGCGGATCGGCTATCTCATTATCGTGATCGACGAAAAGGTATTCCTTCGCAACACGTATGATCATGTCAGTCTGGGCGACGGCGGGCGCATCTACATCACAGACAAGCAGGGGCTGGTCATCTCCTCGGCGTCCCCGGACATCCGGCATGGTGTCACGTACAAACAGGAAGGGATATTCCGGCAGCTCCTGCCCGGCGAGACCGGCCAGTCCTTCTATACCCGGATTGACGGGGAGCGCGTGCTCGTCTCCGGTATCTATATCCGTACGGCGGGATGGTACATGATCGGGCTGATCCCGCACAGCTATATTATCTCCGAGATGGCGGAGGTGAGAGGCAATCTGCCTTACATCTGGGTGATGGTCGTCATCGTATCGGCGGGTGCGGCGATGTGGATCTACCGCAGCATCAGCACGCCGATGATCGAGCTGCTGCAATATGCTTCCCGGGTGAAGACGGGCAATGCCGACCGGCCGCTGTCGGTCCGTTATCCCGATGAGATGGGCAAGCTCACCGATACGATCGATCAGATGGTCCGGCGGCTCAAGCAGCTGATCGGCCAAGTGGAGCAGGAACAGCAGGGCAAGCGGGAGGCGGAGCTCAAGATGCTGCAGGCGCAGATCAACCCGCACTTCCTCTTCAACACGCTAGGCTCCTTGAAGTGGAGCGCCATGATGAGCGGCAATGTCCCGGTAGAGAAAGGGATCGAGTCGCTCAGCGAGCTGCTGCGGCAGACGATCCTGGACCAGGAGGAGCTAATCCCGCTGGAGAAGGAGATCGGCAACCTGTTCCACTACGCAGTGATCCAGCAGATCCGCTATGGCGACTCGTTCAAGCTGCTCTGCGAATTCCAATCGGACGAGCTGCATGAGTGTCTGGTGCCGCGTTTCATCCTGCAGCCCATCGTGGAGAACTCGATCCTGCACGGCGGCAGCGAGGATGGCAGCCGGGTGACGATAACCGTGGAGGTCACAGCTGCCGAGGATGTCCTGCAGATCCGGATCGCAGACGACGGCAGGGGCTTTGATGTAAAGGAAGCGGAGGAGAAGAAGCATTCGCACGAGAAGCTGTCCGGGATCGGCATCGGCAATGTCAGGGAACGGATCCGGCTGTATGTCGGCTATCCTTATGGCATGGTGACGCGCAGCGAGCCCGGGAGAGGCACGGAGACGCTGATCCGGCTGCCTGTAAAGCGGGAGGAGGAGGACATCGATGTACAAGATCGTCATTGTGGATGATGAGATGATCGTCAGGCACGCCGTCAAGTCGATGATCAACTGGGAGGCATTCGAATGGGCAGGTTCCGCCGCCGGCGGAGGGGCTGCCTTGGAGCTGGTGCGGCGGACCGATGCGGATATCGTCATCACCGATATGAAGATGCCGGGCATGGACGGCCTGGCGCTGATCAAGGAGCTCAAGGCGGCAGACTTCGAAGGCGAGGTCATCGTCCTGAGCAACTATAACGATTTCGAGCTGGTGCGGGAAGCGCTGAAGTGCGGAGCACACGATTATGTGCTCAAGCTGACGCTGAAGTCGGAGCAGTTTGCAGAGACGCTGCGCGAGGTGGCGGACAAGCTGGATGAGCGGCGAGCGGCCCGGCCGCACAAGCTGTACGCCACCGGCGGGGCGGCGGACGCCAGGGAGCGGATGCGTGCGTGGCTGCAGGCGGTGGATACGGAAGGGCCGGCAGCGGAGGCGGACGGGCTGCCGGTTCCTGACGAGTTCGAAGCGCTCCGCAGCTATGCCTTCCTGTTCTACACCCAGCCTGCCGAAGAAGAGCAGACGCAGATGCCCGACTTCGCAGAGCCTTTGAACAAACTGGCTGACGGCGTCTTCCCTGGGCATCGCGGCTTGTTCCTACTGCCAGGCCCGGACGGCCGTTACCTGCTGATCGCCGCCTGTCCGGCAGACGCACGGCCGGGAGAGGCGGAGGAGCTGGCGCGGCGGATCATAAAGCTGGCGCAGATGTACTACAATACCGCGATCGGCGCAATCTACGGGGAGCCGGTCCCCTCCGCTCCTGAGCTCGCCGAGCAGATCCGGCGCTGCCGGTTGACGGAGGTGCTGCGGTTTTATACAGCCTTCCGGGACGGATGCTTCCCCAACAGCTTGACCGCTGTACAGGCGCACGAAGCTTTCCGGCAGATCGAGCAAGGGCTGCGCGAGAGTCTCCGCACTTCGGGAGAGACATCGGTCGAGCTGTGGATGGAGCGGGCTGTGCAGCTGGTCGAGAAGGCCGCCGGCATCGGCATGCATCCTGCCGTGCTCAAGCGGGCGATTGCCCATACGGTCTGGGGCATGGCGGGCACGGCGATGGTCGATACCGAGACCTCGTGGAACGAGAAGCCCTGGATCGACAGGATGGAGCAGGCGGACACGGACACGGAGCTGCTGCTGCTGATCCGCGAGATGACCGAAGAGATGGTCGGCGTCCTGGAGACCAGTACTCCCGACGCACCCCTCCGCGAGGAGATCAAGCGGGCGGCAGCTTACCTGGAGGAGCGCTACGGCGAGCGGATCGCCATATCCGATATTGCCCATCATGTCGGGCTCTCGGAGCCGTATCTGTGCCAGCTGTTCAAGGCGGAGACGGGGAGCAGCATCATCACCAGACTGAATGAGATCCGGATGGCCAAGGCCTATGAGATGCTGGCATCTGGCCAATATCTGATCAAGCAGGTGGCGATCTCCGTCGGCATCCCCGACCCGTTCTACTTCAACCGCCTCTTCCGCAAGCGGTTCGGCATGGCGCCGAAGCTGGTAAAGAACAAAGCGGACAAAAAAATGGACGATTTTCAGACGGAGGAGAAGAAACTATAGGTCGGCGGGGCTGGTGCTCCGTGCGGGGCCGCAGCGGATGCTGCGGCCCATAAAATTATCCATAACCCTTCGGGCGATTCTGTATATGGTCCGACCGGAGCCCGCCCTATAATGGAGGTATCTTAAAGAAAGGGGTCTTCATCCACGATGAAAACAAATCGAAAAGCAAGTTTCATGACCCTGGCGCTGGCTCTCACACTCACCGTCAGCGCTTGCGGCAACGCAGATAACGGGAATGCGCCGGCGGGAGGCAGCAATGCCGAACCGGCCGCGCCGGGCAATAACGCGGGATCGGAGCAGACCTTTGACAATCCCGAGCTCAACATCGCCGTCTTTCAAGGGGGGTATGGCCGCGATTACTGGGACAGTGTGGCAGAGGCGTTCATGGAGGCCAATCCGGGCACCAAGATCAATATCACTGCCAGTCCGAAGATCGCCGAGATGGTACGGCCCAAGATCGTCGCCGGCAATCCGCCGGACTTCATGTACATCTCGGGCAGCGACAACACCCCGATCCTGGACGGCCTGATCAAGGATAACGCGCTGCTCGACCTGACCGACATCTTCGACGCTCCGGCACTGGACGGTGACAGTGCGCTGCGGGATCAGATCCTGCCGGGCGTCCTCGAATCCCGTTCCAGCTCACCTTATGGCGACGGCAAGATCTATCTGGCGCCTTACAACTTCGGGGTGATGGGCTTGTGGTATAACAAGACACTGTTCGATGAGCAGGACATTGCGGTGCCGCAGACGTGGGACGATTTTTTTGCTCTGAATGAGACGGCCGCAGCGCATGACCGAGCGCTCTTCACGTACCAGGGCCTGTATCCGGGCTATCTCGAAGAAATGCTCGTGCCGGCGGTTTACAGTGCGGGAGGCCAAGAGGCGCTGGATCAATTCTTCAACTATGATCCGGCATTCTGGAGCAGCGACAGCTTCGCCCAGGCGTGGGGCATCCTGGAGCGGATCGCTGCCGAGGACAATGCGCTCATGAAAGGCACCGTGGCGCTGAACCACACGCAGTCCCAGACCTCTTTCCTGCAGGGGAACGCGCTGTTCATCCCCAACGGTACCTGGTTCGAAGACGAGATGAAGGACGCGCCGCGCGAGGAAGGCTTCCAGTTCGGCTTCCTTGGCGTACCGGCGTTCGAGGAAGGCAAGGAAGTGATGGCGCTGTCCAATGTCGAGCAGATGGTCATCCCGGCCAAAGCCCAAAACCCCGAGCTGGCCAAAGCGTTCCTGCAGTTCCTCTATACCGAGGAGAGCGTCCTGCTCAATGCGGAGAAAGCCAAGGGCGTCATGGCCGTGGTCGGCGCGCCGGATCTCGTCCAGGAGCATATCTCCGAGACGACCTATAACATCTACAAAGCCGTGGACAGCGGCATGGTGACGATCAACGGCGCCTTCGGCCCAGTCGCCAAAGGCAGCAAGTACAATCCGAGCGATGAGGTGTACAAACCGATCTCGTCGATCATGAGCAACCAGATGTCGCTGGACGAGTACAGCCAGAACATGACGAAGATCTACACCGACATCCAGAATGAGCTGGAGGCAAACGGAGCGGAATAACCGTCTGACGGAACCAGACAAGGCAGGAGGCTCATGCGTCGTTCATGAGCCTTCTTTTTGTAGAGAGACTCAAATGGAAGGGATGGAGAGCGGATGACGCTAAAACAGCGAAGAACCGCATTTATCATATTGTGCCTGCTGCCGGGGATCGTCTTGTTCGTCCTGTTCAAGGTATACCCCACGGTGCAGATTTTTCATAAATCGCTGTACCTATGGACCGGCCTGAGCGATGAACCGCGCTTCATCGGTCTCAAAAACTATGTGGATATGTTCCAGGACGACGTGTTCCTGCTCGCCCTGCGCAATACCGGGTTCCTGATGCTGATCGTGCCGGTGATCACGCTGCTGATCGCCCTGGTCAACGCCTCGATCCTCGCCAAATCCAAGCTGAGGGAGCGCGGCCTGTACCGGACGGTATTTTTCTTCCCCAGCATCCTCTCCTTCGTCGTCATCGCCATCCTGTGGTCCTTCATCTATCATCCGACGATGGGCTTCCTGAATTCCGGGCTGGAGCTGCTCGGACTGGGAGAGTGGGCGCTGCCGTGGCTGGGCGATCAGCGGACGGTGCTGTGGGCGCTTGCTGTGACGCTCATCTGGCAGGCGGCGGGCTACTATATGGTCATGTACATGGCAGGGATCGACAGCATATCGCCGGACCTGTACGAGGCGGCGGAGATCGACGGAGCGACCAAGATCCAGCAGTTCTTCAAGATCACCGTGCCGATGCTGTGGGAGATCATCCGCGTGACGCTGATCTTCAGCATCAACGGTGTGCTGTCGATCAGCTTCATCATCGTCTCGATCATGACTGCGGGCGGACCGAACCGCCACTCGGAGGTTGTCATGACCTATCTGTACTCGCAGGCGTTCAATAATGCCAACTTCGGCTATGCGATGGCGATCGGCGTCTTCATCTTCGTCGTCTCGATGGCGCTGGCGCTGATCAGCAACAAGTTGACCGAAAGGGGGAGCCACTAGGGATGAGCACACAACCAATCGCAGACCGGGAACGCCGGGGCATCGGCAAGGCGGCAGGCCGGGCGGCGCTGCGCATCTTCCTCATCATCCAGACGATCATCGTCGTCTATCCGCTGCTGTGGAATGTGATGGCCTCCTTCAAGACCAATGCCGAAGTAATGGAGAGTCCTTGGAAGCTGCCGAGCGGTCTGGAGTGGCGCAACTATGTCGATGCTTTCACGACAGCCCGGATCGGCGACTATATGCTGAACTCGGTACTCGTCGTCATCATCTCGATGGCGGTGCTGCTGGCAGCGGCCATCCCGTCAGCGTATGTACTCGGCCGGATGCGGTTTCGGGGGCGCGGCTTTTTTACGAACTTCTACATCGCAGGCATCTTCGTCGGCGGCGTGTACATCATCGTGCCGCTGTTCATCCTGATGAACGATCTGCAGATGCTGGACAACCGGTTCTGGCTCAGCGCCGTGTATGCGACGAACAGCCTGCCGTTCTCGATCTTCCTGCTCACCGGCTTCATGAAGTCGATCCCGCATGACTTCGAAGAAGCGGCGATGATCGACGGCTGCGGCTACTTCGGCACGCTGGTCCGCATCATCGTGCCGATGGCGCGCCCGGGCATCATCACGCTGATCGTGTTCGGCTTCTTCGATTTCTGGAATGAATACGTGATGGCGATGACCTTCATCACCTCGGAGGAGAAGAAGACGATCCCGGTCGGTCTGGCCAATCTGATGCAGATCCAGCAGTATGCAACTGACTGGGGATCGCTGTTTGCCGGTCTGTCGATCGTCCTGATCCCGACGATTATTATCTATGCGCTGCTGCAGCGCAAATTGACAGCAGGAATGATGCTGGGCGGTGTCAAAGGGTAAAGGGAGCACAAAGTGACATGACAGGAGTCACGACAAGGAGGATGCAGCATGGCTAGTTTTACAGTGGAAGGCGATCATTTCGTCTATAACGGAGAGAGGACCAGGCTTATGTCTGGTGCAATCCATTATTTCCGTGTCGTCCCCGAGTATTGGGAGGATCGGCTGCTCAAGCTGAAGGCGCTTGGACTCAATACGGTAGAGACTTACATCCCGTGGAACGGGCATGAGCCGCGTAAAGGGGAGTTCCGCTTCGAGGGGCTGTACGACCTCGAGGCATTCGTGAAGCTGGCGGGCGAGCTCGGACTGCATGTCATCCTGCGGCCCAGTCCGTACATCTGCGCGGAGTGGGAGTTCGGCGGCCTGCCGGCATGGCTGCTGGCGGAGCCGGCGATCCGGCTGCGGTGCTATGACAAGACTTATCTGGCGCATGTGGATGCGTATTATGACCAGCTGCTGCCGCGGATCAAGCCGCTGCTCTGCACGAACGGCGGGCCGGTCATCGCGCTCCAGATCGAAAATGAATACGGCAGCTACGGCAACGACAAGCGGTATCTGGCGCATATCCGGGATGCGATGGTCGGCCGGGGCATGGATGTGCTGCTGTTCACTTCGGACGGTCCGGATGATGCCATGCTGCAAGGGGGGACGTTGGAGGGCGTACTGGCGACGGTCAACTTCGGATCGGGAGCGGCTGGCGCGTTCCGCCTGCTGCGGAAGTATCAGCCGGAAGGGCCGCTGATGTGCATGGAGTTCTGGAACGGCTGGTTCGATCACTGGATGGAGCAGCACCATACCCGGGAGGCGGACGATGTGGCGGCGGCGGTCGACGAGCTGCTAACGGCCGGAGGGTCGATCAACTTCTACATGCTCCATGGCGGGACTAACTTCGGTTATATGAACGGAGCCAACCATATCCGCCGTTACGAGCCGACCGTCACCAGCTATGACTATGATACCCTGCTGAATGAAGCGGGCGAGCCTACGGCCAAATATATGGCGGTGCGCAAGGTGCTGGAACAGCATCTGAAGCTGCCGCCGCTGCAGTTGCCCGAGCCGGCGCCCAGGCGCAGCTACGGGACGGTGCGGCTGGAGGAGCGGGGGACGCTGTTCGGCCAGCTGGACAACCTGTCCGTGCCGGTGCAAGCGACTTGCCCGGAGCCGATGGAGCGGCTGGGCCAAGCGTACGGCCACATCCTGTACTCGACCTTCGTTCCCGGACCAAAGAACGGGATGAGCCTGCATGTGCAGGAGGTCCGGGACCGGGCGATCGTCTATGTAGACGGCCGGTATACAGGCGTCGTAGAGCGCTGGCAGCCGGAGCCGCTAAGGCTGGACATCCCGGATCAGGGCGCGCGCATCGACATCCTGGTGGAGAATATGGGACGGATCAACTACGGTCCGCTGCTGGCCGACCGCAAGGGCATCACCGAAGGCGTGCGGCTGGACAATCAGTTCCTGTACCATTGGACGATCCGTCCGCTGCCGCTGGAGACGCTGGAGGGAGTACGCTTCGAGACTGTGGAATCGGACGTTGGTGAACGGGGAGAGCGGTATGGCAGCCCGGGTGCCTCGTTGGCTGATGCTGTAGATGCGGCTGTCGCTCCGGCCGGCTTGGAAGCGGGCAACCCGGACGAAGGGCAGCAGCCGGCTTTCTACCGAGGGCACTTCGAGGTGGACGAGCCGGCAGACACCTTCCTGCGGCTGGACGACTGGACCAAGGGACAAGTGTATATCAACGGCTTTCTGCTGGGCAGATACTGGGAGGTAGGACCGACACGCACGTTATATATCCCGGCACCGCTGTTGAAAACTGGGCGCAATGATTTAGTTGTGTTTGAGCTCCATGGCACCCGGTCCTTTGAAGTGCTGTTCACGGATCAAGCGGATCTGGGCTAGTTGAAGGAGAGAGGAGCGGGTAGGGTGAGTTTATCCATACAAGAGGCGGCGCGAGTTGTGCCTTCGAAGAGGCAGCTGGCTTGGCAAGAGACCGAGTTTTACGGCTTTATCCATTTTACGGTTAATACGTTTACGGATCGCGAATGGGGGACGGGTGAAGAGTCGCCGGCGGTCTTTGCCCCTTCGGCGCTGGATGCCTCTCAGTGGGTGGAGGTGTGCAAGGCGGCCGGGATGCGGGGGTTGATCCTCACATGCAAGCATCATGACGGCTTCTGCCTGTGGCCGAGCCGTTATACGCAGCATACAGTGGCGAGCAGCCCTTTCCGGGACGGTAAGGGGGATCTGGTGAAGGAAGTAGCCGATGCCTGCCGGGAGGCCGGCTTGAAATTCGGCATCTACCTGTCCCCCTGGGACCGGCATGAGCCGTCCTACGGCGATTCTGATGCGTACAACGCCTTCTTCGTCAATCAGTTAACCGAGCTGCTAACCGGATACGGGGAGTTGTTCACGGTCTGGTTTGACGGCGCTTGCGGTGAAGGTTCTAATGGCAGACGGCAAGTCTATGATTGGGACGCCTATTATGAGGTCATCCGCCGCCATCAGCCGGGAGCGGTCATCTCCGTCTGCGGACCGGACGTCCGGTGGTGCGGCAATGAAGCCGGCCATACCCGGCCGGTGGAATGGAGCGTCGTCCCGGCGACGCTGCGGGATAATGAGAAGATCCAGTCCGAGTCGCAGCAAGCTGACGATCCGGCGTTTGCCCGGCGGATCGGGACGAGCGAGGACGACCTCGGTAGCCGGGCGGTGATCGCCGAAGCGGAGGCGCTGGTCTGGTATCCGGCAGAGGTCAATACGTCGATCCGGCCGGGCTGGTTCTACCACGCGTCGGAGGACGGGGCGGTGAAGCCGCTCGCAGAGCTGGCCGATCTGTACGAGCGTACGGTGGGCGGCAACGCAACCTTCCTGCTCAATCTGCCGCCGGACCGTCGCGGGCTGATCCACGAGACGGACGCCGCGCGATTGCAGGAGCTGGGTGATTGGCTGCGGCGCAGGTATGCGCATGATCTGGCGCGGGGCGGGCGGTGCACGGCGTCGGCAAGTGCAGACGCGCAGCATCATGCTGACGCGGTGACTGACGGGCGGCGCGATACGTACTGGCGCGCCCCTGCAGGCGAAGAACAGGCGTGGCTCGAACTGGAGCTCGGATCCGAGCAAACGTTGGACCGCGTCGTGCTGATGGAGCAGATCACGGACGGTCAGCGCATCGAGCGGTTCGTGCTGGAGCGGCTGGAGGGCGGACAGTGGCTGCCGTTCTACGAGGGACAGGTGGTGGGCTACAAGCACATCTGCCGGTTCCCGCCCGTGCAGGCGCATCGCCTCCGCCTGCGGATCGAAGCGTCGCGATGGTATCCGACACTGCAGGCACTGGAGGTGTACGGACCGGAGGGAGCCGAGTAGGTTAAGGGAGGCGATGGGGTCTCCGGGCCTCTTCGTCTCCGGCGTAAGCGGGCCTGCTGGGTCATTGCATGCGGAGTGCATGAAGTGGAAGGTTGCTTCGGTGGCGGCCTTTTTCCGTTATCCGTGCGGTAATGCCGCCGCCAGCGCGGGCCAGTCTTCAATATGTGAAGCGTCGAACAACATGAGGCCGTCACTGTAAGTCAGGGCTGCAGCACAGGCGTCGCGCATTACACCGGCCTCGGTCACATTGGCGACGGCCAGCCCGGTGTAGATCGGCAGTTCCCCTGCGGTAACGATCTGAGCCTGAGTGATATATTTCTCGATCTCTCCCACCGTCTGCTGGTACGCGCCGATCATCAGGAAGTCCAGGCTGTCAGTATAGCCGGTAGCGATATAAGCGGGGGTGTAGAGCGACCCGGGTGTAAGCTCGAGCCGATCATCATGCTGGAAGCGCGGACTGCACCAGTTGGCGCCATGCACGTAGTAGCTCTCATACCAGGAGCCGACATAGGCCGATACCTCGATCCGCCGGCCTGTCACAAGGGAGCGGGCTGCCGCGAGCTCCTTTACCTCCAGCAGGAAGTCCCGGATTACCGCAGCCCGGAACTCCCACCAGTCCTGCAGCAGCGGTCCGTCGATCCGCGTCTCTGCCGCATACTCATAAATATCCGCCGGCCAGCACCGCATGGTCTTTCCTCGTTTGGCCAGAAAATCCTCGAATGCGACCCGGGAGGTCTCGCTAAAATCAGCCGCCTCGTTGTCATAGCGGCTGCGGTCATGCACGATGCCATCGACCTCATAATTCATCATAATCTCCTCGAACGTCTTCAACTGGTATTCCCTTGCTTCATCATGAGCCGGATTGACGAAAGCGACCACTCCGGGCGCAGCGCTCTCTCGCTGCCGCTTGATCGTAGCGCCATCTCCGGGGTGCCGGACTCGCTCTTCCCAGTCGGGATGGTCATCCAGGACGGCATATGCGTCATACAGGATCGAGCCTTCGGCAAACACATTTATCGAAGCGTGGATTTTTAGCCCAAGCTCGTGCCCGTAATGGACGAACAGCCCCAGCAGGTCCAGCTCGGGATGGGCGCCGGCTTTTTTGGGGGCGCGGATCCGGCTGGCATGCGGCCGCCCGGTCAGCGTCGTCTTCTGGTAGGTCACGAAGCCTTCCACGCCCAGTACGTCGAGCACGACCATCGTCACGCCGCTTGCTCGCGCTTGCTTTAGGAACGACGCTACGTCCCCGGCTGTCTGGAACCTGCGGCTATTCGCGCCCTGATCCACCCAGAGGATCACTTCACGGTCTCGGCGCGGGTGATCCTTAAGCTGCGAACAGGGTGATTCGACCTCTTCCTCAGCACCGGTGTGTGCGGAGGGGGGAGAGGGCTCGCTGGTCTGAGGCGTCGTCCCGGGCGGGTTCAGCCGGTCCAGGCCAGCACGGCAAAATACGACGAGCTGGCGCCGGTCAAGTGTTTGTCCGCCACTAATGAGGCGTAGCGAGATATAGTTGGTGCCGGGCCTGAGATCGCAGGCTGCCGAGAAGGTGCCATCGGTCATAACCGGCCCGGCGGTCTCGTCAGCAAGCAGTTTCGCGTCCGTACCCGCTTGGAAGTTGGCGATCCTGCCGCTGATCCATGTGCGCCGCTCTAGGCTGGTAAACATGGTGGCGTGATTCAGCACGAGCGACGGCTGATCCGAGGCGGTCAGCTCCCGGATGCCGATCAGCTCGCCGAGTCTGCGCAGCTTGATGCGGTCTCCTGGCTTGAAGCAGGTCTCCAGATAGCGCTCTCCCTCATCGGTAGTCTCTGGGCAGCAAGCGGCCAGGACAATCCCGCCTGCAGGCAGATGGATGAGCGTGGTCGCCTCGGTGCGCCGAGAGGAGACGCGAGTGACGTGCTGCACTGTCAGATCCGCGGCTACAGTCACTGCGGCGTATAAGGCGGGAAGACGGATGGTTTCCCCGGACCGGCTGGTATACAGGGTGAGGGCGCCTGGCTCTGCCGCCGGCTGCTCCGTATCGACCGCCGCAATCAGCCGGCGCGGACCATCAACTGTGATCGTGATGTCACTGGGAGCAGCTTCGATCTCCAAGCCGGAGTGGATGGTCTGATCGGTGGTATGAACGGACATGTGATAACCTCCTTTAAGTGAGTAGCTTATGTACCCGGTACGGATTGCAGGTGGGGGCCCGTGCAACGCCCCTTTCTGCCGCTACTGCGACGAAACCCCTGGTATGGTCGCGTACAACGCCCCTTTCTGCCGCTATTGCGACGAAACCCCTGGTGTGGATGCGTGCAGCGACCCTTTCTGCCGCTGCAGCGGCAGGAACGGCTTCGTGATTAGCAGCGGTGGCTGTTTTTGTGCAACTATCGAAAGTTTCAAGCACTTTTCTACAACGTTAAAGGTCGCCACGCGCGAATCTAGAGCAATAGATCTAGAAATTAGCATTATAGGTGCGCCACGCGCCGGATTTCAAGCAATAGTTCTAAATACAGCCTCGCCGTGTCCGCTGACGGACCGAATAACGGCCAAACGGCAGTAGGATCAGTCGCCAGGCCCGGCAGCGAGCGAAATAACTGGCAAACGGCAGTTGGATCGACCGAAAGTTCCGCCGTCGGTCCACTCGGCCCGTCCAGAGCCCGCTAGCGAGCGGCGGGACAGCCAAGCGAGAAGAAGGATCCGCCCCGCCGGCGAATCCTTCTCTCTAAAGCCACCTACGGGGCCGCGCTTCTCACCTCTGTGGGCAAGCGGCCATCAGGCAGAGTCCCATCTTACTGTCCAGACGTCGCAAACCACTCATTGGCGGCGGCGACCATCTCTTGGCCGCCCTCGGCGTGCCACTGGGCCAGGAACTGGTCGTAGTTCGCAATCGGCTCGGAGCCGGCGATGAACTTCAGTACATTGTCATCCAGCAGCTTGTTCAGCTTGAGCGTGTTCTTCGATACCGCTTCGATCGGCGGTGCCAGCGACATCGGGTCGACGACGATGATGCCCTCGGCATTGGCCTGGAACTGCTCGTAGTACGATTGCAGGATCGGATCCTTGCGGACGCGCGCCTGCCAGAAGGTCGGATAGTTCTCCTCATCGACAGCCGTCATGAACGCACTGGCATTGTTCAAGTCATCGTTGAACTTGGGCAGGATCGGGAAATACTTGCCGTCCTTCACCTCGTGGTGCACGCCTTCCTCGCCGATCGCCATGCCCTTGAACGTCTCGGGCTCCAGCTTGGCATTGAGCAGCTTCATGGCGTCCTCCTTGTTCTTGGAGGACTTGGGGATCGCGATAAACCAGGTGGTGTTGGCCAGCACACCGATCTCGGCGTTGCCGTCCTGGTTTTTCAGATACGGGATAGGTGTCACCGTGGCGTCGGGATGGTTATCCGTCAAGGCAGAGATGGTGTTGCCCGCATTCCACCAAGCCAGCTTGTAGACGCCGGCGCGTCCGCTGGAGAACTTCTCGATCGCCTTGGCGGCGGTGTTGATGGGCATCTCGGTATCGAGCAGGCCCTCGCTGTACAGCTTGTTCATGTACTCGAGGAAGTCCTTCATCTCGGGCAGCTCGGCCCGGTGCTTCAGCTCGCCGTCGACCTCCTTCCACTCTGTCAATACGCCAAAGGCGGCAGCGATATCGCCATAGATCGAGTCGTTGCTGCCGGTCAGCGGCACGATATTTTTGGCGTCGCGGATGGCGACCAGGACATCGTACAGCTCATCGGTGGTCGTCGGCATCTCAAGACTCAGCTCTTCCATCCAGTCCTGACGGATGACGAGCTCCTCACCGATGCTGACTCCGGCGCCCGTCTCCGGCAGCGCGAAGATCTGGTCGTTGATCGTGGCGCTGCCCCACGACTCGGGCTTGATGGCGTTTTGGATGTGATTGCCGTGCGCTTCGATCAGCTCATCCAGCGGCTCCAGAGCGCCTGCTGTAGCAAGATTGTAGAACTGGGCAGCATTCAGCTTCATGAGATCGAAGTTCTCGCGGTTGGCAACCATCAGGTTGAGCTTTTCGTCGGCATTCTCGGCAGGCAGCATCTCATACGTGATATTGAAGCCGGTTTTCTCCGAGATATAGTTGGCCGTATAGTCCGTGTTGGGATCGAACCGGCTGTACTGCATGATCATTTTCAGATCGGCATTGCTGCTCTCGGGCGGCGGGGTGTTCGTGCCTTCGCTGCCTGGTGTATTCGCAGGGGTCGAGCCGCCGCTGCAACCGGTGACGGCCAGGCTGACGCCAAGCGTGAGCGCGAGCATGCTGGTTTTTTTCTTCATGGGAAATCCTCCTCGGCATTCATAATATTGTTCTATCATCAAGACCGCACCCTTGCTGCTTGCCATCTTTACTGCAGATTGCAGGCATCACATCCCTTCAAAGGCGGTTAATGAACGCACAGCCGTCACGGCAATCATCCGTACTAGATGTGCAAACATGATGGTTTGCCGTCTCACCCTTTGACCGAACCGACCAGGACGCCCTTGACAAAATACTTCTGCAGGAACGGATACACGAGCAGGATCGGGACCGTTGCCAACAGGATCGAGGAAGCCTGGATCGACTGCGGCGTCGTGTTGAGCGCAGCATCGACATTGTCCTTCAGGAAGTCGCCGGTCGAGGAGACGAACAGCTCCTTGAGATACAGCTGCAGCGGCTTCAGAGCCGGGTTGGTGATATAGATCATCGAAGCAAAATAGTCGTTCCAGAACGCGACGGCGAAGAACAGGCCGATCGTCGCCAGCACCGGCGTCGACAGCGGCAGGATGATCATCAGCAGGATGCGGAAGTTGCCGGCGCCGTCCAGCTTGGCCGATTCCTCGAGGGCATCGGGCAAGCCTTCAAAGTAATTTTTGATGATCAGCATATTGAACACGTTGACCATCGCTGGCAGGAACAGCACCGGGAGGGTGTTGACCAGGCCGAGATTCTGCATGAGCAGATAGGTCGGGATCAAGCCGCCGCTGAACAGCATCGTGAAGATAAACATCAGCAGCAGCCCTTTGCGTCCCCGCAGCCTCGGCTTGGAGAGCGGATACGCGGTGATCGTCGTCAGCAGCAGGCTGAGCGTCGTGCCGACGACAGTCAGGATGATGGAGATCTTGAGCGCATTGAGAAACATGTTGTCCTGCAAGACATATTGATAGGTGCCCCATTGGAAGCCGATCGGCAGCAGACCGACGCGTCCGGCGATGACGGCTTCCTCGCTGCTGAACGATTTGGCGATCAGGTTGACGAAGGGAAGGATCGTAATGATGCTCATCAGAATGAAGAAGGTATAGTTGAAGACGGCGAACAATCGCTCGCCGGGCGAGGCTTTGATGCCGGCCGAGACGCCGGCGGCTGCACGGCTTGGGTCCGGTTGTTGTTTGGTACTCATGTGCTGCATCCCTCCTAAACGAAGCCTAATCCAGACGATTATCGAAGGGGAACTCGCTTCGAAATCTTTTCCTTACCAGATGCCCCGCTGCAGATACTTCCGGCTCAGTGAGTTGCCGACGATGACCAGCGTGAACGAGATGACGGCCTCGAACATGCCGACGGCAGTAGTGAAGCTGTAATCCTGATTGCCCAGACCCATCCGGTAGACATAGGTGCCGATGACGTCGGAGACCTTGTAGACGACCGGGTTGTACATGACGAGGATCTGCTCGGTGCCCGCCTCGAGGATGTTGCCCAGACGCAGGATGAACATCAAGACGATGATCGGGGCGATGCCCGGCAGCGTGACGTGCCACAGCTGACGCAGCTTGCTGGCGCCGTCGATCTTGGCGGCTTCGTACAGCGATGGATCGATCATGGAGAAGGCTGCAAGATAGACGATCGTGCTCCAGCCCGTCTCCTTCCAGCCGGCCGAGGTGATCAGCACGCTGCGGAAGACGCTGTTGTCCAGGAAGAACGAGATCTGCTGCATGCCCATCGAGGCGAGCAGCTTGTTGACCAGGCCGCCGTCCGTGGACAGCAGGTCGATGAACAGGCCGGCGACGATGACCCACGACAGGAAATGGGGCAGGTAGACGATCGTCTGCACCGTCCGCTTGAACACCATCTTGCGCAGCTCGTTGAGCATGAGGGCGATGATGATGGGCAGCGGGAACAGGATGACGATCTTCAGCACACTGATGATGATCGTATTGCGCAGCACGATGGCAAAGTCGGGCGACGTGAACAGCTTGGCAAAATGCTTGCCGCCGACCCAGGGGCTATCCGCAAACCCGGCGAAGATATTGAAGTCCTTGAACGCGATGATGATGCCGTACATCGGCGTGTACTTGAACAGCAGGAGGAACAGGATGCCCGGGACGAGCAGCAGATACAGATCCCACTCTCTCCGGATATCGAGCCCCAGCCGGCGGACGTAGCTCTCTCTGCCGGGCCGAGCAGGCGAGTTGTCCAGCTCAGGCTTCATCGTCTTCTCCTCCTTGTAAAGAACTTGTTAACCAAATACTAGCGCGGAACGGGCGTGAAAAGTAGGAGAGACTCATATCCTTTTTTGGTACTTTGATGTTGTGTGCGGGGGACGAGGAGAATAAAATCAAGAGGAAACGGGGTGTGGTTATGCAAGCGTGGTGGAAGCTGAATACATTTCGCAAGCAGATGTTTGTGCTGTATACAGGCGTGATGCTTATCATTTTGGTAACAGTGGGCGTGTATATTAATTCGCAGGTTAGTCGACTGCTCCAGAGCAATGCGGAGAAGCATATGGAAAATACGGCGGTGCAGGCGATTGCCAATGTGGAGCTGCTCATGAAGCAGATCGACATGTTCTCCTCCCAAGTGGCTACTAACGCCATGGTGCAAACGTTGCTGCAAAACAGCTACCAGGGCAAGCGCGCGAGCTTTGATCAATTGCAGCTGCTCCAGCAGGAGGTCCGGAAGCTGGAAGCTTATCAACAAGGTATTCGAGCTATTGAAATCTATAATCTGTCATATGAAAGCTACCTGCCGCTCGGCGATGAGCAGCTCCAGGAACGGTATGCGGAGGGGTGGATCGAGCGGGCTGACAAGCTGGCGGGCAGACTGGTCTGGACCGATTATAGCGAAGAGTACCCCGACAGTATGGTGACGATGCGCAATATACGCTTGATGAATCAATCGTTCCAGCGTGTCGGTTATTTGGTTGTGCATGTCGATCTGTCCTTATTTGATTTGCCTGCTCTCACGGACACGCAGCTGGGCGTTCAGGAAGATTTTGTATGGTTGACGGATCAGGTGGGCAATGTTATTTTTACAAATACAGGTAATTCCTCGGATTTGCCAACGGCAACGGGCGCGATGGACGTGGTTGACATCCGGGGCGAGCGTTATTTTAATGTCAAGCGCAGTATCCCGCTCGTCGGCTGGGAGCTCAGCATATACACGCCGGTCAGCAAAGCGACAGAAGGCCTGGCGCTGCTCCGCTCGACGATCCTTATTGCTTTTCTGGTCAGCAGCGTGCTGTTTTTGGTCCTAAGCTACTTTATCGCGGAGAGGATCAGCCGGCCGATCCTGCATCTGATTCGCGCCATGCACGGCGCCAGGCTGGGCGGTCTGAGGCATATTGAAGCGGAGAGCAATACGATCGAGCTGGCGGAGCTGAACCATACCTACAATCAGATGGTTGATTCGTTGCAAGCGCTTATCCAGGTCGTCTATGAGAAGGAAATTTTGCAGAGCAAAACCGAGTTGAAAGCGTTGCAGGCACAGATTAATCCGCATTTTTTGTTTAACACGCTGGAAGCTTTTTATTGGGAGCTGGAGGAGCAGGGACAGACCGAGCTGGCGGAGATTATCGTCGCGATGAGCGGGGTGTTCCGCTATGTCATCACGAAGCAGGACAGCGACCAATGGGTGACGGTAGGCGATGAGCTGGAGCATGCGGAGCGTTATTTGCGGATTATGAAAATGCGTCTGATGGATCGTTTTGAATGGGACATCCATTGTGACGAGGCTCTCAAGCAGGTGCCGATTCCAAAACTGATGATCCAGCCGATGATCGAGAACGCGATTGAACATGGTATCGAACGCAGTATGGAGCGCGGCAAGCTGACGATTCATGTGAGAGCCGTCGCTGGCGCATCCGCTACCGGAACAGGAGAACTTGCGATCGCCGTCACCGATAATGGTCCGGGCTTCACGAACGAGCGTCTGCATAAAGTCATGCATGAGCTGGCGCAGGATAGCTTCCAGCTTCATGAACAGCATGACAAGCATCTGGGTGTCGGCTTGAAAAACACGAATCAGCGCCTGAAGCTGTATTACGGCAGCTCGCATGAGGGAATTGCCATCACAAGCTCGCAGCGGGAAACGGAGGTTGGCTTCCGCATCCCGCTGGTCAGGGAGGGGGATAAGGGATGATTCATATCGTCATCGCAGATGATGAGCCGCGTACCCGGGAGGGGATCAAGCGTGTGCTCGAAGGATGGCTGACGGACAGCTATCACATCGCTCTGGCGGACAATGGCGTCATGGCGCTGGAGCTGCTGCAGCAGCAGCCGGTGGATCTGCTGATCTCGGATATTCGGATGCCCGGGTTGTCGGGCCTTGAGCTGGTAGAGCAGTTAAGCGCCTATGATCATAAGCCGCATTGCATTTTTATCTCCGGCTATTCCGAGTTCTCCTATGCGCAGCAAGCGATTCAATTGGATGCGGTGGATTATCTGCTGAAGCCGCTGGAGAAGCAGGAGATCCTGGCTGCAGTAAGCAAAGCGCTTCAGCGCAGAGCGGACAAGCAGGCGCAGGAGCAATGGAAAAAGGTGACGGATGTACAGCTTGCCGAGCTGAAGCAGGAAACACATCACGCGGAGATTAATAAAGCGCTGCACTATGTGCGTGAGAACATTGGCGAGCAGATCTCGGCCAAGCAGCTTGCCGAGATGCTCCATATGAACGCCAATTATTTCAGTCAGCTGTTCAAAGAACAGATGGGCATCAGCTTTTCGGATTATGTGACACGTCAGCGTCTGCAGCTCGCCAAACGGTTGCTGTTGACGACCTCCATGTCGGTACAGGGCATCGCCGAGCAGGCGGGCTATCAAAGCGACCGCTATTTTATTCGCGTCTTTCGCGCCCATGAGCAGCTCAGTCCGGCACAATTTCGCAAGCAGCGATGACCGATCTAACGAAAGTGGAGTTTTTCCTAATCGTTGTGTCCTTACTTGTGCTGATATTCCCGATACAATAGAGCTGCAAGCGATTTCAATGAGGGGGTATCAATTCTTGAAAGCTAAAAAGGTGTTTATGCTATTGCTGGGTCTAACAATGGTGCTGGCAGGCTGCAGCAGCGGCTCTTCGGGCAATTCTACCGGCACAGCAGGGGGCAACGCGCAAGCTGAAGGCGGAGCATCCGGCGCGAATGACAAGGTGACGATTAACTTTATGCATCTATGGCCGGAGGGCGTGTCCGCTGCGCAAAGCAAAGTGGTCAGCGATATCGTCAAGCAATACGAGGATGACCATCCGAACGTGACGATCAAGATGGAAGTGCTCGATAATGAACAATACAAAAATAAACTGAAGGTGCTGTCGACATCCAATTCCTTGCCCGATGTAGGCGTAACCTGGGCAGCAGGCTTCCTGCAGCCCTACGTGGAAGGCGGCTTGTTCGCATCGCTTGACGATGAGCTGGGAAGCGGCCTTGGCGATCAGTTTGTCGCGGGTACGACGGATGCGTTCGCGATCGAGGGCAGCACCTACGGCTTGCCGCTCGAATTCAACATTGCGCCGATCTATTACAACAAAGAGATCTTCGCCAACCATAACCTGGAAGTGCCGGCAACCTACGATGAGTTTGTGGATGTCGTGCAGACTCTTGCCGATAGCGGCGTGACGCCGATTGCGCTGGGCAATAAGGACCGCTGGACGGGCTCGCTGTGGTACATGTATCTCGCCGACCGTATTGCCGGGCAAGAGGTTTTCTCGAACGCGCTGGCAGGCAAAGATACGTATATGCAGGACAGCTTGCTGCAGGCTGCCGGCGAGGTGCAGCATTTGGTGAATATGAACGCCTTTAACAAAGGCTTCAACGGCTTGTCCAACGACGAAGGCAAAGCGGATTTCTACAACGAAACGGCAGCGATGTACTTGATGGGAACGTGGGAGCTGGCGAACTTTACAGCTAACGAAGAGATTCCAAAAGCGTTCAAGGATAAAGTCGGCTTCTTCAAATTCCCTGCCGTCAGCGGCGGCAAGGGAGACAGCAATAGCTGGGTGGGCGGTCCCGGTGTCGGCTTGTTCGTAGCGGAGAATTCTCCCGTTAAAGAGGCTGCGAAAGCATTCGTGGCGTATTTCGTAGAGAAATGGGGCGAGAAATCGGTCACGGAAGCAGGGGTAATCCCTGCGACCAAGGTGGATACGGATAGCCTGGAGCTGCCTGACTTGTATGTGGATCTGTTCAATGAGATGAACCAGGCGACGAGCATCACCCTGTATGCCGACGTCCAGCTCGAAGCGGAAGCGGCCGAGGTTCATTTGAATCAGATTCAAGCGCTGTTTGGCAACGCGGCTACCCCGGAGCAGTTCTCGGAGGCACATGATCAAGCGATTAACAAATAGGGACTGGATAGCGACATGAATAAAATGATGTCCAACAAACGAATTATTGCGTTGTATATGCTGCCGGCGCTGCTCATGCTGGGTGCTATGATCTATATTCCGATTGCGCTTACGGCTTATTATGGCTTGCATAACTGGAATGGCATTCAAGCGATGGAGTTCATCGGTCTGACCAATTATATCGAACTGCTGGGCGACCGGGCGTTTTGGAGCAGCGCCTTCCATTCGTTGCTGCTGGCCGTGTTTTCCTGCCTGAGTCTGGTTGTGTATTTGGCCGTATCGCTGGTGCTGGCTTCGAAGATCAAAGGGGCAAATGTCTTGCGCAAAATCTACTTGATTCCGATGCTCCTGTCCTCGGTGGCGATTGCCCAGCTCTGGTTGAAGGTCTACCATCCGTCCAATGGCCTGATCAATTTATTCCTGGAGCAGCTGGGCGTAGTGAACACACCGGAGTGGCTGTCGAATACCGATTTGGTGCTGTTTTCGATTTTCCTGCCGATTTTATGGCAATACGCGGGCTTTTATATTTTGATATACTACGCAGCGCTGAAGGGTGTACCGAAGGAAGTCGAGGAAGCCGCGACAATCGACGGGGCGAGCAGCCGGCAGATCGCCTTGCGCATTAAAGTGCCGCTCATTACGGAGGTGCTGAAGGTGACGGTTGTCCTGGCGGTGGTCGGTTCATTGAAATACTTCGACCTCATCTATGTGATGACAGGCGGCGGACCCAATGGGGCAAGTGAAGTGATGGCCTCGTACATGTATCGCATTGCCTTCAAATCCTTCGATTTTGGCTATGCCAGCGCCGTCAGCTTCTTCCTGCTGCTGATATGCCTGACCGCCACCTGGATCATTCGCAGATTAACGGCTTCAAGCGAGCAGACTCAATATTCATAGGGGGGAGCAGGTGAATAGCGTGGCTCTAAAAGCAACAGCAGGCAAATCGGTTCTTTATCTCATCCTTATTGTCATTGCGCTCATGCAGCTGTTTCCGCTCTATTGGCTGCTGACCTTCTCGTTGAAAAACAATCAACAGATTTTCGGTTCGAATCCGTTGTCGTTTCCGGTGCAGCCGCGTTGGGAAAATTACAGCAAGGTGTGGAGCGCGGGACATATCGACACATATTTTCTCAATAGCGTATGGATTACCGTCGTCGCCACCTTGTGCACCATTGTCATTGCGTCGTTTGCTACCTACGCGATTACGCGGATGCACTGGCGCGGCAGCAAACTGGCGCTTGGGGCGATCATGCTGGCGATGATGATCCCCGTTCATTCGACGTTGATCCCGTTGTACAGCATGTTCAATAAGGCGGCTTTGATCGATCATCCCTTGTCGCTTATTGTATCCTATATTGCGTTCAATCTGCCGATTACCGTGCTTATCATGCTGGGCTTCTATTATGCGATTCCTCGGGAGATCGAAGAAGCGGCCATTATGGATGGCAGCTCTGTGAGTCGTCTTGTGCTGACGATTATTTTCCCGATGACTGCAACCGTTGCCGCGACGACAGGTATCGTCAATATGATCTATAACTGGAACGAGTTTATCTTCGTCAATACGTTTATCAGCTCCAATGAATGGAAGACGCTGACGGTTGGGGTGCAAAATTTCATCGGCCAGTACGCCACCGAATGGGGGTCCATCGGAGCAACGTTGATGATCAGCATCCTGCCCATCTTGCTGGCCTTTGTGTTTCTGAGCAATCAGATCGTCGAGGGGTTGGCGGCCGGCTCCGTGAAGGGGTGAATAGGGCGAGTACAAGGACGGTATGAGGGGCTATCCCGAAAGTCATCGTGCGATGATGGCGGGATAGCCCCTTCTTCATGTGTAACGGCTGACCGGCGAGGGGCGTCTGTGAGTTCCGTTGGCTTTATGGGACAGCCGCTTCACGGTTTATACTCCCCCGGATTGACGCCCCAATATTTGCGGAACACCTTGGTAAAGTAACTGACGTCCCGGTAGCCGGTCTGGCGGGCGGCATCGTAGACCTTGCTGCCTTCCTGCAGCACCGTCTTGGCCCGCTCCATCTTGCGCTCCAGCACATGGGCCGAGAAGGCGACGCCCATCGTCTGCTTGAACAGACGGCTCAGATAGGAGGGGCTGACATAGAGGCGGTCGGCGACGGTGTGCAGGGTGAGATCCTGATCGATCTCGCGCTCGACGATAGCGAGGATATCCTGGACGACCTGGTTGCTCGTTGTACGCCGCTGTTCCTGCATGAAAGACGTGATGCTCCGTACGGTGCGGCTCAGCCAGGACCGGGTCTGCTCCCGGGTGCCGAGCAGCGAGAGGTTGTGGAGGTACATCATATCCTCGCCCATCACCTGCCTGACAGTCCACCCCTGCTTGTGGATGAGCCGGATGAACAGGCTGCTGAGGTAAAGGACGGATTCCTGCACATCCTCCGAAGATGCAGCCGCGTCCTGGCCAGCCTCCCACAGTGCGGTCAGCGCCTCCAGCGCCTTGGCCTCGTCAGCCGTTTCCAGTGCGATCTCGAGCGCCTTCTCCAGCGGCTCCTGGGACAGCGCGGGGAGCTGCTCCTGATGTGGCGCTTCGCGGTAAGGGATGACGATATCCGGCCCGTAGACGAGCCGCTCCTGCAGTGCCCGGCAAGCCTGGGTGTACAGCTGCCTCATCTGCTCCAGGTCGCCCGGCGTCTCGCAGATCCCGGCGCTGGCGGTCAGCTTGAGCACCTCGCGCGTCTGGGAGAGCAGCTTGTCCAGCGCCGCCTGGATGTACAGCATCGCTTCATCCTGCGGCCGCTCCGGCGGCAGGACGAAGACGAGCAGGACGCGGTAGCCGGCATCGCTGCTGATCCAGCAGGCGGGATGATCCAGCAGCTCCTTGGCCATGCACAGCAGGGTGAATTGCAGCAGCGGCAGGTCATGCGCGTAGAATCTCGTGTTGCCCTCGGGGATCGGATCGATGCTGGCGACGGCAACTGCGATCCGGTCCTTCTCCTGCAGCTCAATGAACAGCTCACGGCTCTGCTTCAGCACCTCCCAGCCGGTCAGCTCGCCCCCTGCCCAGCGCTGGAAGAAATGCGTCTGCAGGCCGGGCAGATGGGCCTCCCACTTCTGCTCCAGCATCGCCTTGCTCCGCCATTGCTCCAGCTCCTCGCGCAGCTCGGCGGCGGCATCCAGGACGGCCTGCAGGATCACCTCCTCGCCGGCAGGCTTGAGCAGATAGCGCATCACCCCATGCTCCATGGCGTCCTGGGCGTAAGCAAAGTTGTCGTGGCCGCTCAGGATGATCATCTTGAGCAGGGAACGCCCCTTCTGCTCATGAAGCTTGCGTACCAGCGTCAAGCCATCCATCTGGGGCATCTGCACATCGATGATCATCAGGTCGGGCGCCTTGATGGCGATGAGGGCAAGCGCCTCGACGCCGTTGCGGGCGACTCCGACCACTTCGATCCCGTGTTCCTCCCATGGCATATCATGGACCAGCGCATGCCGCAGCCGCGGCTCATCCTCTACGATCATCAGATTCATCTGTATCTGCTCCTTCCGTTGGTTGCGTGTTGGCGGTCTCTGTGCGTGCCGGTCTGCCGTCTGCGAGCGGGATCGTAATCTCCGCCATCGTGCCGGTGCCAGCCGGGCTGTCGATCGCCATGCCCGCGCCTTCGCCATAGTAGAGCCTCATCCGGGTGTAGACATTGCGCAGGCCGAACAGGTCGCCTGCTTGCTCCTCGTCCCGGGATAATGAGGTGATACTCCGGCGCTCCATCTGCCGCAGCTCCTCGCGGATGTACTGCAGCCGATCCTCAGGGATGCCCGGGCCGTTGTCTGTCACGCGGATGTGCAGCCGTGTACCGCTGATCCAACTGCGGATCTGGAGCTGCCCGCCTTCCTCGATGCCTTCCATCCCGTGCAGGATGGCATTCTCGACGAGCGGCTGCAGCAGCAGCTTGAGGATCGGGATCGGCTTGGTCTCCTCGGCGATGTCATACGTTACCGTGAAACTGTCCATGAAACGCAGCTGCTGGATGCGGATATAGTAGTGCAGATGGACAAGGCTTTCCTCAAAAGCGAACTCCTCCTGCCCTTTATTCAGGCTAAGACGGAAGAAGCGGGAGAGATTCATGACCATCTCGCTGATCTCTTCGCTGTCATAGCTTTTGGCCATCCAGTAGATGGAGTCCAGCGTATTGTACAGGAAGTGCGGATTGATCTGCGACTGCAGGAACTTCAGCTCCGTCGTCTTCATCCGCAGCTGCTGCTCGTAATGGTCCTCGATCAGATGCTTCTGATCCGTAGCCATCTGATTGAACGCATCCAGCAGTACGCCAAATTCGTCCTGCCGCTTATTGTCCAGCCGGATGTTCAGCTTGCCGCTGCCGATCTGCTTCATCCCGCGCGACAGCTTGGTGAGCGGCGCCGCAATACCGCTGTAGACGACCCAGGCGATCCCGATCGCGAGCAGGATGCTGATGCCGATGATCGTCAGGGTGAACAGTCTCAGCTGATCCGACTCCTCATAGAGCTCGGACTTGGGCTGGATGAGGCGCAGCTGCCACATCGAATATTCGGACTGTACGGCAACCTCCATCTCATCGGCGGACAGCGGCAGGGCGCCTGCCGTCTCCAGGGCGGGGTCGCTGGCGACGATGACCTTCCCTTGTTCGTCGAGCAGTGTAATCCGCGTATTGGCGGTAGGAACCAGTGTGCGCAGCACCTGCTGCAGCGAATTTTTGTTGATGGTAATAAGCAGCAGGTCGAACTGGCGCTCCGTGTTGTACAGGTCCATGGAGCGCACCAGGGTCAGCGTATCCGTGCCGAGCAGCTCGCCCAGTGTGCCGCCGCCGGAGACGGCGGTGCCGGGCTGGAGGTAGCGGACACCGGTGCCGCCGGCGCGCGCCAGCTCCAGCAGCCAGGCCTGTCCGGGCTCGGAGGGGATCTTGCGGCCGCCGAAGCTGGTGGAGATCATCATATGGGAGGCCTGGTGATACAGGGCAATCTGGGCAGAGAAGCGATTGACCGCCTTGAGATTGGAGAGCTGCTTCAGTACAGCAGAGAAATCGACGATGGCCTCAGGCGGCAGATAGGCGCCGTACTGGGTCAGCCGTTCGATGATGGAGCTGTCTGCGGCGATGACCGCCGAGAGCTCCTCTACATTTTGCAGCGCCAGATCGATGTACTCCATCGTAGAGGACAGGGCGACGCTCGTCCGCTGCTCCGCCTGCTGGTACAGGATATCCCGCGACCGCTCGATGGCGAACAGGCTGATCACGACCAGCGGCAGCAGGATCAGCAGGAAGTAGAAGGTGAGGCGAACCTGGATGTTGCGCGTGAACCACTCCCGCAACCGGTCGAGCACATGCTTCATGTCAGGAGCCTCCCCACTGCTGCTGTTTGCGGTACCAGTCGTTGACTTCTTCGGTGATCTCGTCGCCGCCGAGCCGTTTCCAGTCGAGGACGAACTGGTCGAACGCATCGATCGGCTCGATGCCCATGATGATCCGCACCAGCACCTCATGCAATTCACTGAGCGGCTTGTCGTATTTGCTCATGGATGGCGTGGGCACCCCGTAGAAGGCGCCGGGCATGACATGCTCGTGGATCGTCATCAGATTGTCGTACAGGTTGAAGTCGCCGAGCGAATCCAGCCGCTGCTTGAACAGGTCGGGGTCCGGCACATCGACCAGCGATTGATAGATGCCCCGGTACAGATGCTTGTCATGCATGTCAAAATCCGTCACCATCCGGCCGTTTTCCATCCGCCAGATCTCGTCCTCGAACCCCAGCTTCAGATTTTTGTAATCGTCCACGATAAAATCCAGCATCCGGATGACCCGTTCGGGATGCGCAGTGCCGGCCGGGATCACATTGTAGCCCCGGATCCGGTCCTTGCCCTCGACACCCCGGGCCCCGTCAGGCCCTGCCGGATAGGCCAGCTTGATCCACTCCGCCTCCGGGTCTCTGCGTTTGTTGGCCGCGATAGGCCCACGGGTATCGTACCAGGCGGCTGAGAACAGACCGACCGTACCGTTTTCTACCTTTTCATACAGATTGCTATGCAGATTGAGCGGGAACTCCTGATCCAGCAGCTTCTCGTTATACAGTCTGGCCAGATACGCAAGCGCTTTCTTGGTTTCGGGGAGGAGGCTGCCATGGACGAGCTGGCCGTCCCGCTCGAACCAGGTGTTCAGCTGCGTGCCAAAAGCGCCAAAGAACGGCGACGACCGGTTCAGATCGACCATCATGGTCAGCCCGATCGTGTCGTGCCTGCCGTTGCCGTCAGGATCGTCCAGCGTAAAAGCGCGGATCACCTCGTAGTACGCCTCCAGCGTCTCCGGGGGCTCCAGACCGAGGCGGTCGAGCCAGTCCTTGCGGGCGTACATGAGCTCGGTGCCGATGACTTCGTTGAGACTCGGCACGGCATAGATCCGGCCATTGTGGCGCACACGGTCCCACAGCTCGTCCGGGATCTTCTCCAGCAGATGCGGACCGTAGGCGGCGAGCAGCTCATCCAGCGGCAGGAAGGCGTCCTGCTTCAAGTAATGGTCGAACCAGACCGCCTCATACGTATGCAGCATATCCGGCAGCTTGCCTGAAGACATGATGACATCCAGCCGTTCTTCGTATACTTCCGGCGGCGGCGTGACGACCTGGAGGTCCAGGCCGGTGCTCTGCTCGATATAACGCAGATACGGATTGTTGTTCTCATCCAGGCCATCCGGGAACGATAAGCCCAGGTTGTTGATGACGATGCTGACGGTTTGCTGCTCGGAGAGCGTGTCCTCGGTCCGGGTCGGCGAACTGCCTGACAGACAGCCCGTACTGAGCAGCAGCAGAGCGAGGGCGGCCAGCGGGGCCGGTCTGCGGATGGGGGATATCATGATGTCATGCTCCTTTCAAACGGATTGCAACGAATATTCGACAGACAGGCGCATTCCCCTGCCGGGAAAACGTAACGCCTAGAATTGAGACATGTAATAAAACATAACCTTTTCTCTATTATTTGTGAAGATTCACAAATGAAACAGATCTATTATTGTGAAATTTATAAAGACAAATCGAATTTGTTGTAATATAATATGACACATGAAAGAAATTGAGTAAGGAAACCTAACATTAAATAGAGAGACCAATTCTACATGAACGGATTTGGGAAGGGAGCCGGAGCACATGAAACAAGTTGCAGCACAACCTTATCATTGGCCATATGACGGGGCGATCGATCCTGCCAAGACAGCGCTCATTATTATCGATATGCAGATTGATTTTTGCGGCAAGGGGGGGTACGTGGAACAGATGGGCTATGATCTGTCGCTGACCGCACGGCCGATCGGGCCGATCAAGCGGCTGCTCGCCAGAGCGCGGGAGATCGAGGGCTTCACCGTCATCCATACCCGGGAAGGCCACAAGCCGGATCTCTCCGACCTGCCGGCCAACAAGCGCTGGCGCAGCAAGCAGATCGGCGCCGAGATCGGCTCCTCCGGACCGGCCGGACGCATCCTGGTCAGGGGCGAGCCGGGCTGGCAGATCATCGAAGAGCTGGCACCGCAAGACGGGGAGCCGATCATCGACAAGCCGGGGAAAGGCTGCTTCTATGCGACCGATCTGGATCTGATCCTGAAGAACAGGGGCATCACGCATCTGATCCTGACGGGCATCACCACCGATGTCTGCGTCCATACGACGATGCGCGAAGCCAACGACCGCGGCTACGAATGCCTCATCCTTGAAGACTGCACAGGCGCCACGGATGAAGGCAATCACCAGGCGGCGCTGAAGATGGTCACGATGCAGGGCGGCGTGTTCGGCAGCGTCAGCAGCTCGGAAGAGGTGCTGAAGGCGCTGGCGGGATTATAAGAAAAGTTCTGAACGAATGAAGATAACTTATAAAACATCGGAGGGAAGTCACATGTGGAAGAAAAGCAAACCATCATGGTTGATCATGTTGTTGACACTGGCATTAATCGTAACCGGCTGCGGCGCGTCGGGGAGCTCGGAGAGCGGCACCGAGAGCGGTACAGAAGGCTCGGGAGAGTTGAAGAAGGTCGTGCTGCGGCTCAAGTGGGTGCATCAGGCACAGTTTGCCGGGTTCTATGCGGCTGTGGAGCAAGGATATTACGAAGAAGCGGGACTTGAAGTCGAGATCCGTCCCGGCGGCTCCGACTTCCCGTCGGTGCAGATGGTCGCTTCGGGCAGCGAGCACTTCGGTGTCACCGGTGCCGATCAGATCCTGCTGGGCCGGGAGAAGGGCGTGCCGGTCACGGCGCTGGCCACGATCTACCGCGAGACGCCGTTCGTTCTCTTCGCGCTCAAGGAATCGGGGATTACCTCGATGGAAGACCTGGTCGGCGAGCGGATCGGCGTCAAGCTGGGCGGCAACGAGGAGCTGACCTACCGGGCGATGGTAAACAACGCGGGCATCGACGGCTCAGGCATTGATGAGATGCCGGTCAAGTTCGACCTCAGTCCGCTGCTGACGGGACAAGTGAAGGCGTGGCCGGGCTATGTTATCAACGAGGTGCTGGCAGCGGAGGCACAAGGCCATGAAGTGAATATCATCAAGCCGCAGGACTATGACATCAATTTCTATGCCGATACCCTGTTCGCCAAGGATGACCTGATCGAGAAGGACCCCGAGCTGGTGCGCAGCTTCGTACAGGCCTCGATGAAGGGCTGGGAGTATGCCATCGACAACCCGGAGGAAGCCGCCGAGATGGGGCTGAAGTACGGGGAGAACCTGAAGCTGGATCACGAGATCAATATGATGAATGCCAGCATCCCGCTGCTGCAGCCGGACTTCCGTCCGCTCGGCAAGATGGAAGAGTCGGCATGGGAGACGCTGCAAGCCAGCCTGATGGAGCTGGAGTTCCTGAAGAAGGAACAGGATCTGTCTGAAGTCTTTACGAACGAATTCTTGGAGTAGGAGGCGAAGCAACATGGGTACACCGATGCGAATCCTCGAAGGCGGGGCGCCCGGCCGGGCAGGTGCCAGGCCGGATGCCGGCCGCGAGCTGGCGGTATCGCTGAAAAATTGCTCGCTTTCCTTCGGCAAGGTGCAAGTATTGAACAATGTATCGCTGGACGTATACAAAAATGAGTTTCTGTCGATCCTCGGCCCCAGCGGCTGCGGCAAGTCGACGCTGCTGCGGCTGATGCTGGATCTGTTGAAGCCGTCGCCTGGCGGCGAGATCGTCTATGCCGACAAAGAACCGTCGATCGGCATGGTCTTTCAGAAGCCTGTGCTGATGCCCTGGCTGACCGCGCTGCAAAATATCGTGCTGCCGCTGACGCTGGGTACGAAGAAGAAGCTGAGCAAGAGCGAGGCGCGCGGCAAGGCGGAGGAAGCGCTGAAGCTGGTCGGGCTGCAGGACTTCCGCGGTCACTTCCCGCATCAGCTGAGCGGCGGCATGCAGCAGCGGATCGCGATCGCGCGGGCGCTCGCTGCCGAGCCGACAGTGCTGCTGATGGACGAACCGTTCGGCGCGTTGGACGAATTCACCCGGGAGCGGCTCAACTTCGAGCTGCTGCGGCTGTGGGAGAGCCCGGACAACTCGCTGAGCTCGGTCGTCATGGTGACGCACTCGATCCAGGAGTCGGTTATCATGTCGGACCGGATCATCATGATGTCGCCTCGTCCGGCTGGCGTCGAAGACGTAGTCGGCGTGCCGCTGCCCCGTCCCCGTGAGGTTGGCATGGAAGAGCTGCCGGCCTTCCACCAGACGGTCAAGGAACTGCGGAAGCGGGTGAAGCATCAATGAGCGACAAAGCTAAAACGGTCCTGTATCCCGTCCTGTTCGCTCTCGGTTTCATCGTGCTGTGGGAGCTGGCGGTCCGCCTGTTTGATATCCCGACGTATCTGCTGCCGGCGCCGAGCGCCATCGTCGGCGTCATCGACGGCTCGCTCGGCGGTCATATGATGGTGACGCTCATGGAGGCTTTGGTCGGATTCGTGCTGGCCAATATTCTGGGCTTTGCGACGGCAGTCATCTTCGTCCACTCCAAGCCGATCGAGAAGGGCGTGTTCCCGCTGGCGATTGCGCTCAAGACGACACCGCTGGTGGCGCTGGCGCCGCTGCTGGTCGTCTGGATGGGCACCGGCTATTCGTCCAAAGTAGTCGCTTCCATGCTTATCTGCTTCTTCCCGATCCTAGTCAACAGCGTCAAGGGCTTGAAAGCGATCGAGCACGAGGCGTGGGAGCTGTTCTCCACCTACAAAGGCACCAAGTGGGAGATTTTCTGGAAGCTGCGGCTGCCGACCAGTCTGCCTTATGTCGTATCGGCGCTCAAGATCTCCAGCTCGCTGGCGATCGTCGGCGCGATCGTCGGTGAGTTCGTCGGCGCCAACAAAGGGCTTGGCTACGTCGTCCTGGTGTCTTCCTATCATATGGATACGCCGATTATGTTCTCGGCGATTATCGCCTCCGCCGCATGCGGGCTGGCGCTGTTCTGGACGATCGGTCTGATCGAGAAGAAGCTGATCTTCTGGCAAAGGGTGGATGAATCATGAGATGTACCGTTACACGAGTGCCGAGCGCCTCGCCCAGTGATGTCGAGCCGCTGCGCCGGCTTGTTGCAGAGGGGCAGCTTGACCCCTCGGAGGTTGTAGCTGTGTTGGGCAAGACCGAGGGAAATGGATGTGTTAACGATTTTACGCGAGGTTATGCGACCCATGCGCTGCAGGATTTCTTTCGCGGCGTGGGCGCGGAGTCTCCGATATCCTATGTGATGTCGGGCGGCACCGAGGGGGTGCTGAGCCCGCACTTTACAGTAGCCACTCGCCATCTGGCAAGTGCTGAGGCGGCAGTGGACGGCCAGAAGTCGCTGGCCATCGGCACTGCCCGCACACCTGGGCTGCAGCCCGAAGAACTGGGGCGTCTGGCTCAGGTCGAGGTTGTCGCCACTGCGGTCCGGCAGGCGATGGCCGAGGCCGGGATCGAGACGGCGGCGGATGTGCATTTCGTGCAGATCAAGTGTCCGCTGCTGACCGCTGTCCAGGTTCACGATGCCCAGGAACGCGGCGCCACGACGGTGACGGAGGATACCTACAAGTCAATGGGCTACTCCCGCGGCGCCTCGGCGCTCGGCGCGGCTTTGGCGCTGGAGGAGATCGCCGGGGTGCGAGACGACGACATCTGCAGCTCATGGGAGCTTTACAGCCGGGTGGCCTCCACCTCGGCAGGCAGCGAGCTCGACTACTGCGAGGTTGTCGTCTTCGGCAACTCGGCGCAGGCGGAAGGGCCGCAGTTTATCGATCATGAGGTGATGAGCGATGCGATCGACGGGGCGGCGCTGATGCGGATGCTGCAGCGTCACCCGGACGCCGAGGTCGTGCAGGTGCTGGCCAAGGCTGAAGCTGACCCTACCGGTTATGTCCGGGGCCGCCGCCATACGATGCTGAACGATTCGGATATTAACCATACCCGCCATGCCCGCGCTGTCGTAGGCGGCGTGCTGGCCTCGCTCGTCGGCGACCCGATGATCTATGTCTCGGGCGGCGCGGAGCATCAGGGCCCGGCGGGCGGCGGGCCGGTGGCAGTTATTTTTAACAGATAAGTCTCGGGGGTTCAGACTGCCCTCAAGATGACCGAAGAGGCACGGAATCGAAGCTGGAGAAGCGAAGCGTTCGCCTTTGTCCCTGGATTTCATCCGCTAAAGCGGTTATAAAATCAAGAAATCTGGGGACAACAGCGATCGGAAGATCGATCCGTGACCGTAGGCATCTTTTTGAGGTGAGTCTGAGAGCGAGACCCTTACCATATGAACGATGGAGGAATGAAGGCATGATAACGACACAAGAGACAAAGGTTCTGAAGGGTTCGGAGATGACGTGGGATCTGATGCCTAACCATATCGAGCTGTATCACCGGGAGATCGTATCGGCAGCGGAAGCGGATGGCATGGGCATCCGCACAAGCTCGGTGCTGTGGGAGAAGATCGGCGTTGGCGGACAGGTGCTGCCCCACTATCACGATGTGGTGGAGATCATCCATATCACCGTCGGTAAGGTGAAGCTGCTGTGCAACGGCGAGTGGCAGGATTATGAAGCGGGCGATACATTCCAGGTGCCGGCGGGCGTCATCCACTCGGTGGCCAACGCCGGAGACAGCCCTTCCGAGCAGATCAGCATCTTCCTGCCTGCTGAGCAGGATGTGCCAGCCAATTCATTCTTTAATACGACACTGGTGGACGACGTGTATTCCGCCAGTATCCGATAAGGGAAACGCAGAAGTGTGGCGCATTCGTGCCACGCTTCTAGTGCTATGGCTGTTTCCCGCGAAGTGAGCGGCAAGATCGGCTTCACCTGCGGCGATATCCTGCTCATCCCGGATTTCCAGGATGCCGTGGTGCTGGCCGGCGCGAGTGGCATGCAGCGTGCCATTCACCGCGTCAATGTAATGGAAGTGCCGGATGTTATCGACTGGGTACGCCCGGGCGAGTTCCTGATCACGAGCGGCTTCCCGTTCCGGGACAATCCCGAGGTGCTGTCTGCGATGATCCCCCAGCTCGTGGAGAAAGGCGTCGCGGCGCTCGGCATCAAGACCAAGCGATTCATCGACCATGTCCCGCCGCAAGCGCTGGAGCTGGCCGACCAGCTCGGCTTCCCCATCTTGGAGCTGCCGCCCTCGACGGTCTTCTCCGATGTGGTCCGGGACATCATGGAACGGGTGCTGGTGCAGGAGGCGCGCGAGCTCTCTCTGCTCCAGAGCCGGTTCCAGAAGCTCTCGCAGCAGCTGCTCTACGGCAAGGGACTGGAGGAGTTCCTGCAGACGCTCGACGGCATGCTGGGCAACCCGGTCGTGCTGCTCGATGACGCCGATCATCTCATCCTCTCGCCGCAGGCCGAGCAGCTCTCGGCCGATCCGGCCGTATGGTCCGGGCTGCGCGAATACAGTAATCTCGGCGTCAGCTTCATGACCGTTGGCGGCCGCCGGATCCGCGTCTACATCTCGGCCGTCAACGGTCACCACCACCAGCGCTGTCTGCTGATGCTGCTGGAGTGGAACCAGGAGCATACCGTCGTCGATCAACTGACCATCGACCGGGTGGGCGTGTTGGTCGGTCTGGAGATGATTAACGCTCATGCGCGCAAAGAGGTCGAGTCCAAGTACGTCGACCAGTTCCTGCAGGATTGGCTGACCGGGAGGATCGTGACGATGGAGGACTTGATGATCCGGGGCGAGGCTTGCGGCTGTCCGATGCCGGAGGGACGGCAGCTCTATGCCGGTCTGGTCCGCTGGCTGGAGGCCAAGCCTCAGGCCCGGGTACTGCAGTCGTCCATGCGGCGGCTGCGGGCGCGGATGGGACCTTATGCGCATGTCACTCTACTGGAGGGTGAGCTGGCGGTGCTGCTCTCGGTGCCGCCGGAAGGCGATGTGGAAGCCATGCTGAGTCTGGCGCTGTCTGAGCTCGGTGAGATGTTCGGAGCGGGCAACTGTTCGTTCTGCCTCGGCAATGCGGTGCTGCAGTCCAATCAAGTACAGCGGAGCTATCAGGACGCGAGGAAGATCCATTATATCAGCGGCATTTGCGATTTCCGCGAGCCGATCGTGGATTATCGCCGTCTGGGCGTATTCGAGCTGCTCTATCTGCTGCCGGACAATGAAGAGGTGCGCGCTTATGCGGATCGTTATATCGCGCCGCTGCTGGCCTACGATGCCAAGCACAAGACGATGCTGCTGGAGACGGTGAAGCTGTATTTTCGCTTCAACCGCAATGTGAAGAAGACGTCGCAGGAGCTGTTCACGCACTACAACACGGTGACATACCGCATCGAACGGGCATGCGAGATCCTGGGCTTGCGGCTGGATGAAGGCGATGATCTGCTGCAGCTGCAGCTGGCTTTGAAGCTGCATGAGATGCGGCCGTTGGAGACTTAGCAGGGCTGGGATGTGGCTGGATGGAGATTGGTAATGCTTAGTGTTATGAAGTATTACGTAGCAGGGCGGCGGGTTGGATGTATAGAGACAATACAAGCTGAAGCTTTCATTGAATGGGCATGGAGGGTGATCGTAATGAGAACAAAGCATATACCCGCGTTGCTGTCGGCCGATTGGCTGCGGGAGCAGTACCGGAGCGGCGCACTGACGCCGCAGGAGGTTGTGGAGGAGGTTGTCCGCCGGGCGGAGGCGGATCAGGAGATGCGAATCTGGATCACGCCGCCGTCGCTGGCGTGGATCCAGCCCTATCTGGACCGGCTGGCGGGACAGACGCTGGACAGTCTGCCGCTGTGGGGGATCCCGTTTGCGATCAAGGACAATATCGACCTTGCGGGTATCCCGACTACGGCGGCTTGCGAGGCTTACGCGTATACGCCGGATGAAGATGCTGCTGTGGTGGCGAGGCTCATCGCTGCCGGAGCGATCCCGGTCGGCAAGACCAATCTCGACCAATTTGCCACCGGGTTGGTCGGCACACGCAGTCCATATGGAGAGGTCCATAACGGACTGCGTCCCGAGCTGATCAGCGGCGGCTCGAGCTCCGGGTCTGCCGTCGCGGTAGCGCGGGGGCAGGCCTGCTTCTCGCTCGGCACCGACACGGCCGGCTCCGGCCGGGTGCCAGCGGCGCTGCACGGGCTGGTCGGCTACAAGCCGACGCTCGGGGCATGGCCGACCAAGGGTGTCGTGCCGGCTTGCGAGAGCCTGGACTGCGTCAACGTGTTCGCAGGCTCGCTGGCGGATGCGCTTGCTGTGGATGCGGCGGTGCGGGGCTTGGAGACGAGCGATCCGTGGTCGCGCGCGGTGCCGAGGTCTGCGGCCGGCTTGCCGGATCGGCTCGTGCTGCCGGATCAGCCCCTGGCGTTCTACGGGCCGTTCGAAGCCGAGTACCAGCGAGCCTGGGAGGCTGCGGTGGCCCAGATCGAAGCGCTGGGCGTACCGGTCGTCTATGCCAGCTATGAGTTGTTCGGAGAAGCGGCAGCTTTGCTCTATGAAGGGCCGTATGTAGCCGAGCGCTGGGCGGGCCTGGGCGAATTCGTGGAGGGGCATCCCGGGGCGACCTTCCCGGTGACCGAGCAGATCCTGCGCTCCGGCGCGGCCCCGCAGCATACGGCGGCAGCGCTGTTCCAGGCGCAGCACAAGCTGCAGCGCTACAAGCGGGAGGCACGCGAGCTGCTGGATGGCGCGGTGCTGGTGATGCCGACCTGCGGCGGTACCTGGACGCGCGAGCAGGTGCGGGAACAGCCGATCGCAGCCAACAGCGCGATGGGCAAGTATACCAACCACTGCAACCTGCTTGATCTCTGCGCAGTAGCAATCCCTGCTGGCGAGGCTGGCGAGCGGCTGCCATTCGGCATCACGCTGTTCGCGCTGGCAGAGAGCGAGGCGCTCATCTGCGGCACGGCCGAGCGCTTCCTGGAGGCGAGTGATTCGGCAGGGGCGCTGTTCGCGGATCCGGCGCTATCTGGCGGCGGGACCGCTGCGGTCTCGGCGGCAGGGGCGGTCCAGGCGGAGGCAGGCGCTGGCGGGATGACAACTGCCGAGTGCACGGCGGATGGTGCTGCTGCAACCCGCGGCACGGCGGGCGTAGCGTCGGCGGATCCACGCATAGAACGCGAGGGTCGCGGCACTGCTGCGGGTGTGGATTCGGCCGCTGCAGCGGCAGGCTCAGTCAGCTTGGCTGCATCTGATGCACGGCAGGGCCTTGGGGCGGTACCGGCGGCACAACCGGCAGATGCTGATGCTGCCCGCAGCGGCGCGCTGGACGCCCAGGCTGCTGGGAGCCGCAATGCGTCAGCTGGTGCTGCCCCGGGCGGCACGGCAGACGGAAGCGCCCTGGACAGCGGCGCTCCGGGCATGACGCCGGTCGCGGTCTGCGGTCTGCACATGCGCGGCCTGCCGCTGGAGAAGCAGATGCTGGAGCATGGTGCCCGGTTCCTGCGGGAGACGGAGACCGCGCCGCGCTACCGGCTGTACAAGCTGCCGACCGTTCCAGCCAAGCCGGGGCTGGTCAAGCAGCCGGCCGGCGGCGTACCGATCACCGTGGAAGTGTGGGAGATGCCGCTGGAGCGTTTCGGTTCGTTTGCCGCGCTGATCCCCGGTCCGTTGGGCATCGGCAAGGTCGAGCTGGCGGACGGCAGCGAGGTGCCCGGCTTCATCTGCGAAGGCTATGCCGCGGCCGGCGGTCTGGGCGAGCCCGCGGACGTCAGTCACTTCGGCGGCTGGCGGCAGATGCTGGGGGAGTCGGCGGAAATTTAACTGGTGCCGGGACTGAGTCCAAGCTATACTATCTTTATCGAGACGAAGCACGTCCGGCCAGTACTGCCTTGCGGTACAGGGACCGGGTGTGCTTTTTTTTGCGTCTTAGAGAAGGGAGATGTAGGTATGGACTTTGAACAATCTCATACGTTGTTCATACAAGAACACCTGAAGCGCAGATCGGGAGAACGAAAAGGACGGCTGGAGCGAGGGCACCAGAAAGCGGAAAAGTTGTTTTGTCGGCAGGTGTGGTGGGAGCTTCGGGGCAACTTTGACGACCTGCATCCCGAGTATGAGGTGACAGACTGGCGTGGGTGGAAATATTATTGCGACTTTGTGTGGCTGACGGCATGGATCAAACTGGTGATCGAGATTAAAGGATTTGGTCCCCATGTCCGTGACATGGACCGGCAAAAATATTGCAACGAGTTAAATCGGGAAACCTTTCTAACGGCCATGGGGTTTCAAGTGATCTCATTCGCCTATGATGATGTTGTGAATCACCCCGAGCTATGCATCACCCTGCTGAGAATGGTGCTGAGCCGCTATCAGCCTGTCGACGCGCCGACGCGGACCACCGATCTGCTGGAGAAAGAGTTGATCCGACTTGCCTATCGTCTCGGCTCGACCATCCGGCCGGTTGATATCAGGCGTCATTTGAATATAAACCCTCGTACTATCTTTCGTCGACTGAACTCGCTGTGTGAAAAGGACATTCTGCGGCCCGTCGAGACTGCCGGCAACCAACGTACGATGCGATATGTATTAACGCAGGATGCTTATCGGCATTTGTGAGTGCGAGGATCGCAGTCATGTAACCGTGAAGGGGCTTTATAAAGGCGACAAAGGTTTGAGTAACGGAAGTGAGGACTATGTAACGGCTGCCGCAATTTCGACAAATGCAAAAGTGCATCTAATCTACACCGGTCATTCAACATTCGTATCCACAAGTGTAAAAGTACAATTAACACGGTGGATATTCCCATATTAATTCCAATTCTAAATGCATCAGTTGCACTTTTGCACTTAAGCTCGTCTAGCTGGCTGATATTTCTGCTATCAAGTGTATTTTTACACTTGCACTCAGAAGTGCCGATGGGTGTGAAATCAAACAGTCGATTTTTTGTACTTGCAGCATACGCTCGTACTTGCCACGTTGGATGCGACCATTAGTTTCAGAAGCGGCATGCACACAGCAACACAGCGGATTGCATACAATTGCTATCACCCCCGCGTGCGGAAGGAGATCTGCATTAAGCTGTCACGCAAGCCGTCTCCAAAAAACAGGCCGCCGCACAGCCGCAATAGCTGAACGGTCGACCTGTTCACGTAATATGAAGCATAGTGGGATTTGGCATGCCAAGGCATTGGCTTCAACCTACCAATTAATGCTCACGACGCTCCTTCAGTCTGTCGATGAACGCTTGCTCATCTGCGAACAGCTCGGTGCCCATAAGGTAGGAGACGATGCGCGGCAGATCCGTGTTGTTGATCAGGCCGATGAAATGCTCGGCGCCGGTGCCGTAAGCATAGACTGGCAGCTCTTCGCCGCTGTGGTGACGGGTGCCCCAGCTTACCAAGGCGTGAGCCGAGTATACCGTACCCACTTCGTTAGAGATATTGCCCGCGTTAGCCCAGTTAACGCTTGTCAGGGTGCGCAGGTCGGCATCGGTCAGCGTCAGGCCGGTGATCGGCTCAGCGACTGCTTTGATATCGACGAGGTGGGCGGTGATGGCGTCAGGCGCATCCTCGGAAGAAGCGATGCCGGCTTGGACGCCGAGCAGATCCGCAGCGACACGCATGTTCAGGTAGGCTGTTCCGTTGTCTGTCAGGTAGCCGTTGTGAACCACGTTGCTGCCGGAGACGATCGTCTGCTCAGGCAGATGAAGGGTAAAGGGCACATTGTTGATCACGATATCGACCGTGTTGCTTGCCTCACGGTATTCCAGCGTGCCGCCCAGCTTGTCTACCCACTGGCGTGTCGGCACGTAGTACTCGCCGTTCACGGCTCTGACGTTATCTAATTCCACTGTATCCGCCGCCTCCAGCAAAGCGTCGCGAACGGCGTTGGCGCTGCCCGTCGCACCGCTGAGCACAGCGATGTTCTCCTGGTAGCCGCCAGGCGTGTTGCCGATATTCAGGCCGCCGGTCTCATGGTCTCCTACCACGACGACGAGCGTGTCGCCTTCTTCTTTGGCATACGCCAGCGCGACATCAACCGCATCCTCGAATGCCAGCATGTCGTGGATCAGAGCCACCGGGTCGTTAGCATGGCCGGCCCAGTCGATCTGACTGCCTTCGACCATCAAGAAGAAGCCGTCTTCATCCTGACTGAGTACATCGATCGCAAGCCTGGTCATCTCTGCCAGACTCGGCACATTGACTTCATCGCGGTCGATCTCATACTTCAGATCGCTCATGGCGAACAGGGCGAGCACCTTGTCCGCTGTTACACTGCCCAGCTCGCTGCGGCTCGTGATATAGTCGTAGCCGGCTTCCTGCGCTTCCGCAACAAGGTTGCGCTCTTCCTGTCTGCCGCCTTCGGAGGCAGGGAGGAACATGTCGCGTCCGCCGCCGAGGATGACATCCACATTGTTGATATAATCAAGGGCCAAGGCGGTTTCGTTGCCGCGGCTCGGATCATGAGCGGCGAATACGGCCGGGGTAGCGTGTGTGATGCGCGAAGTAGCGACCAGGCCTGTAGCTTTGCCCTTCTCACGGGCGGCATCCAGGATCGAATCAGGCTGCTCGCCGCCCGGGGTGACGGAGATCATGCCGTTATTGGTTTTGTAACCGGTAGCCATCGCTGTACCTGCAGCTGCAGAGTCAGTAATATTGGTATCCGCAGAATAGGTCTTCATTAAGCCTTTGACATAACGCTCATAAGAAAGCTCTTCGCCTTTGAAGATGCGAGTTGCGGTAAGGTAGCTAACGCCCATGCCGTCAGGGATGAGCAGAATAACATTTTTGGCGCTGCCCTTCTCCGCTGCATCGACGCCGCCCGCGAAGCCTCCGCTCACCAACAGGCCTGCTGTCAGACAAGCTGCTGTTGCTTTCGTCACCCATTTTTTCACGTTAATAATCCCTCCCAACCAGATTGACAACCATGTTCATCGTAAACATGGAACCTCAAGAGAGTGTCAGAATAACGTGAAGGTATTGTAAAGTTGGGTGTTCACACTTAAAAGTCGAAGTTATCCGGGTCCGGTCCGATCCTGCGATTCTCGTTCAGCGCATCGATCTTCGCCATATCGTCATCCGTGAGGGTGAAGTCGAACAGCTCGCTGTTCTCGCGGATGCGCCCGGCGCTGACAGATTTGGGGATGGTCACGATCCCGTGCTGCAGGTCCCAGCGCAGGATGACCTGAGAGGTCGATTTGCCGTACCGCTGCGCCAGCGTCATCAGGACGGGGTGGTCCAGCAGCCGGCCCTGCATGAGCGGGCTCCAGGCCTGCATCTGGATGCCTCGTCCGGCGCAGTAGTCTCGCAGCTCGTGCTGTGCTAGGCACGGATGCAGCTCGACCTGATTGATGGCGGGCGTCACCTCGCTGATCTTCCGCAGCTCCTCCAGATGATGCGACTGAAAATTGCTTACGCCAATGGCCCGGACCTTCTCCTCCCGGTATAGCCGCTCCAGTGCCCGCCAGCTGTCCACATACTTCCCTTTCACCGGCCAGTGGATGAGGTACAAGTCGATCACCTCAACTCCGAGCTTGCGGCGGCTTTCTTCAAAAGCGGCCAATGCCGACTCGTAGCCCTGATCGGGGTTGTTCAGCTTGGTCGTGATGAACAGCTCCTCGCGCGGGACGCCGCTGCTGCGAAGTGCCGCGCCGACGCCGGACTCATTGTTATAGCCGGCGGCTGTATCGATGCTGCGATAACCGAGCTCGATCGCCGAGCGGACGGCATGCTCCACTTCTTCGCCTTCCGCCGTCTTGAAGACGCCGAGACCGAGCCAGGGCATCTCTACGCCATTGTTTAACTTCACCTTAGCCTGGAGATTGTCAGCTATATGTGTCGTTGTCATCCTGCATGCTCCTTCCTCGATTCCATCTTTGGGCGAAGCCCAAGGGCTGCCCGGCAGCCCGCCTCAGGCGTACATCCCGAACTTCTCCACCAGCGCATCCACTTCCCGTTTCTCTTCCGGAGTCAGCGGCGTGATCGGCGTCGATAGTGTCTCCGAGCCGAGCCCAAGCCTTGCCATCGCGTATTTCATGCCGCTCAGCCAGGACTTGCCGGCCTGATTGATCCGTTTCATCTCATTGATCGTCTGCTGCCGTGCTTTGACTTCGGCGACATCACCGCGCAAGGCAGCTTCGTACAACCCGACGAACACGCCGGGGAACAGATTGGCCAGCCCGGCGATATTGCCATGCGCGCCGAACAGCAGGCTGGCGCCGCACAGCTCCTCGCCGCCGCTCCAGATGCCCAGTCCGCTGCCCTCGAGCAGCGTCAGCGTCTGGAAGTGCTGGTTCCAGTTGCCGCAGGTATCCTTGTAACCGACTACAGCTTCCATCCGGGACAGCTCCAGTACGGTCTGCGGCTGGATATTCACCTGCGTCAGTGCAGGGATATTATAGATGATGAGGCGGGCTTCGGTCTGCCTCGCGATCGCTTCGACATGGCGGAGGACCTCGCCCTGATCGGCGGTATCCATATAGAAGTGCGGAGTGATAACGGCATATTGCGCGCCGAGCTGCTCCAGCTCCTTGACCTGCTCGATCGTCTGCGGGGTAGACGGGGCGATGGCGCCGCAATAGACCGGCACCTCCCCATCTGCTTCGCGCAGGCAGACGGTGTGGGCGCGGGCCCAGACACGGCGGCTTACATTGGTGCCTTCGCCGGCCGACCCCATCGGAAACAGACCGTGGACGCCCCCGTCCACGACATGGCGGATCAACGCGGCCAATCGGTTCTCATCGAGCTCCTGGCTCTCCAGAAGGGGGGTCATCAGCGGCGGGACGATGCCTCGTAATGCAAGATCTGATGTCTTTTTCATGCTTCGCTCTCCTTTCGTTGCGGTTGACCTAAGTATAGCCGCAACAAATGAAGGCAGACTGCGATAAAATGTCGTCCGATTATGATTATTATGCAGGCTTGAAAATTAACGGGCGCGCTCCTGATGGAGCGTCTCCAGCGAGGCCTTGCGATACCGGGCTGGCGTCATGCCAAGCTCTCGGCGGAATAACTGGCAAAAATACGACACGCTCTGCAGGCCGACCATCGGCGCGATCTGCTTCACCGGCAGCGCTGTTGTCTTCAGAAGCACGCACGCTTCCCTCATGCGCCGGGACATCAGATACTCCAGCAGCGTCATGCCGGTCTGCTGCCGGAACAAGGCCGAGATATAGGTCGGGGTCAGAAATAAGTGGTCGGCCAACCGCTCCAGGTGGAACGGCTCATTGAAGCGGCTGTCCAGCCAGCTCATCATCTCCTCGACATGCGTCGTGGCGCGACGGGCGGGGGTGTGGCTTGCGAAGCCCCCGTTGCGCCGCCGCAGCAGGTGCAGGAGCCGGGTCAGGAACAGCACGACTTCCTCCTGCTTTTCCTCAGCCGAGAGGATCGGCATGGTCTGGTGCAGCTCCAGGAACAGCTCGCCGATCGACCGGTCCTCTGCCAACTCGAGTACGGGACTGGCGACCCGGCCCTTCCACATCCATTGGAACAATCGGTGCAGGCCGGGATAAGACTTCAGATACGGGTCGATGAAATGGGGATCGAGGACAAGAATATGGCGGTCATAGATGTCAAGGGGACTTATCCGGTGATTCGTCTCTATACAGTGCAGCTGGAAGGGCTGGAAGAACAACAGCGTGTTGGGGCGGACGACATATCGCTGAGTGCCGAGCAAGACATGGGCTTGTCCGCTATGAATATAATACAGCTCCAGCCCCTGGTGGGCGTGCTGCTGCTGCATGCGGTGGAAAGCAAAATCCTGCTTGCGGTCATAATGAAAAGTTCCTTGTTGATCCAATACCAGCTTCATGGGCTCATCCCTCTCGCGTAAGATTCGTGAAAAAGTGAAAGAGTTTTGGGATCCGTCTCCTATATGAGAGCGCTTCATCACGCTAAGATAATAGGTATCACGAGACATCACAAGAGAAGGAGAGCTGAAGATGAGCAAGCAAATCGAGATCGCCAGCCCGCTGCCGGCCGCTCCTAGTGCACCAGGGACGGTCAAACGGAGGAAGCGGCTGAGGAGATGGGAAAGTCCTGTGGCGGGATACCTTTTCATCTCCCCCTGGCTGGCAGGGTTTTTCCTGTTTACGTTCTGGCCTATGCTGCAGTCGGCCTATTTTTCCTTTACGGATTATTCGCTGCTGGAAGCACCCCGCCAGGTCGGGTTGGCTAACTTTGAGAAGATTATAATGGAGGACCGCCTGTTTTATCAATCCCTGAGCGTGACGCTCTGGTTCGTGTTCATCTCCGTTCCGCTAAAGCTGATCACGGCACTGCTGGTGGCGCTGCTGCTGAACCGCAAGCTGAGAGGGATGTTTGTCTACCGTACGCTCATCTATTTCCCTTCCTTGATCGGGACAAGCGTCGCTATCGCGATTCTATGGAGCAACATGTTGGGCAGTGACGGGTTCGTCAATCAGATCCTTGCTTACTTCGGCATTCAGGGCAAGAGCTGGATCGGCAGTCCCGATACGGCGCTCGGGACGCTGATCCTGCTGGCAATGTGGCAGTTCGGCGCATCGATGGTTATCTTCCTGGCCGGTCTGAAGCAGATTTCGGGCGAGCTGTATGAAGCTGCTTCTGTAGACGGAGCCACGAAGCTGAGACAGTTTTTCTCGATTACGCTCCCGCTGCTCTCGCCGGTCATCCTGTTCAACCTGGTGCTGCAGACGATCGCGGCCTTCCAGATGTTCACCCAGGCCTTCGTCATCACCAAAGGGGGGCCGATCAACTCGACGTACGTATTCGCTCTTTATCTGTACGAGAAAGCCTTCGGCCGGCTGGAGATGGGTTACGCTTCGGCGCTGGCCTGGATTCTCCTCGTGATCATCGGGATCGTCACGGCGCTGATCTTCTTCTCGTCCCGGTACTGGGTGTTCTATGCGACAGAAGGGAGGAAGCGGTAATGTCGATTCGAGTGGCTTATGGGCGGCTGCGGCCGCATGCGCTGCTGCTGGCGCTCAGCTTGATCATGATGTATCCCGTCTTCTGGTGGATCGGGGCGGCGTTCAAATCCGACAGCGAGATGAGCTCGCCCGGACTGCTCCCGGCCAACCCCTCTTGGACTAATTTTATCGAGGGCTGGCAAGCGGTGCCGGGCTATGATTTCACCACCTTTTATGCCAATACGTTTCTGCTGATCGCAGGGGTGCTGTTCACATCGCTGTTGTCCTGCAGTCTCGTCGCCTTCGGCTTTGCCCGGCTCGACTTCCCGCTGCGCTCCTTCTGGTTCGGGATCGTGCTGATGACGGTGATGCTGCCCAATCAGATTACGCTGGTGCCGCAATATGCGATGTTCAATGCTTTTGGATGGGTCAATACGTACTTGCCCTTCATCGTACCTCACGCGCTGGCGGGCGGCATCGGCGGATCCTTCTTCATCTTCCTGCTCGTCCAGTTCATCCGGGGGCTGCCCTCAGAGCTTGATGAAGCGGCCAAGATGGATGGCTGTTCCTGGCTGGGGATCTACTGGCGGATCATCCTGCCGCTGCTCAAGCCGCCGCTCGTAACGGTGGCAATATATTGCTTTCTATGGAACTGGGATGACTTTCTGGGACACTTGATCTATATTAATTCTGTAGATAAATACACGGTCGGACTTGCGCTGCGCATGCTCATCGACACGAGCTCTACCGCCCCATGGGGGCAGCTGTTCGCCATGTCACTGGTCTCTGTACTTCCATCTGTGTTGATATTCTTCCTGGCCCAGCGTCATATTGTCGAAGGGGTGGCGACAAGCGGATTGAAGGGCTAGCGTTACGGAGGTCGATGGCGTATGCCGGCATTCAATCCTTTCAAGCGGCTTCATATCGGGCCGGTGTTCTTCGGCAGCTTTGCTGGGTTTATCGTGGTGGTGCTGCTGATCGTTATCTTCGTCAGCTACCATTTCTCGGTCCGGGAGATGGCGCAGAGTACGACATACTACCAGCAGAAGATTCTTACACAGCTGGATCAGCAGCTCCATCTCCAGATGACCGAGATCGAGAACACGTCGCTGGCGATCTCGCGCAACAGCCATCTGCTGAATTATGTGACGCAGCCGAAGGCAGACCCCTATACCCGCTTTACCCATGTCTCGAATGTCACGTTCGATCTCTCCAATATCACATTCAGCACACCCATGATACACTCCATCCATCTCTATGTCGCTGATCCGCCGGGCTCTGATCTTCAGGACCCGGTCAAGTTCGCCGATCTGGAGCAGCTGCCCGGGGAAGTGTGGTACGATGCGGTCGAGAATACCGATTTTGCCTGGATCGGCCAACACAAGATCGTGACTAATCAGGGATCACGGGCGGTCATCAGCTTCGCCCGCAAGGTCTATACGCCGACATATGATTATGCGGCGCTGCTGCTGCTGAATATCCGGGCGGAGGACATTACCCGCATCATGCAGGGAGAGGATGACCAGCCGAGCCGGGTGCTGCTCGACTCCGGTCTCCGCCCGGTTGCGTCGATCGGCGAGCTGGAGAGTGAAGATTACACCGCCATCATCCGGGAGCTCCAGAGCGAGCATGGAGCGGACATGAGCCGTGAAGGGTCGCAGCGGTATCAGGATTCCCTGATCGTCTGGTCCAAGCTGTACAACTCGGACTGGATGCTGCTCGAGGTCACACCCTGGTCGACGATTACCAGAGGCAGTCTGGATATGGCCAAGGTGTTGTTCTCCATCGGGCTGGCCGCAGTGCTGGTTGCCCTGGTGCTGACCCTGCTGCTTTCCAAGCAGTTCACCAGACCGATCCTGCTGCTGCTCAAACGGATGAATCATTTTCCGCTGGCGCAGCCGGGATTGCGCGAGCGCGCCTTGCCGCAGGACTATCACAATGAATTTGGCGCCCTGTTCAAAGGCTTCCGGACGCTAAGCGATCGGATCACTGAGCTGTATCGCTCGCTGGAGCAGCAGTACCGCAAGCAGCGGGAAGCCGAGATCCAGGCGCTGCAGGCGATGATTAATCCGCATTTCTTGTACAATACGCTGGACCAGTTGAACTGGATGGCGATCGAGGCGGGCAGGAACGATATGAGCCGGGTGCTGGAGCTGGTCGGACGGATGTTCCGAATCGGACTGTCTAATGGGCAGCGGCTGATCCCGATCGACGATGAGCTGACGCACCTGGATTGCTACCTGCAGATCCAGCAGATCCGCATGGGAGAGGGGCTGACCTATGAGCTGGATGTGCCGGAGGCGCTGACGGCCTATTATATTCCGAAGCTGACGCTGCAGCCGTTCGTCGAGAATGCCGTTATGCACGGCTTTCACGATCGCGCGGGCGGGCATCTGCTGATCCGGGCGGAGGAGCGGGGAGGCGATATCGCCTTCACCATCACCGATGACGGTGTCGGCTTGCAGCCGAACTGGCAAGAGGACGAGCAGCGCAAGACCGGAGGGTACGGCATGCGCAATGTCAGAGAGCGGGTGTGCGCCTACTACGGACAGGATTATGATATCGAGGCCGTGGGCCGGCCGGGAGCGGGTACGACGATCAGGCTGCGTATCCCTAAGATCAAAGACACGGAGGCGATACAGGATGTGGAGAACGGTTATCATCGATGACGACCCTAAGGTGCTGCAAGGCATGAAGCGGGCAATCCCGTGGGCCGAACTCGGCGCAGCCTGGGCTGGAGAAGCCCGGGATGGCGCACAAGGTCTGCAACTGATCGGAGAAGTGCAGCCGGCTATCATCCTGACCGATATCTATATGCCGGTCATGAACGGGCTGGAGATGATCGAATCGCTGCGCACGTCAGGCTTTGCCGGCAAGATCATCATCCTGAGCGGGTACTCGGACTTTCAATATGCCCGCACCGCCTTGCGGTTGAACGTCGATGATTATCTGTCCAAGCCGGTGACGATCCAGACGATGAGCGAGGTGCTGGCGGGGGCCATCGGCGGACTGGAGGCCGAATCGCGCCAGCATCGCGAGCAGGCCCGATTGGAGCAGCGGCTGCTGCTGGCAGAACCCTTCGTGACACGGGAGTGGGTGAAGGCGGTCGTCACAGGAACGGCGGCGCCGGTGCTCTCCCATCTGCCGGAGGTCGCGATGCTGCAGGAACGCTGGAGCGCCCAATGCCATCTGGCTGTCGCGATCCGGATCGTGCGGCGGCAACCGGCTACCGGTCCGCTGGGGCCGATGCCGGGAGGCTACGATGAAGAGGCGGAGCAGCTGACCGAGGCGCTGCAGGCGGAGGTGTACGCGGTGACTGAAGCCTGCGATGCCATCGAGCTGCACGGGCAGTGGCATGTCCTGGTGCTTCATGGCGAGTACGAGGCCGCTGAAGCCTTGCACGAGCAGGCAACGGATCTGAGAGAGCGTCTGCTGCGGCGCGCTTCCGACTTCCCTGCCTTCAGCGTCTGCATCGGCACTGGGGGGTGGAAGGCGGGCTGGCAGGCGATCGCGGACTCGGCCGAAGAGGCTTTCGCATCCATAGCTGCGCAGGATGGCTGGCTGCATACGGCCGAAGCCGGTAACAGTACAGCGCAGGCTGCGGCCGGCGTGCGCCGGGCTGCCGGGCCGGTCAAGTTCTGTCATCAGCTGGTGGCAGGTCTGTACCAGTCGCAGCGCGCCCTGGTTCAGGAAAGTCTGGAGCAGTACAGGGAACAGCTGCGGGAGCAGGAGCTCTCCAACGCCGATCTGCTGATGCTGGGGAGTGAGATCTGGGGCATCCTGACGTATTCGCTGCAGGATGTCGGCATCGTGCTCGATGAACTGTTCCCTGAGCTGGATCTGAAGCGTGAGCTGGGGGAACTGGAGGATGCCGGGCAGCTGATGGACTGGCTCGCGGCCAAGGCGGAGGCGATCTGCAGCTCGCGCGAGCGCGGCGACAATCTGAAGCACAAGCAAGCGGTGGACTATGTGATTGCTTATCTGAACGAGCATTACGCCGAGAATGTGACCTTGCAGGATCTGTCCAATCAGCTGTATATATCCAGATATTATCTGGGACAGATCTTCAAGAAGGCGACGGGGGAGTCGTTCAACCATTATCTGACCAAGGTGAGAATGGCCAAGGCGCGCGAGATGATCCTCGAAGGACGGCTGCTGATCTATGAAGTCGCGGAGCGCGTCGGCTTTCGGAACGTCCCGTATTTCAGCACGCTGTTCAAACGGCATACGGGTCTGAATCCGACCGATTTACTGAAGTAGCCGCTTGCCCGGGAGTGTGGAACGAAGTTTGCGAAAATGCAAAAGTTTTTGTGGATCCTTCTGCTACAAGCCTCCTTGTAAACGCTTTATACTTAGGTTGCAAGATGATAACAACGACTGGAGGGGTAAGACATGAGAGGCATGGGCAAAGGCATATCGGGGGTTCTGGCAACGGTCATGGTACTGGTGCTGGCCGCCTGCGGATCAAGCGGCGACAACGCGCCGGCAACCGGGGGAGAGACGGCGGAGGAGACGAAGGATACCAAGCTTCGCATCGTCTGGTGGGGATCGCAGGCTCGTCATGATGCGACGAACAAGGTGCTGGAGATATACACGGAGGCGCATCCGCACATCACGTTCGAGCCGGACTTCTCCGGCTTCGACAGCTACTGGGACAAGCTGGCTACGCAGTCGGCAGCGAGGAATGCGCCGGACATCATCCAGATGGATGCGCAATACTTCAATGAATATGCCGGACGCAACCAGCTGGCCGACTTGTCCTCGGGCATCAACGTCGATGCGCTCGACGAGAATCTGCTGGCGGCTGGCCGCTACGAAGACAAGCTCTATGCGATTCCCATCGGCAGCAATCCGTTCGGTATCGTCTACAATCAGCTGGCCATCGAGAAGATGGGCCTGACGGTGCCGGAGGAATGGACCTGGGATGAGATGTTCCAGCTGGCCAGAGACATCCAGCCGAAGCTGGAGCAGGGCAAATACGCGCTGCGGGATTTCACGGTCGACGGTGAAGTGTATGAGATGTTCCAGCTGAGCAAAGGGAAAGGTCCGCTGGCTCAGGATGGCGAGTTGAATCTGGACGCAGGCGTCTGGCAGGAATGGGTCGGGCTGTTCGACGAGCTGCGCCAGGAAGGCGTCGTACCGCCGGCGGAAATCTCTGTCGCCGAGAAGAAGTATGATCCGCAGCAGGATCTGCTCCTGAACGGCACGGTGCTGATCAAGCAAAGCTACGCGTCCGACTTCCCGGCATGGGAGAGCGTACAGCCTGGCGCGTTTGCCTTGGCCAAGGCGCCTCGCAGCGAGCAAGCCGGTGGTTATGTGAAGCCTTCGATGTACTGGTCAGTTAGCGCCCACTCGGCACACATCGAGGAAGCGAAGCAGTTTATCGACTATTTCATCAACAATGAAGAGGCGGCCGATGTACTGGGCGTGATCCGCGGCATCCCGGTGTCCTCCGACATCCTGACCTATCTGGAGCCCAAGCTGACGGAGGCGGATAAGGCGCAGCTGGGACTGATCAACGTCACCAGGCCGGATGCCAATCCGTTTACGGTAGGCCCCAAAGGCTTCGGCAGCTTCATCGTAGATTTCAACAAGGTAGGGGCCGAGCTGGTATTTGGCCGGATCTCCGCCGAGCAGGCCTATACCGATATCGAGCGGTATTGGGAAGCGGACATCAAGTGAGGGGGGATGGACGGGGATGAGACAACCGGGAAGCGATATGGAAGGGATAATCGTGCCGCTGTTTACCCAGTTCACGGAGCAGGATGAAGTGGACCTGGCAGCGATGGAGGCGCATACCGAGTATCTGATCGGGGCAGGGGTAGACGCCGTCTTCGTGGGCGGCTCGGCGGCGGAGTTCATCGCGCTGGATACGGAGGAACGCGAGACCGCTGCAGAGCGGATCATCCGCAAGGTCGGCGACCGGCTACCTGTCTTAGTCCATGTGACAGCTGCCAATCTGCGCGACAGCCTGCGTCTGACGGATCACGCAGCAGCGCTGGGGGCAGATGCGCTTGTCGCGGTCTCTCCCTGGTTCTGGAAGCATGATGACGAGTCGCTGGCGGCGTTCTTCGGTACGATCGCCGAGCGGGCGGGAGGCACGCCGCTGTATCTGTATCACATGCCCCATACCGGCAACGATCTCCATCCGCGGCTGGTAGAGGAACTGGTCAGGCGTCATCCCAATATCGTCGGCCTGAAAAACAGCCAGGATGATATGCAGCGCACGATGGCTTATGCGGCTATGCCGCAGACCGCTTTTTTTACCGGCTCGGATCTGACAGCATTGTATGCGCTGAGCCACGGGGCCGACGGGATCATCTCCGGGCTGATCAATGTGGTGCCTGAGCTGTTCGTATCCATGAAGCGGTCACTGTCTGCAGGGGACGCAGCGGCCGCGCTGGCTTTGCAGCTGCAGCTTCATCAGTACGCTCGGCTGTTCGCAGGCGATATGCGCCGGCTCAAGGCGGGCGGCGAGGCGCTAGGCCTGGGCTCGCGGCGCTGCCGGGCGCCGCTGGGCACCCTGACGGATGAGCAGTATGCCCGGTTCGAGCAGGAGATCTCCCGCCTGCGCGCAGACCAAGCGAGCGCTTGAGCCTGGAAGGGGTCACAAGCAGCGGAGCAGCCCCCGTTCTTTGATGAACGGGGGCTGCTCCGCTGCGGTTGGATGCTGACCCGCCGCTGGCGCTGTTCCGCCACATACCGCGAGGGCAGGTAGCCCATAATGCGAGAGAAGGTCTTGCTAAGTTAGATCATGCGTGCTACTCCTTTCGACCTTACTATTGAGCTCTGGTAGTCTTCATGCTACAGTTAGAAGAAACCATATGTTTCCATGGGGGGTAGGATACGTTTGAAAGGAAGATTACACCTGCTGTTAAAGGGTTTGTTGTGTGTGCTTCTTCTTCTGCCCGCAACGACCGTTGTGGCCAAAGAAGCCAACGAACCAGGATCTGAAGCCATCCCGCTGGCAGCGCTGCTGCCACTCAGTGGAGAATTGGCTTCAAAAGGCCACGTTCGCAAGTATGCGATCGAGCAGGGCGTCGCGGATGCCAATAAGCGTTGGGAAGAAGAGCGGGCCGGTCTGCGGTTCGAGCTGACGGTGGTGGACAGCCAGAGTGACCCGGCGGTCGCCCTGCAGAAGGCTGAGCAATTGGCAGAAGAAGGCGTGCGTGTGTTCATCGCCGGCTCGAGTGCCGAGGTGGAAGCGCTGCAGCCCTGGGCGGCCGGTCAGGATGTAGTGATCGTCAGCTACAGCAGTACCTCTCCATCGTTGGGCATCGCAGATGACGGGATATTCCGCATGGTCGCCGACGATACTCACCAAGCTCAAGCCTTGGCGGAGCTGCTGGCTCATGAAGGTGTCTATGGCATCGTCCCCGTCTATCGCAATGATACCTATGGAAGAGAACTCACGGACCTGATCACCCAGGAATTCGAAGGGCTCTTCGGCATGACCGCCGCGCCGGTCGTTTACGAGCCGGATACGACGGATTGGGACGGCGTCATCGCCGCTATCGAAGAGCAAGTTGCCGCCTTGCCGCTCGGTGCGGAGCAAGTGGCCGTCGTCCTGATCTCCTTCGATGAAGCGGCGGAACTGCTGAATCGCAGCGAAGGCTTGCCGGAGGTCCGCTGGTTCGGTTCGGATGCCGTCACGCTGAGTCCGATTCTAACGAGTGATGCTCAGGCGGCCGCTCATGCTGCGCGCGTGCAGCTGACAGGTGTCACCTTTGGCGTCCCTGACTCCCCGCTGACCCGGGCCGTCAAGTCGAGGCTGACCGAGGCTGCGGAGGGAGAGCTGCTCCCTGACGCGCTGTTCGCCTATGACATTCCGGGAATGCTGGCATCCGTGCTCTCGGAGCTGGATGATCCGCTGGATGCACAAGAGCTGCGGGAGCGGTTGGTCGAAGGATCCGCCCGTTATGCAGGCGCTACCGGCTGGACCTCGCTGGATGAGCGCGGCGACCGCAAGTATTACCATTACGACATATGGACACTGCAAGAACAAGTGGGCGATTACCAATGGTTGCATACGGCCCAATATGTGCGCACGCCCGGGTCTCCGGGTTACATTGCACCGGTCGAGACAGCAGGCGGGAGTATCTTGGACAGGGGACAAGCAGGAGCGTTGCTGTTTGGTTACCCCGATTCGCCTTTTCAAGCCGATCGCGCACTCTCGCGCGCCGAATTCACCTATCTGTTAATGCATACACTGGGGATGGCAGTCACGCAACCAGGAGATCAGCGCATTGGATTCTCGGATGCGGGCGATCTTGATCCTCGTGCGACCGCTGCTGTCGCCTCAGCCTTGCAAGCTGGCATCATTGCGGGATACGGAGATGGCACATTCAAGCCCAACCAGAGCATCACCTGGCTGGAAGCTATCACGATGACGGTCAAGGCGAAGACCTGGACCCCCAGCGGTCAAAGCGAATCCTTGTCTGACGAGCATGCAATCCCCGTCTGGGCGATGCCCTATGTGGAGAGCGCGCTGGAGAAGCAGCTCATTGCTAAGGAGCCTCAATTGGCCGATGTATTGGTGTCACCCGTTACTCAGAGCGAAGCTGTACTGATGATGATTATCCTTAGAAGGAGCGAAGAATCATGAACCCATGGATACGCAAGATCGGGGCAGGAGGCCTCGGTGCGATGCTCGCGCTCACGCTAGCTGCAGGAACAGGCTTAGCGAGCTATGATGAAGAACTGGAGGACATTCAGGAAGCAGCCAGCCAGATGGATGTGCGATCCCAGCAGCAAATGATCGGGGGTCTAAGTGACTTCGCAGTCATCGACCTTAGCAGCATGGACATCGAGACTGCGCTGATGATGGTTCAACAGCAGAGAACCCAATTATTGGATCAGCAGCTGCAATCACAGATGGATGCTGTGCAGGCGCGGAATACCCAGCTGGCTGCCCTCAATGAACAGCTGAATCAAGCCCAGACCCAGGGAAACACCGACGAAGTGAACCGATTGAAAAATCAGATCGATGCCTTGACAAACACCATGCAGATGGATATGCTGCGGCTGCAATCCTTGAGCAATAAGCGCAATGAAGCGTTCGAGACCATGACGAATTTTATTAAAAAAATGCAAGACTCCCGTTCGACGATCATAGGTAATATGCGTTAATCCGCTCTGCAGCAAAAAGAAGCCCGATTTTCGTTACATGGAAGCGTCAAGCTGCCATCGAAGAAGGGCTTCTTTTTTTTGTACGTATAGCGCAAGTTCCCGGGGCACCACGAAGGGGGGCAATCTCACGGGAAGACCAAAACCTACCCCCGCCGCTGCCGCTGCTCCGCCACATAACGCGAGGGCGGATAGCCCATGATGCGGGAGAAGGCTTTGCTGAACGACTGGATCGTCTCATAGCCGAGCTGCTCGGCCACATGGCTGATCGGGAGCTGTCCGTGTCCCAGCAGCTCCAGCGACTTCTCGATCTTCTTGTGGTTGATGTAGCGCTGCAGCGTCATGCCGGTCTTGCTCTTGAAAGCATGCGATAAGTAGGTGGCGTTGTAGTTCAGGTCAGCAGCGATCCCCTGGATGCTCTTGAGCTCCAGGATATGCGTCTCGACATAACGGATAACCGCGTAGACGGTATGGCCTACCGAGTGCGGAGAACGCTGAGGCGCCGCATTGCCCGCGCTTCCGGTAAAGCACCGGTAGGCGGAGACGAGGAGCGTCTCGCAGCAGTTGCGGATCATCGTAGCCGCATAAGGCTGCTGCTTATAGAACTCGTCGATGCCCCGCATGAAGGGCAGGAGCAGATGATGGGCATCGCTGGCGATATGATAGGGCGCGGATTGGAGATAATCCCTTAGCTCGGCCCATGTCGGATCGGTCTGGTCGTTCAGATCGAAGCCCATGTAGACAAATCTAAGCATATCCGAGGCGCCGGCCTGGATGGCGTGAGCATAGCCCGGGTTGTTGAAGATCAGATCGCCGGCTCGCACATCAAAGGCCGCATCACCGACCTTGAAACTGCCGCTGCCTGCTACGATATAACTGAGCTCCATGCAATGCTGCGGATGCAGCGCAATCTCATAGTCCCGTTCGCAGGCGATCTCACCGATCTGCAGCAGGTCGATCATGCCGTAGGTCGCTTCGCCGCTCTCGAACAGATTGTCGAAATGAAACAAACGTCCTGCTTGCGCAGTATCCTGAGTCTCCATGTAGGATCGCCTCTATTCGCGGATCGCGGCAGGCAGCTCGATCCATTGATGCGGCGTCTTCATCGCCTGAGCGCCGTGCTCGATGCAGGTCATAATGGCGATGGTCTCGGCCGGATCCACGGGCGGTCTGCCCGTCTGGAAGAATTGGACCAGATGTTCAATGAACGACGCGAAGAAATCGGCCTCCGCTGTCTGCGCCGCCGCCTGGCCCTCCTGCTCCTGCCAGGCGAGCCGGAACGGGCCGCCTGCCAGATGCGCCATGACCGCTTGTCTGCCATCCGGATAACCAATCAGCAGCGACGGCGTCTGCTCCGTGCCGATCGACATGATGCGGCTCGGGTCTGCGCCCATCAGCATAATGATCGGCTCGAGCTGGTGGACGGCGTAGTTGGCGTATCGCCCGGGTCCCTGGCTGAACAGCATGTCGATCGGCCGCCCGGCGGCTTCCTTATACTCGGGTGCGAAGCGCAGGGCCGAGGAGGAGAAGAGCGGCGTGCCATGCTTGTCCGCGAGCTCGAACAGGCGCAGCGCCGTCGCCCGGTCGGGGGCAAACGTCTTGTCGATATAGGTCGGCTTGCCCGAGCGCAGCGGCAGCTGGGCGAGCTCCTCGTGGTACTCCGGGTGGTCAGGGGAGAGGACGATCAGGTAATCGGTGCGCGCGATCACCTCTTCGATGCTGCTCAGCAGCTCTATGCCCATATCGCGCGCCCAGTCGGCGTTGGTGCGGCCGCCCGGAGCGTCTGCCAGACCGTACGCGCACGTTACCTTCAGCTCGCCGCCGGAGGCGTCTTCGATCCATTGCGGATATTTGTTGGCGTGCCACTCGTCCAGATAATAGTCGATGAAGCCGATCGTTTTCATGGGAGAGCCCTCCTGTAGATGATTGAACAACCTCTCTAAATGAACAGTCGCTTAAAAGGCAATTTCGCGGCCGGCGTCGGACGAGTCATAGATCCCCTGGATAATCTTCGACGACAGGATGACGGTATCGATATGGGAGGGCAGCTTCTCGCCGGTACGGATACTGGAGAGGAAGCCGTCGATCTCCGCCTGGAACATGTCCACAGAGCGGAAGGATGGCGAAGTCTCCAGCAGGACGCCGTCCTTGGAGCTGTACACCTTGAAGCTGCTGCCGTACTGAAGCCGGATGCCTGCCTTGTCGCCGAGGAAGTCGATGAACATCTCGCGCTCGCCGATATTTTGCGCCCAGGCGCCGTTCATGCTGATCGTCGGACCGGCGGTACGGATCAATGCCGTGACGGAATCGTCGACATCATAGGTGCCCTCGTAGTTGGGCGGTCCAGCCCACATCGACTCATAAGCATAGCCCTGCATATCGACACCTAGCTTGCTGAATGTCTGGCCGGATACGGTCTTGGGCTCGGGATCGCCGGCGCAGTACATGACGATGTCCAGGAAATGCACGCCCCAGTCGATCAGCGCGCCGCCGCCGGCGATCGCTTTGGTCGTGAAGGCGCCGCCGAGGCCGGGGATGGAGCGATGGGCGCGGAAGCTGACGTAGACGTGGTAGAGCTCGCCGAGCTCGCCGTCCGCGATCATCTTCTTAATCAGATTGACACTCGTATTGAACCGGTTGACGACGCCGATATTGAGGGTCATGCCGGTCTCATGCTGCACCTTCTGCATCTCCAGCGCTTCCTCGTACGTCCGGGCGGCCGGCTTCTCGCAGAGCACGTGCTTGCCCGCGCGCATGCAGTCGATGGAGATCGAGGCATGGACATGATTGGGCGTACAGATCGACACGGCGTCGATCTCGGGATCTTCGAGCGCGACCTTGTAGTCGGAGATGGCGATGCCGCAGCCGTTCTCAGCGACCGCCTGGTCGGCCTTGGATGGGATGATGTCGCAGAAGTACTTGATCTCTGCTTCGGGATTGGCCATATAAGCTTTGATGTGCGAGGCGCTGGCGATGGTGCCGCAGCCGATGACAGCTACTTTAAGGGTTGACAATGTGAGTTCCTCCCATGCATTTTGTTATCCCTATTATAGCTTGTAGGAGCTGGGACCGGGAGGCGGAAATGAGTGGTGTTGGTTATCCGAATTTGTGGTTTGCAAGATTTGCACGCCCTGCGCAGGCAATATGCCTCTCTGCTTCCCAAGTAATATATCCGTCTGTCCGCAGCACAAGGCCTCAGGGTAACGGATCGTTCTTGTGGCGAGCAGCTTTGTCAATGAATCGGATAAGGATGGGGTTGAAAATGTTCGGATTATCTTGATTCGTGTTGTGGCCAGCATCGGGTATGATCTCATATTGACAGTTTGGCTCGCGTTTAGCCCAGTCAGACGATGTTCTCAAGAAGACTCCATTTCCAGCAGTGTCCCGCTCCCCTATGGTGAGTAAAAACGGTTTGGGGATTGAATACCCTTCTCCGAAACCGGGATCCTGATATAAAGGCTCGACGCCTTTGCTCATCACATAGATGAATTCTTCCCGACTTAATTGGTTGGTAGCACGCAGGGCGTAATCCCGCACTTGCGGGGTAACCCCCATGCCTTCAGCAAATTGTTGACGCAATTTCCTGTCGGGAATCAGACGGAATAGGCGTGCCATGTTGCGATAAGCCAGCCGCATGACGAGAGAGGGCTGGGCTGTCATATCCGTACAACCAATAACAGCGAGCGCCGCCACTCGTTCAGGATCTTGAAAAGTCAACTGTTGGGACACATAGCCTCCGAATGAATGGCCGACCAAGATGATGTTGCCGAGCTCGTGCTTATCGATAATCGCTTGTAAATCCTCTACAGCCGTCTGTACATCAAACCTTTCTCCGATCGGCTTCGATAATCCATGGCCGCGGACATCCCAAGATAGCACGGGGTAACCCGCTTCCAGCAATAGAGGGACCTGAGTATCGAACATATGATGATCCAGAGAAGCTCCGTGCGTGAAGATAATTACCGGCTTTGCGGGAAGACTATGCTCCCCCGTTAGCCAGTAATGAATCTGACATCCCTTTCGTTCCAAACGATAGCTTTGCATGGAATGTAAACCTTCGTTATTCATCGGTCACCTCCGGCTTTATGGCCATCCATCTCTCGAGAAATGCTTGGTTCATACTACTAAATGAGCTGTCCGGGAGGTCGAGGATGCGTTCGATTGCCTCAGTATACGCAGAAACAATACTTTCCAGAGTTGAAGGCGTGTCTGGTCCAGAGGCAAGGAGCGATCTTGCAAAGGCGTCCGAAAGGTCCAGCGCTACACTTAGTGCCACTTCCCCGATATGCTCGTTTGCCCCTCGCGGCCACCGTTCAGGGCGGGACTCCCGGATGATGTCTTGTAGGATAGGGGTGAATCGTTGCAGCTTGGCGGTTCGAAACTTGTGGCGGACAAGCGCATTGCCATCCGAGTACCAGGTTTGCAATAGCTTCAGAAGCATCCGATTCTCTCTCGTTTTTAATTCCATAATCGTGCCGAAAAAGGCTTGCAGTTTATCAACAACCGGGGAATGATGAAGAAGGACGGAAGTCACCTCCTGCTCAATCTTATCCAGCAATCGATCAAGCAACGCCTCCAAGAGGGAATGTTTGGAGTGGAAATAATGGAAGAAGGCTCCTCTGGAAATGTGAAGGGCATCCGTTATATCCTGAATGGTCATCTGTTCAAAACCTTTGTCTAAAATTAAACGATAAGCCTCGTCAAGAATAGCGTTTCGCTTGGTCGTATGTTCAACCTCATTTATTTTGCGAGCCATACACACACTCCCTTTTATAAACCGACTGTTAGTTTATTAATCATAAAATAAAGACCCATTTAAAGTCAATCCGGGGTATCGGGTTTACCTTTTCTTAAAATGAAGCTAACAATGCCCGAACATTAACCCTCCATACTGGGACATGTCAGCAGAGGAGGGAAGACGCAGCATGAGCAGACCAATGATCGCGTCCATCACCCGGGAAGACCAGGTGGCGGCGGCGTTAAGCAGCCGGGTCCAGCGCATCAATCTGATGACAGGCAACATCAATACCTTGCACGATCTGGTCCAGCAGCTTCGCGAAGGCGGGCGGCGGGTATTCGTCCACATCGAGATGGTGGGCGGGCTGGGCCGCGATGCGGCGGCGATGCGGTTTCTATCGGAGCAATTCGGGATTGACGGCATCATCACGACTAAGAGCAACGCCATCTCGCACGCCAAGCAGGCGGGACTGGCCACGATCCAGCGTTTCTTTGCCATCGACTCCGCTGCCGTGGATACGGCGATCCGGATGATCGGCGCCAGCCAGCCGGATGAGGTGGAGCTGATGCCGGGCTTGATGCCCCGTATCATCCAAGAGGTGAAGAGCCGGGTGAAGCAGCCGCTTATAGTCGGCGGATTGATCCGTTCGGAGGAAGAGATCGCGCAGGCGCTGGAGAGCGGCGCGGACTATGTGTCCGTCGGCGACTCAAGATTTTGGTAGTTTGTTGTAAGACGAGCCTAATTTCATACAAGTGATTGTTTAGGGTAGAGACGATGAGAAAACCCGAGACCACAGTCAAGCGCGTGTATCCCCCGCCGTGTGAACGGTACGGGTGCGTGTTTGGACTGGGCTCGTGTGCTCATGGTCTTTTTTGGCATGCTTGCAAACGGAAAGGAGATCCAATGTTGCTGAAGTCATTGCGTAAAAATTGGGAGCTGTACCTGCTCATTTCGCCAGTGCTCATCTATTTCATCGTGTTCGAGTACTGGCCGATGTACGGCGTGCAGATTGCCTTCAAGGACTTTATCGCCAGCCGGGGCATCTGGGGCAGTCCGTGGGTCGGCTTCAAGCACTTCGAGCGCTTCTTCGACAGCTATTTCTTCTGGCGGCTCATCCGCAATACGCTGGGCATCAGCCTCTACGAGCTCGCAGTCGGCTTCCCGGTACCGATCATGCTGGCGCTGATGATCAATGAGGTGAGGCAAAAGATGTTCCGGCGGTGGGTGCAGACGATCACGTATGCGCCGCACTTCCTCTCTACGGTCGTCGTCGTCGGCATGGTGGTCATGTTCCTGTCGCCGAACCAGGGGATCGTCAATGTCATCATCCGGGCGTTCGGAGGCAGTGAGATCGCGTTCATGACGCAGCCGGAATGGTTCAAGTCGGTCTATGTGCTCTCCGGAGTGTGGCAGCATATGGGCTGGAGCTCGGTCATCTATCTGGCGGCGCTGGCGGGCATCGACCCGCAACAGCATGAGGCGGCCAGAGTCGACGGGGCGTCCCGGCTGTAGCGGATCTGGCATATCAATCTGCCGGGCATCCGGCCGACCATCGTCATCCTGCTGATCCTGAACGTCGGCAGCATCATGGGCGTCGGCTTCGAGAAGGTGTTCCTGATGCAGAATTCGCTCAACATGCCGGCTTCCGACGTCATCTCCACCTATGTGTACCGGAGCGGCATCATCGGGGCCCAGTACAGCTTCTCGGCCGCGGTCGGCCTGTTCAATTCCATCGTCAGCTTTGTCCTGCTGCTCGCCGTGAACCGGATCGCCCGCAGGTTGAGCGAGACCAGTCTATGGTAGGGAGGAAGGCAGTATGAGACAAAGTGTCCAGGACCACATCGTCGAGATCGTCAATCTGATCCTGCTCAGCCTGATCGCCCTGGCGGTCATCTATCCGCTGGTGTTCGTCTTCAGCGCCTCGATCAGCAATCAGACCTATGTCTTCAATGGCCAGATGTGGCTGTGGCCGCGGGATATCTCGCTGGTCGGCTACGAGAAGATCTTCCAGAACCGCGAGGTGCTCACCGGCTATCTCAATACCCTGCTCTATACGAGCGTAGGCACGCTGGTCAACGTCATCCTGACGGTGATGGCCGCCTACCCGCTTTCGCGCCGCGATTTCCGGGGGCGACATCTGTTCACGGGCATGATGGTATTCACGCTGTTCTTCAGCGGCGGCCTGATCCCGACCTACATGGTCGTGCGCTCCCTCGGCATCATGAACACGATGTGGGCGCTCATCCTCCCGGGGGCGGTGTCTGTGTGGAATATCATCATCATGCGGACCTTCTTCCAGAGCAGCATCCCGGACGGCATCCAGGAGGCGGCCCAGATCGACGGCTGCCGCAACCTGCAGATCCTCACCCGCATCGTGCTGCCGCTGTCGGCGCCGATCCTGGCCGTGATGGTGCTGTTCTACAGCGTCGGCCACTGGAATGCGTTCTTCAATGCGCTGATCTACCTCACCGACCGGGAGCTGTATCCGCTGCAGCTGTTCCTGCGGGAGATTCTGATCCAGGATCAGATGGAGGAGATGGTTAATGTCGGCGACAATACCAATGCGCAGAATATTCTGGACAGGGAGGCGGTCAAATATGCGATGGTCATCGTGGCGAATCTGCCGATTCTGATGCTGTATCCATTCTTGCAGAAGTATTTTGCCAAGGGCGTCATGATTGGGGCTATAAAGGGATAGCTGGTTAAGCAGCCCAATACTCAAAGTGCCAGACATGTTATGCGAGAGACCGCTGCAGGAGAGAGGGGACTTCCGATCGCTGTTGTTCCCAGATTTCCTGATTAGAAGGGGATACGGTGGAAATCCGGGAACAAAGGCGAGCGCTTCGCTTCTCCAGCCACCCTCTTCCCTTCGCTCCTGCATAGCTGTCAAGCAACAATAGCGTATTATACCACCTTACCAACAACCATTTATAGGAGGTAGTAACAATGAACCGAACCAAGAAAAGATGGGCCGCCAGAGCGGCAACGACGGTATTGGCCGTATCGCTGATGGCAGGCTGCAGCCAGGGAGCCAACAGCAATGCAAGCGGCAATGGCACTGGCAATGCAGGCAGTAACAATGGGGAGAGCAGTGCGCCGGCAGCGTTCAATCCGACGGGGATGCCGATCGTTAATGAGCCGCTTGAGCTGACATTCTTCACGGGCAAGGCGGCCACCAACGGCAGCAACTTCGAAGAGACGCTAGTCTGGAGCGAGTATGCCAAGCAGTCCGGCATCGACGTCAACTTCAATCTGGTACCCTTCGAATCGCTCACCGAACGGCGCAATTTGGCGCTTGCCAACGGCGATTATCCCGACGGCTTCTACTCGGCCCGCGTCCCGGCCGCCGATCTGATGCGGTACGGCGCCCAGGGCGTGTTCCTCCCGCTGAACGATCTGATCGAGAAGCATGCGCCGAACTTCAGCAAGCTGATGGAGGAATACCCCGATCTGAGAAGAGCGCTGACGATGCCGGACGGCAATATTTACTCGTTTCCTACCTTCTACAGGCCGGATTTCCTGCCGATGCTGATCGGGACGCCGCTGTGGGTGAAGCAGGATTGGCTGGATCAGCTGGGGATGGAGGAGCCGGTGACGACGGACGAGCTCTACGAATATCTGAAGGCCGTCAAGGCGACGGATCTCAACGGCAATGGCCAAGCGGACGAGATCCCGTACAGCGGCACAGGCATTTACCCGTTTATCGAGCAGATCATGGGTGCGTGGGGACTCGGCAACCGCGGTCTCGGCCACAAATATGTCGACGCCGATCCGGATAGCGGGGGCTTGCGCTTCTACCGCACGGACGACCGGTTCCGCGAGGTGCTGGAGTATGTGAACAAGCTGTATGCGGAAGGACTGATCGACAAGGATATCTTCACCCAGGATGGCAGCCAGCTCTATGCGAAGGGCGGCGAGGAGCGCCTGGGCGCGACGATCAATCCGAATCCGAAGACGCAGTTCAATGGCGAAAATTATGTTGGGCTCGGGGCGCTCCAGGGTCCGCACGGCGACCAGCTGTACAGCCACATCAAGCTGCCGATGGTGTGGCCTGGCGCCTTTGTCATCACGGACAAGAACGAGCATCCGGAGGCGACGATCCGCTGGATCGATCATTTCTACGGCGATGAGGGCGCGACCTTCTACTTCATGGGTCTGGAAGGCGTGAGCTACAACGTCGCCGAAGACGGTACGCTGGAGTTCATCGACGAGATCACAAGCAACCCGGACGGTCTCAGCATGGACCAGGCGCTGACCAAGTATGTCACCTGGCTGGGCGGCAGTTATCCGGGGTATGTGCAGGAGAAATATTTCAAAGGCTCGGAGACGCTGCCGGAGGCGGTCGCAACAGGAGAGAAGGCGGCACCGCATGCGCTGGAGGAGCAATGGTATTCCTTCAACTACACCGAGGAAGAAACAGAATTCTTGAGCTCGGTCGGCAGCGATCTGCAGACCTTCATCACGGAGACGGAAGCTCAGTTCATCAACGGTTCCAAATCGTTCAGCGAGTGGGACGCTTACGTCCAGCAGGTGGAGAGCATGGGGCTAGACGAGTATATGCGTATCCATCAGGCGGCTTATGACCGGTATAGCGCTCAGTAAGAGCGGCAGGAGCGTGTGCGTGACAGCGCTCGGGAAAGGAAGGTAATCTGTGAAAGATATCAAATTAATCGTATGCGATGTGGACGGGACCTTGTTGTCCGCCCAGAATGAGCTTTCGGAGCAAGTAGCGCATACGATCCGGAACTATGTAAGCGGCGGCGGCCTGTTCACGGTCGCTACCGGGCGGCCGCAGCTGACCGCGCGCCGGATCGTCCGGCAGCTGAGTCTGACAGCGCCCTACATCCTATGCAACGGCTCGGTGATCGCCCAGGGCGACCGGCTGCTGGCCCGGGATACGATCGGGCTGGAGGAGCTGGCGCCGATGCTGGAGGAGGCGGACCGTCGGGGATTGACCGTGCTGCTGTTCGAGGATGAGCGGGTGCGGACGCTGAGGCGGACGGCCGAGGTCGAGGCATTCGAAGCGAAGGAGCGGGTCGCTTGCGAGCTGGTGGATGCAGCCGAGGATTGGCGCTCGGGACGGGTGCTGAAGGTGATCCTCATCGGCGATCTGGTGCTCGCCAGCACGCTGTGGGAGCCAGTAACGGGCATGCTCGGCGGACGCTATGACGCCGTCCAGTCGGAGCATCACTACCTGGAGATCATCCCGGGCGGGCATAGCAAGGGCAAGGCGTTGGCCCGGGTGCTGGAGGAGCTGGAACTGGAGCCCGGACAGGTGATGGCGATCGGCAATCAGCTCAATGACCTGGATATGCTGGAGCATGCGGGGATCGGCGTAGCCGTCGGCAACAGCCATCCGCTGCTCAAGGATCAGGCCGATTACGTGTGCAGCGGCAGTTACGGGGAAGGTGTGGTGGAGGCCATATCGACGTTCTGCAGTATAACAGAACAGAAGGAGGGATAGCGGTGACAATCTACGGTATGGCGCACCGGGGCGACCCGGGCAAGCACGCGGAGAATTCCCTGATGTCGTTTCAGTCGGCGATCGATAAAGGCTTTGCGTATCTGGAGATCGACGTCCACCTAAGCAAGGATGGCATCCCGATGGTGATGCATGACGAGACGGTCGACCGGATGACGGACGGCAGCGGCCGGGTCGCAGATTATACATGCGAAGAGCTGCAGCGCCTGCATCTTCCCGGCGGCGAGCGGGTGCCGACACTGGAGGAGGCGTTGCTGCTGGCGAAGGGCAGGATCCAGGTAGATATCGAGCTGAAGCAGGCGGGCGATCGTCATCCCGGACTGGAACAGGCGGTGCTGGACGTTATCCGCCAGCATGAGTTGTATGACGAAGTATTCATTACGTCCTTTGACCACTATGCCATCCAGCGGCTGCGGGAGCTCTCGGAGCGGATCCGGCTGGGCATCATCAACAGCAGCGTCTCGCCCGCGTTCTTCCCATGGATGAAGCAGTACCGGGTCCGCTACCTGTCGATCGGCCATCCGTTTATCACAGACGCCTTCGTCCGGGCTTGCGAGCGCGAGGAGGTCCAACTGATCGCCTGGACCATCGATGAGGAGGCGGTGATGCGCCGGTACGCCCGGGACTGGCCGGAGGTGCTGGTCTGCACCAATGAGCTGGACCGTTGGGCGAGCGTGCAGGGCGGAGGGCGCGGATAGCAGCTGCAAGGCGTGTCCAGGCAGAAAAGTTGAAATGCCCGCGCGGAAGGGTTATCGTTAAAGATATCCTAAAGAAAAGAAGGCGGGAGAGGTATGGGAGTAGGAATTATACTGTCATTGGTGGCAGCGGGTGCACTTGGCGTGTTTGGGTTCGTTGCTTGCCATCCGGTTTTTGGCGGCAAACGGGATAAAGAGCAGACGCTGCTCTATCGGCAATCGCCGGCGTATGGCATGGGCAAGTTCGTCAATCTGATCCCCACGACCATGGGGATGAACTGGGAGACCATGAAGACGCTGCTGCGCGATTATGTGCGGGGGGTGCCCAATCAGCGGCCGGCCACGCCGTTGCCGGTCCAGCCGGTGGTCCTCGACCCGGACAAGGGCATCGGGCAGCCGCGCGCCGTCTGGCTGGGGCACTCCGCTGTGCTGCTGGAGATGGAGGGACTGCGCATGCTGCTGGACCCGATGCTCGGCAGCGCGCCATCCCCCGTACCTGCTGTGGGCGGGAAGCGCTACAGCAAGCAGCCGCCTCTGCAGGCGGAGCAGCTGGATGATGTGGATGTCGTCCTGATCTCGCATGATCATTACGATCATCTCGATTACGGGACGATTCGCCAGCTGAAGGATAAGGTCAAGCGCTTCTTCGTACCGCTCGGTGTGGGCAGTCACCTGGAACGGTGGGGCGTGCCCGCGGAGCGGATCGAAGAGCTGGACTGGTGGCAGGAGACGACCTATGAGGGACTCCGGCTTGCCTGTACGCCGGCGCGTCACTTCTCGGGCCGTGGCCTGGTCGGACGCGATACGACCCTGTGGGGCTCCTGGGTGATCGAAGGTGCGGAGCATAAGGTGTTCTTTAGCGGCGACAGCGGCTATGGCGGACACTTCCAGGAGATTGGCGAGCGCTATGGTCCCTTTGATCTGACGCTCATGGAGTGCGGGCAGTACGATGAACGCTGGTCTGGCGTGCATATGAGCCCGGAACAGACGGTACGGGCGCATCTCGATGTAGGCGGTCGCCTGATGGTGCCGATCCATTGGGGCGCCTTTACGCTGGCGATGCACAGCTGGAATGATCCTGTCGAACGGGCAACCCGGGCGGCAGAGACGGCTGATGCAAAGGTTGCGACCCCGGCACTGGGCGAGCCGGTGCCGCTCGGCTCCTCCGCGTATCCGAGGTCGGCTTGGTGGCGCAGTCTGGCGTGAACGCTGGTGCAAGGCGCAGGGTGCAGGGTGCGCTTAACACATGGTTGCGGTTAGCAGCAACGACCTTTTGTGCCGCTGCAGCCGCGAAACCGCCGATAGGTGAAGAGCAACGACCTTTTGTGCCGCTATTCCACGCAAAGAGCGCTCCTGCCTTGGTATGTTACTCAACAGTCTGAGCCTGACGGATATTGCGTCAGGCTTTTCGCTGTGCAGGGAGGCTTATGTCAGGAGCTTTGGCGGCAGGTTTAACGAGTTCGGGTGCTCCAAGTATAGTTTCTAGAACTACAGCGGCGCGCCATAGTTTGGGCGACAACGGGGCGCTCCCCGCAACAAAACACCACACGCGACGTTTCGCGTGTGGTGTGCGGATACAAACGATTATAGCGCCTTCCAAATGTCCATCAGCATCTCAAACGACCGCAGGCGCGCCTGTTGGTCGTAGATCTGCGCGGTGGCGATGATCTCGTCCGCCGACGTCTCCTTCAGGATGGCCCGCAGGCGGGTGGCGACGGTGTCTGGACTGCCGGCGATGGAGTAGCCGAATTTGCCGCGCACCAGCGCCTTCTCCTGGGCGCTCCAGAGCGCATCCATATCGTCCACGGGCGGCAGCAGCGGGCTGGTGCCGCCGCGGATCAGATTGAGGAACTGCTGCTCCTGCGAGGTCGCCAGGTAGCGGGCCTGGGCATCCGTCTCCGCGACGATGATATTGACGCCGACCATGGCGCGAGGCTGCTCCAAGGCGCCCGATGGCGTGAAGTTGCTGCGGTACAGGTCGAGTGCAGGCAGCAGATAATCCGGCGCGAAGTGGCTGGCAAAGGCAAATGGCAGTCCCAGCTGTCCCGCCAACTGGGCACTGAAGCCGCTGGAGCCGAGCAGCCAGATCGGGATGTCCAGCCCTTCGCCAGGGACCGCCCTCACACCGGGAGCCCGGCCTTCTCTGGTGGGATCCAGATAGGCGCGGAGCTCGCTGAGCAGCTCGGGGAAGTCGTGCCCTCCGCTCGTCAGGCCGCGCCGGATCGCGCGGGCGGCGGGCTGATCGGAGCCTGGCGCGCGGCCCAGCCCGAGATCGATGCGTCCGGGATACATCGACTCAAGCGTCCCGAACTGCTCGGCGATCATAAGCGGCGCGTGGTTGGGCAGCATGATGCCGCCGGAGCCGACGCGGATCCGCTTGGTCCCGGCGGCGACATAGCCGATGGCGACCGAGGTGGCCGAGCTGGCGATGCCCGGCATATTGTGATGCTCGGCCAGCCAGTAGCGGTGGTAGCCCCAGTCCTCGGCGTGACGGGCCAGATCAAGCGTGTGCTCGAACGCCTCCGTTGCCGTACTGCCTTGGGTGATCGGGGCCAGGTCCAGCAGGGATAATGGGATAGTATCGGATATACTCATCGGTAAGAATAGCCTCCTTAAGTACGCATTCTTGGGGAACGCAGTGATATATGATAACCAATCGTTTTGTGAGCTACTATATTTTCTATTGTACATGTCCGGTTCGGTTAACACAAGCAGCGGACAAGGGAGACGCGGATTATGCTACAATCTACTCAGGTGACACTAACGGAAGAAGGATGATGCAGATGCTGGGATTTAGTTATTTCAAGACAGAGGATGAGAGCCTCTACCTGGCAGAGAGCGAGGACGGGTATGATTGGCAGGAGTGGAATGAAGGTGAGCCGGTGTTTGCCTCTACCCTGGGCACGGGTCAAATCCGGGATCCGTTTATTATACGCAGTCTTGACGGGTATTATCATCTGGTGTGGACGGACGGCTGGAACAGCCGGAGTATCGGGTATGCACGCTCCCGCGATCTGCTGGACTGGCAGGACGCCAAGCTGATTCCGCTTATGGAGCATCTGCCGCAGACGCAGAATACATGGGCGCCGGAGATTTTCTATGACGGGGGTGCGGAAGCTTACCGGATCATCTGGTCCTCGACCGTCGGCGAAGGCCCGCGCAATCACCGGATCTGGTCGGTGACGACCCCGGACTTTGAGCGGTTCTCTGAGGCGGCACTGTTTTTTGACCCGGGCTACAATGTCATCGACGCCTGCGTCACGGATATAGGCGATGTCTCTTATATGCTCTTCAAGGATGAGCGCGGCGTCAACGAGCCGGGCACCGATTACAAAGCGATGCGCTCCTGCACCTTCGCCAAGGACGGCAGCGACCGACCGGAGATGCAGGACTTGTCGGAGTTGCTGACGGCGCCGCTGACCGAAGGTCCAACGCTGTACACTGCAGAGAAGGGCGGCAGCCGGGAGTGGATCATGCTGGTCGACGGCTTCCACGAACGTTTCTACAGTGCTTATCGCTCGAGCGATCTGAGGACCTGGCAGGAAATCACCGCCGAAGTGAGGCTCCCCGCAGGTGTGCGTCACGGTGCTGTTTTCACCAAGTAAAGCAATAGGCTCCATCCCTCGCCGCATCGGCGGAGGAAGGAGCCTATTTTTTTCAATTCTAGCGTATGATTCTTGGGAGTCAGGCTATAACTGATGAGCATAACCAGGAACCGGTCGTCCACTGAGCTGCAACGCACTTTTTGTTCCTTAGAGCGCGGGAACCGGCCGTCCGCTGAGCTGGAACGCACTTTTTGTTCCTTAGAGCGCGGGAATTGGCCGTCCGCTGAGCTGGAACGCACTTTTTGTTCCTTAGAGCGCGGGAACAGGCCGTCCACTGAGCTGCAACGCACTTTTTGTTCCTTAGAGCGCCGGAACCGGCCGTCCGCTGAGCTGCAGCGCACTTTTTGTTCCTTAGAGCGCGGGAACCGGCCGGCCGCTGAGCTGCAGCGCACTTTTTGTTCCTTAGAGCACCGGAACCGGCCGCCCACACTGCACTGCAACGCACTTTTTATTCCCTCAGCTTCCCGTTTTAAAATGGAAGTTCCTCCCACATTTAAGAACGGAAGTGATTCAAGACCCAGCAGATACCATGCTGAGCGTCGATCACTTCCCCGTGCAGCGCTCCGAAGAAGGTATCTTCCAGCGGCACGAAGATGGAGCCTTCCTTGGCCAGCAGCTCGAAAACATGTTTGATCTCTTCTTCATTATCGAACTGCATGATGACCCGGACATTCTCGCCCTTGGGGATGCGGCCGTAATCGTGGGCGAAGTGGAGCAGACTGCTGCCCAGATGGAGCTCCGCATGGAAGATGGTCCCTTCATTCTCGTTCAGAATCTTGATCTCCCCGCCGAACATCGGCTGATAATAATCCAGCGCGTCTCTAACGCTCGGTACGACGATAAATGGGCTTGCGCTTAACATATCTATCTCCTCCATTTAAGGTAGCGATTAATCTTCCTGACTTTTTGGATTCCCTCATGTTACATACATTATTAACCTAGCCGCTCGATCTTTGACCCATACCCTTTAATATGTCACAAATCCGACGAATTGCCAAACCGTTGCATCGCCAGATCCGCGCATTTCCTCTTCGCCTCATCCTTTTTTTAGAGCGCATCTCGTGTCATGGGACTTGCCTGGATTCGGACATCTTATGCAGTGGAATATTGTCTGAATAGACAACGCCACGCGTCAGCCTGTTATTTCCCGGGCAATGCAAGGGCTCGCGAATGATGTCAAAGGGTCATAACTTGCACTATAGGCGATGCAAAAACTGTCTGTGGGATGCCTGCCGCAGGACTTATATAATGAGTGCAACGAATGGCAGAGGAGGATGCGGTGTGACTTGGTGGACGGAACACAGACTGCGCATGATACAAAATAACCTGCGCGAGATCGATGCCGATCTGGATGTCGATCTCCTTATGAAAGAGCTGAAGAAGTACGAAGCCAACACGTTAATGATGAATGCCGGGGGGATGTTTGCATTCTACCCAACCAAGCTGGCGTTTCAATATAAAACGCCTTATCTCAAAAAAGACCTGCTGGGCGAGGCGGTGGAGAAGGCTCATCAGCAAGGGATGCGCTTCATCGCTCGCTTCGACTTCAGCAAGGCGCACGAGAGTCTCTTTGAGAAGCATCCCGAGTGGTTCTACCGGACGCGGGACGGCCGGGAGGTCAACTATCACGGGATCGTGCATACCTGTCTGAATAGCGAGTACCAGCAGGAGCTGTCGCTGCGGATGATTGAAGAAGTCATTTCGAATTATGCGGTAGATGGAATTTTCTTCAATATGTTCGGTTATCAGCATTGGGACTACAGCGGCAACTTTTATGGTCCGTGCTATTGTGAGAACTGCAGAAGGCGTTTCCATGACTATAGCGGCGAGGATCTGACAACGTATGAGGGCGCGGATCATCCACTGCATGCCACGTACAAAAAGTTTCAGGAGTTCACTGCCCGCGAGGTGCTCGAACGCATCCATGATATGGTAAAGGCCAAGCGGCCGGATGTCGCCATCTGTACGTATCATCCCCATAAAGTGGATTTGGTACGCAAAGAGTCGAATACCGCGCTTAGTCGTCCTTATCCGCTCTGGCTGTACTCCGCTTCAGAGAATGTGGCTTCCGTGGAAGGGAGTTATCGAGATAAGTGGGCCAGCAATTGCAGCATCAATGCTATTGATCTCAACTACCGGTTCACAGGCGTATCCCGGCATGAGAATGAGGTCCGGCTGTACGAGAATCTGGCGAATGGCTCGAACCTTGATTTCTGCATCATCGGCGTCTTCGAAGGCTACCCGGACCGGGCCAATTTTGCTTCGGCGCAGGAGGTCTTCCGCTTCCAGCATCGGCACCAGGAGGTCTTTGACCGGCTGCAGCCTGTCTATGACGTCACGCTGATCAAGCCGGACCATGGACCGGCCCGCGATGAATATCTGGGTGTGTTCAAGATGCTGAAGGAGCGGCATATCCCCTTTGCGGTTGTGACCCAAGAGCGGCTCGTCCCGCAGCTGGAGCAGCTAGAGCGGTCCAAAGCGGTGATCCTGCCCGGCGTGCATCGGCTGGAGCAGGATCAGGCGGATGCGGTGGATTCGCTTCGACAGGCAGGTGTTCATCTGATCGGGACAGGCCTGGCCCTGACCGCAGATGCCGCAACGCTGAAGCGTCTGTTCGGTGCGGTATGCACAGGTATCGAGACGGATGTGACAGCCTCGTACTTTGATACCTCGGATACCGGACGGTTCCGCAGCCTGGAGGGCAGAGGCTGGATCATCGGCAGCGACAAGTTCGCAGTGCTGCAGTATGAAGACCAAGCGGCAGAGCAGCTGTTGCCTTACATCGAAGCCGCGACATTCGGCCCGCCAGAGCGGGCATACGGTCATCAATGCAGCGGGCGTTACGGGCTCGGTCTGATCCGTGGCGGACCGGGCAAGGGCTGCGCGGCGAACTATGCTTTTACGCCGGGGGCAATGTACTATAGACATGGCTATGAAGATCACAAGTACGCGGTCACCGACGTGCTCGAGCAGCTGCTGGAAGGCCGGCTTGCCCTGGATACCGATGCGCCATCGGTCGTGGAGACGTTTGTCCATCGGATTGGCGATTCACCGGACGGAGCGGATCTGCTGCTGCAGCTCGTCAATCTCTCCGGCTTCAACGGCACGACCTATACCGAAGCGCTGCCGATCGCGCCGATGCGGTTTTCCCTGCAGGGCATTCCGCCGCAGGCCACTGCCTACTCACTGCGAACCGGAGCACAGGTGCCGCTGCAGCATACCAAGGCCGGCGCCGTGCTGGAGATCGGCTGCGAGGGACGCTATGAGGCGATCCGGATCGGCCGAGCAGATGTCACAACTAGCGGGGAGCATCATACATGAATTCTGCAAAAGCGGTACCAAGCGCAGTGAAACCGTCCGGCGGTCCGGTCCGGACCCATACCGGGCTATGGACGCGCATCAAGCAGCATAAGACCATTTACATGCTTATTCTGCCTGGCGTCATCTTCTTTATCCTGTTCAAATTCGTGCCGATGTGGGGGCTGCTGTTGTCCCTGATGAATTATAATCCGTATATGGGATTTGCCGGAAGTGAATGGGTCGGATTTGCCCACTTCCAGGACTTATTCAACGATCCCAAGTTTTATATTATGCTTCGCAATACCTTTATGATTAATCTGATCGGGCTGGTCTTCCACTTTCCCGTGCCGATCTTGCTGGCGTTGATGCTCAATGAGATCCGGCACGAGGCGTTCAAGCGCTTCAACCAGTCGATCGTGTACCTGCCGCACTTCCTGTCCTGGGTCGTCGTGGCGAGTATGACCTTCTTCGTCCTGTCGGCCGATATCGGGATCGTCAACAAGCTGATCGCCGAGTCGGGGGGCAATACGATCTCGTTCCTGTCCAATCCCAATTACTTCTGGGGCCTGATCACCGCGCAGGTGATGTGGAAGGAAGCCGGATGGGGCACGATTATCTTCCTGGCAGCCATGGCCGGCGTCGATCCTTCGCGGTACGAAGCGGCGGTAGTCGACGGAGCGTCGCGATTCCGCCAGATCTGGCACGTCACACTGCCGGCGATTCGTCCGACGATTGTCATTCTGCTCGTGCTGAGACTGGGCAACATGATGGATACCGGCTTCGAGCAGATCTTGCTGATGATGAATCCGCTGGTGATGTCCGTGGCCGAAGTATTTGATACGTATGCTTATACCTTCGGCATCCTCAATGGGCAGATCAGTATCGGGGTTGCGGTCGGGCTCTTCAAGGGGCTGGTGGGATTGGTCCTGATCGTCATTGCCAATACGGTTGTCAAACGAATGGGATACGAGGGCATTTATTAAAATCGAACAAGGAGGCTTCGGCCGATGAGCTTTGTACAAAAAAAGGGGCTGACCCTGTTCGACTGGGTGAACTACACCTTGATCGCACTCATCTCCCTGGTTTGCATCTTCCCGTTTTTCTACGTCTTCAGCGTGTCGTTTACCGATCCCAAGACGTATGTACCGCTCAAGTTTTATCTGTTTCCTGACAGCTGGTCGCTGGAATCGTACAGGTATATCCTCTCGACCAACAGCTTCTTGAATGCGTTGTACAGCACGCTCTACATTACTGTGTTTGGGACGATTCTCAATATTGTTGTGTCCTTCACGATGGCGTACGGCCTGACCAAGCGAACAATGCCCGGCTATAAGACGATCATGGGCATGGTCATCTTCACGCTCGTGTTCAGTGCAGGTATCGTACCGAATTACCTTCTGGTGAGAGAGCTGGGACTGCTGAACTCCTATTGGGCGCTGATCTGGACCTCGCTGACCAATGCGTGGAGCCTGATCGTCATCAAGAGCTTCCTGGATTCGCTTCCGGGCGAACTGGAGCAGGCGGCGAAGATCGACGGGGCCTCCGATATGGGCGTGTTCCTGCGGATCGTCATCCCGCTGTCGAAGCCGGCGATCGCCACGTTTACGCTGTTCTTTGCGGTTATGCATTGGAATACGTTCTTTAACGCTTTGATCTATCTGTCGGATTCGAGCAAGTGGACGCTGCAGCTATTCGTCAAAACACTCGTCATCGACGGCAATTCCGGGGCGGTCGCCCAGGCCGGCTCCAGTGACGAAGCGGTCGTACCGCAGGAGACGATCCGGATGGCAACCATCGTGCTATCGATGCTGCCCATCCTCCTGGTGTATCCGTTCCTGCAGAAGCATTTTGCCAAAGGTGTCATGTTGGGTTCGGTAAAAGGTTAAGGATATCAACATAAAACGTCAGGACAAAAATTGACCTGGATGTGGAGAAAGTCAGGCGCTGCAAGGCATGAGGAGTTCTTGTCGAGACGGATTTTGTTCTCGCGCCACGGGGCATGGATTGTCTGTAGGCCGCCTGACCAGGCAGCGATAAGATGAAGTCACGGGAGCGGCAAGCGCCGCTGACGAAAGCTAGTCATTTATTTATGGAAAGGGTGTCAAGCGATGTTAACATGGAAAAAGGGGATGCACGCCGGCGTATCATTTGCACTGGCGGCAACATTACTCGCAGGATGCAGCGGAGGAACGACGAGTAACACGCCAAGCAATCCAGGCAACACAGGCAACACAGGAGCTTCTACAGAGAATCAAGAGACGGGTGACCAAGAGCCGGTATCGATCAAAATGTTCGCGGGCTTGTATAATGAAATTCCGGATATGAACAATGAGTTCTGGTCCGAATGGGAGCGTATGACCAACGCCAAGCTGGATGTGGAGTGGGTGCCGTCCGGCGACTTGAACGCCAAGCTGGACTTGCTGCTTGCTTCCGGAGACTTGCCCGAGGTCGTGGCGTATCAATTCAATAACCGTCCGACGTTCCTGAGAGCGATCAAGAATGGCGCATTTTGGGATCTGACAGATTTCCTGGGCGACATGAGCGAGTACCCGAATCTGCGAGATAACCTGGCAGACGATGCGCTCAAATATCTGAGTGTCGATGGCCGCATCTATGGCTTGCCGCGCTCCCGTTCCCGGATTGACGGCGGCATCAAGATCCGCCAGGACTGGCTGGAGCAGCTGGATATCCCGATTCCGACGACGTTCGAGGAGTATGAGGATGCGCTGAGACAGATTGTCGACGCCGATCTGGACGGCAACGGCAGACGGGACACGGTAGGGCTGTTGTATGTCAACGATCCATTCTCGTCCTTCCAAGTCGGCTTCGGTCTGTTCGACCCGACCTACAATGAAGAGGGCGGCCTGATCACACCGCGTCTGACCCCGCAGGGCATCGAGATGACGGCATGGTTCCGCAGCCTGTATGAGCAAGGGCTGATGTCCCAAGAGTTCGCAGTTATGAAGGAGTCCCAGGCAGAGGAGCTGTTCAAGACGAACCGCGCCGCATCCTACGGTCGTCCGATCTGGTGGGATCATGACTGGGAGAATGCGATGCGCATGTCCGGTCAGGAAGACGCCAAGATTCTCAACCTGCATCTTAAGGGACCGGCGGGCGATGCTGTCGCTCTGGAAACCGGCGTAGCGGGCGGCTTCTATATCTCCAAGAAGGTACCGGAAGAGAAAGTGAAACGGCTGCTCGACTATTTTGAACTGACGGCTTCCGAAGAAGTATCCGATTTTGCCTATTACGGTATCGAAGGCGTGCACTATACTGAAGAAGACGGTCAGAAGATCCTGACGGAGCAAGGCATCAAGGAAGTCAACACGACCAGTAAAGGTGCAGGTGTGCTGACATACAACAAATTCGGCAAAGTAATCAGCGCCTCCGGCGACAAAGCTTACAACGATGCGAAGATTGCAGAAGTCGAACATTTCGACGAAATCGGCAAAATCAGCCCGAACACGTACACGGCTACAGAAGCTTGGATCAACACTTGGCCGAAGTATGAAAGCGAGTTTAACAACATGTATACGAAGGCTGTTGTGGGACAAATCACCATGGAAGAATTCGAGGCTCATGTCGATATGATCAACAACCAGCCAGATATCAAGGAAGCGTATCTGACGATGGCGGAAGCATACGAGAACTTCCACAATCAATAATTAATGCCAAGATGCATCAAATTCAGCAAGACGCCGGAGAACAGGCAGCCCACTTGAGGCCGCCTGCACGGCGTCTTGCCGCATGGAGGGAAGAACGTGCCGACAAACTTAAGCAAGGAAGGGGCGTGGCAGAACGAGCCGCTCCGCATCATCCAGCCTAATCTGCAAGTGCTGGATACGGCCAAGATTGATCCGCGCCAGTTGGCGCGCCAGATCAAGGGGATGGGCGCCAATGCGATGGTGTTCAACGTGGGCGGCATCTACGCCTGGTACCCGTCCCGGGTGCCGTACCATACCGTGAACGAGCATCTGCCGCAGCATACCGATCTGCTGCGCGATGTGATCGAGGCCTGTCATGAAGAGGGCGTGAGGTTCATCGCGCGCTTCGACTTCAGCAAGGCGGAGGACCAGGTGTTCCTCCGGCGGCCGCAATGGTTCGTCCGCAAGGCGGATGGCGAGCCGGAGATCATCGGGGCGGGCCGGCCCGGCGCCTGGTCGCTCCTCATGAACACCTGCTTGAACAGCGGTTATCGCAATGAGGATGTGGCCGAGCCGGTGCTGCGAGAGGTGCTGGCCGATTATGATATCGACGGCATCTTCTTCAACGCGCCGCACTATATGTTCTGCCGCTGCCGCCGTTGCCAGAGCAAGTATGAGGCCATGTACAACAAGCCGCTGCCGGAGACGGGCAAGGAGCTGGAGCCCGACTTCGCTTCGCGCTGCATCCGCGACACGATGGAGCGAAAGTACAAGCTGATTAAAGAGACGCGGCCCGAAGTACCGATGATCCTCTACTATAATCTGTACCGGGACAATATCTACGAGCGTATAGAGACGGCGGATCTGCTCTGCATCGAGCCGCAGGATGTCCTGTCGCTCGGCCATACGCATATCCCCGAGTTCTGGAAGCCGGCTCTCTGCATCAAGCTCGGGCGTTCGCTCCCTGAGCGGCCGGCGCCGCTCGGCATCGTCCACTCGTGTCCGGGGATGGACTGGCGGCACACCGGTCTGCCGCCGGCGGAGTACCGGTTCTGGCTGGCCCAGATCCCGGCTCATGGCGGTCAGATCTGGCATTCGCTGACGGGCGTGCCGGAGACGATCACCGACAAGCGGATCCTGAACATTGTCGGCGAGCTCAATCACAATGCCGCCAAAGTCGAGCGCTACATGCATGGCGCGCAGCCTGCCTCGCAGCTCGCGCTGCTCTGGAACGCTGACCGGTCGGCGGAAGGATGGGCAGACGGGCTCATCAACAGCCAGCTGCTCTTTGATGTGCTGCTGCCGGAGCAGGCGACTGCCGAGCGGCTGGCTGCCTATCGCGTCATTATCGTGCCGGAGGGGTATGCGTATACGGAGGCGTTTGCCAAGCGGCTGGAGGCATATGTGCAGAGCGGGGGCCATGTCATCGCCGAAGGCGGACTGCCGGATGAAGCCGCAGGACTGCCGGAGCTGCTCGGCATCGCCGAAGAACGCTACACCAGCGAGGAGCTGTTGGCCTCCTATCTGCGTTTCGAGCCCACTTCGCAGGGCGAGAACCCGCTGCAGTCGGGGCTGGAGGAGACCGAGCTGATCGCGCATCGGGGCGTCGTCACCTACTGCCGGCCGCTGGATGATGAGAGCGAGGTGCTGGCCACCCTGGTGCCGCCATTCTCGCCGCTGGAGAGTGTAGGCGCGCCGCCGGAGCGGGCTTCGCTGCCGGTGCCGCACTCCGACCTGCCGCTGGCCCTCAGGCGGCCGCGCGGCGCGGGAAGTACGCTGTACTTCCCGTTCCAGCTGAGCCGGCTCATCAATGAATATAAGCTCGGCGAGCATTATCAGCTGCTCTCGAACAGTGTGGTGTCGCTGCTGGGCGAGGAGCGGCAGGTTCGGGTCACCGCCTACCAAGGGCTGCAGATCACCTTATTCCGCAAGGATAAGGATTGGCTGCTGCATCTCGTCAATGGCGCCGGCCGGCGGCCGCTGGCGACGATGCTGCCGCTGCACGACATCGAGATCGAGTTGAAGCTGCCGGGCACGGACAGTGAATATAGGGCTGACTGCCTGATCGGCGGGACGGGACTGGATCTTGAACGCCGCGGCGATTCGGTCTACCTGACGCTGCCGCGTCTGGAGGTCTGGGAGTGCATCCGGTTCAGTCCGGCTGAGGGGCCTGGTAGTTAGGAATAGAAATAAACGGACGGATCAGTCTTACGCCCGCTGTCCGGAGATTTGCTATACTAGGGGGAGAGGAAGCGGGGAGAAGCGATGAAGCAGCTATGGAAACGCATCAGGACACGTCTGACTAATCTGCTGCCGACACATAATTATTGGCAACGTCTCATATGGCTGGGCTGTATCTCGGTGACGCTCCCGCTCGTATTGGCCGGAAGCGCGTACTATCACTTTTCCATGCGGGAGCTGACCACGCAGTTCCAACGGGATAATCAGGAGTCGCTGCAGATGATGGTGGACCGGATGGAGAATCTGTTCACCGGCATCGAGCATATGTCGCTCCAGCTCGCCAGCTCCAGCCAGCTGCGCGAGGCGCTGGCGATGACCGACTATCCGACCGATTACATCGGGCAGCTGGGCATGCTGGATCTGTTCTTGCTGTACAAGAACACCAATAACCTGATCCAGGACATCATCTTCTATGACGAGCAGTCCCAGATGGCGCTGACGCATCACTACGGCATGGCCCGCATGAATGATTATTATGGCGCGGCGGATATCACGGAAGCGATGGAGATGCCGGGATTTGCGGGCTGGTTGTACTTGCCCGACTCGGGCCGGCGCGGCTATCTGAGCTATGTGCGCAAGCTGCCGATCATGAGCAACGAGGAGCCCCAGGGCGTGCTGCTGCTGCAGATCCGCGAGGAGGTACTGGGCAGCTATCTGGCGGGTATCTCCGGCCAGTCCTTGGCGATCATATCCGGGAATGGCCGGATGATCCTGGATTCGGAGGGGGGCAGCATGTCAGGCGCGCGGCTGTCCGATCCGGTAATCCAAGCTGCGGTGGCGGATGATCGGACGACCAACCAATTCATCACCAGCGGCGAGGAAGAGCAGTTGGTCGCATGGTCCAGGACCGCGCAGGGCCGCACTTATATCTCCATGCTTCCCAAGCAGGCGATGATCGATCAGCTCGGCTGGATCCGGGTCCTGATCGTTGTCTCGGTATCCATCTTCCTCTTGATCGGCATCCTCCTCAGTTTGCTCGTATCGCGTATGGTCTACAACCCGATCCAGCAGCTGACGCAGTACGGCAAGCATCTGCGCAAGAGCGGCAGCGAGGATTCGGGGAAGCTCGACGAGATCGAGTATATCCGCTCCTGCCTGAGCTATCTGAACGAGCAGACGGAGTCGCTTAATCGCTATGTACGCGGCGTCCAGCCCGATCTAAGAGAGCGCACGCTATTGCAGCTGCTTCGTCCGGGCGGGATTAAAGGCTCGCAGTCGCTGCACGACGAGTGCCGCAAGCAGGGGATTCCGCTGACGGGCCATTATGTCGTGCTCATCACCAAGGTGGAGAATCTGATGAAGGAGAAGCGGTTCCTGCCCAGCGAAGGCCCGGTCATCGTGTTTGCCGTCAAGAATGTGATGACCGAGCTGCTCGGGCAGCTGCCGGACGTGACGGGTTTCATCGTCGACAAGGATGACCGGGAAGCGATCGGCATCTTCCGCTTCCCGGCCGAGCGGTCGATGCCGGAGATTCGCCAATTGGTTGCCGGGTACGGGGAGCGGCTGCGCGACGCGCTGCAGCGTTATCTGTCCTTCTCCGTGTCGACTGGCATCGGCAGTGCCGTCCAGCTGGCGAAGCTGCACGATTCCTACAAGGAAGCCCAGCAGGCGCTGCAGCATCGGCTGTTCCATGCCGATCAGACGGTTTTCTTCTATGAGGATATGATCCAGGCGGAGCGTCAGCCGGTCTTCCTGTATCCGCGCGAGATCGAGGAACAGATGGTCGAGTTCCTGTGGAGCGGCGATCTGCCGCAGGCCGAGGAGGCGCTGCGGCATTTCTCGGCACGAGTGCGGGCATCGGAGTCTTACAATATTATTTTCCAGTGTTATCAGGTGCTGCTGTCGGCGATCGTCCAGTCACTGGAGGAGAAAGGTCCGGGGCTGGCCGGCCTGCTGGGGGACAATCTGTTCGATCAGCTCAAGGAATGCCAGAGCGCCCAAGAGGTGCACGACTGGTTCGGCACCATCCTGTTCCCGCTCTATCAGCAGGTGGTGGACGAGATCCGCAACCATTCGTCCAAGCTGATCGTCCAGCGCGTCTGCAGCTTCATCGCCAGCCAGCCGGCGACCTCGCATTCGCTGTCGGAGTGCGCCGAGCTGGTGCAGGTCAGCCCGTCGTACCTCAGCCGCTTGTTCAAACGGGAGATGGGCATTTCGTTTATCGAGTATCTGATGAAGTTTAAAGTAGAGAAGGCCAAGATGTTGCTTAAGGAGACGGATTACAGCGTAGCGGAGATCGCCGAGATGGTCGGCTACTCCGAGCGCAACCTGAACCGTGCTTTCCAGCGTTTCGTGGAGATGTCGCCCAAGCAGTACCGGCTGTCGCTGCGATGAGCCGGAGCTCTGGGGCAGGGGATAGGAGCACTGCACGCTCTTTAGGCAGCATGTCGCACAACAACATTCAGAGGAGGCATTATACATGGCATTGCAAGCAGGGGAGACGAAGGTAGGTTTTATCGGGATCGGCGTGATGGGCAAGAGCATGGCGGGGCATCTCGCCAAAGCGGGCTATGAGCTCCATATCTATACCCGCACCGCGGAGAAGGCTCAGGCGCTCGTCGACGAAGGGGCCATCTGGCATGACACGCCGGGCAAACTGGCGGCAGCCTGCGACGTTGTCATCACGATGGTCGGCTTCCCCAAGGACGTCGAAGAGATCTATCTGGGCGAGGACGGCATCATCGCGCAGGCCAAGGAAGGCGCATATCTGATCGATATGACGACCTCCAGCCCGCTGCTGGCCCAGCGGATCCATGAAGCGGCCAAGGCGAAGGGGCAGGCTGCACTGGATGCGCCGGTCTCGGGCGGCGATGTCGGCGCCCGCAATGCAGCGCTCTCGATCATGGTCGGCGCTGAGCAGCAGGATTACGATGCAGTGCTGCCGCTGTTCCAGCTGATGGGCAAGAACATCGTCCTCCAGGGCAAGCCTGGCGCGGGTCAGCATACCAAGATGTGCAATCAGATCGCGATTGCCAGCGGTATGGTCGGCGTCTGCGAGGCGCTCGCTTATGCCGAATCGGCGGGTCTCGATCCGAAGACGGTACTGGCGAGCATCGAGAGCGGCGCTGCGGGCAGCTGGTCGCTCAGCAATCTGGGCCCTCGGATCATCGACGGCAACTTCGAGCCGGGCTTCTACGTGAAGCACTTCATCAAGGACATGGGCATCGCTCTCGAGTCGGCCCGCGAGATGGGCATGGACACACCGGGTCTGGCGCAAGCACATGCCCTCTATACTCGTCTGGCTGAGCAGGGCTATGAAGACAAGGGCACGCATGCGCTGTACAAAATCTGGCGTCCCTAAAGCGGATTGACTTGGGGAGGCGGTTAAGGCAGGGATATACGTACTGTAGAAGAGTCGAGCGATGATGTTGGGCGGTTGTGTTAGCGCCATTTTGGTGCTTGCACGGGTCGCCGACCTCTGTCCGAAATCGACCAGGACAAAAAGCCAGCCCCCTCTCGTCAAGAGAAGGGGGCTGGCTTTGCCGCGTTTAGCTGTGATATTGTTAATTAGCGGTCGTTAGTTAATTAAGGGTTCCTAAATTAGTGTAGATTAACTTTTTGATCGAAGGGGTGAAACTTATGAAGATACTAAATATAATTGGAAGGAAAATGCTTTCCGCTTTAATATCTTCGATGGTTCTTTCCTTTCTCTTTACGATATTTGGATATGAGTCTCCTCAACTCTCTGAATTTATCTTTATCTATATGTATGCTGCAGGGTACTCCATCTTAATAGGTGTTCCTTGTTCCATGATTTCGGACATTATCATACACAAAATCAATGGAACATTTATCCGCCATATAATGGGGTTGACCATACATCTTTTTTTCGCAGGACTTGTTACGTATTGGTTTTTTCAAGCCGATGAAACTTTAATGGGCAACTATTTTATGTATGCTGTTTTCATTGCAGCAATAGGATTATGGTTAATAGATAGTATATTGAGAAGAAGCAGGATATTCAATAAGACAAGTCATTGAATCTAGCTGACCCTTAGATCGACAAATGCCAATTTGCATTGAAATGTCATTTTCAGAAATGTATCAATCATTTAAAATAATACCCTCGGAACTTCCTTTTTTGGAAGTGCGAGGGTATTTGTATCTTTCATTTTATGTTACGTGTGTGTACTGTGATGCGAGTGGAAGGTGGTGACCTTCCACTCATATAAATATAATCTCTTTTCACATATAAAAATACTTAACCACTAATATCAAAATGAGTGCTTGGCCAAGGGGGGGCTAATGCAAGAAATTGTACGTCACCATTTGCTTTTCGTAGAGCGGGGTGCTGGAAAATTTCTGTATAGTTTCCACTGGCTCGATCATAGATATAAAATTCATGAGAAGGTGCTTTATCATGAGAACCAGCAACCCTCCAATCTCCGTCTCTTTCAATCCAAGCATCGTAACCATATGTGATATCTGGACTTATTAGGTCACCATAAGGAATACCACAGTCTGCACCTGCCGCGAATTTCTTTGCATCCAATCCAAAAATATGTGGACTATATAAAAACAAGTCAAATCCACCATTGTTCGGTGTGCAATTTGCTGTCCTCGGATCGCCTACTGGATTATTATTTCCATCTACTAAATGTGTAGTATCAACCGCTGTTCGATGATTATTCGAATTCCGCCTCCCGCGTGTGAAACAACTCGGCAAGCTTGAGCATGTTCCCCTTCTTGGACGGACGTCCCCGGCCGGATTTGCGGACGGGACGCTCGTAAGCGACGGCATTCATCTTGGCCTTGGTCACGATGTGCATCCGGCTCTCGCCGGAGAGGTTGCCTTCACCAAACGCTTCAGTGCCGGAATGGAAAGGAAGTACCGATCCAGCAGAAGCAGAGCTCCGCCAAACGAACGAGCGGCGCCATAGGCTTGATCAATCATTTGCACCACATGGGAATCCTGTCGCTGCTCTGACGAAGCATCCCAGCCGAAGATGGTTTTGAAACCGTCCTGCAGGTTGATAAACAGGGGGAGGCAGAACCATTTGAGCGGAGAGCCCGCCAGAACGCCAATCGCGCGCCAAACAGATGGCCGAAAATGTACTCTCCCTTGGATGAATTCTCAGATTCCTGATGCATCTTCTTCACGCCCGGCATATACCGCCCTTCCTTGGGCTGCTTCATCCCGTCACCAACAAGGACGACACGGCTAACGCAACGCCCCGGTCGCCTGCAGCAAGCGGAACAGCTGCTCCGCTGTCCCCCGCAGGTGCGCCGCCGTCGCTGCCGGATCCATCGCTTCCTCCAGCGTCATCGGTCCGCTCAGGATGGGGAACAAGGCGCTCACGCCCTGACTGTTGAGCGACCGGGCCTCGGCGCCAACGCTGCCCGCGAGCGCGATCACCGGCAAGCCGTGGCGGCTGGCGAGCCGGGCTACCCCGAGCGGCGCCTTGCCGCGCGAAGTCTGGCCGTCGAGCCGACCCTCGCCGGTGATGACGAGCTGGGCATCCGCCAGCTGCGCCTCGATTCCGAGGCTCTCCAGCACGAGCTCAGCTCCGGAGAGCAGCGAAGCTCCCAGGAAGCCGACGAGGGCGGCGCCCAGACCGCCGGCAGCACCAGCTCCCGGGATGGCAGCGATGTCCCGGCCGAGGAAGCGCTCAGCTGCCTTGGCGAAGTGGCGCAGCCCCTGGTCGAGCTGCTCCACCATCGCGGTGTCGGCGCCCTTCTGCGGCCCGAAGATGAAGGCGGCGCCCTCCGGACCGTAGAGCGGGTTGTCGACATCGCAGGCGACCCGGAAGCTGCACGCCGCCAGTTCAGGTCGCACGCCGCTGGCATCGATGCGTGCGATCCGGGCAAGCGCCGCCCCGCCCTGGCCGACCTCCCGGCCGGCATCATCCAAGAAACGGTAGCCCAGCGCCTGGAGCATGCCGATCCCGGCATCGTTGGTGGCACTGCCCCCCAGTCCGATGACGAACGAGCGGCAGCCGGCGCCGATTGCATCGGCGATCAGCTCGCCGACACCATAGGTTGTCGTCTGCGACGGATCGCGCCTCTCGCGGCTCACCAGCGGCAAGCCGCAGGCAGCGGCTACCTCGATGACCGCGGTCTCTCCGCCGCCCATGATGCCGTATGCGGCTTGTATGGTCTCGCCGAGCGGGCCGGTTGCGCAGACGGTGCGCAGCTCGCCCCCGCTGCCGCTGACCAGCGCTTCTACAGTGCCTTCTCCGCCGTCAGCGAGCGGCAGGATGACGGTCTCCGCTTCGCGGTAGACCGTCTTGATCCCGGCGGCGATGGCAGCGCCGCCCTCAGAGGACGAGATACTTCCCTTGAACGAATCGATGGCGATCACAACTTTCATCTCATTAAGCCTCCTCTTATCGGGAAAGGTAAGCGCATTCAATCCGTATTCAGGCTGAATAGCCGCTTCGCCCTCGTCCCATACGCAAACGGAATTTTCTGTGCGCTGCTCCCGGCTCTGGTCGTCCGACCGTCACACTCTCCCTCGCCACGCTCCCTCGCCACGCTCCCCCGACCCCGCACTTGGATGCGGACGGGATCTTCTTCCGAATAGATGAGAGTGGATAGGCAGAAGCAAGGCTCTCGGTATGGGCAGCTACCGGATGATGGCAAGGGCTCCCGTCCGGGCAGCGCCAAGCTACCGGGTATAGATGCCTTCATTATAGCGGATATGGAAGCGTGTTGCATTGGTTGATATACCTAATAACATCCTGAAATATGTTATTCATAACAATTAAGTTGCCGGTCAATGCTAGCTATTATGGCAGCTCAGGTGCTACTCCGTCCAGCAGCAGCGCAATATACAGTTCAACCGAATCCGTATAGTCGCGGGGATCAAGGCCGCTCTTGCGGTGAATCTTATCCAGACGGTATTGCAGCGTGTTCTTGTGCAGGAACAGCGCCGCTGCCGTATCCTTGAGCGACATGCTGTGCGCCTGATACGTGCGCAGCGTCGTCCGTTCCGCTTCGCTCAACATGCCGATCCGGTGTCTGGCATAGTCTCGCCGCTGCTCCTGCGGCAGCTGGGAGAGGAGCATCTCCAGCCCCATCGAGCGGAATTCGCAGATCGGACCGCCGCCAGCAGCGGCTTGCTGCAGAGCAAGCTGAGCGTGCCGATACGACAGCGCCAGCTCACCCCAGCCGTGGAGACTGCCTGCGCCGGCATGGAAGCGATGATGCTGCGCCAGACCACGGAGGTGAAGGATCATCGCTTCATAGCCGGACTGCGGCACCAGGATCGCATACCGGTCGGGGAATAAATACGCATAAAGCGGAGTCCGCGCCGCCGCCAGCAGACCCGGAATCCATGATATGAGCTCTTCCCCCGTACGCCCGGCGCCACTGTGCGGCGCCAGCAGCAAGACACAAGCCGGTTCGCCGGCAGACAGGCCATACCGGCGCAGGAGCTCCCCGAGCTCCGCTTCTCCCTGGCTCTCGCCGAACAACAATCGGCGCACTGCGGCATGGCGGTACTCGTCGGCCCCTTGCCGCTCCCTGGAGAGCCACTGTTCCCGGATCATCACTTCGGCGATCTTGGTCAGCAGATATCCCAAAGGGCGGCACTCCTCTACATCGCCAGTAATACCGATGACGCCCAACCGCTTGCCGTCCAGTACGACGGGGTAGTTGATCCCGGGGCGAGCGCCGGTATACATCGACTCGGGCCCTACCTCCAACACCTGTCCGGTGGCCAGCGCCTCCAGTGCTGCGCTATGGAGCATGCCGACCCGCTCGGGGACCGTGCTGGCGGCGATGACCCCATCCGTCCGTATGAAGTTCACTTCGTGACGGATGACCTCTTTGGCTGCCTGCACGATCGTATGCGCGAGCGCGTCGCTGATCTGTTGGTCGCCTGTCATAGCTATTCCCTCCGCTCCCCTGGTCTCACAGTCATGTAGCAGCAAAAACATGCCTTGCGCCTCCGCCGCAGCAGAGGGCACAAGGCATGCCTGTTACCCGGTTCTGACCGGGACTTCCGAGCTAAAATACTAGATGAATCCGAAATATTCCTTCAGGCCATCCACAATTGCCTGGGCGATCCGCTGTTGCGTCCCCTCGTCGAAGAGCTTGGCTTCCTCAGCGGCATTCGACAGGAAACCTGCTTCCAGCAGCACGGAGACCATGGAGGCGTCGCGGAGAACCTTGAAATTGGCCTGCTTGACACCGCGATCCTTGAAGCCTGTCGCATTGAGCAAATGCTTGTGCATGATCTGTGTGAATGCTTTGTCCGAATCCGAGTGATGGTAAGACTCAGTACCGCTGGCTGATGGCGAATTATTGACGGAGTTGGCATGGATGGACACGAACGCATCGGCATTCACTTCATTGGCCATCGTGCCGCGATTGCCCAGTTCAATGAATGTATCATCGTAGCGGGTAAGTACAGCTTCCAAGTGCGGATCATGAAGGAGCAGAGCCTCCACTTTCAACGCGATTGCGAGCGTAAAGTCCTTCTCACGCTTGCCGCCCGCGCCGATAGCTCCAGGGTCGCTGCCGCCATGCCCGGCGTCAATGACGATGAGCTTCTTGCCGGAAGTTACGGGCGGCGGCTCCGGTGTGACCACCGGTGGCGGCTCCGGCGTGACCACCGGCGGCGTCTGCGGATCGGCCCCCGGCAATCCAACTCCCGGCGTCTCGGTGCCTGGCCCTGGCGTCTGTCCGTCGCCGGACAGCTCGACGATCACCTCGCCGGCATCGCCGCGCAGCACGTTAAAGGTGGCGGCGATGTTCAGGTCGATAACGACGCGCACCGTCGAGGGATTGCTGCTGAACAAGGCATAGCGCACACCTGCGATCTCCGCCGAACTGGCCGCCGAGACGACGCCTTTCTGGCCAGCGCGGTCCTCGAGGGCGCGCGAGAGGCTTGTCCCCGGCAGATCGATAACGATCCGGTCGGGTGACTTCATGGCGAATACGTTCGGCTCGACCTTGCCGCCGACGGCGATCTTGAGCTGGCGTCCATTCAGGCTGATGTCCTCCACAGCAACTACGCCCCCGCTCGCGGGAGGTGGCTCGGGACTGGTGACCGTCGCTGTCTTCGTCTGGTCATCCCAGCTGACGTTCATCCCCATCTGCTCGCTGACGAACCGCAGCGGCACACTGGTAACACCGTCCTTGAGCACGGGTGCAGCGAGCAGCTGCATCTCGACTCCGTTGACGATGGCGGTCTTGCTGCCGATAGTCAGACCGACAGTCCGGCTGCCGTCCGTGATATCGATCTTGCGGGTCTGCGCTTCCCAATTGACCTTGAAGCCGAGGTTCTCGGTGACGATCCGGATCGGGATGATGACATTGCCGTCCACGATCTCCACCCGGGCGCCGCCAGTGAGATCGAGCTTCTTGCCATCCACGACGATGGACGGCCCGGCGGCCGCTTGGACGATAGCGGGGAACACGGCGACCATGACCGACAGCAGCATCAGCAGTCCGACTTTTTTCCAGGCTACACGCATAAATACATAATCCTCCGTTCGAAATTGCTTAATGTGTGCTTATGTACAGGTAAGAGTTTAGACGCCAATAATCGCCAAATGTTTCGCTGCGGCGAGGCGGAAGCGCCTGGTGTCGAAACCGGTAGAATCAGGAAAGTGCGTATATGTCTCTATTCTAGCGGATTTTGCGAGAGAAAGGGAGAGTTTCATGAACTTTTTTTAATCTTGGCGAAATGGGTGACAGCAGCTGACATCGGCAAGCTGCATGAGCGCAGACAAAAACCGCCGGGCAAGAGGGATGCCGGCGGTTTCCCAGATCAGGATTTGCTCCAGATGCGCGTATTGAGATCGAAGTGCTCGATCAGCGAGAAGAAAAAGATCAGTTCGTCGTATACTCTCTCCATCTGGCGCTCCGTGGACTGTCTCACCGTCGGTTCGAAGTAGTCGGACTTGGACGAAATGGCGACATACATCCGCGAGCCTACGAAGGCGAACTCGACCTTCTGGTCATGCCACGATTTGAAGCCCAGAATCCGTTCCATGAAGTTGGGAGAAAGAAGGTAGCGCGCTTCCACCTCATCGGAGGTATTGGTGTCGAAATAGCGGTTGAAGGCGGGATTCTCCAGGTCGATATTATACATCTTATGTCTGGAGAACAGACCCGACATCTTGTTGCCCAGTTTGTTGAAGAAACCGCCCGCCCCCAGCCAGCCATTAGCCAGCAGCAGCGTAACCCCGCGGAACGACTTGTGAAAATCGGCGACGAACAGCACGCCCTCGAAGACTGTCACATGCCGAGTTGTCGTATGCCCGTTGCTGCCCGTATTGCGTTCGACCCGCCTCAGGTGCAGCTCCGAGAACTCAAAGTCGGTCAGCCCCAGCTTGCCCTTGATTAGATCTTCTCCCTCTATACGGTCGATCCGCTCGTCGAACAGCAGGCAACCGTCGATATGATTGTCACTGATGCGGCTGTATTGGTCGTAATGCACGGCATACTCGTAATCGGGTGTCTCATCCGGCAGCCTGCATCCGGCGACCAGCTCGCGCGCCACGCCTCGCACGATCTGCTGCTTGAAACGGTCCCGGTACTCGCGGTAACGGCGGTTCATCCGGACGACCATGACGACGATTGCGATGACCGCAACTGCAGCCGTGACCAGGATCGCCTCGGGAATGCCGCTCAGGAATACGATCAGCGTCCCCGCCGCCGCAGCGAGGATCGTGACGATGCCGTTCAGGAAGATGCGCTTATAGGCGGCTCGCGCCTCTTCGAGTTCGGGAAGCCGGCTCTGCAGCGCCCGGGCGACGTCAGATTTGGCAGGAAACATCGGTTAGCCCCGTAGGATGGACCGCAGGTCGACATCCTGCTTTTTGGCGGCTGCGGTCTCGAGCAGTTCCTTGCGGCGGAAATTCATCATCGCGGCGAGCAAGTTAAGCGGGAATGTCTCGATCAGCGTGTTGTACCGGTTGACGCGCGCATTGAACGTTCTCCGGCTGGCGGAGAGCTTCTCTTCAAGATCGTTGATCGTCTTCTGCAGATGGACATAATTGGCGCTCGCCTGCAGTTGGGGATAAGCTTCGGCTTGCACCCGCAAGCCGCCGGCCAGTCCTTCCATCTCCGCATAGGCATGGACTTTATCGTCGCTCGTGCGGGCGAGCTGCACCTGATTGCGGAGCGAGACGATACTGTTCATCGTCTCCCTCTCGTGCTCCGTATAAGCGGCTACAGCCTCCGCCGCCTTGCTCAATGCGTCGAAGCGCTGCTCCAGGAAGACGTCGATGGCAGCGAAGGCCTCCTGCACGTTATTGCGTGCAGCGATGAGCGTATTGTAGATCGAGATGATGCCGATGACAATGACCGCGCCTATGATGATGGATGCCCACATGGCGGCAACCTCCTTTGTGTGTGTATTAGTGTGTGTATAAATAGCGCTTGCTAGAAGCGTGGTGAATTCTTGAATCATAACCTTTGGTTGAGGGTGAATTCCGGGAACAGTGTATGCTTCCGAAGCTAGCTTTTCTGCGAAAAGCTTTCGCTCTTCTCCAGGACAATTCCGCCCTACTTCCGGCACTTTTTCACCAATCTTCTAGACACCTGCGGTATATACAGCTACATACGTTTCGGGATATAAAAGGTTGCACGTGCAGCCGAGCGCCGGTCTGACGCGCTGTAAGGCCAGCTGGAGAACCGCCGAAAGTCCATTTAGTTACACGGAGATAACTAGTAGAGGGAGCCACAAATAAACGAACGATGAGGAATGGAGAGGAGAGGGAGGCTGGAGAAAAGCCTATGCTTCCGAAGTCGCTTTCTTGCAGAAAGCGTTAAAATGCTCGCCTTTGTCCCCAGACTTCTAGCGCTAGCGCGGTAAAATAATCAAGAAATCTGGGGACAACAGCGATCGTAAGCCCCCTCTCCTCGGAGCTACCATAGTAACGTTTATTTCAGGTCCGATCTACTAGCCGATGCTGTAGACCTTGCGCTTGTGGAACGAGAGCGACCGGTAGCGGGCCGTCAGCTCCCGCATGCGGCCGGGTGACAGCTGTGCGGGTTCCATGTGCAGGCTGCGGTTTAGCGCCGGCTTCAGGTAATGACGGCCTGGGTAGGAGGAGATGTGATAGTTGGCGTACGTCTCGAACTCGGAGAAGGCGAACTGTTTCTTGCGATCCATGCTATGAAGGATCGCCCGGAACCAGCTCATCCCGTGGCGGGCTTCGATCGTGCGCTTCATCTGCTTTACTATGGTCTTCTCGAAGAGCATGTAGTGGGTGACAAAAGAGGCGCGGGCGGGGGAACGCCCCAGCAGCTTGCGGTAGGTGACGAAGTATTCGGGTTGACTCCAGCTGCGCGTATAGAAAACGGTCTTGCCTTCGGGCGTTAGGAATCGGTGAGGACGGATGAGCACGGTGTCGGCATCGATGACCAGATAGTGAGAGGCGGTGACGAACTTCTCGGCGCCCAGCTTCAACAGCTGCTGGTACAGCCAGCCTGAGCGTTCCCACCGGGCCGAGCGGTAATGAATATCGCGCTTGGTAATCGGCAGCACGGCGGTCTCATTTATGAAGGTGCAGCGTTTGCGGGCACATAGCTTGCGCATTCGCGGCGTGTCCGGCGAGACGATCAGAAACTGACTGATCGGGTGATGCACCATAGCGCGCACACTATCGATGACATGGGGCAGGGTTCCCAGATCCTTCTCGATCGCCGGGATCAGCACATCAATTTTGGTCAGCGGCACATTCTCATCTCCATTTGAGCAGTCCCGGGTGGGACGGCGAATTCACACTGCTTTTGGCAGGTCAATAAGAAGATATGTACATGCCGCAAGGAAGGTTCGCAAAATGGACGAGTGGCCTGTTTCAGTCGCGCTCACTGCTTGGCGATGGCGGCAGAGAATCGGATTGTGCCCGGCTGTAGGCGTTGACCCGGTTGCGCCCGCCCCGTTTGGCAGCGTACAGCGCCTGGTCCGCCTGCCGGATCAGCTCGGCCAGCCCGGTCTCGTCGTCGCCATAAGCACTGACGCCAAAGCTGGCGGTCATCGTCAGGCTGTCTCCCCGGACAGCCAGCGGGGCGCTCTGGATGGCACGTCTCAGCCGCTCCGCCAGCATGAAGGCGTCTTCAGCATCGGCGCCGGGTATGGCCAGGACGAACTCTTCGCCGCCGTAACGGGCGAGCAGATCGCCGCTGCGCAGCAGCGAGCTGCAGACGGCAGCGGTATGCTGCAGGGCAGCGTCGCCCGTGTCGTGGCCATACCCGTCATTGATCTGCTTGAAGTGATCGATATCCAGCAGGATAACGGCAAAGGGCAAGTTGGACTTCACAGACTCCGCCAGCTTGCGTGCCCCCAGTTCCATAAAGTGCGTACGATTGTAGAGACCGGTAAGCCCGTCGGTCGTCGCCATATGCTGCAGCTTGTTATGGAGCAGTATTTGTTCAGTGACATCCATGAAGACGACCGTGTGTCCAATCGGCTGCCCGCTCCGGTCCGGCAAGGGAGAGATCCTCACCTGATAGTGGCGGAGCTGGTCCTGGACGTGGAGCGCCATCCGGATTTCCTGGGCAGCCGGCCGAGAGGGGTCATCCGGTGCGAGCATCGCTTGTTCGATCTCGGGTATCGTAAGGATAGCGACGGATTGTCCGACCGCCGTATCGCCCAGTCCGGGCAGCAGGCGGGAGGCCGAACGGTTGAAATCGCCGATCCGGCCGTCCTGATCGAGGACCAGCACGGCATCGCGCATATTCTCGAAGATCTTCTCCCGGGCGATCGGCGACACCCGCAGCAGGCCAGTCGAGAGGATCGCCCAGATATAAAGGGCCGAAGTGAAGCTCATAATAATCGGTACAGGATCCATCTGAAAAGGCGTGTAGCCGAGCAGATAAATAAATGAGCCCAGCATGGGCGCATAGAGTGTGACAAGAATCGTCGCCATCTGGACCCGGTAGGTGCGCTTCCAGTGACGGATCAGGATCAGCCCGGCTGCCAGCAGACACGCAAAAGTGAAGCTCCCGTGTACGATGTACCACTGGCCGATGACGATATCGATGAGTACGGCAGGAGCGTCCTCCCGTACGTAGATAGTTTGATAGAAGAGGTGATGCAGATCATTGGTTGCCACCATGATGCTGGTGGTGACCGGGATGGCGAACAGCGCGCAGATGGCCCGGCGGGTAAGGTAGCGTTCGAGATTAACATAGTGGAGGACCAGCATCAGGCAGCATGGAGCGATGAAGGGCATGCCCAGATACTCGATGATGATCCACAATTTCGCCTCAGCGAGTGAGTCGCTGGCCAGCTCGAAGGCGAAGCCAAAAGTATAGATGCAGCTGAAGATGCCCATCCAGACGAAGGTGCGGATGCCCGAGAAGCTGGTCTTGACGTTGAGTGCGTAGATGACCATGAGGACATGCAGGGCACCGGATATCGAGACGAGCACGATATAGTTCTGAATAGCGGAATCCATGGTCAGCACCGCTCCAATGACGGGATAGTTAGGTGAAAGAGGTTCGCGCGCATTCTGACCGAAGTCAGGTATATTGTATGAGTCCATGGTATCATACTTGCCACAGCCGAGGAAGAAAGGAATGTCGAATGCTGGGGAATATTGTAATCAGACAAGAGGGGAAAGTGCTGGACAATTTATATTTTGTTTGTTACTATAAATAAGTAATTAACATAAAAAGAGAATTGAATACAGGAGGAGAAACCCATTTATGGCACAAGTATTGTTTATTAAAGCTAACAACAGACCTGCCGAGCAATCGGTCACTGTGCAGTTGTACGAGCAGTTCCTAAGCACCTATAAAGCAAATCATCCGGATGATATCGTTACCGAGCTCAATCTGTTCGAGGCCGATCTGCCTTACTTCGATAATGATATGATGAACGGGCTGTTCAAGCTGGGGAAGGGCATCGAGACCACGCCTGCCGAGCAAAAAGCGGCCGACCTCTCCAATACGTACCTCGACCAGTTCCTGGGCGCGGATAAGATTGTCCTGGCGTTCCCGCTCTGGAACTTCACGATCCCTGCTCAGCTTACAACGTACTTGTTCTATCTCTGCCAGTCGGGCAAGACGTTCAAATATACTGCCGAAGGGCCGGTAGGTCTGGTGAAGGACAAAAAAGTCGTGCTGCTCCAGGCTCGCGGCGGCGTGTACAGTGAGCAGCCGATGGCAGCCATGGAGATGTCGCTGAACTACGTGCGGACGATTCTTGGTTTCATCGGCATCGACAATCCGGAGGTCGTGGTCGTGGAAGGTCACAATCAGCTGCCGGAGCAAGCCCAGTCGATCATCGGCGAGGGTCTTCACAAAGCTCAGGAGCTGGCTGCGACGTTCTAAGCCTGGCCGGCGCTTCCCAAGCAGCTCCCGAATCCGCCTTGCGCGAGGTTCGGGAGCTGTTTTTGTTGGTACGCAATCGACTCTTGAAGCACTGAGTAATAGGGTGTACAATAGGGCGGTCAGTACGATTACGTGGAGGTAGAACCTATGACGAGCAAGCGGCCGGAGGCCGAGAAACCGGTGGATGAGCAAGAGCTGCTGCAATATATTATAGATCGTACAAGCGAGAAGGCGGAGGATATCCGGCTCGTGCTGAAGCACGAGCAGGCCTACATCGAGCAAGCCGCATCGAAGACGAGCGGCGAAGTGGATATCGACATCGACGATCTGGTCGATTATATCGTGCAGCGGCGTGATGTCCGGTTGAGCGAGCTGGCCGTAGACACGATTCTGGAGGCCGAGATGTCCTACCTGATGGAGCAGGGTGTAGCTGGCTACCTGCAAGACTGACCTTGAGAGGCAGATTATATTTTACAATAACTAGGAGGTTGAACGAGTTGAACCAACCAGTCAGAGTAACGATCTGGAACGAGTACCGGCATGAAATGAAAAATCCTGTCGTACGGGAAGTCTATCCCGAAGGGATCCACAAGGCGATCGGCGCGTCGCTGCCCGAGCATCACACGGTGGTGTACGCGACATTGGATGAAGAAGAGCATGGGTTGACCGAGCAGCGCCTTCAGGAGACGGATGTGCTGCTGTGGTGGGGTCACACCGCACACGGCGAGGTGCAGGAGGAGATCGTGCAGCGTGTATACGAGCGGGTACTGCAAGGAATGGGGCTGATCGTGCTGCATTCCGGACATTTCTCGAAAATCTTCAAGAAGCTGATGGGCACGTCCTGCGATCTCAAATGGCGGGACCAGGGCGAGAAGGAGCGGCTGTGGGTCGTCAAGCCCGGCCATCCGATCGTCCGCGGCATCGGCGAGTATATCGAGCTGCCGAAGGAAGAGATGTACGGCGAGCACTTCGACATCCCGCAGCCGGACGAACTGATCTTCACCAGCTGGTTCGAAGGCGGCGAAATCTTCCGCAGCGGCTGCTGCTGGACACGCGGTAAAGGAAAGATCTTCTACTTCCGTCCGGGCCATGAGACGTTCCCGACCTATCATAATCTCGATGTGCAGCGCGTGATCGCCAACAGCATCGATTGGGCGGCGCCCGTAGGAGCAGCAGCGCCGCAGTACGGCAACGCCAAGCCGCTGGAGGAACTGGCTTACTGATTAAGCGAGCAACCGCCGGAGTCCAGCAATGGAGCCCGGCGGTTGCTTCGTATTTGCGCACTTCCCTTACAGCGCCGGAGTCGGCGGTCCGCCGGGCTGTAGCACACCTTTCTTCCCTTACAGCGCCGGAGTCGGCGATCCGCCGGGCAGTAGCGCATCCATTTCTCCCCACAAGCTGACATTGTGGGGAGTTCTTATGTTTGGTGCGGCAATGCCCTTTGCATCGGATGCAGCGGGTCACCTCTGCAGCTTACCGCTGCCAAGGCAGTGAAGATGGTGGCTGAGCAGCTCTTCGATCCGGGGCAGCGGCAGCGCGGTGGGCTGCAGCAAATGCTGGAGCGACAGACCGTCGACAAGGGCGTGCAGCCGTTGGGCTTCGAGCTTAACATCCAGATCGGCGCGTGCCAATCCTTCGCCGATCAGGGTGAGGATGACGTATTGCGCGCTCTCATACAACCCGCGATGCATCTTGTCGCTGAGCTCCTGGAGCTCGGCGTGCACGGTCGCTTTGGACATGAAGGCGAGCCAGACTTCCATCTCCAGTCTGCGTTCTTCATCGACAGGCATGAACTGGAGCAGCAGCAGGACCATCGACTCCAGCGGCGGGCCATCAAAGCTGGTATTGCGGATGCGCGTCTCGATCCGGTCGAGGAACAGATGCATCGCCCACGAGAACAGCTCCAGCTGGCTGTTGAAATAATGGCGCATAGAGCCGACTGAAAGGCCCGCTTCGGCAGCTATTTTACGGACGGTGGCTCCTTCGATGCCGTCACTTCGGATGATCCGGAGCGCGGCTTCGACCACTCGTTGACGTTGGTGATCATGATCGACTATTTTAGGCATGGTTCAAGTATAGCATATTGCCTTTTATAGTACGATGTGCTAATTTAAGTGATACATTGTATTAAATAAAAGGGGCTATTCACTTGTCTTCTAAAACTTATTATCAGCCATTGCCTATGTCAGCACAGACCGAAACAGCATCCCCACCCGCGCCATCCCGACCTGCGGCGCCCCCGCCTTCGCCATCCCTCCGGATTCGTCTGCTTGATGTCCTTCGCGGATTCGCTATCCTGGGAACGCTCGGTACGAACATTTGGATTTTCGCGTATTTGGGGGATCTCAATTACTTGTTCACTTTTACAAACAACGCATGGTGGGAGAGTCCGGATACCTTCGTCCGCCTGATCTTCCTGGCGCTGGTGAACGGCAAATTCCTGGGATTGCTGGCCATGATGTTCGGTGCCGGCCTGGAGATGAAGTATCGGCAGGCGCTCCGCAAAGGGCGGCCGTGGCCGGGGATGTACCTGTGGACGGCGGGACTGCTGATGCTGGAAGGCTTCCTGCATTTCTTGCTCGTCATGGAATACGATATCCTGATGGGCTATGCCGCCGCAGCTGTGATCGTCGCTTATCTCGTCAAAGCCGGAGAGCGGTCGATGCGCCGGGCTCTATATTGGATCGGCGGAATCCACCTTGCAATTGTGCTGCTGATCAGCACAGTATTAGGTTTCGCAGCTGTCTCGGGTGGATCCTTTAGTATGGGCGATATGAGTGCGGTGGTCAGCCTGTACAGTCAGGGAACTTGGCTGGAACAGGTCGTGTACCGGCTGACGCACCTGCCTGAGTTGCGGCTGGAGGTGGTGTTTGCGCTGCCGCTCAATGTCTGCCTGTTCCTGTCAGGGATTCTGATGATGCGGGCGGGGGCATTTTCCCCGGGGGATGCCGGGCAACGGATACGCCGGAGGATGCTGCGGCTCGGCTTGATCCTGGGCTTGCCGCTCAACCTGTTGCTGCTGGTCCCCGGAGGCGTCTTCGATATCCCGCTGCGTTATCTGTTTGCCCCGCTGCTAGCCATTGGTTACCTGGCAGTGATAGGGTATGGGCTGGAGCGGTTTGCGCATGCAAGGATATGGACTTATCTGGAGAACGTAGGACGGATGTCGCTTAGCTGCTATGTCGGGCAGAATCTGCTCTGCGCCTGGTTATTTTATGGCTGGGGGCTTGGGCTTGGAGGAACACTCGATGCCTTTCAGGTTGTGGGCGTCTGGGCTGGCCTCAGTTTGCTGCAGCTGATGTTCGCCACGGTATGGCTGCGCTATTTCCGATATGGACCGATGGAGTCGGCCCGCAGGACACTTTCGCCCAAGCCTTAATCCATCATACAGAGAGCCCTTCGGATAACCGGAGGGTTATGTGGCATGCAGCGCCCCCGTTCAACATGCCCCAAGCTGTTCAACATGCCCCGAGCTTTCGCCGCAAGAAAAGCCCAGCCCCGCAAAAGCGTACCACCACCCCTTATCCGCCTGCTGCAAAAACCGTGAACAGGCGGTATTTCGGCGTTTGGCAGCCGAGCAAAAAAGTCCCATTGAACGCAAGGTGCAGGAAGGCGAAAATAAAGAGCAAGAAAAGAGAAGCGCGGCATGAAACGTATAAATTCTAAACATTAAGCGATCACATTCAAGCTGGGAAAGTATATAAGAGGTCTGAAAATGTCCTGTGACCTTGCCGAGTTCTTCCTTATAATAAAAGAGCCATCTCAAGGATAGGAGATTGATGAATAATGTTAAAGCGCTTACAAATTGGAGCGAAAAAGCTTGTCGGCGGGAGCCATGCGCGGAGAGGCGCTTTTTACCGCAAAAGCCTCATCCTTATCCTGCTCACGGCCAGCATCCCGGGCTTCGTCACTGGAATGTGCATCTACTGGTTCTCGGTGGCAGGAATCGAGCGGGATCTGAACGAGATGCACCAGCGGCAGATCGATGAGCGGGTGGATAATATCGACGACCAGCTCAGCTATCTGGAGTTGGATCTGTCCCACTGGGCGTTCAGTCCACGCTTCGGCTATCCGCTGCAGGAGCTGGACTTCGTCTATCATTTCCAGGAGACATGGGATATCAGCAAATCGCTGGTCATCCTGCAGGGCTCGCATCCGCTCATCCAGGATGTCAATCTGTATATCCAGCCGCTGCAGCCGGGCGATGCGCCGGTATTGTTCAATACAGGCTTCCACATGCTCAAGAACGCAGCGCAGATCGAGCCCTACGAGGAACTGATGCGGGATGGCCGCAGTATGTATTGGAAGAAAGTCGGCCAGCAGCGGATCGCTGACGGACTCGACCGCCGGGAGCCGATCCGACTCGTGCATCAGATTCCGGGTGAGAGCACCAATCCTTTTGGAGTGCTGTCCATCACGGTCAACCACGAGAAAATGGTCAATCTGCTGAAGACGATGACCCCCTACAATGAGGGAGCCACCTTTCTGATGGAAGGCACCGACAACGTGGTGGTCTCGGATAATCGGGCATCCTCGCAGGCGCTCTACAGCGAACTGCGGGAGGAAGTGACGAAGCGGATCGACACCAAGGGCAAAGACACCTTCCTCTGGGAGCGCGAGGGCAAGACATACAGTGTGTCATATGGCAGCTTCATGCGGGTGGACAAAGCGTGGACCTATGTCTCCGCTGCTCCGGTTACGGCAATCACGGCCCCCGTCGTCATGCTGTCCAATACGATCCTGATCGTCAGCAGCATCGGACTGATCGTCGCCCTGCTCCTCTCCTGGCTGGCCTCGATCCGGATGTATTCGCCGATCGCCCGGCTGATGGGACGCCTCGGCGGGACAGAGCTGCATCCCCGGGAGCTTGACGAGTTCCAGTTCATCGAGAAGCAGTGGCAGTCTGCGGAGCATCAGAGTCTGCGTCTTCAGGAGAAGCTGGATGACCAGCTGCCGCATCTGAGGTCAGGCTTCCTGCTCCAACTGCTGCAGGGACATCTGTATGCCTATAGTGAGCGGGATCTGCGCAGCCGGCTGCAGCGCTACGGGTGGGAGACGGAGGGCTGCCAGTTTCATCTGCTGCACCTCCGCCTGACAGGGTACAGCCGGCTGAGCGGGCGGTTCCCGCGCGGCGACGAGAGCCTGGTTACTTTTGCGGCGGCCAATATTATAGAAGAATTGGCCCAGGAATCATTCGAACGGTCCGATGTCATGAACTTCCACGACCTGTCCGTCTGCGTCATGATCGTCAGCGAGGCGGGCAGCGAGGTTGCGGAGCAACTGGAGCAGCTGGGCGAGCGGGTCAGCGAGATGATCAACCGGATCCTGCAGCTGCAGGTGACATTGACGATCAGCCGGCCGATCGAGCAGCTGCGGCGGGTGGCGGAGACATTCATGGAGGCCGAACGCGCCTCAGGGTACCGGCCTTTCGTCAATCAGAATCAGACGATCCGGCTGGACGACTACGAGCGCTCCATCGAAGGACAGTCGGCACGCTATCCCTTCTCCATCGAGCTGGAGCTGGTGCAGACGATGCGCAGCGGCCAAGGCGCAGCGGTGGTAGCGCTGGTGGACCGCTTCTACGAAGAGGTGCTCAGCTACCGCAGCTCCGAAGCGCAGATCCAGCAGAGTCTGCTCCAGCTGTTGGGCTCCCTGCAGCACATGATGCTGCAAGCAGGCATCCTGCCGTTCCAATTGTTCGAGGGGGCAAATATGTACGAAGAGCTCTCACAGCTCAGGGATCCTGAGAAAATGCTGGATTGGCTCAAGGAGCGGGTCATCGCACCATTCATCGCCGAGCGGGAGGCCCGGGCCAGCCGGCAGCTGCGCGAAGTGGTCGATCAGACAGTTTCGTATCTGAAGGAGCACTATATGTCGCCGGTGTCGCTGGAGTCGTGCGCAGATCGCGTCGGCGTCACATCCTATACACTCAGCAAACTGTTCAAATCGGTGACCGGCGTTAATTTCATCGACTATCTGACCGAGCTGCGCATCGCCAAGGCCAAGGAGCTGCTCCGGGAATCGGAGATGCAGATCAATCTGGTTGCTGAGGCGGTGGGGTATCAGCAGCGTTATTTTAACCGCATCTTCAAAAAGCATGCCGGCGTGACGCCCAGCGAATACCGTGGCCAGTCTGCAGACTCGTCGCCAGGCTGAAGATCGCGGGGTCCCGCTCGGGTGGTATAGGCAGTCAGCAGCACCTCCAAAAAAGTACCATAGCCATGGAAAACCCAAGAGTGACGCGGGATGCGGGCGTTGACTGAAGGCGGCAAAAAAGTGGAATTGAAAGCGCTTGAGTACATCTGCAATACTCGGAGGCAGGAAGCCCAATCACGACAACGACAGAAAGGAAGAGCCGATGGAGACGAACGCACAAGCAAGGAACAACCGCATGACACAGCGAGATCTGCCCGTGAAGCAGAAGCGCTCGTGGACGGCCCGGATCAAAAAAGACCGCTGGCTCTACGTGCTGCTTCTTCCGGGACTGCTCTACTTCCTGGTATTCAAATATCTGCCCATGTGGGGCGTGCTCATTGCCTTTCAGAACTTCCAGCCGTTCCTTGGCTTTTGGGAAAGCCAATGGGTCGGGCTGGATCACTTTCGCACCTTTTTCAATAATCCGGACTTTGTCCGCTTGCTGCGCAACACGTTTATTTTAGCCGTGTACGATCTGGTGTTTTTCTTCCCGGCGCCGATTATCGTCGCCCTGCTGCTGAACGAGATCCGGGTCGGCATCTTCAAACGATTCGTACAGACGATGGTCTATGTACCGCATTTTATCTCCATGGTCATCGTCGCGAGCATGACTTATGTGTTCTTGACGACGCAGGGCGGCGTACTGCATGACCTGGTCCAGCAGCTGACCGGGCGCAGCTTCAACTTCCTGGCGGATCCGGACTGGTTCCGGCCGCTCATCATCCTGCAGATCATGTGGAAGGAGACGGGCTGGGGCACGATCATCTTCCTGGCGGCACTCGCTTCGGTCGATGTCGAGCAATACGAGGCCGCCGTCGTCGACGGTGCCAGCCGCTTCCAGCGCTTGTGGCATGTCACGCTGCCAGCCATCAGCGGTGTGATCTCGATCCTGCTGATCCTGCGGCTGGGCAACTTCCTCGACAACGGCTTTGAGCAGATCTTCCTCATGACCAACTCGCTCAACCGTACCGTGGCGGATGTATTCGATACGTACGTGTACTTTGTCGGCATCACGCAGGGTGCATTCAGCTACAGTACCGCTATCGGGTTGTTCAAGTCCGTAGTCGGCATCGTCCTGATCTTCGGCAGCAATTACCTGGCGAAGCGGATGGGCAAGGAAGGACTTTACTGATGAAGGAAAGGAGCTGCTGCGCATGCATTCACGCCACGATACGCTGGGCGAGAGGGTATTCGATGTCGCCAACTATTTGTTTCTGACCGTATTTGCCTGCATCACTGTGTTGCCGTTTATCTATATTATCGCCGGTTCATTTACTACGGAAGCGGAGCTGGCCGCGCGGGATTTCTTCATCATTCCTTATGAATATTCCCTGTCGGCTTACCAGTATATCTTCTCCTCCAGCACGATCTTCCGCAGCATCGGCGTGTCGGTATTCATCACGGTATTCGGCACGATTACGAACCTGTTCTTCACGCTGACGATGGCTTATGCGCTCTCACGCAAGGATCTGCTCGGACGCAACACGATCATGAACCTGGTCATCTTCTCCATGCTGTTCAGCGGCGGGATGATCCCGACGTATCTCGTCGTCAAGGAGCTGGGACTGATCGACAGCTATGCGGCAGTGATCCTGCCGGGCGCGATCAGCGCGTTCAATCTGATTGTTATCAAAAATTTCTTCCAGAATCTGCCCCCTGGGCTTGAGGAGTCCGCCCGGATCGACGGCTGCACTGAGCTCGGCGTCCTGTGGCGCATCGTGCTGCCGCTGTCCAAGCCGATCATTGCTACTTTTGGGCTGTTCTACGCGGTAGGGCACTGGAACAATTTCTTCTCGGCGCTGCTCTATCTCAATGATCATATGAAATGGCCGCTGCAGGTCGTGCTCCGCGAGATGGTCATGCTCTCGCAGCTGGCCGTCGGCGATCTCAGCAGCATGGACCCCAACTTCGTGCGGCCGCCGGATCAGGCGGTCAAGATGGCGGTCATCGTCGTTGGCACGGTGCCGATCCTGATGCTTTATCCGTTTCTTCAGAAGCACTTTGCCAAGGGCATGCTTCTGGGCTCCATCAAGGGCTGATATCCCTTGACATGCTAGCTGGTAGACCGGAGGGCGAGGTGCAGCTGTCACAAGGCAGCCATCGACAGCCCTGCCGGCTTCGATAGAACGGCGCGGCGAAGCGTCGTACCAGACATATTGCACGTGAGCTAAACCACGGTTGACCATTATCCAAGGGAGGTTTACAGATGAACAGAAGCAAAGGTTGGAAACGTAAGGCGGCCCTGCTGCTCAGCGCGGTCATGGTGCTGGGTGTGCTGTCGGCTTGCTCCGGCGGCAACGGGGGCAGCGGCGGCACTAATGCCGGCACCGGCGGCGAGCCGCCGGCGACAGGCACCAATGAGGGGAATACAGGCGAAGCCAAGGCGGAGCCGCTCAAGCTGAGCTTCATGGTGCCGGCCTTCGAGACCGAGTTGCCCGGCAAGGACAGCCCGGTGCTGCAGGCACTGCAAGAGGCGACCAATACGGACATTACGATGCAGTTTGTACCTAACAGCTCCTACGGCGACAAAATGAACATTACGCTGGCTTCCGGTCAGCTGCCGACGCTGATGGTCGTCGACCGCAACTCGGCGAGCTTCATCAATGCGGCCCGCACCGGCGCATTCTGGGAGCTGGGGCCGTACCTGCAGGATTATCCGAATCTCAGCCAAGCCAATCCGATCATCCTGAACAACTCCTCCGTTGACGGCAAGACGTATGGCATCTACCGCGGCCGCGTCCTGGGACGGATGGGCGTGACGATCAATCGCGACTGGATGGAGAACCTGGGGCTGGAAGAACCCAAGAGTCTTGAGGAATTCTATGCGCTGCTCAAGGCATTCAAGGAAGACGATCCGGACGGGAACGGCAAGGATGATACGTATGGCATCGTCGTGACGAAGTATGCGGGCCCTTGGGATATCATGCAGACCTGGTTCGGCGCGCCGAACAAGTGGGGCGAGGCGGAGGATGGCTCGCTCGTGCCGGCCCATACCACACCGGAGTATCTGGAAGCGCTCAAGTTCTTCCGCCAGCTGTATGAGGAAGGACTCGTCAATGCCGACTTCGCGGTGATGGATCCGGCCGTCTGGAACGATCCGATCATCAATGGCGAGGCGGGCGTCATGGTCGACGTAGCCGACGCTGCCAGACGGATCAACGAGAAGATGCAGGACAAGGAAGCGCGCGACAAGCCGTACGTCAATGTCTTCCAGGCGCCGCCTGGTCCGAAGGGGCACCGGGATATGCCGACATCGGGGTATGCCAATGTCATCGCGGTCTCCAAATCGCAGGTCAAAACCGAAGAGGAGCTGCGCCGTGTGCTGGCGTTCCTCGACCAGCTCAATGACGAAGACATGCAGATGCTGCTCGGCTACGGGATCGAAGGCCGGCACTATGAGATGGTAGACGGCTACATCCATCCGTTGGTGGGTCCTGAGGACGTGGCGCTGTCGACGGAGCTGCGCTCCATGAACCAGATGCTGATGTTCATCGGTCCGGAGACGCCGACGCTGGAGTCGACCGAGATCAATGACAAAGTCGCCGAGGTGCAGGCACTGAACGAAGAGATCGTCGTCGCGAATCCGGCCGAGCCGCTGATCTCCGACGTCTATGCCCAGAAGGGTCAGCAGCTTGACAATATTATCAACGACGCCCGGATCAAATACATCGTCGGTCAGATCGATGAAAGCGGGCTGGAGGAAGCTTTCCAACTGTGGCTGAGCAGCGGCGGCAACGACTATATCGAGGAGATCAACAAGCTGTATCAGGAAGCTCAGGCAGCCCAGGCGGGATAAGCTGCTGCAGGACAGGCGGGGGGCGCAGCGCATGCTGCGCCCTTCGCATTCACTCATACAAGACAGGGTAGTCCTTGTCAGAACAGGCACCAAGCGATGAACGCTGCATGGTGACTATAAGGGAGGGAACGCATCCAATGACGAATACAGAAACAGAAGCCGCGGTGCTTCTGAGGACACTGGACATCCGGGCTGCAGGCAAGCGCTGCAAGATGCTGCTCGGCGATATCGACGGCGACGGCCGGATGGAGCTGGTGCTCATCCAGGCCGACGGCGGCATCGATGACCGCTATGTGCCCCATCAGGTGCAATGCGCCACGGCCTACAATCTGGACGGCGAGCTGCTATGGCAACTGGGCACGCCTGATCCGGAGGCAGGCGGGCCTGGCTCGGACTACCCGGCGCAGCTCTACGATATCGACGGTGACGGCTGCTGCGAGCTGCTGTGTGTGATGAACAAGCAGTTCCACATCATCGACGGCAAGACAGGGGAGATCCGGGCCATCCGCGACCTGCCGGACGAGCTGGCGCATGACTGCATCATCATCGCCAATCTGAGTGGCGGCCCGCACGCGCGTGACATCATCCTGAAGGATCGGTACCGGCGGCTGTGGGCGATGGACAGCGAATGGCGGCTGCTATGGACGCATGAGGGCAATACCGGGCATTATCCTTGGGTGCACGATATCGATGGGGACGGGCGCGATGAAGTGATGGCCGGCTACACGATGCTGGATCATGACGGCACACCGCTCTGGTCCTGTCAGGATCTCGAGGATCACGCTGACTGTCTCTGGATCGGCGATGTGCGGGGCGACGGGACCCGCCAGCTTGTGGTCGGCGGCAGCGTGACGGTGCTGTATGACTTTGCCGGCAGGGAGCTGTGGCGCTATGACGGCTCGATCGAGTCGCAGCATGTGGCGCTGGGGCGGTTCCGCGCAGACGGGCCGGGTCTGCAGGTGGCCGGTCTGGACCGGATCGTGCGCGGCGATCAGGGGGCGGCGAGCGGCCGCGACGGCATCTTCCTCCTGGGCAGCGACGGGCGCGAGCTGTGGAAGGAAGACCGGCAGACGAAAGGGTGGCTGACGATCATCGAGACCTTGCGGGGCTGGGACGGCGGGGAGCTGGACTATATCCTGGCGTACCGGCGCGGCGGCGGCGTGATGCCATCGCTGCTGGATGGCGAAGGCCATACGGTCTGCGCCTTCCCGGTCGACGGCTATGTGCAGTATGGCGATCTGACCGGCGGCGGTCGGACGCATGTGCTCATCTATGACGACCGGACAGTGTCGATCTTCGCGAGCGAGCCAAGCGAGATGACGGCCGCACGGTCGGACATGCCGTTGGTGCAGCCCAAACGGCTGTACCATGCGACGCTTTATCCCGGCGGCGAATACGAGGCGTCCGGCTGAGCGCCAATCGTGCCTTTGCCCAAATATAAGAGGCAACCGTCCATGACATCACGTCATGGGCTTTTGCTGTTCGATCAGCCCCCCGCCTCTGAGCAAGAGCAACCCTCAACTGACCTTGCGATCCGACATGGTAAACAATGGGCAACGAAACAAACAATTGCAGCTTGTCCCGATCTCGCCTGATCCAGATAATTAGAGATGCGTAAGGATATGGTGCCGAAAGGAGGCATGTCTCGATAGCAATAATGTAAGCGATTACTATGTCATGTCAATCAAAAGGAGTAGTAAAGTGATGACCATGCAAGACCAACTGCCAGAACGTCTGCGGCGCCAGCTGGCGGACTGTCGAATCCTGTTCAGCTATCGGGCCGATCGGGTTGCCGACGGAAGCTTCGGCTCTCACTGGATTGCCGTTACCGATCAAGGCGTCACGGTCTGGAAGGAGGAAGGGACGCCGCTCTCCCGGCTGACCCTGGTCGTACTCGACAAGGGCAAGGTCGTCGAGGTCGGCACGCATGAGGAACTGCTCGCCATGCCGGACGGCGTCTACCGCAAGCTGGTGGACGCCCAGCAGCAACTATCGCAGATTAGAGGGGTGGGGAGCTGATGGAGCACCATATGGATCGTACAGGCCTGCTGCATCCGGCAGCGATCTCTCTGAGCCGCAGCAAGGGCGGCGTCCTGTGCGGCGTCATCGATGGCAAGTCCTACGACGAGCTGGCCGTCTATCGCGCCTTCCCCTTCAACTACCCGGACCGCTACATCTCGATCCGGACGGTGGAGGGGGACGAGCTGGGCATGGTTGGCGGGATCGCCGAGCTTGATCCGGAGAGCGCCGAGGAGCTGGGCCGGGAGCTGGAGCTCCGCTATTTCCTGCCGCGCGTGGAGCGGATCGAGCGAGTCGACTTCCGCTCCGATCTGTGGCTGTGGGACCTGCATACCCATCTTGGCCCGACGCGATTGGTCATGCGCAATCTGCACGAGCATCTGCATTATGCCAGTGACGGCAGGATCATCCTGAGCGATCAGAGCGGCAAGCGATGCGAGATCGCCGACTGGCGACGCCTCGATGCGCATAGCCGCAAATGGTTGTCAGAGCTTTTGTAAGGATCCGATACGACGATACCAAGGAGATGATCCCATTGCAAAGATGGAAGAACATGCTCAAAGTATGGCTGGTCTGTACGCTGCTGCTGCCTTTTATCGCGATCGACAACCAGGTGGCCGATGCCTGGACGGGCACGGGAGTGCCCAAGCTGCATGTCAGCGGCAAGCATCTGGTCAACAGCAGCGGCGAGCAAGTGCTGCTGAGCGGCTGGCATCAGCCGACCGGCGCCTACTGGACCTACCAGGACAGCCAGTACTACCTGAGCCGCCACGGCAACAATCGCCACGCAGCGACGCTGGCGTATTTGAAAGACATTACCGACACCTTCACCGACACCTCGCCCAAGTACGGCAATGATCATGGCTGGTACATGAATCAGGTCCGTCTCTTCATCGACCGGCAGGATATGGGGGACGTCGCGGCCGGGACTTATAATTTCGCCGGATTGCAAGCGGTTACCCAGAATGTCATCATCCCGTACATCGCCTATGCCCGGACGAAGGGGCTGTATGTGACGCTTGGTCTTGACTTCACGCTGCTCAACGACGAGGCAACAACGCAGGGCAACCTCGACAAGTTCAATCAGATCTGGGGCTATCTGGCTTCCCGGCCGGAGATCAAAAGCGCCGACAACGTCATGTTCGAGATCGTCAACGAGCCGGTCAAGTCGTTTGCCAACGGACGCTGGGGCGGACATCCGTCGGACCCCGACTTCGTCGCCTTCTGGAACTCGCTGCGCACCTTCCAGAACTCGATCATCTCGACGATCCGCCATCAAGGCGCGGACAATGTCATCTGGGCGGCCGGCCTCGGCTGGGATCAATACTACCAGCTCTGCGCCTCGCACCCGCTGACCGATCCGCTCAACAATCTGGGCTACGCCGTCCACTGGTATCCCGGCTATGGGGCCAATGACAATCTTGCGACGTTGCAGCAGCAATGGAATACGAACATCCAGCCGTGCGCCCAGAACTTCCCGATCAATATTACGGAGACGACCTGGTACAAATGGCTGCCCGGCGATCCGCCGTACTGGACGCTCTTCGACGGCACCAACGCCGGCTTCGGCAAAAACACCAAGTCCATCTTTACTTCCTCGGGTAATGTGAGCATCGCCATCCATATGAACGGTTTCCTGCTGGAGCCAGGACCGCGCAGCTCGTTTGCGGATCCAACCGCCGGGCTGAAGTATGACGGCAATGCCGCGAGGGACGGGATGGCCCGCTTCATCTTTGAATGGTATTACGAACGCGCCCAGACTGTACCGTGGAACGGCGTCTGGAACCGCATCACCTCAGGCGGCACCTACAAGCTGATCAATCGCGCCTCCGGCAAGGCGATCGACGTCCCGGGCGGCCAGAACACGAACCAGCTGCAGCTGCAGCAATGGCCGGACAACCATGCGACGGCGCAGCAATGGGTAGCCGCCGACATGGGCACCTCGACGAACATCTACCGGCTGCGCAGCGTCAGCTCGAGCGACGGCAAGGTGATGGACGTCCGCAACGGCACGAGCAACAACAACGAAGTAATCCAGCTCATGCAGGACCTGAGCACCAACGCGCAGCGCTTCCGGCTGATCCGGCTGAGCAACGGCTATTACAGCATCCTCAACGTCAACAGCAACAAAGCGGTCGAGGTGGCCGGAGCGTCGGGCGCGGACGGAGCGAAGCTCCAGCAAAATCCGTATCGCGGCGATAATCATCAGCAGTGGCAGCTGATCAGAATCGACGCTTAGAAGCGTGGTGAAAATTAGACCTGCGTTGTGCGGATCGTCCTTCCGATCGCTGTTGTTCCCAGAATTCTTAGATATCACCTCTTAATAGGGATGAATTCCGGGAACAAAGGCGAGTCCGGCATTATAAGGGCGGCGTTTGCAAGACTAAAAATTAGCCCTGCAATGCACCATGTGCTGGAAACCAGATCTCTAAGTATAGAAAGTAGCATTACAGCCTGCTTCTTGTCCCTTGCCAAAAACCAGCCCCAGCCTTGGACAACGAGGCAGGGGCTGGTTTGCTTTTTTGTAGGGTTATTTTGCAGGTTTTTCGCCGCATGCAGTTCAAGTTATAATAAAGCATGCGCGCAAAGCGCAATAGAGTAAAAGGAGGGTAATGATACAAAGAAATGCGGGTTGTCAGCGGCGGAATCGTTTCTGATAATTAGAGGTACGGACAGAGTTGACTGAGTTCTACTAAAGATGGAGTGATGCTGGCGCATGACATCTACACAGATAATCAAGTTTGGACTCGCAGTGCTGATGCTGCTGCCGGTGATGGTCACCTGCGCGGATAATAGTCCGAAGCAGCCGGGGAACGGACCGGTAAGCTTGCCCCCTCCGGACGGCAACTTGGCCTTCGCGCCTTATGCCCCTGCGATCGAGATTGGCATGGTCCGCGAGACCAACGATTCGCTGGAGGATATGATCGCGGGTCTGCCGGGAGAGACGCTGCTGGATAATCGCTGGACGAGGCTGTACGAGGATGAGCTGGGCATCCGGATTCGTTACGATTGGGTGGAGAAGGGCGTACTCTATCACCAGAAGATGGGGGTGTCGCTCGCTTCGGGCGCGATTCCCGACGTCGTCCGGGTCAACGCGCAGCAGCTGAGACGACTCAGCAACGGCAATCAATTGCAAGATCTTACGCATGTGTACGAGGCCTATGCCTCGCCTCTGACACGCGAGATTCTGAACGAGGAAGGGCCGGGACCCCTCGAGATGGGGACGATCGATGGGCGGCTGATGGGGATACCGGAGACCAGCGGGTCGGTGGAGCAAGCGATGTTCATCTGGCTGCGTACCGATTGGCTGGAAGCGCTTGATTTACAGCCCCCCGCCACGATGCAGGAGCTTTTAGCTATTTCGGAAGCGTTTACAGAAAAGGATCCTGACGGCTCGGGAGCCAGCGATACGTATGGACTTGGGATTGCCAGTCATATCTGGGACCCGGTCGCCGGTCTGGTCGGATTCATGGCGGGCTATGGCGCTTACCCGAACATCTGGATCGATGACGGTGGCGGCGGTCTCGTCTACGGCGGCATCCAGCCGCAGGTCAAGGAAGCGCTGGCTGTGCTGCGTCAGATGTATCTGGAAGGTCAGATCGACAGCGAGTTCGGCCTCAAAAACGGCCTGAAGGTGCAGCGCGATATTGCCGAGGGCCGCATCGGTCTCGTCTATGGCGAGCAATGGAGCTCCTTTTTCTTGCAGCCGAGCCGCGCCGGCGATGCCGATGCACAGTGGCAGGCGTTCCCGATCGTATCGGCCACGGACGACTTGCCTCGCGTGCCGCTCAAAGTAAGTCCGAGTCAGTTTTTTGCGGTGCGCAAGGGCTACGAGCATCCCGAGGCGCTGCTGAAGCTGTTTAATCTCCATCTCGAGAAAAACTGGGGAGAGACGGCCGATTACCAGAAATATTACAGCACGCCTCAACCGGTATGGCAGCTCTCGCCGGTGACGCCGTTTCCGGGACGCAAAAATCTCGACGCCTATCGTCAGCTCGAGGAGGCGAGGCGAACGGGCGACTATACGCGCCTGCAAGCGGAGGCCCGCGCGATCCACAAAAACATCTCCATCTACCAGGCCGGAGGCGAGGATCGTGATACAGGCTGGGGGTGGGAGAGGACGTACGGCCCGGAGGGCGCGTTCAGCATTGTCGACCAGTATGAGCAGAATGGCCAGTTTTTGATGGACGGCTTCGCGGGCGCGCCGACGGAGGCGATGATCGACCGGCAGTTTATCCTCTCCAATCTGCAGCACGAGACGTATATCAACATCATCATGGGACGCCCGCTGGCGGACTTCGACGCATTCGTCGAGGACTGGCACGCGCTGGGCGGCGAAGCGATCACGGCCGAGGTCAACCGCTGGCTCAGACATCGCAACCGGTCTTAAGGGCGCTCGCCTGACCGCAGAAACGCCCAGGCATCTGGCAATCCATTGGAGGCGGAATCTTGTTTAAATTCCCTGCGATCCGTTATCGCAAATCAATCTTCATGCGGCTGGTCGTCACCTATGTGCTGGTGATCATGCCGATCATCATACTCGGCTTCTATCTCTATCAGTGGAATTACAAGAGTGCCATCGAGGATATCTCCCGGGCGACCCATGTGCAGCTGGAGCGATATCTCGATGAACTGCAACGCGAGGTCGAATGGATGGGACTGCAGCAGTTCGACATCCTTGAGGATGACAGTCTGAACAAGCTGGCGGTCATGTGGTCGAATATGGATGCAGCGGAGCGGCGGGAGCGGCTCAACTATGTTGCCAACCGTCTCACCTCCTTTAAAAACAGCAGCGCCTCCATCAGAGATATCTACGTGCATATCCGTACAGTGGGCAAGACGGTGTCCGCCTCCAACGCGATCCACGATCTCGATACCGAACGCTTCACGCGGTTCGACGTCGCTTCGATCCGCCGCGAGAACCGTCTCATCCGCTGGGGCGATACGCTGCATATGAGCGCCGCCAAATTCAGCGGCCGCCGGGCCGAGCCGCCGCTCTTCATCGTCCAGATCGAGCTGGACGCCGAGGGGTTGCGGGATTCGCTGCAGCAGGTGCATCTGTACCCCGAAAGCGGGGCGTTCCTGCTCTCCGAGCGCTCGGGCTTCGCCCTGACGAGCGATCCCGACTCGGCAGCGATCGTCGAGAGCTATCTGGCTGTACGCCAGTCGCCCCAAGCGAGCAGCGCGCTGTTAGAGCTGGAGGGCGTGCTGTATCGGGTCGACCAGGCGTATTCGGACTCACTTGGACTGACGATTGCGACGTATCTCCCCGAAGAGACGGTCCGGCGACCGCTCGCCAAGTTCTATAATTGGGCCTGGATCTTCGCCATCGCTTCTCTTATGGCCATCGTCCTGATCTCATACTCGACGTACAGGCTCATCCACAAGCCGCTGCTGCTGCTTGTCCAGAGCTTCAAACGAATGGAGGGAGGCGCATTGAACATTCGGATCAAGCATGAGCCACAGGACGAATTCGGATACTTGTACCATCGCTTTAACCATATGCTCCAAAAGCTGCAAAGCCTGATCGACCAGGACTTTAAACAGAAGATGATGATGCAGCGGGCCGAGCTGAAGCAGCTGCAGTCCCAAATCAACCCGCATTTCCTGTACAACAGCTTCTTTATCCTGAACTCGCTGGCCAAGACGGGAGATGTCGAGCGGATCGAGCAATTTACCGACATGCTCGGCGAGTACTTCCGGTTCATCACCCGCAACGGCGAGGACCACGTCCCCCTCTCCGAGGAGGTGCGGCACTCTCGCATGTACACCGAGATCCAGAAGCTGCGCTTCTCGCGGCGCATCCAGGTACGCTTCGACGAACTGCCGGAGGCGATGAAGAGCATCCGCGTGCCGCGGCTGATCATCCAGCCGATCATCGAAAATGCCTACGAGCACAGTCTGGAGAAGGTGCTCGACGAGGGACTGCTCCACGTCACCTTCGAGGAAGAGGCGGGAAGCATCGGCATCTGTATCGAAAATAACGGCGAAGCGATCGACGAGGACACGCTCGCCACGCTCCGGTATAAGCTGGCGCATCCGACCGAATCGTATGAGATGACCGGGATTATGAATATCCACCGGCGACTGTTGCTGACCTTCGGCGAAGGCAGCGGCCTGCAGCTCTCGCGGAGCGAGCTGGGCGGTCTCAAGGTCGTCATCCGCATCAGACTGGAGGAGGGGATGTAAGATGTATCGGCTGTTGATCGTTGATGACGAGGAGATTATAACGGATGGGCTGTACGAGGTGTTCCACCGGCTCATGCCGGAGAAGCTCGATATCTGCCGGGCGTACTCCGGCAGGGAGGCTCTGCAATGGATGGAGCGGACGCGGATCGATATCGTGCTGACGGATATCCGGATGCCGGGGATGTCCGGTCTGGAGCTGTCGCAGCAGATCCTCACCTACTGGCCTCGCTGCCGGATCGTCTTCCTGACCGGGTACAGCGAGTTCGACTATGCGTATCAGGCGTTCCAGATGCCGCAGGTGCGCTATCTGCTCAAGACCGAGGGCTACTCCAAGGTGACGGAGACGATCGCCGAGGTCATCCAGGAAATCGACCATAGCAGCCGGATGAGCGAACTGGTGCGGCAGTCGCGCGAGCAGACCGATGCGCTCGCCTATCTTGCGCAGGGCAACTATCTACGTCATCTGCTGCATGAGAGCTCGAGTCTGGCCGAATGCCCAGAGAGCATGAAGCGGGACTTCAGCCGCTGTCAGCTGACGCTTGATCCCGGTACGCCGGTGCTGCTGGCGCTCGGGCACCTGTTCTTCCCGGAGGGCGCATCCTACGCCGGCAAGCAGGAGATCATGGCGGCGGTGCAGGTCATCTGGCGGCAGTTCCTCGGCAGTCCGGCCCGCAGCGCCGGCACGACCGACAAGCATGGCGACATGGTGTGGTTCATCCAGCCGTCGATCTATGCTGAGGAGAAGGTGGCGCAGCACACGGTGCGCTATCTGGAAGGCACGCTGGAGTTGGTCCAGGAAGCCTGCATGGAGTCGCTGGGGCTGCCGGTCTCCTTCACGATCAGCGGCTCGCCCTGCGAATGGAGGGACGTCAGGGAGCAGCATGAGCGGCTGCGCCAGCAGCAGCAGATGCGGATCGGCGACGGCATCTCGATGATCTTCACCGATCGCTCGGAGCGGCAGGAGGCGGCTCCGACGCGCGAGAGCGGCAGAGTGAGCCAGAAGGTGGAGCAGATGACAGCGCATCTGGAGGCCGGACGCGAGGACCAGTTCGTCGAGCTGTTCGATGAGGTGACGGCGAGCATGCAGCAGCCGGATACGATCGCCCAGCGCAGCCAGGAGACCTACTATGCGCTGGCGCTCATGCTCCTCTCCTCGATCAACCGATGGGGGCTGCACAGCCATGTCGGCGACTATGGCCGGCTGATGCGGCTCGACGAGCATGCCTCGCTGCGCAAGGGGGTGGAGTATCTGCGCTTGATCGCCGAGCGGATCTTCGCCGTGCGGCGGATGGACGCCCGGGATCGGACAGCGCATGTGATCGAGCGGATCTGCCAGTATATCCAGGATCACCTGGGCGACGATCTTTCGCTCGTGCGGCTGGCCGAGATCCACTACTTCAACCCGTCCTATCTGTCTCGTCTGTTCAAGCAGGAGCAAGGCATCAACCTCTCGGAGTATATCGATCAATGCCGGGTCCGCAAAGCCAAAAAGCTGCTGGAGCTGAGCGATCTGAAGGTGCGCGACGTGGCGTCGGCGGTCGGCTACGAGGCGGCGCATTCCTTTACGCGCTTTTTCAAAAAAACATTGGGGATGACCCCGCAGGAATACAGGGATACACTAAGCAGCGTAGGAGAGTGAGAGCAGACCGATGAGCAATTCCCGCAAGCGGCAATGGGCAGGGATTTTGACCATTGTTGTCGCGTCAGTTATGATAAGTCTAGCTATCTATGAAACGATGTTCGATAATATCAAACAAAAAGGAGATTCTCACATGACGAATGCAAACTCAAACCCCTCCGCAGAGGAAAAAGAACCGATCCAGGGAGCGGACACGAATCCAGTCGAAGTGAAGCTGGCCGCTGCGCTCGGCAAGCAGCCGCCGCACGGCAACCCGCTGATGGGCCACAAGTTCGGCGCCGATCCGTATGCGCTCGTGTATGACGACCGCGTCTATCTGTATATGACCGGCGACGTGCTGGAGCATGACGGGGCGGGCGAGATCAAGGAGAACTCCTATAGCTCGATCAACAAACTCCATCTTATCTCTTCGTCCGATCTGATGAACTGGACGGATCATGGCGCGATCGCTGTAGCAGGGCCGCAGGGCGCGGCGACCTGGGCGACGCAGTCGTGGGCGCCTGCCGCCGCGCACAAGGTGATCGACGGGGAGGACCGCTTCTTCCTCTACTTCGCCAACAATGCGACCAGCATCGGCGTGCTGACGAGCGACAGCCCCGAGGGGCCGTGGGTCGATCCGATCGGCAAGCCGCTCATCACTCGTCAGACCCCCGGCGTCGAAGCGGTGACCTGGCTGTTCGATCCTGCCGTGCTGGTGGATGACGACGGAGAAGCGTACATTTACTTCGGCGGCGGCGTACCCGAGGGACAATTCGCCGAGCCGAATACGGCGCGTGTGATGCGCCTGGGAGCCGACATGACGAGCGTCGTCGGCACGGCGGAGGTCATCCCGGCGCCGTATATGTTCGAGAACTCCGGCATCAACAAGGTGAACGGCCAGTATTACTACACCTACTGCTCCAACTTCTACGACGGCGTTCGCGAGGAAGGCAGCCCGCGGGCGGGCGAGATTATCTACATGACGAGCGACAACCCGATGGGACCGTGGACGTACCAGGGATCGATACTGAAAAACCCGATGCACTTCTTCGGCGTCGGCGGCAATAACCACCATGCGATCTTCGAGTTTCGGGACAGTTGGTATATTGCCTATCACGCGCAGACGCTGTCCAAAGCGATGGGCGTCGCCAAGGGCTACCGCTCGACCCATCTCAACCAGGTCGAATTCGATGCGGCGTCCGGCCTGATCCAGGAGATCACAGCCTCGTACGAGGGCGTGCCGCAGCTGCAGTCCTTCGATCCGTATGCGCCGGCGCGCGGCGTGACGATGGCGTGGAACGCCGGCATTACGACAGAGGCGGCGGCAGAGCCTGCGCGCACGCACGTAGCCGATATCCAGGCCGGCGACTGGGTCGCGCAAGCCTCGGTCGACTTCGGCGAGGGGGCGGCGACGTTCCGCGCCTGGCTGGCCGGAGCAGGCGAAGGCGGCACGATCGAGCTGCGCCTCTCCAGCCCCGAGGGCGAGTCGATCGGCGCGCTGGAGGTTCCGGCGTTGACGGCGGGCGAAACTGTCGAGCTGACGACCGAGGTGTCGGGAGCGAGCGGCACCCACAACCTGTACCTGGTGTTCCTGGGCGCGCCGGAGACGGAGCTGTTCCGACTCGCCGCATGGCAGTTCGAGCAGTAGGAGACGGTAGTATCGGTTGATAGAAGGGGAACGCTAAGAGCTCATGTTCACTCTAATCAAAGAGGCGCATGTCCGAATGACGGGCATGCGCCTCTTTGAATTGCCTGGAGGGGAGGTGAATGCTTGTGGTGCGTAAAGCGCCCGGCGACAGCGCTTCTGCGGCGATCGAAGCACAGTGTGAAATTTGCAAAATACTAATAGTATCTCAAGGAATGGGAGAGAAAGAAAGATCCATTTCTTTACTTATATATCCCGCTGTTTTCCTTGTTTTTGGCCTGTAATCGAACAGGGTGGAATTATATAAAAAACCTATACCTTAACAGGTGAAAATACCTGCAATTACTCCGGTTGTTGGAGTCAAATGAAAGCGCTACAATTTCGAAGTAGAACAACAATTGAGGGGGATAACCATGAAGGCAAACAAGGTTTGGCTCACGCTTCTAAGTCTGATGCTGGCAATCGCACTGGCCGCATGCAGCAGCGGCAACGGAGGCAATGGCCCGTCTACTGAAGGGCCCGGCAACGAGCCGCCAACCACCGAAAATACGGAGAGCGAAGGCAGCGAGGAGCCGGAGGGCACAGCGAGCAACGAGATGGATTTTGATATGGGCGGCCGTACGATCAAGGTGGTCTCCTGGTGGGATATGACGATTCCCGACAATAACCCGGATAACATCCAGCGCATCGAGAACCTGGAGGCGCTGAAGCAGAAGCATAACTTCGATATCGAGTATATCGCCATCGATTACGGCGAGTACCAGGAGCGCGTGGTTGCTTCCCTGATGGCCGGCGAGCCGCTAGGCGACATCGTAAGAATGGGCAAGGCGTACATGATCCCGGCATTGACCAAGCAGGATATGTTCTGGCCGGTCGATGAGTACACCAGCAACGAGAACGTCTTTAACCAGCGCATCACCGACCTGTATTCCCAGTTCGAAGGACGGGGTTACGGCTTCTCCGAAGGACGCACCAATCTGATCACGGGCATCTTCTACAACCGCACGCTGATGAAGAACCTCGGACTGAAGCCGCTGCAGGAATACGTCGACGAGGATAACTGGAATTGGGAGACCTTCATCCAGGTAGCCAAGGAAGCCAATCAGGACACGAACAACGACTCGAAGATCGATACGTGGGGCTTGGCCGGCGGCTCGCTGACCGAGCAGGCGCTGGCAGCCAACGGAACGGATCTGGTGAGCGGCGACCAGCAGAATCTCGATGACCCGAAGGTGGTCGAAGTGTTCAATTTCATCTCCCGTCTGGCCACCGAAAGCGTCGCCCGGCCTACCGAGGGCGGCGACTGGACGGAGCCGGGTCAGTTCTTCCGCCAGGGCAACACGCTTATGTATGCGGGTGCAGACTACGAGACCTCCGGACTGAAGCAGGATATGCAGGACTTCGACATCGGCTTCGTGCCGTTCCCCAAAGGACCAAGCGCTTCGACTTACCACGCGCATGAGCCGGCGGTGCAGTTCCTGACAATCCCGAAGGTGATCGAGAATCCGGAGCAGCTGATGTATATCTGGGAGAAGATCAACGACATCGAGTCGATTTACGACTATCCGGGTCAAGCCGGACTGGAGACGAATTTTGACAATGAAGACGATATTGCCAACGCGAGATTGGCTGGGGATAACATGAACATCATCGATCGCAACTCGTTCCCGTCCCTCCCTTACTATGACATGGTCGCGGAGCTGGAAGAGGGGATATCGGTATCCACCGTAATTGAGAAATATAAGGCGCCGATTCAAGCGGCGATCGATGAGGTCTACCAATAAGCGATCAAGAATCATTCGCCAGTCCCCATTTTGATTCTACGAAATGGGGACTGTGTACTTTGCCTACAGGTTAGGAGGTAAACCATGAAGCGTCGTTGGAAGACATACACGATCATCCTGCTGGCCTGCGCTCTTCTCGTCTCGCTTTGGGCATGGCCGTCCCAACGCTCCGAGCCTTGGCAGGTGCAGGCGCGGGCCGATTTTGAGGCGGTATCGGATTCGGCGGGCGAAGACAGCTACGACGAGTATTACAACCGGCATATCGGAGCAGGTCGCCCGGACGCAACGATTCGTCTGGCTGCCGCCGACTTCACGGAGACGGCCGACGGCGAATTCGAGATCGTCGACAACTACATGGGCAACCAGGGCGCAGCCGTGCTGACGCCCGAGACCGGCAGGATCCAATGGCAGGTCGAAGTGCCGGCTTCCGGCATGTACAACATGCGCATCCACTATTATCCGGTGGCCGGCAAGAGCTCGTCGATCGAGCGGGTGCTGACGATCGACGGCGAGGTGCCGTTCCGGGGCGCCGATCTGCTGCTGTTCGATCGGGTATGGGATAACCGCGAGGATTACATCCGCCGCGACGACCGGGGCAACGATCTGAGGCCCCGGCAGATCGAGCGTCCGCAGTGGCAGCAGGCTGAGCTGAAGGACAGCGAGGGCTACTATGAAGATCCGTATCTTTTCTACTTAGAGGCGGGCACGCGGACGATTGCGCTGGAGGCGCAGCGGGAGCCGATGGTCATCGCATATATCGAGCTGTATCAGAACAAGGGCTTGCAGACCTACGAGCAGGTCAAGGCCGCATACGAGGCGCAAGGGCTGCAGCCGGCGCAAGGACAATACATCCAGGTTCAGGCCGAGGATGCGGTCAGGAAGTCGGCGCCCACGCTCTATCCCGAGTCGGACCGCTCTTCGCCGACGGTCCAGCCTTACGATGTCTCGAAGATCCGCATCAACAGCATCGGCGGTCTGAACTGGAAGATCCCCGGGCAATGGATCGAGTGGGAGATCGAGGTGCCGGAGGACGGACTCTATCAGATCGCCCTCAAGCGCAAGCAGGACCAGCTGCGGGGGATCTACTCCACACGCAGCCTGACCATCGACGGCGAGTATCCATTCGAAGAGATGAAACGGCTGCGCTTCAACCACAACACAGATTGGCAGACCGACGTGCTGGGCGGGGAGGAAGAGCCGTATCTGTTCCACCTGACGGCAGGCAAGCACCGGCTGCGGATGACGGTGACGCTCGGCGATATCGCGCCGCTGCTCCGTACCGTCGAGTCGAGCGTGCTGGCGCTCAACGAGATGTACCGCAAGATCCTCATGATCACCTCCAACAATCCCGATCCGCTGCGCGACTATCAGCTGGAGCGGCGGATCCCGGAGATGACCGAGCTGTTCCGCGAGCAGGCGGAGATCGTCGGCTCAGTGGCTGACTATCTCGAGGAGGTGACAGGCGAGGCGAGCGACAAGGTGGCCGTGCTGCATGCGCTCGTGCGCCAGCTTGAGGACATGGCGGAGCGTCCCGAGACGGTCGCCAGGCGGCTCGACAGCTTCAAGATCAATGTCGGCGGCCTCGGCACATGGATCCTTACGGTACGCGAGCAGCCGCTCGCGCTGGACTATCTGGTCGTCTCCTCGCCGGACGCGGAGCTGCCGCGAGCCGAAGCGGGGCTGCTGGAGCGGACGCGCCATGAGCTGGGAGCCTATATCGCTTCTTATACGGAAGATTACGACAGCATCGGCAATATCGAAGAGAAGCAGCGTGCCATTACCGTATGGATCACCACGGGCCGCGACCAGGCGCAGGTGTTGAAGGGGCTGATCGACGATACCTTCACGCCGAACACCAACATCTCGGTCAGCCTGCGCCTCGTGCCGCCCAATATTTTGCTGCCGGCGACACTGGCCGGGCAAGGGCCCGACGTCGCGATGCAGATGGGCGAAGATGTGCCGGTCAACTATGCGATGCGCAAGGCGGCAGCCGACCTGAGCGTGTTCCCGGACTTCGATGATGTCGCCGTGCGATTCCGGGAGAGTGCGCTCATCCCTTACCGTTACAACGATGGCGTCTATGCACTGCCCGAGCAGCAGCTGTTCCCGATGCTGTTCTACCGCAAGGATATCCTTGCGGAGCTGGGTCTGACGCCGCCCAGAACCTGGTCAGAAGTGTACGCCCTGATCTCGGTGCTGCAAAAGCATAACATGGAGTTCTTCCTGCCGATCGAGGATACGATCAACAACGCGGCGCTGGTGCCCAACGCGACCTTCGCGATGCTGATGTATCAGAACGGCGGGGAGTTCTACAGCGAGGATCAGATGTCGAGCGCACTCGGCTCGGAGATCTCGATGGAGGCGTTCAAGCGGTGGACGCAGTTCTACACCAATTACAAGTTCCCGCTGCGGGCGGACTTCCCGAACCGGTTCCGGACCGGCGAGATGCCGATCGGCATCGCCGACTATATCACGTACAACATGCTCACCGTCATGGCGCCGGAGATCCGCAACCTCTGGGACTTCACTATCGTCCCGGGTACGGTGCAGGCGGATGGCCGTATCACCCATGAGGTGGCAAGCTCGACGACGGCGGTTCTCATGCTGGAGAATGCCCGGGATAAGGAAGCGTCCTGGGAGTTCATGAAGTGGTGGACGGAGAAGCAGACGCAGATCGAGTACGGACGCGAGATGGAAGGGCTGATGGGAGCCGCGGCCCGCTACCCGACAGCGAATATCGAGGCGCTGGAGCAGCTGCCTTGGCCGGTCAAGGACTACCGCAATCTGGAGGAGCAATGGCAGTGGGTGCAAGGCATCCCGCAGATCCCCGGCGGCTATTTCACCGGACGTCATCTGGACAACGCCTTCCGGCGCGTCGTCAACGCCGGCGCCAATCCTCGCGAATCGCTGTCCGATTATATTGTCTACATCAATGATGAGATCACCATCAAGCGGCAGGAGTTCGATCTGCCTGTCCGGTAAGGGGAGGGAATACGTTGCAAGCCGAAAGAACCGATCACGCGGCTGTCTACGCCGTCCCGGCGGAGAAGACCTCCCGCCTGGCGCTGCTCAAGAAGCAGCTGCACGTCAACAGGCATCTGTACGTGCTGATGAGTCCGTTCATGCTGATCTTTTTCGCCTTTACAGTCATTCCGGTCGCCATGTCGCTCGTGCTGAGCTTCTTCTACTTCAATATGCTGGAGTTCCCGCGCTTCATCGGGTGGCAGAACTATGCACGGCTGTTCCTGAACGATGATGTATTTCTGATCGCGCTCAAAAATACGCTGCTGTTCGCCGTCATCACCGGGCCGATCAGCTATGTCGCCTGTTTCTTGTTCGCCTGGATCATCAATGAGCTCTCGCCCAAGATCCGCGCCTTCATGACGCTGGTGTTCTATGCGCCATCGATCTCGGGCAATGTGTTCTTCATCTGGCTGATCATCTTCTCCGGCGACAGCTATGGGTATCTGAACGGTTTCCTGATGCGCGTCGGCTTTATCCTGGAGCCGATCCAGTGGCTGCAGGACGAGAAGTACATCCTGGCGATCGTCATCATCGTCCAGCTGTGGCTCAGTCTGGGCACCAGCTTCCTGGCTTTCATCGCAGGCCTGCAGACGATCGACAAGACACTGGTCGAAGCCGGCTCGGTAGACGGCATCAAGAACCGCTGGCAGGAGCTGTGGTACATCACGCTGCCGTCGATGAAGCCGCAGCTGATGTTCGGCGCGGTCATGCAGATCACGGCGGCTTTCGCGGTGGCGGACATCTCGATCGCACTCGCCGGCTTCCCGAGCGTCAACTACGCTGCGCATACGGTGGTAACGCATCTGATGGACTTCGGTACGATCCGCTTCGAGATGGGGTATGCGTCCGCAATCGCAACGGTGCTGTTCGGCCTCATGCTGGGCACCAACATCATGACCCAGAAACTGCTGCGAAAGGTAGGGGAGTGAGATGTCGACCAAAGTGCTCGGTACGATCCGTCTGGGCAAGCGGCTGAACCGCTCGTTCTCCGTCAGCTTCCTGTTATTTGGCCTGCTGGCCGTGTTCGGCTCCTTCATGGTGCTGCCTCTGGTCTACACGGTCAACAATGCCTTCAAGCCGCTCGATGAGCTGTTTATCTTCCCGCCGCGCTTCTTCGTCAACAACCCGACGATGGATAACTTCTACGATCTGGTCGCGCTGATGGGCAACTCGTGGGTCCCGTTCTCCCGCTACATCGCCAACACGCTGCTGATTACCCTCGTCGGCACAGCGGGCCATATCCTGCTGGCCTCGGCTGCGGCTTATCCGCTGGCCAAGTACCGGTTCCCGGGGTCCAAGATGCTGTTCACCATCGTCATCCTCTCGCTCATGTTCTCGCCGCATGTCACGGCCATCCCGAACTATATGGTGATGTCGTGGCTTGGCTGGATCAACACGCACGCAGCGATCATCGTGCCGTCGCTGGCGTTCTCGCTCGGACTGTTCCTGATGAAGCAGTTCATGGAGCAGATCCCCGATGCCCTGCTGGAGGCGGCCAAGATTGACGGGGCTAGCGAATACCGGATCTTCTGGACTATCGTCATGCCCAACGTCAAGCCGGCCTGGCTGACGCTGATGATCCTGCAGTTCCCGGCCCTGTGGGGCACGGATGGCGGCAACTTCATCTATAGCGAGAATCTGAAGCCGCTCAACTACGCCCTCAGCCAGATCATCCAGGGCGGGATCGCCCGGGCCGGGGTCGGGGCGGCGGTGGCGCTCATCATCATGATCGTGCCGATCAGCCTGTTCATCGTCTCGCAGAGCAGTGTGATCCAGACGATGGCGACCTCCGGCATGAAGGATTAGTGAGGTAGTTCAAACCGAACTTTGCGAACACGATTCTAAAAAATGGCTCAAAAGGGGGGACCGACAACATGCCTAAGAGTGCGCGTCTTGCCAAATGGACGCTGACCGTCCTCTCCTGCTGCCTCTGTCTGGGAGCCTTGGGAGGCTTGCGGGCGGAGGCGGCGGAGGTGGCGCCTTCGTATATGTACTCCTACTACGGCGAAGCGGTCGCCGCGCCGGCAGCCTACCAGGCAACGGACTTGTATGACGGCCGGACGCTGGGCGTGGACGCCTTCAGGGAGCCGAGCGATCTCGGCGTCCACCCGGACGGTACGATCTATGTCCTCGACTCTGGCAACAACCGGGTGGTCCGGCTGGACCCGCAGATGCGGCTGCTCGACATCATCGACGGCTTCGACAGCGGCGGCAGCCCGGACAGCTTCGCCAATCCGCAAGGGCTGTTCGTCACAGCGACCGGCCATCTGTACGTCGCAGACACCGGCAAGCAGCGCGTCGTCCATCTCGACGAACAGGGCGGGCTGGTGAAGATCATCGATTCGCCGCAGTCCGAGCTGCTGCAGAGCAACTTCTCCTTCCAGCCGATGCGGCTTGTGGTCGACAGCAGCGAGCGGGTGTATGTGATGGCAGCCGGCGTGTTCGACGGCTTCATGGAGTTCAATTCGGACGGCACGTTCTCGACCTTTATCGGTGCCAACCGCGTCTATGTCGATCCGATCGAGTATCTGTGGAAGATGCTGGCGACACGCCAGCAGCGCAGTCAGATGGTCATGTTCACGCCGACCGAATTCACCAGCCTGGACATCAATGACGAGGGGTTCATCTATGCGACCAACGGAGACCGCTTCGGCGACCCGATCAAGAAGCTCAACGCGCAAGGGGCCGATATCCTGCGCAGGGAGGGCTACTACACGCCACAGGGAGATCTCCTCTACAGGAACACTGCGGGACCGTCCCGGCTCATCGATATCGATGTCGGCGACAGCGAGATGTACTCCGTACTCGACGCCAGACTGGGGCGGATCTTCACCTATAACGGCGATGGTCATCTGCTTCATATCTTCGGCGGGCTGGGCAACCGGGTTGGCGAATTTAATACACCGGTGGCGATCGCCCGTTCCGGCGAGGACATCCTGGTCCTCGACAAGGCGCTCGGCGAGATCACCCGCTTCCAGACGACGGAGTATGGACGAGTGCTCCATGAAGCGGTCCGCAGCTATTACCGCGGTGACGAGGAGGCGGCAGCCCGTTACTTCTATGAGGCCGTCAACCTCAACGCCAACCTCGAATATGCCTATGCCGGCATCGGCAAGGCGGAGCTCAGGCAGGGCAACTACAGCGACGCGGTGCATTATTTCCGGCAGAGCATGGATCACGCCAATTATTCCAAGGCGTATCAACTGCTGCGCAAGGAGGTGCTGCGCGAGCGCTTCTCGACGATCATGACAGGCCTCGTGCTGACTATCATCGGTCTGCTGGTCGTGAGGCGATATTTCAAATTGAAGGCGAGAAAGAAGGTCGTGCCCCTATGAACCGAGAGCAAGTCACCTATCCGCTTCAGTTGATCGTGCGCCCGTTCCAGGGCTTCTGGGATCTGAAGTACGAGCGGGAACGCAAGGGCGTGCTGATCGCGGCATGGATCATCCTGGCGATGCTGGCGCTCACCGTCATCCTGCAGCGGCAGTATAGCGGCTTCCTCGTCAACTTCGGCAACCCCAAATATATGAACAGTCTTCTGGAGCTCACTTATGTCGTTGTCCCCGTGTTGTTCTGGTGTGTGGCGAACTGGTCGCTGACGACGCTGATGGATGGGGAAGGCAAATTCGCCGAGATCTTCATGGCGACCTGCTTCGCGCTCCTGCCCATGGTGCTGATTCAATTCCCGTGGGTGTGGCTCAGCAACTTCATCACGCTGCAGGAGACGGCATTCTATTATTTCTCCGGCAGCGTAGCCGTTCTCTGGTGTCTGTTCCTGCTGTTCGTCGGCAACATGACGGTGCATCAGTTCTCGCCGTCCAAGACGCTGGTGACGATGGCGCTGACTGTCGTGGCGATGGGGTTCATGGCATTCCTGTGCCTGCTGTTCTTCAGTCTGATCCAGCAGATCGTCGGCTTCGTCTCGACGATCTACCAAGAGCTGTCGCTAAGAAGCTAGAAAGGAAGGCAACGGATGAGAGTAACGACAACTTACCTAGGTTTCGCGCTGCTGCTGACGGGCCTTCTGCTATCAGGCTGCTCGGATAGCGACTCGCAAGCTGTGCAGACGGCAGGCGAGCCCGAGATGATCGCCGTCACCGATGGTGAACGGCTCGCGGCCGCCTTCACGGACGAGCGGCTGCCCGGGATGAAGGGGGTCGCTCAGAGCGGGGCGCTGCAGCTGTACGTCGAGGAAGCGACGGCGGGCATCGCCGTGCTCAACCGGACGAGCGGCGACATTTGGCGGAGCAACCCGGCTGCGCCCGACGCCGATACGCTGGCGACAGGGACCAACAAGGATATGCTGTCCTCCCAGGTGCGGATGAGCTTCTACAACAATCTCGGGCAGATCAGTACGGTGAACTCCTACACCGACAGCGTGCTGCACCAGCAGATGAAGTACGAGGGGATCCCTGACGGACTGCGGGTGATGTACCAGTTTGGTACGAACAAGAAGACGATGGATGATATGCCGGGGCGCATCGCCAAGGAGCGCTTCGAGGAGATGGTGCTGAGCAAGCTGGACAACACGGGACAGCGGGCGCTGCGCATCGCCTATACGGAAGATAAGGAGGAGCCGTTCTATACCCGCAACGACTCGGCGCTGCAGGGGCTGCAGCTCGAGCGGGCGCTAGCCGCCTTCGAGGAGGCCGGGTATACCTCCGAGGATCTGGAGCAGGATATCGCTGACAACAACCTCGACCAGCCCAAGCCGACGCCGCGGATGTTCAATCTGACGATCGAATATACACTGGAAGACGACAGCTTGCTCGTCCGGGTACCGGTATCCGAGATCCGCTATCCGGGAGACTACCCGATCAACGCCGTCTCAGTGCTCGATTTCTTCGGCGCGGGCGGGACGGACGAGGAAGGCTCGCTGCTCGTCCCCGATGGCTCGGGGGCACTGATCCATTTCAATAACGGCAAGAAGACGTATCCCGCCTATCGTCAGGCGGTATACGGCATCGACAACACGATGAACAGCTCGCAGACATACTCTCGCGACGAGAAGGTCAGGCTGCCGGTATTTGGTATCCTCAAGGAGGGACGGGCGATGCTGGGCATGATCGAGCAAGGCGCGGCCGTTGCTTCGGTGACGGCAGACATCAGCGGCAAGATCAACAGCTTCAACTACGTCTACCCGAGCTTCATCGTCGTCAATAAGGACGATATCACGCTGAACGCTGACGGCGCGGTGCGGACACTCCCCAAATTCCAGGAATCGCCTACCAGCTCCGACTTCATCGTCCGGTATGCCTTCCTGACGGGAGAGGAAGCGTCGTATGCGGGGATGGCCAGTCACTACCGTCAGACGCTCATCGACCGGCAGCAGCTGGCGCCCTCGCAGGAGATCTCGCCAGGCACGGAGACCCCGTTCTACCTGCAGCTGGTCGGCGGCATCCCCAAGCTGAAGCATCGGCTCGGCATCCCGTATCAGGCGCTGGAGCCGCTGACGACCTTCGAGGAAGCGCAGACGATCGTCCGCCAGCTCCAGGAGCGGCAGGTAGAACGCATCAAGCTGCAGTACGCCGGCTGGTTCAATGGAGGGCTCGACCATAAGGCCCCGGATCAGGTGAAGGTGGACGGCGCGCTCGGCGGCAAGCGCGGACTGCAGGAGCTGGCGGTCTTCCTCGACGAACGGGGGGTCGAGCTGTATCCCGATACCGCGCTCCTGATGGCCAACCGGACGGAGGGCTTCCGGGTGTCCAGGGAGGCTTCGCGGATGCTCAGCGAAGCGCCGGCGGCACTCTACCCGATGAATCAGGCGCTTAATCTGCGCGACCGGCTCCGCACCCCCGCCTATGTCGTCTCGCCGACGAGGGTGCCTGCTTATGCCGACTCGCTGCTGCAGGGACTGGCATCCTATCCGACCGGCGGCATCTCGCTGCGCGATCTGGCAGATCAACTGAACAGCGATATGCGCAAAAACCGACAGCTCGACCGGACGCAATCCGAGGGCATCTCGGTAGAAGCGCTGGAGCGGATCAGCGCCAGCCAGGGCAGCGTCATGGCCCAGGGCGGCAATGCCTACGCGCTGCCGTACCTGACCGATATTATCCGCGCGCCGCTGGGCAGCAGCCGGTTCAAGCTGGAGGATGAGGAGATCCCGTTCTATCAGATGGTCGTCCGCGGCTCGGTCGATTATACGGGCGCGCCTTTCAATCTGTCGACACATACGAACACGAGCCAATATGTACTCAAGAGTCTCGAATACGGCTCGCACGTCTACTTCACCTGGATCTATCAATCGGGGCATAAGGTGAAGGAGACGGAGTTCGACTATCTGTACGCGGTCAACTACGAGCAGTGGATCGACACGGCGGCGCAGATGTACGGCGAAGTGAACGAGGCGCTCTCGAAAGTAGCCGGCCAGCGGCTGAGCGGCCATGAGAAGCTGGCCGACGGCGTCTTCAAGTCAACCTACGAGAACGGCGTGTCCTTTATCGTCAACTACAACCGCGAGCCGGTGACGGCCGAGGGCCGGCGGATCGAGGCCGAGAGCTATGCGATAGGTGGTGAACCGTCCTGAGAGCGATCCTGAAGTTCAAATCCAAGCCGCGTACCTACGCGCAGCAGAAGGCGATGTGGGGCTTCCTCTACGTTCTGCCGTGGCTGCTGGGCTTCATCTTCTTCTTCCTGACGCCGCTCCTGACCTCGCTGAGGTACAGCCTCAGCACTGTCGAATCCAGCGCGCAAGGGCTGACGGTGCAGTTCACCGGGTTAAAAAACTACATCGATGCGCTAACGGTCAATACGAGCTTTAACCGTGTGCTCACCGAGTCGATCATCAACATGGTCGTCAATGTGCCGCTCATCGTCATCTTCAGCCTGTTCCTGGCGGTGCTGCTCAACCAGAAGTTCGTGGGCCGCTCGGTAGCCCGCTCGATCTTCTTCCTGCCGGTCATCCTCGCCTCCGGCGTCATCATGACGCTGGAGAGCACGAGCCTGATCCAGGCGATCAACGATCAGAACAGCGGCGCTCGCGTGATCAACGCCATGGGCAGCTTCGAGCTGGAGCGGATGATGCTGCAGGCCGGCGTCAGCGAGTGGATCGTCAACTATCTGACCGGCGCAGTGGACCGGATCTATCAGATCGTCAGTCAATCGGGCGTGCAGATCCTGATCTTCCTGGCGGGCATCCAGACGATCTCGCCGGCACTGTATGAAGCGTCCAAGATCGAGGGGGCGACCGGGTACGAGGCGTTCTGGAAGATTACTTTCCCGATGGTCAGTCCGCTCATCCTGGTCAATGTCATCTATACGATCATCGATTCGTTCTCGCGCAATGCGCTCACGGAGCTGATCCGCGAGACCGGGTTCGTGAGATTCAACTTTGGCCTCAGCTCGGCGATGGCCTGGATCTACTTCCTGGCGATCGCGCTCATCCTGGCGGTCATCTCGTACCTCGTCTCCAAGAGAGTGTTCTATCAAGACTAGCTTGCAAGGGAGGACAGCAACACATGCATGCGACCCGGATATTATCGCTGGAGAGCTGGAAGCGCTGGCTCTGGATCGTCGTTCGCTTCGTATTGATTGTCGGTCTGTCGTTCGTCGTCTTGTACCCCATCTTCCAGAAGATCGCGACCGCCATCAAGGCCAAGGCCGACTTGTACTCGCCGATCGTCGTCTGGGTTCCGCAGAACTATACGCTGGATAACTTTCGTCAGGTCATCTCCGTGATGGACTACTGGCAGACGCTGCTCAATACCTTTACACTGGCAGGGACGACGACGATCCTGACGACGGCCTCCTGCGCGCTCGCGGGGTACGGCTTTGCCCGTCTGAAGTTCAAGGGCAGCAATCTGTTGTTCGCCGGGGTCATCCTGACGATCCTGGTGCCGCCGACGACGATCCTGATCCCGCTGTACCTGAATCTGAAGGATTTTACGCTGATGGGCTTGATCCCGCTGCTCACAGGCAAGCCGGTCAACTTGCTCAATTCGTACTGGCCATTCCTGCTGACATCGCTGACGGCGACGTCCCTGAAGGCGGGGCTGTATATCTTCATCTTCCGCCAGTTCTTCCGCGGCATCCCCAAGGAGGTGGAGGAGGCTGCATACGTGGACGGCGCGGGCGTCGGCACGACATTTACGCGGATCATGCTGCCCAATGCAATCCCGTCGATCGTCACGGTCATGCTGTTCTCCTTCGTCTGGCAATGGAACGACAGCTTCTACACGACGACCTACCTGACGAGCAGCAAGGTGATGGCGACGCAGCTGTCATCGCTGCCGCATAACCTGTCGATCCTGCTGTCGGGCGGCGATACGTCGACGGCGGATCCATTCTATCTGAGCATGGTGCAGGACACCGGCATCCTGATGGCGATCCTGCCGCTCATCATCATCTATCTGTTCGTCCAGCGTTACTTCGTCGAGAGCATCGAGAGAACAGGCCTGGTCGGTTAGGCCGTCATCGGCAAGAAAGGAGAATGCACGCTTGGGAAACGATCGTAAGCGAACAGTTGCGCTGATCGCCGCCGCCTCTGCCATCGTCATCATCCTGGCGGCGGTCGCGCTGTGGCCGGCCCCGGAGGAGCCTCAGTCCCTCGTGGAGAACGGGGGAGAGGAGACAGCGGCAGCCAGCACGAACGAGCAGTCGGAGGTACCGGCCGCAGCGAACGAAGAGCCGACTGCCGGAGCAGGAGCTGACGGGCCGGAGCCGGCAGCCGCGGAGCCGGTCGAGCCGCAGGTGCAGCAGGAGCTGCGCTCGCTGGCCGAGGCGTACGAGAGGAGCTTCCCGATCGGCGCTGCGATCGAGCCCTTCCAGACGCAGGGGAAGACGGCGGAGCTGCTGAAGCGCCATGTCAACTATCTGGTGGCGGAGAATGCGATGAAGCCCGCCTCGCTGCAGCCGGTCGAAGGGCAGTTCCGCTTCGAGCCGGCGGACCGGATCGTCGCCTTCGCCCGCGAAAACGGGATGGCATTGCGGTTCCACACGCTCGTCTGGCACAATCAGTCGCCGGACTGGTTTTTCCTCGATGAGGAAGGCAAGTCGATGGTCGAGGAGACGGACGAGGCCAAGCGGGAGGCTAACAAAAAGCTCGTCCTCGAGCGTCTGGAGACGCATGTCCGCACCATCGTCGAGCGGTACAAGGACGATATCGTCTCGTGGGATGTGGTGAACGAGGTCATCGAGCCGGCCGATCCGGACGGCATGCGGGCGAGTCCCTGGTATCAGGTGACAGGGACCGACTATATCGCCACCGCCTTCCGAGCCGCGCGCGAGGCGGGCGGGCCGGACATCCGGCTCTATATCAACGACTACAACACCAACGAGCCGGTCAAGCGGGACCGGATGTACGAGCTGGTGAAATCGCTGCTGGCGGACGGCGTGCCGATCGACGGCGTCGGCCACCAGACGCATATCAATTATCGCTGGCCCTCGGTCGATTCGATCCTCGCCTCGATCCGCATGTTCGCCGACCTCGGGCTGGACAACGAGATCACCGAGCTGGATATGAGCATCTACGAGTACCAGGACCGCACCGACCTCGGCTTGCCGATCCCGGAGGATCGGCTGGAGATACAGGCGCGGCGCTACGGCGAGCTGTTCCGGGCGCTGCACGAGCATCGGGAGCTGATCGGCGGCGTCGTCTTCTGGGGCATCGCGGACAATCATACGTGGCTCAACGGTTTCCCGGTCGAGCGTACGGACGCGCCGCTGCCGTTTGACAGACAGCTGCAAGCGAAGCCGGCCTACTGGTCGATCCTGGAGGCAGCCGGGCAGCAGCCGGCAACGGACGCGCAATAACAAGCGTCACATAACAAACGTCACATAACAAACGTCCATCACCCTAGGCGGTGATGGACGTTTGTTTGCGATAAGCGTTGGCGCTGACGCCGGTGTAGGCTTTGAACTTCTTATAGAACCAGTCCGTCTCGCTGTATCCGACTTCCCGCGCGACTTCATAGACTTTGAGCCGGGTATGTGCGAGCAGCGACTTGGCCTTCTCCATGCGCTGCCGCATCAGATATTCATGAAAGGTGATGTTCTCGTGCAGCTTGAATTTCTGACCCAGGTACGCACAGTTCAAGTGCAGCAGGCGCGAGATTTTCTTCAACGTAATATTGCGATGGAGCTCCTGTGCTACATAAGCCTTGACCTGCTCGATATCCGGTGAAGTCAGCTCTGCAGGGCAGCTTGCTGTGGAGTCGGAGAGGCCAGGCGCTCTGCGCAGCCCTTCATCCAAGGCCGCGCAGAGCGCCCGGGGGCCGACAGGATCGGGTACGATGGCGCAGATGCGTCCCCGGGGAGCTGCGATCTCTTCAGTCCAGCAGGCGTGTCCGCCCAGCAGGACAACAGGCAGCGCGGCGGATTGACTTACCTGCTCATATAACTGGCGCTGATCGGCAGGATCTCCGTTCATTTGGATCATGATCAGGGTGTAAGGGAGCTCCTGCGGGGCAGTCGCCAGCCTCGCGGCAGCCTCTTCATAGCCGTCGGCATAGCCCGAGATCGTCCATCCGGCAGGGTGCCGCTCGAGGATCAAGCGAGTTTTCTCCCGGGAGTAGATGCTGGGATCGACCAGCAAAGCCTTGAACATACGTCTCTTCCCCTCCTTGGCGAATTCGCAAGCCTTTCCAGGCGCAGCACGATGGAACGGAGGTTAAGTGTACGGCCGCCGTTTCGCTGGTTGCGCTGGTTACGCTTTCATTATCGGATGAATCGGGTTAGCCGGGCAATGTGCTATTCTTTGGATTGCTCGCCGTCGTTTACCTGATGCGTCTCTCATGGGAAGCTGCCTGTCGGTGCTCGGACTCCTATAGTTTTTGGTGTATAATCTAAGGTTTGCCCGGTTGTTAGGCCCAAATGTAAGCGTTACAATGAGGGTTGAATAATAAACAATGGAGGAGAGGCTTCATGAGCAATCTGCCCAAGCCGCATCGGCCGCTCGTTACGCATATCTATACCGCGGATCCATCGGCTCACGTATTTGAAGGCAAGCTGTACATCTACCCGTCACACGATCTCGATCATGACGGTCCATCCAATGACAACGGAGACCAGTACAAGATGGAGGACTATCACATCCTGTCGCTGGAGGATTTTGATGCGCCGGTGGTCGATCATGGCGAGGCGCTGCATCTGCGGGACGTCCCGTGGGCATCCAAGCAGATGTGGGCGCCGGACGCCGCCTTCAAGAACGGCACTTACTACTTCTACTTCCCGGCCCGGGACCACGAAGGCAACTTTCGGATCGGCGTCGCTACGAGCAGTTCGCCTGCGGGGCCGTTTGCGCCTGAGCCTGCATACATGGAGGGAAGCTTCAGCATCGACCCTGCCGTGCTGGTAGACGATGACGGGCAGGCTTACATGTACTTTGGCGGTCTGTGGGGCGGCCAGTTGGAGAAATGGCAGCACGGGACGTTCGACCCTGCCGGGGCAGAGCCTGCTGCGGACGCGCCGGCGCTGGGACCCCGCGTCGCCAGACTGAGCGACGATATGCTGACGATCGAGGGTCAGGCGCAGGAGATCGCCATCCTGGACGAGCAGGGCCAGCCGCTGCTGGCCGGTGACGAGGACCGCCGCTTCTTCGAGGGCGCATGGATGCACAAGTACAATGGCTTGTATTATCTGTCCTACTCAACAGGAACGACACACAAGCTGGTCTACGCGACCAGCGCGAGCCCGCAAGGTCCCTTCACCTTCAGAGGGACGATCCTGGAGCCTGTCATCGGCTGGACGACACATCACTCGATCGTTCAGTTCCGGGACAAGTGGTATCTGTTCTATCACGACAGCTCGCTCTCCGAAGGCGTCAATCACAAGCGCTGCGTGAAATACAGCGAGCTTCATTACAACGAGGACGGCACGATCCGTCTGGTCCAGCCTGACTAAACCAAGCAGGGGAGGCGAATGGGATGACGCAATCCACCGAAGTACCGAAGCTGAAGGACGTATTCCGCGACCGCTTCCTGGTCGGCGCGGCAGTGAACCCGCGGACGCTGACCGCGCAGCGGGAGCTGCTCGGCAGCCACTTCAACAGTGTGACGGCCGAGAATGAGATGAAGTTCGAGCGGCTGCAGCCGGAGGAAGGCCGTTATACGTTCGAGCATGCCGACCAGATGATGGCGTTTGCCAAGGAACACGACATGGGTGTCAGAGGGCATACGCTCGTCTGGCATAACCAGACGCCGGCCTGGGTGTTCGAGGACGGCTCGGGCGGGACGATCGGCCGCGAAGGGCTGCTGGCGCGGATGAAGACGCATATCGACACGGTGGTCGGCCGCTACAAAGGACGTATCTATGCCTGGGACGTCGTCAATGAGGCGGTCTCCGACAGCGGCCCCGAGGTGCTGCGAGAATCGCAGTGGCTAAGTATCGCCGGCGACGACTTCATCGCCCGGGCGTTCGAGTATGCACATGCCGCCGATCCGGACGCGCTGCTCTTCTACAATGATTATAATGAAGCGGTGCCGGAGAAGCGGGAGAAGATCTATACGCTGGTCAAATCGCTATTGGACCAAGACGTGCCGATCCACGGCATCGGTCTGCAGGCGCACTGGAGCCTTCACCATCCGGATGCGGATCATATCCGGACGGCGATCGAGCGCTATGCCAGTCTCGGGCTGAAGCTGCATATTACGGAGCTCGACGTATCCGTATTCGGACATGACGACCGCCGTACGGATCTGCTGGAGCCTGCTCCGGGCATGTTGGAGCAGCAGGCGGAGCGCTATGCCGAGTTCTTCGACTTGTTCCGCGAGTACAGCGAGCACATCACCTCTGTCACCTTCTGGGGTGCGGCGGACGATTACACGTGGCTGAACAACTTCCCGGTCCGGGGCCGCAGGAACTGGCCGTTCCTGTTCGATGCGGAGCATCAGCCGAAGCCGGCGTTCTGGCAGGCGGTCGGGCGGGCGGAGGGCTGAGCGGGAGACCGCTAGCCAGAGCCCAGCCGCTCTAGGGCGAGCGCGGCCGCTGCTGCATCCGTGGTCGTGCCGGTGCGCTCGGCCAGATCCAGTACGGTGGTCAGCGTGTCCGGCACCGCTTCGGTCTGTATGCGAGCTTGCTCCGCTTGCCCCCCCGCCAGTTCGACGGCTGTGACGATGATGCCGCCGCTGTTGATGACATAATCGGGGGCGTACAGGATGCCCCGCGCCTGCAGCCGGTCGGCCAGGGCGGGATCCGCGAGCTGGTTGTTGGCCGCGCCGGCGACGATCCGGCAGCGCAGCTCCGGCACCGTCTGCTCGCTCAGGATGCCGCCAACGGCACAAGGGGCAAATACGTCGCAGGGCGTGCGATGGATGGTGTCGACCGCCGCTGCCGCCGCGCCCCACATCTGTCTCACCCGCGTCACCCGGGCACCGTCGAGGTCGGCAACGACGAGACGCGCTCCCGCCTTGCCGAGATAGCCGCAGAGGAAGGAGCCGACCTTGCCGAGTCCCTGCACGGCTACCGTGCGGCCCTGCAGGTCGGCTGAGCCGAGCCGGCGGCCCGCTGCTGTCCGGATCGCCAGATAGACGCCGTAGGCGGTCATATCAGCGGTCAGATCGCCTGTAGCTCCGAGCGACCCTGTCGTATCGGTGACATAGGCGGTCTCTTTGCGCATCTCGTCCATATCCGACGGCTGGCTGCCCAGATCGAGACCGGTGATATACTCACCCTGCATCCGCTCGATCTGCCGGCCCAACGCCCGGAACGCCGCCGCGCGCCGCGCGCCGTCCATATCGGGCGGCGCTATCAGCACCGCTTTGCCGCCGCCGTAGGGCAGCCCTGCCAGCGCGCATTTCCAGGTCATGCTGCGAGCAAGCTGCATGGCGTCGGCCAAGGCATCTTCTTCGCTATCGTATTGCCGGAACCGGCATCCGCCGAGTGCCGGTCCCCTTCCGGTGTGATGCACCGCGATGATCGCCCGCAAGCCGCTCTGTCGTTCGTGGAGCCATACCAGCTGCTCCATCGGGTCTTCGGGCCAGTTCTTGCATTCGCTCATTGTGTCCACGCCTCCTTGCCAGCCATCGGCATCGGTGATACCTTATAGGATGCAGACCCCGGCCGGCACGCGACGGGGACATTCGCCCTCCGGGCGGACCGTTGGTTACGTTAGGGAACGAACATTAGGACAAAAGTTTTAAAATTGTAGCGCAGACTACAGAATTTTACACAAACCCATGGTATAGTAGAACCAGAATCAACAGCAAAGGAGGTGCTCATATGTACCCAGCAAAACCGGATGTAAAAGAACAAGTAAAAGGCAGTGGATTTGGCAAAATCGTCCTGAACCTGCTCTCCGCCAGCGAGCAAGTACGCACTTCGGCAGCAAAATAAGCGGCAGCGGCGCGGGCGCCCGAACGGTCTGCAACAGCGATCGGGGGCCCAAGACCCAGGTGCCATGGCGAAGGAGTCGCAGCAATGGAATACTATATCCAGACCTGCAGTACAGAACAATATATGGAGAAGTATATGACGCTTGTGCTGGAGCACTACGAAGAGCTGAATCTGCCGTATACGTTTCCGGTCGCGCTCAGCTTCCTGTCGTCGCCGCTGCTCATGAAGAAAGAGGCATTCGTCTGTTTTGCGGGCGATTATGAGGTGGTAGGCGCCTTCGGTTATATCCGCGGGACGGCGGACGAGCAATATGCGAATACCGAGATTGCGCAGATCCAGATTGTCTTCATCCAGGAGGCGCACCGGGGCGGCCGGCTGTTCTTCGAAGGATTGCGCTACTTGGCCGAGCATAATGCGATGGAGAAGGAACCGATCCGCGAGTTCCGCTTCTGGGTACCGTCGCGGCTGGGCATGCAGCGGCTTTTGGGCAAGTTTGCCGAACTGGCTCGGAACTGGGAGACAGAGAACGGCTTGCTGGACGAGTATCATCTCCGTGCAGATCGCTTGGAGGCGTATGTGAACCGCGTAGGACACACCGCTGCTTCATAAGGCGGTAGCCCGGAATATACGCAAATGAATGAGGTGTGCCATGGCGATCCGATTCACCTGGTGCCGGAGCGATGCGGATTACGCCCGGTATGTCCTGTATTACATCCGCAACCGCCATCTGTTCAGCGAACGGATGAATCTGCTCGATACGCTATTTCATGTGCTCACCAGCCTTCAAGAGACGCGTATTCTGCTCATCCTCTCCGAGGACGACTTGATCGGCTGGGGTCAGTTCGGCATCGTCGGCGAATCGTATCGTCCGGATCCCGAAGGGACGATTATGTTCATGCATTCCACTGTCGTCGACCCGGCTTTCCGCAGCAACGGCCTGTTCCTTCGCGGCTTTCGCGAGTTGATCGACAGCGTTGCGGGAGAGACGCCGCAGATTCGCGAGTTTCATTTTTTTGCCCAGCGGGACAACGCGTATCTGAACCGCTTGTACGGCAAGTTCGCCCGGGTCATCGGGCAGCGCGAGGGCCTGCATGGCGAGGAGAATATTTTTGCGACCGGCATGGACGAGCTGAAACGGTATTTGCGGCTGGCCTGAGGGCCGGTTTTTTTGTTTTTGGCACCGGATTGCAGGAGCAGCACGGCGGACGGCGAAACCTTTACATAATCAAAAATGCATCCAGGGGGACGAGCAGGTGGGCATCCAAGCGGTAGTAATCGGAAGTTTGAATATGGATCTGACGGTGCGGGTAGCGCAGCTGCCGGCAGAGGGCGAGACGCTGCTGGCGGAGGCGTCGACAGAGCTGCCGGGAGGCAAAGGCGGCAACCAGGCTGCGGCAATCGGCAAACTGGGGATCGCGACGGCGATGATCGCCAAAGTGGGTGCCGACGATTATGGCGACCGGTTGGTGGCTTCGCTGCAGGGAAGCGGGGTGGACATCTCGGGCGTGATGGTATCGGACCGCTCGACAGGGATGGCGATGATCACGATCGACCGCGAGGGGCGCAACCATATCGTCGTTATCCCCGGCGCCAATGCGGACTTGTCTTGCGAGGATATCGAAAGCCAGCGTCATCTGATCGAGCAGTGCGAGATCGTCGTCCTGCAGTTGGAGATCCCTTACGAGACGGCTGTCTACGCCCTGCGGCTGGCCAAGCAGCTAGGCAAGCGTACGGTGCTCAATCCGGCACCCGCCCGGGAGCTGGACGCCGAGACGCTGTCGCTTGTCGATCTGCTCATCCCCAACGAGCATGAGCTGGAGTCCATTACCGGCGTGGCACCGCAGGACGAGTCGCATCTGTTGGAGGCGGCGGGCAGGCTGGAAGCGCAGGGGACCAAGGCGATGATCGTCACGCTGGGCGCGGCGGGGTGTGCCTTGATCCGGGACGGACAGCTGCAGACGTTCGCCGCTACCCGGGTTCAGGCAGTGGATACGACCGCTGCGGGCGACAGCTTCATCGGCGGCTATGTCGCCGAGTATTTGACCACAGGCGATGACGAGCGGGCGATCCGTTTTGCGATGCAGGCTGCGGCTGTCACGGTGACCCGGCATGGCGCCCAGCAGTCGCTGCCTAGCCGAGCCGAGGTTCAGGCGCTCCACGGCTCGGCTAATGCAGATGCCGATGCCCCGAGGGGATAAACCGTCGCATGCCTAGATAGCAACAGCCTGTTGAGATGCCTCAGCAGGCTGTTGTGCGTATTGGGCGAACGTAGAGCGGCCGAGCAGGGGATGGTGCATCCAGGTGATGCATCCTTGCTCTGGTATCTGCGCTCAGACCTTGCGGTTCCTGCGAGCGACCATCAGGTAGGCCCCGGCTGCGATCAGCAGCAGACCGATCGCCGATTGCCCGCCGCTGAGCTGGCCCAGCAGGCCGCCCAGCGTGAAGATGGCGAAGAAGAGCAGCGACAGCGCCGTCAGGATCTGAACCGGCAGCAGCAGCCATTTGTTACGGTTGCCGAACCAGTAGAACTCGAACAGACCTACTGCGGGCGCCAGGATGAAGCCCGGCCACATGTAATGCCAGTTGCCGAACAGCATGGCGATCTGACAGACGATCCCCGCAGTGATCAGGACGCCGCCGGGGATCAGCAGCCCGACACCAGGACGGCCGATCATCGAGAAGTACAGCCAGTGAAAGAACAGGCCCAGCGGGATGACGAACATGGTGGGCCAGAAGTAGGCGAATAATTGGCCTGTACTGTAGGTCTCTGTCCGGCCCAGGAACAGGTAGACGCCGAAGAGGAGAAGCGCGACTCCGATAACGGCTCTTTTTTGCATGGGATACAGCTCCTTTGATTCATAATGTACGAATGTCATGTTTTGAAATACAAGCTCCTGTCTGCATGGCTTGTATTTCTCCGATATGAAAGCCCCGAATGGGCTCACCGTTGCCGCTTAGCGATTGAAACGTATCTGTCAGCTCGCTCTACCAACTGGATGAGGGCAGGTCTTAACGGAACTCTGAAGCCTTATTTCGCGGACATTTGATCGAATAAGGTCTCTGAGTTCCGTAAGGACTGAGGCCACAACGTTATCAGCAGCTGTCGGAGCCCAACATTTGTCGTTCCGCCTGCAGTAGCGCACCTTTCTTCCCTTACAGCGCCCGAGTCGCTCCTTCCGCTTGCAGTAGCGCACTTTTGTTCCCTTACAGCGCCCGAGTCGCTCGTTCCGCCTGCAGTAGCGCACCTTTCTTCCCTTACAGCACCCGAGTCTCTCCTTCCGCCTGCAGTAGCGCACCTTTCTTCCCTTACAGCACCCGAGTTGCTCCTTCCGCCTGCAGTAGCGCACCTTTCTTCCCTTACAGCGCCCGAGTCGCTCCTTCCGCCTGCAGTAGCGCACTTTTGTTCCCTTACAGCGCCCGAGTCGCTCCTTCCGCCTGCTACAGTGCACCTTTCTTGCTTGTTCTAAAGATACCATATCCCGCGAGAGGCTGTCGTCCTTCTCCAGGTCAACAAAAAAACTGGACCGAAGTCCAGTTGACGTATGTTCGCCGGGCGGAAGACGAGGGGCCGCTGCGGAACCGCAGCCGGTGTCTTAACCTCTTGGCTGTTGTAATCATATGCTGGGAGTAGACCAAGGTGGCAGGCTGTCAGAAGATGGGCATGCGTGCGCGTCTGCCATCCTTGTAGTAGACGATGGCGTCGGTGCTGAACAGGTCGATGCTGATAATTTTGTCTTTCAGATGGGATAAAAGCGCTTCCTGACTGTGCAATACGGACAGCAAAAAAGGAATCAGCTTCTGATCGGTGCCGACCAGATTGACCGGTATGGAATCTTCATTGACCCGGATACAGCAGACGTGGCTCATTAACGCATCATCTCCTTATCATTTGTGGATGGGATCCTGCAGAATATCTATAATACCATCTTTGAGCTGCAAAAAAGCTCGAACGATGGCGGGGTTTAAAGAAGTCTTCTTCCGGCCACAATGAGTGACAAAAGCGAGTAACCACAAGGTGCCAAGGAGGAAACGCCGATGCTGACAGAAAGCTATGCCGTGCTAACTAAATTATGCTTGCCGCATGGATTGTATGTCGCCAGCCCCTCGCAGGATTACCGATATGTGTGGATACGAGACAGTATATACATGTCATTACCCCATTTGGACAAATCTACACAGCTGTATGAAAAAACATTTTACCGCCTCTTCGATCTCTTCCTCGATTACGAGTGGAAGCTGGACTGGATCGCCATGCAGCGTCCGCAGATGGAGTGGGAATACCTTCATGCGCGCTACACCCATGACCAGGTTAAGGAGATCCACCACGAGGATTGGGGGCACATCCAGCATGATACGATCGGCGCGTTCCTGTATGGTGTAGGGGCGGGGCTGCAGCGGGGCAAGCCGATGCTGCGAGACGGCAGGGATGCCAGGATCGTCCAGAAGCTGGTGCACTACCTGGAGCATGTCCGGTACTGGGAAGATCCGGATAACGGGATGTGGGAGGAGTGGCGCGAGATCCACACCTCTTCGGTTGGTGCATGCGTAGCTGGTCTGAAAGCGGTGGAGCGCATCGCCGAGGTGCCGCCGGGTATGGTCGAGAAGGGTCTGCGCACGCTGCTGGAGCTGTTCCCCGCGGAGAGCCGGGACAAGTCGGCCGATCTGGCGCAGCTCAGCCTGATCTATCCCTACCGGCTGTTCTCGGGCGTGATGGCCGAGGCGATCGTGACCAATGTGGAGCAGCGGCTGCTCAGAGAGCGCGGCGTCATCCGGTACGAGGGCGACAGCTATTACAGCACGCTGGAGGAAGAGCACGGACGCGGGCATCCCAGGGGCTTCTATGAAGGAACGGAAGCGGAGTGGACCTTCGGCCTGCCCTGGCTGGCCTTATGTCATCTGGAGCTGGGCAATCTGGACAAGGCCAGGCAGTATGTCCGCTGGAGCGAGGAAGTGATGACTGAGCCCGGATGCTTGCCGGAGCTGTACTATCAGGGAACAGCGACACCCAATGGCAATACGCCGCTGGGCTGGAGTTGTGCGATGTACATCCTGGCCCGGGAGGCAGTCTCCAGCCGCGAGCAGGCCGCGCAGCATCTGGCGTAGCGGAAGTCGCAGGGAACGGTGACGATGAGAGATCGAACGTACGTGCGAACTATGGGGCCGCAGGTCATGTCGGAGGAGACGTGACCTGCGGCTTCTTGTGCTGCGGTCTTAGACAGGCAAGTCCCTCGAAACCTCCAGGTTATGGATAGCGTATAAAGGAGAATTACACCTAAGCGCACGCTACCGAAGCGAGTTTCCTTCGGATATTTTGAGGAGGGTAATCATGGATATCGGATATAGTTTTGGGTTATTCAGTTTTGTCCCGTTCTTGTTGTTTGTTGTATATGGACTGTTTATTCTGCTGGGACTGACGGCGCTATTCCTGCTGATCAAGCTGATGATGCGCGCCATTACGGCCTTGGAGCTATATATCGACGAGAAGCGGAGCCGGGGATTCTGAGGCTTCTGATGGACATTTGCAATTAATGGGGCTGAACAAAAAAGGGACATTGCAGTTTGCCCGCACTAGGTGCTGGATGCTGCTATAGGGCGGGTTAACGGGGTGTCTGCGGATAGCAGACACCCCGCTTCAGCTTGCACTAGACGGCAAAACGAACGACTTATATAATAATAGTACCAAACTAAGTTTTACAATATAAAACTTGCCAAACAGACCGAAGATAGAGGGGGATGGACGCCAGTGCTTCAGGTTCTGGTTGTTGACGATGAGCTTCGGCAAAGAAGAATTCTATCTAACCTTATCCGTGAATACCACAGTGAATATGAAGTATTCGAAGCCCAAAACGGGGAAGAAGCGTTGTCGCTTTGCTTGGAAAGAAAAATGGATATCGTCTTTAGCGATATCCGCATGCCCAAATTGGACGGGCTGCGGATGATTGAAAGCATCTGCGAACAAAATCCCGAATTAAAAATCGTTATCGTAAGCGGTTACAGCGACTTTGAGTATGCACGAAAAGCGCTTCATTTGCGAGTGCAAAAATATATTCTGAAACCTATCCAGCCGGAGGGGATCCGGGAAACCCTCCGGCAACTGAAGGAAGAAATTTCTCGAGAGCGTCACAGCCGTTTGGAGAATGAGACGATGGCGGAACAAGTATACAAGCTTCGTCCGTTATATTGCGATTATCTTATGAACAAGTGGATGAACGGGGAATGCACCCCGTTCGAATTGCAGGAAATTGAGACGCTTGTGCACGCTCCAGGCCAAGGCTGCGCAATCGTAATCCGATTAAGCCGTCCCGGCTCGAACGGCCTGGAGACGACGGCGGAAGCTTGGAATACGATCAAGTGGGACGCTCGAAATGGGCTGACGGAATTGCTGCCGCCCTTCGGTCACTGCGTCTCTTATTTCTTGCACCAGAATACCAATGCGGTTGCAAGCTTGCTGCGTTTTGACTCGGCGGACAAGATAGATACGGCTCGTCTGCAAGATGAGCTGAGTCAGCTGGCGATGCGGCTCTCCGGTACTTTCGGAATCAAAGCGACGGTAGGTATCGGACAGTCGCAATTGGACATCTTCAGCGCCGTGCAGGAGGCGATTCTGACGGCTGAGACCGCCTTGCGAAGTCATTTCTACAACGAGGACCGGCTTGTCTTCTGCTACAGCGAACCGGCATATCCGTCTGACGAATTCAAGGGCCTGCAGCAATTCCAGGATGAGTGCATGCCGCTTGCTTACGGACAAAAGCCGGTAAACCCGGCTGCGGTGGATCAGATCCTGGGGCGTTTGCTCGGAGATGGCCGACCCGATCCTGAGCTGCTGCTGGATTGTGCTCGCACGCAGCTGCTCCAGCTGATCCAAGGCGCGCGGAACATTATCCCCGGCGCTGCGGCCGACGCATTGGCACGAACCGTCGATATGCTGCTGGATCCGGTCCGCTGTGTCGCCATGACCGTGTTTAAGGCACATCTGCTAGTCATTCTTGAAGAGACCAGCGCTTTGATCCAGACACAGAGAGAGAATAAAAATAATATTGTGATGGAAAGGTGCCTGCATTACGTTCATAGTCACCTCGGAGAGGAAATCTCATTTGAAGATCTGGCCAAAAGATTTTACTTCCATCCTTCGTATTTCAGCACGCTGTTCAAGAAATATACAGGCATGCCTTTCACGGAATACCTGACCCGTCTCCGCGTCGAGACTGCCCATTCTATCCTGCGCAATTCGGACAAGAAGGTCTATGAGGTGGCTCGGGAGGTCGGATACCGGGACGTCAAATATTTTACCAAGCTGTACAAAAAGCATTATGGCTTGACGCCAGAGGAAGGCCGGAAATTTGGTGATCGAGGAGCACATTCCCATGGAGAATAAACCTGAGCGTTTAAAGGAATGGCTGATGCGTCTAAACGCAGGAATCAAGCTCCGAACCAAATTTTTCCTTTTGTTTTTTGTTCTGTTGATGGTGACGCTGCTCTTATCCAGTTATGGCTACTATACGTACAGTTTGGATAATGCGGTGGAGCAGCACAGCAAAGAAGCTTATCAGAATATCCGGCAGAGCAGCATCATCCTGGATCAGAAGCTGTTGAAGATTGTAGAGAATAGTGAGTTGATGATGAAAGACAAGGATATCTACCGCATTTTTGGTGCGATTGATCCCGAAGACCCTAATGATTTGTTGAGGTACGATCGTGAGTTGAAAAGAATTATCGCCAAATACTTTAATTACGACGAGCAGATTTATTCTCAAACGATCATGACGAGCTACTATACATTTGGCGAAGGCTTTGTGCCTTACGACAAATTTAAGGACTCGACGCTCTATGCGAATATCCTGCAAGGCGAGGGCGAGCTCGTCTGGGAGCCGACCTATGATTTCCTGAGGATGTTTCAGCAAGAATCTCTGATTGGTGCCGATGTTTCCGCATTTCAATATCTCTTTTCCTGTGGCAGACTATTGAATCTTTTTGACAATTCGTCAGGAGATATCGTCACCCTCCCAGGCGACAAGGAAACGCCAGTCTTGCTTATTAATTTCAAGCTGGACTTCCTTGGAGATTATTACGAAGATCTCGCCTTCGGCGACAAGCGGATGTTTTTTGTGCTCTCTCCCGATGGACAACTTGTATTCTCCAACAACGCTCCCCCCTCAACTGCGGAGAAGGCCGCCCCTTGGGTGACTGACTTGCCGCTCGACAAGACAGGGACGCTGCATGCGCGGGATGGCGCAGATGACATGGTGATCAGCTATGACACCTCCCAAGTGACAGGCTGGACGCTCGTGTCTGCAATCAGGTACCAGGACTTGATTCCCGAGGTGTCCGGCAACATCTTCAGCACCGTCGCCAGGCTGGGAGGCGCTGTTCTGATGATCTCGCTCTTGATCGCTTACTTTATGTCGATGCTGATTACCAAGCCGTTAAGCCAGTTAATGAAGGCCATTCGCAAGACCGGACGCGGCGATTTCACCAGCAAAATCCCGGTTCGCGGGCACGGCGAACTGGACAATGTCATCCGGCGCTTCAACGATATGAACGATAAAATCCAACTGCTGATCCACGAAAGCTACGAAGCGAAGCTGTTGGAGAAGCAAGCTCAGATCAACAGGCTGAATACCCAGTTGAATCCGCATTTTCTATACAATACGTTAAACCTCGTCAGCTGCATTGCCATCGAGCAACGCTCTCATGAGATCAGCAACATTGTCTCTTCATTGTCTCGAATGCTGCATTACACCGTTCAAAACGATAAAGCCGTGGGCGTTCTCCAGGAAGAGCTGACATGGCTTGAAGATTATGTATTTATAATGCGTTGCCGATTCGAGGATCGTCTCGATTACGCTTGCTATGTGGACAGCAGTCTGGCGGACCGTGAAGTTCCGCGCTTGTTCTTGCAGCCCTTTGTCGAAAATGCCTTTGTGCATGCTTTCGATCAGATGGAGAGGGGCTGCATGCTGCGAATCACCGGGTGGCAGGAGGGCGAGCGGCTGTACTTTACCGTCCGCGACAATGGACAAGGGATGAGTGCGGAGCGTGTAATGGAGATTATGACCGGGGACAGAGGCTCCTCTGTGGGGATGATTAACGTCCACCGCCGCTTGAAACTGATGTACGGTGAACAATTCGGAATCGAAGTCCAATCCAACCCGGGAATGGGTACAACCATTCTGATCTGCCTGCCCGCTTGGACGGAAAATAACCAATGAGTGTCCCCCTGTTACAATCATCATCGAATTTCGCGCTTGCTTCCCAGATGTCATACTTAACTTGCACACCAAATGAAAACGCATTCCAACTAGGAGGGAAAGGTATGGCGCAAAGAAGACTAGCGGTCGCGGGGGCACTATTGGCAGGCATTGTGGCTGTAGCAGGCTGCAGTAGCGGAAGCGGGGGAGATGAGACGGGGAATAACGCTCAACGTCCTCCTTCCTCGAGCAAGTCAAACGAAGAAATCAATCTTCGCTTCACGTATTGGGGATCGACGTACGAGAAAGACGTCATCAACAAAGCAATCGGCAAGTTTACGGAGGACACGGGAATCAAGGTAGAGGGGATCATCATTCCTTCCGAGTATGAGACGAAGCTGACGACGATGATTGCCTCGAATGACGCGCCCGACGTAGGCTACTTGGGGCCTCCTACGGCCTACAAATGGTACGAGGATGGAAAGCTGGCCAATATTAAAGAACTGATTGAAACCGATTCCCAAACCAGTGAGGAAGATTATATCGACGGCGTCATGGTGAAGAAAGGCGATGACATTGTCGGGTTGATGAACAATCTGGAGTCCTTCGCGCTGTTTTATAACAAGGACGCCTTTGAAGAAGCGGGGATCGAAGCCCCTCCCGTTAAGCCGGAGGATGCCTGGACATGGGAGGAGTTCATTGAAGTCGCCAAACAATTGACGGTGGACGATAAGGGCAGAAATGCGCTGGATCCCGAATTTGACGCAAAAAATATTCGGCAATACGGTTTTAATATGAACCTATGGTCCGGCACTTTGGAAGCGCTCTTAATCCGCAACGGGACACAGTATTACCCGGATATGGGAGATGAAACGGGGATCAACACGCCTGCCTTCAATCAAGTCTTCCAGAACGTCGCAGATCTGATCAACGTTCACCAGGTGATGCCAAGCCCGACGACAGCCAAGAGTATGCCTGCGCCTGCGGTGGCTCTTCAGTCCAAGCGTTACGCTATGGTACTCGACGGGCAATGGGTTACGAATGACTTCGCCAACTCCAAGGACCTGAATTACGGCATCGCCGTCCTCCCGAAGATGACGTCGACGACTGCCGTCTATAGCGGCGCGCTTGGCGTAATCTTCGCCGAGTCGAAGCATCCGAAGGAAGCCTGGCTGCTGCTGCAGTATATTACGAATCCGGAGAGTGCGATCGAGCTGTTCCGCGACGGTCTCTGGATGCCCAACCTCAAAGAGTATTACACCGACGAGAGTAAAATCGACGTCTGGGCTTCCGTTAATCCCGCGAGAGTGGAAGGCTACAAGGACGTCCTGGTTGATCCGATTGTAGAGGACAGTCAGGTAACCTCGGAGGTTTATGTAAAGAACTTTGGTGAGATCAACAACATTTTGTTCCCTGCCCTGGATCAGGCCTGGACCGGAAAGAAATCGGTCGACGACGTCATGGCGGAAGTTATGCCCAAAATCACTCCGTTACTGGAAGGCAGCATTCAGTAGGCGGACAAAACATAAGAAGAAAGCGTGATTAGGATGCATCCGAAGCGACACTTTGACACGGCGCCCGGCGCCAGAAGCCGATTCAGGAAAGAAACGTTGTATGGCTACGGGATGGCCTCTCCGGCCATTCTGGGCTTCTTCATCTTCACCTTGGGTCCACTGCTGGCAAGCCTGTATTTAAGCTTTACAAACTATTCCATCACCAATGATTATTCCTTTGTCGGCTTCGATAACTTTCGACGGCTGTTCACTGGTGAAGACACTTTTTTTTACAAATCGCTGATTGTCACATTCTATTATGTCATCCTTGCGGTCCCATTCAGTTTGCTGGCGGCATTCGGCATGGCGCTCCTGCTAAAAAACAAAGTGCGGGGAAAAACGGCATTTCGCGCTATCTTTTATTTGCCTTCTATCGTACCTGTCGTGGCCACTTCGACCATTTTCATTTGGCTCCTTAATCCCGACATCGGCCTATTCAATCAAATTCTAAGCTTCTTCAACCTTCCTACCAGCTTATGGATTTATGATGAAGCTACAGTAGTTCCTACGTTGGCCTTTATGAATATTTGGTCGGTAGGCGGGACGATGTTGATTTTTCTTGCCGGTCTGGAGTCGATTCCCGATCATTATTACGAAGCGGTCGAGATCGATGGCGGGGGAATCTGGCACAAGCTGACGGCAGTTACGCTGCCGATGCTGACGCCGACCATTTTTTTCAATCTCGTCATGGGCATCATTAACGGTTTTCAGTCATTCTCCGAAGCCTATATCATGACGGAAGGCGGGCCTAATAACGCATCGTTGTTCTATGTTGTGTATCTGTACCGTGAAGCCTTTACCAACCAACGGATGGGCTCGGCAAGCGCCATTGCCTGGATTTTGTTCACCATCATTCTGGTTTTGTCGATCATCGTGTTCCGCTCCTCCAAATCCTGGGTTTATTACGAAGGTGAGAAATAATGACGATCAAAAACTATCGGAAGGCGCTGCTTTATGCGATGCTGATCACCGGCTCAGTCGTCTTCATCCTGCCCTTCATCTGGATGGCACGCAGCGCAATCATGGATCCTTCGCAAATTTTTATCGTGCCGCCCGTGTGGATTCCGGATCCTGTAAAATGGGATAATTTTCGGACGGCATTGGAAACCGTACCTTTTGGCCGTTATTTTTTAAATACGCTCCTTATCGTTGCCGGCAGCGTCACCGGAGCTGTACTGACCAGCGCATTATGCGGTTACAGCTTCTCCAGGCTGCGGTGGCCGGGAAGAGATTTTTTCTTTGCTCTGCTCATGACCGGCTTGATGCTGCCTTACGCTGTAACGCTTATCCCTACGTTTCTTGGCTGGCGATCGGTAGTCGGACCTAATAGCTATCTTCCCTTGATTTTGCCGGCATGGTTCGGCGGCGGGGCCTTTAATATTTTTTTGATCCGGCAATTTATGCGTACGATTCCCAAGGCGCTGGACGAGGCCGCGCTCATGGACGGCGCCGGATATTTCCGCATCTTCACCCATGTGATCTTCCCCTTATCCAGGTCGGCAGTCATTGTCGTGGCGCTTTTTCAATTCCTGGCTGTGTGGAACGATTTTCTGGGACCTCTGGTCTATGTCAACAAGGAGTCTATGTTCACATTGGCACTTGGCTTGCAGCAGTTTATAGGGTATTATACCGCCCAGTGGGAGCTGCTGATGGCAGCGGCGACGATGGTGGTGATCCCGCCGATCCTGGTGTTCCTGGTCGGTCAAAAGTATTTTATCCACGGCATCGCCGTCTCGGGAATTAAAGGTTAGCAAGGGCACAAATACAGGAGGAGATACGAGCGTGATACCATTGAAAGGCGCCGACGTGCTTGTGCACGACGGAGAGATCAAACGCAGGAGAGAGGCTAACCGAGCTTATCTTATGAAGCTGAGCAGCGACAACCTGCTGCTGAACTATCGTGTGGAAGCCGGCCGGTTCCATGGGCGGGTCGTCCCCTCGGACGCGCACGGCGGCTGGGAATCGCCCGTCTGTCAGTTGCGGGGACATTTCCTCGGCCACTGGCTCTCTGCGGCTGCGCTGCATGTTGAAGCAACTGGCGACAGGGAAGTGAAGGCCAAGCTGGATCATATTCTTGACGAGCTGGCAGCATGCCAGCAGGACAATGGCGGGCGATGGATCGGACCGATCCCTGAGAAATACCTGCATTGGATTGCAGCAGGGAAAAGCGTATGGGCGCCCCAATACAATCTGCATAAGCTGCTCATGGGGCTCGTCGATGCCCACCTCTACACCGGAAGCGAGCAGGCGCTGACGATCGCCGACCGGTTCGCCGACTGGTTCGTCGACTGGAGCGCCCCATTCTCAAGAGAGCAGCTAGACGACATCCTGGACGTCGAAACCGGCGGTATGCTGGAAGTATGGGCGGAGCTGCTCCATATTACCGGACAGGCAAAATACAGCACGCTGCTCGACCGCTACAATCGCAATCGCCTGTTCGAGCCGCTCCTGGTGGGGCGCGATCCATTGACGAATATGCATGCCAACACGACCATCCCGGAAGTGCTCGGCTGCGCCCGGGCATATGAAGTGACTGGAGAGAGTCGATGGATGGATATCGTCCAAGCTTATTGGCAATGTGCGGTAACAGACAGAGGGTGCTTGGCGACAGGTGGACAAACGGCGGGCGAGGTCTGGATGCCCAAACAAAAGATGAAGGCGCGTCTCGGGGACAAAAACCAGGAGCATTGTACAGTATACAATATGATTCGGCTGGCCGAGTTTTTGTTCCGGCATACAAGCGATCCCGCCTATATGCAGTATATTGAATATAATATCTATAACGGTATCATGGCGCAGGCGTATTATCAGGAGTACTCCCTGACCGGCAACAAGCATAATCATCCTTCGACAGGACTGTTGACTTACTTCCTGCCGATGAAAGCCGGCTTGCGCAAAGATTGGAGTACAGAGACCGACAGCTTCTTCTGCTGTCACGGGACGATGGTTCAGGCTAACGCTGCCTGGAATCAAGGGATTTATTACTTGAAGGACGACAAGATTTATGTCTGTCAGTACTTTGAAACGGAGATGAAGGCTGCCATTGGCGGCGCCGAGGTGCGCATCCGTCAATCCCAGGATCGGATGAGCGGCAGCATCCTGGATTCTTCGAATACCGCTGGTCATCATGCGATCAACGACATGACTGCACTGCACGAGAACATGCCAGCCTACCGCAAGCACGACTTCGTCGTCACTACCCGCGAGCCGCAAGTCTTTGAGCTAAGGCTCCGCATCCCCGAATGGGTCCAGGCGGAAGCGCAAGTCTATGTGAACGGGGAGCTGCATGGTGCAACGCAGGCCAGCGGGCAATTCTATGCCATCCGGCGGAGCTGGGAAGAGGGCGACCGCGTGAGTCTGCTGCTGCCCATTGGTATCCAGTTCATCCCGCTGCCTGATGACCAGAGCATGGGGGCGTTCCGTTACGGACCGGAGGTGCTGGCGGGAATAGGGGAAACCGAAAGAATGTTCGTTGCGACAAGCGGCGATATCACCTCTGAGATCGAGCTGGAGAATGAGCGAGAGTGGGGGAGCTGGCGGTATTTCTTCAAATCGGTAAACCATGATCCGGCGATTCAAATGCGACGTATTCGGGATGTTGGCTACGAGCCTTATCAGATCTATTATAAGGTGAAGCGTTAAGCAGGTAAGATGGCGAGGGCCTCAGCGAGAAATCGGCTGAGGCCTGTTTGCTTATTTCTGAGTTATCCAATAGGGAAACATAAATGTAAATATAGCTGACTTATCGCCGGATATCGACTATAATGGGTTACAGAATGAATGTTGATTGAATCTCGAATGGAGGGAACGTATTGAGTCATATCGTTATTATCTCGGGCAGTCCAACCCCCGGTTCGCGGTTGAACGGACTGATCAACCACGTCGAGAGCAAATGGCTGGCAGAAGACATCAAGGTAAGTCATATCCGGGTGGCGGAGCTCCCGGCGGAGGCGCTGCTGCACGCCAAATTTGGCGATGAGGCGATCGTCAAGGCGGTAGGAGTAGTGGCGGAAGCGGATGGCGTCGTCATCGCAAGCCCCGTCTATAAGGCCTCCTATACAGGCGTATTGAAGGCGTTCCTGGATCTGCTGCCGCAGACCGGTCTTCGGGACAAGATCGCACTGCCGCTCTTCATCGGCGGTACGATCGCTCACTTGCTCGCCATCGATTATTCGTTGAAGCCGGTGCTCAATGCGCTGGGTGCCCGCAACATCCTCGGCGGCGTCTACGCCGTGGACCAATGGGTCGAGCGCCTGGAAGGCGGCGAGTTCAACCTGTCGCCTGAGCTGCTGCTGAGGCTGGATGCTTCCGCTGCCCAAATGTCCGAAGAGCTGCACTGGCACGGCCTCCGGCTCCAAGAGCGGGAGAAAGCCGCTGCCGACGAGTAAGATGGACGGTCAAGATCCGGTCCGCAATAACGCAGAAAAGCCTTCTCCGTATGGCCTTGCCGGTCTTGAGGAGGAGGCTTTTTTCTGTGGGGGTCCACAACTCAAAATCAATTTTCCAGATAGCGATAGAGTGTGGTTTTGCTGATCCCGGTCTCTTCCTTGATTTGAGCAAGGTTATATTGTTGACTCTGGTACATACTGATGGCGCGTTTTATGTTTTCATCCGGTTTCCGCGGCCGTCCCAGGTGCATGCCTTTTTGTTTAGCTTCATACATGCCTTTCTTTGTGTTTTCACTGATGACATCGCTTTGGAAGTTCAATAGATGCTGCACGTTCGCCTCAAAGGTATCCTTTGCTTGACAGCTCGTGTCAATACCTTCGGTTATGGAATGAAAGAAGGCTTGTTTACTGTGCAAATGATGAAGGAGTTCGGCCAGATGCCGAGTAGAATCAGCCAAGGAGAAGAGCTTGGCAACGACGAGCGTATCCCCTGGTCCCAACATATGCAGGACCTTCTTCAATACGACTCTTTTTTTTGGAGATGAATGCTCTTCCTGCAGGATAGAGTTGCAGTCATGCGCCTGCAACTGACTTAGCTGAACCTGGCAATGGACATCGTCCTGATAAGGCCGCATATAGCCGATTTTCATTCTTGCTCACCTCTTCTACCCTTACTGTAATAAGCATAACACAAGCTTGTGCCAAAGTCGCCAGGAGGGTACGCACGTTCTGATTAACTTCACAGATTTCAATAATATGCTCAAAAGCCGATTAAAAATTAAAGGACCAAAAAGGTTCCCTTTTTGTTCACTTGATGATAAAATGAAGCTGCTAAAAACTAAAGAAATAAATGGTGCGCCGTCACCAAACATAAAAAGGAGTGGAAGGTACCGTGTTAGAAAGGATTAAGCTGGAGTGGTTCTCTAACATAAGGGGGGATGTCCTGGCTGGCATTGTGGTTGCATTGGCTTTGATTCCGGAAGCGATTGCTTTCTCCATCATTGCAGGGGTCGATCCGATGGTAGGGTTGTATGCCTCGTTCAGTATTGCGGTCATTATCGCATTTGTCGGCGGTCGTCCCGGCATGATCTCTGCTGCGACGGGCGCGATGGCGCTGCTGATGGTTCCTTTGGTCAGGGAGCATGGGTTGCAATATTTGCTGGCAGCAACGGTGCTCACGGGGGTGATCCAGCTCGTATTTGGCATCTTCAAGGTGGCCAAGGTGATGAAGTTCATCCCTCGCGCTGTCATGATCGGCTTCGTCAATGCCTTGGCCATTTTGATATTTATGGCGCAGGTGCCCCATTTCCTGGGGATCTCGACGATGACTTATGTATTCGTGGCGATCACGTTGCTGATTGTCTATATCGTTCCAAGGTTTTTCAAGGCCATCCCCGCGCCATTGATCGCGATCATCGTCCTTACGGCGGCAGCCCTGTGGAGCGGTGTTGAATTGGGTACAGTAGGAGATTTGGGTGCCATCACCCAGACCTTGCCGACATTTTTTATCCCGGAAATTCCGTTCAATTTTGAAACGCTGGCGATCATCTTTCCTTACTCCATCGCACTGGCGATCGTCGGACTACTGGAAACTTTGCTGACCTCGTCCATCGTGGATGACATGACCGGAACGGACAGCAACAAGAACCGGGAGTCGCGGGGACAAGGCATCGCCAACATCATTACCGGCTTCTTCGGCGGCATGGCTGGCTGCGCCATGATCGGACAGTCTGTCATCAATGTCAAGTCCGGCGGCCGCGGAAGGTTATCCACGCTGGTCGCGGGCGTGTTCCTGATTTTCCTCATTATCGTACTCGGTGGTCTTGTAGTCCAGATCCCGATGCCTGTCCTGGTAGGGATTATGATTATGGTATCGATCGGCACCTTTGACTGGTCTTCCTTCAGTTATTTGCGCAAAGCGCCGATCACGGATTCGATTGTCATGGTCGTTACGGTATCGATCGTGGTCGTGACGCATGACTTGTCCAAGGGCGTCATCGCAGGTGTTATACTCAGCGCGATCTTCTTTGTGGCCAAGATCTCCAAGCTCTCGGTGACCAAGCGCCAGACCGACAAAGGCATGGAATACCTTGTTACGGGCCAACTTTTCTTTGCTTCCGTCGAAGGATTCATCGAAGCGTTCGACTTCACGGTTGCTGACAGCAAGGTGACGATCGATTTCTCCGAGGCGCATATCTGGGACGACTCGGGCGTAGGGGCTGTGGATAAGGCGGTCATCAAGCTTCGCGAGAATAATAATCAGGTCACCGTAAAAGGTCTTAACGCATCAAGCAAAAAAATAGTAGATAAACTAGCTGTATACAACGATGACAATGCCCAGTTGAAAGCTCATTGATGAAAAGGAGAGATCGCGATGTATCCACGTATTTTGCTTGCGGCTGACGGGTCGGAGAATGCCGTCAGGGCCGCACGGGAGGCCGCAAAAATCGCCTCGCTCACACCGGAGACGGTGGTGGAGATCCTGTACGTAGCGGATATGGATAAAGCGAAAAAGGAAGTGCTGCATGCCCAAAGTCAGGATGAGCTTGACTACAAGCGGCGGCAAAAGCTGGTTCCTATAGTGAACGAGTTTGCCTCCAAAAATGTGACGAACAAAATCAAGATTATTACAGGCGACCCGGGTCCAGCCATAGTGGAATATGCCAATAAAGAAAAAGTGGATCTCGTCATCCTCGGCAGCCGCGGACTGAACGCTTTGCAGGAATTCGTATTGGGTAGTGTCAGTCATAAAGTCGTGAAACGAGCGCAGTGCCCGGTTATGATCGTAAAATAACGATACGCGCTCTCGCAGGGAGTAGAAGGGCCGTCCTCCAGTCACTTGTGACTTGGAGGACGGCCCTTTAAATGTTTGGGCGGTTCAGTTGATCGCTTCAACTGTTACTGTAATCGTTATAGCGTTCTGTGTAGAGCAGCAAGATATGGGGCCCCTTTCTTAATGATGCCCCTGGCTGATATACGGTCAAACGTGCGGCCGGTTTGACTCTTTAGGTCTCGATGGATCATGATTCTCAATAGCCTCATCACTGTTTCTCGCTTTCGAAGATAGTTTTTGTATCATGGGAACGATCAACGGCTTACGCAGCATGGTTCGTTCGAAATGTGCTTCCAGCACAGCAATCAGCTCCCGGTTCCACACTTCTTCGTTAAATTTGCCCGATTGAAGAAGCTTCTTTACTTTTTTGCGGACAAGGGCTGCTGCATTCAGGTTGATGCGACTGGCTTCTTTGATGAAAACAAAGCCGCGGCTTATAATCTCGGGACCGGCCAGAACGACGTTGCTCTCCTTATTGAGCGTCATCAACACAAATACTACGCCGTGCTTGGACATACGCACTCGCTCTTCAATCGAGGAGCCTTGTGCTTCCACGATGTCACTGCCAGTGACCAGCATTTCGCCGGACGGAATATTCTTGCCGCGCACGCCTTGATTCCTGGATAACCGAACGGTATGGCCGATATCCATGATAAAAATATTTGGCTTGGCTATTCCCATTTGTTCGGCAATCTGAGCGTGCATAAGCAGCATACGGTATTCGCCATGAATCGGGATGAGATATCTGGGTTTCATCAGGCTGAGCATCAGCTTCAGGTCCTCCTGACAGCCGTGTCCCGAGGCATGTACGTCAAGAACCGATCCATAGACCACATTCGCCCCTGATCTGGATAGCTGATCGATCACGCGATTGATGCTTACTGTATTGCCTGGTATCGGCGAAGACGAGAAAATAACCGTATCATTGGGATGCACGCTGACCTGCCGATGGGATCCGCTGGCGATCCGGGACAGTGCGGCGTTCGGTTCACCTTGACTTCCCGTACAGAGAACGATTAATTTGCTGTCCTCGATTCGTTGCAGCTGATGGAGGTCGACGATCATGCCTTCGGGCGCACGAAGGTAGCCCAGTTCCTGGCCAATCTGAAACACTCGGTCCATGCTTCGCCCCAGAATCGCGATTTTGCGCCCGGTTCGCTCGGCGGCCTCGATCAGCTGTTGCAGCCGGTGTACATTCGAAGCAAAGGTTGCGAATAATACCCGTCCCTGACAAGAGCGAATCATATCATAGATGGCTTCGCCTACTGTTTTCTCTGACGAGGTATAGCCCGGCTTCTCGCTGTTCGTGCTGTCTGAGAGCAGCGCCAGCACGCCTTCTCTTCCCAGCTCGGCCATCTTGGTCAGGTTGGAAGGGTAGTCAACCGGCGTCAAGTCAAATTTGAAATCCCCGGTATGGACGATCGTGCCGAGCGGCGTTTTGATCGCTATGCCGAAGGAATCAGGAATGCTGTGATTGGTTCGGAAAAATTCAACCTGGATTCGGTTGAAAGCGACGATCGTATCCTCTTGAAAAACATGCAGCTCCGCCTGATTCAACAGGCGGTGCTCGTCCAGCTTGTGTCTCACCAGACCAATCGTTAACGGAGCGCCGTATACGGGGACGCTAAGCTGCTTGAGGATGAAGGGCAAGCCGCCAATATGATCCTCATGTCCATGCGTCAGGAAGATTCCCTTAACCTGATCCTTTTTCTCCAGCAAATAAGCAACACTAGGGATAATGTAGTCCACGCCAGGCAGATCGTTTCGGGGGAACTTCACACCGGCATCAACGATGATAATCTCATCTTTGAACGCAATGCCATACATATTCTTTCCGATCTCGCCCAGTCCACCTAACGCAAACACTTTTACGTGACTTCGAGATGGCGTTCGTGATCTTTTCGTGTGCGAGGTTGGTGTGTTTTTTTCCACTGGAAAGCCTCCTCGTATAATCTATTTAGCGCTTTATAATCGTTCGCCCTGTTTCATTCGTGTAATAACCTGGGTGACTTATGCTCCGTCTTTGCGTGGAGGCGGGGACAGCCAGGCCGCGATCATCGCAACCAAGGGCAATAGCGTCATGATCAGGAGGATCTCGGTGTAGCCGCCCCACAGATCAAAAGCGAGGCCGAACGGCAGCGGGCCAAAGGCGGAGCCCATGACAACTGCGGTCATCGTCAAGCTTTTGATGCTGCCGATCGCTTTTTTTCCAAAATAGGTGGGCCACACCAGATTCAGACTGACGCCCTCGAACCCCTGGACCACGCCGCGAACGACAGAGAACAGGATCAGCACAGTATAAGACTGGGTGTAGGCCAGAATAATCATGGAGACCACCTGCAGGAGAAACAGCCAGCCGATGACTAGATGCACCTTCACCCTTTCATTTAGAAAGCCAGCAGCAAACGTAAAGGGAAACGAGACCAAGGCCATCACGCTCAGCGAGAGTGCTGCGGCTGATGAAGAGATGTCATGGGCCTCAACAATGGATGGCAGATGAAAAATAATTCCTGTATTGACAAGCGCGGGTACAGTGATGCAGAACAGAAAGCACCAAAAGGCACGTGTGCGAAACGCCTCTTGCAGCGTCCACTCCACCTCGGGGACATCGGCCACCACTGCGCCTGATGTATCGACCTTGGACTTCCGGGCCGAGGGACTGTCAGGCTTCAGGCCTACATCCTCGGGACGATTACGAATCAAAAGCCACGCCAGCGGTACGAATCCCAGCAAAAGCAGCAATCCCCAGACGCGCCAGGCTTCGGCCCAGCCCCACGTCTCAATGAGCCAATTGGTCGTAACCGGAAAGAGCAGGAATCCCAAAAAACTGCCCACGCCGAGCAAGCTGTATGCTCGTCCGCGCTGCTTGATAAACCACTGGGGCAACAGCGTGTTGGGAACCAGCATCATCGAGCCTTGTCCAAATAGTCGAAGCATCAAAAAGCCGATAAAAAGCATGATCGGACCGGCGACAAAGCTGTTCCAGAAACAGGCAGCAGCAAGCATGATGGCAACCATAACGGATATAGTCCTGCTGCCCCAACGTTCAATCGAGCGTCCGACTAGAAACAGCAGCGAACCGGCCAACAACGTGGCGCCAAGGTAGAGACTGGAGATCAAGGAGCGGCTCCACCCGAAATCCTCCACATAGGAATCGATAAATATAGAGATGGTGAACGTCTGCCCCGGTCCCGAGAAAAAGACACTGAGAGCAGCGATGAACAGGATAAACCAGCCATAGTAGATGGGTGTGGAAAATGGGAGTTTTCCCGGATTTTTCATGGTGTACTAATAACCCCTTAACAATTGACATTGCTTCTATTATACCTGCAGGCGTTCTGGGCAAACAATGGTGCCGAGAGATTGCTTTCCGCATATGTGACAAAATTGTGTTGACAGGAATTACTAGCGATGGTAAAGTGACAAATAGCTTTTCACATTTCGATTGGAGTAGAAAGGAGGTTGCGCGTGATGAATTCCATTGTATTCTTGGATGGTCATTTTGCGGCATTGACAGATATCGGCGTAATCTCCTCGCGTATAGAGACCAGCTAGGGCGTGTTGTTCTAGCCGGCAGGCGCGTGAGTACGTCGTGACATCGACGTGGTCATGCGCCTTTTTTGTGCTCTAAGGCTGTCTTTTCCCGGGTCAAGGGGCGAGGCCGCCTAACGGCGAAAGAAGCGCATCGCATACGGCGATGCGCTTCTTTTTCTTGTATTTCGAAGACAAGGCTTCATTTTGCAGGGATTTGGAAAGGCAGGGAAAACAATGTTTATCGTACTGAAGAAATTGAACTGGTTTTTTGCGATGCAATGGAAACGGTATGCGGTCGCCATCACACTGCTGGCGCTGGTCGGTCTGCTGGAGGTCATCCCGCCCTGGCTGATCGGCTACACGATCGACGGCATCGCGCTGGGCACACTGAGCGAGTCCGGCTTCTACAATACCTTGCTGCTCTGGGGCGGGATTACGGTCGTCGGTTACGTCATCACCTATGTCTGGTTCTACCAGCTGTTCGGCGCCGCCTTCGTGCTGGAGCGGCTCCTCCGCTCCAGGCTGATGCGGCATTTCATGCGGATGACGCCGACCTTCTTCGAGCGCAACCGGACCGGCGACCTGATGGCGCGGGCCACCAATGATCTGGGAGCAGTGGCCAATACGGCGGGCTTCGGCATCCTGACGCTGATCGATTCGACGCTGTTCATGCTGACGATCCTCGCCGTCATGAGCATCCTGATCAGCTGGAAGCTGACACTGGCCGCGCTGCTGCCGCTGCCGCTGGTAGCGATCATCATGCGCTATCTCGGCAAGCGGATCCATGATCGCTTCACGGCTGCACAGGATTCCTTCGGCGAACTGAACGACCAGGTGCTCGAATCGGTCGCGGGCGTGCGCGTGACCCGGGCTTTCGTCCAGGAGGCCGCCGACGAGCGGCGGTTCCAGGCCAAGACGGAAGAGGTGCTGGGCCGCAATATCGAGGTCGCCAGGATCGACGCGCTGTTCGAGCCGACGATGAAGATCCTGGTCGGCCTGAGCTATCTCATCGGTCTGAGCTACGGCGGCTATCTCGTCTTCCGGGGCGAGATCACGCTGGGGGAGCTGGTCTCCTTCAACGTCTTCCTGGGCATGCTGATCTGGCCGATGTTCGCGATCGGCGAGCTAATCAACATCATGCAGCGCGGCAATGCTTCCCTGGACCGGGTCCAGGAAACGCTGGGCTATCCGGAGGATGTACGGGAGGCGAAGGAGCCGGTCACCCTGGAGAAGCCCGATCGGATCGTATTTGACAAGGTCAGCTTCCGGTATCCGTCCTCGGCGAAGGACAATCTGACAGAGGTCAGCTTCACGCTGCGGCGCGGACAGACGCTGGGGATCGTCGGACGCACGGGCAGCGGCAAGACGACGGTGCTCAAGCAGCTGCTGCGCGAGTATCCGCTGGGCAGCGGAGAGCTGTCGGTGGACGGCGTGCCGCTGGATAAGCTGGACTCCGGTCAGCTGCTCGGCTGGATCGGCTACGTGCCCCAGCAGCCGGTGCTGTTCTCCCGCTCGATAAGAGACAACATCCTCTTCGGCCTCCCGGACGCTACGGAAGCCGACCTCCAGCGGGCGCTGGCGAGAGCTTCCTTCGACAAGGACGTGGCGCATCTGCCGGATGGGCTGGAGACGATGGTCGGCGAGAAGGGGGTATCCCTCTCCGGCGGACAAAAACAGCGCGTCAGCATCGCCCGGGCGATCATCGCCGATCCGGAGATCCTGCTGCTCGACGACACGCTCTCGGCGGTCGACGCCAAGACCGAGGCGGAGATCATCCAGGGGATCCGCGAGGAGCGGGCCGGCAAGACGACGCTGATCACGACGCACCGGCTCTCCGCCGTCCAGCACGCCGATCACATCCTCGTCATGGAAGACGGCCGGGTGGTCGAGGAGGGCACGCACGAGCAGCTGCTCGCGCGTGGCGGCTGGTACCGGGAGCAGTATGACAGACAGCAGCTGGAGTCGCTGCTGGATTGAAGCAGGGTGGAAGCGCCGAAAAGGCTTGTTGTCCACCATGCTATAAAAGATTGGTGAAAAAGTGCCGGAAGTGGGGCGGAATTGTCCTGGAGAAGCTTAGCATATGCTTCCGATGTCGCTTTCTTTCAGAAAGCGTTGATTCGCCTTGGTTCCCGGAATTCAACCTCAATCAGAGGTTATTATTCAAGAATTCTGGGAACCACAGCGATCGGAAGGACGATCCGCACAACGTAGGCCTATTTTTCACCATGCTATAAAGACAAGCGAGGATAAGGGTGTGACCAATACATGAGATCAAATATGAAAGGCCCGGGCACCGGCAGACGGCTGTGGAACTACGCCATGCTGTTCAAGAAGCCGATCCTGGTGGCGCTGACGATGCTTATCCTGGCCGTCGGAGCGGAACTGACAGGACCGTTCATCGCCAAACGGATGATCGACCAGAATATCCTCGGCATCGAGAATAGATGGTTCGAGGTCGAAGCGGAGATGCCTTATGCGGTGCAGCGGGACGGCCGCTGGTACAAACGGGAAGACCACTTCGCCCCGGATGAACCGCGCGGGCAGGTCGTACGGATCCTGCAGGCCGGCCGCAGCTTCTACTGGGTCGAGGGCGACATCCGTTTCGACGGCGCCCGCGAGGGCGGCGCAGGGTCGCTGTCGATCACGAGCCGCGATCAGCGGGAGACGGCCCTCTACGAAGCCGAGCAGCTGCCGCGCGAGACGCTGTATGCCTTCTACCGTCCGGAGCTGCCGGGATTCCTGCTGCTCGCAGGAATGTACTTCGGCATGCTGATCGTAGCGGGAATCTTCAGCTACTGGCAGCGGCTGCTGCTGCAGACCTCAGCCAACCGGATCGTCAAGCGGATGCGCGACGATGTGTTCGCCCATACCCAGCGCTTGCCGGTGTCCTATTATGACAAGCTGGCCGCCGGTCAGGTCGTCTCCCGCGTCACCAACGACACCGAGGCGATCCGCGAGCTGTATGTGGCCGTGCTGGCCAACTTCTTCACGGCGGCCGTCTATATGACAGGCATCTATACGGCGCTCTTCATCCTGGACGCCCGGCTGGCGCTGATCGCGCTGCCGCTCGTGCCGATCCTGATCGTCTGGATCATCGTCTACCGGCGCTATGCGGCCCATTACAACGGCGTCATCCGCGCCAAGCTGAGCGAGATCAACGCGATGATCAACGAGTCGATCTCCGGCATGCCGATCATCCGTGCTTTCCGCCGGCAGAAGGAGATGACCGCCGAGTTCGAAGCGCTCAATGAACATTATTATACGTATCAGAACAAGCTGCTGAATCTGAACTCGATTACGTCGCATAACCTGGTCAACGTCGTGCGCAACATTCTGTTCCTGGTCCTGATCTGGATGTTCTGGGGCGACTGGCTCGGTACGGCGATCTCGATCGGCGTCCTGTACGCCTTCGTCGACTATATGAACCGGATGTTCCAGCCGATCGTCGGCATCGTCAATCAGCTCTCCAATCTGGAGACGGCGAGAGTGTCCGCGAACCGGGTATTTGCCCTGATGGACGAGGAGGGCGTCGAGGTCGACAACCGGTCCATCGAGCGCTATAAGGGCGAGGTGGCATTCCATGATGTTTCCTTTGCCTACACACGCGATGAACTGGTGCTGCGCAACATCAGCTTCACAGCGAGATCTGGAGAGACGGTGGCGCTGGTCGGGCATACCGGCTCGGGCAAGAGCTCGATCCTGAATCTGCTCTTCCGCTTCTATGACATCAAGCACGGGGCGATCACCGTAGACGGGACGGATATCCGGGAGCTCTCCCGGCAGCAGCTGCGCCAGCATATGGGCATCGTGCTGCAGGATCCGTTCCTGTACACAGGCACGATCGCTTCCAATGTCAGCCTGGACAATCCGCAGATCAGCCGCGAGCGGATCGAGCAGGCGCTGCGGGATGTCGGCGCCTACGATGCCTTCATGACGCTGCCGCAAGGCATCGACACGCCGGTCATCGAGAAAGGCAGCACCCTGTCGGCGGGTCAGCGGCAGCTGATCTCGTTTGCCCGGGCGCTGGCCTACGATCCGGCGATCCTGATCCTGGATGAAGCGACTGCGAGCATCGATACCGAGACGGAAGCGGTTATCCAGCGGGCGCTGGAGGTGCTGAAGCAGGGGCGCACGACGTTCGTCATCGCCCACCGGCTCTCGACGATTCGCCAGGCCGAGCAGATCCTGGTCCTCGACCGCGGCCGGATCGTCGAACAGGGCAGTCATGATCGGCTGATGCAGAGCGGCGGCAAATATTTCGCCATGTACCAGCTTCAGCAGGGCGCGGCAGTGGGCGTGCCGGGGTAATAAGACCCCTCGTCCGTTGATGGCACCGAGCGAAGCCGTGGCCATTGTCCGTGCATGCAGATACAGAGCAAAGCCCCCTCCGGCGGAGGGGGCTTTGCTGGCGGTAAGGCAGATTGCCTGTGCCGCCGTCAAGTAACTAATAGTAGATAACATCCGAAGCACTGCCGGAAAAAGCAATCACTGCAATCAGGATGATGATCAGTATAATGCCATAAAGAGCTGTGCCGATGATGCCGCACACCATGCCTGCAACCGCCATACCGCGTCCTTGCTCCTGGCGCAGCCGGATCTCCTTGAAGGCCATGGAGGCGAAGACGATGGCCACGATGCCGATCAGAAAACCAATGTACGGCAGTACGATGGACAGAATCCCCAGCACTAGCGATACGATCGACTTGCTGTTGGTTCTGGGCGGCAGATGCGGCGGATAGGGCGGATATTGGGAATAGGGATTGTGATACTGCTGCTGGTCATATTCTCTTTGATCGTAATCTCTCTGATCGTGTTCTCTCTGGTCGTAATCTCGCGGTTCGTTGTTATTCGGGTAGCGATCCATGTAGCTGGTCCTCCTAATGCGTTTCGATTAGTTTCATTATATCCAGTTCGCCCCTCTGTTTCTACATATTTCGTAACGGAGAGATACCCGGACGCTTCCGGGCCGATGTTCACCTTGTCCGGAAAAATGAGAAGCATGAGTCTTTTTTAAGATTTGGCGGTTCAATTCCAGCGTTCCCGTGTAATTCTAGTTTGGGTACTTACCTGCAGCATTACATATACCAAACTGGAATAAGGGAGAGATGAAGAGTGAAGGGTTTGAAATTAAAAGTTGTCGCGCTATTGCTCTGTCTGGCGCTGGCTGTACCGGCTATGGCCTTTGGCCAAACGCAACGGGTTATCGGACCGACCCAGGATCTGCGGGCTGCGCTGGGGCAGGTGCTCGGCGAGCATGTCATTCTGACCTTTGCAGCGATGCAAAAAAGCTACGACGGGGCAGCGGATTTCGAAGACGTATCGGCGGCACTGGCTGCCAATACGGATGATATCTCCGCCGCGATTGCAGAGTTGTATGGGACGACAGGCGGCATCAACTTCCGTCCGATCTGGGAGTCGCATATTACGCATCTGACCGAGTATGTGACGGCTACTGTCAACGATGATCAAGTCGCCCGCGACGCCGCTTTGGCGGAGCTCGACACGTACCGTCAGGGGCTGTCGACATTTTTCGCTGATGCGAATGAAGCGTTCAACCGTGACGTGATCGCGGCCGAACTGCAGGCGCATATCAATCATCTCGTAGCGGCATTCAACGCTTATGTTAATAATAATTATACGGATGCTTACGTTCAGCTCCGTGCGGCTTATGCCCGAGCGTACGACACGGGAGACGTGCTGGCCGAGGGTATCGCTGCCCAATTCTCAAGCCTGTATCCATCGCTGGAGTTCAACCAGGAAGCTTCCGACCTGCGTTCCACGATGGGCAGACTGCTCGGTGAGCATGCGCTGCTGGCTGTACTGGCCATGCAAAAAGCACATGACGGCGCAGCAGACGCAGAGCATGCTGCCCAAGCGCTGAACAAGAACACGGAAGAACTGACCGCCGCGATCTCGTCGGTATTTGGCGAGAGCGACGTGTTCGAACCGATCTGGAGCTCGAATATCGAGTATCTGGGAGACTATGTAAATGCTAATGCAACCGGCTACCAAGTCGGCAGAGAGCTTGCCCTGCAGGCGCTGGAAGAGTACCGTGCGGAGCAAGCCGCATTCTTCGCAAGTGTAAATGCGCAGTACTTCAATGAAGCCCAACTCACTGAGGCGCTTGAAATGCATATCAACCACCTGCTTGACGCTTACAGAGCCTATGCGACCAGCGATTTCGAGGAAGCTTACGCCGAAGCGCGCAGCGCTTATGCTCACATGTTCGCTACAGCCGACGCATTGTCGACAGGTGTAGTCGCACTGCAATGGCAAGACTTCGAGATGCCGGGCGAGCCTGGCGAACAGCCGGATCCAGGCACCCAAGAGCCTGCACCGGGGCCGCAGCCCCAGCCAGCGATGACTATCACGATGGCCGTAGGCAGCCAAGTGGTCCAAGTGAACGGATCGTCGATCACGATGGATATCGCTCCGCTGGTCAAAGACGGCGCGACCTACATCCCGCTGCGCTACCTGGCTGAGCTGATCGGCGCCGAGATCGATTGGGATCAGCAGAACCAAGTTACTACGGTAACCGCAGGCGAAGATGTCGCCGAATTCTGGATCAACCGCACGTTCATGGAGCTGAACAACGTGCAGCGCCACATCGGCAATCCGGTCGTGGTGAAGGATGGCCGGACACTTGTACCGGTACGCTTTATCGCCGAGCTGTTCGGCTGGGACGTCATGTTCAGCGATATCGACAACACGGTACGCCTTATCAAATAAATGTTTAGCACTGAAGCAATACCTAACATGGGATGACGGAATCGGCCGAAATCCTGTATAATAGGCAAGACGTCTGTCAGGTGCAGACGTCTTGCTTATTTATGTCGCTCATAAAGCCGGCAACACGTCCCGGCTAACTGGATGGAGGCTTTCCCTATGCGCCGAACCGGAGCGTTTTTGAAACCGTATACGTGGATCATAATCGCCGCGCTGCTGCTGATGCTCGTCGAGCTCGTCGTGGAGCTCTGGCATCCGCTGCTGCTGGCGCAGGTGATCGATGACGGCATCATGGCAGGAGACACGGACGCCGTGATCAGACTGGGCGGCTGGATGGTCGGCATCGCGCTGGCCGGCTTTGCCGCCGGCATCATCAACTCTTACCTGGCTGCCCATGTCAGCCAAGGCTTCGGCTATGATATCCGCAAGCGGATGTTCGGGACGATCCAGACGCTGAGCTTCGCCGGCTTCAGCCGGTTCTCCACGGCGACGCTGATCACGCGCCTGACGAGCGACGTCACGCAGCTGCAGAATCTCGTCTTCATGGGGCTGCGCATCATGATGAGGGCGCCGCTGATGATGGCGGGCGGGCTGGTCCTGTCGTTTATGGTCAATGCCCGGCTGGCGTTGATCCTGCTCATCGTCACGCCGGTGCTGTTCGGTCTGCTGATCTGGATCATGAACCGGGCGTTCCGGATGTTCCAGCACGTCCAGGAGCGGCTGGATCAGACCAATGGCGTGCTCCGCGAGAATCTCGGCGGCATGCGGCTGATCCGCGCCTTTGTCCGCAAGGGCTACGAGATCACCCGCTTTGCCCGCGCCAATACCGAGCTGAGAGAGCGGACAGTCAGCGCCCTGCGGACGGTCGAGCTGACGCTGCCGCTCATGCTGCTCGTCATGAATCTGAGTATCCTGGTCATCCTCTGGGCCGGGCAGGATGCGGTCCGGGCCTCCGGCATCGAGGTCGGGGAGGTCGTGGCGATCATCAACTATGCGACCCGGATTACGGGCGCCTTCCATGTCATCTCCTTCATCCTGACCGGCTTGTCCCGGGCGAGAGCCTCCGGCCGTCGCGTGGAGGAAGTGCTGGCTGCCGAGCCGGACATCACCGACAGCGAGCAGGCGGATCCCTCCCGCAAGGTAACGCGCGGCGAGCTGGCCTTCGAGGGCGTCACCTTCCGCTATCCGGGCTCGCAGGCGCCGATCCTGCAGGATCTCACCTTCACGGTCAAGGCCGGACAGACGGCGGCGATCCTCGGGGCGACGGGCTCCGGCAAGTCTTCGCTGTTCCAGCTGATCCCACGCCTGTACGATACCGACGCGGGCACGATCCGCATCGACGGCCGGGAGATCCGGCAGTATACGCTGGAACAGCTGCGCCGGGCCATCGGTTATGTGCCGCAGGAAGCGCTGCTCTTCACGGGCACCGTCGAGCAGAATCTGCGCTGGGGCAAGGAGGAGGCGACAGCGGAAGAGATCCGGCAGGCAGCCTCGGATGCGCAGATCCATGATACGATCCGGGGGCTGCCTTCAGGCTACGAGACGATGCTGGGCCAGAAGGGCGTCAATCTCTCGGGCGGCCAGAAGCAGCGGCTCTCGATCGCCCGGGCGCTGATCCGGCGGCCGCGGCTGCTCATGCTCGATGACAGCACCAGCGCCTTGGATGCCCGGACCGAGGCCAAGCTGATGGATGCGCTGGCTGGCTACCCTTGCACGACGCTGCTGATCACCCAGAAGATCTCGACGGCGATGGAGGCCGATACGATCCTGCTGCTCGAGGACGGGCGCCTGCTGGCCCAGGGTACGCATGAGGAGCTGCTGCGGACGACGCCGCTCTACCGGCAGATCGTGGAATCCCAATCCGAACAGGAGGTGGCGACATGACGGGAGACAAGGGCACCACACCCAAGGTCAAAGACTGGCGGCGCACGCTGCATCGCATCTGGGTCTATCTCGCTTCGCACAGGCGGCTGCTCTGGACGATCCTGCTGATGGTATTGGCCAGCTCGCTGTTCGGTCTCCTGACGCCCTTCCTGCTGGGGCTGGCGATCGACCGCATGGCGGAGACCGGGGCGGAAGGCAGTCTTGTCCTGCTGCTCGTCCTGCTCGGCGGCAGCTATGGGCTGTATTCTCTGACCATCTGGCTGCAGAACTACTGGATGATCGGAATCGCCCAGCAGTCGGTCTACCGGATGCGCGAGGACTTGTTCGGTCAGCTGCACCGGCTGCCGATCGCCTTCTTCTCGAAGCGTCAGCATGGCGAACTGATGAGCCGTCTGACCAACGATATCGAGAATGTCAGCCAGACGCTCAACACGTCTTTTATCCAGCTGACGTCCAGCCTGCTCACCTTCGTGGGCATGCTCGGTCTGATGCTGTACTTAAGTCCGCTGCTGACGCTGATCACGCTGTCGGTCGTGCCGCTCATGTATCTGGGGATGCGATGGATCACTACGCGCACCAACCGGTACTTCAAGGCGCAGCAGCGCAATCTGGGCGAACTGAACGGCTTCGTCGAGGAGACGCTGTCCGGGCAGCGGGTCGTGACGACGCTCTCCCAGGAGGAGAAGGTGATCGCCGGCTTCGAGGAGCGCAACGCCCGCCTGCGCGTCTCCGGCTACTGGGCGCAGACCTATACCGGCTTCATCCCCAAGCTGATGAATATGCTCAACAATGTCAGTTTTGCCGTGATCGCGGGCGCCGGCGGCGTCATGGTCATCCACCAGATGATCTCGATCGGCGTCATCGTCACCTTCACGGAGTACGCCCGGCAGTTCACCCGGCCGCTCAACGATCTGGCCAACCAATTCAACACGTTCCTCTCGGCGATCGCCGGGGCCGAGCGCGTCTTCGAAGTGCTGGACGAGGGAGCGGAGGAGGATGACGAACGCGAGGCTGGCGAGCTGACGGCGGTGCGCGGCGAGATCGTGTACGACCGTGTCTCCTTCGGTTATGACGAAGGGCATCCGATCCTCAGCGAGGTCAGCTTCCGCGCGGCGCCTGGCGAGACGATCGCTTTCGTCGGTCCTACGGGCGCGGGCAAGACGACGGTGATCCAGCTGCTCTCGCGCTTCTACGACCCGGACGGGGGCAGCATCCGGGTCGACGGCAGCGATACCCGCAGCGTGAAGCGGAGCAGTCTGCGCAGCCATATCGGTTACGTGCTTCAGGACTCGTTCCTGTTCTCCGGCACGATCCGGGACAATATCCGCTATGGCCGTCTGGAGGCAACCGACGCCGAGGTGGAGGAGGCGGCCATGCTGGCCAACGCTCACTCCTTTATCGCCAAGCTGCCGCAAGGCTACGAGACCGAGCTGGATCCCGAGGGCAGCAGCATCAGTCAGGGCCAGCGCCAGCTGCTCTCGATCGCGAGAGCGGTGCTGGCCGATCCGTCGATCCTGATCCTCGACGAGGCGACGAGCAGCATCGATACAGTGACCGAGATCAAGATCCAGGAGGCGCTCTACCGGCTGATGCAGGGGCGGACCAGCTTCGTCATCGCCCATCGGCTGGGCACGATCCGTCAGGCGGATCAGATCATCGTCCTGGAGCAAGGCCGGATCATCGAACGCGGCTCTCACCAGTCGCTGCTGGCGCAACGGGGCTTTTATCACAGCCTGGTGCACGCCAGGGAACCGGAAACCGCCGGTATGCGCTGAGATCGGGGATTGATCCCAATCAGGGATCGTTGTACAATTTTGACATCATGCTCATCCTCGGACGAGAACAACCTCCATGGAAAGTTGGTCGCGCAAGTGAATGCAAGTCGAGTGAAAATGTTCGCCGGACTCTCCAATATGGAGCAGGCCAGAGTGCTGGGAAGACTGGATAAGATGGAAGTCCGCGCAGAGACGGTACTGTTCCGTCAGGGCGACCCGGGCGAGGAGATGTACATCCTGCATGCGGGGGCGATCGAGCTGTCTGCGGCGACGGAAGGCGGCGAGCAGCGGCCGCTGGCACGGCTGACGGCGGGCGAGACGCTCGGCGAGATGGCACTGCTGACCGGGGAGAGGCGCTCTGCTACTGCGGTGACAGCGACGGATGCGATCCTGTACCGGATCGACCGGCCGACCTTCGACGCGCTCATCCTGGAGCAGACGTCGATCGCGACCTACTTCCTGCGGCAGCTGTCGCAGCGGCTGAATCAATCCAATATGCAGCTGCAGGCTTCCAAGGAGGAGCAGGCGCAGCGCGCGCACCAGGAGCTTCAGCAGCAGTCGCCGGCGATCCGGGCGCTGCTGCTGAAGCTGGCTGTGTACCCGGTGATCGAGACGACGCTGCCGCAGCGCCTGTGCGAGGCTGCTGCGGATGCAACGCCCGGGAGCGCGCAAGCTGAGACAGGCGGGAGAACGCAGGCACCGGGACGGACAGCTGTAGCTGCTGACGCGTCGACCGGCAGCTCAGCAGAGGCTCATGCAGGGACTGGGGGGAACGAGACAGGGAGGATCGGCGTATCGATCGGCGTATCGGATGAAGGCGGTGCCACGGACGAGAGCATCGCTGCCCAGGCGAGGGGGCTTAGCAGCAGGGGTGCGCCAGAAGCGGCAAATCAAGCGCCGGATAGGGCGGGCGCAGCGGCGTCCGCTCCAGCGTCTGCGTCTGCTGATGGCGTCTCGTCCGGTGGCGCCGCTGGGCGCTTGGGGAACGGTGAGGACGCCAGTCTCCCGGCCGAGCTGGAGCCGCTGCGGCGCTACCTGCTGCCGCTCCCTGGCCGACCCGGCTGGCATCGACTCGAGCCGGGGCTGCGCCGCATGCTCAGCGAGCTTCACCGGAGCGAGCGGGGACCCGCCGAGCGCCAGCAACTGCTGGCCCGGGAGGCGGAGCATCTGGCTGCGCAGGGGCACCTGGACGAGGCGGTCCAATGCTGGCTCGAGCTGGAGGCATGGCCGCAGGCGGCAGCGCTGCTCGTCCGCGAGCTGCGGGCGGGACGATCCCTGCCCGACGGCACGCTGGCACGGCTGGACGCGAGCCCGGCTCAGGAGCTGGCGGCCAGCTACGCGCTGCTGGAGGCGTATGCGCAGCAAGGCATTGCGCAGAGTCGGCAGCCGGCGCTCGCACAGCTGGAGGCCGTGATCGCGCTGGAGCCGGCACCGTGGCGGCCGGAGCAGACGGCGCGTGTCTACGAGTGGGCGGCGGAGCTCAGCCACCGGCTGGAGCGGCACGCCAAGGCGATGGAGTACGTGCAGATGGCCGAGGAGCTGGGCCGGCGGCAGCCGGGTGCGGCGGGGGGAGGCAGCGCAGAGGAGCTTGAAGAGCGCAGCTACCGGCTGAAGCGTCAGCAGGTGCAGCGCCAACGGACCGAGCGGCTGGCTAGCCGGGCAGGGGCGCTGCTCGGACAGACGCGATGGTCGGCAGCGGCGAGCATCCTCGCAGCGCTGCTGGTGATCGTGCTGTTCGCCTGGCTGCCGCCGCTGGGCGGGCTATCGGCGCAGGCAATGCTCTTCGTCGGCATCAGTATCGCTGCGGTCATCCTCTGGATCGTCAACATCATCCCCGACTATCTGGTGGCGCTGCTGATGGCGATGCTGTGGGTGCTCGGGGGCGTCGTAGCCCCGGAGACGGCGTTGTCAGGGTTCGCGACCCCGACCTGGCTCTATATGGTGTTCATCCTGGCGCTGGGAGCGGCGATCACCCGCTCCGGCATCCTGTACCGGCTGTCGCTTCATGCGCTCAAGCGGTTTCCCTCGCATTACCGGGGCCAGCTCTGGGGGATCGTCGCAGGGGGCGCGCTGCTCAATCCGCTGATCCCTTCCTCGTCTGCCAAGGTCGCGCTCGGCGTCCCGGTCGCGGCGACGCTGTCGGAATCGATGGGCTTCCGGGACCGCAGCCGGGGAGCGGCTGGATTAAGCCTGGCAGCGATGGTGTTCTACGGCTTCACGGCGCCCTTCGTCCTCACGGGATCGTATACGAACGTGATGGCGTACGGCTTGGCAGGCGGCAGCGCGCCGGTCTCCTGGTTCCAGTGGTTTCTCTATGCACTGCCGGCCTTCGCCCTGTTCAGCATCGGCATGCTCCTGCTGCTCACCCTGCTGTTCCGCGGCGTGCGAGCAGAGAAGCCGATCTCCCGGCAGATGCTGGACGAGCAGTTGGCGATACTGGGCGTCTTCAGCCGTCAGGAGCGGATTACCACGGCCGCAGTAATCGGCTGCATCGTCCTCATGATCGCCCAGCCGCTGCACGGCGTCGACAACGCCTGGGTGATGCTGCTTGGCTTTGGCGTCCTGATCGTCACTGGCGTGCTGGACGGGCCGTCGCTTAGAAGCGGCGTGGACTGGCCGTTCCTCATCTTCATCGGCATCGCCTTCAGCTTTGCCGAAGCAGCATCGGCGCTCGGCATCATCGAGGCGATGACGGGCTTCCTGGGCCAGCATATGGCGGTGTTCCTCGACTCGCCGCTGCTGTTCCTGCCGGCGGTGGTTCTGCTGTCCTTCCTGGTGACACTGATCATCCGGGACGACCCGGCGGTGATCCTGCTGGTGATCGCCCTGCTGCCGCTGGCGGAGCTGGCCGGGGTGCATCCGTGGGTGCTGGTCTTCCTGGTGCTGCTGTCTACCGATCCGTTCTTCTTCGCTTATCAGTCGCCGACGTATCTGATGGCCTACTACAGCACGGAGGGCAGAGCCTTCAGCCATCGCCAGGGCCAGTGGATGGGTCTGGGTTACGGAGTGCTCGTCCTGCTGATCGCCGTCGCGTGCATCCCTTATTGGCAGTGGCTGGGGCTGCTCCGCTAAGGAGATGCAGCTACGCCTATGTTCGAAATAACCGCTGCTGTGTCCTCTCATGGGGAAGTTCTTGGCGGCCCCCTCCTAGGGGGGGCCGGGGAGGCTCCCCCTGTTTAATATTCTCGCCGCTGCTCCTCCCGGCCTCCTTGCCGGTTGATAAGGGCAAAAGTGCATCTGTTTTTCCTCTTTTGGCTCGAAGCTCGGACCCCAGATGCAAAAGTACATCTAATACGCATAGAATATCCAGTTATTTCTAATTTTCAGCAAGTTAAGTGTATTTTTGCCCTAAGCGAAGGTGAATATTAGGTTTTAGTCGTTTTTAGATGCAGTTTTCAGGCTGTTGAAAAATAAAGCCTCAAGGTAACGGATCGTTCTTCCGATCGCTGTTGTTCCCAGATTTCTTGAATTTTGGACCCCTTTTAAGGGGGGAAATCCGGGAACAAAGGCGAACGCTGCGCAGCTTATGCTCTCGAAGTCGCTTTCTTACAGAAAGCGTTGACCAGATTCGATTCCGCACCCATCGGCGCTTTTTCAACAAGCTGAGTTTTGCACTTGTCGGGGTGGTAAACCTGTGCTAGGAGCCAAAAGATGATTGGGCTTTCCCGCTGCATGTTACTGGCAGGAGCGCATCCAAGTAGATGACCAAAAAGCCGACCGGCTTCCCCGTGGAGGGAAGCCGGTCGGCTTTTTGCGCAAATAGAAGCCAAATATATGTTTTGCACATCTGCTTGGCTTCTATTTCTCCGGAATGAAACTTGCGACGCCGTGTGCTTACGAAGCTAGTTTTGCTGTGCAAAACTTTTAGGCGAAGCCGTTTCACCTTGTTGATGCAGATCTATGATGTTAAAATCATGGGCACTTGATACATGAGAGAGACCTCAACATCTGGTCTTGAGGGGGCACGTCAGGATACTTCGTCGACAAGGAATAGGCTCGTTTCGATGATTTTGTTTCTCCCCGGCAGCAGCACCCGGATCCATTCACCCTGGCGGCTAATGATGACACCGTTGCCTTCACGGGTCCGTACACGCGTGACATGGAGCTCGACTTGGAAGGGATACTGCTCGATCTTGTTTACTTTCCTTGGCACAGCAACCATCCTCATTTCTCCCTTGGATTACTCTTAGTATACCGGCAAATTGTCAACAGAATTTGAGCCAACTATTAGGCGAATATTGTATTTCCCTATACTTCCCTAACATTTTGGACAGGTCCTCCGGTTCTGTTATACTACTAGCGTATACTCACCAATCTTGGTAGCGAAGGGAGACATGGAAGATGAAGATTACGTTTCTTGGCCACAGCTGTATCCAGATTGAGACCGGGACGCATACGCTCTTAATCGATCCTTTCCTGACCGGCAATCCGGTCGCTGCACGCGAGGCAAGTGAGATCAAGGCGGATGCCGTCCTGCTGACCCACGGGCACAACGACCACGTGGGCGATGCGGAGTCCATCGCCAAGCGCAACGGCGCCGTCATCATTGCTCCCAATGAGCTGGCAGTCTACATGGGGTGGCAGGGGTGCAAGACGCATCCGATGCATATCGGCGGCGCTCATACCTTTGACTTCGGACGCGTCAAGCTGACCCAGGCCTACCACGGCTCGGGCCTTGAGCTGCCGGACGAGCAGCAGATTGTCTATATGGGCATGCCAGCTGGATTGCTGCTGGAGCTGGAGGGCAAGACGATCTACCACGCCGGGGATACGGGGCTGTTCGGGGATATGAAGCTCCTGGGCGAGCGGCACCAGATCGACCTGGCGCTTCTGCCGATCGGCGACAACTTCACGATGGGCCCCGAGGATGCGCTGCTGGCAGCCCAGTGGGTACAAGCGAAGCGCGTCATTCCGATACACTACAATACATTTCCGCTAATCGAGCAGGACGGCCGGGCCTTCGCTGAGGCGCTCGGCGATGCAGGTATCGAGGGGCTTGTCCTGGAGCCGGGAGAGAGTTGGGAGCTATAAAAGAAGTGAGGAGAGGCGGACCCGTGCGACCTCGGCGAGTATCAGAGGTTAGGCGGGGCGGACGATACCAATCACGGGGGCGAAGCAGGTAAGCTAAGCACCGAAACGATGCTTGCGTCCCTGCACCGGGCCCCGTTTGGCCGCTCTAAGCACCGAAACGATGCTTGCGTCCTCGTGCTGAGTGTTGCTAGCAAGCATACAAAGAGCTTCTCGACAATCAGACGATTGGGAGAAGCTCTTGTGTATGGGCCGGCTCACCCTGATTGGTACATTGGCTGGCGAGCTGTGACATACTGCCCCGGATATAACACGGTCAGTTGCTGAGGAACAGCGTGGCAGAGCTGTTTGATGCAAATACAAGCCACTGTGCAGAGCCGCCTTATCAAACGTGCGCTCCCAGCAGCGGGTACCTCGGGCGGCGTGCCGCCGCGCCGACAACGGGACGGTCATTTCAATGGGATGTCTGACTGATAGACCTCACCCGCTGTACTCTCCGCTCAGCCGATACCCCGCCTCTGCCGCGAGCTCCTGCAGCTCGTCGAACTGGCCGGCAGGCACGACAACCAGCACATAACTGTCGCTGTCGATATCCAGGCAGGCCAGTGCAACATCTTGTGCGAGCAGCCGGTCGTGGCAGGCTTGCAGAGATTCGTGCGTCGGCTTGCCTTCGAGGGCGGCCTTCGAGGGGAGCTGCCGCGTCTCGGCCAGCAGCTGTTTGCGGTCCAGCAGTTTGCCGATGGCGTAGAGCACCGTGTCCCCGTCATCCTTCCAGTCGATCTCCAGAGCCAGCTCCTGTGCGATCAGTGCGTCGACCAACGCGATCCAGGCCAGGAGCGGTACCGTCTCTGTCGCCAAGCCGCGCTCCTCTAGACGCTCCTCATGCTTCTCCCTGTAGACTGCCGGATAATTCAGCGCTTCGCCAACCTCCTGAGCAACAGCAGATTCGCCTGCCGCGAGAGCCCGGCTCAGCCGGAGCAAGGCGGACTCTTCCTCGTAATATTCAGGATCGCGAACACCCTCAGGCTCGATCGGCGTCAAGGTGTCGCCCTTTCTCTTAAAATCCGGATCCGACATATGCGTCCTCTCCTTCCTGTGTTAACCGTTCATACCCGTATTTAAAGATGCCGCCGGCGATTTGAAACAGCCCCTCGCCTATTGCTGAGCGGCGTGCACCCGATATTGCCGGGGCGTCAGTCCGGTCCACTTCTTGAAGGCGTTCTGAAAGGCGCTCGGCTCGGAGAAATGAAGCGCATAGGCGATCTCGCCGACGGGGTAAGGCGTACGGCTCAGATACTCGACCGCGAGCTCTTTGCGCACCTGCGTCGACAGCGCGTTGAAGGAGGTGCCTTCCTTGCGCAGCCGCTCCTGCATCGTCCGGGAGCTGACTGCGAAGGCCACGGCCGTATCCTGTAGCGTCGGCAGGGCCTGGGGCAGCTGTCGTCTGAGCCAGGCCAGGATCTGTTCGGACAAGGCGGCAGACCGCTCCAGTTCCTCTGCTGTCTGCCGGGCCAGTCCCTCGAACAGGCTGAGCAGCCGCTGGTCGGCATAACGTACCGGGTAATCCAGCATCACCGGATCCAGCCGCAGCCGGTGCTCGGGCTGGCCAAAGCGGGGCATAAGGCCGAATACCTCCTCGTAGGGCCTGGTGTCAAGCGTAGCCGCATGAGCAAAATCGACGCCCAGCAGCGGCACCGGCTGATGGCTCAGCTTGCCGAGCAGATCATGCAACGAGCTCGCCATATCCTCAACGCAATGACGCGACATTCCCCAGGGGCCGCGGGAGTACATCTGCAGATGCAGCTCGCTGCCGCGCAGCTCCCAATCTAGAGCGAATTCGCTGGCGATGATCTTATTGTAACGCTGGTAAGCGCGCAAGGAGTCGGCAATGGTGACCGAGTGCATCATCACATAACCGAGAATCCCCAGATCGACGAAGTCCATCATCCGACCCTGGTGCAGACCGAAATGTTCATCGCCGGTCCAAGCGGCGGCAGCCAGCGTGATCCGCTCCAGCTCGGCGCCGGTGATCCGCGTCTCGGTATCCTCCAGCATCCGCCTGTCCAAGCCGGCATAGCGGTAAAAGTCTGCGGGGTCATAGCCCTTGCGGGTCAAGGATTTGATCATCGGATAGACCATCGATATGGACACGCCGTAGTCTTCCAAAGCATCCGCCTCCTTCTGCGCAAATCCGCAATCGATCTGCGTCATCCATCATATCGAATACAGCCGAACCATAGTACGCTGGTGTTACATTGATGAAGGGGAGGATTCCATCCTATGAAATCCAAAATAGCAATTATCACCGGCCATCCGGACCCGCAAAGCTATTGCGCGGCACTGTCTGCGGCTTACGGAAAGGGAGCCGGCGGGGCCGGCACCGAAGTGAGGCATATCGATCTGAGCCAGCTGGACTTCAATCCTAATCTCGCTTATGGCTACCGTCAGCGCACGGAGCTGGAGGAGGATCTGCTGGAGGCGCAGGAGACGATCCGCTGGGCCGACCATCTCGTGTTCGTCTATCCGACCTGGTGGGGCAGCGTGCCCGCTGTCCTCAAAGGCTTCATCGACCGCGTGTTCCTGCCGGGCTTTGCTTACCGTTACCGCAAGGACTCCATCTGGTGGGACAAATTGCTGCAGGGCAGATCCGCACATCTGATCGTGACGCTGGATACGCCCTCGATCTTCAACCGGCTCATCTACCGCCGTGCGGGCCACCGGGTTATGAAGCACAACGTGCTAGGTTTCTGCGGAGTCAAGCCGGTCCGCATTACCGAGATTACGCCGGTCCGCGGCTCCTCGCCGGAGCAGCGCGAACGCTGGCTGAGCAAGGTGCAGCGGCTGGGGGCGGCCAGGGCGTAACGCCGGCATCAAGCTACATCGAAGCGTTCAAAGGGCTGGTGCAGTAAGGCGGGCATTGAGCGCCGCCAGTGCAGCGGCCATAAGGGCGCTGAGCCGTCCGTCCGCCTTGACGGCATCCGGCGGTCAGGCGTGCTGCAGCAGTCCCACCTGCTGCTCGCTCCATGTCCATAGCCGCTCGGCCTGCAGTTTGTCGGCAGCGGCGTCTGTAACGGGGGCGGGCTTGCTTTTGATGAAGTACGTGCCGCTGACCTTGGTGACGTCCGGGCTGGTGGCGAGGTAGACGGCTGTACGTGCGCCTTCCTCGGGCGTCAGGAAGAACGGCCGCAGGAGCGCATGCACGCCTTTGCCAAATCCGGTCTTGCGATCGATGCCGATCTGGGTGCTGACTGCTCCGGGATGCAGACTGTTGACGGTGACCCGTGTATCCCGCAGCCGCTCGGCAAGCTCACGTGTGAACAGGATGTTGGCCAGCTTGGACTGCGCATAGCCTTTGGCTACATTGTATCCAGCGGTCAAGTGCGGGTCGTCCCAGTGGATGCGCCCCCACTTGTGGGCGCCGGAGGAGACGCTGACGATCCTGCCCTGTGGCGCGGCAATCAGAGGCTCCAGCAGAAGATTCGTGAGGAGGAAATGTCCCAGGTGGTTGACGCCGATCATGCTCTCGAAGCCGTCGCTGGTCGTCTGGCGCTTCAAGGCGACGACGCCGGCGTTGTTGATCAGCACATCCAGTGTACCGTGTGAGCTTTTGAATTGTTCGGCAAATGCCCGGATACTCTCGAGCGAGCCGAGGTCGCACAGCATGAGTTCGATGCGGCTGGAGCCGCTATCCTGTATGGCCTTGGCCAGTGCGGTCTCGCCGCGCTCCCTGCTGCGGCACGCCATAATGACACGGGCCCCTTGCCGGGCCAGCTCGGTTACTGTGGCTATCCCCATGCCTGCGTTGGCCCCGGTGACGATAACGATCTTGTCCTGCATCCCTTTCGCCTCCCATTTATTGACTAGCTTCATTATAGCATGGCAGTGACGGGACCTCCACGGAGCGAGACGCAGCGCGTTCGCCGGAAGCAGGACCGACAGCAAGCTGGGATACCCGATCCTGCAGATGTTATGGTATAGTTGAGGCTAGCAGCGTGTGCAGACAGCATGGAACTGAACGACAGGAGGCCGATAATAATGACAACCCATGAAGCCTATGAAGGTACCTTTCACGACGAACCCGCGATCTGGCTGCGGTCGGGCGATTATGAGGCGGCGGTGCTGCCGGGCATCGGAGCCAATCTGATCGCGTTCCGCGATACAGCAAAGAATCACCATTATCTCCGTGAGCCAGCTGCCGATGAGATGGAAGCGTTTAAATCGCTGCCTTATGTACACGGCATCCCGGTACTCTTCCCGCCCAATCGCTATGAGGACGGCAAGTTCCGTTGGGAGGGCAAGACCTATCAATTCCCGGTCAATGAGGCGGCGACGGGCAACCATCTGCACGGCTTCGTCTACGGACTGCCTTGGAAGGTGGAAGGCTTCAGCGCAGACGGCTTGGAGAGCCGGGTAACACTGTCGCTGAGCATTGCCGAAGGGCATGAGGTGTACGGATATTTCCCGCACGCGTTCACGATTCGGCTGCAATATACGCTCAGTGCTGATGGCTTGCATCAACGGGTACAGGTGCGTAATGACGGGCCGGACCGCATGCCGTGCCTGACGGCTTTTCACACGACGATCAATGCGCCGTTCGCACCGGAGAGCACGGCGGAGGACTGCACGTTCAAAGTAACGGTAGGCGAACGATGGGAGCTCAGTGAGCGGCTGCTGCCCACGGGACGCTACCAGCCGCTCGGAACGCAAGAGAGCAAGCTGGCGGAGGGCGGACTGTCGCCATTCTTTGAGGAGATGGACAACCACTATACAGCTGTGCCGCAGGATGGGCGTAACCGGATGGAGCTGCGCGATCGGCGCGCCGGCGTGACGCTGGTCTACGACGTCGGTACGGCGTACAAGCAGTGGATGATCTGGAACAACAAAGCGACCCCGGGATTCTTTTGTCCGGAGCCGCAGATGAACCTGGTCAATGCGCCCAACGGTCCGGAGCTCCCTGCTGAAGAGATCGGGCTGATCGGCTTGGCGCCGGGAGAGCTGTGGGAAGAGACGAGCCGTCTCTATCTGATCGAGGGCTAGCTGTCTGGGCCAAGGCCAGCAGTTGGCCGATGCCTCCCTTGGAAAAGGGGCAATAACAGAAAGAGGCAGCCGTTCGCGGCTGTCTTTTTCTCTTGCTGCCGGACATGGTCGAGCCGGAGGCGCTGTAAGGGAGAAAAGGTTCGTTGGAGCGAGTGGCTTGGCTGGTGGAGGTGCTGTAAGGGAGGAAAGGTTCGTTACAGTGAGTGGCGGGGCATGTCCGGGGCGCTGCATACCGGGTGGCGGCCTGTTGCCGCCTGCCACAAATCTTAGGCGAACCTGCCCCGAACCGCCCAAGCAATAACGCAGCCCAACCGCAACCAAGTTGCGGTTGGGCTGCGTGCTTGCAAGGTTTACACAGACTACAGCCCGGACATAGCTGCCCGCGCTACCGGCGCACGCCGAGCAGTTGGGCAACCGGCTTGTCCTTGTACAGGCTGAAGACGGACTGGCGGTTCTGTGTACTCTCGTGCACATCGGCGCCTGCTTCGAGGAGCACCTCGAACACTTGGGACAGATCGGCGAGCAGCTCCTCATGATGCGGAGCCAGATCGAGCTGCACGGCGTCCATTGCCGCCCGCATCAGGCAGGTATTGCCGTACGAGTCAACCTGATCCATCCGTGCGCCGTGGGCGATCATCTTCCGGAGCGTCGCCAGTGCGCGCTGGAACTGCTCCTCCGAATTTTGCAGGATTCCGCCATACCCGGGGAAGCGGCTGGAGAAGACAGCCGCCCGGATGGCATCGTGAATGGCGGGCGCCCGCCATTCATTGACGCTCGATTGCTCGATGAACTGTACGTCCGCTCCCATATCGATGAGGTAATCGGCGATGTCAAAATGGCCGGTTTTGAGCGCCACCTGCAGTGGCGATTGTCCATCATCCTTTTTGGGCGGCTGTTGGGCGATACAGTGCACGAGCTGTCTGTTTCGGGACACCAGGGATACGACCTTGTCCAGGTCCGACGCTCTGATGGCGAGAAACAATGCTTTCATCAGTTCCCTCCTCGGGTGGTCATTCAGCACCGGCTGATGCATCGGGCGCTGTTCTTCCACATTTCGACAAATCGTCCGCAAAATCCTTCCGATCGCTGCCTTGGCATTATGAAGATTTCTTCAGTCTGTTTTGCCGGCCCGCTGCGGGGTAATAGACGTTAACCCTGGGCATGCTATCGTCATGTCTATTCAAAGGAGTGTTTTTCCAATGAAACAAATGACGAAGAAAGTTGCATTTCTGTTGGCAGACCAGTTCGAAGATTCCGAGATGCAAAATCCGTACGAAGCCATCACCAAAAATGGCGACGAAGCGGTCATCATCAGCCTGAAGAAGGGCGAGGAGCTCACCGGCAAAAACGGGACAATCACCTACAAATCGCATCTGGCGATCGAGGATGCCGATCCGGCTGACTATGTAGCGGTCATCATCCCCGGCGGCAAGTCACCGTCCCATCTAAGAGACAACAAGGACATCCAGACGTTCGTGCAAAAAGCCGATGCGGCCGGAACGACGATCTCGGCGATCTGCCACGGTCCCCAAATCCTGGCCTCGGCGGGCATCCTAAAAGGGCGCACGCTGACCAGCTATCCGGAGATCGCGGATGAGATCCGCGGGGCGGGCGCGAACTTCGTCGATCAGGAAGTGGTCGTCGACGGCAATCTGATCACCTCCCGTACCCCGGACGACGAGCCGGCCTTTATCAAAGAGACGATCGACAAGCTTGGCGTATCCGCATATTAAAACATACGCTTGGCAACAGAAGCAGCCGAAGCACCCGTTCCCGTAAGAGGATGGGTGCTTCGGCTGTTAGCGACCGCTAGACCAGACGGGCAGAAGCAGACATGGCGACCGGACTAACATATCGCGGCTGGTCCCAGACACTGCGCCGGTTCCCTACAACGTGCCGGGCCCTTACATCGTGCCGTGCCCCCACACGTGCCGGGCCCTTACATCGTGCGGGGTCCCTACATCGCAGCTGGATCCAGGCACCGGCCAGCGAGTTCACCCCTCGCGGGCCAGACTGCCCGCCATCACGGGGTTGCTGATGCGGCGATGGACGCGCAGCTGAGCGAGAGCGGCGATGCAGAGCAGCAGGCCCAGCGCCAGCACGGGCAGCAGCAGCTGCCGCCAGGAGAGAGACAGCGCCAGCGGCGGGGCAAGGGAGTAGTACAAGCTGCAAGCGGCGCTGCAGGCTGCTACGTACACCGGTGTGACGAAGAACGGATCAGCTGTCATGCCGCGCTGCTCCGGACTCGGCACCCGACGGGCGCTGCCGATATAGCGGACGATCGTCCACAAGCGTGGCAGCGAGAATGCGATCACGGCTGCGGTCGAGAGCAGCAGCAGCGGCGCCTGCATGAGCAGGCCTTCATGGAGCCCCGTCTGCGCAGGCTGCAGATGGGGCAGGACCATCATCGTGACCAGTCCGCCTGTGAGCAGCAGGATCGGCAGCATCAGCCAGATCAGCATGCGGGCGCGCTGCTTCAGCAGCGCGTGCGTGCTGCTCTTCGCCAGGCTGGCGGCATAGCAACCGGCAGCGCACCACAGAAGCAGCAGGAGGCCATGGAGCCAAACTTCGAGGTAGGGTTCGGATGGGATCATGAGACAACGCTCCTTTGCGATCATTCAATCAATTATCTATGGATGTATTATGTACGGGATGTAGTGTTAGTACCTGCTACTATAATATTATAAAATTCTGGCCGGCATAACGGCCCAAGGTATGGTTTTACCCTGGTCTTAGGTCGGGGAACAGACTGCTGCCGGGGCTACGCAATGTGGACAGCAGTTATTGCGCAAAACCTGCATCTGTAGTACATTATGGAGCGACAGACAGCGGTCTGGCCTTGTGCCGGGGCCGCTCCGCGGTTCGCAACCATCCCGCGTTATCAAAACTAAGGAGAGCTGCAAGACATGTATAATTTGTTATGGGGCCTGCTGTTTGTAGCGGTCAACTTCGGCCTGTTCCTGGCCTGTTACCGTCTCTTTGGCAAAAAGGGCCTATTCGTATGGGTGGCGCTTGCGACTGTACTGGCCAATATCCAGGTGGTCAAAACGATCGAGCTGGCGGGCATCGTAGCGACGCTTGGCAACACCATTTATGCGACAGTCTATCTTGCGACCGATCTCATCAATGAGAAGCATGGCGAGAAGGAAGCCCGCCAGGTGGTATGGTTTGGCTTTTTCACGCTGATCGCTACGATGGTTATGATGCAGATGGTGCTGGCATTTCAGCCGCAGCCAAGCGATATCGCCCAGGATGCGCTGGTGACGATCTTCGGCATGGGGCCGCGGCTGGTCGCTGCCAGCTTGTCCGCCTACCTGGTCAGCCAGTTTCTTGATGTCAAGCTGTTTGCCTATCTGAAGCAGTGGTTCCCTGCCCGGAGCCAGCTGTGGCTGCGGATGAACGGCAGTTCCGGCGTCAGTCAATTGGTGGATACGCTGGTGTTTTGCACGATCGCATTTGCCGGCTTGTACTCGCTGGATATCTGGCTGGAGATTCTGGTGACCACGTACGTGCTGAAATTTGTCATCTCCGCTGCAGCGACGCCTGTGCTCTATATGGCCCGCAGATTCAGACATCCCGCAGACGAAGCGCCACAGGCTTGACTATATTGACGCTGACCCGATAGGTGCCCCTCTCGACAATCCGTCCGCTCATCTGAGATGAGCGACGGGTTTTTTTTGTCGTCTATGGCGACAGGGAGGGATGGCAGGGCGAGGTTGACAGACAGAACGTCCATTTGATATAGTTCGTTTATCGAACTATTAGATAGACAAACTATTAGAGAAGCGAACAAGCACACTTGTTTGCGAGCCTGGTTGGAGGGAGAGGCATATGGACGAAGAGATTGACAAGAAACTGCTCGAGGACATTATCCGTCGTTACGAGCAGGCGCAATTTACGGTGAACCGGCAGCTGAACGCGATGATGCGTGACTTCGTGCCGGAGGAGATCACGGTGGATCAGTATGCGACCCTAAGGTATATCCATCAGCAAAGGAGATGCACGTCCTCTGAGCTGGCGGAGGTTTTTTGCGTGGCCAAAAGCTCGATCTCGGCGATCATTACCCGGCTCTTCGACAAGCAGCTGATCGACCGAGTACCGGACGAGAAGGATCGGCGGGTGACCTATCTGACACTGACAGACAAGGGCAAGGCCATCTCCGAGGAGATGGAACGATTGATCCAGGAGCGGCTGGCCAAGTATCTGGGCGCATTTAATCACGAAGAGGCACGCCACTTCATCAACACCTACGAGAAGCTGGCCTTGGTACTGACGCAAGGTGATGAAAGGGGCGGCACACAAGCATGAGAACGGTATTGAAGTTTAAATGGCTCATCCTCGCGTTATGGATCGGAGCGGCGGTCGGGCTCATGTTCACCGCGCCAGATATGGAACGGCTGGTCCGCGAGAAAGGGCAGATCACTGTCCCGGACGGCTACTCCTCGACGGAGGCAGCCAGACTGGCAGCCGAGCTCGGCGGCAGCGATGGCGGCGGGGAGCTCTCCTCCGTGCTGGTCTTCCATAATGAATCCGGACTGACTGCTGCCGACAAGGCCGAGATCGAGCGCGGCATCAAGCTGCTGCAGACGGAGGGGGCGGCCCAAGGCGTCACTTCGGTGATGACGCATCTGGAGACGCCGGAGCTCGCTGACCAGATGGTGGCGGGCGACGGCAAGACGGTGCTGGCGCTGGTGAACAGCGATCTCGGCGACCGCTCGTACGTAGAGCTGCGCGATGATCTGAACGGTCTGCTGGCCGATGTCGGGGTGGAGCATTACTATACCGGCAACTGGCTGATCGGCGAGGATGTCGTGCAGAGCTCGCAGGAGGGGCTTCGCAAGACGGAGATTATTACGCTGTTTTTTATCCTGGCGATCCTCTTCCTGGTGTTCCGGTCAGCCGTCGCGCCGTTGATCCCGCTGGTGACGGTAGGCCTCAGCTACCTGCTGTCGCAGTCGGTAGTCGCCTACCTGGTAGAATATGCGGATTTCCCGCTCTCCAACTTTACCCAGATCTTCATGGTAGCGGTCATGTTCGGGATCGGGACGGATTATTGCATTCTCTTGATCAGCCGCTTCAAGGAAGAGCTCGCGCACAGCGGCGACAAAACCGAGGCGGTGCTCAGCACGTACAAGAATGCCGGTCGGACCGTGTTTTTCGCAGGCTTGGCCGTGCTCGTCGGCTTCTCGGCGATCGGCTTCTCCGAGTTTACGCTGTACCGCTCTGCCGTAGCTGTGGCGGTCGGTATCGCCGTCATGCTGATCGCCCTGGTGACGATCGTACCGTTCTTCATGGCGACGCTGGGGAAGGTTATCTTCTGGCCGGCGCGCGGCTCGCTCGAGCACAAGCCGAGTGGACTTTGGGGCGCGATGGGCCGCTTCTCGCTGAAGCGTCCGATATGGGCGCTGGTGCTGCTGGCGCTTGTCACGGTTCCTTTCCTCTCGGTCTATGAGGGCAAGATTTCGTTTAACTCGCTGGACGAGATCGGCGAGAGCTATGATTCGGTCAAGGGCTTCCAGATTATCTCGGACAGCTTCGGTCCAGGCGACACGCTGCCTTCGACACTGGTCATGCAGGCGGACGAGCGTCTGGATACGCCGGAGGGGCTGGCGGCGATGGAGCAGATCAGCCGCGAGCTGGCGAGCGTGGAAGGTGTCAAAGCTGTCCGCAGCGCGACTCGTCCGACGGGCGAAGCGTTGGATGATTTCCTCGTCACGGAGCAGGTGCAGCAGCTCGGTGACGGTCTGGGCGAGGGCAAGTCGGGACTCGTCCAGATCGGCGACGGCCTCGCCGAGGCGAGTGAGGCGCTGAGCAGCAACGCGCCGCAGCTGGAGCAGGCGGTCAGCGGCACGGCAGAGCTGATCGGCGGCACGCGCGAGCTGCAGTCGGGCGTCGTCCAGCTGGGCGACGGCCTGCGGCAGATCGAGCAGGGTATGCGCGACGGCTCAGCCGGGGCGGGTGAGCTCCGGGCCGGCCTGGCTCAGGCGCAGGCCAGCGCGGAGCAGCTGGCCGGAGCCGCGCAGGAGCTGGTGGCCAGCTACCGGCAGCTGGGGAGCGGTCTGAACCAGCTGACGGCAGGCTACGAGCAGTTCGCCGGGATGCAGGCGGAGCTGACGCAGGGGATCAGCGGCGCCCGTCAGGGCCTGGCGGCGCTAGGCGAGCAGTATCCCGAGCTGCAGGAGGATGAGACGTACGCGGGTCTGACAGAGCAGATCGCTGTGCTGCAGGGCAGCGCCGAGGCCATGTCTGGCGGTTTGACGGAGCTGAACGCGCAGCTGGCTGCAATGGCCTCTGGTCTGGAGCAGGCCAACAGCGGACTGGAACAGGCGAGCGGCGGTCAGAGCCAGCTGGCGCAAGGTCTGTCTCAGCTGGTGGACGGCATCGCCAGGCTGCAGAGCGGGCTGGAGCAGGCGGCTGGCGGACAGAGCCGGATCGTCACGCAGATCCCTGAGCTGACGGGCGGCTTCGACCAGCTCGCCGGCGGACAGGAGGAGCTGCAGGCCGGGTTCGCCGAGCTGGGTGGACAGCTGACCCAGCTGACCGATGGCCTCGAACAGAGCGTCGATGGGCTCCAGCAGGTATCGGATGGTCTGGCGTCGGCCCAGACGTACCTGACAGAGCTGTCCGAAGCGCCCAACCGGCAGCTGACCGGCTGGTTTATCCCGGAGGAAGCGACCCGACTGGAGGAGTTCCAGCAAGCGCTGGACGTCTACATGTCGGAGGATCGGCAGATCGCCAAGTTCGATGTCGTCTTCGAGGGCAACCCCTATGCACAAGAGACGATGGACCGGGTCGATGAGCTGACGGCGGCGGCTGAACGCGGCCTGAGGAACGGCGGCTTCGATCAGGCGTCGTATGCCATCGACGGTGTGACGAGCATGAACCACGATCTGGATACGATCAGCGGTGCCGATTATTCCCGAACCGTGCTGCTGATGATCGCCGGGATCGGTCTGATCCTGATCCTGCTGTTCCGTTCGATCGTCATGCCGATCTATCTGATCTTGTCCCTGCTCTTGACGTACTACACGTCGATGGCGATCGCAGAGGTACTGTTCGTGAGAATCCTGGGCTACGCGGGCATCAGCTGGGCTGTGCCGTTCTTCGGCTTCGTCATGCTGGTCGCGCTCGGGATCGACTACAGTATCTTCCTGATGGACCGCTTCAAGGAATACCGTCATCTGCCGCCGCGCGAAGCGATCCTGATGGCGATGAAGAACATGGGTACCGTCATCATCTCGGCAGCGATCATCCTGGGCGGTACATTCGCGGCGATGCTGCCATCCGGCGTGCTGTCGCTGCTGCAGATCGCCACAGTTGTCCTGTGCGGACTGTTCATGTACGCGCTGCTGATGCTGCCGTTGTTCGTGCCGGTGATGGTGCGTACCTTCGGTGAGGCCAACTGGTGGCCGTTCATGAATCGGCGCGGCGAGGACGTGCCGGTCTCCGGGAACGGGCGCGAGCTCGGACAGTAGCGTGGACTCGGGTCAATCGCAATGAGCGAGAGCTTGGACAGCAAGCAGCATAGACTTCGGTTAACCGCACCGGACGCGAGCTTGCACATGAACGAATAGGAAGCACAAAGAAGCAAGCTTCAGACCGCGGTTGCGGGTCGCGAAGCTTGCTTTTTTGGCCAGAATTTATATGTTTCCGCCCCCCCCAGAAAAGTACCTGAGTACGCTTCGAAGCGAAGCCGCACTTTAATGGGGTTATTTACTTTGGGGCCGAGTCCGGCGTATAAGGGCGTTTGCAAGACTAGAAATCAGCCCTGCAATGCGCCATGTGCCGGAAACCAGAGCTCCAAGTATAGAAAGTAGCATTACAGCATGCTTCTTGTCCTCAGCCAAAAACCAGCCCCCGCCTTGGACAATGAGGCAGGGGCTGGTTTACTTGTTTAACTAACGGCGACCGCCGTTTCACCTTGTGCAATTGCAAAGTGCCGATCGACGGAGTGGGCTGTTCCTATGCTGTATGCCCCATCCAAATGCCAAACGGCAGTTGTTCGCTGCATCCGGTGCTCTATCAGCTTCGCACGACGCATTCAGGTACGCTCTAGAAGAAAATAACTTGGAAGCCCAAACAGCTCGTACATGAGCAGTTGTGGCGAAAGTAAATTTACTTGGCACAGGTAGCGGACAGAATCGAGCGGCATTAAGCACTCAGACTTTCCAACTCAGCAGCTCAGTCCATCTCATAGATCGTACCGGAGTGGCTCGTATAGAGCTCGGCGTAGACTTTCTCCGCATAGCTGTCCGTCATCCCGGAGATGTAATCGGCGATGAAGCGGGGCCAGGTCCAGTGGGCCTTGTGCCGTTCGTAATTGGCCGTCCAGTCCGCAGGGATGATGAGCCGTCCGGACTCGGGATTGATGAAGCTCTCCCACAGCCCGCGCAGCCGGATCTCACTGCGCATCTGCAGCCGCTGGACGCGGAAGTCCTTGATCAGGGTCACCCAGGCGAGCTTCTTGAGGATCTCCATCGTCCGCAGCAGCTCGAAGTCCTGGGCACCGTCCTGGACGAAGGTCAGCCGCTTCCAGCTGCGGCCGGGATCGTCGATGATGCCGATCCGGCTGACGAATGTGCTCACCCAGCGGGCCTTCATCTCGCGCCGGGTGCGTGACGACTCGCGGTCGACACTGGCATAGATGGTCTCCCACTGCGAGAGATAGGCCTCCAGCACCCGCTTCACCATCGCCGGGATATCGACGCTGTCCCAGCCGAAGGCATGGTTGCCGTCGTCCGCGATGATCTCCTGGACGACGTCGTCGATCAGCCGGCTATCTTCGAAGAAGGCCCGATTCATACTGATCTTGCCGGCCCGGATCCCGTCCTCGATGTCATGAGTCGAGTAGGCGATGTCATCGCACAGATCCATCAGCTGCGCTTCCAGCGTCGGTGCGCCATCAGGCATCTTCCACTTGTGGCGCAGCTCCGCGATCCCTTCCCATTCCGAGGCATAGACGCCTTTGATCCTCCCCGGCTCATCGAGAGACCCTGGATACTTGTTGATACCGAGCAGCACCGCGGCGGTCAGATCCAGACCGCTGCCGCTGCCGGCACGCTTCTCCAGGAACATCAGGATGCGGAAGTTCTGGGCGTTGCCCTCGTAGGGCAGGCCGCATTCCTGCTGGAGCAGCCGGTTGAGCACATCTTCCCCTTTGTGTCCAAACGGAGGATGGCCGAGATCGTGCGCCAGCGCAGCACATTCGACGACAGCGGGATCGATGACCAGACCGGGGTGCTCCTGCTTGCCCAGCCAGGCATACTGTCCATTCAACCGGCGGGCGACCTCCCGGGCGATCTGCGACACCTCCAGCGAGTGGGTCAGTCTAGTCCGGTAATAGTCGCCCGTGCCGGCGCCGAACACTTGGGATTTGCCCTGCATGCGGCGGAAGGCCGGGGATTGGATCAGCCGGGCATAGTCCCGCTCGTAAGCTTCCCTCTCGTCACTGAACATGCTGCTCGTCGACGGCTCATCCAGTCTTAATTTGCGCAGATCCATGCTGTATCACCTCTCCCTCTCAACGTGGCGACGACACCTCGGTGCCGCCTGCTCGGTCTAGCATATCATATTGTCGCTTCATCTGAACTGTGCATCCGCTCAGGATTATAGGGAGGGAGGAAGACCTCAACTGTGGTACCCTGATCCGGCGCGCTGTGCATCTCCATCCGTCCGTGGTGGGTCGTAATAATCTGCTGGCAGACCATCAAGCCGAGCCCCGTTCCCGATTCTTTGAGGGTGTAGAACGGCTCGCCGATCCGCTTCAGCTGCTCTTCGCTCATGCCGATCCCTTCATCCGAGATCCGAGCCAGCAGTTCGCCCCCTTCCGTCGCCGATACGTCGATATCGACCCGGCCGCCGTACGGCATCGACTCCAAGGCGTTCTTGATCAGGTTGACGAACACCTGCTTGAGCTGGTTGGGATCTCCGTACACCTTCGGGATTGGCGGGTCATCGTGCATCCGGATATGGATAGTATGGGCATCGCTGTGCGAATCGAGCAGCATCGTCATCGATTGGACGATATCGCCGATGTCGACTTGCTGATAGGAGACCAGGTGCGGCTTGGATAAAACCAGCAGCTCACTGGCAATATAATTGATATGATCCAGCTCCGTCAGCATCAGATCCAGGTGCGTCTCTCCCAGCGTCCCCTTGGACTTGTGAAGCTGGACGAACCCGCGCAGCGTCGTCAGCGGATTGCGGATCTCATGGGCGACCCCGGCAGCCAGCTGGCCGACGACCGACAGCTTCTCAGAGCGCCGCAGGATCTCTTCCGTCTGCTTGCGGTAAGTTATATTGCGCGATATCGTGGCGATAGCGATGATCACTCCTCGCTCGTCGCGGATGGGGGAGATCGTCAGACTGACATCGATTCGCCGCCCGGAGCGAGTGAGGCGTACAGTCTCATGGTCAGTGATGGATTGCCCGCGCAGTACCTGGCTGAGCAGCTCTGTGTATTCCTGTTCCTGGACTTCGGGAAGATTGGTCAGCGGTTCGCCGACGATTTCTTCTGCAGTCCAGCCATAGATGGCCTCGAAGGCTTTGTTGACGCGCGTGACTTCTCCGTTCAAGGAGGAGACGTGGATCGCGTCCGACGTATGGTTGATAAAAGATTCCAGGAATTGCTTGGTGCTGCGAAGCTCTTCAGAGGAATGCTTGATCTGCTTGACGTACTGGCTCAGGCTGCTCGACATCGAGTTGACGCTGGTCGCGAGCTCGCCAAGCTCGTCCTTATTCCGGATATGGATGTGCTCTCCGAATTGTCCTTTGGCTATAGTGTTGACACTGCTCAAAATCTGATTCAATGTGCGCAGCAAAAACCCGGAAATAATATAGCTGGCGCCCATCGTTATCAGGAACAGAGCGGCAGAGATCGCGGCATGCAGCAGAAGCTGCCGGCCCAACAGCTGAAGTACGGAGCCATAGTCGGTCGTGATGCTCAGGACATAATCGGTGGCTCCAGAGAGCGGGATGAAGCTTTTGAGGACACTGGTGTCATTGATCGTAGATTGGGTCGTGACGACCTTTCCGGTTTCAGAAGCTTCTATTATATGCTGCAGATCTTCATGTTCCTCGCGGTAGGTATAGTCGCCGAAGATGATGCCTCTGACATCCAGGTTGTGGACGATGACGCCTCTTTTGATGCGCAGGATAGGGTCTTTGCCGAAAAATTCGGGATTGAAGCCGGTAATCTCAAGCACATTGTCGTTCTCCTCGACGAGCTGGCTGAGCAGGGCGTTGGTACCGGACATCCGTTCAAAGGCCAGTAGAGATTGGGCGTTCAGATAGGGATTGATCATGTAGTTCGTCGAGCCGTCATAATAGTAGCCCCATTTGTTGATCTTGGAAGGATCAGAAGTCGCGTAATTGTAGGGGCCGGACCAAAAATGCTCCAGCGACTGGCCTTCCTTGACAGAGACAGGCTCCAGCCTGAACAGATCGCCAAAAGCGGTATACCAGTATCCCCAGGTCTTGGCGCTGAGGCCGATCTCATCGGGCTCCGAAGACCGGATGGTGACGATATCGTCAGGCTCCTGCTTCCAGAGTGTAATATCGTCGACCCCGACCAGTTCGCTGACGGCAGTCAATTGCTCTTGGGTAATCTGTTCATAGTCAGCGGGCAGCAGCTGGAGCGCGGCGATGGCTGCCGAGCGGAGAGCGCTGCCGACAGAGTCTTCGACCTGCTGCTTGGACTGCTCTGAGTGCTCGATGGTTGCGGCGATCTGTCTGGCGATGCTGGCGGCCTGCTGCTCGGAGGCGGCCACCCATTCATTCTTGCTGGAAATATAGTAAATGGATATATTGAGCGTGAGGATCACCGCTACGATCAAGGAAATGAGCAGCGAGAGTTTTAGCTTGATGGACATAGGTTAAGAGACCTCCTTTGTCAAATTCTAAGATTCTGGAGGAATGTTGGGCATGAGATCAACTTAGAATTCGACGATAAAGCTGTTCGCTTTACAAGACTATTATTTCACCCTAATTAACTCTATTGATATTACACGGTTCGTAAATAACCTGCAATTTAAATTCAATGTTTTAAATTTTTCCCTCCAAAGCCCTGTTCTGGCTTGACATCTCCAATTTCTAGTGAAAATTTATCTTGTTTTAAGGTAAGTAGGGCAGTAGTTTGTTATATTCGTAGGGTATAGGAGCTCGGTGAAACTAGGTCTCAAGACCTTTTTATCTTGGGGATGTACACCACACTACAGATAAGAAAGCTGTAAAAAGCGATAAGAAACCAAAACCGACGGAAGGGGTTCATGAAAAATGAATGACGATGAGAACAAAAAGCACGGTGAGGCGGGCACGCCGGAAGGACCGGATGCCGACCGTCAAGCGGAATCGGAAGCTCGCGAAGAGCGGGAGAGTGACAGCCTCTCTCCGGAAGAAGAAAACGACCGCTTGAGCGACCCGGCTCCAGAGGCGGATAGGAGCCGACCGGCCGACGAGATCGAGCCTTATCCGGCGTCAGCGGCAGGGATCGAAGAGCCCGGCACGGCCGGACTCGGCCGCAGCGCGGACAGCGAGGATGCTGAACGGGCGGCGCTGGTATCGCCATCGAGCGCCGATCCGCAGGCACCGACGCCGCCCGAGACACCGCCGGTGAGCACGACAGCGCCCAATACGACGGCTTCCGCGAGCGGACGCGGCTGGATGGGCGTCTCGCTGGTGCTGTTGATCGCCCTGATCGGCGTGACGATCTGGGGCGCGATGCGGGGCGGAGATATCGGCGGAGCTGATGTCGCTACCGTCAATGGCGTCGGCATCAGCAAAGAAACCTTGTATGATAGTCTGGTGGAGCAGGGCGGCGAGCAGACGCTGGATGCTCTGATCGAGAAAGAGCTGATCCGTCAGGAGTTCGACAAGTCGGGCGCTACCCCGACCGATCAGGACCTGAATGACGAGCTCGAGTCGATCAGATCCAGCTATCCGGGGGAAGGCGAGTTTGAGATGGCGCTTCTGTCACAAGGACTCACGGAGGAGTCGCTGAAGGAGCGGCTGTTCTTCCAGGTAGGCATGCGCAAGTACTTCGAGCCCCAGACCAATGTAACGGAGGAGCAGGTGCAGGAGTTCTACGAGCAGGTCAAAGATCAGCTCGGCACGCCTGAGGAGGTGACGGCGTCGCACATCCTGCTGGAGACGGCCGAAGAAGCCGAAGCGGTGCTGGCGGAGCTGGAGGGCGGCGCGGACTTCGCCGAGCTGGCCCGTGAGAAATCGCTGGATCCCGGCTCCAAGGAGCAGGGCGGCGATCTGGGCAGCTTCGGCCGCGGCACGATGCATGAGCCGTTCGAGGAAGCGGCCTTCGGGCTCGAAGTCGGCGCAAGGAGCGGTGTTGTGGAGTCGCCGAGCGGCTTCCACATCATCCTGGTGACGGACAAGCAGGAGGCGGTCACTCCGTCTTATGAAGAGGAAGCCGAGATGCTCCGCAACTCGCTCGTCAGCCAGGAGATCCAGTCGCTGATCCAGCCATGGCTTGCAGAGATCCGGGAGAAAGCGACGATTCGCAACACGCTGGTACCGGAGGAAGAGCCGGCGTCCAGCCAGACCGAAGAAGAGCCGGGCGGCAACGCTGGCGGCAATGCGCCGGCGCAGTAACAGGGGAACCATCAAGGCATGTCATGCATCCAAGCATGGCATGCCTTTCGTTGTTGTTTAGGGGTTTAGGATATTATGACTTTCGTCGCTTATGTGTAAGTTGTGCTCCCGGCAGGGTTGAATGCCGCGCTCCACAACCAGGGGTAAAAAGTTACTTGAATCCGACCAAATGGCGGAAGAGGAGTGGAGCCGTATCCTGTGCGAAGACGTGTTCCAAGCGAACCATCGACATGTGATCTTTACGATCGATGCAGGGCTATGGGATGTGTTTCTGCTGGTTACCATTCGTGTGCTCGCTTACGAGCGGACACAGTAGCCCTTATTTCGAGCATGGGTGTGTTTTTATAGCTGCTTGCGGACAGAGGATCCGTTATCGGTCTAACAATGGCGCTTCACGAGCCCAAAAGCAGCACATAACGGATCGTGTGTCCGTAGGACCTGCTCCGAGTAGGGTTTTGGTCGAAATAGGCGCTACCCGTGTCCGTATCGGCAGTGCCAATCTGCGTCAGCAGGTTTTGTTGTTTAGAGAGGATACAGCGCTCAGGCGCAAGCGGACGATGGGTTTGACGGAGCAGCAGATGCACAGCGTGTTTGGTGACGTTAGCATTTTCTGCTATATTAATTAATAGATATCATGTGCTTGCGATCCTTGAGTGGGCGGCGGAGCCGGGAGCAGGAGGCAGTTTCATGCCATGGGGCATCTTTCAAGGTACACTTAGCATTCAGGATATACTAGGCATTCTGTACATCCTCAACATTTTCTTCGCCGGCACCGTCATCTTCCTGGAACGCCGCAATATTGCGGCTACCTGGGCATGGCTGTTGATCCTGCTCTTCCTGCCGACTGTCGGCTTCATCCTCTACCTGATCGTCGGCCAGAACCTGAGCCGCCGCAAGATCTACAAGGTCAAGGTGGACCGGCTTAACGAGATCCGCGGGATACTCGGTCGCCAGTTTCACCTGCTCGAGCAGGGCAAGATCGTCTACCGCGACCCAGCCATCGCCAATCATCACGATATGATCCTGATGAATCTCGTGAGCGCCTACTCGCTGTTCACGCAGAACAACCGGGTGGAGATCTTCACCGACGGCAACAACAAGTTCGATTCGCTGCTCGAGGCGATCGAACGGGCGGAGGATCATATCCACCTGCTCTATTTTATCGTGCGCAACGACGAGCTCGGCCAGCGGCTGATCTCGGCGCTCGCCCGCAAAGCCCGGGAAGGCGTGCAGGTCCGTTTCCTGTTCGATCACGTAGGCTCGCGGGCACTGCCGAAGCGCTTCTTCCAGGAGCTCGTGGACGCAGGCGGCGAGATGGCGGCGTTTTTTCCTTCGCGTATCCCGCTCATCAACCTGCGGCTCAACTACCGCAATCACCGCAAGCTGGCGATTATTGACGGCTACGAGGCCTATATCGGCGGCTTCAATATCGGCAATGAATACCTCGGGCTAGTCGCCCGCTTCGGCTTCTGGCGCGACACGCATCTGAAGCTGGTCGGCGGTGCGGTGCAGCAGATCCAGGTCCAGTTCCTGCTGGACTGGAACCTCGCCTCCAAGTCGCAGGTCTCCATCGATTCACGCTATCTCCCCAAGCCGCGCGAGGGCGGCAATGTCGGCATGCAGATCATCGCCAGCGGTCCGGACTCGGAGGCGGAGCCGATCAAGAACGCCTACCTCAAGATGATCTATGCCGCCAAGGAGAGCATCTATTTGCAGACGCCTTATTTTATCCCCGACGAGAGTCTCTTAACTGCACTCAAGCTGGCTTCTCTCTCCGGTGTCGACGTGAGGATCATGATTCCCCAAAATCCCGATCACAAGCTGGTCTACTGGGCATCCTCCTCGTATCTGGGCGACCTACTGGAGAATGGCGCCCGCTGTTATCTGTACGATTCGGGATTCCTGCATGCCAAGACGATCGTCGTCGACGGCCGTCTGGGCTCGGTGGGGACGGCCAACATGGACATCCGCAGCTTCCGGCTGAATTTTGAGATGAATGCCTTCATCTATGATACGGTCACGGCGGCGCGGCTCAAAGCGATCTTCGAGGAGGATATCAAGGGCTGCATCGAGCTGACCCGGGAGCAATACAACAAACGGCCATGGCAGCTGCGACTGAAGGAATCGCTGGCCCGGCTGCTTTCGCCGGTGCTGTAGGACGGCCGCTGACTGTCCGGCGTGCACGATAGGCGTTTACAATCCCTGCTGCGGGGTAAGTAGGATGTATAGCAGAGGACGCTTGCAGAGCCTCGGCGATTACGAGAAGCAGGAGGGATTCGTTATGAGCGAGAAGCAGATCATCGGGGTGTTCCACTCCGAGAAGGAAGCGATCCAAGCGATTGAAGGTCTGAAAAGACGCGGCTACGATACCAACGAGATTTCGATTATTGCCAAGGATAATGAAGAGGCCTCTAACGTATCGGATGCCACTGGTACCAAGGCGCCGGAAGGACTGGCAACCGGCGCTACGGCGGGTGGTGTACTGGGCGGCTTGACCGGGCTGTTGGCCGGAGCTGGTGCGCTGGCGATACCGGGGATCGGACCGATCCTGGCGGCCGGGCCGATCGCAGCTGCATTGACTGGCGCAGCTGTGGGCGCCGGAGCGGGAGGTCTGGTGGGCGGTCTGATCGGCCTGGGCATTCCGGAGGAGGAAGCCAACCGGTATAGCGACTATGTCAATGAGGGTCGGATTCTCGTATTGGTAGAGGCTGACGAGCTGCGCAGGAATGAGGCGTACTCGACGTTCCGCGAGAACAACTCGCTTAATGCCGACTCCTATGCGAGCGACTGGGGCGCGGTAGCCAATCATCCGGACCAGACCAAGTAACTTGTCGCTGCTGACATGCTGCAAGGAGGATGAGCGATATGCCATGGACCAAACGGGATTATCCGGATTCGATGAAGAATCTGTCGCCCCGGGTGCGTAACAAGGCGATCGAAATCGCGAATGCGCTCTTGGATGACTATGAGGAAGGACGAGCCATCGCCATCGCGACATCGCAAGCCAAAGAATGGGCCGAGCGGCATCCGGACCATGGAGGGCCGGAGGACGACAGCGACCGCGTCAATCTGCATGTTGTTCCGGATGGTGACGGCTGGGCGGTCAAGCGCGAAGGCGAGGACGATCCCGAGATGACGCTGTCGACCAAAGACGAGGCGGTGCAGCAAGCCAAGGAGCTGGCTTCGGACCGCAACGCCAGCGCGATCATTCATCGGCGCGACGGTACGGTAGAGACCTCTCACAATTATGCTTGATATGGCAGGTCAGATAGTTTTGACCGGGCGGCCCATACCCGCTTGTCCGATGGACATCGAACCGTCGGGCGGGCGGGTATCGTATGCCGACTTACACACAAATAAAAGTTCCGCTTATCAATGATAACCGGAACTTTTATTTGTTCGCATATCGACTATTCAATTGTTACCTACAACTCCGTTCCATTGTCTTGCGTGATCCTTCCATCAATCGCAATCCGTTCAGATTTTGTGAAGCTATGGATCTCGGTCATTCGCCTGCTTGCTGAAGCGTATCAGCACAACTTCGAATCACCATGGGCTCAGTACTTCCTGGACACCTCTGGAATCACCCGCATGTCTGCACCGGATCCTGCGAGAGACGCTCCTTCTTTAAGGGAACGCAACCCTTCCGATGGGTTCCTTGTTCAAGGGAACACGAGTTAACATGCTTCGCTCACATTCTCCAATGGTCTATCCCCTTCCGTATTAAGCTTGTGTAAAGAATACTACATAAATTGACTATTGTAAATATTCAGATAATTTAAAATAAAGGCGTTTTCACGTGATATTTGCCTACATTCTCCATCATTCTTGCCCTTGCTTCTATTTGCGGTTTTTTTTGGGAATTCGTCAATTCTCTCTGATCTTAAGGGAAGCAGGGAGGGTCGGGTGCGGGCTGTGGCGCATGGGGAGGGTCGATTGAAATTTGTGCAGGCTGCGGGGTATCGAATATACTGGGAGAAAGACAGCAAGATTAGGCGTCGGTGCACGCCTCTGGAGTTTACTATAGATGAACGTAGGAGATGAGCCGACATGTATGAGAAAGCGCTACTGATCTACAATGGGGCCGCCGGTCAAGCGGATATCGGCGAGCGGCTGGCAACGCTGACCCGTGTCCTGGCCCCCGCGATCAACGAGCTGATCTTGCTCCAGACCAAGGAAAAGGGAGATGCGGAGCGTTACTGCAGGGAGAGAGCGGAGGGTGTCGATCTGCTCCTCATCCTGGGCGGTGACGGGACCGTCCATGAATGCGTCAACGGGTTGTCGGGGCTGGCGCATCCGCCGGTGGTCGGCGTGCTGCCGGGAGGGACCTGCAATGACTTCTCGCGGACGCTCCGTTTGCCGCAGCAGCTGGCGCAAGCGGCCGAGACGATCACCGAAGGCCGGACGCTGGCGGTGGATATCGGCGTCATGAATGATCGCTATTTCTCCAACTTCTACGGCATTGGTCTGATCACAGATACCTCCGAGAATATCAACAGTGAGCTCAAAGGGAAGATCGGCAAGCTGAGTTACTTCCTGAGTGCCTTGCAGCAGGTGCGGGCGGCGGATACGTTTGCCTATGAGCTGGAGACGGATCAGGGGCTGGTCACTGGCGAGGCAGTGATGATCCTGGTGGCCAACGGCGGCTTCATCGGCACCAACGCGCTGCCGGGCGATCATGACAGGCTGACAGACGGGCTGCTGGATGTCTATGTCATCCGGGAGGCGGGGCTGCCGCTGCTCATGGAGGTGCTGAGCCAGAAGACGGGCAAGCCATGGGATCCCGAGAGCAGCTCTATCGACTATCTGAGGTCCACCCGGGTGAGGATCCGGACGGAGGAGCCCAAGCGCGCGGATACAGATGGCGAAGTCTACATGGAGACGCCAGCCGAGCTGTCGCTTCTGCCTCAGCATTTGACATTCATCGTGGGCGATCTAGTCGAAGAAGACGGGGCAGTGGAATAACGAGCGTGCAAGCGAGCGCATGTTCCGAGAGAGCGGATATTGTGATAAAGGAGAGGGAGAGGCCTGAGTCAGGCGTCTCCTTCTTTGTGCTGGGCGGGGGTGAGCGGTAGCGGCTCTGTCTGTCCCTTTTTGCCGCTCTAGCGGCAGAAAGGGACGCTGCAGGTGCTCGGTCCGGCGGGATCGTCGCACCAGCGGCAGAAAGGGACGCTGCAGGTGCTCGGTCCGGCGGGATCGCCGCAGCAGCGGCAGAAAGGGACGCTGCAGGTGCTCGGTCCGGCGGGATCGCCGCTCTAAGCGCCAACTGTCAAGAGGATAACTCCGTAGACAGCCGTTTGGCAGCCAATCTCGATCTCGATGTGCAGATCTCCTTGGAAGCCGACAGCCAATCTTCCGACAAACGTCATTCGCTTCTGAATCAAGCGCAGCTTGGTCTTGATTTGAATGCTGATGTAGGACTGCGCGGTCTGCTCCATTCTTTCCGTCACTAAAATAGCAATTCTACAACCCCCTGGCCGATCCGGCGGGGGGTTGTTGATATGTCGCGATATCTTCATAATGCAGCCCCAACTCATACGCCTTGGCTAACCAATGGGATGCCTGTTCCGCTGTTGCCGGACCTGGGACGGTATCATACAGCAGTTCCACACTCGAGCGTGCGATCCCGCAATAGCTGGCGATGCCTTCATTAAAGTAATGCTCGATCATCTGGTCATAGCGGCGTTTGACCAGTTTCTCGGGAGGGGCTCCTGCCAGGGTCAACCAAAGCACCTGACGATGCTGCAGTCGTTGCGGACCATAGGCAAACCCATAATTCCAGACGCGGTCGATGTAACCCTTCATCATGGCCGGCATGCTCCACCACCATAACGGGAACACAAAAGCCAAGGCATCCTGCCGCTGGAGCCGCGCCATCTCTTCCTCAACGGCTGGCGAATAAACCTGCTGTCCCGCCGTCCAGTCCGGCTCATCCGATTCGCGCAATACCGGGTCGAATCCGCTGCGGTACAGGTCCAGCACTTCGGTCTCGTGTCCCGCCGCCTTCAATCCCTCCACGAATCTCTCTGCTACAGCAAGGGTTAGCGCATCCCTCCTGGGGTGAGTAACAATCGTCAAAACATTCACAGTATACCACTCCTCCATCAGTTTTGGTGATTTCATTAGTTCGACTCTATGGTGAGGGCCCCAAGCTCTGGCTTGTTACTACGACAAGTGTAAAAGTGCATCTGGAAGCGCCGAAAATCTATTTTTCACCCTGGCTAAGAGCAAAAATACATCTAATAAGCTCGGGATTGGAATAATAAGGATATTCAGCTTGTGATAGATGTACTTTTGCTTTTATGATCCGGGATTCAAGCGAAAGGAGGGAAAACAGATGTACTTTTGCCCTTATCATCCGGACGGGAAGCGGAAGCTGGCCAGCGGTGAGGAGCTTATGCTCCCGAAGTCGCTTTCTGCTAGACAAGCGTTGACCCGATCTGATTTCCGTGCCTCTCCAGCCATTCTTCAACAGTCTGAAAAGGGCGGCTATCCGCAGGTTGTCCCGGCTATTATCACCGGCTGTCTCGAGGCTGTTGCCAACGGGAGACGAAGCCGTCTCACCTTGTTGCCAATGGATTGATGCTAGTATAAAATAAACCTATTGATCGGTAAAATAGATAGTTATGAATATATAGTTCGTTAATAATGATAGGAGGTGGGGCGGAATGGAGCTTCGGCATCTGATCACGCTGCGGGCGATTGTCGAGTCCGGCGGATTCAAGAAGGCGGCGGATGAACTGGGATATGCCCAATCCTCCATCACCGCACACATCCAGGAGCTGGAGCGCGAGCTCGGGTACCCGTTGTTCGACCGGATAGGCAAGACGGTAGCCTTGACGGCGGCGGGCAGCCGGTTCCTGCCTTATGCGCTGGATATTATCAGCTTGTACTCGGAGTCCCGCGAGGCCGTCCAGGAGCCGGGCCGACCGACAGGCAGACTGACGGTCGGCGCGAGCGAGTCGGTGATGACGTATTTTTTGCCCGCACGGCTGCAGAGCTTCCTGGACCGGTATCCCGATGTAGAGCTGGTCGTCAAGCCGCTCGACTACCAGCGACTGAACCAGCAGCTGCAGAGGGGAGATATCGATCTGGCACTGCTCGTGGAGCTCGCCGGGTGGGCCCCGCCGGAGCTTGAGGTGCGCAGGGTCAGGGAGGAGCAGCTCCCGCTGGTGAGAGCTGTGCAGCGGCAGCGCCGGGAGATGATGCTGTACACGGAGCATGCGTGCAGTTATCGTCCCGTGTTCGATGACTATATGAGGCAGCATGAAGCATCACCGTCCATCCGGGTCGAGCTGCCCAGTATCGAGGCGATCAAGCAGTGTGTGCTGAGCGGGGTAGGGAAGTCTTTCCTGCCAGGATTTACGGTCGAGCGCGAGCTGGCCGAAGGCAGGCTGCAGGTCGAGCCTTATGGTCCGGCAGATGGATATCCGATTGCGATCTATTGCGCGATGCATCGCAGGAAGTGGCAATCTGTCAACGTGACCGCCTTCCTCGAGGAGCTGTGGGACGGGCCGATGCCTCATGAAGAAAGGGCGGGAGCCGACTGATGGTTATGACGGTATATACGACGCTGCTTCAGGTGATTCTGCCGCTCATGATCCCGGTACTGGTCGGTGCGCTGCTGGCACGTTACCGGCAGCTGGACACCAAGCCGCTGCTCGTGCTGTATCTCTATTTTCTAAGCCCGGCGATCTTGCTCGATACGTTGCTGACGGCGGAGATTACGCTGGATGATGTGTACAAGACGCTTGGTTTTTCGCTGCTCAATCTGATTCTGTTATGGGCGCTCGCGACAGGACTCGGACGTATGCTCCGGTTGCCTCAGCAAGAGCAGGCAGGCTTGACGCTGGTCTCGACATTTACGAACAGCGTCAACTACGGGCTGCCGCTCGTGCTGCTGGCCTTCGGCCAGCTCGGACTGGACAAGGCTTCCGTCTATGTGATCGGCCAGATGGTGATCGTTAACACGATCGGCATCTATTTTGCGGCCCGCTCGCATTTCTCGGTGAAGAAGGCCGTGAGATCGGTATTTGCGCTGCCGGCGATCTATGCTGCGATCTTCGCGTTTGCGGTGCGCAGCACCGGCTTGCAGCTGCCCTCCGGTCTGGAGAGCGGCATCGCCATGGCGGCTGCCGCCTACTCGCCAGTGGTCATGGTCGTCCTGGGGGTGCAGATGATGAATGTCAGCAAGGTCAAGCTGGATCCCGAGGTGGTCAAAGGCTTCTGGGCGGGCATGTCTGCCCGGCTGCTGCTGTCGCCCTTCGCAGCATTGCTGGCACTCTATATCCTCCGGATCGACGGCGTCCTGTTCTCGGTGCTGTTCATCTTATCCTGCATGCCGGTAGCGGTAAACTCGGTGATCCTCGCCGAACAGTTCAAGGCCGCGCCGACGATGGTGGCCAAGTGCATACTATGGAGTACGCTGATCTCGTTCCTGCTGCTGCCGGTGCTGATCAGTCTGGTTCAATAACGGACGGTCCGGCCATGCGCGCACAAAAAAGAATCACCCAGCGCGGGTGATTCTTGGCGTACAAGGATGAACCTGGCGTTAGCTTAGCGCTCCCGATCCGTATCGGTACCGGGCAGAGAGGTGTCTGCGCCAGGCAGCGGACGATCCGACGAATCCACCTGCGGGTCCGGAGCTGACGGGAGTTCCTCGGCAGGCCGAGTGTCGCTGAGTCCGTTAAAGGGACGGGAGGGGGCCGGCTGCTCCTGCTGGGCCGCAGCGAGCTGTTTCTCCAGCTGTCTGACCTGCCGCTGCATCTGAACCTGACGGACAAAGCTGAACAGGAATACCATGAGCCCGCCCAATAGAGCCGAGATCAGGATGACCAGGATAAGCGGTGTCTCAATGTGGGTAAACAGGAAGTTCACCTGCACGGAGTCCACGTTGATGACGGCAAAGATGGCCGTAATCACGGCGAAGACGAGTGCAGAAATGATCAGCCATTGCACTTTCATGGACGTTTGTTTGCTCATCGTGCCGCCTCTTTTCATAAGGTAAATTTTGCGTGGAGCTGTCCATCATACTATATCCAGAAGAAGTTGCCGGGATACGGCTTGCGCATGCGGAAGAACGCAGCCATTACTCGGGTTCCCATACCTACTCATAACGCCGTATGCAGTCGGATGAATCAGCCGCGCACGAGTTTCTTCATATATATAAGAGTAAAAGCGAAGGTGGCAGAGAGAAAGCCGGGCATTATTCATGAGCAAAGCAACAGATCCGCTGGAAATCCCGACTGACTTCTCCAGAAAAGGTTCCATAGGCTTAGCAACGTTTTGCGGTATCCCTGCTCCTGGAACTATTTATTGTAAAGACAATACCAAGCTGATGAGGCGGAATTAATGGATTTGACCTTCTGCGGGGCGAACCTAAGTCCCGAAATGGCAGCTGAGCTTGTGCACATTACCCAATTTCCAATTGAAACAAACAAATCTGAATAAATCTTAATGAAAGCGGTTGTAATTTTCAGATTTAAGGATATACTTAGTAGTATCCTGCAGAATGAAGGGGGCGCTTTCTCATGATTTTCCGGGAAGGAAGTCTTAGAGTAGGCTATATCAATGGTTTGCTGCTGGCAATTCCGTTCTGGGTCTGCCTTGTGTGGCTGCTATTCCGTTAATGGATAGCCCGATATATGGCTTACACCGATTGTTACTAGTCCCTTTTACTGTTTTTCGTTCGCTGGTCCCAGATCGATTTGCATATTAATGCCATTCTTACCGTTTGCGGTGAGGAGGGCATTTATTTTTTTTTGTGAAAAAGCATTGTTATTGCTGAATAGTAAGCGTTTACGAGCTGTAAGCAATTTGTAATCTTATTTCTTTCGACACGAAACGACACATATTTCGAAAAAGCTATTTTATAATTATTCAAAACGTATAACATTATTTTTCCAAAATCCTCATACTGAGAATTCAGAATTGGAGGGAATTGACTAATGATGGATCAGGCCAGATCGTTGGCAGCCATGGACTACCGAAGGGAAATCCATCACATGGAACTTTCCGACAGCCTCCAGGCGCTGCTTCTACGCAAGCAAAAAGCATTGCGGGTGAACGAATTTCTGAAGCGGCTGGCTCAGGACGAGAGCCTGGCTGGCAGCGGCGATGACCGGCCGTCCATGGCGGAATGGCTGCACATGGCCGAATACCCTGTCAAGCAAGAGATGGTCTATGATTATGCCAAGCGCAAGTATGTCTCTACCCACAAAAGACCAAAGGTGAATCTGGCCGAGCTGGTTACGCTGCTGCTGCAAAAGCAAGGTTGCAGCGGTACTGCCGAAGACCTGATCGAGCATGTGCTGGCAGGCGGGTCGGTGGATGAATTTTCAAAAAGGTATTTACAAAGTAATTCATATTGAATTATACTCAAATCGACAAATTCTCTTAACGAATAATATTCATATCGAGTAAAATGGTCATTCCAAGCTCAATTTTTGGAACCCGACAGCCAGAATTATGTCTGACATTTCTTATTACCCCGACTTGCACACCAAGCGGTAAAAAGACAGGCATAATTTTTTTTAACTAAAAGGTCGCGTTTCGAATAACTTTTGACGAAAGTGTACAGCTTCTGAAGAAGCGTCATAGCAGGACAGCAGCTATTATACGACAAGGTGAAGTGATGAACAGGAGGAAGATCATTGGAACTCAAACAGTATGGGAACATCGTCAAGAAGCGGTTGTGGCTGATCATTCTATTCATGGTGCTGGGCGGAGCAGGAGCAGGCTTCTACTCGTATATGCTGCAAGATCCGGTCTACGAGGCATCGACCAAGCTGATCGTCAATCAATCAAGCGAGGCAAACCTGATGGCCAGGCTGGACCTGGGCACGATCAACTCGAATATCCAGTTGGTCAAAACCTACAAGGAAATCATCCAGACGCCGCGCATTATGAGCATGGTGGCCGAGCGGCACCCGGAGCTGGGGCTGTCGGCGGAACAACTGGTGCAGAAGATCAGTGTCAGCTCGGTCAATGAGACGCAGGTGATGAGCGTATCGGCGCGGGATATCTCTTACGAGAAAGCGGCGATGATCGTCAACAGCGTGTCTGAGGTGTTCCAGGAGGAGATTCCCTCGCTTATGCAGGTGGACAATGTCTCGATCCTCAATACTGCCGACCCCGGCCGTACACCTGCGCCGGTATCGCCTTCACCCAAGCTCAATATAGCGGCAGCACTGCTGCTGGCGGGGATGCTCGGTCTGGGCGTAGCTTTCCTGCTGGAATATCTGGATGACACGATCAAGACAGAGGACGATGTAATGACCGTACTCGGCATGCCGACCCTATCGGCAATCCCTCGCATGAAGGAGCGGGACTTTGGCGGGAGCAGCGGCAAGTTGAAGCCTTCTCCCGTCGAGAAAAAGGCAAGGAGTGAGAAGAATGTCCCTTTCGAAGCCTAGTCTTCCGCTGATCGCGGAAGTAAATCCAAAATCACCGATATCTGAGGCCTACAAAGTCCTCAGAACGAATGTCGATTTCTCCAATTTTGATACGGATATCCACACTGTCATGATCACTTCTTCCCGGATGAGCGAAGGCAAAAGTACGACTACTGCCAACCTGGCGGTCACCTATGCGCAGACAGGCAAACGGGTGCTGCTCATCGATGCGGATATGCGCAAGCCGACCCAGCATAAGATCTTTGGGCTAACCAACCGCTACGGTCTCACGTCGGCACTCAGCAACAACAGTGAACTGCGCGAGGTCGTGCTGGAGACGGAGATCAGCCACCTGAGCCTGCTGCCCTCGGGGCCGGTACCGCCGCATCCGTCGGAGATGCTCGGTTCGAAGCGTATGGATCAGCTGTTGGAGCGGGCCAGGGAGCAGTACGATATAGTGCTGATCGATACGCCGCCGATGATGGCTGTGACTGACGCGCAGATCCTGGCGGCCAAGTGCGATGGGGTCATCCTCGTGATCGACGCAGGCAAGGTCAAGAAGGAGATGGCGCGCAAGGTGAAGACCCGGCTCCAGCACGCGCATGCCCGGATGCTCGGCGTCGTCCTCAACAATGTGAGCCGCACCGGCTCGGACAGCTACGCTTATTACGCTTACTATGGCTGAGCGCGGGCGGGAAAGCGGCGGGAAAGTGGCCCGAACGAGGCGTTGCAAGTAAAGAAACTAGTCTTGGCCTCAAAGGTAATGTCTCCTGCACCTATATCACTGGAGGCACTCGGTCACGCTGTGGGTTCCCAGGCGGAGCCTTAGACGTTCATCGTCAAGGGTGTGGTGTGAGGTTGGGTTTGATGCCCATCAGTACAAATACGAGCTATGGGTTTTTGTGCTGTTGTTCGAAAAGGCCGTTAATTTGCCAAGCGGCCTTTTTGAACTTCTGCTTTGGTGCAAAAGTCCATACCTGGCATTTATACCAAATATAAGTAAGGGATAGGGTGATGAGAGATGACGAAAAAAGTAACGAAGGCGATTATTCCTGCTGCCGGATTAGGGACGCGGTTTCTGCCGGCCACCAAGGCGATGCCAAAGGAAATGCTGCCGATTGTGGACAAGCCGACCATCCAGTACATCGTCGAAGAGGCGATCGCCTCAGGAATCGAAGACATCATTATCGTCACCGGCAAAGGCAAGCGAGCCATCGAAGATCATTTCGACCACGCATTCGAGCTGGAACACAACCTCTTCGGCAAAGGCAAGTTCGGTCTCCTCGACGAAGTGCGCGCCACCTCCAACGTCGACCTCCACTATATCCGCCAAAAAGAAGCCAAAGGCCTCGGACATGCTGTCTGGTGCGCCCGCAAGTTCATTGGTAATGAACCTTTCGCTGTCCTGCTGGGCGACGATATCGTGCAGGCGGACAAGCCCTGCATCCGCCAGTTGGCTGAGCAATACGAGCTGACGCAAAAATCGGTGATCGGCGTGCAGACGGTGGGCGACGATCAGACCAACCGCTACGGCATCGTCGATCCGATACGGAGTCATGGCAGACTCTATGAAGTCAGCCGCTTCGTGGAGAAGCCGCCGCTCGGCGAAGCCCCGTCCAATCTGGCGATCATGGGGCGCTATGTGCTGACGCCGGAGATCTTCGATTATCTGGAGGAGCAGGAGATCGGCGCCGGCGGCGAGATCCAGCTGACCGATGCGATCCAGAAGCTCAATCTGGCGCAGGGGGTCTGCGCCTATGACTTCGAGGGCGTGCGGTACGACGTCGGCGAGAAGCTCGGCTTCATCCTGACCTCCATCGACTTTGCCCTGCGAAGTCCGGATCTGCGCGCACCGCTGCTGGATCAGCTCGAAGGGCTGATGAGCAAGGAGCGGCTGGCGGATCTGACGACAGTCAGGGGGAGCGCCGTATGATCAACCCCAAAGAAGCGCTGCACACCGGAGCGCTCCACCGTGAGCAGACCGGCTATCTGATCGTCAAGCGGATCATCGATATCGGGGGAGCGGCCTTCGGGCTGCTGGTCCTCTCCCCGCTGCTCCTCTTGATCGCGCTGGCGATCAAGCTGGAGGACCGGCGCGGGCCGGTGCTGTTCAGTCAGATCCGCATCGGCAAGAACGGCAAGCCGTTCCGGATGTACAAGTTCCGCTCGATGGTCTGCGACGCTGAGGCGAGGTTGGAGGCACTGCTGGCGAGCAACGAGATCGAAGGCGCGATGTTCAAGATGAAGGAGGATCCGCGGGTGACCCGGATCGGCCGCTTCATCCGGCGTACGAGTCTCGATGAGATCCCGCAGTTCCTCAATGTGCTGCGGGGCGAGATGAGTCTCGTCGGCCCCCGGCCGCCGCTGCCGCGCGAGGTCGAGCAGTACACCTACTATGAGAAACAGCGGCTGCTCGTCACACCGGGCTGCACCGGCCTGTGGCAGATCAGCGGCCGCAACGAGCTGAGCTTCCAGGAGATGGTCGAGCTGGACCTGAGATATATAAGGCAGCGGAGCATCCGCTTCGATCTGTCGGTCATCGTCAAGACGGCCGGCATGCTGCTCGGTTCCAAAGACGCGTATTGAGCATCAACTACATTCTTTGAGGGAGGGAGCGCACATGCCCAGACCATCTGTCGTGATCGCCCACAGCCTTTATCCGCCGCACATCATCGGCGGAGCGGAGGTGTCAACGCAGATCCTGGCGGAGACCTTGAGCCGCAGTTACGAGGTGACGGTCGTCACGGTCGGCCCGCAGGAGAGGGAGACGGTGGAAGAGTCGCATGGGGGTGTCCGCATCCTCCGGCTGCCGCATCACAACTTCTACTGGTTCGGCGATACCCGTAAGCACAAGAGCACGATGGAGAAAATCGCCTGGCGGATCCGGGATGTCTACAACGCCCGCCAAGGCAGGAGCGTCCAGCAGATCCTCGAACAGATCCGGCCGGACATCATCCATACCCAGAATCTGGCCGGACTCAGCCTGTCCGTCTGGCAGGCGGCCCGCCGGAGCGGGGTGCCGATCGTCCATACGCTGCGCGATTATGCGCTGTTCGATCCGATCCCATTCCGCAGCTACTCGATGCTGTACCACCAGGCGGCACGCCGGATGAGCACGGCTGTCTCAGCGGTCGTCGGCATCTCGGACCATGTGTTGTCCGAGCATCGCAAGCGCGGTTTTTTCGGCGCAGCGTCTGCCGGCGTGATCCCCAACGCGGTAACCGCCAGTGTCCACGCCGAGCAGCTGTATCTGGAGCGGACGATCCCGGACGGACCGCTCGCTGTCGGTTATTTTGGCCAGATCCAGGAGATCAAGGGTGTCCGCCATCTGGTAGAAGCCGTCCGGACGCTGCCGCCCGAGGCTGTATCGAGCCTCACCATCTGCGGGGAAGGGCCGGAGCTGGCTGCGATCCGCAAGCTGGCGGAAGGCGATGCGCGCATCGTCTGCACGGGCAAGCTGACGCGAGCGGAGACGATGCGGCGGATGAGCGAAGTAGATGTGACGGTAGTGCCTTCTGTATGGGAGGAGCCGTTCGGACGCGTCATCATCGAGTCGTATCAGGTCGGCACCCCGGTGCTGGGTTCGCGGGTCGGCGGCATCCCGGAGGTGCTGCAGGATCCCGAATGCTGCGCCTTTGACCCGGGGAGCGCGAAGGCGATCGCCGACAAGCTGCGCAGCTACCGCACACTCTCAGCCGAAGCGCGCGGCCGTCTCAGCGCGGCATGTCATGCCCACAGCAGACGCTACAGCACGGACCGGCTGCTGGCCCATCATGATGAGCTCTACGGGCGTATCCTGTACCCGGCGGAAGGAGCGGCGGCATGGCGACAAGCGCTGTAAGCCTGGCAGCTGCGCAGCGACAGCTACCACTGGCAAGGCCAACCGGTCCGGGGACGCTGATCGGCCGCACGACGTGGCTGCTCTTGCTGTTCGTCTCCGTCTACGGCCTGATGTCTGTCTTCGTCGACAATCTGCTCGTGCGCTCGATCAAGGATGTGCTCATGCTGCTGTTCGCGGGCGTCAGCATCCTGCACGTCATCCGCACGCACTCGGCGCTGGGCTCCTCGCTGCTGGCGCTGATCGGCGGGATGGTCGTCGTCGGCGCATTCGGCGTCCTGACAGGCATCGATGTCGTCGCCTGGGTGTACGGCGTCAAGATCACGATCCTGCCGCTGCTGCTGCTCTTCCTGGGCATGTACATCGCACCGCAGCTGCAGCGGGGCGCCCTGGACAAGGTCTATCTGACCGTGTTCCTGGCGGCGATCGGCGGCTGGCTGGCGCAGTATCTGATCGGGATGGAGCGGCTGATGGCGATGGGATTCGTCTACGGCGTCAACATCAAGCACTTCGCTGACGGGATGCCGCGGCTCTCGTCCATCGCCTTCAGCCCGGACAACTATGCCTATCTGCTGGCGATCGCAGGTCTGCTGCTCGAACGCTCGCAGCTGCTGGCGCGCCGGCCCTGGCTGCGCCTGGCGGTGAAGCTGACGACCGGCATCTTCCTGATGCTCTCGACGATCCGCTCGGCGCTGGTGCTGTGGCTGGTCAGCCAGCTCTGCCTGTTCCTGCTCAAGCTGCGGGGCGCCGGGCAGGGCGGTCTGCTATGGCTGGCGCTGCTGCTGCTGGCCGGACCGACGCTCGGCACCGGTCTGCTGCTGCTGCTGCAGGAGCGGGATCTGCTGGCCGTCGGGTCGACGCTTGACCGGTTCGGACATTGGGGAGACTATCTCGTCTCGCCGCTCAGCCTGTTCGGCATGATGGGCTTCGGCCTGGGCGCGGTCGGCGCCGCCAGCAAGCGGACGGTCGCGCTCGGCAGGGACAGCGGCAGCTATGCGGTGGACAACCAATACCTGGCGCTCTATGAGCAGATCGGCGTGGCCGGGGTACTGCTCATGACGCTGCTGACGGTGCTGTTGATGGCGCGGCTGCTGGCCAATCTGCGGAAAGCGGACAGCGCAGCGGAGCCGGCGGGGCTGGCTGGACGCGAGATCCAGACCAGGCCGCGCACAGGGGCAGCCGGACGCGAGACCAAGAGCAAGCTGCACACAGGAGCAGCCGGACGCGAGATCAAGAGCAAGCTGCACACAGGAGCAGTCGGGCCGAGTATCGCTATGCCACAGGCACCGGCATCCGGCCCAGCTATCGCTCAGCGGGTGCAGGTCCGCCGCACGGAGCTGGCGATCGCGCTGATCGCCGGCGGGTTGTTCGCCGGACTGACCACCAACGTACTGGAGCTGTTCCCGTACAATGTGTTCCTCTGGCTGGCGATCGGCGGCTGCCTGTTGGGACCGGATGAGATGCAAGGAAAAGCACATGCTTCCGAAGCTAGTTTTTCTTCGGAAAACTTTCAAAGAGGTGGATGAGGAGATGCAGCAGGAGATTATGATCAACGGACGCTTCCTGACCCAATCGGTCACGGGCGTGCAGCGGGTGGCGATGGAGGCTGTGCGGATGCTCGACGAGATGCTGGAGAGCGGCGAGATCGACAGACATCACTATCGCTTCACGATGCTGGTGCCGCCCGGCGATCGGCAGGAGACGGCGCTGCAGCATATCCGGATCGTGGAGAAGGGCCGCTTGCACGGTCATCTGTGGGAGCAACTCGAGCTGCCCGCCCACACGCGGGGCCGGCTGCTGGTCAATCTGTGCGGCCCGGCCCCGCTGGCCAAGCGCCGGCAGATCGTGACGATCCACGACGCCGCCATCTTTGCCAACCGAGAGAACTTCTCGCTGCTGTTCCGCAGCTGGTACCGGCTGCTGTTCACCGGATTCCGGGTCGCCTCGCGCAAGGTAATCACCGTCTCGCATTTCTCCAAGTCGGAGATCCAGCGCTATTGCGGCATCGGCGAAGGCAAGATCGCCGTGCACCACCTCGGCGTGGACCATATGGCGAAGACGGTGGCCGACGCGGCCATCCTGGAGAGACATGGCCTGAAGCCGGGCAACTATGTCCTGGCGGTGAGCAGCCGCAGCCCCAACAAGAATTTCGACGCGATCGTGAGGGCGATCCGCCATCTGGGCGACACCTCTTACGACTGTGTCATCGTCGGCGGAGCCAACAGCCAGGTGTTCGGACAAGCCGAGGTAGACGGGGATCCGGCAGACGAAGCTGCGCGGGATGAGATAAAGCAGTCTACAGCCAGGGTTGATGCTTCTGGCAGGCAAGGCGCGGTGCAGGCGGGCGCGGTCCATGTCAGGGCGGACCAGCAAGCGGGAGCTGTGGACTATCCCGCTACGGCAGAGGCGACCGGCGGGCCCGCGTCGCAGGCGGGGGGCAGCCGGGTCAAGCTGCTCGGCTATGTGAGCGACAGCGAGCTCAAAGCGCTGTACGAGCATGCGGGCTGCTTTATCTACCCTTCCTTCTACGAAGGGTTCGGCCTGCCGCCGATCGAGGCGATGTCCTGCGGCTGTCCGGTCATCGTCTCGCAGGCGGCTTCGCTGCCCGAGGTCTGCGGCCCCCACGCCATCTACTGCGATCCGCACCGGCATACAGATCTGGCTGCGAAGATCAGCCAGGTGATGGGCGACGAGGGACTGCGCAGCTCGATGCGGGAGCGGGGACTGGCGCACTCGGCTGGTTACCGGTGGCGGTCTTTCTCCGGCGGCCTGTTCTCGGAGATCGTGCAGTCGGGGTGAGATTAGACGGAATGCGAGGCAAGTGATAAGCGACAGGCAAATGATCAAATCCATAGGATGGAGATGAAGCGCTCCATGAGAAAGCATATATTGTTGATCTGCGAAGCGATGGGCGGCGGGGTCCGCAAGCATGTGCTGGATATCCTGCTCCATCTGGATCTGAGCAAGTACCGGGTGTCGCTGCTCTATAGCGACCTGCGGGCGGACGAGCTGTTCACCAGCCAGCTCCAGTTGCTGCGCGACATGGGGATCGGCCTCTATCCGCTCAACGCGCTTGTACGGGAGTTATCTCCCAGACAGGATTGGATAGCGCTGCGCCGGACGGTACGGCTGATCCGCGAGCTGCGGCCGGACATCGTCCATTGCCACAGCTCCAAGGCCGGCGGCATCGGACGGCTGGCAGCGAGATGGTGCGGGATCCGGATGATCCTGTACACACCGCATGCCTACATGTTTCAGAATGTCGGACTGAAGGACCGCAAGAGAAAGATGTACACGGTCATGGAACGGCTGCTCGGCCGCATCACCACGCTGACGATCAACGTCTCCGCAGGAGAACGCCAGGCGGCAGTGGACGAGGGGGTGCTGCAGGAGGAGCGTTCCGTGCTGATCTACAACGGCATCCAGCCGCCGGAGCAAGCGACGGGCGCCACTGGGCCCAAGCGCAAGGCCACGGATGCCGCTCTCTATACGAGCGCCTGGCAGCAGCTGCTGGCAGGCGATGAGGTCGCAGCGGGAACTGCGGACGGCAATGATGAGGCGGCTGCCGAGATGCGGCACGGATCGACAGCTGGTGTTCGTTCTGAAGCCGGCAAAGCGGCGGACAATGTGATCAGCTTTGCGGCGGCGGAGCGCGCAGTGAGGCTGCGTGCCGGCGGACGGCTGACGATCGGGACCTCGGCCAGACTCGATGAGCAGAAGGATCCATGGACATTTTTCCGTATTGCCCGGGAAATTGTGACACGATACGACCACGTTGACTTCGTCTACATCGGCGATGGCATTTTCAAGGAAATGATCGATGAGCAGATCCGGCAGGAAGGGCTGGAGGAGCGGATCCGGCTGGTCGGCTTCCGCAGCAATGTGATGGAGCTGATCCGGGCGTTCGACATCTACCTGATCACCTCATTGTACGAAGGCTTGCCTTACTCGATCGTTGAGGCGCTCAGCCTGGGGCTGCCGATCGTCGCTACGGATGTCATCGGCAACAATGAAGTCGTGCTCTCCCGCTACAACGGGCTGCTATTCGGGGCGCAGCATATCCAGGATGGAGCGGAGCGGCTGGCGCGGCTGATCGAGCATCCGGAGCTGATCGCCTATTATGGCAAGCGGAGCCGCGAGCTGTATGAGCAGTATTTTACGCTGGAGGCGATGATGGACGCGCTCATCCAGGTTTATGAGGGCGGCCGGCCGCTCACCAGACCGGTCAGTGTGCCGGCGGAGGAAGGGACAGCGCTCTCCGGCACCGCCGCGAGAGCTTACAGCCCGGGAACGGGCGCGCCAGCTGTCGCTTGGAGCGGTGCCCGGGAGTAGGCGTACTGCGCACATCCAGGAGCCGAGCGGTTTGATGACGGAAATGGTGCAACGAGGTTGAAAAATCGCGTTCGATGGCGGGTTTGGAGCAAGGACTTATTAGTAAAAAGAGCGAGGGATGCGGATGTGGAGCGAGCTGGACTGTGAAGTGAAGGAGCAGTACGAGCTGAAGCATATTACGACGATGGGCGTGGGCGGACCGTGTGCCTGGTACATCGCGCCCCGGAGTCCCGAAGCGCTGGAGCCGATCTATGCGCAGTGCCGCGAGCGGGGACTGCCGATCTTGGCGGTCGGCAACGGCTCCAATCTGCTGGTGGACGACCACGGCTTTGATGGCGCCGTCATCCACCTGGGGCGGCGGCTCAAGGGGCTGCGCGTCGAGGGAGATGCACTGATCGCGGAAGCGGGCGTGCCGATGCCGCGGTTGGCCTGGGCGATGGCCCGTGAGGGCATCTCCGGCTTCGAGTTCATGGCGGGCATCCCGGGCACGGTTGGCGGCGGCGTCATCATGAATGCCGGCTGTATCGGCAAGGAGACAGCAGACGTGCTGGTAGCCGTCACTTACCTTGATGAGCAGGGCGCGTTGCAGCGCAAGACGGCCGCCGAGCTCGGTCTCGGCTTCCGTACCAGCTCGCTGCTGGGCACGCGCTCCCTGATCCTGCAGGCTGAGTTTCGTGTGCAGCGGGGCGATGACGCAGATCAAGTGATGGCTCGTACCCGGGCGGCTGCGGATATCCGCAAGGGCAAGTTTCCACTGCATGTGGCGACGGTCGGCAGTACGTTCAAAAGCCCGCCGGCAGGGCCGCATCCCGGCCGTCTGATCGAGGAAGTCGGACTGAAGGGTCACCGCGTGGGAGGGGCCGAGATCAGCACGGTGCATGCCAATTGGATCATCAATATCGGCTCCGCCACCGCACAGGATGTGAAGCGGCTCATGCATCTGATGCAGGAGACGGTGATGCGCAAGCTCGGTATCGAGATGGAGCCGGAGGTGCTGATCGTTTGATGAATATCGGCAAGCCATACTGACTGGTCATTACCTATAGAAATGGGGAGAGAAGATGGAGAGAGCAAGATCTGCAACAGGCGCCGCATCGCGTCTCGCTACAGCGGCGGAAGCGGTACGGCCGCGACTGCACGAGCCGCATCTGATCATCGAGGGCGGTCAGGCGCTGCATGGCGAGGTGACGCTGCCCGGAGCCAAGAACGCGGCGCTGCCGGCGATCGTCGCCGCATGTCTGGCCGACGAGGAGGTGACGCTGCATGGCGTACCGCTCGGGCTCAATGATGTACAGAAGCTGATCCAGCTGCTGCAGGATTCGGGGGCTGAGGTCAGACAAGAGGGCAGCGACCTGATCTGTCGCGGCAGCAGCTGGCGCGGCGGTACGCTAAACGCCGAGCTGGCCGGCAAGATCCGGCACTCGCTGCTGCTGCTGGGCGCTTCGGCGAGCTGGCGGCAAGGGCTGTTCCTGCCGCTGCCCGGCGGCTGCAGCATCGGCAACCGCAAGCACGACCTGCATCTGCTGGCCCTGCAGCAGATGGGCTACCGGATGGAGGAGAGTGAGCTGGGGCTTCACTTGGCAGCCAGCGAGCCGCTCGCCGAGTCGGTCGTCGACTTCTCATATCCGACGTTCGGCGGCACGCTCAATGTGCTGTTCGCCGCCGTCAAGTCGCAATCGACGGTGACGCTGAAGCATGCGGCCCGCAACCCGGAGGTGCTCGACGTCATCGACCTGCTCCGCAGCATGGGCGCCCGCATCGAGTGGACCGAGCCGGGCACGCTGCGCATCGAAGGCGTGGAGCGGCTCCAGGCCGCCGAACACACCGTCATGAGCGACCGCATCATCGCGGCGACGATCATCTCAGCCGTTGGCGCGACTCGCGGCCACGCGATCATCCGCAATGCATCGACACGGGTGCTCGAAGCGGAGACAGCGGCCTGGCGGGCGGCCGGACTGCGGATCGAGGAGCTGGCGGACGGCATCCGCGTCGCCTGGGAGCGGCCGCTGCGTCCGGTCGATGTGGAGACGGCCGCTTATCCGGGCTTCCACACGGATATCCAGCCGCTGCATACGGTGCTGATGATGCATGCGATGGGCATCTCCGAGCTTAAGGACACGATCCTCGACGGCCGCTTCGCTTACTGCGAGGAGCTGAACAAGCTTGGCGCGGACATCAAGGTGGTGGACGGCGGCTTCACCTGCGTCAACGGGGCGCCGGGCCAGACGGCGGTCATCTCCGGCACGGGGCAGCTCTACGGCACCGATCTGGTGGCGACGGATATTCGCGGCGGCGCAGCGGTAGCCGTAGCTGCGATGGCGGCGCACGGGACGAGCCGGATTACGAACCTGTACCAGCTGGAGCGGGGCTACGACAGCTTCCGGGAGATTTTCACGCAGCTGGGCGCCACGATCCACCGCATATCCGAGTAACGGGCAGCGGGGGTCGGCATGGATAAGAAAGGCATGCTTTTTCAGATCGCCACCACCCTGGGGACGCGCGTGGTCGTACTGTTCGGGGCGTTCATCGTCTCGGTCGTCATGGCGCGCCTGCTCGGGCCGGAGGGCAAAGGCATCATCACAGCCATCCTGGTCATCCCGACGCTGGTCGTGACGATCGCGGATCTCGGGATCCGGCAGGCGACGGCGTTTTTCATCGGCCAGCGCACCTACGAGCAACGGGACATCGTGTCATCGCTGACGTTTCTCTGGCTGCTGACCTCGCTGCTCAGTGTCGGCATCGTGACGGTCCTCTTCCTGTTCCAGTACAGCGGCCAGTATAGCTGGTGGCTGCTCAGCGTCTGTATCCTGACGATCCCGGTCAATCTCGGTATCCAGTATCTGCGCGGCATCATGCAGGGGCGGGGGCGGATCGGCGGCATCAATCGGGTCGAGATCGTCAAAACGGCGTTCAACTTCGCCATCCTGATGCTGCTGGTCGGCTGGCTGGGCCTGGGCGTGTTCGGCGCAGCTCTCACCCAGCTGCTGCTGCTGCTCGTTACTCTGGCCTATTCTTTCCGCTTGCTGAAAGGAGAGATCGGGTTCTCGGTACGGGTCGTGCAGCCGATCCCGCAGATGCTGATTCGCAAAGGCTTTGCCTTCGCGCTGGCGCTGTTCGTCATCCAGCTCAACTACCGTATCGACATCGTCTTCCTGGAGCAGATGACGACCGTCACCGATGTCGGTCTCTACTCTGTCGGCACCAACATCGCCGAGCTGATCTGGCAGGTGCCGACGGCGATCGGTCTCATCCTGTTCTCCCGGAGCGCCAGCTCCAGGACGACGGAAGCGGCTATCGCGCGCACTGCCAAGCTGATCCGGCTGGTCATCCCGCTGCTGCTGGTGTGCGGCGCACTGTTCTGGCTGATGGCGCCGGTGATGATCGACCTGATGTATGGCGCGGCGTTTGCCGGGTCGGGGACGATCATCCGCTACCTGCTGCCGGGGATCATCATCATGGTCATCTTCAAATTGTTGCATGCCGATCTGTCGGGCCGCGGCGCACCGCTGTTCTCGCTGCGCGTCTCGCTGCTGGCGCTGGTGGTCAACATCGTGCTCAACCTGTTCCTCATCCCGGGTTACGGGGCGATCGGCTCGGCAGTAGCCTCCAGTGTCAGCTATGGGCTGTCAGGTCTGCTGTTCGTCTGGCTGTATGTGCGCCGCGAAGGCGTGACGCTCCGATCGGTGCTGCTGCCGACGGCAGGCGATCTGCAGGAGATCCGCACCAAGCTCGACAAGCTGCGGGCCCGGCTGGCGCCTTCGGGGTAGAGGGCGGCGTGCCGGAGTGGATGGCCTGCAAGCCGTCCCGACCCAGAGCCACGAGGGGAGATGGCAAGTAACATTATCAGACTGTTGAAAAATAAAGCCTCAAGGTAACGGATCGTTCTTCCGATCGCTGTTGTTCCCAGATTTCTTGAATTTTGGACCCCTTTTAAGGGGGGAAATCCGGGAACAAAGGCGAACGCTACGCTTCTCCAGAATCGATTCCGTACCCATCGGCGCTTTTTCAACAAGCTGAACATTATGCACCTGGATGGCGCCTGCACCGCCACCATGAGCAGCTGTGCATGTCGGAGCAGTCAAGCGGGAATCAACCCATTTTAAAGTAACGGAAGGAGGCCGGCGGCTATGAAAGTATCGGTACTGACGGTGTATTACAATCGCGGCGACCAGCTGGATGAGTCGATCCGGAGTCTGGTGAGCCAGACCTATGAGGATCTGGAGATCATCATCGTCGATGACGGCTCAACGGACGACACGCTGGCGAGGCTGCAGCAGTGGACGGATCCGCGGATCCGTGTCATCAGCCACAGCAACCGGGGATTCACCCGGTCGATCATCAAGGCTGTCGCCGAGAGCACCGGCGAGCTGATCGCGATCCACGGGTCGGGCGACATCTCCTATCCGGAGCGGATCGAAGAGCAGGCTGCCCTGCTGCGGGAGCGCCCGGAGATCGGCGTCGTCGGATGCATCGTTGAGAACCGCAACCTGATCACCGGCGAGACGACGCTCTACCACAAGCTGCAGAAGGGCGAGCCGGCCCTGCAACAGCTGTTGCGGGCCAACGTGTATACGCATGGCGAAGTCATGTTCCGCAGATCGGTGTATGAGCAGGCTGGCGGTTACCGGGAGATCTTCAAATTCACCCAGGACTACGATCTGTGGCTGCGGATGGCGTTGGTAACCGAATTTGCCAGTGTGGAGCGTCTGCTCTATCGCCGTTATACCTTGCCCGACGGCGTGAGCGCCTCCGTCGACAAGATGATGGTGCAGCAGTACCTCGCCGAGCTGGGTCGGCAGTGTATCGAGATGCGAGTAGAGACTGGCAGGGATCTCATCGACCAATATGGAGCGCACAGCCTGTTCTTCCGCAAACGGTCGAAACGGCTGACCGGTCTGCTGCACGGGCTCGCCAAAGCTGCGGTCATCCAGGACCGCGATCTGACCAAGGCACGCAAGCTGCTGCGGCTCGGACTAACCGAGCATTACACGGTCAAGGGCTGGCTGCTGCAAGCGGCGCTAGGCTTCATCGACCGGCGGGCGGGCCGCCGGGAGCGGGCGCTGCGGCTGATCGGCCGGCTGCGGGCAGTCAAGGCCCGGCGTCGCCAGGGGCTGCAGACGGCGCGGTAGTTGTTCAAATGAGAGGTCTGCACCCGGACGGGATGATAGCAAGAGAGGAGAGTGGAGCGGATGAGGATCGCGGTGTTTGCCGATTATTTCCCGGCGTTGTCCGAGACGTTCGTGCTGAATCAGATCACTGGCTTGCTCGATCGCGGACATGATGTGGACATCTACGCCACGGCCCCCAGGCGGGAGCAGACGAGGCATCCCGATGTCGCGGCTTATGGACTGGATGCCCGCTGCCGCTACCGGCGCATGCCGCCGGGCAAGCTGGCGCGTTATGCCAAGCTGCTGCCGTTGCTGGGCCGCAATCTGCACAAGGCGCCGATGGCGCTGCTGCGGTCGCTGAACGGGTGGCGGCACGGGAGGGAGGCGTGGTCGCTCAATTTATTCTACTCGGCGTGGTCGCTGCTGGAGGCGGACCGGCGGGAGTACGACATTATTTACTGTCATTTCGGGCCGACAGGCAAGCTGGCCGCGGCGCTGCGCCAGATCGGTCTGCTGCGGGGGCAAGTGATCACCACTTTTCACGGGGCGGACATCACCTCCTATCTCCAGGAGCGGGGCGAGCATGTCTATCGGGAGTTGTTCCGCCAGGGTGACCTGTTCCTGCCGATCAGCGAACGGTGGCGTGCTCAGCTCATCAAGCTCGGCTGCCCGGAGGAGCGGATCATGGTGCACCGGATGGGCATCGACTCGTCGCGGTTCGCTTACCGGGCGCCTGCCCAGGCTGAGGACGAGCCGCTGCGACTGGTGACAATCGCCAGGCTGGTGGAGAAAAAAGGCGTCGCCTACGCCATCCGAGCAGCGGCGGCTCTGGCGGCGGAAGGCCGGGCGGTGGAGTACACGATCATCGGCGACGGTCCGCTGCGCGGGGAGTTGGAGCAGCTCGTCCTGTCGCTGGAGATGGGGGCGCAGATTCGTCTGGTCGGTCCAAAGGATCAGCAGGAGGTGCTGAAGCTCCTCCGACGCTCGGACCTGATGGTGGCGCCCAGCGTGACAGCCGCCGATGGAGACCAGGAGGGCATCCCGGTCGTGCTGATGGAGGCGATGGCGATCGGGCTGCCGATCGTCTCGACCTGGCACAGCGGCATCCCCGAGCTGGTCGAGGACGGGGCCAGCGGTTACCTCGTGCCGGAGCGGGATGCCGACGGTTTGGCGCACAAGCTCCGGCTGCTGATGGATAACCGGCACCAGTGGCCGGAGATGAGCGCGCACGGCCGGGAGATCGTCGAGCAGAGCTACGATATCCACCGGCTCAATGAGCGGCTGGAGGATATTTTCTTGCAGCTGCTGATTCAGCCGGAAGCCGGCTCCGAGGTCCGCGCACGCGGGAAGCTACAGCAGGCTGAGGGGTAGCGCCGTGCAGCGCCTGCGGCTGAGGAGCTGGCGGGCTATCCGCCCATGCTAGCTAGCAGCAGAAAGTGCCGCTGAAGGGGCGCGAGTGAGGCGGTTGGTGTGCTGTAAGGGAAAAAAAGTGCGTTACAGCGAGCGAATCAGGCGGTTCGTGAGCTGTAAGGGAAGAAAAGTGCGTTGCAGCGAGCGAGTGAGCTGAGTTGGCTGCAGTAGAGGAAGAAAAGTGCGTTACAGCGAGCGAGTGGGGCGGTTGGTGTGCTGTAAGGGAAGAAAGGTGCGTTGCAGCGAGCGAGTGAGCTGAGTTGGCTGCAGTAGAGGAAGAAAAGTGCGTTACAGCAAGCGAGAGAGGCGGTTGGTGTGCTGTAAGGGAAGAAAAGTGCGCTACAGCGAGCGAATGAGCTGAGTTGGTTGCTGTAAGGGAAGAAAAGTGCGTTACAGCGAGCGAATGGGCTGAGTTGGTTGCTGTAAGGGAAGAAAAGTGCGTTACAGCGAGCGAATGAGCTGAGTTGGTTGCTGTAAGGGAAGAAAGGTGCGTTACAGCGAGCGAATGAGCTGAGTTGGTTGCTGTAAGGGAAGAAAAGTGCGTTACAGCGAGCGAATGAGCTGAATTGGTTGCTGTAAGGGAAGAAAAGAGCGTTACAGCGAGCGAGTGAGCTGAGTTGGCTGCAGTAGAGGAAGAAAAGTGCGTTACGGTGTGGGGCTTACCGCGCTCCACTCGCGCAGTGATCGAAAATGCCGATGCAGGGCGCATCCGCAGACGATCTGCCCGCGCCAGCGGTATAGGTTCATGTGACAGGAGGGAGAGGGAGCGATGAAGCTGATATTGTTGTCAGGCGGTTCGGGCAAACGGCTGTGGCCGCTGTCCAATGACGCGCGCTCCAAACAGTTCCTCCGCATGCTGGAGGGACCGGAGGGGCGCAAGGAGTCGATGGTGGAGCGGGTCTGGCGGCAGCTGGGCGAGAGCGGCGTCCGCGAGTCGGCCTACATCGCCACCGGGCAGGCCCAGGAGGAGCTGCTGCGGGCGCATGTCGGGCCGGATGTGCCGTTGATCGTCGAGCCGAGCCGAAGGGATACATTTCCGGCGATCGCGCTGTCGGCCGTCTATCTGTACTCGATCGTCGGCGTGAGCCTGGAGGAGACGGTGGCGGTGCTGCCAGTGGATCCGTACGTGGAAGACAGTTTCTTCCGCAGGGTGTCCGAGCTGGAGCACGTGCTCACCCGCAGCGGCTGCGACATGGCGCTGATGGGCGTGACGCCTACCTATCCATCGGCCAAATACGGCTACATCGTCCCGGAATCGGATCCCGCAGCCGCAGCCGGCAATCCAGCCGAAACGGAGGCCGGCACCTGCGCGAGCAGCCGGGTCCGCCGCTTCACGGAGAAGCCGGATGAGGCGGCAGCCGCAGCGCTGATCGCTGACGGGGCGTTGTGGAATTGCGGCGTCTTCGCTTTCAAGCTGGGCTACCTGATCCAGCTGCTGATCGACCGCGGTCTGCCGATCCACTACGACGGCTTGCAGCAGCAATACGAGCGGCTGAAGAAGACGAGCTTCGACTATGAGGTTGTGGAGCAGGCTGCGCATATCGAGGTGCTGCGTTACGACGGCTATTGGAAGGATCTCGGAACCTGGAACACGCTGACAGAGGAGATGACGTCGCCGCTGCTCGGCGAAGGGCGGATGACGGAGGATTGCCGCAACACGCATGTACTCAATGAACTCGGCATCCCCATCGCGGTGCTCGGTCTCTCGAATGTCGTAGTCGCCGCCAGCCCGGACGGCATCCTGGTCGCGGACAAGGCGGCCAGCCCCCGGATCAAGGAGATCATGCAGCATGACGACAGGCGGCCGATGTATGAGGAACGCCGCTGGGGGCACTATCTAGTGCTCGATCAAGTGCAGCATGCGGATGGCACATCGGCGATGACCAAGCGGGTGTGTCTGGAGGCGGGACGACACTTCAGCTACCATTTTCACACGGATCGCAGCGAGGTCTGGACCGTCATCAGCGGGCGCGGCGAGATGATCCTGGACGGCGCTTCGCGGCAGCTGCAGGCGGGAGACGTCGCGATCATCCCGGTGCGAGCGGCGCACACGCTGAAGGCACACACCGATATGCAGCTCATCGAGGTGCAGCGCGGCGTCCGGCTGGTGGAGGAGGATATCGTAAGGCTGGGGACCGAATGGTCGTCGATAATACAGTTCTGACAAGTCGAAGGGGAATCGAGCTATGAATGCCATCGCAGCACAACTGGATCATCAGATACAAATCCGTTACCGTCGCTGGCTGCATGCGGATCTGCCGGGGTACCTGCGCAAGGAGCTCAGCGAGCTCAAGGCGGGCGAGATGACCGACCGCTTCTACCGTCACCTGGTCATCGGCACCGAGGGCATCCGCGAACGGGTGGGCGTAGGCAGCAACCGGGTCAACATCTACACGATCCGCCGGATTGCCAGGGCGCTCGCAGACGAGCTCAGCGCCGGAGGCGAGCGGCTGCGGCGACGCGGCGTCGTCATCGGCTTCGACGGACGGCTCTCGTCAAGGGGATTTGCCCAGCAGGCAGCCCAGGTGCTGGCCCATTGCGGCATCCGCGCGTATCTGCTGGAGCAATCGCGGCCGACACCGCAGCTATCGTATGCGGTCCGCTGGCTGGAGGCGGCTGCGGGCATCGTCATCACGGCGGGACACTATCCGCGGGAATACAACGGCTGCAAGCTGTACGGCGAGGACGGCTCGCCATTGACGCAGGAAGCGAGCGCCGCGCTGGCGAGCAGGCTGGACACGCTGGAGGACGAGCTCGGCATCCCGCTGATGAATCAACAGGATGCGCTGGAGAAGGAGCTGCTCGTCCTCGTCGGCAAGGAGCTGGATCAGGCCTACCAGCGCAATCTGGCAGCCAGCGTACCGCTCGCCAAGATCAGCAAGAACAAGGCTGCCGCCGTCAGAATCGTCGTAACGGCGCTTCACGGCACCGGCGGCGAGGCGCTCCGGCGGATGCTGGCGCGAGCCAAGTATACCGATGTGACCGAGGTCGTGGAGCAGGCGGGTCCGGATCCGTTCTTCTCGGCGGTGCCGCATCCTGACCCGTCCCGGCCGGAAGCGCTGGAGCCGGCGATCCGATTGGCGCGGTCGGTGCAGGCGGACGTCGTGCTGGCGATGGATCCGGAAGCGCAGCGTCTCACCTTGACGATCCGCGAGAGCGGCGGCGGGTACCGGACGCTGCAGCCGGACGAGACAGGGGCGCTGCTGCTCGAATATGTGTGCATGCAGCTCAAGCGCCTCGACAAATCGGCAGCAACTGGATCTATCTACACCAGTGTGCTTACAGGCGGATTGGCCGACAGCATCGCCAAGCGTTACGGGATGGAGCTCAGTCGCACATTGCCGGGCTTCCGTCATATCGCCTCGGCGATGGCGAGCCGCGAGGCGCTGGAACTGCAGCTTGCGGTGCAGCCCTGGCCTGGCTCGGCGGCGAGCCGACGAGCGGAACTGCCGATTGCCGGCGAGCCGGTGCTGCACGAGGCCCCGGCGTCATCCGGGCAACGCCGGCTGGCACCGCAGCCGCAGCCCGGCGCAGTGGTCCGGGCGCTCCGGCAGCAGGTGCTGCCGGCGGGCCCAGCGCCAGGCGCACCGGGACAAGCCGGTCGCCTGCCGATCGCGGCTCCCTCTGCCGCAGCGGAGCGGGGCTCCGGACAGGCGGCTGCACTTGGCGGAGCCCGCCTGGGACGGATGGCCGGAGCTCGCGCGGAGCAGACTGCCGCCCCGGCCTCAGGGCGCTCGGCCTCTGCCGCACCTAGCGCCGAATCGGCCACGCCTCCGGCCCAGCCGGCTCCTGCTCCGTCAAGCAGCGGTCCGCTCGGGCCCGCCGGCGCTCCGGCCTCTGCTCCAGCGAGCGCCGGATGGGCCTCCTCGGCCCCGGCCGTGCCTTCACCGGGCCTTGCAGCGGTTGCACCCGCCAGTGTCCCGGTTTCCGTCGCAGCGGACGCCGAACCGGCCACGCCTCCGGCCCAGCCGGCTCCTGCTGCATCAAGCGGCGGTCCGCTCGGTCCCGCCGGCGCTCCGGCCTCTGCTCCAGCGAGCGCCGGATTGGCCTCCTCGGCCCCGGTCGCGCCTTCACCGGGCCGTGCAGCGGCTGCGCCCGCACGTGTCCCGGTCCCGGCCGCCGCTGGCGCCGAACCGGCCCCTGCCGCTCCGCCGCCGTTCCGCTTTGCCTACGACGAGAATGGCGGTTACCTGCCGGCCGATTTCGTACGGGACAAGGATGCGCTGCAGACGGCGATGCTGATCGCGGAGATGACCGCCTACTACAAGGGCAAGAAGCTCACGCTGGCCAATCGGCTGCAGCAGATCTACGAGCAGTACGGCCATCATCTGGAGGATCAGGTCAGCCTGGCCTACAAAGGGCTCGAAGGCTGGCAGCGGATCCGCAATGCGATGGAGAAGCTGCGGGCGGAGCCGCCGCTGTCGCTCGGCGCGCTCCAGGTGAGCGCGGTATGCGACTATGGCACAGGCGAGATCCGGCACCGCCAGTCAGGCCGGGTCGAGCCGACGGGGCTGCCGGCGGGCGAGATCATCAAGTACCAGCTGGAGGGTGGAGCCTGGTGCGCCGTAAGGGCGTCCAGCGCCGAGCCGGTGCTGACACTGTACTATGGCTGCCGGGCCGAGACGGCCGCAGCGAGCCGCCGTCTGGCGGCAGCCATCCGGTCAAGCTTGTTGGTAGCAATAGAATCGATCCTTTAAGCGGCTGCTCCAAGGGCGCAATTTTGGTCAGGAAGCGCATCACAACTATAAAACGGGGAGTGGACGAGATGAAGATTACGGTAATCGGTACGGGCTATGTAGGGTTGGTCTCCGGCGTCTGCTACGCCGAGCTGGGCCACCAGGTCATCTGTGTGGACAAGGATATGGACAAGATCCGGCTGCTCCGCGAAGGCGGCGTGCCGATCTACGAGCCGGGGCTGCAGGAGCTGATCGCGAGCAATACGGCGGCCGGTCGGCTGAGCTTCTCGGCCGATCTGGAGGCCTCGATGCCGGCGGCCGAGCTGGTGGTGATCGCCGTCGGCACGCCGCCGCTGGCGAGCGGCGAGGCGGACATGACCTATGTCGAGACGGCGGCGCGCGAGATCGCCTACACGCTGAACGGCTACAAGATCATCGTCACCAAGAGCACCGTGCCCGTCGGCACCAATGAGCGGATCCAGTCGTTGATCGCGAAGGGGACGACGCATCCGTTCGATGTCGCCTCTGTCCCGGAGTTCCTCCGCGAAGGCTCGGCGGTCCACGATACGATGCATCCGGACCGCGTGGTGATCGGCGCCGAGAGTCCGCACGCCATCGAGCGTCTGATGACGCTGCACCAGCCGCTCACAGACCAGGTCGTCGTTACGGATATCCGCAGCGCTGAGATGATCAAGTACGCGTCCAACGCGTTCCTGGCGACGAAGATCTCGTTTATCAACGAGATTGCCAACATCTGCGAGAAAGTGAGCGCTGACGTCACCGAGGTGGCGCGGGGCATGGGGCTGGACCGGCGGATCGGCGGCTCGTTCCTGCAGGCCGGTATCGGCTACGGCGGGTCCTGTTTCCCCAAGGACACCAAGGCGCTCATCCAGATCGCCGGCAATGTCGCCTACGACTTCAAGCTGCTCAAGTCGGTTGTCGAGGTGAACCAGCACCAGCGGTTCGGCGTCATCGACAAGCTCGAGCATGCGCTGGGCAGCCTGCAGGGCAGGACGGTTGCGATCTGGGGGCTGGCTTTCAAGCCGGAGACCGATGATGTCCGCGAATCGCCGGCAGTGGAGATCATCCAGCGCTTGCTGGAGCTGGGCGCAGTACCGCGAGTGACGGATCCGGTGGCGATGGCGGGCTTCCGTCAGCTGATGGATGATCCCGCGATCGTCTGGTGCGCGAGCGCCGAGGAAGCGGCGAGCGGCGCCGACGCGGTCTGCCTGCTCACCGAGTGGGAGGACTATGCCAAGGTCGATCTGGAGGCGGTCGAGCAAAGCATGCGGGAGCAGGTGCTCGTCGACGGCCGCAACCTGTATGGCGCCGAGAAGCTGATGAATACGCATTTTGCCTACTACCCGGTAGGCCGCCCGGCACTCTACAACGAGCGTCCGCAGGTAGGCGAGCTGGTCTAGCAGGCAGGGCCGGAAATAAACAGCCATAGCAACGTTGTCCAGATTCGGTTGAAGAGCAATTGCCTTGCAAGTATTATCTAGCACTACTATACAACACTTAATATGACTGGAGAGGTGAAGGAACCGTGAAATGGAAAACAAAAGTTGTGACCGCTACAGTAGCAGTTAGTCTGGTAGGCAGTTCGCTGGCAGGGATCCCCCTGAGCAGCAAAGGACTAGCGGAGCTGACCGGCATCCAGGCAGCCTACGCAGAGGAGCGGCCGTTCTTCAGCGAGGCGTTCCTGGAGAGGATCCGCGCCATCCATGCCGGGCTGCATATCGACGAGCAGGATGTGCTCGATGTACGGGCGCTGCGGGATGAGATCCGGACGCTGACCTATGAAGAGCATGGCAGTGCCATCGATCCGATCTGGAACAAGCTGGCGGACGATCTGCCCGAAGACGAGCACGAGACGATCAAGCAGAGCCTGTTCGAATTCGTCACGGCCGTCGGCGGCATCTGGTACGATCCCAACTTGACCGATCTGGAAGCGATCCGCAACGATCCGCAGTACCGGCAGGCGCTGGTCGCTGTCGCAGCGGCCGCAGGCTACGGCGAGCAGACCGACCTCACGGTTCCGGATATCTTCGAGTTCATCTTCGGCAGCGAGGGCAAGCGCGGCGTCGAGGGCGAGTTCCGGGCACAGCTGTCCGGCCGCTCCTCGGCAGAGCTGGCGCTGCTGCTGGCGGACGAGACGCGCCGCAACGCGCTGCTCCGTTCCTCGCTGGCTGCCGTGCTGCGGGATACCGGCAACTACAGAGTCAGCGCCATCCTCGGCGAGCTGGGGGTGAACGAGCAGGACATCATCGCTACGAGCATGAACTTCCGGCAGACGCTGCAGAATGAAGTGTCGGGGATCGAAGCGATGGTCTTCGCCTACCTGCGCTCCGAAGCGCAAGAGAGCGTGGAGGTCTCGCCTAACGGGAAGCGGCACACCTTCTCGCTAAGCGTCTTCGGCATCGAGGTGCCGCGGATCGCACTGGAGTGGTCCAAGGTATCCGAGGGCGGCAACCTGGAGATCTCGCCTTCGGGCGTCGTGACGCTGATTAACAATGCGCGCTCCGGCACCGCGACGATCCGCGCCGAGGTGCCGGCGCTGGGGCGGATCATCTTCCAGAAGGAGATCACGGTCTACGAAGGCGGCGGCGACTTCCTCAGCGGCTATGTCGACGACATGCAGCGGCTGATCGCCAGGCTGCCGGGGGCGAACGAGCAGCGCCGTCAAGCGCTGATCCGTCAGGGACAGCGGCTCTCGGAGCGGACATGGGAGCCGTTCGTGACGCCGGATATCGCCTCCCTGATCGACCGGAGCGGCCAGCGGGCGCAGTTCGCGCCGTCGCTGCAGGTGGTCCAGCCGATGATCAACGATCAGGCTGCGGCCGGGACCATCATCACCGAGCAGCTCGGCGAGCTGGGCGGATCGCTGGACTTCCTGTACCCTGCGCTCACCTTTGACTTCGAGCGGCTGAGAAGACAGGCGCTGGACATCCGGCTCTCCGCCGACATCCTGGCGAGCCTGAAGCAGGCGGACATCACGACCGTCACCTTCATCGCCGACGGCATGCGGGTCAATATCCCGATCGGCCAGTTCAGCTCCGACCTGACCTTCAGCTTCGGCGCTTCCGCTCCGCCAAGCGGCGGCAGCAGCTCGGAAGCGTACGAGTTGGAGATCCAGGAGGGCGGCCAGCCGGTGGAGTCACTCGAGCAGCCGATCCAGATCGAGGTGCCGACCAGCGGCACGGGTGAACAGCCGGAAGAGATCGTCTCGGCGGCGCCGATCGTGGACGGTGAGCTGCAGGAGGTCGCTGCGGTGAACGGCGGGCGCTCCGTCATCGAGTCGCTTAGCGGCAAGGTGGCGATCGCGCTGGTGAGCCAGCCTTCGGCAGGCGCAAGCTTCCGCGATATCGACAGCGTGCGGTCCTGGGCAGGTGTGCAGATCCAGGCAATCGCAGCCAAGGGCATCATCGAGGGGACCGGCGACGGCAACTTTGCGCCACAGGCCAAGATTACCCGGGCCGAATTTGCCAAGATGCTCGTCCTGGCGCTGGAGCTACCGGAGGGCGGCAGTACAGCCGGCTTCGCTGACGTAGCCTCGGGCGACTGGTTCGCGCCATTCGTCGAGTCGGCGTTCACACACGGCATCATCCAGGGCCGGGATGCGGGCACATTTGCCCCGCACGCACCGATCACCCGCGCCGAGATGGCGACGATGATCACGCGCGGCGTGCAGCTGGAGAGCGCGGATGAGACAGAAGCGGGGACAGATGGACTGAACGGCGTGTTCGCCGACAGCGGACAGATCCATGACACACTGAAGCCGGGCGTCGCTTTCGCCGCGCAGCAGGGACTGATCGTCGGCAGCGGCGGCAGCTTCCATCCGAACCGGGACACGTCCCGCGCGGAAGGCGCAGTCGTCATCTACCGGATGCTGGAGCTGCTGGAGCAGTAGAAGGGCAGCGCACTTGACGCCAACCAACCAAGAGCCGGAAGACAAGCCGCAGGGCTGTCTTCCGGCTTACTTCGTTTTTACTGGAAATAGGGTCTCGGGGCCCCGTTAAGCACCTGATTAGTGGGGAGTGTACATCATCCAGGCAAGGGAGGCAGGACAAGCATGAAGCGAGTATGGAAGATTACGCTGTGGACGACGGGCGTGTTGGGGTTCTTGATGGTGATCGCAGCCGGGCTGCTCTACTGGAAGCTGACGTCGATGGACCTCGGCGATATCGTGGAACGCCATCTGGCGCAGACCGAACAGACAGCCGAGGGGGCAGAGCCGGGCGATCCGGCCGGAGCTGGCGAAGCGGACGGCGGCGGCAGCGGGGGCGGCGGGCAGCTGCCGGCATCGCTCAGCGGCGCTGTGAGCAAGGCCGATACACTGGCGGACAAGCCGATCCAGAGTGACGATGCGCTGGGTGCGGCGGCCATCCTGCTGCAGTCCGGGTTGTCCTTCCGTGAGATGTATTATCTGATGGGCAAATCTACGGACACGCTATCGACCGAGGAGAAGCAGAACATCCGCGATATGCTGCTTGCCAAGCTGAGGCCGGAGGAGATCGAGGCGCTGCGGGCGATTACTTCCGAGTATGGCAAAAATCTGGTCATCCTCGACCCCGACTACCCCATCGAGGCGGTGGGGGTGAAGGATGATGCCGAGCGGGACCGGATCATCTACGAGTACCGTCAGGCGCAAAAGCAGGCGAACCAGCCGGCTCAAGGCAGCTCGCAGCCGCCCGGCGCGTCAGCGGGACAAGGCCCGGACAGCTCGCCAGTAGAGCCGGCTGATAAGCCGTCCCCGACCAGCCAATCCGCAGAGGCAAGTGAGCCGCCAGCGCCAGCTGCAGACGGGGCGAGTGCCGGAGCGTCGTCCGCTCCGGAGCCGTCTGGCCAGTCGGCCGACGCTGCCTCCGTCCGGCAGACGCCGGAGCAACGCCAAGCGGCCGGGAAACCGAACGCCGAGCAGCTGACCGCCAGTTACCACAAGCAGCTGCAGACGCTCAAAGCGAGCTGTGTTGCGGAAGCTGAGCAGATGCTGGGCAGTATCCTGTCATTGCTGGACCAGGCGGACGGCGTATCGATGACGGGCGCGGCGGAACAGGATATGATGGAGCAGGTAAGTGAGGCCGAGCAACGCTGCGACCGTGAGTATGAGCGGCTGATCGCGCAGGCGGAGTCGGAGTTCGCCAAGGCGAAGCTGAGCTTCGCGGCGGGCAAGAAGTGGGATCAGGAGTATGAACAGACCAAGGCGACGATCCGCGAGCGGGCGACCAGCCGGATCCAGGCCAAGATGTGACAAGCGCAAGCGAGGTTCGGAATACGAGAAAAGGCTGTACAGGCGGGGGCAGGCCTGTACAGCCGCAGTCTAGTTACACATCTTTGCTCGAGCGGTCTTTGACGACGCGCTCCAGGAGACGGCGGACGAGCTCGAGGTCTTCCTCTTCTAGCGGAATCCCGTCCCAGTGGAGCTGCTCATAGTTGAGCAGCTCCCTTGCATTGCTGCTGGGCTCCTGCGGCTCAATATAGTCCGTAAGTCCCAATAAATAGTCAGCCGATGTGTTCAGCTTCTTGGCGATCTGCTGGATCGTCTCCAGTGTCGGCTGGCGGTACCCCGATTCATATCCGGCGTATGTACTTTTGGCGACGCCTACTTCATCTGCTAGCTCCTGCATGGAGAACTTCCTTTTCTTCCGGAGCAATTTCAACCGTTTGGAGAACATGTGCACAACCCCCTGGAGGACTTTATACTTATTTTTTTAAACAATTCGTAGGATATTAATCACATATCATCATATTAATTCGGTAGATACACACCTGGTCTTCAGTCCTGCGTGTCAGAAAGACAACAGCTAAAGGCAACTAATTATAGCATGTAAATCGCGCCCTTGCACGTTAATCCGTCCTTTTGCAACAGATTGGCACTGTCTGCATCCGTGTCATTCAACCAAAAATTAGGATTGGGTGCGGGCGACAGGTTGGGATTTATATTTTGCTCAAAAATGAGTATTTAGAACTATATTAAGTAGTAATACGTATATACGCCAGAAAAGGACCACTTTTTTTCAAAAAAAATGCTCCGGCCGCCGGGCAAACGCCAAAAAAGCATCATAAGCCTATGATGCAGCGAGCGGGTCTCCCCTATTAAAAACGTTCCGAACAGGCCAAATGTTGCTGCTGCCAGCCGATCCCGAACGGATGCCGGCCGGATAACCGCGCTCTGGCGGCGAATCTCGCGCTTTCCCTTATATTCCAACGCAAATTTGTGTATTATAAGAGGATGGACATTACCAAGCGGGAAGGTTGATCACTATGGATAATAAGGCAATCTCGGACAACAAGTCTTCATCTTCGAATTTTCTCAAAACCATCGTCGAAGGCGACCTCAGCGCCGGACGCGTGGATACCGTCGTCACCCGGTTCCCGCCGGAGCCCAACGGTTATCTGCACATCGGCCATGCCAAATCGATCTGCCTGAACTTCGAGCTGGCGGACGAGTTCAAGGGACGGACCAACCTGCGGTTTGACGATACCAACCCCCTCAAGGAAGACACAGAGTTCGTACGGGCCATCCAGGAGGATGTGAAGTGGCTGGGCTTTGAGTGGGACGAGCTGTGTTTTGCTTCCGACTACTTCGAGGAGATGTATGCGCGGGCGCGGCTGCTGATCGGCAAGGGCAAGGCCTATGTGTGCGACCTCAACGCCGAGCAGATCCGGGAGACGCGGGGGACGCTGACCGAGCCCGGACAGGAGAGTCCGTACCGGGGGCGGTCCATAGAGGAGAACCTGACGCTGCTGGCCGAGATGCGGGAGGGCAGGTACATCGACGGCTCCAAGGTGCTGCGGGCCAAGATCGACATGGCTTCGCCCAATATGAACATGCGCGACCCGGTGCTCTACCGGATCGCCCACGCCCATCATCACCGGACGGGCGACGCCTGGTGCATCTATCCGATGTACGATTACGCCCATCCGCTCGGCGATGCGATCGAAGGGGTGACGCACTCGATCTGCACGCTGGAGTTCGAAGACCACCGGCCGCTCTACGACTGGGTGATCCGGGAGTGCGAGATGGAGGCGCAGCCGCGCCAGTATGAGTTTGCCCGGCTCAATGTCACCAACACCGTCATGAGCAAACGGCTCGTCAAGGCGCTCATCGACGAAGGCGTGGTCGACGGCTGGGACGATCCGCGCGTGCCGACGATCTCGGGGATGCGCAGGAAGGGCTACACAGCCGAGGCGATCCGCGCCTTCTGCCGGGAGATCGGCGTAGCCCGCGCCAACAGCACGGTAGATGAGCGCATGCTGGAGCATTTTATCCGCGAGGATCTGAAGCTGAAGGCACTGCGGACGATGGCGGTGCTGCGGCCGCTCAAGGTCGTCATCACCAACTACCCCGAGGGCGAGAGCGAGTTGCTCGATGCGGAGAACAATGCCGAGAACGAAGCGATGGGGATGCGGCGCATCCCGTTCTCCCGGGAGATCTATATCGAGCGCGATGATTTCATGGAGGATCCGCCGAGCAAGTATTTCCGTCTCTTCCCCGGCAACGAGGTGCGACTGAAGCATGCGTACTTCATCGTCTGCCAGGAAGTGATCAAGGACGAGCAGGGCGAAGTGATCGAGCTGCGCTGCACCTATGATCCCGCCACCAAGAGCGGCTCCGGCTTCACCGGACGCAAGGTCAAGGGAACGATCCACTGGGTCGAGGCTTCGCAGGCCGTGCCGGCCGAGTTCCGTCTGTTCGAGCCGCTGATCACCGAAGAGACAGAGGATGAGGAGGCGACCTATCTGGAGCGCGCCAACCCGAATTCGCTAGAGGTGCTGAGCGGCTTTGTGGAGCCGGATATGCAGCGCGCGCAAGGGGGCGACAAGTTCCAGTTTTTCCGTCACGGCTACTTCAATGTCGATCCCAAGCTGACGTCTCCCGAGCGCCCGGTGTTCAACCGGATCGTCTCGCTGAAAAGTTCGTTTGATCCGAAGAAGTAAGTTCCCTAAGCGTAGAACACTCGCTAAAGAATTGTTAAAACTAGCAAGCTTGTAAACCTTTTGTCAAGTCCCGCATGGTACATTCATGATGTGCCGTGCGGGACTTTTTCTGTTGATTTCTGACGACATTCGACATAGAATTGTCATGAAAATAGCGGTTTTGGAGGAAATGACGAGACTTTTTTGTCAATTGATGGTTCAGCCTGTGGTAGAATGGTGAAATAGGCTCATAGAGTCTATCTGCCTCTAGATGACCAAAGGAGAGTCACGCATGATAGATATACATACACATATCCTGCCGGGGATCGACGACGGGGCTGCCGACTGGGAGGCGGCGCTGGCGATGGCACGGGCGGCTGCGGCCGAGGGCATCACGACGATCATCGCGACGCCGCACCATGCGAGCGGCTCGTGGCGCAATCCGGCTGACGGGGTGCGCCAGCTGACCGGCGAGCTCCAGGAGCGGCTGGATGGCGAGGGGATCGCGGTGCAGGTCCGGCCGGGTCAGGAGATCCGGGTGCACGGCGAGCTGTTCGAGGCATGGGATCGGGGCGAGCTGTTAACCTTGGGCGACACCTCTTACATCCTGATCGAGCTGCCCTTCACGGACATCCCCGCCGGGATGCCAGAGCTGATCCACGAGCTGCGGGTGCTCGGCTTGCGGCCGATCATCGCCCATCCCGAGCGCAATGCGCCGATCATGAAGCAGCCGCAGCGGCTGTCCGAGCTGATCGAGGCCGGGGCCTGGGGCCAGGTGACCGCCGCTTCGCTGCTGGGCGGCTTCGGCAAGCGATGCCAGGAGTCCGCGTGGACGCTGAGCCGCAGCGGACTGATCCACATCGTCTCCTCGGACGCGCACCATATCGAACGCCGGGGCTTCCGGATGAGAGAGGCTTACGACGAGATCGAGCGCCAGCTGGGGACGCCGTGGAAGGACTATTTTCTCAGCAATGCCGAAGCCGTAGCGGCAGACGGACCGTTCGCGGAAGCGCCATCAATTCCGTCTTCGAATAACAATATATGGGATAAAATTACAAGGATTTTCCGGAAATGATTTGACTCTCTCATATTTCTAATGCTAGAATAGGCTTGATTCGCTACATATTTCGTCATAATTTGACAACATACCAACAAAAAACTAGATGAGGTGAAGAGAAAGTGACAATGAAAAGAAAAATCGCGATTTCCACGCTTGCAGCTTCCATGGCTGCCACTGCTTTTGCAGGAATCCCTCTGAGCAGCAAAGGACTCGCCGAAAAGGTGGGTATTCAGGTTAATGTGGCAAGTGCGGCTGAAGCTCTTGATCCAGCATTTGTAAGCAAGGTAAATGCCATTCATGCGGCTTTGGAAGCAGGTGGAACGCAGGGTGTAGAGGATGTGCAACAGTTCCGTACAGATTTGTCAAATGTAACTGAAAACCAAGTGAATAGTATCATTAACCCAGTATGGGTTAAAATTTCTCATCATTTCGCTGATCCTGATGATGCCATTGACGTCCAGTTTGCACTGTTTAAATTGCTCTCGTCGTTGGGTGGAGCCTATTATGATCCTAATCTGACAGACCTTGCAGAGATCCGTGAAGATGCTGATATCCTGAGAGGCTTAGAGCTGATTGAGGAAGCTGCTGGAATTGATCCTATCACTGCTAATGATGTAGTCGATTTGGTAAATGTGTTAGAAGAAGCAGCGAAAGGACAAGTCAACTCTATTGCTGATCTTGTTCCGTTCATCGCTGATAATGCACAAGCAGCCAGAGAAGAATTTATTAAAGACATCATTGCTGCAGTGCGTAATAATCCTAATCCAATTATCACCGCCATTAATAACCTGGATAATGAAGCTGATGAGGATGAAGACGTCTCAGTTGAGGATATCCTAGACGTATACTCTAACTTTGCAACTACATTCCCAAGCTACGAGAATGCGACTAAAGCACTGGCGCTGGCTTACCTTCGCGCAGAGGCTGATGTTAACTTTACAAGAGATGGGCTCTCTCGCACGTATACCCTAAGTGTTCTTGGAGTAGATGTCACAAGTGGGCTAACATGGAGATCTTCTAACAGTAATGTAACCGTGAGTGGTAGCAGATTTACTGCTTCTTCTTCAGGTCAGACCACTATAATTACAGCAACTTTTAACGAGAGGGTGCTGTTCGAGGAAGAAGTTACAATCACCAGCACCGTAACCCCTCCACCATGGAGTGGCGGCGGCGGATTCCCAGTTACACCGGGACCAGTAGATCCAGGCACGCCAGTTGACGTACCGGGAACTGTAGACGCAGCTATCGATGAGGTGAGAGAGATCCTGGCTGGTCTGGAAGGCGCATCGCCGACCGAGCGCGCTGAGCTGATCGCCAAAGCGATCGACGCAGCAGTCGTAGCCATCGAGAAGATCTCCAGCTACAACGGAGCATCCGATGTTACCGTTGCTGACGGCGTAGCGACAGCGAATATCCCTGATGCAGGTCTGCTCGCGATCATCGCGGGTATCAGCGAGATCAAGTCGACGCTGGAGAGCCTGGCTCCCGGATCGACGGCTGACCTCAAGCCACGCGTCGTGATCGTCAATCTGGGCGCAGTGGAGCAGGACCAAGTGTCCGTGACGATCTCCCAAGCGGTCTTCGCCGCTGCCCGTGCAGCTGGAGTGGCTGGCTTCGAGATCGTAGCCGACCGCCTGAGCGTGACGGTTCCAGCGAGCAACACGTTCTCCGGCGGCGCCGTGAACCTCTCGGTCGAGCGTCAATCGCCAAGTGAAGAACCGGCTCTGACAGGTGTCCGTACCGCATCGAGCGTGTACAGCTTCGACCTCACCGTCGGCGGCAACACGGTTACGACCTTCGACCTGCCGGTTACGCTGAAGGTGCCTGTAGCCAACACCGACGGTCTGGACGAGGAACTGCTCTCGCTGGCCAAGATTGTGAACGGCAGTCTGGAATCCCATGGCGGCTTCCTGCGTGGCCAGCACATCGTCGAGCCGCGTGACTCGTTCTCCTCATACGTGATCGTCGAGAACCGCGTCAGCTTCAACGATATCGGCAGCGTCAGCGCTTGGGCAGGTCGTCAGATCCAGGTTATGGCAGCCAAAGGCGCTATCCAGGGCAGAGCAGCCGGCCAATTCGTACCGCGTGACAACATCACCCGTGCCGAGTTCGCCAAGATGCTCGTGCGTGCGATGAACCTGGAGAACTCCTCGGCGACGGAGAACTTCGCGGATGTGAACGCTGGCGACTGGTTCGCGCCTTATGTTGCAGCAGCAGCCGATCTGGGCATCATCAACGGCCGTTCCGCGACATCTTTTGCACCGAATGCGCTGATCACCCGTGCCGAGATGGCCACGATGCTGGCTCGTACGCTGAAGATCACCCATGAGCTCGAGGACGTAGCTGACGTAGAAGGCTCGCTGGCCGCATTCATCGATGCAGGCTCGATCCATGCGACACTGAGATCCGGCGTAGCGCTGGCAGCCAGCAAAGAGCTGATCATCGGCTACCAAGGCAACTTCCTGCCGAACGACAATGCCAACCGTGCTGAAGCGGCTGTTATGGTCTACCGTGCATTCAACTTTACAGAATAATAACGACATCTAACTCAAGTCAGGCAACAGCATCCTCTTCTCTCTACCGATGAGAGGAGGATGCTTTGCACGTTTTATTACCGAGCGTACAGCGACTCAGAAGTTATGGAGGGAATTTACGTTGTCCACTGAATTAGACCTGCGGGATTACTTCCGTATCCTGCGCAAGCGCATCTGGCTTATCGTGGCGATCGTTCTCTTGTCTACCCTGGCTGCAGCGATCTATAGCATGTTCTTCAAAGAAGCTGTGTACCAAGCCTCGACCAAGATTATCGTCAATCGCGCCGGCGGCGAAGCTGTTGCAGGGCAGCTCGATCTCAATGAGATTAATACCAATATCCGCATGATCGATACATACAAAGAGATTATCCGCACCCCTGCGATCATGGACCAGGTCGTCGCCCGGCACCCGGAGTTCGGGCTGACCTCGGAGCAGCTGATCGAGCGCATCCAAGTCAACTCGGTCAATAATACGCAAGTGATGACACTGAGCATCCAGGACACCAGCTATCGCCGGGCAGCGGAGATCGTTAATGCCGTGTCGCTCATCTTCCAGCAGGAGATCCCGCAGCTGTTCAATGTCGAGAATGTCTCGATCCTCAATGAGGCCAAGCTGGACATTACACCGTCTCCTGTCGCGCCGAACATCCCGCTGAACATCGCGATCGGCTTCATCGTGTCCCTGATGGTGGGGGCCGGGATTGCCTTCCTGCTCGAATATATGGACGATACGCTCAAGACCGAAGAGGATATCCAGCAGGCGCTCGGACTGCCTACACTGGCCATGATCACACGCGTGGATCAGCAGGAGAAGCAGAAGACCCTGCAGCAGAGTCAAGCCTATCAGAAAGCGGGTGAGCTCGAACGTGTCTCTGTCAAATAAGCGTCATCTGATCACCGTCACCAATCCGAAGTCGCCGGTCTCGGAGGCTTACCGCTCCCTGCGGACCAATGTGGATTTCTCGGCGATCGACGACTCGATGCAGGTCATCATGGTCACCTCGGCCGGACCGGGCGAGGGCAAGTCGACGACCATCGCCAACCTTGCCGTCACTTACGCCCAGATGGACCGTTCGGTTGTCCTGGTCGATGCCGATATGCGCAAGCCGACCGAGCACCACACCTTCGGTGTCAGCAACCGGTTCGGACTCTCATCCCTGCTCTCGCAGCAGTGTGCGCTGGAGGATGTGATGCAGCAGACGTTGGTGCCCGGTCTTACAGTCATCACAGCGGGACCGATCCCGCCCAATCCGGCGGAGATGGTCGCCTCCCGGCGCATGAGCGCGCTGATCGGCGAGCTGCGCAATCGTTATGATATCGTCCTTATCGATTCGCCGCCCCTGCTGGCGGTGACCGATGCCCAGATCATCTCGACCAAATGCGACGGCGTCCTGCTCGTCATCGATTACGGCAAGGTGAAGCGGGATATCGCCATCAAGGCCAAGGCCAACCTGGACAAGGTAGGCGCCCGGATCCTGGGTGTCGTCATGAACAACGTGAAGCGCAAGTCTTCCGAAGAATACTATTACTATTATTATGGGACAGAAGTGGGCAAGTAGCCCCCGGGTACCGACAGCAAGGGCAAAGAGCAAGGAGGCGAGACATGAGTACCAAGCAGAAGCTGCTGGCATTGTTTGTCGTAGATATCGTCATCGTATGGTTCAGTATCGGCACCTCGTATCTGTTCAAGTATAACGGCACGCTGCCGCAAGCGGTCCAGATGCAGTTCCTGATCTACTCAGCCGTGTCTATGATCGTCTGCGGCACAGCCATGGTATATTACCGTCTCTACCACCGGATGTGGCAATATGCGAGCATCAGCGAGATCCTCGCGATCCTCAAGGCTGTCTCGATCGGCTGGGTGTTCTCGTATGTCATCACGTCGCTGTTGCTGCGCGAGCTTGTACCGATCGGGGTCGCCGTGCGCACGCTGGAGACGATGCTGCTGCTATCTGGCGGGATTCGCTTCTTCTGGCGGATGGTGCGCAATCGCAAGGTCAAGAAGGAACAGCAGCGAACCCAGCAGCCCGTGCTGATTATCGGGGCAGGAGACTGCGGCGCGCTGATCGCCAAGGAGCTGCAGAATCCGGCATTTGAAGAATGGAAGCTGGTCGGCTTCATCGACGACGATCCGCTCAAGCAGCGGATGCAGGTGTACGGACTGCCCGTACTCGGGGACCGGGAAGCGATCCAATCCGTCGTCCGGGAGCATGGCATCGCGGAGATCATCATCGCCATGCCGTCTGTTCCCCGGAAGGCGATCTCTGAGCTCATCAACAGCAGTCTGGCATCCGGTGCCAAGGTGAAGATGATCCCGGCGCTCAATGACCTGATCACAGGCCGCGTCTCCGTGAAGGCGATCCGGGAAGTCAGCGTCGAAGACTTGCTCGGCCGCGATCCCGTCATCACGGATCTTGAGGGAATCGCCAATTATGTACAGAACAAAACGGTACTGGTCACTGGCGCCGGCGGATCGATCGGATCCGAGCTGTGCCGCCAGATCGGCACCTTCCATCCCGACCGGCTGCTGCTGCTCGGGCATGGCGAGAACAGTATCTATACGATAGAGATGGAACTGCGGACCAAGTTCCCGTGGCTCGACCTGGAGACGATCATCGCCGACATCCAGGACCGCGAGCGGATGGAGGACGTATTCGCCAGCTGCCGCCCGGAGGTCGTGTTCCACGCAGCCGCTCACAAGCATGTGCCGCTCATGGAGCGTAATCCGGCCGAAGCGGTCAAAAACAATGTCTTCGGTACGAAGAATGTAGCAGACTGTGCAGACAAGTATGGCGCGGAGCGGTTTGTTATGATCTCCTCCGACAAAGCGGTCAATCCCACCAGCATCATGGGAGCGACCAAGCGGATCGCCGAGATGTATGTGCAGAGCCTGGGAGCGAATAGCCGGACCAAGTTCGTCGCCGTGCGCTTCGGCAATGTCCTCGGCAGCCGGGGCAGTGTCATCCCCCGGTTCAAGCAGCAGATCGCCAGGGGCGGTCCGGTTACGGTCACCCATCCGGAGATGGTGCGGTACTTCATGACGATCCCGGAGGCGGTGCAGCTCGTCATCCAGGCTGGCTCGTTCGCAAGGGGCGGCGAGATCTTCGTCCTCGACATGGGCAAGCCGGTGCAGATCCTGAAGCTGGCCGAAGACCTGATCCGGCTCTCCGGATTCGAGCCGTATGCGGACATCCCGATCGAGTTCTCCGGGATGCGCGAGGGCGAGAAGCTGTTCGAAGAGCTGCTGACCAGCGAAGAGGCGATCTCCTCTACCACGCATGAGCGCATCTATATAGGCAAGCCTTGCAACATCAATCGCGCCGAGCTGGAGCTGGAGGTCAAGCGTCTGGAGAAGGTCGTAAGTGAACCTGCTGATAACGTAAGAATGGCTATCACGAGCATCGTGCCGTTGTATGAAGAGGAGATTGAACGTTCCATCATGAAGCCAATGATTCAACGAGAAAGGGAGGCCGTCGTATCATGAGTGAACAACAGCCGACGGAGCAAGTACGGATCCGCAAGAAACGCTTTCGTAAGAAGAAACGCTGGCCTAAGATACTGCTCTGGACACTCTCCATCGTCGTCATCCTCGGCGCCGGCGGCCTCTTCGCTGCCAACTATGCCATCGACAAGTTCCTCGCACAGATGGCCTCTGAGCTCGACATGGGCGATCTTACTGCTAATGCAGGCAGTGAGTCTGAGCAGCCTGGTGGCAGTGAAGCAGATCCTGTGGGTGGCGACGGAGCAATCGGAGATGCTGCACAACCTGATAGTGGCTCTACGGAGGGTGGCACTGGCGGAAGTCCGGGTAGTGGAGATGGAGATCTAGCTGCTGGAGGAACTGAGGGCAGCTCGGATCCCGGTACTGCTGGTAGTGGTGGAGAAAGTACACCAGCCGGAGGCGGTACATCCGATGAAGACTTGGATGGTTACTCGGCTGAGATTACGCCGGATAAGGCTCAGCATGTGCAGGATAGTGTGACGATTGGGGACAAGTCCAAAGTGGCTGCCATCGTCTTGAGCCAGCTTAGTATGGAAGATATCAAGCGACTGCAGGAATTGTCTAGTGGAGGCTTGACTGTCGAAGAGAAACGAGAAGCGAAAAAGTTGATCTTAGAAAAGTTTTCACCTGAACAGTATGATGAAGTGATCGAAGTAGCCCAGCGATACGGATTGAGTCAAGGGAAGAATTATGAGGAATCTCAAAAAGAGGATCTGGGTGGTAGCTAATCGGAGGAATCTAAGATGAACACAGACAGAATCTATCTCTCCTCACCTCACATGAGTGATGAGGGATATGAGATGGAATATGTACAGCAGGCATTCGATACTAACTGGATAGCTCCTCTGGGTGAAAATGTTGATGGGTTTGAACAAGAACTTGCTAACAAGGTAGGATCAAAAGCTGCCGCCGCCTTAAACTCTGGTACGGCAGCCATACATATGGCTCTTAAAGCAGCCACTGTTGGAGAAGGAGACATCGTGTTCTGTCAGTCTCTCACTTTCTCCGCTACTGCCAACCCAATCATTTATCAAGGAGCTATTCCTGTATTTATTGATAGTAATGAAGAAACCTGGAATATGTGTCCTCTAGCATTAGAGGAAGCTTTTCATAAGTACCCAGATGTAAAAGCTGTTATTGTTGTTCATTTATATGGGCTTTCCGCAGATATGGATCGGATCGTGGAGTTGTGCAAGTACCATAATGTAGTCTTGATAGAAGATGCCGCTGAGTCTCTGGGAACTTACTATAAGGGTAAGCATACTGGAAGTATTGGGGATTACGGTATCTTCTCTTTTAATGGAAACAAAATTATTACCACTTCAGGTGGTGGCATGCTCGTATCAAACAATGAGGAAAAGATTATGAAGGCTCGGTTTTGGGCTACCCAATCACGTGATCAAGCCAGACATTATGAACATAGTGAGCTCGGGTTCAACTACCGGATGAGCAATGTGGTTGCAGGAATTGGTCGGGGTCAACTGAAAGTGTTGGAACAGCGGGTGGCGAAGAAGCGGGCAATCTATCAACACTATAAGCGTGAATTAAGCGGATTGGCAGGCATAGGCTTCATGCCGGAGAACGCGTGGGATGAACCGAACTACTGGCTTAGCGCCATTACAACGTCAGGCAAGGTTCAGCCGCTTGAAATTATTCAAGAACTAGACCGGCATAACATTGAATCAAGACCCATATGGAAGCCTATGCATCAACAGCCTTTTTTCCAAGGATATGATGTGGTAGGGAATGAGGTGAGTGAGCGTTTATTCGCTCAGGGCATGTGCTTGCCTTCAGATACGAAGATAACCGACGACCAGTTAATGATGGTTACCGATATTATAAAAAGATTGTGGTGAGGACAATAGGCACGAATCCATTAGGTTGGTATGGGAAATATGGAAAGCGAATTTTCGATTTCTCTTTGGCTGCATTAGCCCTAATCCTGCTTATTCCAGTGTTTCTGGTGGTGGCGATCCTTGTGCGAACCAAGCTGGGCAGTCCAATATTATTCGTCCAAGAGCGGCCGGGGTATCAGGAGAAGATATTCAAAATGTATAAATTTCGCACGATGACAGATGAGCGCGACGTGCACGGTGAATTGTTATCTGATCAGCTTCGACTCACCAGATTTGGTAAATTCCTGCGTTCCACTTCGTTGGATGAGCTCCCCGAGCTAATCAACATTCTAAAAGGCGACATGTCATTTGTTGGTCCGCGACCTCTGCTGGTGCAATATTTACCGTTGTACAATGAAAAGCAAAAGAAGAGACATCATGTGAGGCCGGGGCTGTCCGGGCTTGCGCAGATTAGTGGTCGTAATGCGATTAGTTGGGAGGAGAAGTTTGAACTCGATGTAAGATATGTCGATAAGGTCAACCTTAGAAGTGATCTCTTTATCATACTCTTGACGTTGAAAAAAGTTCTTATCCGAGATGGTATTAGCAGTGCCACAGCTGTAACCATGGAACCATTTCAAGGCTCCCAAAAGGAATTGGGCTTATGAAAAAGAAGCTTTTAATTGTTGGTGCAGGTGGACACGCAAAGGTCCTCGCTGATATAGCATTTCTTATGGGAAAGTGGGAACAAATCGTATTTGCAGATGATCGATTGTCAGGTAAGCAACTTGGCTTTCAAGTTATCGCTAGGACGGATGAACTTGATGATTATGTAAATGAATATGACATGGTCGTGGGTATAGGAGATAATTACTTGCGAGAAAGTATTCAGATGCGGCTTGCACAGGTAGGGGCAACTATTCCTGTTCTTATCCATCCCAAAGCAATTTTAGGCTCTGAAATAAGTATCGGTGAGGGTAGTGTTATTATGGCTGGAGCAATTATTAATTGTTCTACGAAAATAGGAAAAGGAAGTATTATAAATACCTCATCAACAATAGATCATGACTGTATAGTGGGCGACTTTGGACATCTTTCACCTGGTGTGCATCTTGCTGGGACTGTACAGATTGGTAGAAGAACATGGCTAGGGATAGGGTCATTAGTAAATAATGGTGTCTCTATATCGGAGAACTGTGTGATAGGGGCCGGGGCGGTTGTGATTAGGGTTTTAACAGAACCCGGAACGTATGTAGGAATCCCCGCAAGGAGAGTTAAATAATGATGAAAGTACTATTTCTCACATTACTAGACTTTTCAAGCTTGCATGAAAAGGGTATTTACACGGATCTTTTAAGGCAATTTGCAAATAATGGACATATTGTTCATGTGATTTCTCCCATAGAGAGGAGAAAGCATCAATCTACTCATATGGTTACTGATGGAAATACTAAAATCTTAAAGCTCCGCATTGGAAATATTCAAAAGACTAATCTGATAGAAAAGGGCATCTCTACTTTAGCGCTAGAGTTCCTTTTCATGAAAGCCATAAAAAGATATTATTCTTCAGAAATGTATGACTTAATTCTTTATTCTACTCCACCCGTGACATTGCAAAGAGCAGTTTCTTATATAAAAAAGAGAGATGGTGCACGTTCATATCTACTATTAAAAGATATATTTCCACAGAATGCGGTCGATCTTGGCATGCTAAGACAAAACGGATTAAGAGGTATAGCTTACCGTTATTTTAGGAATAAAGAAAAGAAAATGTACCATGTCTCTGATTATATAGGTTGTATGTCTAAGGGTAATATACATTATCTTCTGAGAAACAATCCCGAATTGCACAATAAAATTGTGGAAGTCTGTCCAAATAGTATTGAGCCAAGTTACAATCTGACTCGTATGCCTGAAAAAATGAGGGAGAAGTATCATATACCCTATGGAAAGACGGTTTTTATTTACGGAGGTAATCTAGGCAAGCCGCAAGGAGTAAAATTTGTAATTGACTGCATCAAGGATAATCGGAATAATGAGCGCGCCTTCTTTTTAATTGTTGGTTCGGGAACGGAGTATAAGCAGTTGCAAAAGTTCTTCGATGAGAGTAATCCTAGAAATGCTTTACTAATTCAGCATCTTCCGAAAGAAGAGTATGAACTGCTCGTTGCTTCTTGCGATGTTGGGCTTATCTTTTTGGACAAGCGATTTACAATTCCGAACATCCCATCTCGACTGCTATCCTATATGGAGGCTTCGATGCCTGTATTGGCAGCAACGGATGTAAATACAGATCTCAGAGAGATCATAACTGGCGGTAGCTTTGGTATGTGGAACGAGAGTGGGGATGTGAAGGGATTTAGCAAGAATGTCCTTGGATTGTGTGATGATACCCAACGAGTGCAACTAGGGGCTAATTCCAGAGCGTATTTAGAGAAGCACTATTTGGCCCGACACTCATACGACATTATAATGAAACATTTTAAAGTGAAAGATGTGATATCAAATGTTTGAAGGCAAAACTCTTTTAATAACAGGCGGGACAGGTTCCTTTGGCAATGCTGTCATGAAACGATTTTTACATACTAATATAAAAGAAATAAGGATTTGTTCTCGAGACGAAAAGAAGCAAGATGATATGAGGAAGGTATATAAAGATTCAAAATTAAAATTCTATATTGCTGATGTAAGAGATGAGAATAGCATAAAAAATGCGATGTACGGCGTTGATTATGTTTTTCATGCAGCAGCTTTGAAACAAGTTCCTTCTTGTGAATTCTTTCCGTTAGAGGCCGTAAAGACGAATATTATCGGAACAGATAATGTACTTAATGCAGCAATCGAATGTGGAGTGAAAAAGGTGATTTGTCTCTCGACGGATAAAGCGGCATATCCTATAAATGCCATGGGGATATCAAAAGCTATGATGGAGAAGGTGTTTGTTGCCAAATCACAGGCGGTTGATTCGGATAGAACCTTGATTTGTGGTACGCGTTACGGAAATGTAATGGCTTCAAGAGGATCCGTTATTCCTCTTTTCATTGAACAAATCAAAAACAATGAACCTTTGACTGTGACTGATCCAGAAATGACTAGATTCCTGATGAATCTGGATGAGGCCGTAGAGTTGGTTGTATTTGCATTTCAAAATGCCAATGCAGGTGACATTATGGTGCAGAAGTCCCCCGCATCGACGATTGGTGACCTGGCTCAAGCAATTAAAGAGCTGTTTAATGCGAATAACGAAATCAGGGTTATTGGTACAAGGCATGGAGAGAAAATTTTTGAGACGCTGTTAACGAGAGAAGAACATATTGTTGCGGAGGATATGGGCGGATTCTATCGTGTTCCAGCCGATAAAAGAGATCTTAACTATGACAAGTATTTTATCGAAGGTGATATGAATCTATCTAGAGAAGAAGAGTATAACTCCCACAATACACAACGGTTAAATGTAGAACAAATTAAAGATCGTTTACTTATGCTTGATTATGTCCAAAACGAACTGAAAGGATGGAATCAAGGATGAATATCATGGTGACTGGTGCAAGGGGGTTTATCGGAAAAAATTTAATCGCAGAGCTGAAGGCCCGTAATTATGAGGTTTATGAAGTAACGAGAGAGACCACAGAGCAACAGATCATTGAGTATTGTAAGTCGACACGATTCGTATATCATCTTGCAGGTGTTAATCGTCCAGAGCATTCGTCTGAGTTTATGATGGGGAATTATGAATTTACAAGAAAACTACTTGCTATATTTAAAGATAATCACAACTCGTGTCCGTTCTTGATTACTTCATCAATCCAGGCAGCGCTAGATAATGACTATGGTAAAAGCAAAAAAGCAAGTGAAGATATAATGATTCAATATGGGAAAGAAACAGGGGCTAATACGTTCATATATCGTTTGCCGAATGTTTTTGGGAAGTGGTGTAAACCAAACTACAATAGTGTGGTTGCTACCTTTTGCAGTAATATTGCTTGTGGCAAGCCTATTGTGATCAATAATCCTGAGCATGAATTGAGCTTAGTCTACATTGATGATGTTATAAATGAGTTTATAGCATGCCTGACTCGAGAGAATATGCCCAATAATACTTATCAGAAAGTGGAGACACAATATAGAGTTGCATTATCTCAAATAGCGGATGCTATTTATTCATTCAAGAAAAGCCGAGAGGATTTGGAAGTGATTGATGTTTCAAATCAATTTACTAAAAAGCTATATAGTACATATCTAAGCTATCTTCCTAAAGATCAATTCAATTATGCTCTGAAAATGAATGTTGATCATCGAGGATCATTTACGGAGTTTATGAAATCTATTGATAGAGGTCAAGTGTCAATTAATATATCAAAACCTAATATTGTAAAAGGTAATCATTGGCACCAAACAAAAACTGAGAAGTTCCTCGTTGTAAGTGGACATGGTGTGATAAGATTTAGAAAAATTGACACGGAAGAGGTAGTTGAATACTTTGTGAGTGGAGAAAAGCTTGAAGTAGTGGATATCCCCCCTGGATACACACACAATATAGAGAACCTTGGCCAGTCAGATATGGTTACGGTGATGTGGGCCAATGAATACTTTAATCCAACGGCCCCGGACACCTATTTTATGGAGGTATAAAGTATGAATAAGCTAAAGGTTATGACAGTAGTGGGGACCAGGCCGGAAATCATAAGATTATCATCTGTAATAGCTAAGTTAGAAGGATCTGCTGCCATAGACCACATATTAGTACATACAGGTCAAAACTATGATTATGAATTGAATGAAGTTTTTTTTAATGATTTCAACTTGAAGAGACCGGATTATTTCCTCAATGCCGCTTCAGGAACAGCAGTGGAGACAATAGGGAATATATTAGTGAAGATTGATCCTGTCCTTGAAGAAGTTAAACCGGATGCTTTCTTGGTACTAGGAGATACAAATAGTTGCTTGTGCGCAATTGCAGCAAAAAGACGACAAATTCCTATTTTTCATATGGAAGCAGGGAATAGGTGTTTCGATCAAAGGGTGCCTGAAGAGACGAATAGGAAGATTGTGGATCATATATCAGATATTAATCTCACCTATAGCGATATCGCAAGAGAGTATCTTTTAAAAGAAGGAATTCCAGCAGACAGAATAATCAAAACTGGTAGTCCAATGTTTGAAGTTCTTAATTCAAGGAAGAAAGACATTGAAAAGTCAGATATTTTGGAGAGATTAGAACTTGAGAAAAAAAAATACTTTGTTGTTTCTGCTCATAGAGAGGAGAATATCAGTTCAGAAAGAAATTTTATGGATTTAGTTGTTAGTATAAATGCAGTAGCGGAAAAGTTTAATATGCCTGTGGTTTTTAGTACGCATCCTAGAACTAGAAAAATGATTGATTTGAAAGGAATTAAATTTTATCATTTGGTTAGAACGATGAAACCTTTAGGCTTTAATGACTACGTAAAGCTTCAAATAATGTCTAAAGCAGTTCTTAGTGACAGTGGAACTATTAGTGAGGAGTCATCTATCCTTAACTTTAGAGCTCTTAATATACGACGAGCCCATGAAAGACCGGAAGCTATGGAAGAAGCTTCCGTAATGATGGTGGGTTTAAATAAAGATAGAATAATGCAAGGGCTAGAGGTACTAGAGAATCAACATAATAATGATCTACTTGTTGTTCAAGATTATTCGGCGCCCAATGTTTCAGAAAAAGTTCTTAGAATTTTATTATCGTATACGGATTATGTGAATCGGCATGTATGGGGGAAATGAGTATAGAATGAAAAAGCCATTGGTAAGTGTTGTTATACCATATTTTTCACATGTAAATTGGCTTATTGAAGCTTTAGAAAGTGTAGAAAAACAAGATTATGATAATCTCGAAGTAATCCTAGTTAATGATGGGTCAAAGGACAATTTAGAATGTTTACTGAATGAATTCAAAATTAACATCACCTACTTATTCAAGGAAAATGGAGGGCCTTCATCAGCTCGAAATTTAGGAATGGAGAAATCTAAGGGGAAATATATAGCGTTTTTAGACTCAGATGATATTTGGCTCCCTAATAAGCTCTCAACTCAAATTTCCTTTATGGAAAAGGAAGGATATGTTTGGTCTCAACACTCGTATATAATGTTTTGGGAGAATAATGATAGATCCAAGATAATTGATACTTCTATTTACAATGGCAATGTTTTTAGAAGCTGTTTTATTTCCTTTAAGGTTCAAACATCCTGTTTTATTGTGTTGAAAAGTGCAATTGATAAAAATAAAATATATTTTCCTCTTAACAGACGTTATGGCCAAGATGGTGATTTTTATAGGAAACTAGCGGAGCGCTTTCCTTTAGGTACTATAAATGGAGTTTTTTCTAAATTCAGAATCAGAGGAACTAATGCAGGTTTTCGTGCAAAAGTTCAATTAAGTGATAAATCCCTGACATGGGAAAACATCAAGACTAATCAAAGGGTTTTGAAAATGTTGCCTTTTAACGTTAAAATGGGATACAAAATCGCTTCGATATTTAGTGCAATAATAAACAAAGCAACAAATATATTTCGCCTAAATGAAGATCTTGTAGAAAAAATCTCGAAAGCATTTTATGTTATACCATATTTGTTGTTTAAAATCTCAGCAACAAGAAAGTAGAGTGCAGATGATTGTTCAAATACAAAAGGGGGCAAATTAAAAAGTGGGATTGGCTCCTAACGAAATAGAGATTAGAAGAATTCTTAATAAACCAATTAATTATCTAATGATTTACCTCTTTGGATTGCTTGTTTTATACAAATGGGGTCCAATGACTTGGAACACTCAAAATTCAATCTTGCTATACACATATTTAATAATGTCAAATTTATTAATTTTTCTCGGTTATAAATCTACTATCAACAAGATCGTTAAATTTAACGGCAATGAGAAAGCAAGTAACTACTATATTTTGGATGAAAAATTTGTTTTAAAAATAATTCCTTTTGTTGTTATAATTAAATTAATAATATCTTTTCTTTTTTTAATTAGAGTAATTGGTTCCACTGCCATTTCATTGGATTATATTATGACGAGTTTTATAAATGGGTTGGTTGATGCTGGTTCTCAATATAATTCTAAATTTGCTAATGAGAATGCGTTTGGAGGTAATGTTCTTGCGCCAATATATACACTGTTATCGCCAATCACATGGCCAGTCATCCCTCTAACGATTATATATTTCAAAAAGTTGAGTATGGTTAATAAGTTGCTGGCTTCCTTAATAATTGTTTTAGAAATTGTTACTTGGGTTTCAATAGGTACCAATAAAGGTATAATTGACTTGATTATTATAGTTGCAACAGTAACAATGCTAAGACGATGGCAATATAAGGTTACTCATTTCCAAGAGAAGACTATACCGAAGAAAAAAAGAGTAAGAGTAATTCTATTAATATCTATAGTTTTAATTATGGGTTTGTATCTATTCTCTAACAATATATCTTCCAGGATTAATAGCAATTTCGAAACGCTTTCAAACATTACCAATGGAACTGGTGTAAGTTATGATACACCAATTATGAAAATAACCCCAGATAATATTAAACCATTGATGGTTTACGTGTCGGTATATTTGACTCAAGGTTACTATGGACTTTCATTAACACTAGATGAGCCTTTCGTTCCGATGTTTGGCTTAGGTAATTCGAACTTCTTGTTAGTGAACTTGGAACAAATTTTTAATGTTAACTTAAGTCAATATAGTTATCAATCTCGAATTGCACATAAAGGATGGCATTCAGAATTAAACTGGCATAGTATTCACACGTGGTTAGCAAACGATATTTCATTTTTTGGCGTGTTATTTTTAATGTTTTTTATAGGAAAATATTTTGCTAATGTTTTTTATAGGAGCCTTGTCTTAAGAGATCCTGTTGCATCAATTTTATTATGTTTAATTGTAAGCTCATTTTTTTATTTTTCAGCTAATAATCAAATTTTATCTACACCTTCAACTTTTATGACTTTTTGGGTAATGAACTTTCTCTGGTTTATCAAAAGATTGAACAAAAATAATTTTTCTAACAAATAAAAAGAGAACTGATAGGGAAAAAGAGTAAATATGAATCTAATTATCAAAAAGTCCTTAAGAAATTTTAAGTTTGTATTTTTTGCACAAGTGCTGACCATGTTTTTTGGCTTGTTTAGTTCTATAGTTATACCAATGATTTTAAGTGTTGAAGATTTCGGGTTCTGGCAATTGTATTTATTTTACGCTTCTTATGTAGGTGTATTTGCACTAGGATTTAATGATGGTATTTATTTGAGATATGGAAGTTATGATTATAATTCCTTGCCTTTTGGGAAATTGAGGACTTCTACTCGGATACATGTTTTGGTTTTAGTAGTTTTCACTCTTTTGTTTTATTTCCTGTCCTTATTCGAGGATAGTTCAATGAAAAGTTTCGTACTATATGCAGTGAGTTTAAACATTATAATTATGGGTTTGAATGGAGTTCTGGTATATATATTTCAAATAACAAACAAAATGAAAGAATTCAGTTTGTTTCTTGTAATCCCAAAGCTTTTGTTTTTAATATCGTCATTTTTATTCTTGTATTTTGAAATATTTGATTTGAAGATTATAATTTATGCTGACATTATATTTAAAATAATTGTTGTAATACTAATGATATATCTTAGTAAAGAATTATGGGTAGGGCCAAATAGCAAATTTAAACTAGCTTTCCGAGAATATATCGATAATGTATCAGTAGGAATTATGCTGATGATAGCACAGCTGTCGGGCATGTTAATATTAGGAGTAGGAAGATTCATAGTTGAAATGATGGGTAATATTAATGAATTTGCTTATTATTCTTTTGGTATTACAATCACTAATTTTGTTTTGGTCTTTATTACATCAGTAAGTTTAATTGCATACCCTACTCTAAAACGACTGGAGGAGTTAGATTACCCCAGTTACTTTAATAAAATAAATGAAGTTCTAAGATTAATTAGTTATCTAGTTCCTATTGTTTACTTTTGCTCTATACTCGTCGTCAATAAATTATTGCCAGATTACTCGCCTGTTTTGAACTATTTAAACATTTTGTTTTGTATTATTATTGTACAAGCAAAAATGCAGCTATTAATAAACACATTCTTTAAAGTTTTAAGACAGGAATTAGAGGTAATGAAGACGAACATTATCGGACTAGTGGTGTTTTCAATACTAGCTCCTATTTTATACTCATTTACCTTAAGTGTATGGTATATAGCTATCTCCACACTATTAATCATGGTTTGGAGATGTTATAAATCAGAAGTGTTTTTAAGGAAACTTATTGAAATTGAAAATTCAAACAAGATTTTCAGTGAACTCTTGTTTTTAGTTTTGTTTGTAGTCCTGACAAGTTTACTGAACATATATGTTTGTTTGGTTCTTTATTTATTATTTGTTTTAATGTATGTAACAAAATATATTGTTAAAAAAGAGATTGATTGGCGGTGAAGATGATTTCAAAAAAACCTCATTATGTATTTATGTTAGGTGATTACTACCCGAATTACTCAGCAAATGGACTTTGCGCCAAAAAGATAATAGAAGTTTTAAAATCAAAGACTGATATCACTGTTATTTGTTATAAAAGCATCGTGAACTTGCCTACTGAGGAAATTGTTGATTCACAGAGGATCATACGTATAGAAACAACTGAACATAAAATAAGGAATAGAATAAATCACGTACTTAGTGACGAAGAAAGCGGAAAGTTAAAAAAGAAAATTCATTTGGCTTTACTGAGAGTTATTCAACTAACAAGGTATGCAAACTCAATATTTTCTAAACGGAATATCAAAAAAACATACCATCAAGAATTTCTGGAAGCACTAAATAAAATTAAGGATCCAATTGATGTAATTATTCCTTTTTGTTTTCCTTTTGAGGCTATCTATGCAGCGTTGGCGTATAAACAGAAATACAACAGAGCTGTATCAGTTATTCCTTATTTATTTGATAAGTTTAGTGTTAGCGAAACACTTCATAGAACTAGTTGGAACAAACGATTGAAGTTAAAGTCACACCTAAATCTTGAGAAAAGGGTTCTGATTGAAAGTAATAAGGTTTTTGCAACATTTGATTGGAAAAATCATTTATCTGAAAACTTTCCAGATCACATGGGGGGAATCACTTTTACTAACATTCCGGCTTTAACCGAAATAAAAAGTGGGAAAGTTGTTAACTATGACAATGATAAAGTAAATATCGTATATGCAGGTGCTTTGAATCGGAAGAATCGGTCCCCTTTGTACACATTAAAAATCATTGAAAGAATTACTAGTACTAATAAAAGCATCGTGTTTCATATTTACTCAAAAGGTGATTGCGATGAGATAATAAGAAAATACGTGGACAATAATCCAGTCAATATTTATAACCATGGTAGTGTTAATACCGATAGTGCGTATGCAGCTTTGAAGGCTAGCGACTTCCTTATGTCTATAGGTAATTTTGATATTACTCAAACTCCAAGCAAAATTTATGAATATATGGCGCTGGGTAAGCCGATTATTCATATGTACCATAAGGATCAAGATCCTATAATAGATTTGCTTGAATTATATCCTAAGTCAATTTGCATTAAGCAGCAAAAAGATATAAAAGAAGAAGATGTCTCAAAACTAATCGAGTTTATAATAGGGAATAAAGATTGTACTGATATACAATTCAAGGAAATTAAAAAACTATTTATTAATGCTACCCCAGAATGGACTGCAGATTTAATTATAAATAGTACTAAAAAAAGAGGAGAGCTTGCGTGATACACGCATAATCTTTCCTTAACACTGGAATGAACTTCTTGCGATTTAAATGGGATTCAAAGTTTTTCTAGTGAAAAAATTTTGAGTTGTTAATCATACATATTCATCTGACATTAATTAAACCGCTAGAGGTGAACCATGAAAATCCGCAAAGCCATCATCCCAGCCGCCGGCCTGGGGACACGCTTCTTGCCGGCCACCAAGGCGCAGCCCAAAGAGATGCTGCCGATCGTGGACAAGCCGACCATCCAGTATATCGTGGAGGAGGCTATCGCCTCTGGGATCGAGGATATCATCATCATCAGCGGGCGGAGCAAGCGTGCGATCGAGGATCATTTCGACAAGTCGTATGAGCTGGAGGAGACGCTGCTGAAGAAGGGCAAGCACGATCTGCTGGAGGAAGTGGCCGCCATCTCCAATATGGCCAATATCCACTATATCCGCCAGAAGGAAGCGCTCGGACTGGGTCACGCGATCGCCTGCGCCAGCTCCTTCATCGGCCATGAGCCGTTCGCGGTGCTGCTGGGGGATGATATCATCCAGTCGCCTACGCCGTGCCTGAAGCAGATGATCGAGGTGTTCGACCGGTATCATTCGTCCGTGGTCGGGGTGCAGCCTGTCGAGGGGGCAGAGGTGTCCAAGTATGGGATCATCGATCCGAAGGGGCAGGAGATCGAGCCCCGCGTGCTCAACGTCCAGGCGCTGGTGGAGAAGCCGCAGCCCGATGATGCGCCATCCAACTATGCGATCATGGGGCGCTATGTGCTGCGGCCGGAGATCTTTGGCATCCTCGCTTCGCTTCCTGCAGGCGCGGGCGGCGAGATCCAGCTGACGGATGCGATCAATCAGCTCAATCGGACGCAGGCTGTCCTGGCCTATCATTTCGAAGGCCGCCGTTATGATGTGGGGGACAAGTTCGGATTCGTGAAGGCGACGCTCGATTTCGCGCTCCAGCGTGAAGACCTGCGGGACGAGGTCGCCCAGTACCTGAGACAGCTGCATGACCAAGGGGCATTCTGATGAAAGCCCACAACTACCTATAGAGCGAGGAGTGACGCGCACGTGAAGATTACAATCGCCGGTACCGGCTATGTCGGCCTCTCCAATGCGGTGCTCCTGGCGCAGCACAACGAGGTCATCGCCCTGGATATCATCCAGGAGAAGGTGGATATGATCAACAACCGCCGCTCGCCGATCATCGATCCCGATATCGAGACCTTCCTGTCGCAGGAGGAGCTGCAGCTGACGGCGACGACGGACAACTATCTGGCGTTCAAGGATGCGGAGTATGTCATCATCTCCACGCCGACCAATTATGACCCGGAGCGCAACTACTTCAACACCCGCAGCGTCGAGGCGGTCATCGCCAGCGTGCTGTCGATCAACCCTGATGCGGTGATGGTGATCAAGTCTACGGTTCCCGTCGGCTATACGGAGAAGGTCCGGGAGAAGTTCGAGACGGAGAATATCATCTTCTCGCCGGAGTTCCTGCGGGAAGGCAAGGCGCTGCACGATAATCTCTATCCGTCGCGGATCGTCGTCGGCGAGCAGTCGGAGCGTGCACGGCGGTTCGCGGATCTGCTGGTGCAGGGGGCGAAGAAAGAGGACATCGACGTCCTGTTCAGCGGCTCGACTGAGGCCGAGGCGATCAAGCTTTTTGCCAATACGTATCTGGCGATGCGTGTCGCCTTCTTCAATGAGCTGGACTCGTATGCTGAGGTGCGGGGTCTCAACACGCAGCAGATCATCGACGGGGTGGGGCTCGACCCGCGCATCGGGACGCACTATAACAATCCTTCCTTTGGTTACGGCGGTTACTGCCTGCCCAAGGATACGAAACAACTCCTGGCCAACTACGAGGATGTACCAAACAACATCATGGGGGCCATCGTCGAGGCCAACCGGACGCGGAAGGACCATATCGCCGAGATGATCCTGCAGCGCAGTCCAAAGATCGTGGGGATCTACCGGCTGACGATGAAGATGGATTCGGATAATTTCCGCCAGTCGGCGATCCAGGGCGTGATGAAGCGCATCAAGGCGAAGGGGATCGAGGTCGTGGTCTACGAGCCGGCCCTGACGGAGGAGACGTTCTTCAACTCGCGGGTCGTCAATGATTTCAACCTGTTCAAGGAGATCTCCGATGTCATCGTCGCCAACCGGCTGTCGAGCGACCTGGAGGATGTGGTGGAGAAGGTTTATACGCGGGATTTGTTTAGCCGGGACTAAGGATGAGGATAGCATTTGCATTTGTTCGTGAGAGGCTCTTGGATTTGTTGAACTGAGAGCCTCTTTTTTGTGTTTCGCTGGGACGAGGGCGATTAGCTGGTATAATGAGGAAAGGAAAGACCGACCGTGGGGACCGCAAGTTCCTTGGATTTAGCTTTCAATCTGGCCTGGCTAGCGTACCATGATCTTTGTCACTGTACCATTCATTATTCACTCCTTCCTTATGTTCATAGTTTGGATTGCTGTTCTTTACATAGGGTGAGGGGGTATGTTAATGTGTATACAAAGGAGTTGATTTCATTGGATCAAACCATACTTGAATCTATGTCATGTGACCATACATGCTCAACCGAGCGGAAAAGTCATCACTCAGAGAAAACAAAGAAAGGTCTAATTCATCGATTGAACCGAATTGAAGGCCAAGTACGTGGGGTTAAAGGGTTAATCGAGCGTGATACGTATTGTGATGATGTATTGAATCAAATTGCTTCGATTCAATCGGCTCTCAATGGTCTGGGAAAGCAGCTTTTAGAGCATCATTTGAAAAGCTGTGTCATTGAACGCATTGAAGAGGGTGATCATGAAGTGCTGGATGAACTGCTAACGACAGTTAACAAGCTAATTAAATAAGGGAATAGGGGGATAATTGATAAAAAGACTCCCCCTTTTTAGTTTAAGCTGCCATCTTACGGCAAGCTTCCGCACAGCGGAAACAGGCTTCTGCACAGCGCTTGCAATGCTCATGGTGTTCATGCTTAGCACATTCATTTCCGCAAGCCTCGCAGATCTCAGCGCACAAACGGCAGATCTCTTTTGCAAATGGACTATTCCTAGACATCGCCGCTGCTGCCATCGCACAAATATCTGCACACTCGCGATCAAGACGGATACAATCAACCATCATATTCACGTTATCTTCCTTCAGACAAGCATCAAAACAGTGATTACATTCCTGCATACATCTCAGACATTCTTCGATACACGTCTTGAATTGTTCATGCATGGATAGTCACTCCTTCATTTTATAGGCTCCAGTATAGTATACCCCCGTTTCCTATAATCAAATCACTTTGCTGTCTTAAGGTATGCAACGGCAACTTCAAGGGGAAAAAGAACAGTGACGTTGAAAAGTGCTGAAGAAGATACAGTATTTTCTTTCGATATACATTGACATAGGGTAAGGGGGTATAGTATTGTCTAATCATCTAATAAAAATGGAGGCGTTAAAAATGGAACAAGTAACTTTAACTGTACAAGGTATGTCCTGCGGACATTGCGTCAATTCCATCGAAGGCGAGGTCGGCAAGCTGGACGGGGTGAGTGCGGTCAAAGTGCATCTGCAGGAAGGAAAAGTAGATGTCACCTTTAATGGCGATCAAGTAAATCTTCAAGCCATAACGGAAGTTATTGAAGAACAAGGCTACGAAGTAGCTTAAACAAACAGAAGAGATCGTGTCCTTTGGGGCACGATCCCCTTTTTAAAAAATGCATACCCCGGGTGGGTATGCTGTGAGGTGAAGGACAGTGGAATCGAGTAAAGAAGTGAGCTTGGACATCCAAGGCATGACTTGTGCCGCGTGCGCGAACAAGATCGAAAAAGGCTTGAACAAAATCGAAGGTGTCGTTAGTGCGAACGTCAACTTCGCTATTGAGAGAACGCGGGTTGTGTATGATCCGGACAAAACCAATGTGAAAGCCGTCGAAGAGAAAATTGAGAAATTAGGTTATCATGTACGACATGATAAACAAACCTTTGATATAACCGGCATGACCTGCGCTGCCTGTGCAACGAGAATTGAAAAACGATTGAATAAAATCGATGGCGTGTCGCAGGCTGTCGTTAACTTTGCTCTAGAGAATGCCACCGTCGATTATGATAAAAATCAAGTGACGGTTAACGATATGGTCGAATCCGTGAAAAAGCTTGGATATACCCTGAAAATTCAAACATCCAAAGAGGAAACGGCCAACAGTAAAGAAGAAGAAATCCGTCACCAAACGGGAAAATTTCTTTTCTCCGCGATATTGACGTTGCCCTTATTGTGGACAATGGTGACACACTTTGAATTTACCTCATTTATTTATTCGCCGGATATGTTCATGAATCCCTGGGTGCAGCTAGCGTTAGCGACGCCGGTGCAATTCATTGTCGGGGCCCAATTTTACAAGGGAGCGTACAAAGCCTTGCGAAATGGCAGTGCCAACATGGATGTTCTGGTTGCCTTGGGTACATCCGTCGCGTTTTTGTACAGTATCTTCCTCGGCTATGAGTGGCAGGCACAAGGACAGGTCGGTATGCCTGAACTCTACTTTGAAGCCGCAGCTGTGATTATTACGTTGGTCATTCTCGGAAAGCTATTTGAAGTCCGCGCCAAAGGCAGAACCGGTCAGGCTATCCAGAAGCTGCTAGGCATGCAGGCAAAAACCGCTCGCGTTATACGAGACGGAGAAGAGCACGAAATTGCGATTGAAGAAGTCATGGTAGGCGATACGATCATGGTGCGTCCAGGCGAGAAAATTCCCGTGGATGGTAAGATCCTGAAGGGACAATCTGCTGTTGATGAATCCATGATTACGGGCGAGAGTATCCCCGTCGATAAAAAGCCGGGTGATGTCGCCATCGGCTCAACCATGAACAAAAATGGAATTTTGACGCTACAGGCTACTAAGGTTGGGAAAGACACCGCCCTTGCTCAAATTGTGAAAGTCGTCGAGGAAGCGCAGGGCAGTAAAGCAGATATTCAACGTGTCGCAGACCGGGTATCCGGCATTTTTGTCCCGATTGTCGTGGGAATCGCGATCGCAACGGCCTTTGTCTGGTATTTTATTGTTGAACCTGGCGATGTGCGGTCTGCCCTGGTACCGGCAATCACAATTTTGGTTATCGCTTGTCCGTGCGCGCTTGGCTTGGCGACCCCCACATCGGTTATGGCCGGATCGGGAAGAGCTGCTGAATTGGGCGTGCTATTCAAAGGCGGAGAACACTTGGAGAATACTCGAAACATCAACACGATTGTTCTGGATAAGACGGGGACGGTTACCAAAGGTAAACCTGCATTAACCGACGTTTTTCCGGAACAGGGTTTCGCTGAAGAAGAAGTGCTTGCCCTGGTCGCCTCCGCTGAAAACGGCTCAGAGCATCCGCTGGCGGAAGCCATCGTCAACGGGGCCAAAGCAAGGGGGATCCAAATCACAGAGGCGGATTCTTTTGAAGCCATCCCGGGCTACGGCATTCAAGCGGCTATGGGTGGAAGAAAGGTTTTTGTGGGCACCCGTAAGTTCATGCAAAAACAAAATATTGATGCCGCTTCCGTAGAAATCACGATGTCACAGCTCGAGTCGGATGGCAAAACCGCCATGCTGATCGGTGTGGACGATCAATTGGCTGGTGTGATTGCAGTTGCGGATACGGTGAAAGACACATCGAAAGCAGCCATCGAAAGAATGCATGAGCTTGGTCTGGAAGTTATCATGCTGACAGGAGATAACCAGCGCACTGCACAAGCGATCGCCAAACAGGTCGGAATCGACCGGGTAATCGCAGAAGTCGTCCCGGAACAAAAAGCGGATGAAATAAGGAAGCTTCAACAGGAAGGCAAAAAAGTCGCTATGGTCGGAGACGGCGTGAATGACGCGCCTGCGCTGGCAGTCGCCGATATCGGCATGGCCATGGGCACCGGGACGGACGTCGCCATTGAAGCAGCCGATGTTACACTGATGCGTGGGGATTTGCACAGCGTGGCCGACAGTGTACAGATCAGTGCCAAAACGATGCGCAATATCAAACAGAACCTGTTCTTTGCTTTCTTCTATAATACCGCGTCCATTCCCGTTGCCGCGATCGGGTTATTGGCTCCCTGGGTAGCCGGTGCGGCGATGGCCTTCAGTTCCGTATCGGTTGTACTCAATGCGCTTCGCTTACAGCGGTTGAAACTGAGAGGAGGCCGATGAAGATGTCTATTAAAAAATGGATTTCCTTTGGCCTGGTCTACGTGGTCATCGTGGTTGCAGGGTACAGTATCGTGACAGGGCTAAATCCACTGGCAAGCGGCGAGCTGGATCACGATGGCCATGCCGCTCCAAATCGTCTCGAGGAGGAAGAAGAGAGAGATCATCACGCGCATAACCAACAGGGTCACGGGCATCACCATGGTGAATCCGACGTGGAGGTTGACGTCACCTATAACGATCAAAAGGTTATCATAAGCGTGAGAGGCGTGAAATCCACATGCCTCTGAAAAAATTTGCTGTAACACCTGGTTTTGGTGTAGGCGGCACACTATTTCAGCCACAACAGCTTGCCTTGTTGGGGGAGATTGTAGGCGATGACGCACAAATTGAAATGACGCCATTTAAACAGCTCTATGTCGCTGTAGAAGAAGAGAAACTAGAGGACATCAAAGCCCAATTAAGGACAGCAGGGCTGGATATCCAAGAAGCCTGCTTCTACACGAAAAATCTAATCGCTTGCAATTTTTGTAGGGGCGAACAAGAAGCCGGCTTGGACATTGCGAAAACGCTAGACCGAGCTGTAGCTGGTCATCCCGTGCCGAGTCCAATTAAAATTGGCTATGCTGGTTGTGCCCTTGGAACAAGTGAGCCACTGTTGAAAGACATATCAGTTGTGAAAATGAGAGATACGTTTGATCTTTATGTCGGTGGCGAAGCTAAAGGGCTTAAAGCGCGGCTCGCAAAACTTCTGTTTTCCGGGCTTACTGCTGATCAGCTGACTCCTGTTCTTATGCGCTTAATTCAAGATTACCAACAAAACGGTAAGAAGAAAGAAACTTATGCACGGTATACGGATCGTATAACGCTAGATCGATTACGAAACCACTCAAGAAATGGTAGGGAGCGACATGAAGACCATTTTAATCGTTGATGACGAAGCGAATATTCGTGAAGTGATTGGCTCTTACTTGCAAAATGAGGGCTTTCGAACAATTGATGTTGAGACAGGTCGTGAAGCCATCGAATGTGTGCAAAATCAGGTGGTAGATTTTGTGATTTTGGATCTAATGTTACCGGACATGGAGGGCGAGCGCGTGTGTGAGGCGATCCGGCAATTCCATTCCGTTCCGATTTTAATGCTTACCGCTAAAGTATCCCAGAACAATCGAATTAAGGGGTTAGCAGTGGGAGCCGATGATTATGTAATCAAGCCATTTGATCCCAGAGAAGTCGTAGCGAGGGTCCGCACCATATTACGGCGTGCAGATGATGATGTGCTTCTGGCAGATCGAATGTCGTTTAATCGGGGCGAACTGATCATTGATTCATTAAAGCAGCAAGTTTTCCACTCAGGTAATTGTGTAAGTCTGACGCCAAATGAATACAAGATTTTGCTTGTCCTTGCCAAATATCCACAGCGCTCCTTTTCAAGGGACGAGCTAATTGAACGCGTATTAGGCCATGACTTTGAAGGGGATATCCGTACCATTGATCAGCATGTAAAAAATCTGCGGTATAAAATTGAAAACGATCCGAAGAATCCAGTTTACGTTGTTACTGTATATGGATTTGGGTATCGTTTTGCAGGTGGATTACGATGAATCGGCGGCTCTATATGAGGTTCGCGCTTATTATTATTGGCATCACTGCAGGGATTGTGTTTGTTTCTAGTGTGAGTCTGATTTTCACTATGCATTATCATTTCCAGATGTATCAGTCGCAAGCCGCTGTAGTAAGTCATGATGTAACCGAGTTAAACTACCATTTGGAATTAGCACTCTTGCAAACGATTTTATGGACATGCGTGGTATCGATCGTATTGGCCATTGTGCTGGGCATATATGTAGCAAAACGGATCTCGTCACCGTTGGTGCACATGAAACATGTGGCAGAGCAGATGACGGTGGGAGATTGGCATGCACGGGTTTCGCTTGCTGGCAAAGATGAATTAGCTGAACTGGGAGCGTCCATTAACACCTTGGCTGCTCAATTAAAGCACCAGGAGCAATTGAGAGTGACAATGACGGAAAACATTGCCCATGAGCTTCGAACGCCATTAACGACGCTTAAAAGCCATGTGAGGGCTCTTAAAGACGGAATTTGGGAGCCTACGCCCTCACGTATCCATACGTGTTATATTGAAATTGAACGCTTAACCGATTTGGTTGCCGAACTGGAAGATTTAACGCAACTTGAATCGCCAGGTTTTCAATTGGTGCGCAAGGAAGAACGACTTGCGAAAGTCATTGAACGGGCTGTGAATATAGTCGATGCATCTTATCGAGAGAAGCGCGTCCACCTGAATTATTCAGTCGGTTCGGAAATTAGAGTACTCATGGATCAAGACCGGATGATTCAGGTTTTTGTGAACTTGTTAAGCAATGCACTCAAATTTACATCCGCACAGGGTCATGTAAGCATTTCAGCTAAAGAAGCTTATGGTGGAATTGAGATTGTAGTTGAGGATTCTGGTGATGGAATTCCTTCTGAAGACCTTCCCAATGTGTTTGAGCGGTTTTACCGTGCAGATAAATCGCGAAGTCGCAATACGGGTGGGAGCGGTCTGGGGTTAACCATTGTGAAACAACTCATTACAGCTCACGGTGGACACATTAACGTAGAAAGCGAGCAAGGAACAAAATTTACAATTCGACTTCCAAAACTTCTATAAATGAATCTACACAAGTTCTTCAAAAGTGTAAGGTAGATTTGGTGTGTAGCAAAAAACGAAAGGGTGGTATAGGCCTTTTTTGTGTGGGGAAGTTCGCGCATTCCTCCAGTAGCAGAGGAGTAACCGGTAGTGAACTGTCTCAAAGTTATTGGGCAAAAACGTATGTATCTGCGAGGCGCCCGGTGGCAGAAAAGTCGATGGGCAAGTTTATATAATTAATGGATAAGTCTCGTTTGCAAAAATGAATTCCATTTGCATGACTGGATAGGAATAGGGGGAGACTTTGGGAGTTACGAGACATAACATAAGGAGTGGAAAAATGAGGAAATCACTGCTTTTACTTTGTCTGGCTGCTACACTGGTGCTAAGTGCATGTGGTAATGGTAATAACGAAGCACCAAATAGGACAACTAATGAAACGAATAACCCGAACGGTGGTGTGCAGAATGGTGGGCATGATGGCCACGCCGACATGGACCATTCAAGCTCAGGCGAGGTTCCAGAAGGGCTACAGCCTGCCTCCAATCCGACATTTCCTGTTGGTAGCGAGGCTGTCATTGTAGACGCGCATATGAGCGGTATGGAGGACGCCGTAGCCGCGATAGTCGGTGCCTATGACACGACGGTATACACGGTTTCTTACACCCCTACAACCGGCGGTGAGCGCGTGACGGACCATAAGTGGGTCGTTCATGAAGAAATCAAGGATGCAAGCAGTGAACCGTTTAAACCCGGCGATGAAGTTGTTTTGGAAGCTGATCATATGACGGGGATGGAAGGGGCTACTGCGACGATTGATTCTGCGGAGCAGACTACCGCCTACATGGTTGATTTCACATCAACAACAAGCGGTGAAGAAGTGAAGAACCATAAATGGGTGACGGAGGAAGAGTTAGCGTTACCTTATTAGCAGCGGGCATCCGGCTCTGGGTTCGGATTTGTCAAATCCGTTAGGTATCGTGAAAATCAGCAGCTGTGGGATAATCGGGAGCTGTTTCCCTCCATCGCCGCAGGAGAACAGAAGGAGCCCCAATCGTAGCAGGTTATCCCACCCCAATGGAGCGCTGCCATGAACCCCACAGAAGACATCTGGATCTTCCGCAGCATCCGTCGGCTGACGATTGGGGAGGAGATAGCGGCTGTATCCCCTGCGCTGGTTCATCATCTTCATCTCTAGTGCGGGCGCGGCACTGTAAAAATCCTCATGTCACGCCTTCGCCTGGGGGTAGGACGTGTGGTAAGCAGTGGGATTCGCTTATGACTGTTTATACGAAACGAACATAAAGCCATCACTATTATCTACCCAGGAATAGTAAGTTGTTGAAGTATTGTTAGAGCCGTTATCGGGATCTTTAACGCCGAACTCAAAAACTCCTCCAGACGTTCTGTACGCATTTCCTGTCTGCCAATGCCAGTTTACCTCCGCATCCACCCAGGGAAACCACGATAACGTGTCCCACATTACTAATGGTGGTCTTGAACTTATAATTCTATCTTTAAATTTATCGATAGCCCCAGAAGAATCGGCATTCACGGACGTTGCAGTCCAACCGCTCATGTACATGTTAAGCAGCGTTTTAAAAGAAGGGATCATCAAAATGGCCACAACCATAACTATTGCAAATACTCGTTTTAACATCCCTCCACTCCCTTGATTAGAGATTATAAAGGCTATTTTTGTTAGACAGTGGATCGTTCTTAATTATTTTTGGAAAGTCTATCTTTTTCAAACTCATAAGCTTCATCTATTTCTCTGGTGATGTTATTTTGACCGATGTAGAAACGGATTTCTGGCTCGTTTTTAGGCGTTGCGTTGGAATGATAGGTTCTGTGCATGATATCGAAAGTGATTTTTTCAACAATGAATTCTTGATTGTATTTTTCTTCTAAATACCGTTCGAACTCACCTTTCAATGTATAGTATTTTAATGGGTTGCCAAAAAAAACAAAGATCACAAAACTGATTAATAAAATGAAGAAAACGATCCAAATTGACTTTCTCGTTCTACTCATTTGATTATCCCCGCCATTCAAACAAGATTTACAGTAGTAGTCCCCCGCTTTTTTTCTTCCATTTTAAAATTTCAAATGAGTATATAGGAAGAAAGGTTTAACCTTCGCCCGGCACAGTATAACGGGATCATCGCCCTGGATATCATCCAGGAGAAGGTCGATCTCATCAACAACCGCCGATGACCCGGAGCGTAACTACTTCAACACCCGCAGCGTCGAGGCTAACCGGACCCGGAAGGACCATATCGCCGAGATGATCTTGCGGCGCAGTCCGAAGATCGTGGGGATCTACCGGCTGACGATGAAGATGGATTCGGATAATTTCCGCCAGTCGGCGATCCAGGGTGTGATGAAGCGCATCAAGGCCAAGGGGATCGAGGTCGTGGTCTATGAGCCGGCGCTGACGGAGGAGACGTTTTTCAACTCGCGTGTCGTCAATGATTTCAACCTGTTCAAGGAGATCTCCGATGTCATCGTCGCCAACCGGCTGTCGAGCGACCTGGAGGAGGTGGTGGAGAAGGTGTATACGCGGGATTTGTTTAGCCGGGACTGATTGGAGAGAAGATCGTTCATTCACTAGAGGTTCTTGCGCTGCGCAGCGTGAGGGCCTCTTTTGTTGTGCATGAGCCGGGTGAAATCATTAGACCCGCATTCAACTGGTCCTGTATGTGATTTCATATTCTTTCATAGTTCTTTCATAGCGATCTAGTATAGTGAGGAAAGGCTCTTGGTATCCGGAGACAAATACGAATGTTTGAGGGAGGAGAATGGTTTTGCAAAGGATTGTACCGAAGTTCGTCCTTTTTTTGGTTTTCCTGTTAGTTTTCTCGATTTCTACCCCCGGCCAACCCGTCCTGGCGGATAATTTCGGTGATTATACGTACACGAATCATGGAGACGGGACGGCAACGATTACCGACTACAATGGTACGGCTACGGAGGTGGACATACCTGGGACATTGAATGGGCTGACGGTCATTGGATTTGGGCTAGATGCTTTCAGAAGCAAGGGACTAACTAGTGTTACCATTCCTGACAGTGTAAACACTATTGGAGTTCAGGCTTTCGCGTACAACAACTTGACGAGTGTCACCATCCCGGGAAGTGTGACGACGATTGCAAATAATGCTTTCGCTGTCAATTCACTAACCAGTGTCACGATTTCGGAGGGTGTGACGACGATTGGTGATGGTGCATTCATGAATAATAGTCTGACCAGCGTCACCATCCCGGCTAGTCTAACGTCGATGGGAATTAATGTATTCCGTGACAACAATTTGACCAGTGTCACCTTCCCGGATAATCTAACGTATATCGGGGAAAATGCATTCTTGAATAACAGTTTGACGAGTGTTACCCTCCCGGATAGTCTAACGTATATCGGGAATAGTGCATTCTTGAATAACAGTTTGACGAGTATATCGATCCCGGATAGCGTAACGACAATTGGAGGTGGAGCATTTCAAGCAAACAATTTTACAAGTATCACGATCCCGGACAGCATAACGGAAATTGGAGAATATGCATTCTCCTATAACCAACAACTGGCCAGTGCGATAATCAATGGCAGGGATACGATAATCAGAGCGCATGCTTTCGAGGGTAATCAATCCCCCCCGGCTAATCTAACCATTTTCAGCTATGTTTCATCTTCGGCCCAAAATTATGCTGCGGATTACGGACACACCTTTTATGCCTTCACTGACCTAATTAGCCTGACGCTGAGCGAAGGCAGTTTGAACCCCGTCTTTGCATCCGGCACGGAGACCTATACCGCTTCCGTTGCCAATAGCGTGAATACAATCGAAGTCACACCGACCGTGGGCGCCGGGACATCGTCGGTGACGGTCAACGGCGAGACGGTAACTAGCGGTAGCGCTTCTGATCCGATCGCCCTGAACGTCGGTACGAACACGATATCCGTGGAAGTGACGGCGCAGGACAGCACGACGAAGACCTATACGATTGAAGTAACGCGGGCCGCTTCCAGCAATGCGAACTTGAGCGACTTGGCGCTAAGCGAGGGCAGCCTGGATCCCGCGTTTGCTCCGGGAACGGAATGGTATAGCGTCTCAGTGGCCAATAGCGTGACTGCAATCGAGGTCACGCCGACCGTGGACGCCGGTACATCGTCGGTGACAGTCAATGGTGAGACGGTAACGAGCGGCAGCGCCTCTGACCCGATCGCGCTGAATGTCGGCGCGAACGCGATCACCGTAGTGGTGACGGCGGAGGATAACTCGATCAAGACGTATACGATCACTGTGACGCGGGCCGCGTCCAGCAATGCGAATCTGAGTGGCTTGACGCTGAGTGAGGGCAGTTTGGATCCCGCGTTTGCAGCGGGCACGGAGGCGTACACCGCTTCCGTTGCCAATAGCGTGACTGCGATCGAGGTCACGCCGACAACAGCTGTCGGGACCTCGTCCGTGACGGTCAACGGCGAACCAGTGACCAGCGGCAGCGCCTCCGACCCAATCGCCCTGAACGTCGGTACGAACACGATATCCGTGGAAGTGACGGCGCAGGACAGCACGACGAAGACCTATACGGTCATCGTGACACGGGCAGCATCCAGCAACGCAGACTTGAGCGGCTTGATGCTGAGTTCGGGCAATCTCGATCCCGCGTTTGCTCCGGGAACGGAAGGGTATAGCGTCTCCGTGGCCAATAGCGTGACTGCAATCGAGGTCACGCCGACCGTGGAAGCCGTGACATCGTCGGTGACGGTTAATGGCAATGCGGTAACGAGCGGCAGCGCCTCTGACCCGATTGCGCTGGACGTCGGCGCCGCGAACACGATCACTGTGGAAGTAACGGCGGAGGACAGCACGACGAAGACGTACACGATCACCGTAACGCGGGCCGCGTCCAGCAACGCGAATTTGAGCGGCTTGACGCTGAGTGAGGGCAGTTTGGATCCCGTCTTTGCTCCGGGAACGGAAGGGTATAGCGTCTCCGTGGCCAATAACGTGACTACAATCGAGGTCACACCGACCGTGGACGCCGGTACATCATCGGTGACGGTCAATGACGATACGGTAACGAGCGGCAGCGCCTCTGACCCGATCGCGCTGAATGTCGGCGCGAACGCGATCACCGTAGTGGTGACGGCGGAGGATAACTCGATCAAGACGTATACGATCACTGTGACGCGGGCCGCGTCCAGCAATGCGAATCTGAGTGGCTTGACGCTGAGTGAGGGCAGTTTGGATCCCGTCTTTGCTCCGGGAACGGAAGGGTATAGCGTCTCCGTGGCCAATAACGTGACTGCAATCGAGGTCACGCCGACCGTGGAAGCCGTGACATCGTCGGTGACGGTTAATGGCAATGCGGTAACGAGCGGCAGCGCTTCGGACCCGATCGCGCTGGACGTCGGCACGAACACTGTTACCGTGGTGGTGACGGCGCAGGACAACACGACGAAGACCTATACGATCACCGTGACGCGGGCAGCTAGTGAATCTTCTGGAGGTGGTAACCATATTCCTCCGAACCAAGACAATGATTCTTCCGAAGATGACATGGACGGAGACGATAATCCTCCTACAGACGACCAAACGCCAGTTGATACAAAGTATGTCATGACGTTATCGAATGAGGAGAACGCGTCCCACACGTTTACCTTTGATCAGGGAGATTTGCTGACGGACGTCATCGCATTGGATGGCGGCAGCTTGCAGCCGGGGAATTCTCTGGACGCTTGGAACCTGACGATTCCTGCGCAGACCATACGGGCTCTTGTGGCCTATAACCCCGAAGGAACGGTGCGTTTGCAGACCTCTATCTCAGCTTACGACCTGCCGGTATCCGTATTTTCCGGGATCAATGCAGCCGGCGTGACCGAAGTCACGCTGCGCATTGGGCGTGTCGATCCAACGATCTTGCAGGAGATGGAGCAAGCAGCGGCGGCGATCGGCGCACGATTGGCTGCTGTTCCGGTTGAGACGGAACTGGCAGTGATAACTTCTGATGGCAAGCGGGTCGTGCAGCGTTACGCGCAGTATGTCTCCCAGACGCTAGCTTTGAACACCGCTGGCGATCCGGATCAGCAGACCGGGGTCCGTTATCATCTGCCGGAAGGGACATTCCAATTCGTGCCGTCCCGGATCGATGGTGCAGAAGCCACGTTACAGAGCCGTTCCGGCGGCATAGAAACTGTGCTGGTCCAATCGAAAACGTTTGTAGATGTGGATGGTATATGGTCGGAAGAGGTGATCAAACGGTTGGCCTCCAAGCTGATTGTATATGGTAAGGACGAAGGGCGTTTCGATCCGGACACGTCGGTCACGCGTGCGGAGATGACAGCGATGCTGGTCCGATCGCTGGGTTTGCAGACGGATAAGGCCGAACAATCTCACTTTAGTGATGTGAGCCCGGCAAACTGGTACGCAAGCGTGGTGGCTGCAGCTGCCAGGGAAGGGATGGTGCAGGGGGACGGAACCGGCAAGTTCCGCCCCGAAGAGCACATCAGCCGAGAAGAAACGGTCGTTATGATCGTGTCGGCGATGCGATACGCCAATATCCAGTCGAAGCCAGACGTATATGTGGACCTCTCCTTTTATCAGGATAGCGATCTGATCTCGTCCTGGGCGAAGCACGCGATGGCCGAAGCGGTACAGGCTGGATTGATCTTAGGCAATGAGGAAAACCAGCTTATGCCGAAAAAAAATACCTCCCGAGCGGAAGCAGCCGCTATGATCGACCGCTTGCTGCGGACGATCGGATTCATCGATTGATGCTTTGAAAGGGAGCTTTTTTACACGGAAGGAATCCTGAACGGGATTCCTTCTTTGTCATTGTTTAGGGAATGATGCAACACTTAAAATGTAGATAGGTAGGACGACGGAGTATGGAAAAAGACCGCTGAGGGTAGTACTCGCTCACGAACGGACACAGTAGCTCTTATTTCGAGCATGGGCGTGTTTTTAGAGCTGCTTGCGGACAGAGGATCCGTTATCGGTCTGTAATCGGGTGCTAACGGGCATAAAACCAGTACTTAACGGATCGTGTGTCCGTAGGGCCTGCTCCGAGTAGGGTTTTGAGCATACTTCGATGAAATAGAGCCACCATTCCGGTGATGAGTGAGCCACCCCTCCGGTGGGGGGAGCCACCTGTGGTAAGGATCACAACGCAACGCTAAGAAATCGAAATCAACTGTGTTATAATTCGGTTACAAGGGCCAGGAATGAGATACGGGGGATCATCAGGACGAGGAGGTGACTTATGGATACGAGAGTGATCGGGAAGATGTGGGCGATGCTGCAAAATGACCCGGGGGAGATCCCGGAGACGGCTGCCCGCTTCCGGGGGGAGGTGCTGAAGCAGGCGAAGCTCCCCTTCCCCTACCATGCATTCCTCGGCTTGCTGGCTGAATGCACGGATCAGGACAAGCAACGTCTGGCCCAGCGGTGCGGAATCCGGCTGAGGGCCAAGGCGGGCAAGGCTTTTCCCGACCAGCAGTTCGTGCAGCTGTTGCGTCCCAGGCTGATCCAATCCGCCGAGCGATTAAGGGTGCTCCAGGCGATCCTGCAATCGGTTCTGCCGCTGTACGGCGAGTCGGAGGATGAATCGCCCGTGCAGCATCTGGAGACAGAATCGCAGCTGGTGGAGGCGTATGGCAGATGGCATTATTACTGGTCGCTGCGGTTCTTTCCCGAGAAGGACGAGCAACTGGAGCAACGCTTGCTGGCGCTGGAGAGCGAGGGCAAGGAGGAAGTGAACCCGACGCCCGGAGCTGGGGCCTCCTCCGGGCCGCCTGCCGGCGTGGAGGCAGCGCCGGGTAGCCGGGATGTGAGGGAGACGCGAGAAGAACGGCTCGTCCTGCGCGAGCGAGAGCGGCGGGGGCAGGCGGAACGTGAGCGTGATGCGCTCGGCAAGCAGCTGCGCAAGCTGGAGCGGGATTACAGCAGGCTGTGTCAGCGGATGGAGGCGCTCACTGAGGCGCAGGCGGCGCAGCGCAGCCGGATAGAGACGCTAGGCCATGAGCGGGATCAGGAAGCCGAGCAGGCGGCCAGACTAGACCAGGACAGACGGCGGCTGAGCCGTCAGCTGATGGAAGCGCAGCAGGAGGCAGAGGCCCTCCGGCGCAGCGGGGCCGAGTGGCAGAGCAGGCACGCAGCGCTGGAGCAGCAGATGAGACGCGAGCTCGAGCGTGCGGCGGGGGCGCGTGAGGACGGGCAGGCGAGGGAGACCTCTCAGCCTGGGCACAGGGCTGAGGTCCAGCAAGCGCAGGAAGCTCAGCCAGCCAGGCACACGCTGGAGCCGGGGGATGGGCCTGCTGTCGTATCCGCGGCAGTCCGCCTTCTGAACGAACAGGTCGACCGTCTGTACAGCACACTGCGCTCCGCCCCGGAGCCTGCCGTTCAAGCCCAGGTGCGCACACGCTTGAGCGATGCGCTGCAGCTCATCAATCAACTGGAAGCGTTCTTTGCGACTGCAGAGGAACTGCCGCCGCCTTCCGGGCTTGAGCCTTCGGCTCCGCCGCAGGACAGCCCTGTGCAGCCGACTCTGCCGGCAGAAGGCGAACTCCCGCAGCCAGCTCCGGGGATGGCTGAGAACGGCCGGGCCGGCACGTTCTATCGCCGGGATCATGGCGGCTATATTGTACTGGAGCACGGGGAGAGCTTCAACATTCCCGAGTCCATGGTGAATGCGGTGGGACTGGAGCACGAGGCGGAAGTGTTATGCGAGCCTCAAGTCCGTGACGACGGTACCATGGGACAGCACCTTACGATTCTCTTGCAGGGGGATGATACCCATGCGCCGATCCGGCAATATATGGGGTATGTCGAACTGGGTGAGCACTTCGCCCTCTATGCCGTCGATATGAATGATACCGCCAACCGTTTTCCCATCCATGAGAAGGATGTGGAGATGCAAGAGCCGCAGGATGGCGACCCCTGCTCGTTCAATGTCTCCCTTGACGGGGAGGTGGCGCGTCTCTCCAGGCTATACAAACGCTCGGAGCCGTTATCCGCAGCAGAGACCCAGGCACGATCCAGAGCGAGCGAGCGCGCCAGAACCGACAAGCCGGCGAGAAGTCCGTTTCTGGCAGGCTGCCGAATTGCTGTCGTCGGCGGGCTGTCCAAATGGTTCGAATCCGTCGTCAGGGAGACGGGGGCCGAGCTCGTCCACGAGACCGGCGAGAACCCGGAACGCATTCATGCGCCGCTGCGGCGTTGCCACGCCTTGTTCCTGTTGTTGACCAGCAACTCCCACAACGCCACCTGGAGCTGCATCGAGATCGCCAAGGCCGAGGAGATCCCCCACTTCCGCATTGAAGGCTCCAAGTCTAACCTCCGCCAGCAGCTGTGGGACAATCGGGAGCTGATTCGTTCCATCGCCGCAGGAGAACAGAAGGAACCCCGATCGTAGCAGGTTATCCCACCCCGAGAGGCGCGCTGCCGGCTCATCACCTTCATCTCTGGTGCGGGCGTGGCACTGTAAAAATCCTCATGTCACGGCAATGAGGATTTTTTGATGCGATTGAGGAATAATTTCCGCCAGTCGGCTATTCAGGGCGTGAAGAAGCCGAAGGTGTATACGCGTGAGTTGTTTAGCCGGGATTAGGCTCTCTTCAATCGAGGAGGCTCTGACCAGGCTTTTTGTCTTACGTGAGAGCCGTGCAGGGAATGTGATATGATGTAGGGACACGGATGAAGAAGCCCAAGGAGTGAGCATTGATGGGGAAATATGACGGGAAATGTCGGCACTGCAAACGCCAATTCGCCTCGCATGAGTGTGTGCGCCTATGAGGGATAAAGTCGTCCCTGATCTGTCTGGCGCATTCTTCCTTCTCGCTCCATGCTTTCCCATAATCGTTCAGCGTTTGTAATAGCTGCCGATTGTAACTCAATTAGTTGTTCGTACATACCTGTCGAGCTGTGAGTATATTGGATCCCCAATTTTCTACTAATTCTTTCATCATAGTCAGCCACAGCAGTAGAGAGATACTGAAAATGCAGAACAAACCACAGTTCAAAACATTGAACGGAGTAAATGGCTTTAAATCCCTTTCTCCTAGCTAACTCAACAGCTTCTCGAAGCTCAGGAGTTTTCCTGTCGCAATCAAATACACACCACACGTCTGCTTTTGAGATAGACCCTAGCTTTGCATCTTTTTCGCGAAGCACTCGTTCAGCCCTTCTGACTACTTGTACATGCTGTCCCGCGCCGCCCTCGATATGTACAGGCTCGTGTCCGTACCTTAAACCACTGCTGGTGGTACCGCCTAGGTTATTATAATAAGGGAAGCTTTTAAAGTAATCGACTTCGGTTACTGACCCTTCACATACAATAATAAAATAGGGATTGGGACGCACATTCTTTTTCTTGCGTTTGTAGCTCTCATCACTTCTTCTACCTCTCATTTATATCAACCTCTTGACTCTTTACAGCAAGCTCAAATGAACCGAGATAGGGGACAGCTCCGAAGCGCCCGGCCAAATAATTATTCAGATAGTTGAAGTTATTACGGATATCCAGATCAATATCATATAGGCTGTATAGTGAACTGACACCGTATTTATTCTTCTCCGTAAAGAAAATCTGGTCTCTTCTGAGCAAAGCAGGATTCATTAATAGGGTATTGTGCGTAGTGCAGATTAACTGGGCATGCTTCGGGTTATGCACCGAGCTATTAAACATCTGAATAATTCGTTCGCACACTAGCGGGTGTAGAGAACTGTCAATCTCATCAACTAATAAAATGCCACCATACTTTAAAGCTTGTAAAATTGGATATTGTAGGTTATAGAGTTTAACAGTGCCCCTCGACTCCATATCCAGTGGGAATTGTTCTTCTCCAGCCAATTGATTGCTATCATCATATTTATGATGATGCATGTACGTTTCGTATTTCACGTCTTCAATCTCTCTCGTATTTTCCAACAGTGTACCAAGCCGATTGAGGAATTCAATTTCCTCTTGGGTTCTCTTTTCCTTGGCAACGGATATATTTGTTACGCCGATGTCCGCAGCTTTTAATAATGAAACAAGCTCTTCTTTTTGAAGAAAAGAATCTGGCTTTTGATCTACGAGCTGTTCCTGAATAAGAGCAGTGTAAGCAGTATCGGACTGTATGGGCTTCATATGCGAGCTTAAATAGATTAGAATTTGCTTTGCCCATTCGAACTGTTTAATGGAATCCTGACCCAGAGTGAAGATGAACGGCCTACGCCGGTCCGGCTTGATAAAATCTAAAGCCTTCTTATCTCCAAAGTAACTGCCTGTAGTTAAGATGCCATTTCTATCCCTGACAAAATAACATGCTTCGGTACGGTTGGGTACAAAGTACAACCATTCTTCACAAATCCCTTGGTGGTCCAATTCAATACCATACCGGTGTCGCTGGCCATTCAAGAAAAATGACAATTCAAATCCGATGGGGTTCTCGTCGCTATAGGTATCCAGTTTAAAGGTAGGCAGGTTGGCAAATAGAGCGTCTAAATCTGTTTTGGTGCGAAACAGTTGGTTTAAAAAAAACATGGCTGTAATCAAATTTGTTTTTCCACTGGCGTTTGCTCCAAAAATCGTGGCTGTCTTCAGCAGGGTTAGATTGCCTTGCTTGAACGTATTTGTCTCCGCCAATTCACGATTTTTATCGGCTACCATGGACAAGACAACTTCATCGCGGTAGGACAAAAAATTACTTGCGCGGAACTCAATTAACATAAACGTTTCCTCCCCGTTAGTTGAATCATAGCAGTCTTTATTTTTGCTCGCAAGATTTTTGCGATTTCTCTTCATAAAAGACACCATCGACTCTTGTTTTAATATATAGTATGCCTTAATCTAAGTGTTCCATTCCGAATGACTACCCGGATTCGGGTAAGCCCAAAAGTAATGGATGCTGCACAAGCTGATATTCGTATATCTATCTCTTATAAGGAGAGGTGTTGATTCTTTTGAAGCTACCCGCGCTCATCATCGCCAATGGCCTCCCCGGCTCCGGCAAGACGACGCTGACGCGGAGGCTGGCCCGGGATCTGCAGGTACCGCGCTTTGCCCGGGACGAGATCCATGAGACGCTCTACGAAGCGATGGACGGCCGGACGAGCGAGCTCCCGCCTGCACTTGGGCAGGGCGCATTTGCCATCATTTATTATGCGGCGGGACAGCTGTTGGCGGTGGGGCAGTCCTGTATCGTGGAGAATTACTTCGGCCGTCCGGCGCTGCGGTCCGGCGAGTTGCTGCAGCTCCAGCAGCAGCATCCGTATGAGCCGATCCAACTGCTCTGCAAGGCGGACGGCCCAGTGCTGGTGGAGCGCTTCCTGAAGCGCATGGTCGAAGAGGATCGGCATAGCGGCCTCCAGGACCAGGCATGGATCGACGAACACCGGACACGGCTGTTGCAGGGCGAGCTGGAGCCGCTGGCTGTCGGCGGGACGCTGATCGAGGTCGATACGACGACCCCGGAGCGGATGGATTATCCGTCGCTGCTCTCGCGTCTTCGGGCGCTGATAGAAGCGGCTGAAGGCTGAGCACTGGGCAGTAGATTGTTAAGCAAGCCGATGTCGGGATCCCGCCGATGTCGGCTCTTGTTTATATCGTTTATAGGTTTGGGACCCCCGCAAAGTACCGGAAGATGCTTCGCAGCCAAGCCACACTTTGCGGGGTTATTTTACATATATATCCTTTTTGTTCAGTGAGTTGTCAGCGGGGCGAGTTATGATGAGAGAAATGCATGTGTCTGCGTGGGACAAGCGAGGAACACCGAGTGCAGCTGGGGGCTGCGGTGCCTGGCTGGTAGCCGTACGAGCAGCGTGATATCATACTCCATTATGAGAGGAATGAAGTGTGTTGAGGAGCGATAGTAGGAGCAGGTTCAGAAAAGGGGTCAGTCTGGCAATTATAGGGTTACTTGTATGGGGTATACTGTCTGGTCCAGGAGCTCGGCTGGCGTATGCGGCGGAAGTGACGGTGATGGATTGGACCGGGTTGACCGAGGCCTTTGCAACCAGTGCAAGCGGTACGACGATCCGCTTGGGCGACAACATCATACAGTCGAGTGGTTCACTGGCTGTACCGACTGGAAGCGATCTGACACTCGATCTGGCAGGGTATACGTTATCCATAGCTTCCTCTGCATATGGGGCTCCGGCCATTCGTGTGGATGCTGGAACGTCGCTCACGATCGAAGACTCCAGCCCGAACGGGAGCGGGGCGCTAACCGCCAGGTCACTGTCGAACTCGAGCGCTCCGGGGATCGGGGCGGGTCCACGCGGCAGCACAGGGACGATCACCATCAACGGCGGGACGGTCACCGCTTCAGGCGATGTTTACTCTGCGGGAATCGGTGGCGGGAATGAAACGGTTGTAGGTGCGATTACCATTAACGGCGGGACGATAACTGCTAATGGTAATACCGGGGGTGCCGGGATCGGGGGAGGCATGTTGGGCGACGGTGGAACGATTACGATTAATGGTGGTACCATAACGGCAAATGGTGGTCCAGGCGGCGCCGGAATCGGGGGAGGCATTCAACGTGGCAGCGGGAACATAACCATCAACGATGGCACGGTGTACGCAACTGGTAATAATGGCGGTACTGGAATCGGGGTCGGCTATGAGGGCAGCGGAGGCACGATCGTCGTCCAAGGCGGCACGATCACCCCCGCCACTGGCGTTGCCTATAGCATTTCCGTCATTGGGACGGGGCAAAGCGGTGGTGATTCCTCGGTCTTTCTGACCAATAACGGCACGATAAACATACCGAGAAACTACCGATTAATTATCCCACAAGGTCTCGTCGTACATAATTCTGGAACCATCAGCGGAGAGGGCCGCATCGCTGGTGGCGGCACGCTCAATAATTCAGGTACCATCACAGTTCCTGTCGACGGGCCGCAAGTAGAAGGAAGCGCCTTTGAGCTTCGTTTCCATCTGAACGGCGGTTCCGGTTCGATCTCTCCTGTGACATTATATGCCGCCACGCTGCAGCAAGCCGGCAGGAGCTTGCCGGAACCGGTCCGACATGGCTATGCGTTCGCAGGGTGGTATACACAGCTGGAGGACGGGGTGGAGGTGACAGACACGTATGTCTTTGGCAGTGATCTGGATGTGTACGCCCGCTGGACGGATGCAACCCCGCCAACAGTGACGTTAAGCAGCCCGGCGGCCAATCGGGTGAATAGCCCGTTCACCGTGACGGCGACGTTCAGTGAAGCGGTGACCGGTTTCACAGTCGGGGATGTCTCGGTGTTGAACGGATCGGTGAGCAGCTTGATGACGAGCGATAATGTGACCTATACGTTCACAGTAACGCCGGCGGCGGAAGGTCTGGTTACCGTGACGGTCCCGGCGGGAGGGGTCAATGATGCGGCGGGTAACGGAAACGAGGCATCTGCGCCACTGACGCGGATGTATGACGGAACGGCGCCGACGGTGACACTGAGCAGCACGTCTGTCGATCCGTTGAATGGTGCGTTCACCGTAACGGCGACGTTCAGTAAAGCGGTGACCGGTTTCACAGTCGCGGATGTGGCGGTGCTGAACGGATCGGTGAGTAGCTTGATGACGAGCGATAATGTGACCTATACGTTCACAGTGACGCCGGCGGCGGACGGTCTGGTTACGGTGAGCATTCCGGCGGGAGCGGCGAATGATGCGGCTGGAAATGGGAACGAGGCGTCAGCGCCGCTGACACGGATGTATGACGGGACGGCGCCGACGGTGACGCTAAGCTCCACAGCGGTCGATCCGGTGAACGGTGCGTTCACGGCAACAGCGACGTTTAGCGAAGCGGTAGTGGGCTTTGGAGTGGAAGATGTTACGGTGACGGGTGGAGAGGCCGGGAGCTGGAATGCAGTCGATGCAGCAACCTATACGTTTGAGGTGACGCCAACGGCGGACGGTCTGGTCACGGTGAGCATCCCGGCGGGAGTGGCCAATGATGCGGCGGGTAACGGAAACGAGGCCTCCGTGCCGCTCACACGGACGTATGATGGAACGGCGCCGACGGTGACGCTAAGCTCCACAGCGGTCGATCCGGTGAACGGTGCGTTCACGGCAACAGCGACGTTTAGCGAAGCGGTAGTGGGCTTTGGAGTGGAAGATGTTACGGTGACGGGTGGAGAGGCCGGGAGCTGGAATGCAGTCGATGCAGCAACCTATACGTTTGAAGTAACGCCGACGGCGAACGGTCTGGTTACGGTGAGCATCCCTGCGGGAGCGGCGAATGATGCGGCAGGCAACGGGAACGAGGCGTCAGCGCCGCTGACACGAACGTATGACGGGACGACGCCGACGGTGACGCTGAGCAGTACGTCTGTCGATCCGTTGAATGGTGCGTTCACGGTAACAGCGACGTTTAGTGAAGCAGTAACGGGTTTCGCCGCCAGCGATGTGACAGTGGTGAACGGCATCGCGGGGAGCTGGAGTGCGGACGATGAGGTCACCTATACGTTTGAGGTAACGCCGACGGCGAACGGTCTGGTTACCGTGACGATCCCTGCGGGAGTGGTCAATGATGCGGCGGGTAACGGAAACGAGGCCTCTGCGCCACTGACACGGATGTATGACGGGACGACGCCGACGGTTGCGCTCAGCAGCACGTCTGCGGATCCGTTGAATGGTGCGTTCTCTGTGACGGCGACTTTCAGCGAAGCGGTAACGGGTTTCGCCGCCAGTGATGTGACGGTGGTGAACGGAGAAGCGGGCAGCTTGAATGCGGACGATGCGTTCACCTATACATTTGAAGTGACGCCGACGGCGGACGGTCTGATTACGGTGAGCATCCCGGCGGGAGCGGCCAATGATGCGGCAGGCAACGGGAACGAGGCCTCTGCGCCGCTGACACGGATGTATGACGGGACGGCGCCGACGGTGACGCTGAGCAGCACGTCTGTCGATCCGGTGAACGGTGCGTTCACTGTGACGGCGACGTTCAGTGAAGCGGTAACGGGTTTCGCCGCCAGCAATGTGACGGTGGTGAACGGAGAAGCGGGCAGCTTGAATGCGGACGATGCGTTCACCTATACATTTGAAGTGACGCCAACGGCGGACGGTCTGGTCACGGTGAGCATTCTGGCGGGAGCGGCGAATGATGCGGCTGACAATGGGAACGAGGCGTCTGCGCCGCTGACGCGGACGTATGACGGGACGGAGCCGACGGTGACGCTGAGCAGCACGTCTGTCGATCCGTTGAATGGTGCGTTCACTGTGACGGCGACTTTCAGCGAAGCGGTAACGGGTTTCGCCGCCAGTGATGCGACGGTGGTGAACGGAGAAGCGGGCAGCTTGAATGCGGACGATGCGTTCACCTATACGTTTGAGGTAACGCCGACGGCGAACGGTCTGGTTACCGTGACGATCCCTGCGGGAGTGGTAAATGATGCGGCAGGCAACGGGAACGAGGCCTCTGCGCCACTGACACGGATGTATGACGGGACGGCGCCGATCCTGGCGATCGACTCACCCGGCAGCTCCGAACCAGCACAAAGCTTCCAGCCGGTGGTCACGGTCACCGACGCCAGCGAGCTGACTGTGCTGCGCTATGCTTGGTCGTCAACGTCAACAGCCCCGGCGGCGGAAGACGCAGCTTGGCAGACCTTCACCAGCGGTCAGGCGCTGGTATGGAATGAAGGAGACGGCGACCGATATCTGCATATCTATGCCAGGGATGCGGCGGGGAACGAGCAGTCCGCGTCGTTCGGCCCCTATGTACTGGACAATACAGAGCCCGTCCTCGAGCTCATCGGTGACGATCCGTATGAGCTTCCAGCCGGACAACCGTACGTGGAGCCAGGCGCCCGGGCGACTGACAATATCGACGGCGCGATAGATACCAGTGCCATCCTCATCAGCGGGGAAGTGGATACGACTCGTCCGAGCAGCTATGACGTGCACTATACTGTCAGCGACCGTGCGGGCAATACCGCGACGGCAACCCGTAGTGTCCATGTGTATGATGGCGATCCTCCGGTGATCACGCTGCTCGGCGCCGATCCATTGGTCATCGCCGTGGATAGCAGCTATGAGGAGCCCGGAGCCACAGCCTACGATGAGCAGGACGGTGACCTCACTGCGGATATTATCGTCACTGGCTCAGTTGATACACAAGAGGTCGGAACGTATACACGGTTGTATAACGTCTCTGACAGGGCAGGAAACGCTGCGGCGGAAGTGAGCCGAACCGTGCATGTGATCGCCCCGCCCGTGCTGGAGCTGATCGGCCCGGCTGAGATGTCGCTGGTGCAGGGTGGAACATTCAACGATCCTGGAGCAACGGCCACAGATGCCTATTACGGCAGCCTGAGCGAGCAGATCACAGTGAGTGGCAGCGTAGACACGCGGACACCTGGAGTATACACATTGCGATATACGGTGGACAATCCGATCGGACAAACGGCCGCAGCGGTTCGGACGGTGACTGTCACGCAGGCGCCTGCACCAGGCGGGCCGAATAACGGCTGGTGGTACTGGGAACCTGAGGATGGAGACGATACGGACCCTGACGGCACTACGGACGACGAGCCGGACAACATGGTGGAGCTGGTCCTGAATGGCCGGACGGTGTCGGTGGATGCGGTGAAGGAATCAACCGGCGATGGCCGGACGGTGGTGCGGCTGCGACTGACGGCGGCGCAGGTTGCTGACTTGTTCGCCGCTCGGGTCGATGAGCCAGCCCGAGCCGCGAGCCGCGGCGAAGTGGCTCTCCTCAGCCTATCGGTCCAGGCGGCTGCATCGTCGGCAATCCCGGCCGAGGCGGTGGTCGCCATCGATGGGATCGGCGATGTGGTCGTTCTGGAGCTGCCAGCCTCAGCGCTCCAGGACGTGTCGCGTACGTGGCCGTCCGCCCGGCTGCGGCTGATCGTGGACGGTCACGGCCTGCTCCTGCCGCTGGAAGCGGTGGAGCAGGTCTCGGCCGATGCCGTGGTGGCGCTGACGATCGGTCGGGTCTCGTCTGCCGACCGCGATGCGGCGGCGCGTGCGATCGCGGGGATGGAGGCAGAGGCACTGCTGGCCCACCCGGTCGCCTTCGCGCTAACTGCGGACGGCCGTCCCGTGGTCGGCTGGGATGGGGCGTATCGGGAGCGGACGATGACGCTGCCTGCGCCGGCGGGAGCCGAACAGGCGACGGCGGTCTGGATTGACGGGCGGGGAGGGCTGCATTTCGTCCCTTCGGTATTTGGCAGTGGCGGCCGCACGATCACGATGCCGACGCGGCAGGACGGGGCGTACACGGTAATCCGCTCGGCGCGATCGTTTGCGGACTTGGCAGGGCACTGGGCGCAGCAAGAGATTGAACAGATGGCCAACAAACAGATTGTGTCGGGACGGGAGCCCGGCATGTTCGCGCCGTCGGAATCGGTGACACGGGCGGAATTTGCCGCACTGCTGGTACGCGGACTTGGTCTGCCGGAGCGGGCAAGCACCTTGTCGTTCACGGATGTGGCGGCCACGGACTGGTACGCGGGAGCCGTCGCGACCGCAAGCGAAGCGGGGCTGGTGCACGGGTATGAGGACGGCACCTTCCGGCCCCAGGCGCGGATCACACGCGAGCAGATGGCAGTTATGATCGGCCGGGCCATGGCGTATGCCGGGCAGGCGCCGGGCGGATCGGCGGGGGAGACGTCGGGAGCCGGTACGTTCGCCGACGAAGCGGAGATCGCGGAATGGGCGAAGGAGGCGGTCACGCAGTTAACCGGGATGGGGATCATCCAAGGTGTGACGGCGACGACGTTTGCACCGCAAGCAGAGGCTTCGCGCGCGCAGAGCGTAGTCATGCTGAAGCGGCTGCTGCAAGACCTCGGCTTTGTCAATCTGAATATATAAGGCTATCCCCGAAGGGTCTCACCATTGCCGCTTAGCGATTGAATCGTACTTGTCAGCTCTACCAACTGGTTGCGGGGATGTCTTCAACGGAACTCAGAAGCTTTATTGCTCGGAAGAGATGCTTCTTTGGAAGATTGAGTTGCATTAGCGGCAAAAAGGGTCGTTGCAGCTGCTAACACCGAAGATTGCGACATATGAAAGTAGGGCTGCTAGCCGGGCTCGCCACCCCCACAGGTGCAAAAGTATATCTAAAAAGCTCCGGGTTGGTCTGTTAAAGTTAAAAAACGATTTCATATAAATGGTTATGTGGTAATGGTTATATGGTAAGCTCAAACTAGCAATTATAGGGGGGCGACAGGTTGCGCATCATGGAAACTAAGCTGGCATCCAAAACAGGAGATCCTGATACCTGTGAAGACCGGTATTGTCTAACTGAGCACTATGCATGTGTGATCGATGGCGCTACAGATGTGTCAGGCAAACGATACGGCAATCGGACCTCGGGACAGGTGATCGCCAGCGCCCTGGAGGAAGGGGTCCGCGCCCTGCCTCCCGGTCTGGGGATCGAGCAGTTGATGAAGCAGCTCAACGAGCGGCTTATCCAAACCTATCAAGAGCTGGGGATGTACGATGAGATACAGGAGCATCCTCACTCGATACCGTCTGCCTCCATGGCGCTGTACAGTCCTCAGAGGCATCAAGTCTGGATGATCGGCGATTGCCAGTGCATGCTGGACGGCGAGCTGTACAGCAATGAAAAAAAGGTCGATTCGATTACGGCCTATACCCGTTCGATGCTGCTGGAATCCGAAGTGCTGAGAGGGAAGACCATCGCCGAGCTGATGGAGAGCGATCCAAGCCGCGGCGTCATTCGTCCGCTCATCCAAGCCCAGTATGTGATGCAGAATACTGCACAGCCCTCGCAATACGGCTATGTGGCAGTGACCGGTTTCGAGTTTGATCTTGGTCAGATCAAGATGGTGGATGTGCCGGCTGCGACCAGAGAGCTGGTCCTGGCCTCGGATGGCTACCCGCTGTTGAGGCCCACGTTGGCCGAATCTGAAGCGGAGCTGCAGCGGATCCTGGAGACGGATCCGTTATGCTTCAGAGAGTACAAGCTGGCCAAGGGGCTCCAAGCAGGTAATGAATCTTTTGATGACAGGACTTATGTCAGGCTGGAACTGCCTGCGCGCGGGTAGGATAGCATACACCTTCTAAAGACACACATCGAGCTGAGGCTTGGTGTGTGTATAGCCGTTACGCTTAAGCCATCTTTCATCATCTGACCAACTTGGCATTTTGTCGTTCAGTAACTGAGTTACCGATTCAGCATCGTCTTTTAATAAGACACGAGAGATGTAGGGTGCATGCTTGCGGGTATTAGGGGCGGCGGTATACCTTGCGTAGTCATGGAAATAATCTTGGGCATAATCAAGTAATTGTCTAATACTCTGAGCGGAGCTCTTCCAAGGTAGCTCCGTCTGCTACGATAACATCCCGGTTTCGACGGATGGCTTGCGGCTTCTCGCGAACGACGTTGTCGATAAAAGCGCTCATATTCGCACGTACCTGCGTAGCTAATAGTGCCTCCATGAACATACCTCCTCACCCCCTCTAGTATCATCAAAAGCATATTATGTACATAATGTACACATTGTACATAAGGGGCAATGTGTACACCTTATATAGGATATTTCTCTCCTCATCCTGCGCTTCTCGTCTCCCACTGCGAAGATAGCCGCCACCGCCAGCCGGAACAAGACGGCGCGTTGGAAACCAGCGGTCTCTGTACTGTATCGCAACCGTAAACGGAAAAGCGATTTGCCAAACAAAAGAACAGGGAGCGGTCTACACCCGCTCCCCCTGTCCCGATATGATCTTGACGACACCGTTCTCGATCCCGACAACATAGACCAGGCTGTACGTGCTGGTCACCTGCTTGCCATCTTCGTCTTCGACGGCTTCGATGAGCAGCGTCACTTCTGCGAACAGCTCACTCGTCAGGTTCGCCTCGAGACGGGTCACACTCACGCCCAGCGTGTTGTTGTAGCCCTCGGCGAACTGTTCGTAGCTCATACGTTCCTGCCACCCGCTGCTGAGCAGCCCGTAGGCCGTGGCATAATCGCCGCTGTCGACACTCTCGTAGAAGTAGCCCACGATATACTTGCTGTCCCTTAGGAAATCCTCCTCGGTGTAGACAGGCTCCTGCTCCGACTCTGGCAAGGCCGGAGGCGCATCCGGATTCCCGCCGGGGGCCTCACCGGGAGGCGCGGCCGGCACCTCAGCCAGGGACGGGTCCGGATTGGCGCTCCATCCCTCCAGGATGTGGACGACCTGGTAGTAGGGGATGCTGAAGCCGATCGTGCCCGTATCCGCAGCCGCAGAATTGATGCCGATTACCTTGCCCGTGCTCTGCATGACGAGCGGTCCGCCGCTGTTGCCCTGAGTGATGGGGGCGGAGATCTGGTATGCGCCGACATATTTGGTCTGCTCGATCTGCAGATCGCGGTCGACGCCGCTGATGATGCCCGTCGTCACTGTATTCTCGAGTCCCAGCGGACTGCCAAAGGCCAGCACCTCGTCGCCGATATCGGCCTTGGTCTCGGCATCCATCTCCAGCGGCTCCATCCCCGCCAGCTCCTCTACCCGCACGATAGCGATATCTTTCTCGATGTTCATCCCGATGATCGTGCCCCGATGGGTGCTCGTGTCGCTCATCCGTACCGAGACTTGTTGCGCGCCTGCGACGACATGCGCGTTGGTGACGATATCCCCCAGCTCGTTATACAGGAAACCGGAGCCGATACCCTCCCCCTGAGGGGAGACGGTCTGGATGGAGACGACCCGCTGCTGATGCGTGCGGATCAAGTCCTTGAGCTCGGGCGATTGTTCGGCGGTGTCCTGCTCCGGCTCGATGGTCCCGAGGGAGGCCGACGCTGTCAGGGACGGCTCGCTCCATCGCTCATGCAGAACGTACAGCGCGCCTCCGCCGGAGAGCAGGATGACCAGGCACAGTAAGGTTGACAGCATTCTTTTCATCGGCGTTGCTCCCTTCGTGTTTAATTAGTCGTTCTACCCGTCCAGCGGGTGACCAGCGCCCGGAACATGTTCTCGCCGTCCTCATGAGAAGCCTGGAATCCGGCTTCGGCACCTGGCGCGACTGTCTGGGGCGAGACATTCGTCGTGTGCTGCCCTAGCAGCCGATCTTCTTGGTCATAGATGTCGTAATAAATGACGAGCGACTGCAACGTGTAGGAAGACACATTCTTCAAGATGCCCTGGATATGAAAACGTCCCTGATCATCCAGCTGCACCTGGAACTCCAGAATCTCGACGGCATTCTGCTGTTGATCCTGCTTCGCCTGCTCCGAGGCCGCTTGCGCGGCAGCCTCAGCTTGCTCTGCCTCAATCTCTGCCTTGAGCGCGGTCAGATCCCCGTTGTCCGGAGCAAGCGACAGAGCTTCATCTACCACCGATAGGGCAGACGGGAAGTCGCCGGTCGCCAGGTGCGCTGCGGCGGCCTCCTGAGCAAGCTCGACCGCCTTCTCTCTGATCTCCTCCCGGAAGGTCTCGGCTTCCTCGCCCTCGTACGACCGGAGGCGGTTCATCAGGGGGATCAGCTCCGTGACCGTGGACCGGGCAGCCAGTTCGGCCCTGGCACCTGCGAATACGCTAGCTTGCTCCAGACGCTGGATCTCCTCGTGAAGCTGCTCATAGACCGGGCCGCTCCGCCACTGGAGCTGCGTCTTGACGTCTGCGATCGCGTCGCCTGCCTCTTCATAGCGTTCTTCCTCCATATGGCTACGCGCCGCCGCCACAGTCTCCTGGAGGGCAATCGCATCCTCCAGCACGGTCTGGTGCTCCAGCAGCGCCGGGTGCGACGGGCGCTTGACCAGGGCCTGCTCGATCCGGGCGAGCCCCTCGGGGAGCTGATGGGCCAGCGCGAGCTCTTCCCCTTCGGCAAGGAGATCGCGGATCTCGCGGTGCTGCTGGTCGTGATACACGTAGAGGGCGGCTACAGCAGCCCCGACCAGGAGCAGGCAGACGAGCGGCGCGATCCAGAGCAGGTGGAAGGTCTTGCGCCGCGGGGCAGGCGGCGGTGCCGCTCCATCCGCGCTCTGCACAGCACCTGTCGTTCCGACTCTGTCGGTGCCCGCTGGCGTGTCGTTCTGGGCAGGGTGAGCGATGATGACTGTCTCCTTCGGCTCGCGGTGGTCATCCGTTCGGGCCGGCCCGGCGGGAGGGCGGGAGAAGCCGCCGCGAAGATCCTTGGGACCGGTACGGGCAATACGCTCTTCGGTGCGGTTGTCAGGTGCAGGTACAGCGGCTTCATGAGCTGTGTCTGGAGCCGACTGAACGGCATCCGCTGGATCACCAGGCTCGACGCTGGCAGGATCATCTGGCCGGACTGCAGCATCCTTGACATCCTGATGGCCGAAGCCGGTAGAGTCGTCTGACTGGACCGGAGCCTCTCCGGCATCCGGGTCCGAGATGTCTGTCGCTTCGTCGGGATACGGCCCGGGAGTGTTCCTCACATCCTCGGGATGCGGCCCGGGAGTGTCCGTCATATCCGGCGTATGCGACCCGGGAGTGCTGGGCACCACCTCGGCGTCGCCGGCGGCCGCTGTGCCGTCGGTCGCGCCCGCGGCGCCTTCCCGCCCGTCCGCTGGCTCCATCGCCGGTTCGTCTGTCTTGTCGGAGGCGTCCTCCCGCCCGGCGGCTTGCTCCATCGCAGGAGCGTCCGTCTGCACAGGATCAAGTCTGACCTCTCCGTCTACGCTCTGTACTTCCAGTCCGGTATCTGCTTCCTGGGCGGTTGCGCCGGTTGAGCCCGGATTCACAGGCTGGCCGGCGTCTTCTGAGACGCTCGCTCTCTCGGTTGGAGGGGTATGGTTACTGGCAGAAGCAGCAGCGCCTGCATCCTGCTTGCGGGCGCGGATGTCAGCCGCATCGCGCGCAGCGCCGCAGTGCGGACAAAATCGGCTCTCGGGCGGCACTTTCTTGCCGCATTGCGAACAATACATCGGATCACCTCTTCGATAAACCTGGGTTTATATTTATATATCTAATCGACAGACGGCTTTGCACTATCTCCAAATCATGCAGCATGGTCGCAGTGCAGTTGCTCCAAGGGAAGGAACGAGAGTGTCGATTAACAGCAAGCAACCGTGGAGATGGGATGACGAAGGATCATCGCCAGCCTGTAACGGAAATAAAGATCCCTGGCCTGGAAGTCCGCTATAAACCCACCTATGCGTAGTTGTCGCCAGTCTCGAAACCTACCTTGCGCTGCAGCAAGGCCGCCGTGTGACATCTTTGCTCAGCTGCTTCGAGACTTATGTGCTACGCGGCTCCTCTGGTAAAATTCGAGTTAAAAAATACTTATACCAAATAAAAGAAAATCAAACAGCGGACAGGCAGCAAACCGCACGCCAGAGGCGAATCGGGCCCGTTCTCTTCCCTTCGAACAAATGCCTACCCCATAACATACGCACTTCGCGCATGATCGGTTTCTTATTCATTGTCACAACTCGGTGTACGTCCTGAACCGGCTTCGGCACAAAAAGTTCGCCAGGCAGCCAAAAACTATGTGCGCCACGTCACAATCTTTCTGCGTATGGCCCTCTATAATGGGGATATCAAAAGCCGAAGCGAGGCAGAGAGGAAGATAACGGATGACTGTATATTTCACTGGAGAAGAGAAGGTCGGCGCGATCGTCACGGAGTTCCCTGGAGCCAGCAACCTGTTCAAGGAGGTGCGGATCGACTTCTGCTGCGGCGGCGACATCAGCCTGCGGGAGGCCGCCGCCCGCAAGAAGCTGGACGAGCCGGTGCTCCTGCAGCGGCTCAATGACAGCTATGAGCGGGCCAAGCTGCGGGCCGAGCCCGGTAAGACCGACTGGAAGAAGGCGAGCATCTCGCAATTGATCGACCATATCGTGCAACGTCATCACAAATATCTGCAGGCGGAGCTGCCGCTGCTCAGCGAGTTCGTCACCAAGGTGTTCCGCGTCCACGGCGTACATCAGCCGGAGCTGGCCCAGGTACACAAACGGTTCCACGAGATGAAGCTCGAACTGGATCAGCATCTGATTCAGGAGGAGGAGCTGCTCTTCCCGCTGCTGCTGGCTTATGGGGAAGACCCGACAGCCGACCGGCGTTATCGTGCGGTGCTGCGGATCCGCGAGCTCGAGGCAGATCATCAGGGAGTCGGCGATATCCTGAAGGAGCTGCGGGAGCTGACACGCGACTACACGCTGCCCCAGGGCGCTTGCAAGACGTATACACTGACGTATCACAAGCTGGCCGAGCTGGAGTCGGATCTGTTCGAGCATATTCATCTGGAGAATAACATTCTGTTCGCCAGGCTCGCTCCCGCTCAGGCATCGTGAAGGAGGTAGAAAAGATGCGAAGCGAATATCAAGTAGAATTATGCTTCATCCGCACCGGACAGCCGGAGGCGGCTTTTCCGGAGCTGGAAGCCAGGGTGCAGCGATTGTTTGCCGGCGTCCTCCGCTGCGCGGCCGAACGCAGGCAACGGGAAGGGCTGGATATCGCGACCGTCCGGCTCAGCGGCCGGCACACCCGGTGGTCCGACGAGCAGGAACTGGTGGATCATCTGGAGCGGGCGGTGCGATCGGGCGAGCTGGAGGATCTGTACGGCTACCAAGTCCGGCTGGAGCAGTTGGAGGACATGGCGGCCGACGAAGCGGAGCGACGGGTTGTGCGATGAGAGGACTGGTGTTAAGAAGCGGCGGACTCCAAGCGTCGAAATGAAGCTTGGAGTCCCGTTCTGAGCATTGATTGGACGCTCCAAGCCCCGAAACGGTGCTTGCATCCTGATCCGAGCGCCGCTCGGATCTTCTAAGGTCCTCAACGGCATCAGATCTCTGCCGCCGCCGGCGCGCTGCTGCCGGACTTTGGCTACATCCCGGTCGTTAAGCAGCCCATCCTTTCCTGGAGGATGGGCTGCTGTATTAAGTCTGTTACCGCCCCGCGAACTTCAACTCCTCATTCAACAACGCTTCCGCGACCTTGTAGCAGTCGTCCAGGTAAGCTTTGCCGGTGAAGTAGGTGATAGAGAAGCCGGCTGTGGCCGAGAGCGCCTGACCGATGAACGGGACGTACCTGGAGAGCTGGGTCGTCGCTGTCTTGCCTGCCTGCCGCTGCAGGAGGTGGATGATTCCCTGGAAGGAGATGGACTTCAGCAGGTTGTTGGCAGCGCTGGCGAGCGCCGGGACGATCTTCGCCCCGGTGCGGATCCGGTCCTCCGAGAGATCGAAGTTGCTGCGGATCTGATCCAGCAGCTTCTGCAGGATGCTGGCGTCGATGGCGATGTTAAGCCCGGGCACCGGATTGAGGCCGTTGGCGGCTGCCGCCGCGCTATTGAGCAGCAGCAGCTTCTCACAGGCCTTTTTTTTTCGTTTCAAAAAATCCAGCGAATACGCCTTGGCATTGCGTTCCCACTTGGCCTGCTTGGAAGCGGAGAGGCGGGCGTAGATCTCATCGATCAGCTCGCTCAGCCCCTCTTCGGTCACGCAGCTGGTGAAGATGACCTTTCTCTGTGCGCCGTAGCGCTCGCCCACTGCCAGGCGGATCTCTTCTTTGAGCTGATCACGGTTCTTCTGTTTCTTCGTATCGAACAGGGTATCCGTGAAGTTGCGGACGAAGATGCAGGGCTTGCGCTTGGCGATGATCTTGCGGAACAGCGCGTCATCGGCCTCGTGGAACTTGCCGGAGAACACGCAGAGGAACAAGTCGTAGCGGTCCAGATCGAAGCGCTCCCAGTAATCGTCGGCGGGAAAGGCGGAGGTGCCGTAGCCCGGGAGATCCGTCAACAGCAGAGAGCTGTCCTCGCCCCATGCCACGCTGCCCGCTTCCACCGTTGTATCGGTATTCGTCGAGACCTGGGCGACGTTATCGCCGATAATGGCGTTGATCAGCGATGATTTGCCCGCTCCCGGCTGTCCGAACAGGGCGATATTGATCGTGGTTTTCGATTCCTTTTCCAACGCTTTATAGATCTCATTCATGGATTGAAAGGTCAGATCAGAGTCCTTGCTCATCGTGGTTCCTCCTCCTAATTACACATTGCTGCTTATTACTCTTTATATAACCGGCTGGCGGCGGTCTCATTCATGGGCCGGATGACCTGCCAGATGATTGCCTCATCTCAAGCCTTGCTTCTGTTACTCTGATCATAATCAGAATCTTGACAGTTTGTAAAGCGGCGCGCTTAGCGAAGGGTGGGAGCATGTCTCGGCTGGGCGAGGCGAGCCTTCGATCCGTCGAGGCAGGTTTTTGCCTATCCGTGTCGAATGGTAGCAAGAACTAATCTCGGTATAAGACGCAGCAGGAAGAGTCAGGGAGGTAACCACGATGAAAATGGACGCGATCATCATCGATGACGATCAACCGGCCATCGAAGAGCTGGAGGATGCGCTGGCAGAGGCCGGACTGATCGGGCAGGTGCAAGGGTATACCCGGGCCAGGGATGGTCTGCAGGCAGTACAGGAGCTGCAGCCGGATGTCGTGCTGCTGGATATCCAGATGCCGGGGATCCACGGGCTGGAGGTAGCGGCGGAGCTGCAGCGCACCACACCCGGATGTGCGGTCGTCTTCGTGACGGCTTACGCCCAGCATGCGGTCGAGGCGTTCGAGCTGGCGGCGATCGATTATCTGCTGAAGCCGGTCGATCCTGTGCGGCTGCAGAAGACGCTGCAGCGTATCTGGCGGCGCAGAGAGCCGGAGGTCGAGACGGCTGCGATACCGGTGGCGATCCGGCTCTTCGGCTCGCTGCGGGTCAGGGGCTCCTACGGAGAGGTGAAGTGGCGGACGGCCAAGAGCAGCGAGCTGTTCGCCTATCTGTATCTTCATCCGGACGCTGCGCCGGAGCGCATCATCGATGACGTATTCATGGATGGCAAAACCGATAACGCAAAAGCCTATATGCACACCAGTGTATACCAGCTGCGCAAGAGTCTGGCTGCTGCCGGACTGGCCAGCCAGCTGACGATTGTCTATGACAAATTGCGATACAAGCTGAAAATGGACGGCCTGGACAGCGACCTGGCCCGGTTCGAACGCATCGCGGCCCTCCCCTCTGCAGACAAGGCAGCGCTCCATGAGGCGGTCGGTCTCTACAATGGCGATCTGCTGGAAGGCATCGGCAGCTTGTGGGTGGTGGAGCGGAGGGAGCAGTGCCGGAGGTACTTCGCCACCATGGCTTCACGGTTAGCGGAACTGCTGGAGGCCGAGGACGGGGTGCGCCAGGCACTGGAGATCGTGCAGAAGCTGCACCGTCATGATCCCCTGAGCGAGATGCTGGCGGTCCATGTCGCCCGGCTGTATGTGAAGTTGGGTCAGCACCGTCTGGCAGACGATTATGTCCAGCGTTATCTCCAGCGATATGAAGAAGAGCTGGGCCTGGGCAGCCATCGGGTGAGGGAAGAGTACAGGCGGTTGATCGAATGAGGCCTGCAAATATACCCTGGTGTTCCGTGATCGTTCAGTAGGCGCTTTCTACAGTAGCATGCGCCGCAATACGGGCACCATCACCGGTCAAAAAACTCCCCCGCCTCCAGCCGTTCCACGAACTGCTGCAGCCATTCGTAATAACGCAATCCGTCCCGCAGCTTGTGCAGATCCTGCAGCGCCAGCTTGCGCTCCTCATCCGGCGTATCGATCGCCAGGATCGTCTCGGTGAGCTCCGGGATGACTTCTTCGATCGCGCCGCGCATGACATCGATCTCCCGCTGCAGCTTGACGGTGAAGAAGTTGCGGAACGCCTGGAAGAAATCCGTCTCGGCCTGGTACAAATCCCGCCGTTCCCGCTTCTCCTCCAGCTTCGTCACCATCCGCGACTCCATCAGCGAGCGCACGGCATAGCTCATATTGCTCTTGCTCATATTCATATGGGTCTTCATCTCTTCGAGTGTCATCGGACGATCTTCAAAATACATGATGCCATACAATTGTCCAAAAGAATGCGTCGCGCCATACAAATCCATCGTATCGGCGATTGCCGCAATCACCCGCTCGCGCGCCCGCGTGCGCGGGTTATCTCCTGTCGCATCAAGCGCCATTTGGTCTTCCGCTTTGCGCGCTTTGTCCGCCGACGTGCCGGCACGCTGCCTATCCGCTTCCGCCTCTCCCGGCTTCCGCATCTTCCTCACCTGCCCTATCATGTATGCCTGATTTCCATTATACGTGATTGCTTCGTCCGCCACATCCCTTTTCCCGGACGCCTCTGGATTTACATGATCTTATCTTCCCGTTTACGCAGAGATAACCTTTTGCTTTCTGTTTGAGTGTACAATTTTATTTGTACGAAAGGCAAATTAAAAGGAAAATATCCTGATAATCAATATCGTTAAATTTTTATTGAATGGATGTGCGCCTAACGAGATGAAGAAAAACAAGCTCCTGCAAGACGTCAAAGCGACGTTGTTCACGCTGCCGGCCATGGTGCCGCTGGCGGTGTTCTGGCTCTTCCCGCTGGGCTATGCGTTCTATCTGAGCTTTACGGACTGGGACTTCATGGGGGAGGACAAGCCGTTCGTCGGGCTCGCCAACTATACTGCGCTGCTGGCCAATCCGGCCTTTTACAACTCGCTGAAGGTGACGCTGTTGTTCGCGCTGGGGAATGTCCTGCCTACGCTGGCGGGCGGACTGGCGCTGGCGCTCCTGATGAAGCGGGCTGTGCGGCTGGGCGGCGTGTACCGGGCCTTCATCTTCTCCCCCTGGGTGACGCCGATGGTCGCCGTGTCGATCGTCTGGTCCTGGATCTTCGAGCCGGAGAGCGGCCTCGCCAACAGCATCCTGCGTTTCCTCGGAATGGAGGGTCTGGGCTGGCTCAAGGATCCGGACTGGGCACTCATCGCCATCCTGATCGTCACGGTGTGGAAGTCGGTCGGCTGGGCGATGGTGTTCTTCCTGGTGGCGCTGCACAATGTGCCCAGGGATCTGCAGGAATCGGCACGGATGGACGGGGCAGGGAGCTGGAAGCTGTTCACGCGCATCACGCTGCCGCTGATCTCGCCGACGACCTTTTTCCTCTCGGTCGTGCTGATGATCTCCTCACTGCAGGCGTACGACCAGATCAACGTGATGACGCAAGGCGGACCGTCCGGCTCGACGCGGACGCTGCTGTACCTGTATTACCAGTCGGCCTTCGAAGGGTTCCGGATCGGCGAGGCATCGTCGGTGGCCGTGGTCCTCGTCTTCGGCTGCGCGCTGCTGTCAGTCGCTTCCTTTATCGTCAGCCGGCGGACCGTTCACTACCACTAATAGAGGTTGATCACCGAGATAGGAGGCACCACCCATGTTATCCGCTAACCAAACGCTCGGACCGGCGGTGCGGCATCTGCTGCTGATCCTGTTCTGTGCGCTCATGGCATTTCCGTTCTATTGGATGATCACCAATGGGCTCAAGACCAACGACGAGATCTGGCAGGTGCCGCCGACGCTGTGGCCGGAGCAGCCGCTCTGGAGCAACTTTGCCGAAGCGTGGCAGAGCGCGCCGTTTGGCCGCTATATGCTCAATAGTATCGTTGTCGCGGGCGCCATCGCGGTCATCCAGGTGTTCAACTCGGCGCTCATGGCGTATGCGCTCACGCATATGCCGTTCCGGCTCAAAGGCGCGATGACGGCGCTGATCCTGGTCAGCTACATGGTGCCGACGACGGCGGTCTATCTGCCGGGCTACGTCATCCTGTCCAATCTGAATCTGCTCGACAGCTATGCCGGACTGATTCTCTCCAACTGCGTCAGCGTGTTCGCGATCTTCCTGATCCGCCAGGCCTTCCTGCAGGTCTCGCATGAGCTGGTCGAGGCAGGTACGGTGGACGGCGCGTCCCAGCTCCGCATTCTCTGGACGATCATCGTGCCGCTTACCCGCGCGTCTTTTGCGGTGCTGGTGCTGATTACGTTCATTGATCAATACAACAATTACTTCTGGCCGATGCTGATCACCAAAGACCCCGATCTGCAGCTGGTTTCGGCCGGTCTGCGCAGCTTTTTCGTGGAGGGAGGTGCATACGGGCTGAAGTGGCCGCTCATCATGGCTGCCAGCGCGTTTACGATCGCTCCGCTGCTGCTGCTGTTCCTGCTGACCCAGAAGGTCATCATGCAAAGCGTCAATATGTCTGCCGGGGCCAATAAAGGTTGAATCGGCGGGCAGCTATCCAACATCATTATGGGAGGTTACAAACCAATGGTAACAATGGTAAGGACAAAACAAGGCATCGCTGCGGCGATGACGGCCAGCCTGCTGCTGCTGAGCGCATGCGGCGCGGGAACGACGACTAATGACAACACAGGCGGTGCTGCATCGCCAGGTACGAATGGTGAAGCGAGTGCGTCGGCAGAGCCGGTAACGATCGAATTCTGGTACGGGCTCGGCGGCAATCTGGGCGACAACATGAAGGCGCTGATCGACAAGTTCAACGCATCGCAGAACGAAGTCATCGTCAAGGGTGTGGTGCAGGGAGATTACACGGAGACTGAGCAAAAGCTGCAGGCGGCCATCGCGACCAGCAACGTTCCGGCAGCGGTACTGGCTTCCAACCATGACTGGGCGCGCAGAGGCTACTATGCTTCGCTGGACGAGCTGATCGCACAGGATCCGGATTTCCAGGCGGACGACTTCGTGCCGGCATTTCTGGAGCAGGGCAAGGTGGACGGCGAGCAGTTCTTCCTGCCGATGTACGGGACGACGCAAGTGATGTACTACCGCAAGGATGCGCTGGAGAAGATCGGCGTGAAGCCCGAGGAGCTGACCACCTGGGAAGCGCTGGCGGAGGCGGCGGAGCGGATGACGGTGAAGGAGAACGGCAAGACGGTATTCTACGGCTGGGAGCCGATGTGGGGCAGCGGCAATATGATCGACGCAGCGCTGAGCCGCGGCGGGACGATCCTGAGCGAGGACGGCAAGACGGTGATGATCGATTCGCCGGAGTGGATCGAGACGTGGGACGCATTTCGCAAGTGGATCCATGAAGACCAGATCATGCGCATCCATCATGGCGGCCAAGGCTGGGAGTACTGGTACAAGACGATTGACGATGTGATGAAAAATCGTGCCGCGGGCTACACCGGCTCGAGCGGCGACCAGGGCGATCTCGATTTCGAGCAGCTCGGCGCGATGGTCCAGCCGGGCTGGGAAGGCGTAGGCGAGGGCAAGCCGGTGGCCAGCGCCCTGCTGGCTGGCATCCCCGCCAAAGCGAGCGATGAACAGCAGCAGGCAGCGTTCAAGTGGCTGACGTTCTTCAACAGCAGCGAAAACACGGCCTGGTGGTCGATGAATACGGGCTACATCGCAGTCCGCGAGTCGGCGCTTGAGGATCCGGACTTCAAGGCCTATAGCGAAGCCAACCCGCACAGCAGGGTGCCGCTGATGCAAGCCTCGCAAGCGTCGCTGCCATTCACCGATCCGACAGGCGGCAAGATTAACGACGCGCTGACGATCGCCGTCGACAAGGTGCAGATCGAGAACATCCCGGCCGAGACGGCGCTCCGCGAAGCCAAGCAGACGGCTCAGGCGGCATTGGATCAAGTCAAATAAGGCAGGCAAGACATGACATGTAGAATCCACTTCTCTGCATCACTTCGTGATCAATAGCGGGCTTTTTAAACAACCTCTTAAAGGAGTGGATAGGCTATGTATGAGCTCATCGTGAAGGGGCAGCGCCAGCGTATCGGGGCCCTCGTGTTCGACAAGGACGGGACGCTGCTGGACATGTTGTCCATGTGGGGGACATGGAGCGGATATATGCATCAGGAATTCAGGCATCGCCTTGAGAGCAGGGGGCTGGCCGCGCGCGCGGCGGATCTCGCTTCGCTATGGGGGCTCATGCAGGACGGCAACGGGGAGGCGTCAGGCTACGACCGCCAGGGACCGCTGGCCATGGGGACGATGGACGAGCTCTACACGCTGCTGACATGGGAAGGGTACCGGGCCGGACTGTCCTGGGGCGAGGCCAAACAGCTGGTCTATGCGTGCAGCCGTGCCGCCGATGAAGCGATGGAGCGGGAGCGCCCGGCCCGCCTCATCGGCGGTGCGGGAGCCTTCCTGGAGCAGTGTCGGGCGGCGGGCCTGCCGCTGGCCCTCGTCACGGCGGATGAGACCGGCGCGGCGCTCCGTCATCTGGACTGGCTGGGACTGGACGGCGTCTTCGATGCGGTCATCGGTACGGATCAGGCGGAACGGGGCAAGCCGTTCCCCGATCTGCTGCTGCTCGCGTGCAGCAGGCTGGGCATCCCGCCGGCACAGACTGCCGTGATCGGCGATACCAACGGCGATATGATGATGGGCCGGGCAGCCGGGTCGCCGGTGCGGATCGCGCTGGATCTGACGGCCGGCGGCGAGGATGCAGCACGACCGGCAGACCCCGGCGGGAGCTTCCCCGATGCGACGCATCTCATCCGCGGGTATGATCAGCTGCAGCTGGGGTGTCTGGTCCTATGAAAGCCGACCCTGCAGTAGGGATGAGTATCGGCTGGGTGTTCCTGGGGCTGGCGATCCTGCTCGAGCTCTCAGGCACCGTGTCGATGAAGCTGTCGGAGGGCTTCACGCGGCTATGGCCTTCGGTGCTGATGTTCGTGTTCTACGGCATCAGCTTCACCAGCCTGAACTTCGCCCTCAACTATATGAGCATTAGCGTCGCCTACGCCACCTGGTCCGGCGTAGGCATCGCGCTCATCGCTGTCGCCGGGATCTGGCTGTTCGACGAACGGTTGTCGCTGGCTTCCGTGATATGGATCTGCGTCATTATCATGGGCGTGGTCGGCCTCAGCATGAGCGCCAAGACGCATTGAGATGGATAGGAGAATGGAATCTGCAGAGGAGGCATGGATCATGAATCAACACGAAGAACGGAAGGGCGGTGCCCTGCGCGCCTGCTTCCAGGTCATCACGGATACACATGTCCGCGAGGATGACAACCACCTGTACAACCGCCATTTCGACCAGGCGCTGAAGGACATCCTGGCGAGCGGCTATGCCGGGCAGAGCAGCGGCATCATGCATGCCGGGGATATCACCGATCACGGCTTGGCGGAGGAGTACGAGGCGCTGGATCGGATCATCGCCGCCAACCGCGAAGGTCTGCCGCCGCTCCGCTATTGCGTCGGCAATCATGACGTCGCGCTGGGCAGATGGGATTACCGGATCGGCCATTATGAGCAGCATACCGGTATGCGTGGTACGTATCACGATCATTGGGTGGACGGTTATCATTACATCTTCCTGGGTACGGAGGCGGGGCTCGACCGCTTCGCGAGTCTGAGCGAGCCGCAGCTGGCCTGGCTCGATGCGAAGCTGTCAGAGGTAGCGGAGGATGCCGCGCCGGGTCAGCCGGCGTTCGTCTTCCTGCACCAGCCGCTCAAGAACACAACCGCTGGCTCGCTGGAGGCGCAGGCCTGGTTCGGCGTCGAGCAGGACGAGGCACTGCGGGCGGTGCTGCTGCGCCATCCGCAAGCCATCCTGTTCACCGGCCACACGCACTGGCATCTGGAGAGCGAGCGGACGATGCATCAGCTCGGCGAGCATGGGCAGGGGCCGCATCTGTTCAACGCAGGCTCGGTAGCCTATCTGTGGACGGACGCAGACGACCAGCCGTCCCCGGCGGCGTCCGATGAGCCGGCATCCGAGATGGCGCACGAGCCGGGTAAACCGGCATCCGAGATGGCCCAGCTCGCCGCTGTCGCCCAGCAGTGGGATGATGCCTACGTGCTGGGCAGCCAGGGCTACTACGTCGAGATCTATGACGATGCCGTCCTCGTGCGCGGCCGCGATTTCACGCGCGGTACCTGGATCGAGACGGCGCAGTTCCGTATCGCGCTGCCTGTCGGTGTCGAAGTCAAGACGGAGACGCAGAAGGTCGAGGAGCAGATAGGTTAAGACGTCCGCACATAGGTCATGATGAACTCCCTTCCCGGGACCGGGAGGGGAGTTTTTGTCGGAGGGAATCAGCCGATGTTGCGCGACAGTACGAGCATTTCCTCAAGTAGAAATCCTTAGTGCGAGTGTTTTTTATTCACCCGGTATGGGTACGTTATACTATATACCCTGCAAATATTTACCGTTCCCGTACAGGCCCGGTCGAATCCCGCACGAGCAGGCGGGTGGGCAGGAGAATCTCCTGGTAGACCTCGTCCGGGTTGTCCATGCGCCACATCAGCTGGTGAAGCGCCTTGCGCGCGAACTGGCCGATATCGATCTCCATGGTGGTCAGCTTGGGATGGCACATGTCCGAGAAGTGCGTATGGTCGAAGCCGCAGATCGAGACCTCCTCCGGGATCCGCCGTCCGGCGGCATGCAGGGCACTGCAGACATAATAGGCAAATCCGTCGTTCATGCCGAACCAGGCGGTAGCCGCATCGCCTGCTTGCTCCAGCGCCCTCCTGATGGCCGTTGCTTCCTCAGGGACGCGTGCATGCATCAGCGGCTCCGATGGCTCGAGGCCGTGCTCCCGAAGCGCCAGCAGATAGCCCTCGTAGCGTTCCTGGTAGCTGGGAGAAGCCTCGACATTGCCGATGATGCCGATCTCGGTATGGCCCAGATCGAGCAGATGCTTCACCGCCATATACGCGCCGAACCGGTTGTTGGTCAGCACCGCGTCGGCATGCAGCATCGGATGATGATGGTCGATCAGGACGGTAGGCACGCGCTCCGTCAGGATCCGCTCGGTATAGGTCGTGCTGATATGAGACAGCACGAGCAGACCGTCGACTTTGTTGTCCTCCAGAAAGGCGGGCAGCGTCAGCCCGTCGCGCATGGCGGGCGAGATCGATTGGATCTGCAGATTGAAGTTATGTTTCTGCGCTTCCCGTTCGACGTCGACATAGATCTTGCCAAAAAAATTCTCCATCGAAAATGCGTATTCGGATGCGATCAGACCGATTCGCCGGGCAGGCGCGGCCTTCCGATCCGATATTTTTCCTTTATAATGGTAACCCATCTCCTGTGCAGTCTTCATAATCAACCGGCGGGTTTCCTCGCTGACTCCGTCTTTGCCGGTCAAGGCCTGGGACACGGAATTCTTCGAGAGCTGCAGTCGATCCGCGATATCCTGCATCACGATTTTCTTTGGCATCCTTATACATACCCTTTCCCAATTTCATTTTGTAACGTTACAAATCATCATACAGATTATTTTGTGAATTGTAAAGATGTGCAGTCCTGTTTGAATGTTGACAGCGCTAACAGGAAGGGATATAATTCAGTTGTAATCTTAAAGTAACGTTACTAAGTGGTTTTGATTCATTACAAATATAGATAAATGGAGGTCTTTCACTTGAAAAAACGATATTCAGCTACGGCCGCGCTGCTATTGGCGTCTTCGCTCGTCCTGGGAGCTTGCTCGGGCAACAACGTCAGCCCCGGCGGCGACAACGGCGCAACCTCAGGGGAGAAAGTGCAGGTCCGACTGGCGACCTGGGCAGGAGCGGATGAGGCGAACGAGCTGCAGGAGATCATCGATGAGTTGAATGCCAACTCGACGACGTATACCCTCGTACAGGATTCCAATCCGGCCGAGTATGATACGCGCATCATTACACAACTGTCGGGTAATTCGGGTCCGGACCTGTTCTGGATCAGCGCCCAGCGCGCGGCGCAGTTCTCGGCCCAGGGCGCGATGCTCGACATTACCGACCGTCTGGCTGCATCGGATCATCCGGCCGCCCAGATCGACGATTATTACGAGGCATCGCTGCAGCCATTCACGCATGAAGGCCAGCAGTACGGCCTGCCCTGGCTGCAGCAGCCGGTCATGATGTATGTCAACAAAGGACTGTTCGACGAAGCGGATCTGAGCTACCCGGACGAGAATTGGACCTGGGAAGACTTCAACGCGGCGATGACTGCCCTGACCAAGGACGGCAACGGCAATAATCCCGGAGATGATGGCTTCAATGCCGGCAACACCGTGCAGTGGGGCTTCACGCTGAACGGCTGGCCGCCTGTGCAGATGTTCGTCTGGCAAAATGGCGGAGAGGTGCTGACCGAGGATGGCCAGTCGCCGATCGATTCGCCGGAAGCGACGGAGGCGCTGCAGTTCTATGCCGAATTGCTGAACGGACCGCTGACGCCGTCCCAGCAGCTCATCCGCGACCGCGGATTCGATACGATGTTCCGCAACGGTCAGGTAGCGATGTTCATGGGCGGCGCCGCCGATGATCTGGATTCTACTGTAGAGAATGTCGAGGCGTTCATGGTGCCGGCCGGACCGACCGGTATCCATGCGACCTTCGGCGATGTGCTGGGGATGGGCATCAATGCGAAGACCAGCCATGCGGATGCGGCGTTCGACGCGCTGCTCGACCTGACAGATGCGATCCACCACTGGAAGATCATGCCGCCCCGCGAGTCGCTGGGCACGCTGGAGACGCTGCAGGAGATGCATCCGCAGAAGGCGCAGTCCTTGGAGGCGATCATTGCTTCCATGGAATATGCGCGGCCGTATCTGTTCTCCGAGCAATACCCGAGCTGGGACAATGTATTCACAACACAGCTGATCGATCCTATGGTCAACTCGGGGACCGATCCGCTCGATTTGATCCCGCAGGTCAAGCCGCTGCTGGAGAACGCGATGCAATAAATGGATGGTTACAGCATAGGGAGGCACCATTCGTGCCTCCCGTACGCATGAAATGGACCGTTTTTGGTTTCCGGCCCTGCAAGTGAACGGTTTGTGGGGATTTCTATGGGCGAGGTGGGAATGGCATGGAAAATTACATCGGCACGCTTGTCCGCTGGGGCGTTCTGCCGGTTGTGCTTGTGGGCATCGGCTTTTTGCTCTATTTTATCGCCACGCGTCTGGGATGGGGCAAGCGGCAGGCGATCGGTCTGGCACTGATATCGCCGTGGATTGTCGGGTTTCTCGTATTTACGTTGTATCCGCTCTTTAACTCGCTGTACCTCAGCTTTACACAATCGAGCATCTTCGGCGGGAGCCGCTGGATCGGTCTCGACAACTACGTAAAGCTGTTCACGACGGATGTGGAGTTCTGGCCGTCGATCCGGATTACGCTGCTCTACGCGCTGTTGTCCTTGCCGCTCGGCGTGCTCGGGGCGCTGCTGGTGGCGATGCTGCTGAACAACAAGCTGAAGGGCATCGGCACGTTCCGGACGATTTACTTCCTGCCGGCGGTCATGCCGGAGGTGGCGGTCGCCCTGATCTGGCGCTGGATGTTCAACAGCGAGACAGGCATCATCAACTTCGCTTTGTCTCCGGCCTTCAATCTGTTCGGCCTGAACAGTCCGAACTGGTTCGGGGATCCGAACTACGTCCTGCCCGCCTTCATTATCATGAGTCTATGGGGCATCTTCGGCGTGAACACCGTCGTCTTCCTCGCAGGGCTGCAGGGCGTGCCTCGCTCTCTCTATGAGGCGGCGGAGATTGACGGCGCGGGAGCGTTTACGAAGTTCAAAAATATTACGGTGCCGCAGATCTCGCCGGTCATCCTGCTGCAGGTCATCATGGGCATGATCGGAGCGCTGCAGATCTTCACCGTCGCCATGTTCGTACGACCGACTACCGGCGCAGGCAAATTCATGAATCAGCTCGTCTATGAGCGCGGCTTCACCCAGATGGCGATGGGAGAGGCGTCCGCGATAGCATGGGTGCTGTTCCTGATCATCCTGGTGATGACGCTGCTGGTCTTCCGGTCCAGCCCGGCCTGGGTACACTACGAGTCGGACGTCAAGCGCTAGGGAGGAGGAGATAACGATGTCGAACAGCACAACAAGTCAGCCGTCTGCGGCACAAGCCAGAGGTTCAAAACGGTTCAAGCGGCTGCTTATCTATATCCTGATCACCCTGCTGGCGGTAGTTATCCTGGTACCCTTCTTCTGGATGATCTCCACCGCGCTGCAGGCGGACGGCGATATCTTCGCATGGCCGCCGCAGTTTATACCGGATCCGCCGCAATGGAGCAATTTTGCTGAAGCCTGGACGGCAAGGCCGTTCACTGTGTATCTGGCTAACACCGCCTTCATCGTCGTGCTCGGCTTGATCGCCGAGCTTGTGAGTGCGACCGTGGTCGCCTACGGGTTTGCGCGGTTCCGTTTTCCGGGGAGTACCTTTATTTTCCTGGTCTTGCTGGCTACAATGATGCTACCCTTTCATGTGACGCTCATCCCAACCTTCCTGATCTGGCAGCAGCTGGGGCTGACCGGCGAGTTCGATCCGCTGGTGCTGCGGGCTTGGACAGCGTGGGGGCCGTTCTATATTTTCCTGCTGCGGCAGTTCTTCATGACGCTCCCCCGGGAGCTGGACGATGCGGCAGAGATGGACGGCGCGAATTTCTTCCAGACTTTCTATTATGTGATGCTGCCCCAGATCAAGCCGGCGCTGCTGGCTGTCGGGATCTTCGCATTCCGGGGCTACTGGAACGACTTCCTGGGGCCGCTGGTGTATCTCACGGACAGCAATCTGTACACGATGAACCTGGGTATGTATTTCTTCATGGGCGGGATCAACGAAGCGCCGCAATGGAACTATCTGATGGCCATGTCGACGCTGGTGGCGCTGCCGGTCATCATCCTGTTCTTTGCCGCTCAGCGATATTTTATTGAGGGGATTACATTTACGGGTATAAAAGACTGAGGGAGTCAACTGAAAGGGCAGAGGTGAGAAGCGTAGCAGCTTGGCGCAAGATTCTCGCAGCCCCTGCGTGGGCAGGGTCTACGATGCCAACTGCCGTATGGCAGGTAAATCGGAGATAGGAGGAGAGCTATATTGACTAGAGAACAGAGCATAAAGCTGGTGCGTGCCGCGGCCAACCCGATCATCGCTCCGGCGGATGTCGCCCCGTCGTATCCCGACTGGGAGGTGCTGGGCGTGTTCAACGCCGGCGTGCACCGTCATGACGGCGAGACGGTCTTGCTGCTGAGGGTGGCGGAGCGTCCCCGCCAGTCCGATCCGGCGCATGTGCTGATCCCGGTCCTGAATGAAGAAGGGACAGCGGCAGACCGGCAGGCGCAGCCGATGCGGATCATCGCGCTCGACCGGGAAGACGAGTCGCTGGACTTCAGCGACCCGCGCGTGGTGCGGGACAGCGAGGGCAATACGCTGTATCTGACCTCGATCTCGCATCTGCGGGCAGCAAGGAGCCGCGACGGTCTGCGCTTCGAGGTCGATGCGTCGCCGACTGTGCTGCCTGCAGGGCGGCTGGAGGCCTGGGGCATCGAGGACCCCCGGATCACCCGCCTGGAGGACCGATATTACACGACGTACAGCGCCGTCTCCGAGAAAGGCGTCGCGGTGGGACTGCTGAGCAGCAGCGATCTGAATACGTATGAGCGGGAGGGGCTGATCCTGGCGCCGACCAACAAGGATGTCGCCCTCTTCCCGGAGAAGATCGGCGGCAAGTACTGGATGCTGCACCGGCCGGTGCCGGAGGGGCTGGGCTCCCCCGAGATGTGGGTCGCTTCCTCGCCGGACCTGATCCACTGGGGCGATCACCGCTTCCAGATGGGGCTGCGGCCGGGGCTGTGGGACAGCGCCCGGATCGGCGCCGGCTGTGTGCCGATCAAGACGGACGAAGGCTGGCTGATCCTGTATCACGGCGCCGATGATCAGCATAATTATGCGATGGGGGCCGCGCTGGTGGATCTGGAGCGTCCTGACCGCGTCCTGGCCCGGATGGAGCAGCCGCTCATGGTGCCGGAGGCGGAGTATGAGACGAGCGGCTTCTTCGCCAACGTCGTCTTCGCCTGCGGCGCCGTCGTCGACGACGATAAGATCATGATGTATTACGGTGCTTCAGACGATACGATGGCGGCGGTACAGTTCAGTTTCCGGCAAGTAATGGAGCAGCTGAGCCAGACTCGGCAGAAAGGACTGGATGGATCATGATGCAACAGACATCGCAAGGACTGCAGAGCGTAGCGGAGCTGGTCACCGATTACCGGGTCAAGACCGCCCGGCCGCTCGAAGCTGCCAAGCTGCAGATGGTAGGGGTGCAGGGCAGGGACGTATACAATATCGCGGGACCGATCCGGGACGAGGGCGAGTGGGTCATCCCCGGACGTGTGGAGCATCGGGACAGCGAGATCTCGGAGATACACTTTTTCGTCCAGGAGGGTGAGGTGTGGGTGCCGCGGGCCGGGGCCCCTGTATATGCTCTGCAGGATCCGTTCTTCACTTACATCGGCGGCGAGCTGGTGCTGGGCGGGGTGCAGACGTTCCCGCATCCCGAGCGTGAGGGCCATCTCGGCTGGCGCACCGTGTTTATGAAAGGCGCTTCAATCGCCGAGCTGAAGCCGTTCTTCCAGGGGCCGGACTTCATGAAGGACCTGCGGCTGGTCGAGCTGGATAGCGGCGGGATCGGCGTGTTCACCCGTCCGCAAGGGGCCAAGGGCGGTCGCGGACGGATCGGATTCACACAGGTGGACAGCTTGGCGGCATTGACGGTCGAAGCGGTCGATGAGGCGCCGGTATTTGACCAGTTCCTCCTGGAGGAATGGGGCGGCGCCAACGAGATCCATCGTCTCGCGGGCGGCAAGCTTGGCGTGCTTGGTCACATTGCCTCTTTTTGCATCGCGGGCAACCGGCATTATTATCCAATTGTGTTTGCTGTTGATCCTGAGACGGGGGACCATACCCCGATGGAGGTCATCGCCGAACGGCAGGATTTCCAGCCGGGACCGGCCAAGCGGCCCGACCTGGCCGACGTCGTGTTCAGCGGCGGTCTGGTCAGACACCCGGACGGTACTGCCGATCTCTACGCGGGCACCAGCGACGCCGAGGCGCAGGTACTGCGGATCCGGGATCCTTTTTTGAAGTATGAGAGGTAGACGTGAGGCATGCAGGATGAGGCACAACGCGCGCCTGGTGGAGCGGGTCGTGCCTTTTGTTGCGGCTCCTGTCGAGATGGCGCGGCGACGAACTCGAAATTTCATATTCATGTGCTATAAAATCAGCATTTTGACCAAACGAATGCGAAAAATCGTGCTTATTGCGCCAATTTTATCCTATTGGCGGAAATAAACACGATTTTTCATGTTTAATGCGCGCCAGTCGGTAGCAACGGATGGTTGCTCGGGGGTGTCGAGGCTGCGGTAGATCTTGTGATCGGGATTCTCCAGGACGGCGGCCGAAAGCTTGGAATACTAGAAAAGGGTCGTTGGAGCGGATCAAGTCGTAGATTGCGACACAATAGCGGCAGAAAGGGCCGTTGGAGCAGTTCAAGCCGTAGATTGCGATGCAATAGCGGCAGAAAGGGTCGTTGGAGCAGTTCAAGCCGTAGATTGCGATGCAATAGCGGCAGAAAGGGTCGTTGGAGCAGCTCAAGCCGTAGATTGCGACACAATAGCGGCAGAAAGGGTCGTTGGAGCAGTTCAAGCCGTAGATTGCGATGCAATAGCGGCAGAAAGGGTCGTTGGAGCAGCTCAAGCCGTAGATTGCGATGCAATAGCGGCAGAAAGGGTCGTTGAAGCAGCTCAAGCCGGGGATCTCGTGGCACTTGCGACTGGTCCGACCGTTCACCGCGCTCCTTAAGTACCCTTTCTTCCCTCAGCGCGCCGGAGTTGGGCGTCTTTCAAGGAAGCCGCCAGGCGTTTTTCTAAAAATAGCGTGCCCAGCTAAACACGCATTCTCTAGCCGGTGAAAGTCCGGTCGCGGGAGGGGCCAAGCCCCCGCGTAGCTAGGATACTTGCGTATGGCGAAATCTGTGCGTAAAAGCGTATCGACGAAAGTACCTGCCAGAGGCAGGGCGAGCAACATACCAGGCCGTAACATGAAGTGAATCCTGCCGCGTCGTCAAAAAGGCCTCGCAAGAGGGAAAAGAGGAAGCTGAGTCTCGTGTTTTTAGACGAAGGCCAAGGAAGCTGCTAAGAACTTGGAGCGGCAGCGAAGAATCCTCCGGCGTAGAGGGGGCGGCATGGTATGAAAGAGGATGCAGTGAACTGGGGAGGCCCTCCCCTGCACGAAGTTTTTTTTTCGTAGCGAGATGCTCTATAAGCCCAGAAGGTGAAATGAACCATCTGCAAGAAGGGAGTCCGAGGGGCTCATAGTACCGATGAACGCAGGACAACACAACCTGCGGGAGGGAAGGCGCCCTGCTTTGTTCACGTTTCTTAAGGAGGTACGAGTCAGTGAATGCCAAAAGGCTAACAACACCAAAGAAAAACGTTCAACAACTCCAAGAGAAACTAGGTCATGCGGCCAAGGAAAACAAGAAGCGAAGATTTCACGCACTGTATGACAAGGTCTACCGGCTAGACTTTCTGTGGGAAGCATGGCAAAGAGTACGAGCCAACAAGGGCTCAGCTGGAGTAGACGGAGAAACGCTAGCGGACATCGAAAAGCAAGGAGAGGCACTCTTCGTGCACGAATGTCAGCGGCTACTTAAAGAAGGCGAGTATCGTCCGCAACCAGTAAGACGCCACTACATCCCAAAGAAGGATGGCAAAAAGCGACCGCTAGGTATTCCTACGGTCAGAGACCGCGTCATTCAGATGGCAACCAAGCTCGTCATTGAGCCCATCTTCGAAACGGATTTTCAGGAAACGTCATTCGGGTTTCGGCCAAAGAGAAGTGCGAAGGGAGCGCTGGAACGTATCCGAAAAGCATGCAACCGCAAAGGGAATTGGGTGGTCGACGTCGACATCCAAGGTTACTTCGACAACATCAATCAAGAGAAGCTCATGAAGCTGGTGGAAATGCGAATTAGCGACAGGCGAATCTTGAAGCTGGTGAGGAAGTGGTTAGGTGCGGGGGTTATGGAAGAAGGAAACGTTCGACGCTCAGATTTAGGCACACCTCAAGGTGGAGTCATTTCTCCGCTACTTGCGAACATCTACCTAAATTACTTTGACATCCTTTGGGAACGACATGGTAGTAAGGTTGGGCAACTGACGCGTTACGCAGACGACTTCGTAGTCATCTGCAAGACGAAGAAGGATGCGGATCGGGCATGTGAACTCATTAGAGCAATCATGGAACGCCTAGAGTTAACGCTGCATCCAACCAAAACGCGTATTGTCGGACTATGGACAGGAGAAGAAGGCTTCGACTTCCTAGGCATGCACCATCGAAAGACGAAAGCGGAGACATCCAAGGGTAAAGTATACTTTACGACCCAGCAGTGGTTGTGCCGGAAGGCCGAAGAGCGAATTAGAGAGGTCGTGAAGGAGCGACTCGCTCCACCGAGCATGCGGCATAAGTCATTCCACGAGCATCTGGAATATCTAAACCCGAAAATACAAGGCTGGCGCAATTATTATTATACCCCCTACAGCCAAAAGATGATGGCAAAGCTGGACTGGTACATCCTCCAGCGACTCACAAAATGGTATGCCAAGAAGCGTCAACGATCTCGATGGATAAGCTCGTTACGCGAAGTGAGACTGTTGACCACACAATGTGGACTTAAAACGCTTTTGTAATCTGCATGCACATGAATGACGAACATCGGAAAGCCGTATGAGGGAAAACCTCACGTACGGTTTGATGAGGAGGGGCTGGGCTCCACCCAGCCTTTCACTCTAGCTAGAAAGTATATGATTCTCCTATCTACTTGGCTTGTATTTCTCCGGAATGAAACTTGCGACGCCGCCAGAGGACGGCGATAGCCGTTTCACCTTGGGCAAGGTCTGGCGGTGCTTGCAGGTCTTCCCGATCAGCCGATCTCTGAATGACGGTTGCCAAAACCCACACAGTAATATATCATGATATATTATTATGAGCCATACTGGCAGTAGGGTTATGGAAATGAGGGATCAGGATGGAGGATACATCGTCCAAGCCGTTGTATGAGAAAATCTTTGAAAAGGTAAAGCAGGATATTCTGGATGCAAAATACGGGGTCGGCGACCGGATCCCATCGGAGAAGGAGCTGGCGGACGAGTACGGCGTCAGCCGGATTACCAGCAAGAAAGCGCTGGAGCTGCTGGCGGGCGAACGGCTGATCATCCGCAAGCCGGGCAAAGGCTCGTTCGTCGCCGATGCGGAACGGGATTTTGGCGATAGCGCGGTTGTCCTCCAGGAGCGGCAGGCTGCGGCGCCGGCCAAGGAGATGACCACGATCGGCCTGGTGATCACCGACTTCGGCAACAGCTACGGCACCGGCCTCATCTATGGGATGGAGGAGGCCGCTCGCTCCCATGATTGCTTTCTGGTGCTGCGTCGCTCGTTCGGCATCCCGGAGAATGAGGAGGAGTCGATCCAGAAGCTGCTCAAGCTGGGGGTGGACGGCCTGATCATCTTCCCGGCGCAGGGCGAGTACTTCAATGCCGAGATCTTGAAGCTGGTCATCGAGCGGTTCCCGCTGGTGCTTGTCGACCGCCATCTCAAGGGTGTCGCTGCTGCCTCGATCGCCACCGCGCACGCGGCTGCCGCCAGAGAAGCAACAGAGTACTTGTTTGGTCTGGGACACCGCCACATCGCCTTTCTCTCGCCTCCGCCCATGGACACGACAGCGGTCGAAGAGCGCATCGAAGGGTTCATCCAGGCGCATGCCGAGCAGGGAGTCATCGTCGACCGGAGCCTGTGGGTCAGCAATATCACGTCCACGCTGCCCGATTCCTTCAACGAAGACAATATCGAACGGGATATCGCCATCATCATGGAGCATCTGCAGCAGCGCCCGGAGATTACCGCCGTGTTCGCCGTGGAATACAATATCGCGCTGCTCGCAAAGGTAGCTATCGAACGGCTGGGCCGCCGCATCCCGGAGGACTACTCCATCGTCTGCTTTGATTCGCCTGCGACGTGGCTGGGCGGAGGCTACGCCTTCACGCACATCCGCCAGAGCGAGGAGCAGATCGGCCGCCTGGCAGTCGAGAACGTCTTGCGCATCATGAAAGGCGACGCGGTGCCCAATAAGACGCAGCTTGAGGCCGAGCTCATCCTCGGCGAGTCGACGGGGCCGGCGCGGGCCTAACACTTGGCTTTCCCATATAAAGGCTTCCTGCGGGAGGCCTTTTTTTGCTTCTAAGTATGCATAAACCAGCACAAAACGGATCGTGCGGCGGGGCCGGTAGAGGAGCTGTAAGGGAGAAAAGGTTCGTTGGAGTGTGCGGTGCGGGCAACCGCCGCCAGCTTGGCGCAGGGAGGATTGTGAACAAGGTCCGGGGGCGCGAGAGGCGTCGTTAAGGGGATCCGAGGTCGCCCGTTGTGTCTGTCCAATCCATCCTGTTTCCAGCTAAGTTTGTTTTGGTAGATAATATGTTATATTAGCTTACAACTTTCACCAAAAAATAAATATTGACATTAGGTTAATATGCCAATATACTAACTCGTGTAAGCGTTAACTATTACTCAAATGGACGGTGGAGTACATTGCCAATGACACAACAACCATTGCCGACCGGCCTATCCCATCTAATCGACACTGTAAGGGAACGGCTGCCGGCAGGGGCCAGGCGGGCCGCGATGTTCGAAGCCTGCTTCGCCAATACGTGGAACACGACGATCGCCAGAGAGGATGACGGTACGACATTCGTCATCACGGGAGACATCCCGGCGATGTGGCTGCGCGACTCGACTGCTCAGGTCCGCACCTATCTGATCGCAGCAGGCGAGGACGAAGAGGTCGCTGAGATGATCCAGGGGCTGGTGGAACGGCAGTTCCGGATGATCCTTGCCGACCCTTATGCAAACGCATTCAATCGGTCCGCCAACGGCCATGGCCATCAGGACGACCTGACGGATAGCGGCCCGCTCGTATGGGAGCGGAAGTATGAGATCGATTCCCTCTGCTATCCGATCCAGCTTGGCTACCTGCTCTGGAAGAACACGAGCCGGCATGCGCACTTCAACGCCACGTTCCGGCAGGGCGTCGAGACGATCCTGCAGCTGTGGCGGACGGAGCAGCATCACGAGACCGGGTCCCCGTACCGGTTCGAGCGGCTGAACTGCCCACCGACCGACACGCTCGTCCGCGAGGGCAGGGGCAGCGAGACCGCTTACACCGGCATGACCTGGTCGGGCTTCCGGCCGAGCGATGACGCCTGTACGTACGGTTATCTCGTGCCGTCCAATATGTTCGCCGTCGTCGTGCTCGGCTATGTGTCGGAGATCGCGACGACAATCTGGGGCGATCCGGAGCTAGCCGGCGAAGCCGCTGCACTAGCAGCAGAGATCGAAGCCGGCATCCGCGCGCATGCCGTCGTAGAGCATCCCGTCCACGGGCTCATCTACGCCTACGAGACCGATGGCCTGGACCATCACCATCTGATGGATGACGCCAATGTGCCGAGCCTGCTCTCGATCCCGTATCTCGGCTACGCCACGGAGGATGACGCGCTCTATCAGCGCACCCGCGCTTTCCTGCTGAGCAACGACAATCCGTATTACTACGAGGGGGAAGCGGCATCGGGGATTGGCAGTCCACACACGCCGGACCGCTACATCTGGCCGATCGCGCTGGCGATGCAGGGGCTGACCTCAGCGGACCCCGCCGAGCGGGAGCGCATCCTGGAGCTGCTGGAGCGGACGGACGCCGGCACCGGGATGATGCACGAGGGCTTCCATGCCGATGATCCGGCACGTTACACGCGGGAATGGTTCTCCTGGGCCAATATGATGTACTGCGAGCTGGTCCTGCTGCAGTTAGGCTACAAGGTTCGCATATAAAAAAAGGGAGGCAACACACATGAAAAAGAGATGGATGAGCTTGACGGCTACGCTTCTGACAGCGGCCATGATCGTTGGATGCAGCGGCAACAGCGGTGGGGGAGCAAGCGAAGGCGGCACCAATACCGGTGAAAGCGGCGGTGAAGCCAGCGGCAATCCGGTCGAGCTGACGTTCTGGGGAGACTGGGGCGGTGAAGGCCAGGTCCAGTTCGAGACGATGGCGAACGCCTTCAACGAATCCCAGGACCGCATCCGCGTGAAGTACGTGCTGCAGCAGGATATGATCACCAAGTTCCTGACTTCCGCGACCTCGGGCGGCTCGCCGGACATCCTGTTCTGGGACCGCTGGCGGACATCGCTTTATGCACCCAAGAACGTCCTGCACCCGATCGACGAGCTGATGGCCCGCGATGGCATCGAGCGCGACAACTACTTTGAGGAGTCGCTCAAAGAGCTGACCTATGACGATAAGCTCTACGGCCTGCCGCTCACGGTCGATGCGCGGGCGCTGTTCTACAACAAGACGATGCTGGAAGAGGCTGGACTGGAGCCGCCGACGACATGGGAAGAACTCGCAGATGCGGCCAAGACGCTGACCAAGTGGAACGGCGACCGGCTGGAGGTGGCTGGCTTCTCGATGAGCGATCCGGGACTGTTCAGCATGTATCTCCAGCAGGCGGGCGGCCAGATGCTGACCGAGGACGGCAAGACCAACTTCAACAATGAGCAGGGCCTGGAGGTGCTGTCGTTCTGGGATCGGCTGATGAATCAGGATAAAGTGTATCGGATCGGCTTTGAACAGGGACTCGGCGAAGGCACGGACGCCTTCGTAACCGGCAGGCTGGCGATGCATTTCACCGGTCCATGGATGCTGAGCACGTATCAGAAATACGGCAGCGAGCTGGACTTCGGCGTCGTACCGCCGCCAGCTGGTCCGAATGGCGACCAGGCCAGCGTCATGGGCGGCTTCGGCCTCGTCATCCCCGAAGGCTCCAAGAACAAGGACGAAGCCTGGGAGTTCATCAAGTGGTGGCTGGCCAACAAAGACAATGCGATGCTCTGGGCGCAAACCTCGCTCAACCTGCCGGGCTACAAGCCGGCCCTCGAGGATCCGTTCTTCGCGGATGACCCGCAGTGGCAGCCGTTCCTGGAGACGCTCGAGTTCGCCAAGATCCGTCCGCAGCACCCTGGCTACTCGGTCATGGAGGTGGATGGTCTGATCCCGAATCTGGAGCTGTTCATCCAGAACAAGCAGAGCGCCGAGGATACGCTGGCCAAGTCGCAGACCCAGGGCGACAAGCTGCTGAAGGACAACGAAGTCGTCGAGTAGCATAAGCGCCATCATAAGCGCCATCCGTCCCCGGCAGCCGGCTCAAGCTTGGCCCGGCAGCCGGGGATGACTTGCCGGGTAGGCGCGTGCGAGATGAGGAGGGTTAGCGATGTCAGCGATCAACAAGCTGGAGCGTCATCAGGCGAGAACCGCGTATTTGTTCATCACGCCGACCATGCTGTTGTTCATCGTATTTATGGTCATCCCTGTTGTGATGGCCTTGTATCTCAGCTTTACCAACTATGACGTGCTCAGCCGGATGGACTGGGTCGGTCTGGACAACTACCGCAGACTGTGGGACGACAGCCTGCTCTGGCTGACCTTCCGCAATGTGCTGTTATATGCGGTGATCTTCGTGCCGCTCAACATCGTCCTGTCGTTCGGCCTGGGGCTGCTCGTCAATCATGCCTGGCGCGGGGTCAAGCTGTTCCGCACCTTGTATTATCTGCCCACACTGACCTCGGCGGTCGCAGCTGCGACCGTATGGCTGTGGCTGCTCCACCCGGAGTTCGGCCTGGTCAACGGGCTGCTGTCTTACGTCGGCATCGTCGGTCCGGCGTGGGTCGCGCAGACGGAGACGGCGATGCTGGCGATCGTCCTCGTCACACTCTGGCAGTCGGTCGGCGCCAATATGATCATCTATCTGGCAGGCCTGCAGGGCGTGCCGGGTCATCTGTACGAATCGGCGCGGCTGGACGGCGCGAACCGGTGGGATATGGTGAGGTATATCACCTGGCCGCAGCTGCGGCCGACGACGTTTCTCGTCAGCACGATGGCGATCATCGGGGCGCTGCAGTTGTTCGACCAGGCGTTTGTTCTCACCCAGGGCGGCCCGGCCAATGTGACGAAGACACCGGTTTATCTGATCTACCAGCAAGGCTTTAACCAGCTGCAGATGGGCTATGCCTCCGCACAGGCATTTGTACTCGCGATGGCCATCCTCATCTTCTCGATGATCAACATGAGGATCACCAAAGCGGAAGAGTCGGTGATATAGGAGGTGGAATCCAAATGGAAGCAACCGGACGCTTAACCGGGGGCAGGGCGCTGCGGCGGACGCTCTTTTATCTTTTGGCTATTCGGATTTTATGGTGAAAAGTTAAGCACAGATATTAAAGTATAAAATCGGATTAAATAGTTGAAATCAACGTACTTTTTTTTGCGCTAGATTGTGTTACTGCAATTAGTAACTGTGATTATTTTACATCTCCATTTCGGATGGTTTCCTCTATATGCAGCAAGCATAAAGAATATACTAGAGGTCAAGGACGGAGTTGACTTATGTTTTCGACAGGAGTATTATGGATTCATAAACATATCAAAAAAAATTGATTAGGGGGTGTGGGCCTTGGATCAATGCATAACGGATATTCCAAGAGTCCGTCGAGGTGATGTGCCCCTTCCACAAGAAGAGGCAATTCAAAGAATAGCTTCTGTGACAAAGGCTTTTAGTGATCCAATTCGTTTAAAAATGGTTTACTTGCTTTCAAAGCAATCTGATTTGTGCACCTGTGAGTTTGAAGAATTATTGGACCTGAGCCAGTCCAAAGTATCGTATCACCTTAAAATATTGCTTGACGCTGGAGTTATCGATCGCGAAATCCACGGTTCATGGAGTCATTACAGCCTTCGAAATCCTAAAATATTGGAACAGGTTCATGCCTTGTCCCAATGATAAAAAGCGAGTGTTTCGGTGCTGGCTTTTTATTTTAAGATTCACATCAATTTTTTTTGATGTCATAATACTCTGACTTGTATTGGGGATTCTTAGATTAACAACTTACGATGTCCCGGTTACTCATGAAACCCGTTCAACTGTTACTGCATTATTAAGTTTTTGGTTATGCCAGGTAATCTTTTGCCTTTTAGAATGAAATTGGAATTACTTATGTTATTCAAATCAAAAAAAGTTGATAAACACCTTTAATTAAGGAGGAATGGAATAAATGAAGAAAGAAGTTCTTCGAGTAAGTGGTATGGATTGTCCTTCCTGTGCAAAGGATATCGAAAAAACGGTAGCGAAGCTAAACGGGGTTGAGAAAGCAGAGGTAAACTTTATTGCTGAGAAATTAACCGTCACATATGATGATTCTCAATTGCCCCGTGAAAAAATCGAGGAAAATTTAAAGAAAATCGGACATCCAGTCGTTAAATAATAAATTGATCCGAGATCCTAATATATATGCGATTACCTGGCGTAATCAAAAACTTGGCTTGCAGTTATAATTGAAAGCTTATTTTCCTAGGAGAAAGGGAAAGTTGATTAAACATAAATTCCTAATCAAAAAAATTGATGAATAGTGATTTGACTTGAAATTAGACAATGATAAAGGGAGGGCTCAACATGAGTAAGTCAAAATGGTGGAAACAACCAAGAACGGTATTGCTGATTATTTCAGGGATCACAACAGTCTTTACATTAATCTCAGAACTTTTCCTAGGTTTACCGGAAATATGGGCTGTTGCATTGTATGGTGTTGCAATTATTATTGGGGGTATTTACCCAGCCAAGAGTGCATGGATGGACTTGAGAAGGAGAAAACTTTCCATAAATACTCTGCTTATTGTCGGAGTTATCGGGGCCATCTATCTGGGATTGTGGGAAGAAGCCGCAGGTCTTGTGGTCATCTTCTCCTTAGGTGAAGTGTTGGACGCTTATGCAGTAAATAAAGCCAGGGATTCCGTCCGAGCGCTTGTGGAACTGGCACCCCGGGAAGCAACCGTTTTACGGGAAGGCCGCGAAGTTCGCATACTAGCCGATGAAGTCGAGATTGGCGATCGGGTTCTGATCCGACCAGGGGAGAAAATACCAGTAGATGGGGTTGTTGTAAGCGGTACGTCTACAGCGGATCAATCGACAATCACAGGAGAATCCATTCCGGTTGCAAAAATATCAGGCGATGAAGTATATGCTTCCACAATGAATGGCCGCGGTGCTTTGGAAATTGAAGTGACGAAATTGGCGCAGGATACCACCTTGTCAAAAATCATTGAATTAGTGGCAAATGCACAAGGAGATAAAGGAAAAGCACAACGTTTCAGTGAACGCTTTGGTGAAGTCTACACGCCGATCATGTTCGTGATCGCCGTTTTAATGGTTGTTATACCAACCCTTTTCTTTGGCCAACCGTTTGACACGTGGCTATATAGAGCGTTAATCGTATTGGTTGTTTCATGCTCCTGTTCTCTAGTGCTTTCAGTTCCAGTAGCTGTCGTAACTGGTGTAGGAAATGCGGCGCGAAACGGGGTTATGGTAAAAGGCGGCAGCTATATGGAAACGGCCAGTCACATCCAAGTGGTCGCATTTGATAAAACGGGTACATTAACCGTCGGAAAGCCTTCGGTAACGGATATTGTATCTGTCTCCGATTTATCAAAAGAAAAACTGCTGGGAATTGCCGGTGCGCTTGAAAAACTTTCTGAACACCCTTTGGCTGAGGCAATTCTTCAAGAAGCTTCAAAAAGAAACATAAATCTTCCAGGTGTTGAAGAGTTCGACACATTAACCGGACGGGGAGCTAAAGGCAGCATAAATAGAACCACATACTATATCGGCAGTCCCCGGTTGTTCAGCGAATTGAATGTAAAACTGAATCAAGATCAATTAAAACAAATTGAAACACTTCAAGGACAAGGAAAGACCGTCACGCTTTTGGGAACTGCTGATCTTGTACTTGGATTAATCGCGATAGCGGATCGACCGAAAGAAAACGCAAAACAAGCGATTCAACGTCTGAAAACTACCGGTGTAAAACGAATCGTCATGCTTACGGGCGATAACCGGCTTACTGGTGAAGCCATTGGCCGGGAACTTGGCGTGGATGAGGTACGGGCAGAATTACTGCCGGAAGATAAAATTACAGCGATTAAAGAACTGCAAAAGAAGTACGGTCTTGTTGCGATGGTGGGTGACGGTGTAAACGATGCGCCTGCACTGGCTCAGGCCGATGTGGGGATCGCGATGGGAGTCCAAGGGACAGACGTTGCTTTGGAAACGGCTGATATCGCATTGATGCAGGATAATTTGGATCAACTGGTTTATCTGATCAAACTTAGCCGTAAGACCGTTGCGAAAATACATCAAAATATCGGGTTTTCATTAGCTCTTGTAGCCCTCCTTATTGTTACAGCCTTGACCGGAGTGATGAGCCTGACTACAGGTTTGCTTCTTAGCGAAGGAAGCGCCTTGGTTGTTATTGCAAATGCGATGGTTCTCCGGAAGTATCAGATGAATAAAGCCAATGCCATAGGTAACGAGTGATGAAATTTTTTATCATTGGTGAGGATTTACCTATGGATTGGCATTCTAATCAAAAATAATTGATTAGCATACAAGGAGAGTTGATGATGGGCATAACAGAAGGCATTAAAAGCATTCATAAACAATTAGACACAATACGAAAGATCCCTAAATGTGTAGGATGTGAATGTGTACTTGACGTGATGACAGCCGTTGAGCAAGATCTAGAAGATATAGATAAACCGATTGCAAAAGAAGTTCAACTGGATTTAAAACAGTGGGTTGACGAAGGGAACAAAGTTAGACATAACTGTCTTGGGTGTGAAGTTTGTTTCCCAATTAAGCCGTACAATCATTTTAGTTCATTGATTAATGGATCGAATGAAATTGAAATCAATGGAGCTGCATGTGGCTGTAATGACAATGCATGCGGAAGTCAACCCCAAGTAAACAGTACTGCGTGTGGGTGTGATGACGATTCGTGCGAAGGTGAACCACAAGTAAATAATACAGCATGTGGTTGTGATGAAAATAAATCGAAGAATACGCACCCCTCAAATTGCAGCTGTGAACTTAAAACCGAAGTTCAGAAACAATCCGTTTGTGGAACAGTGGATCCCAACGATAGCAATGTGGCCTCCCCCTCGACCCAGCAGGAACAAAAATGGCCAATAGCAGAAGGAAATTATCTAGTCGGAAATGATACATCTTTTGTTGCAATATGTACTTTAGCCGATACAGATCTCCCGTCCGAAATACAAGGTTCCGGATTACTAAATCATATATCTATTGTTGGTACCTTATCGACAGAAAATCTAGGAATAGAACGCTTGATTCGAAATGTTACCGCGAATCCCAATATTTCACACTTAATACTATGTGGGCGCGACTCTCGTGGTCATCAAGCAGGGCAAGCCATTTTGTCATTAAAAGAAAATGGGATAGACGATAAGTATCGGATTATAGGCGCAGTTGGACCTCGCCCGGTGCTCAAGAATATTACCTTGAAAGAGATCGAAATTTTTCGCCAACGAGTGAAAATCGTTGATGAAATTGGAACACGAGATGTCGAACGATTGCATCAGGTAGTTCGTGCTTATGAGGGCAAGCCAAATGGGGACCCAGTAATGCTTCTTCCGATAATTCAAGAACCCAAAATAGTGAAAGCAGAACGTCTTAAAAATGATGAGTGGGTTCATGACCCAGAGGGATTTTTCCTAGTTATTCTTGATCGAAATAAGAAATCAATTAGGTGTGAACATTACATCCTGGATGGGACTCTGAATGAAGTTATTGAAGGAAAACTAGCCAGTGATATTGCAAATACAGCAATCAAGCGCGGTTTGCTTTCTCGTTTGGATCACGCAGCATATCTGGGGAAAGAATTGGCGAAAGCTGAAACAGCTCTTGCCTACGATATGCCTTATACGCAAGATTTACCGTTATCAAAAAGTAAAGCCCTCAATCAAACGGTTGTTTCCTAGATGAATAGAACGATTATTCAATTAGTTTAAAATCTGTTATACGAGAAACGATTAGTATTTAAAGAGCTAACTTACTAGATGTAGAAGGTGACACAATGGAGATTCTAAACCTCCCCCACTTCAATATCAAACAATTTGCTGAAAATGAACATGACTTTCTGATCCAGGTGGAGACAGCCTCTCCACCTTCTTTTTGTCCACATTGTGGATGCGTGGCAAATCTGTATAAGCATGATAACAGAGACCATCTTTGTATGGATCTGCCTATTCATGGAAAACGTGTAGGGCTTCTTGTAAAGCGTCAGCGATATAAATGCCGTGAATGTAATCAAACTTTTTGGGAACGATTAGAACACACCATAGACGAGAAGCGAAACTGCACCAAACGGTTATTGTCTTACGTCGAGAAGCAAAGTCTTAAACGCACGTTTGTCAGTATTTCAGAAGATGTCGGGCTGAACGAAAAGACGATACGGAACATCTTTCGTGATTACATCAATCGCCTGGAAGAGACGCTTCGATTTGAAACACCTAATTGGCTTGGAATAGACGAAATTCACATTATCAAGCCAAGATGCGTTTTAACCAACATCGAGGAACGTACCTTGTTAGACGTTCTACCCAATCGCAATAAGGAAACGGTTGTAAGCTACCTCTCACGCCTTCCAAACAGAGGACGAATACAATACGTCACAATGGATATGTGGCGACCGTATAAGGACGCTGTGAAAGCTGTACTGCCCAAGGCGACTATCATCGTCGATAAGTTTCACGTTGTCCGTATGGCGAATCAAGCCTTAGAATCCATCCGCAAACAGCTTAGAGAAGGCTTATCACCGAAGGAACGGCGCGGGCTTATGCACGACCGCTTTATCCTCTTGAAACGCCATAAAGAGCTTACGGAAATGGATAAGATAACGCTTGACCTATGGACGAAGAATCACCCCTCTCTCGGTATTGCTTATGACTTGAAGGAATCATTTTTCGATATTTGGGATACCGACAGCAGACAGAAAGCGTACCTCAGATACCACGATTGGAAAGCCAAGATACCAAAGGAACTGCAATCCGCTTTTGAGCCTCTTACAAAGGCTATGGCGAATTGGGAAGAAGAGATATTCAACTACTTCGACCATCGCATTACAAACGCCTATACGGAGTCTCTGAACAGCCTTATACGTGTCACAAACCGTTTAGGAAGGGGCTACTCCTTCGAAGCTTTACGAGCCAAAATACTCTTTACAGAAGGACTTCAAAAGGAACGTAAACCCAAGTATCAGAAACGTTTGGATGACTACGAACTTCGAGACTACAACTATCCGATGTTCGAGAAAATGTTCCCCGTTGGCGTTGTTCGTGAACGTGAGCGTGGCGAGCTTCTTGGTGTCGACATTTCCACCTTAATTGAGAAATTGGAGAAGGGCGAACTATAAGCCCTTTTCCACTATTAAATCCGAATACCCTATCTTTTTAGCTCGATCCTAGCCATTGTTATGTTTTTGCCGTTCTACTGGAGCCTGCTGACCGCCATCAAGCCGAATGAGGAGATCTTCACGATCCCGATCCAGTGGATCCCGACGACGATCACCTTCGACCACTTTGTCACGGCGTTTACGACCGTGCCGTTCGGGCTGTATTTCTGGAACTCCTTTGTCCTCGCTTCGCTGGGGGTTGCATTCAACCTGTTCTTCGGCTCCCTGAGCGGCTATGCGTTCGCCAAGCTGAAGTTCCGGCTCAATCAGCCGCTGTTCCGCATCCTGCTGGCGGCGATGATGATCCCCGGCATCGTTACGATGATCCCGAGCGTGTACGTGCTGCAGCATTTTCCGCTGCTTGGCGGCAACAATCTGCTGGGCGAGGGTGGCTTCGGCCTGATGAACACGATCTGGGGCGTCATCCTGCCGGGAGCGTCGGGCTCATTTGCCGTATTCTTCATGAGGCAGTTCTTCATCTCTCTGCCGAGCGACATGCTGGAGATGGCGCGGATCGAGGGGGCAGGCGAGTTCCGCATCTTCTGGCGGATCTATCTGCCGCTGACGGCGCCGGCCCTGGCGACACTGGGCATCTTCACTTTCCAGGCGGGGTGGAACAGCTTCCTGTGGCCGATGATCGTCCTGAACGATCCGGATAAGCATACGATCCAGATGGGGCTGCAGGCGTTCTCTTACAACTATCAGACCGACTTCGGCCCGATGATGGCCGGAGCGCTGGTGGCGATCGCGCCGATCCTGCTGCTGTTCCTGATGCTGCAGCGTTATTTTGTCCAAGGTATAGCATTTAGCGGCGTCAAGGGATAGCCGGCACACACCGTGGGAAGGAGACACGACGATGAATGAAGCAACACACGAGACTCTCGCAGTCACTTGGCAGAGCAGGGCGGATGAGGCCCAGCAGGTGCTCGAGCGCGAATACTGGAACCCGTCGATCCGCATGTACAACATCCAGACGCCATGTCCGGGCGGAGATTGCAACACGATCTTCCACTACTGGTGGATGGCGCATGCCGTCGAAGCGCTGACGGATGGACTGGAGCGAACGGGCGAACAGTACTACAAGGACAGGCTGAGTCAGCTCTACGAGGGACTGCTGGCGCGCAACGGCGGGGCCTGGCCGAACAAGCTGTACGACGATATGGAATGGATGGCGATCGGCTGGCTGCGTGCCTACCGGGCGACCGGCGAGGAGCGCTACAAGGCGGCGGCGCTGCTGCTCTGGGACGATATCCAGACGGGCTGGAACGACCATATGGGAGGCGGCATCGCCTGGCAGAAGACGCAGCTGGACTATAAGAATACGCCGGCCAACGCGCCTGCGGCGATCCTGGCGGCGCGCTTGTACGACGCCTTCGGCGACCCGGAGGATCTGGCCTGGGCCAAGAAGATCTATCACTGGCTGCGTGAGGCGCTGGTCGATCCGCAGACCGGCTTCGTCTGGGACGGCATGAACCGGCTGCAGGACGGCGGGATCGACAAGGATTGGAAATTCACCTACTGCCAGGGCGTCTACATCGGCGCTGCGGTGGAGCTGTACCGTCTGACCGGCGATCTGCAGTACAAGGCGGATGCCGAGCGGACGTGGCAGGCGGCGATCGCCGAGATCGCCCGGCCCGATGACGGGCTGTTCCCGCCGGAGGGGACGGGGGACGGCGGCTTGTTCAAGGGCATCTTCGCCCGGTACGCCGGCCAGCTGGCGCTGCTGCCTGACGCCGAGACGGATGCCGCCGAGGTGCTGTTCGCCAATGCCCGGACGCTGTGGGAGCAGGGCCGCGGCGGCGCTGCGCTGTTCGGCGGCGCCTGGGACGAGCGGCCGGCAGGCGATATCGAGCTCAGCACGCAGCTCAGCGGTGTCATCCTGCTGGAGACGGCGGCTCTGCTGGAGAGGAGGTGAGGGGCGGTGCGGAACGCTGGCCGGAGCGGGCGGAGTGGCTGCAGGAACGATTGTATGCCAACTATCGCGACGAGCGCAGCGGCATCCTGGCGCAGTGGCATCCGGCAGAGGCTGCGGTGCCAGGCGAGAATTTCTACTATTGGTGGCAGGCGCATGTGATCGACGTCTGGATGGACGGCTATGAGCGGTCGCAGGACCGCAAGTACCTGGACCGTATCCATTCCCTGGCGCAGAACCTGCACCGGATCAATGGCGATACCTTCCTGCACAATTATTACGATGACATGGAATGGCTCGCCCTGGCCCTGCTGCGGGTCTATGACGCCACCGGCGACGCCCTGTACCGCGAGCGGGTGAGCACGCTGTGGACCGACATCCGCACAGCCTGGAACAGCCATATGGGCGGCGGCATGGCGTGGAAGAAGGATCAGCTGGACTACAAGAATACGCCAGCCAATGCGCCTGCGGCGATCCTGGCTGCCCGTCTGCATCGACGGTTCGGCGATCCCGAGGATCTCGCCTGGGCCCGCCGTATCTACGCCTGGAACCGGGAGCATCTGGTCGATCCGCAGACCGGCTTCGTCTGGGACGGCATCAATCGTCTGGGAGACGGCCAGATCGACAAGGACTGGACGTTTACGTATTGTCAGGGCGTCATGATCGGCGCGGGACTGGAGCTCTATACGTGTACGGAAGAAGCGAGATATCTCGCGGAGGCCCGCCAGACGGCGACAGCGGCGCGAGCGCGTTACGTCCATCCGCAGACGGGGATGCTGCCGGATGAAGGGATCGACGATACCGGCTTGTTCAAAGGCATCCTGGTCAGGTATGTGACCCGCATGCTGCAAACGGAAGAAGCGTCCGAGTGGCGGCAGATCCTGCTGCGCAACGGCGAGACACTCTGGTCTTCGGGATTGGATCCCGAGACGGGCATCGTCGGTCCTTCCTGGGAGAAGCGTCCGGCCGGTCCCGTCCAGCTCAGCGTGCAGCTGAGCGGCATCATGCTGCTCGAAGCGCTCGCCTGCATCACCACACATCATGAGAAGGACACAAGCCAAGGATAACTATCTTTTGGAGAGAGGTGTATTCATGATTGTCTGGAGAAAACGATTGACCCTGGCAGTTGCTTGTCTGCTTGTCCTGTCTCTGCTCGGCCCGCACGGCAGCCGCAAGGCCGAGGCCTTCACAGCGGCCAACGCTCAGGATGCGATGGCGGCATTTATCGATGTCTTCTACGATCCTGTGGCCAAATACTTCTATACCAATAGCGATCACCTGATCCACCCGGAGCATGCGCACGGCCCGGACGGCGGCCTCTATACCGACTTCTGGTGGGGGGCACAACTGTGGGAGACGGTGATGGACGCCTACGAGCGGACAGGCGATCCGGCCTACCGGACGTTGATCGATGACGTCTACGAGGGGTTCAATGCCAAATATCCGGATATGATGGTTAATGAATTCAACGACGATCTGGGCTGGTGGGCGCTCGCCAGTCTGCGGGCCTATGAGCTGACCGGGACGGCGGAATACCGCAACCGCGGCTCGTTTCTGTTCGACAGAATCTATGAGGAGTGGGATACCGACCATTACGACGGCGGCATCTGGTGGCGGCGCGATGCTCATGATCCCAGCGTCTCCTCCAACGCCCAGAAAAATGTCGCTACCAACGCCCCGATGGTCATGACTGCTGTGAAGCTGTATCAGGCGACCGGCGACAACGCCTACCTGACGAAGGCGACGCAGATCTACAACTGGGTGAAGACCAAGCTCGTCTCCGGCAGCAAGATCAATGATCACCTGGAAGGACCCGGGGCGGGGACGGTCATCGACTGGGACTTCACGTACAACTACGGCAACTATCTGGGGGCGGCCGTATCTCTCTACGAAGTGACTGGCAACAGCGCCTACATCACGGAAGCCAACACGGCGGCGACGTATGCGATCAACAACCTGGTCTCGGCGCAGACGCTCATGTACGAAGGCGAAAATGACGCCGCCGGCTTCAAAATGATCTTCGCACGCAACCTGAACCGGCTGCGGGTGATCGGCGGCCAGTCGCAGTACCTGAACTTCCTGCAGCAAAACGCTACCCAGGCGTGGAACCACCGCCGCGCCAGCGACAACATCATCGGCAGCGACTGGCTCCGGCCGACAGGACCAAGCTATGTCCAGAGTCTGGCTGCAGCCGCTGGCGCCTCGATCCTGCAGCTGACACCGCCGGACAACTACACCGGCTATATCGCCGGCAACGGCGCCTATGAGGCGGAGAATGCCCGCCGTACGCTGGTGGGCGGCGGCGGCATGATCAATGAAAGCACACAGGGAGGCTATACGGGCCGCGGTTACGTCGCCGGATGGAATACAAACGGCACATCGCTGGATTTCTATGTGAACCAGAATACGGCCGGCACCCGCACCATCACGTTCCGGTATGCCGCCGGAGCGGGCAATGCATCGCGGTATGTTCGTGTCAACGGGGTCTATGTGGCGAATAACCTGAGCTTCAGCGGCACCTCCGGCTGGGGCAGCTGGAACACGGTTACCCTCGCGGTGCCGCTCAACGCCGGCTCCAACACGATCCAGCTGGGCTATGACAGCGCCAGAGGCAACGGCAACTTCTTGAACGTCGATATTTTGAGCGGGTTGTAGCCTGCAGATGCAAACAGCACACCCTTCCTTAGCGGAGGGTGTGCTTGGTTGTGAGGGAGATGATCAGTGTTCCAGACGGAACTGGAGTACGACCTCATCGAGTTCCCTGGCGAGCTGAGCAAGCAGCTGCGAAGAAGCTGTCATCTCTTCCGTGGATGCCAGTTGCTGCTCTGTGGAGGCTGCGACGTTCTGGACGAGCTCTGAGGTCTGGGCGGCGATGTCGCCCATAGTAGCCACCGAGGCGGCGACTTCCTCCGAGCTGGCTGCCATCTGTTGGGCGGCAGAGGCGGCATCCTGTATCTTGGCTGCCAGCTGCCTGGCCGATCGGTCGATCCGGTCGAAGGCTTCCTTCGCATCCGAGACGGCCAGCTGCCCTTCGCGCACCTCATGCATCCCTGCTTGCATGCCCGATGCGGCCAGCTTCGTATCCTGCTGGATCCCCGCGATAAAGCTGGATATCTCTTCTACTGCCAATGCAGTCTGTCCGGCCAGCTTTTGCACCTCTCCCGCTACAACGGCGAAGCCTTTGCCGTGTTCCCCTGCACGAGCGGCTTCGATCGCGGCGTTAAGCGATAACAGGTTGGTCTGGGCGGCGATATCCCGGATGATCCCGGACACCTGTTCGATGTTGACGGAATGGGTCTGGAGCAGCTTGATCCGTTCATTCGTTTCGCTAAATGTCCGATTAATGCTGTCGATTCTGGTGGATACGCTTGTAATGGATGCCGCACCGGATTCAGCCTGGCGGGATGTCTCTGCCGAGATGTCCGAGGACTCGAGCGTCGTCTCGGCGATCTGATTGATCCCCGAAGCCATCTCATCCATAGCTCGTCTGCACTCGCTGGAGCTGGATGCCTGCTGCTCCGAGCCGGAGGCCACTTCCTGGATGGAGCTGGCGCTGTGCCTGGATGCCTCGGCATTTTGCTCTACTATAGCCTGCTGCTGTTGGGAAGAAGAGGACAGCGTCCCGGACGCAGACTTGATCCGGAGCAGACTGGCCCGCAGGTTGCCGGACATCGTGTTGAGAGAACCTATCATGGCGCCGATCTCATCCCGATTGCGGACGTGCAGGTCGGCGCCGCTGACGTCCCCGTCCGCGATCTCGCGGAGTCGGCGGGAAGCGGCCTCGATCGGCAACGAAATGCTGCGGGTGACTGAGAATCCGATAATAAGCAGCAATATAAAGGCCCCGGCTAATACGAAAATGGATTGCTGCATGCTCTGGCGGTATACGCTTTCCGCACGCGCCTCTGCCGCCTGGGCGCCTTCGTGGTTGAATACGACCAGGGACTCTACGCCCGCTTGCACTTCCGCATAGGTCGACGCCGTAGCCTCGGCATTCCCGTCAGTGCCGCCCATTGAGCTGAGGAATAGCATCCAATTGTTGTTCAGATTGGTATACAGCGCCTCGTCCTCTGCATTGGCCAGGGAAGTGCTGTAGTCTTCCAATCCGGAGCTGATCCCGCTCACAGTTGTCTCGATCTCCTGGTTTAACTCTTCCAGGACAGCGGGATCGGTCTCCAAAAGGGTCTGATAGTACACGGACAACATATGCTCGAGATTGTACTGGACCCCTTGTATAGCGTCTATTCCCCACATCCATTTGTCTGTAATCTCCGTGGTCATCTTCGTCAAATCATTCATCTTCTGCAGGTTGTTCCAGCTGATCAAGCCGATGACGATCAGGATCAGTCCGAAAGTGCCCATCAGCTTTCCGCGTACGCTCAACTTCATCTGTCATGCCCCCCCTATTGATATTCATGATAGTAATGGGGGTACACCAGATTCACGGGTATCCCCGAGGACAGCATAACAGACAACCATTAGAAAACTATAAGATCTGCTGACGAATATATGTAGATGGACCCGACTCTCGTCTGCAGTGTCGAATCGCTCCACAGCTGCATTCACGGTCTAGCGTTTGCGTACTCTTTCAAAATGGAAGTGAACGTCGTGAAATCGACCAAATGGTTGTCAAGAATTGCTTTCAGGATCTCTAGACGTACGGCTTGATAGTCATGGACAGCAATGTTGCGAAAACCGACCATGGCTTTCAAACGACGGGATAAGTCCTCTGCAATGATGTTATTCCTGTACAAAAGGTCAAAAGCATCACGACTGGATTGGGGGATGCCAGTCTGCAATTCTGCTACAGTATGCATAGCCAGGTCAATACTGGCTTCACAGCATCTTTGGAGATTCAAAATGATAGAGTCTTGCTTGGTGAAGTTGTGCAGATTGTCCTCATTATTGGCGTATTCCTCATCGATTCGGGCAAGACATCGGTGAATGACGTCAGTTTTGTTCAGCAGAATGTCGAGGTTCACGTTTCTTTCCTCCCCAAGCGATTACGAATAATTTCCGATCGTTCTTCGTTAAGCATGGCATATTCTTTTAGAGCACGCATATATCGCTCTTGTCTAACCTTAGGAAAGCCGTCGTAGAGCAGCAGACCGCTCTCGATGACTTGAATCTGCAGAATTGGACTGACTTCCTCGAAATCAATCAGATCTACTTCGCGCCGCACCACGTCTGCAATCTTTGCAGCAATACGGAATCGCTCATACGCATCGGGTTTTTGTTCGTTGGGAATGTAAGCCAAATCCAAATCACTGTCTTCGCGATGCGTGCCCTTGGCGAGAGAACCAAACACAATAATCGAAGCTGGAGCTAAAGCCTCGACTAGCGTTTTTAGGACAGCTCTGCATTGCAACGCAGTGAGTCCCGGGAGGGGGGGAATACTGAATTGATCACCGTTAGACTCCATTATCTGAACTCCCTTCCACCAACAACCATGCGGCATACGACTTGTGGCGTATGAGCATCCCTTTATATCGCCAGTATGTGACATGCTCCCACCACTTCTAAAGTGGTGGGAGCATGTCACTCCACGTAATGCGCACGTTTACGTTACCTAAGGTTATCATATCAGCACCTCGATGGAATTTCAATTCAGGAACGATCATATGGAGTGCGACGTCCAGCATGCCAAAAGGTCACTCAGACCTATGGCTTCTCCATTGGAAGAAGAAGTATGCTGATTAGAGCGGAAGATGATTTTAAACATAATGAGGTGGTTTGTTTGGATCAACAGCAGAGTAAAGGGGAAAGGAGACAGTATGATGGAAGAGCAGCTCGATCAAGAAAGGCGCCGTGTCCTTCGTCAGCATGCTAGTTTTCTATTTAATGTTATGCTGTTGCTTGCCATAGGCAGCTCCATGGCGCTGCTGCTAATGCGTATCTTCTACTGGAAGCTGGTGGACTGGATGACGCCGTTATTTGCCCCTTTTGTCAACTTGGCGGTAATCGCGGTGTTCTTGGGCTCAAGTGTAGCCGCGCTAGTATATCTGATCCTCCCCGGATCCCGCAAGCGTCGTCAGAAGCTCGCTCCGTTAGGAGTGCAGGCCGTGGCCGGCGTGCTCGCGCTGGTGGTCCCGTTCACAGCGATATCCTTGCAGCTGGATCACCGATCCCATCGTGCGGAGCGGGAAGCGGTCGTCCAGATGATCGCGGAGGGACAGCTCCAGCCCAATGTCGACTATAATCCATCGCTGATCCGCTTGCCGGAGGGATACCGTCATCTCTCGAGCGGCGGCGGCGAGATCGTCGCCCATCAGATCGGCGACAACTTGCAGGTGTTTTTTTTCACCTACCGCGGTATGATCGACAATATGGCCGGCTTCGTCTACTCGGCTGACGGCAGCCCGCCCGACGAAGAGCGCTTCGGCGTGACGCAATTGCTGGAACTGAAACCATTTGGACCGCGATGGTATTGGCTCAGTGCGTCGTAAGACCATCCCGTGAAATGAGGAGGAGCACTATGGAGAGTTATCGGAGTAAGGCAACTGGCGACGATCGGCGGATGACGGCTTCGGGAGAGCTGGGCCATCGGCCGGCAATGGCCGGCAGCACCGTCCTGCCAAGCGGTGTGACCGACCTGGTCCGCCAGCTGCAGTCGCGGAAGCGACATGGCGCATCCAGCCGTTCTGGTTCTGGAACGGGGATCTGGAAGAGACGGAGATCGTTCGTCAGATAGAGGAGATGGCAGAGCAGGGCGTAGGCGGCTTCTTCGTCTGCGCCCGTCAGGGCATGCATGTGCCGTATCTGTCCGACGCCTGGTTCGCCAAGGTGCGGGTGGCGGCAGAGGCGGCCCGGGAGCGCGGCCTGGATGTCTGGCTCTACGATGAATATCCGTATCCGAGCGGGATCGCCGGCGGCGCAGTGACACTCGAGCATCCGGATGCCAAGCAGCGCATGCTGGTGCACCGTGTGATCCCGGCTGCGGGAGGGGTGACCTGCACCCAGGAGCTGCCGTGGGGCCGGATCCTGAGCGCCCGCGCTGTGCCACGGAGGGCCAGTGGCGTTCCGGCGGGAGCGGGCCGTCGACGTGCGACGGTATATCGGCAACGACCAGGTGCAGCCGGTGTTCCAGAAGACCGGGCTGACCTCGTACAATCAGAAGCGCTTCTTCACCTATCAGACGGTGCAGAAGCTGCAGTGGACGCCGCCGCCGGGCGACTGGGAGGTTCACGTCTTCCTGGAGGAGGAGATCGACGACTTCAAATATTACGGTACCTTCGTCGACCCTTGCCACAAGGAGGCGATGGCGACGTTCATCCGCCTGACGCATCAGCGCTATGCCGATGAGCTGGGCGAGTATTTCGGCCATCCGATCAAAGGCATATTCACGGATGAGATCGCTCCGCTCGGCAAGCTGCCGTGGTCGCCGCGTCTGCCGGAGGCATTCTGGACGCGCAACGGCTACCGGATCGAGGATCACCTGCAGGCGCTGACTCGCACGGACGGAGAGCCGTTGTCTATAGGCGAGGGAGCGGGGCTGGCGGCGGAGAGCGGACAAGCTGCCGGAGACGGATGGAGAGCCGCTTCCCGGTTCCCGGGTGCGCTATGATTATTTTCGTACGCTGCATGAACTGCTGCAGGAGTCGTACCACCAGCCGGTGAGCGCCTGGTGCGAGGCGCACGGCCTCGCATATGTCACCGAGGTGCCGGCGATGCGGATGGCAACCCAGGCCCACAGCCATGTACCGGGAGGCGACAGCGCGCATGAGAAGATCGGCCGCCCGCTGGAGTGGATCCTGGACAAGTATACGGCGGATCTGCGCGCCAATCCGAAGATGGTCAGCTCGGTCGCGGCACAATACGGGCGCGAACGGGCCTTGATCGAGTGCTTCCATAGCGTCGGCTGGTCGATGACGCTGCAGGATGCCAGATGGATGATCGACCGGATGGCGGCGCTGGGGATCAATTTTTACAACTTCCATGCCTTCTTCTACACCTTGGACGGGATGACCCAGCATGACGCGCCGCCGTCGCAGTTTGATCAGAATCCGTACTGGCAGCATTTCCGGCAGCTCGGGGACTATACCGGCCGCATCAGCAAGCTGATGGGCACAGGGCGGGCGATCCGCCGTATCGCTATCCTGGATCCGGTGACGACGCTGTGGACGATGCTGGCCAATCCGCTGCACAAATACGACTACAGCGGCACTGACGAGGCGGGCGAGGCCCGCCTGGCCGCTTACAAACGATACTGGATCGAGCTGTGCAAGACACTCATCCAGACGCGCCGGGACTACGATCACCTCGACCCGCTGATCCTGGCGGAGCAAGGGGGCGTGGAGGACGGGAAGCTGCTGGTCGGTCAAGCCGCTTACGAGCTGGTCCTCCTGCCGCCGCTGGCTAACCTGGAGTCCCGGGCCTGGGATGTGCTGAGCCGCTTCATCGCTGCCGGCGGGCAGGTGATCGCGCTGGGCATGCTGCCGCACGAGCCGATCGAGGGAGACGACCGGGTGGCGCAGGAGCTGCGCGCGGCCTTTGGACTAACACCTGATGAGGGGACGGCGGCGGCATTCTGGGATATGGGGCGCCAGGAGTATCCCGACCGGGACGATGCGGAGCAGAAGCAGGCAAGCGGGCAGCATGGGGATACGGCTGCTGCAGGTGCGGAAGAGTCAGGCTTGAGCAGGCAGCAGTACGGCGCGGTCGCCGCTGGGTCAGGGCTGGGTTCAGGCGGCTCGTCCGCTTCGGCTGCGCAGCCTGGGCTTCACTTTGTGCCGAGCGGGGCAGAGCTGAGCGAGGAGGTTCGCCAGACCCTGCTGCAGTTGCTCGATGAGGGGTTGCCGGAGCCGGTGCGGCTGCAATCCACGGCGCGCAGTCTGCTCGTGCAGCAGCGGGAGCTCGCGGAGGATGTGCGAGCGGTCTTTGCATCCCACCAGGAAGACGGTGAGGTGCGGGCTGAGCTGGTCATGGACGGCACGGTTGCAAGTGCGACCGGCACGCTTGTCGCGTATGCGCTGAGTCTGGAGAACGGCGAATTGACGGAGCTGCAGCTGGAGCAGCGCGCTGACGGCAGCGGGGCGTTCTCGCTGCAGCTGACCTTTGCCCCGTACCAGTCGCAGCTCATCCTGATCGCGCCGGGAGAAGCCGGAGCGGACATACGGGGATGGGCTGGCGGGCCGCGGGCGGAGCTGGTCCTGCCTGCACCCGGGACATGGGAGTTCATGGCGAAGCGGGACAACGCGATTCGCTTCGACTCCTTCGCCATCACCTTGAGTACGCCGGAAGGAGACGCTCTGCCAGGGGGAGCTTTCCGGGCGGAAGCCAAGACCATCATCGACCAGCTGGGCGATGCCGTGGCGGCTGGCGTGACGCTGCCGCTGGGCTTTGAGCAGCCCTTCGGTACGCCGGTGCGCACGGCGATCGCTTATCCGCTGCGAGCGGTCTACGAAGCGGTATTCGAGGTGGACCGACTGCCGGAGCGCTGCGAGCTGCTGATGGACCGCGGGGCGATCGGCGGCGCATGGCGCATCCTGCTGAACGGTCATGCGCTGACTGCAGCAGATTTTGCTCCTGTCCGGTTCTATGACAACAGCAACCAGAGCTGTGACGTCAGCGGGATGCTGGTCCAAGGCGAGAACCGCCTGGCGGTAGAGGTGGACGTCTCCAGCGACTGGGAAGGGGTCACGGATGCGCTATACCTGACCGGCCCGTTCGGAGTGGCCTTCGCAGCCCCTCACCGCCCGGTCATGACAGCGCTGCCGGAGCGGGCCGAGCTGCAGGCAGGTCCATATCCGGGGCTGCCGTATTATGCCGGGGAGCTCGTCTTCCGCCGCACGTTCGACCTGGCGGAGGAGGAGTTGCCGCAGAGCGAGCGGTTCCGGCTAACCTTCGCCGATCTCGATCCTGCCTTCCACGACTGTGCCGGAGTTGCCCTCAACGGTCATGCCCTCGGCGTGCGGGCATGGACGCCTTACATATGGGAGGGTAGCTGCGGTATGCTGCGGGAGGGCGCCAATACGGTGGAAGTAACCTTGACGAATACGCTGGTCGGCCTGCTGGAGGGCCGCTACTTTGACAAGGCGGCGCATGCGCTGCATCCGGTGTATGAGCACCCGCTGTTCCGGCCGCAGCTTGGAGCGGTGCAGGGATCGGGAGAGCCATCTGGATAGTAAAACCTTCGATTAATGTGCTAATCTTTCTACTCTTATAGTGGCGATAGAGTCAGTCAACCCGGGTACTTGCATGAATGTGATAGGCTGGGGGTATCCCATGAAGAGAGGAAGTTGTTGGCGTTGAAGATTAATCATCTTAACCTTACGGGGACTGACGTGCATGCGGCATCGGCTTTTCTGCAAACCTATTTCGGACTAAAGCCCGGTGGAAGCCGGGGCAATGGATTTGCAGCATTGTTCGATGATGACGGTATGGTGCTGACGCTGATGAAGGGGAGCTCCGTGCAGTACCCTGGTACGTTCCATATTGGCTTCATCCAGGAAAGCGAAACGAGGGTCAATGAGTTGAACGAACGTTTAAAAGCAGACGGTTACGACGTGGAGCCGCCCCAGCGGTCCCACGGCTGGACGTTCTATGTCACAGCGCCAGGCGGATTTACGGTAGAAGTGCTGGCCTGACGGCCTGGGAAAGCTCTTCCTCCCAAACCAAGCAAGCCCAGGCCCTAAGAGGAGGTCTGGGCTTGCTGTCATTTGTGGGAGCTCTTCTTGAACAGCCATAATTACACGCTGTAAAATACTCATAAAGAAGGAGGGGGACCTGATGATCGCAAGCCTATTGCAAGCTTCCCGTCGCACGGTGATTTTCACCGGGGCAGGGATGAGCACAGAGAGCGGAGTCCCGGACTTCCGTTCTAATCAAGGACTGTGGTGGGGGAAAGACCCTATGGCTCTTGCCAGTATCGAAGCGATGCGCGACAACCCGCAGGCCTTCGTCGAGTTCTATCGGGGGCGGATCGAGGCGCTCCAGTCGGTAACCCCGCACAGGGGGTACGGGATCCTGACCGATTGGGGCCGGCAAGGGCGGGTACAATCCGTGATCACGCAGAACACCGACGGCCTGCATGAGCAAGCCGGCAATCCCGGAGTAATCCCCATCCACGGGACGATCCGGTCGCTGCACTGCGTAGCGTGCCGGCAAGTCTATCCGGAACAGCGCTATCTCACCGGTCAGGCCGAATGCGATTGCGGCGGCTTCATCCGTCCGTCTGTCGTCTTGTTCGGCGAGATGCTGGATGACCGCGCGATGAGGGCAGCCGAGTCGGCCGCACGGCAAGCCGAGCTCTTCATCGTCCTGGGCTCGTCGCTCGTCGTCTCGCCGGCGAACTGGCTGCCGAGACTGGCCAAGGAGCACGACGCCCATCTGGTCATCGTCAATCAGGAGCCCACGCCGCTGGACAGGCTGGCAGATCACGTCATCCACGGCCGCAAGATCGGCGAGGTGCTCCAGGAAGCCGCAGATGAGCTGGGAGCCAGACGCTAAGCGGTCGTTGGGTCGTATTCGCATTTACCGCAACTTACCAAATTTATCCTAAAAAACGATTCTGGAAGCAAGTCGTTAGGCTGCCGACGGAAACTTATCCCAACCTTCTTTCGTCTAAGGTAAGGGCAGGAGGTGCTTTTTTGAAGTCATACACTTTCATAATATTTATTGCCATGTTGCTGATCATTGGCTGCGGCGGAACTGGCGAATTCGAATACGAATCTGAATCTGAAGCCAATGAGAAATTTTTTGGTATCCAGGGAACCGTGGTCAAAATTGAAGGTGAAGGTGTTCTGGTCACCTCCACAGACAGGCTGATTTCTGAAGAAGATGAGAGCAATACGAGATATGATGCGGCCTGGTTGTCCGGCATCCGTGATCAGGTTGAGATCGGTCAGCGGATTGAGGTGGCTTTTGATGGAGGGGTCAACCTGAGCTATCCTGTTCAAGCTATGGGCACATCGGTGCGGCTGCTGGAGGACGAGGCGCCAAAGGGAGCAGAATTGACCCGTGCACAAGCTGTGCGGAAGGTGCTGGAGATGCCTGACGTTGCCCAGATGCGAGTGCCTTCGGTGCTCGAGGTAATTTATAACGAGGAAGATCGCAATTGGTCAGTGCAGTTGGTAGACAATACGGCTATAGGGTATACCGTGCTGACCGTTAATATCGAGGATCGGACATTGTGATAAAGATGATACGGCGCAAGCAGAGGCCGCAGCCATGAACGATAAGCTGCAGCCCTGCAACGCTTCTGCTATTCCTGCGGTTCCTCGTAGTCGTCCATGAACCATAATGGATCTTTGCAGTCGGGATCGCCGTTGTAATTGATCAGCACTTCCTCGCCTGCTTGGATGTCCCGGTAGGCAAAGAAATCAAAGGTATGCTTCTCAAAACTGATATCATAGGTGGCGTTGGGCTCATAAGAGTGGTTGAACAAACTGCCATAACCTAGTAGAATGGCGGTGTGGTTACTGCCGTACTGGTAGACATAGTCAGCAAGGATCGTCTGTTCGATATGGACGTCGTCCTCGGTCGGGTAGGCGATCACGGGCGCTTCATGGATCAACTGGCCGGCGGGGATATCGCAGGTGGCGAATACTCCGCGGTTGAATTCCCCTTTGCTGAGAGGGGAGAGACGTACTTCTAGCATAGTTCACCTGGTTTCTTGAGAGATTGGTAAGGCTATTTGATGCCATTCTAACGGAGATGCGCCCAAACAGCAACTTTCTGACACAGGCTAACGTTTACAATTACAGGCAATGAAAGGAGTGCTGCACGTGGCAAATACAGAAGCTGAAGAACGCGAACCGGACAAACCGTCCTGGTCCTGGCGCCGCCGGCTGGTCTGGGGCATCGCAGGGCTGGCTGTCTTCGCAGCGGTGATCGTCGGCGGCAGTTACTGGTATGTGAGTACGCTAAGCCCGGAGGAAGTCATCGCACGGGTGGACAAGTCACCTGAGATAGCTGAGGCGGAGGATGAAGAAGAGCTCCCGCCGGAGGAAGATGATGAACCTGAGACCGCAGACCATCTCGCCCCCGGCGGCGATGGCGTGCCGACTGATGGCGTGCCTCCAGATCCCGACCCGGCGACGCTGACCGACCAGGAGACCTCCACCGATAACAAGGGACCTGCAGCAGCCGAACAGGCCGCTGAACCGTCCGCACCTGCGCAGCAGGAGCCGGCCAAGACCGAGCCGCCGGCCCCGCCGGACTCAGGAAGCTCCAAGCCGCCGACCCCGCCGGAACCGCCGGCGCAGCCGGACCATGCGGCAGCCAAAGCGGGCATCGATGCCAAATATGACGGCCAGCTGCAAGCGCTGCAAAGCTCTTGTACGGCCAAGACGCAAGCCTTGGTGGGACAGATCGTCGGCGAGCTTAAGGGGGACAGCAATCTGCAATCGATCCAGAGCAACTATCTGGGCCAAGTAGCGTCGGCCGAAGCCGGCTGCGACAGCCAGTTCCAGTCCATCCTGAGCCAAGCCCAAGCGGATTATCAGCAGGCGGGCATCCCCGCATCCCAGATGCCAGGCTGGCAGAGCGCTTACGAGTCGGCCAAGGCGGCTGCGCGCGCATCGGCGCTGAGCTCGATCCTGAACGCTGTCTCCGAGTGAGCCGGGAGAGATGGGGAAGCATCGGCCTGACAAAAAATGGTTGGGCCGGGCGTTGCTGCTGCGTTATAATGTTAGTCATACGAGGAAAGGTGGTACATAATTAATGAAAAAAAGAATCATGGCCGCTGCGTTGAGTCTGCTGCTGCTGGCTGCTATGCTGCCGCTCACAGCTGCGGCGAATGCCAAGACGCTCAAGCTGCAGACTTTGAATGTCCAGATGCAATTTGACGGACAGCGCATCGCTCTGCCAGCCGGACAGTATACGTTTATTCACGAAGGACGGACATACATCCCGCTCCGCTTCGTTGCAGGCGCACTGCAGAAGAGCGTAGCCTGGGACAGCAAGACACGCACGGTAACCGTTGCTGAGCCTACCGCGCAGGAGAAAGTATCGCTGCGCGAGTGGCTGATGAACGCGGCGCAGACGGCTACCGCGCCTCAGCAAGCCAAGACGATCACGGCGGTGCCGATGGAAGCCAAGCTGATCTTTGGCGGCCAGGCCAAGACGCTCCCGCAAGGACAAAGCATCTATAACGTGGATGGCAGCACTTATGTACCTGTCCGCTTCATGTCCGAGTCGGTCGGCACGGCGATCAACTGGAATCCTCAGACCAAGAGCATCACGGCTGAGTCGGAAGCTTACCGCAACAGCCAAAGCCAGCAGCCAGGCGGCAGCACGCAACCTGGCGGCGATGGCGGTACCGGGACCAATCCGGGCAACGGCAACAATGGCAATACTGGTGGCAACAATGGCGGCAACAACGGCGGCAACAACGGCGGTACCCCTGCACCCGGCGGCAATCCCGGCGGTGTACCGGGCGGCGGGTCGACCGTTACGCAAGCCTCGATCGAGGCGGACGCCAGAGCCAAGCTGGATGCGCTCAGAGACTCCTGCTGGTCCTCGCTGCAATCGCTCGGAGCCCAGTACCTGACCGAGAATGATGCAGCGAAGCGCCAGCAGATCTATGCCAGCGCCGAAGCCAAGGTGACGGAGTGCACGACCCAATTCAACCAGATCATCGATAACGCAGAGAGCCAGCTACGGGCAGGGGGCTTCAGCACCTCCGGTCTGCAAGCCTTCCGCGACGAGTTCCAGCGTGAGCTCGATGAAGGACGCGCACTGGTGGAGCAGTTTATGAAGTGAAAAAGTGATATGTAGATTCAACTGGGGAGTCCGGCATTGCTGCATCGTGCATCGTGCAGCTGGCCGGACTTTTTTCGGGGCCCCCCGCAAAGTACCTGAGTACGATTCGAAGCGAAGCCACACTTTAGTGGGTTATTTACTTTGGGGCCGAGTCCGGTGTTATAAGGGCGTTTGCAAGTATAGAGTAGCATTACAGCCAGCCGCCCTCCCGCCAAAAAAACCAGCCCCCGCCTTCGATAACGAGGCAGGGGCTGGTTTGCTTGTTTACCTAACGGCGACAGCCGTTTCACCTTGCTCTTCTGTTACACTTTGAAACGCTCAGCCGACCGCTTGAGCTCTTCGGACATGCGTTCGAGCTCGCGGGCGGCGTAGCCGACCTCTTCCATCGATGCGATCTGCTCCTCGGAGCTCGCCGAGATCGACTGGGCGCCAGCCGCGGATTGTCCGGCGATCTTCTCGATCTCCTGCAGCGAAGCGAACACTTCCTCGGAGCTCGCAGACAGCTGCTCGGCAGCAGCGGAGGTGTCCTGGATAGAGGACACCGATTTGACGGCCGAGTCCTTGATGTTTTTGAAGAGCTCCCCGGTATGCCCGATCAGCTTGAGCCCTTCTTCGACTTCTTTCTCTCCCTTGCGCATCGCCTCCACTGCGGACGCGATACCGGTCTGCAGCGCATCGACCCGCTCGATGATCCGTTTGGCGGACTCGCTGGAGACGCCGGAGAGCTTCTTGATCTCAGCGGCGACGACCGCAAAGCCGCGTCCGTACTCGCCGGCTCGGGATGCTTCGATCGAAGCGTTGAGCGAGAGCAGGTTGGTCTGGTTGGCGATCTCGGTCATGAGATTGATCGCCTCGCTGATCTCGCGGGAGTGCGCCGACGACTCGGTGATGACACCGGCAATCTCGCGGACCGACTCATTGATGAGATGCATCTGGCTGATCGAACGCTCGATATATTCATTGCCTTGAAGGGCTTCTTCTTCGGATTTCAGAGAGACATCATAAGCAAATGCGGAGCTGTCAGCGATCCGGCGGATGCCCACTGTCATCTCTTCCATCGCTTGCGTACTCTGCTCTGTGCCGTTGGCCTGAACCTCGATGCCGGTAGCGATCTCCTGGATAGCATCGGCTGTATGCTTGGATGCCTGGGTCAGCTCGGCTACGGCACTATTAAGCTTCCCGGATGACTGGGCGACTTGCTCGGAGCTGCCGATGACCTGGGTAATCAGCAGCTTGAGGTTCTGCGTCATCACATTGAAATCCTGTGCGAGCTCCCCGGTCTCGTCCTTGCTGGTAACCTTGATGTCGGGATCGGTCAAGTGGCCCTCGGCGATCCGCTTCGCCTGCTGCGCGATCCGGCGGATCGGCGACGACAGCTGACTGGAGATGAGGAAGGCGATCGCTGCGCCGACGACGATCGAAACCGCGATCGACAGCAGGATGGCGCGGAGGATGTTCTCCTGGCCGTGATTGAAGTCCGACAGATGCGTATTGGCGATAATAATCCAGTTCCAGAAGGTGGTCGCTTCTCCGTAAGCAAGAACTTCGGAGTTTACTCTGGATTCCAGTGCGGACGTATAGTAGGTGAAGTCGCCGCCGCTGAGGGCATTGCTGATGATATCATCAACTTTGGCGGCAAGGCTCTCATTAGCGACTTCCTGGAGCAACTGTCCCTCATTGCTGCTCATACTGGCGACGATTTGTCCATTGTGGTCGATGATCATGAAGCTGCCGTTCTCGCCAAGATCGATGCTGCGGTTGCCTGGGCGCGAGCCGTCCGGCAGCTGGAAGCCGAGCAGCATCGACTTCAGCTGTGCTTGTGCCTGATCCAGCGACATATCGCCGTTCATGACTGCTTCATGGAAGGTGATGATGTTCTGATTGGCAATCTTGACGGTGTTTTGCAGGTTGTTGCGGATCAGCTTGTCGGTTTCCGCCTTGGAGACATTGTAGCTCAGCATGCCGACGATGGCTGTAGGGATGATCATCAGGAGCAGAAACGCCAGCATCAGTTTGATGCGGATCGTCAAGCGGAAGCCTTTACGTGTGGTGGACATGGGTGAAGCTCCTCTCATGCATTTCGTAAAAATTAACAAAGTTGGACATGTGGTGCTGCATCTGCAGCTTGGCGAGTTCGACATCCTGGTCTTGGATCGCTTCGAATACTTCTGGAAGATCGGCTACGATCGAGGCTTTGTCCACTTGCAGCAAGGCAGGGATGAAACGCATATAGGCGGTCGTCAGCGCCCGGACAAGCATGATCGCGAGCGGATTATGGGTGGACTCGGCGAGCACCAGATGGAAGCTCAGGTCCATCTCGATGATCTCCCGGGTGCTCCGGCTCTTCAGATCGGCATCAGGCAGATGGGTACGCAGCCTCTCCAGATCCTTCGGGGTACGACGTTCGGCAGCCAGACCTGCACACGGAATCTCCAGCATCTGGCGTACATGAAATAGATCCAGCAGCGTCATCGTCTGAAACGTCAGAGAAAGGATGATCGTATCGCGGACATTGGTCATCGCGTTGTCCGGATGGAAATTCGCAATCACATATCCACTCTCTTTGTGGGGGTTGGGGAGGATGACTTGTTCTCTACTTAGAAGGCGCAGTGCCTCGCGGATTGTCGGTCGGCTGACGCCAAACGTCTGGGCAAGCTCTTCCTGCTTGGCCACACTTTCCCCTGGCTGCAGTTTCCCCTCATAGATCACTTCTTTGATGGCATTCGCGATTTGTTGAGGTACAGTCTGCAGTTCTACACCTCTGAAAATGGTCGTGTCCATCGGTTTATTAATTCACTCCTTACGTTCAAGAGTTCGTACGAATTTTAGAACGTTATGCGATAACTAGGTTTATCGACAAAATCCGGGAATTTTGAAGTAAAAAAAATTTACACGGCTATGGACCTATTGTCTATTATACTAAAGATAAAATTTCCAGATATAAGGAGTGGGGAGTCCAGTGAAGCAAGACCTGCACCAAGACAAGATGACTGCACGATGGTCGGCGATGGATGATGCCATGGCGTCACACGATTATGATGTGGCCATTATCTACGGAAAAGGAATCATTACGCAGTATGGTTATCTTAATTACTTTGGCGGCTACTTTCCCGTGCTGCGTCCGGGTTTTGTCGTCTATCCGCGCGGCGGCAAGCCGACAGCTTTGTATAACACGCGCGCGGACGCATATCTGGCCAGACAGACAGGAACGATCGCGGATGTCCGGTTCGCCGGAACGGGGGATGTCCTTCACTCCGAAGAGGCACTTTTGGGTGAGGTGGCGGCGCTTGTGGACAGCTACCAACCCGCCAGAGTGGGTGTTGTGGGTCTTAAGTCCCTGATGACGGGATACCAACAGGCGTATCTTTCGGCACGCATCGATGCGGCCGTAGAGGATGCCTCTGCGATGGCCAACCGCATCAAGGCTTATAAGACGGATGAGGAACAAGCGGGCATCGCCGCCGCCTTCGAGCTGGCGGAGCAGAGCTTCCTGACGTTCCGGGAGCATCTGCGTGCCGGAGCGACACCAGCCGAGATAGCGGCCGAGGCGGAACGGGTCGCGCGCGCAGGCGGCGCCATCGACACGCTGGTGTTCGTCGAGGAGGGGCCGTATTTCCTGCGCAAGCCGACGCTCACGCCGCTTAGAGGGGACAGGCTGGTCACCGCTTATGTCGAGCTGATCGATGCCAACGGCTACTGGGTCGAAAAGGCGGGGTTGTTCTCGCTGGGCAGCCCCTCCGCCCAGGCATTGCGGATCGGCGAGGCGTGCGTGCAGGCGATGAACGAGGTCAAGCGCATGATCCGCCCCGGCATGCGTGTTGGCGAGCTTGGCGGTCTGATCCGCCGCTGCGGCGACAGCGTGCAGGCTGTGACCGGGATCTGGCATGGCCACGGCATCGGTGTCGACCACGATATACCGGTGATCAGCGACGATGGGGACGAGATTCTTGAACCCGGGATGGTCGTAAGTATTCATCCTAACTTCGCAGATGCCGATGAACAAGTTGGGGCAAGCATCGCCGATGTGTTCATCGTCGGAGATGAGGATGCCCGGGGTCTTAGCAAGCTGCCCTACGACATTGTAAAAGTATAGCCTCTTCAGACAATCGATGTTCTCGGTGCTGGAAGCCGATGTTTTGAACCTTTATTTTAATCGGGAAAGGGGTTTAATCATGACTAAATATACACTGGGTATCGATGTAGGCGGGACCTTCACCGACCTGGTTGCATTCAATACGGTGACAGGAGAGCAGATGATCGACAAAGCCTCCTCGACCCCGGCGGATCCGTCGATCGGCGTCTTGAACGGACTGGAGAGCATCGCCGCCAAGCTGTCGCTGACCCGCAGCGAGCTGCTGGAGCAGACGAAGCTGATCGTGCACGGGACGACGGTCACGACCAATGCCGTACTGACCGGCAGGGGCGCCAAGACGGCACTGCTGACGACCGAGGGCTTCCGGGATATCCTGCAGATGCGCCGCGGCGTGCGCAGCAAAGAGCATCTCTTCAACAACAAATACGTCGCTCCGGCTCCGCTCGTCGAACGGGACCTGCGGATCGGCCTGAAGGAGCGGACAGACGCTGCCGGGGAGCTCTTGCAGCCGGTCCTGGAGCAGGAGATCGCAGAAGCGGCCCGGCTGTTCAAGGAAGAAGGCGTAGATGCAGTAGCGATCTGCTTCATGCATGCCTGCGCCAATCCGACCAATGAGATCCAGGCCGCCGAGCTGATGCGCAAGCTGATGCCGGAGGCATTCGTCACTTACTCGTCCGAGGTGTCGCCGATGGTGCGTCTGTACAACCGGGTCAGCACAACGGTTATGAACGCCTATGTCGGGCCTGTGCTGAAGTCGTACATCGACCGGCTGCTCGGCGCGTTGCGTGAGCAAGGCTTCCGTCAGGGCGAGCTGCTGATCATGCAGTCGAATGGCGGCATCACCAGCCCGCAGAACGTTGCGGAGATCCCGGCGACAACCGTATTGTCCGGTCCGGCGGGCGGTCCGGTGGCGGGCAGCGCCTTTGCCCGGGCCTATGGCCGGGAGCAGGCAATCGTCATCGATATGGGCGGCACCTCCTTCGAAGCCTCGATCATCCGGGGCGGCGAAGTGACGATCCGCAAGGAAGGCGAGATCAACCGCAATCACATCTCCCTGCCGATGGCGGATATCCATTCGATCGGCTCCGGCGGCGGCAGTATCGCCTGGATCGACGACGGCGGGATCCTGCGGGTCGGACCGCAGAGCGCGGGCGCGACGCCGGGCCCGGCATGTTATGGGCGCGGCGGCGAGCTGCCGACCTGCTCCGATGCGGATCTGGTACTGGGCTATCTGAACGGCGATTACTTCCTGGGCGGCGAGATGAAGCTGGATGTGGCGCTCGCCGAGCGGGCGATCCGCGAGCATATCGCCGAGCCGCTGGGGTTGAGCGTGGAAGAGGCCGCATACGGCATCTATACGATCTCCAATCTCAACATGGTTAACGGCATCAAGGAAATCACGGTGCAGAACGGTTACGACCCGCGCGAGTTCCCGTTGGTCGTAGCGGGAGGAGCAGCGCCGGTGCATGCGGCGATGATGGCGCGCGAGCTGGATATGAGCGAGATGATCATTCCCAAATACTCGTCGGTGCTCTGCGCCGTCGGGATGCTGGCTTCGGATCTGCGCCACGACTATGTGAAGAGCTTCCAGCACGGCTGGAGCGACATCGAGCTGCCGCTGATCGAAGCGATGCTGCGCAAGTCCCGCCAGGAAGGCTGGCATGCGCTGGGGCTCGAAGGCGTCACTGTCGCCAAGCGGGAGGTAGTCGTCGGCATCGATATGCGTTACAGCGGCCAGCACTACGAGGTAACGATCGAGTTCGACGAGTCTCTGCTGCTGGCCGGCGACAAAGCACCGATCGAGGAGCTGTTCCACAACGAGCATGAGCGGCTGTACGGCTTCGATCTGCGGCATCATGAGCTGGAAGTCGTCAATCTGCGGCTCTCCTGCCGCGGCAAGCAGGCGGTATTCGAGCTGCCGAGCTCGGAGCAGGCTGCCCCGGGCGAGCAGGTCGCGCCGCGCGGCAGCCGCCGGATGTACGATCCGGCGCTGCGCGAGCCGGCAGAGGCGCCGATCTATGATGGCGAGTCGATGAAAGCCGGCACCCATGTGCAGGGCCCGTGCATCGTAGAGCTGATCACGACTACGATTATTGTGCCAACGGGCTTCGAACTGGAGTATGGAACATACGGCAGCTTTATCATGAAGGATGTCGCGAGAGGGGAGCGGTCTTGATGGATCAGATCACGATATCGGTAATCGCCAACCGGCTGAAGGCTATCGGCAGACAGATGGGTGTCGTCATCGAACGGAGCGCGCACTCGCCGCTCCTCGTCGAAGGACGGGATTTCTCGCTGGGCATCTACAGCGCCCAGGGCGCGCTGATCGAGCAGACGGAGTATATCCCGATCCTCGGTTATGCGACGGGGCCGGGCGTGCAGGCCGTCATCGACTACTTCGGCGACGACGTGCATCCCGGGGATGCGTTCCTGCACAATGACCCCTTCACCGGCGGCAACCAGCTGTCCGACTGGAAGGTCATCAAGCCGGTGTTCATCGGCGAGCAGCTGGTCGCCTGGACAGCGATCACAGCGCATCAGGCCGATGTCGGCGGCTCGGTGCCGGGCTCGTACAACCCGTATGCGACCGACCTGTGGCAGGAAGGGCTGCGGATCACGCCATTGCGGATCTATGAGAAGAACGCCAAGCGCCGCGACGTCTGGGACTTCGTGTTCGGCAACGTGCGGCTGCCGATCGTGGCCGACGACATCCAGGCGATGATCGGCGGCTGCACCGTGGGCGAGCGCGAGATGGTCGAGCTGATCAGCCGTTACACGATCCCTGTGTTCAATGAGGCGGTGGAGGAGATCTTTAACTCCACGGAGCGGATGGCCAAACGGATCATCAGCGAGATCCCCAACGGCGAGTATACCGCCCGCTGGTGGGCCAACGACAATGGCTTCGATCATGAGGCGCGCATGAATATCGACGTCAAAGTAACGGTTGAGGATGAGCAGATGACGGTGGACTTTACCGGTACCCATCCGCAGACGCCGGGCTATGTCAATGCGCCGATGCCGGTTACCGTCTCCTCGGTGATGATTGCTTTCTTCATGCTCAGCGAGCAGGAGATCGCCCATAACGAAGCGATCAAGCGCTGCATCCACTTCATCATACCGGAAGGCTGCATGCTCAATCCGCGGTTCCCGGCGGCATCGGGCTTCGGCAACCACTTGAGCGACCAGATCGTCTCGGCGGTCATGCTGGCGCTCTCCGAAGCGCTGCCCGGCCGTGTCACCGCAGGGTGGAACCCGCTGCTCTGCTCGATTATGAACGGTACCGATCCGCGCAAGCAGGCGCCATTCGTCGACATTATGATCAATGCCTGCAAAGGCGGCAGCGGCGGTACCGAAGGCGCAGACGGCTATGATCATATCGGTCTGATCGCCTCGGGCGGCGCGATCTCTGCTCAGGACCCGGAGATGTTCGAGCTGACCAACCCGTGCTTCCTGCACAAGTTCGAGTATGCGCCCGACTCGGCAGGAGCCGGAGAGTGGCGCGGCGGTCTCGGCGTCGAGACGATCTTCGAGATCCAGTCGGCAGGCTCGCAGGCCAGCGTGTTCGGCGACGGCGCGAAGATCGGCATGACCGCTCCGGGTGTGCTGGGCGGCGGCGACGGCAGCGTCAACTCGATCGTCCTGGAGTACCCGGACGGCAGCGCCCAGGAAGCGCACATGAAGGATCTGATCTCGAACATTCCTTACGGCACGCTGTACAAGCAGATGGCTGGCGGCGGCGGCGGCTACGGAGATCCGAAGCGGCGTCCTGCCAGGCTGGTGGCGCGCGAGGTCCGCTACGGCGTGATCTCGGCGGAGTCGGCGGAGCGGGACTACGGCGTCAAGCTGTCGGATCCGGTCAAGGGCATCATCGATGAAGCGGCGACAGCTTTGCTGCGCGGCTGACTGGCGCTGAGCGAGAGGTGACATCGAGCGAGCCCGGCCTTGGCCGGGCGCTCTACCCCCGCAGACTCGCGGCTTCGGGGCCGGGCGAGTGCAGGAGAGCGAGGCAAGCCACTACTCAGGTGAATGGGGGGATACTGACGAACAGGTTGACGGATCGGCAATCACGATGGATCGCAGCGCAGTCCGCTCTGCAGCCGCTGCACCCGGTACGCCCACAGGCAGCCGAGCAGCTCTATTGCGCATGAGCGGCACCGCCCGGATGTGACGGCGATCCGTCATCGTCAGTTTCTATGCCCGCAAGTTCTGCGGTCAGCCGCAAGGCTGGACGTTTTAAATATAGAGGCAACACACTTTGGATAACAGGAAAAGGGGAAATGAATGATGAAGCTTAACACACGTAAACCATCGCGACTGATCGCTCTGACAGTGGTCCTGGTCATGAGCATGGTGCTCGCCGCATGCGGCGGCAACTCCGGCGGCGGCTCTACCGCCACTGGCGGGGAAGCGTCCGCTACGACATCCGGCGGTGCCAAGGTCAAGATCGGCGTATCGATTCCGGCGGAAGCCAACAACTCGCTGCAATACTGGTACAAAGGCATCCAGAAGCAAGCTGAGCTCTACGGCATGGAAGTTATCGGCATCGATGCCCAGCTGAACCCTTCCAAGCAAGTCGGCGATATGGACAGTCTGCTGGTGCAAAATGTAGACGTCATCCTCGTATGGCCGCTTGATCCGGCTGCTATCAAGCCGGCGATCGACCGGGCGACCGAGAAGAAGGTGCCTGTCATCGGTATCGACTTCAACACGCAAACCGGCGGCGCAGACTTCGGTCTGGCCCAGCAGATCATCCTGGGCCGCGGTCAGGGCGGAGCCGACGTAGCCAAGCTGTTCGCCGACATGCTGCCGGAGGGCTCCGAGATCGGTGCGATCGGGATGGCTGCGCCGGTGCCGGGCAATACCTACATGATGGAGCAATTCCGTATCGAGTCTGAAGCTTATCCGAATATTACTTGGGTCGGCCAACAGAACAATCCGACGGACAATATTGCCGGAGCAGAGCCGATGATGGCCAACCTGTTGACCAAGAATCCGAATATCCGCGCAGTTTTCACCTATAACGATGACAGTGCCGTCGGCGCTTCCCAAGCGATCACGAACAACGGCAAGTCGCTGTACTCCGCTGACAATCCGGACGGTATCATCGTCGTCGGCTTCAACGCCGAGCAAGCAGGCGTCGAAGCGATCAAGCAAGGCAAGCAATACGCGACGTTCAACATCAACCCGATCAAGTCCGGATCCGCTATGGTTCAAGCGGCCAAGCAGATCGTGGTCGACAAGGCTGCCGATGTACCGAAGGAAGTGACGATTCCGGCTGACTTCGTCAGTGCCGATAATATCGACAGCTTCCAATCGTGGGATGAAGAGCTGAACACGCTGCAATAACGGGGTTGTCCATGACTGAGCCATGAAGCCGGAAGGCTGGCAACCACAAGATCAGAGAGGTGTTTATGAAAGATTCGGCAAGCAATAGTCAGCTGGCAGCGATCGAAGTAGACGGTTTGTATAAAGCGTTCCCCGGCGTCATGGCGCTGACGGATCTTTCGCTGACGATCCGCTCTGGCGAGATCTACGGTCTGGCCGGAGAGAACGGCTCGGGCAAGTCCACCCTGCTCCGCATCATCGCGGGGTTGGACAAGCCTGATGACGGCGAGGTCAGGATCTGGGGACAGCGGCTTCATGGCATCCGCTCCGCGTTGCGGAGCGGTATTGCTTTTGTCACCCAGGAGCCGTCGCTGGTCGGCAGTCTGTCGGTCGCTGAGAATATCGGGCTCGGACTGCACGCAGGCAATGGCCTGCTGGTCCGCCGCGGCAGACGCGACATGCGGGTACGGGAGATGCTCGGTATGCTGGGCATGGCTGAGCTGGACCTGCATCAGCCGGCCGGACGTCTGCAGCCTCATGAGATGCAGATGGCGACGATCGCCCGGGCGCTCATCTCGGACCCGGACATCCTCTTGCTCGATGAAGCGACCAGCTCGCTGACGGACGATCAGACGGAGCGGCTCTTCACGCTGCTGCGGCAGCTCAAGGCCCGCGGCAAGACGATCGTATTCATCACGCACAAGCTGACGGAATATCTGGCATTGTGCGACCGGATCGCTGTGATGCGGGACTCGCAGCTTGTCTGCGAGCTGGAGCGCGGGGAGATGGAGGAAGAGCGCATCGTCCGGGAGATGGTAGGGCGCGAGCTGACTCAGCTGTTCCCCGAACCGCCTGCAGCGACGGGACTGCTGCCGGTGGTCCAGCTGCGGCTGGAGGATGTCAGCTGCGACGGGGCTTCGGGGATCAGTGCCGACTTCCGACAAGGCGAGATCTTCGTCCTGGCGGGCTTATCCGGCTGCGGGCGCAGCGAGCTGCTGCGGGCGGTCATCGGAGCTGTGCCGTGGCAGGGGGCGATGGAGCTGGAACACCAGCTGTATCGCCCGGGTTCGCCCGGAGATGCGGTCCAGGCCGGGATCGCCTATATTCCTGCCGAGCGCAAGTCCGATGGCATCATCGCCGGATTGTCGGTGTTGGAGAATACGGTGATCAGCCGCCGCCTGCGTGATCGGCCATGGGGCCGGGTGAAGGCCGAGCAGGAGCGCCAGTTGTATGATGAATTGAAGGAAGTATTCAAGATTAAGGCTGCGAGCGGCGCTGTCCGGATCGAGACCCTCTCCGGCGGCAATCAGCAGAAGGCGCTGCTGGCCAGAGCCACCTCATGGACGCCGCGTGTCCTGCTCCTGGATGAGCCGACGCGAGGTATTGACGTCGGCGCCAAAGCGGATATCTATCGGCTGCTGCGGCAGCTGACTGCGGACGGCGTGACGGTCATCGTCTCGACCTCCGATCTGCAGGAAGCCGTGGGCATCGCCGATCGCATCGGCGTCATGTTCCGCGGCCGGCTGCTCCAGGTGCTGGAGCAGGATCTCACTTCCGAAAGGGTGATGTACTATGCCACAGGCAACCACTAGTAATGCGCCAGCGCTGGAAGGCAAAGCGAGCCGCCTGGAGACGCTGCAGCGGCTGTTCTTCCGCTTTGCGGGCATCGGTCCGTTGCTCGTCCTGCTCTGTGTCGTCATCGCCATTATGAATCCGGTGTTCCTGAGCTTCCAGAACTGGATCAACCTGCTGAACTCGGTAGCTTCGATCTGGATTATGGCCATGGCGATGACGATGGTGCTGCTGACGGCAGGCTTCGATCTGTCGGTAGGCGCGATGCTGGCGCTGAGCGGTGTCGGCATGGTCTCGATGATGAATGCCGGGGTACCCGAGATTCCGGCGATCCTGCTGACGATGGCAGGCGCTGCGGTGATCGGCGGGGCGACCAACGGGCTGCTGATCGGCAGGATGGGGCTGAACTTCTTCGTCGTGACGCTGGGGACGATGTCTTTGTATCGGGGGATCGTCTACGTCTGGACGAACGGGCAGACGCTCTACGCTTCGGATTATTCGGTCGTCCAGTGGATCGGCAATGGCAAGATCGGGCCGATGCCGGTGACGATCCTGCTGATGCTGCTCGTATTCGTAGCCGTCTGGCTGATGCTGCGCTATACCAACTATGGCCGTTCCATCTATGTCGTCGGCGGCAATCCGACTGCTGCTCGGCTGGCCGGCATGAATGTCGCGCTCATCCTCATCTCGGTCTACGCGTTCGCGGCGATGTTTGCAGGCTTGGCCGGCATCGTCGAGACCGGCCGGCTGGCGTCGGCTTCGCCGACGGTCGGCATGAGCACGGAGCTGCTCGTCGCGGCGGCGGTGCTGCTCGGCGGCACCAGCTTCCGCGGCGGCGAGGGCGGTGTCGTCGGCACGGCGCTCGGCGTCCTCTTCATCGGGGTGCTGCAGAATGGTCTCGGCCTCTCGGGTATCTCGTCCTATTGGCAGAATGTCATCACCGGCGTCATCCTGATCTTCGCCATCATGCTCAATCACGCCAAATCCAAGCGAGGCTGAGCAGAGGAGAGATGACGCTGCCCGATGAGCCGGTGTGCCCTTCCTGGAAGCGTGCGCCGGCTTCTTGGCGTTGAGCGAGGGATGACGAGACAGCCCGTCTCAAGGTGCAACGTCTCCATGAAAGCGCTTTGAGGCTCCGCCGCTCCGCGTCGCCTTGTTTCTTGACCCAAATAAGCATAGAATATGTACTATGAAAAAATCGACCTTCTTCTATTTACTAGTGTTGGCAGGCTGGGTGATCCTCGTCTTCACCTTCTCCTCGCAGTCCTACGAACAGCAGAGCATCAAGCCGCTGCTGCATCGGATCTTTCAGGATGTGAACCTGTCCCGCTGGATGCCGGATATCAACCTGTACTATCAGGGGCGGGCGATCAGCGCCAAGTTCGACCCCTATAATTTCATAGAGTTCGTGTTCCGCAAGTCTGCTCATCTGTTCGTCTATGGCATGCTGGCTTCGCTGTTGCTGCTGTTGTTCCGCTCGATCTTCAGCCGCCGGCCGCTGCTGTCGACGCTGCTGGCGCTGGCCACGACGTTCGTGGCGGCAGGTCTGGACGAGTGGAACCAGTACCAGTCTGACAGCAGGACCGGTACCATGACTGATGTCATGATCGATATGACGGGAGCTGCCATCGGGATCACGATCACCTGGATCCTGATCGGGCTGTTCCGGCGCCGCTCCAGACGGCGGAAGCGGCGTACACGCAGATGAGGCGGTGGTATCGATGAGTCAGCTCCGGGCAATCATCATCGCAGGAGGAGGGAGCCGGCGCATGGGGACGGACAAAGCGCTGCTGCCGCTGCAAGGGCGGCCGCTGCTGGCCCATGTCGCCGCGCAGCTCCTGGCGTTCTGCTGCCATATCGATATTGCAGCCGGTACGGCAGAGCGGGCAGAGCGTTACAAGACAGCGCTGGTCGAGGCGGGAGTGGGACACCGCGTGACAGTGTCGTCTGAGGGGCGGGACAGCAGTGCGCCGGGGCGTGTGATCCGCTTCGTCGATGATCGCTGGCCGGGCGCCGGACCGCTGGCTGGTCTGCATGCGGCGCTGAGCGAGCACTCGCCTGCTTCGCAGGCAGCGGCGAGCGACCGGGAGCAGACGGGGCTCTCCCCGTACGCGCTGGTGACGGCCTGTGACATGCCCATGGTGAGCGTGCCTCTTGTGGGCCGCATGCTGGAGCAGGCGCGAGTGACAGGAGCAGATATCATCTGCGTACCCGGACAGCCCTTTCATGCGCTGTACCATGAGCGGATCGCTGCCGTTATCGAAGCGATGCTGCGTGAGGGCGACCGCCGCTTTATGCGCTTGCTGGCAAGGGTGCAGACGGCGGAGGTGGAACTGGCGGCGGCAGAGGCAGCGCTATTCGAGCCGCTCAACACGCCAGAGGCGTACTGGTCTTATGTCGAAGGCTTGAGGGGGCATCCGTAGGAATGAATATCAGCTGCCTCGATAAATGCGGACGCACCCACACCCCCTGCAGCAACTGCAGGGGGTGTGGGTAGTTGGTGCGGGCCCGGGCGGCGCCATCTGGCAGCGGGGAGTGGTCGGATCACCGCTGCCGTGGGTCGCGCGCGCGCGCCCGCATGCGGAGGATCAGCAGCCGGCTTGCTGCTGCCGGCCAGATGCGTCTCGCAATACGGATGGATGCCGATCTCCATTAGGAGACCGCCCGGTGTACATGGCGCCGCCATGCCTGTCGTCGGCATCATGCCCGGTCACAGGCTCGGGTCCCCACCAATCGAAGATATCCAGCCAGTCATGCTCCATCTCGAAGTCCAGGGCGCTCATCCGGAGGTCACCGTCTGCTGGTCGATGATCGCTTTGCCGCCATGGCCGACCCAGGTCTGCTTCCACTGCTTTTGGACGATGAAGATGAGCAGGATGCAGGCGACGGCAATCGCGCTGAGGATGAGGAAACCGGGGGTGTACGAACCGGTCGTCTGCTTCAGATTGCCCAGGATTTTGGGGAGGAAATATCCGCCGAGTCCGCCCGCGGCGCCGACGATGCCTGTGACGAGACCGATCTCGTTCTGGAAGCGCTGAGGCACCAGCTGGAAGACAGCGCCGTTGCCCATGCCCAGACACATCATGCCGACGAAGAGCAGGACCGTGATGACCGCAAGCGGCGGCAGCGAGGATACGGCGGCCAGCATGATGGCGACGCCGGCATACAGACCCATCAGCATCCGGATGCCGCCGATCCGGTCAGCCAACCAGCCGCCTACCGGGCGGAAGAAGCTGCCTGCGATGACGCAGATCGTCGTAAAGTCGGCTGCTCGCACTGCGCTTAGTCCATACTGCGTATTGAAGAAGATCGTCAGATAGTTGGCCATGCCTACGAAACCGCCGAAGGTGACGGCATAGAGGATGCAGAACATCCAGGTGTCTTTCTGGCGCAGCACGGCCGCATAATCTGCGAATTTCTTCGGTCCCGGCTGATTGGGGCTGTCCTTGGCGAACAGGCTGAATACGATGAACACCAGGAGGATCGGGATCAGCGCCAGTCCGAAGACGATCTCCCAACTGCCGAAATGCTGGGCAATCCGGTTGGCAAACAGAGTGGTCAGTACTGTACCGCTGTTGCCCGCTCCCGCGATGCCCATGGCAAGACCCTGATACTGAGGCGGATACCAGCGACTGGCCAACGGCAATGCTGCAGCGAAGGAAGCGCCGGCGACGCCGAGCAATAAGGCGACGATATACAATTCGCCTAGCGAACCGATGAACTGCCATCCCCAGACGAGCGGCACCATCGTAATCAGCATGCCGATCTGCCCGGTCCGCTTCGGACCGATATAGTCGGTCAGGAAGCCTAAGACAAGTCGCAGGATCGAGCCGCCGAGTATCGGCAGAGCGACGAGATTGGCGGCCTGCGCCGCATTCATCGGGTAGTCGCTCATAATGACGACGACCAGCGGGCCGAGCAGCACCCAGATCATAAAACTAACGTCAAAGTATAAGAACGAACTGAGTAGAGACGGGGTATGTCCGCTTTTTAAAAAGCTTTTTTGATCCATCATCGCAATTCAAGCTCCTCTCCAATATAACCTGCATCCTATCCGCTTGCTGCACCGTGGCCACGGCTTCTCTGTCTTGAACATTTTTTCGTCTTGTGCATGTTTTCGAAAAATCTCGATTCCACCTAAATAGCCGCACTTCATTCCTTTCGGAATAAGAGTGCGGCTTCATTGCCAAGGCGGAGGTACAACGGTGTACCAGCCGCTTGAGTTCACAACATTGTGACTGCATGGTTGGATTATATGCGACATTTCACTAACATGTCAACATACTTTACATATTTTTTGGATTTTCCCTGAATTACGCATCCTGTCGGCCCCGGACTGACTGGGATGGCCGCCTCATCCTTAGGAGGTCAGCCATGAATCAGTTGATACACTTTAACGATCGAGGCGGCAATGTCGCCGACCCGCTTGCGTTCATTCATGGCCTGTTTGCGAAGGAAATCATAGGCCTCAGCCTCGCTGATGCCCTTAACCTCACATAATACTGCCTTGGCCTGGTCGATCCACTTGCGCTCTTCAAGCCGTTGAAGCAGCTGTTCGCGCTCTTCGCTCCACCGTTTGCGCTGCTGATGGACGCGGATTCCCCATTGAATCGCGTACTGCAGCTCAGTCGTAGTCATCGAAGGATAGAGCAGGCCGTCCAGGACATATCCCCAGTCGACAGCGCCCGGAGCTTCCGGCTCGCTGCAGAGCCAGAGCACCGGGAGCCGGCGCAGGCCCGTGATCGACGCTTGCCACTCGGGTAGACGGGAGAGCGGGACATCGACGATAACAGCTTCCACCACACTGACATAAGATTTCATGCCATCCGTAGATGTTGCCTGATGCAGCGTGCGGCAGCATTGCTTTAATTGCTGGACAGGCGCTGCCGTTGAATGGTCCTGGACCAGCATCAACGCTTTGGGCATGCTTTTTCACCTCGCTCATGTGCCGGAAAGCGGCCGGATTGGCTGCATCGGCGCCTTGTGTAATAAAATATAACATACGAATTAGCCGATGTCGACGGAAAATTATCGTAATGCGATACATTTATTTATCGTAATCCGATATAAATTGTGTCAAGTATATTGACATGTAATCTCCAAGGATCTATACTAGCGTTATCGAATTCCCAATTGTATAGAACATTTCGCCCGGCACAATGGCGTGCCAGGGGCGATGGCAACGAAGCCTATCTTCTGCAACTGCGCAGAGGGTGGGCTTTTCATGTTTTTAACCAGAGGAGTGGACCTAATGAAGAAAAAACTCGTAATGATCGGCAACGGAATGGCTGGCGTATCGTTCGTAGAACAATTGCTCAAGCTGAACCCGCATAAGTATGAGATCACTGTCATCGGAGCCGAGCCGCATCCCAACTATAACCGGATTATGCTGTCCTCTGTCCTGGCAGGCGATGTCACCATGAAGGACATCATCCTCAATGACTGGGACTGGTACCGGGACAATCATATTATCCTGCATGCCGGTCATACGGCGACTGCTGTCGATACCAAAGCACGCACCATCAAGACAGATCAGGGACTGACCGTGCCTTACGACGAACTGGTCATTGCAACCGGCTCCCAGCCGTTCATGCTGCCGCTGCCGGGCGCGGACAAGGAAGGCGTCATCGCCTTCCGGGATATGAAGGATTGCGAGACGATGGTCGAGACGGCCAAGACGTACAAGAAAGCCGTCGTCATCGGCGGCGGCCTGCTCGGGATCGAGGCGGCCCGCGGCTTGCTGAACCTGGGGATGGAGGTCAATGTCGTTCATATCTTCAAGTATCTGATGGAACGGCAACTAGACGAGACGGCTTCGCACATGCTGCAGGAGGAGCTGGAGCGTCAGGGAATGAAATTCCTGCTGGAAAAGCAGTCGGATACAATATTAGGCAAGAAGCGTGTCACAGGGTTATCCTTCAAGGACGGCTCGCACGTCGATGCCGATCTGATCGTCATGGCTGTGGGGATCCGTCCCAATGTGCAGCTGGCCAAGGATGCGGGGATCGAGGTTAACCGCGGTATCGTCGTCGATGACAGCATGCAGACGAGCGTGCCGGGCATCTACTCGGTCGGCGAATGTGCGGAGCACCGCGGAATCGCCTATGGACTCGTCGCGCCGCTCTATGAGCAGGGTGCCATCCTGGCCAAACAGATGGCCGGCGTAGAGCACGAGGGGTATCAAGGCTCCGTCGTCTCGACGAAGCTCAAGGTGTCGGGCGTCAACGTATTCTCGGCGGGACGCTTCATGAGCGAACCTGGCACGAAATCGCTGCGGGTACAGGACGACCTGGATGGTGTCTATAAGAAAGTGGTCTTCCAGAATGGCAAGGTGATCGGCGCCGTGCTGTTCGGCGACACCGCTGAGGGCTCCCGGATGTTCTCGCTGATCCGCAAGGGCGAAGATTTCTCCGGACGGGAGAAAGAAGTGCTCTTCGGTCCTTCTGGCGGGAGTGCTGCAGTAACCGATGAGGACCTAGTGAAAGCAATGAGCGGCGATGAGATCGTCTGCGGCTGCAACGGCGTTACCAAGGATACGATTATCGAGAGCATCGAGGAGAAAGGCTGCGTCAGTGTCAATGAGATCAAAGCCTGCACCAAGGCCTCGGGCTCTTGCGGCGGCTGCAAGCCGCTCGTCGAAGCGATCCTGACAGCTACGCTGGGAGCCGACCAAGTGGAGACGGCCAAGGAAGGCATCTGCAGCTGTACGACTCATAGCCGGGACGAGATCGTCGAAGCGATCCGCACGATGCATCTGACGACGAGCAAGGAAGTCATGCATGTCATGGAGTGGAGCAACCCGGAAGGCTGCTCCAAGTGCCGGCCTGCCCTCAACTACTATCTGGGCATGGCATGGCCGGAAGAGCATGAGGATGAGCTGGAGTCCCGTTTCGTCAATGAGCGCAATCATGCCAATATCCAGAAGGACGGCACCTTCTCGGTCGTGCCGCGGATCTATGGCGGTGTGACGACGCCGGAAGATCTGAAGCGGATCGCCACGGTAGCGGAGCAGTACAATGTGCCGATGGTCAAGTTCACCGGCGGGCAGCGGATCGACCTGCTGGGCGTCAAGAAAGAAGATCTGCCGAAGATGTGGAAAGATCTCGACATGCCTTCGGGCTACGCCTACGGCAAGGCGCTCCGTACAGTCAAAACTTGCGTCGGCAATACGTTCTGCCGCTTCGGCACGCAGGACTCCATCCAGATGGGCATCGACCTGGAGAAGAAATTCGAGCGGCTGAACACGCCGCATAAGGTCAAGCTCGCGGTGTCCGGCTGCCCGCGCAACTGCGCCGAATCGACAATCAAGGATCTTGGTGTCGTCGCGATCGAGGGCGCTTGGGAGTTGTACGTAGGCGGCAATGGCGGTACCCGGGTAAGGGCTGCCGAGCTGCTCACCAAAGTGAAAACGGAAGATGAGGTGCTGCATTGGACGGCAGCTTACCTGCAGTACTACCGCGAGACGGCCAACTTCGCAGAACGGACCAGTGAATGGGTGCAGCGGATCGGTCTGGATACGGTCAAGCAGGCGTTGGCGAGCAAGGAAGACCGCGATGCGCTCGTCGAGCGGATCGACAAGACGCTGGCACTGACCAAGGATCCATGGCAGGAGATTAACGAAAACGACGATCTGCGCCGTGCGTTCGACGCATTGACGGCCACTACTTCCCCCGAGGCTGCTGCAGCAACGGCGGATGGAGAGGCTGTGCAGCGGCCCTAGTACGCAGGCAGATCCGAGAGTCGGATAGAGAAAGCCCATACTGGAGAGGAGATCATACTATGCATGAGGTACAAATTGGACATCTATCGGAATTCCCGGAGCGGCGGGGCAAGGTGGTGCGGATCGGCGAGCTGGAGCTGGCGCTGTTCCGGCTGTCGGACGGCAACGTAAAGGCAGTGGAAAATCTGTGTCCGCACAAAAGCGGCAAGCTATCGGAGGGGATCGTCTGCGATCATCATGTCTACTGCCCCCTGCATGACTGGAAGATTGACCTGCAGGACGGTCTGGTACAGGCGCCTGATGAGGGCTGTGTCCGCACGTTTGAGGTGGAAGTCGACGATGCAGGACAGGTATACTTGAAGCTGGAAGGTCCGGCAGTCAAAGTATCCTGAGTCGGCTGAGCCGGCGCATGGCTGCGATACCGGGCAGAGTCCAAGGGAGGAGGCGCTGCTCATGGCGCGACTGGAAGGCAGAGTGATCGCGATCACCGGGCCTAGAAAAGCAGAAGAGATGAGCCGCATGATCGCCAAGTTCGGCGGTACGGCGGTCGTCCGCCCGGCGCAGGGCACCGTGTTCCTGGATGACAGCCGGATCCGGGAGCAGCTGACCGCACTTATCGAGCAGCCGGCCGAATGGCTGATCCTGACGACCGGCGTCGGCACCGAAGCGCTGATGCAGACAGCGGAGCAGCTGGGTCTGGAAGAACCGTTCAGGCGGGCGCTGTCGCGGATGAAGCTGGCGGCGCGCGGGTACAAAACCGTAGGGGTGCTCAAGAAGCTCGGACTGGCCCCGGCTGCCCGGGATCTCGACGGGACGACGGCTGGCCTGCTGCGTGAGATGGAGGGGATCGACCTGACCGGCCGCAGAGTGGCTCTGCAGCTCTATGGCGATCCCGCCCCCCGGATCACAGCGATGCTGGCGGCGCGCGGAGCGCACTGCGAGGAGCTGCTGCCGTATCGTCATATTCCGCCGGAAGGCGATGTAACCGAGCGGCTGATCGAAGAGATTGTGAGCGGCGCCGTTGATGCCGTAGCCTTGACCAGCACGGTACAGGTGCGGTACATGATGGGCTGTGCAGCCAAGCTCGGCCGTCTCGATGAGGTGCTGCGCGCTTTTGCGGAGCGGGTGCTGGCAGTTGCGGTAGGCAAGGTCACCGCAGAGGCGCTGCGTGAGGAAGGCGTCGAGCGGGTGTTGTATCCGGAGGAAGAGCGGATGGGCAACATGGTCGTCGCGATGTCGAGGCACTTCGACCGGCTGGATGAATCGGCCCAGCCGCCCGATCCGGAGATGGAAGGCGCCGAGCGGGAAGTCAAGCAAGCCGATGCCAAGCGCTGGGCCGAAGACAAGCCGGAGGGTTGTTAGAAGCATAGCGGCCACACGAGCGATCACGGGAGGAGGAAGGGCGATGGCTGACACGGGCTATGTATATCTGACGGGTGCGGGACCCGGAGATCCCAAACTGATCACCGTGCGCGGGCTGGAGACGATCCGGCTCGCCCAGGTGCTGATCTATGACCGGCTCGTCGCCGAGGAACTGCTCCGGGAGGCTGCGCCAGATGCAGAGTTACTCTACGTGGGCAAAGCGTCAGGACATCATACGCTTCCCCAGGAGGAGATCAATGAACTGATCGCGAGCCGGGCGGCGCGCGGACTGACGGTGACGCGGCTCAAGGGAGGCGACCCGTTCGTCTACGGGCGAGGGGGAGAGGAGGCCGTCTATCTGGCCGATCGCGGCATTCCGTTCGAGGTGGTGCCGGGGATCTCCTCCTGCATCGCTGCGCCGGCCTACGCCGGGATCCCGGTCACGCACCGCAGGATGGCGGCCTCCTTTGCTGTGATTACAGGCCACGAGTGCGCTGGCAAATCCGGGGCATCCGTCGACTGGACCTGGGCGGCAGGGGCCGAGACGCTCGTCGTGCTGATGGGGCTGCAGCAGCTGCATAGCATCACCGAGCGGCTGCTGGCCTCCGGCAAGCCTCCGGGCACGCCGGTCGCCTTGATCCAGAGCGGCACCAAGTCCGGGGCGCAGCGTGTCGTCACGGGCAGGCTGGATAGGATCGCCGAGCTCCCGGAGACTTCGGAGCTGAGCAGTCCGGTCACGATCGTCATCGGCCCCGTCGTGGCGATGCGCGAGCGGATTGCCTGGCTGGCCGGCGACGAGCCGCTTGCCGCGGTTCCTGAGGCGGCATTGCTTGCTGCTGATTAATTGGTTTAAGCGCGAATCTGCGCGGGCAATACCGCCGGGCTGCTGCTTCCAGATCCAGCTTAGCGAGCAATCTCATCGTGCTGAGAATGGTATAGTTTGCATCTTGAAACACCCCGTACATGCCTTAATTGGGCTATGTGCGGGGTGTTTTTTTAAAAGCGCAAAATGATGCTTACGCGCGGCTGTCCGCGCCGCCCGCCCGCTCCAACGAACCTTTTCTCCCTTACAGCCTCTCCACCAGCCGCGCCGCACGCTCCAACGAACCTTTTCTCCCTTACAGCGCCCCACCAGCCGCGCCGCACGCTCCAACGAACCTTTTCTCCCTTACAGCCTCTCCGCCAGCCACGCCGCCCGCTCCAACGAACCTTTTCTCCCTTACAGCAGCCCCACCAGCTCCGCCGCACGCTGTAACGAACCTTTTCTCCCTTACAGCCTCTCCTCCAGCCACGCCGCCCGCTCCAACGAACCTTTTCTCCCTTACAGCCTCTCCGCCAGCCACGCCGCACGCTGTAACGAACCTTTTCTCCCTTACAGCAGCCCCACCAGCCGCGCCGCCCGCTCCAACGCACTTTTTTCGCCAGTTGGTTCCGGAGACGATTTACATAATCTCAACCTGCTCATAACATTCGCATAACGCTCATGGATTATTGTTGATTCGTGCACAAGTGAGCATAAGAAAACACAAGCGAACATATTCGAGGGCTTGTGTGCGCGAATGTATACACAAAGTAGTCATAGAGGGCGCTTTTTTCAGAGTATTCGCCATAGCAACGGCAAAGGGTGTTTGCAGCAGAGTGGGCCGGCGATTCCTCGCAATAACAACAGAAGGGTCGCAGCAAGCAGGGACGTCGACGATTCGATTTCACCGCCTCGGCGGCAGAAAGGGTCGCCGCAGCTGACTGCATCGGCCTGCGCCTTGCACATCTCTTATTGAGGGCGGCCTCCGTCCCCAGACTAGCAGGAGGGAGGACATAACCTATGACCCATGACGACGATATCACCATGCGGCTGGACCAGCTGGGGCTCACCCAGTCAGATAAACAAAGCCTCGCGATGACGATCCGCATCGAGGCGGGCGCGCTGACGCAGGCGGCGCAGTATGTCAAGGAACGAGGCTGCCGTACGGTCCTGCTGGCGGTAGATGATCGAACGTACGAAGCTGCGGGCAGGCGTCTCGAACAGTTGCTGGCGGCAGCGGGGACAGCCCCTGCGCTGTGTGCCATCCGGCCGCTCGCCACGGGGGATGTGGTCGCAGATGAAACGTCTGTCGTCCAGCTGCTGCTGGAGGCGCAGCGGTCGCAGGCGGAGCTGATCCTCGCCGTGGGCGGCGGCACGATCCATGATCTAGTGCGCTATGTTGCATATACCACCCATGTCCCGTTCCTATCCATACCCACTGCAGCGTCGGTCGACGGCTTCACATCGCTGGGCGCGCCGCTGCTGATTCGGGGACATAAGCTGACGATCCCGGCTGCGCGTCCTGTCGCGCTGTTCGCTGATCTGGATATCCTGACCCGGGCTCCACAGGAGCTCGCAGCCGCCGGCTTCGGCGATATGCTGGGCAAGTATACGTCGTTGTTTGACTGGCGCTTCGGCTCCTGGACATCAGGGGAAGCCTATCTGGCCCCCGCTGCGGAGCTGACGCGCCAGGCACTGGAGGATTGCATCCGGCATACGGAGGCGATCCGGAGACGGGACGAGACCGGGATCGCTATGCTCATGCGCTCGCTGGTGGAATCGGGGCTGGCGATGCGGCTGTTCGGCCAGTCTCATCCGGCTTCCGGGGCAGAGCATCATCTGTCTCATTACTGGGAGCTGGCGCATCTGCGGGCCGGCAAGCGCCAGCTGCTGCACGGCGCCAAGGTGGGCGCGGCGACCGTTGAGATCAGCAGGCTGTACCGCCGGCTGATCGAGGACGGCTGGTACGATGACGCATCAACGGGACGGCCGGAGCTGCAGCGGCATCGGCCGGAGATCGGCCGAGCCGTCCGAGCCATCCCGGAGCCAGCGGGCTTGCAGGAGTTGCTGCGGCAAGTTGGCGCCCCGGCCGCGCCAAGCGAGCTGGGGCTGGAGAATGGGCTGATCCAAGCTAGCCTGCGCGAGGCGCATCTGATCCGCCCGGAGCGGGCGACGCTGCTGCGGTTATATAACGAAAGCAATATGAAGGAGCGAATCCAAAATGATGATGGGCGCTGAGCGCAAGCTGCGCATCGCCGAGTATGTCCGGCAGCACCGGAGCGCGACGGTCAGCGTGCTGGCCAAGGAATTCCAGGTCCATGAAGCGACGATCCGGCGCGATCTCGCCAGTATCGAACGGGAGGGCTTGCTCAAGCGGACGCATGGCGGCGTCGTCTCGGAGCAGTGGACCCGCGGGGAGGGGACGTTCCAGGAGCGCTCGCCCCACAATCTCGAGCAGAAGCAGCGGATCGGCTATCAGGCTGCCAGTCTGGTCGAGGAAGGGGATCACATCATTATCGATTCCGGGACGACGACCCAGCATATCGCCCGCAATCTCGTGCACCGCACCGGCATTACCGTCGTCACCAACGACATGAACGTCGCCGCCGAGCTGCGCGACGCCGCAGGCGTGAAGGTTATCCTGACCGGCGGGGAGCTCTACCCGTCCAGCTACATGCTCAACGGCATGTTCACGGACTATGTCCTGGGCTCGCTCCGCGCGGTCAAAGCCTTCATCGGCACGCCGGCGCTCCATCCCGAGCATGGACTGATGCATCCGGAGGCGGCGCTGGTGCCGGCCAAGCAGGCGATGATCCGGGCGGCGCTGGAGATCATCGTCGTCACCGATGACAGCAAGCTCGGCCGCTTGTCGCTGCATAGCGTCGCGCCGACCCATGCCATCCATGCGTTGATTACGGGCAAGGAGGCGCCGGAGCCGATGCTCCAGTCGTTCCGTGAGCGCGGCGTCACGGTGTACGCGGTGTGAACTCGGCATTCATCCATGACAAGGAGGGCTGCAAGTGGCTTCTATACAATTCGAGCAAGTGACCAAGAGCTTCGCCGGCCATACGGTCATCGAGGATCTGAATCTGACGATCGAGGACGGCAAGTTCACCGTGCTGGTCGGGCCGTCCGGCTGCGGCAAGACGACGCTGCTGCGCATGATCGCCGGGCTCGATCCGCAGACGTCGGGCGCGGTACGGATCGGCGGGCGCGACGTGAGCCGGACGGCGCCGGGCAAGCGCGGCGTGGCGATGGTGTTCCAAAACTATGCGATCTATCCGACGATGACGGTGCGCGGCAACATCGAATTCGGTCTGAAGAACAACAAGGTGCCCCGGGCCGAGCGGGAGCAGCTCATCGAGACGATCAGCCGGACGGTGGGCCTCTATGATTATCTGGACCGCAAGCCGTCGACACTGTCGGGCGGTCAGCGGCAGCGGGTGGCGCTCGCCCGGGCGATGGTCAAGAAGCCCGCCGTGTTCCTGATGGACGAGCCGCTGTCCAATCTCGATGCCAAGCTGCGGGCACAGATGCGGCTGGAGCTGATCGAGCTGCACAAGCAGTTGGGCGCAACCTTCGTCTATGTGACGCACGACCAGGTGGAGGCGATGTCGATGGCGGATCGGATCGTGCTGATGAATAAGGGCGAGATCCAGCAGGAGGCTGCTCCCGAGGTGATGTACCGCGAGCCGGCCAATCTGTTCACAGCCCAGTTCATCGGTGTGCCGCCGATGAATGTCGCGCCGCTCGGTCCGGGCGAGCTCAGCTTCGGCTTCCGGCCGGAGCGGGCAGTGCTCAGCGAGCAGGAGCCGCCGGCAGGAGATTATGTGATGCAGGGCACCATCGTGACGAGGGAGATGCTCGGCTCGGAGACGTTGTACCAGGTGAGGGGCGAGCACGGGGCATTCATGATCAAGTGCACCGAGGACCGCTATGCCGTCGACCAGCAGGTGCGGATCCGTGTTGCGAGCAAGCATCTGTTCTTCTTCGACGAGCAGGGCGGACGCATCGATGAACGCGACGACCGGTTCCGCAGCTGCCTGGAGGCGGCCCGGAGGCTGCGATATGGTTAGAGAGCGTATGTGGCCGCTGCTCCGTCCCTACGTGATGATCGCTCCGGCGATGCTGGGCATCCTGGTGTTCGTCATCTATCCGGTTGGTTACCTGATCTATCTGAGCATGTACAAGTATAATCTGATGAACCGGGCCAAGAGCACGTTTATCGGTCTGGACAATTTCACCCAGCTGTTCACCCGCGCCGATTTCTACAAATCGCTGACGAACACGCTGATCTATACCGTCTGCGTCGTCGTGCTGACGATGCTCATCTCGCTGCTGATCGCGCTCTGGCTGAGCAAGAAGAGCAAGATCAACAGCATCGTCCAGGCCGGCATCTTCACGCCCCACATCGTCTCGATCGTCTCGATCTCGCTCGTCTGGTTATGGATGATGGAGCCGAATCTCGGCTTTCTCAACTATGTCCTCAAGGCCATCGGCTTGCCGCCGCTGGCCTGGCTGCAGAGCTCGGACACAGCGATGATGTCGATCATCATCGTCTCGGTATGGGGAGCCATCGGCTATTATGTGCTGATCATCGTGGCGGCGATCCATAGCATCCCGCCTTCGATCTACGAAGCGGCAGCGCTGGATAATGCGAGCAAGTGGAAGGTGCTGACCCGGATCACGCTGCCGATCATCTCGCCGCAGCTCTTCTTCATCCTCGTCATCATGACGATCGGCTCCTTCAAGGTGTTTGATACGGTGCAGGTGATGACCGGCGGCGGGCCCAATAATGCGACCAACACGCTGGTCTATTACATCTACACGTACCGTACGACCAATCTCGGCTATTCGGCGGCGTCCGGCGTCGTGCTGATGGCCGTGATCGGGCTGCTGACCTTCATCTACTTCCGGCTGCTGGCAAAGAAGGTGCATTACCAATGAAACCGGTACAGGCAAGGGCCAAGCTGCAGGTGCAGCCAAGCCGGAAGGAGGAAAAGCAGATGCAAGTGTCGCCTGCCCGAGTCTGGCCGATCGTCCGCATGGCTGCAGGCTTGCTGCTCAAGGTAGCGGTCGTGCTCGTCTTTATCTTCCCTTTTCTATGGATGATCTCGACCTCGCTGCAGACGTTCCGGGAGACGCTGGCCTTCCCGCCGACCTGGATCCCTGCCGTGCCGCAATGGAATAATTTCGTCACGGCCATGCAAGCCGGGCCGTTCCTGACCTATGCCCGCAACTCCGTCGTAGTGACCTTGTCGATCCTGGCGATCCAGATGCTGGTGATGATCCCGGCGGCCTATGCGTTCGCCAAATACCGCTTTGTCGGCAAAGGTCCTTTGTTCGCGCTGGTGCTGCTGGCTTTCATGATTCCCGGCCAGGTCACCTTCATCCCGGTCTATCTGATGCTCGCGGAGTGGGGCATCATCCGGACGCTGCTGCCGCAGATCATCCCCTTTATGACCAATGCCTTCGGGATCTTCCTGCTGCGCCAGTACTTCATGCAGATCCAGGAGGAGGTGATCGAGTCGGCCCGGCTGGACAACGCCAGCGAGTTCCGCATCATCACCAGTCTGATGATCCCGATGGCGACGCCTGCGCTGGCGACGATCGCCCTGTTCAGCTTCGTCAGCCACTGGAATGATTATTTCTGGCCGCTCATCATGACCGACACCGCGTCGCTCCGGCCGCTGACGCTGGGCATCGCCAAGCTCCGTGAGACCGAGGGCATCAGCAATTGGCATATCATCATGGCGGGCAATGTCGTGCTCGTCGTGCCGATCCTGATCGTCTATCTGTTCTGCTCGCGGCAGATCGTCCGGGCCTTCGTCTACTCCGGCATCAAATAACGGGCTGCTATCCGATGATATACACATTTTGAGAATGCAATGGAGGTTGAGGTTCAAATGAAGAAAACGCTGAAAGTCATGACGGGTACAGTATTGGTGGCTGGACTGCTGTCCGCCTGCAGCGGCAATAACGCCGGTACGGGGAGCGGCAATACACCTGATCCGGTAACAACGGCCGAGGGCGGCAGTACGGGAGGCGCCAAGCAGACCGTGGAGTTCTGGCACTCGCTGGGCGGCAAGAACGGCGAGTACATCGACACCCTGGTCGGCAACTTCAACGCAGCTCAGGACGAGATCGAGGTCGTCGCCACGCAGCAGGGCGGGTATGCCGAGACGGTCACCAAGCTGCAGCAGGCGATCGCGTCGGGATCGGCTCCCGATCTGGCGATGATCGAACGGGCGTATGTCGAGATGTTCGCGGATGCGGAGGTGCTGGCCGACCTGACGCCGTTCCTGGAAGGCTCAGGGATGAGCCAGGACGATTTTACGGAGGGGCTGATGGGTCACTCGGTCTTCCATGATCAACTGGTTTCACTGCCGCTCAATCGCTCGACGCCGATCCTGCATGTGAACAAATCGATACTGGATGAAGCGGGATTGTCGGTGCCGACCAACTGGCAGGAGCTGAAGGAAACAGCGAATGCCCTGGTGGTAGAGGAGAATGGCGAGTATGAGCGCTACGGGGTCACGATGCCATATGATACGTGGTATCCGATTGCGATGATCTCGCAGGCCGGCGGGACGTTCTTTAATGAAGATAAGAGCTCGGTCGGCTTCGTGGACAACGGAGCAGGGGAGAAGGTATTCAGCTTCCTGAAAGAGCTGCAGAGCACGGGCGCGCTGTTCTATCCGCCGGCGCAGGATTCGGGCAACATCGTCAACCAGATGTTCGTCAGCGGCAAGGTCGGCATGATGTACCAGTCGACCGGCTCGATCGGCGGTTTGATGGAATCGGTCGACTTCGATTATGTGACGGCTTTCCTGCCGCAGGATGAGCAATACGCCAATCCGACCGGGGGCGCCAACATCTCGCTGCTCGAAGGCTCGGACAACAAAGAAGCGGCCTGGGAGTTTGTCCGCTGGATCATGACGGAGGACGACGGCGCGCTGGACTTCATCCTGAAGTCGGGGTACCTGCCCTTCACCAACGCCATGGTCGAGTCGGAGCAGATGCAGCAGCTCTGGCAGGAGGAGCCGAACCGCAAGGTCGCATACGAGCAGCTGCAATATGCGACAGATACCAATATGCATGTGGCCTGGCCCGAGGTCATGCACGAGTTCTTCTCGGCGATCGAGGCGATCATGTACGACAGTCAGGATATTCCAGCCACGCTTGCGACCTTCACCCGCGAGACGGAACGCATCCTGACGCAATAAGAGAAGGTGTCAAGACAGCGGAGATTAGATTTTTTTCATCCATTTCTAATTCATCTTGGCGAGGCTTGGATAGATAAGCTGTTGCCTTCTCCTTGGTAATTGGTGGGGACGAGCCATGTGTTATGTTGGTCTAGGCATCATTCCCAACCAAGCGCTACAGGAGGACAACTATGAACATCATGAAGAAGCGCCGTTCGATCGGTAAACTGCTGCTTGCCGTCAGTCTCAGCCTCTCCGTCGTCGGAACCGGGAGCCTGGCTGCCTTGCCGCCGAAAGTAGAGGCTGCGGCATCGACCAAGGCCGATGCGATTATCCGGACGGGTAAGCAGTTTAGCGGCACCAAGTATGTGTTCGGAGCCAGCTCGGGAAGCACGCGGGCCTTCGACTGTTCGTCCTTCACGCAATATGTCTTCGGCAAGCACGGCGTCAACCTGCCGCGTTCGTCGAGACAGCAGGCGAAGAGCGGACGATATGTCGCCAAATCGCAGCTGAAGCCAGGCGATCTGGTCTTCTCCGACACCAACCGCAACGGCGTAATCAATCATGTGAGCATCTATATCGGCAACAACCAGCTGCTGCACACGTACCGTGTGGGCATCGGCGTCACTGTAACCAAGTTCTCGGGCAGCTCATGGGACAAAACCTATGTGACTGCGCGCAGAGTGTTGTAGAAGCGGCGCAGGCAGGTGAGTCGTTGTCACACAAAAAAACTGTTTCCCGGGCAAGGCGCCGTGGGGAACAGTTTTTTTCACATCTGAGACGCTGCAAGAAGACGGCGATAGTCGTTTTACCTTGAAATATTAGCGTATATGTTTTCACACATCTACATGGATAGTTGTGCTCCCAGCTGGTTTGGATGCCGGCTCCACAACCAGGGGTAAAAAGTTACTTGAATCCGACCAAATGGCGGTTTTTCTTAGCTTTCATCGCTATTGCGATCCTCTAGGATCGGCAGGCAGAGAGTTGTCGGCGGAGGGCACTAAATTGGCCCGAATTGTGTTATGATAAATGCTGGCAACATAACACCCCGAGGGTAGAACAGGATGAATGGTCATGACCGATTTGCGATACAGCCTGACCGATTTCAGGCGTTCCTATAAGAAGCATGTGACGTTTGCATTATTGTTCCTGGTGATGACGAGTTATCTATTTATCCCGCTCATCTCCTATATCTTTAACCGTATGATGCGCGCGATCAGCACCGGCTCGCTGCTCAACGGCGAAGTGTACCGGATCGCGCTCAGCTATCAGGGCATCGGGGCGCTCGTAGCCATCTTGCTGGTGGCTGTGCTGGTCCTGTTCCTGCAGCTGGGCGTGGTGCTCGTCATTGCCCAGAAGATTTATTTCCGCAAAGATATTCTGATCGCCGACGCTTTCATCACGACGCTCCGCCGATTGCCTACGCTCTTCAGCTTTGGTACGATCCAACTGATGTTGTATTTGCTGTTTCTGCTGCCTTTTATCGAATCGCCGATCTCGGCGTCGGTGCTCACGAAAGTCAATCTGCAGATTTACTTTACGACCAAGCTCAGTAACGGGTCGTATATTCTGCTGGGTCTGTATGTGCTGCTGCTGATCGCAATTATCTACTTTATCCTGCGCTGGCTGTTCTCCCTTCACTTCATCATCCTGGAAGGGCAGTCGACCCGCCAGGCGATCCGCAGCTCGCTGGAGCTGACCCGGGGCAACCGGATCCGGATCCTGCTGCAGCTGCTGTTGTTCAACGCTCTGGTGGTGCTGGCCGGCATCGGGCTCGTCTCTTTGGTCAACTATATGGCCACGCTGATCCCGAACAGTCCGCTCAGCTTCTTCATCAACGATTATATGCTGACGATCTCGGGTTTCCTCGGTTATATGGCGGCGCTGTTGCTGATCCCGATCAATATGATCTATATGACCCGGATGTTCTACCGGCTGCAGACGAAGGTCGGCAAGTCTCCCGAAGATCATCTGCATGTATACCGGATGCGCTGGCTGCGTGTGCTGGAGGTGCGGATTGCCCGGTTGTTCCGGACGCGCAAGCGCAAGCTGCTGATCGTGATCGGAATCCCGCTGTATCTGCTGATCTCCCTGGGGATCAACTATTATGTCAACGACAATCTCCTGTATCTGAAATGGAATGTGCAGATCGCCGGTCATCGCGGCGACCTTCACAGCGCGCCGGAGAATTCGATGAGCAGCATCCGTTCGGCGATGGAGAAAAATATCGATGCGGTAGAGATCGATGTACAGATGACCAAAGACGGGATCATCGTGCTCAATCACGACTATACGCTGAATCGCGTAGCCGGGGTGCCGGAATCCGTGCATAACATGAACTATGCCGATCTGGCGCTGCTTGATATCGGGCGCCGATTCTCCAGCGTGTTTGCTGGCGAGAGGATCCCCACACTCGAAGAGGTGCTCATCGAGACGCAGGGCCAGGTCAAGCTGATCATCGAGATGAAGCCTTACGGAGACGGCAGCGAGATGGCCGCCAAGGTTGTCGAACTGGTCGAGCGGTATGACCTCGTCGACAGCTGTTATATCCAATCTTTTGACTATTCGCTGCTGCGAACCGTCCGTGCGCTCAATCCCGACATCAAGCTGGGGCAGATCCTCTTCCTGGCGGCAGGCAATCTGCTGACGATCGATGTCGACTTCTATACGATCGAACAGAGCATGCTCTCGCAGCGCTTCATCGACCACGCCCACCGCAATGGCCGCGAGGTGTGGCTGTGGACAGTCAATGTCGAGCGCAACATCCGTGAAGTGCTCAAGTACAAGATCGACGGCATCATTACCGACTATCCGGAGCGGGTGCAGAGCATCATCGGCGTCGGTGCGGAGTAAGGTTTGGCTGTAACATGGGCAAGCCGCCAGTCCCGGACGGGGCTGGCGGCTTGCGTGCGTTTATATCCAATGGAGTTTAACGGAACACAGGAGAGTTTGCTCCGCAAAACTCTTAGCGACAGCCGTTTTACCTTGGTTACAATTCCTCCTGCTTGCCTGCCGCCTTGTCCAGCAGCCGGACGAGCTCGGCGGCCGGGTAAGCGCCGGAGATCGCGTACTTGTGATTGAAGACGAAGAACGGCACGCCGCGCACCCCGATATCCCGGGCCTGTCTTAGGTCGTCGTCGACGGCTGCTGCACCCTCGCCACTGGCAGCTCTGTTCAGCAGCGAGTGGCATCCAGGCCGGCTTGCGTGAGTACGGCCGACAGGACGGCGCGGTCGGAGAGGTCCTGCCCTTCCTGGAAATACGCCTGGTAGAGGGCGTCTACCAGCGCCGTCTGCCGATCGCGGGGGGCGATCGCCGCAAGCTGATGGGCCAGACGGGTGTTGGGCATCCGGGTGATGCGGTCGAAGCGGAAGGTCAGACCGGCCGCTTCGCCGGCTTTGGTCACCTGGCCAGTCGCCTGGGCGATATTGGCGACGCCGCCGAGCTTGGGCGCCATCACTTCCTGGAAGTCCGCGCCTTCAGGCGGCAGCTCGGGATTCAGTTGAAACGCACGGTAATTGGCAGTCACTTCCCCGTCATACGAAGGCTGCCATTGCTCCAGGGCATCTGTCAGATTTTTTTTGCCGATCCGGCACCACGGGCAGACGAAATCCTGGTAAATATCGATATGCATAACTCGCAGCAGCTCCTTTGTTTCTCTGATGCTACTAGTATGCCGTATCTGAAGGGAAAGCACAATTCATGCCGCGTTGCCGCACAGCAAGGGCGCCCGCCCCGTGTGGCGGCATCCCCGCCGGGGCGAGCGTACTATCGGTCACTCGGTCTGTTAGAGGGAGCGGTACCTGCAAACTTACTGCTCGTTATCAAACGATTCCATCAGTGACCGCGCTTTGTCCTCTTCTGTTTTCAGCACCTTCAGCTGGACTGTGCCGGCCGCGCCGGAAGCGACTTTGGACTTGATCCCTTGCGTCTTCAGATACTCCTTCAACCGGTCGATCTGATGGACGCGGGAGGCGCCTTCCGAGCGAATCGGTATCCAGCGTTTGGAGGAGCGCACGCCGAGGACGATGAGGCCGATGACGATGACAGCTGCGACGATGATCCACACAACTTCCATAGAAGCTGCACCACCTTTATTGGCAGGATGACTTGCTAGTGAGGCTATCCGTACATATGTATTACCTGCACGCGATTTCCATGACAACGGATTTTGCGGTACGATAGCAGATATACAGATGTATATCGTTCGTCATTGGCCCTTGGTCAGGTGTGGCGGACGACAGCTACCCGAGAGAGGAGGAGCGGGCAGATGATCATCATCGGACTTACGGGCTGGGGCGACCATGATACGCTCTATCCGGGTGCTGCGGCGGCCAAGCCAAAGCTGCAGATCTATAGCGAATGGTTCCTAACGGTGGAGGTGGACAGCTCGTTTTATGCTGTGCAGTCGCAGCGCAATATGGACAAGTGGACGCGCGAGACGCCGCCGGACTTCCGCTTTATCGTCAAAGCTTACCAAGGGATGACTGGACATACGCGGGGCAAAATTCCGTTTGCGGACGAGGACGCGATGGTAGAGGCGTTCCGCCTGTCGCTCACCTCTTTCTGCGAGGCGGGCAAGCTGGGAGCTGTGTTGTTCCAGTACCCGCCCTGGTTCGACTGTACACGCGAGAACGTGGCCAAGCTGCGTGAGGACAAGCGCCGGATGGGGGAGATCCCCTGCGCGCTGGAATTCCGCCATCAGAGCTGGTTCGCGGAGGGGATGCGCGAGCGCACGCTGAGCTTCATGCGCGAGGAGGGCTGGATCCACAGCGTCTGCGACGAACCGCAGGCCGGTGTAGGCAGTGTACCGATCGTGGAAGCCGCAACAGACACGGGGATGACGCTGGTCCGGTTTCACGGGCGGCATGCGGCGGGGTGGCATGCGAGCGGGCAGCCGAACTGGCGGGAAGTCAGGTATCTGTACCGTTACAGCGAGGAAGAGCTGGCAGAATGGGCGGAGCGGCTGCGGCGACTGGAAGAGCAGAGCGAGCGCGTCGTCGTCGTGTTCAACAACAACTCGGGAGGCGATGCGGCGGATAATGCGCTGCAGCTCATGCGGATGCTCGGCCAAGTACCGCCGCGCGGCTCCTTCGAGATGCCGCGGCCGCCGGATGACGGGCTCGAACAGATGGAGCTGTTCTGAAAGTTGCAGGGCTGGTTTGAGGAGGGAGGCAGGTGGTAAACTATACGTACCGGGTGGTCAAATCTGCAGTGACGCGCCGCGTGCAGTATAACCTTTGCATCGCTGTACAAAATAACTGAAAGGCCCTTATTGACAAGATCAACTGTAACTGATAACATTACAGTACAAAGCGGGGTGCCATCAGTTATGAACAGCGAATTTACGATAGCCGTCCATAGTCTGGTTCTCCTGGCCAACCTGCCGGAACGCATGGCCTCCAGCGATGCGATCGCCGACAATGTGCAGACGAACCCGGCCCGCATCCGCAAGGTGATGGGCTGTCTCAGACGCGGAGGTTTCGTAGAGACGCGCGAGGGCACGCGCGGCGGCTACCGGCTGACGATTGATCCGCAGACGGCGACGCTCGGCGATATCTACCGGGCGATGGCCATCGGCTCTCTCATGCCGAGCTGGTGCTCCGGCGATCCGGATATGGATTGCGTAGTAGGCTCGAACATGGAGGACGTGATGTGCGAGATCTTCTCTACCGCCGACAGGCAGTTGGAAGCGTACTTCTCCGGGATTACCATCCAGGACGTACTGAACCGGATTCATGCTTGCAGGGACCGCTGATGCGGCCGGTCTACCGGAGCTCTGCAGGTTGATCTTGCTTTAGAAATGCATATTATTAGGAGGATGATGACGATGGCAGTAGCATTAACGAAAGATAATTTCAAATCGACCATTGAAAGCGGCGTTTCTGTAGTAGACTTCTGGGCACCTTGGTGCGGGCCTTGCAAAATGCAGCTTCCGATCGTCGAGGAGCTGTCGGCCGAGATGGAAGGCCAGGCTGTAATTGCCAAGGTCAACGTCGATGAAGAGCCTGAGATTGCTTCCCAGTTCGGCGTCATGAGCATCCCCACGCTGATCGTCTTCAAGGACGGCCAGCCGGTTGACAAGATGGTCGGCCTGCAGAGCAAGGACTCGCTCAAAAATAAAATTCTTGGCCAGATCTAATCATTGATCTGCCAATGCCAAACAGGCTTGCTACCCGACTGACGGGCGCAGGCCTGTTTTGCGTTGACTGGGACCCTCCGCGTAATGAACCGGGCGAGCGCTAAGCAGATAGACGGCTGCGTCCTTAATCCGCTCCTATCACCCGTTTGACCGGGATCCAGATCTCGCTGCGGTAGGCTTCCGAAGCCGTGTCGCCATGTTCATTCCACAGCAGCTCCGGTCCCTGGACCGACTCATACCCCGACGATGGGAACCACTCCGAATAGATGCGCCCCCACACATCCTGCAGCGCGGCAGGAAACGGGCCGACAGCGGTGAAGACCGCCCACGTCAGGGCAGGCACTTCCAGCCGGACATAAGGAGCCGGGGCAGGCTGCGTCGTAGCCACGCCGATGTAATGGTCCAGCTCGCCTTTCTCCTCCATGCGGCCCTCCGAGAATTCGGTTGACGCGCTGATCATGCCGCGCGGCTCGACATCCGAGAGCTGTTTCAGCTGCTCTGCACCGTTGGCCCCAAGCTCCTGCCACATCTCAGCGATCGCCGGATTGACGCCCTCGAACTGGATGGGCACCCGCCGCTTTAGTCCGACGATGCCGAAGGCCGGTTGTTCTTCCATACGATAATTCATCTCATCGCCTCCTCGTATCGTTAGCTGAAAGCTCATCCGGGGATAAGCCTTCAGCTGCCGCCCGTCCTCCCGGGCCTGGGACGGACTGATGCCATGCATGTGGTGAAAAGCCCGGGCAAAGGCGTCAGGCGAGCTGTACCCGTAGGCCATCGCGACATCGATCACTTTGGCCCCGCGCTCCCGCAGCTCCAGTGCCGCCAAGGTCAGCCGCCTGCGCCGGATATAATCGGAGAGCGGGATGCCTGCCAGAAAGGAAAACATGCGCTTGAAATGGTACACAGAGCAGCATGCTCTGCGCGCAGCTTCATCAAGATCGGGCTCCTCCTGCAGGTGGCGTTCGATATACGCAATCGCCTCATTCATCGCTTGCAGCGGATTCACTGTGCTTCGCCTCCTTAAGGCTAGAATATCAGGTCGCCCCGTACGCGGCCCGTCTTCTCCGGCACCGGTTTTGCAGGGTCAGAATTTTTTTCACTTCTTTGCAACATATTCCATTACGCGAGCGTCATTATGGTCAGGACCTTATTTTATCTATTTATTAAGGGAGGTAGCAAGGTGAAAAAGAAGCAGAAAAAAGCAACATCCAAAAAGCAGCTGATCGTTACTTTGGCTGCTGCGGTAGCACTCGCCGCAGTGCCTGCAGGAGCCTACGGGGAGGTTGCGATGAGAGCGGACTTGCCCATTCCGGCAAGCACGGTAGACAGTGCTCCGGGAACGCCTGGTGCAGGAGCGGAGGAGGCGCCTGCCGACGTGGCGGTCTCCAGAGACCGGGCCATCGAGCTGGCGCGCCAGATTGTGAAGATCCCGGCAGATTACACGCTGCAGAGCGCTTCGTACAATACGGACCGGCTGGCGAACGGCACGCGCAGCGCCTGGAATCTGAACTTCACCAAGCGAGACAACAACAAGCATGTCGGCAGCATCCAGGCGCGCATCCATGCCGGCAGCGGCGAACTGCTCAGTTACAGTACTTATCTGAATGACCCGACCCGCAAACCGGTCTATCCGCCGAAGGTAGACAGGGAGCAGGCGCAGGCGCTGGCGGAAGCTTTTATCGCTCAGGTGGGCGCCAAGTATGCGGACCAGCTGCGCTTTAATGCCGATTACGGCATCCAGTTCCGTCCGCCGCTGAACGGCGAGGTCAGGTACCAGCTCCGGTTCAACCGGCTGGTCGGCGACATTCCTTTTATGGACAATTACATTGACGTCGAAGTCGACGGCGAAGGCCATGTGATGGGGTATCAAGTGCGGTGGGACGATACGGTGTCCTTCCCCGAAGGGCAGCCGTCCATCACGCTGGAAGAAGCCGGGGTCAAGATCCGCGAGCTGGAGGAGCCACAACTGGTATATACGCTCCCTTATGACATGAAAGCGCCAGTCAGACCGTTCCTGAGCTACGAGATGGAAGCGATCATGATCGATGCGTTGAGCGGTGAGCGGTACCAGCCGTTCGCTGCACCGACCAAGCCCAATACGACTGATCCGGTAGCGCCTTCCGCGCTGGGCTCCAAGCCGGCAGCGAACAAGAACCTGACCAGCGAACAGGCGGTAAAGGTTGTTGAGGACGCATTCAAGCTGCCTGCAGGCAGCAAGCTGACGGACAGCAGCTACCATGAGTATGCCGATGAGCGCACCGGCATATCCACCGCAGCGTGGCAGCTCAACTGGACCGTGCAGGAGGATGGCAAAGATACAGGGTCGGTCTGGGCGAGCGTGAACAGCCGGACTGGCGAGATTACAACCTTCTATGCTTACAGCAGCGCTGAGCTCCAAGGCGGCGACACCGTGAAGATCATCACGTATGAAGAGGCCAAAGCCAAGGCGGTCGAGACGGTCAAAAAGCTACTGCCGGGCTACGCTCACGAGCTCTATCTGCAGGAAACGGACAAAGAGTTGGCTGATCGAGCTGTTGTCCCAGGCGATATCCGCGACTACAACTTCCGCTTCCAGCGCCAGGTTCACGGAGCGAGAACGATGTATGAAGGCGTCCATGTGAGCATCAACGCGATCAGCAACGAGGTTCGCACCTATAGCGCCGAGCTGAGCAGCTTCAGCTATCCGGCGCAGAAGCCGCAGACGATCACTCCGGATCAGGCGGTCGAGGCGTACATGGATTATTACAATCTGGAGCTGACGTACGTCCAGACACATCAGTACAACGGCGAACCGATCCCGCTGGAGAAATACAATGTGATGGTGGCGGCCGGCGAGATCATGCCTGGCAGCGGCGACGGCGGAGAGGCCAAGCTCGTCTATCGTCTGGTGCCGCGTCCGATGGACGGCCAGGTATTCCTGGACGCCCAGACCGGCGAGTGGCGGGACCATCAGAATGGCGAAGTGACGAGTCTGGTCAAGCAGACCGCTACAGATATCGCCGGTCACTGGGCTGAGCGGGAGCTGTCGATCATGGTCGCGTACAAGGCGCTTGACCTGGAGGACGGCCAGGTGCGTCCGCAGGCCGTCGTCACCCGTGGCGAGATGATCAAGATGCTCGTCCTGTCGATGAACAGCGGCTACCGGCCGCTGAGCATGGCGAACGGCGAAGCTGCCTCTGCTTCCTTCAAAGACGTGACGGCCGATTCGGAGTACTTCGTATACGTGGAGAGCGCAGTCGCAGCCAATCTGATCGATCGCGGCGATGGCTCCTTCGATCCGGACGGCCAGGTGGACCGCGAAGAGATGGCGGAGCTGATCGTCCGGGCGCTCGGCTACAACTCGTTGGCCAAGTACGAAGGCCTGTTCAACATCCCGTTCAACGATGCGGCATCCCTGGAGAACAAGGGACAGGCGGCGATCGTCGCCGGGCTGAAGATCATGAATCCGGATGACAAGGGCAATTTCAATCCGGATCGTCTGGTGACGCGCGCCGAATCGGCGACAGCGTTTTTCCGGTTCCTCCAGGCCAGAGCCGATCTGCAGGAGGCGCCTCTGCGCAACTAACTTTTTTGCATGGCCGCGGTGCGGGGGCTGACCTCCGCGCCGCTTTTTGGTGTGCACGGAAGGATGGTGGGCCGGCGTGGTGCGCGCGATAAGAGGGAAAAAGGTACTTGGATCCGGGGGAAGTTGCAGCTGCTGGTCAGAGCGTGTTGCGGGAGGTTATACTATAACCAACTTATAGAAGCAGGGGAGGCGCTGCGAAGATGGAGTGGCTCAAAGGGCTCCGCAAAGGCTACGGCCGCAAGCTGGTATCGCTGCACACCTGGAACGGTTGGATCGTCCTGATCCTGGCACTGACAGGGCTGATCCTGATCAGCGGCCTGTGGCGGGGCGTGCTGGGCGAGGTGCGGGTATGGATCAAGTGGGCGCACATCGTCGTCGGCATCATCTCGATCGTCCCGGTCGTGTATTATCTGCTGCTGGCGGCCAAGCATTGGAAACAGCTGCGCGGCAAACCATGGCAGCGCTTCAACGTGCTTGTTATCCTGGGCTTGCTGCTGGGCTGGTTTGGCTCCGGTATCGTACTCTGGCAGTTCAAAGCCTTCGGCCCGGCAAATAGCAACATCGCACTTTTCGTGCATGATGCGCTCACCTGGGTAGGGTTGCCCTATATCATCTATCATTCCATTACCCGGCTCAAATGGCTCAAGCAGCCGCAGCGGCTATCCGTCAAAGCACCGCAGGAGGAGGAAACCTTGCACCCTGCGGCCAATCCTCAGGCGGTCTATACAAGACGGGCCTTCATCAAATGGACGATCGGCGCGGGGCTGGCAGTCACGCTGGGCCCGTCTTTTCTCCAATGGCTCGGGCGGTCCCTCGGGGGCGGCACTGGCAATCTGGAGCAGTTGATCGAGAATGACGCCAACCGGATGGTCCCGCCGCCCCAGCCGCTGCCCGCTTCCGCGCCGCCGATCGGCGGGGGCAGTCAGGGCCGCTTCCGGGTGTATACGGTGACGCCGATTCCCCAGTTTTCCAATGCCGACTGGTCCTTTACGATCGACGGGCTAGTGGAGAACAAGCTTCACTACGATTGGGAGCGGTTCGTAGCGATGCCGCGGGTGGCGGAGGTGAGCGACTTTCACTGCGTTACCGGCTGGTCGGTGTACAGCAACACCTGGGAGGGCATTCCGCTCAAGACGCTGCTGGCGGAAGCTGGCGTGAGTGACCAGGCGCGGACGGTCAAATTTTACTCGGGTGACGGAGTGTATACAGACTCGCTGACCTTGGAGCAAGTGGAGGAGATGGATGACGTCCTTGTGGCAGTGATGCATGACGGTAAGCCGATCCCCAGCGATCTGGGCGGCCCGGTCAAGCTGATCGTGCCGCAGATGTATGCCTACAAGTCGGTCAAGTGGCTCAATCGGATCGAGCTGATCGACGGCGATCACGACGGCTACTGGATCGTACGCGGATACGCCAAGGATGCATGGGTAACCAAGAGCTAGCGTAGGGGCATCCCTGTTGCTTCAGCGGTGAAGGTTTCCAGAAACTTGCCAAACGAGACATTTTGTCGCAAACTAGTAGGATCAACAAGGAGGCGACAGATGTGAAAAAAGTGAAACAAACATCCCTGCTGCTGGTGCTGGCGCTGGTTGTATCGGGATGTACCCAAGCTGCAGAGAATACGGAGTCTCCCGCAGACTCCGAAGCGATAACGATCCTGGATGAAGCGATCCGCGAGGTGCAGACCAAAGAACGATTCGCACTCACGATGCGATTGGACCAAGACCTCTCCCACAACGAGGGGCAGGACAGCGAGCAGTTCGCTATGACCTCGGAAGGCAAGGTCGAGCTCGAGCCGCTGGCCGTGGAGCAGATGATCGAGTCCGGCGACGACGATGAACCGACCCGTCTCCAGACAATCCTGACTCCGGAGGGGTACTATGTGTATGACCATACCTTCGATGAGGGGTGGCGGCAGTATCCGCAAGACGAGATCCCGGCGCTGACGGAGACGCTCTCCGACTACCAGGTCAATCCCGCAGCCCAGCTGGAGCGTCTCAAGGCGGCCGTCGGCGGCAGTCTGACCGTGAACGAAGAAGGGGGAGTTCGTATCCTGTCTTATCAGGGCAGCGGAGACGACAGAGAGACGACGGCGCTCATGGAAGATCTGCTGGACAGCACGCTCAACGGCGCGCAGCTGCCGCAGGAGGTCAAGGATAGCGTAGTGATCGATTCGCTCGAGTACCGGATTGCCCTGGATGCCCAGACAGGACTGCCTGTGGAGATCGAGGCTGCATCGGTGTTCTCGATCGCCTTTGAGGCCGACTATCCGGTCGATATCGACCAGACCTTTGCTGTCTCCTACCGGGACTGGGACGCGACAGAGCCGGTCAGTGTGCCTGAGGAAGCTGTCGATGCGCCTGAGATTGAGATGCCGAGTGCCGAAGAGCTCGAAGAATGGGAAGAGATGGAGCGCCAGCTCCAGGAGGAGCTGGATCGGCTGAGACAGGAGGAGGAAAGCGGCACGGCGCCAGAGAATGAAGTGCCTGTCGATCCGGAGACGGAAACGGATACTGACATCGGGAATCCTGAAGAGGAGCCTGAAGCGGCTGCCGGAGGAGCTCCGGCCCTGTAAGTTTCCTAATCATTCACCAAACAAGCCCCGGCGCTGGCCTTGACCAGACCGGGGCTTGTTTGGCTTGTTCAAACGGCTCCGAATCCCCTGCAACCCGCGCCGCGCCTGCGCTTTCGCCATACCTAACCGATCCTCCAGCCGATGAACCGATCCTGCAGCAGGGGCCGGATCTGCCAAAATGCTCATCCGCTGGCCGATTGCCGAATTGTTCTCAAGCCGGCCGGTCCGTAAGATAGGGGCAAGACAACAAGTCAATCGCAAAGGAGGACGTCCCAATGGCTGAACTGTCGGCTGATCCGCCATCCACTGCCGCGCCGGATGCGAAGCCGCAAACGCAGATTCCGGCCCCGCGCAAACGGGGCAACCGGTATATCGAAAACGTCCGCAAGCACTGGATGCTCTACCTCATGATCCTGCCCGGTGTTTTGTTCTATATTATATTCAAGTATATCCCGCTCGCCGGCAGCGTGATCGCCTTCCAGAACTTCCAGATCTTCAACGGCATTTTCGGCAGTCCATGGGTGGGACTCGACAATTTCAAATTTATATTTTCTTATGACGATTTCTACAACGTGCTGCGCAACACGGCTTTGATAGCGCTTTACCAACTGGTGTTTGGTTTCCCGGCGCCGATCATCCTCGCCCTCCTGTTCAACGAGGTGCGGCTGATGATCGCCAAGCGGACGCTGCAAAGCCTGTTCTACCTCCCGCATTTCCTCTCCTGGGTGGTGGTGGGCGGGGTCGTGTTCGAGCTGCTGTCCAGCCAGGGCTTCATCAATGCGATACGCGAGTGGTTCGGCTATAGCCCGATCCTCTATATGCAGGAATCCCGGTTCTTCCGGACCATCGTCGTCATCTCGGCGATCTGGAAGGAAGTCGGCTGGGGCACCATCATCTATCTGGCGGCGATCAGCAGCATCGATCCGAGCCAGTACGAGGCGGCCGTCGTCGACGGCGCGAACAAATGGAAGCAGGTCATCTATATTACGCTGCCTGCGCTGTTCCCGACGATCCTGATCCTGTTCCTGCTCAACATCGGCAACTTCCTGGAGCTTGGCTTTGACCAGATGTTCAACCTGCTTACGCCGATGACATATTCGGTAGGGGACATTATCGAAACCTATGTGTACCGGGCAGGTGTGCTGCAGGGGCAATACAGCGTGACGACAGCCATCGGCGTCTTCCAGTCGGTCATCGGGTTCACACTGCTATGGATCTTCAACCGGATGGCCAGAAAAACGGAACAGGGGCTGTGGTAATATGAAACCAACCTTGGGCGAAAAGACGTTTCAGGCGTTCAACTATCTCATCCTGATGATCGCTGCTGCGACGATGCTGATGCCGCTGCTGCATCTGCTGGCCATGTCCTTTAGCTCGCCGATCGCGGCCGACTCCAAGGAAGTGTTCTTGTGGCCGGTGGAGTTCACGACGGGTGCATGGACGCATGTGCTGCAAAATGCCGGTCTGTGGCGCTCCTTCGGCATCACCGTGTATATCACAGTTGTCGGTACGGCGCTCAGCATGCTGTTTTCCATTTTGACGGCATACCCGCTCTCCCGGGCAGACTTCCTGATCCGCAAGCAGGTCATGTTCTGTATCGTCCTGACGATGATCTTCAATGCGCCGATGATTCCGTTCTTCCTGACCGTGCGCGAGCTGGGCATGATGAACTCGCTGTGGGCGCTGATCATTCCAGGGCTGATCGGGACGTTCAATCTCGTCATCATCCGCACCTTCTTTATGGGCTTGCCCAAGGAGCTGGACGACTCGGCCCGCATCGATGGGTGCAATGACTTCCGCATCCTGTTCCAGATCTATCTGCCGCTCTCCAAGGCTGTCATGGCCACGGTCAGCCTGTTCTACGCTGTAGGCTACTGGAATACGTTCCAGCGGGCAGTGCTGTTCATCCGCAATCCGGATCTGTGGCCGCTCCAGATGAAGCTGCGCTCTTACCTGGTCAGTCCCGAGGAGCTGGCGGCCGTCAACATGTTCCTGGGCGATTATGATTTCAATACGACGACGCTCAAGGCCGCAACGATTATTTTCGCGACCGTGCCGATCATCCTTGTGTACCCTTACTTGCAGAAGTACTTCGTCAAGGGTGCTCTGCTCGGGTCGCTTAAAGAGTAAAAAATAAATCCTCGCAACCAAAATGCACTTCCGACCGCTGTTCCTCCCGGATTTCTTGATTATGGACCCCTTTCAGGGGTGGAAATCCGGGAGAAAGAGGCGGGCGCTACGCTTCTCCAGTGTCATTTTGACCGCTACGGAACATTTTTTACAATCATTTTTTAATAAAAGGGGAGGAATACAAATGAAAACATTTATGAACAAACGATGGATGCTGCTTATGCTGGCTGTGCTCCTGATCGCTGCGGGCTGCAGCGGCAACAGCGGCGGCGGCTCCGGGACCGGAGGCGAGGAAGGCGCCGAGTCCGAGGGGCTGACCAAGATTAAGGTGTTCAAGAGTCATATGGGCGTCGGCACGATCCCGGGCAGCGACAATCCGCATGTCCAGTATGTAGCGGAGCATACCGGTGTCGAATATGAGCTGATCACGCCGCCGCCGGGTTCGGAGCCCGCCGAGTACATCAACCTGATGATCGCCTCCGATGAGCTGCCTGACATCCTGCGGCCGATCGGCGGCGTCGAGCAGACGCTGATCCAGCAAGGCGGGGCGCTGCCGCTAGACGATCTGTTGCCGGAGCATGCGCCCAATGTCTGGGAGAGAGTGCCGGACGAAGCTTGGGATGTCGTCCGTTCTTCCTCGGAGGATGGCAAGATCTATTATGTGCCCAAAGTGTTCCTGATCCCGGAGCGCTCGCCATTGATCCGTCAAGACTGGGTAGAGGCGGTCGGACATGACATGCCGGAGACAGTCGACGATTATGTCGAGCTGCTCAAGGCGTTCCGCGACGAGGATCCCAACGGCAACGGCCAGGCTGACGAATTGCCGACCACCGGCCGTGAGTTCGGCCGCTGGATGGACCATTTGTTCGCGATGTATGGCGTAGCGATGTGGGAAGGCTATCCCGAATGGGATATCTATGACGGAGAGATTCAGTATGCCGGGATCACCGATAATATGAGAGCCGCGATCGAGTTCATGCGCATGCTCTACGAAGAGAAGCTGCTCGATAACGAAACGTTCCTGAACAAAGGTGACGTATGGCAGGCCAAGATCAACAACAATCTCGTCGGCAGCTGGTATCACATGCCTGCCAACGTACGGGATCGTCTGGCGGCGATGCGCACGCAAGCGCCGGATGCCTATATCGCTGCGATGCCGCTGCCCAAAGCGGAAGGTTATGAGGGCTTTGTAACCGTGAAGAGCATGGGCGAGCCAGAATGGATGATCCCCAAAGCGGCCGAGGCCAATGCGGCAGCTGCCCTGAGACTGTTGGATTTCTTCTACAATCCGGAGCATAACGAGTTTGGCCGCTATGGGATCGAGGGCATGCACCATGAGGTTGGCGAGGACGGCCGCAAGGTGATCCTGCCGCCGGAGGACAGCCGGCCGCTGGCGCTGGGCATGCGCAATCTCACGACCTCCGAGGACATGGAGCTGCGCATCGAGGAGACGTTCCCTGAAGAGGACTGGCAGATGGTCAAAGATATGTATGAGGTCGTAGAGCAGGATGCAAGACGGATCGCCGGGGACGGTCTGCCGGCATCGGTTTACCAAGGCTTCCCGGATATCCAGTCACACAAGCTGTTCCAGGAGACGCTGACGCGCATCATCATCGGCGAGCGGCCGATCGAGGCATTCGACGACTACGTCGCGCAGTGGAGAGCCTCGGGCGGCGACACCGTGACCGAGCGCGTACAGGAATGGTATGAGAAGGTGAAACAATAATCTGGCCAAATGACAACAAGCCGTGTGCCGGTATCGGCGCGCGGCGATGCGCTTGCTGCCGGTCATGATGCGCCCCGATTCGCCTGCGACCGGCTTACGCAGTATAATGGGGGCATACTGCAGGCAAGGTGGGAGATCACATGACACATCCACGGCTTCGCTGGCTCAAATACAGCCTGTCGCAGACCCAGAACCGCTTGGTGCTGATCCTGACAGGAGCGATCCTGGTCCTGATCATCGCTGTTGGCGCCAGCACGTACTACTCGTCGACGGCGGTGCTCCAGGAGGAACTAAGCGAGCCGCAGCATCAGATGCTGCGGATCAGCATGAATTTTATCGACAGCTACATCCAAGAGACCAATCAACTGGCCATCAAAGTCGCGCTCAACAACAGTGTGTATCAATTTTTGACCGGCGAGGAGCAGGTCTCTTACTCCAATATAACCGAGTTGTATCAGTTTTTGGAGGCGGCGGTAAGCGGTGTCCCTTATATTAAAAGCGTATACATTTATGACAGCGGACGGGAGAGCTTTATGGCGTTTCCGCAAGGGTACAGCTCCAGCGCCATCACATTCGTCGATGCATCCTGGCTGGATGTGTCCCGAGAATTCGGCGACCGTTCGATGCTCGTGAAGAAGCGTACTGTGCCCTTGCGGCTGGGGGGAACCGCGACCGAGGTCTCGCTGTTCCGCAAGATTATGATCCAGGGCGAGCCCCGGGGGATGATCGCGGTGAATTTCCGCAATGATGCCCTGTTCGCGCATATGCTGCCGCCGAGCGTTTCCGATCTCGCCAGCCGCCGCTATATTTTGGACAGTCAAGGCAATCTGGTCTACGAGATTGGGGAGCATTCATTCGAGCAGGGGACGGTGGAAGCCGCGATCTCGCAATTGGAGGGCCGCGATGCCGGGGAGTTCCGCTCAGGAGGCAAGCGTCTGCTCGCTTCGCAGATGTTATCCGAAGTGACCGGTTGGCGGTATGTGTCGGTCGTCTCACAGGACAGCTTGCTGGCGAGCACCCAGCAGATCCGCAACGTGGCGATGGCCGTCTCGCTCGCTGCACTGGCGCTGGGCGCAGGGACGATTATCTACTTCAATAACCGCGCCTTCAAGCCGGTGCGCCGGATGCGGCAGCTGCTCAGCCGCTATGAGCGGGATGAGGAAGGCGCGGATCTGATCAATCTGGAGAAGATCACCGGCGAGCTGCTGACCGACCATGCGCAGCTCTCGCGGATGATCCGGCAGACGATGCCCGAGGCGGCTTCCAAGCTGCTTGTGGATATCTACACGGGCAATATGAATGGCCGCCGCGAGCTATTGGAGAAATGGCGGAGCTACTATGAAGGATGGTCTGCGGCGAAGCTGACGGTCGTGATGATCTCGATCGACGACTACGATGCCTGGAGCCGGCAGTTCTCGCATGCTGATCGTTCGCTGCTCAAGTTCGCCATCACCAATGTAGTCTCCGAGGTGATGGCGGGGGAGTGGCGGGTTTCTTCTGCGGATCTCGGCCGCAACCGGATCGCTCTGCTGCTGCAGCCGGTAGCGGATGCTGCCGGCGGGCTGCGCCGCTCAAGCGGGGATGTATCTCTGCCTGACGAGCGGCAGGAGCAGGGTGGATGGACAAGCGGCGACGCCGGCAGACAGGCTGAGTACGCGTCCGAGGAAGAGGGTGGATACGAGCAGGAGAGACGGCGGGTGGGACGTGCCAGCGCGGTCACGGCACGGATGCGCGAGGCGGCGGCCGTCATCGCACGGCTGTTGAAGTTCAGTGTCTCCGCGGGGGTCAGCGAATCCCAGGAGGATGCCGGCAAGCTGCGGCAGGCGATGTTCGAGGCGGAGAATGCGCTTGGCTACCGGCTGCATCGCGGCCGCGGCGCAGTGATTGCATACGAGGAGGTCGCCGATCACGAGATGACGGAGTCCCGTCTGCAGGAGGAGACAGTGGTCTCTGACTTGACGGATGCGATCCATGCCGGGCAAGAGGATGCTGCGCTGCGCATCATCGACCGGATCGGCTCCGGGATCCGCGAGGAGTACTGGTATCCTTCGGCCGCGCTGCCGCTGCTGCAGCAGGTCGCAGACAAGCTGGAGCAGCTCGGTGAGGAGAAGCCGGGGACGGAAGAGACGGCTGCGCTCGGAGATCTGCATTCACTGACGCTGGAGACGATCCTGACGCGGCTGCGGCTGCGGACGAGCGAGCTCACCGGGCGTTTCGGTTCGATCATCCAGAGCAAGGAATATGTGCTGTGTCAGCAGATGATCAGTTTTATGAAGCAGCATGTCGGTGCCCCTATCGGGGTTCAGGAAATTGCCGACCATACGGGGATCAGCAGCAGTCTGGCGAGCCAGCTGTTCAAGCAGGAGATGAACGAAACGATCCACGGCTGCTTCACGAAGCTTCGGATGGAGCGGGCCAGTGAGCTGCTGCTGAAGACGGATTGCAAAATATCGGAGATCGCCTCCATGGTCGGCTATCAGCATGAGAACAGCTTTATCCGCGTCTATCGCAAGTATAAAGACATCACGCCCGGCAAGTACCGGGAGATGATGCGCGCCCGCAAGGAGGGATTGGCGGAGTAAGGCAGGTCACGGACCCGGACAGCGTCCACGGAGTGGCGCAACGAGCGACGAGCGGCAGGGCGCGGGCCAGCCGCCCTGAGCAGCTTGGCAGGGAGAGTGCAACCGCAGCCTTTGTCAGCGTCCCGCCGTTTCCGTGCGGCCGGGATCGCCCAGAGCAGACATCCCTGTGCTCGTCCGAGCGGGCGAATCTGAGGAGGCAGACTATCGCATGAACAGACGAACGATCATCACGCGCAACCATCCGGTGCTCACGCGGCTGGAGCCCATGTCGCCGCTTTCGGTCGGCAACGGCGAGTTTGCATTCAGCGCGGATTTTACCGGATTGCAGTCGTACCCGGAGCGCTACGAGGTGCCGCTGGGCACCCAGTCCAATTGGGGCTGGCACTACACAGGCGGACACCGGAAGTACGACGACGACGATATCGAGTACCAGTCCTTCGAAACTTATGGCCGCCAGGTCGGGTATCCGATGAGGCCGGGCGCCAAAGAGGAGGCTTATCATTGGCTGCGCCAAAATCCGCATCGTCTGCAGCTGGGGCGTCTCTCGCTGCGGCTGCTGGGCAGTGGCGGCGGAGAGTTGGCGTCGGAAGAGGTGCGGCCGCTCCATCAGGAGCTGGACTTGTGGACGGGTGTGCTGCACAGCCGTTTCCTGGCTGGCGAAGTAGAGGTCGAGGTGACGACCGCTTGTCATCCGTCGGAGGACACGCTGGCGGTGCGGGTCGTCTCGCCACTGGTGGCTCAGGGACGGCTGCAGCTGTACCTGCGTTTCCCGGCTCCGGATATGCTGCACCGCAGCTGGTCCCAGTCGGTCGAAGCCGACTGGGAGCACGATGAGCGTCACCGCAGCGAGTTGCTCGAGACGGCAGAGCGGGGAGCGCTGCTGCAGCGGACGATGGACGAGGATGCCTACCAGGTGCGGTGGCAGTGGGACAGCGGTTCGCTGGCCCGGACCGGGACGCATGAGTTTACGCTCGTCCCGGCGGCAGGGGCCGCCAGCGTGGAGAGCGTCCTGGCCTTTGGAAGCGCTGCGCACCGGCCGGCTGCCCCGGAAGCGGTGGTGCGGGCAAGCGGAGACGATTGGGAGCGTTTCTGGCTGAGCGGCGCGGCGATCGATTTTGCAGGCAGCGCCGATCCGCGGGCCGCCGAGCTGGAGCGCCGGGTCGTGCTGTCCCAGTATCTGTGCGCGATCCACAGCAGCGGCTCGATGCCGCCGCAGGAGACGGGGCTGATGTACAACAGCTGGTTTGGCAAGATGCATCTGGAGATGCACTGGTGGCATGCCGTGCACTTCCCGCTGTGGGGCCGCGCGGAGCTGTTGATGCGGAGCATGGACTGGTATCTGGATATCCTGCCAAAGGCGCGGGCGCTGGCGGCTTCGCAAGGCTACGAGGGCGCACGCTGGCCCAAGATGGTGGGGCCTGACGGCACGCAGACGCCATCGCCGGTCGCCCCCGGACTGATCTGGCAGCAGCCGCATCCGATGGCGCTGGCCGAGCTGTGCTATCTGGCTGATCCGACGGATGAGCTGTTGGAGCGCTTCGCTCCGATTGTCTTCGAGGCTGCTGACTTCATGGTTTCTTACGCGCAATATGAGGAGGAGCGCGGCGCCTATGTGCTCGGTCCGCCGCTCATCCCGGCGCAGGAGTGCCACGCGCTGGAGGAGAGCATCAATCCTCCGTATGAGCTCGAGTATTGGAAGTACGGCCTGGAGATCGCCATCCGCTGGGCGGAGCGGGTAGGCCGCGCCGTCGATCCGCGGTGGCGGGAGGTTGCAGGGAGGATGTCTGCGCTGCCGCAGGCGGACGGCGTCTATCTGGCCCATGAGCGCTGTGCGGATACGTATACGGAGAAGAATCACGATCATCCGTCCATGGTCGGGGCGCTCGGACTGCTGCCGGGATCGCTGGTGGATAAGACCGTGATGAAGAACACGCTGCTCAAGGTGAAGGACTGTTGGGAATGGGACTCGGCCTGGGGCTGGGACTTCCCGATGTGCGCGATGACGGCAGCCCGCCTCGGTGAGCCGGAGCTGGCCGTGGACTTCCTGCTGCTGGACGCCAAGAAGAACACCTACCTGCCTAATGGGCACAACTATCAGCGTCCTGGCCTGTCGGCCTATCTCCCCGGCAACGGCGGGCTGCTGGCCGCGGTGGCGATGATGGCCGCCGGCTGGGTGGAGCCCGGCGAGGCGGCCAGGCCCGATAGTACAGGCACAGGCGGCTCTGCAGGAGCTCGCGAGAGTAAGGCTGCGGTCAATCAAGCCGCGGCGCAGGGGGCGGCGTGTCAAGGCGGTCCCGGCTTCCCGCAGGACGGCTGGGCCGTCCGCTGGGAGGGGCTAAAGCCATGGCTGTAAGCGGGCTGTTACGCAGGTAGGCGCCAGGGGCTAGTATCGTGCAATGCCCGTAAGGCTAGGACAAAGGACTAGACAAAGGAGCGATCGCTATGAAAGGCAAGATATGGCCCTCGGAAGCGAAGGTGCACAAGGATCGGGTAACGGGAGTATCCGTGCGGCAGTTGACGGATTATAAGACGCATAGCCATCATTTTTACTTTACGGAGAGCGGCTGGTATGACGAGGAGCGCCGGGTGCTGTTTTTCTCTGACCGGGGCAACAGCACGAACCTGTTCTCCCTTCATCTGGAGAGCGGCGAGATGACCCAACTGACGGATTATCCGGACAACAGCAATCTGGAGGCCTGCATCCATCCCGACGAACGCATCGTCTATGTCCGGGTGAACGGTCAGATCGTCGAGCTGGACATGGCTACGCTGGAGGAACGCGTCGTCTATTCTTGCCCCGAAGGCTTCGGCATCGGCAATATGAGCTGTACGGCAGACGGGCGCTATGTGATGACCTGCATCCAGGAGGACTTGTCGCACCGGTTGGATCTGGATCTGGGGCACGGGTATGTCGGCCATCGCGAGCTTATGGAAGCCAAACCGATTAGCCGGGTCGTCAGCATCGATGTTGATACTGACGAAGTGAAGGTCTGCTACGAGGCGCACTGCTTCATCACGCATATCAACGCTTCCCCGACAGTGCCATGGCTGATCACCTTCTGTCACGAAGGTCCGTGGCATCTGGTCGATCACCGGATCTGGGGCCTGGACCTCCGGGAGGGCAAGGCGTGGAAGATCCGCGAGCGGCTGGAGCCTGCTGAGAAGACAGGGCATGAATTTTTCTTCCCGGACGGCGAGCGGATCGGCTATCACGGCTTCCGGCTGGACGGCACCAACTACTTCGGCAGCATCCGTTACGACAATACGGAGATGGAAGAGCATGACTTCCCCTTTGACACGTGGCATGCCCATGCAGATGGGAAGGATCAGGCGGTCGTCGATGGCAAAGGAACGGTGAAGACGCTGGTGATGTGGCGGCGTGACGAGTCCGGCGATTTCGGACCGCCACGCGTACTCTGCGAGCTGCGCTGCAGCTTCCACTCGCAGAAGGTGCACGCCCACCCGCGCTTCAACCGGACGGGGGAGCGGATTCTGTTCACCAGCGACAAGAACGGCTATGCCAATCTGTACATGGTCGAGCTGCCGGATGATATCAGCACGCTGCCGGTAATGAACAACGTTTGATGCTCGTCCTAAACTGCAATTGGTTCTCTACAGCACACGGCCCCGCAGGCCTAATAACCTGCAGGGCCGTTTCTTGTATGCGATTAAAGGACCGACGAGGGGGTGTAAGCACTATTTTGATGCTTAGAGTGCCCCTTCTTTATCGCCAGGACGAATTTTTCAACACCCTGAAAAGTGCAACTGATGCATGTGAATTTGGAATTAAATTAGAATTGGTTCCGGTGTTAAATGCACTTTTGCACTTGCGGATATGAATGTTGGGTGCTCAGCATGAAATAGATGTATTTTTCAGGCTGTTGAAAAATGGCCGGAGAGGCACGGAATCGAATCTGGAGAAGCGCAGCTTATGCTTACGAAGTCGCTTTCTTGCAGAAAGCGTGTGAGTCCCCGGATTTCACCCCTAAAAGGGGTAAAAATCAAAGAAATCTGGGGACAACAGCGATCGGAAGATCGATCCGTGACTGTAGGCTTTCTTTTTTCAACACCCTGATTTTTGCCTTTATCCACCCGCAACCGCTCACGGTAAATACAATCTGAGGTGAAACGGCTGGCGATGCCCTTTGGCAAGACACGAGGAACCACGTTGACAAGTGAGGTTTATAGCTATAAACTACAAGCGCGGGTTTATGGTTGTAGACCGACTGGGGGAGATCAAGGTGAATCATTTGAAGCTGTGCGAGAGCGACTATCGCTTCATGCTTGTCGTGTGGGAGAGTGAACCGCTGCCGTCGGGGCAGTTAGTCGCCCTATGCGCTGACCGACTGGGTTGGAAGAAGCCGACAACCTATACCGTGCTGAGGAAGCTGTGCGAAAAGGGTCTGGTGCAGAATGTAGATACCATCGTAAGCGCGCTTGTGCCCAAGGAACAGGTGCAAGCGTATGAGAGCGAATATTTCCTCGAGCGGACCTTCGGCGGGTCCTTGCCTCAGTTTCTTGCCTCGTTTTTCGGCAACAAGAGACTTTCACAGAAAGAAGCGGAAGAGCTCAAGCGCCTGATCGACGAGCACAAGGAGGAGTAGGCATGCAGACGTTATTTCTGGGTATCGTCAATATGAGTGTGACCGCCTCCTATGTCATCGCTGCAGTGCTGCTCATTCGTCTGCTGCTGAAGCGGGCGCCCAAGAAATATGCTTATCTGCTATGGGCTGTCGTTCTGTTCCGTCTTGTATGCCCGGTGTCGATCAGCTCCGAGCTTAGCTTGTTCAACGTGCCTTCGTTGGATATGTCGGTCGCGCAACGGGAGAGCGCCTCGGCTCTGAGCTATGTTCCCCAGGGGATCGGAGAAGCTGAGACGCCGTCGATGACCGTGGGAATCCCGCAGATGAACGCAGTGATCAATGAGAGTCTGCCGCCTGGCAATCCAGCCGCAAGCGTCAATCCGATGCAGGTCGTACTGGCGCTTGTATCAATGGTGTGGGCCGCGGGAACGGTGCTTCTTCTCGGATATGGGCTGGTGAGTTACTTAAGGCTGAAAAAACGCATGGCTACCGCCGTAAGATTGGGCGAGGGGGTCTACGAATCGGACCGGATCGGGTCGCCGTTTATTCTGGGGTTCATTCGACCTCGCATCTACATCCCCTTTGGATTGGGCACGTTGGAGCGCGAGTACATATTGATGCATGAAGCGTATCATCTTAAGCGGAAGGATCACCTGATCAAACCTGTTGCTTTTGCGGTGCTGGCACTGCATTGGTTTAATCCACTGGTGTGGGTCGCTTTCAGCCGGATGGCGAGAGATATGGAGATGAGCTGTGACGAACAGGTTTTGGCAAAGGGCGGTTCCGCAATGGCAAAAGACTATTGCACGACTCTGCTCGCTTTTGCGACGAATCGCCGTCTGCCAACGGCGAGCCCGCTCGCTTTTGGGGAATCCGGGATACGAGAGCGGGTAAGGAATGTCCTGCGTTACCGGAAGCCGGGCAGATCTGCAGTGTTCATCTGCGCCTCGGTTTGTCTCTTTGTCTCTGCAGCTTGCGCCACAAACCCTCTGTCGGGCGACCCCGCCACAGAGAGTGTAGACGCTAACCTATACGGAAGCTACAGCTTCGATCGCCAAGTGTATATGAATCCGCTCAGCTCCTTCTACGCCGGGGAGGATTATGAAGAAACCTACACACTTGCTGAACACTCGCTGATCATAACCGGTGCCGCCGGTCAGCAGCGGACGATGGCAGTCGCTTATGCAAGGGAGACCGTCGATGAGCACATTTTCGGGGCCAGCTTCAGTCCGGCAGCGAGCGGGATCGGCATTCCGGATATCTCCGGTTATAAGGAGCGATACCGGTATGTTCTGACGGAAGCCGATGACAGTCCAGGGTACCACCTCTACCTCCTCGATGATGAGATATGGCTGGCGCAGACCCGCAAGTCGGCTTTGCCCCAAGAAAGCGCCAGCGGGATCTGGAGCATCTTTAGAATTGTTAAGCTTGACGATACGATGCCGGTAACGAGCATGGTAAGAGGTTCATCGGACGATATCGATGATTTCTTGGCTGCGCAAGGCGCGTTTGATTCGGGCTATGGCGGCGATTCCCCTTACAACATTACACCGGAAGCCATGGCGTCCGGTTCGGATTACCGCATCTTCAAATATGCGGCGTCTTCCGCCACTTTTTTGCTTCATGATGACGAAGTGTATCCGCTGGGCGAATGGTTCGGCGGCATGGGTTTGACCAGTATGGCTTTGGCGGATTTGGACAAAGACGGGGAACCTGAGCTATATTTCACCTACTCCTGGGGTTCGGGCATGCATCGATCCCATGCTGCCTACTATGATCCGACTGCCAAGCGAGTGGAGCTGCTGGAGTATACCCACCTGCATGAGGACATGATGCTCGATGCTACTCCGGATGGCCGTCTCTCTTTGCGGAGAGCGATGATTTCCAATTTCAGGAGCTTTGTGGACTTTGACATAACGGGATCGGATGTCATCTCGGACATCGTATATGCCGATGGAGCTATTGTGGTAGAGGTGGCTGCGAGCCAAAATGCCGAAGGATAGAGAAGGGTTCTACCTGGCTAACGGGGGCTCGGGCAAGCTGTGGCGGATCGCAGAGCGATGCGCTACTGTACCTTGAGCCTCCCGCAAAAAGTCGTCAAAACCAAAATAAAAGCCGGAAAAATGAAAGCGTTTCACCGTTAGTCTCTGTATAATGATTACTTAAAGAAGCGACAAGAAAGGAAGGTTGCCATATGACCTTGTTCGCGGTATGCGATTTGAGTGCGGAGTATCAACCGAAGCTGCTGGGAACAGATGTGGCTTATCCGAGGCTCAGCTGGAGGCTGGCGTCGGAGCGCAGACATGTGCTGCAGACGGCTTATCAGATCCAGGTGTTCAGCGATAATACGGAGGTTCCTGTATGGGACAGCGGCTGTGTCGCTTCGGATGCCTCTGTCCTGATCCCGTACGAGGGGCCGCCGCTCTCCTCGCGGATGCGGTATACGTACCGGGTCAAAGCTTGGAATCAGTATGGCGAGGAGACGGAGTGGAGCCAGCTGGCGTGGTGGGAGACCGCCTTGCTGTCCGAGCAGGAATGGTCCGCGAGCTGGATCACGCCCGCCGCTGAAGCGATCGATCCGGATGCCGAGGCGGCCTTCCTGCTGCGACGGTCATTCGAGGCGGAGCCGGCGGACATCGAGTCGGTCCGCATCTATGCGACGGCTGCAGGTGTCTACAGCCTGTATCTGAATGGCGTCAAGGTCGGCGACGAGGCGTTTGCCCCCGGTTGGACGAGCTACACCCACAGGCTGCAATACCAGACCTATGACGTCACCGCTCTCGTAAAACAAGGCGCCAACGCGCTGGGGGCGATGGTCGCGAACGGCTGGTACAAGGGACGGCTCGGCTGGGAAAACAAGTCCAAGCACTACGGTGACCGCCGGGCGCTGCTCGTCCAGCTCCATATCCGCTATCGCGATGGCCGGGAGTCGGTCGTCGTATCCGACGAGACGTGGCGGGCGGCGACCGGACCGATCCTGCTGTCCGAGTGGTACGACGGGGAGACCTACGATGCCCGCCGCGAATGGCCGGGTTGGAGCGAGCCTGCCTTCGATGACGCCGACTGGAGTGCTGCGGAGAGGCTGGATCTGCCTTACAGCCATCTGGTCGCTCAGCAGAACGAGCCTGTCCGCGTGACGCAGACGTTGCGGCCGATAGCCATCCTGCGGACGCCTGAGGGCGATACCGTGCTGGATATGGGGCAGAACATGGTCGGCCGTCTCCGCTTCTCGGTCGAGGCCGAGGCTGGGACCGAGATTTGCCTGACCCACGCCGAGGTGCTGGATAGCGCCGGCAATTTTTACCGCGACAATATCCGCACCGCCCGGCAACTGATACGCTATATCGCCAAGGGCGAAGGTGTCGAGACGTACGCGCCGCACTTCTCGTTCCAGGGCTTCCGCTATGTCAAGGTCGAAGGGATGCCGGGACAGGAGCGCGAGCTGCCCCTGGACACCTTCGTCGGCGAGGTGATGCATTCGGATATGCAGCGCACCGGCGACTTCGAATGTTCCGATGAGCGGGTGAACCAGTTGCAGCGCAACATCGTCTGGGGGCTGCGGGGCAACTTCCTCGATGTGCCGACCGACTGTCCGCAGCGCGATGAGCGGCTCGGCTGGACAGGCGATGCCCAGGTATTCGCGGAGACGGCGCTCTTCAACTACAACGCGGCTCCGTTCTTCGCCAAGTGGCTGCGCGATCTGAAGGCGGATCAGCTCCCGGACGGCAGCGTGCCCTTCGTCGTGCCCAACATCCTGCAAGGCTACAATGCGGCAGCCTGGAGCGATGCGGCGACGGTGGTGCCGTGGGCAGTGTACACTGTCGTCGGCGATCGGCGCGTGCTGGAGGAGCAATATGAGAGCATGAAGGGCTGGGTCGACTACATCCGCGGCCAAGGCGAGCAGGAGGAGGTCTGGAATACCGGCTTTCACTTCGGCGACTGGCTGGCGCTCGACGCCAAGGAGGGCTCGTATATGGGCGCGACGCCGAATCATATGGTCACGGCGGCCTATTATGCCCTCTCCACGCGGATCGTCCGGGATGCGGCGCGGCTGCTCGGGTATGAGGAGGATGCCCGACTGTACGGCGCGCTGGCCGAGCGTATCGCAGCAGCGTATCGCGATGAGTTCATCACGCCTAATGGCCGTGTCGCCGCCCAGACGCAGACCGCCCATATCCTGGCGCTTGTCTTCGAGCTGGTCCAGCCGCGCGATCGCGAGCGGATCGCGCGCGATCTGCACGAGATGATCGTGAGCAACAACTACCACCTGACAGCCGGGTTCGTCGGTACGCCGTTCCTCTGCTTTGCCCTCTCGGACAACGGCTATCACGAGACGGCGGTCAAGCTGCTGCTGCAGGACACCTATCCATCGTGGCTGTACTCGGTATCCAAAGGCGCGACGACGATCTGGGAGCATTGGGACGGCATCAAGCCGGATGGCTCGTTCTGGAGCGCCGATATGAATTCATTTAACCACTACGCCTACGGCGCGATCGGCAATTGGCTGTATCGCCGGGTCGCCGGGCTGGCGCCAAATGCCGAGCGGCCAGGCTACCGTCACCTGCACATCGCTCCTGATTATACCGGCGGCAGACTGAGCCATGCCCGTGCCGCTTACGAGTCGATGTATGGTAGGATTGAATCGGCATGGGCCTTCCACGGCGATATGCTGGAACTGCGGGCGACGATCCCGGCCAATACGACGGCGTCCTTCCGGCTGCGCGGCGCCAAGGTCGAGCAGGTGCGCTGCGGCGAGGCTCCTCTGCCAGATGCGGAGGGCATCCTCGCAGTCCGTCAGGAGACGGACTGCGTAGCCTTCGAGGCGGGTTCCGGCACCTACAGCTTCAGCTATGAGCGGCCGCTGCTGTCGTATCGTCTCTATCATGAGGAGACGAAGCTGGGCGAGCTGATCCAGTGGGAGGCGGCTAGGCAGATCATCGAGCGCCATGCGCCAGGCTGGATCGCCGGGCTAGGCGCCTTTGCCGGGATGACGCTGGGCTCCAGCGTAGAGCATCCGATGGGCGGCGGGATCTCCAGAGCCCAGTATGACCGGATCGACGCCGAACTGCGGGCGTTGCGAGGCTAATGCAAGGATAAGAGGAGGTATACGTATACGCGATGGGGAACATCTATCAACTTTCGCCGAGAGGACTCCCACTTCTTCAAGTGGTGAGGTGAATCGGCGACTGCTTGTCTAGCCCACAAAATCTTCTTTCCTTTTCTCCTTTGCGACGGTATAATTAATAGGAACATACATTCGCTTATTGAGTGAGGAAGGAGGTGACCTCATGTCCGTGCCAAAATCCGAATATCGAACGTTTCAAGTGTGGATCAAGCCAGGACATCCGTTATTTTCTTACCTCGATGAAACGTGCCAACATGCTAAAAATCTGTATAATACGGCTACCTTTTATGTCCGGCAAGTGTTTACCGCCAGGGGGCAGTCTGCTGCTTGCCAGCCGTTGCAACGGCAAGTGATGGATACCCTCTCCGCGCATCTGGATGCGATGAACGAGCGAAGAAGCGCGAATCGTCCCTTTGTGTTGCCTTCGCCGGAGCGGCCCTTCCTCTCGTATGCCTTCCTGGATGCCTTGTTCAAAGTGATGAACCAGCCGGATTACCGTGCGCTTCCTGCACAGAGCAGCCAAGGCATCCTGAAGGTGGCTTTTCAGAACTGGGCTTCCTTTTTCGCCAGTATGAAGTCGTACCGCCAGCATCCGGAGCGATTCACGGGCAAGCCGAAGATTCCGGGCTATGCTCGAAGCAAGGTGAAGGAAGTAGTGTTCTCAAATCAGGACTGCGTCATCAAAGAAGGGAAGTATCTTAAACTCCCCCGAACCACACGGCAACTGAACATCGGCAAGCTGGGCTGTAAGGACGGCAAGCTTAAGCAAGTGCGCGTCGTCCCTCGTCATGGGCACTATGTTGTCGAACTGATCTTCGCTTGCCCTCTGAAAGTGCCGAAACCGGTAGCGGACGCTGCTCCATCTGCATGTTGCATGGCGATTGATCTCGGCGTGGACAATCTCGCAACCATGGTCACGACAACCGGCGCGCAGCCGATGCTCGTGAAGGGCGGGATCGTCAAAGCGATCAATCAATACTACAACAAGATGCAAGCGCACTACTCGCGTATTCTTCGCCACGGCAAGGACCCGCGAGAAGGCCTGCATACGTCGAAACGACTGGAACGCTTGCACCTGCAGCGCCAACGCCGAATCAAGGACCTGTTTCACAAGGTCAGTCATCACGTGGTCAGGCAGGCCGTAGAGGCGCGTATCGGCACCATCGTGATCGGTCAAAACACAGGATGGAAGCAAGGCACCGGCATGGGACGGCGCAACAATCAGTCATTCTGTCACCTCCCGCACGGGCTGCTCATGGGGATGATCCAGTATAAGGCAGCAGAGCAAGGCATCACGGTGATCGTGACCGAAGAAGCGTATACGTCCAAAGCAAGCTTCCTGGATCACGATCCGTTACCGCGCTTTGATGAGGCGGTGACCTGTACCTTCTCCGGCAAGCGGGTCCACCGTGGGCTGTATGTGAGCCCGCTCGGCATGATTCATGCCGATGTGAATGGAGCGGCCAACATCCTGCGCAAAGTATTCCCAAACGTATCCGCTAAGGGTACAGATGGGATAGAGGGGTTGGATGGTAACCAGTCCGTCAACGTGTCAACTCCACAGGTGTTAAGCATCCTGAGAAAGTCAGGTTGAGACATCTGAAACCCCCACTTCAGCCAAGCGTCAGCATCGGCAAGTGGCGGGAGTATTCATTACACGATTACGACCGTTACCGATATGGTACCGTTCCATACGAAGCTTGTACTGGCGATGGGCGCAGAGGTAGAGTCGGAGCACGTAAGCGCGGACGCCTTTAATGTATATGTGGAACGCAGAGCCAACAATGGCGATACGCTCTTGCTGCCGAAGAGCTGGGAAGAGCAGCATATCCGGGTCGCCAGCAGAGGCTACGGTGACGTCAAGAACGCATACCCTTCCACGCAGAGCGGGGAGCGTCTGCCGCGAGGCGAATATGTGACGCTGGAGATGAAGCTGCGGCCATTCGATGTCATCTCGCCGCTTGCTGAGCCGCCTATCCGGTATTCGAGGCGTTGTTCGACGAGACGATCAGCGACGCTGACATCGAGGCGATCAAGCATGTGCCGATCTGGTTCACCCATGCACGGGCCAATAACGTCGTCAAGCCGGAGGAGACGGCGATCCCGACGTACGAGCGGCTGCTGCGTGAGGGTGCGAGCGATGTGCACTTCTCCTTGTTCGACGAGGTGCTCGACCTGCACGGCTTGTTTACGGAGGAGCAGGGTGACTCCTACGTCTACCATGGACATTTCTCCTGGATCTACATGCTCAATGACGACTGCCGCCTCGATTACGACGGCAAGCCGGTCATCGTGGGCGGCAAGGAAGTATCGCTGCTGCAATGGCTGGCGCAGCAGGCACGCAATTAATCGTTTCGGACGCCTTGGCACCTTGCTCGCACAGCGAGAGGGCGCAGGCGTCCTTTTCACATCTGGCCCATCACGCCACATGACGGCCCATCACGGCAGCGCCTCCGATGGGTTAGGCGTCGCCCGACAGGGTGACGTTGTTCTATTGGAGAGTAGCCGCAATGTCCTCGCCGGGCAGGGGGATCTGTCCTCAAAAAGTCGGAATAGTGATAGTCGAAAGTCGTCTTAGTGGCGGGCAAACGTTCCGCGATGGCTTACACTTACATTATGGTAACGCATTCATGACGAACGCGGGGAGGACAAGCGTGTGATTTTTGACGATCAGACCAAGCTGGGCCATGTGCTGAAACATCGTGAAGCCCGTTCCGTATTATTCCGGCATGATCCTGCGCTTGAGGGCCAAGATTATGTGCTGCAATTCAAAAAGATGATGACACTGGGCGACTATACGGCATCTCTGCCGGAGCCGGCCCGCACCGCGATCCTGCGTGAGCTGGCGCCGCTCCGGGAGCAGAGCGAGCCGGCGACGCAGAAGCCCAGAGCCGATTACGACGAGGATGGACCTGACCGAGCTGTCGCTGGACGGGCCGGATCACGGCAGTCCGTATGTCGACGTCGCGCTCGCGGCAGAGTTCACGCACGATGGGGGGGCCGCGACGACCGCCCACGGCTTCTATGACGGGGATGGCCGATACTATGTGCGCTTCATGCCGGAGCACGAGGGCGAGTGGACGTTCCGCACGCGCAGCAACGCGCGGTCGCTCGATGACTTGCGCGGCGCCTTCATCGTCACCGCCCCAGCTGCAGGCAATCACGGGCCGGTTCGCGTCAAGGACGGGTTCCATTTTGCGTACGCGGACGGGACGCGTTACATCCCGGTCGGCACGACCTGCTACGCCTGGACCCATCAGAAGGAAGCGCTGGAGGAGCAGACCTTGGCGACGCTGGCGTCCTCTCCCTTCAATAAGCTGCGGATGTGCGTGTTCCCCAAAGCCTACCTCTACAACGCCAACGAACCGCCACGTTATCCATACGAGGGTTCGCTGGAGGAGGGCTGGGACTTTACGCGCTTCCAGCCGGCATTCTTCCGCCATCTCGAGCAGCGGATCGCGCAGCTCGGCGAGCTCGGGATCGAGACCGATCTTATCCTGTTCCATGCGTATGATCGGTGGGGCTTCTCGGAGATGGGCGCGGCTGCGGACGATCGCTATGTGCGTTATGTGACAGCCCGGCTGTCCGCTTATCGCCACGTCTGGTGGTCCATGGCCAACGAATACGACCTGATGTGGAACAAGGAGACCGAGGATTGGGAGCGGATGGCAGGCATCGTCACAGGCGCCGACCCTTACGGGCATCTGATCTCGATCCATAACTGCAACCCGTTCTACGACTATTCGCGGCCCTGGATTACCCACTGCAGCGTACAGCGTCAGGATGTATACCGGACCGCAGAGTATACCGACGAGTGGCGGCAGCGCTGGGGCAAGCCGATCGTCATCGACGAATGCGCCTACGAGGGCAATGTCGAGACGGGCTGGGGCAATATCAGCGGCGAGGAGATGACCCGGCGGTGCTGGGAAGGCGCGGTGCGCGGCGGCTATGTCGGCCATGGCGAGACGTATCTTCACCCTGAGGACATCCTCTGGTGGTCCAAAGGCGGCGAGTTGCACGGCACCTCGCCGGCGAGGATCGGCTTCCTGCGCCGCATCCTGGAGGAGGGGCCGGAGCCAGGCATCGGACCGCTGCCCAAGAGCGTCATGGACTGGGACGTGCCGATCGGCGGCGTCGCCGACAACTACCTGCTCTATTACTTCGGCTTTAATCGCCCAAGCTTCCGCGTCTTCACGCTGAAGCCGGGCGTACGCTGCACCGTAGACGTGATCGATACCTGGAACATGACGATCGAGCGGCAGCCAGGCGAGTACGAGGGCAGCTTCCGTATCGAGCTGCCGGGTCGGGAGTACATGGCGGTCCGGCTGATCCGGGTCGACTGATCGCCGAGAGCGGACATACCACTGGATAAGGAGAAGTGAGCGATGATTCGATACATTGAGAATGTGAACGGCCCGACGCTCGGCTACACCACGGAGTCAGGCGTGCGAATCCTGGAGATCGACGGCTTGCTGTTCAAGGACCTGAGCCGCGACGGCGAGCTCCACCCGTACGAGGATTGGCGTCTGCCGGCCGCAGAGCGAGCCAGAGACCTGGCATCGCTTATGAGTATAGAGCAGATCGCCGGTCTGATGCTGTACAGCCCCCATCAGCAGGTGCCGGCGGCGGGCGGCTTTTTTGCGGGCACTTATGGGGGCGCGTCCTTCGCCGAGAGCGGCGCCGAGCCGCATGCCCTGACCGACCAGCAGCGGGCGCTGCTGGCGGACGAGCAGGTGCGGCACATCCTGCTCACCTCGGTGAGCAGCCCGCAGACGGCTGCCCGTTGGAACAATGAGCTGCAGCGTCTGGCCGAATCGTCGCCGCTGGGCATCCCGGTCAATATTAGCAGCGATCCGCGTCATGGCACAGATGCCAGTGTCGAGTACAATGCTGGAGCCGGCGGCGCGATCTCGATGTGGCCGGAGTCGCTCGGACTGGCGGCGACCTTCGAACCCGAGGTTGCCCGGCGATTCGGAGAGGTGGCATCGCTGGAGTATCGGGCGCTGGGGATCGCCACAGCTTTGTCGCCGCAGGTGGATATCGCCACTGATCCGCGCTGGAGCCGGTTCATCGGCACCTTTGGCGAGGACCCGCAGCTGTCTGCTGCGATGGGGCAGGCGTATATCGACGGGTTCCAGACGACCGCCCACGGCGCAGGTCCGGACCAGGGCTGGGGCGCGGACAGCGTCAATGCGATGGTAAAGCACTGGCCCGGCGGCGGCTCCGGCGAAGGCGGCCGCGACGCGCACTTCGGCTACGGCAAGTATGCCGTCTATCCCGGCGGCAATTTCGAGCAGCATCTGATCCCGTTTACCGAGGGCGCCTTCCGGCTGAAGGGAGGCACCGGCCAGGCCTCCGCAGTGATGCCGTACTATACGATCTCCTACGGGCAGGACCGCAAGAACGGCGAGAATGTGGGGAACTCTTACAGCGAGTATCTGATCCGCGACCTGCTGCGCGGGGAGTATGGCTATGAAGGAGTTGTCTGTACGGACTGGGCCATTACCGAGGATGAGCCGCAGTGCCGCGAGCGTCTGTTTCCGGGCGGACGCAGCTGGGGCGTCGAAGAGGGGTATACGGTAGCGCAAAGGCATTACAAGATCCTGATGGCCGGCGTCGATCAGTTCGGCGGCAACAGTGAGGCGGGACCGATCCTCGCGGCGTACCGTATCGGCGTAGAGGCCCACGGCGAGGCCGTCATGCGCGAGCGCATGGAGCAGTCGGCGGCGCGGCTGTTGATGAATCTGTTCCGGGTCGGCTTGTTCGAGAATCCGTACTTGAAGCCGGAGGTGAGCGAGCAGATCGTCGGCCAGCCGGCCTATATGGCAGACGGGTACGAGGCGCAGCTGAAGTCGATCGTCCTGCTGAAGAACAGGAACGGCGTCCTGCCGCTGCAGACGCGCCAAAAAGTGTATCTGCCGCAGCGCTATACGCCGGCAGGCGAGGACTGGTTCGGCAATCCGTACCCCGAGAAGCTGGAGTATCCGGTCAACCCGGCGATCGTCGCCAAATCGTTCGAGCTCGTCGACACGCCGGAGGAAGCCGACTTCGCGCTGGTGGCGATCCGTGGCGCCGACTCCGGCACCGGCTACGATCCCGCAGACGTGGAGGCTGGCGGTACCGGCTATGTGCCGATCAGCCTGCAGTACGCGCCTTACACGGCCGTCGATGCACGCGCTGAGAGCATCGCCGGCGACAGCCGCGCGAGCGATGTGGCCAATCGCTCGTACCGCGGCAAGACGGTGACCGCCAAGAATAGCGCCGATCTGCAGCTCGTCATCGATACGCGCCAGGCGATGGGCGACAAGCCGGTCATCGTCGTGCTGGCCTTGACCAAGCCTACGGTCTGCCGCGAATTCGAGCCGCTGGCCGACGCGATTATTACCCACTTCGGCGTGCAGGACCAGGCGTTGCTGGCGATCTTGACCGGCGAGCGCGAGCCGTCCGGCTTGCTGCCGATGCAGCTGCCTGCGGATATGCGGACAGTCGAGGAGCAGCGCGAGGATGTGCCGCGCGATATGCGCGTCCATGTCGATACCGAGCAGCATAGCTACGACTTCGGTTACGGCCTGAGCTGGTCCGGTATCATCCGCGACCACCGCACCGCAGCATACGCCGAATCCAAGTAAGTAAAGTAACGCGAGACACCCTGTACCAGCAGTTAACAGGGTGTCTTATTCGATCTTAGATGTTAAGATGAGGGGACAGTCTCAGACAGGAGGATAGACCGCCGATGAAGCCCATTCGCCCGTTTCTCCATTCCTTGCGGTTCAAGCTGTTCGTGTCGATCCTGCTGCTGATGGTGCCCCTGATCGTCATCATGCAGGTCAAGGACGTCTATTCGTCCTACGTCATCCGCAACCAGGTGGCCCAGTCCAACAAGAATCTGCTCAGCTTGTACATGAATCAGACCGATGCCTACCTGGTCGAGGTCGATGCCTATCTGTACAATCTATCCGAGCGCAACACGGACCTGTTGCTGCTCGATGCGCCCACCCCGGACGATTCGACCCAATACTTGCTGGCGCGGCTGCGCCTGTTCCATGATCTGAAAAACGAGATCGAATACTATAAAATGATGGATGTGTTGTTCATCTACTCGGAGCCCAATGATGATTTCCTGATGGCGGGGAGCTCCGATTACGGCAGCAGCTTCCAGGAGCGGGCAGCGGTCCAGGACGAGATCCGCAAGCTGCTGCAGAGCAGCAGCGGACAGGGCAGCTTTGAGAAATGGCAGGTGTGGAAGGCGGGCAACGGCAGCTATTACATCTACCATCTGGTGCGCAGCAACTCGGTGCTGGTCGGCGCATGGGTGCGGGCAGACAAGCTGATGCGGCCGTTTGATCTGATGGATTTCGGCAAGGAAGGAGGCGCGCTCCTGGCGACGAACGACCTTCAGCCGATGCAATTTGCCGATAAAGTGACCTCCGAGGGCATTGATCTTCATTACGATGAGGAGTCCTTTCAGACGACCGGCCACAAGCAATCGTATCTAATCATGGGCGAAGCGTCCGAGAAGGGGGATTTCAGCTTGCTGGCGCTGGTGCCCGAGAGCGCTATTCTGCAGAAGCTGCCGGCGCTGCAGCGGATTTCATCGCTCTTGACGATTGGCGCGGTCGTGTTTCTGGTCCTGCTCCTGCTCATTATGAGGAAGGTATTTCTATTGCCGTTGCAGCGCATCATATCAGCGATGCGCAAGCTGCGCGACGAGCACTGGCAATCGTATCTGAACCCGCATGCGTCGTCCACCGAGTTCTCTGTCCTCAATCAGACGTTCAACGAGATGATTACCGAGATTCGCAACCTGAAGATCAACGTCTACGAAGAAAAGCTTAATCATCAGCAGGCGGAGCTCAAGCATTTGCAGCTGCAGATCAATCCTCATTTTTTCTTGAACTCGCTCAATATCATTTACAATCTCGCGACGGTGCGCGACTTTGCCGTCATCCAGGAGATGACCAAATGTCTGGTCGGGTACTTCCGGTTCATGTTCCGAAGCAATACGTATATGGTGACGTTGAAGGAGGAGCTCGACCATACGCGCAACTACCTGCGCATCCAGGAGCTGCGCTTCCCGGAGCACCTGACCTATCGGATCGAGGCCGACGATAGCGTGCTGAGCTGCGGCATCCCGCCGCTCATCATCCAGACGATCGTGGAGAATTCGATCAAATACGGCGTGACGATGGACAGCGTGCTGCGCATCGATATCGCGATTACTCGCGAGGAGAAGGGTCAGGCGGCAGCCGAGACGGATCGGATGATCATTACGATCAAGGATTCCGGGCCGGGCTTCGCGCCGGAGGTGCTGTCTGCATTGCAGGGCGATGAGGAAGCGATCAGCGGCAGCGGAGAGAGCGTCGGCATCTGGAATATCAAGCGCAGACTGAGGCTGCTGTATAAGCTGAGAGCGGACATCGCATTCCGCAACGAGCCGAGCGGCGGAGCTGTGGTGGAAGTGAGAATCCCGAGACTGGACAACTGAGGAGGTGCGGCGATGTACAGCGTATTGCTGGTCGATGATGAAGTGCACGCGGTCCGAGGGCTGCAGGCAGGCGTCGTATGGGGAGCGTTGGGAATAAATCGCGTCTATACGGCACACAGTATGAGACAGGCACAGGAGATGTTCGGTCAGCAGCGGATCGATCTGATGGTCTGCGACATCGAGATGCCTCAGGGGACAGGGCTGGAGCTGGCGGCTTGGGTCAGAGAGAAGCATCCGGAGACGGAGACGATCTTCCTCACCTGCCACTCGGACTTTCTGTATACCAAGCAGGCGTTCAAGATGAACAGCTTTGACTACTTGCTCAAGCCGGTCGACTATACCGAGCTGGAGACGGTGATCTCCCATGCCCTCGAGAAGATCAGTCTGGATCAAGAGCGGCAGCAGTTCCAGGAGACGCTGCAGCATAGCGCGATGCTGTGGGAGGCGCATCGTCCGCTTCGACAAGAGCGGTTCTGGCGGGACATCCTGGAGCAGCGGGTGCGGACGACGTCGGAGACGATCAAGGAGCATGCGGCGCGCCACAATCTGCCTTACCGGGCAGACAGCCGGTTCATGCCGGTCTATATCCGCGTGCAGCGGTGGAACAAGCCGCTCACGGAACGCGAGCAAAAGATGCTGGAATATGCGCTGCAAAACGCGGCGGGGGAAAGGCTGGCTGGCAACGATCCCGAAAGCGCCATCGTGCCTGTTGGGGAGGACGCCTGGCTCGCCATCGCGCCGAGCCAGGCGGGCGAGCGGGCAGCCGATCGGCTGGCGTGCGCCCGCGACTATATCGCTTCCTGTCATCGGTACTTCTATTGCGATCTGATCGTCTATATCGGGCCGCCAGCCGCTGTGCACCAGATGGCCGCGGTGCTGGACAAGCTGCAGCAGAGCGAGCGCCGCAACGTGACGTCCACCAACGAAGCGCTGCTGCTGGGCGAGATTCCCGGCGTCGGCGCGTCGATCAGCCCGCCTCCGGTGAAGGAGTGGGCGGAATGGATGAAGCAGGGCTGCAAGAAGCGTCTGCTCGCCGATGTCGAACGGTACTTCAACGAGGTCGGCGAGTTTGATCTGGAGCGGCTGTACCAGGTTTACCAGGATATATTGCAGATGATCTTCTATGTGCTGCAGCTCAAGGGACTGCAGGCGAGCGACGTCTTCTCGGAGCGTCTGCTCACCGACAAGCCCAATGCGGCGCTAAGATCCATCCATACGTTCCGCGAGTGGATCCAATACCTGATCGGCACGGTGATGAGCCGGTTGCATCCGGAGGAGAACAACCCGTCGATCGTCGACCGGGTCAAGCAATATATCGACGAGAATCTGGGCGAGCTGGGGCTCTCCCGCGAGGAGATCGCCAACTATGTGTACCTTAACCCCGACTATCTGACGCGCCTGTTCAAAAAAGAAACCGGCATCTCCATCTCCGATTACCTTCAGCAGCAGCGGATCAAGTACGCCAAAGGGTTGTTGGAGAATACCGATCAGTCTGTAGGCGAGATCGCGATCGCCGCCGGTTACTCCAACATCTCCTACTTCTCCACCCTCTTCAAAAAAGTAGCCGGACTCACCCCGGCCGATTATCGCAAAAAACAGCAGGGAGCGATCTGACGCTCCCTGTTGTCATGTTCAAGAAGGTCAGAAAATCAAAAACAGAAAGTCGTATTCGTGGTGAGCGTGAAGTGTGCGGTCCGGCTACAATAGGATTACAGCAATGAAAACGCATACAAAAAGTTCATCCTACTAACTGGAGGTCGCTCGAATGATAACCAAAACAAAAAAGGGTACGACGGTCCTATCCCTGCTGCTCATCCTCGCGCTGCTGCTCGCGGCATGCAGCGGCGGATCAAATGAGCCCGCCGAAGGGGGCACCGCCTCACCGGGCAACAACGACAAGACATTGACGCTGACGGTAGCCTTCCTCGGCATCGGGACGATGACGGATGTACAGGCTGTGCAGGACGAGATCAGCAAAATTACGAAGGAGAAAATCAATGTCCATGTGAAGCTGATGCCGATCGACATCTCCGCCTGGACGCAGCAGACGAACCTGCTGCTCGCCGGCTCGGAGCCGCTTGATCTGATGGTCAGCTCCTCTCTGCTCAACTACAGCGCGCAGGTCGCCAAAAACCAGCTGCTGCCGCTGGACGAGCTGCTGCAGCCTTACGAAGCGGACATCAAGGCGACGATGGTGGAGGACATCTACAACGGCACGAAAATCGACGGAAAGATCTATGGCGTGCCGAGCGTGCGGGACACCGCTGCCGACTATGGCTTCATCGCTCGCAAGGACCTGGTAGAGAAGCATAACATCGATCTGAGTCAGGTCAAAACCTTCGAGGATCTGGACCCGATCTTCCAGACGATCCTGGACAACGAGCCGGGTATCGTGCCGCTCGTGCAACGGAGTCAGACAACAACGATTGTCTCCGAGCTGCTGGCTAGCCGGGTCGATGCATTGGGCGATGGCTTTGGCGTCCTGATGGTTGATAATGGGGATACCAAAGTCGTAGCCCAGCAAGAGACGCAAGCATATAAGGATGCGCTGGCGCTCACCAGAAGCTGGTATCAGAAGGGCTATATTATGCAGGACGCCGCGACGACGCAGGAGGGCAATAACGCGCTCATCAAAGCTGGCAAAGCGTTCGGCTACTTCTCCAACATGAAGCCGGGCTTCGAAAATCAGGAGAACGGTCTGAACGGCTACGAGATGGAAGCGGTAAGAATTACAAAGCCGGTCTCCATGTCCACCTCGGCGAACAGCTTTATGCTCTCGATCCCGCGCAACGCCCAAGATCCGGAACGCTCGATGCAGCTGATGCACCTCTGGTATACCGATCCGGGCATTGTCAATCTTCTGGCTAACGGCATCGAAGGCACGCACTACGAAAAAACCGACAGCGGTCATATCCGGGTGCCGGAAGGCGTCACCAGCAACTGGGTATTCAATCAATGGCAGGTCGGCAACAATGCGCTGGCTCATACTTGGGAAGGCACGGACCTCGATATCTGGGATCAGATGCGCGAGTTCAATCAATCGGCGACCTTCTCGCCGGCGCTGGGCTTCTCCTTTGACTCTAACCCAGTCAAGACGGAGGTTGCAGCGGTCACGAACGTCGCCAACCAATACAGGGTCGGCCTGGAGTCCGGCAGCCTGGATCCGGCGGTTCTCGACGAGTATGTCGCCAAGCTGAAGGCCTCCGGACTCGAGAAGATCGTCGCCGAGAAACAGAAACAACTGGATGCATGGCTGGCAGCCAAGTAATAGCAACCGCGGCAGCAGGCAGGAGTAAAGGCGCCCTCCGGCGCCTTTATTCGCTCCAAGGCCCTCGAAGCGAACAGATTCATAGGAAATGAGGAATCCGCCATGAAAGAGAGTAGCCGTAGCGACATCTTCAAACGAATCAAGCGATATCGGGCGCTGTTGCTGATGCTCGTCCCCGGACTTGCTTATCTGTTCATCAATAACTACTTGCCGATGTTCGGCGTTGTGATCGCCTTCAAGGATCTCGACTTTGCCAATCGCGGCTTGCTCAGCCTCGTCTTCAATAGCGACTGGGTCGGGCTGAAAAATTTCGAGTATTTGTTCAAAACGAACGATGCCTGGATCATTACCCGCAACACGCTGTTCTATAATGCGGCCTTTATCGTCATCAATTCAGTCGTGGCGATTGGTCTGGCGATCCTACTCAATGAAGTGCGCAACAAGCTGGCCAGCCGTTTTTACCAGAGCCTCGTGCTGCTCCCCTACCTGATCTCGATGGTCATCGTCGGCTATCTGGTGTTGTCGCTGCTCAATGTAGAGAACGGTTTCATGAACAAAACGATCCTGCCGATGTTCGGCATCGACTCGGTCAGCTGGTACAACGAATCGAAGTACTGGCCTTACATCCTCACCATCGTCAATCTGTGGAAAAATATCGGCTATCTCTGCATCATCTATCTGGCCTCCATTATCGGTATTGACCATGAATACTACGAAGCGGCGACGATCGACGGGGCGAGCAAATGGCAGCAGATCCGCAACATTACCGTACCGCTCATCATGCCGACGATTATCGTCCTGACGCTTCTTGCCATAGGCCGGATTTTCTACTCGGACTTCGGCTTGTTCTATCAGGTGCCGCTGAACTCGGGGCCGTTGCAGCCGACGACCGATGTTATCGACACCTATGTGTACCGCGGGCTGATGACGCTTGCCGACTACGGCATGTCCTCCGCTGCCGGCCTGTACCAGGCGTTGGTCGGATTCATACTGGTGTTGTTCTCCAATTATATGGTCGCCCGCAAGGATCGCGACCGGGCATTGTTCTAGACCTACAGGAGGGATAAAGCATGAGAACCAATGATATGAATCAAAAGGTGGTCCATGGCATATTGCTCCTGATGTCCGCCGCCTCCTTATTTCCGTTCGTCCTGCTGTTCATGGCCTCCTTTACTTCCGAGCAAGCGATCGTCACCAGGGGCTATTCGCTGTGGCCAAGCGAGTTCAGCATGGAGGCTTATAAGTATCTGTGGAATCAGGCGGGCGCGGTCTCCCGCGCGTATGGCATTACCGTGCTCGTCACCGTAGTCGGCACAGCGGTCGGCTTGCTCATCTCGGCGCTGCTGGCATATCCGTTGTCCCGCAGAGAGCTGCCGTTCCGCAGCGTGCTGGCCTTTATCGTCTTTTTCACGCTGCTGTTCAACGGCGGTCTGGTGCCGACCTACCTAATCTATACCGAGCTGTTCCATATGAAAAACACGCTGATGGCGCTTATGATTCCCGGCTTGCTGACCAACGGATTTTTCATCCTGCTGATCCGCTCGTTTTTTATGACCTCGATCCCGGTGCCGATCATCGAGTCGGCGTACATCGACGGCGCGTCCGAGTTCAAGATTTTCTACTCCATTGTCATGCCGCTGTCACTGCCGATCCTGGCGACGATCGGTCTGATGCTGTCGATCGGCTATTGGAACGACTGGTTCAACGGCCTTGTCTACCTGACCGAGCCCAAGCTCTACAGCATCCAGAATCTGCTCAACCGGATGCTGAGCAATATCCAGTTCCTGCAGCAGAACAACCTGGGCGGCAACGCCTCGCAGGCGTCTGCCTCGATCCCGATGAACTCGGTGCGGATGGCGATGGCGGTCATCGGCATCATCCCGATGCTGTGCGTCTATCCGTTCTTCCAGAAGTACTTCGTCAAGGGTCTGACCATTGGAGCGGTTAAAGGCTAATAGAGATTAGCCTGTCCTCAAAATGGCCGAAGAGGCACGGGATCGAATCTGTAGAAATGAAATGGTCGCCTTTGTCCCCGGATTTCAACCGCTAATGCGGTTAGAAACAAAGAAATCTGGGGACAACAGCGATCGGAAGATCGATCCCGTGACCGTAGGCTCCCCCTTGAGGGCAGGCGGAGCGATATTGAATGAAAAAGGAGCGAATGTAATGACACGCGATCTGAAGGCATTGATCTCGCAAATGACACTCGAGGAGAAGGCCGGGCTATGCTCGGGTCTCGACTTCTGGCATACGAAGGGGATCGAGAGACTCGGCATCCCCTCGGTGATGATGACGGACGGGCCGCACGGCCTGCGCAAGCAAAAAACAGGAGCCGATCATGTCGGCTTGTTCGACAGCGTGCCGGCGACCTGCTTCCCGTCTGCGGCCGGGCTGGCCAGCTCCTGGAACCGCGAGCTGATCGGCCGGGTGGGGAGCGCCCTGGGCAAGGAATGTCAGGCAGAGGAGGTCGCGGTGCTGCTCGGACCGGGCGTCAACATCAAGCGCTCGCCGCTCTGCGGACGCAACTTCGAGTACTTCTCCGAGGACCCTTATCTGGCGTCGGAGATGGCTGCGGCGCATATCCGCGGCGTCCAGAGCGAAGGCGTCGGCACCTCGCTCAAGCATTTCGCCGCCAACAATCAGGAGCACAGACGGATGACGAGCGACTCCGTCGTCGACGAGCGCACGCTGCGCGAGATCTATCTGGCGAGCTTCGAGGGCGCAGTCAAGCAGAGCCAGCCGTGGACGGTCATGAGCTCCTACAACAAGGTGAACGGCACGTATGCGTCCGAGCACCCGGTACTGCTCTCTGATATCCTGCGCGAGCAATGGGGCTTCGAGGGCTTCGTCGTCTCCGACTGGGGCGCGGTCAATGAGCGAGCAGCCTCGCTGGCAGCCGGGCTGGAGCTGGAGATGCCGTCCAGTCATGGCGCCGGCGACGGCAAGATCGTCGCAGCGGTGCGCAGCGGCGAGCTCTCCGAGGAGCAGCTCGATCAAGCCGTGGAGCGCGTGCTGCGGGTCGTCTTCCAGGCCGTCGACGCCCGCCGGCCGGATGCCACCTACGATGCGGAGGCGCATCATGCGCTGGCGCGCGAGGTCGCTAGTGAATGTATGGTGCTGCTCAAAAATGAAGACGAGCTGCTGCCGCTTGCTCGCAGCAGCCGCATCGCCGTCATCGGCGAGATGGCCGTCAAGTCCCGCTACCAGGGCGGCGGCAGCTCGCATGTGAAGCCTACCCGGCTGGAGTCGATCCGCGAGGAGCTGGCGGCAGTCGCTGGCTCCGAGGCAGGGCTGACCTATGCGCAGGGCTATCACATCGATTCGGACAACATCGACGAGACGCTCGTCGAGGAAGCGAAGCGTGCCGCCAGCGAAGCGGAGGTCGCCGTTATCTTCGCCGGGCTGCCGGATCGCTACGAGTCGGAGGGCTTCGACCGGACGCATCTGCGGATGCCGGCCAACCAGGAGGCGCTGATCGCGGCGATCTCGGCCGTGCAGCCACGTCTCGTCGTCGTGTTGAGCAACGGCGCGCCGATCGAGATGCCTTGGCTGGGACAGACCAAGGCGGTGCTGGAGGCGTATCTGGGCGGCCAGGCGCTCGGCGGCGCGATCGCCGACCTGCTGTACGGCGAGGCCAACCCGTCAGGCAAGCTCGCGGAGACATTCCCGGTCGCGCTGGAGCATAACCCTTCGCAGCTGAGCTTCCCGGGCGAGGGCGATACGGTCCGCTACACCGAAGGGATCTTCGTCGGCTACCGCTACTACGACGTCAAGCGGATCGCGCCGCTGTTCCCGTTTGGACACGGCCTCAGCTATACCCGATTTGAATACAGCGATCTGCAGGCCGACCGGACTGAGCTCGACGATACCGACACCGTGACAGTCCGGGTGAAGGTCAGGAATGTCGGCTCCCGCGCAGGCAAGGAGATCGTCCAGCTCTATGTGCGCGATACGGAGAGCACGGTCATCCGTCCGGTCAAGGAGCTGAAGGGCTTCGCCAAGCTGGAGCTGCAGCCGGGCGAGGAGCGGGAGGCGACTTTTACGCTCGACAAGCGGGCCTTTGCCTTCTACGATGTGGAGCTAGCCGACTGGCGCGTCGAGAGCGGGACATTCGAGCTGCTGTGCGGCGCCTCCTCGCAGGACATCCGGCTGCGGTTGCCACTGTCCGTGAACTCCACGACCGTGCTGCCGAAGACGTATCACCGCAACTCGACGATCGGCGATCTGCTCGCCGACCCGGCGGCCGCCTCCCTTGTCGCCGAGCTGATGAAGAGCTGGCCGTTCCCGGCTATGCCCGATGGTGAGGATGATCATGGAGGCATGATGCAGGCGCTCGCCAACAATATGCCGCTGCGCGCGCTCGTCTCGTTCAGCGGCGGTCAGTTGTCCAATGAGCTGCTGGATAGCATGCTCGCGGAGTTTAACGGCAAGTGATCGTCTGAGCTTCACTAGCCAGACCAAGGAGACCAAGCTCTCGCGGGATCGACCTGCGAGGGCTTGCGTCCGCATAACAGGAGCGGCAGAGCCGTCGGTATAAGGGGAAGAATACGCTACAGAAAGCGAGGGAGACGGGATGGACAACAATTATCCACGGTTGTTGACTGCGCTGCAGGAGCAAATGCGGCAAGAGGAGCGGGACGGCTACACCTTCATCGTCAAGCCGATACCGGATTCGGAGGCGGAGGGCGAGCTGGACCCGCGCGTATACAAGGTCAGTCTCGAGACGATGGCCAAGTTCAAGGAGAGGGGGGACGCGCCGTTCGCCACCGATACAGACGCGCTCGTACAGGCGATGCGGCAGTTTTTTGGCTGGCAAAATGACGACGTCACGGGCGGCATCATCCTGACCGAGCGCCGGACGGTGGAGGGCTCCGAGGCGCAGATCCCGGTGCGGATCTATCGGCCGCCGGTGGAGGGCGTGCGACCTGCGGTCGTCTTTTTCCATGGCGGCGGCTTCGCGGCAGGCTCTGTGGATGTCGTCGAGAATCCGTGCAAATGTCTGGCCATGCATGCGGATGCCGTCGTCATCTCCGTCGATTATCGGCTGGCGCCAGAGCATCCGTATCCGGCAGGCGTGACCGACTGTTATGATGTGGTGCGGTGGGCTGCCCAGCATGCCGAGGAGCTGGGCATCGCCCCCGGACAGCTGGCGGTGGCAGGCGACAGCGCCGGCGGCAACCTCGCTGCGGTATGCGCGCTCAAGGACAGGGATGCCGGAAGCGGCATGATCGCCTTCCAGGCGCTTATCTATCCGTCGGTCAATATGGGCTTGCTGCCGGTGGAGGATATGACCTGGTCTCTCGACGCGTATGATATCCGCAACCATGAGGAGATGATCCGGGGGATGGTGCAAGGCTTGCGCAGTGCTGGCGACAATCCGCTGCTGAAGCTGTACCTGCAAGGCCGGGCCGAGCCCTCCGACCCGTATGTCGCCCCTCTGCTGGGAGAGCTGCAAGGGCTGCCGGAGGCGCTCATCATTACCGCGCAGTACGATTTCCTGAAGGTGGAGAATGAAGCCTATGCCCGCAAGCTCGCGCGCAGCGGCGTCCCTGTGATGCTGATCCAGTACAACGGTACTGACCACGCATTTATGGACAAAAGCGGGCTGTATCCGCAGGCGGAGGACTGCATGCTGGAGATCGCGGGGCGGTTCCGAGCGTCGCTCGGCATTTAATAGTTCGTTCCTGAAATCACGTTCCGATCTGCGTTATGAGGAGCGGGCTTCCGATCGCTGTTGTCTTCGGAAGGCTCGTTAGTAGTATAGCCATTGCCTATGCTTCGATTGTTTTTGAGTATTTTACATGGATTCGGTCTATGATTATGATAAGGATGTAAGGGATTTCATAATCGACAGGGGGCTATTCCGTGCGAAGATTCAAGAAGCAGACGTACCTGGCTTTTGTGCTTGTCATCCTGTTGCTGGCATCGGCGTGCAGCAGCGGCACCGGCGGCGAGGTCGCCCCCAAGCCTGGCGACGCGCAAGGCGAGGGCGTGCAGGCGACGCATATAACGATGGCCTTTATCGGCATCGGCACCTTCACCGACATCGAGGAGGTGCAGCAGGCGATCAACGAGATTACCCTAGAGAAGATCAACGCCACCGTCAAGCTCGTGCCGATCGATGTGTCCGCTTGGCAGCAGCAGGTCAACTTGCTGTTGACAGGATCGGAGCCGCTCGATCTGCTCGTCACTTCCTCGCTGTTCAATTACAGCACGCAAGTGTCCAGGGGACAGCTGATCGAACTGGACGAACTGCTGGAGGAGCACGGCCAAGGGGTCATCGAAGCGACCGATCCGATCACCTTCAACGGCACCAAGATTAACGGCAAGGTCTATGGCGTCTCCAGCTTCCGCGAGTTGGTCGCCGATTACGGCTTTATCGCGCGCAAGGATCTGCTCGACAAGCACGGGATCGATCTGAGTCAGGTGAAGTCTTATGCCGATCTTGAGAGCGTATTCAGCATCATCAAGGAAAAGGAGCCGGGCATCTCCCCGATCGTCCAGCGCTCGACGACAAACGCGGTAGCCACAGAGCTCCTGGCGAGCCAATTCGATTCGCTGGGCGACGGGCTCGGCGTGCTGAAGATGGCAGGGGGCAGTACGGAGGTGGTCAACCTGTACGAGACCGACGAATACAGGCAGGCGGTCGAGCAGGCGCGGGCCTGGTACGAGGCCGGGTATATTATGCCGGACGCCTCGACAACGCAGGAGAGCAATACTTCGTTGATGAAGGCCAACAAAGGCTTCGGCTACTTCTCGAATATGAAGCCCGGCTTCGAGGAGCAGGAGAACAGTCTGATGGGATACGAGATGGAGGCGGTTCGCCTGACCGAGCCGGTGGGCGGTTCGACCGGCCCTAGCGCGTTCATGCTATCGATCGCTCGCAATAGCAAAACGCCGGAAAAAGCGATGCAGCTCATGAACCTGCTGTACACCGACGCAGATGTGATGAATCTCCTCGTCCATGGTATTGAAGGCAAGCATTATGTGATGGGAGACAACGGTCAGATCAAGCCACCGGAAGGCGGCGCGAGCGGCTACAGCTTCAACCAGTGGGAGGTCGGCAACAACTCGCTGACGTATACATGGGAGGGAGCGAGCCCAGACCAATGGGAACGTCTCAAGGAATTTAACCGCTCCGGCATCTATTCGCCAGCGCTTGGCTTTTCCTTTGACGCCTCGCCGGTCAAGACCGAGATCGCGGCGGTCACCAATGTCGTCAACCAGTACAAGGCCGGACTGGAGTCCGGGAGCCTGGACCCCGGCACGATCGACGAGTTCGTCGACAAGCAGAAAAAAGCGGGCATCGAGCGGATCATCGCAGAAAAGCAAAAACAGCTGGATGCCTTCCTCGCAGCCAATCAATAACCGATTGTAGCAAGCACTCAAATGAATGGAGAGGAGCAAGTACGACATGGCATTAATCCATTGTCATTTTTTCTCCGAGTCGCTCGGCATGAGTACAGCGATGACCGTCATCCTGCCGCAGCACACCCAAAGCCAGGTCGGCATGACGGGCGTGGCTCGCAAGGATCGTCACCCGACGCTCTGGCTGCTGCATGGCGGCTCCGATGACGATACGATCTGGACACGGAGAACCTCGATTGAGCGTTACGTCTCCGAGCTGGGGCTGGCTGTTGTTATGCCGCAGGTACAGCTGAGCTTCTACACCGATATGGCGTACGGCGGACGGTACGGTGCCTTCCTGACGGAGGAGCTGCCGCGCGTCGCCCGCTCCTTCTTCCCGCTCTCCGACGCTCGCGAGGACAACTTTGTGGCGGGGCTGTCCATGGGCGGCTACGGCGCCTTCCGTTGGGCGCTGTCCAGGCCGGACCAATTCGCTGCGGCCGCCGGTCTGTCGACGGCGAACTTCTCGACGGCGGCGTTCCGCGAGAAACTCGGCGGCGCGCCATTCCTGCGCTACGTGTTCGGAGACGAGAGCGCTGAGAACACCGACAATGACCTGTACCATCTGATCCGCCGCTGCGACGAAGGGACGACGCCCAAGCCGAAGTTTTACCAGTGCTGCGGGACAGGGGATTTCCTCTATGAGGAAAATAAGGCGCTGCGGGACGCCTTCGCCGCCTCTGCGCTGGATTTCACCTACGACGAGGAAGAAGGCGTGCATGATTGGGCCTACTGGGACAAGACGATCCAGGATGTGCTCAAATGGATCCCGCTTGAGCGCGGCTAGCGCTGTGACCGTTACATGATCATCCGAGTCCATCCCCAATCCTGCGCAAAGACGCCTTCAAAACCACGATAGCTGTGGGGATGAAAGCGTCTTTGCCTATGTTCCTCGGACTTTCTGGACCGCCCCCTCTGCTATGGGGGGCAGCGGCGAGCTATTCGTCGCGGACGGGCAGCGTATCGTCGATGACGGCCTTCAGGATTTTGACGAACTCCTGGGCAGGCTTGGTCAGCTTGGCGCTCTTGAGGCGGATCCAGCCAAAGGAGAGCATCAGATCGTTGTGCTCGATCTCCACCGGGATAATCTCGCCGGAGCGCACGTACGGGTCCTTGTGCACCGAGAAGTCCGGATAGAAGCCGATGGCGATGCCGTCGGCGACCAGCTTTTTGGCTGCCTCCGTATAGCCGGTCATGAGCAGCACGTTGAGCTTGTCCACCTTCAGCAGCTGGCGCAGATACTCCTCCTGACGATAGTTGGACTTGAAGGTGACGATCGGTTCGCCGGCGATGATCTCTGCGGGCATCGGATTGTACAGCGGGACGGAGGAGCGCTTGCCGATGCAGGCCACATAGGTGCCGCTAAGCATCCGCTGGAACTCCAGCTTGCCGTCCACCTCCTCATTCGGGTGCTTGGAGATGATCCCCAGATGGGCGTGTTCGCCAGCGACATCCTTGATGATCTGCCGGGTGCCGTCCTCATTGACCTCGATATGGACCTGCGGATGCCGTTTTTTGAAATGGTAGAGCGCCTCGCTAAAAAAAGCGTTGCAGATGCTCGGAATGGAGGCGATCCGCAGGCTTCCCGTTAGCGACTCGGATTCCGCTCGCGCCTCATCATAGATGTCCTGGATCATATTGAGCGCATTGCGCGCTTTTTTGACCAGTTGCTCCCCCGTCTTGGTCAAGTGTGCGCCATAGCGCGAGCGCTCGAACAATTTGACGCCGAGCTCCTCCTCGAGATTGCTGATCGACTGGCTGATGCTCGGCTGGGAGATGTGGAGCTGGGCGGCCGCCAGCGAAAACGATTGGAGCTGCGCTATCGCGACGAAGTAACGAAGCTGTTCGATTCTCATACGGGCCTCCTTTGATTTCACGCTGTATAGTCTATGCCTATTATAACATCGATAATCGATATTTTACTTTGTTCTTAACTATAATTAAGCTGGGGATGAGGCATAGTCTGTTGACTGATCTTACAATGCAAGCGAATGCTTACGAAGCGAGTTTTCCTTCGGAAAACTTTCAGGAGGTGTTGGTATGGGACCGCTAACCGGAATCAAAGTCATCGAAATCGCGCACTGGCTCGTCGCTCCATACTGTGGCAATATGCTGTCCGACCTCGGCGCCGAGGTCGTCAAGCTCGAACCGCTCGAGGGCGACCAGGTACGGAGCTCCGGCAACAGCTTCAAGGACGGCGAGAGCTATCTGTTCGCCGCCTACAATCACGGTAAGCAATCGATAGCGCTTAATCTGAAGGACGAGGACGGTCTCGCGCTGGCGCTCGAGCTGTGCGCGGATGCGGATGTCCTGATCGAGAATTACCGGCCGGGTACTTGCGACAGGCTGGGTCTGGGCTATGAGGCGTTGAAGCGGCTCAACCCAAGACTCATCTATTGCTCGATCTCGGCCTTTGGCGATACGCCTGCCTATGTGCGGCGACCGGGCATGGACCCGATCATCCAGGGCATGGGCGGCGTTATGAGCATGACTGGCGAGCCGGGCGGCGCGCCGGTGCTGGCCGGCATTCCGGTCGCGGACAATTCGACTGCATATATGGCTTTTGGCGCGATCTGCGCCGCCTTGTACAAGCGAGAGCGGACGGGACAGGGCGAGCGCGTCCAGCTCAATCTGATCGATACGATGGTGTTTAATCTCTCGACCCGCTTCGGCCAGTACGTCGCCTCCGGCGAATCGCCGACCTCGATGGGGAGCCAGCATGCCGAGGTGGTGCCTTATCAGGCATTCCCGACCGCAGACGGCTGGCTGATGGCCGGCGCCCAGACCGATCAGGCGTGGGCGGTGTTCTGCGAGGCGATCGGCGAGCGCGAGCTGGCCGATCATCCCGATTACCGGACACGCTCGCTCCGCCTGGCTCATCGGGAGGCGCTGACCGCCCGGCTCGATGACGTCTTCCGCTGTCACCCGACGGCATACTGGTGCGAGGTGCTGGAGCGCCATCAGGTGCTGCATGGTCCGATCTGGGATGTGGGCACCCTGGTGAACAGCGATCTGGTCCGCGATCATGAGTTGATCCAGAAGGTGGAGCATGCCGTGTTCGGCGAGCTTCCGGTCATCCGCACGCCGATCACGTATTCGGATAGCGAGGTGCAGGTGCAGAGCCCGCCGCCGATGCTCGGGGAGCATACGCGAGCGATCCTGCGCAGACTGGGCCGGACGGAGCAGGCGATCGAGGAGCTGGTCGCTCGCGGCGTGGTGCGCGCGCTGGATAAGGCCGAGGAGAGAGCAGGGAGCGTGCCGACAAGATGAAGCTGCCGACACAGATCCAACTACGAGAGGTCGGTCCCCGCGATGGCCTCCAGAATGAAGCCAAGCCCGTCCCGACCGCCGACAAGATCGGCTGGATCGATCAGCTGGCGGCGGCAGGCCATACGTATATCGAGGCGACGTCATTCGTCAGTCCGAGATGGATCCCGCAGCTATCCGATGCCGCGGCAGTGATGAGCGGCATCGCTCGCAGGCCGGGCGTCACGTACGCGGCGCTCGTCCCCAATACGAAGGGGCTACAATATGCGCTGGCAGCGGGCATCGACGAAGCGGCCGTCTTCCTCTCCGTCAGCGAGACGCATAACCGCAGCAATGTCAACAAGTCGGTCGCCCAGACGCTGCCCCAGCTGCGAGCAGTGGCGGAGGGCGCACTGCAGGCCGGGCGCACGGTTCGCGGCTACATCTCGACGGTGTTCGGCTGTCCCTTCGAGGGACCTGTCTCGCTGAGCGACGTCTGCCGTATCATCGAGGCTTATCTAGAGATGGGGGTGAGCGAGATCTCGCTCGGCGATACGATCGGCGTGGCCAACCCCAGGCAGGTGGAGACGGTGCTGGCTTACTTGCTGGCGCGTTATCCAGCAGACGTACTGGCGCTACATTTCCACAATACGCGGGGGATGGCGCTGGCCAATGTGCTTGTCTCGATGGAGATGGGCATCACCCGCTTTGATGCCGCGGCAGGCGGGCTGGGCGGCTGTCCCTATGCGCCGGGAGCGAGCGGCAACCTTGCCAGCGAAGACCTCGTGCACTGCCTGCACGCGATGGGGGTGACCACGGGCGTCGATCTGGAGCAGCTGCTGGCGGCTGCTTCTTACATCCAGGAGAAGGCGGGACGCCCTTACCCGGCCAGTCATATGCTGGCTTCCCGGCTGCCCGCCGAGCCGATGCCGACCGTATCGACCGGCTCGACCTTATGGAGTGACTCGACCGTATCGACCGGCTCGACCTTATCGAGGGGCTCGACCAGCGAGGTGTAGCATTTTAAAAAGCTGTCGATTCCCCAACTCAAAAACCGCGTCAAATCCGCCTTTCTGTACTAAACCGGGAAATCAAATGCAAAAACAGCCATCCCTATTCATGAGAATATAGATGGCTGTTTTTTTAAAATCAGTTAACATACTCAGATAATCAAGCTTCTGTGTTTTTATCGATGATAATAGCGCTGGTGGTATCTGTATCCCATGTTACATTGGTGTTCAGTGCTTCGCTCAGAAAACGTAATGGTACGAATACTCTATTGTTTTTAACCTTCCCGGCCACGTCAAGTGTAACGGTTTTCCCATTAATGGTAGCGATATTGCTGCCTAGCGTAAGCGTGACCACGACACCATCACGCGTAACGATCACCGTTTTTGAAACATTATCATAAGTGACTACGGCGTCCAGCGACTCGGAGATTGCGCGGAACGGAACTAGCGTGCGTCCACTCTCAATAACGGGAGATACTTCAGTACCGAGCGCTTTGCCATTTACATAAACCTTCACTTTTTTATCGCCAAGCTTTATTTTGATTTTGCTAAGTTTCTTATATTCTTCAATATTGGCAGGATCCTGCGAGACAACTTCAGCTTGCACTTCTGCTGCGGCTTCTAGTTCGCCTTCCTTTTCCAATGTAGTAGCAAGTGTAGCTAAATTAGTGTCAGCGTTTACATCAATGTTATATTTTGTTTTTAGCAACTCTGCAATGCGTACGCCTGCGGGTTTATCCTTGACGTTTTCATATGCATTTTGAAGACCTTTAGAGCCATTGTTCTTTTCGTCTTCCTTAACGGAATTGCTCTCAGTAGTACCTTCTGCTTCTACTTCAACAGGTGGTGGTTCGTTTTTGCCTTGAATTTCAGGTGCGGCAAAAGCAGTGGAAGCCATTAGACTCAGGGAAATCAAACCTGCCAAAAATACAGATTTTTTCATTTTACTACCTCCGTGTCATATTTACTTTGTGCAACACTACAACTATTCGGTGGGCAAAAAGTTAATTGGAGGGTGCACAGAACTTTTTATTGAACTTATCGCCGGAGGTAATATTTCTTTTTAGTTTATCTGCAATCCCTTTTTTTATGATCCGAACGCGTCATACCTCTGCCCCCGAAGGCTTCGGCATCGGCAATATGAGCTGCACGTCAGACGGGCGCTATGTGATGACCTGTTACAAGGCGCACTGCTTCATAACGCATATTAATGCCTCCCCGGCAGTGCCGTGGCTGATCACCTTCTGTCACGAAGGCCCGTGGCATCTGGTCGATCGCCGGATCTGGGGATTGGACCTCAGGGAAGGCATGGCATGGCGTGGAAGATCCGCGAGCGGCTGGAGCCTGCCGCAAAGACCGGGCACGAGTTTTTCTTCCCTGACGGAAAGCGGATCCTCTTCACTAGCGACAAGAACGGCTATGCCAATCTGTACATGGTTGAGCTGCCGGAGGATATCAGCGTGCTGCCGGTAATGAACGACGAATGATTCTCGCCCTGTGAAGCAGCTATCGGTTCTCCACAGCAAACGGCCCTGCAGGTCGGACAACCTGCAGGGCCGTTTCTTATAGGCGGTTAAAGGAGTATCAGGTTCGGACAACCCCCTGCAGAACGCCGGGTTCATGCATCCCACTATCGTCGTATGACATCAAGTCAGCTTTCCACCACGGTAAGCGCAACCGGACTGTTGAAAACTAAATCGATTCCGCACCCAGCGGCGTACCCTCAACAAGGGCAGAAATACACTTGCTAATATAAATATCAGTCTGATAAGCGAGAATAAGGGCAAAAGTCAGGCTGTTGAAAAATGGCCGGAGAGGCACGGAATCGAATCTGGAGAAGCGAAGCTTATGCTTACGAAGTCGCTTTCTTGCAGAAAGCGTGTGAGTCCCCGGATTTCACCCCTAAAAGGGGTATAAAATCAAGAAATCTGGGGACAACAGCGATTGGAAGATCGATCCGTGACTGTAGGCTTTCTTTTTTCAACAGCCTGAATAGTGCAACTGATTCATGTGAATTTGGAATTAAACTGGAAATATCAAAGGTGTTAAATGTACTTTTGCACTTGCGGATATGAATGTCGGATGCTCGGCACGAAATAGATGTATTATTGCCCTTATCACCCCGTTGTAGGGAGGAGAGCTACGGCGAGCAGCACTTAGCAAACAGGGCAGCCTCCCCCAACAATCTGCTAGTAGTCTCCCCGGGCTGTTTCCGTCAAGTTGGCTTTCTGAGCATTTCTAAAAGGGAGTTTTAAGAAAGTTGCCAAGCGAACGCTTCGCCTAGCCGCACCAGAAGCTGCGCGGCTTCGGCGCGCGTGAGCTCCTCCCCGGGGGCGAACCGCCCGCCGTTCTTGCCCAACATCAGCCCGAGCTCGGCGGCGCGTCCGACGCTGTATACCGCCCAAGGCGAGATCGCCGCCGCATCGGTATATTGCGTAGACGTACTATCGCCGACCGGCAGGCTGTTCAGCCTGCCAAGCCCATCAAGCCCATCAAGCCCATCAAGCCCATCAAGCCCATCAAGCCCATCAAGCCCATCAAGCCCATCAAGCCCATCAAGCCCATCAAGCCCATCAAGCCCATCAAGCCCATCGAGCCCATCGAGCCCGCCAAACCCGCCAGGTTCATCCTGCCCCTCTATTGCCGTACTGGACGAGCTAGCGCCTGCCAACCGATCATAGGCGCGCACGGCGATGACGGCCGCTTGCTCGCGGGTGATCGGCGCGTGCGGGGCAAAGGCGCCCGGCTGCACGCCCTGCACAAGCCCGGCCTCGACCGCGGCAGCCACCGGTGCGGCGTACCAGTCGGAGCTCGGGACGTCTTCAAATGCGGTCGTCCCGTCGCTCCTCGGCTCCAGGCCGAGTGCCCGGACGAGCATCGCCGTGTATTCGGCGCGGGATACCGGTCGCCCCGGCTCGAAGGCGGCCGGCGAGGTGCCGGTGATGATGTGGCGCGCCGCCAGCTGCTTCACGGCATCGCTGGCCCAGTGGGCAGCCGGCAGATCCGCGAACTGCTTGTCATAGGTCAGCAGCCCGTAGCCGCCGGGGCCGTTGTCGCGTGCCGTGAAGAGCTGCCTCAGCTCGGCGGACCACCAGCCCCCGGCGGCGAGTCCGCCTGCATAGTGCAGCTCGCCGCGGGCATCTGTGTAGTATAGGCCGGTCAGGGCCGACGAGGCGGCTTCCGGCAGACTCAGCTGCAGCGGCTCGGGCGACTCGGTGAGCGGGTAAACCTCATCACCGACTGATGCCTGCAGGCTGATCCGCCAGAGCGGTCCGGCGTTCGTCAGGCTGGCATGATGGCGTTCGCCGGCAGCCGCAAGCCAAGCGGATGCCAGGTCGGCAGCCAGCGGTTCCATGATCACGGTCAGCAGCGCGGTCTGGGGATCGGCATCTTGAGGAAGCAGCGCCAGCAGTTCCTGCCATACAGCGGCGGGGATCAGCAGCCGGTACCCCTCATCTTGCAGCTGCAAGCCGGACGCACCTGCGAGCTGCGCGAACGTGTCTGCCGTGAAATCCACTCGGGTATGGCCCGCTGCCTGCACCGCCAGCCTCCCGTCAGCTGCCTGCAGCTGGTCGCTGGCAATCGTGAGGCGGCTATGCTCCGCAGGCTCTTCGCCCGGCGAAGCAGCGGGTGGGCCGGCAGGCGGATCAGGGACAGGAAGCCATGGATTGCCCGGGGGCGAGCCTGCCTCGACACCGACGCTCGCCGCATGCTCCAATCCATAGACGGCGTCTGCGCCCCGAATCTCTGCCGTACCGGGCTTGCGGGCGTGAACCGCGCCTTCCGCCGTCACGCTCAGCACCTCCGGTTCACTGCTGCTGTAAGTGACCTGCCCGGCTGTCTCGGTGCGGCCGTCGGCATAATGCCATACGGCGCTCAGCGTCCGGCGCTCACCCGCAGAGAGCCGAGCCGGGGCTTCGAGCCGCAGCAGCAGCGGCGACGGCCGGAAGAGGCCGACCTCGGTCACGCTGTTCCAGTTGTTGGCCGTGTTGCCGCGCATCTGGAGTCTGACATACCGGGCGGCAACCGGTTCGAAGGCATACAGCTCCGGCTCGCTCGTCAGCCCAGAGCTGACGATATCGGCGCGTGCCGTCTGCCATTGCTGCCCATCATCGGATACTTCGATGGCAAAGTAGGTCGATCGCGTATGGCCGTTGAACAGGGCCACGGAGACGGACCCGATCTCGCGGGACTCGCCCAGATCGTACTGGATCCACTGCGAGCCCTCGGCAGCCCACCGGGTAGCCAGATCGCGATCGAGCGTCTTGTCCGGCGTGTTGCCCTGCGCCGCCTCCGGCACGGCGCTGGCGGTGACGTCAGCGACCGCCAAGCGGTTGATCTCCGGCAGGTCGCCGATATACGGGGCGCGTGTGAACAGGATCGTGTAGACGTTCTCGCTGCCCGGGCGTCCAGGGTCGCTTACGCGAACTGTCGCGCGGCCGGGAACCCCGGCAGCGTCCGTGACGGTGACGTCGTAGGCGGCGTCCGCCTCCACCCGAGGGACTGCGGTGTCTTCGTAAGGTACGGCGACCTCATAATAGGTGCGGTCCGGATCGAAGCCTGCCAGCGGCTCGCCATCGATGCGGATCGATGCAAGCAGCGCCCGCGCAGGCTGCGGCGCCGGTTCGCCGTCCGGGAGCTGCCACTGGTCCAGCGGCACATAGGCAGGGGGGGTCTCCGGCAGCGGCTCCTCCGCATGCAGCGGCACCATCCAGACCGCCAGGCTGCCTTCCTGCACGCCGTCCATATGCACGGCCAATTTGCGAACGCCGTGATTGGCCGTCTGCCCCGGCGGATTGGGCGTGCCTGGCAGCGACTCTGCCGCCATGACGGAAAATGCGGCGCCCGCAGGAGCCTCCAGCAGCTTGACGTACAGCTTCTTGTCCTCCTGCTCCAGCAGGGCAGCCTGTCCATCCTCGATAATCGAGATGGAAGCCCGTGTATGCATGAACCAGTACAGCTCCGAAGGCAGCTTGAGCTGCAGCTCATCCTGGAGGATGAACTGGTCGCGATCGCCCGTCAGCATCATGCCCCGCTTGTAGGAGACGGCATCCATCGGATAGCGGGCGGTCAGATCGAGGATGCCCAGCGAACCGCGCGGCTTGGACTCGCTGCGCACGATCGGCGCGGTGGCCCGGTAGTCCTGCATATGAACCGGATTGCGTGCAGGGTTGATCACCATCAGATTATGCCCCTGCGCCCCTTTGCGGTAATAGGTCCACCGGGTATGAGCATTATCCCAGAAGCCCGGCAGGTTGTAGCTCTCGTTGCCGAGATCGAGCGCCCACCGCTGGCCCAGGCCGTCCAATACGAAGGTGCCGGCATCCATATCGACGTGGCTGACCATCGTGTCGTTAAAGCCCTTCATCGCTGCATACGAAGCGAGCGGATCGCCCCAGGCGCTGCGCATCGTGAAGGCGGCGACATCGGGGAAGGCGCGATCCAGGTCGCCCGCCGGCTGCGTATCGAGCATGCCGGGCTTGTACAGCGGCAGGTACATCGGCGCGAATACGCCCTCCCTCCGGTACAGCTCGCCGATATGCCAGCCATAGTCGGGTTCGCCGTAATGGTCGGCCAGCCAGAGCGATTGGGGCTGCGCCATATTGATATCGCCGTCGTAGAAATTGAAGAAGCCGCCCGGTCCCAGCAGATACTGCGGATAAGCGCCCGATGCCCGGATGCCCGGCAGCGCCGCGAGTCCGTAGTCGGTCCCCAGCGCTTTGTGCATCGAAGCTTTCATGAAGGTCAGATATTGCGCGCCGAAATGCCAGTAATGCGGCCCCTCCGGCCATGAGCCGTCGTCCCCGTAAAAACGGAGCGTCTGCTGCAGCTTGTGGTAGGCGCCCTGCAGCACGCCGGCCGCAGCTGCCGTCACGGTCTCGTTCTCGCCCAGGAGCGCAAGCGCGGCTACCGAGAAGATCCCGTTGTCGACAAGGTTGATGTTGTTGTATTCGCCGTTGTGACGGAACTCGCCGTCGTACCAGGCCTGGGCATGGCTGAAGGAGCGGGTCAGGATGGCGTCCTCCACGGTCGCGCGCAGGCCGGGCGTCATGACCTCATACAGCCAGTCATAGGCGATCGCTACGCCGAACGTCGTATCGACCAGCGACAGCATATTGTTGTGCCGGCCGCCCCAGTCGGCAAAATCGGCGACGGAGGTCAGCTCCGCGATCGCCCGCTCGGCGTAGCGCTGCTCGCCGGTCAGCTGGTACAGGAGAGCGGTCTGGGTGAGCAGCTCCCGGATGCGTCCGGAGTTGCCGCCGTTCGCGACATAGGGATAAGGCGGCAGCGTCATGAGCGGCTCGGTCCGCGACCGCAGCAGCTCCAGCCACTCCGTGACGTACCGGTCTTCGCCGATCAGCCCGCGCAGCGCCGCAAAATCGTCCGCGTCCGCGAGCAAGCGTGGATGGCCGGTTGCTTCAGCGGCCAGACGGTCTGTGAAATCGTCGGCTGCCGGGACGACGAACAGGCGCACGGTGCCTTCGCTGGCCTGTCCGCTACCTGTGCGGGCGATCACATCGAAGCTGTCATAGCCGACAGCCCCCGGACGGGGCGTATAAGTGAAAGCGCCATCCGGCTGCAGCGACAGGCTGCCCTCCGGCTCGCGAAGGGTCTCCCACTGGAGCGCCTCCGCCTCCGGCTCGAGTACATGGCCGAGCGTCTCGTGGAGCGGTGTGTCCTTGTCCGTCGAATACCAGAGCAGGTCCAGTACAGGCGCCCGTTCGTCCGGATGGACCTCGATGCGGGCGGTACCGAAGCGTGGCCCGCCGGTGCCGATATGTGCCGCGAAGACGAAGGTGTCCGGGCCGGCAAAGCCGCGCGCCGGATAGTAAGTAAAGGCGCCGTTCGGCTGCAGGGTGAGCGTGCCGTGTCCCGGCTCCTGCGCCACCGCAAAGGCTGGCGCTGCGCCGTCGCTGTCTTCGGCCAGCAGCTGGCCCTGAAGCTCGCCGTTTTCTGCGACGTCGCCAGCGTAAGGGTGTACGGATAGCGTCAGCGCCGGATCGACGCTGACGAGCGCCGTCCTCACCTGGCCGGTCTCCACGGCCTGCGCGGAGATCCGGGCCCACCCGGCAGCGGCGGCATCGATCCGCCCGGAGCTGTCCACGCGGGCGACAGTCTCGTCGGAGGAGCTCCAGAGCAGTGCCCTGCTCGTGGCATCCGGCGGCGTGAAGGACACGTCCAGCTGCCTGCTGTCGCCGGAGGAGAGCTCCAGCTGCTCAGGCGACAGAGCGATACTCTCCAGCGGGATATGCGGCTCGATGGCCAGGTCGTCGAACCAGACCGTCCCCGTAGAGCTCTCCAGGAAGGCCTCCAGCTTGACGAGCGGGGCGTCCGGATTGTCCGTCGTCTCCGGCAGCACGATGACCCGGCTGAAGTAGGTCCAGTCCCGGGTGCCGTTCTGCCGTGCCGCCTCGACATTGATGCTCGTGCCGGAGCGGCGGTACTGGATGCGGACGAGCGCGAGGTTCGCTACATCCTCCGTCTTGATCCAGCCGCTGACGAGATACGGCTGGCCGATCGCCATCGCGTTCGTCTCCTGGATGACGGCGCCCCGGCTGACGGTCTCGCCGTGGATCCGCGCAGCATATGTACCGGTGTGCGAGACGGCTTCGTCGAGCGCGAACTGCGGATTGCCGCTGGCCCGCCATACGCTCGTGGCGGCCGGCGCGAGCCGGTTCAGCCAGCCGTCGCCGTCGCCCGTCTGCTCGAATCCGCCGTTAACCAGCAGATTCCCTCCAGCCGTCTGGGCCTGTACTTCTCCCATGCCCGGCAGCAGTCCGGCCAGCATGAACGTTGCCAGCAGGCCGGCAATAAAACGTTTCCATTGCATCATTGAGTCATCTCCCCTAACGCATGATGTGGATCGATTGCCCTCCCATTATAGAACCTGCCAGTCCCCCGGCCCAGTATCGGTTCTCGTGGCGCATATACCGATTTTAAGCTTGTCCAGTCCTGTGCCTTGTCCGCAGCCTCCCCCGGAGCATATCATCGGCCGGAAGCCCGGCTGGAAGCGCAAAGCCAGGCCCTGTCTGGATTTCATGCCATAGTCCAAATTAAAGGTCGGTTAATTTAATTTAAGAAATCCCTGTTTTTAGTCGATCCGCCAGAGGATATAACGGCCTCTAAGAGGAATTACTCTCCTTTACTAACGTCCCATTGCGGCAGGTTCAGTCTTACGAAAGGGGAGAGAGAAAGATGCGTCCGGTCAAACGCAAGCGAGTCCGTTTTTTCAATCGTATGGGGGTCTTCGCCACGCTGATGTTTTCTTATGTCATGGTGCTGCTGCTGCCCGTGGGGATTGCCCTCGGGCTGTACAACCAGATCGAGACGATCATGATGGACAACGCGACCAGCGCCAACAAGGCGTTGATCGAGCAGGTGAAGCAGGTTGTCGACAGCCGCTTGGAGGAGATGGGCCAGTTGTCGAGACATATCTACACGCACCCGCAGCTGCCCTCCCTGCTGCGACAGGAGCGCCCGCTCAGCGGGGCGGAATCGTATGCGTTCGTAGCCTTCAAGAAAGAGCTGGAGCGGTACCGCAATGTCAATACGTTTATTCATGACTTCTATGTGTACTTCAAGGAGAGCGATACGGTGCTGACGCCCACCATGAGCACCAATAGCGGCTTGTTCTACTCGGATATCTACGGCTACGCGAACATGTCCTACGATACCTGGCGCGGGGAGGTGCTGGAGCGTCGTCATGCCGGTTATTATCTGCCTGCGGATCGGCTTGCCGGCGGCTACACGGAGGAGCGCGTCCTCTCCTATGTCCAGTCGCTGCCGGCCGGCGAGCGGGATGACCCGTCCGGCGCCCTCGTCATCCTGATCCGCGAGGGCCAGATCCAGCAGATGATGGCCGAGATCATCAAGGTGAACAACGGCTCTCTCTTCATCAAGGATGCGCAGGGCCAGGTGCTGATGAGCAGCGGCGATGCACGCAGCGCGGTTACCGAGGATATGGCGCACGAGGCGGGGATGATCACGGTCTCGGCCGTCTCGGCCCAGAGCGGGTGGGAGTACGTCTCCGTCGTCCCGGCAGAGGTGTTCTGGGAGAAGGTTAACCTCGTCAAGGTGAAGGCGCTGCAGATGCTGCTGATCTGTCTGATCGCGGGAGGCGTCGTCTGCAGCCTTATGAGCTACCGCGCTTACCGGCCGATCAAGGAGATCATCGCCTCGATCGGCAGCCGGCGGCCGGAGGCGGAGCGGCAGTATCTCGACGAATACGATTATATCAAGTCGTCGGTCATGCACTCTTTTGACAAGCAGGTGGAGCTTGAGGGCCAACTGGTGAAGCAGACGCCGGTGATCCGCTCCAACTTTCTCTCCCGGCTGCTCAAGGGACATATCGATCCGGAGGAGCTGGATGCCGACACCCTTGCCTTTATGGGCATTCATTTCGAGCATCCCCTGTTCGGTATCCTGATGATCCGGCTTACCGACGCCAGCGGCTTCATGCGGGACGACACCGAGAGCGAGTGGGCGCTCGTGCGGTTCGTAGTCGGCAAGGTGGCGGAGGAGATGACAACCACCGTCTCCTATTCGGTGGAGATGGACAAGGACCGGATCGCCGTCATCCTCAATCTGCCCAAGACGACGACCAAGGAGCAGTATTATGCCTGGGCGGAAGACCTGATGCAGGTGATCGGGACACGTTTCAAGACCGTGACCAGCGTCGGCGTCAGCGAGCTGCATAGCGGCTTGGCTGCCATCGGAACAGGCTATCAGGAAAGTCTCAAAGCACTGGATTACTCCATCTTCTCCCGCACGACGGGTCCGCTGCTCTATGAGCAGGTGAAGCGCACCTCCGGTATCGTCTATGATTTCCCGCTGGAAACCGAGGTGCAACTGATTAATGCCACGAAAAGCGGCAATGCGGCCAAGGCGGTCGAGGTGATCGGCGAGCTGTACCGCAACAATTTCGAGAGCCGGCAGACGACGCCCGAGCTCGGCAAGCTGCTCTTCTCCAACCTGCTGAGCACGCTGTTCAAGCTGCTTAATACGCTGGGACTGGATTACGAGACGGTCTTCGGAGATTCGCAAGCGCCGCTGGCGCGGACCCTGGAAGCGGGTACGGTCGAGGAGCTCCACCGCGAGGTCGTCAGTCTCTACGAGCAGGTCTGCCGCCATGTCAGCGACCAGCGAGAGGACCCCGCGACAGTAATGCTGGAGCGGATGCAGCAATTTATCAGACAACATTATACCGATCCAATGCTGAGCCTGGTGTCGATCGCCGAGCATTTCCATATCACGCCGCAGTACTTGTCCTCGTTCTTCAAGAAGCAGGCCGGGATCAATCTGACGGACTATCTGGCGCAGATCCGGCTGGCGCACGCCAAGCGGCTGCTGGAGGGACAGGAGCACACGATCACGGCGATCGCCGCCGAGGTCGGCTATGCGAGCAATATCGGTTTCATCCGGATGTTCAAAAAATACGAGGGCATCACGCCCGGCAAATATAAAGAGCTGCATCGATCATAAAAATCGTCTATGGCCGATCTTAAATCCGGTCTATCCATCTTGTCATTGGTCGATATACCGGCTGGCAGGGCAGGGGCTACACTGGCAACAGGACAGCGGACCTGCCGGCTGCATCCGGCGGGGCCTGCGGTCGATGCGAATCCACAGACAGCATTAAAGGAGGCGTCACGAAATTGAAAACACTGTACGCGAAAAGCAAGACAAGCATCATCCTGACCGGCGTTATGGCGTTGCTGCTCTCGGCTTGCTCGGGCAACGCTACCAATGAGCCGGCCGGAGCCAATGAGCCGGCGAGTCCGGGTCCGGACAACACCGGGACCACCGCCGAGATCGGCTACCCCGGCGAGCTGACGTATTGGGTGCCGCTCAACGCCAACGTCTCGGCTACGATGAAAAGCGCTGCCGAGATCGCCGCCTACCAGGAGATCGAGAAGGCGACCGGCACGAAGGTCAGCTTCCAGCATCCGCCGCAAGGCCAGGAAGCCGACGCTTTCAACCTGATGGTCTCCTCGGGCAATCTGCCGGATGTCATCCAGCACAACTGGTCCGGGGTCGCCGGCGGCCCGGACAAAGCGATTGCGGACGGAACGATCATCCGGCTCAACGAGCTGATCGAAGCGCACGCGCCGAACCTGAGCAAGCTGCTGGACGAGCATCCCGAATACCGCAAGCTGGTGACGACGGATGACGGCAACATCTATGTCTTCCCGTTCATCCGCGGCGACGATTATCTGTTGACCTATAACGGACTGATCCTGCGCCAGGACTGGCTGGACAGCCTGCAGCTGAGCGTACCGGAGACGATCGACGAATGGTACGAGGTCCTCCAGGCGATCAAGACCGGCGATCCCAACGGCAACGGGCAGCCGGATGAGATCCCGCTCCTGATCGATGTCGGCATGACGGCGCTGAACCAGGCGTTTGTCGGAGCATGGGGCATCACGGATACGTTCTACCAAGTGGACGGCGAGGTTCATTACGGACCGACCCAGCCGGAGTTCAAGGAATACCTGGCAACGATGAACAAGTGGTATGCGGAAGGGCTGATCGACGCGGACTACGCGGCTACCGACGGCAAGCTGAAGGATGCCAAAGTAACCAATAATCAGTTGGGGGCATTCGTCGGCTATACGGGCAGCAGCATCGGACGCTATGCCGATCTGATGAAGGATAGCCACCCCGAATTCGCACTCACAGGGGCTCCCAATGTTGTGCTGAACAAGGGCGACCGCCCGCTGCTCGGACAGAAGGAAGCGCCGTTCAGCGGCATCGGTGCGGCGATCACCGCCAGCAATCCGAACCCGGAAGCGACGGTCAAATGGCTGGACTACAACTACGGCGAGGAAGGGCATATGCTGTTCAACTTCGGAATCGAAGGCGTCAGCTATGAGCTCGTCGACGGTTATCCGACCTACACGGACGAGGTCATGAACAACCCGGAGCTGCCGATCACGCAGGCGATGGCCAAGTATATGCTGGCCAACTACTCGGGGCCATTCGTCCAGGACCGCCGTTACATGGAGCAATATTCTGCGCTCCCGGCGCAGCAGGAGGCGATCACGACCTGGATGGAGGCGGACAATGAGCGGTGGATGCCGACCTTGTCGCCGACCGCCGAGGAGAGCTCCCGTTATGCGTCGATCATGAACGATGTGAAGACGTATTACGACGAGATGGTCAACAAATTCATCATGGGCGTAGAGCCGCTGGACAACTTCGACAAATTCGCGGATACGCTCCGCGGCATGGGCATCGAAGAGGCAATCCAGATCCAGCAGGCCGGGCTCGACCGTTTCAACAGCCGCGAATAGTACCTTGCCAGCAGCGTGCCGGGCGGAGCTTCTGCTTGGCACGTTTGCATATCAATCCAAAAGGAGGGCTGTTCGGTGCAGACCCCATCATCCACCCGGTCGGAAGCCCGCCGCGAGCCGTCTTTTGGCAGCCGGGTCGTCCGGGACTTCCGCAGAAACAAGCTGATTTATCTGATGCTGCTGCCGGTGGTCGCCTTTTACGCCGTGTTCCATTACGGACCGATGTACGGGATCCAGATGGCATTCAAGAACTTCTCCGCCGGTCTCGGCATCGCTGGCAGTCCCTGGACGGGGCTGGATCATTTCCAGGCGTTCTTCTCCAGCTTCTTCTTCGAGCGGGTGATCGTCAACACAGTGCTGCTCGGCTTGTACGATCTGATCTTCGTCTTCCCGGCCTCCATCGTGCTGGCGCTGCTGCTCAATGAAGTGCGCAATCGCATCTTCAAGCGGACGGTCCAGTCGATTACCTATCTGCCGCACTTCATCTCGGTCGTGGTCGTCGTCGGCATGATGGTGGACTTCTTGTCCATGGACGGGCTGATCAACCAACTGATCGTTTATTTTGGCGGCCAGCCGCTCTCGTTTCTGAGACTGCCGGACTGGTTCCGGTTCCTGTACACCTCATCGGCAGTCTGGCAGGGCATCGGCTGGGGCTCGATCATCTATCTGGCGGCAATGTCGAACATCGACCAGTCGCTCTATGAGGCCGCCCGCGTCGATGGCGCCGGCCGTCTCCGCCAGGTGCTCAGCATCACGCTGCCGGGCATCATGCCGACGATCATCATCCTCTTCATCCTGCGGATCGGCGCCCTGATGGCGCTGCAGGACGAGAAGATCCTGCTCATGTACAATCCGATGACTTACGAGACGGCTGACGTGATCGGCACCTATGTATACCGGAAAGGCATCCTGGAGGCCAATTACAGCTTCAGTGCCGCCGTCGGTCTGTTCAACTCGGTCATCAACTGCGCGCTGCTCTTCGCAGCCAATTATCTGAGCCGGCGTTTCAGCGACACCAGGCTGCTGTAGGAGGGAAGAGTAGATGCATTATCACAAATCGGTCGCCGAGCGGCTGTTCGACGTCTCCAACATCCTTATTCTGATTCTGCTTTCGGTTGTTACGCTGTATCCGTTTATCTATGTGCTCTTCGCCTCGGTCAGCGACTCCGGCGCCTTTGTGCAGCACCGGGGGATTCTGCTGTGGCCCAAGGGCTTCTCGCTGGAATCCTACAAGATGGTGTTCCAGAACCCCAATATCATCACCGGCTATGTCAACACGATATTCTATGTGCTGGTAGGCACGACGCTCAATCTCGTCATGACGGCTCTGGGCGCGTACGGCCTGTCCCGGCGCAACGTGATGTGGGGGACGACGATCATGCTGCTGATCGTCCTGACGATGTTTTTTGACGGCGGGCTGATCCCCAAGTATATCCTGATGCTCAACCTGGGCCTGCTCGACACCCGGTGGGCGCTCATCATCCCGAGCGCCATGACGACGTGGAATCTGATCATCATGCGCACCTCCTTCCAGGCCGTGCCGCCTGCGCTGGAGGAGTCGGCGAGGATCGACGGGGCAAATGATCTGACGATCCTGATGCGGGTCATCATCCCGCTGTCGCTGCCGGTCATCGCGGTTATGGTGCTGTTCTACGGCGTCTGGCATTGGAACAAGTGGTTCGATGCGCTGATCTATCTGCGCGACCGCGAGCTGTTCCCGCTCCAGCTCATCCTGCGGGAGATCCTGATCCAGAATGATACGGAGAGCATGATGACGGGCGTGGGCGGGGGCGACCGGATGCCGGTGGCGGAGACGATCAAGTATGCGACGATTATCGTGGCTACGCTGCCGATCCTGTTCCTGTACCCGTTCCTGCAGAAGTACTTTGTCAAAGGCGTCATGATCGGCGCCGTCAAAGGATGAATCTGTTCAAGGGAGTCGATACGCTGATGAATAAAGAGGAGCTTGCAGGCGCAGATGAGCAAGCGTTCGGACTGCAAGCGGGGCTGCAGCCGATGTTCTACAAGTACAGCCATGGCGTCAACTTCTGGGATCAGATGGAGCAGGACTGTACTTCCCGCCATCTCGATCTGATCTGCTGCCGGGGCGAATCGGCGGCGCTGCAGCTCGTCGCCGGCGCCCTGTCTCCCTTCCTGCTGACTGTCAGCGGCGATGCGCTGTTCTGGAAGGGCGGCCCGCTGCCGGTCGTCCGGGTATCGGTGGATTGGGATGGACCGTGCGGGATCGGTCCGGAGCTGCGGCTGATCGGCCTGATGGCGGATGACGATGGCCGCCGCAAAGCGGACCTGCTGCTGGATGAGAGCTATGTGCATGTGGAGCCCCGCCGGCTGCAGCAAGTGTGGATCGAGCTGCCTGTGGCGGCGGAAGCGCCGCCGGGGATGTACAAGGGCCGGATTACGCTCTGCAGCCGGACCGTGTTCGAGGATGAGCGGAAAGTCGCGGAGCTGACCTTTACGCTCAAGGTGCTCTCCCGCACGCTGCCGCCAGCGGCCTCCAACCGTTTCTATCTTGACCTGTGGCAGCACAATGCCAACCTCGCACGCAAGTATGAGGTGGAGCTGTGGTCGGAGGCGCACTTTGCTGTGATGGACACCTATCTCTGCAGTCTCGGTCAGCTGGGGCAAAAGGCCGCAACGGTCATCGTGTCGGAGATTCCGTGGTCCGGCCAGTCCTCGCATATCGACGCGGAGCCGTCGGACCTGTTCGAGTACAGCATGATCGGTCTGCGGCGGGGGAGAGACGGCGTATTCAGGGACGACTATACGGTTATGGACCGTTACATCGCTATGGCAAGCCGCCACGGCATCGATGCGGAGATCGAGCTGTTCGGCCTGCTCGGCATCTGGCAGACGCCGGATGGCGTATACGGTCCGGTCGCCTCGGACTACCCTGACGGAATCCGGCTGCGGTATTACGATGAAGCCAGCGGCACGTACCGCTTCGTGCGCGACCGGGCGGGCATCGAGCGGTACATCCTGCGGCTGGCCGAGCATCTGCGGGAGCGGGGATGGATGGAGAAGGTGCGGATCATGGCCGACGAGCCGTCCGATCTATCTCTGTTCCATGCCCGTCTGGAGGCGTTGCGGGACCTGGTGCCCGACTTCCGGTACAAAATCGCCATCAATCATGCGGAGTTCCTGCAGCATCCTGTGGAGGGGATGTACGATTGCGTGCCGAAGCTGGACTGCGCGCTGCGGGACTGGAGTGCTCTGCAGGCAGCCCGTCCGTCGCTGCCGGGCCGCTTGCTGTATTATGTGTGCAACAGTCCGGCCCGTCCCAATACGTTCTTGCGGTCGCCGGCCATCGAGTCGCGGACGATCCCGTGGCTGGTCGAGAGGCTGGGCCTGGACGGGTTTCTCCGCTGGAACTATACGGTATGGCCCGACCGGCCGCTGGAGCGGATCGCCTACCGGCCGTCGCACTGGCCGGCTGGCGAGACCAATTTTGTCTATCCGGGCAAGCTGGGCCGGCCGCTCCTCTCGCTGCGCTACAAGTGGCTGCAGCGCGGCATCCGCGATTTCGAGCTGCTGCAGCAGCTGAAGGCGGAGGGGCGTGCGGATGCGGTCCGGCGGCTGCTGGAGGGCGTCTTCCGCTTCGAGACGGAAGGGAACGCTGTGTCCGCTGATCTGCAGGATGACGCCGGCAGTCTGTACAGCCTCGCGGCGGAGGACTATGATAAGCTGTATGATGTACTGGAACTTATCGAGGAAGAGGTGTAACGTTTATGGATTCAACGACCTCGGATCAGCGCCCGGTCACGGCGGTGATCATCGGCGCAGGTCACCGCAGCCTGATCTACGCTTCCTATGCGGAGCGGCAGCCGGAGCAGCTGCGGATCACTGGCGTCGTCGAGCCGGATGCGGAGCGCCGGCGGCTGACTGGCGAGCGTTTCGGACTTGGTCCGGCAGCCTGCTTTGCCAGTGTCGGGGAGCTGGTATCCGGCCCCCGCCTGGCGGACTGCGCCATCAACGGCACGATGGACGAGCTGCATCTGCCGACCAGCCTGCCGCTGCTGGCTGCCGGCTACGACTTGCTGCTGGAGAAGCCGATCGGCATCTCCGAAGCGGAGGTGGAGCGGCTGCAGGAGGCGGCGGAGCAGCACGTCCGGACCGTGATGATCTGCCATGTGCTGCGGTATGCGCCGTTCTACCGGGCGGTCAAGGAGACGATCGCCGCGGGCGAGATCGGCGAGATCGTCAACATCCAGACGGCAGAGCACGTCAGCTACCATCATATGGCCGTTTCCTTCATCCGAGGCAAGTGGAGCTCGCTGGCGAGCGGCAAGTCGTCGATGCTGATGGCGAAGTGCTGCCATGACCTCGACCTGCTGACCTGGCTGGCGGGCCGGACGCGGCCGGTGCGGGTGAGCAGCTTTGGCAGCCTGATGCAGTTCCGGCCGGAGCGCGCGCCTGCGGGTGCGGGTACCCGATGTCTCACGGATTGCAAGATCGAGCCGGAGTGCATGTATTCGGCGCGCAAGCATTACCTGGACAAGGGGATGTGGGGCTTCTACGTGTGGGAGAACGAACATCTGGGCCAGCCGTGGACCGAAGCGGAGAAGATCCGGTCGCTGGAGACGGATAACCCTTACGGCCGCTGCGTCTGGCGCTGCGACAATGATGTAGTCGATCACCAGTCTGTCATCGTCGAGTTCGATAGCGGTCTGACCGCCTCGCATAATCTCGTCGGCGCGACAGCACGTCCGGCCCGGCTGCTGCATATCGTAGGCACCCGGGGCGAGATCCAGGGCACCCTGGAGGAAGGGCGGTTCGTCGTCCGCACACCGGATATGTCTGCAGACCGTCACTATGCCGAGCGCGAGGTGGTTGTCGATGTCTCAGATGACAGTCACGGCGGCGGCGACATGCGGCTGGTCGAGGACTTCGTGCAGGTGCTGCGCGGCCAAACGCCGTCGATCTCTTCGACGTCGCTGGCGATGTCCATCGACGGCCACCGCATCGGCTTTGCCGCCGACCGCTCGCGGCTGGAGAACATCGTCTGCGAGCTGTGAGGAGGAGCGGAGCGTGCGCTCTGGTGTAGGACACGGCAGCGTGCGTATTCTTTTCGTAATCAAATCGTCTTCTGTTGGTTAATACTGTTAAAGAGCAGTCAAATCACAAGAAGATGAGGTGCCACGGACAATGGAGAGACGCAAGGTGCTGGTTACCGGCGCAGCCGGAAGAGTCGGCGGAGCTATCGCGGCGGGGCTTAGGGAGATGGACCGTTATGACATCATCGGGACCGACCTCCAGGCGGACGAGCAGGAGGGGATCGAGGCGCTGGACGTGACGGATGCGGACCGCTGGCGGGAGCTTACCCGGGGCGTGGACACGGTGATCCATAATAGCTGGGCTAAGGACAACGAGGACTTCCTCGGCATGGTGCTGCCGGTCAACGTTACAGGCGCCTATCATCTCTACGAGGCAGCGCGGATCAACGGGGTCCGGCGCGTCATCTTCGCCAGCTCCAATCATGCGATGGGCTTCTATCGGGTGGGCGAGGAGGCGGAGGCAGACGCTCCCTATCGTCCCGACAGTCTCTATGGACTCAGCAAATGTTATATCGAGCTGCTGGGCCGTTACTATTCCGACAAGTACGATGTATCTTCAATCAACATCCGGATCGGCAACTTCCCCGGCGATGACCGGCCGCATTCCGAGCGCTCCCTGCATATCTGGATCTCCGAACGGGATCTGGTGAAGCTGGCGGCTTGCTGCGTGGAGGCGGACAACTCGCATCGCTTTCTCTCCCTGTACGGCACTTCGGCCAACACGGACAACTACTACGATATCGGCTATCTCGCCGGGCTGATCGGCTATCGTCCCCAGGACGATGCGGCTGAGCTGCTGGCAGCTTCGGGGCTCACGGAGGCGGACATGAAGCAGGACGAGACGGCGTTCCAGGGCGGCGTCAAGCGGGACCGGTAGCGCTCCGGACAGACCTTTCCAATGCGGAGTGAAACGGGACCGGCAACGTCTTGACGGTCGGCCTTGGCGGGGGGATTCCGGGGCGCCAGGCCTTCTTTTAATCGGGATAGTCCGGTGGGATTGGCGGCCGGCTGGACGGCAGCTCTCTTTTGTCTTTTAATGTCCTGGCCCATCGGGTATAATGACGAAAGATGAAATGGAGATAGGAGTTGTTCAGCATGCCACTTTCCTGCGGGATCGTCGGCCTTCCTAACGTAGGGAAATCGACATTATTTAACGCCATTACACAAGCAGGGGCCGAGTCGGCCAATTACCCGTTCTGTACCATAGATCCGAATGTCGGCATCGTCGAGGTGCCGGATGAGCGTTTGGACAAATTGACGGAGCTGGTCGTACCCAACAAAACGGTACCGACAGCCTTTGAGTTTATCGATATCGCCGGCATCGTCAAAGGTGCGAGCAAGGGCGAAGGTCTGGGCAATAAATTCCTGGCGCACATCCGTGAGGTCGATGCGATCGTCCACGTGGTGCGTTGCTTCCAGGACGAGAATATTACGCATGTGGACGGCAAGGTCGACCCGCTAAGCGATATTCAGACGATCAATCTGGAGCTGATCCTGGCGGACGTCGACTCCGTCGAAAAGCGGATCGAGCGTTCCCGCAAGAATATGAAGGGCGGCGACAAGAAGTACGCTCAGGAAGTCGAGCTGCTCGAGCGCATCAAGGAAGCCCTGTACGAGGATAAACCGGTGCGCAGCATGGAGCTTACAGACGACGAGCGTCTGCTGATCCGCGATCTGCACCTGCTGACGATCAAGCCGGTCCTGTATGCGGCCAATGTCAGCGAAGGTGAAGTGGCAGACAGCGACAACAACCCGTATCTGAAACAGGTTCGTGAATTCGCCGCTGCCGAGAATGCCGAGGTCGTACCGATCAGCGCCAAGGTGGAAGCGGAGATCGCCGAGCTCGAAGGCGAGGACAAGGACATGTTCCTCGAGGAGCTCGGACTGGAAGAGTCCGGCCTGAACCGTCTGATCAAGGCGGCTTACAAGCTGCTCGGTCTGTACACTTATTTCACTGCGGGCGTGCAAGAGGTACGTGCGTGGACGATCCGCAAAGGGATGAAGGCGCCACAGGCGGCGGGCGTCATCCATACGGATTTCGAACGCGGCTTCATCCGGGCGGAGGTCGTCTCCTATGATGATCTCGTCGCGGCCGGGACGATGAATGCTGCCAAGGAACGCGGACAGCTGCGGCTGGAGGGCAAGGAGTACGTCGTCAAGGACGGCGATGTCATGCACTTCCGCTTCAACGTATAGCTGCTCCCCGCCGCGTTTGCGGCCGGGCAAAGGCCCCACTGGGTGGGGCCTTTCGGCGTGGGCACCGAGGGATGTGTCCGGCGGTAGGCTTGGCGCAGTGACAGATGCTCCACTACTTGCGTAATGTGATATACTATAGGGAGGCAGGCGGGAGATCATCCTCGGACTGCCGACGAGACTAATTGGCGGGACGAAGCTTTCGTCAGCGCCCGGGAGTGTGTGAACCATTATGAATTTGGACCGTTTGCAAGCGCTGGCGGACCGGTATGACAAACTGAGCGAGCTGCTGTGTGATCCGGATGTCGCCAGCGACACCAAGAAGCTGCGGGATTACTCCAAAGAGCAATCCGATCTGCAGGAGCCGTATAATGCCTATATGGAGTACAAAGAGGCGTCAGAGCAGTATAACGATGCCAAACTGATGCTCGAGGAAAAGCTCGACGACGAGATGCGCGAGATGGTCAAGCTTGAGCTGGAGGAGCAGGGCCAGCGGATGCAGGAGCTGGAGGAACGGATCCGCGTGCTGCTGCTGCCCAAGGACCCCAACGATGACAAAAACGTCATCGTCGAGGTGCGCGGCGCGGCCGGCGGCGACGAGGCGGCGTTGTTCGCTTCCGACCTGTACCGGATGTACAGCAAATTCGCTGATTCGCAAGGCTGGCGCGTCGAGGTGCTGGAGGCGAGCGAGAGCGATCTGGGCGGCTACAAGGAGATCATCTTCATGATTAACGGCAAGGGCGCCTACTCGAAGCTGAAATTCGAGAGCGGCGCGCACCGCGTCCAGCGGATCCCCGTAACCGAGTCGGGCGGACGTATCCATACCTCGACTTCGACTGTTGCGGTCATGCCGGAGGTCGAGGATGTCGAGGTCGAGATCCTGGATAAGGACATCCGGATCGATACGTTCTGCTCGAGCGGCGCTGGCGGTCAGTCGGTCAATACGACCAAATCCGCTGTCCGCGTGCTCCATGTGCCGACCGGCATCATGGCGACCTGTCAGGACGGCAAGTCGCAGAACGAGAACAAAGCCAAGGCGTTGCAGGTGCTGCGTGCCCGTATCTATGATATCAGACGCCAGGAGGAAGAGGCCAAGTATGCGGGCGAGCGCAAGAGCAAAGTTGGCACCGGCGACCGGAGTGAGCGGATTCGGACCTACAACTACCCGCAGAGCCGTGTTACCGATCACCGCATCGGCCTGACCCTGCACAAGCTGGATACTGTCTTGAATGGGGATATGGATGAGATCGTCAACGCGCTGACGATCGCCGAGCAAGCGGAGCTGCTGGAGCAGGAGAACCTGGCTTAAGCATATGAATCTTTTAGCGTATTAAATATTTAGGTTTGGAGGGGAAGGTATGCAAGACGATCGAGCTGATGTTTCTGAGCTCGTCCATTCCGCCGAACTGACCTTAAGAGAAGCCTGCTTGCAGGCTTCTTCTCTTTTGGAGGCGGCAGGCGTGACAGAGCCGCGGGCCAATGCGGAGCTTCTGCTGCTGCACGTGCTCGGCATCGAGCGGGCGCAGCTGATGCGCGACTGGCGGGAGCCGATGCCGCTGGAGCACTGGGAGACGTGGCGGCAGCTGATCGCCCGCAAGGCGGCTGGCGAGCCGGTGCAGTATATTATCGGCGAGGGCTGGTTCTATGGCCGTGCCTTTGCGGTGACGCCGGCGGTGCTGATCCCGCGGCCGGAGACGGAGCTGCTCGTCGAGGCCGTGCTGGAGGCGGCCGACCGGCTGTGGCCGGCATCGAGCGGCAGCAGCGGCGCAGCTCTGACCGGTGCGGGAGATGCAGCTTCGGGCGGAGTCGGCGGTTTGTGCGGCGGGGCACCGGGAGCGCAGGGCACGGATGAAGCCGGAAGCGGACGAATCGATGACAGTACTCTCAACGGCACAGAGCCGCGCTTCGGAGCGGACGCAGACCCACGTGCGCTGACCGTGCTGGATATCGGTACCGGCAGCGGGGCGATCGCGCTGACGCTGGCAGCCGAGCGACCGGCTTGGCGGTTGTACGCATCCGATCTGTCGGCGGATGCGTTGGCAGTCGCCGGAGTCAATGCGGCATCGCTGGGTGTGGAGGAGCAGGTGACGTTCGTCCAGGGCGACCTGCTGGCGCCGTTCATGCAGGGTGGCGCGGCGGAGGGGTTATCTCCGGCGTTGGCCGGTCTGACAGCAGATATCGTCGTCTCGAACCCGCCATATATTCCCGCTGGCGATCTGCTGGAGCTGCAGCGGGAGGTGCGAGACTTTGAGCCGCATCTGGCGCTGGTCGGCGGCGATGACGGACTGGACCCCTACCGCCGGATGATAGGGCAGCTGAAGGGAATGTCCCGGCTGCCGCGCATCGTGGCGTTTGAGCTTGGAATGGGCCAGGCGCGGGAGGTCGCCCGGTTGCTGGAGGAAGCCTTCACCTGGCGCGAGGTACGGATCATCGAGGATTATGCGGGCATTGAGCGGCATGTGCTTGCGCTAAAATAAAAGGGGTTGGACGATTAGCGGATGGAGCCGTCTTCTTCGTGCAGCTCCATCCGCCCCGCCTCATGCTCCAACGAACCTTTTCTCCCTTACAGCAGCTCCGCCAGACTCGCCCCATGCTCCAACGCACCTTTTCTCCCTTACAGCAGCTCCCCCAGCCCCGCCCCATGCTCCAACGAACCTTTTCTCCCTTACAGCACCTCCACAGCCCCGCCGCCCGCTCCAACGCACCTTTTCTCCCTTACAGCAGCTCCGCCAGACCCGCCACACGCTCCAGCGAACCTTTTCTCCCTTACAGCAGCTCCGCCCGCTCCAACGAACCTGTGCTCCGCCCGTTCTCTGCTAGATTCGACCTGCCATTTACTTGAATCAGAGATTAATAGGTTTAGAGAGTGGATAGGCCGGACATACTGAGGAGCATAGACGTTCCGGAACGCAAGCTGACGCATCGACGGATGCGTACGAGAGGGGCTTGTGTGACATGGTTATCCGCAATCATACCCGTTTTTCTTATCGCGTATCGTACGGTTATCTGTTTGTTGTTCTGATGGTACTTATCATGAGCTGGGAAGGCCAGCGTATGGACGCAGCTGTGGTGCAGGGCTCGATCCCCGAGGAATCGATCCGCCTGCGTATCCTGGCCAACTCCGATGCTCCCCAGGATCAGGCGATCAAACGCCATGTCCGAGACGCCATTGTCGCTGAGATGGAGGCATGGGCGAGTGGCCCGCAGTCTATTAATGAGGCGCGCGCAACCATCCTGACGAACATGGATGTGCTGGAAGCCCGGATTGCCGAGGTGCTGGAGAGCCGCGGGTTTAACTACGGCTTCGAGGTCGAGCTGGGGACGGTGCCTTTCCCTACCAAAATGTACGGCAGCCAGGTATATCCGGCGGGCGATTATGAAGCGGTGCGGGTGACGCTCGGAGCAGGTATGGGGCAGAACTGGTGGTGTGTGCTGTTTCCGCCGCTGTGCTTCGTAGACGGAATTAGCGGTGAAGCAGTGGCAGCAGAGCCGACGGTCGCCGAAGCTACAGCGGGTGATAGTCCGGCAGAGCTGCCGGAGCTTGGTGAAGCGCCGGAGGTTCGGTTCTTCCTCTGGGATCTGATCCAGTCGATCATCGAATTCTTCCGCGGGCTGTTCAGCTGAGATAAAGCCTTTCCGATGCCGCTGCGGACAGAGTAGTTGCACATATATTGATAATGCTGCATAAGGCGACCAAAGCTCAACCAGGGGTAAAACGTTACTTGAATCCGCTCGAAAGGCGGGTATGATGGATGCTGATGGGCACTTCTGATGACGAATAACGGATCGTCTGTCCGTATGCAGGGGGCGGGCGTCTCCTGTGCTCGGCAGCTGCTAACATCACTGCGACACAACATGATATGGTATAATGGATGCGGCTGATGCCGATTCGACAAGTGCTGAAGGAATGAATCATGTGACCAAACGATGGCATGTATATTCGACTGAATATAAGAATGCAATAGATGGCGCCTCGGAATCATCTTCGATGTTCGGGAGCGCTGACACCCTGGCGAAGGACCAAACGTCGATCTCCGCCGAATCGGGACTGCAGGAAGCGGCGGCGCTGCTGCGCCGCGGCTTCCTGATCGCTTTTCCGACGGAGACGGTCTACGGTCTGGGGGCTGATGCCTCCAATGACAAGGCGGTAGCCCGTATCTTCGAGGCCAAGGGCAGGCCTGCCGATAATCCGCTGATCGTCCATATCGCCGAGCGGGAGCAGATGGCGCAGCTGACAGAGTCTTGCAGCGACCTGGAGGCTGAACTTATGGGGGCGTTCTGGCCGGGGCCGCTCACCCTGGTCCTGCCTGTCCGTCCCGGAGCGCTCTCGCCGCTCGTGACCGCAGGTCTGGATACAGTGGCCGTGCGGATGCCGGACCACCCGGTGGCGCTCCGGCTCATCGCCGCGGCGGGATGTCCGGTCGCGGCTCCCAGCGCCAACCGGTCCGGGCGGCCCAGTCCGACCCGGGCCGATCACGTGGCGGAGGATCTGGGCGGGCGGATCGACGGGCTCGTCGACGGCGGGCCGACGGGCATCGGATTGGAATCGACCGTCATCCAGGTGGTCGACGGCCGGATCGTCATCCTCCGGCCCGGTGGGGTCACTGCCGAAGCGCTCAGCCGCTTCGCCGAGGTGAGCCGGACGCCTGACAGGCGTGCGCCCCAGCTGCCCGTAACCGGCTCGTCTGACGGGAGTGCGCCGCAGCGGCCCGCGACGGGCTCGGCGGACGTCACTGCCGGGGGTCTCGCAGTCCCTCAGCGCGAGACCGCGTCATCCGCCGCAGTCGAGCCGGAGGCGCCCCGTTCTCCCGGCATGAAGTATGCTCATTATGCGCCGAGGGGCGAGATGCAGCTCGTGCAGGGTGCGGCTGTCCGGATGCAGGAGTATATCCAGTCCGCGATCGACGCGGCCCGGGCGCGGGGAACTGTCACCGGCGTGCTTACGTATGCGGAGCATGCTGCGGATTACCGCGCCGACGTCGTCCTGGCGATCGGTTCGCTAGTAGAGCTGGAGACGGCAGCGCAGGGCCTGTATGCCGCGCTGCGGGAGATGGACAGCAGCGGCGTGGAGCGCATCTGGGCGGAGGCGTGTCCGGCTGGCGGGATCGGCGACGCATTGATGAACCGTCTGGTCAAAGCCGCAGGCCACCGCGTTGTGGAAGTATAGCGCAAGCCAGAAGATGCGTGGACGAGAAATTTTCCCGCATGCCGCAGCTAGTCTGTTCCTGATCCTGTCAGTCCTAGTGCAGATCTCGTGAGCCCCCGTACAGAGCTGATAAGGCGACAGTCTTGCCGTCCAGCTCTGCATAACGCTAACAGGCTATATGCCCCAAGCGAGGCTTCCGTAAACGGCTCTGTGTCTCCATTGCCGCCAACTCAGTAAACGGTATTCTTCCTTTACCGACCCTCCCCGTTCCTCACACAGGGCTTGGTCATGTTTGCCGTCTTGTCCGCATATGCTGGATAACAAATGACGGATTGGACGTGGGGAGGACTGCCATCCATGATGGGTGAAGCTACCGTACCGGCAGGGCAGCTGATGACGATAGTGTTGATGGCCGTGGCGCTTGGGATGGATGCCTTCTCGCTGGGGATCGGGATCGGCCTGAAGGGGATCCGGCTGCGTCACGTGCTGAGGCTCAGCTGCGTGATCGCCTTGTTTCATGTGGCGATGCCCCTGCTGGGCATTCTGACGGGAAATTTTATGAGCGGCTTGCTCGGTCAAGTGGCGACTACAGCAGCGGGGGTTCTGCTATTCTTGCTGGGCGCGCATATGGTGTATCATTCGCTGCGTCCCGGCTCGGAGAGCAGCATCGATCACCGGTCGCTTTGGGGGACGCTGCTGCTGGGTCTTACGGTGAGTGTGGATTCTTTTTCGGTCGGCGTGTCACTGGGGATGTTCTCGGCGAACATGCTGCTGACCGTGCTGATGTTCGGCTTGTTCGGCGGTCTGATGTCGATCATTGGACTGTTGATCGGCCGCCGGGCGGGGGGCAGTTTGGGAGACTATGGCGAAGCGTGCGGCGGTATTATCCTGCTTGTATTCGGTCTGATGTTTTTATTCTGATCCGGATCTGGTGAAAATAAAGGGTACACTGGTGATAATGGAGAACTAGTATTATACATTGAACACATCTGTGTCTGCGCCGGCAGAAAGGAGAGTTGTGCCGTTGAAACGCATTTTATTCGTATGTACCGGCAACACCTGCCGCAGCCCGATGGCGGAAGCTTTGCTGCGCGATATGGCGGAGCGGGAAGGAATCGCGGTCGAGGTGCGGTCGGCGGGAGTGTCGACGGTAGACGGGCTGCCGATATCCGCGCATGCCTCCGAGACGCTGCGGCACCGTCAGATTAGTCACAATAAGAGCTCGCACGCGCTGACTGCCGAGGCGGTTAATTGGGCGGATCTGATCTTGACGATGACGGCCGGCCACAAGCGCCACCTGCTGGAGCGGTATCCGCAAGCCGTGGAGAAGAGCCACACGCTGAAGGAATATGTAGCCCGCGAGGAAGCGGTGCTGTCCGATATTGAAGAGCTGGAGCGTCTCTACACGGATCTGCATATGAAGCAGGCGCTTGGGGGACAGCTTACGGAGCAGGAGCGGGCGCGTCTGCTGGAGCTGGAAGCGCGGATCCCGAGCTTCGATATCGGTGATCCGTTCGGCGGCAGTCTGGCGCAGTACGAGATGACGGCGGAGGAGATTGCCGAAGCGGTCCAGAAGCTGCTGCGCAAGCTGAAGTAGCCGCTTGATTTTTGGATAGGGTTGCTATATAGTTAGGGTAACAATCAAGGATCCGGTGTAACTGGCGACGGAAGTGGGCAACCACGGGGGAGCATCGGAACATAGGGCCGGTCGCCTGGGCAAAGAGCAGCGTGCATTGCACGTCATGCTCTTTTTCGTCTTTTGAGGGTGATTCGGGTATAATGGGGAGAGCAAAACATAAGCACACGCTTCCGAAGTGAGTTTTCCTTCGGAAAACTAAGCATATGCTTTCGAAGCAGTTTTGCTTCGCAAAACTTAAGCACACGCTTCCGAAGTGAGTTTTCCTTCGGAAAACTTTTAGGAGGGTTCGTATGAAAATTGCAATCGGCGCTGACCATGCGGGGTACCGCTTGAAGGATGTCGTGATTCCTTTCCTGGAGTCGCTGGGGCACGAGGTGCAGGATTTCGGCTGCAGCTGCGAGCAATCGGTCGATTATCCCGACTATGCTCTCGAAGTATGCAACCAGGTGATCGAAGGGACAGCCGAGCGCGGGATTCTGATCTGCGGGACCGGTATCGGGATGTCCATCGCCGCCAACAAGATTCCCGGCATCCGCTGCGCCCTGACGCATGATCTGTTCTCCGCCAAAGCGACCCGCGAGCACAATGACACCAATGTGCTGGCTCTCGGCGAGCGCGTCATCGGACCTGGCGTAGCCCAGGAGATCATCAGGATCTGGCTGGAGACGCCGTTCTCCGAAGGTGAGCGGCATATCGGCCGCGTAGGTAAGGTCAAGGCGCTCGAAGACAAATATTCCTCGCATCCTTAAACGGGAGGCATGCTGAATGAATACGGAACTGCAGGCGATAACAGCCGATACGACAGCGACGGTGCGCGAGCTGGCCGAAGCGGCGGGGCTGCGCAGCGGCCAGCTGCTGGTTATCGGCGTCAGTACAAGCGAAGTGGCCGGTCGGCGGATCGGCACCTCAGGGACGCAGGAGATCGCGCAGGCGATCTATGAAGGCATCGAGGCGGTGCGCCGGGAACGGGGCTTCTACCCCGTCTACCAGTGCTGCGAGCATCTCAACCGGGCGCTCGTGCTGACGCGCGAGGCAGCGGAACGTTACCGGCTGGAGGAAGTAGCAGCCGTACCGATCCCGGGCGCAGGCGGCTCGATGGCGGCCTACTCGTACCGGATGCTAAATGATCCGGTGCTGGTCGATGCCGTACAAGCCGATGCCGGCATCGATATCGGCGATACGCTGATCGGCATGCATCTGCGCCGTGTTGCGGTCCCGCTGCGTCCTGCGATCCGCAGCATCGGAGCAGCTCACGTCACGATGGCGACGACGCGGCCGCGGCTGATCGGTGGTGCAAGGGCAGTATATACGCTGGACGGCCAGCCGGTGCTGGGGGAGGCCGAGTCCGCCCCCGAGCAGCGGGGCGGCACATGTGATTAGAGATTCAATCCATTACTATATTTGATGCCCGCGCGCCGCGGCCCGCACCGGACAGACCGGCCAGGGCCGGGCGGAGCCGGCATCCAGGGAGGATATTATTACTTATGGAACATCTGCGCAAACAGGATCCCGAATTGCTCGCGGCGCTTGGCCTGGAGCTGAAGCGTCAGCGCGACAACATCGAGTTGATCGCATCGGAGAATATCGTCAGTGAGGCCGTGCTCGAAGCCATGGGCTCTGTGCTGACCAACAAGTATGCCGAGGGCTATCCGGGCAAGCGTTTCTACGGCGGCTGCGAGCACGTCGACATCGCCGAGGACATCGCCCGCAACCGCGCCAAGGAGCTGTTCGGCGCCGAGCATGCCAACGTACAGCCGCACTCCGGCGCGCAAGCCAATATGGCAGTCTATCTGGCAACGCTCAATCCTGGCGACACCGTGCTGGGCATGAACCTGGCGCATGGCGGTCACCTGACGCACGGCAGCCCGGTCAACGCTTCCGGTCTGCTCTACAACTTCGTCGCATACGGCGTCGAAGAGGATACCTTTACGATCAATTACGACGAAGTCCGCAAGGCCGCGTTCAAGCATCGCCCCAAGATGATCGTGGCCGGCGCAAGTGCTTATCCGCGGATCATCGACTTTGAGAAACTGGGCCAGATCGCAAACGACGTGGGCGCGCTGTTCATGGTCGACATGGCGCATATCGCCGGTCTCGTGGCGGCAGGTCTGCATCCGAGTCCGGTACCGCACGCGCATTTCGTGACGACGACAACACATAAGACGCTGCGCGGTCCGCGCGGCGGTCTGATCCTGTGCCGCAAGCCGTGGGCAGCAGCGATCGACAAAGCGGTGTTCCCTGGCTCGCAGGGCGGTCCGCTCATGCATATCATCGCTGCCAAGGCGGTCGCCTTCGGCGAAGCGCTGCAGCCGTCCTTTAAGGAATACGCCCAGAAGGTTGTGAACAACGCTCGCGTACTGGCAGACGCACTGGCCGGCGAGGGGCTGAACATCGTCTCCGGCGGCACAGACAATCATCTGATGCTGGTCGATACGCGCGGCCTGAACATCACAGGCAAGCAAGCCGAGCATCTGCTGGATCAAGTCGGCATCACTGTCAACAAAAACGCGATTCCGTTCGACCCGACTTCGCCGTTCATTACCAGCGGCATCCGGATCGGTACGCCTGCCGCTACCTCCCGGGGCATGGACGAGGCTGCGATGAAGGTCATCGCCGAGGTCATCGCAATGACGCTCAAAAATCCTGAGGACAGCGACGTATTGGCCAAAGCGGAAGCACGGGTACGCGAGCTGACCGCGCAATACCCGCTTTACCCTGGGCTGCAATATTAATTCCACTGGCAGGGCCAGATCCAACAAAGACTCCAATGCCGCTGCAAGCGGCGCTGGAGTCTTTGTTCTGTTGATTGCTGTACAATTAATCCGACTGGCTCTGGGTCTGCTTATTTAACCCGCCGTCTCGACTTGCCTGTGATGGATTGGAAGGTATCCATGAGCTTCTGGCGGGCCTGCTTGTTGCGGAGCAAGTAAGCGGCTCCCATGCCGAGTGCGGACATCAACATTCGTCTTTTCATCGATTATTCCTCCTCCTGGATAATGGTCAACCAAGCTTGCTGACGGTGTTTATTAGAATTACCCGTTGATGCGGCGCTTAAACAAACGACGCACCGCCTCAACGGAAGGGGGCTGCTGGACGGTACGGGAATGCGATATAAGGGTGTCGGGCGGCTTTTGATATGGTACAGTGAGAGCAGTATATGCTTAATCAACAGCGGACTTTTTTAAACAACCTACGTAGTAAAGGAGCGGGTGCTGTGGAGCAGCTTATCGCAGGCGGTGCGATCGCAGGGCTGGTGATCGTACTCTCCTATTCATTATGGAAACGGAGTCAGCGTGCCTCAGCGGCCGGCCGGATCGGCTATCCCGCCCACCGGCCGCCCCAGACGCTCGGCATCTATCCCGGGAACCCGGCCTATGAAGCTGCGGTCCGGCTGGAGCAGTCGATTCCCGCTGATTATGAGCTGCGAGTCAAGGAGAGGCTGCAGCAGCGGCAACCGGAGCTGAGCGATACCGAATGGCAGTGGAGATGGCATGAACAGAAGCGTTTCCTGCTCATGGCCGCACTGCTGCGCCGGGTGGAGATGTACAGCGCACAAGTCGATGAGGTATGGCATGAGATGCTGATGTTCACAATGGAGTATCAGAAGATGTGCGAGAGGTTCTGCGGCCGGATGATCCATCATGCTCCGCACAGCGGGACGCCCCTGGTTGCGGGAGCGGCACAGCAGCTGGTGCCATCGGCCGAGCGGGCATGGTTCGACTGGGTATACGGCGAGCTATTCGGACCTGAGAATCCGGGGGCGCGGCTGTGGGGCGGGATGTACCGGACGCCGATGTCGCCCGGGCTGCTGGAGCTGTTAGGCCTGCCGGATGAAGATAAGGTGCGACGCGAGCTGTTCCATGCGGAGCTGGATGACAGCATCCCCGAGCTGATACAGGCGCGTGAAAACCTGCTGACGCAGGCCCGGGCCCAGATGGCAGCCGCACACGAACAAGCAGCGCGCGGCGAACGCCACTTGGACCGTGCCGCGTCCGATACGGCAAGCTGGTCGCTGCTGGGCGGCACGCTGATGCTGGCTTCGCTCACCGCGCCTGACGACCTGGCGGCGACAATGGACGAGGTCCTCGGACACCAGCAGCGGCAGCCTGGCTCCACGAGCAGCTGTGGCGGCGCCGCGGGTGGCGGGACAGAGCGAGATAACGACGGCAGCGACGAATCCTCCGGTGATGGCGGTGGCGGAGATACTTCGTGCAGCTCTTGCTCTGGCGGATGCGGATCTTCGTAACACTGTGACAAGCTTGTTGTGCAGTTCGTGCTTTACAGTGCTATAATATACAAGGCTTCGAGTCCGAAAAGAGATAAGCCCGCTTTTTCAATTCTAAGCATCTTAAGTCTTGCTTACCCCGCCAAACTATTGCCATGACTCGGCTAGGAGGATCCCCCGATGAGTAAACTGGTGGTCTGCGACCATCCCCTGATTCAACACAAGCTGACTTTTATTCGAGACAAACATACCAATACGAAGGATTTTCGTGAATTGGTCGATGAAGTGGCCACGCTGATGGCCTATGAGATCACGCGCGATCTGCCGCTGGAAGAGATCGAGGTAGAAACGCCGGTGGCGACGGCCACCTCCAAGGTTATCTCGGGCCGCATGATCGGCCTGGTGCCGATCCTCCGGGCGGGACTCGGCATGGTCGAAGGCATGCTGAAGCTGATTCCGTCAGCCAAGGTTGGGCATATCGGCTTGTTCCGCAATCCTGACACGCTCGATGCAGTAGAATACTATATCAATCTGCCGACCGATGCCAAAGACCGGATGCTGATCGTTATTGATCCGATGCTGGCTACCGGCAATACGGCGATCAAGGCGATCGACTCGCTCAAGAAGCAGAGCTGCACCCAGATCCGCCTGATGTGCCTGATCGCTGCGCCTGAGGGTGTCCGCGCGGTGCAGGAGGCCCATCCCGATATTGAGATTCATATCGCGGCCCTCGACGAGAAGCTCGACGAACACGGGTATATCGTGCCCGGCCTGGGCGATGCGGGAGACCGCATCTTCGGAACCAAGTAAGTCATCTGGCATCTCAGCAAGATCCCGGAATAGGAGTGATACCCGCATGAGCAAACTAAAAATAATGACGATTTTCGGCGTGCGCCCGGAAGCGATCAAGATGGCGCCGCTCATCCTGGAGCTGCAGCGTCACCCCGAACACATCGAGTCGATCGTGTGCGTGACCGCGCAGCACCGCCGGATGCTGGACCAGGTGCTCGAGGTGTTCCGTATCCAACCCGATTATGATCTGGATGTCATGAAGGACCGGCAGACGCTGCAGGAGATCACGGTCCGTGTCCTGCAGGGGCTGGAGCCGGTACTGCGCGAGGCCCAGCCGGATATCGTACTGGTGCACGGCGACACGCTGACGACGTTCCTGGCCAGCTATGCGGCATTCATGCAGCAGATCAAGGTCGGGCATGTCGAGGCAGGCCTGCGCACCTGGAACAAGCAGTCGCCATATCCGGAGGAGATGAACCGCCAGCTTACCGGCGTGCTGGCCGATCTGCACTTCTCGCCGACTTCGCTGTCGGCGGACAACCTGCGCAAGGAGAACAAGCGCGAGGAAGATATCTACGTAACCGGCAATACGGTTATCGACGTGTTCCGCTACACGGTGAAGGAGGACTTCACTCACCCGGTACTGGAGTGGGCGCAAGGCAAGCGGCTCATCCTGATGACGGCGCACCGCCGTGAGGCGCAGGGCGAGCCGCACCGCCAGATCTTCCGCGCCGTGAAGCGGATCGCCGATGAGTTCGAGGATGTCGCCATCGTGTACCCGGTACATCTTAGTCCAGCGGTGAAGGAGCCGGCGGAGGAGATTCTGGGCGGCCATCCGCGGATCAAGCTGATCGAGCCGATGGATGTCGTCGAGCTGCATAACTTTTATCCGCATGCCCACCTGATCCTCACCGATTCGGGCGGCTTGCAGGAAGAGGCGCCGTCCTATGGCGTGCCGGTGCTGGTGCTGCGCGATACGACAGAGCGTCCGGAAGGCATCGATGCGGGTACGCTGCGGCTCGTCGGCACGGACGAGGAGGTTGTGTATTCCTCGGCCAAGGAGCTGCTGACGGACGTGCAGGCTTACGAGGCGATGAGCCGGGCAGCCAATCCGTACGGTGACGGCCGGGCATCCGAGCGGATCGTGCAGGCCATCCTGCATCATTTCGGCAGAGCTGCCGATCGTCCGGAAGCTTTCTCGGCGCAATCCTGACTATTAATTGGGGCCCGCGGCCCCAATTTTAGTCGGTTCCTGCGACTCTAAGTATAGAATCTATATCTACAGCGGAGCGCAGAGCAATTTTTGAGTTGTAAATATAGTTTCTATATCTACACGTACAGATTGCCGCCGACTAACTGCTCCAGCTGCTTCGGCTCTTGCGGAACTATCGCCCGCAGATCTGCCTGTGAAAATGTTTTCTACGGCGTCGACAAAGCTTGGAATAGAGCGCTTGCAAGGCTTTTCCTAGCATTCCCACCGTACCGATGGCGCAATGAAGAACGAAGTCCTGTGCAAAAACATACAGCGTACAGTGGTACTGTATGGTTGTGTTGGCGCGAGAATCCAGTATTATCAAGGGTTTTCGGTTTTCCGTTCACTAAATGTTTGAATTTATATTGATTGACAAACCTTGCGTCGCTTCGATAAAATATATGAGGATTGACAGGGGTATAAGCCATGACGAAGAAGAGCAATCTGGATAGTCCGTGGCGCGCGGCCGGCCTGGTCGGCGCGATGGGACTTGATGTCGCGATTTGCATTTGCTTGGGTTATGTTGTCGGGGACAAGCTGGGGTCCGTCATTACGGGCGTGCTTGTTGGTCTGGCAGTCGGTCTGTACACCTGCGTACTGCTGGTCAAGAGAGTATTGGGGGACACCGATGGATGAACTTTTGAGGCGTGCAATCCGCTCCGCTCTTTTTTTTGCGTCAGGGTGTTTGTTAGCCTGGATCGTTGTGCCAGAAGGCAGGACGGTTGCGGCGGGTCTGATACTTGGCGTGTTGGCGAGCATTATGAATGCGCTTATGCTGAAGCGGCGCATTTTGTTCCTGGAGCACGCGATGAGCGAGGAACGTCCCCGCAAGCGTTTGGGGATCGGCATGGGTGCCCGCTTTGCTATGGTTCTCATTGTCGTAATGCTTGCGTTGCGTTTTCCGGAGCAATTGAATTTGCCAGCCGCATTGTTTGCGAGTTTTTATGTTCAGTTCGCAGTTTTGGTAGCAGCATTTCTGCATAACTTGCGAGAATCCAGAGGAAAGGGGTGAAATCACTGCATGCATTTATTTCCGATCGTTGAGCTCGCAGGGTTGCGATTCGACTTGTCGGCTATTGCGTCCATTCTTATCTCTTGCGTTATTGTGTTCGCGCTTGCCCGTGTCGCAGTCAGCAATTTATCGGTGCACAACCCCTCCAAGATGCAGAACTTTATGGAATGGGCAATTGATTTTGTGCACAGCACGATTGCAAGCACGATGCCGCTGAAGAAGGCCAAGCAGTTCGTCATACTCGGCGCTACGCTGATTATGTTTATCTTTGTTTCGAACATCCTTGGTCTGCCATTAGGCTTCATCAGCGAAGTGAAGGAAGAACATCATGGAGCTGTCGAGTTCCTTGGGATGGAGATCATCTCTGCAGAAGAAGTGGAAGAGGCGCACGCAGAGCACAAGCATCTCGCGGTCGCATGGTGGAAATCGCCGACTGCTGACATTGCCGTCACATCCGGGCTGGCGCTTATCGTCTTCTTTCTCATTCACTATCTAGGCATCCGAATGAATACGAAGCATTACTTTAAGCACTATCTGGAGCCGTTTCCGATTTTCTTCCCGCTAAACGTGCTGAAGACCTTCACCAAGCCGTTAACGCTTGCTTTGCGTCTCTATGCGAACATCTTCGCAGGGGAAGTGCTGATCTCGACGATTTTGATGTTGAGCTGGGTTGGATTGCCGCTCCTGGCGGTGTGGCAAGGCTTCAGTATTTTCGTCGGCGCTATTCAAGCTTTCCTATTTACAATCTTGACGATGGTGTATATCGCCGAATCGATCGTTCATGAAGAACATTAACCATGAAATGAACCCGGTAAACGTCGCATGAGCGTCCTATCCCGGGAACATGATACACAGTCAAACCAAAATAAAACAAGCAATCCCTTAAGGAGGATATTTAAAGATGGAGTTTTTGGATGCAGCAATCGTAATCGGTCTAGGTGCAGTCGGCGCTGGTTTTGGTAACGGTATGATCGTCAGCAAAACAGTAGAAGGTATTGCTAGACAGCCCGAAGCCAAATCCGCACTGCAAACAACAATGTTTATCGGTGTCGGTATCGTCGAGGTTGTGCCGATTATCGGTGTCGTTCTTGGTTTCCTTATTTTCTTCACTTAATAATCGAATCAATCATATCCAGGCGGGGAAGCGTCAGCCTCCACGCCTTCGTTATGATTCGGGCTATTCCGCCCAAAGGAAATCACCTGAGCGAAAGGAGTGTCATCCGTGGATTTTGTATGGACAAATACAGTCATTATGATCTTGGCGTTCGCGCTGTTGTATTGGCTGCTAAGCAGATACGCATTCGGACCTCTTATGAATGTAATGGAGAAACGAAGAGAGTTGATCCAGGAGCAGATCGCAACTGCGGAGAATAACCGCTCACAGGCCGAGCAACTGCTCGCCGAGCAGAAGCAACAGCTTGATCAGGCGCGCAAGGATGCCTATGAAATCATCGAACAATCGAAGATGACAAGCGCCAAGCAGGCAACTGAGATCGTCAATACAGCCAAAGCAGAAGCAACCCGTCTGAAAGAAGATGCGGTGAAGGATATCGAGAGCGAGAAGAACAAAGCGATCGCGACGCTGCGCGGCGAAGTGGGCGAATTGTCCGTGAAGATCGCTTCGAAGATTATCGAGAAGCAAGTCGACAGCAAATCGCAAGAGCAATTGGTTAACCAATACCTCAAAGAGGTAGGAGGCCGCTCATGAGCCGCGAGTCCGTCGTCGCCAAACGTTACGCCAAGGCGCTGTTCGAGCTGGCACAGGGACAGAGTCGGTGGCAGCCGTTGAAGACCAGCTGAAGCTCATCGTCGAAGCTGTGCAGAGCGATGCGGAGATCGGCAAGTTCCTGGCCAGCCCCAATATCGAGAGCGGCAAGAAGCTGGCGCTCTTGAAGCAGGCGCTGGGCAGCCACGTGTCGGAGCTGGTCCTGGATATGCTGGCGCTCTTGATCGCCCGCCGACGCCAAGGACTGCTGGGCGAAGTGTATGAAGCTTATACTCGTGTTGCAGCAGATGAGCTGGGACAAGCCCGTGCGACGATCTATACGGCGCAGGAGCTGTCCGAGGTTGAACTGAAAGCTGTCGAAGCCCAATTCGGCGCATTGCTCGCCAAGGTGGTACGGGCGGAGCAAGTGGTGCAGCCGAATCTGCTGGGCGGCATCCAGGTGCGGATCGGCGACCGTCTGTACGACGGCAGTCTGTCCGGCAAGCTGGCCCGTCTTGAGAAAACGTTGAAAACTAAAGCATTGTAGATAGGGGTGAACGAATTGAGTATCAGACCTGATGAAATCAGTACGCTGATTAAACAGCAGATCGAACAATATAAATCCGATATCCAAGTCGTTGATGTCGGTACGGTCATCAACGTCGGTGACGGGATCGCCCGTGTGCATGGCCTCGAGAACGCGATGGCCGGAGAACTGCTCGAGTTCGCCAACGGCGTGGTGGGCATGGCGCTCAACCTGGAGGAGAACAACGTCGGTGTCGTAATCCTTGGTCCATATACCGACATTCGTGAAGGAGACCAGGTCAAGCGTACAGGACGCATCATGGAAGTGCCCGTAGGCGAGGCGCTGCTGGGGCGCGTTGTCAACCCGCTCGGCCAGCCGCTGGACGGCAAAGGCGAGATCGTAACCACGGCTACGCGCCCGATCGAATCTCCGGCTCCCGGCGTTATCGACCGTAAGTCGGTTCACGAGCCGATGCAGACCGGGATCAAGGCGATCGACGCGATGGTGCCGATCGGCCGCGGTCAGCGCGAGCTTATCATCGGTGACCGTCAGACGGGTAAGACAGCGATCGCTATCGATACGATCATCAACCAAAAAGGCAACGGCATGAAATGTATCTATGTTGCCATCGGTCAGAAGCAATCTACGGTAGCCAATGTAGTAGAAACCCTGCGTCGTCATGGCGCAATGGATTATACGATCGTCGTTACCGCTGCTGCTTCCGAACCATCCCCGCTCCTCTTCCTGGCGCCTTACGCCGGTTGTGCGATGGGTGAATACTTCATGTACAAAGGCGAGCATGTACTCGTTATCTATGATGACTTGACCAAGCAAGCTTCCGCATACCGCGAGCTTTCCTTGCTCCTGCGTCGTCCTCCGGGCCGCGAGGCATATCCGGGCGACGTCTTCTACCTGCACTCCCGCTTGCTGGAGCGCGCTGCCAAGCTGAGTGATGCGATGGGCGGCGGCTCCCTGACGGCTCTGCCGTTTATTGAGACGCAGGCATCCGACGTATCGGCTTATATTCCGACCAACGTCATCTCCATCACCGATGGCCAGATCTTCCTGGAGTCGGATCTCTTCAACTCCGGTCAGCGTCCAGCGGTTAACGTCGGTATCTCGGTATCCCGGGTAGGCGGCTCTGCACAGATCAAAGCGATGAAGAAGGTTGCCGGCACCCTGCGTCTGGACCTAGCGGCTTACCGCGAGCTGGCGGCATTCTCCCAGTTCGGCTCCGACCTGGACAAGTCCACCGTCGCTCGTCTGAACCGCGGTGCGCGCACGCTCGAGATCCTCAAGCAAGGCGTCAACCAGCCGATGCCGGTAGAGAAGCAGGTCGTCAGTATCTTTGCTGCCGTCAAGGGTCATCTTGACGACATCGCTGTCGATGCGATCCTGCGCTTCGAGAGCGAGTTCCACGCCTATCTCGAATCCAATCAGCCGGAAGTGCTGACCTCGATCCGCGACACCAAGGAGATTACGTCCGATAACGAGACGGCTCTGGTGGATGCGATCAACAAATTCAAGCGCAGCTTCGGTTAACCAGTATTACAGACGATACAGCTTCCCCTCCCCGGCGCGGCCGGAGGAGGGCTCCCTATACAAGAACCAACACCAGGCTTAGGAGCACCTTCGCCTTGAAGGTCTCGAACCTTCAGGCAACGGGGCGCTCTATAGCAACAAAGGCGGGTGAAACGATTGGCTAAAGGCATGCGCGATATCAAGCGCCAGATCAAAAGCGTACAGAACATGAAGCAGATCACCAAGGCGATGGAAATGGTGGCTGCTGCCAAACTGAGACGTGCGCAGGAGGCTGCCGAAGCGGCTCGTCCTTATGCGGATAAGCTGAAAGAAGTGGTCGCCAGCATCGCAGCCGGTACCAAGGATGTCAAGCATCCGATGCTGGAGACGCGTCCGATCAAAAAAGTCGGCTATCTGGTTATCACCTCGGATAAGGGACTGGCCGGCGGCTACAATGCGAACGTTCTTCGCAAGGTGACGCAGACGATCCTGGCGCGGCATAAGTCGCAGGATGAGTATGAGCTGTTCGTCATCGGACGCAAAGGCCGGGATTACTTCCGCAGACGCAATATGCGAGTGATGGAGGAGATTACCGGATTGCCGGATATGCCGACATTTGCGGACATCAAGTCGATCGCTTATACGGCGGTCAAGAAGTACGAGGATGGCGTCTATGACGAGCTGAACCTGTTCTACAACCAATTCGTCAATGCGATGTCACAGGTTCCGACTGAGAAACGCTTGCTGCCGCTGGAGGATGTAGGCGGAGAAGCAACTGTGGCCAGCTACGAATATGAGCCTTCGCCGGAAGGTGTGCTTGAGGTGCTGCTGCCCAAGTATGCAGAGACACTGATCTTCAGTGCGCTGCTTGACGGCAAGGCAAGTGAGTTCGGCGCGAAGATGACGGCGATGGGCAGTGCGTCCACGAACGCATCGAAGATGATCTCCGGACTGACACTCACGTACAACCGTGCGCGTCAGGCTTCGATCACGCAAGAAATCTCCGAGATTGTGGCTGGTGCAAACGCCCAATCCTAGGAAACGGATTGAACATAGAAGGAACCAGGAGGGAAAAACATGAAAAAAGGACGCGTTGTATCCGTCATGGGTCCTGTTGTCGACGTGGCATTCGAACGCGGACAACTGCCTGAGATCTTGAATGCCATCAAGATCAAATATGACGGCGGTGCTACCGGTAAAGACATCGACCTGACGCTCGAAGTGGCGGTCCACCTCGGCGATAACATGGTCAGAGCGGTTGCGATGAGCTCCACGGACGGACTGGTCCGCGGCTCTGAAGTTATCGACACCGGTGCGCCTATTACTGTACCAGTAGGCGCGCCTACATTGGGCCGTATCTTTAACGTATTGGGCGAGCCCATCGACCAAGCGGGTGAAGCGGTATCGGAGATCAATCTGCCGATCCACCGTCCGGCCCCGGCATTTGACGAATTGTCCACCCAAGCAGAGATTCTCGAGACCGGCATCAAGGTTATCGACCTGCTGGCTCCTTATGCCAAGGGCGGCAAGATCGGTCTGTTCGGCGGTGCGGGCGTAGGCAAGACCGTAACGATCCAGGAACTGATCAACAACATCGCCCAGGAGCATGGCGGGATCTCCGTATTCGCTGGCGTAGGCGAGCGCACACGTGAAGGCAACGACTTGTACCATGAGATGAAAGACGCCGGCGTATTGCCGAAGACCGCGATGGTATTCGGTCAGATGAACGAGCCGCCGGGCGCGCGTCAGCGGGTAGCCCTGACAGGTCTGACCATGGCAGAATACTTCCGCGACGAAGAAGGCCGCGACGTACTGCTGTTCGTCGACAACATCTTCCGCTTCACGCAAGCGGGCTCCGAAGTATCCGCATTGCTCGGCCGTATGCCGTCTGCGGTAGGTTACCAGCCGACGCTGGCCACCGAGATGGGTCAGCTGCAAGAGCGGATCACTTCAACCAAAAAAGGCTCCGTTACATCGATCCAGGCGATCTACGTGCCTGCGGATGACTATACGGATCCGGCTCCTGCAACAACGTTTGCCCACTTGGACGCAACGACGAACCTGGAGCGTAAAATTTCCGAGATGGGGATCTTCCCTGCGGTTGACCCGCTGGCATCTTCTTCCCGGATTCTGGCACCTGAAGTTATCGGCCAAGAGCACTACGATGTAGCGCAAGGCGTGAAGCGTCTGCTGCAGCGCTACAAAGAGCTTCAGGATATCATCGCCATCCTGGGTATGGACGAGCTGTCCGAGGAAGATAAAGTGACAGTTTCGCGTGCACGTAAGATTCAGCGCTTCCTGTCCCAGCCATTCCACGTTGCGGAGCAGTTCACAGGCATCAAAGGCAAATATGTAGCTGTCCAAGATACGGTTCGCAGCTTCAAGGAGATCCTCGACGGCAAGCATGATGAGCTGCCTGAAGCAGCGTTCATGTATGTAGGCACAATCGAAGAGGCCGTGGAAAAAGCCAAAACGCTGTAAGAGGCAGTTCTGTAAAGCGAAAAGGCAGGGGGATTTCACATGAGTACCTTTCTATTGGAAATCGTAACGCCTGAGCGCAAGGTATATGCCCAGGATGTCAATATGGTTATCGTACGCGGACTGCAGGGAGAGCTGGGCATCATGCCAGGTCACATCCCGCTCGTCACGCCGCTCCAGATTGGTCCGCTGCGGATCAAGAAGGGCAACGAAGAGACTGTCGTCGCAGTCAACGGCGGCTTCGTCGAGGTGCGCAAGGATAAGGTTGTCGTGCTGGCTGAGAGCGCTGAGCTCTCTGGCGATATCGATCCTGAACGGGCGCAGGCGGCCAGGCAGCGCGCCGAGCAGCGTCTGACCGGCAAAGGCAGCGATGTCGACCGCAAGCGCGCCGAGTTGTCGCTGCAACGTGCGATCAATCGTCTCGAAGTCAAAAAGGGATTCTAGAATTCATGGAGAAACAGGCTCCCGCCTTGAGCGGCGGGCCTGTTTCTTTGTCGATGACGCTGGTTCCCGAGACCTAGAATGATCATAATAGTTCGGAATGCGATATAAATATGGAAATGATTGCGTATAAAAGTTAGAACTTTCGGCTTTTTACCCAAAATATCTGGTTTTATAGTCCCATGTTCCTATTAATTGTGTTATATTAACGAACATAGAGATAACACAATGATTAAGGGTGGGGATGCAGATGTTCGACTGGTTAGGGTTCAAGAAGGGGCTTCCGCTCTGGTGGTCCTACCGATTAAACCGCCACAGCAAAGCAGATGTTGAGAATGTGTTCGAGGGCTTCGCGGATACGCGTAAAAACCTGTTGATCTCCTGGACGGAAGAATACTGGGGGCACTTGGATCGCCTCGGCTATCAACTGAAAGACAAGCTGCACACAGCGGAGTCGTCATCTTTTCTTCAACAACTCCTCACGACCTACACCCGAGCCGCCGATTTCACCGAGATATTTGTGCTCGATCCTGCGGGACGTGTGGTCAGCTCCACGTATGCCGAGCATATCGGTCAAATACACGGTGATGCCAGTCCCATTGCTAGGGGGCTGGCATATGCAAAGGAACGCGGCGGCCGCAAATGTCTGTTCGGGCCCTATCCGGATCCATTGACGGAGACGATCGGCGCGCGCTCCTCCGCTTTCCATGACAAGATGACGCTGCAGTTTATTCTTCCCCTGGTGGAGGAGGGGGCATGCCGCGGGGCGATCTGCGGACGCGTTCCCAACGACGTACTGGGCGATCTCATCCAGCGCGAATCCGGACATGTCTATCCCGACTCCGGCGACAATTACATTTTTATGGCCAGACCTCAGTTGAACACTCATATCGTACCGGGTACCGCGCTCTCCCGCAGCCGCTTTGAGGACCATACCTTTACCCATGGCGAGAACCTCAAAGACGGCGTAACGACGGATTGGGGCGTCGTATCGGTGAAGGAACATACGGAGCTGGAGATTCTGTTCACCGACCCGGCGACTGGAGAGCTTCATCCCGGTGTGGCCAATACGATTAAAAACGGCAGCAACCTGTTCGTTGAGTTCCCCGGTTATTCCGATTATCGTCATATCCCGGTCATCGGGAAGGGGGTCACCTTCCAGTTGCCTCATTGTCCCGATGTGTGGGGCATGATGTGCGAAGGCGATCTGGAGGAGGTCTACCGGCTGCGAGGCATTGATTGGCAGCAATTCAAGATGAACATGGGCTTGCTGCTCGGACTGAGTCTGCTCAGTGGGCTCCTGGTGTTGTTCCTCTCTTCGCTGCTCCCTGCAGGCTGGCTGGCTGCGGCTACGGCTGCTGTGATGCTGCTGGCCGGAGGGATCGGCATACCCGTGATCCAGTCCAGAGGCAGCGGACGTGTCGTCCGTCATCTGCAGCAGATCAACCGGTTCATCCGGATCAATGCGGAAGGTCAGGGCGATCTGACGCAGCGGCTCTCGACCAAGGATTTCGACAATGACGAGATCCGCGAGCTCGCCAAATGGATCAATAATATGATCGACTCCCTCGAAGGCATCATGCTTCAGGTTAAGCTGGCGGCCAAGGATGTCATGTCCAGCCAGCATGAGCTCAATGAATCGACAGGTACGACGGCTGAATCGACCGAGCGGGTGAGTACCCGTGTCCATGATATGATCCGGAGCATCCGGCGCCAGCTGAGAGATATCGATCACGCCAAGGACGCTGCAGCCCAGATGCGGGAGACGCTGCGCGAGCTCGAGCACCAGGCGTCGGAGCAGATTGCAGTAGCCCAGGGCGAGGTGGACCGGATCGGCGGCAAGATGCAGCAGATCTCTGCCAAGGTCGAGGAAACCAACGGTACGATCCGGGCATTTATGGATACAACGCAGGAAATTCGCAGCGTGCTCAGCGTCATCGAACAGATCTCTGCGCAGACCCATCTGCTGGCGCTCAATGCATCGATCGAAGCTGCCCGGGTAGGAGAGCATGGCCGCGGCTTTGCCGTCGTTGCTTCGGAGATCCGCAAGCTCGCGGATATGACGCGGGAGTCGACGGAGGAAGTGCATGGCATCGTCCAGAACATCCATGCCAATGCCCAGCAGGCATTCACTTCGATGGAGGAAGGGACGCTCGTGGTTAGCGAAGGGACGGCACTCGTCGCCGCTGCTTCGGATCTGCTGAACAGCGCCAAGGAAGAAGATCTGCAAAAGAACCAAGTGATCGACGAAGTCGTCAGACTGATGGAAAAGATCGCTGCGGTCAGTATGGAAAACCGGACCATTTCAACAGAAGTAGAGGGCAAAGTGCAGGAGCTGATCCAGGAGTTCGACGGGGTGAGGCATACCTCGCATCATGTGGAGGCGATTACGGCGTTTTTGCAGCAGCTGGTGAGTCAGTTCCAGCTGACTGAAGCCAGGAGACGCTGAGCGCGCCTGTTCTTGTTAGTCGAGCCTGCGGCAAGCTATTGCGCGGCTCGACTTTTTATATGGAAGGGTTGCCTATCGTTTGGATAAAAGATAAGCTAGAAGAGGTGGTTTTTTTATATTATCCAAGCGAATTTTTGCTGAGCCGCTAAAGGACGGCGAAGCCATTTCACCTTGTAAAGGACGGTAAAAAGACACATGTTCAAGAGAATGAAATGGGGTATCCGTTCAAAAATAATAATGGGCTATACCGTGGTCATCCTGTTCCTGACGATCGCCATACTCGTCGTCGGCGGGCAGTTGACCGCTCTGCAAAAGGAGATCGAGTTCGTCGCCGATCATGATATCGAGGTCCATGACCTGACTAATCGGCTGGAGCGGCATTTGCTCAATCTCGAAACCGGACAGCGCGGGTATATAATAACCGGCAGGATCAGCTATCTGGAGCCTTATAACCGTTCCAAATCCAACTGGGAGCAGGACTACAACCTGCTGCATTCACTCGTAGGAGACAACGAGAAGCAGCAGATCACGCTGGAAGCGATCAGAGCGGCGTTCATCGAGTGGATCAGTACTGTCGGCGATCCCAGTATTGCGATGAAGGAGCAGCGCAATGAAGAAGGTGTGGCAAGCTTCTTCATCACGGATCCCGGCAAACGGATCGTCGATCAGTCACGCGAGAAATTCAGCAGTTTCCGGGCGGAAGAGCGAGCTCTCACAACTGAGCGGACGGAAAGTCTAAAGCAGCAGAATATGTGGCTGCAGATCATTCTGTATAGCTCACTGTTACTGGTAGCGGGTATCGCGCTGTCGATCGCGTTCACCGTGTCTGGCAGCATCGTCCGCGCCGTCCGCGATATCAACAGCGCGATTCGGCTGATGGCCTCGCCTGAAGGCGACATGAGCCAGCGCATCACCGTCAAGACGAGAGATGAGATCTACGAGCTGGCTAATTCTACGAATACGCTGCTGGATACCGTGGAGCAATCGCAATGGCTGCAGACGAAGATCACGGAGCTGATCAGCGAGCATCAGAGCGAGACGGATATCGGCGGACTATCGCGATCGTTCGTGAACCGGCTCGCGGAGCTACTGGATGCAGCTTACGGCGTGTTATATTTGCGCAAGCGCAACAAGCACGGCGAAGAAAGGATGGTCCGACAGGCTTCATATGCGATCCCTGCGGGGACCAATGAGCATCTCTCCTTCACACTCGGCGAGGGGCTGGTCGGCCAGTCAGCCCAGGACAACCGGGTCTTCCAGATGAGCGATGTTCCTTCTCATTATTATCATATCAGCTCCGGTCTGGGTGAATCGCAGCCGCAGCATCTGATCGTCGTGCCGTCGAGCTTCGAGAACGAGGTAGTCGCTGTCGTCGAGCTGGCTTCCTTCGTCCCGTTCAGCGATCAGGAGCGCGAGCTGCTCGTCAAGACGATGGAGTCGTTCGGCGCCATCATCAACAGCGCGGCCAGCCGCCAGGAGATCGAAGAGCTGCTGCAGGACTCGCAGACGCTGACCGAAGAGCTGCAGTCCCAGTCAGAGGAGCTCCAGGCGCAGCAGGAGGAGATGCGAGTAACCAACGAGCAGCTGGAGGAGCAGAACCGGCTCGCCGAGCTCAAGTCAGAGGAGCTGGAGAAGATCAGCCAAGCTCTCGAAGAAAATGCAGAGCAGCTAAGGCAGAGCTCCCGCTACAAATCCGAGTTTCTGGCCAATATCTCGCATGAGCTGAGGACGCCGCTCAACAGCATGCTCATCCTTTCCCAGATCCTGGCGGAGAATCAACAAGGGAATCTCGATTCAGATGAGCAGAAATACGCCGGGGTGATCCATTCCGCAGGCGAGGATCTGCTCAACCTGATCAATGACATTCTCGATCTCTCCAAAGTCGAAGCCGGGAAGCTGGATATCGTGATGGAAGAGATGAGTGTGACGGAGCTGACCTCGCTCCTGATGCACCAGTTCGAGAAGACCTCGGAGCAGAAGGGGCTGGACTTCCATATCGAAGTGTCCCCGGACACGGACGATATCTTCTATACGGATAGTAAGCGGCTGCATCAGATTATGAAGAATCTGTTGTCCAATGCCTTCAAGTTCACCGAGCAGGGCTCCGTCACCTTCGCCGCCCGCAAGGCCTCCGAAGCGGAGATCCGGGAGCATGTCCCGTCGCGGACGGAAGCGAATGTGCTGGCGCTTAGCGTTGCCGATACCGGTATCGGTATTCCGAAGGACAAGCAGGCGATGATCTTCGAGGCTTTCCAGCAGGCCGATGGCACGACCAGCCGCAAGTTCGGCGGCACGGGCCTGGGACTCTCAATCTGTCGGGAGTTGACAGGCTTGCTCGGCGGCAGCCTGACGCTCGAGAGCGAGCAAGGGGTAGGCAGTGTCTTCACTGTATATATACCTAGCATGGAACCGGGCTTTGAGGGGTACCGGCCGAATGCGGGCGATCAGTTGGTATCGGCTCAGTCGAATGCTGCAGCGGCAAGACAAGGCAACAGCGATGACGAGGACAACCTTCCGCACCAGCAGACTGCCGAGGCGGAGTCGGCCGAGACGGAAGCCGAACCGCCGGCGATCCAAGGACTTCAAGTGCTGATCGTGGACGATGACGAACGCAACATCTTTGCCTTGACCAATTCGCTGGAACGGGAAGGACTGCAGATTCATGCCGCCCGCAACGGCGAAGAGGCATTGGAGGTCCTGGAGCAGGAGAGTGGCATCGCACTTGTGCTGATGGACATTATGATGCCGGTGATGGACGGTTACACCGCGATTCGCCGCATCCGCAGCATGCCTGAGCACGCGAAGCTGCCGGTCATTGCCCTGACCGCCAAAGCGATGAAGGAGGACCGCGACCGTTGTCTGGAGGCGGGAGCCTCCGATTATATCAGCAAGCCGGTCGATCTCAGACGACTGATGTCGATGATCCGAGTCTGGTTGTCCAAGCAGGCCGGCCGATGAACGATCGGAAGCCTCCTGTCCAGCCGCCGCCGGGCGAATCTGGCAGCACCAGACTGGAGCAGCTGGAGCTCGACCTGCTGTTGGAAGGCTTGTACCGGATGTACGGCTATGATTATCGCAATTATGTCCGCAGCTCTGTCGCCCGCCGCGTCAAGATCAGACTCAGTGCCGAGCGGCTGCCGACGATTTCGGCGCTGCTCGAGCGGGCGCTGCACGATCCGGAGACGGCGCAGCGGCTGATCCATGATTTTTCGATTCCGGTGACCGAGATGTTCCGGGACCCATTATTTTTCCACTCGTTCCGTGCCAAGGTCATCCCGCAGTTGAGACGGCTCCCTGAGGTCCGCATCTGGCATGCCGGCTGCTCCAGCGGGGAGGAGGTCTATTCGATGGCGATTCTCCTCGAAGAAGAGGGGCTGCTCGCCAAGACGCAGATCTATGCTACGGATATTAATGAGACGATGCTCGAGCGTGCGCGGATCGGGGCCTTTCCGCTCAATCGGATGCAAGCGTATACGACCAATTATATTCGTTCGGGCGGCATGCGCGAGTTCTCTTCCTATTATGACAGCGATCAGGTGAATGCCCATTTCAACCCGGAGCTTGTCAGCAATACCCTGTTCGTCTATCACAACCTGGTAACGGACCGATCATTTAATGAGTTCCATGTCATTATTTGCCGCAATGTGATGATCTATTTTGATCTGGAGCTGCAGTCGCGGGTTCACGATCTGTTCTTCGAGTCGTTGGCCCCTGAGGGGATCCTGGCGCTCGGCAGCAAAGAGTCGCTGATGCTCTCGCATCACCGCCAGAATTACCGTGAGCTGGACGCCAGCCAGAAGATCTATCAAGCGCGTAAAGGGTGAGCGGGCAGATGCTTCAGCTAGCTGGATGAAGCCCTTGTCCATTAGACAGTATGCATAAAGCGGGCGCCGTTTCCGCATCCTAGTCGTGACTGTTTGAGCAGTTGTGTGCAGGGGTAATATTCCGATAGATAAGGAACAGCACCTGTACTTGTCAATACAGAAGGATAAAGGAGAGCGATTGGAATGGCAACGAAAGCACCGACCAAGAAATCACAAGCTTCGGAAGTGATCGATCATCTGAACAAGCAGGTGGCCAACTGGAGTGTCATGTACATGAAGCTCCATCATTTTCACTGGTATGTCAAAGGACCGAACTTCTTCTCCCTGCATGCCAAATTCGAAGAACTCTACGATGAGGCTACGCTGATTATGGACGAGCTGGCTGAGCGTGTCCTGACGATCGGCGGCAAACCGGTGTCTACCTTGAAGGAACAGCTGTCGCTTTCCTCCATCAAAGAAGCTACCGGCCGTGAAAAAGATGCCAATGCGATGGTCCAGGCGATCATCGATGACTATACTGTGCTGGCGGAAGAGTGCAAGTCCGGGGCGGAGCTGGCGGAGGAAGCCGGCGATGAGCCGACTGCCGACATGCTGATCGGCCGCACGGAATCGATCGAGAAGACCATCTGGATGCTCAAGGCAACACTGGGCTAACATTAGGGAGAAGACCGCTGCGGCGGTCTTTTTTTAATTCTAAGCGTATGTTTCATCTATAAATCAGCTTATAAAGGTGCGACGCTGCAAGCGTTATACTTGCTTGCAGCGTCGCACCAATCTCCGGAATGAAACGCGCTACGCCGCCAAGGACGGCGATAGCCGTTTCACCTTAAAATACTAGAAAGTATATGATTCTCCTATCTACTTGGCTTGTATTTCTCCGGAATGAAACTAACTGCGCCGCCAAAAGACGGCGACAGCCGTTTCACCTTGCAAAATTGCATCTTAATTACGGACAGAGGAACCGTTATCGGACGGAGGTCCAAAACCGACACAACGGATCTGGTGTCCGCAGAGCTAAACGAAGCTGGTGTAGTTGCTGTAAGGGAGAAAAGGTTCGTTGGAGCGTGCGGCGAGGCTGGTGGAGTTGCTGTAAGGGAGAAAAGGTTCGTTGGAGCGTGCGGCGAGGTTGGTGGAGTTGCTGTAAGGGAGAAAAGGTTCGTTGGAGCGTGCGGCGAAGCTGGTGGAGTTGCTGTAAGGGAGAAAAGGTTCGTTGGAGCGTGCGGCGAGGCTGGTGGAGCTGCGAGGTACGGGCCTTAAAAAGGTCGAACGGCGTGCGAAGAGGGGCTGTAAGCTCCATTTTAGTGCTTAGACCGGTTGGCCAGCGCCCGGAGCGCCGCTCCAAGCGCCATTTTGGTGCTTAGAGGACTCGGGTCGGTGCTGTAAGCTCCATTTTGGTACTTAGAGCGGTCAGCCGATGTTCGGGGCAAGGCTGCATGCACCATTTTGATGCTTAGAGCGCTCTTCTCTTGGAATACAAGTATATGCTTCTCCTATCTACTTCGGCTTGTATTTCTCCGGCATGAAACTAAATGCGCCGTGTGCTTATGAAGCCTGTTTTGCTTTGCAAAAATCATAGGCGAAGCCGAGTCACCTTGATCGCCAGGACGGGTATTGAGGGCAGCCTGAAAGTGCAGTTAATATTGCAGATAATTGGATATAAAAGGGGATTGAAGCTTGGATAATTGTACTTTTGATGTTACGAGCCCGATATTCGGCGTACATTTGGGAGCTAACCCTAGATGCAAGCGTGTCTTCACATATGGGGAAGAGGTTGGGTGGTTGGCAAATTGTAAGCGATGCCAGTATCGGAAGGTTGAATTTTCGACGTTATTCATAGGCAATAAGTCCCAATCTTTGTCGATAAAAAGGAAAATTCAGCATGGGTATAGAAATATTTATATCTTGACGAAATCTATATACTGATCACCGGAACAACTCCCCATTTTATAGATATGGACAACCGTCATAGTAAGTCGTTGCCGCTCACTTATGTCAAGTTGCCCTGCTGCACCGGCCACACGATACCATGGAACAGTCGTCTGACTACCCGTACGATGCGAATCAAAAATACATAAAGGGTTTAACGAATCTATGACCATACTGATAAAGGAACGCAAACAGCCGCCCGGGGAGGCGGCCAGCATAACGAATGCCGACGCGACCGGCTCCCATGACCCGGCCGAACGGGCCGACACGGCCGGCTCCCGCGGCTCGGTCGGGCCGCTCGGCGCGACCGCTGCGCAGCCCGGCCGCAGCGCGGCCAGGCTGCGCCTGTGGCGCCGCATGCTGCTGTGCGCGCTCGCGGCGCTGCTGCTCGGCCTGCCCCTGCATCTGCCTGCAGGGGCGCCGGCTGCCGAAGTCGCCGTCCGCAGTCTCGCGGACGGCTACGCTGCCGAGGAGCCGGACAGCTGGCTCCTCAAATGGCGTGATCCCGCGCGCGCTATCGAGCTGCGCGGGACCGAGCGGATCCGCCGCCAGCACGAGGCGGCGGTCGATGTGGTCCGCCCTGAACCGGGGGCGGACCTGGAGCAGTGGCTGGAGGAGCTGCGCGCACTGCCGGAAGTGGAGTATGTGCACCCCAATGGACGGGTGCGCACATTGGCGGTGCCGGCTGCCAGCGATCCCGAGCTGTCGAAACAGCTCTATCTCGATCAGATCCGGATCAAGCCGGTCTGGGAAAGCGGGTATACGCGCTCGGATCTGACGATAGCGATCGTCGACACAGGCGTTGATCTGCAGCATCCCGATCTGGTCGGCAACCTGACGGAAGGGATCAACCTCATCAAGCCGGGGGCGCCGCCCCAGGATGATAACGGCCACGGAACCGGCGTGGCGGGTGTGTTGGCGGCGTCGGGCCAGAACGGCGAAGGCATCGCCGGCATCCTGCACCAGGCCCGTATCATGCCGATCAAGGCGTTGGATTACGAAGGCTATAGCGAAGAGGACCGGCTCGGCGAAGGGATCCTGCACGCTGTGCGCCATGGCGCCAAGATCGTCGTGCTGTCCGTCGGTCTGTACCGGTACTCGCCGTATATGAGCGATATCGTCTCTTATGCCGAGAGACAAGGCGTGCTGTTGGTTGGCGCGGCTGGCAATGACGGGCTTATCCTCGGCGAGAAGGCCGAGGTCAAGTATCCAGCCGCCTATCCGACCGTGCTGGCGGTGGGCGGAGCGACACCTGAGAACCAGGCAGAGCGCCGGTCCAATCCCGGACCCGAGATCGATATCGCGGCGCCGTGGCGGGTCTACACGACCAAGCTGGGCGGCAGCTACAAGCATGATGAAGGTACCTCGCTGGCCGCTCCGCAGGCAGCGGGAGTGGCGGCCTTGCTCTGGGCCAAATATCCCGAGCTGAAGCCGTACCAGCTGCGGCTGCTGCTCCGCCAGTCGGCCAAGGATATCGGCCCCCCGGGCTGGGACCAGGCAACCGGCTACGGGCTGCTGCAGGCGGACCGGGCGATGACGATCCGTTATAACGCCGATCCTGCCGAGCCCAATGACAACCAGTCCCAAGCCTATCGCTTCCCGCTGCACACGCAGCTCAGCGGGGTCCTGGATACTGGCGCCGACCGGGACTGGTATGTCGTCGAAGCCCCTTATGACGGCAAGCTGTCGATCTTGTTCCAGGGGCTGAACTCACCTGACGAGCCGATCGCGCCGGTTGCCGTGAGCCATCACGACGGCGAGAGACTGCAAGGCGACGAACGGATCAAGATTGGTACCAAAAGTGTCGAATTTCCTGCTCGAAAAGGGAAAAACTATATACAGCTGAGGCTGGAGGACGGCGGCTCTTCCCGGAAGCTGCCTTACCTGATTACTGCGGGATTCCGGATGAATCCGGACGCCTACGAAGTGAACGACAAAAGCTATCAGGCTTATACGCTGGTGCCGCAAAGCCAGATTCTCACCGGCAACTTCCATCAGACGGGAGACAATGACTGGTTTGCGGTCACCTTCACCCAGGGGGGCAAGCTGAAGCTGGGCGTCTCCACGGATACGGTACGCATCGATCCGCGGCTGGCCATCCAGCGGGCGGGGGATCCGCTGCTGGTGATCGACGAGCACGGCGACGGACAGGACGAACAGTCGCCGTCACTGACGATTACGCCCGGCAAATATTATTTCCGGATCAATAACGCGGCCGCGGCCGAGGCGAGTCCGGTCGTCGGGACATACACGCTGACCTTCGACTATCTGACGGAGTACGACGATCCCAACGAACCCAATAATCGGGCCTATGAGGCGACGACGATCCGTCCGGGTACGGATTACGTGGGCGTGATCCACAAGGCAGCGGACGAGGACTGGTTCCAGGTCCGGCTGGCGGCGGACAGCATCCTGCAGCTGAGGCTGGAGGATATCCCGGCCAGCCGCTCCATGCGGATGGATGTGTATGACCGGACGCAGCAGCTGATCGCCAGCTCGCAGTCCGGGGAGCAGCGGCAGTCGCTGACCATGGAGCAGAAGCTGCAAGCCGGACAGTATTACATTAAAATTTCTGCAGATGCCGCATTCAATCATCAATATTACCGATTCAGAGCAGAACAGGACGAATTGATCGGCGGGTTCCGCGACATCAAGGATCACTGGGCCGCATCCGCCATCGTCTCGCTTCGTGAGCGGGGGATCGTCAGCGGCTACGGAGACGATCGGTTCAACCCTTCAGAGCGCGTAAGCCGAGCCGAAGCGGTAGCTATGCTGGTGCGGGCGTACAAGCCTTCCGACGGCAAGAAGCCGGTGGCATTTGCCGATGTCACCGGCAGTCATTGGGCATATACGGCGATCGTCTCGGCAGCCGGCGGCGGCTGGGTATCCGGATATCCCGGCGGTACGTTTCGCCCCGAGCAGCCGGTAACCCGATCAGAGATGGCGGCGATGCTCCGGGCAGCGCTGGGGCTGCAGGCCGTTCATTCTGCGAACCGACCGTTCACAGATGTGGAGGCCGGTCACTGGTCGGCTCCGACCTTGACGGCACTCAAGCAGGCCGGCTGGATTACCGGATTTCCGGGGGACACGTTCCATCCGCAGCAACCAGCCAGCAGGGCCGAGTTTGCAGCCTTGCTTCATCGAACCCTATCTTCATAACTGAGGTCGGCCAACTATATAAGAAAATCGGAGGATCTCTGCCATGAACTCAACTTCGGTGGGATTTGACGGATTGTTGTCGCTGACGATCGCACTGCTCAGCATTACATTCGCCTGGTATGTCGTCCAGGGCATCAACCTCGACAAATGGGTCAAGTACCCTCGCGGTCCACAAGCTCGCATGCTGCAATTGCTGCTTGCTGTGGTGCTCGGTCACGGGCTTGCCCGTTTCATCGTCGACTATATGGAGTGGACCCGGATGCTGCGGTGGATTGTCGAATAACATGCGTTAAAAAGGTCAACAATGGGTAATACATGACGGAACAGGCAGAACGGCCTTTCAGAAAAGACTAGAACGATTGCAGGACCTGTCGAACGATGTCGAAATGAAGCAGGGCTTGTACAAACTAAAAAGCGCTTGTCGACCTGAGTTAAGAAATGGTATGATTGAGTTTGTTGTGTGAATTTTGCTTTGACAGCGCGCGGGGGGAATAATCAATGAGTAAAATAGTCGTCCGCGGTGGGCATAGACTATCAGGAACCGTAAAAGTAAGCGGCGCAAAAAATTCTGTACTGCCGATCCTGGCCGCCTCTTTGCTGGCCGCCAAGGGAGAAAGCGTGATCCGTGACGTACCGCTGCTGGATGATGTCATGAATATACACAAGGTGCTTGCTTGTCTGGGCGCAAACCTGACTTATCATAATGAATCCGAAACGATGCATATCGATGCCCGGGAGCTGAGCTCCCACGAAGCGCCTTACGAGCTTGTCCGCAAGATGCGCGCCTCATTCCTCGTCATGGGCCCGCTGCTGGCCCGCAAGGGCTGTGCACGCATCTCGCTGCCGGGGGGCTGTGCCATCGGTACTAGACCGATCGACCAGCATCTCAAAGGCTTCGAAGCGATGGGGGCGGATATTAACCTCGGTCACGGCTACATCGAAGCCAGGACCGAAGGCAGGCTGCGCGGGGCCAAGATCTATCTGGATGTGGCCAGCGTCGGCGCTACCCAGAATATCATGATGGCAGCTGCTCTGGCCGAAGGGACGACGACGATCGAGAACGCGGCCAAGGAGCCGGAGATTGTCGATCTGGCCAACTATCTGAACAGCATGGGCGCGATCGTGCGCGGCGCCGGTACCGGCATGATCCGGATCGAAGGTGTGCAGGAGCTCCATGGCGCGGATCATACGGTCATTCCCGACCGTGTCGAAGCCGGCACCTACATGATCGCAGCTGCCATCACCGGCGGCGACGTCTATGTCGAGGGCGCGATCGCCGACCATCTGGCGCCGGTGATCTCCAAGATGCAAGAGATGGGCGTGACGATCCTCGAAGATGAGAACGGAGTCCGCGTCCGTGCCGAGCATCCGCTCAAGTCGGTGGATGTCAAGACGTTGCCTTACCCGGGCTTCCCGACCGACATGCAGTCGCAGATGATGGCGCTCCTGATGGTATCCGAGGGGACCAGTGTGGTGACGGAGACGGTATTCGAGAACCGCTTCATGCATGTCGAGGAGTTCACCAAGCTGCAGGCCCAGATCAAGGTCGAGGGCCGGACGGCCATCGTCAGCGGCGGTACACAGCTGGTAGGTGCCAAGGTGTGCGCGACCGACTTGCGGGCAGGCGCTGCACTGATCTGCGCCGCTCTCCGGGCGGAAGGCGAATCTGAGGTGACAGGCATCCATCACGTCGATCGCGGCTATGTCAAGCTGACCGAGAAGCTGGCCGGCCTTGGTGCCGATATCAACCGTATCGGAGCAGAGCCTGAGACGGATGTGATGGAAGAAGCGGTCGCCAACATCCTCAGCGACATCAGCAGCGATGCCGACAAGAAGCCTGTGATTGCCGCTTCTGCCAAAACGGCCGACAACAGCAAACGCGAGAAGGAAGTGGCCATGCTCAAAGCGCAGGCTACCTGGGCTTAAAGCACGAGAAAGACTGCGTTCAGCGTTGAGAAGATGGAAGCTTGCGTACTCCGGTTCTCTCCATCGCTTCACGGGCGTTTTGAAGAGCGGCTTGAGTCGCCCTTACATAGTTAACTGTCTAGCGGCGGGCCTGAGACGAACAGGCCTGCCGCATTTTTATTCCGCCAGCCCCGCCGCCCGCTGCAACGAACCTTTTCTCCCTTACAGCAGCCGCACCAGCCTCGCCGCTCCTGATTCCTCGTTCTAATCTAGCAACCCTGTCCATAGACTGGAGTATGGACAACCTGAGCGCAAGCGCCAGCCCGAGCGGCTGCAGCGCTGCTTCGTTGTCTTCCGAATAAGGAAGGGAGAAGGGCATGCGTATTCTACTAGGTTCGAGATTAGGCAGATGGTCGGCGGGAGCGGCAGCCGTCACGGCGCTGCTGGTGCTGGTCCTGGGATTGGCTCTGCGGCCTTCCGCGCCGACGAATGCGGTCCACGGGGAGGGCCCAGTGGTAGAGGGGCAGATGTCGCAGACGAACATGGAGCCGCCCCCGCCTGCGACAGTGGATCCGGGAGGGGACCCGGCAGCGGAGCTGGCGGAAGCCGAGGCCGCCTTGGCGCAGCAGAGCGGGGTGCTGGACCAGCTGCAGGTCCAGGTCTTTTTGCAGGAAGAGTCGCGGATGGAGAAGGTGCCGTTGGAGCTGTATGTACGCGGAGTATTGGCAGGGGAGATGCCGGCGGACTTTGAGCTGGAGGCGCTCAAGGCGCAGGCGATCGCGGCCCGCACGTATATCATCAAGCAATTGGCCGCAGGCGGGGCCAAGGGAGCAGGGGGCGGCGATGTGAGCGATACGGTCGCCCATCAGGTCTATGTCCCGCTCACCAAGCTGAGCGGGCGCTGGCCGGAGGAAGAGTCGGCCCAGGCGCTGGCCAGGCTCACAAGAGCGGTGGAGGAGACGCGGGGACTCATCATGACTTACAAAGGCAAGCCGATCGAAGCGTCATTTTTCTCTACCAGCAATGGTTATACCGAGAATTCAGAAGACTACTGGACGCTCAGTCTCCCCTACCTGCGCAGCGTTCCGAGTCCTTGGGACGAGGCGCTCTCGCCCCGTTTCGAGCAGTCTGTAACTCTATCTTTGAAGGAATTTCGCAGCAAGCTCGGTGTGAAGAAGGGTGCGGAGCAGACGATGCAGGTGCTCGAGCATAGCGACGGCAACCGGATCAAGTCGATCGCGATCGGCGGCCAGACGTTCTCCGGGCGCCAGGTGAGAGAGCGTCTGGGACTGGCCTCCAGCCAGTTCACATGGACGGTAGAGAACGGCGAGATTCATTTCACGACTTATGGTTATGGGCACGGTGTCGGCATGAGTCAATGGGGCGCCAACGGGATGGCCAAGGCGGGCTCGCAAGCCCAGGATATCCTGCGACACTACTATACCGGCGTCACTATCGAGCAAGCTTCAAAGCTACCAGCGGAATTCTGACGCCGGAGAATCTATAAAATTAGCAATCGCCTCACGTATAAACGGCTAGCTTCTGGCAACAATGGCTAGTGAGGTGATGGAAGATGAATGAAGAAAACAAAACCAATCCAAAGGATCAGGAATCTCCCAAAACGACACCGGGAGGTTCGACTGCCAGCGCAACTTCGTGGAGGCGGCTGCTTGCGAAAAAATGGTTTTCCCCAGCAGCTTTCATGGCGGCGGCAGCAATCATCGTAACCTTAATGTGGCTCTACCAGGGGACGGGACAACTAGAGGTAACAGACAGCACCGAGCCTGGCCAAGAGATCACAGAAGGCAGCGAGATCGCAGAGCAGCCGGGACAGATCGACGAAGAGACGCTCGAAGTGCTGGCTGGCAATGAAACGATGCAATGGCCTGTACTCAATATGGAAGAGTTGGTCATTGCGACGCCTTTCTATGAAGCAGACGCTTCCAATGAAGAGCGTCAGGCGGCAGTCGTACAGGTCGGCAACACATTCACCGCCCATATGGGCATCGACTTCACAAGTCCGGACGAGCAGCCTTTCGAGGTGCTGGCCGCGATGAGCGGCAAGGTCAGCCATGTCGAGCAGCATCCGACAAACGGCTTTGTCGTCGAAATCTCGCATCCCGAGAGCATCGTGACGATCTATCAGGGACTGAGCGACGTGAATGTCAAAACGGGCGATGAAGTAAAGCAGGGAACGATTATCGCCAAATCGGGTCGCAACGAGCTTGAGAAGGATCTGGGCAACCATCTCCATTTCGAGATCCGCCAGAACGGCGAAGCGATCAATCCCCAGATCCTGATGCCCGAATAAAGACGACGCACAGCAAAGCAAGCGGCAGAGGCTCAGCCTCTGCCGCTTGCTTGCGTCCGCCCCTAGCTGCAGCCTGTCCACCTCCTGCTGCAAGGCTTTTGGAGCCGCCCGGAAGGCGTGAAAATGAAAATAATTGTACGAATTAGCTTGTCAGGCTTGGCTATAGAGAATATCTACCCGCTCCCCTCATATACTGTACCAAACTATCTCGAGTAGGGGAGGCGGGAACGTGCACGATTACATCAAGGAAAGAACGATAAAAATCGGCCGCTGCATCGTGGAAACCAAGCATACGGTACGGACGATCGCCAAGGAATTCGGGGTTTCCAAAAGCACGGTGCATAAGGATCTGACCGAGCGGCTGCCAGAGATAAATCCGGACCTGGCCGATCAAGTCAAGCACATTCTCGAATATCACAAGTCCATCCGTCACTTGAGGGGAGGGGAAGCAACGAAGATCAAATACAAGAAAACGACCGGCAAAAAGAGGGAAGTAATGGCTGCTGCAAAAATCTGATCGATTTTCAACAAAAATAGAGGATTTTCGCCTCTTGGCATCGAAATAACTTCCAGGATGGGATAACATGCCCAATTGACCGAATCTTAAGATGGTGGGGGACTTAAGCCTTATGTTTAGCAAGGATATTGGAATTGACCTGGGCACTGCGAATGTATCGATTCACGTCAAAGGGAGAGGCGTTGTCCTGGATGAGCCTTCGGTCGTCGCGATCGAAAGCGATACAAAACGGGTGCTCGCAGTAGGTGAAGAAGCGCGCCGGATGGTTGGCCGAACGCCCGGCAATATCATCGCGATCCGTCCGATGAAAGACGGGGTTATTGCCGATTTTGAAATTACTGAGATTATGCTGAAAGCGTTCATCGAACGGATCGGCGGACGGACCTGGTATAGCCGTCCCCGCATCCTCATCTGCGCGCCGACCAATATCACTTCCGTGGAGCAGAAGGCGATACGACAGGCAGCCGAACGCAGCGGGGCGAGAGACGTCTATCTGGAGGAGGAAGCGAAGGCTGCTGCCATCGGGGCTGGAATGGATATCTTCCAGCCCAGTGGCAACATGGTCGTCGATATCGGCGGCGGGACGACAGATGTCGCTGTGCTCTCGATGGGCGACGTCGTCACCGCCTCTTCGATCAAGATCGCAGGGGACAAGTTCGACGAAGCGATCATGAAGTTCATCAAGTCGAAGTACAAACTGATGATCGGCGAGCGGACAAGCGAAGACATCAAGATGAAGATCGGCAAAGTATACAATGACGGCCAGAAGGACGAGATCGATATCCGCGGACGCGATATGGTCTCGGGACTGCCGCTGACGGTGACGATCCACTCGGATGAGGTCAGAGAAGCGCTGTGGGACTCGGTCACGTCGATCGTCCAGACGGCCAAGTCGGTGCTGGAGCAGACGCCGCCCGAGCTGTCGGCCGACATCATCGACCGCGGGGTGATCCTCACCGGCGGCGGTGCGCTGCTGCGCGGCCTGGACACGCTGCTCGCCGAGGAGCTGAAGGTGCCGGTGCTGGTCGCCGACGACCCGATCCACTGCGTGGTGAAGGGGTCGGGGATCATGCTGGACAACCTCGACCGCGTAGCCAAAAAACTGGGCTAAGGAAGTTCAAAGTCCGCTTTTGACCACGAAGCAACTCCTTAGAATTGAACTCGACATCGAATCTTGCATGCAGTCGGATAATGGTTTCCTTCGGCATGCTTGGGAGTGCTTCTCCTGTTTGCTGCGCCTGCGCCGCTGGGCCACGCCGCTCTCCGGTCTGCAGTCTGACTTTTGCACTTGTGGGGGTAGTGAGCCGTGGTGAGCCGAGGCTTGGAGCCATACGATTGAGCTCCAGCAGTAGGTGCCTGCTCTACCCAATGTACATCAAGGCATGCTTGCCGGATCCATGCTGTTAGAACAAATAAACCCTGGGCTAATCTTTTGCCATGCAGATGCCGATACAATAGGGAGTAGTGTCTGTGCGGTTTGCACGGGCAAGAGTGGACAAGCCGGAGGTGCAACCCATGTTAAGAGGACTATACACGGCGGCTGCCGGGATGATGACCCAGCAGCGCCGTCATGATACCGTGACGAACAATATCTCCAACATCAATACGCCGGGCTTCAAGCAGGTCAATGCCATCGGACGTTCGTTCCCGGATATGCTGATCTCGCTGACCGGCATCGAAGGGGAACAGCCGAAGCAGATCGGCACGATCAATACCGGCGTATTCGCCGAAGAGAGTCTCTCGATTCATCTGCAGGGCGATATGTCGGAGACGTACCGGGCATCGGACTTCGCGATCGTCTCGGATCTGGCGGTGCCGGGCATGGCTTTTGACGCCTCCGGCAAGTACGTCGGACCGAACGGCGAGGTGACGTTCCAGCCGCAGGCGTTCTTTACGCTCCAGGATGCGAACGGAGAGCTCCGTTACACGCGCGACGGCAAATTCACCTTGAATGATGCGGGATTCCTGGTGTCCAGCGACGGCTCCCTCGTACTGGGGGCGGGCAATGCGCCGATCCAGTTCGGCCCGAACCTGTCGATCGATCAGCTGACGCTGACCGCCGACCAGCGCTTCGTCGACTCGCTGACCGGCGATGATACCGGAGCCCAGCTGCTGATCACTCGGATCGAGAATCCGAACCAGCTCGTCCGGGAAGGCAACAGCAAGTTCCGGCTGGATGGCGATCCTGCCCTGGCCCAGCCGATCGGAGCGGGCGATCGCTATGAAGTCCGCCAGGGCTTCATCGAACGCTCCAACGTCGATCCCGGCCAATCGATGGTCGACATCATGGGGGCGCTCCGCGCCTACGAGGCCAATCAGAAGGTCGTGCAGTATTATGACCGCAGTCTGGAGAAGGCCGTGACGGAAGTAGGACGGGTATAACCGCAAGGTTTGCGCCGCTATGAACCAAGCCATCAGGGAGGTAGCACATGAACAGCTCAATGATTAATGCTATGGTATCGATGAACGGCTTGCAGCAGAAGCTGGATCTGCTGGCCGATAATATCGCCAACGTCAATACGGTGGGCTACAAGCGTAAAGATGCGACATTCGAGGATCTGCTCACCAATATCAAGCAGCAGGGCGAAGCGTTCGAGCAGCCGGTCCGTCTGACGCCGCTCGGCTTCAATCAGGGCTGGGGCTCGCGACTGACGATGATCCAGCCGGACATGACCCAAGGACCGGTCCAAAAGTCGGACAACCCTTACGATATCGCCATCCAGGGCGATGCGCTGTTTGAGGTGATCACCGACGAAGCGGGAACTCGCGCCTATACGCGCAACGGCGCTTTCCAGCTGGTGCTGGACCAGGACGGCACGCCGATCCTGGCGACCAAGGAAGGCTATCCGCTCGTCGTGCAGCGGGTGAATGCCGATGGTGCGATAGTCGAAGAACGGATTGAAGTGCCTGACGGCTATGAGATTCGGATCGAGGAAGACGGCCGGGTTCTGGGCGTCTCGGCAGACGGATTTGACACAATCCCGCTGGGACAGGTAAAATTAGTGCAGCCCATGAAGCCTGGCGTGTTGTCGCCCACAGCGGACAATCTGTTCGTCGTCGCTGACGGATTGGACGTCGACGATGTGGTGCGCGCCGTGGTACCGGATGAGATCAACCGGATTGCCTTACTGCAAGGATTTCTGGAGCAATCGAATGTTAACCTGAGTCATGAGATGTCGGAGTTAATGATTGTTCAGCGGGCCTATCAAATGAGTGCGCGGGCGCTGACTTCCAGCGATACAATGATGGGACTGGCCAACAGTCTGCGTGCCTGATGAGATGGGGAAGGATACTAGATGAACAGGGAAAGTCATGAAGGGCGGCGCAGCTCGGCTGATGCCGGGCGCCGTCCGGAGGATGCGGACCGGCTGAGACGCCGGCGGCCCGGAGACGAGTCGGCTGGCGAGCTGTCCGCAGAACAGGAAGAGACCGGGGCCGCCCGCCAATCCTCATCCGAGGAGAAAGCTCACAAGCGGCTTCCTCTTATCGTGCGCATCGTGCTTTGGATTTTGCGCAAGAGCATCGTTCCGCTGCTGCTGCTGCTGGCCTTGGTCGGCGGCGCTTTTCTGGGCTATGTGATGCTTGGCGAAGGCGACAGCACGGACGTCTGGAAATGGGAGACGTGGCGCCACCTCTACGACCTGATTTTCTTGGACTCCTAGGGACCGGTCATGCCGGCCTGTGCCGGTCGTCACCTGCAATAGGCTCAACCTGCGTTCATCTTTACTAGAGAGGACTTTCTCGCTGCGGTCATACTGACCTGCGGGAGAGTCCTCTTTTGTTGCGCCGAGTGGACGCCGCAGGAGCGGCAGAAAAGGTCGTTGCAGTGGCAGAGGTGGGGGAAGTCATCGCAGGAGCGGCAGAAAGGGTCGTTGCAGTGGCAGAGGTGGGGGAAGTCATCGCAGGAGCGGCAGAAAGGGTCGTTGCAGTCGTCGAGGTAGGGGAAGTCATCGCAGCAGCGGCAGAAAGGGTCGTTGCAGTCGTCGAGGTGGGGCAAATCGTCGCAGCAGCGGCAGAAAGGGTCGTTGCAGTCGTCGGGGTGGGGGAAGTCGTCGCAGCAGCGGCAGAAAGGGTCGTTGCAGTGGCAGAGGTCGGCGATGTCATCGTAGGAGCGGCAGAAAGGGTCGTTGCAGTCGTCGAGGTAGGGGAAGTCATCGCAGGAGCGGCTGAAAGGGTCGTTGCAGTCGTCGAGGTGGTGGAAGTCGTCGCAGCAGCGGCAGAAAAGGTCGTTGCAGTGGCAGAGGTGGGGGAAGTCATCGCAGGAGCGGCAGAAAGGGTCGTTGCAGTGGCAGAGGTCGGCGATGACGCCGCAGTAGCGGCAGAAAGGGTCGTTGCAGTGGCAGAGGTCGGCGATGACGCCGCAGTAGCGGCAGAAAGGGTCGTTGCAGTGGCAGAGGTCGGCGATGTCATCGCAGTAGCGGCAGAAAGGGTCGTTGCAGTGGCAGAGGTCGGGGGAAGTCGTCGCAGCAGCGGCAGAAAGGGTCGTTGCAGTGGCAGAGGTCGGCGATGACGCCGCAGTAGCGGCAGAAAGTGTCGTTGCAGTGGCAGAGGTCGGCGATGACGCCGCAGTAGCGGCAGAAAGGGTCGTTGCAGTGGCAGAGGTCGGCGATGTCATCGCAGTAGCGGCAGAAAGGGTCGTTGCAGTGGCAGAGGTGGGCGATGTCATCGTAGTAGCGGCAGAAAGGGTCGTTGCAATGGCAGAGGTCGGCGATGTCATCGCAGTAGCGGCAGAAAGGGTCGTTGCAATGGCAGAGGTCGGGGGAAATCGTCGCAGCAGCGGCAGAAAGGGTCGTTGCAGTGGCAGAGGTCGGCGATGACGCCGCAGTAGCGGCAGAAAGGGTCGTTGCAGTGGCAGAGGTCGGCGATGACGCCGCAGTAGCGGCAGAAAGGGTCGTTGCAGTGGCAGAGGTCGGCGATGTCATCGCAGTAGCGGCAGAAAGGGTCGTTGCAGTGGCAGAGGTGGGCGATGTCATCGCAGTTGCGGCTTGGAGCGTGGGAAGGTGGCTCAGTGCGCACCTGTAGATCTAGAAAGTAGCATTGGAGCGTGGGAAGGTGGCTCAGTGCGCGGCTGTAGATCTAGAAAGTAGCATTGGAGCGTGGGAAGGTGGCTCAGTGCGCACCTGTAGATCTAGAAAGTAGTATTGGAGCGTGGGAAAGTGGCTCAGTGCGCGGCTGTAGATCTAGAAAGTAGCATTGGAGCGTGGGAAGGTGGCTCGTGCGTGGCTGTAGATCTAGAAAGTAGTATTGGAGCGTGGGAAAGTGGCTCGTGCGCGGCTGTAGATCTAAAAAGTAGTCTTGGAGCGTGGAAAGGTGGCTCGAGCGCGGCTGTTAGATCTAGAAAGTAGCATTGGAGCGTGGGAAAGTGGCTCGAGCGCGGCTGTAGATCTAAAAAGTAGCATTGGGGAGCACCCTTCGCCTCAATGGAGCGCAGCCGCCGATTGCGTGCCCAGCCGCCGCTAAAAAGGCCTTCCGCCATTACTGGCGGAAGGCCTTAAATAGTGTTACTTTATCTCACCGTGACCCGGACGGTCACGGTCTTGCCGTCGAAGCGGGCGCGGACGGTGGAAGAGCCTTTGCTCAGTGTCTTGATGGTGCCGCCGGTTACTTCGGCCACCTTGTTGTTGGAGGTGGTCCAGACGGCGGCAGAGGTGACGTCGACGACTTTGCCGGTGTCATACTCGGCTTGGACGGTCACCTTCTCCGTGACGCCGATCCCGACCCGCAGCGACGAGCTGGAGATGCTCAGTTTCTTGAGCTTCGGTACGACGTTGATCGTAACGGAGACACTCTTGTCCTGGTAGGTGCCGACGAGCAGGGTCGCGCCTTCATCGACGGCCCGCACCGAGGTGCTGCGGAGGGTGGCGACTTTCTCGTTGCCCATCGTCCAGTTCATCTTGCTGGCCAGGGAGACCGTCTTGCCGTTCTTATAAGTGCCGGTTACTTTCACGGACTTGGAGCGTCCGATATTGAGCTCGATTTCCTGTGGATCGACGGTCAGCTTGACGATCTCTTCCTCGATGGTCACCCGGAAGGTGATCTTCTTGCCGAGGTACGTACCGGTCAGCGTGACCCGGGAAGCGATCAAGCCTCTCAGCTTGCCGTCCCGCACGAGCAGGTTCGGAGACGAGACGCTCCAATCGATACGGTCGGTCACGTTTTCTTCTTCGCCGTTCTCATAGATGACAGTTACTTGCGGGATCGCTATCTCTTTGCCGGTCACGACACTGAGCGTCTCTACGTCGCTGAGCAGCGCCAGCGGCTTGTCATGGACAGAAGCCTTCACTTTGACCTGACGGTTGCCCAGAGCGGCGGTAAGCGTCGCTTCTCCCAGCTTGACCGCTTTCCATTTGCCGTCTTCGATGGTGACGATGTCCTCATCGCTGGATGTCCAGCTGATCAGCTTGGAGATGTTCTGGCTGTCGCCAGCCAGGGTGATGCCGGTCACGACAGGCAGCGCCTGACTCTCGCCGACGAAGCCGTCCAGTACGGTCTTCTCGACGGAGATCGCCTTCATCGCGCCATAAACTGTAACGTTGATATCCCGGCTCAAGCCTTTGTATGTGGCAGTGATGCGAGCCGTACCTGGAGCCTTGGGGCTGATCAGGCCGGAGCTGCTGACCGTTGCTACGAATACATTGGATGAGCTCCACTCGGCCTGGGAAGTAACATCGATGCTGTGATCGGCGTTATCCGCCACCGTGGCCTCGATCTGGACCGGCGCATCCTCCAGCTGCAGGTGCAGCTCCTTCTCGCCTGAGAGCGTCATCGCCTGATGCGATGGCCGGACGACGACGTTAACCGTCTTGGTGATGCCCAGATGCGTGGCGCTCACCGTCGTGGTGCCGGTGCCGACTGGCGTCACGACGCCTTCTTTGACCGTGGCCACAGCACTATTGCCGGTTTTCCAGGCGGCCTCATCGGTGATGTCGATGACCTCGCCGGTCTTGCGCTCGGCGGTCGCAGTCAGCTCTTTGTCGCTGTCGCCGACCTTGAACTCGAGCAGCCGGTCCGGACTGAGGGTGATCGATTTGTAAGGGGACGAGACGGTCAGCGTGACCGCAGCCGACAGTCCCTTGTGCTTGCCTGTAATCTTGGCCGTGCCCGGGCTGACCAGGGTCACAGTGCCGTCGCTATCTATCGTAGCGACGCTGGTGCTGGAGGAGCTCCAGGCGGCGTCGGACGTGACATCGGTGCTGGTGCTTCCTTTGACGGCGGCAAGGTCAAGCTGCAGCTCTTCGCCGAGCTCGATATCCAGCTTGTCGGGCAACGCGCCCGATGATCCGCCGCGGCTGATCTCCACTTTGTCGTAGAGGTATTCCGCGTTGATGGTGAGCAGGGCAGTGAAGCCCTTGTAGCGGGCAGTGATCTGCGAGCTGCCTGCGGAGACTGCGGTGAGCAGCCCTTTGTCGACTTTGATCACGCCGGTCTTGGACGATGTCCAGGAAGCCTCCGACGTGACGTCGCGCAGCGAAGTGCTGCCTTCCACTTCGGCCCACAGCTTCAACAGCTCGGTGTCGTCTTCGACATATAATTTGTAAGGTGTAGGGACGGAGTCAAAAGAAATGCCGATTATCTTGTCTTCTGAGGCATTCGCGGCAGGGACGGGAATGCTGAATGAGAGCAGGGTGACGACGAGCCAGACGGCCAGCCAGGACCGTCCGGTCCAGCGTGTGTATTGCGCGTGCATCATCATGAACCTCCAAGCGTTAGCTGATATTTGCGGTATGACCGCTAAGAACTATAACGGCATCGGGGTCTTATAAATGAAGGGCAGCTGGAGAAAAGATTGGAAAAAGCACGGAATGGTGCGGGGAAGTCGCTTTTGCTTGTTTTGCAGCGGAGATGTATAATAATGTAGGAACTTGCAAGGCAGAGACGAAATAGAGAGAGCGAGGGGGTCGCCCTGATGAATCTGCCGAATGCGTTGACGCTGCTTCGTTTTATGCTGATACCCGTCTATATCGCGGTGTTTGCCAACGGTTACCTGACGACAGCCTTTTTCGTGATGGCGGGCGCCGGCTTGACCGATGTGCTGGACGGCTATCTGGCGCGTCGCAACGGCGAGGTGACCCGGCTGGGGATGATGCTGGACCCGCTGGCGGACAAGCTGATGCTGATTACTGTCTTTGTTTCCTTGGTGCTCTCGGGGATGATCTCGTGGTGGGCGGCGATTGCGCTGCTGCTCCGTGATCTGGGGATGATCGTCGTCTCGGCATACGTACATTTCCGGGGCAAGCTGACGCTGCCTTCCAACTGGATGGGCAAGCTGACGACTGTGTTGTTGTATGTAGCGATTACGTTGATTTTCTTCAAGCTTCCTTTTGGTGAATTGATGCTTTGGGCAGTGATCGTATTTTCTTATGTGACGACAACCATGTATTTAATTCGCTTCCGCTCGGTGAACAACCAGGCCGCAGGCTAGCGTACGAGACGTGAAGAAGAGCCCGGCTGCCGGAGCGCTTCCGGTCTCCAGGCAGTCAGGCTCTTTATCTTAACCTCCACGACTGCAGTTCATGAAGGGATGTCATTAGTGTTGGCTTATTTCCGTACTTTTATTACATAGGATGAAGGGAATTCTGGAAAGGAGCATGCAGCATGCTGGATATTAACCAAATTCAGGAGATTATACCGCACCGGCCGCCGTTTTTGCTGGTCGATCGGATCCTCGAGCTGGAGGAGGGCGTACGGGCTGTCGGTCTCAAAAATGTCACGATGAACGAACCATTCTTTACGGGGCATTTCCCTGGTCATCCCGTCATGCCCGGGGTGCTGATCGTTGAGGCGCTGGCCCAGGTCGGGGCTGTGGCGATCCTCAAAATGGAGGCCAATCGCGGCAAGCTGGCTTTCTTCGCCGGCATCGACGGCGTCCGGTTCCGGGGGCAGGTCACGCCCGGCGACACGCTGACGCTCGAAGTGGTCATCACCCGGCTCAAGGGAACGATCGGCAAGGGGCAAGCCACGGCCAAGGTAGGCGATAAAGTGGTTGCCGAAGGCGAGTTGATGTTTGCCCTTTCGAGCAAAGGGTAAATCGTCTGTGGGAGTAAAGACTACATATAAGGAAAGAGGTTGAGAGGATGACGCAAAACGAACTGGCAGCAGCACAATATGAGGCTTGGTTGCAGGATGAGCTGATCGATCATGTGACGAAGGAAGAGCTCCAGGGGATAGCAGACAATGCCAAGGAGATCGAAGACCGGTTCTACCGCGAGCTGGAATTCGGCACAGGCGGTCTGCGCGGCGTGATGGGTGCGGGCACCAACCGGATGAACGCCTACACCGTCGGCAAAGCTACGCAGGGGCTGGCCAACTGGCTGCTGAGCCAGTCGGACAAGCCTTCGGTCGTGATCGCGCACGACTCGCGCAACCAGTCGCCGGAGTTCACGATGCACGCGGCTCAAGTACTGGCCGGGAACGGTATCGTGACCTATCTGTTCCGTTCCCTGCGTCCGACGCCTCAGCTCTCGTATGCGGTGCGCGCGCTCGGAGCCCAGGGCGGCATCGTCATCACCGCCAGTCACAATCCGCCGGAATACAACGGCTACAAAGTATATGGCTCGGACGGCTGCCAGCTCGTGCCGCATGATGCCGAGCAGGTCATCGCTTCGATCAAGCAGATCGGCGGCTTCGGCGAGATCCGGCGGACCTCGCAGGAGGAAGCGGAAGCTGCAGGCCTGATCCGCTGGCTCGATGAGTCGGCCGATGATCAATATACCGACATCGTCGTCGCCCAGAGTCCCAATCTTAAGCTTCTGCAGGAAGGACTTGGCGGCGAGGTGAGCATCGTCTTCACGCCGCTGCACGGCACAGGCAATCTGCCGATCCGCGACGTCCTGCGCAAAGCCGGATTTACCAAGGTGCACATCGTCGAGGAGCAGGAGCAGCCGGACGGCTACTTCAGCACTGTCGTATCGCCGAACCCGGAGGAGCGCGAGGCATTTACGCTGGCGATCAAGCTTGCAGAGCAGCAGCAGGCCGACCTGATCATCGGCACCGACCCGGACTGCGACCGGATGGGAGCAGTGGTCAAGAACAGCCAGGGCGAATATGTCGTGCTCAGCGGCAACCAGTCCGGCGCCATCATGGTGCACTATCTGCTCAGCCAGCTTCGGGAGCAGGGCAAGCTGCCGCAGAACGGCGTCGTCGTCAAGACGATCGTCACCAGCGAGATGGGGGCGGACATTGCCCGCCATTACGGGGCGGAGGTCGTGAACACGCTGACCGGCTTCAAGTATATCGGTGAGAAGATGACCGAATACGAGCGGACCGGTGAGCGGAGCTTCCTGTTCGGTTACGAAGAAAGCTACGGCTACCTGACAGGAACTTATGCGCGGGATAAGGATGCCGTCGTTGCTGCGCTGCTGATCAGCGAGGCAGCCGCATACTACAAATCGCAAGGCAAGACTTTGTATGATGTGCTGCAGGAGCTCTACGAGCAGTTCGGCTATTACCAGGAGCATCTGGAATCCCGTACGCTCAAGGGTGTAGACGGCGTGCAGCAGATCGCTGCGATCATGGAGGATTGGCGTCACCGGGCGCCGCAGACGATCGCCGGAGCGACTGTAGAGCAGCTGCAGGACTACCTGCCTGGCTTGAGTGGTCTGCCGCCGGAGAACGTCTTGAAATTTATCCTGTCCGACGGCTCCTGGTTCTGCCTGCGGCCGTCCGGCACCGAACCGAAGATCAAAGTGTATTTCGCCGTTCGCGGCTCATCCCAGCAGGAGGCCGCCGCAGCGATCGCGAAGCTGACGTCTGAGGTGATGGCCCGGGTGGACAACCAAGCTTAAGGAGTGGACTTTTGTGCAATCGATCCAACTGTGGAGCCGCAGGGCCCGCGTCGTGTTATGGGGACTTGTGATCGCAGGACTACTGGCGGCTCTGCCGCTTGGCTATATGCGTTATGAGATGGAGCAGACCTCCAAGCAGGTAGAGTTCGTCTACAACTACCGCGATCTGGTGCAGATCGCGAGCTTCCAGGCCAGACCGCAGGACTTCATAGACGAGCAGCTCGGCCGGATGCAGGATGCGGGCATCGGTACGATGGCGATCTTCGAGTCGACGCTGGAGGAGCTTAGCTGGAACGGCAGGCTCTCCCTGTACAATTCGGCCCAGATGGCCGAGCTGCAGGGCGAGCCGGCTCCGCTCAATGAGAACTTCACGTATATCCTATTCGCCGATGAAGAGGTGCAGTCTGCGCTCGGTCCGATGATCGAAGCGACGATGGGCGCCGATGAGAAGCCATTCCGTCCGTTCGCCTACGAAAGCCGCAGCGGTCTCGTCATCGAGACGCCGCTGGAGGATGCGACGGCGAAGACGATGCTGCCCGATCCGCTGACCATCCAGGAGCTGCATGACCGCGGCTTCCAGCTGCTGCCCCGGCTATCGGACCGGATGAAGCCTTACGATCATGAGCTGACGGAGAGTATCCTGTCCTGGTTCCATGACCTGGGCGTCAAGCGGATCCTCTTTGACGGCGATGCCGTCAAAGGCTTCGGCGACCATGCGACGGACAGGAGTCTGGACTCGATGGCCGAGCTGCTGAAGCAGTACGATATCGGCATCGTCGCCATCGAGAATCTCCGCACCATGCAGAAGGGCTTCCAGACGCTGGCTTACAATATCGATTACAATGTGGTGCGGCTGTATTCGCTGTCGGCGCTGGATGCCGGACGACTGTCGCCGGAGACGATCGCCGACCGCTTCCAGCTGGCGGGCAAAGACCGCAATATCCGGATGTTCTATATAAACGGCCAACCGCTGCGCAGCGCCGACCGGGGCGGCATTGTCCATTCACTGGACAATATCTATGAATCGCTCGCGGGCAACGAGGATACGCCGGGCGCGGTAAAGCTGCTGGCGGATGTCGGCTACACGAACGGCACGGCAGAAGCGTTCGACTACAAGTATGAATCAGGCTCATGGATGATGATCCTCAAAGGCGTGGTCGCGCTTGGTGCGATCGCGATCATCGCTCTGCTGGTCGGGGCGTTCGTCCCGGTGCTGTTAATCCCGGTGTTCCTGCTCGGCCTCATCGGCAGCGCTGGATTGTATTACCTCTCGCCGCCGGTTCTGGAGCAGGCTCTGGCACTCGGCGCGGGCATCGCGGCACCTACACTCGCTCTGATCTGGGCGTTCAGCCGGATCCGCAAGCATACCGAGGGCGACCGCCGCATCGTCGGCGGCGAGTGGACGGACGAGAGCGGCAAGCCGGGCGGCAGCGGCATGTTCACCGGCAAATGGGTGTTCCCGGAGCTGGGCATAGGCCGCCGGCTGACGATGGCGGTCGGACTGTACGTGCTGACCGCGATCATCTCGCTGATCGGTGTGCCGCTGATCTTCGGCCTGCTCAACAATATTACCTACAGCCTGGTGCTGCAGCAGTACCGCGGGGTCAGCCTGCTGCATCTGGCGCCGATCGCGCTGGTCGGGCTCTATGTCTTCCTGTACTCCGGATCGCCGGTGGACAACCTGCGGCGGCTGCTGCGGATGCAGATTACGGTGCTATGGGTTGCCATTGCAGGCGTCCTGGGCGTAGTCGGGATGTATTACCTGTCCCGTACGGGCAATGCCGGATCTGTCACCAGTCTGGAATTGACGATTCGCAGCGTACTCGAAGGGACGTTCGGCGTTCGGCCGCGGTTTAAAGAATTCATGTTCGCCCATCCTTTATTTTTACTCGGGCTGTTCCTGGCGCTTCGATACCGCGCGGCGTGGGTACTAATAATTGTAGCTGCAGTTGGGCAACTTTCTATTGTAGATACGTTTGCACATATTCACACCCCGCTCTACATCTCGTTCATCCGCGTCGTCCTTGGTCTGGGACTCGGCGCCCTGATCGGACTGGCGATGATCGCAGCGTGGCAGATTGCGGAAGGAGTATGGCGCAGATGGCTATTCCCGCTGATCACTCGAAGAAGACGTACCGTCTAGTCGTCTCCGGTTATTATGGCTTCCGCAACAGCGGCGACGAAGCGGTGCTGAAGTCGATCCTGCTGGCGCTGGAATCTGCGGGTGCGGAGGCTGGCGTACGGATCGAGCCGATCGTGCTCTCTATCGATCCCGCCTCCACAGAGGCGATGTACGGCGTCCGGGCCCGGCACCGGATGCGTCCGGCCGAGGTGCTGGGCGCGATCCGGGAGAGCGACGGTCTGATCAGCGGGGGCGGCAGTCTGCTGCAGGATGCGACCGGGGCGAAGACGATCCCGTATTATACGGGCGTGCTCAAGCTGGCGCAGCTGCTCGGCAAGCCGACTTTTATCTACTCGCAAGGCATCGGACCGGTGAGCCGGCGCTGGATGGATCCGCTGATCCGTAGCGTGATGCGGCGCAGCGCCTACGTGAGCGTGCGGGACCCGGAATCCGCCGAGCTGCTCGGGCGGATCGGGGTGGACCGCTCCCGGATCGAGGTCGTCCCCGATCCGGTGATGGCTCTGCCGCTGCCGGCGGAGACCGCAGCGGTCGGGGCGAGCGAGCCGCTGGTCGGCGCGGATCGCGTGCCCGTGGTCGGCGTGTCCTTGCGCTTCTGGCGCAAGGATCAAGCCGACCTGGAGCGGGCGGCGGTGGCGCTGGCCGCCCTGGCCCGCAGCCGCGCGGTGCGGCTGCGCTTCCTGCCGTTCCATGCGCCGGACGATGCGGCTGCATCGTCGTATGTGATGGAACGGCTGGGCGCCATCGGCAGCAGCACGGCGGAGCTCGCCACGTTGGACGACGATCCGCAGCAGATGCTGCTGGCGGTGAGCAGCTGTGAACTGCTGATCGGGATGAGGCTCCATGCGCTGATCTATGCTGCCAACCAGTCTGTGCCGATGCTGGGATTGTCCTACGATCCCAAGATCGACCAGTTCCTGGGGCGGCTCGGTCTGCGCGCGATCGGTACGACCGAAGCGCTGGATCCCCAGGCGCTGGCGACGGCAGCGGAAGAGCTGCTGGACCATGGCGAGGCCTGGCGGCAGCAGCATGCCGAGGCGATCGGCGCCCTGCGCAGTCAGGCGCTGCTGCCCGCGCAACAAATCGTGCGGCTGTTGCGTCAATAGATTGGCGTGGTACAATGAGCGTTGTATGCTGCAATCGGATCGAAGAGGTGAAAGCAATACATGAGTTTGCCAATCCAAGAGAAGCAGCAAGGAGCGGCCAAGGAGGCTTCGACAGCTGAAGTACCTGTGGTGCCGCTCTACGGAATGCACTTCTCACGAATGAATATGAAGGATACCGTGCGTTATCTGTCCAAGGCAATCGAGCAGCGGCGCACGATGCAAGTCATTACGGGCAACCCGATCATGATCATGACAGCGCTGGACAATCCGATATTCCACAAAGCGATGCGCGAGGCGGAGCTGCTGGTGCCAGACGGCGCCGGTGCGGTCTGGGCGGCCAACTACGTCGGCATGCCTGTGGCTGAGCGGGTCGCAGGGTTCGACCTGCTGCACGAGCTGCTGCATGTGGGCGAGCAGAAGCGCTGGTCGGTATACCTGCTCGGTACGACACAGGAAGTGATCGACGAGGCTGCTGCGCGTCTGCAGAAGCAGTATCCGCTGGTACGGTTCGTCGGTACGCATCACGGCTACTTCGGAGATGATGAGGATGCGGAAGTGATCGCAAAGATCCGCGAGGCCGATCCGGACATGCTGTTCGTCGCCCGCGGGGTGCACAATCAGGAGCCCTGGATTGCCAAGCACAAGCAGGCGCTCGGAGTTCCGGTCATGATGGGAATTGGCGGCAGCCTGGACGTTATCGCCGGCAAGCTGAAGCGGGCGCCGCTGTTCATGCAGCGTCTCGGTCTCGAGTGGTTGTACCGGCTCATGCTCCAGCCCTCGCGTATCGGCAGGATGCTGGCACTGCCCAAATTCGTGCTTAAAGTGATGCGTGACCGAGAAAACGTGACAAAAGAATATCCAACTCCGTGAAAAATCTGTGAAAATGCTGAAAATCGGTTAAAAATGGCGTTGGAGTTTCTTATTTAATCGGAGTATAATTCATTCCGGTAGAAACAAAAGGGGAGTTGGAGATGTCTGTGAGCGTTATTTATATCTTGGGCTTTGTCATCGCACTCATATTGGCGTTATCGTTGACGCCGCTCGTCAAGACGTTTGCTTTTAAGATCGGTGCGATCGATAAGCCGAATTACCGCAAAGTGCATACGCGCATCATGCCCCGGCTGGGCGGACTAGCCATCTACGCGGCGTTTATCGGCGCTGTGCTGGCGGTCCTGCCGTTCGTGCCGGACGGTATGCTGAGCCGTTACGATATGAATCTGATCTTCGCTACGATGGCGGGCGGGACGATCATCGTCCTGCTGGGCGCCCTCGATGATCGCATCGAGCTGTCTGCCAAGGTCAAGCTGCTCGGCCAGATCGCTGCAGCCTGCGTCGTCGTCTTCGGCTTCGGCGTCAAGATCGACCTGGTGAACATTCCGTTCGGCGCCAACATGCAGCCGATCGCCGACTGGATCAGTATCCCGCTGACGATCTTCTGGATCGTCGGCGTGACCAACGCGATCAATCTGATCGACGGTCTGGACGGTCTGGCGGCTGGCGTGTCCGGCATCGCAATCGGGACGATACTCGTCATGGCGTTCGTCATGGGCTTCGAGCCGACCATCCTGCTCAGCTGCGTGCTGCTCGGGGGGATTGTCGGATTCCTGTTCTTTAACTTCCATCCGGCGAAGATCTTTATGGGCGACTCGGGCTCGTTATTCCTTGGCTTTTGCCTGGCGACGCTGTCGATGATCGGCTTCAAGCAGGTGACGATCGTCTCGTTCGTGACACCGCTGCTGATCATCGGCGTGCCGCTGTCGGATACGTTCTTCGCGATCGTCCGCCGCTGGATCAACAAGAAGCCGATCTTCGCGCCGGACAAGGGTCATCTGCATCACCGTCTGCGCGACCTGGGCTTCAGCCACCGCCGTACAGTGCTGATCATCTACGGGATCGCTGCGTTCTTCGGCTGCTGCGCGATCGTCCAATCGACGCTCGTCCAGTCGCCGGCGGCCAACTGGATCACCTTCGGGGTCATCGTCGTGCTGACGTTCATGCTGCAGATCGGCGCCGAGCTGATCGGCATCGTCGACAAGACGCGCCGGCCCGTCATCGACTTCATCCAGCGCAAGCTGCTGAAGCTGAGCCCCGAATCCCGCACCACCAAGTAACTCGCACTTATCCTCCGGCCCCGACTCGTATGCGCGAGTCGGGGCCTTTTCGTATGCGGAGATGGAGCGAGGGGGTGCGGCGAGGCTGGTGGAGGTGCTGTAAGGGAGAAAAGGTTCGTTGGAGCGTGCGGCGAGGCTGGTAGAGGAGCTGTAAGGGAGAAAAGGTTCGCTGGAGCGTGCGGCGAGGCTGGTGGAGGTGCTGTAAGGGAGAAAAGGTTCGTTGGAGCATGGGGCGGGCCTGGTGGAGAGGCTGTAAGGGAGAAAAGGTTCGTTGGAGCGTGCGGCGGGGCGGGTGGAGGTGCTGTAAGGGAGAAAAGGTTCGTTGGAGCGTGTGGCAGGGCTGGTGGAGAGGCTGTAAGGGAGAAAAGGTTCGTTGGAGCGTGTGGCGGGGCTGGTGGAGTTGCTGTAAGGGAGAAAAGGTTCGTTGGAGCGTGTGGCGAGGCTGGTGGAGGTGCTGTAAGGGAGAAAAGGTTCGTTGGAGCGTGCGGCGGGGCTGATGGAGGTGCTGTAAGGGAGAAAAGGTTCGCTGGAGCGGACACAGCCCGGAGTGGCTTGAAATAATTGCTTGAAAAATAGATTGAGTATTACCAGCAGATTTAGTAAGATGGAATCAAATCATAAACGTATACGCGTGAAGCACACGCCGCTTGTTTCTTCGGAGACTTGCGGCTTTTTTTGTGCACTCAAGCTTAGGAGGGGATTGGTATGGATCAGTTTGAGCAGGCATACGAACAATTCTTACAACAGCAGAAGCTTAATGCAACAGGGGCAAGACGGGAGCGGCTCGAAAAGATAGGCCCGGGCGAGAAGCGATTGTTGCAGATCATCTGGCGTGTCTTTAAATCGTTTGAAGGATTTCATCTGGAGTATGAAATATTGAGCATCAACAATGTGAGAATCTTTATTGATATCTTCTATGAGCCGCTAGGCATCGCCTTTGAGTGCGAGGGATATGTGGTCCATGCAGAAATAATCAGCAGAGATCGTTTTACTTTTGAGCGGATGCGGATCCGGAGTATGGTTTTGAAAGGTTATATCTACCTCCCGTTCACATACGATGAGTTGGAGAAAAACACGGAGGTTTGTCAGAGATTCCTCTATACCATGCTTGGCAAACTCGGATCAAATGCTCCGGCAGCTTTCATGGCGCTCAGCGTGCAGGAGCGGGAGTTGCTGCGTCACATGAGTCGAATGAATCGGAAAATCAGTAACAGAGATGTTGCGGAATGCTTAAAGTACAGTGCCAAGGGCAGCAGAGATGTTCTTCGTGCGATGCTGGACAAGCAACTGATTCTTCCCGTGGGAAGCGGCACACGAAGACACCACTATTATGAGCTAACCGATCAGGCGCGCGAGTTGCTTCAGACGACACGATAGTTCCAAGTTGGCAACAAAAAAGCCGTCCCGGTCGAGGTCCTGACCGGGACGGCTTTTGCATTATCCTCTTTGCGGGTTCGAAGCGACAAGAGTGCCAGTGATCATATCGGCTGCCCGGGGAGTCGGCGACATTTTCTTATATCGTGCCGTTCTTCTCGGCAAGACCATTCCGCTCTCTGTGAGCATAGGGGTTACAGAGGAGAGGGGGAGGCACGACTTTCTTTGAATTATAAGAAATTATATGTTTCACTCCTATATCAGCTTAGAATGGTGCGACGCTGCAAGTGGTTGTCTGCTCTTGCAGCGTCGCACCATTCTCCGGAATGAAACTTGCTGCGCTGCCAAAGGACGGCGACAGCCGTTTCACCTTAAGCGATTTCTTTTTCCACACCATCCTAAAAAACAACCCACCCTTAACCGATAAACATAGATACAGTACCTGTACGCGGGGCAACCAGGCGAGAAGCAGGCAGAGGGGGAACGCGATACGATCTTTTCCGACCCGTTGTTGAACCGAATGACTCGATCCGGGATATGACGTGAGCATCCGCACGCATCTGATACGATTAGCTCTTATATCATACTTTCTAAGGAGGACCCCATGTTTAGAAAAGCACTTACCGTCCTGCTGGCCGTGGCGCTATTGGTCACGATGGCGCCGATCTACGGCAATCAGGCCGAAGCCAATACGTCACGCAACTTTTTCTTCCCCAATGAGCAGTATGCAGCCAACAATGCCAGAGTGACCACCAATGAACGGGTCACGCTGAACGGCACGATCAACAACGTCATCGGCAGCACAATCACGTACAGCGTGATCCAGATGGTGAACGGCGTTCCCCATACGACGAACAGGAACGAGAACCAGACGAGCAACATCTCGCTCAGCGGCAGCAGCATCTCGATCCACAACGTCCAGCTGTATCCGGGGCTGAACCAGATCACGTTCAAAGGCACGCAAGGCAGCACGCAGGTGTCGGATTCGATCTACATCGAGTACCGCAACAGCCCGACGCTGTTCAACCTGATGGCGAGCCTGGACGGTCAGCAGTTCGAGATCAAGGAAGAAGGCACGACTGTCGTGCATTCGACACCATCCCAAGGCAGAGCAAGCGCCGACATCAGCATCAGCGGCAAAGCGCCCAATGCGGAGCGTGTGACCGTCATCGTCAACAACCGGAGCTATACGTATTCCGTCAACAGCATCAACGACTGGAACTTCGTAGCTGCGCCGGTCAACATCGTCAAAGGCAAGAATACAGTCACGATCCGCGTGTTCAACAATAACAATATGGTTGAAACGACAAGAGACATCGCGTTCTATAACGGCACCGTGACGTTCTTCGACCTCAATCTGAAGCATAGTAATGGATCCTCCGCTACGGTGGAGAACGGTCCAAACTTCTCTGTGCCTAATACCAACTTGAGGCTGGAAGGCAAGGTCATCGTGCCGGTTGTGTATGACCAGACCACAGGCACGCATACGCCGAGTCCTACGGATCTGGCATCGGCTGCGCTTCAATACAGACTGGACAACGGCGCGTTCGCGGCGGTTCCGGCTCCCATCGACATCGAACCGGCAGGCTATGTGCTGACGCCGAACGACCGCTTCATGACCTTGAACTACTCGATCGATCTCTCGACGTCCGCTCTGGAGTTCGACAAACGGCACACCATCCAGTTCCAGGGGATGAACCGGGTCCGCGTGCCTGCGGGGACGGATCTGTCCGAGATCTTCTCCTTTACACTGCGCGACAGCGGGCTGGCCTATATCGAGGACATCAACTATCTGCCGGGCTATTCCAGCAGCACCACCAACGGTCAGTTGGAGAGCATGCAGGGCTCCGATATTGAGAATGCCGATATCTTCTCGCTGCCGATGGGTGTAGAGGTGCTGATCGGCAATTTCGAGAACTGGGCCACCCCGCCGAACAATCTGCTGCGGATCGACAGCGTGAGGGATGCGGCAGGCAGGAACCATACGAACGGTGATCCCACAGGCGACATCAATACGACTCTGCCATTCAGCTATGTGCAGCGTCCGGATGTCAGCTACGTCACCCAACGCAATGTGGACGGCGTCGAACAGCGGTTCCTCCGGGTGTTTCTGGAGATCCGCAAGCTGCCGTCTGCCGGACAGCAGACGATCAACTTCAAGCTTAACACTGCTGATGTAACCAATACATCGGCTGCGGTCTATCCTGCACCTATCACTTTGCTATATGGACCGTATGTCAGCTTCACGAAGCTGCAGGATACGATGTCGGAATACTACGACACCACGCTGCAGAACAGTGACGGTCAAGCAGCCCTCATCACCAACTTGCTGGATTACTTCCGGGGCGAGCTGCTGAATGTTCCGAACCCCAATGATATCGTCTATGAGACGGTACCGGGGCCGCCGATCGAGCCGCAGACCGTGTTCCTTTATGTGAACAATACGCATATCCTGCTGCAGCAGGATGCGGCTGCCGGTACGAACCGCGCCAAGTTCAGATTGAAGACGGGGGAAGAGGAGAAGGCATTTAACGCGCTGTTCAAATCCGGGGACAACAACATCCGCTTTGTGTTCCGCACGGCCAGAAACAACTACGAGCGCAACATGAAGCTGACGCTGGTGCCGACCAATCTGCCGGAGATCCCGGCGAACAATACGGACGGCGTCTATCCGTATAGTATCGGTCTGAATGTCCCTCTGCCGAATGATCCGAAGTTCCCGATGTCGGGCAATATCTATACGACCAAGGAAGCGGAGATGAATATCTACGGCACGTTTGACTTCATCGATCTCGGCAAGACGCTGACTAACATCAGCTCAAAGCTTAGCACGATGGGAGCCGACCGCAGAAACTACATGCTCCGCATCAGTACCGCCGGGGAACCGGATATCAACTGGTCGCTGGAGAATACGCTGATCGTTCGCTCGCCCAACCAGAACGAAGACAATGAGCCGGTCAGCGGCGCGGTAAATGTGCCCGGGCTGACGGTGCAATACCATACGGAGACCGAGAGCTTCTCTTTCCTCCTGCCGAACCAGCAACTGCCGACGGACGGGAGTCCGAAGGTCTACAACATCACTGTCTTCAACAGCGGCGAGACCGGACCGCGAGCGACGTATCGTCTGGAGATCAATCCGACGACGATCCCGTACACCATCCTGGCGCCGGTCCTGGAGAAGCGGGTGCTGAATCAGAACTTCGTCGAGGTGATCATTGCTTCGCCGGGTGCAGAGAGCCTCAATGTGAATAAACAGGAAGCGCGCAAGATCGTCTACCGCGATTACAGCCGCATGGAGGACGGACAGCCGCGCTTGATCGATGCGTTCAGCGTAGTCGTCACCGGCCTTCGCGCAGGTCGCGACACCCGTATGGATCTGATCATCCGCCGGGGCAATGACGAGATCAAGGATTACTTCAACGTGAAATACGTACCGGAGTCGATCCCCGGGCATCAGATCATGGAACAGATGAAAAACTCGCACAAGCTGTTCGATAACGGGCTGACGCTCAGCTTTGACCGCGGAACCAATCTGATCCGTACAGACTACAACGTGCCGGACAACCTGAAAGGCCAGGTGTACAGCGGCCACAACCTGCTGTTCGCGATTGCCAACCCGGTGGACGGCGTAGTCGACCGTCACGACTTCGAATCTGTGCCGGCCAACTATGACCTCGACCTGTCGATGGGCCGGGTTCTATTCGCCGCGAGCTTCCCGCAGCGCTATATCAAGTCCAGTCCGGTGTATTGGATCGATCCGGGACAGGCAGATGATGCGACGACGCCAAACGTCTACGACCCGATCGCGACAGGTGTGGACCCGTATCCGTTCTCCAGGGAGCAAGGCGTCTCGAAGCAGTATTATTACGCCCGCGCCAATGACCGTGAGCTGGTACCGTCCAAGCGCGGTACACTGACGCTGGCCTACGATCCTACGATCCGTCAGGGCGCAGGGACGATGGTAACGGTGTTCCGGTTCGATGCGTTCACCCAGCAGTGGGAGAACATCGGCGGCGTCGTCGACGACCGCAAGAACACGATCACGGTACCGTTCGACAAATTCGGCTACTATACCGTGGCCAAGCTCAGTTATGGCTTCAACGACATCACCGACCATCCATACGGCCGCGAGGCGATGGAGGCTGTGTTCACCAAGGGCGTCATGAACGCGGTCGACCCGAGCGGGATGTTCGGCGGCGACCAGTACGTGACCCGTGCCGAGTTTGCCCGCATGATCGTCCGGGCGCTGGAGATGCCGCTCAGCTATGACGGCAACAACCACTTCGACGATGTGCCGAACATGGGCAATGCCATCAATCTGAATGCCATCTGGGATTACCGCTATATCGAGACAGCGGCGCGTTCCGGCTTCGTCCGCGGCACCCGTCCGCGCGCCTTCGATCCGGAGTCGCCGATCGTCCGCCAGGACGCTGCTGTGATGCTCGCCAAGGCGCTCAACCTGAAGCTGGAGACCAATGCGTCCAAAGTTCGCAGCGACCTCCAGAAGGCCTTCCGGGACGAGGGAGCGATGGACTTCTATGCGGCTCCGTCGGTCCTTGCGATCCAGAAGAAGGCGTTCATCCAGGGCGCGCCTGTGGACATCAACGATCCGTCCCGGGGCAATGTGTTCCAGCCGAAGGCGAGACTGCTGCGCAGCGACGCGGCGATCATCATCGCCAAGGTCATGGCCGATCAGAAGAAGCTGCCAAGGCTGTATACGCAGTAATCCGGCTTGCAGCAAGCGGTTGTCCCGCAGGGGATGGCCGCTTGTTGCATTCACCTGTCAAAATGAGGTATAATCACAAAACCGTGTGCAAAAATGAGAACTCTCAAATGACTCTCTTAGAAAGAGACTAATAGAGTTCTAATCCGGTTTCTGAGGCATTGGCACAACTGGCGGATTTTTAATCCGTTGGTAAATGTTTCTCAATGACGAAATGCGGGTAACAAGCTATACTAGGTTTCGACAGCATACATATTGTGAGACCTTGCCAGCTGTAGCGAAACCAGCCAATTGTTACATAGTTTTGAACACGGCTTGAACGATTAAAAAAACTTCAAACTTTTTTTATGAGATTCGCAACTTTTCCGAAAACCGTGCGTTTATATACATGGAGTCGCAAGCAAGAGGCTCCGGAGCACGATTTCAGAAAATGTGCTTTACGGTAGGGAGTGCCCATTGTATAATGTTCTAGTGGCATGCGTTTCTACCATATTTTTCTACGCTAGTTTACAAGTTTCTGCGACATGATCTTACATAATGTATTAGAGCATGCCACGCAGACTTTCTTTACTATATCGCGCTCAACTCTGGGAAGGGGGTGAATCGGCCGATGAGGGATACGAGCCATCACATTGCAAGACAAGACTCTCAACAACCGAAACATTTTAGAGGAGATGAACAAAAGGTTATGAAAAAAAGTTTATCGTTGCTTTTGGCCATCGCTATGGTGTTCTCCATGTTTGCTGCCGTAGCGTCCGCAGCTGAAACACCTCAGGATCGCTTTGATATCCTGAGAGAAGCTGGCATCTTTGAAGGCTACCCGCCAAATAATGATCCTGGCCTCAACCGCGAAATGACTCGTGCAGAGTTCTCCAAAGTACTCGCACTGCTGACTGAAGCGCCTTCTAACCCTTCCGCGAATACTTACACTGACGTACCTGGAACCCACTGGGCTGCTGAGTACATCGGCGCTGTAACAGCTGCTGGCTTGATGGAAGGCGTAGGCCTGAACCGTTTTGATCCTAACGGTAGAGTAACGGTAGAACAACTGGCTATCGTACTGGCACGTGCACTTGGACTGGGTGAGCAAACTGGCAACCTGACAGGCACTTACAGCCCGTGGGCAGAAGGTTACATCGTTGCTGCTATCGGAGCTGGGCTGCCAATCGAAGGTCCTAACTACAAAGCAAACGCTCTGCGTTCTGTTCTTGTAAACAATGCTTATACTGTATACGTACTGGTAAACAATGAAGTTGCTGGCGTTGAAGTTATCGATGCGAACAACATCGAAGTAACATTCACCGACGGAACAACTGAAGAAGTAGTTGAAGTTGAACTGGCTACTGCTCTGGTTCCTAACCAAGCTACTAACGTAACAGTACCTTACAAAGGCGTTGACTTCGTAGTATCTGTAACACTGACTCAAGCACAAGTTGAAGCTTCGGTGGCTGGTGCTAAAAAATTCGAAGTTAAATTCAACAGAGCAATTACTGAGACTGCTACATTCACAGTAACTCTGGGTTCGCAAAATATCCCTGTTACAACAACTTGGGATGATGAGAAAAAAGTTGCTACGCTGACTACTGTTAGCAACAACAACCTGGTTGCTGGCACTTACACTGTTAACGTAGCTGGAATCAGCGAAATTAGCCAAACTAGCTTTGAACTGACCGTGACTGCTGAGACTCTGACATCTGCACGTCTGGCTAACACAACAGTTAAGCCTAATACTGCAAATGCACAAGTTCGTGTAGAAGGTCTGAACCAGTACGGTGAAGTTATGAGCACTGTTCAAGGTAATAACTTCAACTGGACTGTATTCAACAGAACTTTGAGTGTTAACGTACCTGCAGTGGCTAACGCTGGTGGTTTCACAGTTAACACTAATGATGCTGGTCTTGTTAGAACTGGTGACCAATTGGTTGTAACTGGCGTTAACACTAATAACGCTAGCGTAGTTGTTTCGGCTACCTTGGTAGTATCTGATGCTGCGATGTCTGAACTGACTTTCGGAAACATTGTACTTCCTGCTAACGAAACTGCGTTGAATGAAAAAACTACTGCTGTTTTCTATGAGTTGCCTTACACTTTGAAAGACGGCGCTGGAAACACAGTTACTTTCGACAACGCTGCTGAAGCAGCACCAGGCGCATTTGCTGTTAACGGTGTGAACTTCACTACCGATAAAGCAGACGTTATTACTGGTCTGAAAGTCGAAGACGGAAAGTTGTTTGTTAAAATTGCTGCAAACAAATCCGGCAATGTTAAATTGATCGCTACTCTGTCTGCAGTAAGTAAAGTAATTGTTAAAGATATTTCTATCGCTGGCGTATCCACTACTGACAGCATCGTACTGGGAGCTCAACCCCAAACGCTGACTGCTGGTGCATCTGTAGATATCCCGGTTACTGTTTATGATCAATATGGCGCTGTCATCCCAGCTGCACGTTTTGCAAATGCTATTGGTCAATTCTCTCTGGGTACTTCTAATAACTCTGTAGCTAATGCTTCTTTCACAGCTGATGGCAAGTCTCTCAGAGTTACTGGTATTACTAGAGGTACTGCGACAATCACTATTACTAACAACAACTCGAGCAAATTGACAACTTTCGTTGCCAATGTTCAAGATGCTGCTAATCCTACAGCATTCACTACAACTGTAACTGCTAATGTATTGGTTGCAGGTCAAGAAGCAACTTTGAAAGCTAAAGTAACCGATCAATATGGTGGCGAAATTGCTCATAACTCGAACAGATTTGCTAACCACACTTTCTCTGTTGCAAGCAACAACGCAGCAGTAACTGTTTCTAACCCAACTCCAACTCCATCGCAATTGATCAATGATGGTGTTAAACTGAATGGTGTGACTGCTGGCGGATCCGCTACAATCACAATCGAACTGCGCAACAATGGTAACCTGATTCAAACGAGAACAGTTAACATTTATGTTGCTGAGTCGACTGCTACGTTTAACTACAAGTTCAAAGAGGACCTTACTGTTTACGCAGCTGCTGAAGAATCCGTAAATGATTACGCAACTGCTGCAACTGCCCAAGCGTTTGGTGCTCAAACGCCAGGTTCAAGCTTTGCTAAGACTCTTGAAATTGTAGCTACAGATGCTTCTGGTAACCCTGTTGCTATTCCTTCCTCTTACGTACAATCCATCGTTGCTACTGGATCTAACCTGGGTAACGTATTAATCGATGGAAACAAAGTAATCGGTAAGCGTTGGGCTGATAGTGCAGAGACTAAAGAAGTAGCTCTGCAAGCTACAGTCCAAAATCCTAACGGTTCGTTCCAAGTTGTTACTGGTACAGTTACTGTACAAAAAGCAACTCCAACTGCTGCTTCTCTGAAAGCATTCAAATCTGAAGGTGCTGCTGGATTTGACGGAGACCGTGAACTTGCTGCTCACACTGTATCATTGACACCTGCTGAGCTGACAAGCCTGGACGGTGCAAACATTTCCGTAACTGCTGAAAGAGCTGCTGCTAACATTCCAGTTGTGTACTTTGTAGTTAACGATCAGTACGGTGTTAAATCTTTGATTCCTACTGCTTACTCGATCAGTGATGATCAAGGATCGTTGACCACTAGTATCACTAACGCTGGTGTTGTTACTATCACTGGAACTCCTGAAGTTGGTACTAAAGTCTACATCAATGCAGTTGATTCCGCTGGACACAATGTACAGTTGGTAATTACTGTAGTTGCACCGAGCTAAATATTAGTGAAAAAAGATGGGCTTTTAAGCCCATCTTTTTTTTGTTTTAATGAAACAAATCCCGCTGAAAAACGTCTAATTAATATCAAAAATGAACAACTTAGGAGGTATGAGATTAATGACCAAGATTTTAAAAAGCCGAATAGTTCTAGCGCTTATCATGACTTTATTTACATCTTTAATGGCTTCATCTTTAGTAGAGGCCTCTCCAACAAAACTTGAATCATTGTACATAGGAAATGGAAGCTATGTGTCTGTTCGTCACGTGGATATTCTAACTGAAGAAAGTGGAACCTACTTTACTTACACCTTAATCTTCAATAATTACAGCAGCAAAACCTTGTCTTTACTTGACTACTGGGTCAAACTTAAAACAAATAGTGGACAAGTGCTTAAGACACAATTAGTTACAAAGGATAAAACTAAAAATAATGTACCGGCTAAGGGAGCTGTCGAACTTACATATTATTCAAAAGTAACGCAGGGTGCGAAGTTGAGTGATTTTCAGATCCAAATGATCCGTTGGGACTTTGATGCACCGAACTACGAACGATTTATAGGATCAATAAAGATTCCAGGTACCTATACCAATAGCGCTACGCCATTTGAACCAAAATATGTTGTAATTAATAATTCCAAGTTGAAATCCGCTATCAAGGGGGTCACGTATACGAAAGACGAACGGTTTTATCATTTAAGTCTTTCCTTTTTATTAGAGAATGTTGGAAATCGAAGTATTAGTCTGGATAGCTTGAAATTTATGATCTTATCCAACAACAACGCCATGTATTCAGTAGATGATGAATCTCTTAAGGACATTAAGATTCAGTCTAAAGAAAGGCAAATTGTCACGATTAAAAGCTCTATACCGGTGAATGCTTATAATAATAACTTACGGCTAGTGATAACACAGCTTGAGGAAACAGATAAAATTAATGTTCCACTTGCTTCTTTTAAAATGCCCTCAGCAAAACCAGAGGTAGCGGCAGTGGCAGAAACTGTGGAATATGAAGCATCACATAAAGTGAGCATCAACTCAACTGAATTAACTACGCTGCTTTCTTCTGCTATCATTATCCCGGAAGGTAATTCAGGCAAACTTTATTTGACATTTGACATAAACAACAACAGCAATAAAGAATTTAACCTTACCAATACAGAGTATCAGCTAGTACATTCTAAAAATGTCCAAGTGCTAAAACTTGAGGAGTCAAATTTAACCACACTTCCTGCTAAGGGAAATACTGTATTGAATCTTTCCACTGAATTAGATAAACTAGACTCGATTAAAGATTTATCTATGCAATTTAAATATAAAGATGAAACCTCTACCAAGGTGGTAGGGACTTACAAAATACCAACTGTTGAGAGACTGAGCTCTGCATCAAATATTATTGAATATAATGCTCTTCATCTTCAAATTGGGAATGTTCAAAGGTTGCCTTGGCAATCACAAGATTCTCTAGCTGTTGAATTGCAATTGACCAATCTGTCAAGCAAAGCAGTAAAGCAGCCTAATTTAGTGATGGATCTGTATTCAGACAACGTAAAATTAACGGATGAGAGTCTTTCCTTCCTTGCTGTTGAGCCAAATGTTCAATTGCAATCTAATCAAAACGGTGCGATTTATGCATATACTCAAGTTCCATATAATACAAAATTAGGACAGATTAGAGCAGTCATTTACGAAAAGGTCGGTGACCAAAAGAAACTGGTGGGGCAATTAAGCTCTCTTATTAGGAATCAATATGGAGCTAGTAACAGTTCTAAACTGAATTTTCAATTAGCAGGATTGAAAAGCACAGCAGAAGTTGGACAGATTATGTTAGAAGAGGGTAAAGGTCAAGATAGAATTTACGTAGAGGTAAAAGTCGACTCTGCTGAATTGCGAGAACTAGCACCCCCCCAGTTTATAATGTACGTACAAACGGAATCGAATGAAGTCTTTCCTTTGGTTGTGAGCAAAACCAAAGCACTACTTGGGGCAAAAGATAGCATGCTTATGCATGCATGGGGAACTGTTCCAAAAGGTGTTGCTGACAAGGAATTAAAATTACTCATTGGTTATGGTGTTAAGGACAACAAAATCATTAGCGGTGAAGAATCTGCTGATGGTGTAGTTAATGTTCGAATGCTAAAAGCATCAACTAAACCTTTGCTAGTTAAAAATGAACTAAAAGAACTTCTATTTGCAGGACACACAATGAATATTTACGATTTACAAACTTATCTCAATACCGATGGTTCCAGTGTAAATGGTATAAATCTTGATTTGAAATATGATTTGGAAAAATCCATCGATTATCGACACCTGCCAGATGATTTGTCACTTGTATTCGAGTTTCAAAATTTAGATAAGCTCAATCGTGTATTTACTAAAGAAATATTCTTGACAGATAAAGAGGATGCCGATTACATTGTTGAAGGTTTAGCAGTTAAGAAATCAATTTTATTTATGGATACAAATCTGACAAGTAAACTTGAGAAATATACCGATTTTAATTTGAAGATTTACTTGAAAGCTGGTAATCAGAAATTTCTTATGGCTTCTCGAGATATGAAATGGTTTGTAAACAATCCATAAAATAGTTGAAAGGAGTAAAAATGAAGAAGACTAAAATTGTTTTGGGGACAGTGACCTTAGGAGTAGGAATTATCATAGGTGCTACATTAACTACGCAAGCTGAAGGCAATGCCTTGAAGCCGGGCTCAACCCAGGATCCGGTGGTCACGAAGAGCTACGTCGATCAACAGATCGCTGCGGCGCTGGGACAAGGCGGCTCAGGCGGTGGAGGCACGACGCCTCCACCGACGACACCTGGAGAAACCGGCTCCCAGGTAGAAGTCGTCACTGTACCGATCGGCAAGACATTGATCGCCGACCAAGGGGCGCAATTCGTCGTCCGGGCTGGCAACGCCCTGGCTTACAGTCAGGATGTCGACGGCATCTCCGATGTGACGGAGGGCAAAGACATCAAGAACGGACAAGCCGTGCCGCGCAACCACTTGCTGCTGTTCCCCCGCGATGGCCGGGGCATTGTACCGGACCCTACGGTCAACAAGAACCAGCTGGTCGTCCTGGTGACGGGCGGCTATACGATCAAGTAGTACATTTTGCCGGGATTGACAACATGTTATATGCTTGGCCGCAGTTGTGTCTCCATATACTATCTACATCAACCGATGGAGGTGCAGATCATGTCCAATCGCAGTAACAAAATTGTCGTCCCTGCCTGCAAACAAGCGCTGTACCGGATGAAATACGAAGTCGCCGTAGAACTCGGCCTGCAGGTCGGCAGCGGCTACCGCCCGACCACTGGAGCCGAAGGTCTGGATGCCGAATTTGCCGGAGATCTGGGCGAGGCCGGCAGCGCTCAAGGCGCCTATCATGCCAAGGAGTCCTGGTCCCACCTGGCCACCCGCGAAGCCGGTGCGGTAGGCGGCGGCATCACGCGGCGTCTGATCGCCCAAGCCGAGGAAGTGTTAAGGGGTTCTCGTTGACATCTAGCGGCATATCCGGTATCATACTGTCCTAGAAAGTGTTGTATAACAACCTTTTCCTATATGGAAAAGGTTCATTTTTTGAATAAGCAGATTTTTTGGTTTTTCTTCGTCCAAGGGGACGAGAGATTCTGCACCTATGGACTTATTATACGAAGGTTTTAGGAGGTTGATACGGATGTCAATTAAAGGACGCCATTTGTTCACATCGGAGTCGGTAACGGAGGGACACCCGGACAAGATCTGTGACCAGATCTCCGATGCGGTACTCGATGCATTTCTGGAAGTGGATCCGCATGCGCGCGTAGCGTGCGAAGTCTCGGTAGCTACGGGTCTGGTGCTCGTGATCGGCGAGATCAGCAGCCGTGCGGATTATGTCGATATCCCGGCGATCGTACGCCGTACGGTGAAGGATATCGGCTACACGCGTGCCAAGTACGGGTTCGACTACAGCACATGTGCTGTGTTGACTTCGCTCAATGAACAGTCTGCCGATATCGCGCAAGGTGTCAATGCGGCGATAGAGACGCGGGACGGCAAGAATATCCGTGAGGAGAATGAAGATATCGGCGCTGGAGACCAGGGCCTGATGTTCGGCTTCGCCACCAACGAGACGCCGGAGCTGATGCCGCTGCCGATCGCGCTGTCGCACCGCATCTCCCGCCGCCTCGCCGAGGTGCGCAAAGACGGTACGCTGGACTACCTGCGTCCGGACGGCAAGACGCAAGTGACGATCGAATACCAGGACGGCAAGCCGGTCCGCGTCGATGCGATCGTCGTCTCGACCCAGCATGCCGAGGAAGTCACGCTGGAGCAGATCCAGCAGGATATCCGCGAGCACGTCATCAAGCCTGTCGTACCGGAAGAGTGGCTGGATGCGGACACCAAGTACTATATCAATCCTACAGGACGCTTCGTCATCGGCGGTCCGCAAGGGGATGCCGGTCTGACAGGCCGCAAGATCATCGTCGATACGTACGGCGGCTACGCCCGCCATGGCGGCGGCGCATTCTCCGGCAAGGATCCGACAAAGGTTGACCGTTCCGCCGCTTACGCTGCCCGCTATGTGGCCAAGAACATCATCGCAGCCGGCCTGGCCGACAAATGCGAGATCCAGCTGGCTTATGCGATCGGCGTAGCCAACCCTGTCTCCATCAATGTCGATACTTACGGTACCGGTAAGGTAGCCGAAGAAACACTGGTTGAAGTGATCCGCAACAACTTTGACCTGCGTCCTGCCGGCATCATCAAGATGCTGGACCTGCGCCGCCCGATCTACAGCCAGACTGCTGCGTACGGTCATTTTGGCCGCACCGACATCGACCTCCCTTGGGAGCGCGTCGACAAAGCGGACAAGCTCAAGGCTGACGCTTTGGCCTAATCCAGTCCCTGTTCACAGAGCCGCCCGGCTTACGGGCGGCTTTTTTTCATATCCAGCTCCGCTTGATACCACTTCCCGAGGGCTGCGTTATCCACTGCAGATTTTACAATCCCCTGTTTTAGCCAATTCCCTAAACTTCCCGTCCGAATCGACCGAAGATATATGTACCTGACAATTTTGGGGAGTGAAGCTGAAGTGTTGCGGACTTGCAAAATGATATCCATCCTTCTGGCAGCCATCATGATCGTACAGCTTGTATCAACCGGTCTGCCTTCTACCACATCAATCGCCCAAGCGGGGCCGAACGGCCCGTTATTGTTTGCCACCTCTCCAAACGACAATGCAACGAATGTATCGCCCAATGCGGTGCTGCAGCTGCAATTTGACGAGAATGTCGTCAGAGGCACAGGGTCGGCGGCTGTGACGATCCGCAGAGTAGCGGACAACTCGATAGCGGAGAGCTTCGTCGTCGCGACGAGCTCAGCCGTAACGATCGGATCGGACCGGCAGGTGCGAATCCGGCCTGCTTCGAGCACGCTGCAATTGAACACAGAATATTACATCCTTATTGATCCAGGCGCCTTTCGTAATGCGAATGGGCAAAACTACGCCGGGATCTCTGATGCAACCGTCTGGAATTTCACAGTGACTGCAGTGGATAACCGGGCGCCGGTGCTAATCGACCGGTACCCTGCGCAAAGCGGCATCATCGAGATGGGCGGTTCCCTTCAGCTGGAGTTTGACGAGACGGTGTATGCCTCCAGCGGCAATGTGACGATTCAGCGTCTGAATCAGAACGGCACAGTCGTAGATACGGAGCTGATCGGCGTCACGACGACCAACATCCGAGGCAGCGGCAGCAGCACGATCACAATTACGCCGTCGACACCGCTTGCGCCCAGCAGCAGCTATCGCGTATCGGTCAGCAGCGGCGCTTTTAGAGACGCTTCTGGCAACAGCTATACAGGTCTTAGTAACTGGACCTTCAGCACATCCGGCCCGCCGATGGCGATGCCTGCACTGTCGCCTCCGGATGATGCGACAGGTGTCAGCTCCCTGACGGCACTGCAGATGACATTTGATCAGCCAGTGGCCAAAGGGACCGGGACGATCGTCATCAAGAACGTCTCCAATAATGCGACGGTACGGGAATATAATGTGGCGACCAGCAATCTTGTCTCTATCGACGTCAATGATTCCCGCGTGGTTCGGGTGACCAACCCGAATCTCACCATCAATCAAGCCTATTATGTACTTGTGGACCAGGGCGCATTCGTCAGCGCCAGCAATCCTGCGGTGGCCTTCCAGGGCATCACGGACGCGACGCAGTGGAACTTCTCGACGTTCCCGGGCATGGACACGATCCCGCCGAGAGTGACCGAGCTGTCGCCTTCTGCGGCGCACAATAGCGGCACCGTGACGGCACTGAATACCCGGCTGGAGATGAAATTCAGTGAGCCGGTCTATCCTGGCAGCGGCAATATCGTCATCCGCAACCGCCAGAACCATGCCGTTCTGACATCCATACCGGTCACCTCCAGCCAGGTTACCGGTGGCGGCACGGACAAGATCCTGATCACGCCGAACGTCCAGTACGTCAATAACACCTCCTATTATGTACAGGTCGGCGGTCAGGCGTTCCGCGATGCCGCAGGCAACAATTACGCGGGTATTCCGGATACCGACCAGACCACCTGGCGGTTCTCGGTCACTCAGGATACGACGCCGCCGGCGATCTCCAGTCTGTCCCCTGACAATGGCGCGACGAATGTCCCGCGGACAGGCAGGCTGACGGCGACCTTCAATGAACCGATCCAGCTCGGCACGGGGCGGATCCTCATCCGCGGCGCCGGCAGCAGCAACGTTGCGCCGTCGATTACGCCAGCGGTGGAGATCGACCCGGACAACAACCGCCGTCTCATCCTGACGGTACCGGCCAATGATCCGATGCGGGTCAATACGTCGTATTATGTCGAGATGGAGGAAGGCGCGGTGCAGGATATCGCGGGCAATAACTTTGGCGGCATCCTCAATGAATACCGCTGGGCCTTCCGGACCGTCAGCTCCGACACGGCGCTGCCGCAGCTGAGCAAGTCCGAGATGACCGGCGGCACGCGCATCATCCTGACGTACAACAAAGAGCTCGACCCGGCTTCTGTACCCTCGCCGGCCAACTTCCATGTGACGGTCAGCAATACGCCGCGCACCGTGACGGCCGTAGCCGTGGAGGGGACGACAGTGACCCTGACGCTGCAGAGCGGCGTAGTGTTCGGACAAGAGGTGAAGGTGTCCTATACGAAAGGGACCAGACCGATCCAGGATCTGTCGGGGAACCAGGCAGCCGGTCTGAACGGTACAGTCGTCAGCAACACCCAATCGACGACACTGCCGCGTCCGACGAGCGGCACCGTCAGCGGCTCGCTGATTCAGATCACCTTCAATGAGCGGCTTGCCTCTCTGTCGAGCAGCGGCGCCGGTCAGTTCACCGTGTATGCGGGCGGCGGGTACCGGAGCATCGCGTCCGTCTCGACGAGCGGCACGCAGCTGCTGATCACCCTCAGCTCGCCGATCACGGATGGGCAGTCCGTGACGGTCAATTATAGCGTGGGCTCCTATCCGCTCCGCGACGTCTCGGGCAATGCCGTTCAGAGCTTCAGCGGCTTCGGCGTCCGCAATGCGCTGGATACGACGCCGCCAGTGCTGCAGCATATCTCGGCAGCGGGAACCAGAGTGACGCTGGTGTACAATGAGGCGCTGAATCCGGGCGCTGTGCCGACTGCGGCCAACTACACCGTGCTGGCGGACGGGACAGCCCGTACGGTGAGCAGCGTGGAGATCAACGGCTCACAGGTCTTCCTGAACCTGAGCACGTCCTTGACGAGCGGTCAGCTGGTACAGGTAAGCTACCTGGGCGGCTATCCGCAGCTGACGGATCTGTCGGGCAATGCGGCGGCGCCGTTCTCCAATCAGGCGGCGGGCAGCGTCAGCGGCGATAACTCGCAGATTACCTCAGCCTATGTGCAGGGACAGACGCTGACGATCGTCTTCCCTTACACGCTCAATCCGGCTTATGTGCCGAGCACGGCGCAGTTCTATGTCCGGCTGCAGGGCATCGTCCAGACGGTCACGAACGTATCCGTCAACGGCTCTACAGTGACGCTGCAGCTGTACCGCAGTGCCAATGCAGGCGAGTCGGTGTCGGTCACGTATAATGCATCAGGCACGCAGCTGCAGAGCACGGGCGGTGTGACGATCGCTTCATTCACCGACTATCCGGTGACGAATGGCCAGGGCGGCGGTTCAGGTGGAGGCGGCGTCATCCTGCCCGAGGATTTTGAGACTTCGGATCGCGGCGGGATCAATATCAAAACGTCGGTCGCCACGAAGCACTCGGCGATGTCGCCGGCAGGAAGGGTCGTCCAGCGCTATAACTTGGCAGCGGACAAGATCCAATCGGCGTATCAGACGATCCGGAGCGGCGGCAGCAGTCAGCAGCCGCGGGTGCAGTTTACGGTGCCAAGCAGCGAGATGGCGGCGATCGTCGCGGTGCCGTTCCGCCAGTTGGAGGATGCGAAGAATCTGGCGGCGGATAGCGTGTTTGCCGTCCTCTACAAGGACACGACCTATGAGATCCCGCTGACTTCGCTGGATTTCCGCGAGCTGGAGCAATTGGCAGGCGCGTCAGGGCAGCTGCTGATCGAGCTGGAGCCCAACCAGACCAGTGAATCAGGGGCGCTCATGTCGGCGATCAGCCGCACGAGAGCGCAGGTGATGGTCAGTCCGATGAGCTTCGAATTGTCCGCCTCGGTAGGCGGCATCGACAAGCCCGTGACGAGCTTCCCGGGCTACATCACCCGGACGGTACGGACCGCTGTCGGGCTGGATCCGCGCAAGACGGCAGCCGTCTGGCTGGACCCGGAGACGAACGCGTTATCCTATGTACCGACGAAGGTAACCAGCAGCGGCGGCGCCACTACGATCAGCTATATGCGCAAAGGCAACAGCGCCTATGCCGTGATCAATGGGCTGCAGGACTACAGCGATCTGGCCAACCACTGGGGACGCAACGATATCCTGATGCTGGCCAACAAGTTCGTCGCCGAGGGACGTACAGTGACGACCTTCGATCCCAACAGAGCGGTGACCCGGGGCGAGTTTGCCGTCTTCATCGCCAGAGGCCTCGGTCTCTCCGGCGACAAAGCGGCTGCGAGCCGCTTCAGCGACGTCAATACAGGCTCGACGATGGCCGCCTACATCGGCGCCGTCAGCAAGGCCGGGATCGTCGAAGGTCTGCCGGACGGGACCTTCCGGGCGGAGCAGTCGATCACCCGTCAGGAGATGGCAGCGATGATGATCCGGGCCGCCGGAACCGCCGGTGTCCGCATCGATCTCTCGCAGAGCAGCGGCACGTATCTGTCGCGGTTCAAGGACTCCGGCAATGTAGCGCCGTGGGCCCGCGATGATCTGGCGCGTGCGGTCGATGCCGGCATCATCAACGGCATGACGGCCGATACGGTTAGTCCGCGCTCGGACGCAACACGCGCCCAGGCGGTCGTCATGATCAAACGGATGCTCGGCCATATCGGCTTCATGGATGTATAGACGCAAGGATGCGGAGGAGGAGTAAGCATGACTTGGGATGCCAGCCAGCCGGTCGGCTGCGGCGAGGATGAATCGCTGCTGCAGGATGACAGCGACCGCAGGGAGCAGGAGCGCTTGGCGGTAAAGATGCTGAAGCAGCGCATGCACAGCATGGTTGTCGTCGCATTGACCGGTCTGTCGGCTGCGGAAGTGTCGCACCTGAAGACCGCCCACAACCTATAACAGACCTATACGATACTGAAGCAGGGCGCTGCCCCGCCTCGCCGACGCTCATGGATGAGCGCGGCGGGGCGGGGTATTTGTGTGCATGTGTGTAGACTGACACAGACTGACACGATGCGATAAGCTTGTTAAGAGATTATGTAACTTTTTGGTAGATTCGTCCCATACCCAACATTTGGAATCTTGTGTAAAATTGGATACAGATAGCTGGCCGGCATCTTAATACAGTTAGCTGGAGGGATATTGATGAAGATTAAGAAGCTATTTGTACTTATCATTGCACTCTGTATGTTGACTTTCTCGCAGGCGGCTTTTGCTACCGAAGTCAGTCCTACTGCTATTGGAATTGGTGATACTAGAGAAACTGCTATTCCTTTGACTCCATGTAATATTAGTGGTGGAGGGGCCTGCAACCCCACCTGGCTTCCCCTTGCAAGCTCCAGTGATGTAGATTGGTTTTCGTGGACGAATAACACTGGAATTGATGAGTTTGTTGATTTTACGCTTATCAATCCAGATGCATACAATTATGCTTTTGCGTATCAAATTAGATATCCAAATGGGGTGCTTTCTTCAAAAGTATATGCACCTGATGGTGGAATTGGTGGATATAATGATTTCTACGCAGTCTATGTTCCAGCCGGAGCGACACTTTATATGGAAGTGAGTCCTAGAACTACCGTAGGGTCGACAGCACTTTATGGTATTTACTTGCTAGTATAGAAGAAAGTGAAACCATATGAAAAGCAGGAGCTTCGCACATCGCGGGGCTTCTTCTTATTGAGAGGCGGACTGGTATTCCACACCCAAAAGATCTTCATTATTGAATCTAATTCCACATCACCCCCCCTAAACGCCCATCCCTACCCAAAAGTTGCTCCGGCCGACATTAATATATTCTCATCTAGCGTAACTTTTTCCGAACTTTAGTAGTCTATTAGTAGTAGATTTCAAGATGGGAGAGTTGCCAGATTATGCGTAAACGGGAAGTGGACAGACGGGGACGGTCGCGCGGGACGACAGGGGACGGGATGCAGCAGGAGATCCAGGCGCAGGCCAACCGGGCTGCCGCAAGAAGAAGCAGAAGCAACAAGCTGGCGAAGCGGGTGCTGATCATCGCCCTGGGCGGCACGCTGCTGCTGCAGCCGCTGGCAGGGACGAGCCCGTTCCTGGGCCATACGCTCGGAGGGTCGCAGGTCGCAGCTGCAGCCGTGACCACCAGCTTCAAGCAGACCACCGAATCGATGATTACGGCAGGGGCCAAAAGGCTCGATTACATATGGACCGGTACCCGGTCCGGCAAATCGGTGCAGGCCAATGTGCATGTTATTGAGATTGACCTCACCAATCCGCATGTCTCGCTGAACGTGATGAGCGGCAAGAACAACAACCTGACCAACACCAATACGACAACCAATATGGCCAAAGAAACCGGCGCCGTAGCCGGCGTCAACGCGGACTATTTCAACATGGGCGCGGAAGGCGTGCCGATGGGAGCCCAGATCATCAGCGGCTCCCTGATGTCGAGCCCGTCCGTGCTCAAAGGCATGTACGCATTCGCGATCTCTAATGATCGCATCCCTGTGATCGACCAGTTCGGCTTCGAGGGGACGGTGTCGACGGCCAGCGGCGGCAGCTTCCCGCTCGCCGGCATCAACCAGGCGTCCTATACGACCGAGCCGGCGAGCGGGACAGGGACGTATAGCCACGTCAACGCGATGTACATCTATACGAGCGCCTGGACGGCGGCGGAGCGCCCCAACACGAAGAACAGCGCCACGACGCCGACCGAGATCCTCGTGGAGAACGGGGTTGTGACGCAAGTCGCAGAGGGCGGCACGCTGCCTGTGCAACCGCCGGCCAACGGCTACATCCTGCGTACCCACGGGACGGCCGCCCAGTTTGCCAAGCAGCATCTGACGGTCGGCCAGACGGTCAACGCCAACTACAATCTGACCTCGCTCTCTACAGGGGCCAAGAAGGACCCGGGCTCCTATCAGATGATGGTAGGGGGCCATACGATCCTGATCAATGACGGCAAAGCGGCCAGCTTCTCGCGCGACGTCAGCAGCATCAGCGGCAACAGTGCCCGCTCGCGGACTGCGGTCGGTTACTCCCGGGACAACAAGAAGGTATATATGGTCACGGTCGAGGACTACGGCAACAGCTCCGGCATGACGCTGAAGGAGCTGCAGGAAGTGATGGTGCGGCTCGGCGTCTGGAAAGGGCTCAATCTCGATGGCGGCGGCTCGACGACGATGGCTGCCCGGCCGCTCGGCGAGTTCGAGGTGGGGCTGGCCCATCCGACCGAGAACAGCGGCGGTACGACGGAGCGCCGCGTCATCAACGGCATCGGCGTCTACACATCGGCTCCCAAAGGCGAGGTCAGAGGCATCAAGGCGAGCGGCCCGAGCATCGTCTTCCTGGGACAATCGGCAGGGTACTCATTGAAAGCCTATGACACTTACTACAATCCGATCGAGCCGACAGGCATGACGGCGCAGTGGAGCGTAGAAGGCGGCGGGGCCATGAACGGCAGCACATTTACGCCAAGCCGCTCCGGCAAGACGACGCTGACGGTCAAGTCGGGATCGGCATCCGATAAACTGGCTGTTGAGGTCATCGGCGCCAGCCAGATCAGCGAGATGACGGTGGCCGCATCGTCGGCATCGCTGCAAGCCGGCGCATCCATCAATGTACCCGTACGTATCAAGCTGACCGACGGCCGCGAGATGACGCTGCCTGCCGAGTCGGTGCGGTGGGAGCTGAGCGGCTTCACCGGCGAGGTGAAGGATGGCGTGCTCAATGTGGGACAGGTGAACCAGGGCGCGACCTCCGGCACGGCAATCGCCCGTTATGACGGCTACTCCGCGCTCGTCTATTTTGCGGCTGGCGATGCGAGCGCAGAGCGGACCTGGGAGAACTTCGAGAATGTCGCCTACCCGATCACGTTCCAGGCGACGCCCAATGAGACGAAAGGCTCCGTCACGATCGGGAACAGTCTGAGCGGCATGCAGTCCAAAGGACTGATCATCAACTATGACTTCACGGCGGGGACAGGCACCAAGGCGGCCTATGCCGCGCTGAACGGCGACGGACGGGCTGTCGATGGCACGCCGCTGGCGATCTCTGCGGACATCTACGGCGACGGCAGCGGCAACTGGGTACGCGCCGAGGTGACGGATGCAGCAGGCAAGCTGCACTATGTCGACCTGGCCCGGCCGCTGGACTGGACAGGCTGGCGCACGGTCAAAGCCGATCTGAGCAAGCTGGGCATGACGTACCCCGTCAAGGTGAAGCGTCTCTATGTAGCTAACCCCGAGCAGGGCCAGAGCGAACGTGCGGCAACCGGCCAGATCGCCATCGACAATATCGGCTTCCACTACCCGGCATCGGCTGTACAGCCGAACACGCCGACGATCAAGATGACGCTCGGCAAGACGGATGCGACGATCGGCGGTACGGCGACCAAGCTCGATGTGGCGCCGGTCGCGCTGAACGGCGTGACGTATCTGCCGCTGAAGTTCGTGTCAGATGCGATCAAAGGCAACGTTGCCTGGGACAATCAGGCGAAGCGGGCGACCTTCCTGCGCGGCGACAAGCTGTTGGAGCTGTGGCTGGACCAGAAGTCGTATGTGATCAACGGCAAACGGCAGGAAGCATTGGCGGCGCCAATCATCCGCAACAACAGGACGCTGGTCCCGGTGAGGCTCGTCTCCGAGCAGCTTGGACTTAAGGTCCACTATGATGCAGTCCAGAAGATTATTACCATTCAATAAGATAGGTCTTGTTTCATCGGAATATGGTATGATGGTAGAAGCATCCTCCAATGAGAAAGCGAGCCGAGGCGCACTTGAATTATCGAATCAATGACATCGACCGCGTGATCAAAAACGCCATCCATGTGATGGAAGACAGCAAATATCAGATCTTCGAGATCTGCGAATCTGCCCGCCAAGAGCTCCTGCTGATGACGCAGGAGCTTGAGACGGTGTTCAAGGAAACAGCGGAGACGATCGATAAGGTCGATCGGCTCGAGCTGGACTATCGCCGTTCCCGGATCCGGCTGACCGAGGTCAGCCGGGATTTTGTGAGGTACAAAGAGGCCGACATCAAGTCCGCTTATGAGAAAGCGACGCAGATCCAGCTGGATCTAATGGTGTACCGGGAGAAGGAAGCCTATCTGAAGGCGCGAAGAGACGACCTGCAGAAGCGCGTAAAAAATGTCGAACAATCGATCGAAAGGGCTGAGACGATCAGCTCACAAGTAAATGTAGTACTGGAGTACCTCTCGGGAGACCTAAACCAGGTGACCAGAATCCTGGAGTCAGCCAAGAACAGGCAGGCCATTGGTCTCAAAATCATCCTGGCGCAAGAGGAAGAACGTAAGCGGATTGCCAGAGAAATCCATGATGGTCCCGCTCAATCATTGGCACATCTAGTCCTTAGGACGGAAATTGCAGAAAGAATGCTGCAAAAGAAGGAATTTGGATTAGTACAGGACGAATTAGTAGATTTGAAGGGTCAGGTACGTCTGGGTATTGAAGAAATCCGGAAAATTATTTTCAATCTGCGACCGATGGCTTTGGATGACTTGGGCTTAGTACCTACCTTGCGGAAATATGTGCAGGATTTTGAAGAAAAAGCGAGAATAAGGACGACGTTTGAGACAGTCGGGCGGGAGATCAGATTGCCTTCCGCGATGGAAGCGGCGATCTATCGATTGGTTCAGGAAGCCTATACGAATGCGCTCAAGCACGCCAGTCCCTCCATCGTTTCGCTCGGAATCACCTATCAGGCGCACATAGTCAAGATTGTCATTCAGGACAATGGAACCGGGTTCCACGTTGACCTGACCGAGGCCAAGGCCAAGGACAATTCCAGCTTCGGACTGATCGGCATGCGCGAGAGAGTCGAGCTGCTCGAGGGGAGGATGGAAATCGAGTCAGCAATCAATCAGGGAACCAAGATTACAATACACATTCCCATTAATGCGGAGCCTAGGAAGGAGTAATTGACGATGGACGTGAAAGCACCGGGGAACCGGACGATCAAAGTACTTATAGCGGATGACCACCAGCTGTTTCGCGAGGGGCTGAAGCGCATCTTGAATATGGAAGACGACCTCGAAGTGATCGGAGAGTGCGGCAACGGGATTCAGGTCCTGGAGTTCTGCAACCGGCAAAAGCCCGAGGTCGTCCTGATGGACATCAATATGCCCATCGAGAATGGGGTCATCGCTACTGAGCGGCTGCGCGACATCTTCCCCGATGTCAAAGTCATCATCCTCTCGATCCACGATGACGAGAGCTATGTGTTTGAGACGCTGCGCAAGGGCGCAACGGGCTACCTGCTGAAGGACATGGAGGCGGAGGCGCTCGTCAATGCGATCCGGTCCGTTGTTAACGGTCATGCCTACATCCATCCCAAAGTGACGGGCAAGCTGATCAACCAGCTGCGCCGGATGACATATCTTGACGAGATCGGCGCGGGTTCTGGCGCCGCGGCTTCCGAGGAGACAGGCGTGAAATTTGTCGCCGGGGAGAACAATCCGCTCACCCGCCGGGAGGCGGAGGTCCTGCGTCTGATGGCCGAGGGCAAGAGCAACAAAAATATCGGCGAGTTCCTATATATCAGTGAAAAGACGGTCAAAAACCATGTCAGCAGCATCCTCCAGAAAATGGAGGTCGACGACCGCACGCAAGCGGTGATCAACTCGATCAAAAACGGCTGGGTGACGTTGTAAGCTAACATAAGAGGGTTATAAAAACTCCGGAGCCGTGCGGCTCCGGAGTTTTTTGGTGCTGGGCATACCTGTAAGCTGCTCGAACTGCTGCTTGGCGGAGCAATTTTTTTTTGTCCACTTTGCAGGGGTTAGGCGGTTGAACGTCGTCTAATTAGATATTAGGAGTGAAAACGAAGCGGGAGGAGGAGAGATAATCAGTGATGAAGAGTGGGTAACCCGAATGCTTGAGGGCGATGAAGTAGCCTTCGAGCAGTTGATTCGCAAGTATCGTCAAGACCTGTACGCCGCCATCTACGCCGTGCTGCGTCACGCCAAAGATGCCGAAGACGCGCTGCAGGACACCTTCGTCGCGATCTACCTCTCCCTTCCCGGCTATCGACAGCAAGGACTCAAAACCTGGATGACGCGTATCGCCGTCAACAAGGCTATCGACCACAAGCGCAGGCAGCAGCGGCTGCGGCAGCGTTCGGTGCTGACCGATCAGCCGGAGCGGGCGGAGCCGCCGCCACAGGGAGATGAGGCAGATGGGCGGGTGGCCGAGCGGCTGCTTGAGGCCGAACGCCGGGAGACGATGAGCCGTTTCATCGGCACGATGCCGGAAGGCTACAGGCGGGTGATCGAGGCGTTTTACTGGCAGGGCAAAAATCAGCAGGAGATCGCCAAAGGCGAGCGGGTGGCCGCCAAGACGATCGAGTCACGGCTGTACCGTGCCAGACAATGGATGCGGGAACGTTGGAAGCGAGGGGAGGAGCAGGAATGAAGCATCAGAGTGAAGCGTTTTGGCGGCAGTATGCCTTTTCCTCGGAGCTGTCGCCGCAAGAGCGGGAAGAGGCAGAGAACCATCTGTACAGCTGTGAGGACTGTTTGGCGCAGTACATGCGCGTGTTGGAGGAAGCGGAAGCTGTAGCGGACCTGAGTGAGCAAGGGGCAACAGCGCTGCTCATCAGGGTGCGGGAGCACCAAGAGGTGCAGTGGGCAGGCAGACGCCGGAGACGGCGGTCGACCAGCCGAGAGCGCAGGAGCGCCCTGATCCACTATGTGATCGCAGCCAGTTTGACACTGTTTTTCTTCTCGAGCGGGGTTTTGCAGGACTATCTGGCAGATACGGCGCCACGGGGCGAGGAACAGCTGGCGGGCGAGAAGCAGCCGACGATCACGGAGCGCCTGATGGAGCGGACGACAAGGATATTGGATGAGTGGATGGCCTCCAGGGAGCCGGGGTCGGAGGGCTGAGGTGCCCGGTAGCCGGGTAATGCGCCGAAATATCTGCCGAAGGGCAAGTCGGATGAGTCCGCAGCGGGGCGGAGCGCCGAAATAACTGCCGTATGGCAGTCGAATGAGCCCCAAAGTATGGTGGAGCGCCGAAATAACTGCTATATGGCAGTAGGTTTGCAGCGGCTCGAGTCGCGAGGCGTTGGATGCATCAGTAAGTTCATTAGTTAACAGGTTAGCGGTTGGAGAAATCAGGCGGGGCTGCAGCGTCAGCCGGCGCGGAGGAGTGAAAAGTGTGCAGTTAAGCGGAATTGCGTTATTGCTGATGTCCCTCATACCGGGGCTTGGACATTATATGATTCAGCGGCGGGTGCGGGCGTTTTTGTATCCGTTTCTGGTCATCGGGGGGCTGGGGATCGGCTTTGTCCTGTCGATCATGATGGGCAGCGGTGAGCCGTTCCTGTTCATGGGCCTGGTGGCGTTTGGCATTTGGGCAATCAATATATTGGATATGATGTGGTACCTGTTGGTCAGGCCGTCCCCTGGTGCAGCTGTGCCCCCCCATCCTGGCGGCGGGATGTACCGGGAGAGCGGTCCCGCTTACGGCCCTGCCCATGGTCCGGCAGGCGGTTATGAAGGCGCGGCTTATGGCGGCAGCGTGCCCTATGCTCCTGGATACGATCCGAACCGCCGCAATGCCAGCGAGCGCTTCTACACGATCCTGCTGTCGGCTGTGCCGGGACTGGCGCATTTCCAGCTCGGACTGATGCAGCGCGGCTTGACGCTACTGCTCGGCTTCTTCGGGCTCGCGAGCGTCATCTTGTTCATGAGCGCGATGGCGAGCGAGCGGTTCATCCTCTTCCTGGTCGTGCTGCCGATCATCTGGCTGTACGGGCTGTTCGATGCGGTGCGGCAGCTGGAGCGCAAGCAGCTGGGAGAGCCGCTGCAGGACCGGTCGATCCTGGAGGACTGGGATGCGCAGCGGGCGGGCGGCAGACGCAGCCGGCTGCTGACGACGCTGCTCGCTGTCATCCCGGGTGCGGGCCACATGTATCTCGGCGCCCAACAGCGCGGACTCCAACTGATGGGGGCGTTCCTGCTCTCGTTTTACTTGCTGGATGTGCTGTATCTGACATTCTTCATGTTCCTGGTGCCGGTTATCTGGTGCTTCGCGTTCTTCGACGCGCTGCAGCTCGGCGCCCGCTATGAGCGGATGGAAGGGTTTATCGAGGACGTGCCGATCGTCTCCGGTCTCTCGGGCAGCCGTCGCTGGCTGGGCGCAGGGATGATCCTGCTGGCCGGTTATATCGTGTTTAACCAATTCATCTACCACTGGCTGGTCGATCTATTCGGCAGCAACCAGTTCTGGGTGCGCGAGATGCAGCGTTATGTCCAGATCGGCGTCATTACGCTGCTGCTGTTCGGCGGCGGGTTGAAGCTGATGCTGGGAGGTGCACGGCGCAGCGGGGTTTGAGGATGCAGAAGAGTGAGTACGGAAACCGACATATTTTAGTGATGTTGGGGGCTGCTTGTGCAGTCCCTTTGTATTTAATTGTAATGAACAGGATGTGCGCGCTGCGAATGTGATTTTTCAAATTCGTTTGCCTAAAATCAATGGAAATAGCACAACGAGTACGAAAATTCATATTGGATAAGTTGAAATGGTACAACTCGGTAAAATGAATTCGAAAATTCGTGTTGAATGGGAAGGTGGCTGATGTGGAGAAGCAAGTTGGATGATGCCGTAAGGTGAGTATTGAAATCGAAGTAATGCATGGAACAATTTGGGCGGCGGCTTCCTCCTGAAAGGGGGATGCTTGTCATAGCAATAATGACGTTTAGGAACAAGCAATGACCCGTCCAGGTTGAGGCCAGGGCCCGGGTCATTTCCTCTCATAAGCAAGTCCGGAGGAATGAACCGCCCAAACTTCCATGCGTGAGAGTGTTAGCCGCACTCTCCTTTTTTATATTGGAAACATAAGACGTGCAATGGAATTAATCCATCAGGAGTCGGACGGCTGGAGGTTGCCCGGGTACGTGTGTGCGTACATGGACGTATGTCACCGCTGCGCCCATCAGAGCATATAGTGTCTCAACAAGGGAGGCGGCTCTGATGACAGCTATTTTCATTTGGGTAATTTCCTGCTACCTGGCGGCGATGCTGGCGGTCCACCTTCACGGACGGTTCCGGAGCAAGCGCGCTTTGACGATAGAGCATTATATCCTGATCGGCAATCATGAGGAACAAGGACTGGAGTGGCAGATCCGGCGCATTCGCTGGCGCTCGTTCTGGTCGGGCATCCCTGCGCGGATGACGGTCATCGATGAGGATGATGCCAGCCATAGCAGTCTGATCGCGAGCAAGCTGCTCCGCCAGGACGATCAGATCGTCTGCGTTGCTGCAACGGGAGAGTGGCGGGTGCTGAGGTGTGAAACGGCCGGCAGCTTGGGAGAGGGCCGGGGACCAGCTGCAGAGAGCAACGGGGACAGTCCGGAGCAGGCGGGGCGCGAAGCCCCTCCCGGAGATTGGGGGCGCTTACAGGAGGGGCCGCTGCTGTGGGGCGGCCGTCAGGCCGATGCGGAGAGCTACCTTGAGGTCCTGCACTCGCACGGCGTCGCACAGCCTGAGGAGCGGACGGTTCTGATCGATCTGCGCCGGGGCTGAAGCGCCTTCGTATGAAAGGTGACGGATGGGGTTGCGGCGCAGGATTTGAGCGAGGACGGCATTTCGTGATGCCCTGCAACGACAGTTCGTCTTGCGCGCCGCTGAGCAATGAATTATGATAAAGCTAGATCAAGACGGAGTGAAGCACACCCGATCGGCGTTTCGTCGCGCCGGGGTGTGCTTTTTTGTCGTTCTGGCGGGGAATGCGAATTTGGCGAAGGGAGATCAATGGATGAAGGGATGGGTCTACATCATACGATCAGCGCAGGGCTGGCAGGCCAAGGCAAGTATCGAGATCGAGGTCGATATCCGCTATTGGCTGGATGGCGGGTTCCGTGAAGGGGTGTCCGATGCGGGGGAGGGGGTGCTGCAGGAGGCGGCTGATGTCCTGCTGTATTGGACTGCTGCGCTGCCGCTAGGTCAGGCCTTCGAAGCTGCAATGCAGTGGCAGCAAGGAGGCAGGAGGCGACTTGCCGGGAGCCATCAGGGGTGGCAGGGGGATGAGCGGCAGGCGGGACAACGGCTGATCGCATGCGTCCGGCGAGTGATTGGGAGAACGGAGAAGAAAGCTCCGGGCGGGGAGGTGGATCTGTGGAGATATGAAGGTGATCCCGGAGAAGTGGGGACTGGCAAGTCGGGAGCCGTAGCGGGTGGACTAGGGTTATGGGATGGCAGAGCGGGAGATCCGCCCAGTGGCAATAGTGGAACGGGAGTGCGAGGTCCTGAGCACAGGGAGCGAGCTAGCGGTTGGGGAGCGTGGGAGAGCGGTCAAGCAGGACAATCTGGTGAGCAGAGGGCGCTGAGCATCGGGAGGGGAGGGCGAGACAGCGAGAAACGGGGGCGGAGCAGCGAGAGAGGAGGGCGAGACAGCGAGAAATGGGGGCGGAGCAGCGGGAAAGGAGGGCGAGACAGCGAGCAGAGTGGGCCGCTGCTTACGCGCGTCCGCCCCCTCGCCCCGCGCGCGGCGGCAGCTGCGCGCGCGCAAGGCCATGCCCTCGCGGCGGCCGCTGGCGCCGCCGCACGGGCCTTGCAGGGTCGTGCGCTGCTGCGCCGCGAAGCGCACGACCTGCTCGCAGGCGCAGGCGCGGCCTCGCCCGAGGCCGCCAGCTGGAGCGCGCCGCTCCAGCTGGCGGCCCTGCTGGGCCGGCTGCGCCTCTCCAGCGCCGTCGCCGCGGACACCGTCCCGCGGCGGCTGTGGGCGCTGGGGCGCCTGCGGCGCCGGCCCCGCTGCCAGCGCTGTGGCAGCGGGGAGGCGCGGCTGCGCCGCACGCCATGCGGCAGCTGCGGCCGCATGTGCGCGTACTGCGAAGCGTGCCTGACCATGGGGAAGGCACGCGAGTGCGAGCTGCTCGTGCGCGGGGGTCACGCGCCGATGCAGCGGGGTGGCGGCGCCGCATGGCAGGCGCCGCTTGCGGCGAGGCTGCAGCGCTGGGGGCTCAGCCCGGCGCAGCAGGCGGCGGCGACGCAGGCGCTGCGCTACATCGAGCAGCCGCCGCCGGCTTCGCCGCATGCTGCAGAGCGCAATTTCCTGCTCTGGGCGGTGACCGGCGCGGGCAAGACCGAGATGATCTTCCCGCTGATCGATTCGGTGCTGGAGCGGGGCGGCCGGGCGCTGGTGGCGACACCGCGCCGCGATGTCGTGCTGGAGCTCGATCCCCGGATCCGCCGGGCCTTCCCGGAGGCGTCGGTGGTGACGCTGTACGGCGGCAGCGAGCAGCGCTGGGAGCAGGGGCAGATCACGCTGGCGACGACACACCAGCTGATGCGGTTCGCGGAAGCGTTTGACCTGGTGGTGATCGACGAGATTGATGCGTTTCCTTTCCACGGAGACGAGATGCTCTACTACGCAGCATCTAAGGTGAGGGCGCCGCAGGGCGTGCAGGTGCTGCTGTCCGCCACCCCGCCTGCCCCGATCCGCCGTGCGGCCAGACGCGGCAAGCTGGCGCATGCCGCTGTCCCGGTCCGTTACCACCGGCATCCGCTGCCGGTGCCGCAGCTGCTGCGGGTCCCATCCGTGGCCGAGCTGATCAAGCGCCGGCAGCTTCCTGTGGTGCTGCTCCGGGCGATGAACGGCTCGCTGACCCGGGGCGCGCAGCTGTTCGTGTTCGTCCAGCAGATCCAGCATATCGAGCCGCTTGTTGAGCTGCTCCGGCAGGCATTTCCCGGCACGGTGATCGAGGGCACCTCCTCCAAGGACCCCGACCGTACGGAGCGGGTGATGCGGTTTCGCAGCTGCGCGATCCGGCTGCTCGTCACGACGACGATCCTCGAGCGCGGCGTCACGGTGCCCCGCAGCGATGTGATCATCCTCGATGCCGACGGCAAGCTGTTCGACGATGCCTCGCTCATCCAGATGGCCGGAAGGGCGGGGCGATCGGGCGACGATCCGCGCGGCCGCATCGTCTTTTGCAGTCCTGCCCGCAACCGGGCCCAGGGCTCGGCCATCCGCCAGATCCGGTATATGAACCGGACGGCGCGCCGCCGCGGCTACCTGCTGTCTGAGGGAGACAGCGATTGATTGTGCAACCTGCGCAGGCTGTTGTTCGTAGTAGAGAGGAGTGTTATATAATGTCGCTATGGCATAAAAGTCTGCACCAGCGTGCAGTCGGCGGACTCAGACAGCTGATGTCGCTGCTGGCGCCGCAGTACCCCGCTTGTCTGGCGTGCGGCCGGCCGGTGCTCCCGGCTGCAGACAAGGGATCAGGCGCCGCCGGGGCTGACGGACCGCTTGCTGTGCGGGGACCGGTGAGCGAACAGCTCTGCCAGGGCTGCCTGCGTGCAGCTGCATGGATCCAGCCGCAGGAGATCTGCTGTCATGCTTGCGGCCGGGCGGAGCACTGCCTGGATTGTCCCGGGCGGCGGCATGGCCAGATCGTCTGGAACCGCAGCGCGGTCCGGTATACGCCCGTGATGCGGGAGTGGTTGGCCGCTTACAAATATCGCGGAGTGGAGACGGTGGAACCGCTGCTGCAGAGCATGCTCTGGCCGCTGTATGAGCTGTTGGCTGCACAGGAGGCGCAGCGCGGCAACACAGCTGCAAGCCCGTGGGACGTCGTGACGTATGTGCCGCTAAGCGCGGCCCGGCTCGAAGAGCGCGGCTTCAACCAAGCCCAGCGGCTGGCCGCCGGTCTGGCGGGCCGGTATCGGCTGCCGCTTGCTTCCCTGCTGGTGCGGACGCGAGACTCCGGCAGGCAGAGCCAAAAGGATCGGCAAGCGCGCATGCAAGCGATGGCTGGCCTGTTTGCACCAGTTGCAGGCTGTGCAGGCTACTTGCAGCATCTGCATGCTTCCGGCGGCAAACCATCGGTACGGATCCTGCTGGTGGATGACATCTATACGACCGGCAGTACGATGCATGCCTGCGCGGCGGCACTGCACGGCTGCGCTGAGGTGCCGCTGCAGATCGCTTCCCTGACGTGGGCCCGCTCCTGAAGTTGGCGTCATGGTCTGCTATCGGTCAAGATGTTGATTCTGCAAGTCCGCTCCCGGTTAATAGTGTACCGAATGGAAAGTCAGGATAGGATCGCCAATTTACCGTGGAGATTTAGCCGCCCATACATAGCCGTTCACAGCCTACCTGTGTATAGCCACCCCCGTGCATAATACGTGAGCCGTATCCGTTTTGGTTGACCGGCACCCCGGTGCTTTTCAGGCCTGGATGTCTTCACAAATACATCTGTTGTAAAGGAGACTGCTGCATTCATGAAAAAACTTACTTTGCTATGTTTGTCCCTTGTATTACTACTCTCGATGGTGGGGGCGGTAGCTGCGCAGGAGCGGCCGATCTCGCTCTGGTATGGCGAGACCCAGGTTGAGCTGGGAGAGAGCCAGCCGGTTATCCAAGACGGCACGACTCTGGTGCCTGTCAAGGCGCTTTTCGAACAAATGGACCTGGAGCTGGCCTGGGATGCCGCCACCAAGACGGTCTCTGGCGCAAGCGACACAGTATCGATCTCCCTGCAGCTTGGGGCTGCCCAAGCAACTGTTAACGGAGCTGCAGTGAATCTGCCCGTTGCGGCAACCAGCCTGAACAATGTGACGTATGTACCGGTGCGGGCACTGGGCGAAGCTGTCGGTTATCGTGTCCTGTGGAATGCGGAGCAGCGGACGATCCAGCTCCTGGACGGCTCCGAGCCGGCCCCGACGCCTGTGCCTGAGGAAGAACCGGAAGCCGGCGAAGGCAGCCAAGGCTTCCTCTGGAAGGTAGAGGACACTGACAGCACAGTCTACCTGCTGGGTTCCATCCATGTCGCCAATGAATCGATGTATCCGCTGCGCTCCGAGATCGAAGAGGCGTTCGCCGCTTCCGACTTCCTGGGTGTGGAGCTGGATATCGCGATGGAGGACAGCGAAGAGATGGAGCAGCTGACCATGGAATTGGCCATGTACTCGGACGGTTCGACGCTGAAGGATCATATCTCTGCCGAGACGTATGCCGCACTTGGCGAGATCCTTGAGGAGCAAGGTCTGCCGGCTGATGCGTTCGACATGTTCAAGCCTTGGATGGTCGCGACGACGATCGAATATCTGCAGATTGGCGAAGCCGGATATGATGGCGATATGGGCATCGATATGTATTTCTTGAACCAGGCCAAAGCGAACGGCATGCCGATCCTTGAGTTGGAGAGCGCCGCCCTGCAGCTGAACATGTTCAACGACTTCTCCGATGAGCTGCAGCTTGCCCTGCTGGAGGGTGCGATCGCTGCTCACAACCAAGGCCCGGATGAGAATGCACAGTTCATGATCGACCATATGATCCAGATGTGGATCGATGGTGATCAGGAGCTGCTGGGCGAACTGACAGAAGGCTTCAACTATAGCGAAGAGTACAACAAGGCGATGCTGACGGACCGCAATATCGGCATGGTCGACAAGATCAAAGAATACCTGGCTGACGAAGACGGCAACACGTACTTTATCGTCGTGGGTGCCGCTCACATGCTCGGTCCAGACGGGATTGTCCCGCTGCTGCGCGAGCAGGGGTATAATGTAGTTCAGCTTTAGAACGAGCGAGTAAGCGAGGCGTTCCGTAGGTTCCAGTATGTTCTGGGGATCACCGGGGCGCCTGTTTTTTCTCCAACGAACCTTTATTCCCTTACAGCGCCCCGGCCGCCCATGCCGCACGCTCCAACACTTTTTTTGCATGAGTAACCTGTGTGAAACGAGCTTTAAGCGGGTAAGAGTACTAATGTGTTTCTTTTACCAATCGGTGCTCGCGTCTCTCCTGCCTGCCTAACCGCAGCGGATCCATCCCCTAATAGAAGGAGCGATTACATATGTCTGCAACCATGAACCGAAAATTTATCCTGACCAGCAGGCCGCACGGCATGCCTACGGAGGAACAGTTCCGCATCGTCGAAGAACCGATCCCGGCAGCCGCCGAAGAAGAAATCGTCGTCCGCAGTCTGTATATCTCGGTTGATCCGTATATGCGCGGCCGGATGAATGAGGGGCCGTCTTATACCGCTGCCTTCGAGGTGGGCAGTGTCATCAGCGGCGGCGCCGTCGGGCAAGTGGTCTCCTCGCGAAGCAGCAAACTCCGCGAAGGCGACATCGTCAGCGGCATGTGGGGGTGGCAGGAATACGCTGCCGTATCTGCAGAGCATGTGCAGCGGATTGATCCGGATCAGGCGCCGGTCTCGACCGCCCTGGGCATCCTGGGGATGCCTGGTCTGACGGCGTACTTTGGACTTCTGGATATCGGCAGACCGGAGCCCGGCGAGACTGTCGTCGTCTCTGGCGCAGCGGGCGCGGTCGGTTCGGTCGTCGGCCAGATCGCCAAGCTCAAAGGCTGCCGCGTCGTCGGGATCGCCGGAAGCCAGGACAAGCTGGCCTATCTGAAGGATGAGCTGGGCTTCGATGCGGTAGTCAACTACAAGTCGGACGCCTTCGACTCCGAGCTGAAGCAGGCTTGCCCGGATGGCGTCGATGTCTACTTCGACAACGTCGGCGGTTCTGTATCGGATGCGGTTATCGCGCTGCTCAATAAGGGCGCCCGCATCCCGCTCTGCGGCCAGATCTCGCTGTACAATCTGGAGAAGCCTGATGAGGGGCCGCGCATCCAGCCGCAGCTGCTGACGAAGCGGGCGCTTATCCAGGGCTTCATCGTCGGCGACTATGCCGAGCAGTTCCCCGAGGCGGTCGTCCAGCTCGCCCGCTGGCTGCAAGCGGACAAGCTCAGCTACACGGAGACGGTGCTGGAGGGCTTCGAGAAGCTGCCGCAGGCGTTCCTCGGCCTGTTCGAGGGCAGCAATACCGGCAAGCTGCTGGTGCGTACCGGCGAGGTGGAGTGACTACCCCGAAAAAATGGATGAAAAATCTCGCTCTTTCCGGTAAACTAGTAGGTAAGATTGGATGAGACTGGAAGGAGATCGCGCCATGAATCTGGGTAATTGTCCTCGCTGCGGCAGACTGTATGCCGTTAATTTTCGTGAAGTCTGCCCTAGCTGCATCAAAGAGATCGACAAGGAGTATGAAAGCTGTGCGAGCTATTTGAGGGAGAACCGCGGCTGCGGGATCCAGGAGCTCTCCGAAGAGACCGGCGTGTCTTATCGGCAGATCACCAAGTTCATCCGCGAGGGACGGATCTCGCTTATCGATGCGCCTAACCTGGCTTATCCTTGCGAGATGTGCGGCAGCTTCATCCGCGAGGGGCATATGTGCAACGATTGCCGCGCCAAGCTCATAAAAGATTTCGGCTCCGCCAGTGAGGCTGCGGCATCGGCTGCCGAGCAGCAGAGACATCAGGCCGCCTACAAGATCAGCGACAAGACGCGCAAGGAATAGTCTGCCAAGCGGCATAGCTATAAACTTTCTCACAAGGGTTGCCGATATTACTTATAGAGGTTGTTCAAAAAGTCTGCTTTTGATCACGAAGTGATTCAAAGAAGCGGATTCGACATTTTTGAACTCGGACTGCTATAGTAATCATCGGCCCTGTTTATTTATAGGCATAATAATTGGGCCGCCGGGCCACGTCATAGGATTAGAGGTGAAGTACGATGAAAGTCAATGAGCCTAACCGCATCGCCGGGCTTCAACAATACAACTCGAACAGGGGACAGCGTACGGAACAGACGGAAGCTGTCAAGCGCAAGGATCAAGTCACCATTTCTTCGGAGGCGAAGGAGCTGTTGGAATCGAATCGGATCAATCAGGCAGGTCGGGCCGAGCAACTGAGTCAGTTGAAGCAAGCCGTCTCCTCTGGCACTTATCATGTCGAGGCCGGCAAGATCGCCGAGAAGCTGCTTCCTTACCTGAAGTAAGCCCCCCAGAGGAGAGAGAACACGATGAATGAACCGCTCCAAGTCGTCATGGATACGCTTCAACAGTTGACCGGTCTGCACCGCCAGCTGTCCGAGCTCGGCAAGACCAAGCGCGAGGCGCTCGGCAGCGGGGATACGGACACGGTTGCCGCAGTCGCCAGCCGCGAGAGCCGGCTGCTGCTGCAGATCACGGAGCTGGACAAGCAGCGTCTGCTGGCGGTTGGTCAATATGTCGCCCGTCAAGGCTATGCGCCGACGGGATCGTTCCGGATGGAGCAGCTCATCCAGATGGTGTACAAGGCGGAGGAGAAGCAAGCGCTCCGGGAGGCTTGCGTTCAGCTGAATGAAGCGCTGCTCGAGCTTCAGGAGATCAACGAGTTCAACCAGCAGATGATCCGGCTGAATCTGGAGTACGTCTCCTATTCCATCGACCTGATCGCCGGGCCGCCCGAGGAGGATGCGACCTACCATCGCTCCTTGCAGGCCGAGGGCTTCAAGCGGTTCAGTCAGTTTGATACAAGAGCATAGAGAAGAGGTGCAGCACAAGTGAGATCTACCTTCCATGGACTTGAAGTCGCCAAGCGCTCGCTGTTTACACAGCAGGCTGCATTGAATACGACCGGGCACAATATTGCCAATGCCAACACACGCGGCTATACCCGCCAAGTGGTGAACATGGTTGCCGCCAAGCCAATCGAAGCGTTCGGGATGAACCGGACGACGATCCCGGGCCAGACCGGGATGGGCGTCGAGTTCAGTTCGATCACGCGGATCCGCGAGAAGTTCCTCGACGATCAGTTCCGCAACGAGAACAAATCGTTCGGCAACTATGCAATCCAGCAGGATACGCTGGAGAAGCTGGAGAAGATTGTGAATGAGCCTTCGGATACAGGTATCCGCACCGTTATTGAAGCGTTTTTCAACTCCTGGTCTGATCTTAGCAAGGCGCCAGAGAATGCCGATGGCCGCAAGATCGTCCGAGAGCAGGCGCTTGCGCTGACGGATGCGTTTAATCATACGGCCAAGTCGCTGCAGGATCTGAAAGACGACCTGACGGAGAACGTTAACATTAAGACGCAGCAGATCAACTCGATCCTGCGTAATGTCGCCCAGCTCAACGGTGAAATCCAACGGATTGAAGGGCTTGGCGACAATGCTAATGACCTGCGTGACCAACGCGACCTCATTACAGATGAGCTGTCGCAGATGATCAATGTACGGGTTACTGAGGGAGCGGACGGCTATCAAATTATGATGGGCGGCGTCGAGCTGGTGAACGGTCAGGCTGTGCAGGAGCTGGATCCGGCAGCGATGGAGGCATTCTTTGCATCTGGTGACCTGAATAGCGGCGAAGTGTACGGGATGATTCACTCGCGTGATCATTATGTCCAGGGCTATATTGATGATCTGAACACACTTGTGGACAAGCTGGCTAACGGCGACATGGAAGTCACACTTCCTGCAGGCTCTGTCCTTCCTGAGGGTACGACGCTGAATGGAGTTGTCTATGCAGGCGCGGCACGTACCCTAGCTGAGGACACAACAGTCACCGTGAAGGGGCTTAACGGTCTGCATCAGCTGGGCTATAACTTCTCTTCAGAGCCAGGAGGCTTGCCATTCTTCACCAATGCCGACGGCAGTACGGAGAATATCACTGCGATCTCTATTACTTTGAACCGTGAGCTATCGGATAACCCGACCAAGATTGCAACGTCGATGCGGATTGTCGATCAGGATGGGGAGGAGACGGTAGTGCGGGGAAACAATTCCCTGGCGTTGCTTTTTTCCCAGGCGCGTGACTCCCGGATCAACTTCGGTACAGAGGCTGATCCGGATCTGGCGACCGTGGATTCTTATTTCCGCTCCGTCGTCGGCCAACTCGGGGTGCAGGCCCAAGAGGCCAATCGTCAGCTGGCCAACTCCAAGACATTGGTTGACCAGGTCGATTCTCGCAGGCAGTCAGTGAGCGGCGTATCGCTCGACGAAGAGATGGCCAATCTGATCAAATTCCAGCATGCGTACAATGCCGCTGCACGGAACATGACGATGATCGATGAAACGTTAAACAAAGTTATTAACGGCATGGGTATTGTAGGTCGTTAGTCATTAGGGGAGTGAATCATAAATGTCCTTACGCGTAACCCAATCGATGATGAGCGCGCAGCTCCTGCGCAACGTCTCCAACAACCTCGGCCGTATGAATACCCTGCAGAACCAGCTCTCCACCGGCAAGCGGATCAACGCGCCGTCGGACGATCCGGTCGGTCTGACCTTCGCCATGCGCTACCGCAGCGAGATCTCGGCCAACGACCAGTACATCCGCAACGTCGACTCCGCCAAGTCGAGTCTGAATTATACGGATATGGCATTGTCTCAGGTAGGGGACGTGCTGCATCGCGTCAGGGAGTTGATGGTTAAAGGTGCCGACGGTTCGTTGCCGCAGACAGGATACGATGCGATCAAGCTGGAGATCGACGAGTTGTACAACCAGCTAGTCGAGATCGGCAACAGCAAGTTCAATGGCAAGTATGTGTTCAACGGCGAGCAGACCGAGACTGCGCCGTATCCGACGACGACACTGGGCAACTCGGATCCAGATGCTGTCAAGGCTTATCAGGTCGCGACCGATAACCAACAGATCAAATACGAATTGGCCCCTGGCATGGTATTGGCTGTGAATATTACGGGTAATGACGTCTTCGGATTGCCTGTCGATGAGAGCGCGGGACCTGACACCGAGAGCGATAACATGTTCCATGTACTCCGGCAAGTCTCGGAGGCTCTGGGCAGCGGGGATGCCAGTGAAGTATCATCGCTATTGGGCAAGATGGACAGTCGGATCAATACGCTGTTGGAGCAGCGTGCCGAGATCGGCGCCCGCAGCAATCGCGTCTCCCTGGTAGAGGGCCGTCTGGAGGATATCAGCGTCAACCTGACTTCCATCAAGTCCAAGACCGAGGATGCGGATCTGGCCATGGTTATTACTAACTTGAAGATGGAAGAGAATGTATACCAAGCTTCTCTGTCAGCGGGCGCCAAGCTCATCACGCCAAGCCTGGTAGACTTCCTGAGATAAAGAGGGGCTGACCGATGAACATCCCGCAAGTCCAAATTCAACAGATTCCCGCCAAGCTGGGTATGGACATTGAGCCAGGCAGACAGGATCTGCAGCAGCCGCGTGCAACGATGGAGATGGAGCAGATTCGTCCGGAGCTGAGTATTCAGACTCGGATGGGATATTTCGAGATCGACCAGGAGCGGGCGTGGGATGCGCTGGCTTTGGGCAACAACCTGCAGACAATGAACAAGATCTATGGCATGGCGTCGAACATGGCGATGCAGGGCTTGGCAAGAATCGTAGAGAAGGGCAACCAGATGGCTGCGATTCACCGAGGCGGCAATGCTATTGCCGAGCTGGCTATGGATTGGCGGCGCACGTTTCCAGAGTTTGATTTTCGCGGTGAAGCTTCCGTCCTGAACGTAGATATGGTGTTTCGACCGGGCCACTTCTCCATTGATGTGCAAGATGGCCGGGTTGATCTGAAGGTCAGTGTCAATCCGCCGGTGCACAACTATGAGCGCGGACGAGTGAACCTTTATATGGAGCAATACGGCAGCGTGCAGATCACGCCGCCTGTAATTGAAGCTCAGTTGTAGTCATGGATAATGGGTATTCTTGCAAGCTATAGACTGATGGTGTATACCTATTAGTATACCGGTCTATAGCTTTTCTTTTTCTACCACGGAAGGATAGAGGGTGTACACAAAGTGAAAGTAACCACATCAAAAATCGGAGAAGTTGAAATTCCCGAAGAAGCCACCGTTTGTTTTCCCCAAGGGATTCCCGGGTTTGAAGAACTTCACACCTTTGCTTTTCTCGATATCGGTGAAGGCGTGCCGTTCAAGCTGATGCAATCGCTGGAGGACAAGGATATTTCGTTCTATGTGTGCGATCCATTTGTATTCTATCAGAGTTATGAATGGACGTTGCCGGCGTCGGCGCAGGAGGAGTTGGAACTGGAGAGCAGCTCGGATCTGCAGGTCTGGTCGATTGTTACTGTTGCGTCAGAGTTGAAGCACTCGACGATTAATCTGTTGGCCCCGGTCCTTATCAATCAGTCGAAGCGACTGGGCAAGCAGCATATCCTGCAGGAGGGCAACTACACGTCTCGTCAACCGCTGATGCCCGCCGAAGCCGCGGCAGAATAGGAGGCGAAGCGAATGTTGGTGTTATCCCGCAAGTTAAATGAGTCGATCATGATTGGCAACAAAATCGAGCTGATCGTGTTGGGGACAGAGGGCGATACGGTCAAGCTGGGCATCCGGGCGCCGAGGGACGTGGAAATCTATCGCAAGGAAATCTACGATACGATTCAGGCCTCTAACCGCGAAGCGGCTTCAGCGACTATCACATTGCAGCAATTGAAGGGAATGTTGGGAGATTCATCTCCAAAAGAGTAAAGAAATAAGCGCTCACCCCCGTCAAAGGGGAGAGCGCTTGTTTTAGTTTTTGATGAGGATGGCCATGTATGGGGTGGAGGTGTAGCCGCTGTCCTTCAGCAAGCTGAGCAGGCGACGCAGCACCAATGGATTATGCTCAAACATTTTGGAGTAAGACTGAATTACTTTCACAGCATGGTCGGTGGTCAGTTCCTTATGGAAGGCACCTACTCCAATGAGCAAGAGTTTGATCAGGGAGTAGTGGACGACCATCATGACATAGTTATCATATAGACTGGTCGGAGTCACGAATGGAAACAAATTTTTGAATACGTAATTAACTAAATAATTTTCAAAGATATACTCATGTTCCTCGTTAAAAGGCTTGAAGTATGCTTTGTAAGCTTCATTATATTTTTCTGGTACTCCTGAAAGCTCCTCACCGGTAACATATCCGAGGCCTTTCATCATTTCTGCATAACTTTCTAAGAAACGTTTGTTTGAAATGCCGATTTTGAACCTCGCGTCTACAATCTCTTTTAATAGCTCCAACTGCATCGTTTGTTTGGCGGGAACGGCCGCTAGATCATCACGGAGCGTACCTTCTTCAATGATATTGCTATAAGAAGTAATCATACCGGGAATTTGATCCACTGCCTTAGATTCCTCTAAACTGCTTGCTTTTTGATAAAACATACCGAGCAGGATTAGTCGGTCGCTCAAACTGTAGTTTCGGTTTTGCAGCACTTGAATCGTGAAGATACGAAGCTCCCACAAATATTTCTTTGCCGAAGCATCCAAGCTCTTATCGGATGTATCCAGCGAGGGAATTCTACCATATCGTGTACCCGACGGCTCGACAATCTCATCAAAATCGATGCCGTTCGGATTAAGCAAAGCCAATCTTGCAATTTCCGGGCAGGAGACGGTAGCGGCGCGCTCCAATACGCCATTGACATTCTGTGTCGTACGGGGATAGGTGGCGCAAGTATTAGAAAGGTATTCCTCACCGAGCTTGAGCTGGATGCTGCACAGCTTCTCTTCGTTTAACATTGGACAACTGCCGTCTTTCTCCATTTTGATTTTGGCAAAATTTTGTTGCGAGGGTGTTGAACGGTTACGCGTCACCCGTTTTTGCAGCTGAAATGTCATCTCGGCATCGCGAACCTGTCTATATTTCTTGTACGTATCTTCGTCGATGGTTACTTTCCAGCCCACACAACAGCTATCTTCACAGGAAGAACCGATGCAAGCAAATTGCTGCATGTAATGAGGGACAAGGGTGATTGGGGTACTTCGGCGTTTCATGGATGCAATCTCCTCTCAGACCTAAAGACTCTATTACTTAATATCGGTCACTGACGGCATATAGAAGAGAGAAAATTCACAAAAAAATTTTTGATCGAGCTATTCACTTTCTAAATGGAATGACGATAAATATAGTAGCTTGGGAAATAGGGCGGCCGACCTATTTTTCATAAGCTTCCGCAAGGATGCGGGAACTCGACCATTTCAAGGAGGAAATTAATCATGCGTATTAATCACAACATTGCGGCACTGAATACTCATCGTCAATTGTCGCACAACACTGCTCAATCCAGCAAAGCGCTGGAGAAACTGTCTTCTGGTCTTCGTATCAACCGTGCAGGTGACGACGCCGCTGGCCTCGCGATTTCCGAGAAAATGCGCGCCCAGATCCGCGGTCTGGACATGGCTCAAAAGAACGCGCAAGACAGCATCTCCCTGATCCAAACTGCTGAAGGTGCAATGAACGAAGTTCACAGCATCCTGCAGCGTATGCGTGAGCTGGCTGTTCAGTCGTCTAACGACACGAACACGCTGAGCGACCGTCAAGAGCTCCAAAAAGAAATCAACCAGTTGACTTCCGAGATCAACCGCGTTGGTAACACTACAGAGTTCAATACCAAAAAGTTGCTTAACGGCGACCTTTCCTCTGCAGTTGCAAGTGGCGCAGCCACTACAACAGTAACTGTTAAAGACGCTGATATTACTCCTAACTATGCAGTAGGTGTTACATCTACTGATGGTGCCGGAGCTGCTCCTGTACTTTACAACGGCGAGACTGCTGGACAAATCAATCTTACAGACGTTGATGGCTCGCCAATCAAGTGGTCTGATGCTACTGATGGTACAATTACAATCGGCAAGGATTCGGACGGCAACCTCACAGTAACTATTGCTGGTGTTACTGATGGGACTAATGAACTTAATTCTGCAGATGTAGTTGCTCCAACATTTACAGACGGTTTCTTTGAATACAATTCCCACGGCCTGAGCTTTAAAATTTCTGAAGAAGACTTTAATGCTATGGCAGACGATAGCAATATTGAAGTAAACTTGAAAGAGCTTGCTGATGAGACGCTGCCGACTTCTGGTGCTATTAGCCTTCAAAGTGACTATACTGTAACTACATTGACTAACAAGGCAAACGTATTTGACAACTTCAAGATCACAGGTGCCGAAGCTTTGGAAGGTGCTGCCTCCGTTGAAATTTCGGTATCCGGTGCTGAGCTTACTGTAGTCATCAAAGATGCTGACGGAAATGCTTTGTCGACAGACACCATTAAAGATATTGCAGCAGGTACTAAGTATAACGAGCATGGAATTTCGTTTGAAATTAATGCTTCATATGATGCTGCGGATGATTTTACTCTGAATCCTATCACCCTGGAAACAGAATCAGTCACTACTCAACCAACTGTTGACCAGTCTCTGACGTTCCAAATTGGCGCTAACCAAAATCAAACGATGTCTCTTGGTATCGAAGATGTTCGTGCTAATGCACTGGGTATCACTGGAACAGCTGGCCAAGCCGGTTTCTCTGCAGCCAATAATGTTACAGATGGAACTAACAACACTGTCAAAGAAGCTGCTCTTGATATCACAACTGCTGCTGGTGCCGCTAATGCAATCCAGGTATTTGACAATGCAATCAGTCAAGTATCGAGCGAGCGTTCCAAGCTGGGTGCTGTTCAAAACCGTCTGGAGCACACAATCAACAACCTGGGAACTTCCTCCGAGAACCTGACTGCTGCTGAGTCCCGGATCCGCGACGTTGACATGGCGAAAGAAATGATGGAGTTCACCAAGAACAACATCCTTACTCAAGCTGCGCAAGCGATGCTGGCTCAAGCGAACCAACAGCCGCAAGGCGTACTGCAATTGCTCCGTTAATACCGGAAGCATGGCTTACAAAAAAGACTCTGGGTTTTCCAGAGTCTTTTTTCTTCTCAACAAAACGCATATGTAAAGGAAGGTGAATTCACGTTGGACATAGCAGCATTGTCAATTGCAATGAATCAATCCAGCATCAAGCAGTTCGCAACGATAGCGACGATGAAGATGGCGATGAATACAGCCAATGTCAACGCAGAAGGTACAATAGATATGCTTAATCAGATGCAGGCAATGGCCCAGTCTGTACAGCCTCATCTAGGTTCTAGCATAGATATCAAGGTGTGATTTTCAAATGTAACTTAAATTTTAGACTATACTATTCTTGCAGAGGTCGTTCCTTAGGTGACGAACCTCTTTTTTTGCTTCCGACTAACAAATTTTGTAGGGGAGACCGATATAAAGAGTAGTCAAAAATGTCGGTTAGAGGGGCGAGTGTTCAATGAGTAGTCATATGTCGGTGCCGGGCAGCGGCAATTCCATCATCACTGATGGTTCCGCCGAATTGATTGGAAAATCCAAATCGCAACCGTCCATCACGGACCATACGATTGCCACGATTCCATCCTCCATTAACAACATGTCAGACCTCAAACGTGCGGAGCTCCGTGGAGAACGGTATACAGTAAGCGATGAGCAGATTGTCAAAGGGATCGAGCGAGCGATCAAGGCGATGCAAGGCAAAGCGACCAACTTGGAGTTTTCTATCCATGAGAAGACAAAAGCGATCAATGTCAAGGTGAAGGACGCGGAAACCGGGGATACGATTCGTGAGATTCCACCGGAGAAGATCCTTGATTTTGTGGCCAATCTATGGGAGATGGCTGGACTGTTCGTAGATGAGAAACGATAGTATGCTTCACGAAAGGAGTTATGGCAAGTGGGAATGAGAATTAGCGGACTTGCGTCCGGCATGAACACGGATGAAATCGTAGCCAAGCTGATGAGCGCAAGTCGTATACCGATGGACAAGCTGAAGCAGCAGAAGCAATTGCTGGAGTGGAAGCGTGACGATTATCGGAATCTGAATGTGAAGCTGATGGCGTTTCGCGATGCGGCATTTAACATGCGTCTTGAGGGCAGCCACATGGTCAAGAAAGCTTCAAGCTCCAATGAGGCAGCCGTTTCTGTAACGGGTACGGGTACGGCAAATGACGGACGATATCAAATCGAAATCAATAAACTGGCAACAGCGGCTTCCATCTCTTCGGATGACCCATTGGGAGCACAGCAAGGACTGAATACCCGCTTGATCGACATAGGGCTGGTAAAGGATGCTAAGCTTAAAATTGGCGGCGCCAAGGGAACAAGCGAGATTACTGTTACCCCTAATATGACGATTGCACAGCTGATTGGACAGGTTAACAATGAATCGGTTAAAAACGGGGTAAAAGTTTCTTATGATGAGAATATGGACAGATTGTTCTTTACTTCTAGCCAGACCGGCCAGAATTCGAATGTGACGCTGCGTATGGAAAGTACGGACCCAGATAGTACAGCTGACCTTCTAGCCTCAGTTTTTAAATTTGATACCACAGGTAGTAACGCACAAATTTTGCAAGGCGATGTTGATTTTGATTCAAAAACTGCTCTTATCGACAGTACTATAAACTCAGTGGACAAGCTTTCTATCTCCGTTGGTTCGCCAAGTAAAGTCTATGATTTCGGTATTACTAAAAACACCACAATTGGTGATTTTATTAACTCCGTGAATGCTTCCCTGTCCAAAGAAGGGATCTCGGCTGATCTGGTAGATGGCAAGCTTGTTATGTATAATGCCCAAGGAAAGGATATAAACTTTAGCAGCTTCCCGGTCGATGGCGTTTTGGAAAAGCTTGGATTGGATGCAACTCCAATACCGGTGGCGGATACGGCTTCTACCCTATCCATCAGAGGAGCTAATGCTGAAGTGAAGTTCAATGGGATTCCCTCCGAATATGAGTCCAACACATTCACCATCTTAGGGATGAACTTTACTGCCAAACAGGAGAATACCGGACCAATTGACATCATTGTCACTCACGACGTAGAAGCGGCTTTTAACAACATCAAAGCGTTCGTGGATAAGTATAACGAAATGATCGATGAAGTTAATGGTAAAATCTCGGAACGGAAATATCGTGACTTTCCACCACTTACCGATGAACAGCGAAAAGAGATGAGCGAAGACGATATAAAACGTTGGGAAGAGCGTGCCAAGAGTGGCATGCTGGCTAGCGATTCACTACTCTCAAAGGGGATTAGTGACCTTCGAGCAATTATGTACAGCACAGTCTCGGGACTGATGGATGGTCAATTGAACAGTCTCTCCCAGATTGGTATTTCCAGCACGATTGTTCAAGGCAAATCGGTATCAGGAAGTTATCTTGATAAAGGCAAGCTTTACATTGATGAGACCAAGCTGAAACAAGCACTTACAGAACGTCCTGAGGAAGTACTGCAGTTGTTCCGTAATACTGGTGAAGACTCGGAATCCGGTGGAAACGACGGAATCGCTATTAAGCTTCATAAGCAGGTTAGCAATCTTCTCGACAATATAACTGCCAAAGCTGGAGCAACCGGTATGGTCAATGATCAATTCATGATGGGCAAGGAAATGAATCGCCACGATGAACGGATCGACCGCTTGACCCGCCGGTTGGAAGATCTGGAAGCCCGCTATTATAAACAATTTGCAGCAATGGAGACCTATTTGAACCGGATGAACGCGCAGAGCGCGTGGCTGGCACAGCAATTTTCAACAGGAGGGTAACTGACGATGCAGCTACAGCAACGGAACAAATATTTGGAGACGACGGTACAAACCGCAAGCCCGGCTCAGCTCTTGATCATGCTCTATGACGGAGCGATCCGCTCTTGCCGTGCAGCAATAGCTGCGATTGGGGCTGGACAAATCGCCGAGACGAACACGCATCTGCAAAAAGTCCAAGCCATTATCGATGAGTTCATCATTACTCTTGACCAATCTTCGCCGATGGCACCAAGCCTGATGCAGCTGTATGATTATTTTAAGACCCGTCTTACCGAGGCCAACATAACCAAAACCGCCGAACCAGCGGAAGAGGTACTGGGTTACCTAGTCGAAATGAAAGAAACCTGGATCCAGGCCGCCAAGGCTATCAATCAGGCGCAGGGAGCGCCGGCAGGAGCACAGTATGGAAGCTACAATCCTTCTACTCACACAACTGTCGTCTAACCTGGTCAGCCGCCTGGCGTCGGTGGGGATGGATGAGATGACAGATTATATGCGCGAGCGGGACGCCATCTTCGTCCAGTTGCAGCAGATGCGTCCGACTCCGGCAGAAGCCGCGGAGCTGCGTCCCGCAGTAGAGCAGATTTTGGCGATGGACGCATTAATCGTCACCCGTATGCATGTGTTGCGGAGCGAAGCCCAAGCCGAGATGGATAAACTCTCGAATGGCCGCACTGCGAAAAGCACTTACGAAGACAGTTACGCAGCGGACCAGGAAAGCTTTTTCTTCGATACGAAACGCTGAGTTTTCCCCATTCTCTCGCACGCTGAAGAGGATGGGAATTTTCTTTTCTTATACATCATTCCGACGTCAAGCGACAAAAACCTCCAAAAGTCCCCAAGGCTTCAACCCAGAACCCGCGAACCCTTACACACTATGGTATAAAACGCTTTCAGATAAGAATTGACAATCCTGTGTCGATGGGGTATATTTTGTTTGTGGGCTTCATAAAATGAACTCTCACAGCTATTTGAAGATGAAGGGAATGTTCTGAATGCAAGGTAAAGTAAAATGGTTTAACGCAGAGAAGGGCTATGGCTTTATCGAAACTGAAGAGGGCGGCGACGTATTTGTTCATTTCTCCGCGATCCAATCCGAAGGTTTCAAAACCCTCGAAGAAGGTCAATCCGTAGAATTTGACATCGTCGAAGGCGCTCGTGGCCCACAAGCTGCTAACGTAGTCAAATCATAATCTTCCGGCTGAGAAGCTGCAAGAATAGCTGGCATTAGCGAGTTCTAATTGCTGGACATGACACCCTCGGGGCGACCCCGGGGGTTTTTTTGTATTATGGCAGCAGTAGGGTCGAGTCCAGGGAGGCAGGCCACTTTTTGAAGCTTAGAGGGGATACGCTATGAAACTAATGATCGAAGGATTTTGGGCTGGTGCTGATCCGGCGGTGATAGCCCGGGGGAGGGATCTGGCAGCCGGAGGAGCTGTGACATCCATCGAGAGGGTGGAGGATGGATATTATGAGGCAGAGGTGGCGGGGACCGATTGGTATGACGTCACTGTCGAATTGAAGGAAAACGGTCAGGTGAGAGATGCCTATTGCGATTGTCCCTATGATTACGGCCCCATCTGCAAGCATATCGTAGCCGTCCTCATCAAACTGCAGGAGCGACAAGCCGCCCTTGAAGGCCCTGTCCACCGATCGAATGACGGAGCGAAAAACACCCTGGCGGAGTTGCTGCGGCAGCAAAGCAAGGAGAAGCTGGAGGAGCTGTTGCTGTACCTCGCTCAGGAATCCGTACAGACCCGTGAAGTGATCCGGCTGCGGCTCGCACGTTCAGAGGATGCGCAAGAGCTGGAGATCGCACGCAATCTCATCCGCTCCTCGGTCCGGCATGTGCAGGATCGTCGCGGGTACGTGGATTGGCGGCAAGCCGGGCATGCCATCAGTGGGATCCAGGAAGTGTTGGGTCAAGCCAGGGAGCTTCGGATGGATTGGGAGCTTACGCGGGCGGCAAAGCTTGATCTGCTGTGTATTGAGGAAGCGATCGACATGATGGAATATGTAGACGATTCCAATGGGGTTGTCGGCGGGCCGGTAGAGGAAGCGTTGGCAGAGATCGTCTTAATTGCCGAGTCGGTTGATGATTCGCCCCATGGCGGAGATGACCGCAAGACAATCCTCGCCTTTTGCATGGAAGAGGTCATCAAGGATGGCTATGACGATTGGACGGAATGGCAGCTGGTCCTTCTGGAGAGTATCGTCGAGATGGTCAGGACTCCGCAGGAGGCAGAAGCGGTTGAAGCACTCTTGCAAAAGTTGGGAGAAGCTAAGACGACAAGCATGTGGAGCGGCACCTATTGGCATAGTGCTGTGGAGCAGCTGCGGCTCCGGTTGTTGCCGCTCAGCGGGCACGGGGAGGACGAGGCTAGCTTCATTCAGAGCCGACTTCATCTGACAGAGTTTCGCGAGATGGCCATTGAACGGGCACTCCAAGCAGGCGACCTGGAAGCTGCGCTGCGTTATGCGCAGGAAGGCGAGCGGCAGGCTGAGGAGGAGGGCTTTGCCGGTCGAGTGACGCACTGGCTGGAACAGCAATATCAAGTTTATTATCTCATGGAAGATCTGGCGAAGCAGCGGAAGATCGGTGAGCGGCTGTTGCTGGCCGGACATTATTCTCCTTACTATGAAGGATTGAAACAGACGTATCTCGCCGATGAATGGAAGCGGGTCGTCCCGGGACTGTTGGCCCAGGCGAAGAATGGCAGATACGGGGTGTATACAAGACTGCTTGTGGACGAGGCGCAATGGGGAGAATTGCTGGATCACGTGAAGCAATTCCCGGATCAGATCATGAGCTATTGCCGGCATCTCATCGGGTATGCGAGAGCCGATACGATTGGATTAATGGGGGCTTATATCGAACGAGCGGCCGCCCGTGCATCCAAACGTAGAGATTATGCGGAGGTGGCAGGTCTGATCATCACGTTGAGAGGTCTGGGCGAGCCGTTGGCGGCACAACAGATGGTGCAGCGGCTGTTGGAGGCTTACCCCCGCAAACCGGCATTTCGCGAAGAATTGCTCAGATATGATTATTTGCCCGGATGAGAGGTTAATGACAAAGACCAGCTTGTTGAAAAAGCGCCGATGGGTGCGGAATCGATTCTGGAGAAGCGCAGCGTTCGCCTTTGTTCCCGGATTTCCCCCCTTAAAAGGGGTCCAAAATTCAAGAAATCTGGGAACAACAGCGATCGGAAGAACGATCCGTTACCTTGAGGCTTTATTTTTCAACAGTCTGAAAGACACCAATAACAGCTGAGCCTTCCGCTCAGCTTTTAGACACATTCCGGTGTGACTTTCTTCTTTTGAAGCAAGGGTCGGAATGTGTTACAATTGTAAATATCAAAGGAGGAGTGCCCATGCAGTACAACATTCGTGGCAAAAACATTCCTGTTACTGACGCCCTTCGCGATCATGTGGAGAAGAAGCTGAGCAAGCTGGACCGCTACTTCGAGGAGCCGCTGAACGCCGAAGCCACTGTGACCTTATCGGTGACACGCAACCGGCAGAGCGTCGAGGTCACGATCCCGCTGACGGGGCTGATGCTCCGGGCTGAGGACAAGAATGACGATATGTATGCGGCGGTTGACCTTGTTGTGGACAAGCTGGAACGCCAGATCCGCAAGCACAAGACCAAGCTGAACCGGAAGTTCCGTCAGGAGGGCAGCATCAAGTCGCTGTTCAAGGATGAGGCGGAGAGCGGTACGGTGTCTGTGGCTTTGGAGGAAGACGAAGAGCTGGAAGTTGTCCGGACCAAGAAATTCACGCTCAAGCCCATGGATGTTGAAGAGGCGATACTCCAGATGAACCTGGTCGGACACACCTTCTTCATGTTCGCCAATGTGGACACCCAGGAAGTCAATGTCGTGTACAAACGCGGCGACGGCAAGTACGGACTGATCGAACAAGGCTGATCTCCAGATCAGCGCTGAGGAACCGGACCTTTGGGGTCCGGTTTTCTGTATATGAACGGCTCCTTTGAAGGTTCGCGCTTCGCACATGTTTGCCTGACTGGTGTCAAAGATGCAACAGTTGGCCTTCCCGGAACGTCTATATTGTTGGAAATCGGCACGCTTAGATTGCGGGAGACTGGACAAACTGTTACAATTTAGGGATGAATACTCCCGCCACTTACCGATGCTGTCGCTCGGCTGAAGTGGGGGTTTCAGATGTATCAGCCTGGTTTCCTCAGGATGCTTAACACCTGTGGGGTTGACACGTTGACGGATTGGTTACCATCCAACCCCTCTATCCCATCCGCGCGTTTGGCTCGTACGTTTGGGAATACTTTGCGCAGGATATTAGCTGCTCCGTTCACATCGGCATGAATTATGCCAATCGGGCTCACATACAGTCCACGGTGGATTCGCTTGCCGGAGAATGTACAGGTGACCGCCTCACCCAAGCAGGGCAACGGATCGTAATCCAGGAAGCTAGCTTTTGACGTATAAGCTTCTTCGGTTACAATCACCATGATCCTCTGCGCTGCTGCCTTGTACTGAATCATCGAAATGAGTTGCCCGTGGGGAAGGTGACAGAATGACTGATTATTTCGCCGTCCCATGCCGGGTCCTTGCTTCCATCCTGCGTTATGACCGATCACGATGGTGCCGATGCGCGCCGCCACGGCCAGCCTGACGATGTGATGACTGGCTTTGTGAAACAGGTCTTTGATTCGGTGATGACGACGCAGGTGCAGGCGTTCCAATCGTTTGGACGTATGCTGGCCTTCTTGAGATTTTTTGCCCTGGCGGAGAATACCGGTATAGTGTGCTTTCAACTTATTGTAGTATTGATTGATCGATTTGACGATCCCGCCCTTCACGATCATCGGCTGCGCACCGGTTGTCGTAACGAGGGTTGCGAGATTGTCCACGCCCAAATCAATTGCCATGAGTAATGCAGATGGAGCGGCGACCGGTACCTGTTTTGGCACTTCCAGCGGACAAGCGAAGATCAGTTCGACCACATAGTTCCCATAACGAGGTACGCCACGCACCTGCATCAGCTTGCCGTTCTTACAACCCAGCTTGCCGATGTTCAGTTGCATCTTGGTTCGGGGAAACTTGAGGAACTTCCCCTCTTTGATGACGCATTCCTGATTGGAGAACACCACTTCCTTCACCTTGTTCCGAGCGTAGCCTGGAATTTTTGGCTTACCGGTGAATCGCTCCGGATGTTGACGGTACGCCTTCATACTGGCGAAAAAAGAGGCCCAGTTCTGGAACACCACCTTGAGGACGCCCTGGCTGCTCTGTGCAGGAAGCGCGCGGTAATCTGGCTGGTTCATCACTTTGAACAAGGCATCCAGGAAGGCATAGGATACAAAGGGTTGTTCAGGGGTAGGCAGTACAAAAGGATGGCAAGGATTCTTTGCGCTTCGACGTTCATTCATCGCATCCATATGCGCGCAGATCGTGTCCATTACTTGCCGTTGCAACGGCTGGCACGCCCCAGGAAGCCTCATGGAGGTAAACACTTGCCGGATATAAAAGTTAGCGGTATTATACAAATTATTAGCATGCCGGCAAGTTTCATCGAGGTAGGGAAATAACCGATGCCCGGGCTTGATCCACACTTGAAAGGTTCGATATTCAACTGTTGGCACGGACATGAGGTCACCAACCTCCTTTCGAAATGAGAACGTTTGTTCTTTTTTTATTATACCGTCGCAATGGAAAAAAGGAAAGAACATTTTGTGGGTTAGGCAAGAAGTCTCCGATTCACCTCGTCATTTGGGGAAGTGGGAGACCTCTCGGCGTAAGTTGATAGAGTCGAAACACGAAAGGGGCTTAACATAGACAATGCTCGGACTGGTGAAGAAATTATTCGGAGACGCCAATGACCGTGAGATCAAACGGCTCACGCGTACGGTAGAACAGATCAACAGCCTGGAACCGCAGTTTACCGGCCTCTCGGATGAACAGCTGCGAGCCAAGACCGAGGAGTTCAAAGCTCGGATCGAGAAGGGCGAGACGGTGGAGAAGATCCTCCCCGAGGCATTTGCCACCGCACGCGAAGCGTCCAAGCGGACGCTCGGCATGCGGCATTTTGACGTTCAGCTGATGGGCGGCATGGTGCTGCACGAAGGCAAGATCTCGGAGATGAAGACCGGTGAAGGTAAGACGCTGGTGGCGACGCTGGCCGTCTATCTCAATGCCCTCCTGGGCAAAGGCGTACACGTCATCACGGTCAATGATTATCTGGCTCAGCGCGATAGTCAGCTGATGGGCCAGCTGTATGAATTCCTCGGCTTGACGGTCGGCTGCAACCTGCACGGCCTCAGCCATGAGCAAAAGCAGCAGGCGTACGCTTGCGATATCACGTACGGGACGAACAATGAGTTCGGCTTCGACTATCTGCGCGACAACATGGTGCTGTACAAGGAACAGATGGTTCAGCGACCGCTCTATTTTGCCATCATCGACGAAGTGGACTCCATCCTGATCGATGAGGCGCGGACACCGCTGATCATCTCGGGCCAGGCGGCCAAGTCGACCGAGATGTATCATTCGGCAGACCGCTTCATGAGCAAGCTCAATAGCGAAGAGGACTACACGGTTGACGTGAAGCTCCGCACGGTCGCCCTGACGGAGAGTGGTGTTGAGAAAGCCGAGAAAGCCTTTGGCATCGAGAACCTGTTCGACCATGCCAACGTGCTGCTCAACCACCATATCCAGCAGGCGCTCAAGGCGCATGTCATCATGAAGCGCGACGTCGATTACGTCGTCCAGGATGATGAAGTCGTCATCGTCGACGAATTCACGGGACGTCTCATGTCCGGCCGCCGCTACAGCGACGGGCTGCACCAGGCGATCGAAGCCAAGGAGCAGATCAAGGTCCAGAACGAGAGCATGACGCTGGCGACGATCACATTCCAGAACTACTTCCGGATGTACCGCAAGCTGGCCGGCATGACCGGTACGGCGAAGACGGAGCAGGAGGAGTTCAGCAAGATCTACGGCCTTGACGTCGTCCAGATCCCGACCAACCGGACGATGATCCGCAACGACATCGCCGATGTCGTCTACAAGACCGAAGCCAGCAAGTTCAAGGCTGTCGTCGAGGAGATCGTCAGCCGGCACCAGAAGAGCCAGCCTGTGCTGGTCGGTACCGTCTCGATCGAGAATTCGGAGCGCCTATCCGAGCTGCTCAAGAAGAAGGGCGTCGCGCACAAGGTCCTCAATGCGAAATACCATGCCGAAGAGGCGGAGATCATCTCCCGTGCCGGTCAGAGCGGCGCTGTGACGATCGCGACCAATATGGCGGGCCGGGGTACGGATATCCTGCTTGGCGACGGCGTCGCCGATCTGGGCGGATTGCACATCATCGGTACGGAGCGGCATGAGTCCCGCCGGATCGACAACCAGCTGCGCGGTCGTGCCGGCCGTCAGGGCGACCCGGGCTCCTCGCAGTTCTACCTCTCGCTGGAGGATGAGCTGATGCGCCGCTTCGGCGCCGAGAATATCATGGGCATGATGGAGCGCATCGGCTTCGAAGAGGATCAGCCGATCGAGAGCCGCCTTATCAGCCGCGCCATCGAGTCCGCGCAGAAGCGCGTCGAGGGCAACAACTTCGACCTGCGGAAGGTCGTCCTGCAGTATGACGACGTCATGAACCAGCAGCGCGAGGTCATCTACAAGCAGCGCCGCGAGGTGCTCAATGCCGAGGATATCCGTCAGATCGTGCAGGAGATGATCGAGCCGGTCGTCGAGCGTATCGTCGCTGCTCACTGCCCGGCAGAGGAAGTGCCGGAGGATTGGGATCTGCAGGCGGTCGTCGATTATGCGCACGCCACGCTGCTGCCTGAGGGCTCCCTGACCAAGGACGATCTATGGGGCAAAGAGCAGGAAGAGATGCGGACGTTCATCATGGAGAAGGTGAATGCCCACTACAGTCAGCGCGAGGAAGAGATGGGCGCCGAGACGATGCGCGAGTTCGAGAAGGTCGTCGTGCTGCGTGCGGTCGACAGCAAATGGATGGACCACATCGACGCGATGGACCAGCTCCGTCAAGGTATCCATCTGCGGGCATACGGCGGTACGGACCCGCTGCGCGAGTACCAGTTTGAGGGCTTCGAGATGTTCAAGGAGATGGTCAACAGCATCCAGGAAGAAGTCACCAAGTACATCATGAAGGCCCATGTCGAGAGCAAGGTCGAGCGCAAGGCCGTCGCCGAGGGACAAGCGGTGGACAACAAGGCCGAGCCGGCCGCCAAGCGCCCGGTGAAGCGCGAGGAGCGCGTCGGCCGCAACGATCCGTGCCCATGCGGCAGCGGCAAGAAATACAAACAGTGCCACGGGGCATAAGATATTCCGGATGAGGTGGAAGATACGATGATCGATAGTTCCATAAAGCAGGATCTGCGCGAGATGGCCAAGAAACTCCAAAACCTTAGGGGGTCTCTTTGACTTAGATCTCAAACGCGAGCAGATCGACAACTACGAAGAAAAGATGACGGCCCCGGACTTCTGGGATGACAATGAGAAGGCGCAAGCCCTCATCGCCGAGCTGAATGGCGTCAAGTCGGTCGTGGAGAAGTATGAGAAGCTCCAGGCCGATCATGACGACCTGCAGATGATGCTGGAGCTGGTGGAGGCGGAGAACGACGAGGATATGGCGGGCGAGCTGGCCGAGAGCACGACAGCGCTGGTCAAAGCGGTCGAGGATTTTGAGCTGCAGCTGCTGCTTAATCAGCCGTACGACCGTCTGAATGCGATCGTCGAGCTGCATCCCGGCGCGGGCGGCACGGAGTCCCAGGATTGGGGCGAGATGCTGTACCGGATGTATACCCGGTGGGCGGAGAAGCGCGGCTTCAAGGTCGAGGTGCTGGACTATCTGGATGGCGACGAGGCGGGCATCAAGAGTGTGACGATGCTCATCAAAGGGTACAACGCGTACGGCTATCTGAAAGCGGAGAAAGGCGTGCACCGGCTGGTGCGGATCTCGCCGTTCGACGCTTCGGGGCGGCGGCATACGTCATTTGCCTCCTGCGACGTGATGCCGGAGATCGACGACGATATCGAGATCGAGATCCGTTCGGAGGATCTGAAGGTCGATACGTACCGCGCCAGCGGCGCCGGCGGCCAGCATATCAACAAGACGGAGTCGGCGATCCGGATCACGCATATGCCGTCCGGCATCGTCGTCTCCTGTCAGACGCAGCGCTCGCAGATCAAGAACCGCGAGCAGGCGATGAAGATGCTCCGCTCCAAGCTCTACGAGCGCAAGATCGAGGAACAGCAGAAGGAGCTGGCCGAGATCCGCGGCGAAGTGGCGGACAATGCCTGGGGCAGTCAGATTCGCTCGTATGTGTTCCATCCGTACAGTATGATCAAGGATCACCGGACGCAGGTCGAGACCGGCAACGTCGGCGCGGTCATGGACGGCGATCTCGACGCCTTCATCGACGGCTATCTGCGTAGTCAGATTAATACGGAGAGCTGATCGCTTCATATGTAAAATAGCCCAAGCGGCCCGGTAGACCCGGACACGCTTGGGCTATTTTGTTATGCCAGCATCTACACCCGCTGCGCAATGGTTTTGGCTAAGCGGTCATGTGCCTGGCCCCAAGTCAGCGTTCCGTGAGCCATAGCCAGCCTTCTGCTGCAAGGGCGTGGCTGTAGCAAACCAGATTACACATGGCCGCCCCGGTAATCGCCCGGCGCCTGGCCGGTCAGGCTGTGGAAGGCTTTGTAGAAGTTGGAGATGTTGGTAAAGCCGCAGTCGAGCGCGATGTCGATAACGGTCCGGTCCGTCTCCTCCAGCAGACGGATCGCCTGGCCGATCCGTCTGCGCTTGATGTACTGCGCCGGTCCGATGCCGTTCGTCTTGGTGAACGCCTTGGAGAACGCCGTCGGGCTCATATGGGCGATGGCCGCCAGCTCGTCAAGTGTGATCCGCCTGCCGTAATGCTCGTCGATATGGGACAATACGGCCGTCATCATCGGCGGGATTACGGGACGCGGCCCGGCAGGCAGGCCGAGGCGACGGGCGATGGCAGCCAGGATCTGGGCGGCGCAGGCGGCGACGACGACCCGGCTGTAGCCGTCGGGATCGCTGTCCTCCCGGTCGACCTGCGCGAGCAGTCCGGCAAGGTGGCTGTCGGCATGGAGGACGCGCGTGGTGTTCTCCGGGCCGGTGAACAGGTGCAGCAGGGCGGTGTCATAGAGGAAGCGCGGCTCCAGCTCCAGCGCGAGCAGCTCCAGACCGGCCTGATCGTCTATTCTGGCGAAGTGTCGTTTTTCCCCGTTTTTCAGCAGCACAATATCCTGAGGACCGACCGCTTCCACCTGACCTCCCATGTTCCAGTCGCCCCAGCCCTTGCGGATCCATGCGACCTTGAAGCGATGCGAGACAAAAGGCTTGCTGATCCTCCCGGGATAAAAGCTGTGGCGGTAGATTCGAACCGGCTGATTGACGTCTATCATCCGAGTGTGCACCTCCCAATAGCAAAAAAGCAGATACTTGCGACAAAAGAGAAGAAGCGTAACCCTGTGATCTTGCTTATGATGAAGTCATAACTACACTATAGCAGGTTGCAAAAAAGCATACCATGCCAAATGTAGAGCAACCTTGAAAGGGAGGAACCGGATATGAAGCAAATGAGCTATGATCTGATCATCGTCGGCGCAACGACGACAGCCCTTGGGTTGGCGCAGGCCGTGCAATCCCGCCTGAAGACGCTGATCGTGAACGCAACAGAGATGGTGGCCTATGACTTCGTCAACAGCTACAAGCAGCCAGGGCTGTACACGCAGGGGGCAGCGTACAACCAGCAGTTCCGTGAGCTGAAGGCCGATGTGCTGCTGGGGACAGAGGTCGTATCGGTCGCAGGGGGACAGGATGACGGCTATACGCTGGAGCTGTTGGGTCCGAATGGCTTCTGGACGGTGAAGGCGGCGCGGCTGGTCGATACGACGCTGGAGCGGGAGGCGGGACTGAGCGGCAAAACGCTCAACGCGGTCGTCATCCAGCAGCAGGGCGAGCCGCTGCCTGCGCTGGAGTGGCCCGACATGCAGCTGATAGCGGAGACGCATGATCATGCGTATACGACGGCAATCCTGAAGTTCGAATGCGAGCCGGACTGGCGTGTTGCCGAAGCGAGACACCGGCTCGTCGAGGCATGGCTCTCGCGGCCGGAGACGCTGCAGAGCTGGCGGATGGCGGCCATCGCGTTCTGTTTTGATGAGCGAACATCTGCTGAGGGGCAAATGAAGGGCAGCCATTACGCCGTACTGCCGGCTGCTTCCTTCAGCAGGCCGGAGGAGAGTATCGCGGCGGGAGCCGAATTGGGAAGGAGTCTGATATCATGATGAAGCTGCATCGGATGGTAGATGGTCAAGTCGCCAGGCAGGATGCCGGTCAGGTACAGTTTGAGGAGCAGGTCGATGTGCTGGTGGCGGGCGTCGGCTCGGCCGGCGCGATCGCAGTGGTCGCCGCATCCGCCCAGGGGGCGAGCGTGCTCGGCGTCGATCGGCTGCCGGGGATCGGCGGCATGGGGACGATGGGGTATGTGTCCGGCTATTATTACGGGCTGCCCGGAGGGTTGCATGTCGAGATCGACGAAGAGGCGCAGCAGATGGGACGGGAGCATTTCCTGGATCGGGTGGAGCCCAAGAAATACATCCTCGAGAACCGCATCACCGCGCATGGGGCCCGCTTGTCGCTGGCGACGACGATTACCGGCGTCTTCATGGAAGGCAGCACGGTCCGGGGCGTCGCGCTGTTCTCGCTAGGCCGGCAGTGGAATGTCGCTTGCCATACGCTGATCGATGCGACTGCCGATGCGATCGTCTCGGCGCTTGCCGGGTGTGAGACGCATATCGGCCGGGGCTCCGACGGCAAGACGCGGCCGTTCACGAGCGTGAAGGTGTGGCTGGCCAAGGGCGGTACGATCACTCGGACCAATCACGACAGCGGGTATGTCGATCAGTATGACCCGCTCGCGTTGTCGCAAGGGATCCTGCAAGCCCATGCCAGCCAAGCGCTGGAGGAGTTCAGCGACGAGGCCAAGCGGGTGCTGTTCTTCGCACCGTTCATCGGGATCCGCGAGGGGCGTCTCATCGAAGCGGAGCACACGATTACGATGGCAGAGGTCGTCGCAGGCAAGCGGGAGGCGGAGACGCTGTTCTACGGATACAGCGACTTCGACAAGCACGGCAAGGACAACGTGCTGGAGAGCGAAGAGCTGCAGGATCTGTACGTGGCGGCCAATCTCAGTACCGTCTGTTTTGCGGTGCCGGTGACGCTGCGCTCGATGACCCCCAAGGGGATCAAGGGGCTGCTGGCTGCGGGCAGGCATATCGGCATGGATCACGATGTCTCGAGCCTGCTGCGGATGCAGCGGGATATGCAGAAATGCGGCGAGAGTGCCGGCGTCGTGGCTGCCTTGGCAGCGCGGCATGGCGTGGATGCGGCGGAGGTGCCGTATGGCGAGGTGCGGGATATCCTGACGGCCAGCGGTTGTCTGACCGAAGAGCATGACCGGGGCATCATGTTCGACGACTCGTTCCGCCGCGAGCCGATCCGCTGGATGACAGAGCCGGCGGAGATCCGTGCGGCGCTCGCCACCGAGATGCCCGGTGTCGCGATCTACTCCTGCAAGCTGCTGGGCAGCCGGATCGCCCCCGAGCTGAGGGCGTGGCTGAGCGAGTCCGACGAGATGCTGCGTTATGGCGCGGCCATCGCACTCGGCATTACAGGAGATGCAGCGGCTGCCCCGGTGCTGCGGGACATCGTCCGGCGGCGGGATGCACTGTACTTCAAAGACTGCCGCCGTACCAACCAGTTCCGCAGCGCCATCGCGATCTACTTGCTCGGCAAGCTGGCGGATCGGGACAGTGTGCAGCTGTTGACAGATATTCTGTGCGACGAGCGGGAGATCGAGAAGGGACTGTATCATGAGATTACAGAGCCCAGCTACAAGCTGAATTCGAGCAAAAACTTCAATGAGCTGTACTTCCAGCTCATCTCGCATGCCGCGATGGCGATGGTCCGGATCGCCCGCGCCCATCCCGAGCTTGCGGCGGCAATCAAGGAACGGCTGCTGGCCGCCTTCAGCGACGACCGGCACCTGAAGAATACGACGACGTTGCCGAGACTGACGTACGAGTACGAGACAGTAACGAATGTACGCGACTACGTCCTCGCCTTCTGCGGCGCCAAGGCGCCGTCGGAGACGGGATACGCGGTATAGTCCTGGCGAGCTTCGGCTGCCGCGCCGCTGCACGCCAATAATCGCGATACCTGTGCGAGCTGTCTCCTTTTTGGAGGCAGCTTTGTCGTTCAACCTCAATTTTCTCGCCCCAGTCAGGCCGGTCATCCTGGCTGGCTGCGACCGGCAGCCGCCCGGTTGTCACTCGTATGCCTCGGCCCGAATATGCTCATACTGGGAGGAGTAGATTCAGATGGGCGGGATGAGCATGGAGCAAGGGGGCAGCGCGAGCACAGAGTTGAAGCGGGGAGCAGAGGCATCCGCAGCAGCGTCAGCGGGGAGAGGGGCAGCCGGGGCGGGCCGACGCCAGCGTCGCCGTCACCGGAGGGCATCCGGTGACGGCGGGCAGTCGGCGTACGTGCAGACGATGCTGCTGCTGCTGCTCGGGGCGTTTACGATCGCCGTCAGCTTCAATCTGTTCCTGCTGCCGAGCGGCATCGCTTCCGGCGGTGTAACCGGCGTCTCCATCCTGGTGGAGCGGCTGCTGGGGCTGACGCCGGCGGTCACCCAGTGGGCGCTCAATATCCCGCTCTTCCTGCTGGGGCTGTGGCTGCTGGGACGACGCTTCGCAGTGAAGACGATCCTCGGCTCGCTGGTGCTGCCGCTCTTCGTGCTGCTCACGGCGCAGTGGCCGCCGCCGACGAACAACCCGCTGCTCGCCGCGATCTACGGCGGGATCGGCGTCGGTATCGGGCTGGGGCTGGTGTTCCGCGCCCGCAGCTCGACCGGCGGCCTCGATCTGGCCGCCCAGCTGCTGCACCGCTACACCGGACTGCCGCTGGGGCTGGCAGTCGCGTGTCTCGACGGCCTGGTGATCGCGGCTGCGGGCTTTATCATCTCGCCGGAGAATGCGCTCTATGCGCTGATCGGCCTGTTCGTCACCAGCAAGACGATCGACATCGTGCAGACGGGGCTGCTCGTCTCCAAGGTGGCGTTCATCATCTCGGGCAAGACGGAGGCGATCAGCGAAGCGATCCTGCACGAGCTCGACCGGGGTCTGACGAAGCTGTCGGCGCTTGGCGGCTACACTGGCGAAGCGCGGACTGTGCTGATGGTCGTCGTCGGGCAAAATGAAGTGACGCGGCTCAAGCTGCTGGTGCAATCGGTGGACGCTGGGGCCTTTGTCATTATCAGCGATACGGCAGAGGTGCTGGGGGAAGGGTTCAGGCGGTAGGGGGAGGAGTTGAAGGTACAGCTTGATTGGGTGAGTTAATGGAGTGTACTATTATGTATCTAAACGATATAACACATTAAGGGAGCCCCGGCGTTTGCGTTTGCCGGGGCTTTTTGGTTACGTTGCCGGCTGGCCAGCTTACCAAATTGCAGCTTGCCAGCGGACACAATAGCGCCTTTTTTTGCAAAAGAGCGAGTTAAAGAGGCAGAACGGACAGACGATCCGCTATCCGCGGAAAAAGTGGTCTGAATCCTTTGTTTTGCATCAAATAACGGATCATCTGTCCGAAAGAGAGCTGTATGGAGACTAATGTATGGAATAGAGTCTGTTGTGTCCGTGTTGAAGGAGCTTGAGATGGTAATTCGATATCTTAATAGGGGAGGATGAGCCCGTGAAAATGTCATGAAAACAGGATTGTATTTATATTAATCAGAATGTATAATAATACAATATTGTTGAGATGGATTGGAATAGCTTGGCCATTTGCAGACGTTTTGGTGTACAATATATAGTTAGAATCAACATGGATGGGAGCGAGTGGACATGACGGCAAAGGTACGGGCGGCGATCATCGGATCGACCGGATATGGCGGTGTGGAATTGATCAGATTGCTGGCGATGCATCCGCAGGTGGAGGTGACGTCCGTCATCTCATCATCAAGCGCCGGGTCGCCGATCGCAGAAGGATACCCGCATCTGACGGAGATCCGCACAGAGCTGCTGGACGGCATCGACGCGGCAGAGATCCGGGCAAAGGCGGAGGTCGTCTTCCTGGCGACGCCGGCGGGCATCGCCTCGAAGCTGACGCCGGAGCTGCTGGAGCAGGGACTGCGCGTGGTCGACATCTCGGGCGATCACCGGTTGAAGTCGGCAGCGGTATATGAGCAGTGGTACAACAAGCCCGCCGCCCCGGAGGCCTATCTGGAGCAGGCGGTCTATGGCCTATGCGAGGTATTCGGGGAGGAAGTGCGCGGGGTGGAGCTACTCTCCAATCCCGGCTGTTACCCGACCGCGACGCTGCTTGGCTTGATCCCGGCGGTAGCCGAGGGTTGGATCGACCCGGATTCGATCATCATCGATGCCAAGAGCGGCGTCTCGGGCGCGGGGCGCGGAGCAAGCCTCGGCACGCATTATTCGGAGCTCAATGAGAATTTCAAGGCATACAAGGTCAATCAGCATCAGCATATCCCGGAGATCGAGCAGGTGCTCACACGGGTAGCGGGTCGTCCGGTTGTGACGACGTTCACGACCCATCTGGTGCCGATGACACGCGGTATTATGAGCACGATGTATGCCCGGATTGCGGGGGGCCACAGTCAGCAGGACTTCATCGATCTTTACAAAAAGTACTATGAAGGACGCCGTTTCGTACGCGTGCGCCCGTCCGGCAGCTGGCCGGCGACCAAGGAGGTCTCCGGCTCCAACTATTGCGACATTGGCTTTGCCGTCGATGAGCGCACGGGCCGCGTGACGATCGTGTCGGTCATCGACAACCTGGTAAAGGGCGCCGCCGGACAGGCGATCCAGAACTTGAATCTGATGATGGGCTGGGATGAAGGACTGGGATTGAACTTCGTCCCTGTCTATCCGTAACAGTACCTGGGATAAAGGAGACGAGTAAGTGATGGGACAGGAGACGAAGACAGCTGCATACCGGGTCGAGCCTGAGGGCTCGATTACGACGCCCCGCGGCTTCACGGCCGGAGGCCTGCATTGCGGCTTGAAGAAGACGACCCGCCACGACCTGGGTGCGATCGTCTGCGAGGTGCCGGCCGCTGCGGCAGGCGTCTATACGACGAACGTATTCCAGGCGGCGCCGCTCAAGGTGACGCGCGAGAGCGTGGCAGCAGGCGGCACGCTGCGCGCTGTGCTGGTGAACAGCGGCAATGCCAATGCCTGTACAGGGCAGCAAGGGGAAGAGGACGCCTACGCGATGCGGTCGGCTTTTGCCGAGGCGATCGGGGTGGGCAAGGAAGATGTAGCTGTAGCGTCCACCGGCGTGATCGGCGAGCTGCTCAAGATGGACCGCGTCCACCAGGGGATCAGCGAGCTGCCGTCGCGTCTGACGCCAACGGGCCGCGGGGCCGATGATTTCTGCCAGGCGATCCTGACGACGGATCTGGTGCAAAAGATGGTCTGCGTGTCGCTAGAGATTGACGGTAAGACCGTGCATGTGGCCGGCTCCGCCAAAGGCTCGGGGATGATCCATCCCAACATGGCGACGATGCTCGGCTTCGTCACGACGGATGCAGCTATCGACAGCGAGACGCTGCAGCAGGCGCTGCGCGAGGTGACGGATCTGACGTTCAATATGATCACGGTGGACGGCGATACGAGCACCAATGATATGCTCGTCGCCATGGCCAGCGGTCTGGCGGGCAATGATCCGCTCAGCCGCAAGCACGCCGACTACGCGGCCTTCGTCGAAGCGCTGCGCTACGTCTGCGAGGTGCTCGCCCAGGCGATCGCCCGCGACGGCGAAGGCGCGACCAAGCTGGTCGAGGTGCAGGTCAAAGGCGCGGTCACGGACGCCTCCGCCCAGCGCATCGTCAAGACGGTCATCGGTTCGTCACTGGTGAAATCGGCCGTGTTTGGCGCTGACGCCAACTGGGGGCGGATTATCGCCGCAGTCGGGCGCGCTGGAGAACCGGTCAATCCGGATACGGTAGATATCCGACTCGGCGATATCGTGACGCTGGAGCAGTCGGCTCCCGTCCTCTTCGATGAAGAGGTGGCGCTGGAGTATCTGAAGGGCGACACGATCGTCATCCATATCGACCTGCACCATGGGGAAGGCGAGGCTGTCGGCTGGGGCTGCGACCTTACGTACGACTATGTACGGATCAATGCGGCTTACCGGACGTAGAGGAAAGGGAGTAAGCGAGTCATGATCGAGAACGACCAACGATTTGTTATGAAATGCGGCGGCAGCACGCTGGCGGCGCTGCCGGAGGCTTTCTTTTCCGACCTGCGGTCGCTGCAGGAGGAGGGCGTGCGGCCGGTGATCGTCCATGGCGGCGGTCCGGCAATCTCGGAGACACTGGGCAAGCTGGGCATCGAGACCGGCTTTGTCGACGGCTTGCGCGTCACGACGGAGGCGGTGCTGGATGTCGTCGAGATGGTGCTGGCCGGCCGGATCAACAAGGAGATCGTCCGCAAGATCGGGGCGAGCGGCGCCCGTGCGCTCGGACTGTCCGGCGTCGACGGGCAGCTGCTGGAGACCAGGCCGGTGGCGAACAGCGACCAGATCGGCTTTGTCGGCGAAGTGACCGATGTCAAAGCCGAAATCATCGAGGGTATCATGGGGATGGGCTACATCCCGGTCATCGCGCCGATCGGCATCGATGCGGCGGCGCAGCGTTACAATATCAACGCGGATACGGCGGCGGGGGCGGTCGCTTCCAAGCTCGGCGTGGAGCGGATGATCGTCGTCACCGACGTGCCCGGCATCATGCGCACCGTGGACGGGGAGAAGCGCGTGCTGTCTTCTGTGACGGTGGCGGAGATCGACGAGATGATCGCCAGCGGCGAGATCTACGGCGGCATGATCCCCAAGGTCAGGGCGGCGGTGCAGTGCATCCAGGGCCGGGTGCGCGAGGTTGTGATCGTCAGCGGCGAGGAGCCGCAGGTGCTGAGCCGGGTCGTCAAGGAAGGCGGCATCGGCACACGTATTATCCAATCTTAAATGAAGAGAGGCGGCGGCAGTATGAGCGAACATGGCACAGTAACTAGTTCTCTGTTCCCTACCTATGCGAGATTCCCGCTTGCGCTGGTCAAAGGCGAAGGCAGCTGGTTGTGGGATGACCAAGGCAACAAATATCTGGATTTCATGTGCGGGCTGGCGGTGACCAACCTTGGTCATGCGCCCGAGCAAGTCAAGCAGGCGCTGGTGCGACAGCTGGATGAGCTGTGGCATGTGTCCAACCTGTTCCATATCCCGGATCAGGAGGCAGCGGCCAAGCTGCTCACGGATCGCAGCTGTGCTGACGCTGTGTTCTTCTGCAACTCCGGCGCCGAGGCCAACGAAGCTGCGATCAAGCTGGCCCGCCGGTATCACCAGCAGGTGCTGCAGAACGGCCGCTACGAGATCATCACCTTCAGCCAGTCGTTCCATGGACGGACGCTGGCGACGCTGACCGCGACCGGTCAGGAGAAGGTCAAGGAAGGCTTCCACCCGCTGCCTGCCGGGTTCAAGACGGTGCCGCTGCACGATGTGGCCGCTCTGGAGGCTGCGATCGGCGAGCAGACGGCAGCGATCATGATCGAGACGGTACAGGCGGAGGGCGGCGTCCATCTCGTGGAGCCTGCCTTCATGCACCGGGTCGCCAAGCTGTGCGAGGAGCACGGCCTGCTGCTTATCGTCGATGAGATCCAGACCGGCATGGGACGCACGGGCAAGCTGTTCTCTTATGAGCATTACGGCATCGAGCCGGATATCTTCACGCTGGCCAAAGGACTCGGCAGCGGCTTCCCGGTAGGCGCCATGCTCGCCAAGGCGCCGCTGCGCGAGGCCTTCGGACCCGGCAGCCACGGCTCGACCTTCGGCGGCACGCCGATCGCCGCCGCAGTCGTCAAGGCTACGCTTGAGACGTATGTCTCGGAGGGTGTGGTGGAGCAGGCGGCGGATGCGGGCAAGTACCTGCTGGGACGCCTGCAGGAGAAGCTGGCGGACAATCCGTTCGTGCGGGAGATCAGAGGCCGCGGCCTCATCGTCGGCATCGAGTGCGACGGTGCGGTGGGCGACCTGATCACAGCCGCGAGATCGCGCGGGCTGCTGGTGGTGACGGCCGGACCGCAGGTCATCCGGCTGCTGCCGAACCTGCTGGTCAGCCGTGCCGAGATTGACCAGGCCGTGGACATCCTGGCCGGCCTGCTGGCTGAACAGACGGTATCGACAAGGGGGAGCAACGCGTGACACAAGTAAAAGAAGAGATGGCGTCAAGCTTGAAAGGCCGAGATTTCCTGGCGCTGGTGGATTATACGCCGGAGGAAGTCCGATATCTGATCGATCTGGCGATCGAGCTCAAAGCGAAGCAGAAGGCCGGCGAGGTCTATCAGCCGCTGAAGGGCAAGACGCTCGGGATGATCTTCGAGAAGTCTTCGACGCGTACGCGCGTATCTTTTGAGGTGGGGATGTACCAATTGGGCGGCCATGCGTTGTTCCTCAGCCGCAACGATCTGCAGATCGGCCGTGGCGAGACGATCTGGGATACGGCGCAGACGATGTCGCGTTACCTGGACGGCATCATGATCCGTACCTACGCGCACCGGACGGTGATCGAGCTGGCGCGGGGAGCGACGATCCCTGTCATCAATGGTCTGACCGATCTGTCGCATCCGTGCCAGGCGCTGGCGGATTATCAGACGATCCTGGAGCACAAGGGGCGGCTCGAAGGTCTGAAGATTGCCTACGTCGGCGACGGCAACAATATGGTTCATTCCCTCATGATGGGAGCCGCCAAGGTCGGCATGCATATGTCGGTGGCCTCTCCCGAGGGCTACGAGCCGGATGAGGACGTCGTCCGCCAGACGAAGGAGCATGCCGCCGAGACCGGCTCGCGCCTGCACATCTGCCGCGACCCCCGGGAAGCGGTGGAGGATGCGGATATCATCTATACCGACGTCTGGGCCAGCATGGGCTTCGAGGCGGAGCAGAAGGACCGGGAGCTGGCGTTTGCCGACTACCAGGTCGACGAGAAACTGGTGGCGCATGCCAAGAGCGATTATCTGTTCCTGCACTGTCTGCCTGCCCATCGCGGCGAGGAAGTAAGCGAAGGCGTCATCGACGGCAAGCACTCGATCGTCTTCGACCAGGCGGAGAATCGGCTGCATGCCCAAAAAGCCATCATGGCCGCTATCATGTAGCGTCCAGCCAACGTTGCTGCGTGCGTTAGGGCGCGCGCTCGGCGCACGCGCGCAGTGCGTCGCGGCGGGGCGCGTAACTGGACAGCCGAGCCCAATACTCCGGCGACCCGCCGGACGGCTGAGCTGCCGAGGCGCAGATCCGGCGAACTGCAGAGGCTGAGCCGCTGTAAGGGAAGAAAAGTGCGTTACAGCGTGCGTACGAGCCGGGTCGGCCGCTGTAAGGGAAGAAAAGTGCGTTACAGTACGCGAACGAGCCGATTCGGCTGCTGCAAGGGAACAAAAGTGCGTTGCAGTACGCGAACGACCCGGTTCGGCTGCTGCAAGGGAACAAAAGTGCGTTACAGCGTGCGTACGAGCCGGGTCGGCCGCTGTAAGGGAACAAAAGTGCGTTACAGCGTGCGAACGAGCCGAGTCGGCCGCTGTAAGGGAAGAAAAGTGCGTTACAGCGTGCGAACGAGCCGAGTCGGCCGCTGTAAGGGAAGAAAAGTGCGTTACAGTACGCGTATGAGCCGGATCGGCTGCTGTAAGGGAAGAAAAGTGCGTTACAGCGTGCGAACGAGCCGGTTCGGCTTCCCAGCGAGCAACTGAAGCGCTTTAAAGAAAGTAACACTCTCAATCATAAAGGAGCGAATCGATACGCATGGCTAAGCAAAAAATCGTACTCGCCTATTCCGGCGGGCTGGATACATCCGTTATCCTGAAATGGCTGAAGGAAACCTACGACGCCGAGATTATCGCATTTACTGCGGATATCGGCCAGAAGGATGAGCTCGACGGACTGGAGGAAAAAGCGCTCGCGACCGGCGCGTCCAAGGTCTACATCGACGATCTGCGCGAGGAGTTTGCCAAGGACTTCATCTATCCGATGTTCCAGGCAGGCGCCCTCTACGAAGGCCAATACCTGCTCGGGACATCGATCGCCCGTCCGCTGATCGCCAAGCGGATGGTCGACATCGCCCGCGCCGAAGGCGCAACGGCGATCGCGCACGGTGCTACCGGCAAGGGCAACGACCAGATCCGCTTCGAGCTGACCGCCGCTGCCCTGGCGCCGGATCTGGCTTGTATCGCACCCTGGCGTCTGGAGAGCTTCCGCGAGCAATTCCCCGGCCGTGCCGAGATGATCGCTTATGCGGAGCAGCATGACATCCCGGTTCAGGCTTCGGCTGCCAAGCCGTATTCGATGGACCGCAACCTGCTGCATATCAGCTTCGAGAGCGGCATGCTGGAGGATCCGTGGTTCGATCCAAGCGCACCGGAGAACAAGGACATGTACGTACTGAGCGTCTCGCCAGAGGATGCACCGGATGAGGCCGAGCTCGTCGAGCTGACCTTCCAGGCCGGCAACTGTGTGGCCGTCAATGGCGAGCAGCTGAGCCCGCTGGGCGTTATGGATAAGCTCAATGAGCTGGGCGGCAAGCATGGCATCGGCCGGGTCGACATGGTGGAGAACCGGTTCGTCGGCATGAAGAGCCGCGGCGTCTATGAGACACCGGGCGGCACGATCCTGTTCACGGCGCACCGCAAGATCGAATCGCTGACGATGGACCGCGAGGTGATGCATCTGCGGGATTCGCTGATCGCCAAGTACAGCACGACTGTATACAACGGCTTCTGGTTCGCGCCGGAGCGTCTCGCGATGCAGGCGCTGGTCACCGAGAGCCAGAAAAACGTCGACGGCGTCGTCCGCCTCAGACTGTACAAAGGCAATGTCATCGGCGCCGGCGTACAGAGCCCGGTCAGCCTGTACAATCCGGATATCGCGACGATGGAGGCCGATCCATCACAGGCCTACGATCAAGGCGACGCTACTGGCTTCATCCGTCTGCAAGCGCTGCGGCTCAAAGTATCCTCAGGCGTTGAGCAGAGCCGAAAATAAGAAGGGGCGGGCGCCGGGCGCCCGTCTTTTCGGGTAGTATGCAGGTGTAATGATCGACAGCTCCGGCGAAGCGATGCAAGACGACACGCTTGGCGGGAAGTTGACAGGATGGCGACAAGACAATCGGCTTCAAGGCCCGCCCTGGCGCGGTGCGCTTGAAGTCGCTTGGATTCGATAAAGGGAGTGAAGAGCAGTGAGCAAATTGTGGGGCGGCCGCTTTACGAAGCAGACGGACAAGCTGGTGGAGGAATACACCGCTTCGATCAACTTCGACAAGGAGCTGGCCGAGGAAGACATCCAGGGCAGTCTCGCCCATGTGACGATGCTGGGCAAGCAGGGCATCCTGCCGGATGAGGACGTGGAGACGATCAAGGACGGACTGCACCGGGTGCTGCAGCGCCTGAAACGGGGCGACATCGAGTTCTCCGTCAGCGACGAAGACATCCATATGAATATCGAGAAGACGCTGATCGACGATATCGGCCGGGTCGGCGGCAAGCTGCATACCGGACGGAGCCGCAACGATCAGGTGGCGACCGATATGCATCTGTATCTGCGCAAGCGGGTCGTGGAGTTCGTCGAGCTGCTGCACAAGCTGCAGGTGGCGCTGACCGAGCAGGCCAAAGCCAATCTGGACACCATCGTGCCCGGCTACACGCATCTGCAGCGCGCGCAGCCGATTTTGTTCGCCCATCATATGATGGCTTATGTGTCGATGTTCGGCCGGGATATCGAGCGACTGCAGGACAGCTACAAACGCATCAATACCTTGCCGCTTGGCGCAGGGGCGCTGGCCGGGACGACGTTCCCGATCGACCGTCACTTCGTCGCATCGCAGCTTAATTTTGAGCGCCTGTATGAGAATAGCCTGGATGCCGTCAGCGACCGCGACTTCATCCTGGAATTTCTCGCCGACGCCTCGATCATCATGATGCATCTGTCGCGTCTGAGCGAGGAGCTGGTCATGTGGTCGAGCACAGAATTCCGCTTCGTCGAGCTGGACGACGCGTTCTGCACGGGCAGCAGCATCATGCCGCAGAAGAAAAACCCGGACGTGCCGGAGCTCGTACGCGGCAAGACCGGACGCGTCTACGGCAATCTGATGGGACTGCTGACGGTGCTGAAGTCGCTGCCGCTGGCGTACAACAAGGATATGCAGGAAGACAAGGAAGGCATGTTCGACACGGTACGTACGATGCAAGGTGCGCTGCAGCTGTTCGCACCGATGATCGCGACGATGAAGGTCAACAAGGAGCGGATGCGCCAAGCGGTCAACCAGGACTTCTCCAACGCGACGGACATCGCGGACTTCCTGGTCGGCCAAGGGCTGCCGTTCCGACAGGCGCATGAAGTCATCGGCAAGACGGTGCTCTACTGCATCGAGCAGAACAAGTATTTGCTAGATCTGACACTGGAGGAGTTCAAGCAATTCTCCGAGCTGTTCGACGAACGGATCTTCGAGATTCTGCAGCCGGAAGCCGTTGTCGATGCCCGCGACGTCTATGGCGGCACCGCCCGCGGCCAGGTCAGCGATGCGATCGGCCGTGCGGAGCAGCAGCAGGGCCTGACCGCAGCCTGGGTGACAGAGTACGCGGAGAAAAGCCAATAAAGATCGTAGTGACGCGCTTGCGCGCAGAGTGGGTGGATGACTCTGCGGCGGGCGTGTTTTTTTGCTGTGGGATGGAATGGGGGCTGGTGCTGAGGCGGAGAGGTGCCGAGGACAGCCGCCAAACGGAGCTGTAGATCTAAGAAGTAGCATTGCAGACGCCGATGGGGCACCAAACCGAGCTGTCACAAAAGCAGCGACTGTGCCTTCAGAGAAGGCGACAGCCGCTGCTTGTTGGGTGTCCAGGGGGTTATTGCAGATCCAGAATCCATTCCGCGATATCGTCCAGTACGGTCTCCGAGACGTTGCCCGGCACTTTATATTCCTCCGGCGTGCCTTTGGCGGGACCGTCGTAAGCGATGAAGAAGTGGTTAAGACCAGGATACAGCTTGAACGCAGCATTCGCTTTCCCCTCGAATAGGGTTTTCCAAGCTTCGTAATCCGTGTCTCGCTTCACCTGGAAGTCATCCTCCCCCTGCAGCACCAATACCGGCTTGGTCAATTCGGCGACATACTGTACCGCACTATGTTGATCCATCTCCTTGAAATAGTGGGCCGGCATGCCGAATACGATCGCAGCTTGGGCTTCCTCCATCGACATCTCGGCAATCGATTGCGCTCTCAGCAGCTCGGCTGCCAGCCAAGCTTCATTGGCTGCCTTGGCCGGGTCGCTGTCACTGAGCGAGGAGATGTGATCGGCATTCTGGTCGTAGATAATCTCCCACAGCGGTCTTGGTGAGCCCGCGAGCAGGATCAAGCCGGCGAAATCGCCGCCCTCGGCATCGATCCGGGGAGCCAGCATGCCGCCAAGGCTGTGCCCGATGACATACACCTGTGAAGCGTCGATGCGCTGGTCTTGCTTGAGCAGCTCGGCAGCGGCGATCGCATCGTCAACGGTCTCTTCCTTTACGGTCAGCAGAGCTGCTTCCTCAGGCGTAAAGCTTTGTCCGTGGACGTAAGTCCGCTTGTCATAACGCAGCACCGCGATGCCCTGCTCGGCAAGGCCCCATGCCAGATCGCGGAACGGCGCATAGGCGAAGGCCGCTTCATTGCGGTCGCTCGGACCCGAGCCATGGACCAGCACGACGGCAGGCAGCGGGCCATCGGCTTGCGCGGGCAGTGTCAGCAGACCCTCCAGCGGGTAATCCGTACCGGCGCCTACCGTAATCTGCTCCTCGATGAGGCCCTCCGGGGCCTCGATGACTGTGGATATCGGCTGGAACAGGATGCCGCTGATCCGGTTGTCCGGGTTGACCTGCAGGGACAGCTTCATATCCGTCAGCTCGAAGGCAAGGACGACTGTAACATCAACCCCTTGCGAGCTCTGCTCGGCTTCGATGGTACGGATCGCTGTGAATGCGCCGCTGGCTTGCTCCAGCTGTTGCCATAGCGAGCCGAGTGCAGCGAGCGGGACGGCTTGCTGGACCTGCGGATCAAAGTAATCCTGCCAGAGCTGTCCATAATCGCCCGAGGCAAGCAGATGGACAATGTGCTCAGACAGCAACTCCGGTGCCACCTGCCGGGCGGCTATGGATACCGTTCCTGCTGCCGAATCGTAATCGGCGGCTAACCGCAGGATTTGGGTGAAGTAGGACAAGGGTACATAAACACGGTTATTGCGCAGCTCAGAGGCGCTGCCGAAGCTCATCTCCTGCTCCCCCATGACAGCCGTATGGCCGCCAATGACGATGCTTGTATCCAGGAGCGGACCGCTCAGACGGACCGTTTGGGCGGCTTGCTCATAATCCACCTTGAGCCCCAGCTCAACAGCGATGCTGCGCAGCGGCAGCATCACTTCGTTGCCGTTGGTATACGGATCCCCCCCTTGCGTGACAACGGGCTGCCCGTCAATCATCAGCTTGATGCCGCCGTCAGCGGCGGATGCAGGGAGAGCGGACAAGAGCATCACGAGAACAAGTGCGGATGCGGTGATTTTTTTCATGGAAAGGTGTTCCTCCTTAATGGATATAGGTCAAGCTTAAGCGTACCAGAGGGAGAGGATGACGATCACAATCGGAATGGCGGCAATCAGCCAGGCTAGCGGCCTGCCCATATTGATGGTCCAGCCGACGCCAAAGCGCTTCTCCAGGAAGAGCGCCGGATCGGACGGGTTGAAGTAAATAACGCCAAGCTTCCAGTGCTTATCATTGTCCGAGGGTCCGCTGCCGACACCCCCCGGCCCGCCGGCTGGCTGGCGGATGCGGCTCCCGCCCTGTCCCAGACGCACCGACAGCCAGATCGAACCCCCAATGATGGAGGCAACCATCAGTACCACGACAACGAGCGTTGTGTTGGGACCGATACGGAGCAGGTTGGAAATCGACATCCACGAGAGCATTAATATAATGAGAAACGAAGTGATAACCAGGAATACCGACCAACTGCGGCGGAAAATAATATTGCGCTTCATCGAGCCTTCCGGATCTGCAGCGTCGATCTGCTGCTTGCTGATGACGATGCTGAAGTTGATCAGCATGAACAAGGCAATCATCATCATCTGTATGCCCACCGGCCAGAGCAGGGCAGAGTAGGATTTGGCCGCAGATCGCGTCACCTCACCGTCAAAGCCGTACTGCATAACCAGCGTATCAGGAAAGCGGTCATAGAACAGCAGTACTACAGCCAAGGTTGCCAAGGTTAACAGCAGATGCGGAATGAACCAGTAGTTGGATGCTGCGAGCTTTTGCTGCCTGAACGAAGTGTGGATGACAGCGGTCTGTATCGTGGGACTTCCCCAGTTGCGCTCCTGTTTCATACGCTTCATCAGGTAATGGTAGCGCAGGTACACTGCGAAGCCCGCTGCAAACATGCCGACGAGGTAAACGGCCAATCCGGTCGTCATTTCCTCTGCATCGCCAAGCTGAAAGAAAAATACAATCGCTGCAGCCATCAAGAGGTTGATGGTGATCAGGATGATCGCATAGTGCCTTCTCATCTGCCGGACATCAGGATGCCGGTACACTTCTTCGGTGATGGAAATGCCGAAGCTTTCGGTACGCCGGGTAAGATAGGGAACGGCAATCAGCATGAAGCTGACCGGGAGCAAAATTGTAGCCAGAAGCAGCCAAACCGTCCAATTTTCCATGGTGTAGACCCCCTTTAACATATGAATGGTCGTCGCTCAGCCAGAGAGGCGTCTAGGAGCGGATCTGCCTGAAGATGGAGCGGCAGAGATGGAGCAGTTCATCCTCGCTGACCTTGCGGCAGATCGATTCGCTGATGAGCGGACGGAGCTTCTCTTCCAATGCCCGGAAGTAGGCATCATCCGCCTCAGGCAGATCTTTCTGAACCACGACCCCCTTCTGACGGTGGATCTCGACATAGCCATCCTGCTTCAACGCGGCATAGGCTTTATTGACGGTATGCATATTGATCCCCAGATCGGAGGACAGTGAGCGTACTGACGGCAAGGGCTCGCCCGGCGCGAGCGCTCCGCTGGCAATGCCTTCGATAATCTGATTCGTCAACTGGGTGTAGAGCGGTACGTCGGATTCCAGATTGATCCTTATCATCATTTGCTTCACCACCTATGCTATCTGTTATATTTGTAGTATAACAGATAGGTCGAGCTACGGTCAAGAAGGTAGATGAGGAGGGCCACAAAATGGAGCGTTGAATAATGAAAAAGGGCGTCCCTCAGTCATCTGCGATGACTGAGGGACGCCCTTATCTTACACTTATCTAGCTGTTCAGGTAGACGGTCTTGCCAGTACGAGCGGACTCGTAGATCGCTTCGAGGATCTCGGTCACGACGAGCGCCTGCTCCGGCAGGACAACGGGGTCGGTGTCGCTCAGGATCGAGTTGATCCAGGCTGCTGCCTCCACATCGATGTCCTTGTCGCCGCCGCTGCCTTCGTAGAAGGCTACGCCGCCGCCTTTGAGGTCGATCTCTTTCACGTACAGACGGCTTTTCTCCTCGCCGTTGATGCGGAGGCCGCCTTTCATGTCCGCGCCGCCTTCTGTACCGGAGAGGGTACATTTAGCTTCGTCGACTTCCAGCGTATTCAGCGCCCAGCTCGCTTCCAGCGTGATCGTCGCGCCGTTCTCCATCTTGATGAAGCCTACTGCGGAGTCTTCAACAGTGAACTTGGCCGGATCCCATGGTCCCCAAGCATTCGCTGCATTTTCCTTCTGTCCGAGCTTGTGGAAGACCGAGCCGGTAACGGACACTGGCTTGTAGTTGTCCATCATCCAGAGCGTCAGGTCAAGCGCATGCGTGCCGATATCGATGAGCGGGCCGCCGCCTTGCTTCTCTTCGTCGAGGAACACGCCCCATGTCGGTACGGCACGTCTGCGAACAGCATGAGCGCGTGCATAGTAGATCTCGCCAAGCTCGCCTTCCTCGCATACTTTTTTCAGATACTGGCTGTCTGGGCGGAAACGGTTGTTGTAGCCGATCGACAGTTTTTTGCCGGTGCGCTTAGCTGCAGCGACCATCTCGCGCGCTTCGGCAGCCGTTTTGGCCATCGGCTTCTCACACATAACATGCTTGTCCGCTTCCATCGCGGCGATCGAGATCTCAGCGTGGGAGTCGTTTGGCGTCAGAACGTGGACGACATCGATCTCCTGATCCTTCAACAGCTCACGGTAGTCGGTGTACGTTTTAGCGCCGGGTACGCCATATTTTTCAGCCGCTTGAACGGCTCTGTCTTCAACAATATCGCAAAAAGCGACCAGCACGACATTTTGGTTGCGGCTCAGAGCTGGCAGATGCTTGCCGTTAGCAATACCGCCACAGCCGATCAGTGCGACTTTCAATACTTGGCTCATTAAAGATACCTCCTGGAATATAGGGTTGAACACGTTTACAGATGCAATTTAAAGGTAAAGCTTGCGCCTGCAGGGTGTCAAGCATTGGATGAGACTGCGGAACCAGAGGCGGATAAATGTGCCCTCCAGAACCGCCGCTAGGCAGCCGGTTTCTCCAACTGACACGTCCCTCTCAATGTACCATAATGCAGGCGCGGATCATATTCCGACATTGTGCAATAAAAACTTCGAAATTACGACATCGCCCTGAAAATGGAACCAAGCACAGCGCTCCCCTCCGGCGCGAACTGCAACTGCAAGACGCGGGAAGGGAGGCCGGGACGCTATGCTTATCCGGTATCCGTCTGATCCCGGCGGCTCCGGAAGAAACGCGGCGCCCACCAGTTCCAGCGTCCCATCAGCTTCATCATCGACGGCACGAGGATCATCCGGACGATCGTCGCATCGATGAAGATGGCCAGGGCGATCCCGACACCGAGCTGCTTGACGGGCATGACGCCGGTGAAGGCAAAGGCGCCGGTGATGACGATCATAATCGCTGCCGCCGAGGTGATGATCTTGCTCGTCAGCGCCAGACCCTGCAGCGTCGCCTCATTATTATTGCCCGTCTCCCGGTAGATCTCCTGGATACGCGAGATGAGGAACACCTCATAGTCCGTACTCAGCCCGAACACGATGCTGAAGATGAAGATCGGGATGAAGAGGGCGATATCCGTCGCCGTCAGCCCGAACATGCCATTCTGGAAGATCCAGACGATAATGCCGAAGGTGGCGCATAAGCTGAGTGCGTTCATAACAATCGCCTTGAGCGGGATCAGTACCGAGCGGAAGGCAATGAACAGGATCAGATATGTGGCGCTAAGAATAAATAAGAGCGTATAAACAATCTTGGTCGAGATTTCGTCGAAGATCTCCTGGTTAAACTTGGCGTAGCCGCTGACGAGCAGCGAAATGCCGTTATCGACGCGGTCCCAGTCCCGCACCCAATCCTGCGTCGTATCCGAGTAAGGCTCGCCCGCCAGCTCTACCTGCAACAGCATGCGGTTGCCGGCAGTGAACTGATCCACGAGCGGTGCAAGCTGGGCGGATGCCTCGGGATTGGCAAGCATTGCTGTCATCTGCTCCCCGTCCAGACCACCGGCCAGCGAGAACAACGATTGCACGGCATTGACCTGCGGATCTGCCTTCAGCCGCTGCGTCAGCATATGCAGCTCCTGCAGCGAAGCCGGATCGGTCGCCTCGGCTGCCGTCTCTGCCAGGATGACGACCTCGGAGACCTGCCCGTCGCGGAACGTTGCTTCATATAGATCATAGGCCGCTTTGGATTCGTAGCCATCCGGCAGCGCATCCGCAGCAGGGACGCGCAGCACCATATCCTTGATCGGGATCGAGCTGGCGAGCAGCACGAGGAAGGCTGCCAGCGCCATGACGACCGGTCTGCGCATCACAAACGACGCAAAGCTCAGCCAGGCGCTGCGCTTCTCCGGGCGCTCCTTGAGCAGCATGAGCCGGTTGATCCGCGGTCCCAGCAGCGAGAGCAGCGCAGGCAGCAGCGTCAAGGCCGAGAGGATGGAGAAGAAGACGACCGTCATCCCGCCCAGGGCGATAATTTTGAAGAGGTCAATCTGGATGAACAGCATCCCCGCCAAGCCGATGAAGACGCACAAGCCGGAGAAAATGATCGATTCGCCCGCCGTGCGAACGGAGATGCGCACCGATTCGTGGACAGAATGCTGCTTCAGCTCCATCCGGAACCGGTTGACGAAGAGCAGTGCAAAGTCGATGCCGAGCGCAAGCCCGAGCATGACGACGACATTGAGCAGGAAGATCGATAGCTCCATCTGCAGGCCGAAGAAGTACAGCACGCCGAGGGTGCTGACGACGCTGATCAGTCCGATGATGAGCGGCAACGCAGCGGCGACCAGCCCGCCAAAGGCAAACAGCAGGACAAGCATCGCCACCGGCAGACCGATCATCTCGGCACGGGTCAGGTCCTCCTGACTCGCTCTGTTCAGATCCTCTTCGATGATCGGCGCCCCGGTCAGCCCGACCGGGACGCTCTCTTCCTGCAGCTCAGCGACAGCTTCGCGGACGAGGGCGATGTTGTCCGCCATATCTACCGTCAGCATGTCGAAGCTCAAGGAAGCATAGGCGACGCCTTCCCGCAGCATCCCGGGGTCGGCCCGGACGCCTTCGGCAGGATAGGGCGAAGCCGTATCGGCGAGCGACTCGAGCGGCAGCGCCTGCAGACGCGACACTGAAGCGGTGACAGTCTGCTGAAACTGCTCGTCTGTGACGCCGCCAGGCTGCTCGAAGACGAGCATCAGCGTCGATTCATAGATGCCGAAGTCTTCACGGAGGATAACGTTGGCCTCGGCGAAGGAGCCTTCCATGACAAAACCGCTGCCCTTCAGAAGGGAAGGGAGCTGGTAGGCAAAGAAGGAGAGCCCGATTACGACAATAATCCAGATGGCCAGGACAACCTTGCGGAATCGATAGCACAGGTCGCCCAGCAAGGTTAGCAGGGTATTCAACGACAATCACTCACTCTCATTATTGTGCTGCTTTGCTCTATGTTCAGGCATGTCCATGCAGCCTGATGCCGAGACCGGCACAGCTGCAGAGCAGCTGCCGGCGCAGCGCTTCTTTGCCTGCGGGATCCAACCAGGCGGCTTCGATGCTGCTGAGGATCAGCGTGGCGATCTCTGGCGCGGTGAAGCCGAAGCGGGCCGCCAGCTCGCCGTACTCCCGCGTCATGGAGGTGCCGGAGACGGTCGGGTTGTCGGTGTTGACCGTGACGAACAAGCCTTGCTCGACATACTCCCGGATCGGGTAATCGGCCCAGTCCGCCACCGCCCTGGTCTGGATGTTGCTGACCGGACACAACTCCAGCGGCACCTGAAGTCTGCGGATCTCGTCGAGCAGCTCCGGATCCTCGCGCAGCCGTACGCCATGGCCGATCCGAACGGCGCCCAAGCCGTGGATCGCTTCGCGGATATTGGCGGGGCCGCCCGCTTCTCCGGCATGGATCGTCGCCGGCAAGCCGCGCTCTGCCGCCAGCCCGAATACGCTGCGGAACAGCTCCGGCGGATAGCCGGCTTCATCGCCGGCGAGGTCGACTGCGGCCAGTCCTTGCCCCATATAGCCGGCCGCCGCTTCGATGACCTCGCGGTTGAGAGACTCGGGATGGTGGCGCATGCAGATGGCGATGGCCTGGGCCTGGACGCCGAAGTCCTGCTCGCCCCGGCGGAGTCCCGCCAGCACATGGCCGATCGCTTGAGCGGGACTGAGGCCGCGCCCGGTGTGCAGCTGCGGGGCGAACCGGACTTCGATATAGATGCAGTTATGAGCCGCGCTCTGCTGCAGGGTCTCGTAGGCGGCGCGCTCCAGCGCTTCGCCGGTCTGCAGCAGCGGCAGCACGAGATCGAAGCGCTCCAGGTATTGCTTCAGGCTGTCGCACGCCCCGTCTACTTGCATGTAGGGGAGCAGAGCGGCAGCGTCATCCGCTGGCAGCGGGTGCTGCTCGGCCCGGGCGAGTTCCAGCAGGGTCTGGGGCAGGATGCAGCCGTCGAGATGCAGATGCAGATCGACCTTGGGCAGCGCTGCGATGAGCTGCTGCAGGGCAGCATCCGGAGCAGGTGTGGTCATGGGTGAATAACCTCCATTTCAGATTGGCAGAGGGGGGCTCGCCAGCGTCGATTAACCATTGTAATGCAAACATACCGTTCCCCCGGGGCGGTGTCAAATGTCGGCTTTTTTCTAATCTGAAGCAGCTATAAAAGAAAGGGTATTCAATGGCCGTCCAAGATTGTACAATGGGAAAATACGGATTTTGAAATGGAGGCTTGAGGCATGCAGTTTGTCACCCAGCTGAGCTGGTTTTTCAAAAAGCGATGGGTATTCTATGTGCTGACCGTACTGCTGATGGCATGCACAAGTTATCTGAACAGCGTAGCCCCCCGGCTGGTGGGCAATACGGTTGATCAGATCCGTGACGGCATCTTGACCTGGGATACGCTGCGTCAGACGGTCTGGCTGCTGCTAGGCATCGCGCTGACGATGTACATCTTCATCTACATATGGAATAACCTGCTGTTCGGCAGCGCGGTGCTGCTGGACAAACAGCTGCGTGAACGGCTGTTCCGCCACTGGACGCGGATGACGCCGTCCTTCTTCCAGCGCAACCGCTCCGGCGAGCTGATGGCGCTGGCCTCCAATGATATTCAGGCCGTGAGCAATACCGCCGGCTTCGGGGTGCTGACATTGGTCAATACGATTGTCATCACGACAGTCGTCGTCATCTCGATGATCGTGTTCGTCAGCTTCAAGCTGATGGTCGCCGCGCTCCTGCCGCTGCCGCTGCTGGCGCTGGCGATCAACCGGCTGGGCCGGGCGATGCGATCCCGCTTCCTCGATGCCCAGCAATCGTTTGGCCATATGAACGACCATGTGCTGGAGTCGATCTCGGGGATGCGCGTGCTTCGTTCGTATGTCCAGGAGGAGCAGGATGTGGCGGCTTTTGAGCGGGTCACTACAGATGTGATGGACAAAAATATCCGGGTCGCATACATCCATGCGCTGTTCCAGCCTGCGGTCTCGCTCATCGTCGGCGTCAGCTTTGCCATCGGCATCGGCTATGGCGCCTATCTCGTCTTCCAGAACGAGATCACGCTGGGCGAGCTGGTGACCTTCAATATCTACCTCGGTCTGCTGATCTGGCCGATGATCGCCTTCGGTGAGTTCATCAACATCCTGCAGCGCGGCAATGCCTCGGTTAACCGTATCCAGGATAATCTGGAGCAGCGGGAGGAGGTCACGGAGCCGCAGCAGCCGGTAGAGGTGGCAGTGCCTGAGCGGATCAGCTTCCAGGGGCTGACCTTCCGTTATCCGGGCGCGGGCAGCGACAGTCTGCGCGAGATCCGGCTCGAGGTCGAGCGGGGCGCGACGATCGGCATCGTCGGCCGCACCGGCAGCGGCAAGAGCACGCTCCTGAAGCAGCTGCTGCGGCAGTATCCGATCGAGCCGGAGCGGCTATCGGTCAGCGGGGTGCCGATCGAGACGATCTCCCTGCAGCGGCTGAAGTCCTGGATCGGCTATGTGCCGCAGGAGCATCTGCTCCTCTCCAAGACGCTGCGGGACAATATCGCACTGGGCAAGCCAGAGGCGACAGATCAAGAGATCAAGCGGGCGCTGGAGATGGCTTATCTGGCCAGGGATATCGCCGCCATGCCCGACGGGCTGGACACGCTCGTCGGCGAGAACGGCGTCATGCTCTCCGGCGGGCAGAAGCAGCGGGTAGGCATCGCCCGGGCGCTGCTCCTGGATCCGGAGATTCTGATCCTCGACGATGCGCTCTCTGCGGTCGACGCCCGCACGGAGCACGCGATCCTGGATGCGATCCGCCGCGACCGCCAGGGGCGGACGACCTTCATCGCCACCCACCGTCTGACTGCGGTCACGCATGCGCAGCAGATCATCGTCATGGCCTATGGCGAGATTGCCGAGCGGGGCACCCATGACGAGCTGATGGCCCAGCAGGGCTGGTACCGTCAGCAGTATGACCGGCAACAGCTGGAGCAGAGCCTGCTGGAGAGCGACAAGGAGGAGCGGGGACAATGAGTCAGACTGCAGATCAAGACAACCGTCGTGAAGACGTCTCTTCCCGGGGCGGTACGGCTAAGCGTTTATTCCGTTATGTGCTGCTGTTCAAACGCAAGGTCGCCATCGCTATCCTCATCCTGATCATCGCGCTGGCGGCCCAGCTGGCGGGGCCGCTGCTGGCCAAACAGATCATCGACGAGCATATCCAGGCGATTACGTGGGCGTGGACGGAGCTGCCGCAGGCGGCTGTGCCGGAGCAGGTCCGCTCGGTGCCTTACCGCGAGATGGCTTACGTCCGCAGCGACTGGGCCGAGTCCGGCCAGCTGCCGCAGGATGCCGGAACCGCCAGGATCAGCCAGGATGGACTTACCATGTACTTGGAGAGTCCGACTTACGGCAGCGTGCCGCTGACTGCAGGCGAGGTCACGGACTTCTACCAGCACGACATGCAGCCCGTCCTCTTGCTGGTAGGGGCGATCATCCTGCTGGGCGTCGTGGCGAGTGTGCTCAACTTCGTCCAGAGCCTGATGCTGCAGACTGCGGCGCAGCGGATCGTCCAGCGTATCCGGATGGACGTCTTCCGCAACATGCACCGGATCCCGATCCGTTACTTTGACAATACGCCGGTCGGCCAGATCGTCTCGAGGATTGCCAACGACACGGAGAATATCAAAGAGCTCTACATGAGCTTCATGGCCACCTTCGTCGTCAGCGGGCTCAATATCCTGGGCGTATTCGCAGCCCTGTTGTTCCTGGACTGGCGGATGGCGCTCGTCTGCGCGATCCTGCTGCCGATCTATACGCTCATCATCATCCTGCATCTGAAGTTCTCGCGCCGCTATGTAGCGGCGATCCGGGCGAGACTGGCGGAGATGAATGCGACCTTGAACGAGACGATCCATACGATGCCGATCCTGCAAGCCTTCCGGCGAGAGGAGCGGACGCGCGAGGAATTCGAGGTGCTCAATGAAGACCGGTACCGCAACCAGCTGATGCAGTTCCGGATCTTTGCCTTCTCCGGCCGCAATGCCGTCTACTTCGTAGGCCGCCTGTTCACGGCGATGATCATCTGGTACTTCGGCAGCCAGTCGCTGACGGGCGCCATCTCGTTCGGGGTGTTCTATCTCTTCATCGATTACCTGGGCCGGATCTTCGAGCCGATCATCGGCATCTTCGATCAGATGATGAACGCCCAGCGGGCGGTCGTCTCGGCGGAGCGGGTGTTTGAGCTGATGGACAAGGAAGGACAGGAAGTCGACACGGCTCCGTCAGCAGAACGGCCTCAGGGGCATGTCGAGTTCGACGACGTCAGCTTCGGCTATCAGCCGGACAGCTACGTATTGAAGAACATCTCGTTCAGCGCCAGGCGTGGCGAGACGATCGCATTGGTAGGCCATACCGGCTCGGGCAAAAGCTCGATCATGAACCTGCTGCTGGGCTTCTATGAGCCGGCGGCAGGGGAGATCCGCATCGACGGTCAGGATGTGCGGACGATGTCCAAGCAGAATTTGCGCAAGCATATGGGTATCGTCCTGCAGGACCCGTACCTGTTCTCCGGCGATATCCGATCCAATGTCGCACTGCATCACGAGGGGTTGACCGACGAGCAGATCTGGAAGGCGCTGCAGGAGGTGGGGGCCGACCGCTTCGTGAGCCGGCTGCCGCAAGGCATGGACGAGCCGGTGCTGGAGCGCGGCGGCACGTTGTCCGCCGGGGAGCGGCAGCTGATCTCATTTGCCCGGGCGCTCGTCTACGATCCTGCGATCCTGATCCTAGATGAAGCGACGGCCAGCATCGACAGCGAGACGGAATCGCTCATCCAGCGGGCGCTGGATGTCGTCCGCGAAGGACGGACGACGTTTATCATCGCCCACCGGCTCTCGACGATCAAGGAAGCAGACACGATCCTCGTCCTGCACCGGGGCGAGATTGTGGAGCGCGGCAGCCACGACGAACTGATGGCCCGCGAAGGCCGTTACTACCGGATGTACCAGCTGCAGAGCAGCGAGGTAGGCTCCGGGGCGAGCGCTTAGCCCGTATTTATTATTCCTGACCACACAAAAACCTCCACCCTCCGGCCACGACCGGAGGGTGGAAGGTGTTTTTACTTCGTGATCTTAAGCGCTTTTCAGCACCGCCCAAACCGCTTCTCTGAATTACTTCGTGATCAAAAGCGCTCCTTACGTCGTCCACTCGTCGTTGATGATGCCGGTCAGCCGCCACTCTTCGCCATACGGCTGGAAGACGAGCCGCAGGCTGCGCCAGTCCATGCCCGCGTATTGTTCATCGATGCCATCGAAATGATATTCGACGATAATCGAGCCCCCGTAAACGGTCGGGGCATTGTTGATCATATTGCCGCTGAACAGCTGTTCGTTGTAGCTTACCTCGGGCGCCTGACGGAAGTCGTGGGAGTACACAAACCGCAGCCAGTAGTCTTCGAAGTCCAGCAGGATCGTCTCGCCGCTGCCGTCAAAGAAGCCCCACTCCCGCAGCTCGGGGTTGATCAGATTGGAGGCCAGCTCATCGGCATACAGGACGACATGTTCTTCCACATCGACATAGGAGTAAGGAGAGAAGCGCAGGCCTCGCTCCGGGTGCACATGGTCTGCGAGACCGTCCAGATCCAGCTCAGAGATCAATTGCATCACCTCGTCGGCCTGATCTGCGATTACATCCCGGGCTTCGGCCGGACTAAGCGCCGGGCCGTCCGTGCTCAGATGGACGATACGACTGTGGGTGTCCCACGCGGTCTGCACGCCGAGTCCCTCAGCGATGAAGCGAACCGGGATGAAGATACGGCCGTCGCGGATCGCGATCGTCGTGTCGATCGGCTGCTGCGCTCCGTTCACCAGCAGGTAGGGCTGCCCCAGTGTCAGTTGCAGCACTTGCCCCTCATGGCTGATCGTGGCTGTCTTGGTGTCCGCATCCCATTGGATTCCCTGCGGGGGCACGCCAAGCGCGGCTGCGAAGAAGCTGGCCGGCACCATCGTCCGTCCATCTTCATTAAGATACGGGGCGGGTTCGCCAGGTGGGCTGGTATAAAGTGCGCCGTCAATCGCAAACCGCGTCTGCAGCTCGCCTGTACTGGTCTGGGCGCTGGCATAGAGCGGCAACGCAAGCATGGAAACGATTACGAAAAGGACAAGAGCTGTGCGTCCTGACTGGTTGATTCGGGATGTTAAGTTCATTGCAAATCCCCCTCCATTATTTAAGCCTAACTCAATATTACCCGGTTTTAAGTGATGGCGAAACGGGGTTTTGCATAAATATAAGCGTGGTTCGCCCCCTTGAAACATCTGACGAATTGGATTAACATACGTAAGGAACGAGATTTCTACCATGCTCGACTATAATGATGCGGGGTGAGAAGGCTCTTGGACGGACGACGATTACTGTTAACGCATTTCAGAAGGTACGGATGGGTGTATGCAGGCGCTTTTGTGTTACTGGCTTCGGCCAACGTGATTTTTGCTTATTTCCCCAGTGTGCTGGGGCAGTTCGCCAACGAGTATGAGGCGAATGGACTGACGCAGCAGTCGATTTTGCGGTACAGCTTGATTCTTCTCTTTATCGGCATTGCTTACGGGGTGCTGTTTGGCCTCGGCCAGTATCTGAATCATCGGATGGGCAGACGCTTCGAATTCAACTCCAGGCAGCAGATGTTCCGGCACTTTACTCGGCTGAGTGAGCAGTATTATTCCAAGAACGGCACCGGCAAGCTGCTCAGTTACGTCATGAATGACGTGACCAGTGTCAGGGAATCGATCGCCAACGGCGCCAACCAATTGACCAATGCATCTGTGCTGCTGGTCTCGGTTGTCGTCATGATGTCGCTGAGCGGCCTGCCGCTTCAGCTTGTTTTTGTGTGCGTGCTGCCGCTCCTCTCGATCCCTTTCCTGGTCGTCTACTTCGGCCCGCGGATCCGCGACCGTTCCAGACGGGTGCAGGAGTCGCTGGCAGAGATGACCGAGTCGGCGGAGGAGCAGTTCGGCGGCATCCGGGTGACCAAAACCTTCGCGGTCGAGGATATCGCGGAGAAACGGTTCGGCGGCACGGTCGAGCAGATCCGCGAAAACCAGCTCAAGCTGGTGCGGATGGCCTCGATGTTCCAGGCGATCATCCCGTTCGCGGGGGCATTGTCGCTTGTCGTGGCCATCACGTATGGCGGCTATATGACGATCGGCGGCGCGCTGACGATCGGGCATTTCGTCGAGTTGACGTTCTATCTGCGGATGATCATGAACCCGCTGCAGCAGATCGGCAATGTCATCAATACGATGCAGCGGGCAAGGGCGTCGCTGGAGCGGCTGAACAAGCTGCTGGCCATCAAGCCCGACATCCAGGAGAACGAGCAGGCCAAGCCGCTGGCTCCGGGGGCGGGCGACGTACAGGTCCGCCATCTTTCCTTTGCTTATCCTGACAGCGGTCAGCCTTCGCTGAGCGACATCAATATTCAGGTGCCGCAAGGACATACGCTGGGCATCATAGGCAAGACCGGCAGCGGGAAGACAACCCTGGTCAAGCTGCTGCTGAGGGTCTACGACCCGCCCGAAGGAAGCGTATTCATCGGGGGCGAGGATATCAGCCGGCTGACGCTCGAGAGTCTGCGTACCCAGATCGCTTACGTACCGCAGGATGGTTTCTTGTTCAGCACGACGATCCGCGACAACATCGCCTTCTTCAAGCGGGATATCGGCGATGCCAATGTCGAGCAGGCCGCCAAGCTGGCGGAAGTGTATGACAACATAGCGGGCTTCGAGATGCGCTTCGAGACCAAGCTGGGCGAACGCGGTCTGACGCTCTCCGGCGGCCAGCGGCAGCGCACCAGCCTGGCGCGCGGTATCATCAAGGATGCGCCGATCCTCATCCTCGACGACAGTGTCAGTGCAGTGGATGCCCTGACGGAGACGGCCATCCTGACGAATCTCAGGTCGGTGCGCAAGGACAAGACGACGATCATCATCGCTCACCGGATCAGTGCGGTCAAGCATGCCGACGAGATCGTCGTCATGGATGAGGGCCGGGTCGTCGAGCGGGGCACCCATCAGGAGCTGATCCGCCTGCGGGGGCATTACGCCGCCCTGTATGCGATCCAGGAAGAAGGTGTGTCTCATGGCTAAGCCCGATACAGGCAATCACGAAGAGGAGATTAATCCGAACTATCAGACGGACGCGCTTACCAGGCGCAAGGCGTTCCGGGCGATGCTGGCCTACGCGAAGCCGCAGCGGCTCGTCTTCCTGGGCGTCTTCTTCTGCGCGATGCTGGCGATCTCGGCGGACCTGCTGCAGCCGTATCTGGTCAAGATCGTCATCGACGACAATCTTCTGGGGAGTGAAGAGGGAGCGGGCCGCATCATCGGTCTCGGTCTGTTCTATTTCTTGCTGGCGATTCTCAGTATGATCTTTACCTACCTGCAGGCCAACTTGCTGCAAAGAGCCGGACAGAGCATCGTCGCGGCGCTGCGCAAGGATTTGTTCCATCATATTGCCAAGCAGTCGATGTCGTTTTTTGACCGTCATGCGATCGGATCGCTGGTCACCAATGAGTCGAGCGATACAGAGACGATCAACCAGTTCTTCACCCAGGTGCTTCTGAGCATCGTCCGTGACGGCCTGTCGCTCATCATGATCATCGGCATGATGTTTTTCCTCGACGTCCAGTTGGCGCTGTATTGCTTGATCCTGCTGCCGCTGATCGCGGTGATTGCCGTTGCCTTCCGGACGATGCTCCGCAATTCGTACCAGCGGGCGCGGACGCAGCTGTCGCGGCTGATCGCCTTCCTGGCTGAGAATCTGTCGGGGATGAGTCTGATCCAGAGCTTCCATCAGGAGAAAGAGCAGGTATCCCGATTCTCGGATCGCAACCGCAAGTATTTGAAGGAGAGTCTGCGCGAGGTCAGAGCAACGGTTATCTTCAACCGTTCGTTTGATATTCTGGGCAATGTGTCGATCGCTTTCGTCGTCTATCTGGGCGGCATGGCTGTGTTCAATAGTGCGCTGGAGTTCGGCGTATTGTATGCCTTCATCAGCTACATCCGGCAGTTCTTCCAACCGATCAACCAGATCACGCAGCAATGGAATACGCTGCAGTCGACACTGGTGTCCGTCGAACGGCTGTGGCGCATCTTCTCGGTCGAGCCCGAGGTCCGCAATCCGCAGCCCGAGCAGACCCGGGAGCTCGGTATGGAGCGGGTGCGGGGGCAGGTCGATTTCAACCGGATCCGCTTCGCATACTCGGATGACCGCGATGTGCTGCGCGATCTGGAGCTGCATATCAAGCCGGGCGAATTCGTCGGCATCGTCGGTACGACGGGAGCAGGCAAAAGCTCGCTGGTCAACCTGCTGGCGCGCTTCTATGACGTCAACAAGGGCAGCGTCAAAATCGACGGCGTCGATATCCGGCAGCTCAAGCTGGAGTCGCTTCACCGCATCGTCGGGCTCGTCCAGCAGGAGCCGTATCTGTACTCGGGCTCGATCATCGATAATGTCCGCCTGTTCGATGAAACGATCAGCCGCGAGGCGGTCATCGAGGCTTGCCGCATGGTCGGCGCCGAGCAGATGATCAAACGGCTCAAGAAGGGCTACGATACGGTGCTGACGGAGCGTGGCAGCGGCTTGTCGGCCGGTGAGCGGCAGCTGATCTCCTTTGCCCGCATCCTGGTCTACCAGCCGCGGATTCTGATCCTGGACGAAGCGACGGCCAACCTCGACTCGCATACCGAGCGGCTGATCCAGCAGGCGCTGAGTGTCGTGTCCGTCGGCAGGACGACGCTGGTCATTGCCCACCGTCTGTCGACGGTACAGCAGGCCGATCGGATCATCGTGATGCGCAGCGGCGGCATCGTCGAAGAGGGGTCTCACGGTGAGCTGCTGAAGAACAACGGCTATTACGCCGACTTGTATCATCATGCGACACGGGGCACGGCCTCGGGCGAGTAGGCTTCAGGCAAAGCACTTTTAGCGCGATGAGGTATGGGTTTGGGGGCGCTCCCAAACCCGCCGCTCGCTGCGAAAAAAATTTTTGGCTAAGGTGATTAGATCCGGCGAAAGTGGTTAATATAAGGTAGAGAGTTCGACAAGCTGGTAGGAAGATGGTGGTTGATGCGGCTTACGATGAAGCGTATGGCAGCTTCAAAAAAATTCAAAAAACCATGTTTGCAATTCACATTCGAATGTGGTAATATAGGGTCAGTTGATAAAAGTGTAACACCGATTCGCATATTGAAAAGGGTTAACATTTTACGATGATACCTTTTTCAATATGTGAATTTTTGTTGTATCGGCAAAAAATGAACATGTTAATAAACATTTTGGAGGTAATAACTATGCAACAAGGTACAGTTAAATGGTTCAACGCAGAGAAAGGCTTTGGTTTCATCGAAGTTGAAGGCGGCAGCGACGTATTCGTTCACTTCTCCGCTATCACTGGCGAAGGTTTCAAAACCCTCGACGAAGGCCAACGCGTTGAGTTCAACGTTGTTCAAGGCAACCGTGGTCCACAAGCCGAGAACGTTGTAAAACTGTAATAACCGTTCCCACAAAGCTCCTAACCTTCGGGTTGGGGGCTTTTTTCTGGTTGGCAGGCATAGCGCAAAAATCTTCTTGATATCTCTTCCATAAATGTTTATACTGTTAACAAATGGTTCGACATGGACGGGAAGCACCCTTCTGCAGCGGAAATTGCTGTTCAGGGTGCTTTTTTTACGTATTGGGGGTGTATGAAGAGATCGGGAATACGGTTAACGCTTAGTGCAAAGGCGGGGGGACGTGGAGGAACATAAGGATGGTTGTTAGTTAGCTGATCTGTACATGAAGATAAATTTACTGATTATTATGGGGGTTAAACAATGATGAAAAAGTGGATTGCGACAGTGCTTGCCGTTACCTTTCTAGCTGCTGGTGTGTCCGCCGCTAAAGTTGAAGCTGCAACAAAAATAGTCCGTTCGGATATGCCTATTGAGGTCTTGTATGATGCGAGGAAAATCGTATTTGACGTGAAGCCGAAAATGGTCAGCGGCAGTGTTCTGGTGCCAATCCGGTTTGTGTCGGATAAGCTTGGCGGCCAGCTGGCGGTGAATGGAAAAGAGATTACGATCGTCAAAGGCGACCGGACACTGAAACTGACCATGAACTCCAGATCCGCTTCGTTTAATGGCAAGGCAGTGACGCTGGCTCAGCCGGCCATGGTTGAGAACGGCCGTACCCTGGTACCGTTGCGTGCAGTGAGCGAAGGACTAGGAACGGCCGTGGAGTGGGATGGTGTGAACCAGTTTGTTTGGATTGGGCATAAAGACATTCCGGACATTCATGATGCAGTGCCAGCGGAGGATTTTGAGCCTTATTTGCCTTATTATAAGGGGTTTGAATTTTTTTCGGAAAATAACTATGGTAAGACGAGAACCAAGGTTCATCTTGTGAAGGATAGTGATTTGCCTATCAAAATTAGAAGTTATTATATATATCGAATTGACAAGGCTTTTGATAGTAAAGGGGATTCATATATTAGATTTTCAACAACCTTAACAGGTTCACTCGGTCTAACAGTTCCCTTTTTGAAGAAGGGGGAATTTAAAGTACAACAAGAAGCCTCGTACCTTCTTGAATCTTTGGAGAATAAAGTGCGGATTAGATATGTATCACTTAATGATAGAAAAACAAAGGTTGATCTAAACAAAACAGATTATTTCAGTATTCCTGAAGATATAGAAGGGGCAGTTCTATTCAAAAACAAGTGGAGGTCATAATTGCATGAAGCGTTATAACAAGGGGATGTCATGTGTACTAATTGCTGCGATATTATTCAGTTCAATTAGTACCTTCTTCTGGTGGGAAGAAAATGATGCAAAGGCCTCTGTTTTGGGGAATGCCAGTGTTCAGCCGACACGTGAAGCAAAGCCTACCGGTAATTCAAGAGATCCTTACGCTCCAAACGAGAAATCAACGAAGAGATATGCGGTTGGCTTCTCCTATATAGATATCTGGAGTAATTCATTAGGAACGTGGTCGACCCACTCCCCAAACGAGTCGGGAGTAGAAATAAAAAACCCTTACACGTTCTCATTTCCAGGCAGGGTAGTTAAAGATGTTCAGGTAAGAATGTTTAATCCAGACAATCCTATACATCAATACTATTTCGAAAAGTCTAGAATAGGAGATCAATCTTTTAATAACTATAGAGGTGTAATAGGCACGAACGCCAGTTCCCCTTCAAAAGAGAATGTGATTGGTCAAGGGACCTCCACCGTTAAACTCGATGTTAAGCTTACTGGTACATTAAGATCAGTTTCTGGTATACCCTATGATCTTAGGAAAAGAAATGGAGATTGTGGAACCTGTGGAAACCTAGTTGAAGGCTATCGCTACTTCTTTCCAGTACTCTTCGAATTCGAACTGGACGCAAAAATCGAAATCGGACACTGGACTACTAACGGCCAATCGCTGAATTCCGTGTTCGGTAATTCCGTCAATGAAATGGTGAGAGGCCAAAGTTACCCCTCTGCACCGCCAACCAATGCTAACTATAAGTATGTTGGTCACAAAAAAACGGATAGTGGAGACTACAATGTGCTACAGGCACAACCGCTAACACCTGGGTCAGCACAAACCTTCACGTATAGCGGTCAAATGGAAAAGTATCTCGTTAATTACTACTACGAAGCTGCCGTACCAAACCAATTCACAGCAACAATTAAGCACAGAACGAGAGATGGTAAAGTTATTCCGGAAATGCCAGATCCGCCGCCAAGTGCATTGGTACAAGGTCAATCCTACAGCTTTACGCGGCAATCCCACCCGGACTATACATACTATGGCCACTCTAAAAACTCTACGAATGTAGAACCTGCTGTAAATGATTCAAATTTTGTTCCAGGGGCAGATCCCCCGCGATTTACCTTTAATGGCAACCATCATTATCGGGCCACTTTCTTCTATGACCGCAAGCCACCCGGACCTGGAAGCGGGCAAGGGAAAGTCATTGTCCACCACATGGTGCGGACCTCTCCAAGCTCAGGCAGTGTATTGGTCGAAGAGGAGACTTTCTTCGTAGCCACGCTGCCAGGGACTAGGCAAGTCCAGGCTAAGCTGACGCACGGCAGCTTGCGAGGGGGGAACTATTCTTACAAGGAACACAACAAAAACGCGTTTACACCTAATGCATCAAATTTCCCAATCGCTCTTTCAGCTCCCAGTAATCAAACCGCCTATGTCACCTTCTTCTATGACAAAGAGGATACCGGCCCACCAGGGTTATCCGTTGATTTTGAAATTGAAAAACCAATGATGTATTTTGGAGACAGCAATAAGGTTACTCCAGTCATAGGCGTTTCTGGTGCGGGATGTCGGTATCAACATCATTATTGGACATTCAGCCAAGGCACCATCACAAAAACGTATGGACCGGAACCCGGAATGAGACAGCCCTTTTATCTGACGCCTCCATATGACGGCATGGGATTGGGCACGATTGTGGTGACATTGGAGGCAAGTAATACCTGCGGGCAAAGTGGCAAAGTCACCAAAACGGTTCAAGTCATCAGTGATCCGACAAACCGTCCACCTATTTTCAATATAGGCTGGTTTAAACAAGGCAATCTGTACGGCTGGGAACCTGACGCATCTATCGTGTTACGAGGCGAACGGGTGAATCTGCGCGTCATCGTTAATCCGCTGCCGCGTGAACTTGGCGGGGGGACACCATACGATCCTGACGGAGATGATATCAGTTACTACTGGAATTTCGGGGAAAGTCCGAGCGAATGGATTAAAGGTTTACCGGGTGAATATGGGCTCGATCCGAACCAAATGGGCTTCACCAATTTGCTAACGACCGAGATCGGAAGCCATACCATTACGGCGATGGCTGTAGACAGCAGAGGGGCAAGTGCAACGCGGACTGCTGTATTGAATGTGGTGTCGCCTGAACCAACGCCGCTCATAACCGTGCCAGCACGGGTCGTTCAAAATCGTCCGATTCCTGAAAATGGAATAAACGGCGATCTGAGTTTTGCTGCTCCTGGAAGAACCGTTCGTGATTATCACTGGACGAATAAACGAGACTCTTATCCTAATGTGGGTGTCGAACAAGTGGAGTTGGAGGTTACAGACAACCACGGGGTGCGAAACCTGCCAGAGATGAAGGCGATCAAACATATAAACGTCATGCCCGACTTGCCGCCCGTTGCCCAATTGGAGTTGCCCGAGCGAGCCTTCAGGGAAGGCTTCGAAATGACGAACAGTTCACACAGTCCAGACGGGGATGAGATTATCCGAGCTACCCTTCGCTACCGTTACGACGCCAATAATGACGGCAGCTTTACGAATGAGACAGCATTACCGTTCGTTTTACCTGTAGGCGAAACACGGATATTCAAACCCCTTAAAGTAGGGAAATATCGCTTTGACATTGAGGTTGAAGAAGACTGGGGACTGAAGCACAGCACGACCTACTATCTCGAAGTCGTCAATGAAGCGCCTGAAGTTGGGTTTTCTCTGAAGGGCGAGAATCCAGAGCCTCCTCAGTTTGATATAACCAATGAAAGCACCCTGCTTATGGTACTTGGGGATAGTTGGGAAGGATCTACGTTGTCCTCGCCCAACCTGGATCTCTTTAAAAATTTGAATCTGACCTATAACACATTCCGTCAATCCTTCACCGCAGGCGTGGGACGCAATCCATTTATCGCCCCTTCAGTAGACGCGGTTGTGCGTGTAAATACGGTGCGGGAAGAGGGCAATAAATATTTTAATCCTAACCCGGCGTACTTACGTGAAGGCCGATTTGGAACGGAGAACCCACCCTTCATAGTTGGAACAGCTCCTTATCAAGAAATTTACGGCCAAAGGGGTGCATCGGGGATGGTTCCAAGAGCAGGAGCATATTGGAGAGATGTAACGTTAGCCAGTGAACAAGATAGCGGCAGACGTCCATATCTTGCACACGATATTAAAGGGGGATCCTACGCCTATAGATGTATCACCGGATCCTGGACGAGTGATAATTACGGAGACTCCGAGTATTACTATAACTGTGAGGTTACCAGAACCGATCAGTTTGGAGAAGTTAGCTGGACACATAAAAGCCTAACAGACAAATTTGTAGGCACGACTCGCGAAAATCCGTATACAGTCAGAAGGCATCAAAATGGGTCTGAGCCCGTTCTCATCAGTGAAGACGGTTTACAAATTGGTTTTAGTGAACGGTGGGATCCTCGTCCGGGCTATTCAAACTCGATCAAATGGTTTGATATCGAGACCCTGGAGCCCGTTCCTGCAGATCGCGTGATTCGGCCCTGGGTGCAACCGACAATGAGTGTGCCCTACACCCAAATCAATCTTTTATTTGAAGATGAAGACGTGAAAATACGCTCCTTTCATAAGAGCGTCCAGCCACCGGATGCGTGGATGTACAGCTCCTATTACACGGCATTGGATTATCACCTTTCGTTTGTAAATAAACAAACAGGCGAAGAGAAGCAATATCCCATTTACACAAACAGACAGTCCTATACATCATATAGTGGGAATAATTGCAGTCCGTGGGACGGCGGATCTACGAGAAGTGAATATGACAACACTTCTGTATTATACGCCGTGTCCAATGATGGAGTCGTATATGCAGTAGAATCCTTAAATAAGATTCATGTGCTCGACAAATATGGAACGAAGCTGCAAGAGATTCCCACACTAAACAAAACGCCGAGGTCCATAAATAATTGCAATAGCGGATATACAACTGAGAAAAGTTATGGGATACGTGATGTAGGCTTTGAGAGCGATGGTAAACTGGTCGTTTCTTTCGTTGAAAATAATTATATATGGAGACCGGATATTCATCCGATCAATGGGTTGAGATGGGATACTACCGGAGCATACTCCGATACGATTACCTTTACGATCCAAAAAAGCATGCCTCCTCGGCCCTACGGGTCGAACGAGATCGGACAAGTGCTTAAAAAAGATACGCGTTTAAAAAATGCCGATTTCACCTTTGATGTTAGACAAACGATGGTGAATCCGTCAGCGAGTAATCCATCGGGGCTGAATTTCCGGGCGCAGGATCATAGAAATATGTACCGGTTGGAGATTTCGGATAAGTTGATGGCTGTGTCCAAAATCGAAAACGGGCAGCGGACGCAGCTCGGTTCAGCAGCCATAACACTGAATAGTGAAGAATTCAGTACGGTAAAGGTGTCTGCTCGCGGCAATAAGATCCGGGTCCGATACAAAGGCATGCCTGTCTTTGAAGTGACCGACAGTACCTTTGATGAAGGGACATACGGATTCTTTATGAATGCCTATGGTTCGAATTTCCGGAATCTGATCGTTGGTGTGCCGCTAGAGACAGGCAATGAATTGGACAATGTTGGACTTGTCGGTGAAAAGTTGAACTATACCACTACCTTCGATGATTTGGAGAAGGATGAACGAATCGAGGGCGAGGATCAATGGACGTATCTCCATACCGATCCTGACAAATTCCTGGATAGTGGGGATGGGCTGTCTGGAATGTCCAGACATCATGAGAAGACGTATGCGAGCCCGCGTGAAAGCCTGGATCGCGTTGGTGTTTATTCCATCTCTTACTCGGCAAAGGACGATCCAACGCCGGAAGGGTACGAGCATCCGGATCCGACCTTTGCGGAGTATGTGCAACAGGCAGATGAGTATACCCAGTTTGTTACTATACACCGGCGTCCGATCGCCAAGTTTACGGTGAGGCAAGCGGCAGATTATCTGGTGACCTACACCGATACAAGCTACGATCCTGACAGGTATCTTCCTGATGGTAGGTGTTCGACGGAGGATACGGGCATCAACTATTGCCAGACGCGGGGAATTACAAGCTATACGTATGAGTATATCGATCCGAAGGGAGAGAAGTTCGACGGACAGCTGCGGCGCCCAAGCTATGCCGGATTGTACACGCTGCGCTTGAGTGTAAGGGACGAGTACGGCGCGTGGTCAGATTGGTACGAGCAGGAGCTTTTCCTGGATGCTGATCCGCCGAATACACCGCCAGTCCCAGGATTCACGCAGAGCCATACGAACACCTTCCGGGGTGTGGAGCTCACCTTTGAATCGACGGCTTATGATGCTGAAGACGGTCCAAGGGAAAATCTGAAGCACTGGTACTATATCCAGAACGATCAGACTGGCGCGGTAGAGGTGCTCTCAAGCAACTCTCGAACTACCTGGACCAAGACCTTCAGCACACTAGGTCGCTTCTACGTCCGGCAAGTGGTAGAAGATTCTGGAGGACTTCGGGCAACGCATCAAAGGACTGTTAATATCGTTAATGCGCCGCCAACGACGAATATAACGAATCCTTCAAGTACGAATCAAAATAGCCCGACGATCCTTACTGAGCTGCGACCGAACTTTACTTGGAATTATCATGATGTAGATGATGATCCGCAAACAAGGTATCAGCTGCGCGTATCTCGATATGGGGGACTCGTGCAACAAATTACAAATGAAATTAGCAGCAGCGCTAAAAATCATGTAGCAACCGGCGATTTGCCAGAACGAGTAGATATGTATGTGGAAGTGCGAGCGCATGATGGAAATGTATGGGGAGAATGGAGCTCGCCCAAGTTCTTCCGCATTATTACCAACCGGCCGCCGACAGCGGACTTCGACTGGTCGCCCAAGCCGGTGTATGAAGGGGACCGGCTGCAGTTGATCGACCGCTCCTCGGATCCCGATGGCGATCCGCTGACCCATCAGTGGCAGATTCGGCGGCCGAACGGCTCATCGTCATCCTCGACACTGCCTAGACCGGAGTTGACCGGTGTCGCGCCGGGCGAGTACCGCGTCACGCTCACGGTATCCGACGGCAAGGAAAGCGCCTCTACAAGCAAAGTGATCACGGTGCTGCCGCTGGATATCGCAGCAGAGATCCATCATACGCCTTTGTGGCTGGAGCGGCATCGGGAAGCGGGTCATGAGACGGAATCTGCGCCCAAGGATTTCTATGCTGGAGAAACCCTCGTCCTGCGTGCCACGACATCGGCCGCGCCAGTGCGCTCCGTAACGGCGGTGCTGGACAGCAGAGGCATGGACGGCGGCCGGCTGCTCACTTCGGTCCCGCTCTCGCCGTCTGTCCACCCTCGATATGCGGCGGAGATGTACGACGAGCGTTGGGGCTCTCTCGCCTCAGGGCTGACCAAGGGGCCTCACCGAGTACGCTTCACTGTAGAATATGCCAATGGCGTGGTCAAGACTGCCGATGTACCGTTTACGATTATCGGCAACGCTTTGGAGGCAGCTGGCGTGCACCGCAGGCATTAGCTTTCATTACCTTTCAGCATATCTTCCAAAAAGTATGCATCAAGCTTTTCTTTATTGAAACGTCCTCGTTTGCCGTCCTGCGGCAAACGAGGACGTTTTTGCATGCGGCAAGTCCGCTAGTGACTCCAGTGATCGCAGCGGCTGCCCGCTTCCGATTAAACCGGCCTGCTGCCGGGTAGAGTGTAGTATCGCGCAGCGGTGCTTGTTAAGCCAGTATTTTGTCTTCCCACCAGTATTAGGCGACCTGCAATGATTGCCAGCTGTTTCTAAACCATGTATAATACTATGGGAACACACATTCTTAAAATTTATCATCTACCGTCTGACGTTTGGAAGTCGGGGGTACACTACAGATAGATGCTATATTCGAGAGAATCTGAGAGGAGAGCGCTATGAGTCCATTGGAGACCCAAAGCAAACGGTTCGAGCTGCTGTCTGACTATACGCCCCAGGGCGATCAGCCCGAGGCGATCCGCCAGCTCGTCGAGGGCATCCATGCCGGCAAACGGCATCAGACGCTGCTGGGTGCCACGGGCACCGGCAAGACCTATACCATCGCCAACACGATCGCCCAGTTGAACCGGCCGACGCTCGTCATCGCCCACAACAAGACGCTGGCGGCTCAGCTGTGCAGCGAATTCCAGCAGTTTTTCCCCAACAACGCCGTATCCTACTTTGTCAGTTATTATGATTATTATCAACCGGAAGCCTACATCCCGTCCTCGGATACCTACATCGAGAAAGACTCCAGCATCAACGACGAGATCGACAAGCTCCGCCACTCGGCGACGAGCTCGCTGTTCGAGCGTCGCGACGTCATCGTCGTGGCCAGCGTGTCCTGCATCTACGGTCTCGGTTCGCCGCTGGAGTACAAGAACCTCGTCCTCTCGCTGCGGGTCGGGATGGAGCGCTCGCGCAACGACATCCTCCACAAGCTGGTGGATATCCAGTACCAGCGCAATGACATCAACTTCGTCCGCGGCACCTTCCGGGTACGAGGCGATGTCATCGAGATCTTCCCTGTCGCCAACAACGAGCGGGCGATCCGGGTCGAGCTGTTCGGCGACGAGATCGAGCGGATCACGGAGATCGACGTGCTGACCGGCGAGATCATCGGGACGCGCGACCATGTCGCCATCTTCCCGGCTTCTCACTTCGTCACCCAGGAGGAGACGATGAAGCGGGCGATCGTCAATATCGAGCGCGAGCTGGAGGAGCGGCTGGAGGAGCTGCGCGGGCAGAACAAGCTGCTCGAGGCGCAGCGGCTGGAGCAGCGGACGCGCTACGACATCGAGATGATGCAGGAGATGGGCTTCTGCTCGGGGATCGAGAACTACTCCGGACCGCTCACCTTCCGCGAGCGCGGCGCGACGCCATATACGCTGATGGATTTCTTCCCGGACGACATGCTGATCGTCGTCGACGAGTCGCATGTCACGCTGCCTCAGATCCGGGCGATGTACAATGGCGACCGGGCCCGCAAGGAGGTCCTGGTCGACCACGGCTTTCGTCTGCCGTCGGCGATGGACAACCGGCCGCTGCGATTCGAAGAGTTCGAGCAGAAGAGCAAGCAGCTGATCTATGTCTCGGCGACGCCTGGACCTTATGAGCTGGAGCACAGCCCGGAGATGGTGCAGCAGATCATCCGGCCGACCGGCCTGCTGGATCCGGTCATCGAGCTGCGTCCGACGAAGGGACAGATCGACGACCTGCTGGGCGAGATCCGCGACCGGATCGCCAAGGACGAGCGGGTACTCGTGACGACGCTGACGAAGAAGATGGCCGAGGATCTGACGGACTATCTCAAGGAAGTCGGCATCAAGGTCCGCTATCTGCACTCGGACATCAAGACGCTGGAGCGGATGGCGATCCTGAGGGATCTGAGGCTCGGCACCTTCCATGTGCTGGTCGGCATCAACCTGCTGCGGGAAGGCCTCGACTTGCCGGAAGTATCGCTGGTGGCGATCCTCGATGCCGATAAGGAAGGGTTCTTGCGCTCGGAGCGCTCGCTCATCCAGACGATCGGCCGGGCCGCCCGCAACAGTGACGGCCGGGTCATCCTCTACGGCGACAAGGTGACCGACTCGATGGATAAGGCCATCTCAGAGACGGAACGGCGCCGTGCCATCCAGATTGCCTACAACGAGGAGCACGGCATTACGCCGACGACGATCCGCAAGCGGGTCGCCGAGGTGATCGAAGCGACCAAGGTAGCCGAGCAGAAGGCCGAGTATCTGACCGGCGACAAGGTCGGCAAGCTGTCCAAGCGGGACCGCCAGGCGGTGATCCAGCGTCTGGAGGACGAGATGAAGACAGCGGCCAAGAATCTGCAGTTCGAGCGTGCCGCAGAGCTGCGGGATGCGCTGCTGGAACTCAAAGCCGAAGCATGATTCAGAAGGGAGAAAGAGCCGGTCCGCCTGAGCGGACGCGGCTCTCTCAAGTTGTTAAGCCAGTAGGGCTGCACAGGGCTGGACAGGAACAGGGAGGGAATTCGTTTGGCTATCGACCGTATAGAAATCAAGGGCGCCCGCGCTCATAACCTTAAAAATGTAGATGTCGTTATCCCCCGGGACAAGTTTGTCGTCCTGACGGGACTGAGCGGCTCCGGCAAATCTTCGCTTGCCTTCGACACGATCTATGCCGAAGGGCAGCGCCGTTATGTGGAATCGCTGTCCGCCTATGCCCGGCAGTTTCTCGGGCAGATGGAGAAGCCGGATGTCGATTCGATCGAAGGGCTCTCGCCTGCGATCTCCATCGACCAGAAGACAACCAGCCGCAATCCGCGCTCCACTGTAGGTACCGTGACAGAGATCTACGATTACCTGCGGCTGCTGTATGCGCGCATCGGCAAGCCGCATTGTCCGACTCACGGCATCGAGATAACCTCTCAGACTGTCGAGCAGATGGTCGACCGGATCATGGAGTATCCGGAGCGGACCCGTCTGCAGATTCTGGCGCCGCTTATTACCGGACGCAAGGGCGAGCACACCAAGCTGCTCGCCGATGTGCAGAAGCAGGGCTTCGTGAGGGTGCGGGTCGACGGCGAACTGCGTGATCTCAGTGAAGAGATCACGCTGGAGAAGAACAAGAAGCATACGATCGAGCTGGTCGTCGACCGGATCGTCGTCAAGGACGATGTCCAGACCCGCCTGGCGGACTCGCTGGAGACGGCGCTCAAGATCGCCGAGGGCAAGGTGCTGGTAGACGTGATGGGACAGGAAGAGCTGCTGTTCAGCTCCAGCCTGGCCTGCCCGGAGTGCGGCTTCAGCATCGACGAGCTGTCGCCACGGATGTTTTCCTTCAACAGCCCGTTCGGCGCCTGTCCCGACTGCGACGGACTCGGCTCCAAGATGATCGTCGATCCGGATCTGCTCGTCCCCGACACCGACAAGTCGATCGAGCAGGGTGCCTTTGAGGCGTGGGCAGGCAGTACATCCAACTATTATCCGCAATTTCTCGCATCGGTGTGCAAGCATTACGGTATTGCGATGGATGTGCCTGTCCGTGAGCTGAGCGCAGAGCAGCTCAAGAAGCTGCTCTACGGAACCGGCGGCGAGCGGGTCAAGTTCCGTTATCAAAATGATTTTGGCCATACCAAAGAGGCCTACGTGCCATTCGAAGGCATCGTCCATAACCTGGAACGGCGTTACCGGGATACCGCTTCGGACGGCATCCGCGAATATATCGAGGGCTACATGAGCGCCAAGCCTTGCGGCACCTGCAAAGGCGACCGTCTCCGCAAGGAAACGCTGGCCGTCACGGTAGGCAGCCGCAACATCGCCTACGTCACCTCGCTCTCGATCGGTGATGCGCAGCGCTTCTTCCAGGAGCTGGAGCTCAGCGAGAAAGATATGACGATTGCTAACCTCATCTTCAAAGAAATCCATAGCCGGCTCGGCTTCCTGGTCAATGTCGGGTTGGAATATCTGACGCTGAGCCGGGCGGCCGGTACGCTATCCGGGGGCGAAGCCCAGCGGATCCGGCTGGCGACCCAGATCGGGTCGAGTCTGATGGGCGTGCTCTATATTCTGGACGAGCCCAGCATTGGTCTCCACCAGCGGGACAATGACCGGCTGATCCGTACGCTCGAGCATATGCGCGACCTCGGCAATACGCTGATCGTCGTCGAGCACGACGAGGATACGATGATGGCGTGCGATTATATCATCGATATCGGTCCGGGAGCAGGCATCCATGGCGGCCAGGTTGTCGCGAAGGGGACGCCGGAGGAGGTCATGGCCGACGAGAAGTCGCTGACCGGGCAGTATCTCAGCGGCCGCAAATTCATCCCCGTGCCGCTCCAGCGGCGGCCGACCGATGAGCGGTGGCTGGAGATCCGGGGCGCCAAGGAGAATAATCTGCGGGGGATCAATGCGAAGATTCCGCTGGGCGTGTTCACGGCGGTCACCGGCGTGTCCGGCTCCGGCAAGTCGACGCTCATCAACGAGATCCTGTACAAGACACTGGCCCGCGACCTGAACAAAGCGAAGGCGCGGCCGGGCCAGTACAAGGAATTCCGCGGCCTGGAGCATCTGGATAAGGTCATCGATATCGACCAGTCGCCGATCGGCCGGACGCCGCGCTCCAATCCGGCGACCTACACCGGCGTATTCGACGATATCCGCGATGTCTACTCCGCAACCAACGAGTCCAAGGTGCGCGGCTATAAGAAGGGGCGCTTCAGCTTCAATGTCAAAGGCGGACGCTGCGAAGCGTGCCGCGGCGACGGCATCATCAAGATCGAGATGCATTTCCTGCCCGATGTGTATGTGCCGTGCGAGGTCTGCAAGGGCAAACGCTACAACCGGGAGACGCTAGAGATCAAGTACAAGGGCTTGAGCATCGCTGATGTGCTGGAGCTCACGATCGAGGATGCGGTCGAGTTCTTCAAAAATATCCCGCGCATCCATCGCAAGATGATGTCGCTGTTCGACGTCGGATTGGGTTACATGAAGCTGGGCCAGCCGGCGACGACGCTGTCGGGCGGCGAGGCCCAGCGGGTCAAGCTGGCTTCCGAGCTGTATCGGCGCAGCACCGGCAAGACGCTCTATATCCTGGACGAGCCGACGACTGGTCTGCATGTCGACGATATCGACCGGCTGCTGACCGTTCTTCATCGACTGGTGGATGCCGGCGAATCCGTGCTGGTCATCGAGCATAATCTGGATGTCATCAAGACGGCGGATTATCTGCTCGACCTCGGCCCCGAGGGGGGCAGCGGCGGCGGGACGATCGTCGCCACGGGGACCCCGGAGTCGGTCGTCGAAGTGGAGGGCTCGTATACCGGCCGGTACCTGAAGCCGGTGCTCGAGCGGGACCGCAAACGGACAATCGAACGGATGGAGCTTGCGGACGGCGTAGCTGCAGGACTGGCCGCAGAATAAGACGCGCAGTCATAAGACGGTACACGTCAGTCTCCCCCTGCCGGGGGCATCAGGCAGGGGGAGTTGCTGCGCCCGGTCATAATTCCCAGTCGGGGTGGATATGCTACAATCTGTCAGGAAGCGCGGATATGGCCAAATGGTGACAAAGTTGTTACACCTGCCATTTCATACTTGCAACCGACGCCCCGAACGGCTAACATAGATTAATATAGGCTACGTGCGATAAAAAGGAGGGCCCCTCATGTTTTTGGCAGTAGAGGAAACAACGGTAACGACTTCAGGCTTCGACCCATTTGACGTTTTTATGCTCGCATTCACGGTGCTTATTTTTATCGGCTTCGTTCGTTTGTTGATGCACCGTCCCCGGAAAAATTATTTCGCGATCGGGTTTGCCGGCGTATCGCTGCTGTTGTTTCTGATCATTGATTACATTATGATTTTCAAGGTCTGGTAAGCGAGATCTCGCAAGAGGCCATCGGGTACATCTCTGCAGCGGCAAGGACGGGGCAACGTCCGGCATCAGGGGTGTATTTTTTTTGAGTTCATATTACGGGGTCTGGGAGGAGGAACATCATGAAGGACAAAGAGGAGCATGCCGGATGGTCACCGGTCACGGTGACGTCCGTAGAGCCGATCGGCGAAGGGCTGCGGGTCTGTCTCGATCTGGTCGATTTCCTGGCAGAGGACGAAGGAGTGCTAACGGGAAGTACGGGGCACGGTTACGTATTGGCGCTCGCTGAGACGAGAGAGAGTGCGGCGTATCCGCCCCGTCCGTTCCGGGTCAATTGCGGCGCTGTCCATCAGTACGTCAGGCAAGGGGAGCGGACGATCTATCTGTCGGAGATCAGACCGGGGATGCCGCTCATCGTCAATAGTCCCCGGGGGGAGCGGCAGGTCGCTGTCGGCCGGGTCAAAATGGAGCGTCGGCCCCTGCTGCGCATCGTCGCACAGCGGGACGACGAAGAAGTATCTGTCGTCATGCAGGCTTCGGAAAGTGTGCATCTATGGGGCGGCGAGGCGCAGGCGAAGCCGGTACTGGAGCTCGCTGCCGGTGATCAGCTGCTCTACTGGGCCGACCAGCCCGGCAGGCATCTGGGGGAGCGCACCGTAGGGGAGATTATCGAGCTATAACTCAATACTTCAGTCAACGCAGCTCGGAGCGCGTGCCATAATAAGGGAATGAAGTTAGGGGCGCACGCGGGCAGTGCTGTCGCGTGGAAAACAGAATAAAAATAGCAGCAGTCCGGGATAGCCGGGCTGCTGCTTGTTCAAAAAGCCGCTTTTCAGCACCGAATGCCGAATCCACTTCTATGAATCACTTCGTGATCAAAAGTGGCTATACCCACCACATCTCGCCTAGTGGTTCGCGGATCAGCACCTGCTGCAAGTTCTGCACCGCCTTGGTGAAGCCTTCATCAACAGACATCAGACCGTCTTCATGCTCGATGCTGACGACATAGTCGTAGCCGACGAGACGCAGCGCGCTGATGATATCTGCCCAGGTCTTCACGTCGTGACCGAAGCCGACGGTACGGAACTGCCATGCGCGGTCCAACATTTGCGTGTAGGACTGCATATCTGTCACGCCGTGACGGTGTACGTTGACCGGATCGATCGACGTATCTTTGGCATGGAAATGGTGGATGGCATTGGCGCGTCCAAGGATCTGGATCGCTTGTACCGGGTCGATGCCCTGCCACCACATGTGGCTCGGATCGAGGTTGGCGCCGATTGCTTCGCCTGCCGCTTCGCGGAGACGCAGCAGGGTCGCTGGCGTATGTACGGAGAAACCGCCGTGCAGCTCCAGACCGATTTTGACGTTGTGCTCGGTAGCCAGCTTGCCGATCTCGGTCCAGTAAGGGATAACTTTGTGCTCCCATTGCCAGTCGAGGATTTCTTGGAAGTCATTGGGCCATGGCGCAACCGGCCAGTTCGGATATTTGGCATCCTCATGGTCGCCAGGGCAACCGGAGAAGGTATTGACGACCGGGATGCCGAGCTTGCCAGCCAGCTCGATCGATTGACGGATGACCGTATCATGCTCGCTGGAGATCGCTTTCTGCGGATGCAGCGGGTTGCCGTGGCAGCTCAGAGCGCTGATCGTCAAGCCGCGGGATTCTACGGCGTCCTTGAAGGCAGCGAGCTTGTTGTCGTCAGCCAGCAGCTCGGCCGGGTTGCAGTGTGCGTTGCCAGGATAGCCGCCTGTGCCGAGCTCGACCGCATCGAGACCCTGCGCCTTGATATAATCGAGAGCTTCTTCCAATGATTTCTGGGCGAATAATACCGCGAATACACCTAATTTCATCGAATCATATACCTCCTATTAATGGGATGGTGATGGTAGCGCGTTCACTCGTATTATAACATGTCCCGGCGCGGGATTGAAATGCGGCAGGCGATTTTCCGGATCAACATCTGGAGCCGCAAACGAAATGCCCGGTTTGGCAACAATTATAAGGGATTCCGCCCAGCAGACGGGTAGATTAGCGAACGCGGGTTTGATAGAATAAGAACACGTACCTGAAATGCAATCATGACAGGTCTGTTTGGAGGATAATGATGAAGACCTTAACAAGGCAAGATATCGAGCTGCTGGCTCCTGCGGGAGACTGGGAGTGCATGCGGGCCGCTGTCGCCAATGGCGCAGATGCGGTGTTTTTTGGTGTCGAGAAGTTCAACGCCCGGGCCAGGGCCAACAACTTTCGCAGCGACGAGCTGACGGAGATTATGGCGTTCCTGCACAGCTATGGGGTGAAGGGCTTCCTGACCTTCAATATATTGGTGTTTGAAGACGAGCTGGAGGATGCCAAGCGGCTGATCGCTTCCTGTATCGAGGCTGGCGTCGACGCGGTGATCGTCCAGGATCTCGGCCTCGTGCGGATGATCCGCGAGATGTCGCCGGACTTTCCGATTCATGGCTCCACCCAGATGACGATCACCTCGCCGGAGGCGGTCGAGTTCACCAAGCCGTTCGACATCGAGCGTGTCGTCCTGGGGCGGGAGAACAATCTGAAGCAGATCCGCAAGATCGGCGAGCAGGCGAAGCTGCCGATGGAAGTATTCGTCCATGGCGCGCTCTGCGTGTCCTACTCTGGACAGTGTCTGACCTCGGAGATGTGGGGCGGCCGCTCGGCCAACCGGGGCGAGTGCGCCCAGGCGTGCCGGCTGCCTTACGATCTGATGGTGGACGGGGCACACAAGCCGATGGGGGATGTGACTTATCTGCTGTCTCCGAAGGATCTGGCTGCGATCGACATCGTGCCGGAGCTGATCGAAGCGGGCGTGACCTCCTTCAAGATTGAGGGCAGGCTGAAGACGCCGGAGTACGTGGCCAATGTCGTCAGCAAATACCGCGCGGCCATCGACCGTTATTTTGCCGGCGACCGCTCCAAGCCCTCTGAAGTCGAAGTGCGGGAGCTGCAGCAGAGCTTCTCCCGGGGCTTCACGCACGGCTTCCTGGATGGCACCAACAATAAAATGCTGGTCGACGGCACGTTCCCCAAGAGCCGCGGCGTCTATCTGGGACGGGTAGAGCGCGTGCTGCGCGATGCGGTCGTCTGCCGGGTCGAAGCGCCGCTCAAGCGCGGCGACGGCATCGTCTTCGACGCCGGCGACCCGACCAAGAAGGAAGAGGGCGGCCGGGTCTATGATCTGCGCCGCCAGGGCGTCAAGCTGGACGGCGAAGCGCAGGAGGGGACCGTGCTGGAGCTGGTGCCGGGCCGGCAGGATGTCGATCTGCGGCGGGTGAAGCCCGGCGACCGGATCTGGAAGACCAATGATCCCGCGCTGGACAAGCGGTTGCGCCAGAGCTTCGAGACGGACAAGCCATATCGCGTCTTCCCGCTGCATGTAAGATTGAGCGGCGCGGCGGGCCAGCCGCTGCGCAGCTGGTGGACGGACGTCGAGAAAGGGACGACTGTCGAGGTGACGAGCGAGCTGGAACTCGAGACCGCCCAGAAGCGTCCTCTCGATGAGACGCTGCTGCAGGAGCAGCTGGGACGACTGGGTGGTACGCTCTACCAGCTGGAGCAGTTGGAGATCCATCTGGGCGGCGAGGTCATCCTGCCGATCCGCGAGCTTAACCGGATGCGTCGGGAAGCGGTGGAGCAGCTCTCCGGAGAACGGCCCAAGCCGCCAGTCTACATCACCTATCCTGATGCGGACGTTCATGAGCCGCCGTTGCGGCAGCCCGGAACGTCGCAGGAGCCGCCGCAGCTGACAGCGCTGTGCCGCAGTCTGGAGCAAGTGGAAGCGGCGGCAGCGGCCGGTGTCGGTTTGATCTACGCCGATTTTGAATTCATCAAGCAGTTCCCCGCAGCTGTCGAGGCTGCGCGCAAGGCGGGCCGCCAGATCGCGCTGGTCACGCCGCGCATTCATATGCCCGGGGAGAACGGCTACCATAACAATATTCTTAAGCTGCAGCCGGATGCGGTGCTGGTGCGCAATACGGGTGCTCTGTATTTCTACATGCGGGCCAAAGCTGAGGCAGAACGCGAGGGCCGCGGCGCTTCGTTCCCGCAGCTGATCGGCGACTTCTCGCTCAACATCGCCAATCACAAAACGGCGGATCTGTTCGTGGAGGCCGGCTGCGAGCGGGTGACGCCATCCTACGATCTCAATATCCAACAGATGATCGATATGCTGGGCCATGCGGACACCTCGCGGATGGAGATCGTGCTGCATCAGCATCTGCCGATGTTCCATACGGAGCACTGCGTATACTGCACGTTCCTCAGCGAAGGGACCGACTTCACCAATTGCGGCCGGCCATGCGAGGAGCATGACGTCTCCCTGCAGGACCGGATCGGCATGTCTCACCCCGTACGGGTAGACGAGGGCTGCCGCAATACGGTGTACAATGCCGTCGAGCAGTCGGGGGCCGAGTATGTGCAGCATTTCCTGGAGCTGGGCGTGCGTTCGTACCGGATCGAATTCCTGGAAGAATCGGCTGAGAAAGTGACGGAAGTGCTCGCGCTCTACAATGATGCACTGCAGGGCAGGATCAATGGCTCGCAAGTATGGCGCAAGCTCAAAGCGACCAACCAGCTTGGTGTCACACGCGGCCAACTCGTCAAATGATCGCCACGCCGAAACGTCATAGCGGAGCGCAGCGCAGGCGATGGCTGGGCTGGACCAATCTTGTTCTCCTGATCAGTCTGCTCATGCTGCTGCTCTCTGTCGTCGCCCTCTACCATACGTCCAAGCCGCTGCCCCCGGGTGCGTCTTATGACAGCGGCTGGTATGAGGCGGCGGGGGATGATGTGGAGCTGCTCTACAACCTGTCGTACCCGACTCCGGAAGGGGTTGGGTTCGAAGAGCAGATCTACAGCGCTTGGTACGAGACGGTTGCCGAAGCGGAGTCTTGGATCGTCCTCGACATGTTCCTGTTCAACGGGTATATCAATGAAGGGCAGTCTTTCCCAGCGCTCAGCAGCGAACTGACGGACCGGATATTGGCGCGGATGGCGGAGCAGCCGGAGCTCCAGGTTGTCGTTATCTCCGATGAGATCAATACGACCTACGGCTCCCATGAAGCCGAGGAATTCGAACGACTCCGTGAGGCAGGCGCGTACGTCACGATATCTGATACCGACGCGCTGCGGGATTCCAATCCGCTCTACAGCTCCATCTACCGGACATTCATCGGCTGGTTCGGTCAGTCTGGCCGGGGATGGCTGCCCAACCTGCTCTCCGACACGGCGCCCAAGGTAACTGCACGCTCTTATCTGAGGCTGCTGAACGTCAAGGCCAACCACCGCAAAGTGCTGCTGACCGAGAACCGGGATCGTCACCTCGGCCAATGCCCATGAGGCCAGTTATTATAACAGCAACATGGCGGTTCGCTTCAGCGGGAGCCTGCTCACAGAGGCGCTGGAAGCGGAGCTGGCCGTAATCCGATACTCTGGCGACACCGTACCGGAACTGGCGCTGCCGCAACGCAGAGGGACGGCAGGACCATTGTCCGGGGAGCCGTCCGGTGACACAGTCGGTGTACGCTGGGTAACAGAAGGCAAGATCAAGGAAGGCACGCTGGCCATGATCGCAGGAGCCAGTCCCGGGGAGCGGTTATGGCTGGGGATGTTTTATCTGGCAGACCGCGAGGTGATCGACGCGATCGTCGAAGCCGCGCAGCGCGGCGTCGATGTCAGGCTCATCCTCGATCCCAACGAGAATGCCTTCGGCCAGCAAAAGATCGGTCTGCCGAACCGGCCGGTCGCAGCCGAGCTGCTGGAGCGGGTGCCGCAAGGATTGGAGCTGCGCTGGTACAATACTACCGAGGAACAGTACCATATCAAGACGCTGCTGATCGAAGGCCGCGAGCGAAGCCTGTTGACGACCGGCTCCACCAACTATACCCGCCGCAATCTCGCTGATCTTAATCTGGAGGCCAACATTGAAGTGAGCGCTCCCAATGATACGGTTGTCATGCAGAGCGCAATCGCCCATTTCGAGAGGCTATGGCACAATGCCGATGCCGAGTTTACGCTGCCCTACGAGGCGTATGAAGAGAAGCTTCCATGGGTAAAGCAGACGTTGTACCGGTTTCAAAAGTTTTTTGCATTTACAACATACTAGATTGGTTTTCCTCTGCCGACTCGTCAACGGGTCGGTTTTTTCTTGCATTCGACAGCAAACATTTGGTAATAGCAGGAATCGACAAGGGTGAACGAGAAGGTTATACATACCGATAAAGAAATAAAGAGAGCTTCTGAACAAAAGGGCGGGAAGCGTTCATCCACCGGATAAAAATAAACAAGCAAGAGGTATCTTCCAATGAACAAACCTAGCGAAACAACGACATCGATCAATTGGGGCCGACTTGTGCTGGAGCTGGAACAGCAATATCTCGCTGGCAAGCTGCCGGAAAGGGAGGCCTACGCCGTGCTGCCTGCTTCGATCCGGCAGACTTCGCCGCTGCTGCTGCGTGTCGAGTGCATCCGCTTGCTGGCGGAAGGGGAAACGCGAGAAGCGGCGGAGCAACTGTCAATGGCTGTCAAAGGCTTTGCAGCCCAGAGCAATGAACGGGAGATGCTCTCGATGATGGGACTGCTGGCGCTGCTGTACACGCAGATTGGCGGCACGCCGGAGAACCGGACGGTACTTGACTTTCTGCAGGAGGAGTATGATCGGACACCAGGCCAGTGCAGCGGCTTCGTGCTGTGGGCGCTTGCACGTCAAGGCGGGACCTCGGGGGAGGCTGACCATCACAAGCGATGGGAGCAGGCGGACATTCGGTACCGGGAAGCGGCTGCCCGTTTTGCGGACGCCGGTGAACCTATCTGGTTTGCCGGATTGCTGCTCGACCGATGGGTGTATGACGCCGATAGCTTCCGGGACTCGGTGGCATGGGAGCGGTGGCTGGAGCTGCTGCGTCAATGGTCGACGCTGTATCCGTTATGCGGCCAGGCCTATCTGCTGCTGAGGGATGATGGCGCCGAGTCTTCAGAGTATGACCAGCTGCAGGAGAGCGCCAGTCTGCCGGAGGGAGAGGAAGAGGGACTGCCCGGCCGTTTTCATATCCTGGCGCAAGCGATCAGTCATCCAGAGAGTCCTGTCACCGGTACGGAGAAGTTCAGTCATGATGCTGAGGTCCAGCTGTTCGTGATGCCTGGCGAGCTAGATGAGATCGTGGCAGCGGATAATGAGCATAACGCGGCTGCCTGGCTGCGCAAGGCGATGAGGCTGTCCCGGTCGATCGGTTCGCCGGCAGCCTTCAGGCTGGCAGAGCGTCTGTCCCGGACGCTGCAGGAGCGGCGGCCGGACTGGGGCGCGCTGACCGAGGAGCAATCCGCGGCTTCGGCCACGATAGCGCCTGCGAGGGAAGAGGCCGTGGACCAAGCAGCAGCGGCGCAGGCTACGATGCAAGTGCAGCTGTTCTCGGGGTTGCGATTCACAACCGGGGCTGGCGAAGAGATCGAGCTCAAGTGGAAGCGGCGCAAAGCGCGGGAGCTCTTCATCTACCTGCTCCTGCAGCCAGGGTACCGGGCGATGAGAGAGATCATCCTGGAGCAGGTATTCGGCGAGGGGGAAGCGGCCAAGCTGGCTAACCATCTGTATGTTTCGCTGCATGAGCTCAGACATATGCTCAAAGCCAGCGGGTGGGAAGGTGCCGTCTATGTGCGCGGCGGCGTCATCGGCATCGAGGAGTCGTGCGTTGGCGTGATCGATGCCGAGCAATATCAGGCGCTCACTCGTGTCGGAGACCAGCTGTGGGCTGACGACCGTGAAGCGGCGGTCAAGCTCTACTTGGATGCTGCCAAACTCTATGGTCCGTTTGGCAGCGACTTGCCCTATGCCGAATGGCTGGAACGGTGGCGGGCTCAGCTCCTTGATAGACAGACGCTAACGGTAAAGCGATTGGTGGAGTATTACGGGGAATGGGAAGACAAGACCCGTACCGAGCATTGGCTCAATGAGTGGATTGCGCTGCGGCCGGATCATGAGGAGGCCTATCAGGCGATGATACGCTTCTGGAAAGGGCTCGGCCATGAAGCCGAAGCGATCAGCTGGTACCGGCGGCTGGAGAGGATCTGCGAGGAGGATCTGGCTACCGTGCCGCTCGAAGAGACCAGGCGACTTTTATGGCCATAAGAGCGTCTATGTGCAGCGCACTGATGCGCAAGCTGATGACGGTCTATGCGGCTGCCCTGCTGTTCGGGGCGGGTGTGCGGTATCTGGAGGTGTGGTGGCTGCGTCACGAAGCCGTAGTCGGACAGCGATCCGGGAGCCTGGCGATGGCTGGAGTCCTGCTGGCGATCTGGCTGCTCCTCTCCGCGTACACCTGCTGGCGTCTTGTGCCGCTGATCAGGCAGTGCCGCCGACAGCCTACGCAAAAGGCCAGAGAAACCGCCATCACTAGATTGTTGACGCTTCCTTATGAAGTATTCGTCGGGTTGACGATGCTGTCGGCGGCGGTGTCCGTCACGCTGCATGGCAGTCAACTCGTATATGGTCAAGGCGGCTGGCGCTCCTGGAGCCGGCAAGAGCTGCTGGACAAATTTCAGCTGGTGCTGGGGGAGACCGGTCTTGGTCTGACGGTAGGCATCGTCTTGTACGTGCTGATCCGTCGCAGCGCGCGCCCGTTTATCCTGCAGCTTGAGCCGCTGCGGCTGAGCGGAGCGGGCAGGGCGACGATCATCGGACCGTTGATCGTCACCTATGCCGGTACGTTTCTGGTTGCGATCCTGAATCTGCTGCAGTTTGTCATCGTATCGGATCATCGCGGCCATGGGATGGACTCGAGCGCCTTTGCCGCTTCGTCGCTGTTTTATTTTGTCTTCGGCATGACGATGCTCAGCGTGATCGCCCTCGAGTTCAGAAGGGATCTGCGGGGGATGATCCGCAGCATCCGGGAGCTGGTCCGCGGACAGCGGGAACGGGGGCGGCTGATGGATAAGATGCCGGTCATCTCCCGGGATGAGGCGGGAGAGCTGGCATTGGCGTTCAATGAGCTGAGAGAGAAGATCGGCCAAGAGTACGAGGAGCTCGAAAAGGAGCTGAAGCTGGCTTATAATATCCAGCAGCGCTTGCTGCCGCCAGGAGATATTACGGTCGGCCCGTTTCGCATCTTCTCCTGGAGCAGGTCGGAGCGGGAGGTTGGCGGCGATTTGTGCGATGTAGTCGCTCTGGATGAATCGCGAACCGCCATCGTCATCGGCGATGTCTCCGGCAAAGGCATGCCTGCAGCCTTAGTCATGTCTGCCGTCATCGTCCTGTTCCGTTCCGAGATCAAACGCGGCGGCAGCGTGGACGAGGTGCTCCAGCGCATCAATAAACAGCTGTGCGATGCACTGGGCGGGGAGAGCTATGTCTCGCTTGGCATCGGACTGGTGGATACGGAGCGGCATACACTGGCCTACGCCAGCGCGGGTCACCTGTCGCCTTATTACATCGCCGCCGGGGCGCCGCCTCTGCAGTTGGAGGGCTCTTCGCTGCCGATCGGCTTTGATCCGGACACGCGGTATGAAGGCGTGGAGCTCTCGCTGCAGCCCGGGGACCGCTTCGTCCTGTATACGGACGGGATGGTAGAGCTGCGCAATGGGGCCGGCGAGCTGTTCGGGTTCGAGAGGCTGGAGCGCGAGCTAGCCGGCTGGGAGCCAGGGGTGCCGCTTGCTCAGCTGGTCGATGGTCTGCTCAAGCAGATGGACAGCTATGGCGGGGACCGGGAGCAGGACGATCGCACTGTCGTCGTTCTGCAGATGCAGACGGCACAGGCTGCCACAGGAGGAGCCAGCATAACCTTGATGGATGGCGGGCAGTTGGTCTGGCAGTGGAGTCTGCCTGCCGAACATGGCTGCGAGCGGGAAGTGCTGGCAGAACTGGAGAAGCTGATCCTGGAAGCCTGGCCGCAGACCGTCAGGCTGGACGACATGAAGAGCGCCCTAGCCGAAGCGATCATCAATGCGGCTGAACATGGCAATCAGCTCGACGCCGCCCGGCTGATCCGTGTCAGGGCGCAGATCGGCACACATCTGATCGTGTACCGCGTCTATGACCGGGGCTCCGGCTTTGATGCTTCGGCGCTCGACCGTGAAGAGCTGTACGACACGGATCGCTGTGAGCATGAGGATCCTCGAGGATGGGGGCTCATGCTGATCGACGGGCTGACGGACTATTGGGAGACGGGACGGGACAAGGATGGATTTTATGTGGAGCTGTTTTTCCTGAAATACAAGAAAGGGTAAGGGGTAAATGATACGGGAGGAGAGGTGGGAGAGATGGAGCAGCTTTTTACAGTGGAGGAGCGGATGACCGGGGATGCGGTGATCCTGGATCTGCGAGGGGAGCTGAACAAGCCAGCCGAGACTGTGCTGCTAGGCAGTCGCATTTGGGAGGACGGACTGGATCAGGGGCGGAGCTTTCTTATATTAAATTTGCAAAATATAAACTATATTAACAGCGGCGGGATGGCGGTGCTTATCCGACTTGCGAGGGCAGGCAAGAAGGGCAAGTACCACACGTTTGCTTACGGTGTATCCATGCACTATCAGAAGCTGTTCAGGATGGTCGGGCTCACCGAATATTTGATGATATATCCTGATGAAGAGACGGTCATGCAGCGTATAGCAGCACTTCGCGAAGCCGAGCGGGGTGGAGATGATGGCAGTGCTCCCGAATCAGAATAAGTGTGTGAATATGCAAAAAAACCGAAGTTCTATTCAGAATAGAGTTTCGGTTTTTTTGCAAATATTAAGTGGGTTATGATCCGCTCTAAGCACCAATATGGGGCTTGAAGAGATGCGTTGGTGGAGTTTATCTAAACCCTCAGGTGTCTCTTCCTTCATATCCCGGATGATTGTAATCCGTCTCTTTAAGCTCTTCGAGGATGTTCATGCCGCGGATATGCGTCTTCGTTTCCTCAGTGCCCACCCGGTAAATGGCCCGATACACCTCCAGCAGCTGATCGGTAAATTCATTTTGTGCCGAGTCGTGGTCGGCGGATTTATAAGGGATCGGCGTGCGGAGCGCAGTCGTCTCATCATTGCTTTGCTCTTGGTCCAGAACGGCCTGGAGTTCGGCAAGCTCCTCTTCGTTGGCTTCGATGGTCAGCTGCTCTCCTTTGGAGGGCTGGGTCTCGATAGCATTGCCGGATACGGATACATAGTACAGTTTTCTGTCATTGGCGATCATAATGGCGTCCTCCTCAATAGATCGTGCTCATCTTCTATTAATATTGTTACCACCGGCGGGGCGGGCTCAAACAGCAACAAGGGCGGCATGGGGGCTTAGGGGGCGCGTTCGGGAGGCAAATTGACACGTGATCGGGGGTGACATAGACTGGAGAAAATGAGCAAGCTGGCGGAGGAATGGCAATGTACAGAGAGCGGTATGAAGAGTGGCGGCATGTGTTCAAGCTGGACCCGGACCGGGAGATCGACGATGCGAAACTGGACGCGTTGTGCATGTCGGGGACCGATGCAGTGATCGTAGGGGGATCCAGCGGAGTCACTTTCGAGAAAGTAGTGGAGCTGCTGTCCCGGATCCGTCGTTACGAGGTGCCTTGCGCGCTGGAGGTGTCGGATCTCGAAGCGGCGGTGCCGGGCTTTGATCTGTATCTGATCCCGATGGTGCTTAACACTGCTCGCACCGAGTGGATGACCGGCAAGCAGATCGAAGGGCTGCAGGCTTACGGCTCCTACATCCCTTGGGACAGCACGGCAGCCGAGGGCTATCTGATCCTGAACGCGGAAGCGGAAGCGGCTCGTCTGACGGGTGCCGATTGCGGACTTGACGCTGCTGCGGTGCTGGCCCATGTGCGCCTGGCCGATCGATTGATGCGGCTGCCGATCGTATACCTCGAGTACAGCGGGACATTCGGCGATATGGAGCTGGTCCGTGCGGCCTCGGCGCTCGTGACGCAAGCGAGGCTGTTCTACGGCGGCGGCATCGATGATCCGGCCAAAGCAAGCGCGGCTGCCGCAGCGGCGCATACGGTTATCGTTGGCAATGTGATCTATGACCATCTGGAAGCCGCGCTGGAGACGGTGCAGGCTGTTCGGGACACGGCTTTTGCCCGCGTTTGATTCCTGGAATTGCAGGTGCCGGAGACATTGACAGAGGTGGGCAGGAGGACTAGACTGGAATCAGGCGAACAAACGCGAACAAAGGAGCACGGTTGATGTTTAAATCCATAGATATAGACCAAGCTGTCAGCAAGCTCAATGAACGGCAGCGCGAGGCCGTCAAGGCAACGGATGGTCCGCTCTTGATCATGGCCGGTGCGGGCAGCGGCAAGACCCGGGTGCTGACCCACCGGATCGCATACCTGATCGAGAAGCGCCGGGTGGCTCCGTGGAGCATCCTGGCTATCACTTTTACCAACAAAGCCGCGCGCGAGATGCAGGAGCGTGTCTCCTCGCTGATCGGCGGGATGGGCGGAGATGTGTGGGTGTCGACCTTTCACTCGATGTGCGTCAGACTGCTGCGCAAGGACATCGACCGGATCGGCTACGGCTCCAGCTTCTCGATCCTCGATTCGAGCGATCAGCTGTCAGTCATCCGCGGGATTATGAAGGATCAGAATATCGATACCAAGAAATTCGAGCCCAAGGGGATCCAGGCCGTCATCAGCAGTGCCAAGAACGAGCTGATCCCCCCTGACCGTTACGAGCAGAAGGTCGGCGACTACTATCAGCAGATTGTGGCCAATGTGTACTCGGCTTACCAGAAACGGCTCAAGGCGAACAACTCGCTCGACTTCGACGATCTGATCATGAAGACGATCCAGCTCTTCACCGAAGTGCCGGAGGTGCTGGAGTTCTACCAGAACAAGTTTCGCTACATTCATGTCGACGAATATCAGGATACGAACCGGGCGCAGTACATGCTCTGCAACATGCTGGCGGACAAGCATCATAATCTGTGCGTCGTCGGCGACAGCGACCAGTCTATCTACCGGTGGCGCGGCGCAGACATTACGAATATTCTGAACTTCGAGGAGGACTATCCCGAAGCCACGACGATCCTGCTGGAGCAGAATTACCGTTCATCCTCCAATATCCTCAATGCCGCCAATGCCGTCATCGGGCAGAACACGGGACGCAAGCCCAAGAAGCTGTGGACCGACCGGGGCGAAGGCGATCCGATCACCGTCTATATGGGCGATTCGGAGCATGACGAGGGTTATTTCGTTACCTCGGAGATCCAGAAGAACAAACGAACAGGCCGCAAATATGCTGATCATGCGATTCTGTACCGCACCAATGCGCAGTCTCGCGTCATCGAGGAAATCCTCATCAAGTCGGAGATTCCTTATCAGATCGTAGGCGGCATCAAGTTCTACGACCGCAAGGAGATCAAAGACCTGCTGGCATACCTGAGGCTGATCTCCAATCCGGATGACGATATCTCGCTGCTGCGGATCGTCAATGTCCCCAAGCGCGGCATCGGCGACACCACGATGGGCAAGCTGGCGGCTGAGGCTGCACAGCGGGGGATCTCGATCTTTGCCCTGCTCGATCAGCTGGACTGGCTCGATGTCAGCTCGCGGGCGCGCACCGCGCTGGCGGCGTTTAAGAAGATGCTGGACGATCTAACCCGGATGGTGGATTATCTGTCAGTGACCGAGTTAACGGAGAAGATGCTGGAGATGTCCGAGTACAAGCTGGAGCTGCAACGGGAGAATACGCTGGAGTCCAAGGCCCGTCTGGAGAATATCGACGAGTTCCTCTCGGTGACGATGGAGTTCGAGAACCGCAACGAGGATAAGACGCTTGTCGCGTTCCTGACCGATCTGGCCTTGATCGCGGACATTGATACGATGGACAAGACGGAGGATGCCGAAGCGGACAACTCCGACAATGTGGTGCTGATGACGATGCACAGCGCCAAAGGGCTGGAATTCCCGGTCGTCTTCATCATAGGCATGGAGGAGGGCGTGTTCCCGCACAGCCGCGCCTTCTCCGACAACGAAGAGCTGGAGGAGGAGCGGCGGCTGGCCTATGTCGGCATCACCCGTGCCGAGCAGCAGCTGTTCCTGACGTGCGCGCGCATGCGTACGTTGTTCGGGCGCACCAGCGCCAATGCGCCGTCGCGCTTCCTGGAGGAGGTGCCGGAGGAACTCAAGGCCCCCGGTACCAGTACCAGCGGCGGCATCCGCGCGGGCTTTGGCGCCCGCCGCAGCTATGCGCAGGAACCCGCGACAGGCTTCGGGTACCGGGGGGCGGGCGGGCGCAGCCCGTCAGGCTCGCCGTCAGGCCGCCCTGGATTTGGGGCGGCAGCGGCCGGAGCAGGCGGCAGCACGGTGCGCGTGACGACCGGCGGGGCGGCTGCTGCGGCATCCGGCTCGGCAGCTGCGGCTGGCGGGGCCGGAGCAGGCTTTGGTGTCGGCGACAAAGTGTCGCACGGCAAGTGGGGTACCGGCACGGTGGTTTCCGTCAAGGGCGAGGGCAACGATATGGAGCTTCAGATCGCCTTCCCTGCGCCGGTCGGCGTCAAGCGGCTGCTAGCTGCCTTCGCACCCGTAACCAAAGTGTAATTATGAGCGGATGGCTGAAAACCGACCTTTTTGAACTTTAACTTGGACTACTACTGCACATACTAAAGATACGAGCCACGATTGCGACCGGTGGCCGGCGTAGAGCCGGCGCCGGCCGTCTTGGCTTTCATACATAATATTGATGGGAGTTGCAGAATCACTATTCGAGGCGAGAGGACGGTCGTTCATAATGGAGCATGTGCTTCAAAGGATGGAAGAGCTGGTC
>NZ_JBDFMD010000001.1:4440000-7279940 GCF_047238105.1 Paenibacillus jepli
AATTCCAATCGAACCCGGAGATAGCTGGTTCTCCCCGAAATAGCTTTAGGGCTAGCCTCGGTGTGAGCGTCGTGGAGGTAGAGCACTGATTGGGTGCGGGGCCCGCAAGGGTTACCAAGTCCAGTCAAACTCCGAATGCCATAGACGTATGACCGGGAGTCAGACAGTGAGTGCTAAGATCCATTGTCAAGAGGGAAACAGCCCAGATCATCAGCTAAGGTCCCCAAGTGTGTGTTAAGTGGGAAAGGATGTGGAGTTGCCCAGACAACCAGGATGTTGGCTTAGAAGCAGCCACCATTTAAAGAGTGCGTAATAGCTCACTGGTCGAGTGACTCTGCGCCGAAAATGTAACGGGGCTAAACACACCACCGAAGCTATGGCATTGCAGCAATGCATTGGGTAGGGGAGCGTTGTGTATAGGTTGAAGTCAGACCGTAAGGACTGGTGGACGGTACACAAGTGAGAATGCCGGTATGAGTAACGAAAAGATCAGTGAGAATCTGATCCGCCGAAAGCCTAAGGGTTCCTGAGGAAGGCTCGTCCGCTCAGGGTAAGTCGGGACCTAACGCGAGGCCGAAAGGCGTAGTGGATGGACAACAGGTGGATATTCCTGTACCACCGTAGCCGTTATGAGCAATGGAGTGACGCAGAAGGGTAGTGACGCGGACTGATGGATGTCCGTCCAAGCAGTGAGGCTGATGAGTAGGCAAATCCGCTCATCGTAAGGCTGGGCTGTGATGGGGAGCGAAAATTACAGTAGTGAAGGTCATGAGCTCCAGCTGCCAAGAAAAGCTTCTAGCCAGGTGAAGGTGCCCGTACCGTAAACCGACACAGGTAGGCGAGCAGAGCATGCTAAGGCGCGCGGAAGAACTCTCGTTAAGGAACTCGGCAAAATGACCCCGTAACTTCGGGAGAAGGGGTGCCTCGGTAGGGTGAATAGCCCGAGGGGGCCGCAGTGAAAAGGCCCAAGCGACTGTTTAGCAAAAACACAGGTCTGTGCGAAGCCGTAAGGCGAAGTATACGGGCTGACGCCTGCCCGGTGCTGGAAGGTTAAGGGGAGCGGTTAGGGGTAACCCGAAGCTGTGAACCGAAGCCCCAGTAAACGGCGGCCGTAACTATAACGGTCCTAAGGTAGCGAAATTCCTTGTCAGGTAAATTCTGACCCGCACGAATGGCGTAACGACTTGGGCGCTGTCTCAACGAGAGATCCGGTGAAATTTTAATACCTGTGAAGATGCAGGTTACCCGCGACAAGACGGAAAGACCCCATGGAGCTTTACTGCAGCTTGATATTGGACTTTGGTACGATCTGTACAGGATAGGTGGGAGCCTTGGAAGCCGGAGCGCCAGCTTCGGTGGAGGCGCCGTTGGGATACCACCCTGATCGTATCGGAGTTCTAACCCGCTACCGTGAATCCGGTAGGGGGACCGTGTCAGGCGGGCAGTTTGACTGGGGCGGTCGCCTCCTAAAGTGTAACGGAGGCGCCCCAAGGTTCCCTCAGAATGGTTGGAAATCATTCGTAGAGTGCAAAGGCATAAGGGAGCTTGACTGCGAGACCTACAAGTCGAGCAGGGACGAAAGTCGGGCTTAGTGATCCGGTGGTACCGCATGGAAGGGCCATCGCTCAACGGATAAAAGCTACCCTGGGGATAACAGGCTTATCTCCCCCAAGAGTCCACATCGACGGGGAGGTTTGGCACCTCGATGTCGGCTCATCGCATCCTGGGGCTGAAGTAGGTCCCAAGGGTTGGGCTGTTCGCCCATTAAAGCGGTACGCGAGCTGGGTTCAGAACGTCGTGAGACAGTTCGGTCCCTATCTGTCGTGGGCGCAGGAAATTTGAGAGGAGCTGTCCTTAGTACGAGAGGACCGGGATGGACGTACCGCTGGTGTACCAGTTGTTCCGCCAGGAGCACCGCTGGGTAGCTATGTACGGACGGGATAAACGCTGAAAGCATCTAAGCGTGAAGCCCCCCTCAAGATGAGATTTCCCAGTATGTAAGACCCCTGGTAGACGACCAGGTTGATAGGTCCGGGGTGGAAGTGCAGCAATGCATGCAGCTGACGGATACTAATCGGTCGAGGGCTTATCCTAAAACCTTCAGCTAAGACTTACCTTGCTTTGATTCGCATCCAGTTTTCAGTGTGCAACAACACACTGCGGCAGACGCACGCGTCGCAAGACGAGAGGCGCCGCCCACGTTTGGTGATAATGGCGAAGGGGAACCACGCGTACCCATCCCGAACACGGCCGTTAAGCCCTTCAGCGCCGATGGTACTTGGACCGCAGGGTCCTGGGAGAGTAGGACGTCGCCAAGCACAACGAACCCACGATACTCGGATCGTGGGTTTTTTGTTGTGAGTTGAACCTCCAGTGCGGCTTATGACATAATACCAGTATAACAAGGAAAAGCAGGTGATCATTTGGAGTTGCGAACGTTGACGGCAGATGAAGTGGATGCAAGTCTTGAGCTGGCGATGTATGCTTTTCAGTTCAAGCTCAGCGAGCAAGAGCTGGCACAGGTGAGATCGCAGGCGAAACCGCATGAGACATGGGGCGTGTTCGAGGGTAAGGAATTGGTCGCACAGCTCACCCTGCTGCCGCTGACGGCTTATCTTGCCGGCAAGCCGATGGCCATGGGCGGAATCGCAGGTGTGTCCACATGGCCGGAGCATCGGCGAAAAGGAGCGGTAGGAAAGCTAATGATCCAGGCGTTGGAGCAGATGCGTCAGAACGGCCAGACGATATCTTTCTTGACGCCATTTGACTTTCAGTTCTACCGGAGATATGGCTGGGAAATGTATGTGGAATATAAAGCCTACACGTTGAATACTGCCTTGCTGCCTTCACGCAGGCAGGTGGAAGGCACGATAACGAGATATAGCGAGCTTAACAAGGAGTTAGTGAATGTAATTGCGCCCCTTTATGAAGTGTATGCATCCGGCTATAACGGCACGCTGGCTCGCAAAGAGGACTGGTGGTTCACCTCAATATTCCGCAGAAACCAAGGACAAGTCGCGGTATTTAATAATGCTGACGGGGCGCCGAGGGGATATGTCTTTTATAAGGTAGCCGATCGCGAGTTCGTCGTGCATGAACTGGTGTACCTGGATACTGAAGCGCGTCAGGGCTTATGGAATTTTATCGCCAACCACGATTCAATGATCGAGCGGGTACAGCTGAAAGCGCCGTCAGATGATCCGCTTCCGTACCTTCTGCCGAATCCGCGCTTTGAGCAAAAGCTGGTGCCTTACTTTATGGGGCGAATCGTAGATGTGGAAGCTTTTTTCAAATCGTATCCCTTCAACTCCATCCTGTCTGATGAGCCGTTGACGATTGCCGTAAGCGATGAACACGCGCCCTGGAATGAGGGGATGTATGAACTTGCGTTTAATGAAAATGGCCTTCATGTGACAAAATATAATCAGCCGCCTGCCGGACAAGCTCAGCTCTCCTGCTCGATTCAGGCTTTGTCTGCGATGATGATTGGATATAAGCGTCCACAAACGCTGTGGGAGCTGCAGCTCATCGAAGGCGATCGGGAAGCCGCGAGTCGTCTCGAAGCGCTGATCCCTGTACACACCACATATTTAATGGACTTCTTCTGATTGATTGTGAAAGTTTTTTAGAACGCGCACGCAAAGAACGCTTGACGTTTTTAGAAAATTGCGTATAATAAAAATTAAAGTCAAAGAAAGTCAAAGTCAAGTCAAATGAACAGATGGGTAACGACTTTGGGAGGTTGGTGATATGCGCAACATTTCCGATACGTTGGAGCAATATCTGAAGCAGCTGCTGCAGGAGAGCGTCGAAGGAGCGGTCGAAATCCAGCGCAATGATTTGGCTGATCGTTTCTCTTGCGTACCGTCGCAGATCAATTATGTCATCAGCACCCGTTTTACATTAGAGAAAGGTTACCTGGTGGAGAGCAAGCGAGGGGGCGGCGGATACATCAGGATCCAGCGAGTGGAGCTTCCATTATTGAAAGCTATTCAGGGATACATCAACAGTACGATCGGCGATCGGGTAGATCAGAATGCCGCCGAGGGTCTGGTCTACCGGCTCAAGGAAGCGCAGATGATCTCTTCCCGTGAAGCCAATCTGTTAAAAGCCGCGGTATCCCGGGAGGCGATCACGGTCGGACTGCCGCTGCGGGACGAGATCCGCGCCAAAATCCTGAAAGCCATGCTAATATCCTTGCTTGTGAAATAGCGCAGGCGCGAGAGGAGGACGCAGGTCCATGTTATGCCAGGAATGTGAAACGAAGCAAGCCACCCTTCATTTCACAAAGATTGTCAACGGCGAGAAAACCGAGTTTCACATCTGTGAGTCGTGTGCCCGCGAGAAGGGCGAAGGCATCCCCGGTACAGCCAACGGGTTCTCCATACACAGTCTGTTGTCCGGCTTGCTGGAGTTTGAGCCTTCTGCCGGTCTGGGGCCGAAGCCGCAGACGATTCGCTGCGACGAATGCGGCCTGACGTATTCACAGTTCAGGAAAATTGGCCGATTCGGCTGCAGCTCCTGCTACAAGCATTTCTCGGACCGTTTGGACCCGCTGTTCAAGCGAGTTCACGGCAACACGAGCCATGTCGGAAAGATTCCGAAGCGTTCCGGCGGACAGATCAAGTACAAGCGGGAAGTCGAGCAGTTGAAGAAGGAGCTTCACCAGCATGTGGAGCAGGAAGAATTCGAGCAGGCCGCCAGCATCAGGGATCAGATCCGAGAGCTCGAGAGCAAAATCACGGATATGTAGCCAGGCGCATAATATACGAAGCTTACGAAGCGAGTTTCCTGCGGAAACAAGCGAATGCTTACGAAGTAGTTTTCCTTCGGAAAACTTTCAGGAGGTGTGGGAATGGAAAAGCGGCGATTCGCTCAGGAGGCGCTGAGCGAGTGGATGAGAGAGGATGGTCCGGACTCGGAGATCGTGATCAGCAGCCGGATTCGCATTGCCCGCAATCTCCGTCACCATCCGTTTCCGATGCTGGCGACCAACCAGCAGTCTCGGGAGGTGATGGAGAGGCTCATTGAAGTATCGCGGTCGGGGAGGCTGGGTGAGCTGGGCAGCTTCGAAACCTTTGCTCTTAGCGACCTGAGCGAGCTGGAGAAACGGGTGCTGGTAGAGAAGCATCTCATCAGCCCCAATCTGGCGAACGAATCGCGCGGCGGCGCGCTGGTGCTGAGCGGCAGCGAAGCGGTAAGCATCATGATCAATGAAGAAGATCATCTCCGCATCCAATGCCTGTCGCCTGGTTTCCAAATCAAGGAAGCCTGGCAGTTGGCCAGCGAGATTGACGATATATACGAACAGCAGGTCGATTACGCATTCAGCGAACGCCGCGGTTACTTGACCAGCTGTCCAACCAACGTCGGTACAGGCATCCGCGCATCCATCATGATGCATCTGCCGGCTCTGGTGCTTACCCAGCAGATCAGCCGCATCCTCTCAGCCATTACCCAGGTAGGGCTGGCCGTGAGAGGTCTGTACGGCGAGGGCAGCGAAGCGATCGGCAATCTGTTCCAGATCTCCAATCAGATCACGCTGGGCCAATCCGAGGACGAGATTATCGACAACTTGTACAGTGTCGCCAGGCAGATCATCGAGCATGAGAAAGCGGCGCGGGAGCGGCTGACAGCCGAATCGCGGATCCGTATAGAGGATCGGGTGCACCGTTCATACGGCATCCTCTCGCATGCGATGATCATGGACTCGAAAGAAGCAGCCCAGCGGTTGTCCGATGTCAGACTGGGGATTGATCTGGGACTGATTCAAAGTCTCTCTCCACAGGTAATGAATGAATTAATGGTACTTACACAGCCTGGCTTCCTGCAGCAGGTGTTCGGCGAGCCGTTGAATACCGAAGAGCGGGATGTCCGGCGTGCTGAATTGATAAGACGGTACTTGTCACCCAAAACCTAAGCACGGAGGTGTATGAACATGATGTTCGGAAGATTCACAGAACGCGCACAGAAAGTACTGGCGCTGGCTCAAGAGGAAGCGGTACGGCTCGGTCATAACAACATTGGTACAGAGCATATCCTGCTCGGTCTGATCCGCGAGGGCGAAGGGATCGCAGCGAAGGCTCTGATCGGCCTGGGACTCGGCCTGGAGAAAATCCAGGACGAAGTCGAATCCCTGATCGGCCGCGGCCAGGAGCAGCCGACCAATATCGCCTATACGCCACGGGCCAAAAAAGTCATCGAGCTGTCGATGGATGAAGCCCGCAAGCTGGGACATACTTATGTCGGTACAGAGCATATCCTGCTCGGTCTGATCCGCGAAGGAGAAGGGGTAGCAGCTCGTGTTCTTAACAACCTAGGCATCAGCCTGAACAAGGCCCGCCAGCAGGTGCTGCAGCTGCTCGGCAGCAGCGAAGCCGTCTCCAGCAGCCATGGTACGCCTACTAATGTAAGCACGCCTACTCTAGACGGTCTGGCCCGTGATCTGACGGCAATCGCTCGCGACGGCAACCTGGATCCGGTGATCGGCCGCAGCAAGGAGATCGAGCGCGTCATCCAGGTGCTCAGCCGCCGGACGAAGAACAACCCAGTGCTGATCGGTGAGCCAGGCGTAGGTAAGACCGCGATTGCGGAAGGTCTGGCACAGAAGATCATCGCCAATGAGATCCCGGAGACGCTGCGCGACAAGCGGGTTATGACGCTCGATATGGGCTCAGTTGTGGCAGGTACGAAGTACCGTGGCGAATTCGAGGATCGTCTCAAAAAAATCATGGATGAAATCCGCCAAGCGAACAATATCATCCTTTTCATTGATGAGCTGCATACGCTGATCGGCGCAGGCGGGGCGGAGGGCGCGATCGACGCCTCCAACATCCTGAAGCCATCGCTGGCACGCGGCGAGCTGCAGTGCATCGGTGCAACGACACTGGATGAGTATCGCAAATACATCGAAAAAGACGCTGCGCTGGAGCGCCGTTTCCAACCGATCACGGTGGATCAGCCATCGCCGGAAGAAGCTGTACAAATTCTCCATGGCCTGCGTGACCGCTACGAGGCGCATCACCGGGTCAAAATTACCGACGATGCGATCGAGCAGGCCGTCAAGCTGTCGGACCGTTACATCACCGACCGTTTCCTGCCTGACAAAGCGATCGATCTGATCGACGAAGCCAGCTCCAAGGTGCGGCTGCATTCCTATACGGTACCGCCAAATCTCAAGCAGTTGGAGAACCGTCTGGACGATATCCGCAAGGAAAAGGACTCGGCCGTACAAAGCCAGGAGTTTGAGAAAGCTGCTGCGCTGCGCGATACGGAGCAGAAAATCCGTGAAGAGCTCGACGTCACGAAGAATCAGTGGAAGGAAAAGCAGGGCCGCACAGACTCTGAGGTAACGCCGGAGGATATCGCACAGGTCGTCGCGAGCTGGACCGGCATCCCGGTCAGCAAGCTGGCTGAAGAGGAGTCCGAGCGCCTGCTCAAAATGGAGGAAATCCTCCACAGCCGGGTCATCGGCCAGAGTGAGGCTGTCAAAGCGGTCTCCCGGGCGGTACGCCGCTCGCGTGCCGGACTGAAGGATCCGAAGCGTCCGATGGGCTCATTCATCTTCCTCGGCCCTACAGGTGTCGGTAAAACCGAGCTTGCCCGCGCACTTGCCGAAGCGATGTTCGGTGAAGAAAATGCTGTTATCCGCATCGACATGTCGGAATATATGGAGAAACACTCGACCTCTCGTCTGGTCGGCGCGCCTCCGGGGTATGTCGGCTATGAAGAAGGCGGCCAGCTCACGGAGAAGGTACGCCGCAAGCCATACTCTGTCGTCCTCCTCGATGAGATCGAGAAGGCGCATCCCGAGGTGTTCAACATCCTGCTGCAAGTGCTGGAGGATGGCCGCTTGACAGACTCCAAGGGTCGGGTCGTCGACTTCCGCAACACGCTGATCATCATGACTTCCAACGTCGGGGCCGATCAGATCAAGCGCAATTCGACCCTGGGCTTTACGGCGGTCCATGATGCGGGACACGAGTTCAACCAGATGAAGGACAAAGTGCTGGGCGAACTGAAGAAGAGCTTCCGTCCGGAGTTCCTGAACCGGATCGACGACACGATCGTCTTCCATTCGCTGGAGCAGGAGCATATCAACGAGATCGTCTCGCTGATGTCCGAGGAGCTGCGCAAGCGTCTGCTGGAGCAGGAGGTAGCCTTCACGCTTACCGATAGCGCGAAGACGTTCCTGGCCAAGGAAGGCTTCGATCCGCAGTATGGCGCACGTCCGCTGCGCAGGGCCATCCAGAAGCATATCGAGGACCGCTTGTCCGAAGAATTGCTGATGGGCAACATCTCCAAAGGCGATTCCCTCACTATCGATGAGAAGGACGGCCAGCTGGTGGTCCTCAAGGAAAATGTGGAGCTGCAGCCACGGACGTAATCATAATACGAGCATCAAAAAGCCCCAGTCTCGTTAGCGCGAGAACTGGGGCTTTTACATTACTTGAGGATATGGAGCGGCACCGTGGAATGCTTGACGATATAGTTGCTCACGCTGCCAAGGAACATCTCCTTGATGCCGCTAAGCCCGCGGCTGCCAAGTATAATCAGATCGATCTTCTTCTCCTCTGCCGTCTCGATGATGCGGCGCCCGGGGTCGCCCTGCAGGACCGTCACTTCAGCCTGGAGCTTGGCAGCGCTCAAGATGGATTGCGCCTCTGCTGCCAGATTATCTGCTTCCTGGGCAATGGCGACCGAGTTCTCCACCGGTGGAGGGATCATCGCTTCGCCTACGATCAGCATCGGGATATCGAAGACATGGACGACTTCCAGGTTGGCATGCCAGGCCCGGGCCATCTCGATGCCCGTCTTCAACGCCCGGATCGATTGCTCCGAGCCGTCGTACGCGACCAGAAGATTTTGATAAGCCATCTTCATCAACCCCCATTATCGTTGGATTCCTTAGATTCTGTTTATTACCCGGCCCTTTAAGCGCTGAATCTCCGATTCTACTGGCAGATGTAGGAAATATCAAAAAAGACCATCCGCTAGGGATGGTCTACTATGTATGGTTTGCGAAACTAGCATCTTCGATTATGTAATCTGGAGCAGTTAAAATGGTGCCGTCGAGAGGACTTGAACCCCCAACCTACTGATTACAAGTCAGTTGCTCTACCAGTTGAGCTACAACGGCAAGAAATCTTGCAAACCCTAAGAAAGATAATAGCATGGACTATATTAAACTGTCAACAGGTCAAATGAAAAAAATAAAGACGGCATCACTCTCTTCATTGGGATAACTTCATCACAGGCCGTTATTCGTCATCATACAATGCAGGGAAAGCAACTTGATGAGGAGGGTGCGCTATGCCGGCTATTCTTAATTTTCCACCGGAGCTAATGACGGAGCATCGCAATTGGCATCATGCCAGGCACGAGATCGACACGAACAATCCGCCGCCGGGCTACGGCCTGGATTTCCTCCAGTTCCACCGACAGTACATCGCCAAAGCCAGACAATGGTATCTGCAGCAGGGATACGATCCGGCACTTATCCAGCCGTGGGTGCTGCCGCCGGAAGCGATCCGGCAGTCGTCCTGCTACGACCTGGGGGCCGAGCAGCGGATCACGATGAACCCGCGGTCCTTTGCCAGTGCTGACGAACTGGGCCGCTTCATCGAAGCTTCCGGTCTGCACAATTGTATCCACCAACAATCGGCACGCTATTACAATGAGCCGGCGCTCAACAATCTCGATATCGCGCCAGGCAGTACAGTATTCTATCAGATCCACGGCATGATCGACCGTTGGTATGCCCAGTGGGAGGCTGCGGCTGGCATGACGGGACCTTCTCGGAGCGGCTCCACCCCGGCCAGGCGAGCCAGCCCAGCGGCAGGTCAGGCGGCCAGACATAGAAAGTCCCGACCAAGCAGAGTCTTGCCTGTGAAGCCTGGTCAGGCACGCGGTGGACGCCGAACAGCCGCTTCGCGAGTGAAGCGGCTGCTGCAGCCCGGGACTCGACAGAATCCTGGTGTCCGCTCTGCCAGGCGCAGCCCTCCGGCCTCTAGGTAGCCGATGTGCCGGTATTCATCAGCTGGGAGGTGCAATGCGCGCAGCGCGTGGCTTCAACCGGGATCGTAGACAGACAATACGTGCATTTCTTCTCAGTTGGAGCGGCCGGCGGCTCTTGTGGAGCATCCTCTTTGCGGCGCAGCGCATTGGCCGCTTTGACGATCAGGAACACACAAAATGCGACGATCAAGAAATCGATGACCGTGGTGATGAACTGACCGTAAGCAATAACCGCGTGTCCTGCCTGCTGGGCCTCTGCCAGAGAAGTCACGGGCTGACCGTTCAGCAGCTTTTCGTCATCCAGATTGATGTAGAGATCGGCAAAATTCATGCCTCCGAGCACCTTGCCGATCGGCGGCATGATCAGGTCGTTGACGGCGGAAGTGACAATACTGCCAAAAGCCGAACCGATGATGATGCCTACGGCAAGATCGATCACATTGCCTTTTACTGCGAATTCTCTAAACTCCTGCACAATCTTTTTCATTCCTCGTCTCCTTCCTGTCCAAGCTAAGGATAAGTATAACCGATTTGCCCAGACTTTTCAGGTCCCCGTCCTGAAACATATTGTCGGTTTATGACGCGAAATCCCTTACTTAAAAAAGGGTTTTATGGTAAATTGTCGAATTTTAACAACGAACGGAATAGAATTAGCATGTGAATGAGGGACATCATGGGTACGTATTTAGAATCCGGTGAGCCATTCTTGCTGGCACTCGCGTTATCGATAGGGATATTGTCAGCTTATTCGCTTTTTTACATGATCAGCTATGTCCATGATCGCAGCATGATGCGGTGGTATGCCGCTCTGGGGGCAGCGGCGTTGTATGCCTTGGGCATGACGGTTATGCACCTCCTGATCCAGTTGTCCTCCGATCATCTCGTTAGCCTGGATTGGGGGATTGCGTCTGCCTACCTGGTCGCATTGCTGCTCGTCTTCATGTGCATCCGAGTTGCGCGTTCTGCGCGGGTCAAGCTCGCCCGCCTACTGGCCTGCAGTATGTTGATCACTCTGTCTCACTTGATCTTGCACTATTGGCAGCTGCTGTCAGCCTCCTCGGGGATATACTCTGCATCTAGTTCTGGCGGCAGCTGCGCTGCTGATCCACCTCGGAGGCAGCATGCTGGCGTACCGAGTCTACTGGCGGAACGAAGGGAGCAATCTGCTGCCGAGCGCAGTGCTGATGGGCAGCTCAGCGACCGTATTGCACATTCTCAGTGTCGAGGCGCTGACCATGGAGTACGACCATATCATGACGGCCGATCTGTTAAGTGATCAATTGCGTGTGCTAGCCGGCGGCATGGGGGTAGTGACGATGCTGATCCTCAGTGTATTTTTGATGATCGTGCTGATCCGCAAACGGCTCGGACAAGTCGACGAGCAGTACAAGCTGCTCGTGGAGAATTCGCTGGATATGATCGCGATCGTGCAAAAGGGCAATTGGGTATACATCAATCGTTCCGGTCTCAGGCTGCTGGAAGCCAATCATGCCAATGAACTGTTGGGGATGCCAGTATGGTCGAGGCTGCACAGCAGACATCATCTGGAGATGACCGAGCAGTTGATGATGGGACAAGAGAAGTCTGGCCGGATGCCGCAGGAACAGGAGTGGCTCAGTTTGAAGGGCAAGCCGCTGCATACCGAGGTCATCACTAATCCTACGCATCTGGGGGGACGCCCGGCGACACAGCTGATCGTACGGGATATCTCGGAGAGGAAGAAAAACGAAGAGCTCCTGATTAACTCAGAGAAGCTATATGTCGCGGGCGAGCTGGCAGCCGGCATCGCCCATGAGATCCGCAACCCGTTGACTTCCCTTAAAGGCTTCCTGCAGCTGATCTCGACAGGCCGTACAGACCAGGGACGGTATTATGACATCATGAAGTCAGAGCTGACCCGGATCGAGTCTATCGTGAGCGAACTGCTGATGTTGTCCAAGCCTCAGCTCGTCGAGCTGAAGTGCTGCGATGCCCGTCAGATTATGAAAGAATCGTTGGCCATCCTTGCTCCGCAGGCCAACTTGTACAATATCATCTTCCAGGTCGATTACGGGGAGGCGCCACTCTGGCTGCGCTGTGTGGAGGATCAGATCAAGCAAGTGATGATCAATATTCTCAAAAATGCCATCGAGGTCATGCCAGAAGGAGGCATCATCCGAATTGCATGCACACTTGCGGATTCCCAGGTCCAGATCCGGATCGAAGACGAGGGGCCGGGTTTGAACGAGGAACAGCTGGCCAAAATGGGTCAGCCTTTCTACACGACCAAGGATCGCGGCACCGGTCTTGGACTTATGGTCAGTTACAAGATTATCGACAATCATAAAGGCAGCATCATCATGTCAAGCGAGGTAGGCTCGGGAACAGTCTGCGACATCCGGCTGCCCTATGCCTCGGAAGGCGCTGTGATGGCAGAGACGTTTGAGCCGGATAATAGCTGAAGGTCGGCTCCTGCTGCGTTCTGTGCTTTTTGGCCAGCATCGTCTATAATAAGCGCAGGAGGGGATCAACATGGCTGAAGCGCTCAAAAACATCTATCATTCAACTTTCTTATCACAGCTGGCCGCCCGGCTGCACAGCGCCTGGCCAGGCTTCGACGAGCAGCGCTTCTTGCGTCTGGTCTTCGTGGACAGCTGGGAAGAGAGTCCGCTCAAAACGAGGATGCGCATCATTACCCGAGCTTTGGGGGACTGCCTGCCTGAGCGGTATCCCGATGCGTTAGAGGTTCTATATAAGATCGACCGCGACTGCACGGGGCTGCCCTTTTTGATCTTCCCGGACTTCGTTGAGCAGTTCGGGAGAGCTCCCGAGCACTGGGAGCTCTCGATGACGGCATTGGCCCGGTTCACCAGGGGCTCGTCATCCGAGTTTGCCGTGCGGCCATTCCTGCTCTCCGCGCCCGAGCGGATGATGCGGCAGATGACGATCTGGGCTCAGGATGCTGACGAGCACGTGCGGCGTCTCGCCAGCGAAGGCTGCCGTCCCCGCCTCCCCTGGGGACAAGCGCTGCCGATGTTCAAGCAGCAGCCTGCGCCGATCCTGCCGATCCTGGAGCAGCTCAAGCAGGACGAGTCATTGTACGTCCGCAAGAGCGTCGCCAACAATCTCAATGACATCGCCAAGGACAATCCGCAGGTTGTGCGGGATATCGCCCATCGCTGGCTGGGAACGCACCCGCATACCGACTGGATCGTCAGACACGGCTGCCGTACGCTGATCCGCCGAGACGATCCGCAGATTCTGGCCTTGTTCGGCTACAGCAGCGAGCAGGAAGGGCTCGTGGAGCAGGCGAAGCTGGAGCTGTCCGCACCGCAAGCCGCGATCGGCGAGCGGATAGAGCTGTCCTACGAGCTGCGGGTTCGCGCCGGCGGGCCGGTGAAGATCCGCATCGAGTATGCGATCGGATTCGTCAAGGCCAACGGCAGAAGCTCGGAAAAACGATTCCTGCTCTCCGATCGCACGGTTGCGGGCGGGACCAGGCTAAGCGGCAGCCGCAGACATAATTGGGCCGATCTGACGACTCGCAAGCATTATCCGGGGAGCCACCGGATCCGGCTGCTCGTAGGCGGTATCGGCGTTGCCGAGGCTGTGCTCGAGCTGCATGCTCAGGGGGGCGTCAGCGGGGAACAGGGAAGATGACGGTCGGTGCGCGTGTACTCAAGACCGGCCTCGCCGTGGCGTTGGCTATCTTCGTCAGCGAGTGGCTGGGCTTCCCGTCGCCGATCATCGCCGCAGTGGCTGCGATCTTCACGATTCAACCCTCGATCTACCGGTCCTGGAAGCAGATGCTGGACCAGGTCCAGGCCAACCTGATCGGCGCGGCGATCGCACTCGCCGCCGTGCAGCTGTTCGGCAGCACGCCGATTGCCGTCGGCTTGGTCTGTATCGTCGTCATCCTGATCAACATCCGCTTGCGGATGGAGAGCACGATCGGCTTGACGCTCGTAACAGTAGTCGCCGTGATGGAGGCTCATGCTACGGGCTGGTGGTATGCCGTCGATCGGCTGCTCATGGTGTTGACGGGGATGGGCGCAGCCTTTACCGTCAACATCCTGCTGTTCCCGCCGCGTCCGCGCTACCAGTTCAATGTCCAGGTGGCACAGGCCAACCAGCAGCTCTCGTTGCTGCTGCGCACGGCGATCTCCAATGAGATGAAAGAGAAGATCTACAAGAAGGAACGCGAGCAGCTGCACGGCATGCTGCGCAAGCTGGACGAACAGTACAGCCTGTTCGATGAGGAACGGGCGATCACAGCAGCCAGCAAGCAGAGCCGGGCAAGACAGCTGCTGCTCTCCAAGCAGCTGATCAAGGCGCTGCAAAAAGGCGAGGACCTGCTGGATGCCGTCGAAGAGCATTATTTCGCCGCACCCGAGTCTGTCGCTTGGGCTGGAGCATTCGACCGTCATATCGAGGATCTGACCCGATATCATGAGCATATCCTGTTAAAGGCCGACGGCAAGATCAAAGCCGGCGCTGAGATCGGACCGGATGGGAACCAAGGCAGCCGGCTGGTGGAGCAGCTGTCGGATTACTTGAGCATTGATCCTAAAGAACGGCAGCGGCTGGTATTTGTGGGGGCTGCTATGTTCGAGTATGCGTATCATCTGCGGCGTCTGGAGAAGCTGGTCGAGCAGGTGGAGCAGCGGACGTCCTCCGGCGAAGTATCTGAAGACGACTAGCTTAGTATCGGGGAGACAGGTTGGAAGAAGGAGTTGCCAGCAGCGGCTCCTTCAAGTATAATGAATTAAACCAAACGGTCGGTTTTTTGTTTGGCTGGCAGATAGCTTTATTGCAAGACAAGGAGTGAATCCAATATGGCAACCGGAGCAAAAGGAGAACGGAAGCGTGAGCTGATCCTGAGCAAGGCGAAGGAATTATTCATTCAGCAGGGATACGGGGCTACTACGATGGAGGATCTTGTCACCTATTCAGGCGTCAGCAAGGGCAGTATCTATTATCATTTTGACAGTAAAGAGGAGCTATTCCTTCAACTGCTGGAGAAGCATTCCCACGAGTGGTGGGTGGCGTGGAAGGAGCGGGAACCGGCGTATACAAGCTTCATCGAGCGGATCTATGGCGTAGCTGCGTATTATGTAGAGGATTTTTATAACCCATTGATCAAGGTGGCCGAAGAATTCAGCATGGGACAGAAGGATCAGGCCATGCTCGAACGGCTGTTGCGTACCACCCTGGCACCACGGCAGATCTATGAAGAGATCCTGCAGGGCGGCGCGGCGGAAGGCCGACTTCGTGATATTCCGGTGCCGGAGCTTGCGCTGCTATTTGCGGCGGTACTGGATGGGCTTACTATCACCTACTATGAACAAGATGGCGAGAATATCGAGCAGATCTACCGGCTCGCGGTCGACTGCTTCTTGCACGGTGTGTTGCAGGAGAGCTGATGAAGTGGCAATAGCGGCAGATAAGCAATGCTTCGTCTTTACGGTAAAGGGCAGACATTGCTTTTCTTTCAAATAAAAACAAACTGACTGGTCGGATTTCGAAAGAGATTTCCCTTTAAAAAACCGACTGGTCAGATTAATGGAGGCGGAATTTATGAAAGAGTTAATTCGCAATCGTGTATTCGTACTTGTGATGGGCTCGGACCTGCTGCAGCAGATCGGCATCTGGATCCGCAATATGGCGCTATTGTATTTTGTCGTAGCCCAGACGGGAGGCAACCCGATAGCCGTATCCCTGTTGACGCTGGCGGAATATGCCCCGATCTTCATCTTCTCACTCATCGGCGGCGTCCTGGCTGACCGGTGGCGTCCCAAACGGACGATGATTACCGGCGACATCCTGAGTCTGCTGTCCATCCTGCCGATCTTGTGGGCTGTGCAGGCCGGTTACTGGCAGGCTGTATTTGCCGCAACGGCAGTGTCGGCTATCGTGTCCCAGTTCTCGGCGCCGTCATCGATGAAGATATTCAAACGGTATGTGCCGGATGAGCAAGTCGGTGCGGCGATGGCGATCTCGCAGACGATGATGTCGTTGTTTATTATCGGCGGCCCGGTTCTCGGCACGTTCATTTATACCCAGTACGGGATCTCCTTGGCGCTGGGCTCGCTTGTGGTGTTGTTCTCGCTGTCCGCCCTCTGCCTCTCCTTCCTGCCGAAGTCGGAGCCTGTTGCACGGCCGGAGAAAACAAGCGTCTATGCAGAGTGGAAGAGCGGGGTGGTGTATGTCAAGGCGAAGCGGCAGCTGGTCGTGCTGTTCGTGCTGTATGGCCTGATCGCGTTGTCGACAGGGCTGATCCAGCCACTGGAGATCTTCCTGGTGACAGAGCGGCTCCAGCTGCCGGAGGAAAGCCTGCAGTGGTTCACGGCTGTGAGCGGGCTCGGCCTGCTGCTCGGCGGCATCATCGCTGGTATTCTGTCTACAGGCGGCAAGCTGAAGGGCAAGGAGGGCCGTGTGCTGCTTCTGGGCACCTTCGGATTAGGGCTCGCCACGATTGTCGAGGGGCTGTCGCTCTGGCCTCTCCTCACGGGCGGGATGCGGTTAATGACAGGCATCATGCTGGCCTTTATGCAGACGATCCTGGCAACCTTGATGCTGACCTCGGTCGACGAGAGCTACATCGGCCGGATCACCGGGCTGTTCACGCCCGTATTCACCGGCTTCATCCTGATCGGAACGGCGGTGTCGGGATTCTATATGCAGGCAACCTCTCTGACCGTAGTGTTCCTTACATCCGGCCTGCTGCTGGCGGCGGCTTCGCTTGTGACGTTGAAGCTGCGTGCTCCGCAGCTGCCAGTGCAGGGAGCTGCAGCCCTGAGCGCTGAAGAGTAAGAAGAAGGGGCGATAGAGTCAGAAGTAGGTAGTTCGATAGCACGAAAAGCAGTCTGCCCTGTAGGGACAGACTGCTTTTGCGACGCTTGTCGCGCCCTCGGCTAGTCATGCATAACAAGTGCTGCTGGATCTCGTCTGGCACAGCTAGTGCTTGTCTTTCTCCTTATCCTCCGGATGGCGCCGCGGATGCTGCAGGTGGGCTTCCAGGTTGCTCACTTCTTTCTCCGGTATCAACCGCTGGTCGGTACGTCCTTGATGATGATTGTCAAAATCGAGCTCGGTCAGCTCCCACGCCGTCGTACCCAGCTGCGGGTCGGCGGGGAAGACATCGCCGCGCTTCAGCGTCGTCTCGCCGCCCCACTCGTTGCGGTAGATGCCATCCACCTCGACCGGCTCGCCGGAGATGGGAAGCATGTCATGATATTGTTCGCTCACGGGTACCATCGCTCCTTGTGATAGGGTGTAGCCTGCACCTGATAGCATGTCACAAACAATCGATGATTATAAGTCTGGTAGGTCAGTACTGGTACCGCCGTTCCAGACGCTTGCCTCCGAACCACATCATATACATCACCGCTCCGGCCAGCAGGATGCGCCAGGGCTCGTCCACCAGATCTGTGATGTTGAAGCTGAGCAGCGACACACAGATGATCATGACAGCCTTGCCGAGCGAGACGGCGATCATGAACGTACGGAACGGGATCGTGCTCAGTCCCGAAGCGATGTTGATCAGGGAAGATGGTGAGAAAGGGAAACAGGCGAGCAGGAAGATAGGCGTGAATCCCTTGCGTTCGATCCAGTGGAAGAACCGGGACGTCGCCGGGTACTTGCGCTGCAGCCAGCTGCCCAGGCGGCCGCCAAGCTTGCGGGCGAGCCAGAACACCAGCATGCAACCGAGCGAGACGCCGATCCAGGAGTACAGGATACCTAGCCCCAGGCCGTAAACGTTGGCATTGGCTGCTATAATCAGCAGCAGCGGCAGGAAAGGCAGCATGGCTTCCAACAGCGGCGCCAGGATGCCGGGCAGCGGTCCGTAAGAGGAGTAACTCTCCAAAGCCCGCTGCAGTGTATCGGGATCAGTAGCAGACAGTTCACGAATCCATTCATTAATCTTGCTCATAAAGCATGTCTCCGTTCTAGATCAATAGATTGAACAGCAGCGGGTCCTTGTTCAGCTCAAGGTATTGAAACCCTTTGTTGTTCATGCGCGCTATTAAAGGCTCGTAGTCGCTGCGCTGCTTGAGCTCGATGCCGACAAGCGCAGGGCCGTTATCCTTGTTATGCTTCTTCGTGTACTCAAATCGCGTGATGTCGTCGTCCGGACCGAGCACATCATCGAGGAACTCTCGAAGCGCTCCCGCCCGCTGCGGGAAGTTCAGCATGAAGTAATGCTTGAGTCCTTCGTAGACCAGCGACCGTTCCTTGATCTCCTGCATCCGGTCTATATCATTATTACCCCCGCTGACGATGCATACTACCGTTTTTCCAACAATTGCATCCCGATATTGCTCGAGTGCCGCGATCGGCAGCGCCCCGGCTGGTTCGGCCACGATGGCGCTCTCGTTGTAGAGCTCCAGCAGAGTTGTACAGATCCGCCCTTCGGAGACGACGGCGAGCTCGTCGAGATACTCCCTGCACATCGCAAAGGTCAAGTCGCCGACGCGCTTGACGGCGGCACCGTCGACGAACTTGTCGATCTCCGCGAGCGGCGTGACTTCGCCTGCCGCAAACGAAGCCTTCATCGAAGGCGCGCCTTCCGGCTCGACCCCGATCAGCTTGGTGCCGGGCGCGGCCGCCCGGACGTATGCGCCGACTCCTGCGGCGAGGCCGCCGCCGCCGACCGTCATGAACAGATAATCCGGAGGCGTGGAGGCGGCCTCCAGAATCTCCAGACCGATCGTGCCATTGCCGGCGATGATGCCGGGGTCGTCGAAGGGATGGATGAACGTCATCTCATCCCGGGTGCTGGCGGCGATCGCCTCGGCATAGGCATCGTCAAACGTATCGCCGATCAACACCACCTCAACACGCGGGCCGCCGAAGAAGTTGACCTGATTGACCTTCTGGCGCGGGGTGGTGGCGGGCATGAAGATGCGGCCTTCGACCCCGAGGACCTGGCAGGAGTACGCTACGCCTTGAGCATGATTGCCCGCGCTGGCACAGACGACGCCTCGTGCAAGCTGCTCCGCCGACAGGGATTTCATGGCATGGTAGGCACCCCTCAGTTTGAAGGAACGGACGACCTGCAGATCCTCCCGTTTGAGCAGTACATTGCATCCATATCGTTCGGACAGCACCCGACTGTGCTGCAGCGGCGTCCGGTTGACGACATCCTTGAGCAGATGCTGGGCAAAGACGATATCGGTCAACGTTACCGGCGGCTTGTTGTCACCTGTGTTTTGATTCATCTCGGATCATTCCCTTCCGTAACCTAATATAATTGTTTTTCTAATAATCCGTGTTCAAAAAGTCGGTTTTCAGCACCGAAAGGTTCCTTGAAAACAAAAAAATCCCGTCCCACAGGGACGAGATAGACTCGCGATACCACCCTTATTCCGCTGCAATGCTCCTACCGGATGCAGCGGCTCTCTGTCACGTACCACCATACGTGCTCCCGCTAACGGAGGATACCGTCCACAGCCTACTACCCCGCAGAGGAGGGTTCGGTCAGGATTCTCGGGGAGGATCTTCTGCCTGACTGGTCCCGCCGGCCTCGCAGCTGCCGCCGGCTCTCTGAAGAGACCCTTGGATGTCAGACCTACTATTTCCCGTCAACGAAAAGTATATCAGCTACTTCATTTATACGCTCCCGGATATTAAAAGTCAACCGGAGGCTGATTTTACGGCATCAATAATTAACAGGGTAGCTATTCAACGACATAGGAGATATCCGCCATGAACAGTGAATGCAGCTAATTGGGCTGGAATCAGATGTCAATAATTATGTGAATTGGCGATTGACACCATTTTATGAGTTGATTATAATACTTATAGACTACTGTGTCGAATTTTGACGCTGGTTTTTGTGGTCACAAAGGACTATATCATGTGATTTCTACTGCGAAAAAGGCAAACCCGACGAAAGTCGGGGACGCAAAGCTACAGACCTAAGGGATCTTCGGATGCTATCGGTGGCTGGGTTACCGAATAGTAGGGAATAGTGGAACAGCAAAGCTATCCCTGACTAGATGGGTTGGCTTTGCTGTTTATTTTGCGTGGAAGGAATGTGATTCCAATGTCTTCTCGGATGTCGGAAGACCAGTTATTCGAGTTGATCAGCCAGTTGGATCTCCAAGAGGATGAGGGAGCATTGCGGGAGCCGCAATCAGGTCCCTCAATTGGCATGCGCGCTTTCCTGAAGATCAAGGACAACCGGATCGAGTTGCTCCCTACCGGTGAGCCGGGCGAAGACCCGTTCATCGAAGCAGCTCCTCCCGTCAGACTCCGGATCAATGGCGAGCCGCTGGCGAGCCGCTGTCAGGTGCAGCCCGGGGATCAGGTGGAGTGGGAGCTCGAGGAGACGCCGCAGTTCCATATCAAATTCTCGCCGGACCGGATGCGTGCATGGTTCGTCCTGCTCGCCAATGAGCGTCATCGGCTGCGGCTGCAGGATACACCGGCAACCGCTGAACTGCTGGTCAAGACGGAACGGGTACCGTATGAACTGCCCAAACGGCTGACCCTGATCGATATCGCTCCCGAGCTCGAACAATTCGCGATGGTGAAGGTGGATTATCAGGCTATCCAGCGCGAACTCGACCATCCTACCTATCAGCCTGTGTTGATCGCCAGAGGCAAGGATCCAACCCCCGGCAGAGACGCGACGCTGGAAATCTTCTTCAAGGAGCAGATCATCAGCGAGTTCGAAGAGGTCAACGGTATGATCGATTACCGCAACCATTTGAAAATCCCGTCCGTGAAAGTGGGCGAGCTGGTCGCCCGCAAAATCCCGCTGGTCCCCGGACTCCCGGGCTATGATGTATTTGGAACGCCGATCGACCCGCCGCGCTCCAAGGACATCATGCTGGTGGCCAAAAACCATATCCGGCTGGCCCATCATGACGCATACGCGCTCAAGGAGGGCCGGCCGCGGATCACCGGCGAGCGCATCAAGCTGATCGATATTACGACTACGCATGTCGTGCCGGGAGATGTCGATATGAAGACGGGCAACATCGTATTCTCCGGAGACGTGATCATCTACGGCAATATTACCGACGGCATGATCGTAGAAGCGCTCGGTGATATCTACGTCATGGGCAATGTCTATCGCGCCACTGCCACAGCAACGGGAAGCATCTATATCAAGGGCAACGCTATCGGCAGCAAGCTTTATTCCGGACATTACGGCGTGCTATTCAATCGGTTGTGCACGCACTCGAACAATCTGAACGGTCAACTCCAGCAGCTGCGGAGCACCATGAAGCAGCTGGGGACGATGGCAGTGTCAAGAGGTCAGACCGTCTCGCAGCGGCAGATGTTCCAGCTGCTGCTGGAAACCAAGTTCCGGCAGATCCCGCTTACCGTCAAGGAAATCCTGCAGTGCATCTCCAATATCCAGCAGATCCAGAACGGTCAGTTGGGCGAGCTGAAGAACAAGCTGCAAGAGCTGCAGCTGCCGCTTCGGGAAACCTCCAATCTGTCAAAGCTGTTAGATGAGCTGCAATTCATCCTGATCGAGACAGTGGATTCCATCAAGCGGTGTGAGGAGCTGGACGTGCGAACCGAGCTGGAGCAGTGCAACATGACCAGCATCATGTCGGGCGGAGACATCGTGATCAAAAAGCAGGGAGTTGTGCAAAGCCAGCTGTTCTCCAAAGGGCATATCGTCTTTCATGAGCATGACTCGGTGTGCCGGGGCTCTCAATTGGAGGCGGAGGGCTCGATCTCGGCGATGATCGTGGGCGGCAAATCCGGCGGCAGTACCCTACTAAAGGCGGGCGAGCGGGTAGTGGTCTCCCGGATGTACGAAGGCAGGGTAGTCGTAGGGCGGTTTGCCAGGGATATCCTGGAGCCAGTCGAACAAATGGAGTTTCGCGTCCGCCAGAACCGCCTGGTGATGAATTCTACTCAAGACAGAAACGGAGAATCGGATCGTGTGTGCTGAGCATCAGACCGGCAATCATCCCTTCATAGGCCGCAGTCTCAATAAAAATGTATATACCAAACATCATGTGCTGGCGTGGCCGGCGCATACACTGATCACGGAGCAGGTGCTGCGCAAGCTCTACTCGCTGGGTGTGGAGCTGACGGAGGCTGATGTCGAGCCGCGGCATGCCGCTGTCGACCGAGTCCTGGAGCATGCGGTGACCGAGATGAAGGGGATCTTTCACTTCGCCCGGGATACCGGGCAGCTCATCGTGGAGGATATCCAGGCCCGGGTCGTACCGATGGTCCGGCAATCGGCGGAAGCGGGCATGCTGTACGAATGGCTTAACAAACTGCAGACAGAGGACGATGTGACCTGCCGGCACAGCATTGCTGTCGCAATGGTGGCCGTGCTGATCGGTCAATGGCTCCAGCTGGATGATGAGCAGATCAGCCTGCTGGCGACGGCAGGCCTGCTGCATGACGTCGGCAAGCTTCGCGTGCCGGCATCGATCCTTAACAAGCCCGGCAGATTGAGCGCCGAAGAGTTTGCCGAGATGAAGCGGCATGCCGAGTACGGCTACGAGATGCTGACAGGTCAGTCCGGCATCGAGGACAAGATCGCGCTGGTCGCTTTGCGGCATCACGAGAGAATGGATGGCAGCGGCTACCCTTTTGGCTTGCGGGGCGATGAGATCGATCTCGCCAGCCGCATCGTGGCGGTAGCCGATGTCTTCCATGCCATGCTCTCCAAACGGGTGTACAAAAATGAGCTTCCCTTCTACCAGGTCATTAAGGAAATCTCGCAATCCGCTTTTGATCAGTTCGATGCCCAGGTCGTCACCGTCTTTGCACGGAGGATGATGGAGACGATGATCGGCAGCCAGGTGCTTCTCTCGGACCGAAGGGTAGGCACGGTCCTGTCGGTGAACCCTCACGACCCGGCCAACCCTCTGGTGCGTGCCGGAGAACAGTTCATTGATCTGAGCGCATGCAGAGAGCTGAACATTGTGCATTTTGTGCCATCTGCTAATGACCGTTTCGGAGAAGAAGAATCGCGTTAATATATATGGTAGACCTATGAGACGAAAGAGGATGCGACTAGATGAGAAAATGGCTTCGAAGATTGATGCTGCTGGTCCTGGTGCTGCTCGTGCTGCTCGGGCTGGGAATATGGGGCGCGTTGCGATACATATCGCCCGAGGAGGAGCTTGATCTGGCATCCGAACCGATACGGCTGGACAGCAAGGCGCGGGACATCCTCACCGGTGGTGAACTTGAGCTGGTGCTGACCGAAGCCGATGTCGAGTCGCTGATCAAAGCCCAGTTGAGGGAGAATCCGCAGCTGGCGCCAGATATCCGGATTACGGGCGCGCGCTCCGAACTGGCAACCGATCGGTTAACCGCCCATGTCAATCTCGAATACCGCGAACAGATCCCTGTAGGCGCAGTCGCGACGTACCGCCTAGTGTGGGAGGATCCTTATCTGACCGCGATTCCCGAAGGACTGCACATTCGTTCGATCCGGCTGCCGTCCCATCAGCTGGAGACGATCACTATGCCGATTGGCGGGCAGCTGCCCGATTTTATCCGGATCGGGGAGGTGGCCTGGGGCACAGACTCGATCCGCATCGGGCTGGAGAGCGAACTCAATCTGGGCGATTTGCTGGACAGACTCCCTTGAGCGCATGACGGAGAGTCCAGGAACATATAATGAAACGGAACTTCGAGAAGCATGAGCACATTTGTCCTCGTTTGAAACCGTCGTCGCTTTTTTGTTATAATAATCGCAATATATTCGGGCAATATAAGCTGGACGAAGGGGGCGACGGATCATGGTGGAGGGGTGGATTACCTGGCTGTTGGTAGCCTTTGGTATTGTCGTGGCCGTTGCCGGTGTCTATGCTTATTTCCGCTTGATCTCTGCAACCTCGGTCGACCGGCAGGCGTCTGACAAGGAACAGCAGCGCCAGATGCCGGAGGCTGATGAACAGGCAGCGCCTCACTATTCTGACCGCAAGGAGGGTTGAGCGGGTCGCTTCCGGGCTGTTCATACTTGCAAAGAAATGGTATACTGGTGGAAGAAAACTTAACTTAATAGCTGTTGCCCATGGATTACCTTCACAAACGTGTGGATCGCTTGAACTGAAAGATGTGTTGGGTATACTCGTACATTGCATTGGGACGACCATCCTACATTACGGGAGGGGATTTCATGGCCAAACGAAGCCATAATGAAGTCAAGGACAGTCTGAGTGAATTAACGAGAATTTTTCAGCCGAAGGACCCCAGGAAATTTGTCAAGGATTATATCCGCAAGTATCGCATCACCGGCGGATATGAAGAGGAACTGACCATGCTTGTGGAGCGAGAGCTTGGCAAGATGAATTCGGTCGGTTAACCGCTGTATGGGATGACCGATAATGTATATTGAACCGTACCGATTTTCGGTACGGTTTTTCTTTGTGGGGAATTTGTGAGATATTTGCCCCTTCTTGCGAATAGCGTGGAGAGAGAAGGCGTGCCGGGCAGGCGCGCCGCCATCCAGGCGGTATAGGAGGCGGCATAATGGGGAAAGCAAGGACTACCGAAGAAATTAACCAAATTGCCAAGGCGGGACAGATCGTCGGCGCTTGTCATCGACAGATTGCCCGCTGGCTGCTCCCTGGTGTAAGCACGGCGGAGATCGACCGCTTGGCGGAACAGTTCATCCAGCGCCGGCGTGGAAAAGCAGCCCAAAAGGGCTATAAAGGCTTTCCCTATGCAATCTGCGCTTCAGTCAACGACATCGCATGCCATGGCTTTCCCGATGGACGGCCGCTGGCGCAGGGCGACATCGTCACCATCGATCTGGTAGTCGAATACAAAGGGTGGATGGCCGATTCGGCTTGGAGTTATGCGGTGGGCAAGACCGACCCGCAGGGAGACCATCTTCTCCGCACCGCCAAACGGGCATTGTACAAGGGGATCGCTGCGGCCAGGACGGGCAACCGTATCGGAGATATCGGATATGCGATCGAAACGTTTGTCAGGCGCTCGGGCTGTCAGGTCATTCCGGGCTTCGTAGGACACGGGATCGGCCGCGAGCTGCACGAGCCGCCCCAAGTCCCGCCGTGCGGGCTAGCAGGCACCGGCACCAGACTGCAGGAAGGGATGGTGCTGACGATCGAGCCGATTGTGACGCTGGGCCGGCCCGAGACATGGATGGCCCCGGACGGCTGGGCGGCGCGCACACGTGACGGAGCGCGGACGGCTCAGTTCGAGCATACGATAGCGATCACCAGGCACGGTCCGCGAATTCTAACACGATCGTCGGAGGCTGCGGGGCGTCAGCGCTGATCATCAGCCCCGGCCTGTGCCGCTTTGAGCTGACGGAGCCGCATGGGCGGGGTTGTGCCGCCGCCGAATTCGTATTCGGCCAGTTTATTGAATTCGCTCAGATAAGGCTGCAGCGGACGGTTCATCCAGGTCTCCCGGGCGTAATCGACCAGTTCATTGACGAAAAAACGGTTCGCCGAGATGTGCACTTCCTGCACATAAGGGCTGAGCTTCCGCAGTTTGACTGCAATCGTCTGCTTGAGCTCGGCAGACAGCATCTCGTGGTCGCTCACCGACAGATAGGAATTATAAGGAGTGACCAGATCCCGGTTATCCCAGTACGGGCTGCCGTCATCAATATTATAGACGCCTTTGCCGCTGCCGGTATTGTTCTGTTCGTACCCGTTCTTGCCGCCGGAGCGGGTGGTCCCTACGGCCGTCCAGTCGAGCACAAGTCCGACATAAGCATTTTTGTCGGTCAGCATGACGACGGCGCCGGCTACGCCCTGCGTCCGGGACAGCTTCCTGGAGAGATGCGAGCTGAACTCGAGATGGCTGTTGCGGTGACGGTCCGGGATGTCGCCGACAGGGCCATACATGCGGTCGCCCATCATTTTGGGATCATCCGCCTGCTGCGAGCCGTAATCGTATTCGCTGTCCTGGACTTTGCGGGTGTAGTTGCAGCCGCTGGCCGCAAGCAAAGTCGCCCCCGCAAGCAGGATCAAGATGGCTAAGCGGAGACCTCTTCCCAGAGCGGACAAGTCCGGATAACGGGCAGTTCGACATGAATCGTCAGGGGGGGTATTCATGCAGACTCCTCCTTCAAGAGCTAAGTGTTGTTAGGGTTAGCAGGCGGAAGTGATTTATACGTTCGGGCATCATACATAATTGACCATGGCACAGGTGCACAATGTAAGGAGGAAAACGGCTCTCCAGCTATACTGTCACCCCCCTCCAAGGCTTGGCAAACCGCTGATTTGACAGCTTTGAGAACAATTTGTGAACTGCAGTGTGATCATTGACAAAAGGGGGCATCAACTTTATATTTAATAAAGTGATTCTGTTTGCTGGGATAGCTATGTCATCTGGGTAGAAGTCACAGTATGCTGCATGTCGCACCGTCTTGTCGGAAGGCGGCCAAGACGCTTTCGATCACCATAACGCTGTCGAGTCGTGACGACTCCGGCCCAAGAGCTCCGCATAGTCGGGGCTAACGTTTTGTAGGGGTGCGTTAGAGGCGGAGAAGACATCGCACTGGCAGCTGTAGAAAACGTTTAAAGTGGGGTAGATGAATGATGAAACGGTGGCCTGTAGTAACACGGCTTCTGCCTCTGCTGGCAGGGCTTGCGCTTCTGTTGTCCGCCTGCGGCCGGGAGGACTTGTCCGCGCTCAGACCGCAGGGGCCGGTAGCAAGAGAACAATTTGGACTTATGCAATTGTCGATTTCCATCATGGTTGTCGTGGTCTTCGTAGTATTCGCGCTGGCGATCTATGTCCTGATCCGGTTCCGCCGCCGCAAGGGCGACGACACGATCCCTGTGCAGGTGGAAGGCAACCATAAGCTGGAGATTATCTGGACGGTTATTCCACTGATGCTGCTGGTCGTGCTCGGCGTACCTACGATCCAGTCAGTATTTGGTCTGGCCAAGGATTACAGTAGGGATGAGGATGCACTGCAGGTCAAAGTAACGGCTCATCAGTACTGGTGGGAGTTTGAGTATCCGCAATATGGCATCTCGACTGCGCAGGATCTGGTGATCCCGGAAGGCAAGATCATCTCCATCGAAGCCCAGACGGCCGATGTGCTCCACTCCTTCTGGATTCCGTCGCTCGCGGGCAAGATTGATACCAACCCTGGAGGCAACGTGAACCGGATGTACTTCCAGGCAGATCGGACAGGCGTTTTCCTCGGCAAGTGCGCTGAGCTGTGCGGACCTTCCCATGCCAACATGGACTTCAAGGTCAAAGCGGTAGACGAAGCTTCCTTTGAGCGGTGGACGACAGCTATGGCTGCGCCAGCTATACTGCCGGAGGATCCGGCAATTGCAGAGCTTCTGGCAAGCCAGTGTCTGACATGTCATGCGATCGGTGAGGAAGGCCTCGACGTCTATCCGAACCTGACCGGTATCGGCAGCCGTGAATCGGTAGCCGGCATCCTGGTCAATGTCCCTGAGGAAGAAACGGAACGGTACTCTAACGAAGGTACGGTGTACGAGAACCTGAAGCGCTGGATCGAAGACCCGCAAGGGATCAAGCCAGGCAATCTTATGCCGCAGGTTGATCTGACAGAAGAAGAAGTCGATGCGATCGCCAGGTATCTGGCCGATCAGAAATTAGAATATTAATCAACTGCGATAGAAGGAGGTACCAACTTTGGCTCATGGACACTCGGTCAAGCGTTACACCGGTTTAATGGACTGGCTGACAACGGTTGACCATAAGAAAATCGGGATCCTTTATTTGATCGCCGGCGGTTTCTTTTTTCTGATCGGAGGACTCGAGGCTATCCTGATTCGGATCCAGCTCTGGATGCCGATGAACGACTTCTTGAGTGCGGATATGTACAATCAGGTGCTGACGATGCACGGGACGACGATGATCTTCCTGGCGGCGATGCCGATCCTGTTCGCGCTGATGAATGCGATCGTACCGCTGCAGATCGGCGCACGCGACGTTGCCTTTCCATTTCTAAACTCGCTCGGGTTCTGGACGTTCCTGTTCGGCGGACTGCTGCTTAACATCAGCTGGTTCACGCAGGGGGGCGCGCCCAATGCGGGGTGGACGTCATACGTGCCGCTCGCAAGTCCGCTGTACAGCGACACCCATGGCGTTGACTTCTATGTCATCGGTCTGCAGATCGGGGATCGGTACGCTGATCGGCGGTATTAACTTCCTCGTTACGATTATCAACATGCGCGCACCTGGCATGAGCTTTATGCGGATGCCGATGTTCACATGGGCGATCTTCGTTACTTCGGCCCTGATCCTGTTCGCCTTCCCGGCACTGACAGTCGGTTTGGCGGCTCTGATGTTCGATCGATTATTCAGCGCCAATTTCTTTAACCCGGATATGGGCGGCAACGCGGTTCTCTGGGAGCATATTTTCTGGATTTTTGGTCACCCTGAAGTATATATCCTGATCCTGCCGGCCTTCGGCATCATCTCGGAAGTTATCGCGACCTTCTCGCGCAAGCGGTTGTTCGGTTACAGCTCGATGGTGTTCGCGACAGTACTGATCGGCTTCCTGGGCTTCATGGTATGGGCTCACCACATGTTCACCACCGGTCTCGGTCCGGTAGCGAATGCGTTGTTCTCCATCGCCACGATGCTGATTGCCGTTCCGACCGGGATCAAGATCTTCAACTGGATCTTCACCATGTGGGGCGGATCGATTATTTTCAACAGCGCCAATCTGTATGCGATCGGCTTCGTGCCGACGTTCGTTATGGGTGGTGTGACAGGGGTCATGCTGGCAGCTGCTCCGGCAGACTACCAGTATCATGATACGTATTTTGTTGTCGCTCACTTCCACTACGTTATCGTGGGCGGACTTGTGCTTGGTATCTTTGCAGGCTTGCATTACTGGTGGCCGAAGATGTTCGGCAAGATGCTCAATGAAACGCTCGGCAAGATTACGTTCTGGACTTTCTTTATCGGTTTCCATCTGACGTTCTTCGTACAGCACTTCCTCGGTCTGATGGGAATGCCGCGCCGGATCTATCAATACCTTGACGGGATGGGCTTCAACGAGATGAACCTGATCAGTACCATCGGCGCGATCCTGATGGGTATCGGTACGATCCTGTTCGTAGTCAACATCATCGTCACCGCGATGAGCAAACAAACGCTCGGCGCAGATCCGTGGGGAGACGGCCGTACCCTGGAGTGGACGATTCCATCGCCTCCGCCGGAGTACAACTTCCTCCAGACACCGCTTGTACGCGGTTATGACGCGCTGTGGAAAGAAAAAATGGACGGCAACAAGACGGTAACGCCTGCGGAGCCTGTCGGGCCGATCCATATGCCGTCGCCATCGATTCTGCCATTCATCATGTCGGTTGGTCTGTTCATTGGAGGTTTCGGCTTCATGTATCATCAGTACATTATCGGTGCAGCGGGCTTGCTCATCACATTCACATGTATGATCCTGCGTTCCCTCTACGACGATCATGGCTATCATATCGAGGTTGAAGAGCTGCAGAAAGGGGTGAAGGCATGAGCGCACATACACATGTAGACGGCCAATTGCCTCACGAGCCTGAGAAGGCTACCCTGGAAGGCCGCAATAAGGTCCTGGCATTCTGGTTGTTCCTAGGCGGCGAGACGGTGTTGTTCGGAACGTTGTTCTCGGTGTACCTTGCCCTGCGGGGTCAGGTGCTTGAGGGCAATCCGACAGCGAACGAGTTGTTTGATCTCCCGCTGGTCGCAGCGGCTACGTTCATCCTCCTGACCTCCAGTTTGACCAGTGTGTTCGCCATCCAGGCAATGCACCGCAACAATGTGAAGTCGATGATCAATTGGCTGATCGTGACAGTGCTGCTTGGGCTTGGCTTCCTTGCCCTTGAGGTCTATGAGTTTTTGCACTATCTGCATATGGGACATGGCTTTACAACCAGTGCCTTCAGTTCATCCTTTTACACACTGGTCGGCTTCCACGGCGCGCACGTAATCCTGGGTGTCGTCTGGATCTCCCTGCTGATCGGGCAAGTGTTCAAGAAAGGTTTGAATACCGTTACCGCGCCAAAGATCTATGTAGCTGGTCTATACTGGCACTTCGTGGACGTCGTATGGGTGTTCATCTTTACGGTCGTCTATCTGATGGGAAAGGTGGGCTAAGCGATGGCAGGCAACCATTCCAACACTGCTTCTGAAGGCAAAGGCAAGCGGCACCGCATCGAAGGGCCGCAAAAGCATATTGTCGCATATATCTTCTCCATCCTGTTGACGGTACTGGCGTTTGCCACTGTCGCCGCAGGCGAGATCAACTCGACGTTTACGTACATTTTGCTGGTCGTTATGGCCATTCTGCAAGTCTTTATCCAGATGTCCTTCTGGATGCATATGAAGGATCGCGGGCACATCTATGCGATCATCGGCATTTTCTTCGGTGTATTTGTAGTTTTCACCTGTGTCGTTATGGCCGAGTTTTGGGTTTGGTGGTAAGCGAGCGTCGATAGTAGGAAGAGAGGCGGGTCACTCAGGCGACCCCCTCTTTTTTCAAATTAACGGTTAAAGGGGAATCCATGATGCTTGGATTGCAATACTTCAGCTTTGAGGAATTGTGGAGCCCGATAGTTCTCTTTGTATTCGCAGCTATAGTCATCCTCTACTTCTATCTGGTCGGTCCTTGGCGCGAGCGCCATTATTCCATGGAGGCTACCGCTACTCTGAAGCAGAAAATTCTATTTGTGAGCGGCGTGGTGATGTACTACCTTGCCAATGGAGGTCCACTGGAGCTCCTCGGTCATCTGATCTTCTCGTTTCATATGACCAATATGGCTATATCGTACCTGGTGGTACCGCCGATGATCCTGCTTGGCGTGCCGGCGTTTCTGTGGCGGGCAGCCTTCAGCAAGTCCTTTTGGAAACGACTGCGGCCACTGATGCATCCGCTGATCACACTTATTCTATTTAATATATTGTTCTCGATCTACCATGTGCCAGAGGTGCATGAGTATGTGATGCTCAACTTCACGGTGCATCGGATTTACTTCTTCGTCCTGCTCGTTGCAGCTTTTATGATGTGGTGGCAGATCGTCAGTCCGGTTCCGGAGTGGAGTCGTCTGAACGGTGTCAAGAAGATGGGCTACATCTTCGCCAATGGTGTGCTGCTCACACCGGCCTGCGCGCTCATCATCTTCGCGCCGCAGTCGCTGTACCCGATGTACAGCGATCCGAATGTGTGGGTGCAGGCGATGGGCTATTGTCTGCCGGGCGACACTACTTGGCTGATAGAGCAATTCAGCGGTCCCGAGTACTTCAACTTCTTGCCGCCGATCGAGGATCAGCAGCTGGGCGGGGTCATCATGAAGCTCGTCCAGGAGTTTATGTATGGTGCGATCCTGATCTATGTCTTCAAGCAATGGTACCAGAAGGAGCATGCGGAGTCGGATGAGATGCCGAGCTCTAATCCGGGTTCTAACCCTAATCCTGGTACGGTATAAAATAACGGCCTTCGGGCTATTATTGAAAATAATGACCTCAAGGTAACGGATCGTTCTTCCGATCGCTGTTGTTCCCAGATTTCTTGATTTTTAATCCCTAACAGGGATGAAATCCGGGACAGCGTATGCTTCCGAAGCTAGCTTTTCTGCGAAAAGCTTTCAGGCGAACGCTACGTAGCATAAGCTCTCGAAGTCGCTTTCTTCCAGAAAGCGTTGACCAGAATCGATTCCGCACCCATCGGCACTTTCCAACAACCATAACGGCCTTCGGGCCGTTTTTTTGAATTCTAAGAATTTATATGTTGCACACATATATCAGCTTAGAATTCTCCGGAATGAAACGCGCTGCGCCGCCAAGGTCGGCGACAGCCGTTTCACCTTGTTTGACAAAAAAACAAGGTGTGATTATACTGTGTATAAAGTTATATACAGTATGATGACTTAAGGCGGTGATCGCATGAGTACATGGCAGGGCATCTGGCTGATCGTAAAGCATGAGCTGCGTAATGAACGGCTCGGGCTGCTGCTCAGTTTTCTCTTTTTTAACTACACCAGTTTCATTATGATTGCCGTGATCCACGACGCTTCCCCCTTTGATGGCTACACAGCCTGGATAGAGAATTTCCTCTTCCTGTCGCTGATTCCGATCTTCGGGTTCACGCTTAGCCGGACGATGATGCGGGTATGGTCGGAGGATACCTACACTTACAGGCTAGCCGACCTGCGGAGTATGCCGATTACATCCCGGCAGATTGCGGGCAGCCGGGTGCTGCAATTTATCATTTACTTTACCGCCGGCTGGTTTTATTTCTTCACCTTGAGCTACATTCTGGTCGGATGGGTACGCGGGATGGGATTTCTTGCGTTCGCGGGCTTCGCCTTGATGTGGTATGCCTATGGTGCCGCAGTCGGCTCTGCGTATCTCATGTTTGAGCTTGGGGTGAAGGGTAGGCAGTACATGTTTGCGACGCTGGTCTTCATGGCGGTGTTTGGTCTTGTGACCTATGGGCTGCACAGGGCCGGCATCGGATTGTTGCAGGAGAGCGCAGCGATGATGATGCAGGGCGCCTGGTGGCTGCCAACCGTTCTCCTGCTCACTGCAGCAGCTTTGGTCAGGCTGATCTATACGATCATTCAACGCCGGATCGAGAACCGCAATTTGTTCCATTAGCAGGGAGACAGATCCCAACCTCAAAGGTGGTGAAGGTGTGTGGCGTACAATCCAGATCAATGAACAGAGCGTGGAGCCGTTATATCATCAGATCGAAGTGCAGCTGCGCGCCCTGATTGTCAGCGGGCAGCTGCAGGAAGGGACACTCTTGCCGTCGATCCGGGAGTTTGCCCAGCAGCTCAAATGCAGCGTCATCACCATCCGCCGGGTGTATCAGGATCTTGAGGCGCAAGGGCTGCTAAGGACCAGGCAGGGGACAGGGACGTTTGTAGCCACAGTGGACTCGGCAGATCGGGACCGCCACCGGCTGGAAGGGGTCGTGCGGGCGCTGGATGAGGCGGTAGCCGCGGCGAGAAGAGTGCAATGCAGCAATGAAGAGCTGGAGGCGCTGTTCCGTGAAGCATTGCGTAGAGACGATGGATGAAGCAGGAGGGATGGGCTATGGAAGAGCAGATCATTCGATTAACCGGCGTCAAGCTGGCCCAGGAACACTTCGAGCTGGGCCCGCTGAACCTGGAAGTGCCGGAAGGCTATATAACGGCTATTGTCGGGCCCAACGGCTCGGGTAAAAGCACGACGTTCCGAATGCTGTTGGGCCTGGCGCACCCTGATCAAGGGGAGGTAAAGGTGTTAGGTCAGAAGGTGAAGCCGGGCTCCGATGTTGCCTACAAGCAGAACATTGGTTACCTGGAGGAAAATGCCCCGCCGCATGACCGCAGCTTGCGTGCCAGGGAGAAGGCGGCCTTCGCCAGACACTGGTATCCGAACTGGGATCTGAACCGGTACCGCGAGCTGCTGCATCTGTTCGAGGTGGACGACAGCCTCAAGCTCGGCAAGATGTCCAAAGGCATGCGCCGCAAATTCGAGCTGGCGCTGGCCATCGCGCATGATCCTAAGCTGCTGCTGCTCGATGAGCCCTCCTCGGGTCTGGATCCGCTAGCGTGGCGCATGATGATCGAAGTGCTGCACCGCCATATGGAGCGCGGCGACCGGACGGTCCTGATGGCATCGCATCATGTAGAAGAAGTGAAACGGCTTGCCGATTACATCGTATTTATGATACATGGGCAAGTGATGGGCATCTACGAGAAAGATGAGCTGTTCAACAGCTGGCAGTGCTTGTACGTACGGGTATCTCCGGCGACGACCATCCGGTGGCAGGAGATCCCTAGCATCAGCAGTCATGAGCACGCGGGCTCCGATACGGTCAAGCTGGTAACGAGTGCAGCGCTGGAGGCGGAAGCCTGGCTGCAGCAGCAGGGAGTCATGATCCAGGCCAGACACATGCTCGAGCTTGATGACATTTTGGCTGAGCTCATGGCGCAACGCGCCTTGCGCTCGCCGCACAGAACGAAAGGGGTATGAGGATGAATCCGTTAATCGTAGATAATGTATCCAAGGAGTATGGCGACAAAACAGCCGTCAACCAGATCTCCCTAGAGGTAGAGCCTGGCGAGATCTATGGCCTCCTGGGGGCCAATGGGGCCGGCAAAACGACGACGATGCGCATGGTGCTGGGGCTGATCTTCCCTGATGACGGCAAGATTCTCTATCACGGCAAACCGTACAGCCGCGAACAATTGAGTATGCTCGGTTACTTGCCGGAAGAGCGGGGGATGTATCCGAAGGTGAAGATCAACGAGCAGGTGACCTACTTGGCCCGTCTGCGCGGGATGTCGCAGAAGGATGCGGATAAGAACCTGAAGGATTGGCTGGAACGCTTCAATATCACCGAGTATTACAACATGAAGATCGAGGAGCTCTCCAAGGGCAATCAGCAAAAGATCCAGTTCATCGCTGCGGTCATCCACAAGCCGAGCATCGTCATCCTCGATGAAGCATTCAGCGGACTCGACCCGGTCAATGTCGAGCAGCTCAAAGCGACAGTCAAGGAGCTGCGGGACAATGGCACGACGATCCTGTTCTCGACGCACCGGATGGAGCATGTCGAGGAACTGTGCCGCAACATTACGATCCTCCATCGCTCGAATACGGTGCTGCAGGGCAATATCAAGGAGATCAAAAAACAGTTTCCGCGCGAGCGGGTCATTCTGGGCACGGAAGCCGAGATCAAAGGCTTGGATGGACTGACAGGCGTCAAGGAGGTCAAGCGTATGGAGAACGGCTACGAGGTGTTGGTGGAACGCCCCGAGACGGCACAGGATCTGTTGCGGCATGCGATGGCGCAGGCGGAGCTGACCCGGTTTGAACTGATGGAGCCCACATTGAATGAAATCTTTATCCGATCGGTAGGTGGAAGAAATGAGTAATTTCTGGAATGTCGTCGGCTTTACGGTACGCAACAAATTAAGGACCAAATCCTTTATCGTCACCACATTAATCATCGCTATCATCATGAGTATCGGGATTAATCTGCCGTACATTATCAGCCAATTCAGCGGCGACGGACCGAGCGGCGAAGCAACTGCGATTGGTTACGTCGAAGGTCAGGCACCGGAGGTAACCGGCCCGCTCAGCAGCGGCGATGGCTTCCCTGAGGGCGGCGAGCTGATGATCGTTGGCTATCCGGATGCCGGATCGCAGGAGGCCAATGAGCAGGCGATGCGCGAGGCGATCAATGCCGGCGATATCCAAGGTTATCTGCTCTTCGAGCAGCAGGCTGGGGTGTTGTTCCCGCAAGTGACCTACAAGGCGGAATCGCTCAACGGCAATGCGTCTGTGATGCTGATGACGGCGCTGCAGACGATCCGCAATGATATCATCCTCGCCGAATCCGGACTGACAGCAGAACAGCGCGCGGCCCTGCTGGAGCCGATCAACTTGAATCCGACTCAGATCTCGGTAGAGACCGGTACAGAGACTGCAGGCGGCGAGACCGGACCAAGCGGTCTGGCGATGGGCTTTGTCTATGTCGTGATTATCCTGCTGTTCATGGGTATTTTCATTACCAGTCAATTGATTGCAACTGAAGTCACCGCGGAGAAGAGCTCGCGCGTCATGGAGATTCTCGTCACAAGCGTCGCTCCGCTAACCCAGATGTTCGGCAAGATCTTCGGGATGTTCCTGGTAGGAACGATGCAGATCGGCACCTTTATCCTTGTCTTCTTCATCAATGTCATGCTGCCGCACAACCAGGAGATGTTAGCCGGATTAGATATAAACTTGTCTGAACTGGATCCGATGCTGTATGTCTACGCGATTATCTTTTACTTCGGCGGCTACTTCCTGTTCGCCACCTTGTTCGCAGCTGTCGGCTCGATCGTCAGCCGCACCGAGGATCTGGCACAGGCTCTGACGCCAGTGACGATCCTCTCGATGGCCGGCTTCTACATCGGCATCTTCGGGATGACGGCACCGGACTCGACCTTGATCCAAGTAGCTTCCTATATCCCGTTCTTCACGCCATTCGCTATGTTCCTCCGTGTCGGCCTGACGGATCCGGCGCTGTGGGAGATCGCCCTGTCCATTGGCTTGCTGCTCGTCAGCATCATGATCTTTGGCTGGCTCTCCGCCAAGATCTACCGCACCGGCGTCCTGATGTACGGCAAGCGTCCGACGTGGAAAGAGATTCGCAAGGCGATGAAGGCATATAAGATTTAAATTTTCAAGTAAATAAGATGATGTTAGTATACTAAAATGGACGGGTGCCCATACTGGCGCCCGTTTTTCGTACACAAATCAATCGATGACTTATAAACAAATTATGGTAAAATAAGAAGGTGATATCTGATCAGCTTAAAGAGTGGATCGAAACCCATCTGTCTGGATAACAATTGATTGATATCTGGGATTCAGAGTTCTCGTGGCAACAGCAGGAAGCAAAATACGAATCATTGATTCGTGAAGTGGACGCTTCCTTGGCAGAGACATTTAACTTTGGGAGAGCCTCAAAATATGTGGAGAAAAATATAGACAGCATAACCTATAGTGGCAAGTGGGCGATGAAGATAGACGGAAATCAAGAGGTTTGGATCGGAAGGCTAACTTTAGATGGAACTTATGAATGGAATAATCCCTCTTATTTTCCGCCAGTGATCTTAAGTTTAATATACGGGCGGGCGAGCCTGACTGATATGCCAAAGAGACCATCGCTTATTTGCAAGGTTTGCTAAAGAAACACGATTGGAGTTAGAGGCGCAGATGATGAGGATTGCCGTGTATCAGTCTGAAAAGAACGATACACGGCAATCCTTTTTTTCTGTATTTAATTTCGAACGTAAATCCCTCTAGCGTACTGAGTCGGCGGCTCAACCTTGCGATCAATGGTCCGTACGGCATGGAGGGACCAGTACGGATCGTCCAGCATACCACGCCCGACGGCGACAAGATCGGCATCCTCATTGGCCAAAGCCGCTTCAGCGACGAGCGGATCCTCTAACACGCCGACCGCAATGACGGGTACACCGAGCGATTGTTTGTAGGCGCGCGCGAAGGGCACCTGGTATCCCGCGTGGTTGGCCGGTTTTTTCTGTCCGGGGGGCGCTTCACCGCCGCTTGAGACATCAAACATGTCGACACCTGCTTCTTTGTAGCGCTTGGCCATCTCCAATGAATGTTCCAACTCATAACCGCCATCCATGTACTCAATCGCTGAAATCCGGAAGATAAGCGGCATGTCGTCAGGCATCACGCTGCGAACAGCCTGGATGACCTCGACTCCGAACAGAGACAGGTCTTGGCCATATTCATCCGTGCGGTTATTAATGCCAGGCGAATGGAACTGATGAATCAAGTAACCATGGGCGCCGTGAAGCTCGATGGTGTCGAAACCGGCTTCGACTGCCCGTCGGGCAGCTTCTTTAAACTTGACTATCATCTCTTTGACCTCCGAAGTCGAGAGCGCCCGCGGCGGCGTCTTGATGCCGGCAACCGGGATGTCTGAGGCCCCGACTGGTTGCTCGGCATCTTCTGCCTTGCGGCCGGCATGGGCAATCTGAACACCAATTTTGGAACCGTATTTGTGGACCTCCTCGACGATTCTCTTAAAGGCGGGAATCTGTTCGTCCGACCAGAGGCCGAGATCTTTATTGGTAATGCGGCCGTCAGGCTCGACATCGGTCATCTCCACAATGATGAGCCCGGTGCCGCCGACGGCTCTGGACACATAATGAACGAAGTGCCAGTCGGTAGGGCTGCCGTCCAGCGCCTCAACCGAATATTGGCACATCGGCGGCATGACAATGCGGTTCTTGAGCGTTAGACCTTTGATCGCGTAGGGGAGATTCAAGTGTGACATGAAAGCAGCTCCTTACTTAGTAATGGATTTTCTACTTATCTCGAATTATAGATATATATAGCCTTAAAAAGCAGAAATCAGGATTAGATTTCTGTTTTAAGGGATTCTGTCAATTGTTGAATGAATGTCTCATTGCGGCGATAGTAGCTCCATTGACCGAAACGAGCCGTTTCAAGAAGATTAGCCTTTAACAGAATATTCAAATAGTGCGAAGTCGTAGACTGAGAAACGCCTGCCATCTCCTGAATATCCCCGACACATACGCCGCCTGCAAATTCCTCTCCTTTTGGTATGTGTGCTCCCGATCCAGGAAAGTACTTCTCCGGTTCCTTTAACCACTTTAGAATATTAAGACGCGTCTCGTTTGATAATGCTTTGAACACCTCGATGTAATCCATGGTTTTATTATATCTAGTTTTCCCGATATGTCAATTAGAATACCAGTTGCTGCATGTGATAAACTGGTAGATACGGGATATTTACCGAAATTGATAGGGAGTGTGAGTTGGGATAGAAAAGCTAGACCAGATTAGACAAGAAGGTAAGATGGCGCTCGTTCTGCAGGACCTGAAGAAAAGCTTTGGCCAAAAACAAGTTCTCGCCGGGGCGGACTTCCGTTTTGAGCAGGGGAAAATCTATGGCTTGTTGGGCCGCAATGGGGCCGGGAAGACGACTTTATTCAACTGCTTAGGCGGTGAGATGCCTGCAGACGGCGGCAGTATGAAGTTGGTGGATGGCGCTAAGACGCGCGAGTTGCAGGCGGACGATGTCGGGTATGTGTATTCGATGCCGATCCTGCCGGAGTTCCTGACAGGGTATGAGTTTATTCGTTTCTTCATCGATGTCAATGAGGCAGCGATTGCAGGCCGGGGAGACGATGTGGACGCGTTGTTTGACATGATGCGCATCGCTCAAGATGACCGGCATAAGCTAATCAAGCATTATTCGCACGGCATGAAGAATAAAGTTCAGATGCTGCTCTTTCTGCTGATGAAGCCTCCGGTCATCTTACTGGACGAACCCCTGACTTCGTTTGATGTCATAGTCGCCCTGGAGATGAAGCAGCTGCTGCGGGAGATGAAAGGCGATCATGTGCTGATCTTCTCTACCCATATCTTGCAGCTGGCGGCGGATCTGTGCGACGAGTTGGTCATTCTCCATGGCGGCAAGCTATCGCAGGTGTCCACCGAGCTGCTGACCCGTCCGGACGTCGAGCAACAGGTGATCGAATTGTTGCGTGACGATGGCGGGAGTGAAGCCGATACAGACGGGAATGCGTTCGGACGAGGCGTGACGGGGAAGGGGCAGGACGATGACGGGCGTGCTTAATACGATTGCCCGTCTGTGGCAGCTGCAGACGGTCACGCTGGCCAACCGCCTGATCTATTATGCTCAGCGTCTGCCCTTGCTCGGAAGGAGGGTAAGCGAACGTGCGTACGCCGCTGTCCGCGCGAAGCGGCTGGCTGGCTCGGTGGCGGTCGGGTTAAGGATTCTCGGCGGTCTGTTAGAGAGCTTCCTGTATATCGGGCTTATGCTGGCGCTCCCCCTGCAGATATGGGCAGATGGATGGACGGCCGGAGAGCAGCAGGCGCTGTTTGTGCATATGTATTTTTGCATCAGTGTGCTGATGGCCGCAGTGTCGAGTGCGAAGGTGCTGGAGCCGAGCAAGATGAAGTATACTGCCGTCCGATTGATGCGTATGGTGCCGACACGGTATATGCGGGCGGTGCTTATTTACCGGTATGGGACATTCTTTCTGTATCAATCGCTGGCGATGGCGGTCATCGGCAGCGGATGGGGTATTACCTTAGCGCAGGGATTATTGTTGGTCGGGGCTGTGACGATGTGGCGTGTGGCATCCGAATGGCTACATTTGGCGTTGTTCCGCCGGAGCGGGATCATACTGGTGAAGAAGACGGGAATCGTTATCCTGGTGATGGTGCTTACCTTTGCTGCAGCTTACCTGCCGCTGACCCCGCTGAGTGCAGTCCCGTTGTTCGGTGCGATGCTGCTCGGCCAGTCTTTAGTTCTCGCGCTGCTGATATTAGCCGGGCTTGTCGCTGGTTATGGGCTGCTTAAGAAGGTTGATTATACGGATCCCGTACAAGCGGCTACCAAACGCGATGATCCGTTGTTGAATATGGAGCAGCTGATCGCGGATGCACAACAAAAAAGCGTCCAAGCCAATGATCTCGACTACAACGCCCCCCTTACGCTCCCCTTAAGCGACAGGGAGGGGGGAGGCTCAGGTAAACAAGGCTACGCCTATATCCATCAGATCTTTGTGGCGCGGCATGGCAGTCTGATCCGCACACCGTTTCGGAAGCGGTTGGGCGTGCTCGGCGGGCTTGGCGTCGTGCTGGCGTGCCTGGCGCTGCTGTTTGCCGATACGCTGGATGTTGCGAGCATCGAAGCCTATGTCCCGTTCGTCATTTTAGCGATGTTCTATTTGACGATGGGTGATCAATTGTGCAAGGTATTGTTTTACCATTGCGATATGCCGCTTCTGCGCTATCCATTCTATCGCAAGGGGGCGGTGCAGCATTTCCGTTTGCGTCTTGGCAGGCTGCTGGGGATGAACGTTCTAATCGGGGCAGGCTTGGCAGCTGTGCTGAGTGTGTTCATCTTGATCGTATCCGGAGGACAAGTGCCAGGCGTGTTGCTGCCGCTATGGATCTTGACGCTGGCGCTGGCGGTTTTCTTCTCGGTTCATCATTTGCTGCTATATTATCTGCTGCAGCCGTATACAACAGAGCTTAATACGAAGAACCCTTTTTTCATTTTGCTGAACAGCCTTGTTTCCTTAGGCTTTGTTGGGGTAATGGTGCTGGGCCCGGCCCTCTGGGCGTTAACTGTCGTCGTTGCCCTGCTGTCAATAGTGTATTTGTGTAGTGCATTGCCGCTGGTTTCGAGATATGCGCCTAGCTGCTTTCGTGTAAAGTAAGGCTGCGTCTATGCCGTTTGGACAACCTTATCCTTTTCAAGCGCAGGTATCCTGCTATCTAGCCGATAAAGGTTCAATAAGGATATGAACATGGTGGATATTATATTTTCTTTGCATATGCTTTTCGATTAACACTGTAATATCATGGCTTTCAATGACATTTATTTGGCTGTCCACGCTGATGGTCACGTCAACAAGCTTGCTGCTCCCGGAAGCTGCAAGCCGGATATTGCGTGTGGGTCTAGAGAAACAGGGTTGTCGCTTGGTACAAATGAGGGCGATAAAACAAACTTCCAGGCGGGGAACTTTTTGTGGCTTGTGCAAAAAATAATAAAAACCGGTGCAGGAGTTATACCCCGCACCGGTTTTCAGCACATTCAAAACTTCAGGAACAACTCAATAACCGGCACCGCAACATTCGGCTTCTTCACTGGAAGAGACAGCGTCAGCGTGTCGGCAGGACGGCCTTCGTTGAAGGCGCCGGCTTCCATCGTCATCTCTTGCTCCCCTTCGGTCATCCGCACCTCAGAAGCATCGTTAAGCAGCTGCGCATACTCGACCTTGCCGGAGAAGCCGTGGAGATGGATGTTCTTGAACGGCCAGCTGAAGACATGCAGATAGAGACGGTTGGTCTCAGGATTGTAGGTGAACCGGCAATCCCCCGGCGCTTGCATGCCGTCCGGGGCCGCGGTGCAGCCATAGATGGAACGGCTGTGCCGCTTCATCCATTCGCCCATCCCCTTAAGCCGGTCGACGGCGCGCTCGTCGATCTCGCCGCGGCCGGTCGGACCGACGTTGAGCAGCAGGTTGCCGCCCTTGGAGACGGTGTCGATGAGCATCTTCACCAGGACATCGACGCTCTTCCAGGACTCCTCGTCCCGGTAGTAGCCCCAGGAGCCGCTGAACGTATGACACGCTTCCCAGATGACGCGGCGGCCGTCGACGCGGATCCACTCACGCGGCTGGTACTGCTCCGGCGTCGTGATGTCGCCAGGGATACCGAGCCGGTCGTTGAGCATGATGTGCGGCTGCAGCTCGCGGACCATCTCGATGAACTTCTTGCTTTGCCATTCCTTGGCTCCCTTGCCGGGGAAGCCCTCCAGCGGCGGGATGGAGAAGTCGAGGAACATGACGTCGATCTTGCCATACCCGGTCAAGAGCTCGCGCGTCTGGGCGAACATGAAGTCAACGTATTTTTGGAAGTCCTTCTCCTTCTGTGCATCCAGGAAATCCTGATTGTAGCGGAGCGGATGCTTGACGTCGACGGTGTAGTGCGGATGGTGCCAGTCCAGCAGCGAGTAGTAGAGGCCGGCCCGGATGTCCCGCGCCCGGAACGCATCGAGCATCGGCCGCAGCAGATCGCGCTTGGCAGGCGTGTTCATCACATTGTAATCGGACTGCTTGGTGTCCCACAGGCTGAAGCCTTCATGGTGCTTAGTGGTGACGACAAAATATTTCATCCCCGCGTCGGCAGCCAGTTGAGCCCATAGTTCGGGGTCGTACAGATCAGGGTCGAAGCGTTTGAAATACTTGTTGTACTGTTCGCTGGTCATAAACTCGCGGGCTTGGAGCCATTCGTGACGGGCGCCCAGCGCGTAGAGTCCCCAGTGGATGTACATGCCGAATCTGGCCTGGGTGAACCATGTGGAATCGCCGGTGACCGGCGCAATATCGTAATCATAACTCATCATGGATCTCCTCCTAGAACAGGGTTTGTGGCGGGATGATAGGTAGTTGGTCATGTCGCGTCAGGGTAGGGATGGGCATAAAGCCAATTGTGCAGTTAGCAGAGCATGAATGGGAGTGTCAGACAGAGCGTAAGGTCAAAAGTGCAGTTAATTCGGACAAATTTACCAAATTATAGTTACTGCGGACGATTTAAATGTATTTTTGTCTTTAGGAGGCCCGATGGAGGCCAAGTATGCGAAAATAATGGTACTTTTGTCGTTAAAGGTGACGGGGAGGAGGCCGGTGGGGCTGATTCGCGACATGACGGGCTGCAAGGCCTCACCCCGCTACCAGGCAACCTGTTCAACCTTTGGTCCCTCGCGCCGCCCTTCGGGGCGGAGGCGCTACAGTCCCGGCCCCTCGCGCCGCTCAGCAAAGCGTTTACAGCTCTATCCCCTGACGGAACTCTTGGAGCCGGACCCGCTCGCCCTCGTGCGTTGCGCTGTGGCGCAGCGCCTCCATCAGGATGATCGTGTCGATGCCTTCCCGCAGATCGGGGGAAGGGGAGCGTCCGGCGTCGAGACAGTCGGCAAAGTATTCGATATAGTTCTGGTACTCGCCGGCATGATGACTCTCGCCCTCAAAGCGGAAGTAGTAGCTGTGCTTGTCGTCAAAGGTATGCAGCTGCTTGCCCTCGCCGGCGAAGTGGGTATGATACCGGAGATTGAGATACTCGGCCCGGCTCGTCCCCTGCGTGCCGCGCAGCGTGCATTCGATCGACGGCGCGATCTCGCGGCTCAGCGTCGGCAGCGTATAGCTGCCCGAGACGGTGGCGACCCGCCCCTCGCTGTCCCGCAGCAGGAAGCGCATGCTGTCCCACACCTCCAGGCCGTAGCCGCGGCTGGTGGAGCTGACGGTGCCGAAGCCGGTCACTTCCGTGACATCGGCCAGATACCAGCGGGCGAGATCGACAGCGTGGATCATAAAGTTGTACATCCAGCTGAACCCGCTCTGACGGCTCCAGCCCCGCTCGAGGAACCAGCGGCCATCTGTGATGTAGGATGCTTCGACGGTCTGCAGCTCGCCGTGGCGGCCGCTCTCGAAGTCCCGCCGCTGATGGAGCATCGGCTCGAAGAAGCGCGAGCTCTGGCCGACGAACACCTGCTTGCCGCTGCGAGCCGCCAGCTCGGTGAGCTCCTGTACACCCTCCAATGAAGTGAGGAGGGGCTTGGTGCAGATGACATGCTTGCCTGCGGCCAGCGCCTGCAAGATATGCTCGCGGTGCAGCTGATCCGGTGTATAGATCGCGATCACATCCAGCTCGGGGTCCTCCAGCAGCTCGCGATATTCCGTCGTCCAGGCATCGAACCCGAACTCCCCGGCCCGCTCCCGGCAGATCTCCTCGCGCAGATCGCACACCTTGTGCAGCTCCCATTGCCGGCTCTGGAGTGCCGCAGACATGATGCTGCGGCCTTCCCCCAATCCGACGACGCCCAGTTTGTAAACCTTTTTACTCATCAGTCACCATCCTTTCAAAAAATGCTTAGTCCAGCTTACCCTCAAAAATGCCGATGGGTGCGGAATCGATTCTGCCCTGTTAGTTGGCATTGGCGTCATAGGCGTCCTGGTTAATCTGGATGAGACGGTCGACGCCCATGCTTTGCAGTGTGGCCAGGTAGTTATCCCACTCATTGTCGATATTATGATCACCGATGATGAAGCGGGCAGTCATCTGATCAACGTAATCCTTGATCGTCTTCTCCAGGTCGGCCAGCTCTGTGCTCTGATCCTCGGTGAAGTACAAGTGCGGGATGACCATATCGATCGGCGGGATGTGCGGCTCATACTGCTCATTGGTCGCCCGGTACAGGATGACTTCGTTGTTCTCATCGGGATTCTCGCCGGCATACCAGCTCAGACGCGTGGCACTGTAATTGTAGACAGGCGCCTTCTGGTACCAGTGATTGTTGGTCATGCCGCCATAGGGCGTGATCAGCTCATACTTGGCGGGGCTGCCGTCGATGCCCAGCATGCCTTCCCCGGCTTCCTTGAAGTCGACGCCAGGGATGCCGTTCTGAACGCGGTTCATGATGTCTTCATCGAAGAAGCCGTCGAGCCAGCGCAGCGCGATCTCGGGATGCTCGGCTGCGGTAGTGATGACCGCCTTGCCGGATGTGAGCTGGTACGGGTTGTGTACCGCATACTGGGTACCGTCCGGACCTTCCAGCGGCGCAACGGCTTTATAATCCAGCCATCTGCCGCTCGGGCCGCCGATTTCTGTCGCGTTGCCGAGGTAGATGCCGGGGAAGGCTCCGAGGATCGGCGCTTCGGCATTTTCACCCATCTGGCGCAGCTGCTGTTCGTCCTGCGTGAACGATTCGCCGGCCAACAGACCTTCCGAGTACAGCTTGTTCAGATACTTGAGTCCTTCCTTCCAGCCAGGCTGCGTATAGCTCGTCGTGACCTGGCCGTCTTCAAGATACATCCGGGTAGCCGGCGTATAGACGAACGAGTTCATCAGGAACATCTCGACCTGCAGCTCGACCGCGCGCGCCGCGCCCGGACGGATCGCGCCGGCCAGCGGGATTTCGTCAGCCTTGCCGTTGCCGTTGGGATCCTGCTCCTTGAACGCTTTGAGCGTCTGGTAGAATTCCTCGGTCGTCGAAGGCATCGGCAGGTTCACAGCATCGAGGAAATCCTCGTTCATCCACAGCTTGAACGGCATCGAGCAGTGGTAGCATTCATTGATCTCCGGCAGCGAGTAGATGTTGCCATCGGGGGTCACGATGGAGTCGTAATACTTGGGTTGTTCCTCGAAGGCTTGCTTCATGTAATAGCCGTATTCTTCGATCAGATCGTTGAGCGGCAGGAAGACGCCCTGCGGTCCGTAGATCATCTCCTGCGCCCGGGTGACGCCCATGCCGAGCATGATATCCGGCAGGTCCATACTGGCCAGTCTCAGGTTGAGCGTCTCGGCGGATGCGCCGGGAGGGGCGACTTCGAAATTCACTTTGACATTGGTATGCTCCTCGTACCATTTCGTGAATGCGTTGGTCTGGAAGTCCTCGACATTGGAATCGCCGGCGATCAGGATCGTCAGCTCCACCTGCTCATTGACGATGGGGAACGTGCCTGGCTCCGTCAGGTTGCTGGCGGCCTCAGGCGTTCCGCCATCCGGCTGCTGGGCGCCTTGTCCGGCAGTTGGCGCATTGCCGTTGCTGCAAGCGGACAGGATGAGGACGGCGGTTACCATCAGGATCAGGCTCATTTTGGTTCTCTTTGGCATGGTGTGACCTCCCTGGATTTCTTTTTTATCCTTTTAACGAACCGATCATTACGCCTTTGACAAAATGCTTCTGCACGAACGGGTAGATGATCAGGATCGGCACGCTGGCGACGACAATGAGAGAATACTTGAGCAGCTGACGCAAGCCATCCTGCTCGGCGGCAACCCGGACATCCATGATGAGCGAGGCATTGACCTCATTGCGCACCAGGATATCCCGCAGGACCATCTGCAGCGGTTGCAGCCCGGGATCCCGCAAGTACAGCAGCGCCTGGAAATACTGGTTCCAGTGGCCGACCGCATAGAACAGGCAGAGCACCGCGATGATCGGCGCCGACAGCGGCAGCACGATCTTGAAGAAAAACTGGAAGTCGGAGCAGCCGTCGATCTGCGAGGCTTCGAGCATCTCATCGGGGATCGTGATCTGGAAGAACGTGCGGGCGATGATCAGATTCCAGACGGCCAGCGCAGTCGGCAGGATGAGCGACCAGCGGGTATTGAGCAGCCCCAGATCCTGGACGACCAGATAGACAGGGATCAGTCCGGCATGGAACAGCATCGTGAACACGCACAGCATCATGATGAACTGGCGGCCTTTGAGATCCTTGCGGGAGAGGGCGTAGGCACCGGTAATCGTGATGGCGACATTGACGAGCGTCCCGACGCCGGTGTAGAACAGCGAGTTGGCGAAGCCGGTCCAGACGCGCTTGTATTCGAATACCGCTTCATAGCCGCGCAGCGTCGGTTCAACCGGCCATAGCCACACCTTGCCCGAGAGGACCGCCGACGGCGAGCTGAACGAGGCGCTTACAATGTAGATGAGCGGGTAGAGGACCAGCAGCGACACGACGATGAGGAACAGCCCGTTGAGTACCGTGAACATCTTGTCTGACGTCGAATCCTTGAACGCACTTGATTCCATCGGCTTCCTTTCTACCAGAGGCTGGTTTGACCGGCCCGTTTGGCGATTTTGTTCACGGACAACAGCAGGAGCAGGCTGATCACAGACTTGAACAGACCGATGGCAGTGGCGTAGGAGAAGCTCGGTGCCTGGGACAGCAGGCCGACTTTGTACACGTACGTATCGATTACCTCCGAAGCGCTCAGATTCAGCGGGTTCTGCATGAGCAGCACCTTCTCAAAGCCGATGTTGAGCATCTGCCCGGTGTTAAGGATGAGCAGGATGATGGCGATCGGCAGGATGCCCGGCAGGTCGATGTGCCAGATCCGGCGGAGCTTGGAGGCGCCGTCGACGACGGCGGCCTCATGCAAGGTCGGGTCGACGCCCGAGAGCGCTGCCAGATAGACGATGCAGGCAAATCCGGTACTCTGCCATACAGCCGACCACACATAGATCGACTTGAACATGCCTGACTGGGCCATGAAGTTGACCGGATCGATACCGAAGACGCCCAGGATCTGATTGAAGATTCCGCTACGCGGATCCATGAACTGCATCATCATCCCGACCAGCACGACGACCGAGATAAAATGCGGCGCGTAGGTAATCATCTGGACGGATTTTTTGAACACGGCCGTCCGCACATAGTGGAGACTAAGCGCGAGGATGATCGGCATCGGGAAGCTGGCGGCCAGCTCATAGAGACTGAGCAGAATCGTATTGCTCATGATCATCCAGAAGTCATAGGAGCGGAAGAACCGTTCGAAATGGTCGAAGCCGATCCAGGGACTGCCCCAGATGCCCTGCATGACATGGAATCGTTTGAAGGCGATCTGGGCGCCGTACATCGGATAATATTGAAAGATCAGCAGATACGCAATCGTAGGAAGCAGGAGCACGTACAGCTGCCAGCGCTGCAGGAGGCCATGCAACGGCGATCGTTTGGCAGTTTGAGTCGCCCCTAGCGGGCGTTCTTTATTCATAGGCTGCATCACACCTCCATCGATTAACGCTTCCGTCATCGGCTCGGACTCGGGAAGCATGCGTGCTGGCCAGCACAATTGAAAACGTTATCAATTTGGTTCCCATTATGCGTGGTTTAGTTTATTTAGTAAACACTCGATTCATTTTCGGCCACACGATTTTTAACAATTGGGGTTCCACATCTCTTTTTAGAGCGTGCAATCCTTTAGATGCGGAGGAGAGAAAGCTTGTTAAATCAACGTTTTTCGGATGTGAAAGTAAAACCGCCACCCCCGCGGCGGGAGCAGCGGAGACGGCGGTGAGGCTGACGGTCAGTGGAGGAGGAGGGATTATTCTAAACCGCTTTGGCTTTTTTTATACGATGTAGCACTCATGCCATGGATGCGTTTGAAGGCCCGTCCGAACGAATTGGCCGTGTTGTAGCCGGCCTGCTGAGCAATCTCATGGACCGTAAGCTCGCTCTGCAGGAGCAGCTCGCGTGCCCGTTCCATCCGCAGTTGCTCGAGATGGTCGGAGAAGTTGGCGCCGGTCTGTTCTTTGAAGAACTGGGACAGGTAGACTTCTGACATCTTGAACCTGTCCGCGACCAGCGCCAGGCTGAGATCCGGATCGGTGAAGCTGGCGTCTACGAAGGCGACCACCTCATCCCGCAGCCCGACGTTGCGGCTCCGCTTGCGATCGTGCTGGATCCGGCACAGCTGCAGACAAGCTTCCTGAACCATATGATAGACCGCGCCCAGATCTGCATATTCATCAAGCTGCAGCAGCAGCGCTTCGGCATAGGCTTCTCTCGTGTCATCCTCGTACTGCTCCAGCAGTTCGGAGAGCTTCATCACCGTACCGATGAGGTCGTAGAGGAACAGCTGCAGCATCGGCTGGGTGAGCTGGCGGTGGACGAAATTCTCCTCATAGAGCTCCCGCAGCAAGCCGAGCATCTCCGACTCGTTGCCGGCTTTGATCAGATTGGCCAGCCGGCCCTCGACATCGGCGGGATAGCTGTAGGAATGCAGTCCCTGCGGCAGATCTTCATGCCAGAGGATCGTCTCCGTGGACTCCTGGAGGTAACCGGCGGCTAGCGCTTGCCTGGCTTCCTCATAAGAACGGGAGATCTCGGCAAGGGCGCCCGAGACCGAGCCGGCAGCGAGCAGGCAGCGCATCGGCAGACGCTGCTCCAGCAGCTCCTTGACTGGCGTCATCAGTGCGGTCAGCTCCTCGCGGCAGTCCGCTTCCACGCCGTCAGGACAGGCATACAGCAGGGCGATCTTGTCTTCGTCAATATCGTACAGGAAGTCTGTGTCGCGGGTGACGCTCAGCAGTACCTCACGGGCGATAATCCGGGCTTTGTCCAATTGTTTGAGCGCTGGCTGCACGCCTTCTTCTTCATGATACAGGTGCAGATGCAGCACACAGACGCAATAATGTCCCCGGGCGAGCGGCAGTCCGGCATGACGGAGCAGCCGCCGGATCTCATCCTCGGAAGAGAACTCTCCCTTGAGCAGCTGACCGATGGATGTATGCCGGAGCATCGGCAGCTGGTCGGTCATCCGCTGCTCCAATTGGGCCTTGCCTAGCGTAAGCTGCCGGATCTTCTCCTCGATCAGCGCGTAGGCATCCTTGCCTTTGGAGACTTCACCCTCCAAGCCGTCCATGACACGCTTCAGGATCGTCTGCAGCGGCAGGCTGTTGCGGTAGGCCATGTAGAGTGCGATACAGGCGCCGATCAGGAAGGAGATGGCCAATGCGGTCAGCGTCGTCCGCTGGGCCGCGGTGACGCTGTCCATCACCGTGCCGGTGGGCTGGGCGACGACATATTGCCAGTTGTTGTGACTGGAAGTGGTGTAGACGACAGTCATCGCGTCCCCGTCCACCGACTTCTCGAAGACGCCCTGACGCGGGCCGGGCGTGCTGATCGCTGCTGGGGCGGCCCGCGTCGTCCCATCGGGTCCGCGAGTCCCGGTATCGACCAGGATCTGCCCTTGTTTATCTGCGATGTAGGCCCGCCCAGTGCTGTCCTGGACGAGTCCCTCCAGCAGCTGCCGGACCTGCCTTTCGTCGATCAGCACGACGACTTCGCCCTGCGAAGAATGCGGCAATCCGATCGAATGGACGTAGGTGAGCATCGCCTGCTCTCGTCCGCGGATCGTCAGGGGCTCGCTTGGCAGAATATGCTGATGGAAAAATTGACTCTTGAGATAGCTGCGCCACGCTTCCGCGTCCCGGCCCACATAACCGTATATCGTATCCAGGAAGGCGGGGAGACGGTAGCTGGTGTCGGCGGAAATGACCATGTCACTGGCGTGGTAGTAGAGATAGTAATCGAAGATGAAGTTGTTGGACTGCTTGTAATCGTACAATTCTTTGACGATCTCGACCGTACGGTAGGTGGAGCGGCCCTGGAAAGGCTCGGTGACCGTCTGGTAGTTGTAGACCCGGGGATTGTTGGTGAGCTGCTTGGCGATCAGGTCGATCTCTGCAAACCGCCGGTCAAGGATCTCCTTCGTCTGCTCCAACGCCTGTACATTGACAGCGACGACTTCCTCCTTCATGGCGACAAAGGTGTTGTAGTTGGAATACATGCTGATCGCATGTGTGATGATCATGATAATAATGTAAGGGACGAAGAACCGAATCATCAGCTTGTACATGAGGGCCCCCTGTATACAGTGCTATCTATACCTATATGGTTGCGCTTACAACCGTAGTATATCATAAGTGCTCACGTTCGGCCGCAATTGTGACACTTCGCACAGCCCATCCCGGCGTTCGCCATACAACGTTCACGGCTTCTGACTCCTTCGAGTCATGTGCGCCGGCCTGAGCTGGAGTAGCATAGAGAGGAAGAGCGAAGGGAGGACGAGCGATGAACAGTCCCAGCTTCCGCGTGCTGCTTATCGACGATAGCGATCATGCGCGCGAAGGCATCTGTCTGATCCTCGCCGGCGATCCCGCCTTTGTCGTCGTCGCTGAGGGCAGAAGCGGCGAAGAGGCGCTGGCGCTGACGGAGCAGTGGATGCCCGACCTCATCCTGATGGATATCTCGATGCCCGGCATCGGCGGCCTGGAAGCGACCAAGCGGGTCAAGGACAAGTATCCGTATGTGAAGATCGTCATGGTCACGGTATCCGATGATATCACCCATCTGTTCGAAGCGCTCAAGAAGGGGGCGCAGGGTTACCTGCTCAAAAATCTGTCTCCCGACTCCTGGCACGAGTATCTGCGGGCGATCGCGCTCGATGAAGCGCCGATGACGCGGGAGCTGGCCTTCCGGCTCCTCAAGGAGTTCTCGCCGGTCGAGCCGGCCTCGCCGGGGATGGATCCTCTGACGGCGCGGGAGCGGGAGATCCTCGGCCATGTCGCCAAAGGCGCGGCTAACCGGGATATCGCGCATACGCTCGGCATCTCCGAGCACACCGTGAAGAATCATCTGAAGAATATCCTGCACAAGCTGCATCTGGATAATCGGGTGCAGCTGGCAAGGTATGCGTATGAGCAGGGATGGCTTGGGAAAGGGTAGAAAATGGAAGGCTAACCTACTACTAAAGGAGATGAGCACAATGAACAAATGGAAAGGGATGCTCGCTACAGCAGCGCTTGCCGCCATGCTGGCGGCAAGCGGCTGCGGCGGAGGAGGGACAGAGACGCCTGAGGGCGTCAATACGGGAGCGGGGGAAGAAGCGTCAGAGTACAGCGAAGCGATGTCCCTTTACAGATCCAAATGTCTGAGCTGTCACGGTGCGGAGCTGAAGGGCCGGACCGCCCCGAATCTGCAGCAGGTCGGCGCGAAGTATGAACGTGAAGAAATCGTCAGTATCATCGCGGACGGTCGCGGCGGGATGCCCGCGTTCGGCCGGCAGCTGAGCGAGGAAGAGGTCGGGACACTCGCCGACTGGCTGGCTGTGCAGCAGTAAGCCGGCGGGCGCCGCAGTTGCAGCTCGGTGGGGCTAGGGTTAGCGGGCTTCGACCAGCGAGGCGATATCGGAGAGGATCTCCTCCTGGTCGATATCGTCGCCCATCCGGTAGATCTTGCGGACCTGGTGATCCCTGTCGATCAGCAGCAAAGACGTGACATTATGGGCATATAACCCGTCGTCGAGCCGTTGGACGCTGTTGCCGTACTCGGCTGCGAGAGCGATCGTCTGTGCTTCCTCGCCGCGCAGCAGCGTCCAGCCGGCGGTGTCGATCCCCAGCCGCTCCGCATAGTCTGCCAGCACCTCGGGGGTATCGTTATCGGGGTCAAAGGTAGCAGAGACGAAGGCGACCTGATCGCCGAACCAGCCTCTGGCCTTGAGCTCCTCTTGCAGGTCGACCATATGGAGCGTCGTCGCCGGGCAGATATCCGGACAGCGGGTGAAGATGAAGGACATGAGCCGCACCTGGCCGTCGTAGTCGCTCTGACTGACCGAGCGCCCTTCGTGATCGGGCATCGTGAAGTCGGGCGAGGCCATCATGATCGGCAGCTGGTCGCTCTTGAACAGCGGGTACAGCAGGTAGCCTGCCAAGGCTGCGACCAGCAGGATGGCGGCGATGAGATAAGGACGGGAAGCTTTGGCATGATTGGACATCGTATCACTCCTGATATGTCGTTTGCATCCAGTGTAGCACCGGCGCTCCGGCAGTTGCTATGACCCGATAGAGCTACATATCGGACATCTGGGGGACGGGCGTCATGGAATGTTCACATGAGGCTAAGCAATAACCGTATGAAGGGAAGGAGGGACGGGCTTTGGGATTGATCAGACGGCGATGGCCGCTCCTGCTGCTCATTGTTGCCTGTGTGGCCTCAGTTATACCGGTCTCGGGAGGACCGCCGGACGGCACGCGGATGGTGGTGGATCATACGCTGGGGGTGTATATCGCACCGCCGTGCTTCGATCAGGCAGAGGCGACCAATAATCTGGGCGAAGTCAGCTGGGAACGGGCGCAGACCTATGATTATGAGCCGGAATCCGGCTGCACGGCGGAGTTAATGGCGCCCGATTCCATGATGCTGTGGCAGCTGGCGGGGATCCGGCTCGGTCTGCTCCAGGGCCGATGGGGCTGGTAAAGGTGTGCAGTAGAACAACAAAGGTGGTGACAAGATGAAAGTCATGCGATACATCCTGCTGCTCAGTCTGATCTGTATTGCGCTGAGCGGTTGCGGCGGCGAGCCGGCGGTGCCGATCGACCCGGCAGCCGTTGAGGCATCGCTGTCGACGGAGCCGGCTGTCCCGGTTGCGGAAGCCCCGGTCACGATGCGGGCCACGTTCAGCGGCGCGGAGATCACGGACAAGGCGGACGTGACGCTGGATATCCGTCTGGATGACAAGCCGATGCTGGTGAACACCACGTATGATGGCGAGGGCGGCTTTACGGCGGGATACAATTTTGAGGAGCCGGGCAGCTATGAGGTCTTCATTCATTTGTATGTGGACGATCTGCATCTGACCAAGAAAGCCCAGGTGGACGTCCAATGACGGCTGATATTGACGCGGGAAGGCAGCTCGCAGGCTGGATCAGACGGGGGCTGCTGGTGCTCGTGCTGACGGCGGCAGCTGCCGGAGCGGCGCGAGATACAGCGGCGGACACTGGAGGGACCTCCTTGCAGGAGCGTATCGACCAGGCGATTGCCGGCGAACGGCTGACGATCCCGGCGGGAACCTATGAGGGCGCGGTTGTGATTGATAAGCCGCTTGTCTTGGAGGCCGAGCGCGCGGGCGCGGTAGTCTTGCTGCACCGCGGCGAAGGCAGCGCGCTCCGGATCGAAGCGGCAGACGTGACGGTATCGGGGCTGCGGATCCTTGATGAGACGGTCAAGACCGAGCCGACGGTGCTGGTTGCGGGCGACCGCGTACGGTTGGAGGGACTCGAGATCACGACAGTTAGTGACGGCATCCAGCTAAGAGGTGTTCAGGGCGGCGAGCTGCGCGGCAATGTCATCGCCTGGAGCGACCAGTCGCCCGCGCGGGAGGTCAGGCTGGCGGCCAAAGGCAACGGCATCGATGGCTATGATGCGCACCGTCACGTGATCGCGGGCAACCGGATCCGCGACATGCACGATGGCATCTATCTCGAGAACAGCGACGATAATGAAGTGACAGACAACGAGCTGACGGATTCACGCTATGGCATTCATTGTATGTATACGAAGGGAACGCGGATCATCGGCAACCGGGGCGAAGGCAATGTGACGGGAGCCATGGTCATGAACACGAGAGATGTCGAGATCGCGGGCAACACCTTTGCCAAGCAAAATGAAAATGTCAACTCGCAAGGGCTGCTGCTCTTCGACGCCCATGGCACGCTGGTCCGGCATAATGAGCTGGCCGGCAACCGCGTAGGCATCTATATCGAGCAGTCGGCGGACAACCGGATCGAAGCGAACCGGATCATGGATAACTATACCGGGATCCAGCTCATATCGGCTACCGGCAACACGCTGCGGGGCAATGAGCTGACCGGCAATATGGCCGATGCGCAGGCAAGGGGCAGTGCGGATAATGAGATCACCGGCAACTTCTGGGACGCCCACCGCGGGATCGACTATGACGGTGACGGCTATAGCGATACCGCTTATGCTGTTAACCCGCTGTTTGCTGGAATCGTGCAGCGGCGGCAGCAGCTGCAGCTGCTGTTCCAGTCCCCGGGGATGGTGTTCCTCGAAGAGTTGTACCAAGCTGATCGCGCGACATGGACGACCGACCGGGCGCCGCTGATGGCGCCGCCAATGCGGGAAGAACCAGGGGCGCCAGGAGCCGGAGGCTGGCAGACCGGCTTGGCAGGTATGGGGCTGGTGGCCGCGACGGGCTTTTTATACTACGTGGCAAGGAGAAGAGAAGGATGAAGATGAGACGATGGAGTATGGCTGCGGCGGTGCTGCTGACGATGTTGCTGGTAGCGGCTTGTGGGGGGCCCTCTTATGAACCCCAGCCGGTCAACGAAGCGACAGACCGCTGCGCGATCTGCAATATGGCGATCAAGGATGACGAGTTTGCAACGCAGATCATTACGAAGGACGGGCAGTCGCTTAAATTTGACGATATCGGCTGCATGCACAAATGGAAGACCGAATACGGCACGGAAACGGTAGGGGCCGAGTTCGTCCGCGATTATACGAACAGCAAGTGGCTGAAGTATGAGGATGCTTATTATGTATACGATGCTGATATCCAGACCCCGATGGCTTACGGGATCGTCTCGTTTGAAGGGGAAGCGGAAGCCGAAGCGTTCATCGCTGAACGTGGCGCGGGCGAGCTGATGACGGCTGCTGACCTGGCCAGCCATACCTGGGCGGTTAACCGCGAGATGATGGAGATGTCAGGAATGGAGGGGCATAGTCACTCGCATGACGGCGAGCATCATGAGGAAGGGGCGCATGGCGGGTCCACCGCTCATGATACTGATGCAGAAAGCGATCATGAGGAGAGTGACGCGCCTGCTGATGTTCACGGTGGATCCGGGGAGGCAGGTAATGAGGGGCATGGTGACAACGCTGCCGATGAGGCTGCTGCTGCCGGTGCGGAGGCCGGTTATGGTGAGAACGACGCGGACGCTGCCGAGGCCGGTGATGAGCACGACGGAACCATGAGGGACGGGGATCATCCCAGCGGTACCTCAGCATGACACACGCAGTCCAGATCGCCGTCCGGGAGATCCGGATGGGACTTCGCAACCCCTGGGCTTACTCCTTCATGGCGCTGTTTGGCCTGTTCATGCTCAGCCTGCTGCTCATCCAGTCTCAGGGCTATGTCCAAGGCTATACCGGGGTAACAGGCACGATGCTCAATCTGATCGTGTACCTGCTGCCGCTGATGACGCTGATGCTGGGCTCGTTTTCCTTGACCGGGGAGCGTGAGGACGGCAACTGGGAGCTGCTCTCCGCCTATCCGGTCCGCACCTGGTCCTGGATCGCGGGCAAATACGTTGGCCTCGCCGTCGTGCTGCTGGCGATCATCGCTGCCGGCTTCGGGGCTGCCGGATTGGCCGGGTGGCTGACGGGCAGCGGCTTCGAGCTGGCGACCTATGGGCTGCTGCTCGCCTTTGCCGCCAGTCTGGCGCTGCTCTTCCTGGCGGTGTCCCTGGTCGTCGGCACGGTGGCGCGCAACCGCTGGCAGGCCTTGACGATCGCCGTCGCGGTCTGGTTCTTTGCCGTCATCGGCTGGGCGCCGCTCCTGATCGCGATCCTCGGCATGTTGCCCTATCTGTGGGTCAAGCCCGCGGTGACGGGGCTGACGCTGCTGAATCCGGCCGAGCTGGCCCGGCTGTTCACCGTGGTCAAGCTGGGTGCAGGCTCGGTCATCGGACCGGAATACTACGACTGGGTCCGCTGGATCCGCCGGCCAGCCGGCACGTTAGGCTTTGCCGCTGTGTCGGCGCTGTGGATCATCATCGCAGCGGGTGGCTCGGCGTGGCTGTGGGAGAGGAGGAGAGGACGTGGTTGAACCTTTTGTGCAGATGAGCGGCGTCCGCAAGACGATGCAGCGCCAGGTCGTCATCGACGATCTGCACCTGCAGGCCGGCAGCGGCGAGATCGTGGCGCTGTGCGGCGGCAATGGTGCCGGCAAAAGCACGATCCTGCGCATGCTGGCGGGGGTCCTGCAGCCGGATCAGGGCGAGATCCGGGTGGGCGTTCTGGACTGGCGGCAGGATCGTCTGGGCTATGCCGCCCAGATCGGCTACATGCCGGATGACTACCGTTTCAGCCCGGGGCTGACGGCTGCCGAGACGATGCGCTTCTGGGCCCGGCTGCGGGGGCTGCCCCCTGCGCGCGCGATGGAAGTGCTGGCGGACGTCGGGCTGACGGAGACGGGCCGCAAGCCGGTCAGCGCCTTCTCCAAAGGGATGCGACAGCGTATCTTGTTCGCACAGGCGCTGCTGTCCCGGCCGCCGCTCCTGATCATGGACGAGCCGACCAACGGCCTCGATCCGTACTGGATGGAGAGCTTTGCTGCGCTGGTGCGTCAGGCTGCGGCGGCCGGGCAGACGGTCATCTTCTCGACGCATCAGCTGCCGCTGGCGGAGGGGCTCGCGGACCGGATCGCCTTCCTGCGCGGCGGCGTCATCGAGCTGGAGGGACCGGCCGCCGAGATCCGCGCGAGGCTGGGCGCGGACGGGCTGCAGGAGGCTTTTGCCTCGCTGTTCGGCTTCCCGGTGCATCGCGCGGAGTAGTGCTTACGGCGGCGGGGATGGCATCTGGGTGATCACAAAATAAAGCATCTTTCTTCCTTTGCAGCGCTGCCGCTCGGCTATCCACCCGAATGCTTAGGCAGATTCGCGCTTGGCGGGCGGTTTGGCGGCCTGCGAGAGCAAGGCCGACAATACGACGAAGACGAGAACGACCAGCATCGCCCGCAGCAGACCAAAGTGCTCGCCGAGCAGGCCCAGGAACGGTGGTCCGGCCAGGAAGGCCAGGTAGCCGATCGTCGCGATCGCGCTCACCCGGGCTGCAGCACCGCGCTTGACATCGGCGGCGGCGGACATCCCGACGGGGAAGCCGAGGGCGGCGCCCAGACCCCAGAAGACCACGCCGACTGCTGCGACGAGATAGTGCTGACCGAAGATGACGAGCAGCAGACCGATGATCGCGAGTACCGCGGTCGCCCGCAGTACCGGCACGCGGCCGAAGCGGTCGAGGAAGTAGCCGCCCGACAGCCGGGAGACCAGCATGGCACCGACGAAGAGGGCGTAGATGGACGAGCCCATGGCGGACTCGACGCCATACCCGTCGACCATCATGATCGGCAGCCAGTCGCTGGCGGAGCCTTCGGCAAAAGCCATCCCTAGCACGATCAGACCCAGCAGGAGGAGGCGGCGCTCCTTCCAGATGGCGAAGCGCTCGGCCATCGTCATCGGGATATCATCCTCGCCGTCTTCGCCGTCGCGTCCGGTTGCGGACGGCAGATAACGGCAGAAGGCGACGACGATGACCGTGATCAGGACGGCCATCCCGCTCAGATGCAGCAGCACGGTGATCTCCAACGCATCTGCGCCGGAACCGATGCCTGCGCCGAGCAGCGTACCAGCGCTGAAGCCTGCATGCAGGGCGGGCATCAGCGTCTTGCCGGTCGTCCGCTCGAGGGCAGCGCCCTCGACATTGAGCGCCACCTCCGCCATTCCGTAGCCCAGCCCGAAGAATAGCAGGCTGATGAACACCGCAGGGACTGAGGTGTACGTCGCGGCGATCCCTACCGCGCCGAGTCCCGCTGTGAACAGCAGACCGCAAGTGACGATGACGAACCGCGCGCCGCGCCGGGCCACGACATGGCCGGCAAAGGACAGGCCGATCATCGAACCGGCAGCAAGGCCGAAGATGATCCAGCCCATCTGGGCCGTCGAGACGTCGAGCAGATCCCGGATGACGGGGGTGCGGGATACCCAGGTGGAGAAGGATAGTCCCGGCAGGGCGAACAAGAGAAAGATGGCAAGACGCCATCTCGCAATGTTGACAGATTGAATCGAAGCCGTGGGGCTGGACATGGTGTTCCCTCGTTTCTTACTTTTTTCTCGACAAGCTGCAACTGATATATGAGACTGTCCAACGTGGCCTGCAAGAGGCCCGCCCTGTATTCGTCCGTCGTATCGCTCTTCACAAAGAGCTCGGGCATATGTTCAGCTGGGATATGCAGCAGACAACCTTGCCTGAGAGAATCAAGGTCAAAGGAGGCGGGCATCTCGCCAGTAAGCGCGATTCGGCGGGGTTCACGAGTCCGATGACCAATGCGATGATCGTCACTGCCGGCTTCCTTGACTCATTTATAGCGACTAGGTTATGATTACCATATTCTTGATGTAACGGGGGAGTCAAATGTCTATCCTGCATCATCGCATGAAGCGTAAATACATCCCCCAAAAAAATGAGGATGGGTTAACGCTCTTCGCGCCACTCATCCTTTGAGATACAACGCGCAGGACTATGGGTCCAGCATGTTATTGAATATGGCGTATTGTACTCAGGTCAATTAAGTCATCTGGCTGACTTGAGTTCACTTGAACTCATAAGTATGCTAACAGGTAACGAAAGTTCAATAAGAATAAGACGGCAGCCGGTCAATGTGCCCACGCTGTTTTCATTCTGCAACAAGGAGATGCGGCCGTGTATAAGAAAAAACCTTTTTCTTTGTCTAGACTTTTCATTAGAAGCGCAGTCGACGACGACGTCGCTGCGCTGCGCGACGTTTTTCGCCGTGCGTCGCTGTCGACTGAGGGCGCCCAAGCATTCTTCGCCAATCATCCTGAGTGGCTGGTGTGGGATGACACGATGTTGCCATTCGCGCGTGTCGCCGTCGTTGACGGGCGTGTCGTCGGCTTTGCGTCGGCTCGTCCTGTCGACGACTACCTAGAACTCGAGGATCTGTTCACTGATCCTGACTGGATGCGCAAAGGCATCGCAAGCTCTCTTATCAAAGACATTGTACGGCAAGGTATGCGTGTTGAGGTGACCGCCGGCCCGCATGCAGTAGCGTTCTATGAATCCGTCGGCTTCGTCATTAACGGCACCGCCAACACACAAGGGGGGCCGGCGCCGAGGATGCAACTCCTTCTGGAGGCTCCACCCCATATGTAAACAACCGAATGGCAGTATCTACACAATTTGGGTGTGTCGTTAGGGGCTGCCGATCGCAGCAGTGTCCCCTACCGCTGATAGGTCAGCGACGCTCCAGTTCCAGCAGCTTCGCCTTCATATCCAGCCCGCCGCGAAACCCGGTAAGCGCGCCGCTCTTGCCAAGCACGCGGTGGCAAGGTACATAGATCATCGCCGGATTGGCGCCGATCGCAGCGCCGACAGCCCGGACCGCGCTCGGTCTGCCGATCTGCAGGGCGATGTCGGAGTACGTGCGAGTCTCGCCGTACGGGATGGTGCAGAGGGCTTGCCAGACCTGCTCCTGGAAGGGCGTGCCGCGGTAGGTTACCGGATGATCCAACTGCTGCCGCTCTCCGGACAGATATTGCGCCAGTTCTGCAAGCAGAGGACGGATCCGCTCACCGTCACGCACCAGCTCATAATCAGGCATGCGTGCGGCGGCCCAGTCCGCCAATTCTTCGTAGGGGCCGTCCTGCGATCCTACAAAACAAAGACCTTCGGCCACGGCTGCGATATACAGGCGCCATCCCTCCAACTCCAGCAGCTCCCAATATATGACCTTCTCGTGTTCGGATGTCATCATCCGTCTAGCCTCCCTTATATGATGAACGGTAGTGTGCCGGCGTCGTGCCGGTGTAACGTTTGAACAACGTGGTGAAGTAAGACAGGTTGGCCATACCGACCCGTGCCCCGATCTCCCGAGTGGTGAGACCTGTGGTGTGCAACAGCTCCTGAGCTTGTCTGATCCTCGCATGCTGCAAGTAGGCGAGCGGCGACAGGCCAAGGATGCGCTTGAATGTCCGCTGCAGATGATAGGGGCTGCCATGGCACATCTCTGCAAGCCGCTGCAGGGAGAGCTCCTCCGCAAAGTGGTTGTCGATACAGGCGGCAGCCTGCGCCACCCACTCTTCATCGGGCAGCCTGCTCCCTGTCGGCCGGCATCTTTTGCAGGGACGGAAACCATCGGCCAGCGCTTCCGCAGGCGTGTCATAAAAGGCGATGTTCTCCCGCTTGGGCGGCCGCGACTTGCACGAAGGCCTGCAGAAAATGCCTGTGGTGCGGACCGCATACCAGAACAGTCCATCCTGTGAGGCGTTATTGCTCAGCACAGCCTGCCAGCGCAGCTCTGCCGTTTCAAAGTCGGTCATGCGCTTCCCCTCCTTCACTACAGCCAGTATACCTCCGATTCTCGCCCAATGGTACGGATGGAAATTAAAATCGCAAGATAACGAAACAAGTCTGCACCCAAACTATGTTATAAATATAGATAGTTAGGAAGGAGCGACGGACAATGTTTAAGGAAACAGCGGTGTTGTTAGACCAAGGCGATCATCTATTGCTGCCTGTTCCCGAGCTGTTCAGCTTTCGCGAGAATCTGAGCTACCTGGGGAGAGCTTCGCAGGAAAGCTTGTACGTCGTGAGGGAGCATGAAGTGTGGCGGGTGGTCGAGCTTGGCGGACAGGTTGTCCTCTTAAGAATTCGCGAGTCGAAGGACGAGCAGGCGCTGCGCGTGGATTTCGCCGGGCCGGGTCCGCACCCGGACGCAGAAGGACGGGCAGCGGCAGGGCGGTATGTGCGGCACTGGCTGGACATGGATACAGACCTGGCTCCCTTCTATACGATGGCAGATGCCGATCCGCTGCTGCATGAACCGGTGCGACGGTTTGCAGGACTGCGGGTGGTGGGCATCCCGGATCTTTTCGAAGCAATGAGTTGGGGGATCATCGGCCAGCAGATCAATCTGCCTTTTGCCTACACGCTCAAGAGCCGGTTCGTCGAGCAGTACGGTTCCCATATCGATTGGCAGGGCCAGACCTATCGTTTGTTCCCGACGCCTGAGCGGGTGGCAGGGTTGACTGTGGATGAACTGCGGCCCTTGCAGATGTCAGTCAGGAAGAGCGAGTATCTGATCGGAGTAGCCCGGCTCATCGCGTCAGGTGCTTTGAGCCGAGAGGGGCTGCTGGCGGAGGGCGAGCTGCAGCAGATCGAGCAGGCGTTGGTGAAGATCAGAGGCATCGGACCATGGACGGCGCATTATGTCATCATGCGATGTCTGCGCCTTCCTGCAGCCTTCCCGATCGCGGATGTCGGTCTTCACCTGGCACTCAAGCAGGCGCTGGGCTGGGACCGCAAACCGGTGGTGCCGGAGATTAAGGAGCTGGCGGCCGGCTGGGCGGGCTGGGAGGCCTATGCGACCTTCTATCTATGGCGAACCCTATATTAAGGCAGACTAAACATTAAGCGCGTGAAGGAACGGACACCAGGGCGCAGACAGAAAGGAAGCGGGAAAGAACATGAAAGCTGGCATGTTGAAATGGATCTTTTACCTGGCAGGCATCGGGATTCTGAGTTTCGGCATCGCGCTGACGATCACGAGCGATCTCGGTGTCACGCCATTCGATGCCACATTGGTTGGGTTAACGCAGAGCGTGGGACTGACCGTAGGCAGCTGGGAGATTATTCTGGCGTTCGTTCTCATCTTTTTCAACGCACTACTGGGGCGGCAGCGGCCTCATTTTGCCGGACTCGCGACGGCATTTGTGACGGGGGTCGGCATCGATGGCTGGCTGTACGCTTTGCATCAGCTGGAGCTGTCGGCAACCGCGGTGAGGGGGGCAGGATTTGCGCTGGGACTGCTCTGTATTGGTCTCGGCACGGCGATGTACCTGCATACCCGAGTGGCGCCGATACCGGTAGACGGGCTCATGCTGGTGATGCGTCAGCGCACCCGGATGACCATAGGCATGGCAAGGACGCTGATTTATTTCGTGTTTCTCTTGTTTGCGCTTCTGCTCGGCGGGCCCATTGGCCTCGGAACGGTGCTCTCGGTATGCCTTGGCGGCGTCATCCTGGCGTATATGGCCAAGTACATCGAGCGGCTTGCCCGGGCCGGCACACCTGTATAAACACTTGCGGATGCTGTAAAAAAACCCGCCTGTCATCGTCTGACAGGCGGGTTTGTGTTGTCAAGGCTTACAGGATCGGCGAGAGCGTAAAGCGGAAGGAATACGGCTGATTGGCATGCAGCGTGTATTGGCTGTGCGTCGGAGCACCCCAACTGTCGTCGCCGCCGACGCCCATCTGCCAACCGTTGACGCGGAGGACGCTCTTGTCCGACGCGGGCAGCTTGTAGCCGTGGTCGCTCGCTTCGAGCTCTTCGAAGGTCCATGGCAGCGCGCCGATCTCCAGCGGCACCGGGCCGGTGATATGCAATCCGGCGCCATCCGCTCCTGCGGTAATGTCCGCTTCGCGCACATCGGTTTTGTTGCCGCACTCCTGCGGCCGCAGATACGGCACATACTGCTCGCGGACCAGGCCGCTGTAGCGTCCGAGGCGAGCGCCGCTCCGGCGATCCCAGTAGTTCTCGTGAGGACCGCGTCCGTACCAGGAGATCGTATCCAGTCCGCCCTCCAGGACGAATTGCATGCCGATCGCCGGGATCTCCGGCAGACGAGAGCCGCCGCTTCCCGGCAGCAGCGACTGCTCGATCTCCAGCGCGCCGTCCGGATGTACGGTGTATCGGACTGACAACGAGGAGACGGGCAGGGTAGGCAGCGCATAGTCCGCATCGACCCGTACGCCTTCCCCTTCGTGCGACCACCGGAAGCGGAGGAGACGGCGGCTCAGTGAGGCCTCACGCCAGACCGCGCATCGCTGCTCCAGCTTGTTGCCCAGGTCGTTGTCCGTGACTGCCCGCCAGAAGGTGGGCACAGCCGGGGCCAACAGCCGCTCCGTGCCTGCGCTTCGATACGAGGCCAGCAGGCCGCTTGCCAGATCGAATGCAACACTTGCCTGCGCGCCTTCGATTGTCAGACGTCCCTCTGATTCGCCCACCCGCAGTGCCGGCGCTGCGCCAGCTGCCGCAGCAGGCAGCCTTGCCGAACCAGGCACGACCACATACTGCTCCCACGCAATCTCATGTCCGGCATCCGCCCAGGCGGTTGCCGACTTCAGCCGGAAGGACACAGTCAGTACGACTTCCTGCCCGTGATCTGCGGAGGCTTCGTATGGAATCACGATCTCCGTCCGTTCCCCGGGAGGCAGCGCCAGCGACAGTGTGCCTTGTTGCGACAGCTTGCCGTCCAGCGTGAGCTCCCAGGTCAGATCGAAGCCCTCCAGGTCGGTGAACAGGTGCTTGTTCCAGACGGAGAGCCGGCCCGATCCGAGGTCAACGGCATCGATGTTGATGTTCTGGTAGCATTTCTTGACCTCCAGCAGCTTGGGCGTGACCGTCCGGTCGCCGAACAGCAGGCCGTTGCCGCTGAAGTTGCCGTCGTGCGGCGATTCGCCGAAGTCTCCGCCATACGCGAGATACTCCGTGCCGTCCGCAGTGGTCGTGCGGATGGATTGGTCAACCCAATCCCAGATGAAGCCGCCCTGCAGGATGTCATACTTGTCGAACAGCTCTGTGTAGAGATGCAAGCCGCCGTTGGAATTGCCCATAGCATGACTGTATTCGCAGATGATATAAGGTTTGCCGACGTTTTCTCTTCCATATTTCTCCACTCCATCAGGCTTTACGTACATCGTCGATTCGATGTCCGAGGCTGCCTCCGAAGGGCGGTAGTGGTAGATGCCCTCATAGTGGACGAGCCGCGAAGGGTCCGCATCCTTCAGGAAGTCGTGCATCGCGATAAAGTTGTCGCCACCGAATGATTCATTGCCCAGCGACCAGATCACGATGGACGGATGGTTTTTGTCGCGCTGGAACATCGAGTTGCAGCGGTCGAGGACATTCGCCGTCCATTCGGGACGGCTGCCCGGGACATTGCCCTCGTGGAGCTCTCCTTGTCTGTAGTGCCAGGTGCCGTGGGTCTCCAGGTTGGTCTCGTCGATCACGTACAAGCCGTATTCGTCGCACAGCTCGTACCAGACGGACTGGTTCGGATAGTGAGAGGTGCGGACGGCGTTGATATTGTGCGATTTCATAAGCAGGATATCCGTAATCATGTCTTCCACGCCGAGCGCCCGTCCGGTCTCGCAGGAGAACTCATGGCGGTTGACGCCCTTGAAGAGCACGCGCTGGCCATTAATCTTCATCAGGCCGTCCTTCAGCTCGAAGGTGCGGAAGCCTACCTTGCAGCTGACGGCTTGCGTCAATCGGCCAGCCGCGTCCGACAAAGAGAGCACGAGCGTATACAGGTGGGGCGACTCGGCGCTCCAGAGCAGCGGCCGCTCAACCCGGGCGCCCAGCTGCAGCGTCCCGGTGCCGCTCGCAGCAAAGGACGCCTCAGCAGACGGCGGTTTGGTCCAGACGGCCTGCAGCTGCGCATCATACAGTTGCATGGACAGCCGGCTGCCGCTCGCGGCCGTCAGCCCGTAGTCCTCCAGACGGATATCGACCAGAAGCTCCGCATGCTCATAGTTGTCGTCCAGCAGGGGCTTGGCAAAGAAGTCTGCGATGAAGACAGGCGGCACCGTATACAGGTAGACGTCGCGGAAGATGCCGCTGAGCCGCCAGAAATCCTGATCCTCCAGCCAGCTGGCGTCGCACCACCGATAGACCTCTACCGCCAGCTTGTTCTCGCCCCGGGTAAGATAAGGAGTGATATCGAACTCGGCAGGCGTAAACGTATCCTCGCTGTAACCGACAAGCTCGCCGTTGAGCCATACGTAGAACGCGGATTCCACGCCCTGGAAGCTGAGGAATACAGGCTGGCCCTGCCAAGCCTCCGGTACTGTAATCGTCCGTACATAGGAGCCGACCGGGTTGTACTTCGCAGGGGCAAAAGGCGGCTTCAGCTCCGGCTCGGACGTCGCCCAGGGATAGCGGACGTTCGTATATTGCGGATAGTCGTAGCCTTGCAGCTGCCAATGGGAAGGTACCGGGATCTCGGCCCAGTCGCTCGTATCGTAACCGGTTTCGTAAAAATCGGCGATACGCTCCTCCGGCACCGGCGCCCAGGCGAACTGCCAGGTGCCGTTCAGAGACAGACGCCATGGCGAAGCGTTCTTGTCGCCTTGCAGCGCTTGCTCCACGCTAGGGTAACCCATCATCGAAGCGTGAGCCGGCAGACGGTTCAACTCGAAGATCTCGGGATTGTTGTTCCACTCGGGATAGCCGTTGGACGGCGGTTGATGGACAAATTTGGATCGCATGCTGTAATCTCTCCCTTACTCGTGAATGAAGGTATATTCACAGTATAGATTTATTAGACTTGAGAAGATATAAAAGGATTTTAGGAATGAATAAAACAATATGAAGAATAGAGGTATGTAAAAGTAATCTATGTTTTCGGGGCCCCCGCAAAGTACCTGATTAGGCATCGAAGAAAATGCTTCACTTTGTGGGGAATCTTGACCATGTGAGCTTTTTGTGTATAATGGAGTGAACGTCATAACACAACTGTTTTCTAGGGTTCCGCACGCGCAGTGGACTGGACCGAGAGAAGACGACAGCCGGATGGCTGTGACACGGAGGGATAAAAGCCCGGGAGGTAGGCTGCAAAACAGCTTATGTCCGGGCTTTTTGATTTTGAACAAGGAGTGTGAAAAAGCATGAGCAAGAGCTGGTTGTTCGTCGTCGTCGCGGCAGTATTCGAGGTCGGCTGGGTTATCGGGCTGAAGCATGCTGCAGGATGGCTAGAGTGGGTGGCCACGGTGATCGCGATCATCGTCAGCTTCATGCTGATGATCTCGTCCTCCCGTACACTGCCGGTCGGCACGGTCTATGCCGTCTTCGTCGGACTGGGGACAGCCGGTACAGTGCTGGCTGAGATCGTGCTGTTCGGAGCGCAGGCAGAGCTCGGCAAGCTGGCGATGATCGGGCTGCTGTTGATCGGCGTGATCGGCCTCAAACTGGTCAGCCGGGAGAAGTCCAACACGACCGTGGAGGTGGATCGCATATGAGCTGGATTGCTCTGATACTGGCTGGCTTGTGTGAGATGGCAGGCGTGCTGATGATCAATAAATACAACCGTCACCGCTCATGGACGGCGCTTGCCCAGCTCATATTGGCGTTCGCCCTGAGTTTTGTTCTGCTGGCTGTGGCCATGGAACAGCTGCCGATGGGCACCGCCTATGCGGTATGGACCGGGATCGGGGCATCGGGCGGTGCGTTGCTGGGCATGCTGTACTATGGAGAGCCGAGGCAGGCGCTGCGGATTTTTTTTATCGCCCTCGTATTGGCTTCGGCGGTAGGTCTCAAGCTGCTCAGTTAATCCTGTGAACGGATCAGCAGAGTTGCATCATGCACGCTCAGCCGGTATAATACTGAATGAACGTTCAGTATAAATAATAGGACAGGTGCAAACAACATGGAACAACAACAAGTGACGGGGAATGAATTGGAATCCCAGTCGGTACTCCGCGCATTCCTGCGCTATCTCGTGCCTTCGCTGCTGGGCATGCTGCTGGTCGCGGTCAACATCGTTGTCGACGGCATTATGGTGGGCAATAAGCTGGGAGCCGAGGCGCTGGCCGGGATCGGCATCGCCAGCCCGGTCTATACGCTGCTGATCGCGATGTCGCTCTGGCTCGGCATCGGCGGCGCGACCTTGTATTCCCAGGCGATGGGGGCCAAGGAAACGGAGCGAGCCGGACGGATATTCGCCCAATCCCTGACCGTTATTTTTTCGATCACGCTGGTGATCGGCATCATCGCCTTCATCTTCCGGGAGCCGCTTGTGTACGGCCTGGGCGCCAACAGCGATACTTATCCCCATGCGTTGGCCTATATTACGGTTATGCTCTTGCTTGGCTTTGTGTTTACAGTAGAGAATGCGCTTAGCATCTTCGTCCGCAATGACGGCAATCCCAACCTGGCGATGGCGGCGCAGATGACCTTTGCCCTCTCCAACATCGGGATCAACTATATTATCCTTTACGTGCTTGAGTTAGGGGTTGCTGGCGTAGCGACGGGTACGATTATTGCGGCATCGCTCGGCTTGCTGGTGCTGCTGACGCATTTCCTCCGCCCGCGCAACAATCTGCGCCTGCGCAGGTTCAAATGGAATCGGGTGCTCTTCGTATCGGCAGTGGTCATCGGGTTTCCCAGCTTTCTTGCTGAGGTCGGCATCTCTGTCTATACAGTCTCGCACAATCTCTCCCTGGAGCGGCTGGCTGGCACGTCAGGCGTAGCGGCCTTCTCGATTATCAACTACACGCACAGCGTCGTGCTGCTGACCTTCCTTGGCATGGGTTCGGCGATCCAGCCGCTGGTCAGCTATTATCATGGCGGCCGCCATGAGGAGCGCAAGCGCCAGACGCTGCGTATCGCACTGTGGACGGCGGCCGGAGCGGGTGCGCTGCTGCTGCTCTTCGTACAGCTGTTCGCGCCCTGGATCGTCAGTATATTCGGCGATTTCTCGCAGGAGGTCCGGCAAACGGCAATCGATGGCTTCCGCATCTTCGTATTTGCATACGTCGTGATGGGTATGAATTTCGTCATGATGACCTACTTCCAGTCGGTCGACCACGTCAGGATGGCCGTCTGGATCACGGCTGCGCGGGAGATCATCATCATGCTGATCCTTCTGCTTGTACTGCCGCCAGTGCTAGGGCTGACGGGTGTCTGGCTGGCGGTCCCATTGTCGGAAGTCATCGTCCTGTTGACCATCGTGTTGTATTATAGAAAATATGGCGCGATCACCAGCCCTGCCCGGCTGGGGGCGCAGCGATGAGGCAGGGGGAGAGACGATGAACAAAAAACGTCAGCAGAGCGAGCAGACGAAAGCCAAACTGGCCGAGGCCGCGCGGGGGTTGTTCGCCCAGAAGGGCTTCAAGGCGACCTCGATCGAGGATATCGTGGCGGCGACGGGCTCGAGTAAAGGCAATATTTATTATCATTTCGAGAGCAAGGAAGGGCTGTTCCTGTATCTCGTCGACGCCTGGTACGAGGAATGGAGTCAGCAGTGGGAGCAAAAGCAAGAGTCATATCGCACGACGGAGGAGAAGCTTCACGGTTTGGTCGAGAGACTCGTGCTAGAGGATCTCAATCACCCGCTGACCAAGGCGATGGATGAGTTTGCGGCTGCCCCTCAGGAGCGCAATGAAGTACATGAGGCCATGGCAGGCTACCTCAAGGAGCATATCACCTTTAACGAAAAGCTGATCCGCGAGGGGATGGAGCGAGGAGAGCTCCGTCAGGATGACGCCAGAGAGCTGGCAGTTGTCCTGGAAGCCTCCTTGATGGGACTCGCCGAGATGGCCAAGCGCTTGCCGCAGGAGGATGCGCTCCGGATGCATCGCAAAGCGCTGGATGTCTTCTTGCAGGGCGCCGCAAGCAACAGGGAAGGCAGGAAGCGCGATGACCAGTGAAGGACTGCGGGGAGCGTCTCCCATCATGACTCTGCATCCTGATGGACGAGTCAACATCCCGCCCGGATTGTGGTCCGGCCTGCGCGAGGCGGGGTTGGATCCCGGCGAGGTAGCGCTCAGGGCGGGGCTGCCGGAGACAGGGCGGGAAGCGGCTTCCGTCACGACCGATCAATACTTGGCCATCTGGCAGGCTTACTCCGATCTGGCAGATGATCCTGCCGCGGCGATCGTGGAGCTGGCCACGAGGTATGATCCCGCCAAGTATCCCCCTGCGGTGATGGCAGCCTACCATGCCCGCGATTACCGCGATGCGCTGCAGCGGATGGTGCGATATAAGCGGATGTGCCCTCCCGAAGAGCTCCGGATGACCGAGAAGGGCGAACATTGTGTGATCGAGCTGGGGTGGCGGCAAGACGGGATCAACGGTCCGCCGCTGCTGGCAGGCGCTACACTGGCTTGGTTGCTGGAGCTGGGGCGCAGGGGCACGGGTCAGCACATTACTGCCAGACAAGTGGAGTTTGCTCAGCCGACAGGCAATCTTGGAGTATTGGCCGCCTATTTCGGCTGCGTGGTCCGAGTCGGGGAGCGCAACCGGATTACACTGGCCCGGAGCGATCTGGATCGTCCCTTTCTGTCTTATAATGAGGAAATGCTGGAGATCCTCACGCCAGCTCTGAACCGCTCGCTTGAGGAGAAGCAGCGCTTGCCCTCGCTATCCGAGAAAGTTGCATGGATGATCAGACGCAGCCTTGCCGGGGGCGTGCCCAGCCTGCCCGAGGTGGCGAGATCGCTGGGGATGAGCAGCCGGACGCTGCAGCGGCGGTTGACCGAAGAGCGACTCAGCTTCAAGCAGCTGCTGCATCAGACGAGGCATGAGCAGGCTAGACGCTATCTGGCGGACCCCCGGATTCATATGAAGGAGGTCGCATTTCTGATCGGTTATGAGGATCAGAACTCATTTTACCGCGCATTCCGCGAGTGGGAGGGCAGCACGCCTTCCCGCTGGCGGTCTGTTCATGCAAGCGATGTATCCACAGACTAGGCTGGCGCCATCCACAAGAATATTGGCGGGTGGCGCTAGTTACTATGTCCGCGGCTCCAGGTAAGATGGTTCTAAGAATGGAAGACAGACAGCTGCTGTCATCGACTATAGGATCAAGGAGCGTGTATCCATATGGATCTGGGATTAATGAATAAAACTGCACTCATAACAGGATCGACCAAAGGCATCGGCAAGGCGACCGCCTTCGAGCTCGCCAAAGAAGGTGCCACTGTCCTGATTAATGGCCGGAATAAAGAGGAAACCCAACGGGTCGTTGAAGAAATCAAAGCTGCCTTTCCCGCTACCACGCCTCGGCCGGCTGCGGCCGATCTGGTAGACCCGAGGCAGCGAGAGGATGTATTCAACACGTATCCGGAAGTGGATCTGCTGGTCAACAATATGGGAATATACGAAATTATGACTTACCAGGGCGCGGACGACGACGTATGGGAGACGTATTTCCGTACGAATGTGCTGGCCGCCAACGGCTTGGCGCGTCTGTATCTGCCGGGCATGCTGGAGCGCAATTTTGGCCGGATCCTCTTCATGGCGAGCGAAGAGGCCGTCATGCCTTCCGGGCTGATGCCCCAGTATGCGATGACCAAGACGATGCTGCTCTCTTTGGCTAAGAGCTTGTCCAAGCTGACGAGCGGTGCTGAGGTGACCGTGAATACGATCCTGCCGGGGCCCACGCTCTCGGAGAATGTACGTGCTATTATCGAGAGCAGTCCCGGCCAGACGTTCGAGACCTTTGCGGAGAAGGAGCAAGCCTTTATGAAGGCCAACCTCCCGCAATCGGAGCTGCAGCGTTTTATCCAGCCGGAGGAGATCGGCCGACTGGCCGCTTTCCTATGCAGCCCGTATGCTTCGGCGTTCAGAGGCTCGCCGGTGCGGATGGACGGCGGCTTGGTGCCGACGATAGTTTAAAATATAGGGTTGGGAGCGCTTTGTGAGCAAATTGCATGCGGCATATCCGCTCCAACGCACTTTTGTTCCCTTACAGCGTCGGAGTCGGCCGTCCGCTTAGTCAAGATTCGCGGCAGGGAATCGGCTAGCTCCGAGATCCGGCTAACCGGCCTATGAGCAACCATCCCAGCAAGTGCAAAAGTACATCTAAAAGCGTCGGAAACCACCTTTTCATCTGGAATAAGAGCAATGGTACATCTAACTTGCCACGAATTAGTTATATATGGATATTCGACCTAAAGTAGATGCACTTTTGCATTTATGGCCCTGAGTTTGAGCCAAAGGAGAGGAAATAGATGTACTTTTCAGGCTGTTGAAAAATGGCCGGAGAGGCACGGAATCGAATCTGGAGAAGCGCAGCGTTCGCCTTTGTCCCCGGATTTCACCCCTAAAAGGGTTAAAAATAAAAGAAATCTGGGGACAACAGCGATCGGAAGATCGATCCGTGACTGTAGGCTTTCTTTTTTCAACAGCCTGACTTTTAGCTTTATTATCCTGGCGAAGCGTGGAATCGAAGCGCCTATAGACGATGCGGCGAACTACAGCGTACAGACGGAGGCTACCGGGCTGATCGTCAGGCTATTACACGGCCCAACAACATGCGACGTTGGTTGGGAAGCCGGTAATACTCTGCAGAGCTTGTAGCGGCTGCCCTTCACCTAGAGCCGCAAGCTTGGCCCCAACGCAAAAAACGAGCGACCCTGCTTGCGCAGATCGCTCGTTTTTTAGTACTGGTTGTTCCGCCGTTGCTTACGAAGCTTGTTTTGCATCGCAAAACTTTTAGGCGCAGCCGTTGCTCATGCTTATTGCTCCAACTGAGGCATGCTGTCTCCCATGGAAGGGGCGTTCAACGCTTCTTCAGGAACAGTGATCTCGTCGATCTCGTTGTAATTGGAGAAGGTGCTGTCCATCTTCATATCCATCTCCATGGTGCTGCCGTCCTGCTCCATTTTCATCGACATCTCGATGTTCATGGTGACAGGCAGGTAGTCATCCTTGCGCACGGTGTAGACGAGGAGCATCTTTTCAATGTTCATCTGATCCATCATCGCTTCCATGTTCGGGTCTGCTCCGCCGCCAGCGCTGCCCATGATTTCACGGGACAGTTCCTTGACGTTTTCGCCGGAGACATCTGCAGTCAGCACATAGTTGTCGCCTTCTTCAGTGACGGTGGTTTCATTGGCAATCGCTTTGAAATATTCCAGCTGTGTCTCAGGACTGGCTTGCTCCTGGATCTGAGCGATCATATCCGCTTCGCCTGGCAGCTGCATCCATTGGTCGGCAGTATACATGTAGATGCCTTCTGCCGTGATGTACTGGATGACCTCCTGCGTTTCGCCCAGGCCCGGCATCTCGATCGACATCTCTTGATAGGCGGTGAGCGGGTTCTGGATCATATCGCTCTTCACCGACATCTTCATATTTTGCGATTCTCCGTCAAAGACCATATCCTGGTCAGAGACCATCTCCATGGAGAAGCTCTCGAGCGCCTGAGAAGCAGCCGCGATATTGGTGATCAGTTCTTCAGCTGTCGGGACATCGCCGCCTGCCGGCTCTTCCGGTTCATTGTTGCCCCCGTTATTCGTTGTTGCATTGGTGCCGCCGGTTCCGGTCGTGTTGTCCGGTGTATTATCATTCGTCCCGCTTCCGCCGCCGCATGCTGCAAGCAGGGTTGCCAGCATGACAATTACCATTACCATGTACCATTTTTTCAATTTTGTTTCCTCCCAGTGGTTTCTCTTTGTATTGGCAAGTAAATTTTGGCTTTCATAACACTCCGCCTCGATTTACCAAAACCCGATTCGGCTTCTTATTATTCCATAAGTTGACATGGAAAGTCATGATAACCAGGTCACAAAGTTTTGTGCCCTAGGTCTCGGTTTTACTCCGAAGCTAGCACATTTATCCATTAACCTGTATTTTATTAGGTCAATCATCCCAGCCCAAATAATCGTCGCAAGCGACAAAATCGTCAGCTCAGCGAGGACGGAGTATGGAGAGTCCGCAGCTTCGGGTCGCTGTATATCGAACGGGTGGATGAATATCCGCAGGTCATGATTAGCGCGGGCTGAGCGCCTGCGGTTTGTGACGATTAACCTTTCGGATTGCCGCGATAGGCGGAGGGAGACAGTCCGATCACCTTCTTGAACAGCCTGGAGAAGTAATACGGGTCAGCTATGCCCAAGGTAAGACTGATCTGTTTGATGCTGTATTCGGTCAGATCCAGCAGCTGACAGGCCCGCTGCATCTTCATGCGAAGGTAATAGTCGATCGGCGAGTAGCCGGTATGATGCTTGAACAGATGATGGAGATGCTGCTTGGAGATGCGCGTATGGACGACCAGCTCTTCAATCGTCATCTGCGTCTCGAGGCGTTCCTGCATGAGCAGCATCGCTTGCTCGATGTAAGCGTGGCTCCGGATCTCCTGCCGGGCAGGCAGCAGCCCGAGGAAGCTGATCAGGTAACGTATCGTATGCGAGACATGAAGCTGATGGGCGATGGAATAAGACTTGCTCGACAGCAAGTCATAGCATTGGTGGAAGAGCTCGATCAGCCGTTCTCCGTCGGCAGCGGAGGACAGCTGGCGCACCCCCTCCGGCGCACCGAGCTCGGCGAGCAGCGCGGACACCTGCTCGCCTTGCAGGTGCTGAGCACGTCCGAGGGGTGCCGGAGTGGCAGGTGTCCATCCTGCCCGGGATCGGGGATGAGCGTCTTCACTGCAGCCAGGGCACGCTTCACTACCGTATGGAGGGATGCTTCCAGACGCTGGATGTGGGAGTTGCTGCGTATGAGCCGCAGATCGCCGTGGAATATCCATTGGAGCGCAGCGCGCAGATCATGATCGATACGGCTTGGCCAGAGCAGGTATCCGACATCTTCCTGCAGGTCGCCTATGACGGCGATGTGGCGGCAGCCTATCTCGATAATCGGCTGCTGACCGACCATATCCATTACGGCGAGCCATGGGCGATCGGTCTCAAGCAATTCCGCGAAGACCTGGAAGGCAAGCAGCTGCACTTGGCGATTACGCCGCTCCGCCGAGGCACTGTGCACACCTTCGTCAATCAGGCGCTGGTCGAACGGTTTGAAGGCGAAGAGATCGCCGTATTCCACGAGATCCGTCCGGTGCCGTATTACACCGCTGCGCTATTCCTGGCTCATCGCTAAGCCACTCTTAGGCTAGTGGCGCGATCGTCTGGCCATCATAGAAGCGGCCGGCGATCCGGATGTGCTCGATGGGCTCGCTCGGGTTGGCCAGCCGCCACAGCAGCTTGTCGGCCGCCTTGTACCCGGTCTCCCGGATCGGCAGCACAGGGCGGCTTAGCTCCGGGTATGCGACCGGGGCCCGGTTGGCCAAGCCAATGACGGAGATATCCTCCGGGACACGGCAGCCCAGTCCCGCGAGCGTCCCCAGGAGCCGCTCGACATCTTCGTCGAGCCCGGCAACGATTGCCGTCGCCCGGCAGGCGGCCAGCTGGTCCCTCAGCTCGCTTGCAGTCCAGCCGCCGGGCACCAGCAGGCCGGCATCGGCAGCGAGGCCGTGCTCGGCCATCATCTCCTGGAACGCCTGCCATCGCCGGAGGTAGCCCCGCTGACTGTCGACATCTCCAACATACAGGATTCGCTTGTGGCCCAGCTGTACGAGCTTGTCGACGGCCATGCATACGCCTTCGAACACATCCCAGATCACGCTGTCGACCTGCGAGAGCGGTCTCGGGTAGTTGATCAGCACCTTGGGCACCGGCAGAGAGAGCAGCTTGCGCTCCATGCTGTCGGTGATCAGCCGGGGCGCGATCAGCAGACCGTCCGCCTCAGCTACGCTGCCCGCCTCCAGCCATGCGGAGAAATCGCGGTCGGACAGATCCTTGTCCAAGGTATAGCGTTCCAGCCGATGATCCAGCTGATCCAGCCGCGCTGTCAGACCTTCGGCCAACTGGATATTATAATTGCTCGACTGCCTCGATTGGACCAACACGAAGCGCAGCTGGAAGGTCGGGTAAGGTGCGATGCCCCGGCTCGCCATCTCCCTGGCCTGAGCGACGGTCAGATACCCGCGCCTGAAAGCGGTGCGGAGGACGCGGCTTCTCGTCTCCTCCGACATGCCGGGCCGTCCGCCCAATGCTTTGGATATCGTCTGGATGGATAAGCCCAGCTCACTGGACAGATCCCGAAGCGTCACTGCTTTTCGTGTCCCCATTGCCTCTCCCGCCTTCCCTATCCTTAGTATACAACCGTCTGTAGCCTCTAGTTTAAACTAAAGTTAAACTACTGTCACAGACGCTCCCGCTTCATAATGAAATTACATGAACAGGGAGGGATAAGCAATGAAAACAATCGAGACGGATATCGTCATCTGCGGCGGCGGCCCGGCCGGCATCAACGCTGCGCTGGCGGCTGGCCGCAGCGGTGCGCGGACACTTTTGATCGAAAGATACGGATTCCTGGGTGGGATGTCTACGGCAGCGCTGGTCTACCCATGGATGACCTTCCATACGATGGCAGGCAAGCAGGTGATCGCCGGTACGGCCCAGGATATCGTCGACAGGCTGATGGCGGCGGGCGCGTCGCCTGGCCATGTCAGGGATACCGTCGGCTTCGTGCGTACGATTACGCCGTATGATCCGGAAGTGTACAAGGTGCTGATCGTCGACATGCTGCAGGAAGCGGGAGTCAAGGTGCTGCTGCACAGCCTGGTCGATGAAGTGGTGACCGAGCAGGGCAGCATCCGCGCTGTCCGCCTTGCTACCAAGGCAGGCAAGTACGAGATTCGGGCAGCCCAATTTATCGACGCTAGCGGCGATGCCGACCTGGCTTACTTGTCCGGCGCGCCTTGTCTGAAGGGTCGGGACAGCGACAAGCGGACCCAACCGATGACGATGAAGTTCCGGATGCGGGGGGTGGACCTGACCCGAGTAAAGCAATACATGCTGGAGCATCCCGACGAGTTCTACAAGAAGACGCCGTTCGATGAGCTGCCCGAGCTGCCGCTCTCCGGCGTGCTAGGATACTACAAGCACTGGCAGGCGGCCGATCTGCCGATCAACCGCGACCAGGTGCTCTTCTTCACGGGGCCCGGGGAGGACGAGGTGCTCGTCAACACGACGCGTGTGCAGGGGCTGGACGCGACAGAGCTGGAGGATCTGACGGAAGGCGAAGTGCAGGGCAGGAAGCAGGTGCAGATGGTCGCCGCGTTCATGCGGGGACTGCCCGGGTTCGAGCGTGCTTCGCTCGCCTCGGTCGGCACACAGATCGGCGTGCGGGAGAGCCGCCGCATCGCCGGGCGTTATACGCTGGAGGCTGACGACGTCGTGCAGGGACGGGCGTTCGACGACTGCATCGCCCGCAGCGGCTACCCGATCGATATCCACGATCCTTCCGGCAAGGGCGTGCAGGCGGCATGGGTACAGGGTGACGGCGCCTACGATATCCCTTATCGCTGCCTGCTCCCCCAGGCCATCGACAACCTGCTCGTGGCCGGCCGCTGCATCTCGACCTCGCATGAAGCGCTGGCGACGACGAGGCTGACGCCCAGCTGCATGGCGACGGGCCAGGCGGCGGGGACGGCGGCGGCGCTGGCATGGCGGCAGGGACGGACTCCGGCTGCGATCGATGTTGCCGAGCTTCAGGCCCAGCTGGTCCGGGACGGAGCGCTGCTGCGGAGCGGGCAGACGTCAGGGAGTATGTAGGAACGATGCGATTATCATAGTCATCATGCTCAAGGCGACCCTTGGTTAATGGGGGTCGTTTATTTTTTTGTTGAGGAAACTATGCAACATCCTAAATTGTTGATAAATAGGTTTATGGAATAGGGAAGAAAACGGCTGTGGGTAGCGCTCGTTCCACGAGCGGACACAGTAGGCTAATTTCGAGCAGGGACGAGTTTTTAGCTCGACTTACGGACAGAGGATACGTAATCGGTCCAAAAATGGCGCTTCACGAGCACAAAACCAGCACATAACGGATCGTGTGTCCGTAGGGCCTGCTCCGGGTAAGCTTTTGGTCGAAATAGGAGCTATTGTGTCCGTGTCGGCAGTGCCAGCTAGCTTCATCTTTTCCCGAGTGACCGATATAGGGAAGCGGTCATGCCGTATTGCTGTTTGAACGACTGACTGAACCGCTTGTGCGTGGCAAACCCAACGCGTTCGGCAATCGAGCCGATGGGCATGTCCGTGGCTGCAAGGAGCTCTGCCGCGGCGCTCATCCTTGATTGCCTTTTTTTCTCCTGAAAAGAGACGCCGTATTGCTTGTGCACCATTCGTTCCGTTTGCCGAGTACTCAGTCCCAGCTTGTCGGCAAGCTGTTGGAGCGAGATCGAAGCATATTCATATAGAAAGCTATCTTCTATGGTTAACAGCCTGCTGTCATCCAGGTTTTTTGTCGGTACGGCGTCTTCGAGAGAGGGATGAGTCTCGTACTGTCTGATGGCTCGAATCACGATCATTTCGAGTATGCTGGTCGCGATCCGGTGGAAGCCCAGGCTTTTGTTCGCCAGCTCTCCGGCCAGCAATTCGAACAGGGGCATCAAGCTTTCTTTGTCTTTGCCAATCCAGAACGGCGTTCCTATTAGCTGGTCTGCAAGCGTACTTGATGAGTCACCCGTGTAACGGGCATCTGCAGGCTTCGTTGCTGTAGAGAGCACCTCAAAGAAGATACAATATTCTGCCATCGGATCGCTTGGATTTGTCATCTGCTCATGCATGACATTGGGACCGGTCATGAATAACGTTCCCGGTTCTATCGGGTATCGTGCGCCATTGGCGAGCAGTGTGCCTTGGCCGCTGGGAATATAGTGGAGCTCATAGCTGCCGAGACTATGACTATGCTCTCGCATCGACCTATGGAATACCCCGTATTTTACGTACAATACGTTCAGGACAAGCCCGTCCAGCGGGAACTTGATATCCATATTGCCAATATCAATTCTGGGCAGCTTCAAACCATGTCGTCTATCTGTCATCATGCGACACCTCAAGTATGCGTCTAGTCGTCTTCTTGCATAACGGCAAGGGATGCGCGGCGTTATACTGGTAGGATAGCATGAATGATTCTGGATGGCTAACAGGTAATGGGGAGGAATTAGTATGAGAGGGAATAGGAATCGTAGATATCGCAAGGGCAATCACGCCTTCACTTGGACGGAGGTACTGCCAACGAATCCGGGTTATGCCTGGCGGGACGGGATGGTTAGCGGCAACGGCGAGAACGGATACATCACTTCAGGCTCACCCTATTCCGATACGTTTATTTTTCAATATATGTGGTACAACTTCCCGTCTGGCGATCCCCGGTTTATCCCGGAGGAGCTGACGGGTCAGCTGGAAGAGGCCAGAAGTCACGTCTTCGCGCTGGATGACCAGTGGACGATCAAGGACGAGCGGGGCGGACGCCGTCGTCGTCCCTTCTATTATAGTTATCATCCGGGCCATCAGCTCAGACTGTCGGTGCAGCGCCGGGGGAGCTTGGCCGCATATGAGCGCTGGACCAACTACGAGACAGCCGAGACCGGCGTAGCCTACACTGATGAGTATGGAGCATGGGAGCGGACGTCCTTTACGTCCAGGGCCGACAATGCGACGATCACCCGATTGACCGGCTCCTCGTCAGGGGCCAAGCTCAACCTGGTGGTCTCCATTGACGATATCGCAGGAATGAGCCGGGCCCACAACGGGATGTCCGAGGTCGAGGGGCTGCGCTACAAGAAGCAGGTCCCAGACAGCGCAGACTATATCGCCCAGGTCGTTCACTACCCATCTTACGCGGGAAGCGAGCTGGCGGAGGGCGGGTATGCTGGTGTGACGCGTGTCGTTACTGTGGGCGGCGGTAAGCAACGGATTAAACTGGAGAATACGGGGGAGTCCATGAATGTGGGGGAGACTCGCAATCCTGCGGTACTGATTACCGACGCTGATGCGGTATATTTGATCAGCTGCAGCGGGCGCACACATGACATGGGACCGCTTGATGCATTCGCCGGGATGGATGATTACGCCTTGCTGGGCCGGTTGCTCGGGCAGACGGATGCTGTTATGGAGCGTTATGCTGATGAGACGGGAGGGCTGGATTACGACTCTGCTGTGACGGCACATGCCCGTCTTCATCAAGCGGAATTCAATGCGGTCGAGCTGAGCCTGGCTGGCAATGACGCTGACACTGACAAAGGACTGGATAATGAGTCGTTGATTCGGCTGCAGCAAGGCTCCCCAGGCCGGATTAATCAGGCCTTCCTGGAGCAGATTTACCACCAGGGCCGCTACGCGATGGTGTGCACTGGCGGAAGCAGCGCGCCTCGCTTGTGCGGACTCTGGACCGGCGAGTGGAATCCGGGGTGGCGCGGCATCTACACTCTCGACGCCAATGTGAATCTTCAGGTCGCTGCCATGAACACGGGGCATTTAACGCATGCGCCGCTGGGCTACATCACCTTTTTTCTGCGCAATGCGCCGGACTTTGCAGACAACGCCAGGATGGCTTATGGGATGCATGATGCCTTGCAGGTGTCGGTCAATTCCGACGGTGACCGGGGCATGCACATCGAGTATGACAATGACTATCCGTTTCAGTATTGGAATGCGGGCGCGAGCTGGTGTCTGCTGCCGATCTTTGAATTCTGGCAGTGCAACGGCAACCGCCAGATCCCGATCCGCGAGGAGATGCGGCTGGGCGAACTGCAGCCCATCCTCTCCGTGCGGGATGGCGGTTTGACGGATGAAGAGCTGGCACGGTTGAAGGAGAAAGGCATCCTCGATCTGGAGCGTGATATCTTGCTGCCGCTGCTGACGAAGCAGGCGAACTTCTGGGAACAGCTCTGCACGCCGGAGTACTATACAGACGCGGAGGGCAACGCATGTTATGAGCAGGGCAAATCCGAGCTGCTGCCAGGGGAAAAGTACATCCTCATCCCAACGTATTCGCCGGAGAATCACCCGATTGGCTACAGCAGCACGATCACGGCGAACGCCACAATGGACATCTCGGCCGCACGGGACGGACTCGGCATGGTGATCGCGATGGAGCGGACCGTGAAGCGGGAAGGCTACGAAACGGCAGTTGCCAAGTGGGAGGCGCTGCTGGCGCTGCTGCCTGATTATCAACATGATGCCGATGGCGCGCTTCGCGAATGGGCGATGAGCGAATATGAGGAGAACAACGATCACCGGCACCTGAGTCACCTTTATGTGGCTTGGCCGGCCTATGAGACAGAGCATGATGCGACGCTCGCCGAGGCTTCCGCCCAGGCGATCCGCAACCGCAAGGCTTACAACAGGAGCGATGCGACAGCCGGTCATGGCTGGATGCATCAGGCCCTCGTGGAGGCCAGGCTCAAGGATGGCGAAGGCGTCGTTGCTTCGCTGCTGCCGATGATGGCGGGCACCGCGTATTATCCGTCCCTCATGACCGACCACGATACCAATCGGCGCAACCACACGTATTGTACGGACACGTCTTTTGGCTTGGTGGCGGCTGTCCATGAAGCCCTGGTGTTCTCCCATACAGGGGTGATTGAAATTCTGCCCGCCCTGCCGTCCGATTGGACTGCCGGCTGCATTCGCGGCCTGCTGACCCGGACCCGGATCGAGGTGCGCAGCCTCTCATGGGATGTGGAGCGGCGGACGGCGGAGCTGGTGATCCGTTCCGGCAAGGCGGATAACCATGTGCTTATTCGTGCTGGTGTCCCCTGGATCGGGGCTGCGGTCAACGGTCGTTCTGTCCAGGCGGAAGGGGAGGGCAGATCCGCTCATATTCGCTGCGAGCTGGATGATCAAGAGGAAGCGACGATTACCTTTGCGCTGAGCTAATATCAGATCGTTGTATGCCCACAAGAGCTGTCCCGTAGCCTACGCAGGTTCTGGGACAGCTCTTTAACCTATCTACTCTGCTGACGCCGCAAGCCGGGCAATCCCGTCCGACTCCAGTACTTCAAGACTGGGGCCGTCCTTGCGCGCTGTCGCGATCATGGCCCGCGCCACGTCGCGGCCTTCAATTGCTTTGTACTTGGCCAGCGGACCAACCATGAGGGCGCTGAGCGGCCGAGCCAGCACGGAGGCTAACCACTCGGCGGGTCTGCGCTCGCCGCGTTCGCCCAGCAGCAGGGAAGGTTGCAGGATGACCAGGCGGGGGAGGCCGAGGGCAGTCAAGTCGCGTTCCACCTCTCCCTTGACCCGGCTGTAGAAGACCTTGGAGCGCGCATTGGCACCCATGGCCGTCACAATGAGGTAACGGGCCGCGCCGGAGCGCTTGGCGATGTGTCCCAGCTCGACCGGATACGTGTAATCTACCCGCCGGAAGACTTCCTGGCTGCCGGCTTTCTTGATGGTGGTGCCTAGCGTACAGTAGACGTCAGCGTCCCGCAGCCAGGCGCCGTCTATCTCCTCTTCCAGCCGGTCAAAGGATATCTGGCGCTCGTCCAGCTTCGGATGCGTCAGTCCCAGCTCTCGCCGCACAAGTGCAATTACGCGATTGTAGGCCGGATCTTCCAGCAGCAGCTGCACGAGTTCCCGGCCCACCAGTCCAGTTGCTCCCGCAACGACGGCGGTTAAATCCGGTGTTGATGCGACAGTTTGGTTCATGAATCCAGCCTCCTATCTTTTAATCCGCCCCTGCCCGGCCCCGTCCGACGATGACGTCATCTTCGGGGGCATCAGGAGGGATGTCCTCCTCAATCCTGAGCCGATTGTCCCCCTTGGCTTACCAGCCACGACACTGTGTCCGTGGCGCCACTGCGCTTCGCCGCGTCCAGCGGCGTCAACCCATCCCATACCGCTCGCCAGTTCAGTTCCGCGCCCTGTTGGAGGAGGTGTGCTGCTGTTTCCTTTTGTCCTCCGTGACAAGCGCACCAGAAGGCAACGGTCACCTTATCCGGCGGATAATTACTGGAGGCTCCCCAAGGATAACGCTCTTCAAGCCAATTTCCGGCAAAATGGGCCTCTACCACATCTAGCTGCCCAAGGGCTGCTGCATGCCAAAGTGCCATCCGAGCTCCTCGCTCGACTAATCGACGGGCTGCCTCCCATTGGCCAAAGGCGATGGCGTCGTCTAGCGGCGTACCGCCAGCGATTACTGCACCTGGTGATTCCAGGTCGGCACCGGCATCAAGTAGCGCATCCAACACGTCGATATCATTACAGCTCGCAGCCCAATGAAGCGGCGTCTCGGTGTGCGGACCAGCGAATGGGGCGTTCACCTCTGCGCCGAACTGGATTAACAGGTTTACAGTAGCCGAACCGCTGGGGAAATGACCCGGCCAGTCGGTTGCCACATGCAGCAATGTCCGGGAGATCCCGGACCCTTGGCTGCTGTTATCGCTTTGCACAATTCTTAACCTTGCCAGGCCTGGATGATCGACCAGCAGCTGCCGCAGCGATAGCGTATCGCCCGTATGAATGGCCTGTACAAGAGAAACGGCCAGCGCTTCATATTCATGTATACATTCCATCTCCATTGTTCCTCCTTGGCAGGTCCTGCTTCGCTATAACGTATCCACACCCCGCCGACTCCGGTATTCACTCGGCGTCACGCCCATGTGCCTTTTGAAGCGGGTGCTGAAATAGTAAGGGTCAGTGAATCCGGCCCGCTCCGCCGCTTCGCCCACCGTGTATTCCCCGCTGACCAGCAGTGCTGCGGCTTTGTTCAGACGTACCCGGTGAATGTACTCGGCAATCGTACACCCTTCTGTCTGCTTGAATAGAGCTCCGCAATAGACCGGATGCAGCCCCACCAGCTCAGCTAATCCCCGTACAGTAATGACGCCCTCATAATGCTCGGCAATATGACGCTTTATACGCTCCACGTGCAGGTTGCCGGGACGGTTCGCTGCCTCATCATAGATGAGCTTGTGCAGCAGCAGCGCGAACAGCGCCTGGCACTTCAACTGATAGCCGTTGCGGCGCTGCAGCCATTCGTAGTTGATCTCACGGCACAACGTCTCGAATTCCTCCAGCTCCCGGTCCAGGATTCGGACGGGCAACGGCAATCGCTGACCCTCCGCCAGGTCAAAGTTCATGGCCGCACAGCGCATGCCGGAGGTAGTGGCCCAGCGGTCGCTTCCGGCGGGGATATACAAGATATCTCCGGCTCGCGCATGGATTTCTTCCTCGTGTACGACGAAACGGGCCTCGCCTTCAAGAAGAAAAGTCAGCGAGTGGAACGAAATGAAAGGATTCTCCAGACGCCAGTTGGGTGTACACGTTTTCACTACAAAATAGGTGAGCAGGGGCTGAAGCACATCTTGCATGGACCTATCCCTCCTGCACATAAAGTTCGCTGCGGGTACTGCTTGTATGCGTCCAGTATAGCAGGCGCTTCGCGTCATGACCAGGCGCAGGTTCTGCTGCAGGAACCTCTGCCCATGGGGGAAGCAATCTTTAATTTGCACAAATATCCTGTAATCGCTCCATTCAAGCAGGCAGAAAGCCGGTGCTATAATGAAGCCAAACATTCATGAAATGGAGGCGTCATCATGATTCATGTAGCGATCATTGGGGCCGGCAACATCTCATCAGCCCATATCAAGGCCTATCAGGCTTTCCCGGAACGGTGCAAAATTGTCGCCATCGTCGATATTCAGCCTGGCAAGGCAGCGGCTGCCGCGGAGCAGCATGCCCTCGAGGCGGACACGCTGGAGCAGTACGATGCCCTGTTGGGGCGGGAAGATATCGATCTGGTGAGCATCTGTACGCCGCCTTTTACCCATGCCGATCTGGCAGAGTCGCTGCTCCGGGACGGCAAGCATGTGCTCGTAGAGAAGCCGATGGCCTCTTCGCTTGCCGAGTGCGACCGGATGATTCGGGCTGCCGAGGCGAGCGGCAAGGTAATGTCAGTCGTCGCCCAGAACCGGTTCCGCGACCCGATCATGCAGCTCAAGCAGATTCTGGACGGAGGCAAGATCGGCCGCGTCGTTCATGCCCAGGTCGATTCCTACTGGTGGCGGGGCCATTGCTACTACGATCTGTGGTGGCGCGGCCTGTGGTCCAAGGAGGGCGGGGGCCCGACGCTCAACCATGCGGTGCATCATATCGATATGCTGGGCTGGATGATGGGGCTGCCGACCAAAGTGTCTGCGATGCTGAGCAATGCTGCGCATGACAATGCCGAGGTCGAGGACATCTCCGTGGCGGCCTTGCAGTATCCGGGCGGAGGGATGGCCCAGATTACGAGCTCGGTAATTCATCATGGCGAGGAGCAGCAGATCATCTTCCAGGGCGAACACGCCCGTATCTCTGCCCCGTGGAAGGTCTATGCCTCGCAGTCGCTGAGCAATGGCTTCCCGGAGCGGAATCCCGATCTCGAGGCCGAGCTGGAGCTGGACCGGTCGAAGCTGCCGGTTGTCGAGCACACGGGGCATAAAGGGCAGATTGATGATGTGCTGACGGCCATCGAGACGGGCAGCGAGCCGCTTGTGACGGGAGAGAGCGGGCGAATGACGCTGGAGCTCATTACGGCGATCTACAAGGCGGGCTTCGAGGAACGGACCGTGACGCTGCCGATCGCGCCGGACGATCCGTGTTATACCGCAGAGGGCATCGTGGCTCAGGCGCCGCGTTTCTATGAGAAGACTGCATCTGTACGAGAGCTGGGATCGGGTGTGGGCATTACAACAGGCAGCGATTATCGATCGTAAGAGAAGAGGCGCGGTACGGGATCACTTCAAGGGGGACACACGATGACGGAACACTTGCATACGAGGGCGTATTGGCTGGAAACGATGCTGCGCATCGCTGGCCCGGTGCTGGAGGCTTTGTCCCGAAGAGAGCTGAAGCAGCGGCTGCCGGAATTCCACGCCGACCGCAGCGCGTTCGCTCCGCTGGAGGCACTGGGGCGGCTGGCCTGCGGCATCGCGCCATGGCTGGAGCTGCAAGGACTGCCCGAGGCGGAGGAGCGCCTGCGCGAGCAGGCCGCACGTCAGCTGCTGGAAGGGATCGACTCGGCCACGGATCCGGATTCTCCGGATGCGATGAACTTCGAGAACGGCGGTCAGCCGCTGGTCGATGCAGCCTTTCTGGCGCATGCGCTGCTGCGGGCTCCCAAGCGTCTGGCGGGAGGACTGTCGCCAGCGGCCAAAGCGCGTGTCATCGCCGCTCTGCGGAAGACGCGGCGGCAGGTCCCGCACGGCAGCAATTGGCTGTTCTTCAGCGCCATGGTAGAAGCGGGGCTCCATGCATTGGGCGACGAGACCTATGACCGGATGCGGGTCGCCTACGCCGTCCATATGTTCATGAAATGGTATAAGGGCGACGGCGCTTACGGAGACGGCGAGCCCTTCCACTGGGATTACTATAACAGCTTTGTCATCCAGCCGATGCTGGTCGACCTGGTGCGCACCTTCGGCAATGAGATGGCAGACTTGCGGGAGCTGGAGCCGGTCGTGCTGGAGCGGGCGCAGCGCTATGCGGCCGTCCTGGAGCGGATGATCTCGCCGGAGGGCGCCTATCCGCCGATCGGCCGGTCGCTCACTTACCGGTTTGGCGCGTTCCAGCTGTTGTCGCAGGCGGCGCTCCAGCAGTTCCTGCCCACGGAGCTGGCGCCCGAGCAGGTGCGCTGCGCCTTGACGGCGGTCATACGCCGGACGATGGCAGCGCCAGGCACCCTGGATGCCCAGGGCTGGCTGCAGCCGGGCTTGGCCGGGCATCAGCCTTCGCTGGCAGAGGGGTACATCTCGACGGGCAGTCTGTATCTGTGCGCCGCGGTATTCCTGCCGCTGGGGCTGCCGCCGTCCGATCCGTTCTGGTCGGCGCCAGATGCGGACTGGACCTCCCGCATTGTGTTCGCCGGAGGCGACCACCCGGCCGATCATGCGATCAGGCGCTGAGCTTACCCGCTGCCCGGCGGCGTACGATAAAAGTGGCTCAGATAAGACGATGGCGATTCGCCCATCGTCTTTTTGAATACCCGGCTAAAGTAAAACGGGTTGGTGTAACCGACCTGCTTGGCAATCTCCGAGATGTTGAGACTGGTGTCACGCATCAGCGCGACCGCCTGCTCGATACGCAGCTTCGTGTGGGCCTGGACCACCGTCTGTCCGGTAAGCCGGCTGAAGGTAGCGGAGATGTAGCTGTAGTTGAGCTGCAGCTGTCTGCTCAGAGCATCAGCGTCGAGTTCCTCCCGGGCATGCTGCTTGAGGTAGGACATGACGCGCCCGGGCAGGGCTGCTGCCTTGCCCTGCGGCCGCTGAGGATCGCCAGCTTCCCCGGCGGCGCGCTGCAATTCCAGGAACAGATATACCTGCACGCTGAGCCAGGTCATGCGGTGAGGCACTCCGCGTTCCCGGCTCTGGCGGAGCAGCTGCTCCAGCCGCTGCCCGAGCGCGGCATGCCATGGCGTGGAGCCGTATTTGGGCAGAGCCAGCCGGTAGCGGTAGTGCTCCGGATGATAGAAGCTCAGATCCGGCAGCGGCTCCTGCCCGTCATCGCTGGCCGATGCCAAGCCCGGCGTCCGGAAATGAATCCAATACCAACCCGTCCCTGCCTCGGAGGCGCGTGGACGTCCGTAGTGATGGAGTCCTTGCTTCAGGAACATATGCTCGCCGGGTCCAACCAGGTACTCCCGATCCTCCTCTATCACCTGCATCCTTCCCGAGGCGACGAACAGGAATACGTTGAAGCCCAGCACCCGATCGGGATGGGTGTAGACAGTCTCGCTCAGGTTCCATCCGATGTCCTGGACGAGCGGCAGCCGGTCGGCTGCCAGATAGATGTCGGCCTCCACGCCACTCACTCCCCTCGCGCGTGATAAATAATATAATCCAAATAAAAGACATGGAATAGATAATGGTTGCATTTAACCTTCATTTTATCATCTGTAGACTACTAGTATAACCCAAAAAATAGACAGGAGTTGGATCGGGATGCATATTCCACTGAAGCAGGCACGACCGGGGGCCGTGCGTGTCACGGATCCGGCGCTGCAAGCGAGACAGGCGCGCAATACGGATTACATCATGAGTCTGACCAATCAAAATCTGCTGCGCAGCTTTTATCTGGAAGCGGGGCTGTGGAGCTATAGCGGTGACGGTGGCACGACAACGGAAACGTCCACGGTATCCGATACCCCGGAGCACTGGCACTGGGGGTGGGAGGCGCCGACGTGCGAGCTGCGGGGCCACATAATGGGTCACTGGCTGTCGGCTGCGGCGCGGATCTATGCGCGCAGCGGCGACCCGATGGTGAAGACCAAGGCCGATACGATTGTATCGGAGCTGGCGCGCTGCCAAGAGGCCATGGGCGGCCGGTGGCTGGCGGCATTTTCTGAATCGGCGATGCACCGGCTGACGAAGGGGAAGTGGGTATGGGCGCCGCATTATACGATCCATAAGCTACTCATGGGACTGCATGAGATGCATACGCTGACGGGCAACGAACAAGCGCTGCAGATCATGAAGGGGATGGCCTCTTGGTTCCATGAGTGGACGGGGACGCTCTCGTCTGGGCAGATGGACGAAGTGCTGGATATGGAGACGGGCGGGATGCTGGAGTCATGGTCTGATCTGTATGCAGTCACGGGCGAGGCGAGTCACCGGGAGCTGATCTACCGGTACGACCGCCGCCGCTTCTTCGACCGGCTGCTGGCTGGCGAGGATGTGCTGACCAACAAGCACGCCAATACGCAGATCCCTGAGATCCTCGGGGCGGCCCGGGCTTGGGAAGTGACAGGCGATGACCGCTTCCGGCGCATTGTCGAGACATTCTGGCACTGCGCAGTTACAGAACGGGGCTATGTGGCGACAGGCGCGGCCGACGACGGGGAGCTGTGGATGCCGCCGCAGCAGATGGCCGAGCGGATGGGCGCCGGGCAGGAGCACTGCTGCACCTACAACATGATGCGGCTTGCGCATGTGCTCCTGCGGTGGACGGGGGAGGCGCGTTACGCCGACTACTGGGAACGCCGTTTCTGGAACGGTACGATGGCCCAACAGTCGGCAGCGGATGGCATGGTCAGCTACTTCCTGGGCGTGGCTCCCGGCAGCCGCAAGAAATGGGGGACCCGGACCCGGCACTTCTGGTGCTGTCACGGCACGCTGATGCAGGCGCACGCCGCCTATGACGAGCAGATCTGTCTGCAAGACGAGGAGGGGATCGTGCTCAGCCAATGGCTGTCCGCAGATAGCGAGCTAAGGATGCCACACGGCGTGACAGTCCGTCTGTCGCTCCAGCAGGACGGCCAGCACGGCGTGAAGCCGGCGGACGGATGGTCGGTAGGGGGCATGCGCCAGATTACCAAGCTCGATATCCCGGCTATCCCCGCCCATCGGCCGGACCGCATGATCTACAAGCTTAAACTTGCGGCCAACCACCCTGCAGAGTTCCGTCTGAAGCTGCGGATCCCGTGGTGGGTGGCGGGGCAGCCGGTACTGTCCATCGACGGAGAGGCGGTGGACGCGACGGTGGGTGCCGATTCCTACATCCGCTTGTACAGAAGATGGGAGCAGGAGCATGAGCTGCGGATCGAGCTGCCGAAGCGGCTGGCCATGGAGCGTCTGCCGGGCAGCGAAGCCCGCTATGCGATCCTGGACGGCCCGCTCGTCCTGGCGGGCCTGACCGAAGAGGACCGTGCGCTGTATGGCGATCCCGAGCTCCCGGAGACGCTGCTGATCGCCGACCGGGAGCGCCATCACAGCTGGTGGCGGACGGGCAGTTACCGGACGCTGGATCAGGAGGTCGGGCTGCGGTTCGTGCCGCTGATGGATGTGGACGATCAGCCGTACGGTGTCTATTACCGGGTGGAGCCTGCACAATCTTCTTAAATAAGCCGCACATCCCTCTTAAAAAACTTCATAGGCGCAGCCGCCGATCCGTGGTAAACCCGCAGTTCAATCTAAATTCGCTGGCGCGCAGGCAACAGGTCTGTTAAAATAACCGCAACTTGAAAAGGAATGCGAGGAGAGAAGGATGAACAAGCTATCCGACCACATCACCGATCCAGCCATGCTGGAGGCGATGGCGCGGGTCGAGGCGGTGGCCAAGTCCACCCCTTGGCTCGGCGCGCTGACCGAAGAGTTGATCGATAAGCTATACGGGGAAGGCGGCAGCACGGCTTTCTGGTCGTTTTATACGGTCCGACGCGAGGAAGTGGGGGATGTGCTCGGGGAGGACGCCGACTGCTATCTGGCGTATGTGTACGAGTGTGCTTATCCCAAGCTGGCCGCCCTCTATCGGGAGAGAGGGTATCCAGAGCAGGTGCTGGCGGCGACGCTGCGCGACTTCGACATCCGTGTGCACAACTACCGGGGGATGTACGGTCGGGCGGGCATCGATGACTACAACTGGCTGACCCTGCATATGACAGCGTCGCTTGTTCAACTCGGCCGGCTGCAGTATGTGTTTGACAAGCGTTCCAATTATGGAACGCGCATCTACCGGAGCAGACGGGATGGCGCACTCCTCGTCGTAGCGGAGGGCGGTCAGCCAATCAACGACAAAGGGTTCATCTCTCATGAAGACCCGGTGTTCCATACGGTCTTAACAGAAGACGAAGAGCGGATTACTGCCCATCTGATCAACGTGTGCGGCGACGTGCTCCGTGACCAGACGGTGCTGGATCTACAGGAGTATGAGTGTCTGCTGCGGGACGGCGATCCGGTGATCGACATTCACATCCCGGCCGAGGGCAAGCTGGATATCGATGCCTGCCGATCCTCCCTGGACGAAGCCTGGACTTTTGCACAGCGTTATTACCCGGATATGGCCTACCGGGGATTCGTATGCGCAAGCTGGCTGCTGAGCGACGAGCTTGCGGAGACACTGCCGCCAGCATCCAATCTGGTGCGCTTCTCCTCTCTGTTCACCCGGTGTGCGGGAGCGGAAGGCGAGCATAGCCTGATCTATCGCTGGATCTTCGGGATGGACAAGGAGCGGGAGGCTTACAGGACGCATGAAGCGACGACGACGCTTCAGCGCGGTGCCCACAGGCTGATGGATGAAGGGCGATGGTACCGGGGGCGTTCCGGCTTTCTGCAGTGGCCTGAGAGTTAATTTACTACATCCGGTAATTCTAAAAGGAATCTGCACGCAGTGGGGCAGGTTCCTTTTTCGTTTGCCTTGGCTCCATCCATCACGAAGTTCACAAGACGAACGGCGAGATCCTGCGCGATGCGATAAAAATGTGCGGCGGCAGCGAATCGGGCGCAAGCTGCGCTCATTTTGGATCAGCTGCTGCTGAACGTGTTGCGGAACGCTTGACTCAGAGTGGGCAAGCCCTATAGCCATTTGATTATGCATCGTCTGATCGGGTCGCACCATGTACGAACGGAGCAGGGCGCGGTATAGTAATGGAAGAAGCGAGAAAACCTTTTCAAAGGATGGTGCTTTTTCGATGACGATGACACTTGGCGCGCAGTTGTACACGGTCCGCAACTATGTCAAAACCGAAGCGGACATCCGCTTCACCCTGAAGAAGATTGCCGAGATGGGATATACCACCGTGCAGGCTTCGGCGCTGGGGCCGATCGCCCCGGAGCGGCTGCGCGAGATCTGCGACGAGCTGTCGCTGAAGATCGTGCTGACGCATATCCCGCCTGACCGTCTGCTGGGCGAGACGGAGCAGGTGATCCGGGAGCATGACGTGCTGGGGTGCGATTATGTCGGCATCGGCAGCATGCCGGACAAATACCGGACGGCGGAGTGGTACAGCCATTTTGCCGAGGATTTCCGTGAACCGGCCAAGAAGCTGGCGGCAGCGGGCAAGCTGTTCATGTATCATAACCATAACTTCGAGTTCGAGAAGATCGGCGGCAAGCGGCTGATCGAGCGGCTGGCCGAAGACTTTGCCGCCGATGAGATGGGCTTCACGCTCGACACGTATTGGGTGCATGCCGGCGGCGCAGATGTGGTGCAGTGGATCGAGCAGTTGGCGGACCGTCTGCCGTGCGTCCACCTGAAGGACATGGCAGTGCAGGGCAGCACCCAGCTGATGGCGCCGGTGCTGGAAGGCAACATGAATTTCCATGCCATCATGCAAGCGCTCGAGAAGGCCGGCTCGACGAAGTATCTGCTGATCGAGCAGGACACCTGTCAGGGCAGTCCGTTCGACTCGCTGCAGACGAGTTATACCAATCTGGCGGCGCTGGGCTACAAGTAAGGTGCGATACTGGAATGACAACGAACCCTCCCGGCTGGGAGGTTTTTTGCCGTGGTGGAGCCAAGGACGGCTGGCAGCGTGCCTGCAGAGGAAAAAAGGTTCGTTGGAGCGGTCGGCGAGGCAGGTGGAGCTGCTGCAAGGGAACATGGCGTCCGCTGCAAGAAGATTGGCGCGGCATCTCATACAGAGACCGCCCCGCACTATGCTATAATGGCTGTACTTATGGACGAAGGGCGAGATCGAATGAAGGTTCAGCTAAGTTTGCGCACGATCCAGTCGCTGTGCGGCCAGAGCGCGTTGCGCAAGGGCGAGGCGCTGTGCCGGGCGGGCAAGGTGACGGTGGCGCTGCAGAGCATAGATGAGACCCGGGCCGTCTATGAAGCGGCTGTCCGGGACGGCGGCAGCAGCCGGGCCACGGTTGAGGTCCGTGCAGACGGCACGGTGGCGGCCAGCTGTGCCTGCTCGCTGCATTTTGCGTTTGATAAATATTGCAAGCATGTCGCCGCAGCCTTGCGGCAGATTATGGCCCTGCAGCAGGAGGAGGAGGACGACGGTGCCCCGGATCTGCCGCAGCAGGCCGCAGCCGAAGGAGATCTGCGGCTGGTCAGCCGGCTGCTCGATGCCTTCCGCTACGAGGCTCGCAGCAGCAGCGGGGAACGCGGGCTGATCGAGACGCGCCGGCCGCTGGCGGCCGAGTTCATCGTGGCGCCCTATACCGGGGGCAGCCGCAGCGGACTGCTGGGCATCGAGCTCAAGGTGGGAGAGCACAGCCGATACGTGGTGCCGGATATCCGCGAGTTCCTGCGCCGCTTCGAGCAGGGCGAGGTGTATGATTTCTCCCGGCACTTCACCTACGATCCCGGCCGTCATTGCTTCGGCGCCGGCGAGGATGAGCTCCTCCGCCTGTTGCTGGAGGTCCGCCGCAGCGAACGGCTGCAGCGCGAGGCCGCGGGGGCGCTCTATACCGGCGAGGTGGGCGATCCGCGCACGCTGCCGCTGCCTCCCGCAGCTTGGGAGCGGCTGGCTCCCAAGCTGGCAGACGCGCCGTATGCCAAGCTGAAGATGGACGAACGCGCCATGGCTCTGCAATGGGCAGACGCGCTGCCGGTCCGGTTCGTCTTCGAGCACGCAGACAGCGGCGGCTGTCAGCTGGTCGCCGAAGGGGTCGGAGAGCTCCGCGTGATGGAGGCGTACGGCCTGGCGATCGCCGCCGGCAAGCTTGTCCGGCTGAAGCCCGAGGCTTCCCGCAGGCTGACCGAGCTCCAAGCGGTCATGAAGAGCGGCGGCTCGGAGGCGATCCGGGTGCCGCAGCAGCAGCTCGGGCCGTTCATGGAGCGGGTCGTCCCGGGACTGATGCAGCTGGGCGAGGTCCGGATCGCGCCGAGCATCGCCGACCGGGTCATGCAGGCCAAGCTCGCCGCCCGCGTCTATCTCGACCGCGTCCGCGACCGGCTGCTGGCCGGATTGGAATTCCAATACGGCGACATCGTCATCAACCCGCTGGAGGACCGGGAGGAGCGGCGGGGAGAGAGCCGGATCCTGATCCGCGAGGGCGAGCGGGAACTGCAGATCCTCGGCCTGATGGAGGCCTCGGGGTTCGTGCGGACGGAGAGCGGCTATATCATGCAGGACGAGGAGAGCGAATACGAGTTTCTGTACCGGATCGTGCCGCAGCTCGAGCAGGTGGCGCGGATCTATGCCACGTCGGCGGTCAAGGAGCGGATCTATATCGACCACCCGCCGCCGCGGATCGAGGTCGACGCAGACCGGCGCACCCAGTGGCTGGAGTTCAAGTTCCGGATGGACGACATTCCTGAGACAGAGATCCGCGAGGTGATCCGCTCACTGGTCGAGAAGCGCAAGTATCACCTGCTGCCGAGCGGGGCGCTGCTGCCGCTGGAGACCGAGGAGATGCAGCGGATGGTGCGAATCCTTAATGATGTCGGCCTGCCGCCTGGCGAGCGAGGTGCCCCCGTCTTTCGCCTGCCGCTGGCGAGAGGGATCCATCTGCTCGAATCGGGGGGAACCGGGGACGGGGGCCTGCGGCCGGGCAGATCGCTGCGGATGCTGCTCGAGCACCTGCGGCATCCGGCCCATCTCGAGCACCCGGTACCGGAGCAGCTGGCGGCCGTGCTGCGGGACTATCAGCGCGAAGGCTACCAGTGGATGAAGACGCTGGCCCATTATGGACTAGGAGGCATCCTCGCCGACGATATGGGGCTCGGCAAGACGCTGCAGAGCATCGCGTATCTCGTCTCCGTGCTGCCGGAGATCCGGGAGCGCCGCGAGCCGGCGCTGATCGTTGCCCCGGCTTCGCTGCTGTATAACTGGCTTGGCGAACTGCGACGCTTCGCACCCGAGCTCCAGGTAGCCGTAGCTGACGGCGGGCGTACCGCCAGACACGCGATCCTGGATCAGGCGGGCGAACTTGATGCGGTCATCGTCTCCTATCCGCTGCTGCGCAGAGATGTGGGCCGCTATACCGAGCGCAGCTTCCATACGCTGATCCTCGACGAAGCCCAGATGATCAAGAATGAGGTGACGCAGGCGGCACGGGCGGTCAAGGCGATAACGGCGGCCCACCGCTTTGCCTTGACGGGTACGCCGATCGAGAACCGGCTGGAGGAGCTATGGTCGATCATGGATGCGGCCCAGCCGGGCCTGTTCCCGGACCGCAAGGCGTTCGGCGAGCTCAGCAGGGAGCAGGTAGCCCGGCTTGCCCGGCCGTTCCTGCTGCGGCGGATGAAGCGGGAGGTGCTGACGGAGCTGCCGGAGAAGATCGAGTCGGTCCACGTCTCCGAGCTGCTGCCTGAGCAGCGCAAGCGCTACGCCGCCTACCTGGCCAAGCTGCGGCATGAGACGTTGAAGCACCTGGACGAAGAGGATTTCGCCAAGAGCCGGATCCGCATCCTCGCCGGACTCACCCGACTACGCCAGCTGTGCTGCCATCCGGGGCTATTCCTGGAGGACTATACGGGCGGCTCGGCCAAGCTCGATCAGCTGCTGGAGATTGTGGATGAATGCGGCCGTTCCGGGCGGCGGCTGCTGATATTCTCGCAATTTACGGGGATGCTGCAGATGATCGGCCGCGAGCTGGGGTACCGTGGTGTGCCTTACTTCTATCTGGACGGAGGGACGCCGCCGCCAGAGCGGGTCGAGCTGTGTGACCGGTATAATGCAGGGGAGCGGGATGTCTTCCTGATCTCGATGAAAGCGGGAGGCACCGGACTTAATCTGACTGGCGCGGACACGGTGGTGCTGTACGATCTCTGGTGGAATCCGGCCGTAGAGCAGCAAGCGGAGGACCGGGCCCACCGGATCGGCCAGAAGCGGGTCGTCCAGGTGATCCGGCTGCTGGCGCGGGGAACGGTGGAGGAGAAGATGTACGAGCTGCAGCAAAAGAAAAAAGCGCTCATCGCCGAGATCATCGAGCCCGGCGAGGGCGCATCTGGCGTCCTCACCGAGCAGGATGTGCGCGATCTGCTGGATCTGGAGCCGGGGTTGTGGCGTCAACACAAGTCGTGACTAGCAAGCAGGCGCATCTGCGTATTATACGGATGCGGCTTGTGCTGCGACCAGCCTATTGGCCCGACGAGGCGGTGCCGGAACCGGGCCTGGCCAGACCATAGAAGGCCAGCAGCGCCAGCAGACTCGTCGCCAGGATGACTGCGCCCATCGGCACGGCCGTGGTCTCGCCGGCGATGCCGACCAGCGGAGAGACGATGGAGCCCAAGGCGAAGGGGAGCAGCCCCAGGAGCGCCGAGGCGCTGCCGGCGACATGGCTCTTGGTCGCCATGGCGAGCGCGAAGGATGAGGTGGCGACCATGCCGATGGAGCCGACGAAGAAGAACATTGGCACGACAATCATGAACAATGGACCGTGCAGCAGCACCGCCACCAGCATCGAGGCGCTGGAGACACCGGCGATCATCAGACCGACCTTCATGAAGGTCAGCTCGGATATCCGGTGCGCGAGCCGGCCGACCATCTGGCTGCCGATGATCAGGCCGATGCCGTTCGCCCCGAACAGGATGCTGAACAGCTGCGGCGACGCGCCATAGATCGACTGATAGACGAACGGCGTGCCTGCGACATATGCGAACACGCCGGCGATCATCAGCCCTTGCGTGAGCGCGTAGCCGGCAAACTGGCGGTCCCGAAGCAGATCGGCGAAGTTGCGGAACGTCTGGCCGAGATTGGCGGGCACGCGCCGCTCTACCGGCAGCGTCTCCTGCAGGCGCAGGGTGACGATGATCAGCAGCAGGAACGCGATCACGCCGAGGACGAGGAAGACCCCGCGCCAATCGGTGTAGAGCAGGACACCGCTGCCGAACATCGGTGCCAGGATCGGCACCAGATTGCCGACGAGGACGAGCAGCGAGAAGTAGGTGGTCAGCTCTTTCCCGTGATAGACGTCGCGGACGATCGCCCGCGAGATGACGATCCCGGCAGAGGCGGCTAGTCCCTGCAAGAAGCGTCCGGCGATGAACAGCTCGATCGTCGGCGCGAAGGCGCAGGCGACGGAAGCCAACATATACAAGAAGATGAAGATGAGGACAGGCTTGCGCCGGCCTTTGACGTCGCTCAGCGGTCCCGTGAACAGCTGACCTACTCCGAGACCGAGCAGACAGGCCGTGAGGCTGAACTGCACCAGGGATGCTGTGGTATTATAATCGGTGGCGATCGCGGGAAATGCGGGCAAATACATGTCGATCGTCAGCGGACCAAGGGCGGACATCATGCCCAGCAGGAGGGCAAAACGGATCGGGTGCGGGTTGTTGGTCATGGTGCAGCAATCCTTCCAGTAGATAATTTGAAGATGAGTTAACGCATTAGGCAACTGTAATAAATCAAGTTACAAATGTCAATGGATTTCGTATCCTAAAGTCGGACTTTACAAAACAACCAACAAGCTGTAAACTATTGAACAGTCAATATGAATTGTATACTGCACGAACCGGAGGAGCCTGCCAACAGCGGGCTCTTTTTGCGTTTTTTTCTGGAGACTCCCTTATTTTGGAGGTGAACGGTTGTTTTTGAGCTGCTTTAGGAAGGTTTTGTCGAAAGGCGGGGAAAATGGATAAGAACGTTCGAAATATGGAAAGCTTTGCAATAAATATCATTTGAGAAGGGGAGTTAATCTGTGCTGCACTTGGCAATTATGGCACCTTTTCTAGTCGCACTTCTGCTCCCTGTACTGTTCAGATGGACACGTTCAAGGCAGATCGGCTGGGTCATGCTGCTTATTCCGGCCGCGTTGTTTTCGTACTTCGCGACACACTTGCCCGGGATTGGACGGGGGGAGACGATCCTTCGTGAGCTCTCCTGGGTGCCTTCACTGGGTATATCTTTTGACGTTTATGTCGATGGCCTGGGCCTGCTGTTTGCTCTTCTGATCACAGGTGTAGGCACGCTTGTCGTCTTATACTCGATCTTTTATCTGGATTCGCGCAAGGAGAAGCTGCATCATTTTTATTTCTATCTGCTGATGTTCATGGGGGCGATGCTGGGCATCGTGCTTTCGGACAATCTGATTATCTTGTATGTATTCTGGGAGCTGACCTCCCTCAGTTCTTCACTGCTGGTCGCTTTTTGGTACGACCGTGAGCGTTCGATCTACGGCGCCCGCAAGTCGATGCTCATCACGGTGTTCGGCGGCTTTGCGATGATGGCGGGCTTTGTCCTGCTATATGTAGAGTCAGGAACCTTCAGTATCCAGGCGTTGATCGCCCAAGCGGACAGCCTGCTCGCCAGTCCGCTCTTTTACCCGGCGATGGTGCTGGTGCTGCTCGGCGCCTTTACGAAGTCAGCCCAATTTCCGTTCCACATCTGGCTGCCGGATGCGATGGAAGCGCCGACTCCGGTCAGCGCCTATCTGCACTCGGCGACCATGGTCAAAGCGGGTATCTACCTGGTCGCCCGCATGATGCCTGTCTTCGGGGCATCGGAGGCCTGGTTCTGGACGCTGTTGATCACCGGTCTGGTGACGTTGTGCTGGGGATCCGTATCGGCGGTTAGACAGTATGATCTCAAAGGCATCCTCGCTTTCTCCACGATCAGCCAGCTTGGTCTGATCATGATGCTGCTGGGCATCGGCTCGGCGGCGATGTTCGTCGGAGGCGAAGAGATGCAGCGTGTATATGCCGCTGCGGTGGTGACGGCGATGGTCCATCTGATCAACCATGCGACCTTCAAAGGGAGCTTGTTCATGACTGTCGGCATCATCGACCACGAGACAGGCACGCGGGATATCCGCCGGCTCGGGGGCTTGATGACCGTAATGCCGATCGCGTTTACGGTCGCGCTCTTCGGTCTGTCTGCGATGGCCGGGCTCCCGCCATTCAACGGATTTATCAGTAAAGAGATGTTCTTTACGGCGATGATCTCGCTGCAGGAGCTCCCGGGCGGATCCGCGATGCTCTGGGTGGCAGTTATCGGGTGGGCGGCCAGTATCTTCACCTTCGGCTACTGCGCGATCATGCTGCTGCGAGCCTTTACGGGCAAGTTCAATCCGGGCAATTTCGATGCTCCTGTGCACGAGGCGCCGGTGGGACTGCTGGTCAGCCCGGTCATTCTGGCTGCGCTTGTGCTGCTGCTGGGGCTGTTCCCGAACCTGATGGTGCCGGGGCTGATCCAGCCCGCCGTGGCGTCTATCCTGCCTGCTCTGAATCCGGAGGTGTATGCCTTCAAATTGTATCTGTGGCACGGCTTCAACATAGAGCTGTTGATGTCTGCTGGCGTTGTGGGGTTGGGGGTATTATTGTACTTCAGCTTGCCTCGCATGGCTGGTTGGACCTTTTTCAAGCGCGAGCGAGATCCGCTGAACAAGCTGTACGACGGCGGACTTGAGACTCTTGTCACGGGCTCAGAGAAAGTAACGGGTTTGCAGATGACAGGCAGACTGCGCGATTATCTGGTCTATATGCTGATCTTTACGATCGGCCTGATCGCGTACGTCTTCTTCCGCGCTGACAGCTTCGTGATGCCGGAGGCGATCTTCGGCGAAGCGCCGCCCTATGTCTATGGCGTGTCGCTGCTCATGATCATCGCAACGTGTGCGCTTCTATGGGTCAAAGACCGGATCTCGTTCATTATCGTGCTCGGTGTTGTAGGTCTGATGATCTCGCTGCTCTTCGCCATCTTCAGCGCGCAGGATCTGGCGCTTACACAGCTGCTGGTGGAGACGGTGACCGTCATCTTGCTGCTGCTTGCTTTCCGGCGGATGCCGGAGATGACCGCCGAACGTATCCCGGTCTTCAGCCGAGCGCTCAAGCTTATCATCGCCAGCACGGTAGGGATCGGTGCTTTCCTGATCGGCGTCAGCGCCTACAGCTCCCGCACAGAGCATGGGTTTGCGTCGATCTCGGACTTCTTCAAGGAAAATACGTATGAGCTCGGCGGCGGCCAAAATATGGTCAACGTCATCCTCGTCGATTTCCGGGCGCTGGATACGCTGCTGGAGATTCTGGTGCTCGGCATCGTCGGGCTGGCTATTGTCATGATGGTCAAGCATCGGTTCAAGGGAGGCGAAGACGTATGAGATACACACGCGAGCATGATGTCATGCAGCGGGTTTGGATTACGGTCGTAATCTGCCTGCTGCTGGCCTTTTCCTGGTATCTGTTCTTTGCCGGACACAATCGCCCGGGCGGCGGCTTCATCGGCGGTCTTATGACCGCCAGCGCAATTGTGCTGATGTACATGTTTTTTGGAGCCAAGGAGACCGAGCGCGTCTTGCGCTTGTCGTATCCTGTCGTAATCTCGGTGGGACTGCTGGTAGCGGTAACGGTAGGCACGATAGGCTTGCTCGCCGGCGACGCGTTTATTACGCAGTATTTTGACTATGTCACGCTTCCGCTGCTAGGCAAGATGGAGCTGACAACGGCCATACCTTTTGATTTTGGCGTCTATCTCGTTGTGGTCGGTGCGACGATGGCGGCTACAGTAACGATTGCGGAGGATGAAGACTAATGGAATTGATCATGTTTGTCGTCATCGGCGTGCTGCTGGGAGTAGGTACCTATCTGCTGCTCTCCCGCAGCCTGCTCAAGGTGGTTGGAGCGCTGATGCTGCTCTCCCACGGCGTGCACTTGATGCTGCTGACGATGGGCGGCCTGCGCGAAGGCGCGCCTCCCCTGCTCGATGTGAGCGGCACGGCAGCGACCGACCCGCTGCCGCAAGCGCTGATCCTGACCGCTATCGTCATCAGCTTCGGCCTGACAGCGTTCCTGATCGTCCTGGCTTACCGCACATACAAAGCCCATGATACGGAAGATCTGGAGCAGCTGCGAGGTGAAAAAAATGAGTAACGTAATTATGCTTCCGATCCTGTTGCCTTTCGTGACAGGAGCACTGTTGATCCTATTCTCGAAGCGTCATAGGCTGCAGCGCATCGTGGCGAGCATCATGATGATAGTGCTGCTGATCCTGTCGGTGTATATTGCCGCAGACATCTATACGAACGGGATGAAGACGCTCGCTGTCGGCGGCTGGCAGGCGCCGTTCGGGATCATCCTGGCAGCCGACAATCTGGCGGCGATGATGGTTGTTCTGACCTCCATCGTCGGGCTGGTCTGCTTGTTCTATTCCTTCGCCACGATTCACCCCGAGCGGGAACGATATTATTTCTATCCGTTTTTCTTCTTCCTGCTGACCGGTGTGAACGGTTCGTTCCTGACAGGTGACTTGTTCAACCTGTTTGTGTTCTTCGAGGTGATGCTGCTGGCGTCATACGCACTTATGGTTATCGGGGGGACCAAGTATCAGCTGCGGGAGACGATGAAGTACGCGATCATCAATGTGTGCTCGTCCTTGCTGTTTCTGATCGCTGTAGGGTACCTGTATGGCGTGGTAGGCACAGTGAATATGGCGCAACTGGCGCAGCGGATCGGCGAGGTGGAGCAGACAGGCATCCTGCAAGTCATCGCGATCCTGTTCTTCCTGGTCTTTGCGATCAAGGGTGCGTTGTTCCCGCTCTACTTCTGGCTGCCGCGTTCCTATTATGGGCCGCCTGCCGTCGTCATGGCCTTGTTCGGCGGCTTGCTGACCAAGGTAGGCGTGTATGCGATGATCCGTGTATTTACACTAATCTTCAATCATGATATCGGGTTCACGCACCATAACTTGATGCTATGGGTGGCTGGTCTGACGATGCTGTTCGGCGTGCTTGGGGCCGTAGCCAAAGCTGATTTCAAAAAGATACTCGCCTATAACATCATCAGCCATCTAGGCTATATGGTCATGGGCCTGGGGCTGTTCACGAAGCTGGCGCTGGCCGGAGCGATCTTCTATATCGCCCACCATATCCTCATCAAGACGGGACTGCTGCTGCTCGCGGGAGCGGCGCAGAAGGTGACAGGCACGACAGATCTTAATAAAATGGGCGGACTGATGCGGACGCATCCGTATATGGCCTGGTTCTTTCTCATCCTGGCGCTGTCCATTGCGGGCATCCCGCCGCTGAGCGGCTTTTTCGGAAAATTCGCGTTGATCACTGCTGCTTTCCAGGAGGAGAGCTATCTTATCGCCGCTGTCTCGCTTATTGTCGGGCTCTTGACGCTGCTGGTAGTCATGAAGATCTTCATGAGCGCCTTCTGGGGGGGGCAGAAGCATAACGAGGAGCAGGCCAGACGTCCCGTCGGCAAGCTCTTGCTGCCAGTCAGCCTGCTGGTCGTGCTGACATTTGTACTTGGGTTTGGGGCGCAGCCATTCTTCGCTTATACCGAGATGATCGCCGAGGAGCTGTTGAATCCCGAGGGCTACATCCAAACTGTGATGAAGGAGTAGAGGCCATGCTGTATCAGATCGTATTGAACCTGGGCATCGCCGCTGCTTGGATGCTGCTGCGAAACAGCTTCACCTTTGGCGACGCCCTGATGGGATTCCTGGCCGGCTTGCTCGTAGCCTTGCTGGTGGCAAGATGGCGGGGCCATAAGATGTACACGAGCCGTGTCTGGGCTGCATGGCTGCTGCTCGTCGTATTGATCCGTGAGATCGCGATTGCCAATTGGGTTGTAATGAAGATTGTATTGCGTCCGAAGCTGAACATCACGCCGGCTATTCTGGAGGTGCCGACACGGCTGGAGTCCTCTCTGGAGCGTGCCTTGTTTGCCGCCTGCATCACGCTGACGCCGGGATCGCTGTCGATGGAGTTCTCGCGGGAAGGGGACCGGATCTTTGTGCATTATCTCGATGTTCAAGATCGGGAGGCTGCCATCATCGAAGTGAAGAACACATTCGAGAGGCGGATCATGGAGGTGACGCGAGGCCATGCTTAATCTGATTTTGACGGGCGTCCTGATGATGATTCTGTTGTCGGCGCTGCTTTGCAGCTACCGTGTATTTGCCGGGCCGACGTTGGCCGACCGGATCGCGGCCCTGGACACGCTGGGGATGCTGCTGATTGGTTTTGTAGGGATTTTGATGGTCGTGCAGGATACGACGGCTTATACGGAGATTATCCTTGTCGTAGGTTTGCTGGCGTTTGCCGGCTCGGCGGCGCTGGCGATTTTCCTGGAGAGGGGGGATCTGTTTGAGCGCGACTGAGTGGTTAATCGCTGTCCTTGCTGTGATCGGAGGCTTGTTCAGTATCATTGCCGCCATCGGTCTGATCCGGCTGCCGGATGTCTATTCGCGGCTTCATGCGACGGGCAAGAGCTCTGTAACTGCAGTAGTCTTCCTGATGGGCGCATCGTTCATCTACTTTGCTTACAGCCACGGCTGGGCGGTGTGGAAGCTGCTGCTGGTCATCATCTTCGTGGTGCTCACGACACCGGTCGCCGCTCTGATGATTGCCCGGTCAGCTTACCGCACCCGGGTGCCAATGGACCGCCGGACGCATCATGATGATCTGAAGACGTACTATGCGTCTCTGGAGGAAGATGGTCAGGCAGGGGCAGGACAAGAGAAGGTTGGTAGGTCGCCGAGTAGGTAGGCACAGGCGTACCCGGCGGCCGTATGCATACGGGCCCCGCAGCATGGAAGATGCTTCCGCTGCGGGGCCCGTTTATTGGCGTGTCGTTATATATGTCGACATTAGCGACGGATCAACGGTTACAGATCGACTTTCCAACTGCCCATCATCTTGGCTACTTCCGGGTCAGCAAGCGACAAGAAAAGACTTTCCCCTGCATCGAGAGAAGAAATCAAAGTCATATCTTCCGCGCCCAGCTCGAAATCGAAAATAGTGAAGTTCTCGATAAGCCGCTCTTTGTGTACGGATTTTGGAATCACGACGATATCACGCTGGACAAGCCAGCGCAGCACAACCTGAGCGACGGATCTGCTATGCTTGTGCGCAATTTCGGTCAGCCTGTCATTGCTGAACAAGTTGTTGCGTCCTTCGGCGAACGGGGCCCACGACTGGTGCTGTACCCCATGCTCTTTCATAAAAGCAGCGCTATTGATCTGCTGCTGGAACGGATGCGTTTCGATCTGATTGACCGCAGGCACGATGTCGTTATGGGCGATGAGATCCATCAGACGGTCGGGCAGGAAGTTGCTGACGCCGATTGCCTTGATCCTGCCTTCGCGGTACAGCTCCTCCATCGCCCGCCATGCGCCGTAGTAGTCGCCGAACGGCATGTGGATGAGGTACAGATCGAGGTAATCGAGCTGCAGCTTTTTCAGAGACTTGGCAAACGCCAGCTTGGCACTCTCGTAGCCGGCATCCTGAACCCAGAGCTTGGTCGTGATGAACAGCTCTTCCCGCGGCACGCCGCTGCGCTTGATCGCGTGTCCTACCGCTTCCTCGTTCAGATAACCGGCGGCGGTATCGATCAGACGATAACCGGCCGTCAGCGCTTCATACACCGTATTCTCACATTGCTTAGCATCGGGAACCTGGTAGACGCCAAAGCCGATAATCGGCATTTTCACTCCATTGTTCAAGGTAACAGTCTGCATTGTAATTCCTCCCTGGTTCTAGTGTAATCCGCAAGTCCGATTTCCGGGCACCACTGCCGGATTCCGTTTCCCGCCGGTTTGCGGTAAAATAAGACTAACGCCTTCGTGTAACACGAAGTCAAGCCGGTTGTGTCACTTTTTTTTCAGGGAGGAATTCGGATGTATACGGTCCAAGAGGCTGCCCGGATTACGGGGCTTACGGAGCACGCGGTGCGTTTCTACACAGACAAGGGTCTGGTGCCGAGCGTGCAGCGCAACAAAAACAACATTCGGTTGTTCGACGAAGAATCGATCAATTGGCTGTACGGCATCAAATGCCTCAAGCAGACGGGGCTGCCGATTGAAGACATCAAAACGTACGTCGATCTCTGCCTCGAAGGCGATTCGACGGTTCCGCAACGTTTCGCACTCATGATGGAATATAGGGAAGCAGCGCTAATCCAGCTGGAAGAAGCGAAGGCCCGCGTTGCCCATTTGGAAGTAAAAGCCCGCGAATATCAGGCCATTCTGGCGGGAGGTATCCCGGATACGACCAACCCGTCGACATGGGCAGTCAATCGCGAGGACACAGACAGTTGTCCGGCATCACGGTTAAAGGATGAGAGCTTTCCTGAAGACGGCGCTTCAGCCCGATGCCCAGTTGCGGCTGCGCAGGAGCAGAATACCGTCGGCGTCTAGCTGGGCCAAGAGCCAGCAACCGTCTCAGCCCAGGTGATAGAGAAGGCAGGCCTGAACCGGCATCCTCCTCGGGTACAGAGACGAACCAGCCGAGCGCAGCCGGAGCGGGTTCATCGCTGCGGGCAACTGGTGGCGTACGGAGGTGGGGCGAAGCGTAGCTTTAGAGTTCGGCCTGGTCCATGTACGCTTGTCCGCGCGGTGAGATGCGGTAGCCTGTGCCGAGGCTGATCGTCAGGCCAAGGTTCTTGAGTTTCCTCACATTCAGCTTCAGTTTGTCGGTATCCCAGCCAATCTCACCGGCCAGGTCACCCGCCCTTACACCCGGATGACGGGCGATCAACTGCAGAAATACAGTCGTCCAGGGGCCTGCGCGGAGGCCCGATCCAGCCGTGCAAGGCGCTCCTGCAGTTCCGCGTACTGCGCTGCATCGAGCTGCGTATCTTCTCTGAGCGTTTCTCGGGGGTCGTCTCCGATCCGTACGAGCTCGATACGGTATATCGTCCCCTCTTTGCTGTAGCGGTTCAATTCCTTGTCTTTTTTAAACAGCATATACTTCCCTCCGCTCCCAGTGTAATAGCTGGCTCCATTATAGCATGAGAGAGCCAGCCCCAAATTTTATTCAGAATATTCCTTTACAGGAATATTCCTTTCGTGGTATATTTGTTTCATCAAGAACACGAACCCAAGGCGAGGTGAGAAATCGGTCCGGCCTCCGCTGCAAACGGAGAGTAGTTGTTACGGTGCCAAGGAGATGGTGAGTATGGATACAACAACGTTCAGTGCTTTGTCCGAGACCAACCGGCTGCGCATCATAGAACTGCTGGCACTCGGCCCCATGACGGTCGGTGACATCGCGAAGCGTCTGGAGATGCGCCAGCCGCAAGCTTCCAAACATCTGAAAGTGCTATTGGAATCGGGGTTGGTCGAGGTAGAGGCGATCGCCAACCGAAGGGAGTACCGGCTGCGAGCGGAGCCGTTCAGACAGTTGCATGCGTGGTTGGATTCGTACCGGGACATATGGGAAGAGCGGTTCGACAATTTGGAGTTGTATTTGAAACGTCTGCAAGAACAAAACAGTGACGGCAGTGCACGGACGAAGCCGGACGGGACCTAGAACACAAATATCCTTTGGGAGGAATAACAATGACAAACAAAATGATAAGCCGGGTTGAAGGAAATGTTCTGATTTTGGAGCGAGTGTTCCAGGCACCGCGCGAGCTGGTATTTCAAGCATTCTCTGAGGCCGAGCATCTGAAGCAATGGTGGGGGCCGCGCGGATGGGCACTGACTGTCTGTGACATCGATTTTCGTCCCGGCGGGGTATGGCATTACTGTATGAAATGCGAAGACAAAGCATTAGGCGATTTTTACGGAATGGAGTCCTGGGGAAAAGGGGTCTATCGCGAGATCGTGGCGGGCGAGAAGATCGACTACACCGATTACTTCTCCGATGCGGAAGGGAACGAGAATCCGGAGATGCCTGCAACCGAGATTACGATCAGTTTCGAGGATCATGATGGTGGCACCAAGCTTGTCAATCGGGCCGTTTACGCTTCTGCTGAAGGCCTGAAAACAGTCCTTGATATGGGCATGGAGCAGGGCATCACCGAAACGTGGGACCGGCTGGAGGAGCATCTGGCTGCACAACAGTAATCCTGATCCGGCAGCCGAGAAGCTTGACACCCGATTCGCCATTTGTGGCGTTCGGGTGTTTTTTGCGCAACTAATCGCATGTTCTTCTATAGTGGCATGCTTGGTTTTTGATAAAGTATGAGTTACCCGGCTTTGTGCTGCCCGTCCGTGCGCCAAAGCACAATCGCTGTCACGCTCATCCACAGGTAGACCGAGGCGTAGAGAACGCGCTGCAGCAGGCCGCCAGACAGGTCGATGGGACCGAGCTGCACGAATAGCAGTAAGAGGGAAGCGGTCGTCACCGCTGCGGACGCCCAGGTCCACAGCGCCAGCCATGGTCTGTCCTTCCGCAGCGTCAGCGCGATCAGGATGAGGGCGGGGATCTGCACGATCATGCTTGGGAGCGAGCCCAGCGTGTGTATCCAGAAATCGATGTCAGCGGGTACGATGCCAGCCGCGATATTGCTCAGGCCGTAGATGATCCACAGGACGGCTGCAGCCCTGGTCTTCTTCAGCGACGGCAGCCAGTAGCGCAAGCTCAGGGCACCGGCGATCGTAGTCAGACCTGCGAGTGTGAACGCCCAATTGATCGTGAGATGCATAGGGGAGCAAATCGCATAATCGGCCAAGAGATAGGCATGCTCTCCGCAGACCGTCACGCCGAGATCGCTCATCGGCTGCTGGAGCGGATCAAATGGAGCGGTCGTAGCCCGGGTCACCACATATTCGGCGACGAAATAAAAGCTGATGGCGATCCAACTGATCCTGCCAATGAAGGAAGCAAGTCTCTGCCGGCGTTGGATAACAACTAAGACGACAAGGGCGGCCAGTGACAGACCGGCCATGAGGAGATAAGCAGCAGGTATTATCATTGCTCGTCCCCTTTCTGCGAGGTCTCCTGCGCAAAGACGGCATAGGCAGCTTCGATGAAGGCCAGCAGCGGCGGGTCGAGCGGATACAGCTGTAGCCGCCTCGATGCTTCCGGCGAGGTGCGGGCGGACCACAATTTATCGAGAAATTCAGGGGCATCCCCAAACGTTTCTTGCGTCTTATCGTTCATACTGCGGATGATGCGCTGTACGGAAGCTCCAGCTGGCTCGGCTCCATCGGCCAGCAGCCGTTTCAATTGACCGATCAGAGCGATCCACTCCAGCGAGTCGGGATCGTCTCGGCTGACGCTCGGCAGCCGCTCCCACAGCGCCAGCTCCTGATCGTCGAACAACTGGCTGCGATAGCGCTGTTTCTGCTCGGCGCTCTGGCCCGACAGCTGGATCAGCTGCTCAATCGAGGACAGCGAGACCTCGCCTTCGATCGTCTCGCTGTGCATGACGCCGCGCAGCGCCGCCTCCATCGCCGCCAGCTTCTGCTGCTCCTCCCGGATATAGGTCATCTGCTTGCGGAGCCTGCTGGACCAGTCCCATTTCGGATCGCTAAGGATCGTCCCGATCTCCTGGAGCCGGAAGCCGATCGACTTCAGAAACTGCACCTGCTGCAGCTGCTTGATCTCTTCCTCGCCGTACAGCCGATGTCCGCCCTCCGTCTTGCCGCGAGGCTTCACCAGTCCGATCTGGTCGTAATAACGGAGTGTTCGTACCGTGATGCCGGTCTGTTTTGCTAGTTCGTGTATAGGTACCATAGATCAATTCCCCTCCTGCGGATCATTATACAAGATGACGTTACGTCAGTTTCAAGGGGGCCCTCCTCGCCATTACGCTGGTGTGGAAGACGTCAAAAGCTTTATGCGCCGTGTGTTTGATTTTATGCAAGATTTGAAGCTTCGTGGTGGTGCAGCTGCAAAGGATTGGAACATTTTGATTGCAGGTTTCCGGTGTACGACCGGAGCGATCGGCGCTTTTTTCGAGGGGATACCGGAGGATGGCAATATCTTGCGGTTATCTTCAGCTAACGGGGATTTTAAGGTGTACCGGTTCGCTTGATGAGACCATAGGGAAGGGACAGTCCGTCCCTTCCCGTACCCCTCACAGCTTTGCTTTGAAATGAACGACTGCGCTATAGACGATCTTGGATGCATTGGGATCAAATATTGCTTGATGCTGAACGGAAGCGACATCGAGCATCAACGCTTTGTTGTTCTCGATCTGGGTATCGATGCGCTGCTCTAATGTTTTCAGATCATAGGCCTGAAAAAACTCCACTTTATTTTCGATTCGACTAAGTGAAAATTCCAACTATATTCTCTCCTGTTCCCGGTGCTGTGCTGCACAGGCCGATTTTTCCTCCTATTATATCATTAACTCAACTTTCGCAGCTTACGTTATATCACACTCGAGGCTAGCCTCCTTTATTAATGGCCTAATTACTTCAACAAGTACTTGTGACAGGAAAGTAGTGAAATTTTCGATTTCGGGAGAAGTTGACTCATTAAGCTTTCGTTAAGGGGATTAGATGCATAAAGTTAAGATTTATCCGTTACAATGCAGCTATCTACTGTAACGAAAGGGCGTATCCTGCCATGAGCTTTAATCGTATTCGTCTGCAGTTCTTAGACGCCTTGTTGATGACTACGGGAGGCCTCTTTCTTGTGCTGTTCTTCCTGCGCTCCAATAAGATCAAAGACCAGGTCGAAGCCTGGTCCCGGAAGCGGACGGGGCGTCTTGAGGCAGACGGCGTGGAGCGGAAATTGTGAGGGCACGGTTCGGCTTGGGCGGGGCGCTGTCCCGATTTCGCTCCCGCTATATCCTACACTGGGCATTTGACCTGACACTGGCAGGTCTTGTCGCGGGAGCTGGACTGTGGCTGTACTTGTCATGGGGCGGGGAGGCCTGGCTCGACAAGGAGGGAACACTGCGGGCCAGCTGCTGCGTAATGCTGCTGCCGACTGTACTTGAATCACGTCTATATGGGACGGGGGCAATACGGGGTGCGGGCTGCTGCCAAGCGTTACTATGGCATAGACGATCTGGGGCGGCTGGAGCTGTGGCAGATGGCTTCGCTGGCAGCGATCCCCAAGGGCCCCTCCGTCTACAATCCGGTCGACGGGTACGAGCGCAACAAGACGAGACGCCAACTGGTCCTCAGCCGCATGCATCAGCAAGACATCATCACGGATGAACAAATGCGAGCGGCCGCAGCCCAAGATGGCGATTCGCCAGCCGCTACGGGAGCGGCTTCAGGTCGTTACGCTGCTTACATCGATTATGTATTGTGGGAGGCGGAGATCTGGCGACAGCGCTGGGCGGGATGCGGGAGGGCGTGTCGCCGCTAGTGATGGCCCAGGCGTACAGCGCCTTTGCCGATCAAGGCGTATTGCACGAGACGCATGCCATCCGGGAAATCCGCGACGACGAAGGCAACATCGTCTACGCCCATCTCGCTGCCGGCACGCCGATGATGACGGAGGGCACAGCCCGTGACATGACGGCAATGCTGCGCCAGGTAGTGGAGCGGGGGACGGGCAGAGGCGCTCAGCTCCCAGTCTGGGCGGCAGGCAAGACCGGCACGACGCAACTGGATATGGAAGGCGCCCCGGAGGGAGCCAATCGCGATCTGTGGTTCGCCGGTTATACTGCTGAGCTGACCGCAGCGGTCTGGCTGGGCTATGATGTCAATGGCAGTGATTATCTGCAAGAGGGAAGCGGCGCGGCAGCCCGATTATTTGCTAACATTGCGGGTCCGATGTGAGCATGGAAGGTGAATATTATGCAATTGCTCCTCTGGAACTACAAATTGCGGACCCAACCGCAGCCAATAAAAGCTGCCGGACCAGGCACTGGGCTTGGTCCGGCAGCTTTTGTTATTGCAAGGGTACAATCTATTCGGTTATGAATTCTACGGCTGCCAGTTCACATTGACAGTGCCGACGCCGCTGGTTGGCGTGGTGTAGGTGTGGTTGCTGCCGCCTTCCCAGGTGACGACGGTGCCATTTTTCTTGATGAATTTGAACTGCAGCGGCGTTCCGGCAGGGACGCTGACATCATAGTACCATGTCGGATACGAGGTGATGATCTGATTGAACATCGGTCCGATCGCCTTGGCTGGGTCCCAGCTGCCCAGTTCTGCCGTATTGCCGACCAGGTAGACATTCTCGCCAAGCACCGTGTTGGCATTGTTGATGATGAACCGGACGGATATCTGATCCCCTGAAAGGAGATTGAAGTTGCTGTAGCTGTTGCTGTCCACAGCAGCTGCGTTTCGCACGCTCACGTTATATTTGTTCGCCGTGATGTTCGGAACAATCGCCTTGATCTGAGTATCCTCCCATTGGGTGATGTTCGCTCCCGTAACCGCAGTCGTTCCGAAATAGACGGTGCCTTTCGTGCTGCCGAAGCCGCGACCGTCGATCGTCACCGTCGTGCCGGCTTTGCCGAGATCCGGGCCGACGTTGCCGATGACAGGCGTCGTCTGGGCGGTCGTATACTGCCATACGCCGACGCCGCCCGCCGGCAGGTTGAAGGATGAGACGCCCCCTGTGCTGCCGGCTGTGATGCTGACGCCGCTGAGCAGCCCATCGAGTACATCGGTGTAGGTGCCTGCCGGCAGCGAGGTGGTCAAGCCGCTGATCGTAGCCGCCGAGGTTGTACTGCGATTGATGGCGATGACAGCGACACTGCTGCCGAATTTGCGCTCATACACATACACATCATTGTTGATCCAGCGCTGCTGCGTGCTGCCGTAAGCGATAGCCGGATTGGATTTGCGCAGCGGGGCCAGACGGCCGATCACATTGTAAGCGGTCGTGGCGGTGGAGAAGCTGTTCATGAACGGACGGTTGTCGGGATCTCCATTGCCAGCAAGATATTGCTCTGTGCCGTAATAGATCGCCGGAACTCCCCGCGAGGTGAGCGTGAAGGCCAGTGCCTGCTCGAGCCGGCGGCTATTGCTGCCGAGCGTGAAACGGTCCATATCGTGATTGTCGATGAAGGTCACCTGGTCATTGATCTGGGTGTAGTCGGCTCCGGTGGAGGCGATCGCGTCCAGGCCATACATATTATCCGTGTTGTCGCGGAACACCTGGCGGACCTTTTGATTGAAGCGGAAGTCCAGCAGGCTCATGCCCGACTCATTGGCGAAGTGGACGTTGGCCGGATCGTTCTCGTTGACACCGAGGAACCATTCGCCAAACGTGAAGACCGGCTTGTAATTGTAAATGTAGGACATCCAGTTCTTCTGCCAGCCGAGCGGCATATGCTTGACGGCGTCCACACGGATGCCGTCGATGCCCATATCCAGCCAGAGCTTGATCGCGTCCTTGAAATAGGCATCCGTCGTGTTGTTATGATGATTGATATCTGCCAGGTCGTAGAGGTTCCTATAGATGCCGTCCTCCAGGGAAGAGAAGTCGGTACCAAGGTTGTGATGGAAGATGCCGTTGGTGTCGCCGGTATAGCCGGCTACCAGCGTGCCGTTATCATAGAGTCTGCCGTTGTCTGCAAATGTCGGCTGGGTCTCCATGGCCGGGGACGTATGGTTGGGCGCGAAGTCGATGACGATCTTGATGCCGTTGGCATGCGCGGTATTGATCAGGTTCTGGAAGTCGGTCATCGTGCCGTAAGCGGGGTTGGTCTTCTTGAAGTCGCGGCCCCAGTAGCCGTGGTAGGCTGTGTTGTTGACGCCTGCATAGTTGATGACGCTGTAGATATTCTCCACGGGCTGGGAGATCCAGAGGGCAGTGACGCCCATACCGGCGAAGTACCCGTCATTAATCTTGTTAATAATCCCTTGCCAGTCGCCGCCGCAATATACCCGGAGATTCGTACAGCCGGCAGAGAAGGCAGCGCCGGTCGGATTGTTGGCCGGATTGCCGTCCGAGAACCGGTCGGTGAAGATCTGGTAGATGACATCGGTAGAGAAGCCTTGCTTGTTAAGGACCGAGGTATCGGGAGCGGCGTGAACTTCGGCAACCGGGAACACAGGCAGTACAAGTCCGGCGATAAGAGCGAGGGTGAGCAGCCACTTGGCGAACAGCTTATTTGCGACTAATTTCATCAGGGTAAACCACCTTTCAGCATAGTTGGATTGTTGGAATGCAATAAAACCTGCATGTTAAACCCGACTGCAACGGACTGGCCATGCGATTGCTTGGTTGGTTTCACCATCCTTCCTCCAGGAGCACAATACAAACAACCCCGCAATCTTCACTGAGAAGATCACGGGGTTGTTCCCGGTCCGCTACGGACAGAGAATACAGCGCCCTCAAATTGTGATTGTCTGGCATTTGCACAACCGGCAGGCTATGAACAGAAGATCATTGGCCGCATTGGTTGCGTTTTCATTGTAAAAGGATCATCTATTATTTGTCAACTGAAAAAATAGTTTCCAGATTATCCGCCTGATCCGAAGCTGCAGGGGTACGCAGAATACGGTAACCGTAAGGCGGCAGAGTCAGAGGGATCGCGCCTTGCCCGGCCGGGGCGGAGGTCTCGTTGTCGAGCATATACCACGGCACATGCTCTGCGGCGGGTATGGTCACGGACACCTGCTCATCGGCATTGTTGAGGACGAACAGGAAGCGGTCCGTTTCATCCCATCGCTCATACACGAGCAGCTGCGGATGCCCGGCAATCGGCAGGAATTGGATGCCGCTTCCGCGCAGGGCTGCATAGGATTTGCGCAATGCAATCATGCGGCGGAAGAACGCATACAAGTCCTTGTTTTGCTTGGCCGGATCCCACTCCATACACTTGCGGTTGTGCGGGTCGTATTCCCCGTCCAGTCCCACTTCATCCCCGTAGTAGATGCAGGGTGTACCTTGGAAGGTCAGCTGGAACAAGACGGCAAGCTTCATCCGTTGGACATTGCCGCCGCACAGCGTCAACAGTCTTGTCGTGTCATGGCTGCCCAGCAGGTTAAAGGCGACCTCGGTGATCTGCTGCGGATAACTGGCGAGCTGCTTGTGGATGGAGTTGGCGAACTGGTCGGCATTCGTCAGCCGGCGGGCAAAAAAGTCGAGCAGGATGTTGGTGAAAGGATAGTTCATCACCGCATCGAACTGGTCGCCCTGCAGCCAAGGCATCGAATCGTGCATGATCTCCCCCAGGATATAGGCTGACGGATTGGCCTGCTTCACTTCCCTGCGGAAGTCCCGCCAGAACTGATGGTCGACTTCATTGGCCACATCGAGCCGCCAGCCGTCGATCCCCATCTCTTCGATCCAGTAACGACCCACGTTCAGCAGGTAGGCTCTGACCTCGGGATTCCCGGTATTGAGCTTGGGCATGATCGGTTCAAAGCCGAAGGTGTCGTAAGTAGGGATGCCGTCTTCCACCGTCAGCGGCCACTGCCGGATATGGAACCAGTTCGCATAACGCGATTCCTCTCCTTTAGCCAGCACGTCGAGATAAGGCTTGAAGGTATGGCCGCAATGGTTGAACACGCCATCGAGCAAGACGCGGATCCCTCTCGCATGGCAGGCGTCTACAAGCTCCTTGAGCTTCTCCTTGGTGCCGAATTGCGGATCAATCTGCAGATAATCGCTGGTGTCGTACTTGTGATTGGTTGTAGCGGCGAACAGCGGATTGAAATAAATGGCCGTGATGCCGAGGTCGCTCAGATGATCGAGATGGTCGAGCACCCCCTGCAGATCGCCGCCGAAGAAATTGGTCGGCGTCGGCGCGCCACCCCATGCCTGCACACCTTCCGGATCGTTGCTCGGATCACCGTTGGCGAAGCGCTCAGGAAAGATCTGATAGAATACCGCATCCTTGGCCCAGCCGGGGGGCGAGTGGACATCCTCCGGATTGAGGAAGGGGAAGTCGAACAGGCCTTCGTACATGACGGCGGGCGGATGCCGGAAAAATCCCTTCTCCAGCACGTAAACGATTTCATCGCCTTCGCCATGCAGCTCAAAATAATAGGCCAGTCTGCGGAATTTGGGCTGGACCTCGGCCTGCCAGTAATCGAACAGCTCATCCGAGGATAGGCGGATCATGGCGATCGAATCGTGATATTTCTGCCAGTCATACTTGCGCCGCAGATCAGCTGAACGTGCGGGACGTTATCCCGCTTCGTGCGGATGCGGATGTGCAGCGTGGAGTCATTGTACGCATAAGACCAGTTCTGTCCCATACGGTGGTGAACGGCTTCCAGCATGATCATGATATCTAGACCTCCTGCAGGCAAGAGAACACAAAAAAGGGCCCAACCTCTGTAGGAAAACGAGGTTGAACCCGAAAGTTTCATTGCCTTTAAATTTTCTACATCATACCATATCCATATTGTCAATACAATACAGGAATAAAGATTTTTATGCGGCGATTATCCCCGCAGAGAAGACTCGCGTACGATCAGCCGATGGGGGATAATGTACCGCTGTCTGTCCACTTCCTCCCGGGAGAGCAGCTGCAGCAGGCTGTGGGCCGCAGTATATCCCAGCTGATACGTGCCGATATCCACGCTCGTCAAGGAAGGCGTGGACAGCTCGGACAGCGCGATGTTGTTGAATGCGGCAAGGCTGATGTCGCGCGGAACCTGGTAGCCCAGCTCGCCAAGTCCGCGCAATACGCCGAAGCAGACGGCGTCATCAATGACGACTAGCGCTGTCGGCCGCTCTTCCAGCTCCATCAGCATCGAGATCGCCCGGAAGCTGCTCTCTTGCAGCAGTTCACTGTCGATGATCCATTCTTCCTTGACGGCATAGCGGGCCTCGGACATCGCCTGAAGATAGCCTTGTCGTCTGTCTCTATGGACCATCACATGCGCAGGTCCGCCGATGAAGCCGATCCGTCGGTTGCCCTGGGCAATCAGATGCTGCGTGAGTTCATAGGCGGCTTTTATATTGTCGGTGTCAACGGACAAGGCTCGTGCGGAGCCTTCATGGCGTCCGATTAGCACATAGGGAAAACCCTCTTCCTCCAACAGCCGGATCAACGGATCGTCCTCTCTTGAACTGAGCAGGATGACCCCATCCACCCGGCGGCCTCTGACGATGCGGGCAAGGGCAGCCAGCTCTTCCCGCTCCTGCGAAGCGGTCGTCATGAGGATGTCATAGCCGGCACGGGAAGCGCGTGAGGAGATGCCGCGCATGAGCTCGGGGAAGAAGAAGTTGCCGAACATATCGTTAGCCGATCGGGGCAGCGAGATGCCAAGGGTCGAGGTTGTCCGCCTGACCAGTCCCTGAGCGGCGTGATGCGGATGATAGCCTAGCTCATCCAGCACTTTTCTGACCCGGATAATCGTATCCTTGCCGATTCTGCCGTTGCCCGCCAGAACGCGTGAGACGGTGGAGGGAGATACATTGGCCTTGCTGGCAACATCCTTTATGGTGACTCTCATAACAGCCTCCCGTCCGATTGTGCAAACGTTTGTCCACTCTGATTTCTTATCATAGCCCAACTCAAGGCATACGGTACAATGGAGATATTTCATGCGATCGGAAGCTTTGGGGAGAAAACGAAAGATTTAACTCGATTACATGTTTATTTTTATTGATTTCTCCCGAAAAAGCAATTTGCAAACGCTTTTACGCCTGCTGTATGATGGAGGCGAGCAAAAACGTTTACCAGTTTTGGCATGATAATTTAAAGGCAATGTTACCTGGAAGGGTACAACCTCGGCACCTTGTGCAGCGGGTTGTGCCCTTTTTTGCATGCAGCTCAGGCACCCCGGCTGGTATAACGTTTGCGCAGTAACTTATTCTGATGTGTAGAAGGGGCGGTTACGATGAATCAAGAGAAGAGACGGAAAAGAACTCCGATGACCATGATCACGCTATGCTTGGCGATGACGATGGTACTGGCGGCTTGCAGCACTAACGGGGGCGGCAGCGGGACTGGCGGCAATCAGCCTGCGAATACCAATAATAATGCTGTCAATGCAGGCAATATGGGAAATGCAGGGCAAGAGGAAGAAGAAGACATCGTCCCGGAAGAGGGAGCGGAGCTGGTCGTCTGGGAGTCCAAGGAGCAGCTTGCGTATATGCAGGAGCTTGCTGCCGCATTTGAGGCGGAGTATGGCGTACCGGTGAAGATTGAGGAGCTGGCCGGCGGCGAGCAGGGCGGAAGGCTGGCGACGGACGGCCCGTCCAAGCTGGCAGCCGATGTGCTGACGATGCCGCATGACCAGATCGGTCAGGCAGTTACAGCAGGTCTCTTGCTTCCCAACGACGTGTTCGAGGAAGAAACCCGGGCCACCATGGTCGAAGCGGCGATAACGGCTTCTTCCTATGATGGTGTGCTATACGGCTATCCCAAGTCAGTCGAGACATATGGCTTGTTCTACAATCAGGATCTGATGCCGGAGGCGCCGCAGACCTGGGATGATGTGATTGCCTTCGCCAAGGATTACAACGATCCCGGCCAGAACAAATATGCGATCATGTGGGAGTTCGTCGGTTATTACACCTATCCGTTCATCGGCAGCTTCGGCGGTTATATCTTCGGCGATGACAATACGGACCCTTCCGATCTCGGGCTGAACAGCGAAGGCACAGTCGAAGGCTTCACGTTCCTCCGCAGCCTGCGCGAGATCCTGCCGATGAACGCAGGGGACGTTACCTATGATGTGAAGACTCAGTTGTTCCAAGAGGGCAAACTGGCGATGAATATCGACGGACCGTGGTCGGTGGCGGCTTTCAAGGACAAGGTGAATTTCGGCGTGGTGCCGCTGCCGCAGACACCGGAAGGCAGCCCGTCGATGTCATTCTCAGGCGTCAAATCTTATTATGTCAATTCTTACTCTAACTATCCGATCGCAGCGCGGCTGTTTGCGCAGTTCGCCAGCAGCAAGGAGAATCAGCTCAAAAACTTCGAGATGACCGGCGCCATCCCGGCGAACATCGAAGCAGGCGAGGATGCTGCCATCCAGGACGATCCGATCACCAGCGGTTTCTTCGAGCAATTCACGAACTCCACGCCGATGCCTTCGATCTCCCAGATCAACTCGGTATGGGATCCGCTCAAGGCGGCATTCATCTCCGTATGGGACGACCCGAACGTGGACGTTCAGCAGATACTGGACCAGACGGTGACGACGATCAAGGCCGACATCGATTCGAAATAAATGACAGGTGGGTAGCCGCATGCACAAAAAAACCAAGGCCGTCGTTCTCTCCATTGTCTGTATGGGAGCGGGTCAGCTCTATAACCGGCAATATCTGAAAGGGCTGCTGTTTCTGGCCATATACGCAGCTGGATGGTACAGTCTGCTGCAATCGCTGCTTGGCTATCTCCAAGGCCTCATCACGCTCGGCGTTCAGCCGAGCGCGATGGTCAAGGTTGGCAGACTGACCAAGATGGTGGAGGGCGACCATTCCATTTTCATGATGATCGACGGGCTGATTGCCTTGCTTGCGGTACTGCTGCTTGCCTTCTTGTACGCGCTGAATATTCGGGATGCTTATCTGGTCGGCCAATCGCGGGATCGGGGCGAGCATCCCCGTCATTTCGCAGCATCGCTCCGTGAGATCAACCGCAAGCATTTTGCTTATCTCGTGCTGGCGCTGCCTGCGGTGGCCGTCTTGTTCCTGACGATTCTGCCGATCATCTTCTCCATCCTGCTGGCCTTCACCAACTATGCCGATCCGATCCTGCCGCCGGCCAATCTGGTCGACTGGGTCGGGTTCGACAACTTCCTGAAGATGGTCAATCTCAAAGTATGGAGCTCCACCTTCGGCGGCGTGCTGACCTGGACGCTGATCTGGGCAGTCATCGCGACGTTCACCACGTACGTCGGCGGCGTGCTGGTGGCAGTGCTCATCCAGCAGCCGGGCATCCGCTTCAAGAAGCTGTGGCGCACCGTGCTGATCATCCCGTTCGCGATCCCAAGTATGATCTCGCTGCTCGTGATGCGCAACATGTTCAACAACCAGTTTGGCCCGGTCAACGGCTATCTGCGGGCGATGGGGCTGGACGGCATCCCGTGGCTGACCGATCCGTTCTGGGCCAAGGTGACCGTCATCATCGCCAACATGTGGCTGGGCATCCCGGTCACGATGATCCTGGCGATCGGCGTATTGACGACGATCCCCAAGGATATGTATGAAGCGGCCGAGGTCGACGGGGCGGGTTCCGTGCAGAAGTTCCGCCTGATCACGCTGCCGATGGTGCTGTTTGCCACCGCGCCGATCCTGATCATGCAATTCGCCGGCAACATCAACAGCTTCAATGTCATCTATCTGCTGACCGGCGGCGAACCGGTCAATGCCAACTACCAATATGCCGGACACACGGATCTGCTCGTGACCTGGCTCTACAAGCTCGCACTCAACCAATCGCAGTACAGCTTCGCTTCCGTCATCGGGATCGTCATCTTCCTGATGGTCGCCTCCTTCTCGATCTGGAGCTACAGGCGTACACGATCCTACAAAGAGGAGGACATGATCGCATGAGAAGGGGACCGACGACGACCATCAAGCTGTCGATTAGCTATCTGATCCTGATCATCCTGAGTCTGGTCAGCCTGTTCCCGGCGCTCTGGATTCTCATGTCTTCGCTCAAAGTGGGCAACAGCCTGTTCAGCGATACCTTCATCCCGAGGGAGTTTACCTTCGAGCACTATGTGAACCTGTTTCAGAACACCCGGTATCCGTTGTGGTTCATGAACACGCTCAAGGTGGCTGCGCTGTCGACCATCTTCGGGACGTTCCTGCTGCTGCTCTCGTCTTACGCCATCTCGCGCTACCGGTTTGCAGGGAGACGGACGGCGCTGACGACGCTGCTGGTGCTGCAGATGTTCCCGGGCTTCATGGCGATGATCGCCATCTATGTGCTGCTGAACACGATGGGCCTGCTCAATTCGCACTGGGCATTGGTGCTGGTCTACAGCAGCGGGGCGATGGTGACCAATGTGTTCGTGGCCAAAGGGTTCTTCGACACAATCCCGAAGAGTCTGGAGGATGCCGCCCGGATCGACGGCGCCAGCCACCTGCGGCTGTTCTTCTCCATCATGATCCCGCTGTCCCGGCCGATGCTCACCTATGCCGGGCTGATGATCTTCAACGGCTGCTTCGTAGACTTCATCTTCGCCGATCTGATCCTGCGGACGGAAGACCAGCGCACGTTGGCCGTCGGCTTGTACCAGATGGTCAGCCAGCGCAACTCCACGGAGTTCACGATGTTCGCCGCAGGCGCCGTCCTGGTCGCGCTGCCGGTGACGACGCTGTTCCTGTTCCTGCAGCGGTTCCTGGTGGAGGGACTGACGGCGGGCGCGACGAAAGGTTAGATATACTATAACCCCACAAAGTGGAGCCTTGGCTTCGACGCGGTGTCAGAACCTTTGCGGAGAGCCCCGGAAAACAAAAGGCCGGACCCGAAGCTTATCGCTTGGGTCCGGTTTTTATTTCAAAGCTTCATCAAACGCGCGTTCCATATGGACCGCCTCAGCCGACACTGCGAAGAACACGAACGGGCCTGTAGCTTTCAGTACATGATTCTCGATCAGATGATAGGCCTCGGGGCGATAGTCTCTGAATTTGACCGTCTGGGTCTCGACTCTATGCCGGATCTGATCCATTACCGCTTCGGTCTCGCCCTCATCCTTGACTTTGATGATGGCCAGCTCATCCGCTTCTACATTGGAAACAGCCGTATAGAGCACGAAGTCTGCAATACTGTTCATCTCAATCGCATAGGTCTTGCTCAGCTTCCCGGCATCCGCCGGCTGCATGCCGCCCAAGTCTGCCGCTTCCCGGATGCGGTCGCCCACTTCGGCGGCCGTTATCGTCTCGTAAGCTCCCCGCTGACCGGAGCATCCGCTCAGGAGGCCGACCGCTGCGGCAAGCAGGAGCAGGATAACCAATCGATGTCTCATTGTATACCCTCCGTTATATTCAGAATAGACGGATCTTCGAAAAAGGTTTTGGCGTTGTACAAAATCAGCATGTCCCGGATCCGGTGTTCCTGCACGAGCTCCAGCAATGGCTCATCGTAATACCGGAGATCGACGACATGAATCTCGCCGAAGTGTTTCGTCAGGAAGGGGATCAGGCTGTTGGCGTAGGAATCCTTGACCACCAGCAGCTTGCTGTCCGCGGGGGCTTCCGATCGGATCCGGATCAGGCCATGGTTGCCGTTCAAGAAGATGGCGTACTTGTCCTTCTTATCGAGATGCTCCAGCTCGTACAGGGAATCCGCGACCCGGCCTTCGTCGACATAAGTTACCTCGACCCGTTCCTCCGGCTTATGGAGATAAAGTGACATGCGATCGGGCTCAAGGCGGCGATAGCCGCTCTTGGAGTAAAGCGACCCATAGAATGTTCCGGTCACTTGTCGGATGTCGAAGGCAGCTTCGTCTTGCGGTACGAAGCCCATCTGTCTGCCAAGCTCCCGGTAGGCATGATAAGCGCCCTCAGTCGTCCAATGATGGTCTGTCCTATAAAAGAGCGGCCGCTCGCGATGAGCCGCCAGTGCAGCATAAGCATCCACATAACGTACGGATGCTGGCAGCAGGCGCCGGATATGCGACAGGTCGGAGGCCTGGTCGCCGACTGGAGCATAATCGGGCAGCTTGTCCGCCATCAGGGCAGCGGCGGTCGGTGCCAGCAGCAGATGTGTTCGGAGTTCTGGCGCAGCTAGGCTGAAAGCCCGGATGGCCTGAACTCTGTCCTGCAACTGGTCGGCAGACGGGGAGGTGTAATGCTCCAAGAGGTAGCCGTCCCTGCCCAGATAGACGCCGTTGCTGTCCTTTTTGCCCCATGCCCGGTCAACCTCTGTCTTCGCGCCGACCCAGGCGTCCCGGAATGCGAACTGATCGGTCGTATACCGTTCGTGATCAGTCGTGTATTGACCGCTTCGGATCGCATGCCACGAGAACTCCGGCCGTCCGGCCAGCACCCGGTTCTCGGATGCCGAGAAGGTCTTATCTGCCGTGAGTAGGTTGGCAGCAGCTATCGCGCCTATGAATATCAGCAGCAGCAGTCCCGTAACGGAGCTGCGCTTGGCCTCCCATGTCATCCAGACGCCTCCTCCCCTTAAAAGCGAAAGTATAAAAATGGATTGTACGTCTCATCCACGAGATAAGCCGTCGACAGTACCAGCGCTGCCAAGTAACCAGCCGGAACGGCAATCGCGCCGGCCAGAGGCCACTGGTCCTTCACCCGCAAGGCGAGTCTGCGCGGCAGCGGCGTCGCGCACAGAACAGCTGCCAAGAGCAGGAGCGCGTTAGTGGACAGATCATATAGTGCCTGTGTATCCGCCCATCCGGCAGACGAGGCTCCGAACAGCGTCCCGATAAACGTCCATGCGGATCCCAGATGGACGAATTCGAACCATACCCAGCCGATGATGACGGCCAGCATCGTGTAGAGATGACCGGCGGGGCGCCCCCAGCGCTGCAGCCATTGCAGCAGAAACAGCTTCTCCATCGTCACCAGCAGTCCAAAATATAGCCCCCAGATGACGAAGTTCCAACTGGCTCCGTGCCAAAGCCCCGTCAGCAGCCAGACGATCAGCAGATTCCGGAGCTGCTTGCTGAGTCCAGCCCGGTTTCCGCCAAGCGGAATATAGACGTATTCTCGGAACCAGGAGCCCAGTGATATATGCCAGCGCCGCCAGAATTCCGTCACGCTCCGGGAGATGTACGGATAATTGAAATTGAGCTGGAATTCAAACCCGAACATCCGGGCCAGCCCCCGCGCCATGTCCGAGTAACCGCTGAAGTCGAAGTAGATCTGCAGCGTAAAAGCCAGGATGCCGAGCCAGGCGGCCAGCACGGTGAGCTCGTCTGCAGGCGTCGTTTTCACGCTGCTCCACAGCAGACCGATGTTGTTGGCCAGCAGCACTTTTTTGGCCAGTCCCCGGATGAACAGCTCCGCCCCTTTGCCGAACCCCTCCAGCGTCACTTGGCGCTCGGTGAGCTGCTTGGCGATATCGCCGTATTTGACGATCGGACCTGCCACCAGCTGCGGGAACATCGTCACGTACGTGCCGAGATGTATGATGTTCCGCTGTGCCTCTGTCTTGCGGAGGTAGACGTCCGCGACATAGGACATCGTCTGGAACGTGTAGAAGGAGAGGCCGATCGGCAAGGGCAGATCAGCGGCGGTCAGCTGCAGGTTCAGCAGCCCGTTGAGGTTGTCGACGACGAATCCGGCATATTTGTAAAATCCCAGTATCGCCAGGTTGCCGGTGATGGAGAGGATGAAGACGGCTCGTGCAGCCATCCTCCGATCCCTGAACCTGTCGATCAGGAGGCCGTTCACATAATTGAACAGCGTGGAAAAGATCATCAGGAAAATGTACAGCGGTTCTCCCCAGGCATAGAAGACGAGGCTGGCTGCGAACAGCATAGCGTTTCTCAGCTTCTTGGGCGAGAGATAATACGCCACCAGCACGGCAGGCAAAAATTGAAACAGAAAATTCAGGCTGCTGAATACCAACGCTATTTACCTCCCGAGCGCGCCGGAGCGGGTCCGGCCTCGAATGCGACAGTACTGCACATGCGTTTACGCGTCCTTCAGATATTCGAGCAGCTTGGGATAAAAGGCCGCCTGAAAATGAATGCCGTCCGTGTCATACAGATTCGCATATTGAGTGACCAGCGGCGTCAGATCGACAAACCCGATCTGCTTGTCGGCGGCCAGCTTTTGGAGTCCTTCATTATAAGCGTCGATGTTCCGGTAGCGCGGCTCCGCTTCCTCGGCGTCAGCCGTAACGGGCGCAACGGACAGCAGGACGATCTTTGTCTGGGGCAGCGGCACCCGGATGCGGTCGATCAACTCCCCGTAGTGCGTGAGCGAATGCGTCTGCGGATCGTCCGTCGGCCACAGGATATCGGTTGAGCCCAGATGGATGAAGACACGCTCAGGCTCGCGCGCGACAAGATTGTCCACGTCATCTTCCATAAGTGTGAATTCTGCCGTCTTGCCCGCGCCGGCAATGACGCGCTCCTCGCTCAATATGTCGTGAAAAGTCAGTCCCTCCGTGATCGAATCGCCGAGAAATACCGTGTCCCTGTACAGCTCCTCGTAGGAAGTGGAAGGCTCGCTTGCGGGCTCCGCTCCCTTGGATGGCGGCGCCTCCCCGGGGGCGGATTGTTGATTGCACGCGGCAACCGATAAAGCGATGATGACGATGAGCAGCAGCTTAAGTCCTTTGGTATGCATCTTTCATTTCCCCTTTCTCTTGTTCTATAGAAGTGTACAAGAGAGAAATAAAGATGAGGTGCAGACCGTATGCAGATGAAGTGAATTTATTTGCAGAAAGGGGGAGCGGACTGCATACGAAAAACAAGCGCCGAACCTGAAGTTCTGCGCTTGTTCCTTGTATGTGAGCGGCCACAGACTTATGGATTGTCTTTCTCTGCGGCTGTGATATCTTCGGCACCAAGCTTGCTCAATTCAAAATAAAACTTCACGCCATCCGTCGTATTGGCCGCTCCGTAGCGGGCTCCGTGCAGCTCCAGGATCTGTCTGGAGATCGCCAGACCGAGCCCAGTGCCGCCGGTTGCCCGATGTCTGGACTGTTCGCCGCGGTAAAAACGATCCCATATTTTCTCCAGTTGTTCCTCTGGGATACGCGCGCCTTTGTTCTCGATGCAGATCTTCACCGTATCCGGTTCCTCGATTGTCGTCACCAGGATCTGCTCGCCTTCCGGCGTATAGCGGATCGCGTTCGTCAGGAAGTTCACAACGACCTGTTCGATGCGCAGCGGGTTGGCGACCACCTCGGCAGGGACGAAGCGGGTGTGCAGCCGCAACCGCCTGTTGGCCATATCCTGGGCCAGCTTTTCGCATACCCGCTCCAGCACCGCATCGATACGGAACCGGGACAACGCCATGTTGTACGTGCCGGATTCGTATTTTGCCAGCTCCAGCATATCCGAGATTAACAGGTTCATCTTCCCCAGCTCGTCTTCCATCGCGGTCCAATAATACTCCCGCTTCCGGCTGTCGGGCTTATCCTTGAGGATATACATGCAGCTCTCGATGACACTAAGCGGCGTTTTCAATTCATGGGATACGCCGGCGATGAATGCTTTGCGTGTCTGCTCCAGCCGCTTTTCTTGCGCGATGTCCTGCTCCAGCCGGTCGATATGGCTGTGCAGCAAGCCGGACAGCTCGTTGATGCTGCCGGAGAGACTGCCGATCTCATCTTCGGTGGCGACGGGGAGCCGGACAGAGAAGTCCAGGTTGGCCATTTTTTGCGTAGCTTCGTTCATGCGCAGCAGGGGGCGGGCGATCCGGCGGGCATAATAATAGGATGCCAGCAGGACGAGCAGCAGCGTGCCGGTCACGACATAGCCATAGTATTGGCGGGCCACGCCCACGACTTCATCCACCGGTTGGAGCGATGTCATCGCGAACTGAAACCCGGCGTCACCTGAACGGTCCGTCGTCGGCGTGATGAATACTTTGTAGGGGATATTGTTTTCCTCGTAATCGAGGATGACCTCGTCCGTGGGGCTGACATCGCCGAAGAGCAGATCGGCCTGGAAGGCCTTTATCCTCTCCAACAACAAGTGGTTGGTGTACCGTGATTCGGCCGCTCCCTCGGGTGTCCGGACCGCTGTGACGGTTCCGAATGCCAGCACGCTCGGGTAATGATTACGAAATTCGTCCCCATCCTCGGAGCTTTGGGAGACTTCCAATTCCTTGCGTACGAGCGCTTCATTTTCCAGTTGGCTCTCATCACGCAGATTAGCCCTGTGTTTGGCAATGCGTTGAGGATACAACCGATTGTTGATTAACAAACCTTCGATGGCGATAGGTTCCCCCGGCGTAACGATATAATGGGGCTTAAGCGGATAATCGTCTCTTAGCTCTTCTACGTTCAGCACCGTATACATGGGAATGGTTATCGACTGCCCGGCGAGCTCAGGAGCGTTCTCCGCGCCTTCCAATGTCACCACGGTTTCAAAATTATCCGCAAATCGCAGATGGCCCTCGGCGTCCAATCGGATCACCCAGGTATTGTACTGCTGATAGAAGAGCTGCTCCTCCGCATAGGCGGTCTGGGCATCTCCGCTATCCGTCTGTGTCTCTTGAGCGAAGGCTTGGAGTGCGGACTGGACGTTGCCGACCTTCTGGTGCACATAGTACTGCTGAAAAAACACCGTCTGGGCGACAAAGAGACCGGCGACGATGAGGGTGCACAAGCCCGCCGTCAGCAGGAACAGCTTAAGGACGATGCTTTTCCTCATGACTCTGCCTCGAATTTGTATCCGGAGCGGACGACCGTAACGATGTGCTTGGCATGTCCGTGCAGCTTGGCCCGCAGATTGCGGATATGACTGCTCAGCGTCCGGTCGTCGCCGGCGAAGTCATAGCCCCAGATTTTCGTGACCAACTGCTCCCTGCTGAGGATGATGCCGCGGTTGTGCATCAGGCAGGCCAGGATCTCGAATTCGGTGTGCGTCAGGCTGCAAGGCTGGCCGTCCACGGTCGCAGTCCGCGAAGGGAGGTGGAGGACGATACCGCCGCCTGCCAACGTGTGCTCCGCCTGGCGATGCTGTCGCCCCTCCAGCAGCCGCTTCGTCCGTGCGAGCAGGATGGGCGGACTGCACGGCTTCACCACATAGTCATCTGCGCCCAGTTCGAATCCCAGCAGCGTGTCGTCCTCGTCCGAGCGGGAGGTCAGCATCAGGATCGGCACGTTTGACGTCTTGCGGATCCGGCGGCAGACGGACCACCCGTCCAGTTCCGGCAGCATGATGTCCAGGATGATCAGGTCGATCTCATGCTCCTGGAACAACGCCAGCGCCTGGCTGCCATCGCCGGCCTCCAGCACCTGGTATCCCTCATCGATCAGATATTCCTTTGTAATTTCCCTTAGTACCTGCTGGTCTTCCACGATCAATATCGTCTTCGGCATGTCGTACCCCTTGATGATTAGGTTTATACACACGATGTTACCATGTTTGGGAAGAGGGCTCAAAGCAAAAAGCCGAATCCCCGGCGGTTACGCTCTGGATCCGGCATTCGTATATGGAAAGGAACGTCACTTTTGGGGGATCTTAATCGGGGGCACCCCCGAAAGTAATCGGATTAGGCTACAGCGCCTCACTTCACTTTTGGGGGATCTTAATCGGGGGCCCCCCCGAAAGTAATCGGACTAAGCTCCAGCGCTTCACTTCACTTTTGGGGGATTTTTTTATACTCGGCAGATATCCTTAGGGCAGTTCTCGCATTTGCAGATGTTCTGCAGATACTTGAGGTCCTTGATCAGCACCGAGCCGTTGTCCACCGCGATCGCATCCGCACGCCGCAGGTCCGAGAGAATCCGGTTGACGCTCTCGCGGGTCGCGCCGATCATCTCGGCCATCTCGCTGTTGGTGATCTTCTTGTCGATCCGGATGCCGTCCTTGCACTCTGTACCGTACGAGTTGCCGAGCCGGATGATGAGCGAGCAGAGGGCGCCGGGCTTGCCGTAGAGCAGCAGGTCGCGGAATTTCGTCTGCGTCATCCGGTGCATCACGCCCATCCATTTCATAAATTCGATCGCCAGATCGCCATGCTGCCACAGCATCGTCTCCAGATCCTTATGCTGGATGATGCCGATCTCTGCATCCTCGATCACTTCGGCATTGAAACTCTGCACCGACTGTTGGAATGGATCGATCTGGCCGAACATATCGCCAGCATGGTGCAGATAGAGTGTGATTTTGGTGCCGTTGTCGGTCATCTTCGTCAGCTTCACGCGGCCCGACTTCACGTAGTACAGGTATTCGGCCGAATCGCCGTCCCAGAACAGGTATGCTCCTGCTTTAACCTTGTTGATATACATCAGACTTGTAAGCTTTTCTATATTATCGGGGGAGAAGTAAGCCGAGATCCCTTGAGTGGCTGTCGGCTGATGCTCCTGTGCTGCTGCACTCACGGCGGTCTTCATGCTGATTGGCCCCTTTCATCGGATAGTTTTTCCTTTATAATAAAAGTATACAATGTCACACCTGCGGGGGATATCGGGAGAAGCCCTAAAGTTGAGCGCCGGATCAAGGGGATTCCCCTAGCCGGCATGTGACATTGATCACTGCGTGAAGAACGGATTGGTGGTGTAATAAAGACACAACAAAAGGTCATGACAGCCGCGAGGCGGCAAGGAGGATGCATGATGCTGACAGGGATTATTGTGGCAAACGGGCATAGCCGACGGATGGAGGGCGAGAATAAAAGCTTGCTGCAGGTTGGCGGCGAGGCGCTCATCCAGCGGCAAATCCGGTTAATGAAATGTGTCTGCAGCGAGATCATTATTGTGACCAATACCCCTCGGCTTTTCCTGCGCAAAGTGGACGAGTCGGTACGGATTCTGACGGATTATTACCCTAATCGCGGACCGCTGGGCGGCATGCATGCCGGTCTGACGCTCTCCCGCAACAAGCACGCCTGGATCGCAGGCTGGGATATGCCCTTCCTCTCCTGGGAGGCCGCCTCTCTGATGCTGCGTCATCTTCAGCCGACAGCGGAAGCCGTATTGCCTGTGATCGGCGGGACGGCCCGGGTGCTGCACGGCATCTTCGACCGCTCCAGTGCGGTCAAGATGGAGACGCTGCTCATGAACGATCTGGCGATGCTGCCGGCTTTGCTCGATGTGCTGGAATGGCAGGAGATGCCCGAATCCGAGTTTGTCCGCTCCGGCATCGATCCTGGTTTTGTAACGGCAATCAAGACAAGAGAGGATTATCTCGAGACACTGCGTTTGCTGGAAGGAAAGGATGTCGACACCTATGGAACACGCTCCCCTGCGCCGGGTTGAGCAGCTCGCACTTAAGAAGGAAAAAGTTTATCGGAACAACAAGCTTCACTATCTGCTGCGGGCGATGCTGGCCAGTATGTTTATCGGCTTCGGCGTTATCGTCGCCTTCAAGACCGGCAGCTTCTTCTATGCCGACCAGTCGCCCTTCCTGTATCCGATGGCAGCCATCACCTTCGGTGCGGCGATCATCCTGATCTCGTACGGCGGCGGTGACTTGTTCACAGGCAACACGTTTTATTTCACCTACGCGGCGCTCCGGGGCAAGCTGAAGTGGGCGCGGGTCGTCACTTTGTGGCTCTACAGCTATGGCGGCAATGTGCTGGGCGCGGCTGCGTTCGCTTTGCTGATCTGGGCGACGGGACTGTTCCGCGAAGTCTCGGTGCATGCCTTCCTGCTCGAGGTCGTCGAGAAGAAGATGCATGCGCCGACGATGGAGCTGTTCTTCCGGGGGCTGCTTTGTAACTGGCTCGTCTGTCTTGCTTTTTTCATCCCGATGAACTTGCGGGGCGACGGTCCGAAGCTGTTTGCGATGATGCTGTTTGTGTTTTGTTTTTTCATCTCGGGGTACGAGCATAGTATAGCCAATTTATGTACATTTGCTATTGCTTTCGTCGTAGATACGCAAGGCTCCGTGTCGGTAGGCGGCATGCTTCATAATTTGATCCCCGTTACGCTGGGCAATCTTTTAGGTGGTGCAGTATTTATGGGGTGGATGTATTACAAGGTTAACAAACCATTCGAGGAGGAGTCGGCATGAAAAAGACAAGGGTAGTTGTAATCGGTGTGGGCATGGTGGGGTCGACCACAGCCTATACGTTGTTGTTGCGGGAGCGCGCGGACGAGCTGGTCCTGATCGATGTGGATCATAACAAGGCAGTCGGCGACGCGCTGGATATGAACCATGGCATGCCGTTTATCGGCCATACCGAAGTGTGGGCGGGTACGTATGAAGATTGCAAAGACGCCGACATCATCATCATCACGGCTGGTTCGGCGCAGAAGCCGGGGGAGACGCGCACCGATCTGCTCAAACGCAACGTGTCGATCTATGAGAGCATCATCGATGAAGTGCTGAAGTACAACGATAACGGCATCCTGCTGCTGGCTACGAATCCGGTAGACATCATGAGCTACTTCTCGCTGAAGAAGTCGGGCTGGCCGATCAACCGCGTCATTGGTTCGGGTACACTGCTGGACAGCGCCCGCCTCCGCTACCTGATCGGCGAGGAGCTGAAGCTCGATTCGCGCAGCGTGCATGCACACATCATCGGTGAGCACGGCGACTCGGAGCTGGCGGTGTGGAGTCTGGCCAATGTCGCCGGCGCGCCGGTGGAGCTGGATGAGGCGACGAAGGAGAAAGTATTCGTCGATACGCGGGATGCGGCTTACCAGATCATCGAGGCCAAAGGCGCGACTTACTACGCCATCGCGCTGGCACTCGACCGGATCGTCACCGCGATCCTCCGCGATGAAGCGGCAGTGCTCAATGTGTCGACGCTGCTGCAGGACTACTATGGCATCTCGGATGTCTACCTCGGCGTCCCGTGCGTGGTCGACCGCCAGGGCGTGCGCCAGGTGATGGACATCGCGCTCACCGACGAGGAGCAGCAGCTGCTCCACAAGTCGGCCGACAAGCTCAAGGACCTGATCCGCTCGATCGAGAGCTAGCTGGAAGCTCCAGGCTCGAGGCCTGTCCCGTTACGGGGCAGGCTTTTTTGGTTGTTTTGGAGCGCGTTCAAGTGGCAATCTGCTGCAGACGCCCGCATGTTTGTCGTGCCGCCGTGCCGGAATGCGTCGAAATAACTGCCGTATGGCATTTGGATGGAGCGACCAGGCCGGAATGCGTCGAAATAACTGCCGTATGGCATTTGGATGGAGCGAACAGGCCGGGATGCGCCGAAATAGCTGCCGTATGGCATTTGGATGGAGCGAACAGGTCGGAATGCGTCGAAATAACTGCCGTATGGCATTTGGATGGAGCGAACAGGCCGGAATGCGTCGAAATAGCTGCCGTATGGCATTTGGATGGTGCGCCCGGGCCGGAATGCGTCGAAATAACTGCCGTATGGCATTTGGATGGAGCGGCCGGGCTGATATGCGTCGAAATAACTGCCGTATGGCATTTGGTTAGAGGCCCACGTTTAAAGCCAGTCGTTTGTTAGCGAGGGTGTCAAGGTATAGCGACAGATCCTTGTATCTTTCCCCCCAATAATATCAGGCCGAAGTTGGCCTCTGTCACACAAAGACTTTAATATTCGCACAGCTTTGCGATGGCCGATACCGGTTTCCTTTACTACATCGATTGGGCGCACTGGTTTAGTGCCCCGGGCAGCCAATCGCAGGATCTCCCGCTCTATCAGCGTGTACTGCTCGGTCTTCTCTGTGAGTACCATCAACTGCGCCAACAGCGCCTTGAAGAAGCCGCGGATCACTTCAGGGTTAGCTTCCAGTTCGTCGTAGGGGACGACGATGACGCGGTAGCCGAGAACCTGGAGGTAAATCTCCCGATTAAGCTCCCGTCGGTACCGGATCCGGTCCGTGTTCTGGACGTGGGGGCCGAACCCCTTAATCTCAATCACCAGCTTCAGCTTCCCGCAGATCCACACAAGGTCCAGAAAATAGGGGCTGCCCCGCCAATCCAGCACTTCATACTCTGGATGCAAATTGTCGAAGTTACCCACCAGCTCATACCAAATCTGCTTCGCAAACAATCGTTCTCCGTGTCCATGCCCGCGTTCCAACCGACTGCGCCGCTCTCCTGTACACATGCGTTTATGCATCTCCAGCCACGCTTTGTGCGCTTCCTCAAATCCCATCTGTAAGCCTCCCAAACGACAAAAAACGCCCCAATCCCCCTTGAAGGAGGACGGGGCGTGCTTCGCCGCGCAATATTTCTTTCATTATAGTACGACCATCCAATCCTGACAACCAAAAACTTCACTCCCTTCTCTCCGCCAAACGTAGCAATCTGACCATATGTAACACAATGTTAACAAAACACAGGGGTGCGATGTGACGGCAATCACTGAGCATGGAGGCAGTGCCCCTTACAATGAGAGAGAACGCAAAGAGATAGGGAGGGCACACAATGACTAAACCGCTCGGAAAGGAAAGCAAGGACAAGGAGCCGATCTTAAAAGGAACATTCGCCGCGGTCCTGCTTCTCGCAGCATTTATCGTCGTGACTTGGCTTGGCGTGTTCGTGTTATTCATATCGAGGGGGTAGAGAGATGCATATTCATCGGTTAGAAAAAATCTGGATCGTCGTCGGCATTACGATGCTGGGCGTCTTCCTGGTCGTGGTCGGGATCGGCGCATTTGCGATGGGCATGCAGCCCCCGGGCTCGCATCACGAACAGCATGGCGGCCATACCGGCGCGATCGACCCGGACAAGTTGGATGAGACGCCGCCCTTTGACAATCCGCGGCTGGTACAGATCGGCGACAACGAATACAACGCCTATATGGTAGGCTATGCCTTCGGTTACTCTCCGGACAAGATGGAGATTCCGGTGGGGGCGACCGTTCATTTCCAGATTACGAGCAGCGATGTTGTCCACGGCTTCCAGATCCCGGGCACCAATGTGAACATGATGGTTGTGCCGGGCGAGGTCAACTACCTGAGCCACACCTTCACGGAACCGGGCGAGTACCTGATCCTGTGCAACGAGTACTGCGGCATCGGGCATGAATACATGGCGACGACGATCATCGTGTCATAAGAAGGGACGACATAACCATGATAGATCCAAGACAAAAGGTACCGCACCAATCGGCGGCCGCCTCGGTTAGTGCTCCGCAGGAAGTCGGACCGTTCAACAAGGGCCAAGACGGCTCTGGAGCGGCCGCTCAGCCCGGAGTCTCACCCAAGCAAGGTTTTCACATGCCTTATCCGCGGCAGGATGCCGCGATCGTACTGTGCCATATTATCTTCGCCTTCGTCGCATTGCTGCTGGGCGGGGTAGCGGGTCTGCTGCAGGGGTTGGTGCGCGGCGGCATGGTGACGCTTCCTGCCGGGATCGGCTATTACCAGTTGCTGACGGCGCACGGCGTGCTGATGGCGCTCGTATTTACGACGTTCTTCATCATCGGCTTCCTGTACTCGGGACTGGCCAACACACTGGGAGGCAAGCTGCTGCCGGCGACCCGCCGGTTCGCATGGCTCGGCTTCGTGCTGATGGCTGCCGGCACCGTCCTCGGCACGATCATGATCCTGCTGAACAAAGCAACCGTGCTCTACACCTTCTACGCGCCGATGCAGGCATCGGTATTGTTCTATATCGCCTTGGTCCTGCTGGTCGTCGGCAGCTGGAGCGGCGGCTTCGGCATGATCTATCAGTACCGCTACTGGCGGCGCAAGCACAAGGGGCAGATGTCACCGCTCTTTGCCTTTATGGCGATCGTCACGATGCTGATGTGGCTGATCGCCACCATCGGCGTCGCTGCTACGGTCATCCTGCAGTTTATCCCCTGGTCGCTCGGCTGGGTCGATACGATCAACGTCATGATCAGCCGGACGCTGTTCTGGTATTTCGGCCATCCGCTCGTCTACTTCTGGCTGCTGCCGGCGTACATCTGCTGGTATGTCATCATTCCCAAGATTATCGGGGGCAAAATATTCAGCGACGCGCTGGCGCGCCTCTCGTTCATCCTGCTGCTGCTGTTCTCGATTCCGGTCGGATTCCATCATCAGCTCATGGAGCCCGGCATCTCGCCGCTCTGGAAATACATCCAGGTCGTCTTGACCTTCATGGTTGTTATCCCGTCGCTGATGACGGCGTTCTCGCTGTTCGCCACCTTTGAGATCAGCGGCCGCGAGAAGGGCGCCAAAGGACTGTTCGGCTGGTTGAAGGTCCTGCCGTGGAAGGACGTGCGTTTCTTCGCCCCGTTCATGGGCATGCTGATCTTCATCCCGGCCGGCGCCGGCGGCATCATCAATGCCAGCAACCAGATGAATGCCGCCGTGCATAATACGCTGTGGGTGACGGGGCATTTTCACTTGACTGTGGCAACCAGCGTCGCGTTGACGTTCTTTGGCATTACCTATTGGCTGATCCCCGTCATCACCAACCGGGTACTGACGCCGGCGATGAACCGGCTGGGCATCATCCAGACCGTCATCTGGCTGATCGGCATGTTCTTTATGTCCGGCTCCATGCATACGGTCGGCTTGTTCGGTTCCCCGCGTCGCACAGCTTACACAACCTACAACGATCACCCGGACGCCGTGCTGTGGATGCCATATCATGTGGCGATGGCGATCGGCGGCACGATCCTGTTCGTGGCGGTCATCCTGATGGTCTACAATATCTTCGCGATGATGCGGATGCCCAAAGGCAATACGCCGTATCCGATCGGCGAGGTCGCAGACGAGGCCGAACCGACGCCGAAGCTGCTGGAGAAATGGTGGATCTGGATCGTCCTGCTTGTGGCGCTGATCCTGTTCGCTTATACGATCCCGGTGCTTGAGATGCTCGGTCAGTCCGGACCGGGTTCACCGCCTTGGGTGACGTGGTAGACCGGTAGGGGGCTTCTGCACATAAAACTAAGGGAACTGCTCCATACCGGGGCAGTTCCCTTTGCTGTGCCTAGCAATTCGCGGACGATTCAATCCTTGACAACGACCATGACTTGGTGCAATATCACGTATATAAATGCGAGCGCAGAGGAGCAGATGAAGCAACCAAAACTTATCTAACGAGATGATAGGTGGGATCGTGACGCATATGAGGAAGCATAATGGCGAACACAAGGGCGCGATTTATTGGAAGAATCTTGGGCTTGTCTTGCTGATTACCTGTATTCCAATTGCTTTCATCGGGGTCATTATTTACTACGTCGGCACCGACCGGATTGAGACCGAAGTAACCAAAGCGCATCAGCATCAGCTGGATGCTTCGATTCAGCAGATGAACGACTACCTGGCTAATCTTGAACAAGCGGTAGTCCGGCTCGCTTTTGACCGGGGAATGGATGAGACGGTACGACAGCTGGATTTTGTCCAGGAATTCCAGACCACCAACGAAATCATGAAATCGTTTACAATGATGAAGCAGTCCAATTCGCTGATCAGCAATGTCTATCTGTATCTTGCGGGCAGCGACAAGATTATCGGAGACGAGGGGTTTCAGACGATCCGGACGGAAGATGACCGGAGTATGCTGAATGCGCTGCTGCAACAGGAGCGTACGATCTATTGGAACTACGAGCTGCCCAAGCTCAGTCAGCCGGAGTCCGTCAACAAGGCGATCGTCATCAAGCTCCCGGGAGGTCAAGTCTACGGGACGTATGGGGTGGCTGTCATCTACCTGGACCAGGCGAGATTGAATGCGATGGTCCAGCAGCAGGCGTCAGGCCAGGGCGTCTCGTTCCTCATGAATGAACACGGGGACTATCTGACGACACCGCCGGGCGGGGAACAGCTGTCCCAAGCAGGGTTGGAGGATACCCTTAGAGGCCGGATCATGGAAGAAGTGGCCCAGGAGGAGCAGTTCAAACTTGATTGGCAGAGCAGCAGCTATAATGTAGCTTACAGTAAGATTAACAAACTAGGCGGCCAGTGGACTTTTGTGTCGGCGACGCCGATCTCTCAGATCGTGGCCCCGGTTACCTCGCTCTCGACGATGATCCTCTGGATCAGCATGCTTGGTTTGACTATGGGACTGATGCTCTCCTGGTTTGCCTCTCACAAAATCTATGATCCTGTACGGCGGCTAAAGCTGCTGTTCGGCCCAAGCCGAACAAGCAAGTCTAGCGATGAGATTACCGCCATCGAGCAGCAGTGGAAGCTGCAGCTGCAGACACAGGAGGATCTGGAGGGACGGCTCCGCCAGTCGATTCCGGTGATGCGGGAGAGCTTCTTGCTGCAGTTCCTGCAAGGCCATCTATACAATCATACGGAGCAGGAGCTGATCCAAAAGCTCAAGCAGTTGGATTGGGACGTAGAGGGCAAACGGTTTGCCATGATCATCGCGCAGCTTCACGGCATCTCCAGCCTGGGGGAGCCGTTCTCGGAGCGGGACGCCCAGTTGATCACCTTTGCTGCATCGAATATTATTACCGAGCTCTGTAGTAAGGAGTGGAGCATGTTTCAGGTGATGAACTTCCAAGATCTCTCCCTGGGCGTATTTCTCGTGCTGGAGAGGGAAGGACCCGATGAAGCTAATGCATTTAAACTGACGAAGCTGGCGCATGATTATGTGGCCACGGTTAATCATACGCTGCGGCTGAAGGTAACCCTTGTGAACAGCAAGCTGTCGGACAAGCTAGCAGAGATGCCCAAGCATATGGAGCAATCGAGAAAGGCGCTGCGCTTCCGCGATCTTCATGCATCCAACCAAATGCTGGACATGAACCGGTTATCGCTCCGGCAACCCGGGCAGGCGGCCTATCCGTCAGAGCGGGAAAGAGAGATCGTCCACGCGGTCAGCATGGGACTGGAAGATGAAGCGATCCGTCTCATCGGATTATTCATGGTTGAGCTTCAGAGTCACGCCAACGCGGAACTGATGTTTCACCAGGGAATGATGAAGCTGCTGGGGGCTATCCACGAAGCGATGATCAAGCAGGAAGTCAATCTGGTCGACATCTATGGCGGTGTCCACCTGTACGAGCAATTGATGCAGCTATCTGAGCCTGAGCAGATCGCCGAGTGGTTCCGCTTCCGATTGATCCGGCCGTTTGTCCGAACGTTGTCCATCGCTTACGATCCCAATCTGAAGCAAATGGTAGATGAGCTAATGAACCGGATGGAGGCGGATGTCCTGAGGGATGTATCTCTGGAAGCCTATGCGGATCAATTTGACATCAGCCCCTCCAAGCTGAGTAAAGCCTTTAAGCAATTCCACGGCGTTAATTTCATTGATGCTATGGTGCGGCTACGTCTCGAAAAGTGCAAAGAGCTGCTGGTGACTACGGATATGAAAATCAATGACATTGCCCAGCTCCTGCATTACCAGCCGTCGTACTTGATCCGCCTGTTCAAAAAAAGCGAGGGCATGACGCCCAGACAGTATCGTGAAAAACATGCTTAGCTCCAGCACAAAGCGGTCCATCCTGCGCCTTGCTCTCCAAGGCTCTTCTACCTGCAGGGAGGGCCGTTTTGTTATGGGGCAAAAAAAGACGATCCCCGGAAATTGGCTAACGCCATAGCAATAATTTGTTATTATTGCGGGCTGCAGCCGTGTGTTTTACGTTGAAATGGCAAGCCCATTACAACATTGATGGAGGAGAGGATGCATGGCTATTCCAGAATCGAAGATGAAGCGGAGATCACTATCGCTCCCAAAGAAGACCTCATTGCAAGCCGAGCTTTTGCGAGACAAGTATTTGTATCTGTTAGTTTTTCCAGGGCTGGTGTATTTTCTTGTCTTCAAGTATTACCCGATGTGGGGACTAATCATCGCATTTCAAGATTATTCACCCTATATGGGGGTGTTCCAAAGCGCATGGGTGGGATTGGAGAACTTCATACGTTTTTTTGAACATCCCGATTTCCTGCTGCTGTTTCGCAATACGATGATGATCAGCCTGCTCAGTCTGGTGTTTTTCTTTCCTTTGCCGATTCTTTTGTCCCTTTGTATGAATGAAGTTCAGAACCGGTATTTCAAGCGTGTCATTCAATCAGTTGTGTACCTGCCTCACTTTTTGTCATGGGTCATCATAGCGGGGATTACCTTCCTGCTGCTCTCGCAAAGCAATGGTATCGTCAACATGCTGCTTCAATACGGTGGCTTCGCCAAGATCGACTTCCTTACCAATCCCCAATACTTCTGGGGCATCCTGACCGGACAAAATATATGGAAGGATACGGGGTGGGGGACGATCATCTTCCTGGCCGCCATGACGAGTATCGATCCACAGCTCTATGAAGCGGCCCGGATCGACGGCGCCAGCCGCATCCGCCAGATCTGGCATATTACGCTGCCGGGCATTCGCAACGTTATCGTGATTCTGCTCATCCTGCGTCTGGGACATATTATGGATGTCGGCTTTGAGCAAGTCTTCCTGATGAGCAATGGTGCGGTAGCCCACGTCGCGGACGTGTTTGAAACGTATGTGTACCGCAATGGCATCCAGCAGGGACAGTTCAGCTATACGACGGCGGTGGGGTTATTCAAATCGGTTATCGGCCTCGTCCTGGTCATCGGTGCCAATTGGCTGGCCAAACGTTTCGGCGAAGAAGGCGTGTATTAGTCAGCGGTTCGATGGCAGAGCAACGGACTGCATACTTAGGAAGGAGGGAAGTCGATGAGAGAAAGCTATGGCGACCGCCTATTCGGACTGGCGAATGCGGCACTCCTCGTCGTCGTTGGTCTCGTGACGTTGTTTCCCTTGTATTATGTATTTGTCGTATCGTTCACGGAGCCGAGTGAATATATCCGGAAGAACGGCTTCGTCCTGTTTCCGAGTCAGTGGAGCATGGGCGCTTACGAATATCTGATGTCTACGTCGGCATTTATCCGTGCCACCGGGGTGAGCGCATTTCTGGCGACGGTGGGGACGATATTAAGCCTTATTGTAACGTCGGCATTCTCGTTCGGACTCTCCAGGAAAAGGCTGCGCGGGCGAAAGCCGATGCTGATGCTCGTGCTGTTCTCCATCCTGTTCAGCCCAGGGATCATCCCGGTCTATCTGCTTGTCCGAGATCTCGGCTTAATCAACAGCATCTGGTCCTTGATCATTCCGGTAGTAACTAGCGGATGGTACGTCATTTTGATGAAAAGTTTTTTTGACAGCATTCCGGCTGAGCTGGAGGAAGCGGCCATGATCGACGGGTGCAATGATCTCGGCATCTTTTTCCGCATCATCCTGCCGCTCTCCGCAGCTTCATTAGCCGCTTTTGGTTTGTTTTATGCTGTAGGCTATTGGAATACCTTTTTTAGCGCGGTGCTCTATATCAACGATTTTGCCAAGGTACCGCTGCAAATCGTGCTCCGCAATATGTTGATTGATTCGGATACGTCAGTGGGCGGAGCAACTGCGGTGGAGATGGCTTCGGACAGACAGCTGCCGACGCAGACGATCAAGATGGCGGCCGTGGTCATCTCAACATTGCCGATTCTTCTGGTGTATCCGTTTCTGCAGAAGCATTTTACGAAAGGCGTTATGCTCGGCTCTGTCAAAGGGTAGCCGTGGGTATGACCGGCATCCGGCAAGCCGCGAAACTATATTATTGACAGCGAGAGGAGAAGGGAAGCATGATCAATTTTGAAGACCTGGATCAGAATTGGCGCATCGAAACGATTGAGCAGGTAGTTATGAAGGGGGAGCGCCCCAGATTAGCCGGCAGCAATGCAAGACTGGGCGTACACGGCAAAGAAGTCCATTGTCCGTTGGTGCGGATCACGATCGGCGGCATGACGGGCTACGGATGGTCGCCGATCAGGCATGATGCGGCTGAGATGCTGCTTGGCGCAACAGTCCGTGAGATTTTCTGCGGGGAGCGCTGGATCAAGGAACGGTTCTGGGGCATTCAGTTTCCGCTGTTTGACTGGCTCGCCAAGGCCAGAGGCATTCCGGTGCATGAACTGCTGACCGGCGAACACCGGGATACGCCGCTGGAGGTGCCAGGCTATGACACCTCGCTCTATTTTGACGACCTGCATCTGGCTTCGGATCGTGAAGCGGTCGCTCTGTTGCAGGAAGAGGCCATGAGCGGCTACCATGCAGGCTTCCGGGCTTTTAAGATCAAGGTGGGGCGGGGCGCGATGCATATGGATCTCCTGGCAGGCACCGCACGCGATATTGCCATCGTCAACGGCATCCGCGAAGCCGTCGGCTCCCAGTGCGTGCTTGCCATCGATGCCAATAACGGCTACAACCTGAACCTGACCAAGCATGTACTGAAGGAAACGGCGGCCTCCAATCTGCTATGGATTGAAGAAGCCTTCCATGAAGATGATAGATTGTACCGCAATCTGAAAGCGTGGATGAGCGAGCAAAATATGAAGGTTTTGATCACCGACGGCGAAGGCTATGCGGCGCATCCGATCGTTGAATGGGCCGAGCAGGGACTGATCGATGCGATCCAATATGATCTGAGGGACTATGGCATTGTAAGCTGGCTTCAGTTGGCGAAAAGGCTGGCCCGCTCCGGGGTCAAGGCGGCTCCCCACAATTATGGCGGCTTCTATGGAAATTATGCCTCTGCTCAGGTGTATCCGGCTATCGAAGGGTTTATGTATGTCGAGTGGGACGAAGCGCGCATCGATGGCATTGACACGACCGGCTACAGCATCCAAGACGGCCTCATCTCCGTGCCGCAGACGCCGGGTTTTGGAATCACAATTGATAGCGCTTACTATGAAGGTCGAGTGAGTAAAGACGGCTGGGCGGTCAAGTGAAGCGAATGAAGGTACAGCATTGCACGTACGTCCCCATCAACGAACAGTTAGAGGAGATGAGCGACTTATGAAAAATGGTGAATTGGCCAGATGTTCAAAAAATAAAGCAAAGCTTATGTTGTCCCTGATGTGCATCCTATCCCTGCTTGTGGCGGCCTGCTCCTCTTCGGAGCCGGCGGCGCCGGCCCAAAGCGGGACGCCGTCCACCTCCGGCAAGGATAACGTCCAGACCTCGGGCAAACGGGTGGAGATCAGGGTTATGGCGGACTTTACCGTTGCCCAGCCGCCGGACGCCGACAATCCTGTCCAGAAAGAGTTCGAGCAGCGCACCAATACGAAGCTGACCGTGCAGTGGGTTCCGGGCGGCGATTATGGCGACCGGGTCAATGTATTGCTGGCTGCCGGCGATCTGCCCGACTTGATCAAAATTCCCAGCATTACGACGCCGTTGTTCCGGCAGATGGTAAGACAGGGCGCCTTTTGGGATCTGACGCCATATATTCAGGACTATCCGAACCTGGCGGCTATAAACGCCAAGACTTGGGAGAATACCAGGATTGACGGCAAAAACTATGCGATTCCTGCGGGCCGGCCGCTCGACGGAGGCGGGTTTGTAAATATCCGCAAGGATTGGCTCGATAAACTGGGTCTGGAGATGCCTGCTGATCTGGAAGAGCTGTACGTGGTCATGAAGGCATTTAAGGAGCATGCGCCGGATGGCATGTCAGATACAATCGGGTATACGATGCGCGGCGCCAACATTATCGATGAGATCTTCCTCGGTACGGTAGGCAAGTGGAAGGAGGTAGACGGCAAGCTGATAAACATGTATCTCGAGCCTGAGATGAGGGAGTCGGTGCTGTATCAGATGAGGCTGTTCGAGGAAGGATTGATCCCGGAGGATTTCCCGGTGCTGAAGGAAAATCAGTATTGGGAGCTGGCCGCCGGCGGCAGAGCGGGCGTTACCAATGAAACGCCGGAGGCGCTGTTCCGCTATACGATGGATCAGTGGAAGCAAAATCCCGAGGTGGAATGGACACCCTTGGTCGCCTTGGCTGCAAAACCCGGGGGAGAGCCGTTCGTCTCCCAGAGCTCGGGCATGAACGGCGTGCTGGCCATCCCGAAATCGGTGCCGGAGGACAAAATGAAAGCCATTTTGGCATTTGTCGATTACGGCTCCGGCGGAGAAGGTCTGGATCTGACGCTGTATGGAATCGAAGGTGTGCACTATACCGCTCAGGATGGAATCAATGTCTCCAATGAGCAAGCGGTAGCAGACAGCGTCGGCACAGGGACATGGGGCAAAATGTTCAGCACGCCTGTAGTCGACTTGTGGCAGTATGCTGCGGGTATGCCCAAAGAAATCTATGAGCGGAATATGAAGATCGCGGAGGAACGGGCGAAGATCTCCAAAGGGGATCCGGCGATCGGCCTGGTCTCCGAAACCGAGCTGAAGCTCGGCGCTGATTATTCCAAAAAGTTTGCCGATATGAAGACCCAGACGATCATCGGCAAGACAACGCTTGAGCAATGGGATGCCTATATCGATTCTTTGAAAAATGATGCGAATTATACGAAGATCACGGAAGAAATCAATGCGGAATACCAACAACGCAAGCAACAGTAAGAATCCAGCCTGCCCGACATGCCGGGCGGGCTTTTTAATGGCTTCAACCTTGCTCCAAACGCAGGGAAACCATATGGTTGATACCAATTTTGCCGGCTTTTTTGGGAGAGAAGGACTCGCGCTTGTACTCCGTGAAGCCCAGCTTCTCATACAGTCGGATGGCCGGGATGTTGGTGTCAGCGACCTCTTCGATAACATAGTTGCGGTACGGGAGATGCTCCAGCATATGACGGATCACTGCTGTAGCCGCGCCTTGGCCGCGGAAGGATAAGGCGGTGCCGATGAACTCGACCGAGCCCGTATCGGCCGGCGGGTCAGCGAACGGCTTTTGGAACTCCCGCTTCAGGATCAGCGCAGCCAGCGAGCCCTTGAACCAGCCCAGATGCCGGCGCAACGGGGCGCTCTGAAGGTGCAGCGAGAACGTCCGGCAATCTGTGCACGCGCCGAAGGCAGCCACCCGGTCGCCTGCGAGCGCGACATAGAATTGATCCAACACGAACATGTGAGCAAAAGCCCTGGCGATTACATCCCTGTCGGTGGAGAAATAGGAAAGCCATGAGGAGTAGCCATCGGCGAAAATCTCCGCCATCTGATCTCTAATCTCTACACCTGCGCGGTCTGCACGGACAACCTCAAATGTGCCGGAATGTTTCACTACACTTCCCCCTCCTTTGCGAATAATAAGGCCAAGAGCGATCTCGAAGGCATCGTAAATTGCTCCTCCAGCATCACCTTCATCATCGCCAATCCTTGTATGGAGGAGAAAAATAATTGCGCCATCTCATGGGCGTCTCCTTCCCGGAGCCGGCCCTGCTGCTGCCCTTGAACGATCAGTGCGGCAGTGGCCTGCAACAGATCGCGGTTGATCTGCCTGAGCGCGGTCTGGCGTCCATCCGTTTCCGTAGAGAAGAAGGATTGGGTCATCAGCAGCAAGAGATGCGCAAGGTCATCGCCGGAAGACAGATCGTGGTACACCTCATCTATAAATCTCGCCAGCTCTTCGGCGGGCGCATCGCTGCTCTGGAACCTGGCGATCAACGTATGTAGTCCCGTCATGGCGAACTGGACCAGTTCTTCGAACAGTAGATCCTTGGTTTTGTAATGGCGGTACAGCAGACCGATGCTGATCCCCGCCTGGTCGGCAATCTGCTGGACATTGGTAGAGCCGTATCCTTGACGGACGAATAGCCGCATCGCTGCCGTCTGGATTTTGGTTCGCGTTGCGAGGCGCATAGCTTCATACTGCTCCGGGGTACGCGGCATAACATCGGCTCCTTTATGAGTGAGTTTTTACTCATTATAAAATCTGCCGATTATATTGTCAACAGGGTGAAGGGGCTGGGGATCATCGCATCGGTTATGTTATGATGAAATGGACATGCCGCTTTTTTGCACTTTCGGGCAGGCGGCCGAGCAAGAGCAGCGGAGGTGAAGTGATGAGTATGGCCTATGAAGTGACCATCGACCTGTACCGGGATTGGGTCGATACGGCAAGAGAGGTATTCCGGGGCTCGGGCCATCCGCTGGAGCCGCATCTGACGGATGATGAGATCGCCTACCAATATTACCGGCTGCAGACGGAGACTGAAGAGGAAGCCGAGACGATGAGCCGCCAGAACCGCGAACGGATCGAAGGGCTGCAGCAGACGATCATGGAGCATCTGGAGAGCGCGATCATCCCGGACATCCGGGCCCGGACAGGCTACCAGGGAGACCAGTTTATTTTTCGCTGGGTCTACGCGAGCGGCGAACATATTATCGAGGAGCATTCCGAGTATCGGATCCCTTTGCAGGCATAACGGGTTTATCAGTCTGGCGAGCAAGCAGGCCTTGAACACGACTATTCGCATTCATAGTGTCTTCGTACGAAAAGCCCGCCGGGTGCAGCGCTTCTGCGCATACGGCGGGCTTAAGGCGTCGGGGCTTAGTATTGCAGCACGACCATCTGATGGCAGCTGAATTCCGGCACGGTATAGCTGATCAAGCCGTCTTTCTTTTCAAAGGGAAGAGCGTCGCCCGATGGCGCCAGATAGACCTCCCGGACCGGCTGATCTGTCCGTACCTGCACCTGGATATCCCGCAGCGGGGGCAGATCCTCGATGATCTCGATACCCTTGCCCCGCCGCACAGGTGCGCCGTAGAGCAGATGCTGGACGAGCCGCTGTTGCCCGGCCTGGTGCTGCAGCGTAACCACGCCCTGCGCCGGGAGATTGGTGCGCAGCAGCGGCTCCGGCAGCAGTCGATCGAGAGCATGCAAGACGAGTTCCCGCAGCACGAGACTGCCTTTCTCCGCATAGTCGGCAAAAACTTCCCAGGCGATATAGATGCCGTCAGCCCCCTCGGTCATCCCTGGTCCCGCCGGTTCCGGACGGGGCGGCGTGTGCTGGTGCGAGCAGAACCGGAATGCTTGCCGGTTGAAGTACGGTTCGACGCGCGCGGCGATCGTCTTGCCGCCCGGAGCCAGCTCGATCTGCTGCGCTGCCGCATACATCACATGAGCTGCCGAAGGCAGGCCGGCCACGGGGAAATCGGTCTGCACATAACTTGGCTGATATGGGCTGGGGCCTATCCAGCGGGCGCCAAGCCCGGCGAGCAGAGCTTGATCGCCACTGATGCCGTTTGGCTCCTGCGATGCACCGGGTACGCCTGCGTCACTCGAATCCGATGCAGGCAGTCCCGACCGTCCGGTCGCCAACAGCTTGCCGCCGCCGCGGACGAAGGCATCCAGTTTGTCGCGCAGGTCTGCATCCACGCGGATCCGGTCAGGCAGGATGAGCACGCGGTACCGCGAGAAGTCGGCTTCCAGATCGAGTACATCGAAGAGCAGCTTGCCCTCGAGCATCATCCGAACCGCTCCGGTGTCGGACGCACCCGTCCGTTCTTCCTGCTGTCCGCTCGCCTGCAGCGATTCGACACTGAGGATGCCGACATCGGCCAGCGCCGTCACGTCGCGGCACCAGGCTTCCTTGGCCTCCACCTCACCGTACGCGGCTCCAATGAGCGTATAGGTTGCCTCGTCCATCAGCCCTTCGGGATGCAGCTGGTCGCCGATCGAGCAGCGTGCGCCATTGGCCAGGCTGAGGGCCGCTTCGTAGCGCAGCGCATTGGGATGCTTGTAGCCGCCGAACTCGCCCCAGCTGGTGTGGAACTTGCCCGTCATGCCGAGGAAATCCATGCCCAACTGCTGGGCGTAACGGGCGGATAACGGGAAGTGGTCATAACCCCAGCCGCCAGTCGGTAAAGATTCCAGCTCCAGATGCGTATTCATCCGGGCAAGGTCGCGGCGGCCCCGGCGGATATGTCCGTTGTTGTGGAACACCGGCAGGCCCGGCTTATGCTTGTGAACGGCGGCGTTGGTCCGCTCGGTATACGTCTTATAAGTGTTCTCCCACAGCGGCTGCATGTCCGCCGGATTCAGCGGGTCGCCCCCCTGCGCCAGGACAGCCGCCCGGCAGTGGTGGCAGTAGCAGTTGCGTACGCCGACGATATCGAGGAAGATGCCGTCCGCATCATAGCGCTGCACGACCTCTTCGATCTGGGCGACCAGAATGTCGAGGTAAGGCGTGTTCATGCAGAACTCGTGGTAGCCGGGTACGAGGAAATGCTTGGCCCAGGACGTGCGGCCTTCCGCATCGCGGGTCAGCCACTCGGGCCGCTCCACAGCCAGCTTCTCATCGAGTCCGGCCGACAGATAGACGGGTGTGTTGACGCCAATCTCGTGCGCCGCCTCGATCATACTGCCGAGCAGGTCGAAGGAGAGCTCCGGATGGATCGTGTTGGCTTCAGACGGATGGTATGCCCAGCCGTGATGGCATTTGGAGAAGACGGTAATGGAATCGACATGACCAGCCTGCAGCATCTGCTGGAACTGCTCCTTCGAGAAGCGGGAGCCGATGCCGGGGATAAGCTCGGAGGTATGGAAGTCGAGATGGACCTGACGGAAACGCATAACGTGTACCACCTTTCGGTTGAAGAGGTTGTTCAAAAAGTCCGCGGCTGAAAACCGAGCTTTCTGAACGCGCACTTAAATGGGATACCTATAATGTAAGCGATTGCCGATGGGAACGGATAGAAACAATCTCTACACGCTTAAGCACAATATCGACTATTCATTGGCAGGGAATTGGAAGTTCGTGGCGAATGGTATATGGGGAAAGGTCGGTCATGTCGTATGCAGGGAGGGAGTACAATGGATTGTCTGGAGCTGCGGATTCCGCCGCTGCCCCAATTGGTCACGGCAGGTCATGGGATATGGGAGCCGGACACGCAGCATTTCCGGCGGCAGTTTGACGTCTACGATCTGATCTATGTCAAACAAGGCGCGCTGTACATGACGGAAGAGGATCGGGCATATGTATTGGAGGATGGTCATCTGCTCCTGCTGGAGGCGGGAAAGACGCATTGGGGGCATCGGCCGACCGAGGTGTCTACGGAGCTCTACTGGATGCACTTCACCCATCCGCACCGCCCGGCTGTCCGGAAGAGCGGCGAGATCCCCTGGTCCAGTCCGCTGCGGCGGGGAACGGATGAGGATCTGGCGCCTACGGACCAGTCGATGTTCCTGCCCAAGTCGGCCGTTATCGATCCGGGTCTGCTCGTCCCGCTGTTGGGCGAGATTGTGGAGCTCGGCAACACGCTCAGTCTTCACAACGCGCTGCGCTGGCAGATAGCCGGAGCGGAGCTGCTGGGGCGGTTGCAGCGGATCGTGATGGCAGAGCTGTCCTCCCGGTCATACTATCTGTCCGAATGCGCCGTCCAGTACCTGCGCGATCACCTGGCTCAGCCTTTTGACTCCCGGCATATGGAGCATGAGCTGCACTATCATTTCGACTACATCTCCCGCTGCTTGCGGCAGTACACCGGTATGAGCCCGCTCCAGTATCTGCACCAGCTGCAGATCGAGCGCGCGCGTACGCTGCTCGTCACAACCGGACTGTCCATCCAGGAGATTGGCGAGCAGGTAGGGCAGCCCAATGGCAATTATTTTATCCGGCTGTTCCGCAAGCATCTCGGCTGTCCGCCCGGCGTCTACCGGAGCAGGTTCCAGAACCGCGCTTGAGAGGGAGTCAGAAGAGAGATTGCAGATCAGGCACCAAGGGTAATAGGACAGAGGCCGACCGGTGGGTTGGCCGGGCAGCGCATGCCATGCTTCAACAATAATCGTCTGGGAGGTAACAATTCATGAAGTTCACGTATTTGGGCAAAAGCGGACTGAAGGTAAGCAAGCTCTGTTTGGGAACGATGAATTTTGGCGTGGAGACGGACGAGAAGGAAGCGTTTCGCATCATGGATGCGGCGATTGACGCAGGGGTCAATTTTTTTGATACCGCCAATGTGTACGGTCGCGAAAACCCCGGCCTGACCGAGGAGATCATCGGCCGCTGGTTCGCCCAGGGCGGCGGCAGACGCGAGAAGGTAGTCCTGGCTACCAAATTCTATGGCGACATGAAGGATGAAGCCGACGGACCGAACAGTGACAGCGGACTGAGCGCCTACAAGCTGCGCCGTCATCTCGACGCCTCGCTGCGGCGGCTGCAGACCGATCATATCGAGCTGTACCAGATGCATCATAATGACCGCGTGGTAGGCTGGGATGAGCTGTGGGGCGCATATCAAGTGGCAATCAACCAGGGCAAGGTCGGCTACATAGGGTCGAGCAACTTCGGCGCCCGCGATCTGGTCAAGGCGCAGTACGAAGCAAAAGCCCGGGGCATGCAGGGTCTGGTCTCCGAGCAGCACAAATACAGCCTGCTGTGCCGGCTGCCGGAGCTGGAGGTGCTGCCAGCCGCTGAGGAGCACGGTATTGGCGTCATCGCCTGGAGTCCGCTGGACGGCGGTCTGCTGAGCGGCAATGCGCTGAAGCCGGTCGAAGGCTCGCGCCGCGCAAACAACCCGGACGGCGTCAAGCGCTATCGGAGCCAACTGGAGCAGTTCGAGAAGGTGTGCAAGGAGATGGGCGAGCACGAGGCCAATGTGGCGCTGGCCTGGACGCTGGTCAACCCGGCGATGACCGCGCCGATCATCGGACCGCGGACGCTGGAGCAGTTCGAATCCTCGCTGCGCGTTGTCGATATCGAATTCGACCAGCAGACGCTGGATCGCCTGGATGAGATCTTCCCTGGACCGGGCGCGGAAGGACCGCGGGCATACTCGTGGTAAGGGATTAGAGAAGCGAACGCATGTTGCCTATAGGAATGTACGGTGTTATAATTTGGTAGAGTAATAGAAGGGCTTGCGTGGGCGGTAGGCTGATCCCCCTGTGAAGGGAGGTGATGCCAGTGGAGATCTATCAAACATTGACGCTGATGATTTCATTTGCGGCATTGGTTGTGCTGATCCTGTCATTCCACAACAAGAAATAAACCGCCCTCCCCAAAGGTAGCGGTCTATTCCTGCGCGTAAACCCTTTACAAGCCCACCGCCCTTACAAGCGGCTATTGCTCGGGAGTCGTGTTGACGCACGGCTCCTTTGCTATATTACGGTATTTTTCCGTAATTTATACGTAAATTATACACAAAATACTTTATGTTTTCAATCCACACGAAGAGTAGTTTCCAAGAGCTCCCCTGCCGCTTTACGGTACACCGATGGCGTACAGCCGTAATGCTGCTTGAAGACGCCGATAAAATAGCTGAGATGATTGAAGCCGACATCCATCGCGATGTCGGTCATTTTGGCATCCGTGGTGCGGATCAGATGGGCGGCCTTTTGCATCCGGTACTGGTTCAGGTAATCGACGGGATTGCGGCTCGTCATGTCCTTGAAGAAGCGGCAAAAGTAAGCCTCGCTCATCGACACCGAAGCGGCCATGTCCCGCAGGCGAACCGCTTCGCCATAATGGGTCTGAATATAGCCGATCGCCTGCTTGAGCCGCTCCATCTTGTACTGGTCGGCGGCGACACGGGTGCGGTCGGCGGCCGGCTCGCCTTGCTGATAGAGCAGAGAGAGGATCAGCAGCAGCATACCTTTGGCCATCAGCTCGTAAGCGAGGGGCTTCTCTTCGTGGAGCTGCAGCAGCCGCTCCAATAGCTCCAGTATGTCGCGGTGTCCAGCCGCATCGCCTCGCATATGAACCGGTGCGCGGTGGCGCCCCTGAAGCAGCGGATCGAGATACTGCACCTGCAGGGTGTCGTCAGCGGCGCTGCGGATGAGATCCGGATGGAAGACGAGCGCTCGGAATGCGCAGCCGCTGGCTTCCAAGGCCTCGTGCAGCTCGCCGCTGTTGATGAACAGCGCTTCGCCGGCCTTCACCTGATATTCCTGGATGCCGACCCGGAAGGTAGCCGAGCCCGACGTCACCAGCAGCAGCTCTAGCTCGATATGCCAGTGCAACTCCATAAGCGGCTCTGAACCGATGGGGGCATAGTCGTACAGATTGGCGGGATACAGCGGATCGCCGTGCAGCCGTTTCTCCTTAAGCTGTTCCTTATTCATAAGGAGCACCTCCTTTTGGCAAGATATAGGGATGCGACAGCGGCTGGTGAAAGACGCAGCATGATTGGACCAGCTTGTTCGTTTGCGGGACATGTTCAAAAGTTTTAAAGTTTGATCCTGAGGTTCCGTCTTTTCAAAGGTCAAAATAGTGATATAAAATAGCAAAATCAATAAAGTTTTTTGGGCACAATGTTCAATATAATTGTACTATACGAAACGGAGGGATACGAAGTGAAATTTTCAGACGGTTATTGGCAAATGCGTGAAGGCGTTTCCATCCAGCATCCGGTTGAAGTGCGTGACACCATCGTCAGCGAGGACAAGCTCTCTCTGCATGCAGCAACCAAAAATGTGGTGCGCAAGGGCGACACGCTGAATGCAGCACTGCTGAACGCCGAGTTCAGCTCCCCGATCCCGAATGTCATCAAAGTAAAATATACGCATCATGCGGGTAAGCGCAAGCGGGGGCCCGAGTTTGAACTGGCTCACGATACCAGTCATCAAGTGACGGTCGAGCAGCAGGAAGAGCATGCGGTCCTGACCAGCGGCGACCTGAGTGTCCGCGTCGGCACAAGCGCCTGGGGCGCTGAATTCACCTATCAAGGCAAGCCGCTGACCCGTACAGGCCACCGTGGGGCAGGCCATATCAAGACAGCGGACAGTGGAGTCTATTTCCGCGAGCAGCTGAACTTGGGCGTGGGCGAGAGCATCTACGGTCTTGGCGAGCGTTTCACGCCATTCGTGAAGAATGGCCAGGTTGTCGATATCTGGAATGAAGACGGCGGCACAAGCAGCGAGCAGGCTTACAAGAACGTGCCGTTCTATTTGTCCAGCAACGGTTACGGCGTATTCGTCAATCATCCCGAAAAAGTCAGCTTCGAGATCGGCTCCGAGGTCGTCTCCAAAGTTCAATTTAGCGTACCCGGCGAGGGACTGGAATATTACATCATCGGAGGCGCCACGCCGAAAGAAGTGTTGGCGAACTATACGGCACTTACCGGCAAGCCTGGTCTGCCGCCAGCCTGGTCGTTCGGTTTGTGGCTGACGACATCATTTACTACCAACTACGATGAGGAAACGGTTAACAGTTTCATCGACGGGATGGCGGAGCGCGAGCTGCCGCTGCATGTCTTCCACTTCGACTGCTTCTGGATGCGCGAGTACCAGTGGTGTGATTTCGAGTGGGACCCGGCTGTTTTCCCGGACCCGCAGGGCATGCTGCAGCGTCTGAAGGACCGCGGTCTCAAGATCTGCGTCTGGATCAACTCCTATATCGGGCAGAAATCTCCATTGTTCCAAGAGGGTATGGAGAACGGTTATCTCGTGAAGACACCGGAAGGCGACGTATGGCAGTGGGATCTGTGGCAAGCGGGCATGGGCCTGGTTGACTTCACCAACCCGGATGCGACCGAATGGTACAAGAACTACCTGCGCCGTCTCGTCGACATGGGTGTGGACAGCTTCAAGACCGACTTTGGCGAGCGCATCCCGACCAATGTCGTCTATCATGACGGTTCCGATCCGCAAAAAATGCATAATTATTACACGCAATTGTACAATAAAGCGGTTTTTGAAGTGCTGGAAGAGAAGCTCGGCAAAAATGAAGCGATGCTCTTCGCACGTTCCGCGACTGCGGGCGGTCAACAGTTCCCGGTACATTGGGGCGGCGACTGCTCGGCCAACTATGATTCGATGGCGGAATCGATGCGCGGCGGTCTGTCGCTCGGCCTCTCCGGCTTTGGCTTCTGGAGCCACGACATCAGCGGCTTCGAGAGTACGGCGCCGCCGGATATCTACAAGCGCTGGGTCGCGTTCGGCATGCTGTCCTCGCACAGCCGGCTGCACGGGAACAATTCGTACCGGGTGCCATGGCTGTTCGGAGACGAGGCGGTCGATGTGCTCCGGAGCTTCACCAAGCTCAAGAGCAGCCTGATGCCGCATCTGTTCGCCAGTGCGGTCGAATCGTCCACCGTGGGCGTACCGATGATGCGGGCGATGGTGCTGGAGTTCCCTGAGGATCCGACGACTCATCAACTGGACCGCCAGTACATGCTGGGCGAGCGTTTGCTCGTGGCGCCGATCTTCAATGAGGTTGGCGACGTGCAGTACTATGTGCCGGAAGGCCGCTGGACCAACTTCATCACCGGCGATGTGATCGAGGGCGGACGCTGGGTCAAAGAGAACCACGGCTACATGACGCTGCCGTTCCTGGCTCGTCCGAACAGCCTGATCGCTGTTGGCGCCAATGACCAGCGTCCGGACTATGACTACGCCGATGGCGTATCGCTGCACTTGTTCGAGCTGGCGGACGGCGCTTCGGCGACGGAGCTTGTCTACAGCACGAAGGTGGAGCTGCAATTGACGGCTAAGGCTGAGCGCAACGGCTCGCAGATCGTCGTCACTGTCGAAGGGGCAACCAAGCCTTGGAACGTCGTGCTGCGTAACATCGCTGGCATAGCATCTGTGGACGGCGCCGAGTCGGCAGAGAGCGCAGAGGGTGTCAAGCTGAGCGCTGCTGCAGGCACTTCGCGTATTGTGATTGAGCTTTAAGGAAGACGTAAGTTAAGGCCGGTGCTTGCTACAGGAAGCGTCGTCTGCTTGCGTCACAAATGGCGGTGCAGGGTTCAGTCCTTGCACCGCTTTTTTTTGATTTTTTCATAATAGTGAGCGATTTATCTACAAAAGCAAATAGATTCATTTTAAAGGTGTTGGTTTGTAGGTGAGACGGATTCCTACTATAGTCGCGTGTTCGTGGGTAGGTGGACGTGCTAAAAAAGTGACAAGGGTCTGTATGCTCTTTTTTTAATTCGAAGGCAACTGGAAATGTCTTCATATTATCCATCTGAAGCCACTTAAAAGCTGACAAACTTGTTCTTTATAATGAATATAGGCTGCAATACATACCAAACTTTGACAGGAGGAGAAGCTCAATTGAATAAGCAGAGCATAAAACGAGTGATGGCCTTGTGGTTGGCCCTGCTGATCGCGTGGCCAGTCTGGCCAGGCCAGTTGGAACCGCGGGTCCATGCCCAGCAATCGGGAGGGACGGGCGCGGAGACCCTCCCCGATTGGGCGGCTGAGCATATCGAAGCGTTGAAGCAACGAGGCGTCGTGCTGGGATATCCCGACGGTACCTTCAGGCCCGAGCGAGAGCTGACACGAGCGGAAATGACGGCATGGCTTGTGCGTTTGTTCGGGGATGAGATCGGGCAGATCGGGGGATCTCAGCCCACGGGCTCGCCGACTCCACAAGCCGATTCATTATTCTCTGATGTCGCACAAGAATGGTATGCGGAGGAGATCAACGAAGCACGGCGGCGCGGCATGGTGACGGGGTATCCGGACGGTACATTCCGGCCGAACCAGGCTGTGGCAAGGCAGGAGGCTGCCGCGATGCTGAACCGGGCGCTGCAGGCGCCGACTAGTGTGGGGCCTACAGTCGGATCGGTCTTGTATTCGGATTGGATGGATCTTCCGGAATGGGCACGCACGCATATAGAGGCACTGGCGGCGGCCGGGATTATGACGGGTTATCCCGACGGTACGTTTGGCGGCAGTCGTCTGATCACGCGTGTGGAGAGCGCTGTCATGGCCAATCGCGCCCAGCAATGGCAGGAGAAGCAAGCACAGCCCCCTGGGTCTGATGGGCAGGAGGAGGAGCCGGGGGGTCCAACCGACCCTGGCGTCCCAAGTCAACCGGAAATCCCCGTCACCCCCGTCACCCCCGGTAACCCCGTCACCCCCGTCACCCCCGGTAACCCCGGTAACCCCGGTAACCCCGGTAACCCCGGTAACCCCGGCGATCCTGGTGATCCTGACCCGGATGATCCAGCGCCGGCAGCGCCTACAGGACTCCGCGCTCAGGCGGGCGACCGCATGGTGACACTGCAGTGGACAGCGAGCGAGGAAGAGGATCTGGCGGGCTATCGCGTGTACAGCTCGATTGACGGTGGCACGTCCTGGTCGGCTCCAACCGATGCGGGACTGGTGACCGAACACGTCGCCACAGATCTGACGAATGGCACCACGTATCTATTCGCCGTGACTGCATATGACGAGGCTGGACACGAGTCGGAGCGCTCCGAGCAGGCGAGTGCCACGCCGACCAGGCCTTCCAGCGGAGAGATTCCGCCGGATCCGGCGGATACAGCACCGCCGTTGCCGGTCGCGGGTACGGCACCGTTCGCTTCGACAGTAGAGTTTTTGTACAGCGGCGACCAGCCGGTACAGACTGGGCTGGACCCGGCTGTGATCCGGGAGCAAGCGGCGGCAGTGTTGAAGGGCAGCGTGCTGGATCGGGACGGAGCACCGTTGTCGGGCGTCCGGGTGTCCATTCTTAACAATGCGCAGTATGGCAGCACACTCAGCCGCGGCGACGGGGCGTATGATCTGGTCGTGAACGGCGCGTCGACGTTTATCGTCGCGTTCGAGAAGGATCACTATTTGCCTGTGCAGCGTAAGATCGACGTTCAACCGGGCCAATACAGTCTGCTGCCGGAGGTTGTCTTGATCCCGTACGACAGCCAGGTGACAACCGTTGAACTGGCTGGCAGCAGTGAGGTGCAAGCCGCCAGGGGCAGTGTCGTCAGTGATGCTGACGGTACGCGTCAGGCGACGCTGATCGTGCCGGAGGGAACATCTGCCGAGCTTGTAATGGCGGACGGTACGCGGACACAGCTGGCGAGCATGGATTTCCGTGCGACCGAGTATACAGTCGGAGAGACGGGAGAGGCTGCGATGCCGGGCGATCTGCCGGCGTTTGTAGGGTACACCTATGCGGTCGAGCTGTCGGCAGACGAGGCCGTGGCGGCCGGAGCGGAAGAGGTGCGCTTCAATCAGCCGCTTTATCTGTATGTGGACAACTACCTGCAATTTCCTGTCGGCGAGATCGTGCCAATCGGCTACTATGACCGTACTCGCGCAGTGTGGATTCCTTCCGACAACGGTCTTGTCATCGGCATCGTCGGTGTGGAGAACGGCCTGGCCCTGGTGGATACCGATGGCGATGGCGTCGCTGACGATGACAGTACGCTAGTCGCACTCGGCCTGGATGAGAGCGAACGGACGAAGCTCGCCGAGCTGTACGAGCCGGGCGCTACTGTGTGGCGTTCGCCCATCGAGCATTTTACGCCTTGGGACTGCAATTGGCCGTACGGTCCGCCCGAAGGCGCCGAGGGACCGCCAGAAGACGGTCCCAATGACGACCGGCCCGATGTAGACGACCCCTGCAGACAGCAGGGCTCGATCATCGGCTGCCAGGACCAGAGCCTCGGACAGGTGATCCCGCTGCCCGGCACAGGTATGAGCCTTCATTATTCAAGCATGCGCACTGAGGGCTATAAGCTGGGCAGTACGCTGGATATTCCGGTCACGCCGGCGGTGCTGCCGCGTTCCATCCAAAAGGTGTACCTGACCATCGAAGTGGCAGGACGAAGCTGGAAGCATACGTTTGATCCGAAGCCGAATCTGAAGCATCAGTTCACATGGGACGGCAAAGACGCCTATGGACGTGCTATGACAGGCCAGGCCTTATATAACGTATCCATCGCATACGAGTATCCACTGCAGTACTATGCGTCCCCGTCAGCCTTCTCGCAAAGCTTTGGTCAAATCGGGCGAGGAGTGATGATCGGGGCCGAGCGGAATATTCCGAAGATCGACCTGTCTCGCAGCTGGAGCGGGTTTGTGGAGGCTCCTTTCGATCCGTACCGCGAGGGAGGGATCGGAGGCTGGAGTCTATCGCCGCATCATCGCCTGGAACGCGCTTCACTGGATGTGTATACAGGCGATGGCGGCAAGCTGAGTAACAAGGCGGCAGAATACAAAACCGAGCTTGTGTACCGCGTGCCCGGAACTCCAGTGCTCACAAATACCGTACTCGCCTTTGGCCCGGATGGGAGCGAATATATCATCGCTGAGTGGCGGGAGGAAGGGGCAACGGGACGGACAGAGACGAAGCTGCTGAGGCGGAAGCCGGGTAGTGAAATCGAGGTATTCAGCTCGCTGCCTGAAGGTGCCAGTATGGTGCTCCATCTGGCAGTTGCCGGAGACGGCACTGTATTCCTCGGCGAGTTTCACCAGCCGAGTCTATCCAGGGCACGGATATGGAGACTGTCTCCGGGCTCTGCCCAGTGGGAGCACATCGTCGGAGGAGGCAGTGTATGGCCCGAGGACGGCTCTGATCCATTGGAGGGTGATATCAATTTTCTTGACGGAATGGCGGCAAGCAGCGACGGAACGTTATATTTCCTGAGCCGCAACAGTTTATTCAAGCTCGGCTTGGACGGGCGTGTCGCCAAGCTAGGCGATGGGCTAGGCGTGCACGGCGTGGACAATGGAGATCTGACACCCCGTGCGCTCGGTATCGTTGACAAATTTGTAATCGGGGCGGACGATATTATTTATGTCATGGATTTTCGCTGGGGCACCCGCGTGCGGAAGATTACGCCGGACGGCAAGATCACACTGCTTGTCAAGGCGCATCAAGGCGGCGTCCCGCTGGAGCATGGCATGCATGTATCTCAGCAGCCTGACTTCCTGTCCCTGCAGTTCCATGCCGACTACGACGGCAATCTGTACTTTATGGATCGTTCCGCTCGGCAGACCCGGTTACTGAAGCTCACGACGGGCGGGGTGTTCTACGACATCGGTGTCAAATACAGGGCAGAATACCGGTTTGATGAAAATGACATACGTGGTGTCTCTCCGGAAGGCAACATCTATATGCAGTACGGAGGCGGACTGCCGATGACGAGTAACTCGCAGTTGCTGCAGCGGCTTGTGCCGGACACCCGGGCGGGCGGCGCCTTCAGTACCTTGACAGACGGCAGCGGCCAATGGGGGTACGAATTCGATCCTGCAACAGGCTTGCACCGCGAGACGAGGCACACGATTACCGGGGTGCGGTTGCATACGTTCGGTTACGATGCCGAGGGCCGTCTCACTCGCGTGGAGGACCGATACGGCAGCTCGCTCACGATCGAGCGTGACGCAGCAGGGCAGCCGCGGGCGATTGTGGCAGCCGACGGCAGCCAGATGCAGCTGGAAGTAAACGACGAGGGACGGCTGGTCCGGGTGGAAATCCCAACGGGGGCCGCGTATACGATAGACTATGACGATGGCGGGCTGCTCTCGGGCTTTACCGCTCCCGGCGGATATGCCAGTCAATACGAGTACGATGCATTGGGACTGCTTGTGGCTGCGGAAAATGCAGCGGGCGAGCGGCAGACACTGGCGCGAGAGTCGGTGCAAAAAGGCTACCGGATCGTGCATACGAAGGCGGACGGTGCGCTGTACACGTATACCGTCACCCGGTCCGAAGATGGTACAAGAGTCGCGGTCAACGAAGATCCGAACGGCGCGGTTATCAGGTCGGAAACATGGGCTGATGGCAGCCAGACGATCGAGTACCCGGATGGCACACAGCTGATCAAGAAGCTGGGACCCGATCCGCGCTTCGGCCTGCGCGCGCCTGTGCTGGAGCAATACGTGCAGCAGACGCCGGACGGACGCAAGATCGAATACAAAGAGACGCGTGAGGTCACGCTGGCGCAGCAAGATGATCCGATATCCGTAACGGAGTATACGATAACTCAAACCCTCAACGGAGCTGTACGCACAATTGTATACAATGACGCGGAGCAGACCTATACGGAGACCAGCGCGGAAGGACATGTGAGCGTTACGCGCCTGGACGACTGGGGACGTACAGTCGAATTGACAGAGGAAGGTCTTGCGCCGTTGCGATTAGCCTATGATGAACGGGGGAGGCTCGCTGAGATCGGTCAGGCTGATCAGCGATGGACGTATGAGTACGATGATGATGTATCTGAAGTAGTGGTGACGGATGCGGCCGGCCAGATCAAGCGCTACACGTATGATGATGCGGGCCGATTTACGGCGCTGGAGCAGGTCGGGGGCGGACGATATAGCAAGCAATTCGACGAGGCGGGGCAGCTAGTCGGTGTGACGCTCCCGGGGGGCGGCGATTATACGCTCAGCTATGATGCGGCTGGCCGTCTGACCGGTTTTGAAGGGGCAACAGATGGAGGCGTCCCTGCACGGCGAAGTTATGGGCCTGGCGGTCATCTGCAAGAAGTGCAGCTGCCCGGGGGACGGGCGATCGCTTTTGATTATGATGCCGGCGGACGTCTGGAGGCGATGCGAGACGCGGACATCATCCGCTCGTACAGCTATGATGATCACACGGACCGGGTAAGCCGGATCGAAAGCTATGAGGCTGTAGGAGCAGCGGAGCAGTCGATCGAATACAGCTACGATGGGGCAGATATGCTGTCGGCTGAATGGTCAGGTGAAGCCAACGGCAGCTTCATGTACGCCTATGACGCAGGATCGCGGCTGACGGCCATTGGGATGACGCTTCCTGACGGTCCATCTCTGCACGAGACGTTGCTGGATTGGGATTTGGACGGTCGATTGACCGCATTCGGTCCCTTCAGCTTCGTGCGACGGGGTCCCGGGGGCCGGGTGAGTGCACGCGAAGGCGGCGCGCTGCGGACGATGATCGAGTATGACGAGCTGGGACGCTACAAGGAAGCCGTCTATTTGCTGCAGGATACCGTCGTGTACCGTGTAAGCTACACCTATAACGTGCGGGGTTTGCTGGAGAGTAAGGAGGTCGAAACGGGGGATGGTACTTCATCTTATCATTACACGTACGATGAGAGCGGTCAGTTGACCGAGCTCCTCTATACGGCGGCGGACGGCGGCAGCCGGACCGAACGCTATGCGTACGACGACAACCGCAATCGCACAAACGCGGAGAATGGGGCAGGCTCGAGTCAGGTGTCAACCTACGATGAATATAACCGGTTGTTATCGGTGGGCGGTACAGCCTATACGTTCGACGAGGCAGGCTATCTGGGTGCACGAGGCGGTGATACGTTCGTCTACGGAGCGCATGGAGAGCTGCTGGCGGCGACTGTTGGCAGTGAGACGATCCGCTATGCCTACGACGGGCTGGGGCGGATGGTGTCTCGCACAGACGGGATGGGCAAGATTCGTTATATGTACGGCAATCCCTTCGCACAGCTGCTGCCGACTGCGGTTATCGCGCCGGATGGCGAAGTGTCGCTCTATATCTATGATGATAACGGCTTGTTGATCGGACTGGAGCGCGGCGGCGAGCTCTATGAGGTGATCACGGATGGCGTTGGGACGCCTCTACTGGTATTGGACGGAGAAGGCAATGTTGTCAAACGGCTTGCCTATGACGCCTTCGGCGTCAAGCTCGATGATACAACACCGGAATTCGAGCTGGTGGTCGGCTTTGCAGGCGGTCTGGAGGATCCGGCGACAGGACTTGTCCGGTTCGGGCAGCGCGATTACGATCCGCACTCCGGCCGTTGGACGGCATTAGACCCAATGCTGTTCCAGAGCGGGCAAGGCAATCTGTACGCCTACGTTAACAACAATCCGGTGCAGCTGCGTGACCCGTGCGGGTTGTTCTGCGTAGGCGCGAGCGCCTACGCAGGCGCCGGAGGCGGCGCGCAGCTCTGCTTCACCTCGGACGGCATGTCCGTCTGCGGTGAGCTGGGCTTCGGTGCGGGGGCAGGGCTGGAGATGAATCCGTTCCAGGATCTGGCGGACAGCGGCTTGTCGGCGGGGGCCAGCATCGGCGCTAATATCGGGCCCGTGGGCGTAGATGTCGGCTATGAGCTGTCCCGCTCCGGCGACTGCTTCAGCCATGGCGTCACGGGAGGCGCCAATCTGGGACCGCTCAGCGTGGACTTTACCGATCCTGCCAATACTGGACTGCAATTCGGCGGTATGGAGGATTATCTGGACCCATCCGTCGGCGCTCACGCCAAGGTGGCGGGCAAAGCATGCGGACAGTGGATGTGGTAAGCTCGTGGTGGCAATAATGATATGATAGCAACCGGAATCACCGCAGATGCGGAAGGTTCCGGTTGTTTGTCGCAGCCATCTTGCGCAGAGCGGTGCTCTTTGTTACGGTGAGTAAAGTGATCGTTCTATCTTATGGAGGGTAGTCATGAGCCAAAAAAAAGAAATCCTGCTGACGACGGCAGAGCGGTTGTTTTATCAGAATGGATTTCATGCGATCGGTATCAAACGAATTGTGTCCGAGTCGGGCATCGCCATGATGACGCTCTATAATCATTTTGCTTCGAAGGAGGACCTGATCCTAGCTGTATTGAGCAGACGGGAATCGAGGTACTTGACGTATCTTCTGCGGCAGCTTGAGCAGGGCGCAAAGGAGGGACATGTTCTGAGAAGGCTGTGTCGTGCGCATGCGCTGTGGCTCGAGCAACAGGAACAACGGGGATGTATGTTTTTACGAGCCAGAGAAGAATACGGCGGCGATCCCGGTCACATGATTGTGTTGGCCGTAGACCAGCATAAGCAAGCGCTCTCGAAGTGGATTCAGCAGCTGGATGCTGATCTATCGGAGGCTCAGACGCTGCAAGCCATGCTGTTGATGGAAGGAGCCACTGCTTTGGCAGAGACGGCGGGATCGCATAAAGTGGGCGAACAGTTGGAACGCATGGCAAATCTTTTATTTCCGATAGGAGATTAATCCGGAGTGAAATGCGTTAAGAGTGGTATGAAGCAAGACTGGCTTCGTCTGTAAACGGCGACAGCCGTTCCACCTTGCTGTTTAATATAATGATCGTTCTATCTATTAAGGAGGGTGCGCATGAAACGCATTGTATTTACCGGCACACTATTCATCGCCATCACTTATGCGCTGGGAAGGTTCAGCTTCGGTCTGTTTTTGCCTGAGATTACTACAGCCTTGAACCTCTCCGCAGCAAACGCCGGGTTAATCGCCTCCTCTGCTTATGCAGGCTATTGTCTTGCTCTCCTCAGTGCCGCGACGCTTGTACGATGGCTTGGCTCGCGAGCCACGCTGCAGCTGGCGGGCTGCTGTGTACTGGCCGGGTTTGTGCTGATCGGAACTGCAGAGCAAGGGTACAGCCTGGCTGCCGGACTCGCATTGACAGGCTTAAGCTCGGGTTGGGCTTCCCCCGCCTATGGCCATATGGTCCAGACTGCTCTGCAACCTGAACAGCGAGAGCGTGGCAATGCCTGGGTCAATAGCGGCACAGGCTGGGGAATGGTCCTCCTCGGCCCGCTGGGCTATTTTATGAGCGCGCAATGGCGTTATGCTTACTTCGGATTTGCCGTGCTGGGGGTGGTAGCGATACTCCTGCAGTGGAGAGTATTGCCTCGATCTCAAGCCATAGAGAACCAACCGGCCCCAGGTCTGCCGAGACATGTATGGCGATGGGGCGGCGCGCTGATCGGAGCTTCATTTATGGTAGGAGCGGCTTCCTCCATCTATTGGACCTTTGGCCGGAGCATGTGGCAGGCGGGACACGGCTTCTCGGACGACAGTGCAGCTGTGCTTTGGCTGGTCATGGGAATATCCGGAATTTTCGGGGGCTTTGCGGGCGCTGTGCTGGAACGTCTCGGCCAGGGGGCGGCCTACCGATATGGGATGCTTGTGTTGATGCTTTCCATTTGCGGGATCACCGTCCCGGGGATGATCGTTGCTTTCCTGTCGTCGATTATGTTCGGAGCCGCTTATATTTTCTTGACCGGCGTTTTTATCGTCTGGGGCATCCGCTGCTTCCCTCGTCACACCGCGTTCGGCATCAGTCTGTCTTTCCTTATGCTCGGAGCCGGGCAGTTCGGGGGCAGCATGGCTGCAGGCGCACTTATCAATGCCACGTCGTATACCGCGGCATTTGTCAGCTTTGGCGTACTGGGGATGGCAGGCCTAGCGATTCACACGACAGACCCGCGCGATGCGTGAGCTGCTGGTGTCGGCTCAATCCCAGTTATTGAACACCAGATCCTCGACAGAGCGGGGCTGCCAGTAACGCGCCTGCTTCAGCTCGGCCGCATCCAGCCGGCTCATCGCCTCAGGCGTCAGAAGCTCCTCCAGCATCTCGCGGCTAAGCAAGGTGTAGTCGATCTGCGTCCGGTCTGGATAGTGGACGTCCAGTTCGGCTTCCGTGAAGTAACCGAAGCGGCTTTTGGGAGATTCCCGCCGGATCGCGGCAAGCGGGTAGTAGGCATTCAGGAAGAAGCTCCACTCCTCTTCGCCGAACGTTACAAGGAACCAATAATAGTTTTTGCCGGTCAGATCGATATCCTCCCAGGTCAGCACGATCCGTCCGGGAGCGGTACTGTGCACAAACGCCAGGAACGAGTTGGCATGCAGGGGCGTCAGCCGCCGTCCGGGATCTGCAAAGCCGGTGATGCCGCGTTTAATGAAATCCATCGTTGTCATCTCACTTTCCGCTTATGGTGAATCCGTACAAAAAGAGAGGGCGAGGGGAATTCCCCCTCGGCCCTTGGCATTTCTTAAGCGTTGCGGTCAGCTTCGTAGCGCAATCCCCACTGGGCGCGGATCGCATCTAGCGTACCCATGATTGCCTGCGTCTCCGCTTGCGGCATCACATCCGACTCCAGCTTGCCCGCACGGATCGCCTCCATGACGGCTTCCGCCTCGAAGTTGTAGCCTTGCATCTCGCGGCCGTCGTTGAAGTGCTCAGGGTCTTGTCCGCTCACATGGAGGGCTGCCGACTTGCCGAACAGAAAGTTCGGGATATGGATATGACCCTTCGTGCCATAGATGTAAGCGTCGTTCACCATCCCTAACTGGACGGCGCTGTTCAGTACGGCTGAGCGGCCGCCTTCGTATTCGAAGAGCAGGGAGAACTGTTCGTCGACACCGGTCTTGCCGATGCTGGCCACACTCTGGATTGACTTCGGCTGCCCGCCGAAGATCATCGAAGCGAAGGAGACGGGGTAGATGCCGGCGTCCAGCAACGCGCCGCCGCCCTTGGCCGGATCCAGCAGCCGGCTCTCGGGCTGCCACCCGATGTTGAAGCCGAAGTCGGCTTTAAGCATCCGCACTTCGCCGATCCGCTCATCTGCCAGCCACTCTCTCACTTTAACGATCGGCGGCAGGAAGCGCGTCCACATCGCCTCCATCAGGAACGCGTTGTTTTCTTTGGCGACCTGGATCATCTCCGCCGCTTCGTTTTCATTCATCGTAAACGGTTTTTCACAGAGGACGCCTTTACCGGCGCGAAGCAGGATGAGTGCATTATCTTTATGTACCGGATGGAGGGTGCCGATATAGACGACCTGGACATCAGGGTCATCAGCCAGTTCCTCGATGCTTCCGTAAGCGCGGGGAATGTTGAACGCTTTGGCAAATGCTTCGGCTTTATCCGAGTTGCGGCCGCCTACCGCCAGCAGCTCGGCGCCTGCGGCGAACTTCAGGTCCGTGGCGAACTTCTTGGAGATCGTGCCGGGACCAAAGATGCCCCATTTTACAGTTTCGACTGTCATGGCTGTCGATCAGCTCCTTTTTTGTATTGTATGCATGTTTCTGTATAATACTTTACCACAGGAGTTTGGCTCCGTGGGAGACGTTCGTTTTTTGCATAAGAAAAACTACATCTCTCCATATTTCCGCCGCATTTCGCCATGTGCCCCCGCAACCGCCGCTGGCTATAATGTAATCGTATGTCTAACAATAAACGACTTCATTTAAGCAGGAGGTTTCCATGCCGATTACTTTTGATAAAGAAACACAGGTTTTTCATTTGTCCAACGACCGCATCAGCTATGTACTGCAGCTCGTCAAAACAGGCGTTCCCGCACATGTCTACTGGGGCCGCAGGGTTCGTGACGGTCAACTCGCGCAGCTGATCCCTTACCAGGAGCGCAGCTCCTTCTCGCCCAATCCGTTCCCCGAGGACCGCACAGTCTCTTTCGACGCGCTGCCGCTCGAGTATCCGGTGTACGGTACCGGCGATTTTCGTCACCCAGCGTATCAGGTGCAGCTGCCGGATGGCTCGACGATTACCGAGGCGGTCTACCGCACGCATCGCATCTACGCGGGCAAGCCGCAGCTGGAAGGACTCCCGGCGACGTATACCGAGCAAGACAGCGAAGCGCATACGCTGGAGCTGGAACTGGTGGACGAGCAGGCGGGATTCTCCATTACCTTGATCTACACGATCTTCGAACAGCTGGATGCGGTGGCCCGCTCGGTGCGTTTTGCCAATGAAGGCAGCGGCAACCTGAAGCTCCAGCAGGCGCTCAGCATGGGTGTGGACTTCCGGACGTCCGACTATGAGATGGTTCATCTCGCGGGTGCCTGGGCAAATGAACGTCATGTCCAGCAGCGCAAACTGGCGCCGGGTCTGCAGAGCATCGGCAGCAGCCGCGGCTCCAGCAGCCATAACCATAACCCTTTCCTGGCACTGCTCGCGAGCGGGGCGGACGAGGACCATGGCGATGTGTATGGATTCAGTCTGGTTTACAGCGGCAACTTCACGGCTCAGGTAGAAGTGGAGCAGTACGGTACGACGCGGGTAACGATGGGGATCAACCCGTTCGACTTCAGCTGGCTGCTGGAGCCGGGCCAGTCGTTCCAGACGCCGGAGGCCGTGCTCGTCTATTCGCCGGAGGGTCTGGGCGGGATGTCGCGCACCTATCACAAGCTGTACCGCACCCGGCTGTGCCGCGGCGAATTCCGGGACAAGAGCCGGCCGATCCTGGTCAACAACTGGGAAGCGACGTATTTCAACTTCAATGCCGACAAGATCGAGCAGATCGCCAAGGCCGGCAGTGAGCTGGGCATCGAGCTGTTCGTGCTCGACGACGGCTGGTTCGGAAAGCGGGACAAGGACGACAGCTCGCTGGGCGACTGGGTGGTCGACCGCGCCAAGCTGCCGGGCGGTCTCGATGATCTGGCGGAGCGGGTGCGCAAGCTGGACATGCAGTTCGGCCTCTGGTTCGAGCCGGAGATGGTATCGCCGGACAGCGACCTGTACCGCAAGCACCCTGACTGGTGTCTGCATGTTCCGGACCGCCGCAGAACCGAAGGCCGTCAGCAGCTGATCCTGGACTTCTCCCGCCCCGAGGTGTGCGAGGCGATCCGGACGATGGTCGCCGACATCCTGCGCAGCGCGCCGATCACCTACGTCAAGTGGGATATGAACCGCAATATGACGGAGATCGGGTCGGCGGCGCTGCCGGCCGAGCGCCAGCGCGAGACGGCGCACCGCTATATGCTGGGACTCTACAGCGTGCTGGAGCAGCTGACGAGCGAGTTCCCGCACATCCTGTTCGAGAGCTGCTCGGGCGGCGGCGGGCGCTTCGATCCCGGCATGCTCTACTACATGCCGCAGACCTGGACAAGCGACAACACGGATGCGGTCAGCCGTCTGCACATCCAATACGGCACTTCGCTGGTGTACCCGATCAGCTCGATGGGCGCGCATGTATCGGCGGTGCCGAACCACCAGGTCCATCGCATGACTTCGCTGGAGATGCGCGGCCTGGTGGCGATGTCCGGCAACTTCGGCTACGAGCTGGATCTGACGAAGTTCACGGATGAAGAGAAGGCGCTCGTCAAGCAGCAGGTGGAGCAGTACAAGACATTCCGGCCGCTCGCCCAGTTCGGCGATTTCTACCGGCTGCGCAGCCCGTTCGAGGGCAACGAGGCGGCATGGATGTTCGTCTCGGAGGACAAGTCGGAGGCGGCGGTATTCTACTTCCGCATCCTGGCTCAGCCCAATGCGTCGTTTGCATGGCTGCGCCTCAAGGGACTGCTGCCGGAGGCGGACTACACGCTCACGGGCGAGGACGCCGTATACGGCGGCGACCATCTGATGTACGCCGGCCTACAGGTACCGAAGCTTGCGGGAGATTATCAAGGCCACATGTGGCATTTCAAACGGGTGTAAGGCTGGAAGCGTGAAGAAGCCTGCCGGGACTGTTGGTCCTGGCAGGCTTTTATGGTATAGCGTGGATCAGCGGTATGGAATGGCCGATGCGACAAGAGACGGGAGAGGGCAGGGGAAGAAACGCTGCATCTGCAACCGCTACACGGGGCTTCGTCGCTCAACGGCCCGCAGCAACGACCCTTTTTGCCGCTACACGGGCTTCGTCGCTCAACGGCCCGCAGCAACGACCCTTTGTGCCGCTACACGGGGCTTCGTCGCTCAACGGCCCGCAGCAACGACCCTTTGTGCCGCTACACGGGGCTTCGTCGCTCAACGGCCCGCAGCAACGACCCTTTCTGCCGCTACACGGGGTTCCGTCGCTCAACGGCCCGCAGCAACGACCCTTTTTGCCGCTACACGGGCTTCGTCGCTCAACGGCCCGCAGCAACGACCCTTTTTGCCGCTACACGGGCTTCGTCGCTCCACGGCCCGCAGCAACGACCCTTTTTGCCGCTACACGGGCTTCGTCGCTCCACGGCCCGCGGCAACGACCCTTTGTGCCGCTACACGGGGTTCCGTCGCTCAACGGCCCGCGGCAACGACCCTTTTTGCCGCTACACGGGGCTTCGTCGCTCCACGGCCCGCAGCAACGACCCTTTTTGCCGCTACACGGGCTTCGTCGCTCAACGGCCCGCGGCAACGACCTTTTCTGCCGCTACAAAGGGCCCGGGGCGCTCAATCACCTGCTCCAACGACGGCTCACTCAAGCCCTGCGCACGGCGCTGGGCGTGCATCGCTTCAGGCGCTTGAACATGCGGCCGAAGTAGGTCAGATTGCTGTAGCCGACGCGCTCGGCGACGGCGGCGACAGGCGCATCGCTCTCCTGCAGCAGCCGGTGGGCTTCGTTGATGCGGAGAAGATGCACGTAATCGATCAGGGACGTGCCGGTCAACTGCTTGAACCGTTTGCAGAAATGGTTGGGGCTGAGGCTGACGCGGGCGGCTGCATCGGCCACGGTGATCGGCTCGTGATAGTGCCGACGGATATGCAGCAGGAGATCTGTAAACGGGTGGGCGAGATGGGCTCTGGCCGTCCCGGGCGCCTCCTGCTGCCTGGAGTAGCGGAACATCAGGCCGAAGATGCGGTACAGCTCGGCTTTGACGAACAGCTCGAAACCAGGCGGCTTGGCTTTGAATTCCGTGACCAGCTCGCCGAAGGCCCGGCTGACAGGCGCCGTGAACGGGTTGTCCTGTTTGAGCAGCTGCGGCAGATGCATCCGATGATTGAAGTATGGGGCAAAATAATCCATCTCGGTGCTGTCGAGTCCGCCTGTTCGGACAAGGACTTCATTGAACACAATACAAACCATCTCCGATCCGGGCACCAGCGGCTGCGCGGCATGCAGCTGACGGGAATGGACGATCGCCAGCTCTCCCTCCTGAAGCTCCGCATATGCGCCGTCAAGCTGGACCTGGATGCGTCCCGATTTGACATACAGCCATTCGATATGGTCATGCCAGTGCGGCGGGATATGGGTCGTAAAGAAGACGTTCATCGGGAAGGTTTTGTCGGGAAACATGGTCTGCTCGCGCAGCGCCCGGTTGGTCATGACAAGTCGGCTCCTTTCGGAAATGGATAATGCAAGCACCGTACAATTTTCATGCGAATGCACTTATTATAACGCAAGGTAACGGTTGCATTCCAGGTCAGGGCGTAGAATTGTATGAATATTTAATAGGATTGTTTCTAGTAGTGTCCGTACGGGTGGAGTACTATAAAGGCAAGCGTTCTTGGGATTAGGATGATATTCATACAGATGGAGGTTTTTCAATAATGGAACAGATACGAATCGGCACGCTGGTGGGCGGCGCGGATGCTCCGCGCGTACTGCCGCAGATTATCCCGCACGGCTTCGAATCGTTTGGCTTGACCTTCTGGCAGACCACGGGACAAACAGACCTGAAGGAGCTGGCCAAGCAGGTAAGGGAGATCACAGAGGCGAACGATGTGGTTATCTCCCACGTCGGCATCTTCGGCAATCCGCTCACTGGAGCGGACAACAATGCAGATACGCTGGCGAGCTGGGAGCGGCTGATCGACCATGCGGCCGACTTCGGCACCGACCTGGTAGCAGGCTTCACCGGCCGCATGCCGGGAGCGATCGACGAATCGATGAGCCGGTACGCCGAGGTGTTCGGGGAGTTGGCGAAACGTGCGGACTCGCGCGGAGTCCGGCTGGCCTTCGAGAACTGCGACATGGACGGCACCTGGAAAAGCGGCGAGTGGAATATCGCGCACAACCCGACAGCCTGGGAGATGATGTTCAATGCGTTGCCGGCGGATAACATCGGCCTGCAATGGGAGCCTTGTCACCAGATGGTCAGTCTGATCGACCCGATCCCGCAGCTGCGCAAATGGGTGCCCAAGATCTTCAATGTTCACGGCAAGGACGCTACGATCGCTTGGGATATCGTCCGCGAGTACGGCATCCACGGACCAAAGCAGTTTGTCTGGCATCGTACGCCAGGCTTCGGCGACACTAACTGGAGCGACATTATTACGATTTTGCGCCAGGCAGGCTACAGCGGCAGTATCGATATCGAGGGCTTCCATGACCCCGTCTATCGCGGGGACTGGGAGATGACCGGCCAGGTTCACGGGCTCAACTACCTGAAGCGATGCCGGGGCGGCGACTTCGTGCCTAACCCGACGTAAAAAAATCTAAAGTTTTGTTCGAAAAATTCGGTTTTGCGGACTTTTTGAACAACCTCTTTTAAGGAGAGATGACAGGATGACAAAGCATCGCATCGTAGTTGCCGGCTGCGGAGGCATGGCGAACCGTTGGGTAGACTACGCGCTCGCTCGGGAGAACGCCGAGATCGTCGGCCTGGTAGACCTGTATGAAGCGTCTGCACGCAAGCTGGCAGAGCGCAAGGAACTGGAGGTGCCGGTATTCACCGATCTCTCCGCAGCGCTCAAGGCCACGGAGGCGAATCTGGTGTTCGACGTGACCATCCCGGCCAGCCATAAGGCCATCGTGACGACGGCAATGGAGGCAGGCTGCAACGTGTTCGGAGAGAAGCCGATGGCAGAATCGCTTGCCGATGCCAGGGAGATCACAGCGGTATCGCAGCGCACTGGCCGCCGGTATAGCGTCATGCAGAACCGGCGCTACAATCCCCGGATCCGCACTTTGCGCCAGCTGGTGGCAGACGGCGGGCTGGGCACCCTCGGGGCTGTGCACACGGACTTTTTTATCGGAGCGCACTTTGGCGGCTTCCGGGACGAGATGGCGAGTCCGCTCATCATCGACATGGCGATCCACACCTTCGACCAGGCCAGATTCATCACGGGTGCCGACGCGGTATCGGTCTACTGCCACGAGCACAACATGCCCGGGTCCTGGTACAAGGGCGACGCCTCGGCGGTCTGCATCTTCGAGATGAGCGACGGCTCGGTGTTCACGTATCGCGGCTCCTGGAGCGCTGAGGGTTATGGCACCGCTTGGGATGCGGACTGGCGGGTGATCGGCAGCAAAGGGACCGCCAGGTGGGACGGACATGAAGCGTTAAGCATGCAAGTGGTGGATGAGGCGGGGCAGCCCGGCTTCATGTCCGCCATGAAGACGCAAGCGCTGGAGCCAGACTGGCCCGGCCGGCTGGAGCATGACGGCTGTCTCGATGAGATGTTCGCCGCTTTGGAAGCGGGACGTGCCGCCGAGACCGACAGCCTGGACAATATCCGCAGCATGGCTATGGTCTTCGGCGCGGTCGAGAGCGCGAAGACTGGGCGTAAGGTGAAGCTGGAGGTGTAGCTGTCCGGTTCGATATGTAGAGGTGAAATAATCGCCCGCCCTTGTCGTGAGACAAGAGGCGGGCGATTTCCGTTAAGGCCCGGCTGGAAGGTCAGCCAATTTGATAATGGTCATGGTTGTTCCGGTGTTGTTCAGCGTCGCGGCACCCAATAGGCCGTATAATTGCAGACTGATGCTTTCGTTTGCCTGAAGGGAGACGATGGTGCTCCCTTGAAAGCTCCTTTTACTGACCGAAGGGGTAAATTCACTGCCGTTGGATACGAAGTTGCTGGTAGTTATTCTCGTACTAACCAAAAGATCATTCGCTAGCTCTACTGTATAACTAATATAATAGATACCGTCTGTTTGGACATTGAATACCGTATTCCCTTGAGTAGCGGTGATGCCGCTGGCATTCTGATGGTTCGGAAGAGGTATTGAAGTTCCGCCCAATACGACTGCAAGGGTCGTCCCGGTCGTGTTGGCGCTAAAGCTGTAGACTCCCGTTGCGCCGCCCGAACCTGGAGCCCCGTCCTGGCCATCGGCTCCTGGAGGTCCCGGAGGTCCCGGAGGTCCTGGAGGTCCCTGAGGTCCAGGCGGCCCAGCCGGTCCAACAGCGCCGTCCGCTCCCGGTGCCCCGTCCTGGCCATCGGCTCCGTCAGCACCCGCAGGCCCCGGAGGTCCCTGAGGTCCAGCCGGTCCGACAGCGCCATCCGCTCCCGGTGCCCCGTCTTGACCATCTGCTCCATCAGCCCCAGCCGGTCCAGCTGGCCCCTGAGGTCCCGCAGGACCGGTCGGTCCTGTGCTGCCTGGCCCTCCCGGACCTTGAGGTCCAGCGGGCCCTTGCGGACCTGCAGGTCCGGCTGGTCCTGTTGGTCCCGCAGGTCCTTGAGGTCCAGCCGGTCCCGGAGGTCCCTGAGGTCCAGCCGGCCCTTGCCCGGGCGTCCCTGTGCCGCCTGGCGTATCCGTGCCGGGCAGAGTCACGTTTACGCTTTGGGTGTTGCTATCCCATGCGATGCCGACATCAAAGGCTTCCGCGAGGAATCGGATCGGCACCATCACCCGGCCTTCCTGCAGCCGTGCAGGCTCCGCCAAGTTCACCGTCGTCGCTGTGGTTCCTGTACGGACAGTGGCTGTACGCTGACCGATTACGATTGATGCCGTCGTCTCGCCGTGGGTCACGGTCGCCGTACGGGTATTGCCGTTCCATTGCAGAGATGCGCCGACCATGTCGGATACATACCGGACCGGGATAAGCACAGAATTGTTGATCAGAACCGGCGCGGTTTCCGTTTGCAGCTGCTGTCCATTGACTTGAAGGGAGATTGCGTTTGCCGGCGCAGCAATCAGGCTCAGCCCGAGTGTCACCGTAACAGCGCATGCGATGAACTTGTTTTTGAACATCCGATCGAACCTCCATCTTTCAATTTTTTTGCATGTGACGAATTGTCACCTCTCTTGTTATTTAGACAAAGGTTCGCAAATTTAACCAATTCACGACAATTTTAAAGCCTCTGGCTCAAAACCCATGATTTAGTTCCTTCCGATTCGCAAAAGGAACGGTAGCCTCAGAGAATGTGGAGCCTACCTCTTTTTTATAGTAAAATGGATGGAAAGCGCACGAACGGAAGGAGCACAAGATGATCGAAAGGATAACGAAGCTAACGGAGGCATGTCCCTGCAATGATCATCACCCCATCGGGATCGATGCGATCGTCGTGGAGGCGGGGGCGTTGGAGCAGATCACGGGATATCTGAAGAGCAAAGGCTGTAAGCATATCAACCTTGTTGTAGACAGCCTCACGTACGAAGCTGCGGGGCGGCGAGTGGAGAGCTTGCTTACGGAAGGCGGCATTGGCGTCTCGCGGACGACGATTACGGCCAACAGCCAGGGGGATGTCGTCGCGGACGAGCAGTCGTTGGTGCAGCTGATGCTGGAGCTGTCGCCGGATACGACCGAGATGATCGTCGTCGTAGGAGCGGGCACGCTGCATGATATCGCCAGATTCGCCGCCTACAAGATGGGCAAGCCCTTCCTGTCAGTGCCGACAGCGCCTTCGGTAGACGGCTTCAACTCCAAAGGGGCGCCGCTGCTCGTGAGAGGGATCAAGATTACAGTACCCGCATCCGCCCCGGTTGCTATCTTCGCTGACCTGGATGTGCTGATGCAAGCGCCGCAGGCGATGATAGCTGCCGGGTTCGGCGATATGCTGGGCAAATACACGTCGCTCTTCGACTGGTCGTTCTCGCATAAGGTTGCAGACGAGCCCTATTGCGAAGCAGCTGCTGAGATTACCCGCAGTGCGCTGCAGACGGCAGTCGACCATGCGGACTCGATCGGCAGGCGGGAACCAGACGGGATACGCGTGCTCATGAATTCCCTGATCGAATCCGGACTGGCGATGCTGATCTTCGGTCTGTCGCATCCGGCATCCGGCGCCGAGCATCATCTGTCGCATTATTGGGAGATGGAGTGCCTCCGGCTGGGGAGCAAGCAGCTGCTGCACGGGGCCAAAGTAGGCGTCGCATGCGCCGAAATCTCAGATCTTTACCATAAGCTCGGGCAGGAGCAGACGTGGGCTCGTGCGCTGCCACAGGATGCGTGGGAGGAAGAGCGGCTGCAGCGCCTCCGCACCGTCTGGCCGGAGCTTGCGGCAGAGCTGGCGAGGGTGCCGGCAGCGGAGCAGCTCAGAAGCTGGCTACGGACTGCCCGCGGACCGGATCATATAGCGGCGCTTGGAGTCAGCGAGGAGCTGCGGGATCGCAGCCTGCGCGAAGCCCATCATGTCCGGCCGCGGTATACGATGCTGAGGGCGATCAATCTGAACCGTGTAGCGGGCCATTGATAACAATCGGGGGCTGACGCATCGTCCGTGAAGAAGAGCAAAGCAAAAGCACCGCGCCCAGATGCGCGGTGCTTGCGTCTTCAAAACGCCATCGCCAGATAGCTGAGGTTGCCGTGATCATAGCTGCGGTGGAGCACCTCTCCCTTCGCGTGAGGGCCCCCGCTGCCCAGCGCGAGCAGCAGCGGTACGAAATGCTCTGGACGCGGCACCGCACGGGCGGCTTCGGGAGCGAGAGCCATGTAATCGGCGAGCTCGTCGCGCCGAGCGCTGTCCATCCGTTCGATCAGCCAATCGTCGAACGCTTCTGCCCAGCTGTCCGTTTCGCGAGCGCCAAACCTTAGCTGGCGCAAATTGTGCACCGTCGCACCGCTGCCGATGATGAGGATGTCCTCTTCCCCGAGTCCATCCAGCGCTTCGCCGATCCGGAGCTGCTCGGCCGCCGCCAGGAAGGGGTGCACCGACAGCTGGACGACGGGAATGTCCGCAGCGGGGTAGAGACGACGCAGCAGCGTCCATACGCCGTGGTCAAGGCCTCGCCGGGTGTCCAGATGGGTAGGAACGCCTGCCGCTTCGAAGCGGGCCTGCACCATCCCGGCGACCAGCGAGCTTCCGGGAGCCGGGTAAGTTAGCGAGCGCAGCTCGGGAAAACCGCCGAAATCGTAGATCGTGTCATAGGAGCGGTCCATCGCTGAGATCGTCAGCGTCTCCGCCTCCCAATGCGCCGTGAAGATCACGATGGCTTTGGGCTGATAACGGCTGCCCAGACCATCCAGGAACCGGGTATAAGGCGTGTCTTCAATGGCGATATAAGGGGAGCCGTGACTAAGAAATAAAGAAGGGATCATAGGAAAAGCCTCCAGATCATGTAATTAACTTATTTTAAGTAAGTATATAACCGGATTGCTTGTCCGTCAACCGCGAAAAGATTTTACATTTGAGCCGGGATCAATTAATATTTGTATTAATTCATTCAAGGGAGCTGCACCGCATGAAAGCAGATATCAGCCGGGCATCGCTGCCCGTGTTCGAAGCGCTGGCCAGCGAAGTTCGCTTGAATATCATCCGTCTGCTTGCCGAGCGCGGTTCAATGCACAATAAGGAGATGGCGGCGGCACTGGGACTAAGCGGAGCGATCATGACCATGCATGTCGGCAAGCTGGAGCGTGCAGGCCTGATCCGAACGCAGATGGAGCGCAAGGGAGGCAGCACTTACAAGTTCTGCTCGCTTGCCGTTCAGCATCTCTCGGTCGAATTTCCTTTGCCAGCCCGGCCTCTGGAACGCGCGGTGCATGAGCATGCGATACCGGTAGGACATTATACGGATATCGAGGCTTGGCCGACCTGCGGTTTGGCCGCATTGGACAAGATGATCGGACAGTACGACGATCCGCGGTATTTTTTTGAACCTGAACGCATCCACGCGCATCTGATCTGGTTCAGCAGGGGGTATGTGGAGTACAAGCTGCCCAATTACCTGCTGAGCGGGCAACAGGCCGAAGAGATCGAGATTTCCTTTGAGCTCGGCTCGGAAGCGCCTGGCTATAATGATCAGTGGCCGTCCGACATTTCATTTACGTTGAATCACACGTTGCTGGGACAGTGGACCAGTCCGGGCGATTACGGCGATACCCGAGGGCGTCTCACCCCGGCATGGTGGACCAGCGACAAAAACCAGTACGGGCTGCTCAAGAGTCTGCGGATCACCCGGGATGGGACGTTCATCGACGGCCAGTTGATGTCGCCGGTGACGATCCGGGATATCGAGCTGGATCGCAACCAATGGACCTTTCGGTTCGAGGTGCCGCAGTCGGCCGCCCATGTCGGGGGGCTGACGCTGTACGGCCGCGGTTTCGGCAACTATGATCAAGACATTGTGTTTCGTATGTACTACAAGGAAGGGAAACAATAACAACTATGAGTATATCGACCGACACGCCTCTTCTGACCTTTCTTGTCCCGCCCATGCCCTATCTGATCGACTCGGATCTGCATATGTATGAGCCGGGGCAGTCGTATCCCGGCCGGGTCAACCGGGGCACCTTTGATCTGCTCTACGTACGCGAGGGAGCCTTGGATCTGCAGGAGGGCGGCTACCGGATGAGGGTAGAAGCCGGAGAAGGCGTTATTTTGCGACCGGACCGCCGGCTGGAGGGCAACCGGCCTTGCGAGACCAAGACGATATTCGAGTGGCTGCACTTCCAGACTGCGGGAGAGTGGGAGGAGCGAGGCGGAGGCGCAGCCGGGGAGGATGCCCTTCGCGGCGACCACTATCTCTATGCGCTGCATCTGCCGAAGCAGATGCATATGCGCGAACCGGAGCGGGCAGGCGCGCTGTTGCAGCAGCTGCGCGAAGCGACGGAAGGCTCCGAGCAGACAGCCTTCTGGCAGCGTCAGCAGGTGTTCCAGCAGCTGCTCCAGCTGCTCGACGAACAATGGCGGGGACACGGCGCTCCTAACTCGCTCGGGGTGGCCGAACGGGCCGCTACCTTCCTGAAGCGGCAATACCGCACCCAGATTACCAACACGCAGCTGGGCCGGGAGCTGCAGCTGCATCCCAACTATATTGCCCGGTGCATGCTGGAGGTATACGGCTTCACGCCGCAGCAGTTCCTGCTGCTGTATCGGATGGACCAGGCCAAGCTGCTGCTCGTCAAGACGGATTGGCCCGTGGCGAGGATAGCAGAGGAGACCGGCTTTCGCCAGACGCCGCATTTCTCGCGCACCTTCTCGGAGCATGCCGGCCTGTCTCCGTTGCAGTACCGCAAGCAGTTCACGGGACGTTGACGCATCCGGGAACCGGTAGACATACAAGAAGCTCGCATCCAGGTCAGGAGGCGAGCTTCTTTGATGTGCGGACAGCATGTCCGTTAAAAATTAAAGTTGTCCGGATCCGGCCCGAAGCGCTTGTTCTGATTGAGCCCGTCGATCCGGTTCATCTCCTCTTGCGTGAGGGAGAAGTCGAAGATATGGGCGTTCTCCCGGATCCGCTCTTCATGCGTCGATTTAGGAATCGTCACCACGCCATGCTGCAGATCCCATCTCAGCACGACTTGGGCCGCTGTTTTACCGTACTTCTCGGCGATCTCCTGAAGCACAGGCTGATCGAGATTGCCCTGCATGAGCGGACTCCATGCTTCCAGTTGGATTTTATTCTCCCGGCAATATGCACGCAGCGGCTCTTGGGTGAGCAGCGGATGGAACTCGACCTGATTGACCATTGGACATACATCGCAGCTGCCCATCAGGTCAATGAGATGATGCACCTGGAAGTTGCTGACGCCGATTGCCCGGACGAGGCCGTTATTATACAGCTTCTCCATAGCCCGCCACGTATCCTTGTACTTGCCCTTGACCGGCCAGTGAATGAGGAGCAGATCCACGTACTCCAGGCCCAGCTTTTGATTGCTGTTCTCGAAGGCGGCGAGCGCCTCATCATAGCCTTGGTCGGAGTTGAAGATTTTGGTCGTGACGAAAAGATCCTTGCGTGCCACGCCGCTGTTGCGTACACCGTCGCCCACCCCGGCTTCGTTCTTGTATGCGGCGGCGGTGTCGATGCTGCGGTAGCCGCTCTGGATCGCGGCCTCTACCGCCTGCACCACCTCATTGCCGTCTTCCACCTTCCATACGCCGAGTCCAAGCCAGGGCATTTTAACGCCGTTATTAAGTGTGGTATAGTCTGCAATTGATTGTGTCATCGCTACTCCTCCTTCATCTGAAACGCTTGCGGGGCAAGCAGGTCTTTCATTTATATACCCGGATTCATTTCGTTTCAACACAGCGTGTACGGAAAAGATGTTGGGAAACACAGGGCCGGGATAGAAGAGATGCTTGATTTAAATCAAACAAAAATGTATAATGTCTATAAATAAACAAACATAACAAAGGATTGATGGACGTGGAGTTATCTGAACGATTCTGGACGGTCCCCATCGAGAGTCTGAAGCAAGGCTATGATTATGACCCGTCCGAAGAAGCTTATATCTGTCTGGTCTGCGGAGAAGCGTATATGGACGGGGTGATCTATCCGCATGAAGATCAGCTGTTGGAGGCGAGCCGGATGATCCGGCAGCATCTGGCGCAGGAGCACGGGTCCATGCTTCATTACTTGCTGAGCCTGGACAAGAAAGCAACCGGTCTCACCGAGCTGCAGAAGGAGTTGATCGATTCTTTTGCCGCCGGCCTGAGCGACGCGGAGATCGTGAAGCGGGCGGGCAGCGGCACCACCTCGACAATCCGCAATCACCGGTTCGCGATGAAAGAGAGGGCCAAGCAGGCCCGTCTGTATCTGGCGATCATGGAATTACTGGATGAGCATGCCGGCGGCGCGCCCAGGTTCGTACCGATTCACCGCACCGCTACGCAGGTGGATGAGCGCTATGCCCTAACAGAGGCTGAGTACGAGGCGATGATCCGCAAGTACTTCCCCGACGGCGCAGCAGGCCGGCTGACCGGATTCCCCCGCAAGGAGAAGCGCAAGCTGGCGATTCTCCGACATATCTCAAGTCGCTTCGAGCGGCAGCGCAAGTATTCGGAGAAAGAAATCAATACGATTTTGAAGGCTGTCTATCCTGAAGATCATGTCACGCTGCGACGCTACCTGATCGAATACGGCTTCCTCGACCGGACGGATGATTGCAGCGTCTATTGGATGAAGGAATAACAACAAAGGGGGTTCGGACTATGGACCGGAGAAAACAGCTGGTAGCAGAGTATCAGCAGCAAAAACGTGAGATGGGAATCTATGAGATTGTAAACAAGACGAGCGGACGGAGGTATGTGGCCGCCAGCCCGACGCTGCAGACCGTATGGGGCAAGGAGCAGTTCGTCTTGTCGATGGGAACGCACACCAACAAGGAGCTTCAACGGGACTGGACAGCGCTTGGCGCCGAGCAGTTCGAATTCAGTGTGGTGGAAACACTCAAGCTGGCGGACGATATTCGCAATGACTACAAGGATGTGAAGACGCCGGAGGGCGACTTCCACCGGCTCGCAGCCGACAGCTACAAACGCAAGCTTGAGGCGCTGCTCGAGAAGCACAAAGCCCAATGCGAATTGATTTACTAACGGGGAAGAAGGGAGTTACGAATGTTCAGGATTGGGGCGTTCGCCAAACGGTGCGGCTTGACGGTGAAGACGCTGCGTCACTATGATGAGCTCGGTTTGTTAAAACCTGCGAGAGTAGACGAAGAAACCGGGTATCGTTTTTATTCTGCAGAGCAGCTGCTGACCATCCGGCGCATTACGGGGTTTAAAAAGCAGGGCTTGACCCTTGAGATGATGCGGCCGCTGTTGTCCGGACCGACTTCACTGACATATGCGGAGCATACGTTGCTTGAGAAACGGAAGGAACTGGAACGCCAGATTCAGAAGGCTCAGCTCCAGCTTGCGGAGGTCGATGAACGGCTCATGAGGCTCGGTCGGCAAGCGTCGCCTAGTGAAGAGGAGGGATTCAAACTGCGCAGTGTGGCGCCGGTCCTTGTTGCTTCCGTACGTCAGACCTTGCCGATGGACCAACTGTGTTTGCTGCTAGACGAACTAAAGCAGTATGTCAGTTCCCAGGATGAAGATTCCGAACGCGAGATCACGATCCTTTGGCACAAAAGAGCCTCCTGCAAAGAGGAGCCTTCGGACATCGAGGTCGCTATGCCGGTCTCCAAACCATTGCCTGGTCATGGACGAGTAAAGCTACAACAATTGCCCGGTATACAGGAAGCAGCCTCATATACTCATCGATGTGATCCGTATGAAGGCAGCTGCAGGGCGAGTGAGATGTTGCTGTCATGGATCGCTGACAAGGGATACCGGTCGCTTGAGACGCTTCCGATTCGGGAGATCTATTGGACCTCGGATCAGGATATCTACGGTCAGTTCCGGATCGCGGAAGCGATCATACCGGTGACACGGGATTAAAACCTGGAAACCACTCTTGACTCTCCCCTTATGGGGAGGGTTTATTCTGGCATCAACTAACGGATAAGGAGTGGAACTCATGCAAGTAAAACGTTTGGAAGGTCAGATCGCAGTCGTCACAGGAGCCAGCCGAGGGATCGGGAGGGGGATCGCGCTTCGTCTCGCTGCTGAGGGCGCGCTCGTAGTCGTACATTACGGCACCCGACGGGAGGAGGCGGAGAAAACCGTCTCAGCGATCGAGGCTGCCGGCGGCGCAGCATTTGCAGTCGGTGCCGAATTGGATACCACGGAGGGTGTTGGTCGTCTCCTTCAGCGCTTGGATGAAGGGCTAATCCGGAGGACAGGGAGCCGTCAATTCGATATTTTGGTTAATAATGCAGGGATCGGTACCGCTTCTCCATTTGAATCGACAAGTGAAGAGGAATTCGACCGGCTGTTTGCAGTCAACGTCAAGGCGCCTTTTTTCCTCGTCCAGCGATCGCTTGGCCGGCTGAAGGATGGCGGTAGGATCATCAATATCTCATCTGGTGTGACGCGTATTGCTTATCCCCATATCATGGCCTATAACCTTACTAAAGGCGCCCTCAACACATTTACCTTGCACCTGGCCCAGCTTTTGGGTCCGCGGGGGATTACCGTGAATGCAGTTATGCCTGGTATCGTCGATACGGACGTCAACGCGTCATGGCTGCACACGCCAGAAGGGCATAGATACGCCGTAGAGTCTTCCGCTCTCGGACGTGTCGGAGAGCCTTCGGATATCGCAGATATTGTTGCTTTCACGGCATCCCGAGACGGACGCTGGATCACGGGACAGATGATAGATGCCACCGGAGGAACGCATTTGTAAGCCGATCCCCGCCTGGAGGAGGGATTTCGCAGCGACCCGCGAAATCATAAGGATGGCTCTACGGGCAATGACGCCGATTTGGAGGACAGGAGATCCGCTATTTGCCCGGGGCAGGATTATGGGTGAATAAGGGCCGCTGTGTCCGTAGGAGCATCTCAGCACCATGATAGCGAGATACGGTGGAACGGCTCGCATTGCACATCACAGCCCCGCGCACACCGTGCGCGGGGCTGCTCTCTTTGCCGCAGACGCAGAGCTTATGAGCCGAAGCCCAGCTCCTGCAGCTGCTGCGTTGCGGAATCTATAAAGGCGGTATAATTCATCGATGTCTCCAGCGTCTTGAGGAAGGCGTCGTACTCGTCAAGAGGCCGCCTGTTGTAGACGAACTTGGCCAGCTCTTCCTCGATATAGCGCGTCGCATCCGCCTGATTGAAGCCGTCGGGATTGTCGATAAATCCGTCCAGCACCTCGATGCGCGGCTGCTCGGCGGCAAAGGTGATGTAGTCCGATTGTCCGGCGAACTTGGCCTGCAGGTACTCCATCTCCGGCCGCCCGGTGAACTGGTAGAGCCACGAATGTCCGACATCGCCCGCCTGATCCGTCATTTGGGGCACGCCGTCCTCCAGCGTATAGTGCACATCTTCGACGCCGAACTGGACGAGCATCGAACCGCCGTTGGGATCGGAGATATAGTTCAACAGGTCGAAGACGCGCTGCAGCTTCTCCGGCTGCTTCTCCAGCGCCTTGGGGATCGCGAAGCGTCCCGGGCTGGCACCGATATCCCATGCCCCGTCATAACGGCCGGCCGGACCTTCCGGCGCCTCGATCTGGATCCACTCGGCGTTCGGGTTGACGGTCTGGATCTGCTCGACGAACTGCTCCTTGGTCATATTGGGCCAGTCGATATAGATGATGCCGGCCTGCCCCTTGATCGCCTTCTCCTGATGCTGGAGGCCGGTGTTGGCCAGCAGCTCGGGGTCAACCGCGCCGGTGGCGATCATGTCGCGGATGAAGGCGAGCGCCTCCGGCATCGCCGGATCGTAGAGCGAGTTGATGACCGCGCTGTCTTTCTCGTAGAAGTTGCCGGGCATGCCGACCCCGTAGCCGCCGAACACAGGCGCGAAGGCGTGCAGCTTGCCCCCGGTCAGACCGAGCGTATCCGGCTTGCCGTTGCCGTCCGGGTCACCGGTGGTGAAGGCCTGGGCGACTGCGGACAGCTCTTCGATCGTCTGCGGGACGTCAAGACCCAGCTTATCCAGCCAATCCTTGCGGATGAAGTAGGTGTTGTAGGGCACTTGCGGCGATTTGGAGATCGCATAGACCTTGCCGTCCACGCTGCCTTTCTTGACGCTGTCCTCGCCGATGAAGCCGACCGTCTGCTGGAGCTGATCCATATAAGGCGTCAGGTCGAGCAGCAGACCCTGCTGCGAGAACTGGATCAGCTGCTGCCGGTTGACCATGAACAGATCGGGGAAATTGCCGGACGCCATCCGTACGTTAAGCTGGTTCGTATAATCGTCTCCGGAAGGGTAGACGGTCAGCGTCAGATCGATGTTGAGTGCTTTATCGAGCTCCTGCTTGATCTGATCCTTGTCGGGCGAAGGGAGGTTGTTGCCGGTCTCGATAATCTCCAGCTTGAACGGCTTTTCCTCTACTGTGCCGCCGGACTCGGCAGGCTTGTTATTGCCGCTGCCGGCGCTCTCGCCGCCGTTTCCGCTACCGCTCTCTCCGGCACAGCCTGCCAGCAGCGAAGCCAGCAGGATCAGCACGACCAGCATTTTCGCACGTACCCAAGGCTGATAGAATTGTTTTGCTTTGCGCATGTGAATGACCCCTTTCATCTCGTTAATGGTTATCTGGGTTTACATTTCATCTCGTTTACAGGGTTAGCCTTTGATCGACCCCAGCAGCATCCCTTTGGTGAAGTGCTTCTGCAGGAACGGATAGATGATGATAACCGGCAGGGAAGCGAGCATGACCGAGGCCATCTGCATCGTCTGGGTCGGCATCATGTTCTCCGCATTTTCGAGCGGCTGCTGGCTTTGCATCAGGATCTCGCGGACGACAACCTGCAGCGGGAAGAGCGTCCGGTCCGTGACATAGAAGATGGCCTGGAAAAATTCGTTCCAATGCCCGACCAGATAGAACAGGCCGACGGTCAGCAGCACCGGCACCGAAAGCGGCGTGACGATCTGCAGCAGGATGCGGAACTCCTTGGCGCCGTCCATCCGCGCAGATTCGAACAGTTCCTCCGGCAGCCCCTCGAAGAAGCTTTTCATAATGAGTACGTTGAAGCTCCAGACGGCATTGGGGAGGATCATCGCCCAGACGGTGTCGAGCAGCCCCATCGACTTGACGATCAGATAGGTCGGGATGATGCCACCGCTGAACAGCAGGGTGAAGACGATCATCAGCAGGAAGATGTTGCGCCCCGGCAGGTTCTTGCGGCTGAGCGGGTAGGCCATCAGGCCAGTCAGCACCAGATTGACTGCTGTCCCGACCACCGTGATGAACACCGTCACCTGGAAGGCCTGCGGGATGTGGGACTCCGTCAGCAAGGTTTTGTACGCCGAGAAGGTGATCTCCCGGGGGAACAGGATGAACCCGCCATTGCGCAGCACCTCGCCGAATGGCGTGATCGAGACTGAGACGACGTACAGGATCGGCAGCACGGCAGCCAGACCGCACAGCCCCAGGATGATGTAGACGAATGTATTGAACAGCTTGTCGTCGAGCCCTCTTACCATATGCCTTCCCCCCATCGTTTGGCCAGCCAGTTGGCCCCCAGAACCAGGATCAGGCCGATCGAGGATTTGAACAGGCCGACGGCGGATGCCAGACTGAAGTTCATCTGCTGCAGACCGGTCCGGTACACCCACGTATCCAGAATATCGGCAACCGGGTACACCTGGATGTTGTAGAGGATGTAGATCTGGTCAAATCCCGCATCAAGCAGATGCCCCAGCTTCAGGATGAACAGCAGGATGATGATGCTCCGGATGCCCGGCAGCGTGATGTGCCAGATCATACGCAGCCGGCTTGCGCCGTCGACCTTGGCCGCTTCGTAGAGCGTCGGGTCGATGCCCGACATCGCCGCGAGGTAGATGATGGCGCCCCAGCCGAGGTTCTGCCACACCTCCGAGCCGACCAGGATGCTGCGGAAGTAGTCCGTAGAGGTCAGGAACGGGATCGAGCTGCCTCCGGACTCGACGATCCACCGGTTGACCAGTCCGCCGTTCTGGGAGAATAAGGCGAGCAGGATGCCGAAGATGATGACCCAGGAGAGAAAATGCGGCATATAAGTGAGCGTCTGGACAAACGACTTGAGCCAGCGGATCCGGCACTCGTTGAGCAGCAGCGCCAGGATGATCGGCGGCAGCGTGCCCCATACCAGCTTGTAAAGACTGATCAGCAGCGTGTTGGACATTAGTTGTCCGAAGTACGGAGATTCATAGAAGGCCTGGAAGTGTTTGTACCACGGGTTGACCCACGGGCTGCCAGTGATGCCTTCCATGATGGCAAAGTCCTTGAAGGCGATGATGACTCCGTACATCGGGAAGTAGCGGAAGATGACAAAGTAGACGATGCCGGGCAGCAGCATCAGGTAAAAGGCCCGGAAACGCCATAGCGACTTGGCGATGGTATGCCATCTGGACGGATGCAGGCTTGGTGTATTCGCAAGGCCCGGGGGCTGCATGGGATCCCTCCTTCAGGTGTGAAGCAGCTTCAAGCGGCGTGCACTCCGTATATTGAATGCGCTTCCATAAGATACTTTTAATTATATAGCCCCTCCGTGGGAGCCGATATACACAAAAACGTAAAAAGTGTACCGGATCCGGGCGTGAATCAAGCTATACGAGGTCTAATAAGCGGTAAAATAACCCCACAAATTTCATGACCTGGCGGTCAAGTGCGGCTTGGCTTCGAAGCGTACTCAGGTGCTTTGCGGGGGGCCCCGGAAACATATACGCTATTAAGGATGAAAAAGCGATCCCGGGCGGCAGGGGCTACCCGCCGCCGGGATCGCTTTTGGTGCGCTCCGCCAGCTCAGAGATCGAGGCGGCGTCTCGCTCGGTTAATTGGTTCAGGAAATGCGTGCGGATGGCCCGGGAAACGACGGGAAGGGCTTCATCCAAAGCGGATTGTCCGGCAGCAGTGATGAAGACATCGACGCCACGATCCTTTGCGGAGGGCTTCCTCAGGACAAGTCCCCGTTTCTCCATCCGGGTCAAGTGATGCGACAATCTGCTCTTATCCCATTCCATGGAGTCTGCCAGCTCCTGCTGGCGCAGCTTGCCCTCTCCGAATTGCACCAGCCGGTCCAATACGCCGAAGTCGGCTTCCGACAGACCGGTCTGTTCCGACAGCTCTTTTGCCACGCGGCCGAAGACACGTTTGAAGGTGCCTTTCCACATATGCCACAGCCGCATTTCTTCAGGGTTCAGGTCATTTTTATCCATAGCCTCATCATATCACGGTTGACACATCAACCACAAGATGGTATTCTTCACTTGGGTTGATGTGTCAACCAATAAAGTGATATGACATTTTGGTTGATATGTCAACTTGGTTCATTTTTAATTTAATTTTAATTTATTGGGAGAGATGCAGACATGGAATACGTGAAGCTTGGACGCAGTGGATTAGAGGTTTCGAGGCTAAGTCTTGGCACTATGAGCTTCGGAGTACCTGAGCGGGGCAATGCCCCGTGGTCGCTCAATGAGGAGGACAGCAGACCGATTATGAAACAGGCGCTCGAGTCGGGCATCAACTTTTTCAGCAGTGCCAATATGTATTCTGACGGAACCAGCGAAGAAATACTGGGGCGTGCCCTGCGGGATTACGCCCGGCGCGACGAGGTCGTCATCAGTACGAAGGTATTTGTCCCGATGCGCAAAGGAGCCAATGCGATGGGGCTGTCCCGCAAAGCGATCATGACCGAGATCGATAACAGCCTGAGACGGCTGGGGACGGACTACGTGGATCTGTACCAGATCCATCGTTGGGATCCTCATACGCCAATAGAAGAAACTATGGAGGCGCTCCACGATGTCGTCAAAGCGGGCAAGGCCAGATACCTCGGCGCATCATCCATGCAGGCGTGGCAGTTTGCCAAAGCCCAGCATGTCGCGCAGCGCCATGGGTGGACACGGTTCATAGCGATGGAAAACAGACTCAACCTGCTCTATCGCGAGGAAGAAAGGGAGATGCTGCCCCTGTGCAAGGATGAGGGAGTCGGCGTGACGCCTTACCTGCCTCTGGCTGCCGGCCGGCTGGCCCGGGATTGGGATGAGCAGACGGTGCGGTCCGGGCAGGACCAGATCGCCAAGGCGTTGTTCGCCAAAACAGAAGAAGCGGATCGCAAAGTGGCACAGCGAGCAGCGGAGGTCGCCGCCAGCCGGGGAGTCCCGCGGGCGCAGGTGGCGCTGGCCTGGCTGCTGCACAAAGAAGAAGTGACAGCGCCGATTATCGGTGCGACCAAGCCCGGCCATCTCGAAGATGCGATCTCGGCATTGTCGCTTCAATTGACCTCTGCAGAAATCACGCGACTGGAAGAGCTGTATGCAGCGCATCCGGCAGTATAAAGGGTCAACTTCTCGTCATCGTATTTTAGATATATTTTAGATTTGCTTTCGAGGGAGTTTAGACTCCTCCTTTAGACTATGGTTGTAAGCACGAAAGAGAAACCATACAACCTTTAAAGGAGCGAGCAGACGATGAAAAAGAAAAGCAGAGTAGTAATGATTGGTGCAGCGGTGGCTGCAGTAAGTATGTTCACGGTGACGGCATTTGCGTCCACACCTAATCAGGATGGGTACAAGGCGTTCAAAGAGGTGCTGAAGGCGAATCAGATGTCTGAGCATACGATCGAAAGCGGGACGGTGAACGGCGACTTGACGGTCACGCTGAATGGCGCGACCGTGCTGGAGGCGAGCGGCCAGGCGAAAATGGAGAACACCGGAGAGAGGCCCGGCATTAGCGGCGACTTCGACTTCAACCTTAACGGCATCGGACGCAGCGCCAGTATGTACAGCAGCGGAGATGACTCGGTCTATCTCATAGACGAGACTCACGGCCTGCATTACCAGGTGATCAACATCGGCGAAGAGCATCCCGGCAAGCACGGCGGACGGCCGGATGAGGGGAGCTACGAGCATCGCCCGATGAACAAAGCGGAAGAAGCGCTGCTCGACTATATCGTCGGCGATCTCAAGAATAACTTCAGCGTCGTATCCCATGCTGACGGCTCGAAGACGATCGAGGTGCTCGTAAGCAAGGAGGAGGTCCCGCTCCCGGTCCGGATGCTGATCGATGTAGCATCAGCTGCAGACAGGAACGGGCATGAAGATGAGCAGGAAGCGTCAGCTGAGTGGGAGGCGGCCTTGCAGCTTCCGTTCTTCCAGGGCTTGGAGGCAGCAGACCTCGAACAACTGCTGCCAGAGCTGGTAGAGGACGTAGCCATTGAGCGTGTGCACCTGCAATTGACAGTGGATCAAGACAACATGCTGCAGCGTGTACAAGGCGAGCTCGAGGTGAGCGGCAAGGACGAGGCGGGCACCGCCCACCGCGTGAAGCTGGCAGGGGCAGGCGGCATCAGCAGCGTCAACGCAACAACGCCTGACGTATATGATCCTGCTGGCCATTCGGTAGACATCATCGATGCGGAAGCGCTCGTAGACTGCAGCTAACCGATTCATGGGGGAAGGGGACCTTGCTTATGTTTGAAGTGCGCGATCTGACAAAGGTCTACCCCGGCGGCCGAGGCATCCAGGGGCTGAACCTCACTGTACGTCCCGGTGAGGTTGCAGCCTTGCTCGGACCCAACGGCGCCGGCAAGACAACGGCCCTGCAAGCGATGGCGGGCTGGCTCACGGCCGACCGCGGAGAAGCGAGCTGGAGAGGCGACTCCACCTTGGAACGGCCCGATCTGACGAGGGGGCACATGGGTCTGATGATCGGCGAGCCGGCCCCGTATCTCTATCTGACGGGCAGCGGCTATCTGAGGCTCTACTCCAAGCTGTATCCGGGCATCGACGAAGCGCGGATCCAGCAGACGCTGGAGCTCGTAGGCATGTCCGGACACCAGCAGCTCAAGATCAGGAAGTACTCCACAGGCATGAAGCAGCGGATCGAGCTTGCCAGCGCCCTGCTCCACCGGCCGAAGCTGATGCTGCTCGATGAGCCATTCTCCGGTATGGACATCGAGGGACGACGGGAGATGACGGATATGCTGCGGGGACTCGTCACCGAGACGGGCATGAGCATGATCATCTCTTCTCATCAGGTCCATGAGATCGAGGATTGGCTGACGCAGGCATGCATCATTTATGAGAGCAAGCACGTTGATACGGCAAGCATTGCACAGATCCGGGAGTCGTTCGCCAGCGTTGAGGATTACTATTTGCATTGTACAGCCCGGGAGAAGGGGGGAGCGGCATGATGGCACAAATGATGTATCTCGTCAGAGAAGAGCTGCGCAAGCTGCTGAGCGGGAGCAAGCTGAAGGTGCTGCTGCTGCTCTCTTTTCTTGCCGGGCTTCTCTTCGTATGGATCAGCGCTCGACTCGGAATAAGCGGCAACTTGCCGGCCACTGCTTTGGAGCTGCTGCTTATAGTGGTTCTCCCCTTGTTCATGGTTTCGCTTGGCAGCGAGCTCATGGTCAGCGAATTCAAGGCGGGCACGTTCAAGAATGCGCTGAAGCTGCCGCTCAGCCGGGAGACCCTGTTCATCGGGAAAATCCTCGCAGGTTGGCTGGCTGGGGCTTTGATTGTCCTGAGTGCATTTGTCCCGACGTTTATCGGAGGCATCATGCTGCAGGGCATGCCTGCCTTGTCCACGCTGGGGATGACGATGGCAGAGGTCGGCGGGGCGATTCTTTTCTGCGGCCTGTTGGTGGTGCTGGCGAATAGCGTGGCCTTGTGGACCGGAAGCAGCGGGGTCGGACAGCTCGTCAGCATCGTGCTGTGGCTATTGATGGGCGTCCTCGGATGGTTCGATCCGCAGCTGCAGCGATTCTTCGTCACCGACTTTGCGGATTGGGTGCAGCCGCTCTTGTACAGGGGCGATATGGGCGCGACGGCAACGACGTTGCTATTTTTGACAGCATACTATATTATGGGCACTATAACGGGCTTGCTAGCCTTCCAAAGGAAAGAAATCTAACCTATGTCCATTCGGCTTAAACTAATTTTGACGTACAGTATCGGCATCCTTCTGACGGCGCTCGTCGTCACGGTGACGGGAATTGCCATCGTCACGGGGATCATCACGTATGTGGCGAACTATGTGGTGAAGGATCAGAGCGCGGAGAATGCTTTTTATCGGGGCATCGACCTGTTCGTGGATCTGCGTTATGCGGAGCGGTATACCCCGGAGGAATTAGCGTCTCCCGCGTTCGCTAAGATGCTGGGCGACCGTCTGGAGCCGTTCGGCGGCTTCGTTGTAGTCCGGCAAGGGGAGCGATGGGAGAGCTACGGTGAATTGAGAGAAGGCGAAGCGTTTCTGTCGCAGCTGCAGCAGGATCTCTCGGCTTCCAGGGAACACGGGGCTGGGGGGTTCACGGTCAGTGAGTGGGAGGGGCGCGATTTGCTCGCTATTCGTTACGACTTTGCGGGCAGCAACGATTCCTTGTCCTATTATCTTGTCGCCGATGTGACGGATCAGGTGGTAAAGGACAGCCGGTTTCCGCTCTTCGTGTTTCTGGCGATTGCGATCTTGTTCGGGATCATCATGGTCCCGCTGATCTGGATCACGACCAAGGATATCGTGCGCCCGCTGAGGCAGCTGGAGCAGGGCTCCCGCCGCATCGCGGAAGGGGACCTGGACTTCCATCTGCATTCGGAGGCTCGCAATGAGGTAGGCAGCGTAATCCGCTCGTATGAGAAGATGCGGAGCGAGCTGCAGCGGTCGATCGGCGCGCAGTTGGCACTGGAGGAGAGCCGCAAGCAGCTGATCTCGAATATCTCGCATGATCTGAAGACGCCGCTGACTTCGATTAAGGGATATGTGGAGGGCATTCGGGTAGGCGTAGCCAATGATCCGGAGAAGCTGAAGAAGTATATCGAGGTGATTCATGCGAAGACGCTCGATATGGACCGCATGATTGATGACCTGTTCCTGTTCTCCAAGCTGGATCTGGAGCAGGAGAGCTTCCATTTTGAAGCGGTGCAGCTGGAGGCGTTTTACCGTCAAATGATGAATGAACTCGATATGGAATACGGGAATACAGGTGTTCGTCTAACGGGCGATTACGAGGCCGGTGCTGGCGCGTTCGCGACGATGGATGCCCAGAAGATCAAGCGCGTGATTCTTAATATCGTCGGCAACTCGGTAAAGTTTATGGATAAGCAGGATCCGTATATCCATGTACATGTCGGCCGGCAGAAAGAGTCGTGGGTCATCGCAGTGACCGATAACGGACCCGGGATGGATCCCGGCGAGCTGGCGCGCATCTTCGACCGGTTCTACCGCGCCGACGCCAACCGTAATCAGGATGTAGCCGGTTCTGGGCTGGGCCTGGCGATCGCCAAGCAGATTGTGGAGCATCATGGCGGGATGATGGCTGCGCGAAGCGAGCCGGGGCAGTTCATGACCGTGATGTTTACCATCCCGCTAACACAGGATAATATGTGACTGGAGCGTGTGAGATGTCAAAGCGAAAAGTGCTCATCGTCGAAGATGACCAGGCCATCGCCGATCTGGAGCGGGACTTCCTCGAGGTCCATGGCTATGAGGTGACCCTGCGGACGGACGGCACAGCGGCGCTCAAGGAAGCGCTGGAGCAGGATTACGATCTGATCATTCTGGACGTCATGCTGCCGGGTATGGACGGCTTCGATATCCTGCGGCGGATCCGGGAGACCAAGTTCATCCCGGTACTCATGGTATCGGCCCGCAAGGAGGATATCGACAAGATCAGGGGATTGGGCTTGGGGGCGGACGACTACGTCACCAAGCCCTTCAGTCCGTCGGAGCTTGTGGCAAGGGTGAAGGCACACCTGGAGCGTTATGACCGCTTGCTCGGGGCTGCTGCGAGCGGCGGTGCTTCGTCTGCCCGGAAGTCGCGCCAGCTGAGCATCCACGGACTGGTGATCCAGATCGATGCCAGGCGGGTGACCCTGCACGGCAAGGAGATTGTGTTAACGGCCAAAGAGTTCGATCTGCTGCTCTTTCTGGCCGACCATCCGGACCGGGTCTATTCCAAGGATGCGCTGCTGGACAAGGTGTGGGGAATCGAGAACTTTGGCGATGCCGCCACAGTCACGGTCCATATCGGGAAGATCCGCGACAAGATCCAGAAGGACCCGTCCTCGCACCAATTTATCGAGACGGTGTGGGGCGCGGGCTACCGCTTTAAGGTGTGATAGTCTCCGTCATCACGGGGATGTCGACGCGCACGATGGTGCCGACGCCCGGCCGGCTGGCAATCCGCAGGCCGTAATGCTCGCCGTGATGAATCCGGATGCGCTCGTGCACATTGCGCAGTCCGATGCCGGTGAAGCGGTAATTGCCGCCTGCCTTGCTTGCGCTGCTGTGCTGGAGGCGCTGCCTTTCCACATCGTTCATGCCCACGCCGTCATCGCGGACATAGAGGCGCAGCCGCTGCTGCGTCACTTCGCCGGTGATCGAGATGAGGCCGCCTTGCTGCGGCGTCAGACCGTGGAACAACGCGTTCTCGACGAGCGGCTGCAGGGTGAGCTTCAGGATGCGGCAGGACAGCAGCGCAGGGTCGATGGCTTCCTCATAACGGTATTGCTCCCCATAACGCACTTGCTGGATGTACATGTACATCCGCAGCCCCTCCAGCTCCTCTGCGAGCGCCACGTATTCCGATTGTCTATCGAAGCTGAAGCTGAGCAGCTTCACCAGCGAGCGGATCGTCTCCCGTACCTCGGCGGTGCGCTGTTGTTTGGCGAGACTGCTGATACAAGCCAATGTATTGAACAGGAAATGGGGCGCGATCTGGCTGCGCAGCATTTTGAGCTCATACTCCTTCTTCTGCTCCTCCGCCGACTTCGTCTTGTGCAGCAGCGTCTGGATCCGCTCGAGCATCTCGTTGTAGCTGCGCGTCAGCCGTCCGATCTCGTCACGCCGGGTCACCGGCAGCTTGGAGACGACCTGGACATCGTCGAGCCGGTCCATCTTCTCGACGAAGCGGCGGATCGGCCGGGTGAAGGAGCGGGTAAGCAGGTAGGCGCTGAGCAGCAACGCCACGATCCAGACCATCGTCGCTGTCCGGTAGTTGCGGTTGAGACGCTGCAGATCCTGGTAGAAATAATTCTCTTCGATAAAAGCGGCCAGCGACCAGCCGAGCCGGTTGGGCGCGGAACGCACGGCGACAAGCGATCTGCCGTCCCTGCCGTCCAGCTCGCTGATGCCCACCGTCAGACCGGCGAGCTGCGCCTCGAAGCGCTCTTGCAGCACTGGCGGGAACACGCCGGGACGGAGAGGCAGCAGCCGGTCGCGCGAGTCCAGCCGGTTGATCATATTGCCGCTGCGGGTGAACAGGGCATAAGACTGGTAGATCATCGGCGAGATGCGCTCGCTGAGCAGCGTGAGATTGACTTCGGCGGCGACGACACCGCGGATTTGTTGGTCCGAGTCGGTGATCGGAAGGACGTAGGCGAGCGTCTGCCCCGACATCGGGGAGTGATAGGGCTCGCTGACATTGATGGCGCCGTAGTTTTGCAGGGCAAGCTCGTAGAGATCGGGAAGATGCGGATTGCCGATGATCTCGTAGTAGACCTGGGCGTTGGAGAGCACCTTGCCGTCCGAGCGGATCAGGTAGAGCGATTTGGCGATCGAGTTGTTGTGGCTGGCAAATTGGCGCAGCGTGTCGAAGGCGAGCTGTTCATTGTCCTCCTGGAGCAGCTGGGGTTGGGTGGAGAGCAGCAGCAGCATGTTCTCGACATTGTCGAGATTGGCGTCGATATACTGGTTGGTCCGGCTGACGAGCAGTTCGGCATCGCGGATTACCTGGTCCTTCAGGAGACCCTCGGCCTCATGAAGATTGCGCCAGGCCAGCACCATGACGAGTGTCAGCGTGACGAGGGACAGATAGATGAATTGTTTGGTGGCCAGTCCCAGACTGCTATACCAGTGATACAGCTTTGACATATCGCTCATCCTCCGTGACTGTAAGCTGCAGGTTCAGCTTTGACGTTTGTAGTCGGTCGGCGGCACGCCGGTCCATTTGCGGAACAGCTGCGTGAAATAACGATAGCTCGGAATGCCTACCCGGTCGGCGACTTCGTATACCTTCATATTGGTCTGCGTCAGCAGCTCCACTGCCTTTTCCATACGGAGCCTGGTGATCGTCTCTCCCACCGTGCTGCCCGTCTCCTCGCGGAACAAGCGGCTGAGGTGGTGAGGACTTAGCCCGACCTGTTCGGCGATCAGTTGCAGGGTCAATGGTTCCTGCAGATGCTCGCGGATCCAGGAGACGGCGTCCCGCACCTCGATGCGGCAGCGTTCCCGCGACTGGTCCCAGCTGCGGATGCTGCAGATCAGACGGTCCACGAACTGGTCGAGTGTAGACGCTTCCATCAGCGTGGCCAGGCCAAAGCTGTCGAGCTCCGCGGCATCCTGCTGCCGGAGCCAGTCGACCAGCCAGACGATCATGCGTTGTTTGAGCTGAGCGGGCTGCGGGCGCCGGGCCTGGCACCAGTCTATAAAATCTCCCGTCAGCCCCTCGCACAGATTGTCGGCAGAGCTGCCGGCCTTGCGCAGGAGCTCGTGCAGTTCTTTGGCGGACGATTCGTCCAGCGCTTGAAGATGCTTGGGGACACCGGTGTATATCAGGCTGCTGCTTGAGGCGTCATAGAACAAGGTGTTCTTCCATTGCACAGATAGCTCAAGGGCAGCCCTCAGCGCATCTGCTGCGGCAAACGAATCGCTGACTACCAGCCGTATGCCTGCAGAACATAACGGGGAGCGGTGGTCAGTCTGCGTGCCGCTCGGCAGGTTGAGGTGAAGGATATGCTGCAGGTCAGCGGCGAGGGCAAGCAGCCACGAGTCGGACTCCGCTTCCTGGCCGACTCCCTCCCGGATCAAGCCGTAAAATTCCTTGTCGCTGACAGCGGTCCAATGGTACCAGCCCGCTCCGGAATCTTCATCCTTGGCCAGCCGGGCTTCGATGCCGGGGCGTGCCGCCAGCGCAGCTCGATCATCCGTATCGATCTGCAGCCGGACCAGCCGGAAGCGTGCGCTGCCATCCAGCGGCAGGATCTGCCATTCACTCTCCGCAGGCGCCTGCCCCTGCAGCAGCTTGGCGAACAGCGCGGCCAGCTGTGCCCGCTGCTCCGAGCGCAGCGACTGCCGGGAGCGCCTTTCGGCGGCGATGGCATCTCTGGCTTTGTCCAAGGCATCCGACAGCTCGCCGTCATCCAGCGAGACCTTCAGGATGTACGCGAGCGCACCTAAGCGCAGCGCATCCTGTACATAGTGGAAGTCGCTGTGGCAGGTGAGCAGGATGATCTGGATGCCCGGACATTGGCGTCTAAGCTCGCGGATGAGCGTCATGCCGTCCATCACGGGCATCGTAATGTCGGTGATGATCACATCGGGCTTGTAGCTCTGGCAAAGTGCCAGCGCTTCCTCGCCGTTGCTGGCCTCTGCGACAAGCGCCGCCTGATGCTCGGCCCAGGAGAAGAAGCGCAACTCCTCGCGCAGCGGCAATTCATCATCGGCAATCACGACACGCAGCTCTTGAGAGGACATGGTCCACTTCCTTCCCTTTGAGAGGATGGGTCGATCGGGTGGTGATCTTGAAGTAATCATACGCGATGAAAGGGTTTTCGTAAATAAGCGAGGAGGGTGAACGCGCCGGTGGTGGCTGCAGTGCTAAAAAGTAGCATTGGAGGGTGGAGAAGAGTGTCGGCGGTGGCTGTAGAGCTAAAAAGTAGCATTGGAGCGCGGAAAAGAGCGCCGGCGGGAGCTGTAATGCTAAAAATTAGCATTGGAGGGTGGAAAGGAGCGTCGGCGGTGGCTGCAGTGCTAGAAATTAGCATTGGAGGGGCTAGAAGCTCCCCTGCCTTCCAACTGTTCCCGCCTAAAGGCGGCGCATCAAGCGCCGCCTTTGACGCGGTGGAAGAAGCGGTTGATCGCATAATAGGCTGCGCCGCGAACGGCCGACTGCTCCCCGAGCTCGGCGAACTGGAGGCGCAGCTCCTTGCGGTGGTAAGAGAGAGTGCGCTGCGCCACGGTTTCCCGTACGCTGTCCTCGATCCAGCGCCGGGCGAGGCTCATCCGGTTGCCGATGATAACGAGCTCGGGGTTGAACACATTGACCACATTGGCCAGACCGACACCCAGATCGGCCCCGATCCGACGGAACAGCGATTGCGCAGCTTCATCGCCGTCATCAGCGGCGTGCAGCAGCTCGCGCAGGCTGCCGTAGCCGAGCGGCGCGGCCATCTCCAGCAAGGCGTGCTCGGAAGCATACAGCTCCCAGCAGCCGAGATTGCCGCAGCTGCAAGGCTTGCCCGCCAGGTCGATGGACAAGTGGCCGAGCTCCCCGGAGAAGCCGGATGCTCCTTTGTACAGCTCCTTGTTCAAGATGATGCCCGTGCCGATCCCGATGCCGACACTGACGTAGATCTGGTGAGCGACGCCGCGTCCGGCTCCGTACTTCTGCTCGCCTTGGGCGCCCGCGTTGGCTTCATTGTCGATGAAGACGGGGAGGGCGTAACGCTCGGATACGAGCCGCTGCAGTCCGACTTGCTTCCATTTCAAGTTAGGCGCGAAGAGGATTATGCCCGACTCGTCGACAATACCGGGCACGCCGATGCCGATCCCGACCACACCGTAAGGTGAGGCGGGGGCCTGCGCCATGAGAGAATCGATGAGCTGGTACAGCTCGGGAAGGACTTGCTCCAGCTCATGACGGTGGAGCGGGATGTCGGCTTCATGGATAACACTGCCCTCCAGATCGGTCAACACGCCGCGGATATAGTTGACCCCCAGATCGATGCCGACGGCATAGCCGGCCGTGCGGTTGAAGATGAGCATGACCGGCTTGCGGCCGCCGCTGGAGGCGCCCATGCCGATCTCCATGACGAGATGGGAGTCGATAAGATCCTGGACAAGGCTCGATACGGTCGCTTTGTTCAGGCCGGTCAGCTCCGATATATTGGCACGCGAGAGCGGCGCTTTTTTGACGATGGCGTCCAGCACGATCGCGGTGTTCATTTTTTTGATCAGGGCGAGATCTCCGGTTGCTTTCTTCATGGCGTGTGTGCGGGCCTCCATCTGTGTCCAAAGTGCTTAATTCCGTTCAAAAGCGGGTAATACAATTATTTTACCACAAACTTTGTTAGTTTAATAGACAAACTAAGTTTGAAAGTGCTATTATAGGACTAAGAGCGTTTACAAACGCTGCGCTCCATTTCATTTCTAATTTCGAGGAGGCTATTACGGCTATGAGTTATTTCGGCAACATTAACAAGATTCAGTTCGAAGGCAAGGGCTCTGACAACCCGCTGGCGTTCAAACATTACAACCCGGATGAGGTCGTACTCGGCAAAAAAATGAGCGAACATCTTCGTTTTGCAGTTGCTTACTGGCATACATTTACCGGTGACGGATCTGACCCGTTTGGTGCAGGAACAGCTGTGCGCGCATGGGATCACCTCGCTCCGATGGACAAAGCGAAGGCCCGCGTCGAGGCGAACTTCGAATTTCTGGAGAAAATCGGCGTGCCTTACTACTGCTTCCATGACCGCGATATCGCGCCGGAAGGCGAGACGCTGCAGGAAACGAACAAGAATCTGGACGTCATCGTCGACCTGCTCGAGCAAGGTATGAAATCCAGCGGCGCCAAGCTGCTGTGGAATACTGCCAACATGTTCACCAACCCGCGCTTCACTCATGGTGCAGGTACCGCTCCTAATGCTGACGTATATGCCTATGCTGCCGCACAAGTGAAGAAAGGTCTGGAAGTCGGCAAACGTCTGGGCGCAGAAAACTATGTGTTCTGGGGCGGCCGCGAAGGCTACGAAACACTGCTGAACACAGATCTGGCGTTGGAGCTGGATAACCTGGCCCGTCTGTACCATATGGCGATTGCTTATGCCAAAGAGATCGGCTTCGACGCCCAATTCCTTATCGAGCCGAAGCCAAAAGAGCCATCCAAGCATCAATATGACTTTGATGCAGCGACGACCATCTCGTTCCTGCAAAAATATGATCTGCAAAACCACTTCAAGCTGAACCTGGAAGCCAACCATGCGACACTGGCTGGTCATACGTTCGAGCATGAGATTCGGGTTGCGGCCATCAATGGCATGCTGGGCTCGCTCGATGCCAACCAGGGCGACCTGCTGCTGGGCTGGGATACCGATGAGTTCCCAACGGACCTGTATGCAACGACGCTCACCATGTACGAAGTATTGCGTGCCGGCGGCATCGGTCGCGGCGGCGTCAACTTCGACGCCAAAGTACGCCGCGGTTCGTTTGAAGCGGAAGACTTGTTCCTGGCGCACATCGCTGGTATGGACAGCTTTGCTTGGGGTCTGAAAGCAGCGGGCAAAATGATCGAGAACAATTTCTTCGAAGGCATCCTCGAAAACCGCTACAGCAGCTTCTCCGAAGGTATCGGAGCTGACGTCGTCGCCGGCAAAGCGACGCTGCAATCGCTGGAAGCCTATGCGCTGCAGAACAACCCGATCAAAAACGAGTCCGGCCGTCAAGAGCGCATCAAGCTGAAGCTCAGCGAGTACATCTTCAGCGTCTAAAAGACCAAGGCAGCACGCTGCCCCAGGCATGAAGCCCGGGGCGGCTTTTGCCCGTCTTAAGGCAGGTCAGCAGCGGGGGACAGCGACGGCTTGCACAGCCTCGATCAGGTAGTGCGCTTGGACTCATAAGACAAGGCGGATTACCCGTTATGCCGGCAATAGCTGGCCCGCCGGCTGTTTGTTCCTGCAGTCCAGACGGGCGTCAACGATACGCAATGAGGAAGGGGTATACGCAGGTGAGCTATGTCATTGGGATTGACTTGGGAACCAGTGCCGTCAAGGCGCTGCTCGTGGATCGCGAGGGAGAGGTACGGGCGGAAGCCTCGCAGGAGTATCCGCTGTACCACGACCATTCGAGCTGGAGCGAGCAGGAACCCGAGGATTGGGTAAACGGCACGCTGGACGCCATCGACGCGCTGCTGAAGCAGGATGGGATCGCTGCGGACAAGATCGAGGGTATCAGCTTCTCCGGCCAGATGCATGGGCTGGTACTATTGGACGGGAACAACAAGCCGCTGCGCCGGGCGATTCTCTGGAACGATACACGCACGACAGCCCAGTGCCGTGAGATCGAGCAGACCCTGGGCGACAAGCTGCTGACTGTGACCCGCAATCCGGCGCTGGAAGGCTTCACGCTGCCGAAGATTCTGTGGGTCAAGCAGCAGGAGCCGGAGATTTTCGAGCAGGCGCAACTGTTCCTGCTGCCCAAGGATTATGTGCGCTATCGGCTGACCGGCGAGCTGCATATGGACTATTCCGATGCGGCTGGCACGTTGATGCTGGACGTGGCGGGGAAGCAGTGGAGCTCAGACGTATTGCAGGCGTTCGGGCTGCCGGCATCGTTCTGTCCGCCGCTTGTCGAGTCGCATGGGCTGGTCGGCACCTTGCTGCCGGATGCGGCGGAGCGCAGCGGTCTGCAGGCTTCGACGAAGGTATTCGCAGGCGGAGCGGACAACGCGTGCGGCGCGATCGGCGCAGGCATTCTCTCTGAAGGTCTGACCCTGTGCAGTATCGGCACCTCAGGGGTCATCCTGTCTTATGAGAACGACAAGGACCGGGATTTCCAGGGCAAGGTGCATTTTTTCAACCATGGCAAAGAAGATGCCTTCTATGCGATGGGCGTCACCTTGGGCGCAGGTTATTCGCTCAGCTGGTTTAAGAAGACGTTTGCGGCTGAAGAATCGTATGACGAGCTGCTGGCGGGCGTCGGAGACGTGGCGCCGGGAGCGAATGGTCTGCTGTTCACGCCGTATCTGGTCGGCGAGCGGACGCCACATGCCGATTCGACGATCCGCGGCAGCTTTATCGGCATGGACGGCTCGCACCGGCGGGTGCATTTTGCCCGGGCGGTCATGGAGGGCATCACGTTCTCCCTGCACGAGTCTGTCCATATGTTCCGCGAAGCCGGTAAAACCGTCGATGCGATCATCTCGATCGGCGGCGGCGCCAAAAATCCGGTATGGCTGCAGATGCAGGCGGATATCTTCGACAGCGAAGTGATCGCCCTGGCGAACGAGCAGGGGCCGGGACTGGGCGCGGCGATGCTGGCCGCTTACGGCTGCGGCTGGTTCGATTCGCTGGAGGCGTGCGCGCAGCAGTTCGTGAAGCGTGGCGCGACCTACCAGCCGAATCCGGAGGCAGTCGAAGCGTACAAAGGCCTGTTTGGCATCTACCAGCAGGTGTACGGTCAGACCCGCGAGTTGAACGAAGCCCTGGCCGCTTACCGCGGGTAGGTTTAAGTTGGAGCATCACCAGCAATAACTGCAATGGCTATGGACCTCCGTCAGGCGACTGGCGGGGGTTATTTTTTTGAAATAGTAGCGTAGAAGTCCTGTGCAGCGGCAGAAAGGGTCGCTGGAGCGGTCGTTGGATCGCCGGAGTCCCGTGCAGCGGCAGAAAGGGTCGTTGGAGCGGGTGGTGGAGCGTCTTAGTCCCGTGCAGCGGCAGAAAGGGTCGTTGGAGCGGGTGGTGGAGCGTCTTAGTCCCGTGCAGCGGCAGAAAGGGTCGTTGGAGCGGGTGGTGGAGCGTCTTAGTCCCGTGCAGCGGCAGAAAGGGTCGCTGGAGCAGGCGGAGGAGCGTCGGAGTCCCATGCAGCGGCAGAAAGGGTCGCTGGAGCGGGTGGTGGAGCGTCTTAGTCCCGTGCAGCGGCAGAAAGGGTCGCTGGAGCAGGCGGAGGAGCGTCGGAGTCCCATGCAGCGGTAGAAAGGGTCGTTGGAGCGGGCGGAGGAGCGTCGGAGTCCCATGCAGCGGTAGAAAGGGTCGTTGGAGCGGGTGGTGGAGCGTCTTAATCCCGTGCAGCGGCAGAAGGTCGTTGGAGCGGGTGGTGGAGCGTCGGAGTCCCGTGCAGCGGCAGAAAGGGTCGTTGGAGCGGGTGGTGGAGCGTCTTAATCCCGTGCAGCGGCAGAAAGGGTCGTTGGAGCGGGTGGTGGAGCGTCGGAGTCCCATGCAGCGGTAGAAAGGGTCGTTGGAGCGGGTGGTGGAGCGTCTTAGTCCCGTGCAGCTGCAGAAAGGGTCGCTGGAACGGGTGGGGGAGCGTCGAAGTCGCGCGATAAGAGCAACGGTCGGCTTAATAATTGGCTGCATCCGTGGTATGCTGGTTACTGAATGAGCAGCTTAACAGGATACCCACCCACAGCGGATAGCTGTTGTGAAGTTAATCGGGACATGCACTAAGTAGTCACTATGTAGACAAGGAGGTCCTTCCATGACCCTGCAGCAGCTGCGTTACGTCATCGAAGTCGCCAACCGCGGTTCCATGAATGAAGCTGCCAAGCGGCTGTTCATCTCCCAGCCCTCGCTCTCCAACGCGATCCGGGAGCTGGAACAGAATCTCGGCATCACCATTTTCGAGCGCTCCAACAAAGGGATCACCTTGTCAAAGGCGGGTGCCGAGTTCCTCGGCTATGCCCGGCAGGTGATTGAGCAGGCCGAGCTGCTCGAGAATCGTTATCTCAACGCCAAGCCGTCGCCGCAGCATTTCTCGGTATCGACGCATCACTACGCCTTTGCCGTGAACGCCTTCGTCAAGCTCGTCGACCGGTACGGCCAGGAGGAATATGAGCTGGCGCTGATGGAGACGAAGACGCACGAGATCATCGAGCATGTCCGCAGCCAGCGCAGCGAGATTGGCATCCTCTACGTCAACGAGTTCAACGCCAACGTGATCAACCGGCTGCTGCGTGACGCCAATCTGACATTTACGAGCCTCTTCAAGGCCAAGGCGCATATCTTCATCAGCACCCACAATCCGCTCGCCCGCCAGTCGATCGTCACGCTGGACGAGCTGCAGGATTACCCGTACCTTTACTTCGAACAGGGCGAGTACAACTCGTTTCATTTCGCCGAGGAGATCCTCAGCACGCTCTCGCACAAGAAGAGCATCCGCGTCAATGACCGGGCGACGCTGTTCAACCTGCTGATCGGGCTGAATGGCTATACGATCTCTACCGGGGTGGTCAGCAGCGATCTCAACGGCAATGAGATCATGGCGGTGCCGCTCGCCAGCGACGAGATCATCCATGTCGGCTGGATCTCGCACCAGAGTGCGGCCCTGTCCAAGCTTGCGGCTGCCTATGTCGAGGCACTGCATGAGGTGATTGGACAATCCGGAGACAAAGAAGAACCGATAACGGGCGATCGCCAGTAGCTGCCCTGCGGTCCAGCTGCACCAAGCTCCCTCCCGTAATACGCAACCGCAACGGCCAGCTATTGGCCCAGTCTGCTGAGCGGTATAGCCTAAGGCTATAACCAGCTATAACATTAAAGAGTTACGCTATATCAGGACAGTCGTGGTATCGTTCATGTAACGAATTTTTTCAAAAGGACATTACATGAACAGGAGCGACTACACATGAAAAGTGCAAACTTAGGCTACCCCCGGATCGGCGGCAACCGGGAATGGAAAAAAGCGTTGGAGGCGTATTGGAGCGGTCAACTGGAAGAGGCGGATCTGCATGCGAAGCTGAAGGAGATCCGGCTGAACAATCTGCGCATCCAACAGACATGCGGGCTGGACGTAATTCCGGTGGGAGACTTCACTTATTATGACCACATCCTCGATACGGCAACGATGTTCGGCCTGGTGCCGGAGCGCTTCATCTATCAGGGCGGCGAGGTCGATCTGACGACGTATTATGCGATGGCCCGCGGGAGCAGGGACGCAGCAGCCTGTACGATGACCAAGTGGTTCAACACCAACTATCACTATATCGTGCCTGAGCTGGGCGGGGCCAAGCCGCAGCTGACGATCAACCGGCCGCTCGCAGCGTACCGTGAAGCAAAAGCGGAGCTTGGTATCGCGGGGCGGCCGGTGCTGGTCGGACTGTACACGTTCCTCAAGCTCTCCAAAGGCGCAACCGACCACGAGCTGACGGGCTGGATCGAAAGTCTGTTGCCGCTGTACGCGCAGATCCTGCAAGAGCTGGAGGCGGAAGGGGTCCAGTGGGTGCAGGTCGACGAGCCGATCCTCTCGACGACACTTGCTGCGGAGGAGTTGGAGCGGGTGCGCGGCATCTATGAGCAGCTGCGCGAAGCGGCGCCGGGTGTGAAGCTGCTGCTGCAGACGTATTTCCAATCGGTCGACCATTACGAGGCAGTCGCTGCCCTGCCGGTTGCGGGCATCGGTCTGGACTTCGTCCATGACGGCGGACGCAATCTGCAGGCGATTGCGGAGTACGGCTTCCCGGCTGACAAGGTGCTGGGTGCCGGTGTCATCGACGGCCGGGGCATCTGGCGCGCCGATCTGGAGAGCAAGCTGACCCAGCTGGCGACGCTGGGACGTTTCGTCTCCCCGGACCGCATCCTCGTCCAGCCTTCCTGCAGCCTGCTGCATGTGCCTGTCAGTGCGGCCGGTGAGTCGAAGCTGGCGCCGGAGCTGCAGGGCGCGCTCGCTTTCGCAGGCGAGAAGCTGGCAGAGCTAGTCCTGCTGGTCCAAGCAAGCCGGGATGGCGCGGATACAGTTGCCGAGGAGCTGGCAGCAGCGAAGCGGAGCAGGGAAGCGCTGACCCGGTCGCCGTCCAGAGCTCGCAAGGATGTGCATGAGCGGATCGCACGCCTGGCGGAGCAGCCTTCGGAGCGTGCAGCAAGCGTAGCGCAGCGGATCCTCGTGCAGGCTCAGCGCTGGCAGCTGCCGCTGCTGCCGACGACGACGATCGGCAGCTTCCCGCAGACGACGGAGGTGCGCAGTGCCCGCCAGAAGTGGCGTAAAGGCGAGTGGAGCGAGGAGCAGTACGATGCATTCATCAAAGAGCAGATCCGTTTGTGGATCGGCATCCAGACGGAGCTGGGGCTGGACGTGTTCGTCCACGGGGAATTCGAGCGTAATGACATGGTCGAGTTCTTCGGCGAAAAACTGGCCGGCTTTGCCTTTACTTCGGGCGGCTGGGTGCAGTCGTACGGCTCACGCTGCGTGAAGCCGCCGATCATCTACGGCGACGTCGCTTTCGAAGGACCGATGACCGTCGCAGAGACCGTCTATGCGCAGTCGCAGACGCCGAAGCCAGTGAAAGGAATGCTGACCGGGCCGATTACGATCCTGAACTGGTCGTTCGTGCGGGATGACAAGCCGCGCGAGGAAGTGGCCAACCAGATTGCTCTGGCGCTCCGCGAGGAAGTGGAGGCGCTGGAAGCGGCGGGTATCGGCATGATCCAGGTCGATGAGCCGGCGCTGCGCGAAGGCCTGCCGCTCAAGCGCGAGGAATGGGCTGCCTACCTGGAATGGGCAGTCAAGGCGTTCCGTCTGGCTACTTGCACAGTGAAGGAAGAGACGCAGATCCATACGCATATGTGCTACAGCGAGTTCAACGATATCATCGAATCGATCAGTGCATTGGATGCGGATGTCATCTCGATCGAAACGTCGCGCAGCCATGGCGAGCTGGTCGCGAGCTTTGAGGAATTCACCTACGACAAAGGCATCGGGCTGGGCGTCTTCGACATCCACAGCCCGCGGACCCCGCCGGTCGAAGAGATCACCGCGATGATCGACCGGGCGCTGCGGGTGCTCGATCCCGCCCAGTTCTGGATCAATCCGGACTGCGGACTGAAGACGCGCCGCCAGGAGGAGACCATCCTTGCCCTGCGCAACATGGTTGCGGCGACAGAGCAGGCAAGAGCCCGTTACACTGTAACTGCACATTAGCCTTCATAAGATTGCCCCTGATGCCCCTTGTTAATGACAAAAGCCTCCAGGTACGCCATTGTGCGTACTTGGAGGCTTTATTGTACTTACTAGCGTATGTTTCCGGGGCCCCCTGCAAAGTACCTGAGTACGCTTCGAAGCCAAGCCGCACTTTGCGGGTTATTTTACAACTATAACTCCTTGCCCTGCTCCAGGAGCCAGTGAAGACTGCTTGCTCAGTCACTCCTCTTCACGGTCGCGCTGCTCCTGGCTTGGCATGCCCTTGAGCCGTCCCGCCCGCCGCAGCGCATCACGCAGCAAAAATTCGATATGGGCGTTTACGCTTCTCAGATCATCGGCCGCCCACCGTTCGATAGCCCGGTGCAGCTCGGGATCAAGGCGGAGCGGAAACGATTTTTTGCCCTTGTTCATTAGGCTCCGTCTAGCCGCTGTACAGTGTTCCCGTATTCAGGACTGGGGTGGCGGCACGGTCCGAGACGATGGAGACCATCAGGTTGTTGACCATGGCTGCACGCCGTTCGCCATCGAGCTCGATGCCCTTGTCCTCCAGTTCCCGCAGCGCCATCTCGACCATGCCGACCGCCCCTTCGACAATCAGGGAGCGCGCCGCCACAATCGCCGATGCCTGCTGGCGCTGCAGCATCGCGCTGGCGATCTCCGGCGCATAGGCCAGATGCGTCAGGCGCGTCTCCATCACTTCCACGCCGGCGGTCATTTCGTTCATGGGACACCTCGTTTGCTAGATTGATGTTATTATTATATCGTTATGATATCATTTTTTACATTTAAAAACAATTTTTCGAAACGGACTGGGCTACTTTGACGTATAGTCCGGGTATAGAAGCCGGGTTGCCCTGTACAAGCTGTTGCACCCGGTCTAAATCAAGCGGGAGTGAATCCGATGGAGAAAATACGGGAGCAGGCCATTACAACGAGAATCGAGCTGCAGCAGCAGTTCATGCTGAGGTCGGATATCGAGGAGGCGGGATACGAGCAGCAACAGCCGATCATCCGGGATATCCGCTTTTCGGTCAGACCTGGCGAGCTGGTCGGCCTGATCGGGCCTAACGGAGCGGGCAAGAGCACGACGATCAAAACGCTTCTTGGCCTGGTGAAGCATGTCAAGGGGGAAGTTGTATTCGGCGGAGCAGCCGGCCGGTACGGCTATGTGCCTGAGCAGCCGGTACTGTATGAATATATGACGCTCTGGGAGCATCTGCGGCTGGCGGCTGCAGCTTATGCGATGGAGGAGGATGATTTTGCGACCAGGGCGGATGCGTTGCTGGCTCGTTTCCGCTTGTCGGAGGTCAGGCACCATTACCCTGTAAAATTCTCTAAAGGCATGCAGCAAAAAGTGATGCTGATCATCGGCTTCCTGCTGGAGCCGGACATTTACATCGTCGATGAACCGTTCGTCGGCCTGGATCCTCATGCGACCAGGGATTTCCTGGATATGCTGGAGCTGGAGCGGCAGCGGGGGGCGGGCATCCTCATGTGCACTCATGTGCTGGACACCGCTGAGCGGATCTGCGACAGCTTCGTGCTGCTGAGCGGCGGATCTGTCGTCGCGCGGGGTACGCTGGCAGCGGTGAGGGAGCAGGCAGGCTGCGCTGCAGACGCCTTGCTCTTCGACTGCTTCCATGCGCTGACTTAAGGGGAGGGCGACACATGTTAAATGCGAGACAGCTGTTTGCCCTCAGACTAAGACGTTATGCTGCGGGGCAGTACCGGGTGTGGAAGGGGGCGCTGGACTGGACAGTCTGGCTATACCTGCTCGTGCCCGCCTTATTCATCGGCGGCGGCACCTATCTGGAGATCTGGCGGCAGCCGCCGGAGTGGATGCTCCAGCTGCCGGCGGGATGGTATCCGGCGATCCTCCTGCTGCCGCTGCTCCTTGGCAGACTGCGTACGTTTCTGGAGGAGGCCGATGTGCTCTTCCTCGTCCAGCAGCGGCGCTGGCTGCTGACGGTCATGCGGCTGGGCATGATCTATACACTGCTCGTTCAGATGCTGACAACAGCACTCATTTATATTCCTTTGATGCCGTACCTTGTCCGCGGGCTCGGTCTTTCGTGGGAATTCATCGTCATTGGCTATTTGTGGACAGTAGTTTTCAAGATGATCAGCGCGGTCACAGCGAGTTTGTTGGATGCGAGATGGACCGGCTGGCGGCGGTATGCCATTCATATCACGGCGTTTGTGGTGATCGCCACGGTCTATGTGTACGCTATGCTGCAGTGGCTGCAGCAGCCGCTGCTCATTGGATGCGCAGGCCTTGCAGCCGCTTTCGCTGTGCTTGTGCTGCTGTGCCAGTGGAAGCTGCGCATGCGGAGCAGTCTGTATGCGGATATCGCAAGCGAGCAAGATGCCCGGCTGGCAAGCACCAAGCTGCTGCTTGCGCAGGCCGCCCCTGCCAAGCCGATCGGCAGACAAAAGCAGCCGCTGGTGATGCGCCGCTCCGGGCGGATATTCCGCAGCTCGGAGCCGGCAGTCATCCTGGCTGAGATGTACATGAAGTCGGCGATCCGTCAATTCAGCTATCTGCGGCTGGTGATCGGCTACTTTTCTGTCTCGATTACTGCCGTGCTGTTGTCACCGCTATGGCTGGGCATCGTCCTGGTCCTGATCCTGCCGGTGCTGGTCGGCTCCTGGCAGCGGGTGCAATGGGAGCAGTGGCGCAGCGAGCGCTTCGTCGTGCAATTCCGCTGGGGCGACGAGGCGGGGGCGGAAGGGCTGGCCAGATCCAAGTTCTGGCTGCTGCTGCCGGGCGTGCTGATTCTGGGATTAGTGGCGGGCCTCAGTTGGGCCGGCTGGTGGGGTGCGCTTCTGGCGATGGCAGGCGGTGCGCTCGGCTGGTGGACGACGAGCAAGCTGCCGTTTTAGTCACAGGGACTGCCAGCATTGTTGCGGCGTATATACAAAAAAGAGGCTGCCTGGTCAGGCAGTCTCTTGTCGTGGGGTATGGGTTAACGGTTGCGGTAAGCCTGCTGCTCTATGGAGCGAAGCGACAGGACCTCCAGTATCCGTTCATGCCGATCCTGCGCAGCTGCTATGCCGCTTATCGCTTCCGCGTTTTGGGCCGTCTGGTCAAAGGTAGCGTCTAGCTTGTGCTCCATGCGATCCAGCTTGTCCTCTACGTTCTGCATCCGGTTATCCAGATTATCCAGCTTGCTTAGGATCTGCTTTAGCAGGTCTTCCATCTTCTCATCCCTCGACGGTTTGATACAATTGATCGTACCATAGTGGGCATAGCACAGCAATCCTGCGTATCGCGAGTGTTGCTGGCTGCGCAGACGCAAAACGACCCTGTCGGCGCAGTCTGGCCGCAAGGTCGAGTCTCGCTTACTTATCGAGCTTGATGGATGGGCGGAGCGATTCATGATCCGCAGCTGCGGCTGACTGACTGGGGGCCGCATCCGGTTGGCCATCCGCGTCACTGACCAGCTCTTTTGCAGGCTTGCCGGCTTCGTCCTCAAGCGTCTCCAATGCAGCTTTTGCTTTTTTGTCCCGAATCCGTTTACGCAGGTACAGATAGAGGATGATGAACGGGATGGCGCCCAGGAAAATATAAAGCGAGACGTCGCTCACCATATTGCTTGCCGCACGACCGTAAAGATAGAATAACAGGCCTACCGCATAGAATTTGATCGCGCGCCCCAGTGCGGCGTAGGCGAGCAAGCGCCACAGCGGGAAGTTAAGACATCCGGAGAGAATCGTGAATACTTTAAAAGGGATGGGTGTGAACGATCCGATCAGAATGGCAGTCTCGCCATTCTTCTGGAACATGGCGGTCGCTTTGTCGATCCAATCTTTCTTCAAAAATTTATAGAGCAGCGAGTGGCCGAGCGCCTTGCCAATCCAGTAGCCGAACGGGGTCCCGAGGATACAGCCGATAAACCCGACCGTTGCCAGCCATAGGGCGTTGCCTGGGTTGAGAGCACTCAGAGAAACCTGCAAGAAAAAAGCGGGGATCGGAAAAATAACAGCATCGATAAAGGCGTGGATGAACAAACCCCAGGCGCCGAAATTCTCCAAAAAATCCAAAAGCTCTTGAAACATTGCGGACTCCTCTCGTAACTTCCGGGTGCGGTGACACTAGATGATGCCTTCCTTATATCCTATAATACAGCGTACCATTTTATGTGGGTCATTACCATCGCCGGGAGTCCGGTTTGGCCCTGGACTATAGTCGAGGCTGAGTCGCGGATACAGCAGCGTGACTGCCTGCCGCATGGCCGGTCGCAAAGGCTGCTGTAATATTATAGCCGCCGGTATAGCCGTGGATATCCAGAATCTCGCCGCAAAAATAAAGTCCGCTCATCAGCTTGGATTGCATCGTCTTGGGGTCGATCTCCTTGAGGTTCACACCGCCTCCCGTCACGAAAGCCTCTTCGATGGAAAGCGTGTCGTGGACATAGACGGGGAACGTCTTCATCAGTATACTGAGCGCCTGCCAGTTGGCCTTGGGAATATTATCGAAGGTGGTCGACTCAGACAGCCCGGCTAGAGAGAGCAGGACGGGCACGAGGCGCTCCTGCACCGCCGATCGCAGGATCGTCTTGATCGCTTTCTTGGGTTCGGCCTCAGCGGCCTTCCATGTGTCGGCATACAGCTCGCTCGCGCTGGCGTCCGGGAAGAGGTCGACCGTCAGCCGAACCGTCTCCGAGCGCCTCAGCTCCTTGACGACGAACTGACTGCAGCGCAGGGCGATGGGGCCGGACAGTCCGAAGTGAGTGAACAGCAGGTCGCCCCGGTGCGAGATCACGCACTTGCCCTTGCCGTTCCAGACACTGAGCGTCACGTCGCGCAGCGACAAGCCTTGCAGCTCGCGACTGACGATGAATGCGTCGCTCGAGCGCAGCGGCACCTCGGTGGGGAACAGCTCTGTGATCGTGTGTCCCGCGGCTTCGGCCCAGGGGTAACCATCGCCGGTCGACCCCGTATGAGGAACCGAACGGCCGCCCGTCGCGACGATGACCGCTGCAGCCTGCAGCCGCTCGCCATTCTGCAAGCGGACACCCTGGACTGCGCCGTCATGGTAGAGCACCTCCTGCACGGGCTGGTCGGTCCGGATCTCCACGCCCTGCCGCCGCACCTGTCCGATGAGCGCATCGACCACGGTCTTGGCTTTGTCGCTGACGGGAAACATGCGGCCGTTATCCTCTTCCTTGAGCCGGATCCCCAGCCCTTCGAAGAAAGCGATAATCTCCCGGTTGCTGTAGCTGCTGAAGGCGCTGTGCAGGAAGCGGCCGTTGCCTGGAATATGCCGGATGATCTCCTCCAGCTCCTTGTTGTTGGTAACATTGCAGCGGCCGCCGCCGGAGATGCCCAGCTTGCGACCGAGACGGCTGCCCTTATCGAGCAGCAGCACACGGGCGTCTCCGCCGCTGGCGGCGATCGCGGCCATCAATCCTGCAGAGCCGCCGCCGATGATGATGATATCGTAGTTCATATGTAGTAATCCTCTTTCATATTGGTCCAAACTTGTTCGCTACTCTTATTCTACCAGATATCAGGGAAGAATAGTCATGAACCTTGCGTTTTACCGGATCTTCATTCGTGGTATAAAAAGAAGGAGAGCTTCATGATACTGAAGGCATTAAGGAGGAGTATGCGGATGATTCACGAAACACTGGCTTTGCCTACTGCGGACGGTCTGGAGCTGTTCGCTCAGGAGTGGAGAGCCGACAGCAAGCCGGTGCGGGCGGTTATCAATCTGGTGCATGGCATGGGTGAGCACAGCTCGCGTTACGAGGCTGTCGCCAGGACGCTGACCGAAGCCGGATATGTATTGTTCACCTACGACCAGCGCGGACATGGCCGCTCGCCCGGCAAGCGGGGGCATACGCCGTCGGTCCAGCGGCTGACCGAGGATGCGGAGCATGCGCTGGGAACAGCGTCCAGACGGTATCCGGGGCTGCCTGTCTTTCTCTACGGACACAGCATGGGCGGCAATGTCTCGCTCTCGTGCGCGCTGCGGCGGCAGCCTGAGATCGCCGGGCTCATCCTGACTAGCCCGTGGCTGCGCCTGGCCTTCAACCCGCCCCGCGCCAAGCAGTGGATCGGCAGACATGTGGCCCGGATGTGGCCGTCCTTCTCGCTCGCCACCGGTCTGGATCCGGGCGCGTTGTATCGGCCTGACGACGAGGTTCCTCCTGTCGTCATCGACTTGCTCGCCCACAACCGGATCTCGGCTGCCATGTACTTCGGCCTCCAGGCCGAGGGCGAATGGTCGCTGGCCCATGCGCGCGACCGCCTGCAGTCGCCGCTGCTGCTGCTGCACGGGACCGCCGATCGCGTCACGTCCTTCGCAGCAAGCGAGCAGCTGGCCAGTTGCCTCGACGGCCGCTGCGCATTCTACCGGTGGCAGGACGGACTGCATGAGCTGCACAATGACCGGGAGCGGCGCAAGGTGATGGAGTGTATCGTAAGCTGGGTCGATGAGCGGCTGCCGGCCTAGTAGTCAGGGCCAGTTATTTCAGGCGCGATCTGCTAGTTGCCAGTCGGCTTGCGGAGCGGCAGCCAGGCGAGCACGTCCTGGATGCGGGCGTCCCAATAGCCCCACTCATGGGTGCCGGGGCCTTCTTGATATTCCAGCTCCAGGTCAGTCTGTCGGCACGCATCACGGAAGGCGAGGTTGCCTTCATATAGGAAGTCCTCCGTCCCGCAGCATTGATATAATGCCGGCTTCGGACCCGGGAGCCGGCTCTGCTGCTGAAGCAGCCAGAGCAGATCGTTGTCGGTGCCCGCGATCGGCTCATCGCCATAGATCAGGCGGAACAACTCCCCGACCCTCTGCTGGTGCTGCGGGTCCGAGCCGAAGCTGGCGATATCCAGCGCCCCGGAGAGCGAAGCGGCAGCGGCGAATTGCTCCGGTTTGCGCAGTGCCCATTTGAATGCGCCGTAGCCGCCCATGGACAAGCCGGCGACGAAGTTATCTTCTCTGGCGTCAGAGAGAGGGAAGAATGAACGGGCAAGCGCAGGCAGTTCTTCCGTGAGAAAAGTCCAGTAACGGTTGCCGTGCTTCATATCCGTATAGAAGCTCCGGTGCACCTGCGGCATCACGACGGCCAATCCGTAGGCGGCTGCATATCGCTCAATACTGGTACGTCTGAGCCAGATCGAGTCGTCGTCCGAAAGACCGTGCAGCAGATACAGCGTCTGGTGGCGACCTCCCGCGGCGTGACCGTCCATCCCGATCTGCGAGGAGGTCTGCTGCGGCAGAATCACCGTCATCGAGGTGCTGAGTTTCAGAGCTTCCGAGAAAAACCGGCATTCCATTAAAGCCATTTTTAAATCCCCTCTCTTGTAGTAAGAATCTTCCTCTTTCAACTACTTTAGCAAACCTTCGCCCGTTTCGCTATTTTTCTAGCAGCAGTAAATCCGACGACAAAATTCGAGTTATTTAGCGCGAAAAATGTAAAATTGTTCATTTTAGATGAACATGTAGAAAAATGGGGTTAATTTAAACTTTTTTCTTTTATTTGGTACTTATTGCGTGGTATAGTAGATCCAGATAGTAGAGAAGCGAGACAGTCATCCGACTTCAGGGGGAAGTTAATGACAATATTCCTGATCGATTTTGTCGTAAATGTGTTTGAGACGATTGCGGGCTTTGTATTGATGATGTCCCTTTATTTGTTTCCTATTCGAAGCTATATACCGCAAATCATATTCACTTCAGTCGTCATGGCACAGACTTCCTATTTGCTCCGGGAAGTTCTCATGCTGGATTGGCTGACGCCCTTTTTTATGCTGCTATGGATGGTCCTGCTGCTTTGGCTGCTCTTCCGTATTCATCTCTTTTATGCACTGCTTATGGCCGTCTCAGGATACATGGTTTATATCGTCCTGCAGATGCTGATCGTTCTGATCATGCAGGCGGTATCGCCGCTAGCTGAGATTCAGCAGACCTTCGTCTATCTCAAAGTAGTTCAGCTGCTGTCGTCGCTTGGCGTACTCGCCATCTCCTGGGTTCTGATCAAGAAGCGAATCGGCTTCTCTTTTGTCCCGGACCGGCTCAGCGAGCATGTCGCTTTCCGCGGCACAAACCGTCAGCTTCTCATTACGCTTATTGTAGCGAGTGTGTGGATCTGTGTCACCGTCACCGTACTTTCCAAGGGACTGGCTGCCTTCCTGGGGGCACTGATCTCCATATGTCTCATTGCGTCGATGATTATTTATCTGATGATCATAAAGGAGCGAAGCATATGATCGGAAGAATCTCCGAGCAGTTTGGCGGATACATCTATCAACATAACGACCGCAAGCAGGTCAGCCAGGAAGTCCTGGTGTTCGCCATCAAGTCTCTGCTGACCAATCTGCTGACGATCGTCCTCTCCCTGACGGCGGGATATCTGCTGGGGGCTCTGGCGGATACGCTGGTCGTCCTTATTGCCATGGCCTTGCTCCGCAACTTAACCGGCGGCTACCACTTCCAGTCACCGACCGCTTGTATCCTGATCTCAAGCACCGTCGTGGCCGCCATACCTCATATACCGTTTTCGGATGCGTGGTTTATCCCGTGCGCGGCAGTTGCGATGCTGCTCATTATCCTGTTCGCGCCATCCGACCTGAAAGGCGTGACGACGCTCTCTGCGCGCAGACTGCTCGTTATGAAGCTGGTAGCCCTTGCAATTGTCGGCTCGAATTTTTTTATCGAGTCGCACTTGCTTGCTCTTTCTTTTCTGGCTCAAGTCTTGACCATTATACCGTTCAAAGGGAGGGATTAGGATGATGAGAAGCAAAATCGCCCGTCTGTTGGCTACATCATTGGGACTGTCGGCCGTCGTGTTTGTTTCTACAGCATGCTGGTGGTTCGGCCACCGGCCTGAAGTGCCGGCAGAGTTGCTGGAGAAGTAGTCAGTTGCAGGGAGGCCGGCCTGGTCCGGCCGCCGTTTGCAGATCAGTGGGGGAACGGTTTTGGAGTGTAGTCGATGAAAATACCAGTTACACGTGACAAACATAATGATACCGAAGTTCTCATGTTGGACGTGGCCGATATTCTCTATATCCAGACGGAAGAGGGCATGCTCGTATTCCATTCGGAGAGAGACCGCTTCTACCCGCTCGTCCCGTCGTTGTCTGCGTATCTCAGACATCTGGAGCCGCTCGGCTTTAAGAAGCTGGATCGCATCAATCTTGTCAATTCAAGCAAGGTCAAAGCCTATGACCACGAGCTGGGAAAAGTGTTTTTCGGCACGACTGACAGCTCAGAAGTCAAGTCAGCGACGATTGCTTTTATGCACAAGAGGAAACTGAGGCGGGAGATCGAAACCTGGATCGCTCGCAATATGGATGATCTATGATTGTTGAATCAAACTCGATAAGGCTGGACTTACAACCGCAGGCACCTGACAAGGTGCCTGCGGTTGTTTGCGACAGAGACTGCGCAATAATCGCGACCATAGGACGCTCTGCCTTTTTGATATGAGACTGTTGACCTAATTCAACATTGTAAAAAAAATTTACATGTGTTTTAATCGGAATAACAGGAAATGTCATAGCAGACTAGGAGGAGACCGGTTTTTCGTGTGGAAGGAAGCCTTATTACAGGTCATGATCGTTTTATTGCCCGTGTTTGCGCTTCAGCTTTGGTATAACCGCCCGGACCGTCATAGAGGAACACCGGTTTTCATAGGCATCGTCAGCTGCATATCTATGACCCTATGCATTGTATTGTCTCATGTGTCCGGGTTGGCAGCCAAGCTGGACTTTAGTCTCGTTTCATTTGTCGTAGGGGCGCTCTACGGCGGGAAATTCATAGCATCGATCATGACATTGGTGTACGGCCTGCTCACCATTTACTTGGCAGACAGGCCCTGGGAACTGGCAGGGATTGTGACGACTGTAATGGTCATCGTTCCGATCCTCTTCGTCTGCATCGGGCGCTTTGGGCGCGCTTTGCTCAGAAAAAAGCAACAATTGGCGATAAGCCTCGGACTGGGGGGCATATTGTTATATTTGCTGGGCAGTCTGGTTTTCACTGTTGCCACGGGCACTTTCCGCGAAGCTTCCCTCTATCAGGAAAGCACGGCGGCTGGCATTGCTGTGCTAGGTATCAGCCCTCTTTTGATCTACTTAATTGAAAGCGTTAAAGAAAAACAGCGCCTGCATCATGAGCTGCAACAGATGTCTGCGAATTATCGGATCGAAGTGCAGAAACTGCAGCAATTTATCGATAATACGCCGCTCGGGGTAATTATGGTAGATAAAGCAGGCAAAATTACGCATATTAATGACATGGCGCTCACTCACATGGGGAACAATCGGGATCAGACCGTCACCGATATGGTCGGCCTGCCGCTGGATGGCCTGCAGGAGGGGCCGCAAGGCGACCTGCACACCACTATGCTGAGAAACGCGCTCCACGGCAATGAGACAGTATCGGAGATTGTTCGTCAGGACAACAAGATCTATATCAAAACCGGCTTCAGCGTCAAAGATATCCGCAGCCATGAGATCATCGGAGCAGTATTGATCGCACATGATATCACGGAGATCAGTCAGCTGCGGGATGAAGTCGGCCGTATGGAGCGACTGAGCCTCGTAGGGCAGATGGCGGCCAGCATTACGCATGAGATCCGCAACCCGATGGCTGTTATCCGAGGTTTCGTGCAGCTGATGAAGGAACGCAGTCCAGACAGCCAGAAAGAGTACTTCCGCATTATTCTCGAAGAGCTGGATCGCGCGAACGGGATTATCAACGATTTTCTTTCCCTGGCGCAGAACCGCATCGTCGACAAGGAGCGGTCCTCGCTGAACTCGATCATCAATGAGCTGATGCCGCTCCTGTGGGCCGATGCCAATATGCGCGGACAGACGATCGAGCTGGGACTTGACGAGAAGGTCCCGGATCTGGAGCTTAACGCCAAAGAAATCAAGCAATTGATCCTCAATTTGGCGCGCAACGGGATGGAGGCCATGGACGAAAAGGGCCGGATGAAGATCAGTACCCGCTGTATTGGTCAAGTAGTGGAGATGACTGTGGAGGACAGCGGCTGCGGGATTCCTGCGGACAAGCTGGAGCGGTTGTTTGAACCGTTCTATACGACCAAATCGCGAGGCACCGGGCTGGGACTGCCTTTATGTCTCAGCATCGTCGAGCGTCATCACGGCAAGATCGAGGTCCAATCCCGGGAAGGGGAAGGGACGATCTTCCGGGTAAAGCTGCTATGCAATCAAGAGGACAGGATACAAAAGGGTCCCTCTGCGCATCCTAAATAGCAAAGGAGGCGTATAGCGATGAGCAGGCACAATGATCAACAGGAGCTCAGTCAAGCTTCGGCGGAGCAGCTGCAGCAGTTGTCCGCTGAGCACGAGGCCGATGCAGCGGCGGTTGCACAGCCGGAGCCTGAGAAGCCGGGATACGACAAAAAACTCGACGGGCCGGACCGGCCTTCGGTATAAAGGAAGGGATGTCCCTGCGCAGCACTAGTCGTTGCTGCGCAGGGACATTTTTTTGACCTGATTATCTAGGAAGAGTATAATAGTAGCAAAATAAAGATAGTCAAGGAGTGAGTCCAGATGTCAATGTCATTCGAACGATACATGGTCGACATGGTGCAGCCGATGCGCGACGATCTTACACGTATAGGCATGAAAGAGCTGCGGACGGCCGAGGAAGTCGAAGCCGAGCTGCCGACAGCCAAAGGAACAGCGCTGCTTGTCGTCAATTCCGTGTGCGGATGCGCTGCAGGCCAGTGCCGTCCGGGAGTGGCCGAGGCGCTGCAGCACGCCGTGACGCCGGACCATCTGTTCACAGTGTTTGCCGGCCAAGATAAGGAAGCCACTGCCAAGGCACGCGAGTATCTCGCGCCATACCCGCCGTCCTCCCCATCCATCGCGCTGATGAAGGATGGCGAGCTGGTTCACTTCATCGAACGCCACCAAATCGAGAATCGGTCCGCAGCCGAGATCGCCGCAGATCTGACTGCTGCGTTCGATCGGTTCTGCAGCTGAGCCTATGAATCTGCAGCAGGAGATTATCCGGCGGTTAGGCGTGAAACCGCACATCGACGTGCAGGAAGAGATCCGCAAGCGGGTTGATTTTCTGAAAAGCTATGTGAAGGAAGCTGGCTCCTCTGGACTGCTAATCGCGATCAGCGGCGGGATCGACAGCGCTGTGGCCGCAGGCCTGTGCAAGCAAGCTACCGATGAGCTGGCAGCCGAGAGCGGGCAACCGTATATGACGTTAGGCGTGTTCCAGCCCTATGGTCAGCAGGAGGATATCGAAGACAGCTATGCTGTAGCCAAAGCCTTCAATCTTGAGCATACGGTGGAGACCAATATCGAAGATACGGTGACAGAGGTTGCCCTCGAGGTGGAACAGGGCTTCAAAGCGCTCGGCATCCACCGCCACATCAGCCGAGGCGGCAAGGGCAATGTCAAAGCCCGGTCGCGAATGGTGATCCAATACGCCCTTGCCTTCGATCTGAACCTGATCGTGGTCGGTACCGACCATGCCTCGGAAGCTGTCACAGGCTTCTACACGAAGTGGGGCGACGGGGCAGTCGATATTACGCCGCTCGCCTCGCTGAACAAGCGGCAGGTGCGTCTCCTGGCTGCAGAGCTGGGCGTGCCCGACACCGTTCTGCATAAGGCGCCAAGCGCAGGCTTGTGGGAAGGGCAGACCGACGAGGCCGAGCTGGGCATTACGTATGAGCATAACAGCGATTTTCTCGAAGGGAAGGAAGTTCCCGCAGACATCCGGGAAAAGCTGGAGCAGCACTATCTGAGAACGGAGCACAAACGTTCTCCGATTCCCGGGATCTGACCCGGCGGCCCCCCGTCAATAAGCGGGGGGTTTTGAGTGTAGAAGAGGAGGACGCGGATGATTATCGGAATCGGTCATGACCTGGTGGAGCTCGAGCGGGTCCGGCGGATCCTGGATGGCCAAACGGCTGAGCGGTTCCTGGAGAAGATGCTGACGCCAGCAGAACGGCAGCTGTTGTCGGGCAAAGGAATGAGAAGCGCCGAATATACAGCTGGCCGGTTCGCCGCCAAGGAAGCTGTCGTCAAGGCGCTGGGCTGCGGGATCGGCGGCACCGTCGGCCTGCTTGATATCGAGGTGCTGCCGGATGCGTCCGGCAGACCGGTGTGCTCTCTGACGGGTGAGGCGTGGCAGCGGCTGGGCCTGTCTCCTGATGAGGTCAAGCTGCACGTCAGTATAACCCATGAGCGTTCGCTTGCTTCCGCGTATGCGGTAGCCGAACGGATCGCCGGCTACGCGGGGGAGCCTGTATGCTGACGGCTGCTTCCTCCCGGTGTGCATCCGATTCGCCGAGGAGAAGCTAGCGTTTCGCTGCCAGCCAGTCTGCCAGCTGCTCGATCTCCTCAGCCGTCAAGGTATCCTCAAAGGGCGGCATCAGAGAGCCGCCGGAGGTGATCCTGGCGGTTATTTGCTCTTTGCTCAGCCGCTGCCCCACCTTCTGCAGATTGGACTGATCACCCATCCGTCCCTGCAGCTCCGTACCGTGACAGTTCAAGCATCTGTTGCGGTAGAGCTGCACGGTCTCGGACGGCCCGCTGAGCGGGGAGCCGCCGCCGCCGCAAGCGCTCAGCAGAAAGCAGCCCGCCATGGCCAGCAGCAATGCAGCCCTTCGTGCCCCTGCCGGCTGGTTCCTTTGGTCCATATCTCCTCTCATAACCTCCCATTTCAATTTATGGATAGAATGCGTATAATATAAACTTGGCCCAGGTGTGCGGCCACAATCTCGTAAACACAGGAGTCCCAATGAATATCGCGTATACACACATCATACAGAGTTATCTTCAACATATTCAAGCGGAAGTTTCTATGACGGGTTACTGCGAATGCGAAGCGGGCTGGGAGGAGAGTCTGGTGCCGGAAGGCTTCAGATTTGCCTTGGTCCGGGGCGGGCGCGCACTCATCGAGACGGAAGAGTCGAGCTATGAGGCCGAAGCAGGAGACCTTATCCTGTTCCCGGCGGGTATCGCTTACAAGCTGAACCATCTGAGCGGACAACTGACCGTTCGATGGTGCCAATTCCGTGCCAATCTGGCAGAGAGCAAGCTGTTTGAGCTGCTGCAGCTGCCTCTGATTGTCCAGGTCGAACGGGCCGGGGATGTAGAGGTGCTGCTCAGACGAATGGCGATCGCCGAGCAGGAACAGGCGTTGACGAGCCGGCTGAAGCTCAAGGCTGCCTTGCTTGAGCTCATCTCATGCTATCTGGACCATTGCAAACTGGATGATTCGTCCCTCAGCAGCCTGGAACCGTTTGCCAAGCTCGGGCCGGTGCTCGACTATATCGAGGCGAATCTGGACAGGACGGTGGGAGTAGAGGAATTGGCGGGCATCGCCTTTATGCACCCCAACTATTTTATCGAGCTGTTCCGGAGCCTGATCGGCGAATCGCCGATTCATTATGTCAACCGCCGCAAGCTGGAGTACGCCAAGCGTCGCCTGGAGAAGACGGAAGAGCAGGTAGCGCAGATCGCTTCACGGATCGGCATGCAAAATCACTACCTCTCTCGCATGTTCAGACAGTACTGCGGTCTGTCGCCCAGCCAGTACCGCAAAAAATACCGTGCAGCCGACAAATGGCGGCCGTCGCAGCCAACGGAGAAAGCGAGGGACCTTACATGACAGTGGACGCCCAAGCCTTTTTTAGCCGGGAACTCCTCGCCTGGTATCGAGCCAACAAACGGGATCTCCCTTGGCGCAGGAGCAGAGATGCCTATCGAATCTGGGTATCGGAGATTATGTTGCAACAGACCAGGGTCGATACAGTTATCCCTTATTACAACCGGTTTATGGACAAATTCCCCACAATCGGGGCGCTGGCGGAAGCGCCCGAGGAAGAGGTGCTCAAGTGCTGGGAAGGACTGGGCTATTACTCGCGGGCCCGCAATCTCCAGGCTGGCGCCAGGCAGGTCATGCAGCTTCACGGCGGCTCGGTTCCGGATGATGCGGACGCTGTGGCAGCGCTAAAAGGCGTCGGCCCCTATACCCGCGGAGCGATCATGAGCATCGCCTTCAATCGGCCGGAGCCGGCCGTCGACGGCAACGTGATGCGTGTGCTGTCGCGGTATATGTGCCTGGAGGATGATATCGCCAAGAGCAGCACAAGAGTAAAAACGGAGATTCTGGCCAAGTCGCTTATTCCGGAAGGAGCGGCCGGGGATTTCAATCAGGGGCTGATGGAGCTGGGCGCACTCATCTGCACCCCCAAGTCGCCGGGTTGCCTGATCTGTCCGGTGATGGAGCATTGCGCCGGCCGGTTGGCCGGCCGGGAGAAGGAGCTGCCGATCAAGACCAAGGCCAAGCCGCCGAGACCGGAGCTGCGGCTCGCGGCGCTGATCGAAGGCAGCGGCGAGCAGGCGGGCCGCATCCTTGTGCGCCAGCGTCCGGATACGGGCTTGCTGGCGAGGATGTGGGAGCTGCCGCACATCCATGCAGATGGCGGCGAGTCCGCCCCAGGGAAGCGCATGCGGAGCAGGCCGGGTGCTGGCGCTGCAGCGGCTGCAGCGGCTGCTGCCGCCTGGGAAGCTGGCGCGGGCTGGGCTTGGGAAGCGACGGGGGACGGCAAGACGGGCGACACCGTCGCCGTCGCCGAGTCGCTTCAATCCGTCCAGATGGATGAACTCAGCCGCCGGCTGGCCGCGGAGACGTCGGTGCTCGTCCGGCCGCGGAGCTGGTGGATGGAGGCCGATCACGTGTTCAGTCATATCGTCTGGAAGGTGCAAGTGTATCTGGCCGACTACGGCTTCGTGCTGAGCGAGAAGGAGCGGCAGCAGAGCGGAGCGGATGCTCTGCAGGCAGCCGAGACTGCAGCTCTGTATACCGCTGGCGCGAGCGAAGGGACGCTCCCGCCGGGCTACCGCTGGATCGGTCCGGAGGAGATGGAGACGCTGGCTTTCCCCAATGTGTTCTTGCGTATCCTGCGCGCCTACTGGCAGCAGCGGGAGGACATCCAATCCTAGCCATTACAAAAAAGCCGTTCGCAAAAGTGCTGCGAACGGCTTAACTTCGATGAAAAATCTCCACTGTGTGGGGATGGTTTTAAAAAGGTTTCCCGGGGCCCCCGCAAAGTATCTGACGATGCTTCGAAGAAAGACTTCACTTTGTGGGGAATTACTTACAGTGCAGCCTCGTAACGTTTGCCGACTTCTTCCCAGTTGACCACGTTCCAGAATGCAGCGATGTAGTCCGGGCGCTTGTTCTGGTACTTCAGATAATAAGCATGCTCCCATACGTCCAGACCGAGGATCGGCGTGTCGCCTTCCATGATCGGGCTGTCCTGATTAGGCAGGCTGTATACTTTGAGCTTGCCGTCTTTGGATACGGCCAGCCAAGCCCAGCCGCTGCCGAAGCGGGTAGCGCCGGCTTTGGCGAAATCTTCCTTGAACTTGTCGAATCCGCCCAGCTCGCTCTCGATGGCGCTGGCCAGCTTGCCGGATGGCGCGCCGCCGCCGTTTGGTCCGATGGTCTCCCAGAACAGGCTGTGGTTGGCATGACCGCCGCCGTTGTTGCGTACAGCGGTACGGATGCTCTCAGGCACGCTGTTCAGATCGGAGATCAGATCTTCTACGGACTTGCCTTGCAGCTCAGGAGCGGACTCCAGGGCAGCATTGAGGTTAGTCACATATGTGTTGTGATGACGGTCGTGATGGATCATCATGGTGGTTTCGTCAAAATGCGGTTCCAGTGCGTTGTTGGCATACGGCAGTGCTGGCAATTCATGAGCCATAATCGTATTACCTCCCAAATAATAGATATGTAGTCGTCCAAGCCCCTTTATTATCGCTTATTCACCTGAATAAATCAACATGAACGTTTGTAAAGTCCGGCCAAGGCACGACTGCGAGTTATTACCCTATATAACATCCTGCAAAACAGACACATTTATACATGTAGGTTAAGAGCACGACAAGCTAAATGTCGAAAAATTCAACTATTTTACAAATCATCCTAACTCATACTTGATAGCGATTCCAATAAAGCGCTTTCTATCACTTCCTTGATTTTCTTGCCGTATTTTAAGATTTTTTTAAGGTTAAAGGAGGAAAAGCGTAGAGTTTTGTCGTATTATTAACAAGATACAAACAGAAGCCGCCGTTAATGATATTTCGGCTGCGATGAAAAGGGAGACTCTCATACATGCATGTTCGTTCTTTTCAATTGTCTGATTATCGTCCGTTGACCCGCCTTCTGGAATTGTCGCTCACTGAGGCGTGTTACGAACAGACGATGGAGGCATTCGCCCGCCAGTTGTCATGGGACAGCGAACTGGTGCTGGTAGCCAGCAAGGATAACGACATTGTAGGCATGATTATTGGTACGATTGATAATAATAAAGGATACTACTATCGCATCGCGGTTCACCCGGATTATCAACGTCAAGGAATCGGCAAATCACTGATTCAGAGCCTTCGCCAGCGTTTCGAGCAGCGAGGCGTCTCCAAAATTATGATTACAGCGGACGAGCATAACGAACCCATTCTGTCGATCTACGAATCGATGGGCTTTGCAGCCAAGGATTTTATGAGATCCATCCAAAAGCTAAGCATTGTAGCCGGCTGAGTCGGCGAGAGGTATAGTCAGATCTGAACAAGCATGTTCCGACGCCAGCTGCATGTGGCCGAAGGGATATGCTTTTCTTAAATTCCAGTCATATCGAAATTACAAGTCGCCTCGTCCCTGGCGGGCGAAAGTCAAACATAGGGAGTACCCGATGGAACGTTATCTTCGCTGCACCATAAAGAGCTTCAAACATGACGGTCGTCTGCACCGGATGTGGATGAACAATCGGCTCGTGCCCGCATCCCTGCTGCAGCCGGAGCACGCCTCGGAATCAATGCTGGTGCTGATCAATGAGCATACGCCGATCCAGGAGGCCAGCGGCAAAGTATGGATCAGCCGCGTACCGGCGGTCTCTTTCTTCTTGCCTGGCATCTGGTTCAATGTCGTAGCGCTGCTGGAGGACAACGGAGTCCGTTATTATTGCAATGTCGCATCCCCGCCTTATCTGTACAGGGATGTCCTGACTTATATCGATTACGATCTCGATGTCATCAAGCTGGCCGACGGCTCGGTCTTCGAGGTGGACCGGGATGAGTATGAGCAGCACAAGATCGCTTATCGATATTCCCCGCTGGTGGCCCGCAAGGTAGAAGAAGGACTGCGCTTGTTGAATGAGCGGATCGCGTGCGCGCAGGCGCCCTTCAATGATACAATAGTGTACGGATACTACAACGCATGGAAGCAACAGCACAATGAAACTAACTAACGGGGTGTAGGATGAGCCGATCACGGATGACTGCAGGAGTACCGCCGCAAGAGCCCAGGCGGAGTCGTGGCGGAGGGCAGCAGCCTGCCCGCTGGATACGCGAGCTGCTGGATTGGGGCAAGACACTGGCGGTTGCCTTAATCGTGGTTCTGCTGCTTCATGTTTTCGTCTTTAATCTCTCCACAGTGGAGGGCCAGTCGATGGAGCCTACACTGGTAGAGAAGGAATGGCTGTTTGTCAATAAATTTATCTATCTGATCGGCAAGCCCGTGCATGAGGATGTCGTCATCCTCAAGGATCCCGATGCGCTGCCGGGGGTCAGGGACTACCTGGTCAAACGCATCATCGGTGTGCCCGGCGACCAGATCGAGATAAGAGGTCACCAATTGTACCGCAACGGCGAGCTGATCATCGAGCGATACACTAATGTCCACATCGATGGACCGGATATGGCTCCGCTGACTGTGGCGGAAGGACAATACTTCGTCATGGGAGACAACCGGCACGAGCGGGCCAGCCGGGACAGCCGTTCCTTCGGGACAGTCCCTGAGGAAGCGATCCGGGGACGAGCCGATCTTATATTGTGGCCAATCACTCGCATCAACAATTTGTAACCTGTAACTCCAGCTGCTTATGGGCAAGATTACCGGGGGGGTGTGAACATCTTGAGCGAGACACTGACGAACTACGCATCTCTGAAGTCCGAGCTGCTGGCGGCACTGCCTGAGCTGGGCATCGACACGCTGGGCGTCGCATCCGCCGAGCCGTTCACCGAGCTGAGATCGGTCTTGCAGCGTCATAGAGAACTGGGGCGTGAGTCGGGGTTCGAGCATCCGGATCTGGATGAGCGGACGGATCCCGGCTTGCTGATGGAGGAGCCGCGTTCGATCCTCTCGATCGCCATCGCCTATCCGTCCAAGCTGCCGGATCCGCCCAAGTCGGAGCCGGGGGCGCGGCGGGGCATCCTGTCCCGCTCGGCCTGGGGGATGGACTATCATCATGTGGTCCGGGATCGCTTGGAGCGGCTGGAGAATTGGCTTCGCGAGCGGGTCCCGGAGCTGCGGGCAGTGAATATGGTCGATACGGGAGCCTTGGTCGATCGGGCGGTCGCCGAGCGGGCGGGGATCGGCTGGAGCGGCAAAAACTGCGCGATCATCTCGCCGGAGCTCGGATCATGGATCTATCTCGGCGAGCTCATCACCAATCTGCCGCTCCCTTACGATACACCGCTGACGGACCAATGCGGAACGTGCACGAAATGCATCGATGCTTGTCCGACTGGCGCGCTGGTCGGTCCCGGCCAGCTGGATGCCCAGCGCTGCGTATCCTTTGTCACACAGACGAAGGGCTTCGTCGGCGACGAGATGATGCGCAAGATCGGCAACCGGCTGTACGGGTGCGATACATGCCAGATCGTCTGTCCGGTCAACAAAGGCAAGAACTGGACGCAGCACCCCGAGCTGCAGCCCGACACCGAGCAGGTCAAGCCGTTGCTGGTGCCGCTGCTGACGATGGGCAACAAGGCGTTCCGGGAGCGCTATGCTACGAGCGCTTCCGCCTGGCGCGGGCGCAAGCCGATCCAGCGCAACGCCGTTATCGCCCTGGGCAACTTCAAAGAGCGGGCGGCGGTGCCGGAGCTGCTCGGTGTGCTGGAGAATGACCCGCGTCCTGTCCTGCGGGGGACCGCTGCCTGGTCGCTCGGCCGGATCGGAGATACGGCTGCAATCGGACCGCTGCGCCGGGCATCGGGGCAGGAGACCGATGACACAGCCAGAGCGATGATGGAGGAAGCCGCCCAGCAGTTGGAGCAACTGGAACAACACGAATAAGCGCATTGCCGTGGGGGAGGCATCCGGGCAAGGCGCTTTTTCTTGCGATTGTGCACGCTTCGATATTAGACTGGGGTGACGATCCTTACCGGGTCATGTATGGTGCGGTATGCCGATTAAATGGTGGCATTCGCCCGGCCTGACATGGTATGATAAGCGTTGATTAACTTCGATAGAGGAAAGGTGAGAGAACATCATGTGGGATATTGTTATTCCTGTCATCACATTGATCGTCGGCTTGGTTGGCGGCTTTTTCATCGGCGTGTTCTACCTGCGCAAGCAGCTGGAGAAAATGCAAAGCGACCCGGAGATGCTGCAGAAGATGGCGAAGCAAATGGGCTATAATATGAATAAACAGCAGCTGCAAAAAGCGCAAAGCATGATGAACAAACAACAACGGCCCGGTGGCGGCCGACGCAGATAAACAATCATCGCGCTTTAAATAGAGGAAGCGGGGGGATCATTTGGCTGGCAAAAAAGAGTACAGTAACGAGATGGTAGATGCGAACCGGGAGAAGATCGAGCATCACGTTAAGGAAATCCTCAAGCTGGTCGGCGAGGATGTCGAACGTGAAGGCTTGCTGGAGACGCCTGCCCGTGTCACACGGATGTATGAAGAGATCTTCGCCGGTTATGGGGTAGATCCAAGAGACGTGCTGGGGGTAACCTTCGATGAACAGCATGAGGAGCTGGTCATCGTACGCGATATCGTCTACTACAGTCAATGCGAGCATCATATGGCGCCTTTCTTCGGACGAGCCCATATCGGCTACATTCCGAGCGGCAAGATCGCCGGCCTGAGCAAGCTGGCCCGACTGGTCGACGCGATCACCAGACGCCTGCAGGTTCAGGAGCGGATCACCTCGCAGATCGCGGATATTATGGACGAGGTGCTGCAGCCGCATGGCGTAATGGTCGTCGTCGAAGGCGAGCATCTGTGCATGTGTGCCCGCGGCGTCAAAAAATACGGCAGCAAAACCGTCACTTCCGCTGTCCGGGGCGAATTCCGGAACAACACCGCGCTGCGCAGCGAGTTCTTGTCGCTGCTCAAGCAATAATAGAACGCCTCGCTCGGATGATATCCGGCGGGGCGTTTTTAGAAGATACAAGTATATGATTCTACTATCTACTTGGCTTGTATTTCTTCGGAATGAAAAAACGGGGGATGGGTATGGTGAATTCAAGGCTCGGCAGCCATCCGGATCTGCATGGAAGAGATCGGGAGCTGCAGCAGCTGCTGCAAGCTTGGCGACGCAGCCTGGCTGGGGATTCTCCCTGCATCGTGATCCGGGGAGAGCAGGGAAGCGGCAGGTCATCGCTGCTGCACTGCCTCGGCAGGCAGGTCGGGGGAGAAGGACGATTCGCACTTTGCAGCGCCGGCAGCGGCGAAGGTCCATACGAACCGCTGCTGCACACGCTGCGCATGCTTCTCCGAGGCATCCTTGCGGCGGAGGAACCGAGCTATCGCAGCCAGCGCCGCAAAATCAAGCGATCGCTGGGCATGGGCGGCCGCTATCTGAACGGCATGCTCCCCGAGCTGCAGATCGTGCTGGGGGAGCATGCGGGCTCAGGCAGACGTTATCATCTGCCCGCAGGCATGGAAGCCAGACGTCTGCTGGAGGGTGCAATATTCAGACTCTTGAAGACGCTCTGTATCCTGCTCGCGCCGATCGTACTCTGTTTTGACGACTTGCACCTGGCTGATCCGGCAATAGGCAGGATAGCAGCCGCGCTAGCAGCAACAGACCGTCCTGCCGGCCTGCTGCTGCTTGTCGTGTGGGAAGAAGACGAGGAGGGAGCGGGAACCGGAATGGCCATGCCTTGGGCCAAAGAGTGGCGAGGGATCGTGAGCCGCTCGGAGTCGCTCTTCCTGAGGCCGCTGTCAGCGGATGGGGTGCGAGACTGGGTAGCGGCCGCCGAAGGCTTGCCGGTATCAGCAGTTGAGCAGTTAACTGCCGCCCTGCATCGGAGGAGCGGCGGCAACCCGGGGGCACTCCGCCGCCTTCTGCAGTTGTTCCGGCAACAGGGGCTGCTCCGGAATGATGGGGACAGGATACTGTGGGAAGATGGCCGGGAGATCCTGCAGTGGTTGGACAGACTGGACGACGAGGAGGTCCCGGCAGTGGAACGATTGGCCCGATTGGGGCCGGAGACGGTGGAGCTGTTGGCTGTGCTGGCTGTCTTGGGGGAGCGGGCAGAGTTGTCTCTGCTTGCAGCTGCAGCCGCTCTAAGCCGCGATAGCGTCAGAAGACAGCTGACAGACGCGGTCGACCAGGGGCTCCTTGAGCCGTACCCGGCAATCGGGGGTGGAGGGGAAGGCTGGCAGTTCGCGGATCAATCGTTGTACCTGGCAGCAGCGGATCGTCTGCCGCCCGCGTCCCGGGCAGCTGTTCACCGCCGGGCGGCAGTATGGCTGCTGCAGGAGACCGGCGGTGTGCCCCGGGGGGAGCGGCTGGATGAGCTGCTCCTCCAGTTGAACGGCTGTAACGAAGGCGAGCTGGATTATGACCGGCCGGCGTTAGCAGAGCTGTACCGTCAAGCGGGCGTCGAGGCGATGCGACACGGCGATTATGCGAGGGCTCTCAGGTATCTGAAGCACGCCGAACGACTGCTGCATGCGATAGGGAGGACCGGCGAGCGTGACGAGCTTGCTCTGCAACGGTTAGCCCTCGAATATATCGCGGGCAGCAGGGGGGAGGCGGACACCCTGGCCGGAGAGCTCGCCGAGGCTGCTCCAGGTGCCCGGCAGCTTGCCCGGATCTTCGTCATCCAGATGGAGCAGCATGTCTACTCCGACCGGCGCGGAGAAGCGATCTTCAGAGGACTTGAGCTGCTAGGACGGTTGGGTACGGTCCAACAGGAAGCGGCCGCAGCGATACTGCCGGAGGATATCGCGATGGCCGCCATGGCGCTGACCGGGTCGGTAGACCTGCACCGGGAGGATGCCGCAACGCAAGAAGAGACGTTGCTTGCCGATGTCCTGATGGCGACTGCCTCCGCAGCGGGATTTGCAGATTACCGGCTGACAGGAGCCCTTGTAGCAGAGGCTATACGCCGCTCGGAGGGCGGCAATGCGGGGAAGAGTGCAGTGGAAGCCTGTGCGGCTGCCGCCGGCATGCTGCTATGGACGGACGGCAGCATTGATCAGGCGCGCGTGCTGGCGGAGACGGCGATCCGACTGGCCGGAACGCAAGGCGATGTCCGGGTTGCAGCCAATGTATATGGGGCGGTGTTCCCGCTGTATGCCCGTCTGCTCCCGCCGTCCGAACGGGGACGTTTCCTGCGGCAGGCTGCCCAATCGACCACGGCGACGGGACTGTTGCATGCAGGAAGCGTATGGTCAGGGATGCAGGCCGCCTCCTACTATCTGGGCGGCAAGCTCCGGGCGCTGCGCCGTTACCTGCGCTGGGAGGAGAAGCGGCGTCAAGGGGAGTTGTTCGAGGACGACCCTTACCTGGCCAAGGTTATGGAGCTATACGGGGATTTCGTCCAGCGATTGGCGCACGAGGCTCCTGAAGCCGATCTGCCGTATGACCAGTCAGTCCTGCAGGGCGGCGGACAGGCGATGGAGGACGAGCCTGGCGCTGGCGGCTTGCCGGAGCAAGCGTTGCTGAAAGCCCAGTACGGGGCGATGCACGTACAGCTGTGCATGCTGCTGGGTCGCCCTGACGAAGCGCTGAGCACGGCAGCGGTTTGCCGGAGCGCGCTGGAGTCAGCGCCGTTCCTCCCCCATGCACTTGAATATTGGCTATACACAGGGCTGGCGGCTGCCGCGGCAGGAGACGCCGGTTGGCTGGCAGAGGCCGTTCGTCAGACGGCCCGCTGGGCCGCAGCCGCGCCTGCCAATTATGGCTACAAATATATGCTGCTTCTGGGGGAGCAGGCGAGCATGGAAGGTCTGGAGCACCAGGCCGGTCTCTACTACGAAGAAGCCATGAAAGACAGCCGCGCGCAGCGCAATTATATGACGGCTGCGTTGGCGGGAGAGCGGGCTGCCGCCCTCCATCTTCAGGCCGGACGGTTCATGACGGCTGCGCTGCTCGCTCAGGCTGCCTGGCAGGATTATCGCCGGGCCGGGGCCCAGGCGGCGGCCGGGCGGGTCGCACGATACTGGAGCGGCCGCTGGCGGGAGACCGGCACCGCACCCTCCGTTCAGCGACAGGCAGCGCCTGTATCAGCCGGTACTCTGTTGCGCCGGCCAGCAAGCTCAGCTGAGCACGGCGCTTCTTCAGCCGCGGCTCAGACCGCAAGTGCCCGAAGCGGGACCATCGCAGCCGCGGGAGTATTGGCGGCCGGATCGGGGAATCTGAGAGCAACGAGTCCGCCAAACCCGGGAGCGGCACACGGTGACGCTGGGCCTCTAGAACTGACGGCTGCACTGGCGGGTGATGCGGGCGCCGCCCGGGCGCTGCTGTTGGCGCGCAGCAGTCAGCGGTTGCAGTCAGCGGTCGGCTGGACGAGGTCCGGCGGCGCCCAAGCAGCCGACAGCAACGGTCTTCCGCTGTCGCTGCTGAGGCTTGTCGAACGGACGGGCGAGGAACTCGTGCTGGAGGAAGCTGCCAGTGAGGGCATGCTTGGTACCGATCCCTACATCCGCGAACATCGGATCGGTGCGCTGGCTCTGCTGCCTGTACGCGATCTAGGCCGCGTCATCGGCTATCTGTATCTGGAGGATGAGGCAGGAGGGCGGGACTTGGCGGGCGCGCTCCGGGATGGATGGGAGCTGGCGGCGGCCCAGACGATCCGGGTCTGGTCGGCGGCGCAGGCTGCATGCGAGGAACAGGACGGCAGCGCCGACCCGCTCACGCCGCGCGAGCGTGAAGTGCTGGTGCTGCTCGCTCAGGGCTGGTCCAACAAGGAGCTGGCACTCCGGCTCGGGCTGGCGGAGGGGACGGTCAAAATTCATCTGAACCGCATTTATGACAAACTCGGCGTCAAGCGGCGGACCCAGGCGGTAGGACGGGCGAGACAGCTCGGACTTTTGTAGCAACCCGAGATAACGATGGATCACTCTCTATAACTTTTGATATACGTACGGGCCGGGCCGTTCTGCTATGGTAATCTTTAGTCCATCTAAATTTTTGGCTAAAGGAGATCATCGCATGACTCATATGCTAATGCGCAGGGCCATCCCGTGGCTCTTGGCGGCTGCCGTACTCTGGTCGCCTTTTGGCTATTGGGCCGGATCATTGTCGCCAGGACAGGTGTTTGCTTCGCAAGGAGGCGTCCAGGACGTAGAGTTTGCCTGGCAGTCGAATGGCGACGGAGGGAGCTGGATTATCGCTTACAGGTCAGGCGAGAACGGCAGACTGTCCTGGCTTGATACGGTTCATATCGGCACTCCGCAGGGGCTGCTGTCGGGAAGAGAGGTCTATGTGACCGCAGGCGGCAGCCGCTTGACGGTGCCGGCATCGTCCGTCCGCTATAACGGGGGAGTGATGTCCTTCTCCAATCCCCACTATGAGATCGGACCGGCGACTGCGGTCGAGATCGAGATCAGGATGCAGACACAGCCGCCGCCGGGGACATACCCCGGCGCAGGCTTTACCGTGTCTACCGAGGCTGAACCGCTGCCTGTATCGTCAGATAAGCCGGTGAAAGTGGCCAAAGTAATCGAGACGGCGGCGGAGCAGGTCGCATTTGCGGCGATGCCGCCGCAGCTGGGCGAGCCGTCGCAGTGGGTCATCCGCTTCCAGGTGAGCCCGGATGGCATGCTGACGACCGGACTGGAGACGATCACGATCGCGGGTCCGGACGGTACGCTCTTCCCGGAGCAAGCGGGAGATTATACGGTGAACGGGGTTGAGGTACGTCAGACATCCAGGAGGTCGCCGCATGAGGTGACACTTGTCGTCCCTGCCGAGGCGCGACCGGTCAGCGGCCGGGATTATGTCGTCATCGCCACCGGGGTGGTGAATCCGCCCGAAGCGGCATCCCGCGAGGGCTATGCGGTATCGACCAGTCTGGATACGATCCCGTCCCATCCGGACGAAGCCATCCGCTGGCTATCGATGGTCAGCGGCCTGCAGATCGCCGCCAGTCCCCCCGCTGCACGCAGCAAGGGGGAGTGGAGCGTGTCCTTCATCGCTGCCGGAGGTCTGGCGCCTGGAGACGAGATCGTGCTCGAGGCGCCTGCCGGTACCCGATTCCCCGCGGAGGCTGATGCTTACGTGATCGACGATGTGCCGGTTTCCGGGGCAGCTGTTGACGAAGACGGCCAGCGGCTGACGGTAACGGTACCGGCGCCTGGGACCGCTCCAGGCGGACTGTTCACCCCTCGCGGAGAGCGGGCCACGCTGGTCATCCGGGAGGTGACGAACCCGCCCGCCGGCTACTATGGCAGGCAGGAGCTGCTGCTCCGGACGACGGCGGATCCGCTGCGCGCTTCGCCGGAGAGCGGGCTGAGCTTTGTCAATGAACCGCCGGGCTCTGTAATAGCGGCAAGCTTCGCGCCGGAGAGCCGCGCGGCGGAATCCCCGGGCATCTGGACCATCCGGTTCACGACAGGCCCGGCGGGGGCGCTGCGCCGCTTCGCGGATACGATCCAATTGACCTTGCCTGAGGGAAGCGTGTTCGCCTCGGAGCCTGCCGAGTATCGGGTGAATGGCGTGCCTGTGCGTCAGGTCGCTGCAGAGGGTCGCCGCGTGACGATCCATACGCCGATCCGCATAGAGGATGATGAGGCGGTCACGCTCGTCGCTATCGTCCAGGCCGGCCCGGCGGAAGGCTACTATCCCGCCGGACAGTTCAGCGTCATGACGAGCAGCGATACCGAGCCAGCCAGCCCAGCGATCGGCCTGGCGTTCGGCGATATCGTCCTGCCTGCGGAGCTGTCGCTGTCCGCTGCCCAGACGGTCATCCGGACCGGATCCGCGTTGCAGATCGTCTTGCAGGCTGCGGATGAGCAAGGGGAGCCGGCCGCTGGCGCGCAGGTCGACTGGTCGGCGACGGCGGGCAAGCTGCAGCCGCGAGCCTCGCGCACAGATGACAGCGGCCGGATCGTGGCGGACTTTACCGCGCCTTCGGATCCCGGCTCAGTAACCATCACTGCAGTATCGCTTCAAGGCATCCGCAGTGAGCTGGAGATGATCGTCGCCCCGCCTCCCTCGAATCCGCCGGTCTTCTATCCGCCGCCAATGCTCCCGCCCGGAGAGGCCGAGACGGATCCGGAAGCTCCGCAATCGGGGACACCGGAGCCCCCGGAGCCCGGCACGGAAGAGCCGGGCGCAGGGCAGCCGCCAGTAAACGGGGGGCTGCCTGCCTTCACCGATCTGGCAGGCCACTGGGCCGAGGCCGGAATCCTGGAGGCCGCGTCGCTTGGCATCGTCCAGGGCTATCCGGACGGATCCTTCATGCCGGGACGGCCGGTTAGCCGGGCAGAGCTGGCAGTCATGCTGTCGGGAGCCCGGATTACAGACGGTGCCGACGACGGGACTCCAGACGCGGAGAGGCCCGTGATGCAGGAGTTCACGGACGGCAGGCATATCCCTGCCTGGGCGGCTGAAGCGGTCGCCGACGCTCTCCGTTCGGGTATTTTCGTTGGTTATGAGGACGGCAGCTTCCGTCCCGATGCCCCGATCACCCGAGCCGAGCTTGCGGCGATCCTGCTGCGCGCGTCCGGCAGACACGTTCCGATCCAGCCGACAGCTCCAGGACCTGCGAGTTTTTCAGACATCGAGGATATCCCAGGCTGGGCAACCGGAGCGGTCGAGGCGGTGCGCCAGATGGGATTGATGACAGGCTTCCCGGATCTTCGATTCGCCCCGGCGGCTCCGTCATCGAGGGCGGAGACGACGGTGACGCTGATCAGACTGCTGGAAGTTCTGGAAGTTCTGGAAGCAGGCAAGTAGCACATTCCCCACAACCGCACAAGCCGGCACGAGCATCTGCGAAGATGTTCGTGCCGGCTTTTATGCGCGCGATCAAGTTAGACAATCCCTCCTGGCGACGCGATATCTCTGCAGCAAAGAGTTTAAAAAGGCGTCCATTTCAGCTGGCTCGCCTGAACGAAACGCTCGTTCACGAACGGCCAGTTGACCACATTCCACCAATCTTTGATGTAATCGGCGCGTTTATTCTGATGCTTCAGGTAATAGGCATGCTCCCAGACGTCGAGCGGCAGGATCGGGATGACGTCCCACTGTGACAGGTTCTGATGCTTCTCCGCTTGCAGGATCTCCAGCCTGCCGCTGCGCGGACTCCAGACGAGGATGGCCCAGCCGCCGCCCTCGACCTTCTCAGCTGCCTGGCTGAACTGCTCCCGGAAGGCTTTGACGCTGCCGAAGTCACGGGTCAGCTGAGCAGCCAGCGGCTCGGGCGGAGACCCGCCTCCTACCGGTGACATCGTCATCCAGAACAAGGTATGCAGATAATGTCCGGCACCGTTGAAGGCGAGCTCGCGCTCCCAATGCTTGACGAGCTCAAAGTTGCCGGTTTTCCTCGCTTTTTCCAGCTCCTTCTCGGCTTTGTTCAATCCGTCCACATAGCTCTTGTGGTGGATGTCATGGTGGATGCGCATCGTCTTCTCGTCGATATGCGGCTCCAGGGCGTTGTACGCATAAGGTAGGGGCGGCAGCGTGTGGCCGCCGATCGGCACGGGCTTGTAATCGGGCATCTGCGGGGGAGCGTCTGCGGATCCTGCGTTGTCGCTCGGACCCTCTGCACGGGAAGAGCTATCCGCTACCCCCACCTTGACGGGCTTGGCGCCGACGGGTTTGCGGGCGGTGCTATCGGCGCTTGCAGGCGCACCGAATGCAGCCGCAGCGTCCGGCTCGCCCGGCGCATGGACTGCAGCAGAGGCGGGATGTGCGGTCGCCTCCCTGACCTCCGCCGGTTGCTGACTCGGCTTGGCTGCAGCTGCCGATCCCGCGATGGTACCGTCACTCCCCGCATCGCTGCTTGCGGAGCCGGCCAGCTTTGCCACCGTCTCGCCGGACTCCAGGATGAACCGCTGTACGCGCTCCGCCGTCTCCGGCTGCGTCTGCAGAGCAGCGCTGCAGCCGAGGATCGCCTCCAGCTGCCGAGTCCACTCCCGTGACTGCTTCACCGCTTCGCCCAAGAGCCAGTCCGCTCGCGCGGCAGTCAACGCCTCGCGATCTGCGGGCTGCAGACGCCTAGCTTCCCGCCAGCTCGCGGCATACCGGCTAGTCAGCTGCAGGAGTGGTCCCCATTCCCGCAACACGCCAGCCAGCTGCGGCTCCAACTGCGGCGTGTCGCGCAGCAGCTCTGCCGTCTGCTGCTCCTCCCGCCTCTTCCAACGCTCGATCTCTTCCAGTCGCTTCAGAGTCGTCTTCAGCTCCTCTACTTGAGACAAAGTTATGACCTCCTAACAGGTAATAACAAGCAAGCTCGCTATCGAGTACATACTATATGTATTCTCCACCGGGCTTGGCCTATGTCGACGGAAAGGCTGCAGATGGCTGCTTACATGACATTTCTTTACTTTGTACACGATATCTTTAGTTTCACTTCTTTATGCAAATGTTTTCATACGGTATCTTTAGGAAGCAGAAGCAAATGGTTGACTCATAAAAGGGAGGGTACACAATGGTCTACAAAAAGAAATGGTCGATGGCTGCCTCGGTGCTCCTGGCCGGCTCACTGGTGCTGAGCGCTTGCTCCGGCGGCAATAACGCGCCGAGTCAGTCCGGCTCGAACGGACAAGCAGGAGAAGGGGCGGGCGAAGCCCCGGTCGAACTGATCTGGTATACGATCGGCACGCCACAGAAGGACCTGGCCATGGTTAATGAAGAGATCAATAAGTATACGCTCGACAAAATCAATGCTACCGTTAAAATGAACATGCTGGATTGGGGCGAGTATTCTCAAAAAATGCAGGTGATGACCGCCTCCGGCGAAGCGATGGATATTATGTTTACCGCCTCCTGGGCGTTTGACTATGTCCAAAATGCGCGCAAAGGCGCCTTCATGCCGATCGATGATCTGCTGCAGAGCCACGGGCAAGGCATCCTGGACGTTCTCGACCCGGCCTTCCTCGAGGGCTCCAAGGTTGACGGCGTCAACTACGGGGTTCCCGCGAACAAAGAGCTTCCGGCGCAGGAAGTGTGGCGCTTCAACAAGCAACTGGTGGACAAGTACAATCTCGACATCAGCCAGGTCTCGACGCTGGAGAGCCTGGAGCCGCTGCTGAAGACGATCAAGGAAAATGAGCCGGGTGCCATCCCGTTCGCAATCACCAAGGACTTCATGCCGCTGGCCGGTTACGACTACCTGATCGAGAAGATGCCGATGGCAGTCAAGCTCGATACCGAGGATTACAAGGTAGTCAACATCCTGGAGACTCCGGAGATGAAGCAGGAGCTGCAGACGATGCGCAAATACTATCAGGCCGGCTACATCCCGACCGAGGTGACGACGCTCGACTCCATGTCAGATGCGCACAATGCCGGGACCTGGCTCACCGACCGTGCGGCTACCCAGCCGTTCGCCGACAATCTCTGGTCCGCCAGCCTCGGATATCCGCTGATCTCGACGCCGGCCAGCGAACCGGTCATCTACAACTGGTCGGTGATGGGCTCGATGCAGGCGATCTCCGCCAACTCCAAGCATCCGGAGAAAGCGATGGAATTCCTGAATCTGCTCAATACCGATCCGGTGCTGCGCAACATGGTGGATTCGGGTATCGAGGATGTGCATTACAAGAAGCTGAGCGACAATGTATTCGAAAATCTGCCGGAGTCCAAAAACTACGACATGCCGACGTTCTCCCTTGGCAATGTCATGCTTACGTATCTGAACCCGGAGGATCCGGAGAACAAATGGGAAGAGTTCCAGAAGTTCAATGAATCCGGCACGCCGTCGCCGATCCTCGGCTTTAACTTTGATACGTCCGAGGTAACCACAGAAATTGCTACGCTGCAAAACGTCAAGGAAGAATTCTGGTCCGCGATCATGACCGGTACCGTCGATCCGGAAGAGTATTCGGCCAAGGCGATCGAGAAGTTCAAAGCCGCCGGTCTCGACCGTGTCATGGAAGAGGCGCAGCGTCAGCTCGACGAATGGGTAGCAGCCAATCAGTAGGTTCGCAAGTTCCAGTTCAAAAGGTTCAGTTTTCAGTACCAAGAAGGTCCACGTTTTCGTAGAAAACGAAATGGAAAGCGAAATACAATGAAAGGGTAGGCGAATGCGGGGATGTCCGTATTCGCCTGCTCTCTATTCCGGTCTGCTAAGGCAGGCTGTGCGCGAAAGGGAGGAGAGAAGGAATGAAATGGGGAAGCTTCTTTAGAGATCTGTACCGCAACAAGGCGATGCTGTTCTTCGTCATGCCCGCCACGATCTGGTTCATCTGCTTCTCGTATTTGCCGATGGCCGGCGTCATTATCGCTTTTAAGCAATATCGTTATTCCACCGACGGGTTTCTGGCGAGCATCATCAACAGCGCCTGGGTCGGTTGGGACAACTTCAAGTTTCTGTTCAGCACTCAGGATGCGTACATCATCACGAGAAATACCGTGCTATACAACGCCGTCTTTATTATTCTTGGACTAATTATGTCAGTGGCGATGGCGGTGATCCTCTCCGAGATCGTCAACAAGCGGCTGGCGAAATTTTTCCAGACCGGGATGTTCCTGCCCCACTTCCTGTCCTGGGTCATCGTCGGTTACTTCGTCTTCAGCTTCCTGAGCTATGACAAAGGGATCGTCAACCAGTTCTTTACGTTCATGGGCTGGGATCTGAGGCAATGGTATAACGACCCGACGTACTGGCCGCTCATCCTGGTGCTGGTCAATGTGTGGAAGACGGTCGGCTACAGCAGTGTCGTCTATCTGGCGGCGATCATGGGGATCGACAAGTCGCTGTATGAGGCAGCGATGATCGACGGGGCCAACAAATGGCAGCAGATCCGCCGGATCACACTCCCAATGCTGGTGCCGCTGATGACGATCCTGACACTGCTCGCGATCGGCAAGATCTTCTACGCTGACTTCGGACTGTTCTACCAGGTGCCCCGGGATTCCGGGACGCTCTACTCGGTGACCAACGTTATCGACACTTACGTCTACCGTGGCCTCAAGCTGACGGGCGAGATCGGCATGAGTACGGCAGCCGGCTTGTACCAGTCGGTGGTTGGTTTTGTGCTGGTGATTACTTCAAATTATGTGGTGCGCAGATTTAATAGAGATAATGCGTTGTTCTGATTACGCATGAAGGAGGGTAAGGCAATGACCGGACTGAAACGCAAGAGCCGCAATTTTTCCCAACTGAATCCGGTGGCCAACGCAGGCGCAATTCTCGCCGCCGGGTTGTTTGCATTTTTGTGCGTGTTTCCCTTTTTGTTCGTCGTCATCATCTCGTTTACGGACGAGTCGACGCTGTCGAGAAACGGGTACCGCATCATTCCCGAGAAATGGAGCTTTGAAGCTTACAAATACGTATTCCAGAGCGGCGATCAGCTGCTGCAATCGTATGGCGTGACGATCCTGGTCACTGTGATCGGGACGATCCTCAGCCTGGTGCTGATCGCACTGTTCAGCTACGCAATCTCCCGACGCAGCTTCAAATACCGCAATTTCTTCGCATTTTTTGCATTTTTCACCTTGCTGTTCAATGGCGGTCTCGTGCCCACATACATCGTGGTGACGCAGCTGCTGGGACTCAAGGACACGCTGTGGGCGCTGATCCTGCCGCTGACGGTCAATGCATTCTACATTATGATCATGCGGACGTTCTTCTCGATCTCGGTGCCGGAGTCGATCATCGAGGCCGGCAAGATTGACGGCGCGAGCGAGCTCGGCATCTTCATCCGCCTGGTGCTGCCGCTGTCGCTGCCCGGCCTGGCGACGATCGGTCTGTTCAGTACGCTGGGCTACTGGAATGACTGGTTCAATGCGTTGCTGTATATCGACAGTGCCAATCTGGTGCCGTTGCAGGCGATGCTGATGCGAATCGAGAACAGTATGCAGTTCCTGTTGCAGAACTCCAGCAACCCGTCGATCAATGCCGGCCTGCTGTCCTCGCTGCCCCAGGACACCTCTCGGATGGCGATGGTTGTGTTGGCAACAGGGCCTATCGTATTAGCTTATCCTTTCTTCCAGCGCTACTTCGTCCAGGGCCTGACGATCGGTGCGGTCAAGGAATAGCAGCAGACCTACACAGCATGAACGGAGGATGTAGATACGATGAAGCAATTCAGATTGCCCGCCGTCGAGATGCCTGAGCTGACCCTGCCGGGGTCTGTGCAGACAGTGCTCGCCGAGGCGGAGGAGAAGCTGGCAGGAAGGCCGCGGCTGCTGGCGCAGTTCCGCAACTGTTTTCCGAATACGCTGGCGACGACGACCAAGCAGATGGCAGACGGCACGACCTTTGTCATCACGGGCGATATCCCGGCGATGTGGCTGCGCGACTCCGTGGAGCAGGTGATGCATTATGTGCCGCTGGCCAAGGAGGACGATGAGCTGCGCGGCCTGATTCGCGGCCTGATCCGGCGCCATGTGATGTGTATCGCGATTGATCCGTATGCCAACGCGTTTAACGAGACAGCGAGCGATTGGCACTGGAACACCGAGGATCAGACGGAGATGTCGCCGTGGGTATGGGAGCGCAAGTTCGAGCTGGACTCGATCTGTTTCTCGATGAAGCTTGCATACCGCTATTGGAAGGAGACGGGCGCTGCGGATATTTTCGACGGGGCGTTCAAGGAAGCGATGAAGGCCGCGTACGACCTGTGGCGGACCGAGCAAGATCATGAGGAGCGTTCGCCGTATCGCTTCGTGAGGGACAACGGCATCCCCGAGGATACGCTGCAGCGCGGCGGTCTGGGCATGCCGGTGAACTATACGGGCATGATCTGGTCGGGCTTCCGACCAAGCGACGATGCCTGCGACTACCATTACAACATCCCTGCGAATATGCTGGCCGCCGTAACGCTAAGTCAGATGCAGGAGATCGCCCAGTGGGTGTATCGGGACGAGGGCTTCCGCAAGCAGCTGCAGCAGCTGGAGCAGGAGGTGCGGCGCGGCATCGAGCTCTATGGCGTCTATCGCCATCCCGAGTTCGGCGAGATCTATGCTTATGAGACCGACGGCTTCGGCAATCATTGCCTGATGGACGATGCGGGCACCCCGGGCCTGATGTCGATCCCATACATCGGCTATGCCGGGCTTGACGACGAGCGCTGCCGCAATACGCGCGCTTTTGCCCTCAGCCACAGCAACCCTTTCTACTACGAAGGCACGGCTGCGAAGGGAATCGGCAGTCCGCATACGCCGCCGGGCTATATCTGGCATATGGCGCTCTCGATGCAGGGGCTGACCGCTCCCACAGCAGCGGAGAAGCTGGAGATGATCCGGCTGCTGGAGGCGACAGACGGCGGCACGGGGTACATGCATGAGGGCTTCGACGCCAATGATCCGGGGACTTACACCCGCGACTGGTTCGCCTGGTCGAACAGCTTGTTCGCACAGCTCGTCCACCAGGCGATGAAGGAGGAGCTGCTCTGATGCCGGAGACCATCCTACTCTACGATCCGTCGTTTCCGGCCATGTCGCTGCCGCCCGATCTGCAGCATAAGTTGACCACTTTTGGCGTTGTGGCGTCCGCAGACGCGCTAGCTGCCGTCCTGGATACTCAGGATGGCGGTGTCTTCGTCAATCTGCACGCACCATACTTTCCCAAGGCGGCATGGCCGGCCATCGTCCGCTTCCTGGAGCGGGGCGGCGGACTGGTCAGCATCGGACCGGAGCCGTTCCGTCATCCCGTGGAGCTGGTAGACGGTATCTGGACGGCCGAAGCGGCGCAGACGGCCTATCACCGGGCGCTGCGCATCCATGAGATGCTGCCTGTCGATACCGCGCCGGTCTGTCGGCTGGCCGCGCTGGAGGAGATCCCGCTGCTGGCGGGCGCGGAATCGCTGCTGGCTGTCGCACCGACGTGGAATATGGTGCCGCACGTCACCAAGAGCAGCGATCTGCCGCATCAGATGGGCTCCGCCGGACCGATGGATGCCCGGCTGTATCCGCTGCTCAAAGGCATCTCGGCAGAAGGCCGCGAGATCGCTGCGCCGGTCGTGCTCTGGGAGAACAGCGGCGGCAGCTTCGCCGGCAGCCGCTGGCTGTTCGTCAATCAGCCGCCGGGCGAGCGGTTCTGGCGGGAGGGCGGTCTGGAAAGTCTTCAGGCTTGGGCGGCTTTCTGCGCCCGGGGCGTCACCGAGCTGTGGCTGAAGCCGGGCTATGCCAGCTATGAGCCGGGCGAGAAGCCGATGCTGACGCTGCAGGCTCAGCACATGTGCGGTGCGGCGGAGCCGGTGCAGTGGTCGGCCGAGCTCGCGATGTTCGCAGGAAGCGCAACCGAGCCTTGCTGGACGCAGACGTGCGAGCTGGCAGTCGATGGGGAGTATCGCAGCCTTCGGCTGCATCCCCCGGTCGAGCTGGCCGCCGGTTATTATCGGGTGGAGTGCCGGCTGACTAGCGACCATGGCGAACAGCGGGTGCTGCGCCAGGGCATCTGGGGGATGGACCGGGAGCTGCTGGAGCAGGGGACGCCGGTCTCGCGGAGCCGCGACTATTTCGTCAAGGACGGGAAGCCGCTGCCGGTAGTCGGCATGACGTATATGACCTCCGATGTGGCACGTAAATTTCTGTTCCTGCCTAACGCGGCAGTATGGGACCGGGATATGGCGCAGATGGCCAAGGCGGGCATCAACTGGATCCGCACCGGCGTCTGGACGGCGTACCGCAACATCATGCAGGTGGACGGGCACGCCTCCGAGGAGGTGCTGCGCGCCATCGACGCTTTCGTCCTGACGGCCAAGCGGCACAGCCTGCAGCTGACCTTTACGTTCTTCTCATTTACTCCGGAGACATGGGAAGGGGTCAATCCGTATCTCGACCCGCGCAGCGTCGAAGCGCAGAAGCGGTTCATCCGCGCCATCGTGTCCCGTCACCGGACGTCCACGCATGTGGATTGGGACCTGATCAACGAACCGTCGATGTTCGACCCGGCCCGCATCTTCTCGGCTGGCCCGCGCAGCTGCGGCGACCGCTATGAGCGGGAAGCGTACAGCGCCTGGCTGGCGGAGCGCCATGGCAATATCCGGGTGCTCCAGGAGCGCTGGAGCATGACGGCGGACGAGCTGCCGGACTTTGGCGACGCCCGCCCGCCCGAGCCGCAGGAGATCAACTTCGACGTGCAGGATATGCATCAGGGCAAGCGGGGCACGCGCATCCTTGATTACACGCTGTTCTCGATGGCGATGCATAACCGCTGGGCAAGCGAACTGACAGCTGCGATCAAGGAGCTCTGCCCGGAGCATCTCGTTACTGTCGGCCAGGATGAGGCGCTGGGGGCGCAGCGGCCGTCGCCGCTCTTCTACGGCGAGACGGTGGACTACACGACTGTCCACTCGTGGTGGCTGAACGACCAGCTGCTGTGGGATGGCATCTTCGCGAAGACGCTGCAGCGGCCCAATCTGGTGCAGGAGACGGGCATCATGTACGTCGAGACTCCGGACGGCCGTGCCAAGCGCAGCGAAGCCGAGCTGCGCGCGATGCTGGAGCGCAAGTATGCCTATGCGTTTGCGGCTGGCGGTGCCGGAGCAGTGCAGTGGATCTGGAATACCAACTACTATATGGACAACGCCAACGAATCGCATATCGGCGCACTGCGTGCCGACGGTACGGAGAAGCCGGAAGCTGATGTCTCCTACCGGTTCGGTTCATTCATGAAGGAGATCCGGGAGCTGTTTGCGGATCGCGAGCTGGAGGAGGTCGCGGTGGTCTATCCGTATTCCAACGACTTCTCCAACCGGCCGCTGGCGTTCGAAGCGACGACCCGGCTGACAAGAGTGCTGGCTTATGAACTCAACACCCCTTTCCGGGCGGTCAGCGAGTATCGGCTGGAAGACCTTGAAGAAGCGCCGGCCAAGTTGATCATCGTGCCCAGCCCGCATAGCTTCGACAGCGGCGCCTTTGACCAGCTGATCGCACATGTCCGCCGCAGCGGCGCTGTGCTGCTCTGGACGGGCCCGCTGCAGCTCGACGCTTACTGGCGGGAGGCCGGGCGGCTGCTGGAGGAGAAGGGAACGCAGCGTCTGGCCAATGTTGTGCGCGAAGAGTTACTGATCCTGGCAGGCGAGTCACTGCCGGTCTCGTACAGCAAGCGGCGGATCGCCGAGACGGTGAAGGGCGTGGCCGCCGGAACGGCGACGGGCGCTTCCGCGGTGACGGAGCTGACGCTGGGCGCGGGCAGGCTGATCTGGAGTCCGCTGCCGCTGGAGCTGAACGACCGCAGCGAGCCGCTCGTCCGCCTGTACCGTCACGCGCTGCAGGCTGCGGGCGTCCGGCCCGAGCTGGAGTGGCTGGAGGGCGGCGAGCTGCCCGGCGTCTACGGCCGCCGGCTGGCGTTCGGATCGGGCGCGCTCTACGTGTTCGTCTCGGAGTATGCGAGCGATGTGCACATCTCGGTACGCGATTCAGCGGCTGGTCGGACGTACAGCTTCGTGTTGGCGAGTGAGCGGAGTGTGCTGTTCGCCACGGATGCGGACGGCTCGCTCCGGGCGGTCTACCGGCCCGATGAAGTCGAGATCGCCGTCACAGAGGGTTTGCAGCAATAGGCCGGGTCGCCGAATGAGGTGCAAAAAGTTACTTGAATCGCGTCAAAGTCGGCCGGAGCGCCAAAGGCAACGGGAAGGAAGGATAGGATGAAGAGGATCAAACGGTTTATCGACGAGCTGGCGGCAGGCCAATATGCGGAGCGGGTCCCGTTGGGGGCGTGGCGGGCCAGGCGCTCGATCTATGAAGGGCCGGGCGAGTACCGCGTTCTCGATGCCGAGGAGGGTACGGCAGCGGTTGGCGACTGGCTGATCGATACCGGGATGACGATTCGGCTCGAGCAGGCCGTTGAGCTGCCTGAGCATTGGCAAGGCAGCGCGGCGGGGCTGCTCGTTCGGGCGGGAGCGCCCGGAAGAGCAACCATTCACGAAGGGCTCGTAAGCTTGGACGGTGTGCCCCATCACGGACTCGATCGCAATCGCAGCTTTGCCTCGCTCCCGGCTGGCCAGTCGGCATGGCAGGTGTCCATCGAGCTCTACAATCCGATCGCCCAGTCGATCGATGCGCTCAACCATCAGAATGAGCCTGCAGAATACGATCCGGCGCCGCTGCAGCTGCTGGCGAGCGAGCTGGTACGGGTCAATCAGCCGCTGCAGCGGCTGCTGTACACGGTCAAGGTATATGGCGAAGCGGCCGAGCTGTTGCCCGAAGGGGATCTGAACCGCTCGGACATCCTGCATGCGCTGCAGCGGACCGAGTCGGGATACCGAGCCTTGACGCCGGAAGCGATCCTGGCCGGGACAGGTCTGACCGAACTGGAGCAGGAGCTGCTGGCGGCGGTCCGGCATACGGGTGCGCACAGCCGCGGCGTCATGCACATGGTCGGCCAGTCGCACATCGACCTGGCCTGGCTGTGGCCCGCCAAGGAGACGGTGCGCAAGTGCAGCCGCACCTTCTCGACGATGAGCACGCTGCTGGATGAATATCCGGCGTTCACCTACGCTCAGAGTCAGCCGCAGACATATGCCTATGTCAAGGAGCACTATCCTGCGCTGTACGACCGGGTGAAGGCGCACATCGCCACCGGCCGCTGGGAGGTCGTCGGCGGCATGTGGATTGAGCCGGATCTCAACATCCCTTCCGGCGAATCGCTCGTGCGGCAGCTCATCCACGGCATGCGCTTCTATGAGGAGGAGTTCGGCGTCCGGCCGCGGATCGAGTGGCTGCCGGATACGTTTGGCTACTGCGCCTCGCTGCCGCAGCTGCTGCGCCTGGCGGACATGGAGTACTTCATGACGACCAAGATGAACTGGAACGATACGAATCCGTTTCCTTATGATTTGTTCCAATGGACCGGAATCGACGGCAGCGCTGTATTATCCTACCTTTGTCACGGCATCAACGAGTATACCCACCCGCAGGAGCTCGGCACGCACTGGGACAGCTTCAAGCAGAAGGCGTCGCACCCCGAACAGATGCTGCTCTACGGCCATGGCGACGGCGGCGGCGGGGTGACGCGGGAGATGCTGGAGATGGCCGAACGCTCCGAGTCGCTGCCCGGCCTGCCGGCTGTGAAGTTCAGCAGTGCGCATGCCTTCTTCGACGGGGTGCGGGATAGCGGCGCGGAGCTGCCGGTATGGCAGGGGGACATGTATCTGGAGCTGCATCGCGGCACGTATACGACCCATGCCCGCAACAAGCTGTGGAACCGCCGGGCCGAGGCGCTCTACCGCGAAGCCGAGCTGTGGGGCACGCTGAAGACGCTGGCTGGCGGGGAGCAAGGGCCGTCCCTGGAGGAGGGCTGGAAGCTGCTGCTCTTCAACCAGTTCCACGACATCATCCCGGGGACGTCAATCCCGCAGGTCTATGAGCGGTCGACGAAGGATTACGAGCAGATCCTTGCTTATGGCGAGGAAGCCCGGTCCGCTGCGCTGGTCGCGCTAAGCGCACGCATCGATACCCGTGGCGAAGGCCAGGCCGTTGTGCTATTCAACAGTCTATCCTGGGACCGAACCGACACAGTCACGCTGAAGGGGGGGCGCGAGTGGCTGGCGCTCCAGGCCTATGACAGCACGGGCCGGCGGCTGGCCGGGGACAAGCGGCTGACGGCGGAGGGCGGCGTCGAGTGGACGATTACCGCCGAGCACGTCCCGGGGCTCGGCACTTCGGTCATCTGGCTCCGCGAGCCAGTCGGGGAGGCTGCAGCAGCTGTTGCCGCGACTACGACCGTGGCAACGACTGCGGCATTCGACGGCAGCTGGGAGACGGCGCGGTATAGCGTCCGCTGGAACGAGCGGGGCGAGCTCACCCGACTCTATGACAAGATCCATGGGCGGGAAGTGCTGAGCGGCGGGGAGCCGGGCAATCGCCTGCAATTGTTCCACGACCGTCCGCTGGAATGGGATGCCTGGGATATCGATCCCGCCTTTGAGGCGCACCCGGCAGGCGAGCCCGAGCTGCTGTCGGCAGCTGTCGTCCAGCAAGGAGAGACAGCGGATATCCTCCGGATGTCGTGGTCGCTCTCGGCGTCGACGATCGAGCAGGAGATCGTCTTCCGCCATCATGACGGGCGGATCGACTTCGTCACCCGGGTAGACTGGCAGGAGTCGCACAAGCTGCTCAAGGTGGCATTTCCGGTGGAGGTGCTAAGCGACCAGGCGACGTATGAGATCCCATTCGGCGCGATCCAGCGCAAGACACATCGCAATACAAGTTGGGAAACTGCTCAATACGAGGTGTGCGGGCACCGCTGGGCCGACTTGTCGGAGCAGGGGTACGGCGTGGCACTGCTCAACGATTGCAAGTATGGATACGACGTGAAGGGCAGTACGCTTCGGTTGTCCCTGCTGCGGGCAACTGGCTGGCCGGACCCGGGCGCGGACCGCGGCGAGCAGTTCTTCACCTACTCGCTGCTGCCGCACAGCGGAAGCTGGCAGGATGCGGATGTTGTCAAACGGGGGTGCGAGCTCAACCAACCGCTGCAGGCGCAGCCGACCCCGGCGCATGAGGGACCACTTCCTGCACGGCATGCTTTCTTGGATCTGGACAGCAGGCAAGTTATCCTCGATACGCTCAAGCCGGCTGAATCGGGCGACGGCTATGTTATCCGACTCTACGAGTCGGGAGGCGGCCGTGAGCGAATCAGCCTGCAACTGCCGGAACCCGGAGCGGCCCAGGAGACCAATCTGCTGGAGCGGCCATTGGGGGAACTCTCCAGCGAGGGCGGCCGCATCGTATTGTCGATGAAGCCGTATGAGGTCAAGACAGTGCGCATCGGGCGCTAACGGCACTGGCAGCGGGCTTGTTTTTCCCTTGGATGGCAGAGAACAGGCATCGCAGACAGCTTCAACCATAGGCAATTGCTCCGTCGGCATGATAGACTGAGGTGTCGGAGCCGGATGACGCGCGGCCACGGGATGGCTGCGCGTTTTTCCGGTGAGAGGCACTGGAGATGGAAGGCAAGGAGGCGCCCCGCCCCGCGCAGGGCTCGTCCTTGCCATTCCCTCCGGACGGATATACGCAGCGTAAGGCAGATGTCCGGACAGCATTTGCACTCAGCTTGGGAAGGGGGCTTAAGGATGCGCATCGTCCAACGCTGGCGGGAACAATTAAGCGGTTACACCCCGCTCCGGGATAATATGTTCGTCAAGCTGATGATCGTCTTCGCTTTGATCTCTGTCCTGACAATTGCGGTGGTATCTTATATGCTGTACCTCTATATGTCCCGTTCCATCATCAATGCGGAGCTGGAGACGCAGAAGAAGGCGATCGCCAGTGTCGGGCAGTACCTTGAACAGCGGCATGAGACGGTACAGGCTTTTATGAATAATGTGTATCGTGACAATCGGCTGGCTCAGGACCTCGTCTATTATCTGCAGCATTCCTTCGAAGATTACATCCGGTTTCGGCTGGATCAATCCTATGAGAATCTGTTCAACAATCCCAGGCAGATCCATGTCACGCTGAAGCAGACGCTGGAGGACATGCCCGAGGTCAAGCATATCCTGCTGTACAGCGCCGACAGGCAGACGCTTCATGCGTTCAGTCAGGACCGGGAACCGATGATTATCGCAACCAACGCCGCCCGCTCCTACATTCCGGATGTCATGGCGAGCGAGACCGGAGCGGCTTCGGTGCCCAATGTGTGGCTCCTTCGCACACTTCCGCAGCTCGCAGGCAATCTCTATTCCTTCCGGGTGCCGATCAACGATCCAGTCGCGATGAAGCAGATCGGCCAGTTGATGTTTATCTATGATGCGGATGCGATCGGTACAGTGGTCGAGTCGTCTGCAGAGGATCTCAAAGGAAGCATCCTGGTGCTGTCTCCTGAAGCTGATGTCATCTACGACTCGTCGGCACGCTATTACGGCCGGGACTATCCCTATATGCAGGCGATCCAGTCGCTGGACGATAGCGAGCGGCTTGATGAGCCGTCTTACATTACGAGGCAGCCGCAGCATCATGCCGGTTTCATCGTCGCCGGGGTGGCGCCGGTCCGCGAAGTGGCCGAGAGTTATGAAGGGCTGCGGCGGACGATCCTCGTCGTCAGTCTGCTCTGCATGTTTGTCGTACTGATCGTGCCCTCGCTGTTCGTACTCAACGTCGCCAAACGGACGTACAAAATCATCCGTTTCATGCGCAAAGTGGAGCAGGGCAATCTGGGAGCCCGGTTGCAGGACAAGCAAAAGGATGAGCTGGGGCAGATCGCGAGCAGCTTCAACCGGATGCTGGAGGAGCTGAGCCGTCATATCGAGCGGGAGTATAAAGCCGAGATCCGCCAAAAGCACGCGGAGCTGGAGGCGCTGCAGGCGCGGATTAACCCGCATTTTCTCCACAATACGTTGGAGGTGATCCGGATGCGGGCGATCTCGCGCGGGGTGCACGATGTCGGAGAGATGATCTATAGTCTGGCGATGCTCTTTCGCAGCTTCGTCCGCCCCGATCCGGAGCTTACGCTGACCGATGAGCTGGAGAACTGCCGGCTATATCTGGAGCTGTTCCGGATTCGCTACCAGGACCATTTCACGTATGAGATCGATTATGCTCCCAAGCTCGGCGAGCTTCCAGTCGCCCGGATGCTGATCCAGCCGGTCATCGAAAATTATATCGTGCATGGCATCCGGCTCGGCCAGACGGATAATAAGCTGTGTATCCGGGTTACAGAGGGGGCAGGTGTACTGACGATTCGCGTGTGGGACAATGGGGTTGGTATTCAGCCGGAGCGTCTGAGAGACATTCTGCAGGGACTGGAGCTTCCGGAACAAAGCGGACAGTCCTTTGGGCTGCGCAGCGTCCATGAACGGATCCGGCTGTTATACGGCAGCGGGTACGGGATCCGAATGGAGAGCGAGCCTGGCGAAGGCACGACGGTCTGGATCACATTTCCTGCGGGCTAGGAGGAGAAGCGTATGCATACTGTACTGATTGTAGATGATGAACCGTTTATTATCGAGGGACTGTACCATATTATCGATTGGCATGCCTTGGGTCTGAAGATCGTCGGTCATGCCGCGAACGGGCAGGCCGCGCTGGATCTACTGGCCCGGGAGCGGGTCGATATCCTGATCACGGACATCTCGATGCCGGTGATGGGCGGACTGGAACTGATCGGCCATGCCAGAGCCGAGTACCCGGAGCTGAAGATCGTGGTCCTGAGCGGGTATAATGAGTTCGATTATCTAAAGCAGGCGATGCGCTCCGGGATCGAGAACTATCTGCTCAAGCCCGTCAATGTCGAAGAGCTGCGGGCGACGATGGCCAGCGCCGTAGAGAAATTGCGCACGGTTCCTCATCCGCGCTGGTCGGACGAGGACATCGATCTGCTCCGCAATACGATCGTCTACCGTTGGCTCACTGGCGGCATCTCGCCGGGAGAGCTTAAGGAGCGGGCGGCTGTATTGGAGCTCCCGATCGCATCGCCTTATTATCTGCCGGCCATTATCCGTAGGGAAGAGCCGGCTGACAGAGATTATGAGAGGGTAAGGGAGCATGCCTACACACCGGGTACGATTGTGCTGCCTAACCTCAAGGGAGAGATCGTCGTCCTCTATGCCGCGGATGCTGCAGAGGATCTGAAGGCGCTGGCGCTGGCGCAGCTGAAGCCGCTGCTGACGGAGCTTGCAGGACCTGTCCATCTGGCGCTGGGTACGGTGGCAGGAGGCGCCAGGGCGGTGAGTGAGAGCTATCAACACGCATGCGCAGCTGCAGACTATGCCTTGGTCTGGCCGGAGAGCGGCGTCTTGGACTATGATGCTTTGCACCGGCAAGAGCCAGCGGCTCAGGATGCGCTGAATTGGGATAACTATGCCCGGCTGATCGCGGGCCGGGACAAGCAGCGGCTGCAAGAATATGTAGCGGAGGAATTTGCGCGGCTGAGCCGGCAGCCGGGTATCACGCCGGCAGCGGTGCGCAACAGCGCAGTCGAGCTGATCGTCAGGTTCAAGACGGAGCTGATACAGCTCCGAGCCATAGAAGAGCCGGAGCTGTATCAGGAGGAGCTGCATCTGGCAGCGAACAGCGGATCGCTCGCCCAGTTGACGACCCTGGTGCAGGGTGTGGCGGAGCATACGGTCGATGCGCTGGTCAAGACCGTCAAAAGCCCGGTGATTGCGCAGATCCTCACCCGGATCGATACCGACTACAGGGAGCCGATGTCGCTGAAGACGCTGGGGCAGGAATACAAAGTACATCCGGTGTATCTGGGCCAGCTGTTCCATAAGGAGCTGAAGGAGCCCTTCACGGAATATCTGAACAGATACCGCGTCGAGAAAGCCAAGGAGCTGCTCCGCAGCAGCAACCGCAAGGTGCAGGAGATCGCCCAGGAGGTAGGCTACTGGGAGACGGGCTACTTCTACAAGCAGTTCAAAAAGCATGTCGGCGTCTCGCCGATGGATTATCGGGAGCTGACATGACGTCAGCTCCTTGGCTTTGGAAGGCTAGTTGGCGTCAGCCAGCGTCACTCCTTCCGCATGAACCTGGCTGAGGAAGCCGGCTGCGCGATGGATATATTCCTTGGGATGAACCTGGAAGAGCAGCTCATGCTTGCCGCCGGGTACGATCCACTCCGAAGACAAGGGATGCGTCTGAAGTGCCGAGACGGCCTCAGCGATGTGGACGGGAGCTTTGTCATCCTCTGTGCCGTGAATCAGATAGATCGGCATGCGGTAGACGGCTTGACGGGCTTGCTCGATCTGAAGCTGACTGAAGCTGGTCCCCGTCCAGAGGGGCAGCATCGCCTTGATAAGCGGCAATGACGGATATCGGGGCAGATTGACGAATTGCGTAATAGTGTCGAACAGCGTGTCCGGATCGGCCAGAAAGGTGCTGTCCAGAATCATGGCATCGATGAGATCCGTCTCCAAAGCCGCTTGCAGTGCGGTGCCTGCGCCCATCGAGAAGCCCCAGACGACGACGTTGTCCGCTCCCTGCTGCCGCGCGAAATCGACAGCTGCCAGCAGCTGCTGGGCCTCCTCCTGCCCGCCTGTGGCAGGGGCACGGTCAAGCTTGGAGGCATACGCGTAGTCGAAAAGAAGGACATTGTAGTCGAGTCCGCTCATCAGATTGGCCAGCTCATACATCGGCACCCAAGTCTCCTCGCGATTCGCTCCGTAGCCATGGCTGAAGACGATCGTCCGCGACGATTCCGACTGAGCCGGGATGTACCAGCCGTGCACCTTCGTTTTGCCGCTGGCGCTCGGGAAGGTGACATCGCTGTAGGGCAGATTCTTGGCCTCCATCGGATTGGAGGTGAGAGGGGCAACGTATGGATAAGCGAGCATCCAGGCGACGAAGCCGTGAAAGGCGACGATCAGCAGGATGCCGAAGACCAGGACTGAGGAGAGCAGGGCGATCCACAGATGCGTGCGGCGGCGGGTGATGACCGGAGAAGAAGGGACGACGGGACGAGCCGGGCGGCGGCTGTCCGGGGACTGGGGTGCGGTCGCAGAGGTGTGCATGGCAGCCATTCCTCCCTTGAGGATTAATCGGTCCGAAAGCGCTTTATATTTCTATCGTATGACTTTAGGACTAGAGCTGTCAATTGGTGACGAACGATTGTAAGCCAGTTGTAACCGTACTGAAATAAAAGGCGGTCGCTAGACGCCATCCCCTGCGATGGGTTATACTAGATGGTATTAAGTTTCATTCTATGGAACAAGGGGGCGGGCGCGATGGAAGAGGGCAAATCGACGATCCGCGCAGTCGAGCGGGCGTTGGATATCCTGCTGTGCTTTACTTCCGGTACGGATCTGGCGATGAGCGAGATCGCCGAGCAGGTGGGGCTGCACAAGAGCACGGTCCATCGGATGCTGGCGACGCTGGAGGAGAAGGGCTTCGTTATGCGGGACCGTGCGACCGACCGTTATCGGCTCGGTATGCGGGTATGGGAACTGTCCGCTCATTTGTCTGCTACTGACGACCCGGCCGTTATCTGGCTGCCGGAGATGGAGCGGCTCCGCGATCAGCTTGGCGAGACGGTAAGCTTGTATGTGCGGGACGGTCAGGAGCGGATCCGCATCCAGGCGGTGCAGAGCAGCCAGGCGGTCAGGCGGGTCGCTCCGGTCGGCGTCCGGCTGCCCCTGTACGTCGGCGCCTCCAGCAAGGTGCTGGTCGCTTTTGCAGATCCGCAGGAGCGCGAGGCGATCCTCTCTGGCGGCGAGTGGCCGGCAGGCGTAGATGCCGGGGCTTACCGGGCGCAGCTCGAGGAGATCGTCCGGTCGGGGTATGCGACGAGCATCGAGGAGCGTGAAGCGGGCGCGGCTGCCGTCGCTGCACCGATCTTCGACCGCAGCGGGCGCCTGGCTGCCGTGCTGTCGATCTCGGGTCCGGCCAGCCGGCTCACCATGGAGCGGATGCGGGAGATCGCACCGGCGGTTATGGCCGCGTCCCGGCTGATGGGGACGATGCTCCGACCATAGCTTAAGGACAGTATGAAGATAACCGCCAGGGCACGGGCACCCTGGCGGTTTTTTGCGGTTGCAGTTTTGCTTTGCAAAACTCTCAGGCGAAGCCGTTTCACCTTGAAATATAAGAGAGTATATGTCTTCACATATCTACTTAGCTTCTATTTCTCCGGAATGAAACTTGCTACGCCGTGTGCTTACGAAGCCAGTTTTGCTTTGCAAAACTCTCAGGCGAAGCCGTTTCACCTTGACCGGTCCTCTTCCTTTGGGATAAATTCATAAATGCTGCCATCTTCAAAAGAGTCGATCAGCCGCAGCAGCCAGCGGTAGTAGTCTACGGCACAGCCGATCTTCTCGGCATCCTTGCTGAGTACCTCTTGCAAAACGGGCTGATCCGGCCGCTGCTCCTGCAGCAGCTTGATCTCCTTGAGCGAGCGGATGAGGACATTCATGTTCATCTCGACGGCTTTCCGCCACTTGATGGAGAAGTAATCGGTGAAGTTCTGGTGCCAGTCCGGCACGACCTCGTAAAGATCCTTCCTAGAGCCTTTCTCCCATACTTTGTTGATCATTTTGAGATCTGTCAAGGTTCGCATGCCGGTACTCATAGAAGTCTTGCTCATGCCCATCGTCTCGCTCATCTCATCCAGCGTGACAGGCCCGCCATTAAAGTACATATTGCCATACAGATGACCGATCGACAGGGTGATGCCGTAGAGATCCATATTTTTACCGATGGATTCGATGACACGTTGCCTTATATGTTCAATACGTTGCTTGTCCTCTTCCGATAACGCATCGATGCTCTTCATACCAGCCTCCTGCTGAGTTAGACCTCTCTGCTTACTATAGTAAGTATTGTAATCAAACATTTGTGGAAAAGTAAAGCCGGATATGTTTATGAAAATCAATGAAATAAAGAGTAAACTGTACAAAAAGTTTGTAAAGTTTAAACTGTACGTAAATTACGGGCCTATATCGCTTTTGCGATTTTAGGCTATTAGCACTAAACTGTAACCAGTCAAGCGACAGTGTAGAGGCCGTTCACACGTCCGTTCCCGTAGGAACGTCCTTGATGAACGTGCAGTCTAAGGGGGGCAACATGTCGATTATCGAGGTAAAGAGACTGACCAAAATTTTCGGATCCGACCCGAGAAGAGCCATCCCGCTTCTGGATGATGGCTGGTCCAAAGAGAGAATACTCAAAGAAATGAAGTTAACTGTCGGCGTCAACCAAGCCAGCTTCGCGATTGAAGAAGGCCAGATCTTCGTCATCATGGGTCTGTCCGGCAGCGGCAAGTCGACCCTGGTCCGCCTGCTGAACCGTCTGATCGAACCGACAGGCGGCGAGGTCCTCTTCAACGGTGAGAATGTACTGAAGATGAGTGTCGAAAAGCTGCGCAGCTTCCGCCGCAAAAACATGGGCATGGTGTTTCAAAAGTTTGCTTTGTTCCCGCACCGGACGGTCGTCGAAAATGTTGAGTACGGCATGGAGGTGCAGGGGTTGCCCAAAGCGGAGCGCCGCGAGAAAGCGCTGCGCTCCCTTGAGCTGGTCGGCCTGGGGGGCTGGGAGGACAGCTATCCCGATCAGCTCAGCGGCGGCATGCAGCAGCGTGTCGGCCTGGCGCGCGGCCTGGCCAACGATCCGGACATCCTGCTGATGGACGAAGCGTTCAGCGCATTGGATCCGCTGATCCGCAAGGATATGCAGGATGAGCTGCTGGAGCTGCAGTCCAAGATGAAGAAGACGATCATCTTCATCACGCATGATCTGGATGAGGCGCTGCGCATCGGCGATCAGATCGCGCTCATGAAGGATGGCAGTATCGTACAGATCGGGACGCCGGAGGAGATCCTGATGCAGCCCGCCAACAAGTACGTCGAGCGCTTCGTGGAGGATGTCGATCTCTCCAAGGTGCTTACAGCAAGCCATATTATGCGCAAGCCGGAGACGATCACGCTCGAGCGCGGTCCGCGCGTGGCGCTGCAGCTGATGCGGGACCGCGGCGTATCCAATCTGTATGTTGTCGACAAAGGCAAGAAGCTGATCGGCGTCATCAGTGCCGAGGATGCGTCGCAGGCCGTCAAGGACGGGCAGCCGCTCGACAGTATCATCCAGCGGGAGCTGCCGTCCGTATCGCCGGATACCTTGCTAAATGAGCTGTTCGAGACCATCAGCGCTACCAGACTGCCTGTTGCTGTCATCGACGGCGAGCAGCGGCTGCAAGGCATTATTATTAAAGGTGCTGTACTTGCCGCCCTGGCAGGCAACACCGTACCGGAAGCAGGTGCGTGACGCGTGGATATTCCCAAAATTCCGATTGCCCAATGGGTAGATGAGCTGGAGCGATGGCTGCAGACGCATTTAAAACCGCTGTTTGATTTCATCAAGTTTGTCGTCGGGTGGACCGTGAACAGCCTGGAGACGGTACTGCAGTGGTTCCCGCCACTGCTGCTTATTCTGCTGATCGCCGCCCTGACCTGGTACGTCGCCAAATGGCGGATGGGCATCTTTGCCCTCGTCGGCCTGTATTTGATCTACAATCTCGGCTATTGGTCGGGAACGATGCAGACGCTCGCCCTGGTGCTGACAGCGGCGCTGTTGTCGGTCATTATAGGCGTGCCGATCGGTATTCTGTGCGCCCGCAAAAATGCGGTCCAAAACGTCATGACGCCGATTCTGGACTTTATGCAGACGATGCCCGCTTTCGTCTACCTGCTGCCTGCGATTACCTTCTTCTCGCTCGGTGTCGTGCCTGGGGTCATCGCTTCGATCATCTTTGCGATTCCACCGACGATCCGTCTGACAAACCTCGGCATCCGGCAGGTGCCGGCAGAGCTGGTGGAGGCTGCAGACGCCTTTGGTTCCACGCCATCGCAGAAGCTGTTCAAGCTGCAGCTGCCGATCGCTATGCCGACCATCATGGCCGGCATTAATCAGACGATCATGCTGTCGTTGTCGATGGTCGTGATCGCCTCGATGATCGGTGCGCAAGGGGTAGGCGCAAGCGTCTACCGGGCGGTAACACAGGCTAAAACAGGAGTCGGCTTCGAGGCGGGTATCGCGATTGTCGTCCTGGCGATCGTGCTGGATCGGCTGACGCAAAATGTATTGCGCAAGAAAAAACAATAGGGGGTCTTTTGGATTATGAAGAAACAATGGAAACTTGGTTTGACAATGGTACTGGCAACGTCGCTTATGGCAGCTTGTACAAACTCGGGGGGCGGGAACGGCACTGGCGGCGAGGTCAAATTGGCTTACGTGGCCTGGGATTCCGAGATTGCCAGCACGTATGTCGTGAAGGAAGTTTTGGAAGAAAAGCTGGGGTATACCGTACAAATGCTGCAGGTTGACGCAGGGCCGATGTTTGCCGGCGTCGCAGACGGCAGCGCCGATGCGATGGTAGCGGCATGGCTCCCGACCACGCATCAAAGCTATATTGACACCTATGGAGACCGTATCGAGGACCTGGGGGTTAACCTGGAAGGGACCAAGATCGGACTGGTTGTGCCAACTTATATGGAGAATGTCAGCAGCATCGAGGATCTGAAGAACGGCGAGATCGGTGCAGAAGTGGATTATACGATCACCGGCATCGAGCCGGGAGCGGGCATCATGATGACAACGGAGACGGTATTGGAGGAGTATGAGCTCGGAGGAGAATGGACACTGCTGGAGAGCTCCTCGGCCGCGATGGCCCAACAGCTGCAGAACGCTTATGCCGCAGAAGAGCCGATCATCGTGACGGGCTGGACACCGCACTGGAAGTTCGCCAGCATGGACCTGAAGTACCTGGAAGATCCGATGAACATCTATGGTGGTGACGAGCAGATCCATACCTTCGTCCGTCAGGGACTGCAGGATGATATGCCGGAAGCTTATGCGATGCTCGACAAATTCAACTGGACACCGGACGATATGGCCGCAGTCATGGTCGAGATCATGGAAGGTAAATCGCCTGAAGATGCTGCCAAGGACTGGGTTGCAGCTAACGAAGATAAAGTCAACGCTTGGTTGGAATAGAAGCACATTAATGAACAAGCCAATCTCCTCGGAGGTTGGCTTGTTTAGTTATCCTCACTGCGTCTGAATTTAAGGATGGTAAGGATGAGATGAGACAAACCAAATAAAATGACAAGAATACAAAATGTCAGCTCATAGCCAGAGAGAGGTAAGACTCCATTGCCTACAGGCCCCGTCCCGGGGTTGTTGTAGGTCCAGAATCTATAGAACAGATAAAGTGAAGGCGCTATAATTAAAAAAAGCGAGAGGGCTATGAGGATTAAATATCGCATAATTCACCTCCTTAGCAGTGTAGATAACTGGTTCAAATGTTACTTATTAGTACGGGGCGAAGTTGGTTTAGTTGCGCCTAAGAGGCCTACGAGGGAAAGATGCAAATATTTTAATTGATATTGATTATCAGTTTCATTATAATAGGGGCATAGCACACCTTACCCATGTGTGTTGTACCCAGGAAACAAAACACCCCCGCCATGAGAATGGCAAGGGTGCGTTCCTAGTTCGTTGCTATTGTCCAAATATAAGAAAGTATATGTTTTACACATCTACTTGGCTTAGAATTCTCCGGAATGAAACGCGCTGCGCCGCCAAGGGACGGCGATAGCCGTTTCACCTTGTACAATTTACATATTGGCGATCATCTGGCGCAGTACAGTCTGCAGGATGCCGCTGTTGCGATAGTAGTCGATGTCGACTGCGGAATCCAGACGTGCAGTTACGATGAATTCGAAAGTTGTGCCGTCTTCGCGAGTCGCTGTCACGTTCACTTTTTGACCTGGCTTCACGTCGTTGTCCAGGCCAGTGATATCGAACGTCTCGCGGCCTGTCAGACCGAGCGTGGACCAGCCTTGACCTTCCTGGAATTGCAGTGGCAGTACGCCCATGCCGACCAGGTTGGAACGGTGGATCCGCTCGAAGCTCTCGGCGATAACCGCTTTGACGCCCAGCAGGAAGGTGCCCTTGGCTGCCCAGTCACGCGAGCTGCCTGTGCCGTACTCCTTGCCAGCGATAACAACGAGGTTGGTGCCTTTCTTCTGGTACTTCATCGAAGCCTCATAGATGGACATCACTTCGTCAGTTGGCAGGTAAGTCGTTACGCCGCCCTCGGTGCCAGGAGCAACCTGGTTCCGGATGCGGATGTTGGCGAATGTACCGCGCATCATCACGTCATGGTTACCGCGACGCGAGCCGTAAGAGTTGAAGTCTTTGCGCTCGACGCCGTTTTTCATCAGGAACTCGCCTGCAGGGCTGTCCGCTTTGATGTTACCAGCTGGCGAGATGTGGTCGGTTGTGACCGAATCGCCCAGCAGAGCGAGCACTTTGGCGCCTTTGATGTCGGCGATGTCTTCAACCTCTGGGCCAAGGTTCTCAAAGAATGGCGGGTTAGCGATGTAAGTCGAGCGGGCATCCCACTCATACAGCTCGCCTTCCGGCACTTGAATCGCATTCCAACGCTCATTTTGCGTGAAGACATTGGCGTACTTGTCACGGAACATCTCCGGCGTAATCGCTGCATCCGCAGCCGCGGCGATCTCCTTGGAGGATGGCCAGATATCTTTGAGGTAGACGGGCTCATTCTTCTGATCATAGCCGATCGGATCGTTCGCCAGATCGATGTTGACAGTGCCTGCCAGCGCATAAGCGACGACGAGCGGCGGCGAAGCCAGGTAGTTGGCTTTGACCTGTGCATGAACACGGCCCTCGAAGTTCCGGTTGCCGGACAGCACGGCAGCGACCGTCATGTCGTTGTCGGCGATTGCATTGCTCACTTCGTCAGGCAGCGGGCCGGAGTTGCCGATACAGGTCGCGCAGCCGTAACCGGCCACGTGGAAGCCCAGTGCCTCGAGCGGCTCGATCAGGTTGGCTTTCTTCAGATACTCGGTAACGACCAGAGATCCCGGTGTCAGCGAGCTCTTCACGTATGCAGGCTTCACAAGACCGCGCTCAACGGCTTTCTTGGCGACTAGGCCTGCGCCCAGCATAACAGTCGGGTTAGACGTGTTCGTACAGCTGGTGATCGCAGCGATTACGACAGCGCCCGTTTTCATCTCGCTTACCTGTCCGTTCTTGTGTTTCACTTCGACGCGCTCATCGATCTTGTCGTCGCTCAGGCCGTAGCCGCCTTTGTCGATCGGCGTACGGACGATATCGTTGAACGACTTCTTCATGTCGGTCAGCTCGATACGGTCCTGCGGACGTTTTGGACCGGCAAGGCTCGGTACGATCGTCGAGAGGTCCAGCTCCAGGACGTCGGAGAATACCGGATCCGGCGTGTCGTCTGTGCGGAACATATCCTGCGCTTTGTAATACTCTTCTACGAGCTCGATCTGCTCATCCGTACGGCCGGTTTGACGCAGGAAGTCCAGTGTAATCGTGTCGACCGGGAAGAAGCCGATAGTTGCGCCATACTCAGGCGCCATGTTAGCAACGGTAGCGCGGTCAGGCAAGCTGATATTGGAAAGTCCAGGGCCGTAGAACTCGACAAACTTGCCGACGACGCCTCTCTTACGCAGAATCTCGGTAACGGTCAAGGCCAGGTCAGTCGCAGTAGCGCCTTCAGACAGGCTGCCTGTCAGCTTGACGCCGATAACCTCAGGCATAACGAAGTACAGTGGTTGTCCGAGCATACCGGCTTCTGCCTCGATACCGCCGACACCCCAGCCAACGACGCCCAAACCATTGATCATGGTCGTATGCGAGTCCGTACCTACGAGGGAGTCGGGGTAAACAACCATTTCACCGTCAACGGATTTTGTAGCTGCTACAGAAGCAAGGTACTCCAGGTTAACCTGGTGAACGATACCGGTCGCAGGCGGTACCGCGCGGAAGTTGTCAAAGGCGGTTTGCGCCCAGCGCAGGAAACGGTAACGTTCTTCATTGCGCTGGAATTCCAGGTTTTCATTGAACTCAAGCGCGCCCTCGAAACCGAAAGCGTCGACCATAACGGAATGGTCGATAACGAGGTCAACCGGTACAAGCGGGTTGATCTTCTTCGGATCGCCGCCGGCTTTCTTCACGGTGTCGCGCATGGCAGCCAGGTCGACTACGACAGGAACGCCTGTGAAGTCCTGCAGAACGATACGTGCAGGGATGAATGGGATCTCCTTGTCTACGCGCTCGTCAGCCCAACTGGCGAGCTGTTTGACGTGCTCAGGGGTAATCGCGCGGCCGTCATATTGACGGACAGCGGCTTCCAGCAGTACCTTGATGGAGAAAGGCAGCTTGGAAATCGGACCCAGTCCTTGCTCTTCCAGACCCTGCAGGCGATAGTAGGCATAAGACTGGCCTGCCGCGGTGAGCGAAGTGCGGACGGAGAATTGATCTTGTGTCGGCATGAATTGTGCTCCTCCTTGATGGTTTTTTCATAAAATTGTGATGGTTTATGGCTATCGAGTTTCGTCTTAGTTTCGCTGTGTGAAACCCAATTTCATAAAATCACGGCTACCTTAAGTATAGCGTTTTTTGGTCTTTTTTGAAAGTATAAGTTTTGCCTGCAAGCGCTGCAACTTGCAAAGCACCTGCGGTTGATGCGGAGGCATCGGCGGGGTTTCCTCTATAACATGAGTTTCCGGTTTGCTTCATATACTGAAGCATGATGTGAGATCCGCCACAAACCGCAGGGGAGGAATGGCGATGCCGCGCACACCGGGAAAGCCACGCAGTGCAGAGAAGCTGCAGGGCTGGAAGGCAGCGATCCATGAATACGTAAAGCTGGTCAACCAGGCGGAGATCGAGCTCGATGCCGAGCCGCTCAATCGGCTGGTCGACGACCGGGAACACTTGTCGAGGTACGGTACCAAGCTCGACCGATTGCGAGAGCGCGAGCAGCGCCGCTGTGCATGGTCCGGCCGCAATGAAACAAAAGCGCAGCCGATGCGGGTGAACGAGGCAGCCCATGAAGCAACGCTGCTGCTGCGTCTGGACCAGCGTCGTTCCCTTGATCAGTTCGGCCATGGATACGTAGAGGAACGGAGCGAATATGAGCGACTGTGGCTGCAGGATCATCAGGGGAGGTGGGCGATCGTCCGCATCGAACCGCTGGTCTCCGAACGCAGGCCGCGCTACGGTTCTTATTCGAGCAATGCGGTGCCTTATGAAGAGGAGCGCGGCAGGCAGCATACCGACCTGCATGTCCCGCGCAGCCGGCCCTTCGTCAATCGCAATCTCGTGCTGCCGCTGGCAACCCGGACCCAGCCGCAGCGCTACCGTCGCGACCGGGCCGTCGCGTATGCCGACACCTGGTGGAACAAAGCGAATCCCGAATACGAGGAATTCGAGGTGAATTGCACCAACTACATCTCCCAGTGTCTCTTTGCAGGCGGTGCCCCGATGAATTATACTGGTAGGAGGGAATCGGGCTGGTGGTACAAGGGACGGGATGGCGGTCGCGAGTGGTGGAGTTATAGCTGGGCCGTATCCAACGCCATGCAGGCTCTGTTGGCTGCCCCGCGGCGCGAAGGACTGCGGGGGACGCTGGTGGACCGTCCCGAACAGCTGGAGCTGGGCGATGTCATCCTGTACGACTGGAACGGGGACGGCAGGTATCAGCACAGTACGATCGTGACGGCTTTTGATGCGGAGCGTATGCCACTTGTCAACGCCAACACCGTGTCCAGTCGCCACCGCTACTGGGATTATAGGGATTCCTATGCTTGGACGGAAGCCACACGCTATCAGATGGTTCACTTGGCGGATGAGTTTTGATTCGCGCAGACATTATCTCTCTTAATTCAATCAATTACCTTTATTATGTGGTACCGGAGGATAGCCAATGGGGAAAAAAGTACGGGTAGGTCTGATCTACGGCGGCAAGTCGGGCGAGCATGAAGTGTCGCTGCAGACGGCGCTTGCGGTTATGAAGGCCTTTGATTATGCCAAATATGATATTATACCTTTCTATATTACCAAGCAAGGCAAATGGCATGCTGGCGCTGTGCTGGGCGCGCCGCCGCAAGAAGTGAAAGAACTCCAGTATGGTCCGTCCGCAGCAGGCGGGGAGCTCGTGCCGGTGCTGCGAAGCCTGCAGCCTGGCGGCGGCGACGCTGCCGGAGAGACGCTGGATGTGATCTTTCCGCTGCTGCACGGCACCTATGGCGAAGACGGGACGATCCAGGGCTTGCTGGAGATGGCGGATGTCCCTTATGTCGGGGCCGGCGTGTTGGCATCGGCTGTAGGGATGGACAAAGTCATGATGAAGAAAGTGTTCGCTCAGGAAGGCTTGCCGCAGTGCGTCTATCGCCATTTCAACCGGACGCAGTGGATCAAGGATCCGGCATTTTTCATTATGGAGGTTGAGGTAGCGCTCGGTTACCCTTGCTTTATCAAACCGGCCAATCTCGGCTCCAGCGTCGGCATCTCCAAAGCGCGCAACCGGGAGGAGCTGACGGCAGCGATCGAGCTGGCGTTCCGCTATGACCGCAAGGTGATCGTCGAGGAGTTTGTCGATGCCCGCGAGATCGAGGTAAGTGTGCTCGGCAACGATGAACCACGGGCTTCGGTGCCCGGAGAGGTCATCACTTCCAGCGACTTCTATGATTATGATGCCAAGTATGTGGACGGCACCTCGCGGATGCAGATCCCGGCTGACGTGCCGGAGGAGGTCGCGGAAGAGGTGCGCAAGATGGCGCTTCAGGCCTTCCTGGCGATCGACGGCTCCGGCCTCTCGCGCGTTGACTTCTTCCTGCGCCGCGGGGACAACCAGCTGTTGATCAATGAAGTGAACACGATGCCGGGCTTCACCCCGTTCAGCATGTATCCGCTGATGTGGAAGGAGACGGGCATGTCGTACCAGGAGCTGCTGGACACGCTGATCTCTCTGGCGGTCGCCAGACACCAGGAGAAGCAGCGGATTACGTATAGTTAAAAGCTTTCCGGAGGAAAGCTGCTTCGTAAGCATAGGCTAAGCTTTCCGGAGGAAAGCTGCTTCGTAAGCATAGGCTAAGCTTTCCGGAGGAAAGCTGCTTCGTAAGCATAGGATAAGCCCGCCGGGAGGCTATGACGCTTGGGCGGGCGAGCGGCAACTGAATTCAGGAGGGATACATATGGGTTTCGAGACCGAGTTCAACTCCGTCTGCAAGTTCAAGTCGGAGCAAGAATTGTACGAGCTGCTGGAGTATGGCCGCAACAAGATGGTCAAGAGCGGCTTCCGCGTCTATCCGACCGGACAGAAAGTGATCGCTTACGCACCGGATAATACCGCCGTATGCATCGTCAAGATTCTGGTCTCACTATCGGAGATTAATTTCCAGGGAGAGGAAATTACTCAAGTTGAAATGGAACTTGTACGCAAGCTCACCGAGGAAGAGTCGAGGGTTCAGACGGCTCTGGCGTACGAGATGTTTTTCGGCAACCGCGAATGATCGTTCGTTTCGGATTCGTGGCGATGAGCATGCTTTTGGAGAATGCCTCGCCATCCCGGACGATGACCTACCGCAACTTCTCCCGTCTGCCTGACAGGGAAGCAGCGGTGCGGCGTCTCGAACGCCTAGGGGAAGAGAACCTGCACAACACGCTGCGTGTGCTGCGACACGCTGCAGCGCATGACATCAAAGTGTACCGCCTTTCATCCAAACTGATCCCGCTCGCCACTCACGAGGCACTGGCCGACTGGGATCCTGTCCCTGCGCTTGCGGCCTCCTTTGCCAGGGTGGGCGAGTTTGTCCGTCGTCATGGGATTCGCGCTTCCTTCCATCCGGACCATTTCTGCGTGCTCAACACGCCTCGCCCGGAGGTGCTGGAGAAATCGGTGGAAGATCTGGAGATGCATATCCGGATGCTGGAGGCGCTGGGGCTGGATGAGGCCTATAAATGCAACATCCATGTTGGCGGCGCTTACGGGGACAAGCCTGCCTCAGGGGAGAGGTTCCTCCGGCAGTTCGCTGCGATCGATGAGCGTTACCGCCACAGGATCACCCTGGAGAACGATGATAAGACCTTCACCGCTGCAGAGACGCTGCAGATCGCCGAGGCGGCGGGCGTCCCGATGGTGCTGGACATCCACCACCATGCCGTGAACAGCGACGGCTTGGCGATGACACAGCTGACGCAAAAGCTGTGGCCGCGCATCGCCGCGACCTGGGCGGTCGAACGCGAGCGGGCGCTGGCAGCAGGGCTTGGCGGCGGCGCGGATGCGCTGCAGACGCTGCTTGCGCCCAAGGTGCATGCCTCCAGCCCCAAGAGCGCCAAGGATCCCCGGAGTCATGCCGATGGAGTCGAAACGGGACCGTTGTTGGCATTCCTGAGCGGCATCGCGGGGTCGGTGCCGAGAGTGGACGTCATGCTCGAGGCCAAACAGAAGGATGCGGCACTCATGCAGCTGATGGACGAGCTGCGCAGCATCGCTGACGACAACGGGCAGCTGCGTTTCATTGATGATGCGACGGTTGAGATCAACGGCTAACGCTGCAGGAAAGCATTTGACTCTTGAAAAGACAAGCCAAATGAAGTACTTTGGACAAGAGCCTTTACCATGAAATGAAAGAGTGATCCCGTGAGGGTGAGGAGGAACAAACAATGAGTGGGTTGTTAAACGGTAAAAACATTCTGGTCATGGGTGTCGCCAATGACCGCAGTATCGCATGGGCAATCGCCCAGTCCCTGGCTGCCCAAGGAGCCAACCTGGCATTTACATACGAGAGCGACCGCGTGGCCGAGAGAGTCCGCAAGCTGGCCGACACGATCCCAGGTGCCATTATCCTGCCGTGCAATGTGACGGTCGATGAAGAGATTGAAGCGCTGGCCTCTCACGTCAAGGAGCAGTTCGGCGTGCTGCACGGCCTGGTGCACAGTATCGCATTTGCGAAGACGGAGGAGCTCGAAGGGATGTTTGTCGATACCTCCCGGGAAGGCTTTGCCCTGGCTCATGATATCAGCGCTTACTCGCTGACTGCAGTAGCCCAGCGTCTGCATCCGCTGATGACCGAGGGCGGCAGCATCATGACGATGACTTACCTGGGGGCGGAGCGGGCGCTGCGCAACTACAACGTCATGGGCGTAGCCAAAGCGGCGCTTGAGGCTTCGGTCCGCTACCTGGCAACGGATCTTGGACCGTCCAATATCCGGGTCAACGCCATCTCGGCTGGACCAATCCGGACACTGGCGGCCAAAGGCATCAAGGATTTCAACACGATCCTGCGTCAAGTGGAGGAGAAGGCGCCGCTGCGGCGGACGACGGAGACGGCGGAAGTCGGGGACACGGCAATGTTCCTGATGAGTCATCTCTCGCGCGGTATTACGGGCGAAGTCATCTATGTCGACAACGGTTATAACATCGTAGGCGTATAAGCACCTTGATGAGGCCCTGTACCGCTGATATGAGCGGCACAGGGCCGTTTGCTGCTTGCGCGGCGGAAGATGGGCCGGCTTGTCCGCAAGATAGGCGAAACTTGTGCGGGGCTGGTACGTATACTAAACAGATGAGGTTGTATCATTAGAGGAAAGTAGAGTGATGACACGATGACTGATGGACGGAATGACGGTGTCGTCGGCAGCAAAAGCTTTACCGCGGTAGCGATCAATTGTGCGGCCAAGGCCGGCGAATGGATCAAGACCAAGCTCGGCGCTTACGCCTCTCTGACGATAAAGAGCTCCACGAGCGATCTGGTAACCGAAGTGGATAAAGGCTCGGAGAAGCTGATCCGCAGACTGATTCTTACCCACTTCCCGGATCATGCTTTTTTGGGCGAGGAGGGGGTCGAGGCCGGGGCGGCAGCCTCGCGCAAAGCATTGGAGGATATGCAAGAAGAGGAATATCTGTGGATCGTCGATCCGATCGACGGCACAACCAATTTTGTGCACGGGTTTCCGTTCTTCGTCGTCTCCATCGCTCTTGCATACAAGGGCGAAGTGATCGTCGGCGTCGTCTATGATCCTTCGAGGGACGAGCTGTTCGTTGCGGAGAAAGGCAAGGGCGCTTATGTGCACGGCAACCGGATGCAGGTATCCAAGGAAACATCATTGTCGGACAGTCTGATCGCTACCGGGTTCCCGGCGGATCAGCAGATGGCGTTGCCCATCAATCTCAAAGGCGTACAAGCTCTGGCCCCCCAAGTTCGCAATCTTCGGGTTGCGGGATCGGCGGCCTTGCATCTGGCCTATGTAGCGGCCGGCAGGCTGAGCGGGTTTTGGGAGATCGGGCTGAGCAGTTGGGACATGGCGGCGGGTACGCTGCTCGTCCAGGAGTCCGGGGGGCACGTCAGCGATACCTCAGGCATCGGCTATCATCTCGGAGTCCGCAATGTTGTGGCGACCAACGGCCTGCTGCATGATGAGCTGGTAGCTGCTCTGGGTAAAGCCGGAGCAACCGGATGACGGCTGATGCGGCATATGCCCAGTAAACCCAGATTGTGCAAGATGAAAGTAAGCGATTACAGCATCAGTCAGACACCTTTTTGACGAGAGCGTCTTATATGTGAAGAGCAGGGAGCATTGAAAAATGCACTGCCCTCTCATCAGTGGACGGGATTACAAGTGAGCCTTTGCGCACGTGCGCAAAGGCTCTTTGCTTGTTATAGGACAAGGAAATGTACCTGCTCTATCTACGTAGCTTGTATTTCTCCAAAATGAAACGTGCTGCGCGTATGCTTGCGAAGCTGATATTGCTCGGCAATATGAAGGATGCCCGCAGCGGCAGACACCAGGAGTGTCCCGGTTACGGACAAAAGTACAATTAAAAACCGTAGAAAAAATATATACCGGCGGCTTAAGGACAAAAGTGCAGTTAAAATTCCGGGAAATGGATATAAAAGGGAATTTCGATCTAATTAATTGTACTTTTGACGTTATGATCCCGACAGGAAGAGAACAGTTGGGATCTAGTTGCACTTTTGTCCTTAGCTGGCCGTAGACGGCGCGAGTTCTTCCTAAGTGCTCAGAGGACGGGAAGCATATTAGCCAATATTTTCAAGATAATGCGCGTTGTGGGGGATATTTTTGGGGGACTTTGAATTTCGTTGAGATTTTTGTAGGAAAATTAGGTACACTAAAGTCGCACAATAATAGTTGTGCGACATAATCCGGGAAAATATGGCTCGTTTCGTCATTATTATAGGACAAAAATACTATAAAATCAATAGAATTCTAAGAAAACAAGGTCTTTAGACTCATTAGTTAATGGTTTGGATGCGCATGAAGTCGATCAGACTCTCTTCTACAAAATCTGGTGCTGTTTTCTTAATTTGGTCTACAGTGTGAAGATAACGCTGAGTCGTATTGATATGAGAATGGCCCAGTGTCACTTGCACTTGCTGCAAACTGGCTCCGTGAAGCAAAGCGAGCGTCGCATTGGTATGTCTGAGCCAATGCGGCGTTAATTTTTTGCTAATTGTACTCAAACGTGCAGCGCGGCTGATAATCCGTTCAATCTGCCGTGTAGACAGTTGGAATAAGACCAGGTCTCCAGACGGCTCCCTGTGGTCAGACAGGTAGCGTGCGTATTCCATATAATAATTCCACAACTGCTGAGGAACTTTAATCTCTCTCTCCTTGCCGCCCTTCCCCTTGGTAATCGTGACCCAAATGCCCGTCCCGGCAATGTCGGTATAAAAATCCTTCCACTGGATTGCCGTCAGTTCGGAAACCCTCAACCCAAGCAGCACCAGCGATAAACCGATCAAGTAATTGCGCAGGCCTTCGCTTTGAAGCTGCTGCAAGATAAGTCCCACCTCGTTGCGGGTCAGGTAGTGGCGTTTGCTCGTGACCGGTACGGAGGGAAGACGAAGCCGCGAGGCCGGATTATGCGAAAACAGATTGATGTTAGGATCACTCCCCCATTTATAGAGTGATTTGAGTGGAGCGATAGTGGCAGCGATGGTGGCGGGAGCCAGCTTTTTAGGCGTGCTCCCGGATCCCGAGGTTGTTCTTAGGTTGTTCAGATGCAGCTTGAAGGCCTCCAACTCTCGCCATGTTACATCGTTGAGCGGTTTAAAATTTAGAAATGCCCGGAACCTCTCGATGGCCCGGACATAGTTTTTATAAGTATGGGCAGACCTGCTGCAGGTCGCCAGAAACATTTGAATGATTTGACTGTCGTTGTACTGGGAGTCGGCGTTCTCCTTGTTGCTGAGAGTAGTCCAGTTTCCTTGTATTTCCAGTGATGTAGTATCCATATATGCACTCCTCCTGATGTCACGGATGTCGCACAACTATTATTGTGCGCCACTTCTCTATATCGACCGAGACGGGGATACATTATAGGGGGAATATTGGGAAAAGCAGCAAGGAGGTCCGCTTGGGGTGAAAATGCTTATATTTAAGAAGCCTAAAGTACATCAGTCTGGAAATCTGCACGGTGTTGGAAGCTGGATGGAGCTATTGAAGCAGAAAACTCCTGAGACCTACGAGCATTGTGTCCGGGTTGCGCTGCTTGCAGAGAAGATGGCCGTGGCCATGCAGCTCAACAAGGCGGAGACGGACCGGCTGATAAGAGGCTGCTTTGTCCACGATGTGGGCAAAGTGATGATCACGAGAGAAATTCTGTACCAGCAGGCTCCCTTGACACGGGAGCAGTGGGTGATCATGAAGCTGCATCCCGAGCTTGGCGCAGAGATGCTGGAGCTGCAACCCAAGTTCGATACGGCGATGATCAAGCTGGTCCGCCATCACCACGAGCGCTGGGACGGCACGGGATACCCCGACCGGCTGCGCGGCGAAGAAATCCCTCTGTACGCCCGGATCTGTGCGGTGCTGGACGCTTATGACAGTATGACCTCTAATCGTCCGTACAGTAAGGCCTTCACGGAGCAGGAAGCCAGAGAAGAGCTTCTGCGGCACAGCGGCAGCCAATTTGACGGCCATATTGTCGATGTTTTCCTTCGCGTTCATCAAGAGATCCGGAAGTTCACCAATTGAGAGGGGCAGCGGTATGGCAGTCAAGGTTCTGGTTGTCGACGATTCTCCATTCATGAGAAGTTTTTTGATCAAATATATCGATGCGGATCCGAGGCTGGAAGTTGTCGGAACGGCATCGAATGGAGTGGAAGCCATAGAGCGTGTCCAGACGCTGCGCCCGGATGTCCTCAGTCTCGATATCGAGATGCCTGGGATGAACGGGCTGGAAGCGCTCAAGGCGATCATGCGGGAGCATCCGCTGCCGGTCATTATGCTTAGCTCCTTGACTCGCGACGGAGCGGCGGAGACGATCGAGTCGCTGCAGAACGGAGCCCTCGATTTCATCCACAAGCCTGCATCCACATTCATCCTGGATATCCATCGCTTGATGTCCGAGCTCAATGACAAGCTTTACGCCGCCTCGACCGTTTCCCCCAAAAGGCTCCAGCTGCAGTCCCAGCGAAGGGAAGGAGCCAGGGTTGCCGTAGCTGCAAAAGGAGCAGCCAGCCGTAATGCCGTAACTTTATCGGGAAGCCGGGAGGACGTAAAGAAGGTTGTGGCGATCGGCACTTCCACCGGCGGGCCTCAGGCGCTGGCATCGCTGCTCTCCGGGATCGGGGACAGCTGGGACTGTCCGGTCCTGATCGTCCAGCATATGCCGCCGCAATTTACAGCCTCACTCGCCGCCCGGTTGAACAAGCTGTCTCCGATGCCGGTCGTGGAAGCGGCTGATCAGGAGAAGCTGCGCAATGGGACGGTGTACATCGCTCCTGGAGACTATCACATGACGGTCGATCGAGCAGACGGGTTCTATCGGATCGTCCTTCATCAGCAGGCGCTGCGCTCCGGTCATCGTCCCTCGGTGGACGAACTGTTCGCTTCCCTCGCTCCGCTGGACGAACTGCAGCGCTACCTGATCCTGCTCACAGGCATGGGCAAGGACGGAGCGGAAGAGATGGTCCGGGCACGAAGGAGCGGGAATGCGGTGACTATCGCCGAATCCCGCGAGAGCTGCGTCATCTATGGGATGCCCCGGGCAGCCATCGAAGCCGGAGGCGCTGAGCATATCATGAAGCTGGATGAAATACCCGATTTCCTGACCGGCTGCCTGACCAGATAAGATACATCAAGGAGGAACTCACGATGTTGGCATCGGCTGTGGAACAGTATGTGGAATTTGGCGTAGGCGGAGAAAACTATGCAATACGGATTGCAGACGTCCACGAAATTATTAAGCTGCAAGATATAACGGATATTCCGAATTGTCATTATTACGTTCGCGGTGTGATTAATCTAAGAGGCAAGATTGTCCCTGTTATTAGTCTCCGGAGCTTGTTTGCTCTGGAGGAGGCGGCCCCCACCAAATCGTCGCGGATCGTGGTGGTCGCTCACGCCAATGACGCGGTAGGCATCATCGTCGATCAAGTCAACCAGGTGACCCTGTTTTCCGACATCCAGCCCCCGCCCGAGCGGGTCGGAGGCATCAGCGGTTCCTACTTTGTCGGGATAGGCATCAATACAAGCGGTTTGGTAGGCATACTTAAATTGGACGAAGTGCTTATACAGAGCTAAGAGGTGGGAAGCCCATGCTGGACCTATCAGAATTTCGTGACATCTTCCTCGAGGAGCTGGGCGAGCAGATTCATACAATTGAAGAAGAACTGCTGTCGCTGGAGCGCGAAGGCAGCACAGATCAGGGCATCCAACGTCTGTTTCGGGCAGCGCATACCCTCAAAGGCTCTTCTGCGGCGATGGGCTACATAAAGCTCAAAAATCTGACCCATGAAATGGAGCATCTGCTGGAGCGGCTGCGCAGTCATGAGCTGCAGGTGACGCAGCAGTTGGTTACGCTCTTCTTCGGGGCGCTGGATGGACTGCGCTTGCTGCAGGCCGAAATCACGGAACGCCATGAAGAACGATCCGACATGTCGGATATCATCCGGGAATTGGGAGAATACAGGGAAGCCAGTGAAGCGACGGTCATGGAGGCGCCGCTGCTGCCGTACGAGGTCTATCAGAGCTTCGTGGCCGCTGAGGACAAGAAGCGACAGCTTCTCTGGATGACTTTACAGCTGTCGGAGCATTGCGAGATGCGGTATGCCAGGTTCCAGATCATCGGCCGCAGGCTGGAGGAGCTGCTCGAGCTGATCTGGCGGGAGGAGACTGACGAGACGCCGGAGGATGCATCAACGGCGCGTTGGCTCGTCTCGACGAGTCTGAAGGCGGAAGAGCTGACGGAGCTGGCGGCGGGGATGATGGATGTCGATCAAGTCGCCCTGGAGACGGCTGTACTTGAGGAACTGCAGATGCTGCCCGAGGGGGTGGTCGTCGAAGAAGAGTCGAGCATCCCCGAGCCGGCAATATCAAGCGTACGCACAGAAAAAACGAAGACGTCGTCGATTCGGGTCAATATCGAGCGACTCGAACAGCTGATGAACCTGGTCGGCGAACTGGTGATCGATCAGACGCGGATCCAGCAGGCTGGCAAGACCTTGCGCCAAAAATTCGGACCTGATGAAGCGTTCGACGAGTTCAGCCAGCTTTCCGACCACCTCACACGGACGATCGGCGAGCTGCAGGAAAGTGTGATGAAGGTGCGCATGCTGCCGATCGAACAGCTGTTCAACCGGTTCCCGCGTCTCGTCCGCGACTTGTCCATCTCGCTGGACAAGGAAGTCGAACTGCTGCTCGAAGGCAAAGACACGGAACTGGATCGTACATTGATCGAGGAGATCGGTGATCCGCTCATCCATCTGGTCCGCAATGCGGTAGATCACGGACTGGAGTCGCCCGAGGATCGGCGGGCGGCCGGCAAGCCGGTCAAGGGGGTGCTGCGGATCACCGCTGCGCATGAGGACGACCAGGTCAGTCTGGTCATCGAGGATGATGGAGCGGGCATCGATACCGGCAAGCTGAGGCGGGCCGCAGTATCCAGAAGCGTCCTCAGCGAATCGGAAGCGGCTCAGCTCTCGGAGCAGGAAGCGGTGAATCTGATCTTCCATCCCGGCCTCTCCACGGCGGCCAAGGTCAGTGACATATCCGGACGCGGGGTGGGGATGGATATCGTCCGCAACGATATCGAACGAATGAACGGGCTGATCGATATCTCCACGGCACGAGGCGCGGGAACTCGCTTCAAGATTCGCCTGCCGCTGACGCTGGCGATTACGACCGGTCTGGTCGTAGCGATCGGCGGGCGAACTTTCATCCTGCCGATGAGCAACGTGGCCGAGATCGTCAGAGTAGAGCAGGCGGCGATCCGGACGATCCGCGGAGTGCCGGTGCTCACCCTGCGCGAACAGGTGATCCCGGTTGTGCACATCCACCGGCACTTCGGATATCCCGAGCCCGAGACAGAGGGGCGTTACCGGCCGCTGGTCATCATCGGCCGTGCCGAGAAGCGCGTCGCACTTGCGGTGGATGAGCTGATCGGCAACCACGAGATCGTCGTCCGCTCGCTCGGCTCCTATATCGGCAAGGTGGAAGGCATCTCGGGCGCGACGATTCTCGGCGACGGCAAGGTCGCATTGATTTTGGAGACGGGCGGCATCATTAAGATGATAAATCGTTAGCAGCATGATATTACATTGAAGTCGTCTAATCGCGACCCGAAGGAGAATGACAAGATGAGATGGTTGTATAACTTGCGTACCGGTGTGAAGTTGATTTCGGCATTTTTGATTATCTCGGTCATGATGGCGTTTGTGGGCATGTTTGGCGTGCTGAATATGGGGAAGCTGAATGAAAGCCTGGATATCATGTACGAAGACAATCTGATTCCCGTCAAGGAACTTCTCCAAGCCCAGAGCAAATTCATAGAGATGCGTGTCGTGATCCGCGACTCGCTGCTCGCCGAAACGGCTGACGAGCGCAATCGGCTGGCAGAGCGCTTTGATGAGCTAAGCGACGCCGTGGAGGAGCATATCGCGGTCTTCCGGACGACAACGCTGAGTGAGGCTAACCGTGAAGCGATCGCCCCCTTCGAGTCAAATTGGGAGGCGTATAACACGATTTCGGCCGATGTGATGGAGCTCGGCAGAGCCGGCCGTATGGATGAGATGAGTGTATTGATCCGCGGTGATCTGACCCAGCAGGGCGAGGTGCTGATCGGACAATTGAACAATATCGTCTATCTTAATCTTGAAGAGGCCGAACAGGCTCAGGCTGAGGGGGATAGACTGTATGCCAGCTCCCGTATCATCACGATCGTCATTCTCGTAGCCGCCGTCATCCTTTGCATCGTCTTCGGCACTGTCATCTCACGTGTCATCTCAGGCCCGCTGAGCAAAGTAGCCTCGCTGGTCAACCGGGTGGCTGACGGCGACCTGCGCCAGACGATCGGTATCCGTACGAAGGACGAGATCGGCCAGCTGGCGATGGCGATCGACAGCATGGTAGAGAATCTGAGGTCGATCGTCGGCGGCATTCTTACTTCCTCACAGAGTGTATCCGCCGCAGCTGAGCAGATCTCTGCGAGCACGCAGGAGGTAGCTAGCGGCAGCGCCAATCAGGCCAATGCCGCCCAGACCATCAATGAACTGTTCGTCGAGCTCTCGTCGGCGATTCACTCCGTAGCCCAGAATACCGAGCAGGCATCGGAGATCGCCGAGTCGACGATGACGCTGGCCCGCGAAGGCGGCGAGGTGATCCGCTCCTCGGTCGAGAGCATGCAGCAGGTCAACGGCCAGATGAGAAGACTGGAAGGCGACTCGCAAAAGATCGGCGAGATCATCGAGGTGATCGAGGATATCGCCGACCAGACGAACCTGCTGGCGCTCAATGCGGCCATCGAGGCTGCCCGTGCCGGCGAGCAGGGCCGAGGTTTTGCCGTTGTCGCCGATGAAGTGCGAAAGCTGGCGGAACGCAGCGGGGAGGCGACCAAGCAGATCGCAGGCATCATCAAAGGCATGCAGGAGAATACCCGTCAGAGCGTGCTTGCCGTCCAGGAGAGCACCGTGCTGTCCGAGAAGACAGGCGAATCCTTCCGCAGCATCGCCGATATGGTCGACGAGTCGGGTCAGAAGGTTGCCGAGATCGCTGCAGCGAGCGAAGAACAGGCGGCACAATCATCGACGGTATTGACAGCGGTAGAGAATATCTCCTCGGTCACTGAGGAGGCAGCGGCAAGCAGTGAGGAGACGGCTGCTACGGCACAGTCGCTGGCACAGCTGGCTGAGGAGCTGCAGCATTCGGTGTCGACGTTTAAACTGGAGTAAGAGGCTGGCAGGCGGTGAGAGGAATGTCCTCGCACCGCCTGTTTCTCTCCCGCATCCATTGTCAACATACAGCTGCAGTGGCATAATGGGAAGACTCCAATGCAGAAAGCCGGGCTCGAATGGTGTACTATTTTCTGATTTTTTATGCTGTCATCTATATGGGCAACGCTGTGTACGGCACCTATATGCCGGTCTACTTTCAATCCGCCGGGTTGTCGCCTTCACAGATCGGCATTCTGTTAAGCCTGGGGCCGCTGGTCGCCGTGCTGGCCCAGCCCGTATGGGGCGCCGTAGGCGACCGGGCGCGCACCAAGAACCGCGTTCTTGCCGTATTGCTAGCGGGCAGCGGCGTGGCCATGCTGATGTTCCCGTTCTCCACGGCATTTGTGTATCTGCTGCTTATGGTCTGTTTGTTTACATTTTTCCAGACCTCTATCTTTGCCCTCAGCGACACGATTACGCTGGAGCAGCTGGACAAGCAGTCCCGCTGGACCTTCGGGCCGATCCGGCTCGGCGGTACTTTTGGATTCGCAGCGATGTCCGTGTTCTTCGGCTGGCTGGCGACAAGGGATGTCAGCTATATGTTTCCCGTCTATGCGCTCATCATGCTGGCGGGGCTGCTGCTCCTCATTCGGCTGCCTCGGGTATCCGGGGGGCGGGCGCCTGGCAGTACCGAGCGGGTCTGGGTACTGCTTAAGAATCGCAAGCTGGTAACGTATATGGGGATCAGTCTGGTGCTGCACATCACGATGGGTTATTATTACTCGTTCTTCCCCGTCTATTTCCGTGATCTCGGGGGAGACAATGGCTTGCTGGGCTGGTCGATGCTCATCTCCTCGCTCAGCGAGATCCCGTTCCTGCTGCTGGCAGGCAGGATCTTCAAGCGGGTCCGTATCTCGACAGTGCTGCTGGTCGCGGGGCTTGCCTCTGCTGCCCGCTGGTTTATCTGCTCCCTGACAGACAGTGCCATCTGGCTGCTGCCGACTCAGCTGCTGCATGGGCTGATCTTTATCGTCCTGACAGTCACACTTGCAATGTATATCAATCAAGTTGCGCCGAAGTCGCTCAAGGCCAGCGGCCAGACGCTTAACGGCTTGCTTACACTCGGCGTGGCGCGTATCATCGGCAGCTTCTTCGGCGGCTTCGCCAGCGAGGCCTATGGCATGCGCGCAGTATTTAACGCCTGCGGCTGGATCGCTTTGGCGTGCTGCCTGTATACAGCCTTCATCTTGCTTCGCGAACGCAGAGAAGAGGCCGTCCAGCCCGGCTAGGGTGACGGCCTCTTCTCTTGGTGTATGTCGCATAGGAGTCCATTGTGTACTCTAGAGCGCAGCGAATGCCTGCTCAGCAGCTGTCAGCGTCTGAGCGATATCCTCCTCCGTGTGCGCGGTGGTCAGGAACCAAGCTTCGTATTTGGATGGAGCCAGGCAGACGCCCCGGTCCAGCATCTCACGGAAGAAGCGCCCGAACCGCTCGCCATCCGTGTCCTGAGCCTCATCATAGTTGGTTACGGGATGGTCGCAGAAATGCATCGAGAACGACCCGCGAATCCGGTTGATCGTCACCGGGATGCTGTATCGGGCAGCCAACTGGTGCAAGCCATCGGTCAGCTCGGCGGCCAGACGGTCCATCCGTTCGTAGGTCTCTGCTTCCTGGAGCACCTCGAGACAAGCGATGCCGGAGGAGATCGATGCCGGGTTGCCGGCCATCGTCCCGGCCTGGTAGGCGGGCCCGAGCGGCGCCACCTGCTCCATGATCTCCTTGCGGCCGCCGTAAGCGCCGATCGGCAGACCGCCGCCGATGATCTTGCCAAGCGCGGTCAGGTCGGGCTCGATAGCACTGGCATCGGGGAACGCCTCGTAGGTCTGAGCGGCGCCGTAATGGAAGCGGAAGGCGCTGATCACTTCATCGTAGATGACCAAGGCGCCGGCATCCCGGGTCAGGCGGCACAGCGACTCCAGATAGCCGGGCTTGGGCATGACCATGCCGAAGTTGCCGACGATCGGCTCGATCATCACGGCAGCGACCTGGTCGCCCCAGGCGGCGAGCGCCTCTTCCAGTGCGGACAGATCGTTAAACGGCACGGTGACGATCTCCTGGGCGATGCTGCCTGGTACGCCGGCGCTGTCCGGTATGCCGAGTGTAGAGGGCCCGGAGCCGGCAGCGACCAGTACGAGATCGGAGTGACCGTGATAGCAGCCGGCGAACTTGATGATCTTGCTGCGGCCAGTGAAAGCCCGGGCGACCCGGATCGTCGTCATCACCGCCTCGGTGCCGGAGTTGACGAACCGGACCTTGTCCATCGACGGGATCGCGTCCTTGAGCATCCGGGCGAGCTTGATCTCCAGCTCGGTAGGGGTGCCGTACAGCGTACCTGCGCGGGCCGCAGCGATGATGGCCTCGGTAATATGGGGATGCGCATGGCCGGTTATTATCGGGCCGTATGCAGCCAGATAATCGATATACTGGTGGCCGTCGACATCCCAGAAGTGGGCGCCTGCCGCACGCTCCATGAACACGGGAGCGCCGCCGCCGACTGCTTTGAACGAGCGGGAAGGGCTGTTGACGCCGCCGACGATATGCTGGAGCGCCTCCTCGTACAGCTGGGCGGAGCGCGGACGTGATTGGTTTGTTGCCATGAGTATTACCCTCCATTAGTTGTTTAGGTGGTGAAAAAGGCCCGATTCCCTGCATCCGCGGGAACGGGCCTGCTGATTGCTTATTCGCCGATGTCGGCTCCTTCGGTCTCGGCACGGACGGAGCCGCCGCGAGCATCAGGACTATCGGTTTGGGGCTCCTCCGGGACAATACTCTCGTCCTGGTTAAGCACCTCATCCACATATTTTTGAACACGGTCAACACTGCGGGGCATCAGGACAGATGCAGCTCCGACACGCTCTTCGCGGATCAGCTCCATCGGCGGCACCTGGGCCGAGCCGGCCATATTGATGCCAAGACCGAGCTGTCCCAGCTTCAGCATATCGTTGACCGTCAGGTTGGTCTCGATGAATGGCTGTACGCTTTCTAGGATTTCCTTCATCCGAATCAGATTCCAGGTCGACTGCATCTCGCCGGCGACGGCTTTCATAAAGTTGCGCTGACGCTCGGTGCGGGAGAAGTCGGACATTGCGTCGTGACGGAATCTTACGTATTGCAGGGCCTTGTCGCCATCAAGGACCTGAAGGCCTTTCTTCAGATCAATGTCGTAGCGGTTGCCGTCGGCGTTATCCGTATAACGCATGTTCTTCTCGACCTCGAACTCGATGCCGCCCATCGCGTCGATCAGCGACTTGAATCCTTCGAACTCGGCGTACACATAATACTGGATATCGAGTCCGAGCAGGTTGCCTGCCGTCTCCATCGCCAGATTCGGGCCACCGGATGTGATGGCGGTGTTGATCCGTCCTTTGCCGTGGCCGGGGATGTCAACGTAGGTGTCTCTGAGAATCGAGAACAGATGCGCCTTCTTCGTGAGCGGATCGACCGATACGACGAGCAGGGAGTCGCTGCGGGCGATCCCATTCACATCAGAGTCGCGCGCGTCGCCGCCCAGCAGCAGAATGTTGACACGCTCCTTGCCTTCCCACTTGGGAGGGAGCTTCACTTGTTCTACAGGTAAATGCTCGAACCGCGATTCCGTTTCATCCTTTTGCAGGCCATCCAGCGCATTGTAGACGCCGACTGCCTGGTATGCAGCATACGCGCCTACTAGGCCGACAGCAACGAGCAAGCCATACAACGCATATTTCCAAGGTCTTTTTCTTTTCTTGACTCTGCTGTCCATTCTCTTCTATACATCCCTTCGACAGTAATTTGAGTTCATGGTCGGTTTTTGTAGTTAGTGGAGAAATAAGGTGCCTCATACATAAGACGAGGTAGCCGGGATTGAGGTTGCATGCAGGCACCGGGGTCTTATCACTATCTACCCCGCATACCGCCGCAGTAATCGCACGGACCACAAGGCGGATGTTTACGGCTGGACAGAAATCATGTATGATTACATATCATTAAATTATAGTTTGTCGGATAGTGTTTTATCAAGTTTTTTTGAACGGCGTTAAAGAACTCTCACAATTTCCCGGGAAATGTCGAGTGAAAGGGGTCAGCGGAAACCGTGTCTGCCAACATAGCGATCGATGTAGATCGGCTCAAAAAACAATTCCGCGTCCAAAAGAACCGCGAAGGTCTGGCTGGCGCGATGAAAGATCTGTTCAAACGGGAGTATAGCGACGTGACAGCTGTCAAAGGCATCAGCTTCCAGATCCCCCAAGGGGAGATCTGCGGGTACATCGGCGAGAATGGCGCCGGCAAATCGACGACGATCAAGATGCTGACTGGAATTCTCGTACCGACCTCAGGGGAACTTCGGGTCAATGGCTTCATCCCGCACAAAGAAAGAGAGGCATTCGTCAGAGGCATCGGCGTCGTCTTCGGTCAACGCAGTCAGCTGTGGTGGGACATCGGCGTGATCGAGTCGTTCCAGCTGCTCCGCAAAGTCTACAAAGTGCCGGAGGCCGAATACCGCAAGCGGCTTAACGAACTGGTAGAGCGGCTCAAGCTGGCCGATCTGCTGCACCGTCCCGTCCGCAAGCTCAGTCTCGGTCAACGGATGCGCTGCGAGCTGGTGGCGGCACTCCTGCACAACCCGTCGATTCTGTTCCTTGACGAGCCGACGATCGGTCTGGACATCCTCGTTAAGACCGAGATCCGGGATTTTCTGAAGGAGATGAACCGGGAGCACGGCACGACGATCCTGCTGACGACGCATGACCTGCAGGACATCGAAGCGCTCTGCTCGCGGGTCATCATGCTCGATGACGGGCAGATCATCTACGACGGCAATCTGACCGATCTGAAGAGCAAGTGGAGCAAAGGCCGCGAGATTCAGTTCCAGTTTGCCTCGCAGGTCGATCTGCAGGAGCTGGAGTCGCTTACTGCTGGACTGAGCGGCGTCCAGTGGAAGCTGGCCAATGATGTGACGGCGGTCATGTGGCTGCCGGTAGAGGTCAATGTCTCGGAAGCGATGGCTCGTGTCGTCAGCATAGGCGATATCCGCGACATCCAGATTTTTGAGACCAACACCGACGAGATCGTCCGCGAGATCTATCAGACGGAGAAGAAGTCCTCATGAACCCGGCCTATCTAGATATTATCCGGATCCGTTTTTTGATGATGCTGGCTTACCGGGTCAATTATTATAGCGGGATTATTATTTATGCCATTAATATCGGCGCCTATTACTTCCTGTGGCAAGCCATCTACGGGAGCCAGGAGGTGCTTGGCGGGTTTACGATCAACCAGATGACCACCTATATCGCAGTTTCGTGGATGGCGCGTGCCTTCTACTTCAATAATCTTGACCGGGAGATTGCCGACGAGATCCGTGATGGCAGCGTCGCGATCCAGTTCATCCGCCCGTACTCGTATCTCATGGTCAAGCTGATGCAGGGGCTGGGGGAAGGGCTCTTCCGTCTGCTGCTGTTCATGGTGCCGGGGATGGTGGTGGTCTGCCTCATCTTTCCTGTGACCCTGCCTACCGATCCGGTCGTATGGGCTTGGTATCTCGTCATGCTGTTCTTCAGCTTCCTGATCAATACCCAGATCAACATGCTGACGGGCCTGTTTGCTTTCTTCGTAGAGAACAATACCGGACTTATCCGAATGAAACGCGTGCTGGTGGACCTGTTCTCCGGAGTCATCATCCCCATGAGCTTCTTCCCCGGCTGGCTGGAGGGCATCATGCAGTGGCTGCCGTTTCAAGCCATCACGTATCTGCCGAGCTCCGTCTTTACCGGGCGGACGCCGATCTCGGAGGCCGGGTCGGTATTCGGACTGCAAGTGCTGTGGTGCGTCCTGCTGGCGCTGCCGATCTGGGCCGTGTGGCGGGCAGCGCGCACCCGGCTGTTCGTACAGGGGGGTTAGGTTATGTTGTTTGTCATGGGATTGTTCTGGGAGTACATGAAAAATTACGCCAAAACCCGTCTTACCTACCGCCTGGATTTTTGGATCGAGGTGCTGAGCGATCTGATGTTTCAGGGCTTGAACCTGATCTTCATCCTCGTCGTCTTCCAGCACACTGAATCCCTCGGCGGCTGGTCACAGGCGGAGGTCGTGTTCGTCTATGGTTACTTCATGATTCCGTATGGCATCTTTAATACGTTCTTCAACTTATGGAGCTTCAGCGATCGGTATATTGTCAAAGGCGAGATGGATCGCGTGCTGACGCGGCCAGCGCACAATCTGGTGCAGATCGTTCTGGAAAATATGGACCCGCCGTCGCTCATCGGCTCGGTGATCGGTGCGATTATCGTCGGCATCTCCTGGTCTCAGCTCGGCATGCCGTTCGAATGGCTCGATCTGCTCGTTATGACCGCACTTGTGATCAGCTCGGTGATGATCTATGCAGGACTGTACATTGCGCTGACGGCGATTGCCTTTTACTCGGATTCGCCGACAGGGATTCTGCCGCTGATGTACAATATCCAGAACTACGGCCGTTATCCGGTCGGCATCTTCAACAAGACGATCCGCTTCATCCTCACCTGGGTGCTGCCGTTTGCGTTTGTCGGCGTCTACCCGGCCTCGTATTTCCTGGACCGGACTGGAGCTGAAGGCTCGATGGCGATGCTGACGCCGTTGGTCGGCGTTGTCTTCCTGGCGATTGGTCTTGCAGTATGGAATCACGGCGTCAGCCGGTACCGCGGGGCAGGCTCGTAATGCGAGCCTGTCTTTTTGCTATCTTGACGGCAATTAACTAAGGGGAATGTTCTAACAGCCACCCCGGTTTGAAATGGAAGGGAAACTTTGCTATGTTGGTACTGGCATCGGCAAGGCCCGGAATAGCAATAGAGGAGGAGCATGACATGACGATTGAAGTTGGACAACCCGCACCGGATTTTGAACTGGAAGCGAGCGGCGGGCAGCGGGTCAAGCTGTCGGATTATCGCGGCAAACACGTCGTATTATATTTCTATCCCAAGGATATGACAGCGACCTGTACGACACAGGCCTGTGATTTTCGCGACCGGAGCGGCGACTATGCCGACGCGGGTGCGGTGATCCTGGGCATCAGCACGGATTCGGCGGCGCGGCACGACAAATTTATCGCCAAGCACGATCTGCCCTTCCTGCTGCTGGCTGACGAGGAGCATAAGGTGGCGGAGCAGTATGGTGTCTGGCAGCTGAAGAAGATGTACGGCAAGGAGTACATGGGCATCGTGCGCTCGACCTTCATCATCGACAAGGACGGCGTGCTCGTACGGGAATGGCGCAAGGTCCGCGTCAAAGACCATGTGGAGGAAGCACTGGAATATATCCGGACCGAGCTGGAGCCGGCGAAGGGCTGAGCTTTGCTGCAAGGCGCTCGATCTCTTAGGGGCTGCCGGTTGTCCGGTACCCCTTGCCGATCTGCCGCGGAGTTGTTGTGTCGCCTGGATTGGCGCCCCCCGCACCCCGCACTCCGCACCCCGCACCCCTTAGGGAATTGAGCTTACGGACCCAGTAGCGTCTATTTTTGACATTAGCCTCACTTACGTCGCTTACGCGGACAGACGATCCGCTATTCCTCCCAAAGTTGCTCGATTAACCCCCAAGTGCAGCAAATAACGGATGCTGTGTCCGAAAACGCCTGCTAACCAACGGTTTTGGCCAAAATAGGCGCACCTGTGTCCGCAATCGCAGGTAGACTGCAAGTCCCGCCTATATCCAGGTAGCTTAGGGGTAGCTTACGGACCCAGTAGCGTCTATTTTTGACATTAGCCTCACTTACATCGCTTACGCGGACAGACGATCCGCTATTCCTCCCAAAGCTGCTCGATTAACCCCCAAATGCGGCGAATAACGGATGCTGTGTCCGAAAACGCCTGCTAACCAATGGTTTTGGCCCAAATAGGTGCACCTGTGTCCGCAGCTTCCTGCTCCGGGGTTCTTTTGCGCGCCTACAAGTCTAAGAATCTCTCAATCTGTGCAGACTATTGATAGAAGGTCTCATAACAGGAGGGATTATACGATGACAAGGATGTCATTTGCATGGGAGGCAATCCCCGAAGACGACGGCCGGGCAGCCGCTGCATGGCCCCGGGAGGCATCGAAGCAGCTTGCGCGCATGCAGGCACGCGTGGCTGCGGTGCTGCTGGGCAAAGAAGAGACGGTACGCATGGCGATGACTGCGCTGTTGGCTGGCGGCCATATCCTGCTGGAGGATGTGCCCGGCGTCGGCAAGACGGTCCTGGCGCAGGCGCTGGCCCGGGTGATCGGCGGCACTTACAACCGTATCCAGTTTACCCCGGATCTGATGCCGGGCGATGTGACGGGCAGCTCGATCTGGGATGCGCGGCGCGGCGATTTTGTGTTCCGGGAGGGTCCGATCATGGCCAACCTGGTACTCGCCGACGAGCTTAACCGTGCGGCGCCTCGGACACAATCAGCGCTGCTGGAGGCGATGGAGGAGCGCAGTCTGACCGTGGACGGGGAGACAAGACGGCTGCCGGAGCCGTTCACGCTGATCGCGACCCAGAATCCTGCGGTCGAGGACGGTACCTATCCGCTGCCAGCCGCACAGCTGGACCGGTTCATGGTCCGTCTGTCTGTCGGTTATCCGGTAGCCGAGGATGAGATCCGCATGCTGGCCGAGGGGAGCGGCCACAAGCGAACAGAGACGCTTCGACCGTTTTTGCTGCTGGAGGAGTGGGCGGCGATGCAGCGGGAGGCGCAGCAGGTGCATGCGCATCCGGCGCTTGTCGCTTACATGGTCGAGATCGTCCGGATGACGCGGTCGGCGGCAGGATTGCGGCTGGGGGCCAGTCCGCGGGCGACACGCGACTGGCTGCGGGCGGCCCAGGCCAGCGCCTATATCGAAGGCCGCGGCTATCTTATCCCTGACGACGTCAAAGGGACAGCCGCCAGCGTCCTCACACACCGGCTAAGGCTCCAGCCGGAAGCCGCGCATCGGGGCGAGCGGGCAGCCGATATCCTGGGCGGCATCCTCTCCCGGGTGACGCTCCCGATCCAGGCGGGCAGCACGGGACGGGGGCGTGCATGAGCGTGCTTCAGCAGTCAACCCAGTCACAGCATTCCTGGGATGCATCGCAGCAGCCGGATATCCGCCGCTCACGCTGGCAAGGACTGTGCCGCATACTCGTGCTGATCCTGATCTGGAGCGGGCTGGCCCTGGCTGTCCGTGAGCGGGGGACTGCAGCCGAGTGGCTCGCACTGTCTACCCTGACGGCCTTAATCGCAGGAGCGCTGCTGCTGCCCTTGACGGCGCTGCGAGGTGTGACGGTAAGCCGGCATGTGGAGTGTGAAGTCATCCATTGCGGCGAAGAGGTGTCGGTCAGGCTGACCTTCCGCTCGCCGCCGCAGCTGCCGCTGGTATGGGTGACGGTGAGGGAGGAACTGGTCAGTGAGAATAGACAGACCGGAGCAGCAGTGGCGTACAGGAGGCTGGTATTTCCTGGGCTGCGCCGGGAGTGGAGCATCGGCTATACGCTGACGGGACTGCCGCGTGGCGCCTATCGCTTCCGGCCGCCGGTCCTGACGGCAGGAGATCTGTTCGGTCTGCGCGAGCGGCAGTTGACCGTAGCGGCGGAGAGCTGCCTCTGGGTTGCTCCGGCGCCTTTGACCGGCGCGTTCCCCAAGGAAGGCGGCTACGGTATGGGGGCAGGGATGGCTGCGGAGCATCAGAAGCATGGGAGGCGCCCTGGCAGCGGATGGGAGCGTCGGGCCTATGCGGCTGGGGATCCGCTCCGGCATCTGGACTGGCGGTCGGCGGCCAAGGGCAGGGGCTGGCTGACCCGGCTGTCGGCTGATCAAGCGGCTGCGCCGCTGCTTATCCTGCTGGACACCTATGGGGAGTCCACGCCGGCAGGTGAGCGCTTGCTGGACGCCTGTGCCGGATTGGCGCTGGGCGCGTATATGTCGCAGCGGCAAGGAGGAGCTGAGCTGTGCATAACCGGGAGCGGGGGGTGGCTGCGCGGCGGGGAGACGGACGTATTCCGGGTGCAGCTGGCGCTGGCGGCAGTCCGCCCGGCAGCGCATCCGGCTGTACGTCTTTCGTTGAAGTCGTTGTTGCCGGGGGGATATGAGCGGGGGGCTTCGCTCCTCATCATCACCAGCGACCGTGTGGGAGCAGAGGAATGGACAAACGAGGCCGCCATGATCGGCATTCCGCTGGAGGTGTGGCTGGTCACGGACGGGAAGCAGGCCGTAACGATGGGAGGCGGCGGCTCCCGGCGTGACATGGCTAACGTCTGCACAAGAAGCTGGAGCTTGGCGAATGGCCGCGGACCACTCCTGCAGTTGGAGGAAGGGGGAGTGGCCGATGCGGGGATTACCTGAACCGTCGGCAGATGAACATCATGTCCCGTGGATTTCGGGAGCTGGAGACTCCGCCGAACACGATGCGCCACCGTCGCTAGGTTTTCGCCTGTTGACGAGTGCATTGCTGTTCGGGCTGCTCTGCGAGTGGGTGTTGCCGCTGCGGTATCTGAGCGCATGGACGGATCTGACCCGTGTCGATGTTGTGATGGGTGCAGTCGCTTTTGCACTCGCCTCCGGCTGTGTAGTCCTGTCCTGGCGAAAGCTGCCGTTCGTCCTGGCGTTTGGCTTGATCGTCGCAGTGCCTTGGCTTTTTTATGGGATCGATGGCATCGGCAGCTGGCTGCCGAACATGGTCTCCATCCTGCGGGCGGACCTCCAATCGGTACTTGCTCGCCAGTGGATCCTTTCAGCTGAACTGCGTACAGGTGTGCTGCTGGCAGGCTGCATGGCACTCTCCTGTGCGATCCAGTCGCTGATGTGGCTGCGTTATTGGGGCGCGGGGCTGGCGCTGGCTACCGGGCTGTTCCTGCTCCAGCTGGAATGGTGGTTCGGGCATGATGCGATGCTGCCCCTGGTTAGAGTGGTCTGCATCGGCGGCTTGTTGACCGTCGCGCTCACGTGCTGCCGCAGGTCCGGGAACCGGGCGACGGCCTATCTGCGCCTCACCGAACCCCGCAGAGAGCTGCCGCTGCAGGGGCTGGGAGCGGGGGCGCTTGCCGTGGCGCTGCTGCTGGGCACCGGCTGGTGGGCAGCCTCGGACAGACCTGCGGCACCCAGCCCTGCTCCATGGGCGGCTGGGCTGCAGGAGCAAGGCGAGGCATGGCTGCTGAGCATGGCGGGCCGCCAGACCCACTCGCGGGCGAGCGGCACGTCGGCGTCAGACCTGTCCGGGAGGTTCGCGCAGATCGGCTATGGCGGGGATGACAGCCGTCTTGGAGCCCCGCTCGCAATGAATGATAGCATAGTATTCATCGCCGATACGACAACGCCTGTCGCGTACTGGCGCGGCGAAGCCAAACCGTTCTATGACGGCCGCGGCTGGTCCGTGCCGTTCGAGGAGCGGCTCGAGTCGCCGCTTGACCGCTCTTTTGCGGAGGACCGGACCAGGGCAGCGGCCGGCGCAAGCGGGACGGGTGTGGAGGGAGCGGCTTTATCGCTGTCAGATGCTGTCCGGGTCAGGCTGACCTACGCCGATCCGGATGCCTCCTTGCCGCTGTTTACCGGAGGTGCGGATACACGGGTGCTGCAGCTCCGTGGAGCGGCTGACGGGCAGGCGAGCCTGTCGTATAGGCGCGACCTGCGCACGGACAGCTTGTTCCCGGGCAGTGAGCGCGCGGCTGTCGCAGCCGTGGAGCTGGAGTTCCGCAGCCGGACGGGTACCCCGAATCGGCCCGCACACGGCCAAGAGCATGCAGCGCCTGCTGAGATTGGCAGCGCCCAGGCACCTGCTCTGACGGATGCGCTTCAGCTTCCTGTGTCCGTGACGGAGCGGACGGCTGAGCTTGCGCGTGACGTCGCCGCCCCCGCCGGATCGGACGATTACGCCAGGGCAGCGGCGATTGAGCGCTATTTGCAGGAGAATTACAGGTATACATTGGATGATACCTCCGTCCCTCCGCAGGGGCAGGACTTCGTCGACCACTTTTTATTTGAGCAGCAGGCGGGCTATTGCGTACATTTTGCCAGTGCGATGACGATTATGCTGCGCACGCTGGATATCCCGGCGCGCTGGGTCAAAGGCTTCGCTTCGCCGACGCTGCCACTGGAGCCGGGAGAGCTCGCTGCGTCGACGACGGTAGCGGACGAGCTGACAGCTTACGCTTATCGCGCCCATGTCCGTCAGCGCGACGCGCATGCCTGGGTCGAGGTCTATATCGCAGGCAGCGGCTGGGTCGCCTTTGATCCGACGCCGCCGGCAGGCTGGCGTACGGTAGCCGCGGCTGCCGAGACCGCCGCTATCCCCAGCGAGGCGGGATATGAAGCGACTGGTCCGGCCAAAGCATGGGCAGGGCGATTCAGCGGCAGGGTATGGTATGCTGCGGAACGCCTCGGCGTTTGGACGATCCAGCGAGTAGCGAGCGGCCTCCGTCAGGCGGCAGAGCGGATGCAGCCGGTCATTGACCAGGCAGAGCGGACGCTTGCCGACATCGGCGCTGGCTCCGTCCGGGCAGCTGGAGTGGCGGCGCTCGTCCTGGCCGGCGGGCTGGCTCTGTCTGCAGCAGCGGTCTTGGGGTGGCGCAGGCGCGACCAGCTTGCACTCGGCTGGGCGTTGCGCGGCTATGACCGCTCGTGCAGATTAGGACGCCCGACTCGCCGCCGGCTGCTGACGGTCATCGGCCGCGCCTTGCGGCAGGTCGAGCGCACGCACGGCGTCCGGCCGCCCAGTTGGTCGGGCCGAGAGTACGCGAGCTCGCTGGCGCTCCGGCCTGCAGCCGCATCGGCGCTGATGAAGCTGATCTGCTTAGAAGAGGAGGCGCGTTTTGCCGTCTCGTACAGGCGATATCCCGAGCCGGAGTTGCTGCGTAAGCTGCTGGCCGAGCTGCGGAGCGAGCTGGCGGTGGCGGGGTCCTCCGGTTCTTTAGGACCAACGATTGGTTAATTTGGTACCCCAGGCGCTTTCGGTGGATCGCTCTTTTGTAAATAATTAACTCATATCATAAGGCTGGGAAGGCAGGTGTATCGACATATCAGTCGGCCAGCAAATAATGATAAGGAGGTTGATCAGTTTGAAAAACCAAGGGAAACGGGTTTTCGTCAGTGTGATGCTGATTGTCGCACTACTCGCGGCGCCGCTGGCGCACGCGGCGGGAATAACCCTGCGGGTGAACGGAGAGATCGCCGGGGATTCGGTTCAGCCGGTTAATGTCAAGGGGACAGTGTTGGTGCCGTTGCGGTTTGTGGCGCAATTGTTCGACGCTGCAACGAATTGGGATCAGGAAGCCAAAGCCGCTACGGTTACCAAAAATGGGAAGACCATTACCATCACGCTGGGCAAGACGGATGCGACGGTTAGTACTGAGGGAGAGACTCGGGCAGTAAAACTGGCACAGCCCGCGCAGCTTGTGACAAACAGCATTATGCTTCCGATCCGCTTTTTGTCCGATGAGCTCGGGGCTGACATCGCCTGGGACGCATCGACAAGCACGGTCAATATTAGGACCGAAGGCGGGACGGACACGGGTGGCGAGCCCAATAACATTTGCACGGCCTGGAGGTTTAACCCGCTGACAGGAAACGGGGAGCTGTATACAAGAGTATGTTAGTTATAAGCTGCACGAGGAGCCGCATTCTCTGAGCGGCACTTCGTTATTGGTATCAGATCCGCCTCAGGCTGCGGGAGAAGCGTAGGAATCCCTTGACTCGTTTCGCGAAGATTCGATATAATATTCGTTATGAATTGAGGGAGGCTCGGGAATGGAAAAGCCAAATGAAATAATCGTTGTCCTCGACTTCGGCGGACAATATAATCAGCTGATTGCCAGACGGATCCGGGATCTGGGCGTGTACAGCGAACTGCTGCCTTACAACACGACGATCGAGCGCATCAAGGAACTGCAGCCCAAAGGCATCGTCTTCTCCGGCGGTCCTGCAAGTGTATACGAAGAGAGCTCGCCGCTGGTCGATCCTGCGGTATATGATCTGGGGATTCCGATCTTCGGCATCTGCTATGGCATGCAGTTGATGTCGCATCAGCTGAAGGGCCAGGTGCAGCGTGCCGGCAAGCGTGAATACGGCAAGGCCGAGGTGGACTTCATGGAGGGCTCGCAGCTGATCCGTGGTCTGGAGACCAAACAGTCGGTCTGGATGAGCCACGGCGACCATGTCGTGACGCTGCCGGAAGGCTTCAAGCTGGATGCAGGCACGCCGAGCGCGCCGATCGCGGCGATGAGTCATCCGGAGAAGAAGTTCTTCGCAGTACAGTTCCATCCGGAGGTGCGCCATTCGATCAACGGCAACGACATGATCCGCAACTTCCTGTACGAGGTCTGCGGCTGCGAAGGCAATTGGAGCATGGAGACCTTTATCGACGACACGATCCGGGAGATCCGCGAGGAAGTCGGAGACCGCAAGGTGCTGTGTGCGCTCTCTGGCGGTGTTGATTCGTCTGTCGTAGCGATCCTGATCCACAAGGCGATCGGCGATCAGCTTACCTGCATGTTCATCGATCATGGTCTGCTTCGCAAGGGCGAAGCCGAGAGCGTCATGGAGACCTTCGTCGGCAAGTTCGACATGAAGGTCGTCAAGATCGATGCGCAAGACCGTTTTATGGACAAGCTGCATGGCATCTCCGATCCCGAGCTCAAACGGAAAAACATCGGCAACGAATTCATCCGCGTCTTCGAGGAAGAGTCGGCCAAGCTGGACGATTTTGACTTCCTGGCCCAGGGCACGCTTTATACCGACATCGTCGAGAGCGGCACGGCGACGGCACAGACGATCAAATCGCACCACAATGTCGGCGGTCTGCCTGAGGACATGCGGTTCAAGCTGATCGAGCCGCTGAAGGCGCTGTTCAAGGACGAGGTCCGCAAGGTCGGCGAGGAATGCGGTCTGCCGGATGCGATCGTGCACCGCCAGCCGTTCCCGGGACCGGGTCTGGCGATCCGCGTGCTGGGAGAAGTGACCGAGGACAAGCTGAAGATCGTCCGCGAGTCGGATGCGATCCTGCGCGAAGAGATCGCTGCCGCCGGCCTCGACCGCGAGATCTGGCAGTACTTCACGGCGCTGCCTAACATGAAGAGCGTCGGCGTCATGGGCGACGCCCGTACGTACTCCTACACCGTCGGCATCCGCGCCGTCACCTCCATCGACGGCATGACCGCCGACTGGGCGCGCATTCCTTGGGACGTGCTGGAGAAGATCAGCGTGCGGATCGTCAACGAAGTGGACAACGTCAACCGGATCGTCTACGACGTCACGTCGAAGCCGCCGGCTACGATTGAGTGGGAATAGGCTGGATTGAAATGATGCGACTTGATGCCGGAAACCCTTGATAGATAAGGGTTTTTGGCATCGGCTGCATGATGGTTTCCAGTTAACGTGCAACTACTATTGAATGTTTAAAATTACTCTCTTTTATCTGCGTTGTTTGCAAATAGAAGGGAGTTTTTTAATAGCGTATATGATTCCTGGGAGTCAAGTTATAACTGATGAGCATAAACAGGAATCGGTCGTCCGCAGAGCTGCAACGCATTTTTCTTCCCCTCAGCTTTCAGTTCGGAGATCAAGTTGTTCCCAGTCCTTTAAGGACGGCGTTAGCCGTTTCACCTTGATTTATAAGAGTTTATATGTTTCACACATATATCAGCTTATAAATCTCCGGAATGAAACTTGCGACGCCATCAAAAGACGGCGTAGCCGTTTCACCTTGAACAGATAAGTATAAAATTGTGGGGGCCACGAAGTGGCTCCCTGACTGCATTTACTTACGAGCGGACACCGTAGCCCTTATTTCGAGCATGGGCGTGTTTTAGAGCTGCTTGCGGACAGAGAATCCGTTATCGGTCTAAAAATGGTGCTTCACGAGCCCAAAACCAGCACATAACGGATCGTGTGTCCGTAGGACCTGCTCCGAGTAGGGTTTTGATCGAAATAGGCGCTACCCGTGTCCGTATCGAACCTGGCAAGATTACATCAAAAGGGCAAATTAACCTTTCCAGCAGCGCTAAGGGAGAAGTTAAACGTTCAAGAAGGCGATCAACTGGAATTTGTCAGTCTTGAAAACGGCCAGTTTGAGCTTAATGTAATAACAAAGAAAAAACTATCCGACATTGCTGGCATGCTCAAGTCAGATATTGATTCAGATATAAACGCAGCAAGGCAAGCAGTTGATGACTATTTTGATTGATAGTGGTAAATATAAGTTGCTTATAAGCTCAGCAGTCATCATTGAACTGTGTTGGATTTTGAAATCAAGGTTTACTTGGGATTCGGATTTCAGTAAATTGGCTTGTGAATACTATAAGCCGTCAGATTTAATTGAGAATTAGAAGGGGCTTCCCTCCATTATCATTTGATGACGTGGGGCGCCCCTTCTCCCGGCTGTGAGTTCCGTTACGGTTAGTCTTTAGCCTTGCGCAGAACCGTTCTTCATCTCATGAATCTTCTGAAGTGTCCGGAGATGCGTCCCTCTCGTGCCATCCGACTCGGCGTGGATGTACCATTCCACCAACCTGTACCCGAACATAAGAAGGATCAACTCGTAGACGCAATGCTCGGAGACAGGCGGAGCCTCGGCATATTCCGAGAAGCCTCTATAATATGCAGGCACACATCGCTGGTAATACTCGACCATGTGATCGGTATCCGCTTCATCGGCGATCAGGCTGGCGATGTCCTCGCCCAGGCGGCCCCAGCCGCTTGTATCCCAATCGATGATGGCAAATGTACCGTCCGCGTAGATGAGGTTGGTCACCCAGAAGTCCCTGTGGCACAGCACGAGGGGCAATTTTTCGATGCGGGCGAAAATCTCGTCTGAGCGTTCATCAATATCGATGAGCATCTGCCGCAGATGCTTCGGGAGAGCGCAGCCCTCCGAGCGTATATAATCGTAGACGACAGGCCATGACCGGTAATGCAGGTAGGTCTGTTTCATGAGATCCGCATGGCTCAGGTTGGTCAGACTCTGCAGCGCGGCTGGCTGCTCGGCATACAGCTTGCCCTGATAACGCCCCAACTCCCGTGCGGCCTGTTCATACATATCGCCAGTCAGGCACAAGCCGGTTACGCCATCGATGTATTCCAGCCACAGCCGGGTCTCATCTTCCTCGGCGTTGATCTCGGCGTGATAACACGTCGGCCATCGGAAGCTGGCCGAGAATGTTGCTCCTAACTCAGACGCATACAGATCATATTCCCTGCGCCATGAGCCAGGGTCGCCGTAACGCTCCCATTTTTTCTGGGTTTTGAGTACGATCCGGAACGGCAGCTTCTCCCCATCTGCGGTTTCGGCTACACCCGTTACCAGTTGCACATTCCCCACCGTCCCGCCGCGCAATGACATGACTTGGTAATCGGCGCCGATAATATTCGTTTCTAGTAATAGCCCCAACACATCGTTCAGCGTTTCGTGCTTCATTTTCATTTCTTCCAGCTTCTGTTCTTCTTCGTTCTGATTCATCATGTGTGCGCAGTCGCTCCTTGTTCATCTGTTTTTTTGGACGCAAAAATGCCGCGGACAAGCAGCCTCATAGAGAAGCTGCTGTCGCGGCATCAGGACGCAAAAAAGATACGACCTTCATCGTATCTTGCAAACAGCAATATTCACGAAAGGTTACTTTGGATGGCATAGCAAAGAATCCGGGTACTTTCCCGCTTTTCCCCTATGTTTCCGGGGCCCCCCGCAAAGTATCTGATTAAGCTTCGATGTCATTGCTCCACTTTGTGGGGATTACTTTGCAAACGCCTGCTATTCAGTTCTATGAGTAAACCACCATATAAGTAGCTGCCATAATAAAACACTCCCTTCGTGTCAGGAACTGGCTTATCGCTAAGCTGTGTATAGATTATCATGAATTAACAGAAAAATCCATTCCAAATTTCTTGGCAGATGAACATTGGCGCCCAATCCCATATAATTTTCCACCCGCATCGCAGATGTCTACGATACCTGCGGCAGAGGAGGAACCTTGCGGGAAGGTGTCGAACCATGTAAGCAGGCTTTTGTGAAGGTGGGGATGAAGTGAACCAGGAGATGCTGAGGGAGAGGATCCCGTTTTTTCGGGAGCTGGCGCCGGAAGTGCTGGCTCAGGTGATGCCATGGATGCACGAGCGGACGCTGAAGAAGAATGCGATTGTATTCATCGAAGAGGATGTTGGCGACGAGATCTATTTTATCCTCTCCGGCTCCGTACATATCTACAACTTTGACGGGGTCAAGCGAGTGATCCTGGCGGTGCTGCAGGACGGCGACTTCTTCGGGGAGATGGCGCTGATGAAGCCGGGGCTGTTGCGTTCGGCAACGGCCGAGGCGATGTCGCAGGTGAAGCTGCTGGCGCTGCGGCGGCCGGATTTTGAAGGGCTGATCGAGGCCCATCCCCGGCTCGCGCTCCATATGCTGAACTATACGATGGAGCGGCTGAGGCGGGCCAACCAGCAGATCTATGATCTGACGTTCCTCAATGTACGCACGCGAATCATCAAACGCCTGCTGCGGATGGCCGGAGAGCGCGGCAAGCCGGATGCGTCCGGGACGGGCTCGCTGATCGAGGTCAAGCTGACACACCAGCAGATCGCGGATATGGTCGGCTCGGTGCGCGAGACGGTGACGAAGGTGCTGCTAGAGCTGCAGGAGGAAGGCCTGATCGCCATCCGCAACAAGATGGTTCATATCCCCGACCCTGATCGGCTGGAGGCAAAGATCGAGGAGGTCCAGTAGCGTTTGCAGGCTGCCCTCCGAAGCGCCGATGGGCGCAGTATCGATTCTGAAGAAGGGCATCCAGCCAAGACGCTACAGCTTGGCCTGCTGGCGGTAGTCGGCAGGGGAGAGGCCGAACTTGCGCCGGAAGACCCGGAAAAAGTAGGAGTAGCTGCGGAAGCCGCAGCTCTCGGCGATGTGCTCCAGCGTCAGCGAGCTGTAGCGGATCCTTTCTTCGGCGATGGCGAGCCGCACTTCATGGACATACTCGATGACCGTCATGCCGTGCCACTGCTTGAAGAGATGGGCCGTCCGCGACTCGCTCAGACCGATATGCGCTGCCAGGTCCTCCAGCTTGAAGGCGGTGGTGGCGTGCTCCTCGATGAAGCTCTTCATGCGCGAGGCGATGAAGGGCTTGCCGGGGGTGCTGCGGATCTCGCCGGCGAGCCGGTCGAAGCTGAGACATAGCGATTTTAGCAAACTCGCGGTGAGCTCCTCGTTCTCCGCCTCCAGCCGCCGCTTCTCCAGCAGCAGCAACCGCCAGAGCGCGAGCAGCTTGTCGTCGTCGGCCATCCGGATCAACTGCTGGCGCGGCCTGCGGCTCCACCACTGATCGACCCAGCTGCCGTCGCAGGCGAGGTAATAGTCGCCGCTCATCAGCATTGTGCCCCGGGTCGGATGCTGCACTTCGCTGACCTGCAGCCGGTACATGTCTCCGGGCTGAAAGAGCAGTAGATCGCCGGGGCCGACCGGGCACATCTCGCCGTCCACGAGGGCGTGCGCATGCCCTTCGGTCTGGACGCGGAACAGATAGGTGGCTAGACCATGGCGTTCTTCGGTATAGAAAGGCTGGGCATGGTAAGAGTAGCCGCACATCCGTACTCTTACCTCGGGCTTGGCAATAGTAATAGCAGAATTGTTCATGTCATAACCATATCCTACATTGTATATGGATTGCAATATTCCTATAATGGGTTCTAGTACGATATAAAACTGTAAGGGAAGTGCTACGATGAGCAAGATGGGAATCGGCTTGCAAATGTACACCGTGCGCGAAGCCGCTAATAGCGACATGGAAGGCACACTTCGCCAGATCGCCGAGATGGGTTATGAAGGCGTCGAGTTCGCAGGTTATGCCGGCGTGCCGGCAGACCGCATGCGCGAGCTTCTGGACGAGTTGAAACTGACTGCGATCGGCAGCCATGTCAACTTGGACAACCTGATCAATGATCTGCATGGTGAAATCGCTTACTTGAAAACGATCGGCGCCGCCTACGCTATTATTCCTTATGTCGGCGAAGAGGTGCGCGAGAGCACGGCGACCTGGGAAGCGCTGTTCGAGCGCATGCGTTCGATCGGCCAGACGATGAAGGAGAACGGCTTGACGCTGTGCTACCACAACCACGCCTTCGAATTCGATCTGAAGATCGACGGCGAGTACGTATTCGACGCGATGTACACCAAGATCGGCGCCGACTTGCTGCAGGTCGAGATCGATCTGGGCTGGGTACAATACGCTGGCGAAGATCCGCTCGCTTACATTGCCAAGTATGCGGGCCGTCTGCCGCTGCTTCACCTCAAGGATTTCCGCGAGGGTCCGAAGGATCAGCCGATCGATACGGTCGAGCTGGGCGAAGGCGATCTGAGTCTGCTGCCGATCATCGAAGCGGCGGGCAAAGCCAAGGTAGAGTGGATCATCGTCGAGCAGGACCGCTGCACCAACCCGCCGCTCGAGTCGGTACGTACCAGCCGCGAGTGGCTTAAAGCCAACTATAAGTAAGAACGCTGTTATTTCATTTTATAATAAAGGGGTTATACCATTGAAAAAAATCAGAGTCGCCGTGATCGGCTGCGGTGCGATCGCCCAGCGCAGACATATCCCGGAGTATGCAGCCAATCCCAATGTTGAGCTGATCGCCTTCGTCGATCCGAAGCTGGAGCGCGCCAAAGAAATGGCCGAGCATTACGGCGCCAATGCTTATGACAATTACGAGAATATGCTGAAGGAAGAAAAACCGGATGCCGTCAGCGTATGTACGCCGAACACGCTGCATGCGGTTCAGTCAATCGCTGCTGCGAAGGCAGGCGCTCACGTCCTGGTCGAGAAACCGATGGCAGTGACCGACGAAGAAGCCGAGCAGATGATCGCTGCGGCCAAGGAGAGCGGCGTGTACCTGATGGTCGGCCACAACCAGCGTCTGATGCCTCCGCATGTCAAGGCCAAGCAGATCCTGGACTCCGGCATTCTGGGCAAGGTCCTGACCTTCCGCACCTCCTTTGGCCATCCCGGACCGGAAGGCTGGAGTCTTGACGGCCGGGATAGCTGGTTCTTCCGCAAGGAAGAGGCTGCGCTGGGCGCGATGGGCGACCTGGGCGTGCACAAGTCCGACCTGATCCGCTGGCTGCTGAACGACGAAGTGGCAGCTGTTACCGGCTTCATCGGCACGCTGGACAAGAAGGACACCGATATCGACGACAATGCGAATGTTGTGCTGCGCATGAAGAGCGGCGCGATCGGCTCCCTCGTGGCGAGCTGGACGTACTACAAAGGCGAGGACAACAGCACTGTCATCTGGTGCGAGAACGGTGTCCTCAAGATCGGCACCGATCCGGAGGACCAAGTGATCGTCGAACTGCGCAACGGCTCTGTGGAGCGTCACAAGGTGGGCGCGATCGCGACCAACGAAGCGCAGACGACCAGCGGCGTGATCGACGAGTTCGTCAACGCGATCATCACCAAGACGCCGCCGAGCATCTCCGGCGAAGAAGGCCGCAAATCGCTCAAGGTTATCCTGGCGGCATTCGAGTCCGAAGCAAGCGGCAAGATCGTTTCTGTGTAATGCTTTTTAACCGCACTGCCGGCTTTCGTCCCTGTGGACGAAGGCCTTTTTTATACTTAAAAACGTGTATGTTTCCGGTTTTTTTTGAAACCTTTCCCTGACTCAATCGTCTAACCTAGTGGAGGTGTTCATCATGAAGAAAACTAACCGACTTGTGCTGATGACAGCCACAGCCGTGCTGGCGGTATCGCTGGCAGCATGCGGAGGAGGCGGCAATCAGCCGCTCGCACCAGGCTCCAATGTACAGAACAACGAGAATGACCCGGGCAATGGACCGGAGGAAGTGCCGACTATTGAGGGGGTTGGCATCTACAAAGGACAAATCGACAATAACTCCATTGAAATTGAGACAGCAGATGGCGCGCAGGCTTTCCGTCTGGCAGAAGGCATGGCCGAGCTCCTGGATGAGCTTGAGGATGAGTCTCGCGTTGCCTATACGTATGAGGAGCATCCGGTGGACGGCGACGACTCCGTCAAGCAGCTGGTGCTGACCAAGCTGGAGAAAGCCGAGGACGCGACAGGCGGCTCCGGCGGCACAGAGACCGGGGAAGAGCTGCCCCAGACCAAGACGCTGACAGTCACGGTCGAAGGAATGGAGGAAGCGCGCGAAGCCCAACTGGCCACGGCTGACGGGTACGCGCTGTATGTTCTGGACGTCCTGGAGTTCGACCCGGAGGCGCATAAGCTGACGATGGCGGCTGACGATGCGCTGTATGCGGTCATTACCCAGCTCCCGGCCGATTACAACCTGGATATGCTGCGCGAGGAAGCGGATGCGAAGCTCTCCGAGATTGGTGAAGTTCAGGAGTTCACAGATGAGGACGGTATTCAGCGGATCACGGATGCGTCGCTGCATCTGGCAGCCACGGGCGATGGACGCGGCAGCCAGTATATCGTCAAGGAAGTGGACGGACAAGGCTATATCTTCGAGATCGAGACGGCGGCATCCGAGGCAGAGGAAGGCTTTGTGCCGTCGGTATATGCGACTCTCGATTCCATCATCAACCAATAAATAAACGGAGAGACCGCGGCTGCAATCTCTGCTCAGAGACGGCAGAAGCGGGCACAGGCTGTACTGACATCTCGGGGGGATGGGCGGTACAGCCTGTTTGTGCGGGGTTCTTGCGGGAAGTAGTTGACAAAGAGAGCGGCCCGTCCTTAAAATGAATCTGGACAAGCAAAACCGGCTTCTTTGTTATGAGATAGGAACAGCAGCGGGGAGCCTGTTGGATTGCTTGCGATCGATAACAAAAAAGCATACCTTTTCGTATAATTCCGGGGATCGGCCCGGAAGTCTCTACGAGGTCACCGTAATGATCTGGCTACGAAAAGCGGCAACGGATGGCGGCGTGATGCCGCGCTCGCTGTCAGCTGTTGCCGTTTTGCGCGAACCTGGATGAGATGCCTTGGCGACGAGGCCCCTCTTTCAGGTTTATTTTTTGTTCACATTCACTAAGTATTGGGGAGGAACAAGAAAAATGGAACGTTTCTTTCGTCTGAAGGAAAACGGAACAAATGTCAGAACGGAAATTATGGCGGGCTTGACGACTTTTATGACAATGGCTTACATCCTGGCCGTCAACCCGGGTATCCTCACGCCAACTGGCCTAAGTTGGGATGCAGTCTTCCTGGCTACCGCGCTCTCGGCGGGCATCTTCACGATCGCGATGGGTCTGTTCGTCAACTTCCCGGTGGCGCTCGCTCCGGGCATGGGACTGAACGCTTACTTCGCATCCGTCGTCCTTGCTTCGGCAGCGACCGGTCAGCCGATCTCGGTAGAGATGGCGCTCACTGCCGTCTTCATCTCAGGTCTGATCTTCATCCTGCTGACGATCACGCAGCTGCGGCAGATGCTGATCGTCGCAGTGCCGGACAGTCTCAAGCATGCGATCACGGTCGGTATCGGCTTGTTCATCACGATCATCGGCCTGAAGAACAGCGGCCTGCTGAGCATCGCCGTAGAGACGATGGATGATGTACAGGCAGGCACCTTCACCAACCTGCAGGGCTTTGAGTCGGTGATCCACATGGGCAGTCTGCGGGAAGAGGGCGTGTGGCTCACGGTCCTCGGTATCCTGCTCATCGCCATCATGATGGTGCTCCGCGTGCCGGGCGCGATCCTCTTCGGCATCGTTGCGACGACGATCGTCGCCATCCTGGTCGGCAATGTCGATGTCGGCGGCACGCTGACCGGACAGAGCTGGGCGCCGAACTTCGGCGAGCTGAACTTTATGGCCTTTGATTTTGTCGGCGTCTTCGAGGTCGGCCTGATCACGGTCATCCTGACGTTTACGTTTGTGGAGCTGTTCGACACCTTCGGTACGCTGGTCGGCACGGCCAACCGGGCAGGCTTCATGAAGGACAAGGAGAAGGGCCGCAAAAAAGTCGGCAAAGCGATGTTCGTCGATGCGATCGGCGTCAGCGGCGGCGCGATGCTCGGCACCAGTACAGTGACAGCCTATGTCGAGAGCTCATCCGGGATTGCCCAAGGCGGCCGGACCGGTCTGACCGCGGTCACGACAGGCGCCTGCTTCCTGCTCGCGCTGTTCCTCGCCCCGCTGATCCAGCTCGTACCGGGTTCGGCTACAGCTGCCGCCTTGATCGTCGTTGGCGTGCTGATGATGCAGTCGGTCAAGGAGATCGACTTCTCCGATATGGTCCATGCGGTCCCGGCGTTTCTGACGATTGCGCTGATGCCGTTTACGTACAACATCGCCAACGGCATCTCGTTCGGCATCGTGTTCTACGTCGTGCTGGCGGTCATCGCCAATCTGAGCAGCAAGACCAAGGAGAAATACAATGTCCATTGGCTGATGTGGGTGTTGGCCATCTTGATCCTCGCCCGTTATATCTTTATGGATGGGCATTGATAAGCTAAGAACAACGGTCTCACCCCCTCTGTAATATGGGCTAACTTTCTGTAACGCTTGCCACGCGGGCTATCGTTTCGAGATTACGGTTGAACAATAGAGCCGGATACCGAAACGAAGCTCCTGGCAAGTGTTATGTCGTTTAGAGGGCCATCCGCTTCTTGAGCAGATGGTGCAGGTTTCTCGTAATGATTTGGTAAAGCAGAGTGATGTCACGGTGAAATATAGTATATACTAATGGGATGGAAAACCAGATGCTGGGGATAAAAGGCCTACGCACTTTTTTGGGTTTGATCGGGATTGGAGGTTGGAGTCATCATGTTTGAGAACTTTACTACAGAGCAATTGATCGTCCACACAAATCTTCTCTTAAGCAGCCAGCGCCAGGAAGAATTCCAGCGTCTGGTCGAAGACATGCATCCGTTTGATCTCGCGGAGCTCTACAAAGGGATTGAAGAGGAGCTGAGGCCGAAATTTCTGGAACCGCTGGTGACGCATGTGATCACCGATATGATCCAGGAGCTGGATGCTGAAGCGCAAAATGAAGCCTTCCATCTCATCGGCCCGCAGCGGACTGCGGAAGTCATGGATGAGATGGACAATGACGATCTCGCGGCTTTTCTCGATTCCTTGACCGATGAAGAACGAGACGAATTTCTGTCATCCATGGATGTGCTCGAGTCGGGAGCGGTCCGCAAGCTGATGACGTATCCGCCGGAGACGGCGGGACGGATCATGACCAACCGGTATGTTTGGATACCCCGGCATTATACGGTCCGGCAAGCAACTGAGAAAATCCGCGACTTCGCCAAGATCTCCGAAACGATCAGTTATCTATATATTATCGATGAAGCTAGAAAGCTGCTAGGTGTTGTATCCTACCGGGATATCATCCTGGCTAAACCGGACGAGATCATGAACGATATCATGAGCACGCGTGTCATCTCTGTCCATGTCGATATGGACCAGGAGCATGTCGCGGATGTCATCCGGGACTATGACTTTACCGCCGTACCGGTTGTCGACGACGATGATGTGCTGACGGGGATCATCACGGTCGATGACATTATCGATGTCGTCATCCAGGAAGCCAATGAGGATATCCAGAAGCTCTCCGGCAGCGGCAAGGATATCGACTTCAACACGAAGGCGCATATCGCCGCCGGCCGCCGCATCCCGTGGCTGATCCTGCTGCTGTTTATCGGGCTTATCTCCGGCACGATCATCAGCACGTTTGAGGATACGCTCGAACAGATTGTGGCACTGACGTTCTTCATGCCGATGATCGCGGGGATGACAGGCAATACCGGCACGCAGTCGCTTGCTGTCGTGGTGCGGGGGCTGATCAGCCGTAAGCTGACCGCCCCGGAGATATTGGGACTCGTCCGGCGGGAGCTGATGGTCGGCATCCTGATCGGATTGACGTGCGGCATCCTGATCACGTTCTTCATCTATATCTGGCAGGGCAATGCGATGCTGGGACTCGTCGTCGGGCTGTCGTTGATCTGCACCTTGATTATCGGTACTATGGCGGGTACGATCATTCCGCTTTTGCTCAACAAAGTGGGCATTGATCCGGCTGTCGCCTCCGGTCCTCTGATTACGACGCTGAACGATGTGCTGTCGCTTTTTATTTATTTCGGCATCGCTACGATGTTTCTTTCTTACCTGGTGTAGCAAGAATTACCGCTTGTTTGAGTCTTCCTTCTAACGTTTAATATCGGGGTAGATTGTACAGAAACCGGGCGCCTGGGTCGAACGGTATAAGTGCAGGACCGGAAGGGAGAGTCACCATGCTGAAATCTTGGAAATTCTGGCGCAACACCGGGATCGTATTTGTAATGATGGCTGTATTCGTCTTCGGAGCAGCTTCCGTCTGGATAAATGGGCAAAATATCGACCGTTTGGAGGAGCCGCTGCCGGAGCCGCTGCTCATCCTCGATAGACATGGCGAGCCGGCTTCTCAACTCACCGGGGGACAGATGGTGCCGATTTCGCTGTCGGATATGCCCCAGACGCTGCTGGACGCCATTGTAGCCGTGGAAGACCAGCGTTTTTATGATCATGACGGGGTGGATGCCAGCGCGATGGCGCGGGCTTTTTTCCGCAATACGCAGGCGGGCGGCGTCGTGGAAGGCGCGAGTACGATCACGCAGCAGCTGGCCAAGAACCTGTTCCTCAGCTCGGAGCAGACATACGACCGCAAGCTGCGGGAGGTAGCGCTGGCGATCAAGATCGACAACACGTACACCAAAGATGAAATTTTGGAGATGTATCTGAACCAGATCTACTTTGGCGAAGGCAGCTGGGGCGTCCAGCGGGCGGCTCGGACGTACTTTGGCGTGGATGCCGGCGAGCTGACGCTGGCTCAGTCGGCGCTGCTGGCGGCACTGCCGAAGGCGCCGTCGCATTATTCGCCGATGGTTGATATGGAGCGGGCCAAGCAGCGGCGCAACCTGGTACTGGCGCTCATGCACCAGCAGGGCAGGATCACGGAGGCGCAGCTGCATGAGGCACAGGCGGAGGAGATCGTGCTCCATGAAGGGGCGCCCAACGAGCTGACGGGTCAATACATGTCCTATGTGAATCATGTCATCGCCGAAGCCGAATCGCTGTACGGGCTCACCGAAGATGAGCTGCTGCGCGGCGGTTACCGCATCTACACGAATCTGGACCCCAAGGTGCAGCAGTCGATGGAGGCTGTCTACCAGGAGGAGGAGCTGTTCCCGGAAAGTCCGGATGAGCGGATCGTCCAGAGCGGCGCCGTCATCCTTGATCCACAGACGGGCGGCATCCGCGGCATCGCCGGCAGACGAGGCGAACCGGTATTCCGCGGCTACAACTATGCGACCCAGCTGAAACGTCAGCCGGGCTCGGCCTTCAAGCCGATCGCCGTCTATGCCCCTGCGCTGGAGGAGGGCTATACGCCATCTTCCAGGCTCGAAGACACCGAGATGGACTTCGACGGCTACAGTCCGCGCAACTCGGATCGCCGGACGCGCGGCTCGGTGACGCTGGAGCGTGCGGTGGAGTGGTCTTATAACATACCTGCTGTATGGCTGCTCAATGAGATCGGTGTCTCCAAAGGGCTGGATTATATCCATCGTCTCGGCATCCCGACGACAGACCGCGACCGCAATCTCTCGCTGGCGCTCGGCGGGCTGGACGAGGGGGTCTCGCCGCTGCAGATGGCCAGTGCGTACAGCGCCTTCGCCAATGAGGGCAAACGGTCGACGCCGCATGCGATCCAGCGTATCGAGCGGAGCGACGGGTCGCTGGTGGCCGAAGCCGAGGTCCAGCAGGAGCAGGTGCTGGAGCCGGAGACGGCGTATATGATGACTGAGCTGCTGCAGAAGGTTATCGAGGACGGAACCGGTCAGAAAGCCGAGCTGGAGCGTCCGGCTGCAGGCAAGACGGGGACGACGCAGCTGCCGGATCTGCCGGAGTTCGAAGGACTGAACGGCACGAGAGATGCCTGGTTCGTCGGGTATACGCCAGAGCTCGTAGCGGCGGTCTGGATGGGGTATGACAAGACGGATGCCGAGCACTACATGACGACCTCGGGCGGCGACTTTCCCGCGCAGGTATTCCAGGCGCTGATGACGCGTGCGCTGGACGGAGAGCCAGTGCAGGAATTCGAGGTCTCCGAGGCATACGAGCAGAAAAAGCGCGAGGCCGAACGCAAGGCGCGTCAAGAGCGCGAGCGCCGGGAAGAGCAGCGCAAGCGTGAGGAGCGCGAGCAACGGCAGCGCCAGCAGGAAGAAGAGCGTCGCCAAGAGGAAGAGCGCCGCCAGCAGGAGGAGCAAGAGCGGGAACAGGAAGAGCTTGAACGAGAGCAGGAAGAGAGCCGTCAGGAACGCGAGGCTCGTGAGCGGGAGGAACGCAAGGAGCGCGAGCAGCAGGAGCGCGAAGAGCGTAGGGACCGCGAGCGGGAGGAACGCGAGCAACGCCGGGAAGAGCGGGATCGAGGACGGGACCAGAGTCGTGAGCAGGGCGGTGAACAGGACCGTGAACGCGAGGAAAGTCAGGCGCGGGCAAGCAGTACGCAGGTCGGGACGCTTTCCGCCCCGGCTCCCGATCCCGCGAACGCGGAACCGGAAGCTGTGCAGCCTGATGCCGGGGCCGACTCCGAGACGGAGGGTAATGCTGCAGAATAGGAAGTTCCGCGGGTCGGGACGCAAGGTCAAATCGGTGGGGTCGTCTTAAGACGGCCCGGCCGTTTTTTATACTTAATGGCGTATATGTTTCCGGGGCCCCCCGCAAAGTACCTGAGTACGCTTCGAAGCCAAAGTCGCACTTTTGTGGGGTTATTTTAGCTTAATGGCAGCTTCCAGAGCGGGTTTAAGCCGAATCCGCAGGCAGTTGCGCATTTTTTTTACAGCGCCGTCACCAGCCACGCCGCGTGCTGCAACACACCTTTTTTCCCTTGCAGCGCCGTCACCAGCCACGCCGCATGCTCCAACGCACCTTTTTTCCCTTACAGCGCCGTCACCAGCCATGCCGCGTGCTGCAACGCACCTTTTTTCCCTTACAGCGCCGTCACCAGCCATACCGCGTGCTGCAACGCACCTTTTTTCCCTTGCAGCGCCGTCACCAGCCATACCGCGTGCTGCAACGCACCTTTTTTCCCTTACAGCGTCGTCACCAGCCATGCCGCGTGCTGCAACGCACTTTTGTTCTCTTGCTTTACCTTCCCGGCATCCCGATTTTTCGCCATTTTCCAGCATGCCTTGCGACTTTTTAGGCGCCGGACTCGTATAATACATATTACAGAATCTTCTTGGGTCCAGGGGGGAGAAGACAGCATGTTGAAATCTCGGAAGTTCTGGCTTCACACGGGCATCGCTTTTGCGGGGCTGATGATCGTGTTTTTTGTGGCCGCATCGGCCTGGATTAATGGACAAGATATTGATCGCTTGGAGGATCCGCTCCCGGAGCCGACGCTGATCCTGGATATGGACGGCGAACCGGCCTCCCAGCTTGCGGCGGCGCGTCTGGTGCCGATCTCGATCGAGGAGATGCCGCAGACGCTGCTGGATGGGATCGTCGCTGTCGAGGACCAGCGGTTCTATGATCACGGCGGCATCAGCATCAGTGCGATGGCACGGGCATTTATCCGCAATACGCAGGCAGGCGGCGTTGTCGAGGGAGCGAGCACGATCACCCAGCAGCTGGCCAAAAACCTGTTTCTCAGCGCGGATCGGACGTATGACCGCAAACTGAAGGAAGCTGCGCTGGCGATGAAGATTGACCGGACTTATACCAAAGATGAAATATTGGAGATGTATCTGAATCAGATCTACTTTGGCGAAGGCGCTTGGGGCGTCCAGCAGGCCTCGCGGACTTATTTTGGCAAGGACGCCTCCGAGCTGACGCTTGCCGAATCGGCGATGCTGGCGGCGCTGCCGAAGGCGCCGTCGCATTACTCGCCGTTCGTGGACAAGGCAAGGGCGCTGCAGCGTCGCAATCTCGTGCTGAAACTCATGCAGCAGCAAGGCAAGATCTCGGAGCAGGAGATGCAGCAGGCGCAGGCCGAGGAGGTTACACTGTACGAAGGCTCTCCTAATGAGCTGGCTGGACAATATCAGTCCTATGTCAACCACTTGATCTCGGAAGCTGAAGCGCTGTACAGTCTGACGGAGGACGACCTGCTGCGTGGAGGCTACCGCATCTATTCGACGCTGGATCCCAAGGTGCAGCAGGCGATGGAGGACGTGTACAGAGAGGACGAGCTGTTCCCGGCCAGTCCGGACGAGACGATCGTCCAGAGCGGCGCCGTCATCCTGGATCCCCGGACAGGGGGGATCAGAGGCATCGTCGGCCGGCGAGGCGACCCGGTGTTTCGCGGATACAACTACGCGACGCAGCTGAAGCGTCAGCCCGGCTCGGCGTTCAAGCCGATCGCCGTCTACGCGCCGGCGCTTGAGGCTGGCTATACGCCTTATTCCCGTCTGGAGGACGTGGAGACCGATTTCGAGGGCTATCAGCCGCGCAATGCCGACCGCCGGACGCGGGGCGTCGTGACTTTGGAGCAGGCCGTGGAGAGCTCTTACAACATTCCCGCTGTATGGCTGCTCAATGAGGTCGGTGTCGCCCGGGGGCTGGAATATATCCACCGGCTGGGCATCCCGACGACCGATCACGACCGCAGTCTCAGCCTGGCGCTTGGCGGGATGAATGAAGGCGTGTCGCCGCTGCAGATGGCCAGCGCATACAGCGCTTTTGCCAATGAAGGCAAGCGGACGACACCGCATGCGATCCTGCGCATCGAGCGCAAGGACGGCTCGCTCGTCGCCGAAGCCAAGGTGGAGGAGCAGCAAGTGCTGGCCGCCGAGACTGCCTATATGATGACCGAGCTGCTGCAGGGCGTCGTTGAGGAAGGAACGGGCCAGAAGGCCAAGCTGCCGCGCCCGGTTGCCGGCAAGACAGGGACGACGCAGCTGCCCGATCTGCCGGAGTTCAAAGGTCTCAGCGGCGCCAGAGACACGTGGTTCGTCGGCTATACGCCGGAGCTGGTGGCCGCAGTCTGGATGGGGTATGACAAGACGGATGCCCGGCACTATATGACCAGCTCGGGCGGCGATTATCCGGCCCAGGTGTTCCAGGCGATGATGACACGGGCGCTTGACGGAGAGCCGGTCCGGGAGTTCGAGGTCTCCGAGGCGTATGCGGAAGAGCGACGCAAGGAGAGGTTCCGCGCCGCTTGGGAGCGCCGGCTGATCGAGTGGGAGCATGGCCGCTACGAGAAGCAAGTGGAGCGTGAAGCGCGGGCCCGTGAGCGTGAGGAGGAGCGGCGCATCCAGGCCGAGGAGCGCCGAGAGCGCGAGGAGCAGAAGCGCCTCGAACGCGAGCAGAAGAAGCTGGAGCGCGAGCGTGAGCGGCAGGAACAGGCGGAACAGCGCGAGCGTGAGCGGCAGGAGCGCGAAGCCGAGAAGGCGCGGGAACGCGAAGCGCGGGAAGCCCAGAAAGAGCAAGAACGCCGGGAGCGGGAAGCGCGGGACGAGCAGAAGCGACAGGAACGCGAAGCGCGGGATGAGCAGAAGCGCCTGGATCGCGAGCGTCTGCGCGAGCAGCTGGAGCAGGCGCCGGGCGAGGATGTCGTAGCCGGTCAAGCGGCGCTGGATCTCGGCTGAGGGCAGCAATTGGCGAGAGGTTCAGGGAGCCGGCTGTCCCGCTTGGAAGCTGGCGGCCATCGAGGCTGGGCAACGGCACGATAGCCGACCGCCTTAGCCGGACGTAGCGGACTGCCCGAGCCGCCGAAAAACCGGAAATGCGCATTCTGGAAAACCAGTGCGACACTGGCGTATGAACCATATTGCTGCCGTTTCACCTTGTCAGCGTCTATCTTGTCCGGCTGCGGAGGCGGACAGGGCAGACGCTATTTCTGCGGATGAGGTGCTATTGGCGGTAGATGCGGACAGGGGATCCGTTATGGGGCGGCAAACGTCGGATGTTAGTCCCAAATGGAGTGAATAACGAATCGTGTGTCCCTAAAGCGCTCTGAAATTAGTGTATCTGCAGGAATAGGCGCTATGAGGTCCGGAATTTTGTATCGTGCCCCGCCTTTGGGGATAGCTCGGTACCAGGCCAATCTGGTACTCTACACGCGGGGTGGCTGGAAGTATAATATCCCCATAAGAGATGAGGGGGATATTACCAATGAAACATAAGCAGATCCTCAAAATCGGGCTGGCAGCACTTTTGATTCCGGCCCTTGGCATGGCGGGCTTGGCGGGGATGGTGCTCTCGTCGCTGTATGGGGGCGACCGCTTCTATACTCCACTAATCGGAATTGGTACAGTGGGCGTGCTCGCTGCCCTGATCGTGCTGCTGTTCAGCCGTATCCCGATCCGCAAGACGCTGCTTGCGATAAGCGCTGGCGCCGCCATATTCGGCGTAGCGATCGGAATCTACGAGATCAACCGGGCGTATCATAACAGCTTTGCCCGTGTCGATCAGGGGGTGGACCTGTACGCATACCAACCTTTCCGGGAAGATACGAAGGCGGCACGGCTGGACCGGCCAGCCGCATTGCGCATCGACGGCCAGCCGCCGCGGATCGACGGAGCGACGGCGTTATACCCTTTGTATGCGGCGTTTGCACAGGCGGTCTACCCGGAGGGCGAATATGAGGTGTATGGCAGCGAAGTGCAATCCAGCAACACGGTCTATGCATATGCAAGTCTGATCAAAGGGGAGACGGATATCGTATTTGCCGCGCACCCTTCCCAGCAGCAGCTGGAAGAGGCCAAGGCTGCAGGGATCGAACTGAAGCTGACGCCGATCGGCCGGGAGGCTTTTGTCTTTTTTGTCCAAGCCGATAATCCTGTTCGGGGATTGACTATGGAGGATATACGCGACATCTACTCCGGCCGGGTGACGAACTGGTGGGATGTCGGAGGCAAGGACTCGCAGATCCGAGCGTTCCAAAGGCCTGAGAACAGCGGCAGCCAGACGGCGCTGCAGCGGCTGATGGAAGGGGATGAGCTGATGACGCCGCCCAAGGAGGATGTGGCTGCCGGGATGGGCGGGATCATCGAGCAGACAGCGGATTATCGCAATTATCCCAATGCGCTGGGCTACTCGTTTCTTTTTTTTGCTACCGAGATGGTTGGGGGCGGGGAGATCCGTCTGCTGTCGGTCGACGGCGTGTACCCGAACAAGCAGACCATCGCCAGCGGCGCTTATCCGCTCACTTCGGAATTTTATGCCGTGACGAGGGATAGCGGACATCCGCAGGTCGAGCCGTTTCTGGAATGGATTTTGTCGGAAGAGGGGCAGGAGCTGGTTGAGAAAACCGGCTATATTCCACTTGAGGGATAGGAATAGTGTGTTTTTGATATGGAGCAAGAGTTCCCAAATGAAAGGGCATACTTTCCCAGATGCTCGGGTTCGCGCAGCCAAGCTGACATCAGGTGGCAAGATTCTTCAAAAGACCTTGTCAAAACACGAATGATTTATTGTATACAGGATTTTAATGTTCGTGTTTTGTTGTTGACAAGGTACGTAAGGATTGATACACTAAGGGAGGTTGTTTAAACGTGATTGTCTCGTATATTTTCGGGAATACGGCCCGATCGTCTCTACCCGAGAACCCTAAATTTTCGGACTACGAGCTTGGAATAGGAAGAGGTTGTCCCGTCTAGGGGCAGCCTTCTGCTGTCTTTTGCAAATGTTGCGCGGTTGTCTGGTGCTCCAGGGCTCCCGGAGAGAGCGCAACCGCCTTGCTGGCAGCGAATCTTCCTTGCTACGCTTCTAGTCCCGCAGCTCGTCCTTATCGTCGGAGCTCCCGGGCTTTTTGTTTATGGACGGCATTCGTTGATGCTTATTGTTGCACTTCAATAAATATAAAGGTGGGATTTATCTTATGTCTGCTAAGGTAGGCGTCATCATGGGCAGCAAGTCCGACTGGGACACGATGAAATTGGCCTGTGACGTACTGGAGGAACTTGAGATTCCTTATGAGAAGAAGGTCGTGTCGGCGCATCGTACGCCGGATCTCATGTTCCAATATGCGGAGTCGGCAGCGGAGCGCGGCCTCAAGGTCATCATCGCCGGCGCCGGCGGCGCCGCCCATCTGCCCGGCATGGTGGCCGCGAAGACACCTTTGCCGGTTATTGGCGTGCCCGTGAAGTCCTCCAACCTGAGCGGTCTGGACTCGCTGCTCTCGATCGTCCAGATGCCGGCGGGGATCCCCGTCGCGACAGTGGCGATCGGCAACGCTGGCGGCGCCAATGCCGGATTGCTGGCCGCGCAGATGCTCGGCGCTTTCGAACCGGAGGTGCAGCAGCGCGTCGTCGCCAGACGCGAGCGTATAGCCGCACAGGTCATCGAGAGCAGCGATACGCTATGAGCGAGACCACCAACATGCAAAGGGCTGCGTCGGCCGAGCCGCGGACGATCCTACCGGGAAGTACGATCGGCATCCTCGGCGGCGGCCAGTTGGGGAGGATGATGGCCCATGCCGGCAGTCGTCTCGGCTATCGGTTCGTAGCGCTAGACCCGACGCAGGATGCGCCCACGGGCCAGGTGGCGGCGCAGATCACCGCCGCTTATGATGACCGCGAGGCTGCGCGCGAGCTGGCCCGCCGCTCGGATGTAATCACGTACGAGTTCGAGAATGTCGACGCCGGCGTGGCGGCGATGCTCATGGAGGAGTCGTACGTGCCGCAGGGCAGCGAGCTGCTGTACACGACGCAGCACCGGCTGCGCGAGAAGCGTGCCATCGAAGCGGCCGGCGTGCAGGTGGCGCCGTATGCAGCGGTGAACAGCGAGGCCGATCTGCGGGAAGCCGTGGCGAAGCTCGGCGTGCCGAGCGTGCTCAAGACCGCGACCGGCGGCTACGACGGCAAGGGCCAGTGGGTGCTCCGCAGCGAGGACGAGATCGCCGAAGCCTACCGGACGCTGGGAAGCGGACAGGTGGAGCTGGTGCTGGAGCAGTTCATCCGCTTCGACATGGAGATCTCCGTCATCGCAGCTCGGAGTCCGCAGGGCGAGGTCGCTACGTTCCTGCCAGCGGAGAATGTCCATGTCGATAACATTCTCCATCTGTCGATCGTCCCTGCCCGCATCCCGGCCGGGGTGGCGGCAGAGGCGGAAGCGCTGGCGCGGCGGATCGCCGAGGGGCTCGGCGTCGTCGGCCTGATCGCCGTGGAGATGTTCCTGGCGGAAGGCAGGCTCTATGTCAACGAGCTGGCGCCGCGCCCGCACAACAGCGGGCATTATACGATGGAGGCGTGCCGGACCTCGCAGTTCGAGCAGCATGTCCGGGCGGTCTGCAATCTGCCACTGGGCGGTACCGGGCTGCTCACGCCGGTCGTCATGGTCAATGTGCTCGGCGAGCATGTAGAGCCGCTTCTTGAACGGATGGCCCGGCACGATGAGGCCGCAGAGCGGCTCGGCGTCGAGCCGAAGGTTCACCTGTACGGCAAGCACGAAGCAAAGCACAAACGCAAGATGGGGCACGTCAACGTGCTGGCCGCCGATACCGAATCGGCGCTGGCATGGATCGATGAGACGAAGATATGGAGGGCGTAATTACATGTTAGAACGTTATAGCAGACCCGAGATGAGAGCGATCTGGACCGAGCAGAACAAGTTCCAGGCCTGGCTCGAAGTAGAACTGTGCGCATGCGAGGCATGGGCCGAATTGGGAGTCATCCCCAAGGAAGACGTTGAGGCGCTGCGCAGCAAAGCAAGCTTCGACATCGACCGGATCAGCGAGATCGAGCTGGAGACGCGCCATGACGTGATCGCCTTCACCCGCGCCGTATCGGAGACCGTAGGTCCCGAGCGCAAATGGGTGCATTACGGCCTCACCTCGACAGACGTCGTAGATACAGCCAACGGCTATCTGCTCCGTCAGGCCAACGAGATTCTGCAGCGCGACATCGAGCAGTTCATCGAGATCCTCAAGAACAAAGCGATCGAATACCGCGATACGCCGATGATGGGGCGGACCCATGGCGTGCATGCGGAGCCGACAACCTTTGGTCTGAAGGTGGCCCTCTGGTACGAAGAAATGAAGCGCAACCTGGAGCGCTTCGAGCATGCTGCCGACGGCGTACAGTTCGGCAAGATCTCCGGCGCGGTCGGCACTTATGCCAATATCGACCCGTTTGTCGAAGAGTTCGTCTGCCGCAAGCTGGGCACCAAGCCGGCACCGATCTCGACCCAGACACTCCAGCGCGACCGTCATGCCGAGTATATGGCGACGCTGGCGCTGATCGGCACCTCGCTGGACAAGTTCGCTACCGAGATCCGGGCCTTGCAGAAGAGCGAATTCCGCGAAGTCGAGGAGCCGTTCGCCAAAGGTCAGAAAGGCTCGTCGGCGATGCCGCACAAGCGCAACCCGATCGGCTGCGAGAACATCTCCGGTCTGGCCCGCGTCATCCGCGGCCACATGGTAGCGGCTTACGAGAATGTGCCGCTCTGGCATGAGCGCGACATCAGCCACTCCTCCGTCGAGCGGGTCATCCTGCCGGACGCGACGATGCTGCTGAACTACATGTTGAACCGTCTGGGCAACATCATCAAGAACTTGACCGTGTTCCCTGAGAATATGAAGCGCAATATGCTCAGCACCTATGGCGTGCCGTTCTCCGGCCGCGTCATGACCAAGCTGATCGACAAAGGCTTCAGCCGCGAGCAGGCGTACGATACCGTACAACCGCGGGCCATGCAGGCCTGGGAAGAGCAGCGCCAGTTCAAGGACATCATCCTGGCTACGCCGGAGATCTCCGAGGCGCTGTCCGAGGAAGAGATCGACGATTGCTTCAACCCGTCCTGGCATCTCAAGCACGTCAAGACTATCTTCGAGCGGCTTGGTTTGAACTAATCCCTACCGCTTGCATACGTGAGATTATTGGTGTGGCTGCGCCGAAGCTGACGGCCCTTCTTTGATTGATGAGGCATACCGTAGCGGTTGAATCGATTCTGGAGAAGCGAAGCGCTCGCCTTTGTCCTCGGATTTCACCCTTTACAGGGGTTATACGATCTGGAAATCCGGGGACAACAGCGATCGTAAGAACGATTCAGTCCGTGCAGGTTTGTTTTCATCATATCAGGTACGCCTTCCGAGGTTAGCCCCACCACGATTCATTCTAAGGAGGCCCCAAGCCACGATGAATAGACAGCCCATCTCCACCGCAGTGGACTATATCAAAGCGCCGCTGCTGTACAAAGGCAAAGTGCGCGAGCTCTACGACCTCGGCGAACACTACCTGATCGTCGTGACCGACCGCATCTCCGCCTTCGATTACGTCCTGGAGCCGGCGGTGCCGGGCAAGGGCAACGTCCTGAACCGGCTGAGCGCCTATTGGTTCGAGCAGACGGCGGATATCCAGCCCAATCATGTCATCCATACCGACGTGGACAAGCTGGGCGATATCGTCACCGAGCCCGAGCTCTTGCGCGACCGGATCATGGTGACCCGCAAGGCGGAGCGCATCGATATCGAATGTGTCGTCCGGGGCTATATCACGGGCGGCGGTTGGAGACAATATCAGCAAACCTCCACAGTCAACGGCATCTCCCTGCCGGGAGGACTGCGCAAGAACGAGCGTCTGGAGGAGCCGATCTTTACTCCCGCCGCCAAAAACGATGTCGGTCATGACGAAGATATCCCGTTCCTTATTATGAAGGATCTGGTCGGCGACAAGCTGGCGCTGGAACTGCGCGAGCGCAGCCTTAAGCTATACGAGTACGCCCATGGCTACTGTGCGGAACGAGGCATCATCCTCGCAGACTGCAAGTTCGAGTTTGGTCTGATCGATGGGGAAGTCATCCTCATCGACGAGCTGTTCACACCGGATTCCTCCCGTTTCTGGGCCAAGGACCGCTATGCGCTCGACACGGAGATTGACAGCATGGACAAAGAGCCGGTGCGCCACTATCTGGCCCAGTCCGACTGGGACAAGAACAGCACGCCGCCGCCGCTGCCGGAGGAAGTCGTATCGGAAACGACCCGGCGATATATGGAAATTTATAATATTTTGACAAAATAGACGCCTGGCGCATCCCGTCCTTATTCAGCAATTAACGCCCACTTAGGAGGAATACGAAGATCATGAAAGCTAGAGTGTATGTCACGATCAAAGAGAATGTACTAGACCCGCAAGGCACGGCTGTCCAAGGCGCGCTGCATTCCATCGGATTCAGTGAAGTGGAGAAAGTCCGCATCGGCAAATATCTGGAGCTGGACGTGGACACGAGCGACCGCGCAGAAGCGGAAGAGCGGATCAGACAAATGTGCGAGAAGCTGCTGGCCAACACGGTGGTTGAAGATTACCGTTTCGAATTGGAGGGCTAATCCATGAAGTTCGCGGTACTTGTATTTCCAGGCTCGAACTGTGATATCGACTGCTACAAAGCCGTCGAGCAGACCGTCGGACAGTCGGTGGACTACGTCTGGCATACGTCGACAGACCTTTCTGCTTATGACTGCATCATCGTACCGGGCGGATTCTCCTATGGGGATTACCTGCGCTGCGGTTCGATTGCCAACTTTGCTCCGGTCATGAATGAAGTGCATAAAGCGGCCGTAGCCGGCAAATACATCCTGGGCATCTGCAACGGCTTCCAGATCCTGACCGAATCCCGCCTGCTGCCTGGCGCGCTGCTGCGCAACAACGGCATGAAATTCCGCTGCCACCAGGCGCTGCTCGAAGTAGTAAACAACGAGACGCCGTTCACCAATCAGTATGCGCAGGGAGAAGTCATCGATATTCCGATCGCTCACGGCGAGGGCAGCTATTATTGTGACGAAGCGACACTTGAAGAGCTCAAGGCCAATAACCAGATCGTGTTCCGTTATGTAGCCGGAGCCAACCCGAACGGTTCGGTGGAAGACATCGCCGGCATCAGCAACAAAGCAGGCAATGTCGTCGGCATGATGCCGCATCCCGAGCGGGCAGTGAGCAGCCTGCTCGGCTCCGAGGACGGCAAACGGATGTTTACATCGATCTTGAATGCATGGAGGGAACAGCATGGCGCAGCAATTAACGGCTAAAGAGCCGACACCTGAGCAGATCGTCGAACAGAAGATATACACACAATTTGGCGTGTCGGATGAGGAATTCGAGCTGATCTGCGGATTTCTTGGACGCCAGCCCAACTACACCGAGATCGGCGTATTCAGTGTCATGTGGTCGGAGCATTGTTCCTACAAGAACTCCAAGCCAATATTGAAAAAATTCCCGATCACAGGCCCCCGCGTTCTGATGGGACCGGGCGAAGGCGCGGGCATCGTGGACATCGGCGACAATCAAGCCGTCGTGTTCAAGATCGAATCGCATAACCACCCCTCTGCGGTTGAGCCTTACCAAGGTGCCGCTACAGGCGTGGGCGGCATCATCCGCGATATTTTCTCGATGGGTGCGCGTCCGGTGGCGCTGCTCAACAGCTTGCGCTTCGGCAATCTGACCAATGATCGCGTGAAGTACCTCTTCGAAAATGTCGTCAGCGGCATTGCCGGCTACGGCAACTGTATCGGTATTCCAACCGTGGCGGGCGAAGTGATGTTCGACGAGAGCTACGAGGGCAATCCGCTGGTTAATGCGATGTGCGTAGGTCTGATCGACCATGACAAGATCCAGCGCGGTGTGGCCAAGGGCGTAGGCAACCCGGTCTTCTACGTCGGCCCGGCAACAGGGCGCGACGGCATCCACGGGGCAACGTTTGCCTCCGTTGAGCTGTCCGAGGAGTCGGAAGAGAAACGGACGGCTGTCCAGGTCGGCGATCCGTTCATGGAGAAGCTGGTCATGGAGGCTACGCTGGAGCTGATCGATTCCGGTATCGTCCTGGGCATTCAGGATATGGGCGCAGCAGGACTGACCTGTTCCAGCGCAGAGATGGCTTCCAAGGCCGGTAATGGCCTGGAGCTGTACCTGGACGAGGTGCCTCAGCGCGAGACGGGCATGACGCCTTACGAGATGATGCTGTCGGAGTCGCAGGAGCGCATGCTCTTCGTCGTCGAACCGCAGCATGAGGCACAGGCGAGGGAAATCTTCGACCGCTGGGGCATCATTTGCGCCAAAGTGGGCAAAGTCACGGATGACGGGCGTCTCCGGTTGTTCCACCAGGGCGAGGAAGTTGCGGATATGCCGGTCACAGCGCTTGTAGATGAATGTCCGGTATACAACAAACCATCCAGTGAGCCGGCTTCGTTCCGCGAGAGCGCATCGATAGACACGGCTGCGTTTGACGAAATTACAGATCTGAACGGCGTGCTGGAGAAGGTGCTGGCCTCTCCGACAGTTGCAAGCAAAGAATGGGTCTACAACCAGTACGATTACATGGTCCGTACGGCTACAGCTGTTCGGCCGGGCTCCGATGCGGCTGTCGTGCTTGTCGACGGGACACGCAAGGCGCTGGCGATGACGACGGACTGCAACGGGCGGTATGTACATCTGGACCCTGAGATGGGCGGCCGGATCGCGGTCGCGGAAGCGGCGCGCAATATCGTGTGCTCCGGCGCGGAGCCGCTGGCGATTACAGATAATCTCAACTTCGGGAATCCCGAGAAGCCGGAAATTTTCTGGCAGCTGGAGAAGTCGGCAGACGGCATGTCCGAAGCCTGCGTGAAGCTGGATACGCCGGTTATCGGCGGCAACGTCAGCTTGTACAACGAGAATGCAAAGGGCGCCATCTATCCGACGCCGGTCATCGGCATGGTCGGTCTGGTACATGACATCGACCATATCACCACGCAAGGCTTCAAGAGCGAAGGCGACGTCATCGTGCTGCTCGGCGAGACAAAAGCGGAATTCGGCGGCAGCGAGCTGCAGTACGTGCTGAACGGCGCCCCGTCAGGACGTCCTCCGGTTATTGATCTGGACGTGGAGAAGCAAGTGCAAGGTGCGGTTCTAAGCGCCATTCAACAAGGTCTCGTGGCGTCGGCTCACGACTTGTCGGAAGGCGGCATCGCGGTCGCGCTGGCGGAGTCTTGCATAAGCGGCGGCAAAGGCGCGGATGTTTCTTTATCTAGCGACCTTCGTCCGGACCACCTGTTGTTCAGCGAATCGCAGTCCCGAATCTTGCTCTCGGCCAAGCCGGAGCAAGCGGACGCGCTGACGGCGCTTCTGAGCGAGCAAGGCGTACAGCATGCGGTAATCGGCACAGTAACAGGCAGCAGCCTCACCATCAACGTAAACGGCAGACCGGCCATAGGCACGCCGGTACAACAACTGGAGAAGGTCTGGAAGGATGCGATTCCATGTCTAATGAAGTAGAACAGCTCCCCAAGCTGTGGACAGGTGACCATTACAACGAAGGCATTGGCCGTGACGACATCTTTGACAAATTGAGAGAAGAGTGCGGGGTATTCGGCGCCTTTGGATTGCCGGCGGCGTCGACGCTTTCCTATTATGGGCTGCATGCGCTGCAGCATCGGGGCGAGGAGAGCGCGGGCATCTGCACAGTCGACTCCCAGAGCGGCGGGTTCCACTATCATCGGGGAATGGGGCTCGTCAAGGAAGTGTTCAGCCAGGATCGTCTGGATTCGCTGGAAGGCGACCGGGCGATCGGGCATGTGCGCTACTCGACCTCCGGGGAGAGCAAGATCGCCAACGCGCAGCCGCTTATCTTCAAGTACCGGGACGGCGATCTGGCGGTCGCCACCAACGGAAATATCGTCAACGCGCCGGAGATCCGCCGTGAGCTTGAGAATCTCGGCTCGATCTTCCAGACAACGAGCGATACCGAGGTCATCGCGCATCTGATCGCCCGCTCGCCCAAGGATTTCGTCTCGGCGGTGCGGGATGCGATGCAGCGGATCGTCGGCGGGTATGCGTTCCTGATCTTGTCCAACGACAAGCTGATCGTCGTCTCCGACCCGCATGGTCTGCGTCCGCTCGTCATGGGCAAGCTCGGATCCGGCTATGTGTTCGCCTCCGAGACTTGCGCTCTGGAGACATGCGGTGCGGTCTATGAGCGCGATGTACAGCCCGGCGAGATGCTCATATTGGATCGCGACGGGCTCCGCGTGGAGCGCTACGCTCCCTTGGAGCGGCGGGCGACCTGTTCTATGGAGTATATCTACTTCGCAAGACCGGACAGCGATATCAACGGCATCAACCTGCACTCCGCTCGCAAGCGGATGGGTAAGGAGATGGCGATCGAGTCCTTCGTCGATGCCGATATCGTCACCGGGGTGCCGGATTCGAGCATCTCGGCAGCGATCGGCTACGCCGAGCAGACGGGCATCCCGTACGAGCTCGGCCTGATCAAGAACAAGTATACCGGCCGGACCTTCATCCAGCCGTCGCAGGAGCTGCGCGAGAAGGGCGTCAAGATGAAGCTGAGCGCCGTCCGCAAGGTGGTCGAGGGCAAGCGTGTCGTCATGATCGACGACTCGATCGTCCGCGGCACCACTTCGCTGCGTATCGTCAACTTGCTGCGGGAGGCTGGCGCGACGGAAGTCCATGTACGGATCACCTCGCCGCCATTCGCCAACCCTTGCTACTACGGCATCGACACGCCGGACCGCAAGGAGCTGATCGCTTCGTCCAAGACGGTCGAGGAGATCCGCCAGGCGATCAACGCCGACTCGCTGCACTTCCTCAGCCATCGCGGCCTGATCGAAGCGATCGGCGGCAACCAGGGCGAGATGAACCGCGGCATGTGCCTGGCTTGCTTCGACAACGACTACCCGACCCCGGTCGATGCAGAAGCGGAGAAAAGCTGCAGCTGTTAGGCGGCGGCGCAGGCCGCTTAAGCCTAAAGCTAGGTCGTAGAGGCCGGAAACTGGCTGCGGCGGTGCGCTGCAAGGCTAAAAACTAGTCTTAGACGCTGGAAATCGGGTTGGCGGCACGCAGTAAGGCTAGGGCTACGACATGCCCAGCGGCATGTGGCTGCTCTAAGTAAACTTTTTTTCGCTACAGCTGCCTAAGCGGAGGTTGTGAGCCACTCTAAGTAAACTTTCTTTCGCTGCAGCAGCCTGGGCGGAGGTTGGGAGCGGTTCTAAGTAAACTTTCTTTCGCTACAGCTGTCCGTGTGGGACCTGTAGGCTCTCTGGCAATACGCGGACCTGTTAGTCGGACCAGGTTGTACGATAGGATTCAAGCTCCCCGACAAGGGAGGCTTGAACAAACAAATGTTTTTGTTCAAACGATCGGGTTTATCGCACCGAGAACGTTTGAACAACCTCTAAAGGAGTGTTACTGGTGTCAGAAGCCTATAAACAGGCCGGCGTCGATATCGCAGCCGGCAACGAAGCAGTAGAGCGGATGAAGAAGCACGTGAAGCGGACGCTGCGCCCCGAAGTGATGACCGAGCTGGGCGGCTTCGGCGGACTGTTCGGCCTCGACAAGAGTAAGTATGAAGAGCCGGTGCTCGTCTCCGGCACCGATGGCGTCGGCACCAAGCTGAAGCTTGCGTTTGCCATGGACAAGCATGATACGATCGGCATCGATGCCGTCGCCATGTGCGTCAACGACATCGTCGTGCAGGGCGCTGAGCCTCTGTTCTTCCTCGATTATCTGGCGTGCGACAAGGTCGTGCCGGAGAAGATCGAAGCGATCGTCAAAGGCATCTCCGACGGCTGCGTCGGCTCGGGCTGCGCGCTGATCGGCGGCGAGACAGCCGAGATGCCGGGCATGTACGCCGAAGGCGAGTATGACATCGCCGGCTTCACCGTAGGTGTCGTCGACAAGGCCAAGATCATCGACGGCAGCACGATCGCCCCTGGCGATGCGATCATCGGCCTCGCTTCGAGCGGCGTGCACAGCAACGGCTTCTCGCTCGTGCGCAGACTGCTGCTGGAGCAGTCCGGCTATGCGCTGACGGATACGGTGGAGGAGCTGGGCGGCGCACGTCTGGGCGACGTCCTGCTCACGCCGACCAAGCTGTATGTCAAGCCGGCGCTGGCGCTGATCGAGAAGCTGCAGGTTAAGGGGATGGCTCACATCACCGGCGGCGGCTTCATCGAGAACATCCCGCGCGTCCTGCCTGAAGGCGTGAACGCCGAGATCGACTACGGCTCCTGGCCGATCCTGCCGATCTTCGAGCTCATGCAGCAGAAGGGCAGCATTACGAACCGCGATATGTTCACGACGTTCAATATGGGCATCGGCTATATCGCGGTTGTATCGGCTGAGCAGGCCGAAGAAGCACTGCAGATCCTGGCTGAGCAGGGCGAGCAGGCTTACCGGATCGGTACCGTGACGGAAGGAAGCCGGGTCGTGACCTTTACAGGAGCGGACGTCTGATGGCGATGAAAATCGCTGTTTTTGCCTCAGGCCAAGGAACCAACTTCCAGGCCCTGGCGGATAGAGTACAGGAAGGGCGGCTCGATGTCAGCATCGAGCTGCTTGTCTGTGACCGGCCGTCTGCGCCGGTCGTCGGCCGGGCGGAGCGTGCCGGCGTGCCGGTACACGCTTTTACACCGAAGTCATATGCTTCCCGGGAGGCCTATGAGCAAGAGATCCTGGCCAAGCTGCAGGAACTGGGCGTCGAACTCATCATATTGGCCGGTTATATGCGGATCATCACGCCTGTCCTTGTCGAGCCTTATTATGGCCGGATGGTCAATATCCATCCGTCACTGCTGCCGTCCTTCCCGGGCGTAGGCGGGATCGCCCAGGCGTTGGCCTATGGCGTCAAGGTAACCGGGGTCACGGTTCACTACGTGGACGGCGGCCTCGACAGCGGGCCGATCATCGCCCAGCGGGTAGTCGAGGTGGCTGACGGCGATACGGAAGACTCGCTTGCCCCTCGCATTCATGAGGCCGAACAAGCGCTGCTTCCCTGGGTCGTGCAGCAGATTGCCCGCGGCCGCGTCCATCTGGACGGGCGTCAGGTGCGGATAAGATAATAGCACCATCATACAGTCAGCCTACAAAAATGCGGCAATAGCGGCAGAAAGGGTCGCTGGAGGTGCCGGGTTACCACAAGCGTCGCTCCAGCGGCAGAAAGTACCGTTGCAGCAGCTCAAGTCGGGGAGGGCGTCGCAATAGCGGCAGAAAGTGCCGCTGCAGCAGCTCAAGCCGGGGATGGTGTCGCAATAGCGGCAGAAAGTGCCGCTGCAGCAGCTCAAGCCGGGGATGGTGTCGCAATAGCGGCAGAAAGTGCCGTTGCAGCAGCTCAAGTCGGGGAGGGCGTCGCAATAGCGGCAGAAAGTGCCGCTGCAGCACCTCAAGCCGGGGAGGGCGTCGCAATAGCGGCAGAAAGTACCGTTGCAGCAGCTCAAGTCGGGGAGGGCGTCGCAATAGCGGCAGAAAGTGCCGCTGCAGCAGCTCAAGCCGGGGATGGTGTCGCAATAGCGGCAGAAAGTGCCGTTACAGCAGCTCAAGTCGGGGAGGGCGTCGCAATAGCGGCAGAAAGTGCCGTTACAGCAGCTCAAGTCGGGGAGGGCGTCGCAATAGCGGCAGAAAGTGCCGCTGCAGCAGCTCAAGCCGGGGATGGTGTCGCAACGTAGCCGCTTCAACTTGAATTCCAGAATTTATATGTTGCACACGTATATCAGCTAAGAATTTTTCGGAATGAAACTAACTGTTTCGCCAAAGATGGCGACACCCGTTTCACCTTGATCTTTTTAGAAATTATATGTTTTCCGGGCCCCCGCATCGTACCTAAATCGGCATCGGAGAAAAAGCTTCACTTTGTGGGGGACTTCACACTTAGGAGGGATTGGATTGGCTATTCGCAGAGCGCTGATCAGTGTATCGGACAAGACGGGGATCGTCGAATTCTCGCGAGAATTATCCAAGCTGGGCGTAGAGATTATCTCCACCGGAGGGACGGCTAGTCTGCTGGAAAAGGAAGGCGTACCGGTCATCGGCATCTCGGAGGTCACGGGATTCCCGGAGATCCTGGACGGACGGGTGAAGACGCTGCATCCGGCGGTGCACAGCGGCTTGCTGGCGATCCGCGATGATGCGGAGCATCAGAAGAAGATGGAGGAGCTGGAGCTCAAGTATATCGATCTGGTCGTGGTCAACCTGTATCCGTTCCAGGAGACGATCGCCAAGCCGGACGTATCCTACGAGGATGCGGTCGAGAATATCGATATCGGTGGACCGACGATGCTGCGTTCGGCGGCGAAGAACCATGCGTTCGTCACCGTGGTTGTCGATGCGGCCGACTATAGTACGGTGCTGGAGGAAGTACGCGGCGACGGCGACACGACGCTGGAGACGCGCAAAGCGCTCGCGGCCAAAGTATTCCGTCACACTGGCGCGTATGACGCCCTGATCTCCGACTACCTGACGACGCAGACGGGCCAGGTGCTGCCTGAGCGCATGACCGTCACTTATGAGAAGATGCAGGATCTGCGCTACGGCGAGAACCCGCATCAGTCTGCTGCCTTCTACCGCAAGCCGCTGGCGCCTGAGGGCAACATCACGACAGCTAAGCAGCTGCACGGCAAAGAGCTCTCCTACAACAACATCAACGACGCCAATGCAGCGCTCTCCATCGTCAAAGAATTCGAAGAGCCGGCTGTGGTCGCAGTCAAGCATATGAACCCGTGCGGCGTCGGCATCGGCGAGGACATCCACGAGGCGTACCAAAAAGCGTATTCAGCTGATCCGACTTCGATCTTCGGAGGCATCGTCGCTGCCAACCGGCCGATCGGCAAGGAGACGGCGCTGCTGCTGAACGAGATCTTCCTGGAGATCGTCATCGCGCCGGACTTCACGCAGGAAGCGCTGGATATCCTGAAGCAGAAGAAAAATCTCCGCTTGCTGCAGCTGGGCGAGCTCCAGTCGGGCGCCCAGCGCAAGCCGGAATGGCTCGTCACCTCTGTGGACGGCGGCATGCTGGTCCAGCAGAGCGACGTCCATACGCTCACTGCCGCGGATCTGAAGGTGGTGACGACACGTCAGCCATCCGAAGCAGAGCTGAAGCAGCTGCTGTTCGGCTGGAAGGTGGTCAAGCATGTGAAGTCCAATGCCATCCTGCTGGCAAAGAACAATATGACGATCGGTGTCGGCGCCGGGCAGATGAATCGGGTCGGCGCAGCGCGCATCGCGATCGAGCAAGCGGGCGTGGAGGCGCAAGGAGCGATTCTGGCCTCTGACGCATTTTTCCCGATGGGCGATACGCTGGAGCTGGCGGCCAAAGCCGGGATCACAGCAGTCATCCAGCCGGGCGGCTCGATCAAGGACGAAGAATCGATCGCTGTGGCCAACGCACACAACATCGCGATGGTGATGACCGGCGTTCGTCATTTCAAACATTAGAGACAGGGGGAGTACGAATGCGGATATTAGTCATCGGCGGCGGCGGCCGTGAGCATGCCATCGTCTGGGCGCTGAAGAAAAGCGAGAAGGTCAAGGAACTTTACTGCGCCCCTGGCAATGCTGGCATCGCCCAGCTCGCCGAGTGTGTGCCCATCCCGGTTAGCCGCTTCGGCGACTTGATCCAGTTCGCGGTCGACCATGCAATCGATCTGGTCGTCGTCGGACCGGACGACCCGCTGGCAGCGGGCATCGTCGACGCCTTCGAAGCGCGCGGCATCCCGATCTTCGGGCCGCGTCAGAACGCGGCGGAGATCGAGGGCAGCAAGATTTTTATGAAAGAGCTGCTCCGCAAGTACAACATCCCGACAGCCAAATACGAGACGTTCACCGACTATGCCTCGGCCTCGGCCTACCTGGCTGAGCAGTCGGCGCCGATCGTCATCAAGGCGGACGGGCTGGCAGCAGGCAAGGGCGTTACCGTCGCCCGGACGATGGAAGAGGCCAAGCAGGCGCTCGAGGACATGATGGTGAACAAGGTGTTCGGCGAATCGGGCAGCCAAGTCGTCATCGAGGAATGTCTCGAAGGCCAGGAGATGTCGATCCTGGCGTTCGTGGACGGCGAGATAGTCCGGCCGATGGTGCCGGCGCAGGACCACAAGCCGGTCTACGACGGCGACAAGGGGCCGAATACCGGCGGTATGGGCACCTATACGCCGCTGCCGCATATCCCGCAAGCGATCGTGGACGAGGCGATCGAGAAGATCGTCATCCCGACGGCCAAGGCGATGGTCAGCGAAGGCCGGCCGTTCCGCGGCTTCTTGTTCGCCGGGCTGATGATTACCAAGAACGGCCCGACCACGATCGAGTTCAATGCCCGGATGGGCGACCCCGAGACGCAGGTCGTGCTGCCGCGGCTCAAGACCGATCTGGTCGACATCATCCTGGCGGCGATGAACGGGCGGCTCGACCAGCTCGAGATCGAATGGAGCGACGAGGCTGCGGTCTGCGTCATCCTCGCTTCCGAGGGTTATCCGGCCTCCTATCCCAAAGGCCGTGTGATCACCGGACTGGACGAAGCAGCGGCCCAGGAAGGCATCCAGATCTTCCATGCCGGCACCTCGCTGGATGGCGACAACTTCGTCACCAGCGGCGGCAGGGTACTCGGGGTTGTCGGCCTCGGCACCGATACCGCACAGGCGCGGGAGCGGGCCTACAAGGCTGCTGCCACGATCAAGTTCGACGGCGTTCACTATCGCAGCGACATCGGCGTGAAGGCGTTGCAAGGGCTGAGCATGTAATACAGAGCGATTGCTGAAGTCCGTCGGTGCGGAGTGCTGCCAAGCATTCCGTCTCCGACGGGCTTTTTTTTGACTTTACAATATGCCAATCATTTTATACAGTTGGGTATACGAGAGACCAACCATACAGGGTGAGATAGAGCTGTACAAGATGAAAGGGGCGAGCCGATTGAGAGCAATGCTGGACGAAGACCAGCCTATATTTCAACAAATTGCTCAGATGATCATAGATGATATCGTAGATGGACAGTTGAAAGAAGGAGAGCGAGTGCCTTCCGAGAATGAATTGTCACGATTCTACAATATCAACCGGGCCACTGCGCGGAAGGGCCTTCAGGCTTTGGTGGACGAGGATATTATCTACAAGCAGAGAGGAATCGGCATGTTTGTCAGGGAAGGCGCTAGAAACCAAGTGCTGCAGGAAAAACAGGATCATTACAGGGAGGCTTACATCCGTCCGATGCTTGAAGAAGCCAAGCGGATCGGGATGCCCGTCGACCAAGTCATCCAATGGATCATGGAGGAAGATAAAAAAAATATGGAATAGGTTTTTGAAAATCCGGTAGGGGATGTGCATAAATGCATGCCACCCATCGGTTTTTTTGTTGTTTAGGAAATGATGACTTTCGACACTTGTGGATAAGTTGTGCTCCTAGCTGGGTTGGATGCCGCGGTTCACAACCAGGGGTAAAATGCTACTTGAATCCGTTCCAATGGTTGGTCCGATCAGTTATCGGGGGTTGACCCGATTGCGGCATTGTGTCCTTACTCCTCGCCAATCTGCGTTAGCAGGTTTTGTTCAATTCTAAGAATTTATATGTTGCACACATATATCAGCTTAGAATTCTCCGGAATGAAACGCGCTGTGCCGCCAAGGACGGCGACAGCCGTTTCACCTTGAACAGATAAGTATAAATTTTTGTGGGGGCCACGAAGTGGCTCCTTGACTGCATTTACTTACGAGCGCACACCGTAGCCCTTATTTCGGGCATGGGCGTGTTTTTAGCGCAGCTTGAGGACAGAGGATCCGTTATAGGTCTGTAAACGGGGTCTAACGAGCACAAAATCAGTAATAACGGATTGTGTGTCCGTAGGTTCTGTTCCTGCTGGGGTTTTGTTCGCAATAGGATCTATTGTGTCCGTGTCGGAAGTGCTAGCCTGCGTGAGCAGGCTTTGTTCTTTGCGGACAAGCCAGATGGCGGGGATACAGCCGGATTAGTGTAGAAACCTTTTTTACGCCAGAAAAGAAGCCAGTTTTGCTTTGCAAAACTCTTGGGCGACAGCCGTTTCACCTTGGCAAAGGCTTTACAAAATCGAGTATTTGTTGTACAGTTGATTATACGAGTAACCAACCATACATCCTCAACATCCATTACACCCAACAAAGAGACCAAAGGAGGAGGGAGTCGTTTGAGAGCAATGTTGGACGAAGATCAGCCCATATTTCAACAAATTGCTCAGATGATTATCGATGACATCGTAGACGGACAGCTGAAGGAAGGCGAGCGAGTGCCGTCCGAGAATGAATTGTCGCGATTCTATAATATCAACCGGGCCACTGCGCGGAAGGGACTCCAGGCATTGGTGGACCAGAATATTATCTACAAGCAGAGGGGAATCGGCATGTTCGTCAGGGAAGGAGCGAGAAACCAGGTGCTGCACGAAAAACAGGGTCATTACAGGGAAGCGTACATCCGTCCGCTGCTGGAAGAAGCCAAGCGAATCGGAATGCCGGTCGATAAGGTCATCCAATGGATCATGGAGGAGGAGAAAAAAATATGATTTCCGTCGAAAATCTCACCTTTAGTTATGGTGAACACCCCGTGCTGAAAGGCATCTCTTACACTGAGCAAGAACCTGTTATCACCGGTCTGTGGGGACGCAACGGCGTAGGCAAGACCACCTTTATGAAGCTGCTTGCCGGTCATATGAAACCGCTCGGGGGAAGGATCCAGATCAAAGGCCACGAGCCATACAATAATCCCGAAGCGCAGAAATACTTGTGTTATATGATGGAGGATCATATCTTCAGTTCGATCTGGACGATCCGCGATGCCATGCGCTTCTATAGGTACTTCAATCCGAATTGGAACCAGGCGATGGCGGATAAACTGCTGGAAGTCTTCAAGCTGCCGGTGAACAAAAATGCCAGCAAGCTGTCTACCGGGATGAAAACGGCGCTGCAGCTCGTGATTGGCTTGGCCAGTCAGGCGGATATTACGATCTTGGATGAGCCGACAAATGGGCTCGATGCCGCGATGCGCAAAAAGTTCTATGAGCTGCTGCTCGACAGCTACGACGAATACCCGCGTCTGATCCTGGTGTCCACCCATCATATCGAGGAAATCCAGCCGCTGTTGGAATCCCTCGTCGTGGTTCATGAGGGCAAACTGATGATGAATGAGTCGATGGAACAGGTGCGCGAGAAAGGCTTCTGGTTGTCTGGGGAGCGAGCTCAGGTGGATCAACTGACGGTTGGAGAGCGGATCCTCGACGAGGACGCCATCGGATCGTCGAAAAAAGTGATGATCGACGCGCCATTATCCGATGCATGGAGAAAACGGGCGCAAGCGGTTGGCGTGTCGCTGGAAAAAGCGCAGCTCCAGGACTATTTGCTGCAAATGACAGACAATGTGAAGGAGGTTTCCCTATGAATGCAGCTCGAGGCACGGCGCGTTTGATTTATGAAGATGCAAGGTGGTTTTTGGTCAAATTGCTGTTCCTGTACATTACCTTGCCGTTGACCGCAGCCTGGGTTATCATCGGCATTTTCTTCGAACAGGCTGGCTCGGAAAGCTTTCTGATCGGCCCGGCATACTTCTTCTTCATTCCCTACTATGGTGCGGCGGGTTTCAAAAGCCTGCTGCCGATCGCCGTCGGACTCGGGAGCACAAGAACACAATTGCTTAAAATGTTCTATCTCGTCGGTACGTCAATCGTCTTCGTATATATGATCTTTTTAAATTTATGCCAGTGGCTGCTTGCTTATCTGTATCAGGAGGGAATCAGCTCCGCCGCAATCTTGCATCCGGGACAGCTCTATTCAAGCGAACATCAATTTCTGCCGTACTTGTGGATTGATCTCATGGTTAGCCTGGTGCTGTTCGGTGTGATGTTCTTCTTCTATTGCATCACGTACCGTCTGGGTATGAAACGTACGCTCATCGGCGCTTCAATTCTGGGCATCGCGGCGATGTTCCTGTTTTACTCAGGCGCTCTGAATGCGCCTATCGAATGGGCGTCCCGGATGAATATGAGTGCGCTGACGGCGTTCACGGTGGTGGGTGGCATCGGTTTGGCGGCGCTGCTAGCCACCTATCCGATGATGCGAAATGCCTCTTTGCTGCCAAAATCCAGTAAAGAATAGGTTCGTCTTTTCCCTAAACCTCTTGCGGCAGCCGCAAGGGGTTTTCTAGTACCAGCGGACTATCATGACAAAACCGATGACGGGCCGTCACTGTTGGCTGCTCGTTCCTTCCCTTTATAATGGTTGTGAAAATCAGGAAGGGATGGGAAGGAAACGATGAAAAAAGTGATGGCTTGCCTGCTGGCACTAAGCTTGCTGCTCGGACTCCTGGCGGCTGCGGGAGGTCAAGCGGCGGCAGTTATCGTACCGCCCGCTCCGGAAATAAGCATAGCTGCCCAGCCGCTCTCGGCAGACTTGCTGCTGGCGGAGCATGACGCTCCGGACAGCTATATCCAGCCGAGGGTCAGCAGGGATGGTAACGCAGTTGCGTACATCTCCAGAGTCGAAGGCGAAGAGGGCGTCTACATTTACGATGTAGCTGCAGGTATACATATGCCCATCTCGCAAGGCGGGACGCCCCACATGGACAGGGGGCTTGCCCTCAGCCCGACAGGCCGATATGTAGTATATGAAGGAGCGGGCGAGGTCGATGCGGCCGGCAGTGTGTTGTACCTGTTCGATCGGCTGGACGGCAGCACCGACAGATTGGCCCAATCGGAGGGACGCTTCAGGAGTCTGTCTGTCAGCGAGGATGGCAGCAGAGTGGCCTTCGTGTCCGAGGGCGGCGACTTGGTGGAGGACGATACGAATGGACTCGAGGATGTATTCTTGCTGGATCTGCGGGAAGACGCGGAGCATCCGCTGAAACGAATCAGCGTGGGCTGGGGAGACGAGCAGGGCAGCGAGCCCAGCGGCGAGCCGATGATCACGGCTGACAGCGAAGCCGTTGCCCTCGTATCCCGGGCCCCCGAGCTGTGGCCGGGCCGTGACGAGATGAAGAGCCGACTCTTTACCTATTACCCGGATAGCGGTTATCTCGACTATCGCGGCGTCACGATCAACGAGATCGAAGAGCTGGATGTGTATTCGCCCTACATCTCTTCTGACGGCTCTTATATCATCGTACGGGAAATGAACGGAACGCAAGGCATCCGGCTGTGGCTCTATAGTTCGGAAGAAGGCGAGTTCAGAGAGCTCCTGGATGTATCGGATGTACCCGGTCTGAGTCTGGGGGCGCCGATCGTGACCGACGACGGTGCCACCGTAGCTGGACTATAGTTATGAGAGCTACGACCCCGGGCAGGCGGAGCCGATGTTCCCTGACCGCCGGGGCGCGGTCCGTATCGATACCGTGACAGGCGTCATCTCATCGATCGGTGCACCGGAAGCGCTGGCGGGGAGCGTCCAGCTCAGCGCTGATGGACATACCGGGGTGTACCTGGCCGGTGATGGCGAGGACAGTGGCGGGAGTCAGCTCTATCTGAGCTGCACGGGAGGCTGCAGCGAGCCCCAGCCGGGTGGGCCGGTAACCGGCGCACAATGGTCGGCAGGGCCGGAGGCTATCGTGGGGGGACATATCAAGCCGGGCAGCGTGCTGAACATCCGTGCGTCCGCACAGCCAGATCTGGAGCTGGTGGCGGAGGTGGCCTATCTGGAGGCGGATCCGGAACGGCCGGACCAGACAGTCGGCCGGCAGACGACGCTGCCGCTCGAAGAAAGCGGGATGACGGGTATGTATGCGGGAGCATTCGCAGTGACTGAAGGCATGTCGGAAGTGACAGCGATCCGGGTCGCAGTCGCCGGCAGTGCCGAAGGCTTGGATGTGCCGCGTATGCCGCTTCCCGTAGCGGGCCGCCTCGAAGTGGAGGTGGAAGCCGTGGATCCGGCCAGAATGGAAGGCGCGTATCTGCTGCTGACTGGCGATGGGATGCCGGAGGTAGTCGCGGATTGGCAAAACGGGATCAGCCGATATGAGCTTTATGGCGCGCCCGGGACAGCGCTCACGCTGGAGCTGATGTACAGGGACGGGACATCGGTGCTGGCCCGGTACGAAGGGCTGGTGCTGGCCGCAGGGCAGCGAACGGAACAAAAGGTAGTGCCTGAGTTCAACGGCACTTTGCGGGTGAACGTCTACAGCTCGGAGACTTACGATCCGATTCCGGATGCCCGGGTCGTGTTCAAGGATGCGGACAGCGGCGAGGTGCTGGCGGATCTGACAGTCGATGAGGAAGGCTTCGCAGCGCTGCCTGTCCCAAGAAGAGAGGGGACGCGAATCGAGGTGGAGGCGTCAGCGGCAGGCTACGATATTCCCGAACCGCAGACGATTACCCTCGCGTTTGGAGCTAACATGCTGGCTTTTGATCTGCGGCCGATGTCCGGAGCCATACGCAGTGTGACGATGACCTTCGAGCGAGAGGTCTCCCGGGCGCCGGTGATCGGCAGCGAAGCCCGTATACTCGTCTCTGCGGTCCCAGGCGCCGAGCTCGAGGCGCGTGTGAATCTTACTCGCTGGGAGGAGGAGGAGACGCAGCCGGATCAGCTGCTGTTCACCCTGGTGGAGACGCAGCCGGGACAATACGAGGCCGCATTCCCGGTCGTGGAAGGGATGGCATCACTGGATTCAGTCGTACTTAGGCTCGGAGGGGAGTGGCTGCCAGTATCCTATCCGGTAGACAGGAACATCGCAGCCAGGCTGCATGTCCGATTGGCTGTGCCGACAGATGATGCTTGGCGTGGAGCGCTGTCCGGCGGCCGGCTCGGGGTCAGTTATTCGGATCCGGACAGCGGCGTTCATTACTCCGATACCGCGGCATTTCCCGAGGGCCAATATGAGACGGTAGTGGATGTACCCTTTGCCCATGCGGATCATCGCTATCAACTGTTCTTTTCCGGGAACGGGGCGTCCGGTACCGTGGAAGCGGCGGCACCCCGCGCCGGCAGAGTCCAGGACATTCAGCTGCATCCGCGCTTTGCCGTGACGCTGAATGCCCGCGTACTGAACGAAGAGGGCGCAGCTGTCCGGGCTTCGTATACGATCCGAGACGAGGAAGGACGGAGCATAGCCGAGGGAGGTGCAGCCTCGGCAGTTACGCAGAAGATGCAGGTCGACGCTGGCCAGGTGCTGAAGCTGCACTGGACGCCCGAAGATCCGGATTATGACAATCAGGAGTTCGAACTGTCCGTCGCTGCGCCGATCCTGATCGAGACGTATCGTCTGGACAGGAAGCCTACAGGTATTTTGAGCGGGGTGGTGCAGACATCGGGAGGCCGGCCGTCCACAGGCGCGCGGATCGCGGTGACAGTGACGGAGGGCAAAGCTTCCAAGCTGTATACGACAGTCTCGGGAAGAGACGGCCGGTATTCGCTCACCCTGCCTGCTGGATATACGGTAGATGCGCGAGCGGAGGGAAGCGGCACGGATGCTGCGCTGACATCGGCCAACCAGCGGCTGTTGATCGAGGATGAGAGTACGTTGGACTTCACGTTATATGAGGGAGCAACGCTGGATTTCAAGCTCTATGTGCGCAATGCCCATGGCGAGTGGCAGGGTCCTGCCGACGTCGATTGGTTTGAGTTGGACCGTTATGGGGTCACCTTCTCTCGTCCCATCGTACGAATGGGTTCGCCGATCCAGCTGGCTGCCGTGGTCGGAGAGACGATCCAGGCTTGCGTAGGCGAGCATCGTGTACAAGTGAGGGATTGCACGGAGGTGACGATAGGAGCGGATAACCATGCCGAACTGGAGATGCGGTATGAGAATCGTTGGTCCGAGGCGGCTTTCCGCCCGGTGAGGCCGGACGGCACGACGGTTCCTTGGGTGCACACCCAAATTATCGGCATCGCTGGCGAAGCGGCTGCTGCACCGCCAACTTACAATTATGGAGACGGGTCGGGGATCCAGCTGCATCGGCCGGGTACGTACCGGATCCTCGTCAGTGAAGGAGGGCAAGTCCGCTCCCAAGCGCTTGCCGCGCAAGCAGAGTTCACAGTCGCTGCAGCGCAGCAACTCGATCTGGGCACGCTTCGCCTGCATCCAGCGGGGAAGTTCTCGGGGGCGGACAACCGGATCTTCGCGGCTTCCGACAACGTGGCGCCGAACGGACTTATGGAGCTGCATGCCGTCTATGCCAATAACGGTATCCCGCGAGAGACGGCCGTCGATGCAGAGCTTATCTTCGATTTGCCGCTGCAGGCAGCGTATGTTGATCACTCGGCCGTGGTCGACCGGCAGGCGGTCGATGCAAGGACAGAAGGACGGCAGGTGATCGTACCGCTCGGATCCGTGGCGCCCGCTCAGCAAGGTACGGCACGGATCCAGATCAAGGTGGAGCCGGAACCGATGCTGCAAGGGATGACGACGCACGCGTCCATCCGGTATTCGCTCGGAACTGAAGTCCGCAAGGAAGGACTGGGGACCGCTTATGTCGAGATGCACCCGGTGACGCTTCGGGCTCCGGAGAAGACGACGCGCCTGCAGCTGTATGTGAGCGGCCATGCGCCGCCCGGCGAGCAGGTGGCCGTCTATGAGAACAGCGAGCTGCTGGGGCGGGCGCAAGTATCGCCGAACGGCACCTGGCTGATGGCTGTTACGCTGGCAGACAATGGCATGACGAACCGCCGGCTGCGCACGGAGACGACGCTGGACGGCGCCAGCTACGGCGGACAAAGCGCGATCGTCCGCTATGTCCCGAACGACATCGTAATCCAGGATATGTCGTTCCAACTATATCCCAATCCGATACGAACGTTCTCGCCTGCGGAGGGGGTAGCCGTGTTTCCCTATAATGCGCATAATGGGCTGATCCCGTCCTATACGATGCAATTCAGCGATCCCGACCGGGTCTATAATGTACGGGTCGGCAACGGCGAGCGCATCGATGATGCCCGGAGGGAAGGCGGCAAGTACGTGCTTCAAACGAAGAAGCCGGCGTTCAGCGGGCCGATCTCTGTCGCTTACGAAACCCGATCCGACCCGGAAGAGCTGGAAGAGGAGGCGCCGACGCCGGAGCAGGGGCGCAATCTCAATTCGGACGCGCTGGCGAATGCAGAGCTGATGTGGCTCGCCCAGGCTGGCGAATGGTCGCCCAGAAGAGGCGGCATCGTACCGGACAATACCGAGGAGATGAGGCTGAAGCTGACGGATGACGTTGCGGCGGACATCGTCGTCTCTCGGACGCCGGCACCGGACTATGTGCCGACCAGCCAGGATCTGCGGCTGGAAGCGTTGACGGGGAGAAGCCTATACGGCGTTACGGTGTCGCATTCGCCATGGGGCTCAAAGGCCGAGGTGACCGTGACAGCCTACGTGCCTGATGGCGTTGGCATATCAGGCATGCGGAAGAGCGGGGCCTCGCCGGCAAGCGCAGGCATGAGCAAGTTAACGGTCCATACGGTGCTCGATGGATTGAGATTGAGCACCAAGCTATTTGACAACTGGCAAAGTATCGAGGCAGTGGTAAAGCCTACGGATGTGGATAAGGTCGATGGTTTGATCCGGGACATCCATGCTTTGGAGTGTATCGAAGATTTTGCCCGTGCGCGGCTGCTCAGCAATGCCAACGCGGCGAGGTTTACTGCCATCCAGCATGAGACGGCCAAACAGATGATGAATCTCATCGGCAGCATGCGCGAGCTCTCGCCCGGGGCTTCCCTGATCCTCTGGGGGGAGATCAAGTGGGCCGGCAAGGAGCTGGACCGGATCATGCTGGAGGATATCCGCGATCTGGAGAATAATATCAAAGCTTACGTCTGTATGAAAAAACCGACGGAGCCGCAGCGGGTGGCGGAGCCCAAGTATATCTATGATCCTAGCGGTTACGTCTATGAGGGACTGCCAGGGAACCGGGTAGAGGGCGTCACCGCCACAATCTATAATCTGGAAGAGGCTTCCGGCCGCTGGGAGCTGTGGGATGCGGAATGGTATGAACAGATCAATCCGCAGCTGACCAATGCCGAAGGGCGATACGGCTGGGATGTGCCGCCGGGCTGGTGGCAGGTCAAGTACGAGAAGAAAGGCTATGAAAGAGCCTACAGCGAGGAGCTGGAGGTGTTGCCGCCGCACTTTGACGTCAACATCCCGCTGGTATCCTACGCACCGCCGGAAGTAACGGCGGTCAAACCGCTGCCCGGCGGCTCGCAGGTCGAGGTGCGGTTCAGCAAAGCCATGACAGTGGCGGCTATGACCCGCGAAGCGGTCGTCATCGAAGGACCGGGCGGCATCGTACGGGGACAGGTGCAGGCTGTGGAGCCTGGTGAAGGCGCAGACGGCGAGCTGCTCGCCAATGGGCTGCGGTTCCTCCCCGACTCCCCCCTCGCGGGTGAGACCGACTACACGATTACGGTGGGCGACCCGCTGCGCAGCTATGCAGGGGTACCGCTGGCCGAGGCCTACACGGGTTCGTTCACCGTGGTCTCCGAAGATCTGGTGCCGCCGGCTCCGGTGACGGAGGTGATCGGCGCCATCGGCAGGGATCAGGCGGTCCTCGGCTGGCAGGCGCCTGCGGACCTGGATGAAGATGGCGTACTGATCCGCTGGCGACAGCGGGGTGAGGCGAGCTTCGGCGAGGTCATCCGCATAGGGCAAGGTACGCAGTGGCATGAGATCGGCGGGCTGGTGGCGGGTCGTGCCTACGAATTCGGCATCACCGCCGTGGACGAATCGGGCAATCGCTCGGCTGAGGTGCGGGTTATGCTGGAGGAGGATGCAGCGCGGGAAGATCTCCGGGCGCCTCATGCCCCCGGGGAGCTGAGCGTAACGCCGCAAGGCGGGAGCCGGCTGGGAGTCAGCTGGCGTGACCCGGCGGATGAAGATCTGGCTGGACTCGAGCTCAGCTGGCAGGTAGAAGACGCTGCGGGGCAACCGAGCATCGTTGGGATCGAACCAGGGGTTGAGAGCTATACGATCGCGGGACTTTCAGCCTCGACGCGCTATAGGATAGGTGTCGTCGGTGTAGATGAAGCGGGCAACCGTTCATCGGTCGTCACGGTGACCGTAAGCACAGGTTCCGGCGGGGGCTCTGGCGGTTCCGGCGATCCCGGTGGTTCCGGCGGCGGAACGGGAGGGTCCGCAGGGCCAGTCAAGCCGGATCCGGGCGGCGAGCCTGGGGGCGAGGATCCCCCTGGCGATCCAGACGACGTCTTCGCAGGCTACTGGGAGATTGGAAGAGCCGGTGGAGTTTTCACAGCAAAGAGAGGACGTCTGCAGGTTAGCGTGCCTGCGGGTGCCTTCACTGAAGGCGGCAGGCTGCAGTGGCAGGAGGACAAGGGAGAGGAGCTCCCGGAGCCGGGAAGCGGCTATACTCGCCTGTCGCCGGTGTACACACTCCAGGCCGAAGGCTGGCAGAGTAGACGCGCTATAACGATCAGGCTTGCCTATGATGCTGTGCGTCTGGCCGGCCGGGATCCGATGCGGATCGGAATCTATAGGGTCGATGCCGGTCACCCGTCAGGATGGCGTTATGTCGGCGGAGTGGCGGATTTGGAGCTGAACGAGGTGCAGACGCTCATCGAGGGGCCGGGCGAGTACGCCGTGCTGCTGTATGACATAACGTTTGCTGACATGCAGGGCCACTGGGCGCGCGAAGCAGCTGAGGTGCTGGCCAGCCGGCATCTGGCTGAAGGGGCTGGCGAGCGGCGTTATGAGCCGGGGCGTCCGATCACCCGGGCCGAGGCTGCCAAGCTGCTGGTCGAGATGGTGCGGGTCTATGGCGTCCCGTCTCAGGATGTGGCGGCGGCGCGTGAGCGATTCCAGGACGTCGGGCCGGACCGCTGGTACAGCGGTTATGTCGATGAAGCGGTGCGGCTTGGTTTGATGCAGGGAGCGGCCGGCCGGTTCCGCCCGCAGGATGCGATCACCCGCGAGGAGCTGGCGACTGTGCTCGCCAGAGCGGCGTCCCGTTACGGCATCGAAGTGTCGTCGGGCGGCGGATTCGAGGGCTTCGCCGACGCGGCCTCGATATCGGGATGGGCGCGGGAGTCGATGGCGCTCGCCGTCCGCCGGGGCTGGTTGATCGGCCGACAGCAGAGCGGCGGCAAGCAGCTCGGACTTTTCCCCCGTGACTCCATCACCCGCGCCGAAACGGCGATGCTTCTGGTGCGGGTCATGAGCGAGCTGGATGAGAAGGCACGAGAGAAGTAGGCACGAGAGCAATAAGCATGAGGAAAACAAGCATGAGAGTATAAGCCTGAGAGTAATAAGCATGAGAGCAATAAGCAAGGGAGCGGCATAACCAGTAAACATGAGGCAACAAGCACGACGCAAAAAGGATTAGCCAGCAGCACGACGTAACCAGCACTACGACCAGCACTACGCAACTAGCACGGCCTTACTAGTGCGCCAAGACGCCGGGAACCAGGTAGCGAAGCCTGCCCCGGCGTCTTTTTGAAAATAATAGAATTTATATGCTGCGCACATCTAAATGGCTCTTATTTCAACGGAATGAAACTTGCTGCGCCGCCAAAGGACGGCGGCAGCCGTTTCACCTTGCGTGAAGAAGGGGAGTCATTTCACAAGTGGTGCGCAGAATGCGGGTTTGGTGTTGCTGTAAGGAAAGAAAGTTTCGTTAGAAGGCGAGAGGGACAGTGGTGGACAAATTAACGCGGAAGCGGCTGCCTGCGAGCGCCCAACCACCGACCTAAAAAAAACACAACTGCACGTAAAGCCACTCCATTGTTGGCGCTGCCAAACCAAAGTAGGATAGAGCTACAGCTGTAACCTATCGCTAAAGGAGGCTGCACCGCATGCCAAAAATCAAAATTGAAATGTATGAAGGCCGCTCAAAAGAACAGAAGGACGAGATCGTAGAGGTGTTCACGCGCGAGCTGTCCCGGATCATCGACCGGGAGCCGGAGTATATCCATATTACCTTTGACGAGAAGCCGCTGGACGACAACGCGCCGGCCAACCTGCGCGCCAAGGGGGGATGAGCATGGATGCAACGACGGCCGCCCCCACTACAGTGAACAAGGCGCAGCCCCGCGACAAGAAGCGCATGCTGCGTTTCATGTGGAAGTACAAGGCGCTCTACTTCCTGTCGCTGCCGGGCATCCTCTACTTCCTGATCTTCAAATACATCCCGCTGATGGGCTCCGTCATTGCGTTTCAGAACTATAACCTGTTCGCCGGCTTCAGCGGCAGTCCGTGGGTGGGGATGGAACATTTTACGCGGATGTTCAGCCATTACGACTTCCTGAATATCCTCAAGAACACACTGCTGCTCGGTATCTATGACATCGCGTTTGCCTTTACGGCACCGATCATCCTGGCGCTGCTGCTCAATGAAGTCCGGCTCGTGCTGTACAAGAAGATCGTGCAGACCGTCATCTATGCGCCGCATTTTCTCTCATGGGTTATTGTAAGCGGTATCTTCATCGGCGTGCTGTCGCCGTCCTCCGGGATCGCCAACGTCATGCTGGGCTGGATCGGCATCGGACCGATCTACTTCCTCGGCGAAGATTCATACATCCGTACCGTGCTGGTAGGTTCGGGGCTGTGGCGGGACGTCGGCTGGGGCACGATCATCTATCTGGCGGCGCTGGCGAGCATCAATCCCGATCTGTACGAAGCGGCCGAGATGGACGGCGCCGGACGATGGCGGCAGATGCTGAACATCACGCTGCCGGCGCTGCTGCCGGTCATCACGATCCTGTTCCTGCTGAAGATGGGCGACTTCCTGGATTACGGCTTCGAGCGCGTCTTCGTCTTCCAGAATCCGCTCAATATTCGCAATAGCGAGATTCTCGACACCTATATCTACAAGGCGGGCCTGACGCAGATGCAGTACAGCTATGCGACAGCGATCGGATTGTTCAAATCGGTGGTCGGCCTGTTCCTGCTCGCCATCGCTAACACGCTCAGCAAAAAAGCCACCGGCGAATCGCTGTACTAGAGGTGATGTGTTTCGGCCGATTCCGTCCTCTCCGACACGTACCACCACGCTTCTAGATTTTAAAGAAAGGGGGCATACCATGGTCCGGCGGGAAAGTTTGAGCCGCAAGCTGTTTCTTATTTTCAACTATACGTTCCTGACGGTGCTGTCTTTGACCATGTTCCTGCCGTTTCTGAATGTCATCGCCCAGTCGCTCAGCAGCGCCGGCGCCATCGACCGGGGAGAGGTGATGTTCTGGCCGGTGGAGATCACGACGCAGTATTACAAGTACGTGTTCGAGGATGTCTCGATCTGGCGGGCGTTCGGCATCTCGGTCTATATCACGGTGCTGGGGACCTTCATCAATCTGGCGGCGACGGCGACGCTGGCCTACCCGTTATCCAGACAGGAGTATGTCGGTAGGCGGCTGGTGCTGATGGTCATCCTGCTGACGATGATCTTCAGCGCGCCGCTCATCCCCCAGTTCATCCTGATGCGGGAGATCGGCCTGGTCAATACGCTCTGGGCGCTCATGATCCCTACAGCGATCAGCGCCTTCAATCTGTTCGTGCTGCGGTCGTTCTTCGCCCAGCTGCCGACAGAGCTGATCGATTCCTCGCGGATCGACGGCTGCAGCGAGCTGCGCACACTGTGGAGCATCGTCCTGCCGCTGTCCAAGCCGGCACTGGCAACAGTGGGAATCTTTTACTCGGTGACAAACTGGAACAAGTACATGGATGCGTTGTACTATATAAATGACCGCGCCAAATACCCGCTCCAGGTGAAGCTGCGGGAGCTGCTCATCACCGACGATCTGAGCGACACCGGCAATCTGGCCTTCGAGGTCACCTCCCAATCCGTGCAGGGCGTACAGATGGCGGTTATCCTCGTCGCGACGATTCCGATTATTATGATCTATCCGTTCCTGCAGCGTTTCTTCATCAAAGGGATGCTGATCGGTTCGATCAAATCATAAGACGATAGCTTCGTGATTGTAAGCGCTATTATCAATAGAAAAGAGGGGTACTATGCCAAAGCAAGCCGTTCTTATGCTCATGCTGATCCTCGTCCTCGCCCTGGTGGCAGGATGTTCAGGAAATAATAACCAGCCAGCCGGTACAGGCAGTGCGGAAGGAAACGCAGAGACGCCGGAGGCGCAGGGGCCGACATCGTTCTCGATCTCGATGCGGACGCTCAATGTAGCGTATGTGGAGAAGCACCCGGATATCAATAAGGACCAATATGTGATGGCGCTGGAGGAGAAGACCAACACCGATCTCGACATCCGGCTGATCCCGCACAATGAATACCAGGACAAAATGGTGCAGATGTTCGCTACCAACGACATCCCCGATGTCGTGCAGGGCAGCGGCGGCATCAGCGGGCCGGAGCTCGCCGGGGCGGTCGAGAACGGCGTCTTCCTGCCGCTGAACGACTTGCTGGAGGAGCACGGCCAGGATCTGCTGGCGTTCATCCCCGAAGAGGCGTGGGCGCGTATGACGGATGCGAAGACAGGGAATATTTACGGCATACCGGAGATTTTGTCCAATCCTTCGCGCCGCGCGACCTGGATCCGCACCGATCTGTTGGAGCAGGTAGGCAAGGAGATCCCGACGACGGTCGAGGAGACGATGGAGGTGCTGCGCGCCTTCAAGGAAGCGGGAGTGGAGCAGCCGTTTGCAGGACGCCAGAACTTCAAGTACGCCGATACGTTCTTCGGTGCTTACGATGTGCTGGGGTATCTCAATCAATTCAAGCTGTTCCCGGATGGCCAGGTCAAGCCGAACTTCTTTGATGTCGAAAACATGAAGGCGGCGATCGGCGTCTATAAGACGATGCACGACGAGGGTCTGATCAGCCGCGAGTTCGCGACGATCGAGAGCACCGACTTCCGCAGCATCGTCACCAGCGGCAAGGCAGGCATGTGGTCGATGAACGCCAATGAATTGCCGATCTGGGGCGCCCAGCTGATGGAAAATGTGCCGGATGCCCGCGTGGCGCTCATCCCTTCGCCGGTCGGACCGGATGGCGGCGGCGGGTATGCCCACTACAACCCGGTGACCCGTTCCTTCTATATCAATAAGAAAGCGGAGGCCAAGGCTGCCGAGATCGTGAAGTTTTTCAACTGGATGGTGAGCGAGGAGGCCGAGTTGTTCTTCAGTTACGGTCTGGAGGGCGAGGACTATACCGTGGTCAACGGCGAGCCGTCCTTCGAGGTGCCGACCGATACGGCCGGTACGGACAAGATGCGTTATCTGAACTACTGGCTGTGGCTCGTGCAGGATACGACGTACAACAAGATGGTGTCCTCGCTGACGGAGACCGGGCAGCAGATGATCGACGCGTTCGATAACATGCTGGCGGATGAGGGACGCAAAGGCATCGAGTTCGATCCGCGGCTGGATGCGCTGATCCGCTACCCTGACCTCAATCCGAAGTCCGATGAGATGCCGCCGCTGATCCTGGAGCATGTGCTGCGGATGGTGTACGGCAGAGAGCCGATCGATAACTACGAGGCTGTACTGGAGGAATATCTGTCCAAGGGCGGCAAGGAAATTATCGAAGAGGCGACGGAGCGCTACAACAATCAGGAGAACGCTTTCGAATAAGATTTACCCTGCGGGACGCTTCCTATACAATGGGTGATACTAAGCGAGCTCGTAGATCGCACCTGCGGTATGCATAAATAGCCGATGCGGTCTACGGGACGCTACACCGAAGGGAGAGGCTTCAGATGGTCCGAGTGCTGATAGTGGATGACGAACCCATGATACGACAAGGCCTGACCAAGCTGATCCGGCAGGCCGATGCGCAGATCACGGAGACGGCTGCCGCCGTAGACGGAGTGGATGCATTGGAGCAGATGGCGAAGCTGCAGCCGGACTTGCTGTTCACGGATATCCGGATGCCCCGCATGGACGGACTGGAGCTGTGCCGCAGGGTAAGCGAAGCGTACAAGGATGTGCAGATCGTCGTCGTCTCCGGCTACGGGGATTTTGAATACGCCCGCCAGTGTATGGGCTGGGGGGTCAAGCAATATTTATTGAAGCCAGTAACCAGGGCAGCTGTGCAGGAGACGGTATCCAAGCTGCTGGAGAAGCTGCGCGAGGAGCGGCCGGGCGGGTATATCCCGTTGTCCCTGTCGGGGCAATGGCTGGAGTCGCTGGATCAGGCGGTATGGATGCTGCAGGAAGAGCAGGTCCAGGCGACGCTGGAGGAGCTGGAGCGGTATTGCCGCACGCATCAGATGGGGGTGCGGCAGCTCCGCGAGCTCGTCGCCGAGCTGCATGACGGGCTGCTGCAGGCGCTCAACCGGCGCGATGTGTATACGCTTGACTGCGAGCGGGCCGGTACGGATCATCTGGCGGACGAGCAGCAGTGCTACGATTGGCTGCGCGAGGAGGCCAGCCGGCTGACTGCAATGATCCGCAGCAAGCGCAAGGGCAATCCGAAGGAGCCGATCGAGGAAGCGAAGCGTTATATCGAGCAGCATCTCTCGAGCGAGCTTACGCTGGAGGAAGTGGCGGAACGGCTCGGACTGAACGCTTCCTATCTCAGTCAGCTGTTCCGCCAGGTGGCTGGCGAGACCTTCGTCCAGTACCGGACCAGACGCAGGATGGAGCTGGCCAAGCGTCTGCTGGCACAGCCGCAGTACAAGATTACGGACATTTCTTTTGAGGTAGGCTACGCCGACCATCCTCATTTCACCAAGACGTTCAAGCGCAGCACCGGCTATACGCCGGCCGAATACCGCGGGTTGCTGGGGATCCAGGGATGAGGCGCAGTCTGGCGCGTCAGTTATTCGTGTATTTCCTGATCGTCATCGTCTTCTCCCTCTCCATGGTCGGCATCTTCTCTTACCTGGAGTCGTCGCGGGCGATGGATGCGCAGGTGGAGAAATATATGGCCCAGGTGATCAATAACGCCGCGATGCAGACGGACAATCAGCTCATGACGTTCGAGCGGGTCAGCAATTCGATCCTGTCCCAGCAGATCGTGAAGCGCTTTCTCGATATGGATCCTGCGGACAGCTACGAATACTACAACTTCTCAAACCAGATCCGCAAGGATGTGTTCCAGCGCGTGCTCATCACCTATCCGACGCAGATCCACATGATCTATATCCTGGGTGATCACGGACGTTCGATCTTCGATCACAACCAGAGCTTCTCGGCGATCTCTGTCGATCCGTCGGCAAGGCTGCAGGAGCTGGGCGCCAAGACGCCGGATACGGGCGAGATCGCCATCCTCAACACGAGTCTGCTCCAGAGCGACAGAGACGAAGTGATCACGGTCGCGCGCAAGATCCGCGGCTACGCCTCCTATGATGTCAAGGGTGTGCTCGCGATCGAGTTCAACAAGCAGCAGCTGACGGATCTGTGGAGCCAGCTCGATCTGGGCGAGGGCGGCTACTTCTTCATCCTGGACCGGTTCGGCGAAGTGATCTACGAGCCAGATGACGGCGCGCTGGCGGCTCTGCTGGAGACGGATGTGCGGGAGCCGATCCTGCGCGGGGAGAACCGGCTGGTCCGCAAAGTCGGCGAGGAGCGCGCGATGGTCGTCTCGCGGACCTCGGAGTACTCGGGCTGGAGTCTGGCCGTGTCGGTGCCGCTCGCCGAGCTGCGCGCGCCGATCTCCAGCATCCGGACGACGACGATCACGGTCGGACTGGTGACGCTCGTCCTCGGCTCGGTGATCGCGATCCGCTTCGGCCGCTCGATCGTCCGGCCGATCCGGCATCTCAAGGACGGGATGCGGGAGACGGAGAAGGGCAACTGGACGCATATCGAAGGGCCGTCCCGCCAGGACGAGATCGGCGGACTCGTGCACAGCTACAACCTGATGGTCGGCCGGCTCTCCGAGATGATCGAGCGGGTCTACGATGCCGAGCTGGAGAACCAGAAGACGCAGCTTCGCCTGCAGGCGACCCTGCTGGAGCGGCAGCGGGCCGAGTACCAGGCGCTGCAGCTGCAGATCAACCCGCATTTTCTATACAATACGCTGGAGACGATCAACTGCTATGCGATCGTCCAGGATGTCGGCGATATCTCCGAGATGGTCGAAGCGATGGCCTATATGCTGCGCTATTCGGTCCAGACCCATCTGGAGGAGATCACGATCGCCAACGAGCTCAATCATGTGCGCAATTATCTGATCATCCTGAAGCACCGGATCCAGCGCGAGTTCGAGGTGGAGGTACTCGTGCCTCCGGAGCTGCTGCTCCAGAAGATGGTCCGGCTGACGATGCAGCCGCTGGTGGAAAATGTGTTCCAGCACGCCTTCCCTGACGGTATCGGACCGGAGCATTATATCCGGATCGATGCCCGCGAAGAGGCGGGGCGGCTGCTCATCACCGTGGCGGACAATGGCGCCGGCATGAGCGCGGAGCGGCTGGCCCTGCTGCGCAGCAGGCTGCTGCAGAACCGGCTGGCCGGCGGCGAGGAGGATGAGGCGATCCGGGACAGCCGGGGCGGGATCGGCATTATGAATGTGCATCGGCGCATCCAGATGGTATTCGGCAATGACTATGGCATCCAGGTCGACAGTACGCCGCAGTGCGGCACGACGGTCACCATGAGTATGCCGCAAGAAGAGAGGAGCAGTTAACATGCATATTGATCTTACAGGCAAGACCGCACTGGTGACGGGAGCCAGCGGCGGCATCGGACGCGCGGTGGCGCGGATGCTGGCGGCGAGCGGGGCCAAGGTGGCTGTCAACTATCTGAACAACAAGGAGGGCGCCGAGGCGGCAGCGGCAGAGATCACGGCTGCTGGAGGTGCGGCGGCCGTCTTTCGGGCCGATGTCACGGACATCGGACAGATCGCAGGTCTGATCGGCGAGGTAGAGCAGACATGGGGGGAGCCGGTCGGGCTGCTGGTCAACAATGCCGGCCATCTGGTCGAGCGGCTGGCTAATAGCGAGATGACCGAGTCGTTGTACACCCGCGTGCTGGATGTCAATCTGAAGAGTACGGTGTTCGTCAGTCAGGCTGTCATCCCCGGCATGAAGGCCGCGGGCGGCGGCAGGATTATCAACCTGACTTCCGTAGCCGCCCATAATGGCGGCGGTCCAGGCGCCACGATCTATGCGGCGAGCAAGGCTGCCGTGATCGCCTATACGAAAGGACTGGCCAAGGAGCTGGCCGGCAGCGGCATCCTCGTCAATGCGCTGTCGCCGGGGTTCATCGGCCAGACCGCCTTCCATGCCACCTTCACGCCGGAGGCCGCCCGCAAGGCGACTGTTGCGGGCATCCCGCTGGGCCGGGAAGGTACGCCAGATGATGTCGCAGGCGCCGCCCTCTATCTGTGCTCCGATCTGTCCGCCTATCTGACGGGGGAGACGATCGAGATCAACGGCGGCATGTTCATGCGATGAGGATCGCAGACAAGCTGGCGGCGCAGGACTGGTGCAGGGAGGAGCTGCGGCAGCTGCAGGAAGAGCTGGACCGGGTGCTGGCGGGGCAGGCCGGTCCCAGCGAGGCCGCGGCCGCCCTTGAGCCGCCGATCCCGACGGAGCCCGGCGGCTGGTGGCATCAGTATGTCTGCCCCGAGCATCATACTGAGCTACTGTTCGATCCGCTGGAGGAAGATGCCCATGCCTATCGCTGTCCCTACGGCTGTGTAGTGGAAGGCCCCGAGTACCGGGGCGCCTGGCTGGTGTTCCGCCATCAGGCGTGGGCGCGCTATGCGCTGCAGGCGGCTGCTGTCTATGCCGGGACGGGCGAGGCGGTCTATGCAGAGCTGGGACGGCGGATCATCGTCCGCTATGCCCGCCTGTTCCCGGATTATCCGGTCCATCCCGAGGCCCAGCCTTGGATGCTGAAGGGACGGGCCTTTCATCAGGCGCTGACCGAAGCGATCTGGGCGACGACCCTGCTCCGGGCGTACGTGATGCTCGCCGATGAAGGCGTTGATTTTGGCGGTGAGCGGGCGGCGCTGGATTCCTTCTTCGGTATGCTGGAGAGCAGCATGCGGGAGTATCACGGCATCCTGGTGCATGAACGCAAGGAGCCGGCGAACAATTACACGGCCTGGCTGATCGCTGCGCTGGCTTCGGTCTATGCCGCCAGAGGCGAGCGGCAGCGTATGGCGGAGCTGGTCGCTTGCGAGGGCGGCTTCCGGCATCATCTGGGCATCGCCGTGCAGCCGGATCAGCTGGAGTTCGAAGGCAGCATCTACTACCATGTCTTCGTGCTGCGCGCTTACTTCATCACAGCGGAGATGGCGGAGCGGTGTGGGATCGGTCTATATGATGCGGTAGGGGCGGAAGGTCAGTCGCTGCAGGGGATGTGTGATGTGCTGGTGACGCTGGCAGATGGCGGCGGCAGACTGCCGGCGCTGCATGACGGTCCGTATGACCGCGTGCCGTATGCCCGGGAGATCGCCGAGGTGCTGGAGATCGGTCACGCCAGGTTCGGCAGGCGCGAGTATGAGCCGCTGTTGGCGGACGCCTACCGCCAGCTGTCCGGCCGACCGCTGCGCAGCGGGCTGGAGGCCGTGGTCTATGGCAGCGGCGGCAGGGAGCTGGCGCTGGAGAAGCTGACGCCGGCCAGCGGCCTGCTGCCGCAGAGCGGCTGGGCGATCCTGTCGCATCCGGCAAACGAGCTGAGCTGTCTTGTTGATTATGGTCCGCACGGTGGCTCGCACGGACACTATGACAAGCTGAACCTGATGATCGGCCGCGGGTGTCTGCCGGTAGCGCCTGACCGGGGGACGGTGCCTTACGGCTCGCCGCTGAAGAAAGGCTGGTATCCGCATACCGCCTGCCACAATACGGTCACCGTCGGCGGACGCTCCCAGTCCGCAGCGGCGGGACGGCTGCAGAAGCTGGACGTGTCGGATAGCCGTGCTTATGCTTGGCTGGAGACGGACGAGGCGTACCCCGGCTGCCGGTTGGCGCGTCATGTCATCGTGACGGCAGGCTGGGTGCTCGATTGGTATGAGGTGGAGCTGGCGCAGCCGCAGCAGATCGACTGGTGGTTTCACTATGTTGGTGTGGCGGCTCAAGATGATGCTTTGGAAGATGCAACTGCTGCCAGAGCGGCAGTGAAGGAGGGCGCACCGGTGCATCCGCCTATTGGAAGATTGGCGCAGTGGCAGCCGCGGACCGGCCCGCTCGGCACGGAGGACGGCTATGCCTATATCCGGCCGGTCGGCGAATGGACCGGTGACGATGGTGATCACGGGGCCACCGTCATGCCGTCGGAGCCCGCAGGCGGGGAGCGGCGTGAGCCGAGCAGCACTGCGGTGGCGCTATGCATCGCAGCGCCCCATGCGGATAGGCATCCGGCGGACGGCCGCAGAGAGGACGGTAGCGCCAGGACTGCTGGTGTGGCGGCTGCCGGAGAGTCGGGGGCGGCGGCTGGACCGGGAGATGCAGATCTCTCCGGCGCGGCTGGTGAGGTCGAGGCTGCAGGCGGATCGGGGGCAGCGGCTCTGTCCGGTACAGCCGGAGGCACACAACGAAGTCTCCTTCATCTGCTGCTGCTGCCGGAAGCGGGTACCGAGGTGATCCGCGTCCAGTCTCCGGGACTGGCGACCGATCCGAGCCGGATGATGGAGGGCATCCTGATGCGGAGCCGGAGCGCAGCTGCGCGTTTTATCGCGGTGTACAGCGCAGGAGCAGCGCAGCCGCAGTTGCAGCAGGATGCGCAAGATCCGGGCAAGGTTGTCATTGAGCTCGACGGAGAACGGCGGTCCTACCGGATGACGGCTGACGGATTGGAGGAGGGATAGAAGATGCATACGTTGTACGAACCGCAGAGCGGACGGTTAACGATCCAGTATGCACCGGACGAGGATACGGCGCTGCTGGAAAATCCGCCCCGCTTCACCTGGATCCCCGCTGTGCCGGAGCGGACGGACTATCTGCTGCAGATCTCGACTTCGCCATCGTTTGAGGACGAGCTGACGAAGACCGTCGGGCCGGTCCCTTACAATCTGTATGTACCGGATCAGGCGTATGAGCCGGGAACTTACTACTGGCGCTACGCGGTAGCGGAGGGGGCGGCCGATGGAGCACTGAACCAGTCGGCAGATGACGGTGCGTGGAGCGATCAGCAGCGGATCCCGCGCCCGGCATCGTCCTGGAGCAAGGTGCGGCGCTTCACGGTGCCGGAGGGATTACCGCTGACGGCGCTGCCTGACAGAGCCGGTCGGTATGCGGATACAGCGGCCGCCCATCCGCGGCTGTGGCTCGGGCCGGACGGCCTGGACGAGTTCCGGCGGCGGCTGGCGGCAGATCCCAGCTATGCCGGGTGGCCGAAGTTCTACTCGGGATCAGTGCTGCCTTGGCTGGAGCGTGAGCTGATCGCCGAGCCCGCGCCGTACCCCGAGAACCGGCGGGTGGCGTCCCTGTGGCGACGAATGTACATGGACTGTCAGGAGGCGCTCTACGCGATCCGTCATCTGAGCGTGGCCGGCCGGGTGCTGGAAGACCGGCAGCTGCTGGATGCAGCCAAGCGATGGCTGTTTCACGTGACGGATTGGGACACGGAGGGGACGACCTCGCGGGATTACAACGATGAAGCCGCCTTCCGGATCGCCGGAGCGTTGGCTTGGGGATACGACTGGCTGTATGACGAGCTGACAGACGAGGAGCGGCAGCTCGTCCGGGAGCGGCTGCTCCGGCGGACCGAGCAAGTGGCATTTCATGTCATGGAGCGCTCGCGGATCCATCAGGTGCCGTTTGACAGCCATGCCGTCCGCTCCCTATCCTCGGTCCTGGTCCCGTGCTGTCTTGCCTTGCTGCATGAAGAACCGCAGGCCCGGGAATGGCTGGACTATGCCGTGGATTACTTTGCCTGCATCTATACTCCCTGGGGCGGCGGCGACGGCGGCTGGGCGGAAGGGCCGATGTACTGGACGACAGGGATGGCCTACGTCATCGATGCGCTGGGCCTGCTGCACCACTATACAGGGCTCGCGCTGTTCGAACGGCCGTTCTTCCGCAAGACGGGCGACTACCCGCTCTACTGCAATCCGCCGGGTACCGTGCGCGCCAGCTTCGGCGACCAGTCGACGCTGGGCGAGCCGGCCAGCCTGAAGACAGGCTTCAATATGCGGCAGTTCGCGGGCTGGACGGGCGATGGCCGCTACCAGTGGTATTATGAGCAGATCGAGGGCACGGACCCTGATCCGGACAGCAAGTTCTACAACTATGGGTGGTGGGATTTTCGCTTCGATGACATGCTGTACCGGCACAGCTATCCGGCTGTGCCGGCTGTCGTGCCGGTGGATGGCGCAGTCGAACCGGTGAAGTGGTTCCGCGATATCGGCTGGGTCGCCATGCACCGCAGGATGGATGATCCGCAGGAGCATATTATGCTGCTGGCCAAGAGCAGCCCCTACGGCTCGATCAGCCACAGCCATGGCGATCAGAACGGCTTCCTGCTCCATGCCTACGGGGAGCCGCTGGCGATCGAGAGCGGGCATTATGTCGCCTTCGGCAGCACGATGCACCGGGAGTGGCGGCGGCAGACCCGCTCGACCAACAATCTGCTCATCGACGGCCTGGGTCAATATGCCGGGACCAACAAAGCGCTCTGCATGGCGGCCTCCGGCCGTGTCCTCGAAGCGGGGATGCAAGGCTCGCACGGGTATTGCCGCAGCGATGCGACGGCGGCCTATCTGGAGCAAGTCCCTTATCTGAAGCGTTATGTACGGGAGATTTACTTTGTCCGCAGCTCCTACTTCGTCGTGATCGACTCGGTCGATCTGGATCAGCCGGGCACCGTCGATTGGCTGCTGCAGACGCTGCAGCAGCCAGAGCTGGCGGGTCAGGCCTTCCGCGTGATCGGAGAGCGGGCCGAGCTGGACGGCCGCTTCGTCTATTGCTCGTCGGGCGATCTGACGCTCACCAGGCACGAGAGCTTCGAGGGCGTGGATCCCGCAGAGCTGGAGGGGCTGGAGCGGCACTGGCATCTGCGCGCCGCGACACCGCGCCGGAGCGGGCACCGCATCGCGACGCTGCTCGTGCCGATGAAGCGGGATGAGCGTCGGTACGTCTCGTATTTCATGGATGATCAGGATCACGATGTGCATCTGTACTTCACAGATGAAGAGGGCGTGACAGAGCATATCGAGGTGCCGAAAGTGTATTAGCCACTAAACCCCCAGGCCGCTTGTTGGAGGCTTGGGGGTTGTTGTTTGATATACGTCACTCCCGCATGAACAATTCGTTGCGTTTCATGTAGACCATGATGAGGGCGATGACGGCGCCTGCGATGAGCAGCACAGTTAGCCACTGCTCAGCGAACCATTGGACAAAGGCCTTCATTGGCATATACTCCTTTCGAATCGTGAAGTTAGGCTGGGTTGTGCCGCACTGCAGACCGGGCCGCAGCGGAGTTTTTATATAGTAGGAGGATGTCCACGAACGAGATGGATTATGTAACCGGTCAGTTGACATTCCAATGTAAGGCGAGTATGATGAAATAAAACCAACTAAATGCATTGGAATTGTTATATATTTATTTTTTGAACGGAGTGGATGGACGATGGAGAAAACGCTGACGCTGCATCACTTGGACGATGGACTGGATTTGGCGGCGACGCTGCATTACCCGACGAATGGGAACAGCGGCGCTAAGGCGCCGGTGATCGTCATCTGCCATGGCTTCGTAGGCAACCGGATGGGGACCGATCGGCTGTTCGTCAAGGCGGCGCGCGCGTTGGCGGATCAGGGCAGTTATGTCCTGCGTTTTGACTATGGCGGATGCGGGGAGAGTCAGGGCGATTACGGATCACTCGGGCTGGAATCGATGATCGATCAGACACGGACGGCGCTGGACTATGTCCTGGAGATGGATTGCGTGGATCCGTTGCGCGTTACGCTGCTCGGCCATAGTCTGGGCGGGGCTGTAGCGCTGCTCACCGCTGTCAGGGACCGCCGGGTCAAGTCGCTCATCCTCTGGTCGCCGGTTGCCTATCCGTTCAATGATATCATTGGCATTATCGGCCGAGAGAGCTATGACGAAGCAATCGAGAACGGGCAGACCGACTATGCCGGTTATGCGCTGCAGCCAGTCTTCTTTGAATCGCTCATGCAGCATCAGCCGTTCCAGGCGGCTCCCCGCTTCGGCGGCGATGTCCTGCTCGTCCACGGCACAAGCGACGATGTGATCCCGGTCGATTACAGCTTTCTCCTGCAAAAGGTGTTCTGGACCCGCAGCGACGGCGGCTGCGACAAGGAGATTGTCTTCCAGGCCGATCATACGTATTCGACTCAAAAGCATCAGGAAGCAGCAATCGGTGCCTCGATCCACTGGCTGAACGATCTGCAAAAACGCCACGAGCAGTGGCATCACTGGAGTATCTGACCAGACGTCTTCTACCTGAACGACCCGAATCGGACACCGACACTATGCGGTGTGCCGATTCTTTTTTGTGCTTCCATTCATGGCCGCTCCGAAAAAAACAGTCTCTGCAGTCCGGTTACTTTGTAAGAATCCAAGACAAATCCGGTGCGGGTGTGTTTTAATAAAAGGGACGAGCTTATGAAACGTGGAAAAGGATGGATGAAATTGAACAAGCCAAGATCGGCAGACGGATCTGCCACATGGAAACGGCGGATTACCGTGTACCGTGCCGGGCTGGCCATGCTGGCTCTGCTGCTGCTGGCCGCTTGCAGTACCAACGAAGCGTTGGAGACAGTCCCGCCTGCCCCCCCTGCCCTCGAGGAGCCGGTAGTGACAGAGCCTGAACCCGAGCCGGAGCCGACAGGCTTCCGGGCCCCTCTGACAGGACTGCTCCAGGAGGAAGAGGCGACGCTCCGGCCGATCGCCGTCATGATCAATAACAACGGGCCGGCGCGGCCCCAGTCGGGACTAACCGGCGCGGACGTCATCTGGGAGGTGCTCGCCGAAGGCGGCATCACGCGTCTGGTCGCGATCTATCAGAGCCAGAGCTTCCCCGAAGCGATCGGACCGATCCGCAGCATCCGCCCGTATCTGATCGAGCTGGGTGAGAGCTACCAGGCGGTGCTGGCGCACGCGGGCGGCAGTCCGGAGGCCTATTCGATCCTGCAGCGGCAGGCCAAGCCTTACCTTGACGAGATCGGCAATGCCGGCAGCTTCTTCTGGCGGGAGTCGTTCCGCAAGGCCCCGCACAACCTGTACTCCAACCTGGAGAAGCTGCGCGAGGGTGCCGAGCGCCGCAACTATAAGACCGAGGTGCCGATTCCTGTGATGCGGTTCCTTGACAAGGATGAGCTGGTGATAGGCGATGCAGCGACCGAGATCGAGATCAGTTTCCTGTTGAAGAGCTATAAGGTGTCCTACAGCTATGACGAGACGAGCGGTCAGTATCTACGGTCGATCAACGACAGCCCGCATACGGACATGAATAATGATCAGCAGCTATCAGCAGCCAATCTGGTCGTCCTCGGCACTTCGCATCGGACGCTCGACAGCGAGGGCAGACTCGCCGTGGATCTGACCTCTGGCGGTCCGGCGGTCGTATTCCGACAAGGCACAGCCGTAGAAGCCGAGTGGGAGCGGCGGGGCGACGATGCGATCCGGATTATGAAGGATGGCTCGGAGCTGGCATTTGCCCCTGGCAAAACCTACTATCATATCGTCCCGATGACACCGACGTTTGCGGACCATCTACTTTATTGAAATACCGTCAACCGGCAGCAGCCGTTCTCGTAGCATTGCGAGAACGGCTGTTTGCGGTGCGGCGGACATTCGGATATAGAGGGGATTAGAAATAGATGTTGCACATGTGATAGAAAATGAGGTCCTCCTGTGTCTATTGATTGAATCTCAATTGAGGGCTTCCCATACGGGGTCCTTCGATTAGAAAAAATCATATCAGAGGAGAAATGAACCATGAGAAAAGTTACACTCTTCCTGCACGCATCGCTGGATGGTATCGTAGAAGGCCCGAATGGCTCGATGGACATCGGTTGGATTTCCTACGACGATGACTTGGCGAAACATGCGGATCACCTTCTGAGTACGGTAGACACGATCCTGTGGGGACGCGGGACTTATCGCATCATGAAGGACTATTGGCCGACCGTGCCTATGAATCCGTCGGCCATGCCGCGCGAAGTCGAGCACTCTAAGTGGTTGGACCGCACGACCAAAATTGTCTTCTCCTCCACGTTGGACAACATTGATTGGGTCAACACCCGATTGGTGAAAGACCATGCGGCGGAAGAAGTCATGAAACTGAAACAACAGCCCGGCAAGGACATCATGATCCTCGGCAGCCCCAGGTTAGGGCACAGCCTGATGCAGCTCGGTCTGATCGACGAATATCAGATTACGATGTCGCCCGTTGTGGTTGGCCGCGGTTTGCCGTTATTCCAGGGGATCGATGAGATGCTTCGCCTTAAACTGCTTGATACCAGAACAATGCCGTCCGGCGTCGTCTGCCTCCATTATCAGGTGCAGAGATAACCTGGCAGGATCGTCCCGCAATCCGTCGAATAACTTTGTTATCCCATGGGTGAGCATTGCAGCAGGTATCAATGCCACAAGGAGGAATCGTGGATCATTCATTGGAATTGAAGGACTTGTTATCACGTATCCGTCAAGGCGACGATGCGGCATATGAGACGATCTTCAACCGGTATCGTGCGGCGGCAATGTCGTGGGCGCAAAGTATCGTCCGCGATCCTTACCTGGCCGACGATATCGTGCAGGAAGCGTTCATCCGCATGAAAGAGAAGCTGCACCAGTTGAAAGACGAACAAAAATTCGCTGCCTGGTTCCGTCTGATGATTCGCCGGATGGCGATCAATTCGATCCGCGGAGGAGAGAGCCGGCGCACGATCGCCATCGAGGAGATGCCCGATCCGGGACCTGCGAATCGCGGCTCGCTCGACGAGATCCGGCAGTGGCATGAACAGGAGGCTAGCACCGAGCTGGTACGCCGCTCGCTAGCCAAGCTGTCCAAGCAGGCGCGGGACGTTCTGTACAACGCCGCCCATGAAGAAGCTACACCGGAACAGCTGGCGGAACGCTATAATATCAAGAAAAGCAATGTCTACAACATCCTCTCCAGAGCCCGGCTCAAAGTGAACGACGAGCGTTTCCGGGAAGAGGTGGCTGCCTATGTGCTGAAACGGGAAATGCATGATCACCCGAGCGCCTGTATGCTGCCGGCGCCGACCTATCCGAAGCCTTATGCCTTTATCTCCGCCATGATCGGCGAAGCGCTGGGCACGGCTGATATTGTAAATTTCACGTATACGGAGCTGATGGGTATATCGGCGGAGGCTTTCCGTATGAATATGCCCGAAAATTGTAATTGGCAGGGGATACTGACATTCGACTGGAGCTATGCGGCTTACCGGACTGTCGAACGGCTCGGCGTGAGCGGAGTGTGCGTCGGTAGACCGCAGCAGACGATGATGACGCCCGACATCCAGCTCCGAATGCTGTCGGTCATCCACGGATCGGTAGATCGGGGTATTCCGGCGGTGATATGGAATCTGGAGCAGAACGAAATGGGCTTTGCCCACGGATACAACGATCGATCGCAGGAGATCCACTACAAGGGATACAACGGAGAAACGCGGATTTACCGTTATGAACAATTGGGACGCCAAGCTGGCGACCGGCCGGTCTTCGTCTTCGGATTGCGAAGAAGGGTGTCGCCGCCTGCCTCCGAAAATACAGTGCTTCGCGCGATCGTCGAACATGCCCGGGGCAAGGAGCCGCCGCTCAAGGGCTATGCCTTCGGTTTGGACGGTTACCGCCTCTGGCTGGCGGGGGCTCGCGGCCGCACGCTTGATCTGAGCGGGCACGCTTACCAGGTCGCGATTCTGGCTGAGGCGCGCGAGCAAGCCGCAGCTTTCCTGGAGCGGTTGGCGGATAGATCCCCCGGTGCAGATCGCAGTAGGCAACTGCTGGCAGCGGCCAATTGCTACAAGCAAGTGAGCAAGTGGTTCGTCCAGCTCTACCCGCGGTTCCCGTTCGGCTATGGCGGCAGCCCCGCGAATCGGTGGCAGGATATCCAGGAGGGGCTGCAAGGGGCAAGGGCTGCGGAAGAAGAAGGCATCGCGCGGATGGAAGCGATCCTCGCCGACTCGTAATGAATGAAATCCCACTATCTATTATCTAAGGAGGAAGTACAACATGTCCCATCCGATCTCGCCTCGCGTGCCGTCCCTATTCGTGCCTGTTCGCGATCTGAAGCTGGCAACCGAATGGTACGCCAATCTACTCGAACGGCACATTGTCCCCAGAGACCACGAGGACGGCATATACATCTTCGACTTCGACGGAACGGAGGTCATCCTCGACAGCAATGCCTGGGGTTCTCCGTCCACGATCATGTTCGATACGAAGGATATTGCTGCCGCTTACGATTTCTGCGCCGGTCAGCAGTACGACACATTAACCGACGTGTTCAGCGATGAGTATATCTCCGTCTTTACCGTCAATTCGAATCTGATGTGTCAGGCGCACCGGCTCCCGGAAACGGCCAAAACGAAACAGGCGCACGCGCTGCTGTCGAAGATCGGTCATATACTGATCCATACCGGTACGTTGAATGAAACGGTGCAGTGGTACGAAACATTGGTCGCGCGAACCGCCGAGCCGGACGCCAGATTCCCCGAGCTCCGGTGCATCCGGATGGAGAAGGGCGCGCACCTGCTCTTTGACGACAACCGGCTATGCGAGTCGGGCAAGCCGATCGGTATCATCGAGACCCCTGACCTGGAAGCGGCTCTGGCTCATGTGCAAGCGAAGGGAGCGACCGTCGCGGGCGGCCTGGAAACCCGGATGGGGGTCCGCTGCTTCGCATTCGGGGATCCCGACGGCAACGAGTTTATCGTGTGCCAGACCGGTGTGTAACGGTGTGCCTGCCTCTGCATCCGCTTGAAGTCGAGTAGGGTAAGACGGGGGAAGGCTCTCCCGGACCCCAATCAAACCGTGTATGCGGGCTTTCTCGCACACGGTTTTTTTGTTCGTTTGGATGGGCAAAATCGCGTTGTTGAATCTCTATGAAAATGGACGAAATATTTTCACAAACCTTTACACACTCTTAACAATTTTGATGTAAAGTATGATAAGATATTCTTCGGCTGAAGAGTAGATGCAAATCAAACCGCAGAGCGGTAAAGGAGTCTTGTAAGGTGAAGAAAAAAAAGAATATTTTTTTCAAGACGTTGGAGGAAATGGCCGATACGATTGTTGAGGCTGCCGAGTATTTTCACCGCCATGTTCCGGATCTGAAGGATCTGAAAGTATTCGCCAAGGAGATGAAGGCCTACGAGTCGAAATGCGACTTGTACGTCCATACGATCCTGACGGAGCTGAACAAGACGTTTATTACGCCGATCGAGCGTGAAGACATCATGGCACTGACGACGTCGCTGGATGATGTACTGGACGGTATCGAGGCGTGCGCATCGCGGTTCGAGATGTACCAGTTCCAGGAAAAGGACGAGTATATCATCCTGTTCGCCGACAATCTGGTCCGCTGTGCACAGCAGATCAAAAAAGCCATCTACTTGCTCACCGATAAAAAATTGCTGGCCATCCGCGAGCCGGCTATTCATATTAACGAACTGGAAAATCAGGCCGATGACCTGCTGCGCGTATGTGTCATGAGCCTATTTGCTAATGTCAAGGACCCGCTGGAGGTCATCAAACGCAAAGAGATCTATGAACGGCTGGAGCAGACGACCGATTGCTGCGAGGATGTCGCCAACACCCTCGAGACGATCGTCATGCGCAACAGCTAAGCGAGGGACCTGACCCATGTTCGATACAGTCTTTATCATCATGTGCGTGGTCGTGTTTCTGGCACTTGCTTTCGATTTCATCAATGGATTTCACGACACGGCCAACGCCATCGCCACTTCGGTGTCGACGCGCGCACTGTCGCCCAGGGTAGCGATCCTGATGGCGGCGGTGATGAACTTTGTCGGCGCACTGACGTTTACCGGCGTGGCCAAGACGATCGGCGGCAGCATCGCCGATCCGACCCTGCTCGCCCACGGGGAGCAGATCGTCATCGCAGCACTTATCGCGGCGATCGCATGGAATCTGATTACCTGGTGGTTCGGCATCCCATCCTCGTCCTCGCACGCGCTGATCGGTGCGCTGGCGGGGGCGGTTATTGGTGCCGAGGGGCTGGGCGGTATTAACGCCTCAGGCTTTACTTCTATTGTACAAGCGTTGATTTTTTCGCCGCTCATCGCATTTACACTCGGCTTTACTTTGATGATGGTGCTCAAGAAGGTGTTTGCGAACCGCAGCCCGCACCAGGTCAACAAGGGCTTCCGTGCGAGCCAGGTCGTCACTGCAGCCTTCCAGGCGTTTACGCATGGGACCAATGATGCGCAGAAGGCGATGGGGATCATCACGTTTGCCCTGGTAGCTGCACAAATGCAGAGTACCGATGAGATCCAACTATGGGTCAAAATCTCTGCTGCTACTGCGATGGCGCTCGGGACCTCGGTCGGCGGCTGGAAGATCATCAAGACGATGGGCACGAAGATCTTCAAGATCGAGCCGATCAACGGCTTTGCCGCAGATATGGGCTCGGCGATGGTGATCCTGACGGCAACGCTGGCGCACTTCCCGGTCAGTACGACGCATACGATCACCTCATCGCTCCTGGGCGTAGGCAGCGCGAAGCGCTTCTCCAGCGTCAAGTGGTCGATGGCCGGCCGGATCGTCATGTCCTGGCTGATCACGATTCCGATCTCGGCCTTCATGGCGGCGGTATTTTTCAAGGTCATCGAGTGGATCTGGCTGTAAATAAGATTAGTTGTGTGAGGCTCGTTCGGCTGCGCTTATGGCGCGGTTGGACGCGCCTTTTTGGGTGTGGGGCGGCTTACAGTGGGCGGGGCGGAGGCGAGTAGCGGCAGAAAGGGTCGTTGGAAGGAGAGCAAAGGCAGGGCGGAGGCGAGTAGCGGCAGAAAGGGTCGTTGGAAGGAGAGTGAAGGCAGGACGGAGGCGAGTAGCGGCAGAAAGGGTCGTTGGAAGGAGAGTGAAGGCGGGGCGGAGGCGAGTAGCGTCAGAAAGGGTCGTTGGAAGGAGAGTGAAGGCAGGACGGAGGCGAGTAGCGGCAGAAAGGGTCGTTGGAAGGAGAGCAAAGGCGGGGCGGAGGCGAGTAGCGGCAGAAAGGGTCGTTGGAAGGAGAGTGAAGGCAGGGCGGAGGCGAGTAGCGGCAGAAAGGGTCGTTGGAAGGAGAGCAAAGGCGGGGCGGAGGCGAGTAGCGGCAGAAAGGGTCGTTGGAAGGAGAGTGAAGGCAGGGCGGAGGCGAGTAGCGGCAGAAAGGGTCGTTGGAAGGAGAGCAAAGGCGGGGCGGAGGCGAGTAGCGGCAGAAAGGGTCGTTGGAAGGAGAGTGAAGGCAGGACGGAGGCGAGTAGCGGCAGAAAGGGTCGTTGGAAGGAGAGTGAAGGCAGGACGGAGGCGAGTAGCGGCAGAAAGGGTCGTTGGAAGGAGAGTGAAGGCAGGGCGGAGGCGAGTAGCGGCAGAAAGGGTCGTTGGAGAGTGACTTTAGGTGACAAGTCTAGTAGATTTACTTAAAATAGTTGATAAGAATAACCTATTTTAGTAATATATACTTAAAGTGCATGTTCAAAAAGGTCGGTGTTCAGCACCGAGAAGGCCCACGGCGGGAGGAAATGAGGAGCGGTCCACGTTTTCGTAGAAAACGACTTCGGAAGCACGGCTACGTGAGCACCTATGCGGAACCTTACGAAGCTAGTTTCCTGCGGAAACTCTCATCCGACTGCATTCAAGATTCGATGTCGAATTACCTCCTGAGTCACTTCGTGATGGGCAGCGGACTTTTTGAACAACCTCTTAAAATACTTAAAAACTCGCGCGTGAAGCACATGCTGCCTGTCTCTTCGGAGATATGCGGCATTTTTGTGTTTCCGACGCTTTATGGAGGTAGAGCGGTGGATCAATTTGAAGAGGCTTATAATCAGTTTCTAAACGAGCAGAAAAGCAAAGCAACCGGGGCAAGACTTGAACGCCTTGAGAAGATAGGTGCCGGTGAGAGGCTATTGTTAAGAGTACTTTGGCAAGTGTTTAAATCGTTTGATGGATTCCAACTGGAGTATGAAATTATGGGTGTGACCGGGGCTAAGTTGTATATCGACGTTTACTACGAACCGCTTGGCATAGCGTTTGAGTGCGATGGATTTGTGGTTCATGCGGAGCTTATCACCAGGGACAGGTTCATGTTTGAACGTATGCGTATAAGAAGTATGGCGATGAAGGGCATTGTCTATGTTCCCTTTGGTTACGATGAGCTGGAGAAGAAGCCAGATGCCTGCCGCAGATGCGTTTACCAGATAGCGGGTAGTCTAAACAGTTCTACGGATTACATGGCGCTTCGGGTTCAAGAAAGAGAAATGTTGCGTTATGCACTGAAACTTACACGTAAATTTAACGCTCGAGATGTTGCTCAATGTTTAAGGTATGGTGAAAGAGCGAGCAGAGAGATGCTGCACAGCCTAGTGAAGAAGCAGCTAATACGTCCTTATCGAGCTGGGAATCAAAGACACCATTATTATGTACTAACCAGTCATGGGCACGAAATCCTTCAGCATTTGCGATAGATCAATAGTAATAGTTAGTATAAATCCCACACCAAACGCCGCCCTAACGAGGGCGGCGTTTGCGCGGGCGTGGCTGTTGCTGCTGCGGTGGGCGGCGGCGGCCGCCGGGTCTTGCGCCGCCTGCGGCTCCGGATGGACGACGGCGGCGGCGTCTGCGGCGGGGCGGACGCCACTCGGTATCTTCTTCGGCGGTCTGGGCAACCGCGCCTTTCTTGCCGCCGAAGGAGCCCATGAGCAGCTTCACCATCGGCGCCATCTGCTGGACGCCGGCGACGACCTTTTGCACTTTGCCCATGGTGCCGATGATGCCATCGATGCCGCCCATCCGGTCGACGACACCCTTGAGTTCACCGAGGCCGCCGATGATGCCGCCGAGCTTGGATGAGGAGCCGCTGCTGCTGGGAGCGACGGTCGTCACCGGTTCCGCGACGGGAACGACCGCCGGCATGAATACGGGTGAAGCGCCGGGCGGCATCTCCGAAGGCGAGGGTCCAAATGGCGTCACTGCCCTCGGAGCATGAGCGGGTGCTCCAGCTCTTGGCACGCTGCCCGAGGCCCCTGCCTGCACTGGCGTACCTGGCAAGCCGCGATGGACATGGGATGGATTGCCCGACGGCTGCGATGTTGCTCTCTGATGATAAAGATCAGAGCGATAAGTCACACGAATCACAACCCTTACTGATTGGAGTACGGCATTCGCCGTGTCTGCTTAAATTCTAAGCGTTTATTTATTTGACATTTAGCTTAGAATTCTCCGGATTGAAACTTGCAACGCCCGAGAAGGCGTTAGCCGTTTCACCTTGGTATTACTCTATGTAGGAGCCCAACTCGCGGATTGGACGGATGCCCGGGTTGCGGCAAGATTGGGCGGTTTGGAAGAGGTGGGGTGTGGCAGGCAAAGGGGCGGGACGGAGAGCTAATGGCCATTGTTCAGAAATTGTTCAGAGCAGGGTGATATACTATGCATTTGAAATCGCCTACATAATCCGACACGTGAAAAGGAGAGATTTTATTGCGTCTATATCGAACGCTAATAGCCGGGCTGATCGCTCTGGTGCTTGCATTTCCGGCGACAAGTTTTGCTGATCAAGCGTTTCCTTGGCTAGTGCCAGAGTTCCCGAATTTTCCTGAACCATTAACTTTATCTGCTACAGCAACTGACGATAGCTCTTTACTCGTTCCTTTATATTATGTTGCCGGTGGTGTTGATAAAAACAATAACATTTCCAAAGATTTCTGGACATTGCAAGTGAACAAATGGGAAAAACTCCCTGACCTCCCGAGACCCTTGCATTCCTTTTCACTGCTTCCGTTAGATGGAAAGCTATATATTGTGGGAGGAAGATATGGAAGCCAGCCGACTCAGGTTTCTGATGAGGTATGGGAATATGATCGAACAAATACTGCTACGCCATGGAAACAAAAAGCGTCAATTCCCGATGACGGAAGTGGAGGTCGGGATAGCTATAATGCTGCGGTTATCGATGACAAGATTTACATTTTCGGCGGCCGCGGTATTGGATATATGCCATCTAATACCATTATGTCCTTCGATCCTAAAGAAAATGAATGGGAGCGGAAGCAAGCTACTGTCGATGCGCATATGTTATACCGCGCTTCCGCAGTCAGCGGAGGGAAAGTCTACTTTTTCGGCGGCGAATTACTATCTGGTGCGGGGTCAAATGCCAAATCCAGTGTGGTAAGTGTCTATGATCCTAAGTCTGACACCTATGAAGATCTTACGATTCAAACACAGGCCAACTGGACAGCGAGATCCAAAGTTTCGGCAACGGCTTTGACGGATGGGCGAATTCTCCTAATCGGCGGTCTGGAGGAGGGCGGTCCGACAAATGCGGTCACGATTTATAACCCAATTAAAAATACGATGGCAGCAGCCTTTGACCTGCCAGTCGCATTACACAGTGCCTACACCTTCACACAGAAAGCTGGTCAAGACATCATCATCTTAACTGGAGGCGTCAACGGGTCGGAGGATTACACGACTAACGTCTACGCCACTGGTTTCATACCTCAGCAATTTTTGGATCTGAACCAGGTGGGCATCGATGTCGCCCGTGGCGAGCTGACGAATACGACAACTGCGATGCAGTATAGTTTGGAGGGCGGGGCGAGTGGTACCTGGTCTAATGCTGTTGCAAACAACACCCCGGTAACATTCGAACCAGGCATGGAAATAAGCGTGCGCGAAGCAGCTGATCATTCGCATATTCGCACAGTGGGCACTATTGCTCCTCCGGCAGATGCACCAACTGTGACAGCCGACACAAGTGCTGGCCTGATTGCAGTGAAGCTGAACGGAGCGACAACAGAGATGGAATATAGCCTGCTTGGTGGAGTTTCGGATTGGATCCCGGTGTCGGCTGCAATCGCTGACGGTACGGAAACAATCGATGCCAGCGGTGAGAACCATGACCTGCGCGTACGCATCGCAGTGACCGCTGCCGCGCTGCCGTCCCACGCCACTGATAAGCTCAATGTACTGGTACCGGCGGGTCCGCTGGATCTAAGCCAAGTCGGCATAGATGTGGCCAATGATGTACTGACCAACACGGCTACAGAGATGGAATACAGTCTGAACGGCGGTGTGGATTGGGCGCTGGCGGAGGGGGGCCAAACTGTGGTCGACTTCCAGCCAGGAATGATCTACGTTCGCGAAGCAGCAGATCCATTGAATAATCGCCATGTGGCCACCATTGCACCTCCGGGAGCAGCACCAGCAGTAACAGCGGACACGAGCGCGGGGCTGGATGCGGTGAAGCTGATCGGCGCCACCTCGGATATGGACTACACGGTGAACGGGACAAAATGGCACCGGTTGACCCCAGCGATGGCGGGAGGGGAGGACACGATTGATGCCAGCGGGGAGAACGATGTGCTGCAAGTACGTCACGGAGCCACTGCTGCGGCGCTGCCGTCCCACCCAACCGGCAAGCTGAACGTAAGGCATGTCCCAACTCCGCCAGTTAATAATGGCTACTATCCGATCTATGAGGCGCCTCAAACGCCTGAGACACCTGGGCAGGGCGGAGGGAACAACGTCGATATCTATGTCGACGGCGTTAAGCAAGATAGCCTCGCGACGGCAAGAGCGGAACAAGCAGAAGGACGCACAGTGACTACCGTCTCCGTCGATACGGACAAGGTGCTGACAAAACTGCAGGAACAAGAGAGCAAGGTCATCACGATCCCTGTCACGGCAACGGAAGGGGACATCATCACCGAGCTGAGCGCGCCATTGTTCCAAGCTCTGGTGGAGCAGCAGGTACAGATCGAGCTGGTGACGGATCGGGCAAGCTATACGCTGCCAGCTGAACTGATCGATCTGGATGAAGCGGCGCGCACGCTGGACGCGGCAAATGGCGAGAGTGATCTGACTATCGCTATCCGCGTAGCTGCAGCTGATCAAGCGACAATCGGAGGAGTGGAAGCAGCCGCAATGCGGAATCAGCAGACGCTTATCACCCAGCCGATAGCGTTCCAAGTCACAATAAGTTCTGGCGAGAAATCGTTGGAGATCACCGAGTTTGCCAAGTATGTGGAACGTTCGATCGCATTGGCCGAGGACGTGGATTCCTCACGCATCACGACAGGCGTCGTCCTGGGTGAAGACGGAGAGCTGTACCATGTGCCGACCACGATAAGGATGAAAGACGGCAAGTACTATGCACATATCAAAAGTCTGTCCAACAGCGTCTATGCTGTCGTGTGGAATCCGGAGGAGTTCACAGACCTTGAGCAGCACTGGAGCCGTGAAGAGGCGACCGACATGGCTGCCCGCATGATCGTTCCGGGGCTGACTGAGACGGCATTTGCTCCGCATGAGAAAGTTGCGCGCGCCGAGTTTGCCGTGATGACCGTACGGGCGCTCGGACTGCAGCCTGCCGGCCCTGGCGAGCCACTGTGGACGGATATGTCGGCGGCAGATCGGTGGGAAGCGGATCTCCGCACAGCGCATGCCTACGGGATTGCCCGGGGCGATGAGAAAGGTTCGTTCCATCCGCACCAGACGATCACTCGTGCCGAGGCATCGTCGATCCTCGCCCGGGCGCTGGAAGTCGCCGGTCTCGAGGGATCAGTGAGTTCAGCAGAGGCGGCTACTCTGCTCGCCAGCTTCAAGGATGGCGGCGAGGTTGACGGATGGGCTGCCGGGCACATCGGTGCAGCGATCCAGGCAGGCATCCTCCATGGGGACAACGACATGATCCGTCCCTTGCAGGAAGTAAACCGCGCCCAAGCGGCGGCGATGCTGCGCAGACTCTTGGTCGCTGCCGAACTGATCAACGACTAATCGATGAAGCAATATAGCAACAACGCAAAAAGCTGCCAGGCTTAGAAGCTTGGCAGCTTTTTGCGTTGTCCGGATACGGGATCATTCGAGTCTGGCGAGAGTAGGAGTGGTGTTGCCAGGTCGTACCGGGGGATACCGGTGAAAGAGCGCAACGGCAAAACTGCCGCTCCAGCGGCAGAAAGGGTCGTTGCAGGAGCGCGCAACGGCAAAACTGCCGCTCCAGCGGCAGAAAGGGTCGTTGCAGGTGCGCGCAACGGCGAAACCGCCGCTTCAGCGGCAGAAAGGGTCGCTGCAGTAGTGCGCAGCGCCGGAACCGCCGCTTCAGCGGCAGAAAGGGTCGCTGCAAGTAGTGCGCAGCGCCGGAACCGCCGCTTCAGCGGCAGAAAGGGTCGCTGCAAGTAGTGCGCAGCGCCGGAACCGCCGCTCCAGCGGCAGAAAGGGTCGCTGCAAGTAGTGCGCAGCGCCGGAACTGCCGCTCCAGCGGCAGAAAGGGTCGCTGCAAGTAGTACGCAGCGCCGGAACCGCCGCTTCAGCGGCAGAAAGGGTCGCTGCAAGTAGTGCGCAGCGCCGGAACCGCCGCCCCAGCGGCAGAAAGGGTCGCTGCAAGTAGTGCGCAGCGCCGGAACCGCCGCTTCAGCGGCAGAAAGGGTCGCTGCAAGTGAGCGCAGCGCCGGAACCGCCGCCCCAGCGGCAGAAAGGGTCGCTGCAAGTAGTGCGCAGCGCCGGAACCGCCGCTTCAGCGGCAGAAAGGGTCGCTGCAGTAGTGCGCAGCGCCGGAACCGCCGCTTCAGCGGCAGAAAGGGTCGCTGCAGTAGTGCGCAGCGCCGGAACCGCCGCCCCAGCGGCAGAAAGGGTCGCTGCAAGTAGTGCGCAGCGCCGGAACCGCCGCTTCAGCGGCAGAAAGGGTCGCTGCAGTAGTGCGCAGCGCCGGAACCGCCGCTTCAGCGGCAGAAAGGGTCGCTGCAGTAGTGCGCAGCGCCGGAACCGCCGCTTCAGCGGCAGAAAGGGTCGCTGCAGTAGTGCGCAGCGCCGGAACCGCCGCTTCAGCGGCAGAAAGGGTCGCTGCAGTAGTGCGCAGCGCCGGAACCGCCGCTTCAGCGGCAGAAAGGGTCGCTGCAAGTAGTGCGCAGCGCCGGAACCGCCGCTCCAGCGGCAGAAAGGGTCGCTGCAAGTAGTGCGCAGCGCCGGAACCGCCGCTTCAGCGGCAGAAAGGGTCGCTGCAGTAGTGCGCAGCGCCGGAACCGCCGCTCCAGCGGCAGAAAGGGTCGCTGCAGTAGTGCGCAGCGCCGGAACCGCCGCTTCAGCGGCAGAAAGGGTCGCTGCAGTAGTGCGCAGCGCCGGAACCGCCGCCCCAGCGGCAGAAAGGGTCGCTGCAGGTGAGCGCAGCGCCGAATCCGCCGCCCCAGCGACACCGACACCACCCCAGCTGCCGTTCCGCCGCCGGAGCTAACGCTGCCAACGCCGCTCCGCTCCTACACCTGCCAATGCCGGTTATTTCGCATCCCTCTCATCCCCTACACCAAGCCCCGGTCCATCGCCTTGACGATGAGGGTGGCGAACAGACTGTTGGACCAAGCGAACCACGGCCGTGTGTAGACCGCCGGGTTGTCGGGATGGAAGCCCTCGTGCATGTAGCCGGTGTCGGCGTCGGTATTCACCAGCATGTCGATGAGCTCGCGGATCTCTTCGTCGTCGTCCGAGGTGATGCCCTGCATGGAGAGCGCCATATGCCAGACGTAACCGCCCGGCGTGTGCGGGCTGCCGATGCCGCGGGCATGCTTGCCCTCGAAGTAGAACGGGTTGTCGAAGCTGAGCGCGAACCGCCGCGTGTTCTGGTAGACCGGATCGTCGGTGCCGACATAGCCGATATACGGGATCGAGATGAGACCCGGCGTGCCAGCGTCATCCATGAGGCAGTAGTTGCCGAAGCCGTCGGTCTCGTAAGCGTAGATCGGCCCGTACTTCGGATGGTTGACGATGCCGTAGGCGCGGATGCCGAAGTCGATCTCCTGGCGCAGCTTCTCGGCGCGCACGGCGAGCCGCTCGTCCTTGTAGATGTCGCGGGCGATCTCGACGATATGCCGGAGCACCACGACAGCGAACATGTTGTTCGGGATATTGTAGCCGAAGAGGCAGGCGTCGTCGCTCGGACGGAAGCCGGACCAGGTCATCCCGGTATAGTTGACAGGCATGCCGCGGCCTTCATTTTGCAGCGTCTCGGTCTCCTGATGGGTATCACGGATAAAATGGTACGGCGAACGCTCCATATGGCGCTGCTCGGTGATCATCAGATCCACGGCAGAGGTCATGGCCCGGTAGCAGATGTCGGTGAAGACGTCCGTATCGCCCGTCGTTTTCCAATAGTCATGCAGCAGCTGGAAGGGGAAACAGAGCGAGTCGAGCTCGTACTTGCGCTCCCACATCCACGGAGTCAGGTTGCAATCGTCGGATGCGCGGTAGTGGGCGTCGCTGGCCGTTTCATTAAAGGCATTGGTATACGGATCGATCATCAGGTAGAACATCTGCCGGGCGATCAGGCCGCTGATAATGCGCTGGAGCTCGGGATCTTCAGCGGCCAGCGGCAGGTAATGCCGCACTTGCTCGGTCGAGTCGCGCAGCCACATCGCCGGGATGTCGCCGGTGAAGACGAAGGTCGTGCCATCCCCCAGCAGCTTCGTCGTCGTCTCGAGGGTGTTGGGGAACGTGTTGCGGAACAGTCGCTGGAGCTTCGGTCGGTGGGCGAGCCGCTCATCGGCCTGGTCCAGATAGCGGGTTACGGAAGCAGGTACTTTCATTAGATAAGGAACCTCCTGAATGGGTGTAATCGGTCTCAAGACAGGGTGGCATACCCGGCGGCAAAGCACAATATGTTTCATTTGTTTCATCAATGGCATGTTCATAATCTACACATTTGGCAGTCTGCAATGACCATCTGCGAACCTCGCAGCCGCCGCCGGATGTGCTGTTAAGCCTGCTGTGACGGGCTTTTTTGCATGACAATGCACATTCGACATATTTACGGAGCCCATCCGCAACACCTACAATGTGACCTATGAGTTGGAGCGAGACGGATATGAATACGCTTGCTTGCATAAGGCATCAGCCACAGTCCTCAGGGCACTTGCATAGAGGCTGAGCCAGGGAAAGGAGACGGTACGATTTGAAAGCAAGTCATGAGTTGACGCCTCAGTCGCCTGCCAAGCCGGGACGCGAGAAGCAGACATCCTGGCGCAGAAGGATCATGCACAACTGGGAGCTGTATCTGTTTATCGCACCGTGCATGCTGTACTTCCTCATCTTTCATTATTTGCCGATGTACGGAGTGCAGATCGCCTTCAAAAACTTCCAGCCAGCCAGAGGCATCACCGGCAGTCCGTGGGTCGGGTTCGATCATTTTGAACGCTTCTTCAATTCCTATTACTTCTGGGATCTGCTATGGAATACGCTGAGCATCAGTCTGTACGAGCTGGCTGTCGGATTCCCGCTGCCGATTATTCTGGCGCTGGCATTCAATGAGATTCGCAACGGATTTTTCAAGAAGAGCGTGCAAACGATTACGTATGCGCCTCATTTTATCTCGATCGTCGTCATGGCGGGTATGATCATCACCTTCCTGAGTCCGTCCTCGGGCATCCTGATCCGCATGATCGAGTGGGTCGGTCTGCAGCCAGCCAATTTCCTGGAGGATCCGGCCTGGTTCAAGACGGTCTATGTCCTCTCGGGCGTGTGGCAAAGCGCGGGCTGGGGGACGATCATCTACCTGGCCGCACTCTCGGGGGTCGATCCGCAGCTGCATGAAGCCGCCATTGTCGACGGCGCGAGCCGCTTCAAACGGGTGCTGCATATCAACATTCCGACGATCATCCCGACGATCTCGATTCTGTTGATCCTCAATGTGGGCAACATCCTCGGCGTCGGCTACGAGAAGATCTTATTGCTGCAAAATTCGCTGAACATGGAATCCTCCGATGTCATATCGACCTTTGTCTACAGGGCGGGCCTGGTGAACAATCAGCTCAGCTTCTCCACGGCGGTAGGCTTGTTCAACTCCGTGGTCAACGCGATCCTGCTCATAACGGTCAACCGCATCGCCAAAAAGACCAGCGACAACAGTCTGTGGTAAAAGGAGGTCACATCTATGGTATCGGCAATTAAAGAATCCAAAGGGGACAAGCTGTTCCTTGTCTTCATCTATCTCTTCCTGACGGCGGCGCTGATCGTCGTGCTCTACCCGCTGATCTATATGCTCAGCGCATCGGTCAGTACGCCCCGCTATGTCAATTCCGGCGAGATGTGGCTGCTGCCCAAGGGGTTTACGCTGGAAGGCTTCAAGCTCGTACTGGATAACGCGAAAATATGGATGGGTTACCGGAATACGATCCTCTATACGGTCGTCGGTACGCTGATTAACCTGGCGGTTACCTTGCCGGCGGCTTATGCGCTCAGCCGCAAAGACTTCTACGGCCGCCAGCTGTTCATGATCCTGATCCTGATCACCATGTTCTTCAACGGCGGTCTGGTACCGACGTATCTGGTCGTCCGGGATCTCGGCCTGATCAATACGATGTGGGCGCTGATTCTGCCGGTATCCGCTACGGTGTGGAACATCATCGTCGCCCGGACCTTCTTCCATTCGACGATTCCGAAGGAGCTCCAGGAGGCGGCGCATATCGACGGCTGTACCAACCTGCGGCTCTTCATCAAGATCGTGCTGCCGCTGTCGGCGCCGATCATCGCGGTCATGGCGTTGTTCTACGGCGTCATGCACTGGAACAGCTACTTCTCGGCCCTGATCTATCTCAACGACGAGAGCAAATTCCCGTTGCAGATGATCCTGCGCCAGATCCTGGTCCTCCAGGAAGCGACGGCGGAGACGACCGGCGGCAGTATGACGGCCGACATGGCTGCGATCGCATCTTCCAAGGCGGAGCTCGCCTCGATGGTCAAGTATGCCGTCATTATCGTCTCGACCTTGCCGATCATCGCCGTCTACCCGTTCCTGCAGCGCTACTTCGTGCAGGGCGTCATGATCGGATCTGTCAAAGGCTAATCGCAGGCCGGCGTCCCGCTGCGGACGCCGGCAACAGCCGGGCGCTTCAAGGCGGTGTCTTCAGGGAGACCGTCACCGCCCACACGCTAATAATCGAAGAACGGCCTCTTTTCCGGTATAGAATTAAAGCGATTGCAAAAAGCGATTGCAAGATATTACCGTGTGGGCCGGAAAGGAAACGCCGCCACGCTTCGTTTATTATAAGTAGTAACAGCTTGATCAAAAGAGGAGGATCACGTATGAAAAGAGTAAAAAAAGGACTGGGACTGGTACTTGCAGGCGCCATGATCGCCGGAGCACTGTCCGCATGCAGCTCGTCAGAGACAAACAACCCGGGCAACGAGCCGAGCGCAGCTGCAGATCTAGTGAACGCGGAGGGCTTCCCGGTCGTCAACGAACCGCTAACGCTGACCATGATGGGGCCGGATGTCGGTATCCAAAACTGGGATCAGATGCTGCTGTTTGAAGAGATGGAGAAACTGACAGGCATCACCATGGAATTCCAAAACGCGCCTAAGGATGGCTTCGAGACGAAGAAAAATCTCGTCTTCTCCAGCGGCAGTTATCCTGATATCTTCTATGCGGCGGGACTGACGCCTGCCGAACAGATGAACTACGGCGAGCAGGGCATCCTGCTGCCGCTCGAAGATCTGATCGAGACGCATGCGCCGAATGTAAAAGCGATCCTGGACGAGAACCCGGATATCCGCAAGTCGATCACCGCGCCGGACGGCCACATCTATGCGCTGCCGGTCATCGAGTTCAACCAGCCTTGGTACCGCAACCCGCTGTGGTATAACGGCGAATTCCTGGAAGCGCTCGGCATCGACAAGCTGCCTGAGACGACTGAAGAGCTGTACACGTATCTGAAACGCGTCAAGGAAGAGGATCCGAACGGCAATGGCGAGGCGGACGAAATCCCGCTCTCCTCGGCATCTCCTAACAATAGCCTGCGCGATATCCGCACCTGGCTGCTGGGCGCCTTCGGCATCTATGAAGAAGAGATCTATGTCGACGACAATGAAGTCGTCCGCTATACCCCGATCGAAGAGGGATACAAGGAATATCTGACGTACCTGAACCGTCTGTGGAACGACGGGCTGCTCGATCGCGAGAGCTTCTCGCAAACGGCGGAGCAACGCGAAGCCAAGGCGCGCAACAACCAGCTCGGCCTGTTCTCGGCATGGACCGCGTTCCAGATGATGGGCGAAGAGCCGAACACCGACGATCCGATGTTCCTGCCGGTGAAGAGCGATATGGTAGACAAGCCGGCGATCGCCAAGAACAAAGGCATCAATACCGGCGCATTTGCCATCTCCAATACGAATCCGTCGCCTGAAGCTTCGCTGCGCTGGATCGACCACGCTTACTCCGTGGAAGGCGCTACGATGTTCAACAAAGGGCCTGAGGGCGTACTGTGGCAATATACGGACAAAGAGAACCATGTGAAGGAATACCTGCCGGTACCGGACGGCGGCGACCGTGAGGAATACCGTTCCAAAATCACGCCAAACTACGGCATCCCGGCACCGACGATCAACCTGCCGGAGATCGACAAAGGCTTGCTCGGTGAAGTCGATGACTGGGTGGCCAACGAGACCAAAACGAAGCTGCTGGACAATGGCGCCCGCATCCCGTTCCCTGTCTTGTTCCTGACGCCGGAAGAGCAATCTGAAGTGACGATGATGACCTCCGACCTCAACACCTATGTTCGCCAGATGGAAGCCAAGTTCGTGACAGGCGCTGAGCCGCTGACGAACTGGGATAACTATGTTGACACCATCAAGAAAATGGGCGGCGACCGCATGGCCGAGATTCATCAAGCGGCGTACGACCGCTGGAAGAACAGCTAAGTTAAAGTTATAGCACGAGAACTCTCCGAGGGCATCTGCCGCCCGGAGAGTTTTCTTGCCGTACAAAAAGGAGGCCATCGCATGAAGCGTATGACGCGATTTATCCGATTCCTGGAGCGCGGTCAGTGGGCGGACAAGCAGCCGATCGAGCGCTGGACGATCCGCGAGACCCGCTACATCGCTCAGGGGGAATATGAAGATACCGCCGGGGGCGCGAGAGAGAGCACAACCGAGCGGCTGACGGGAGGACCCGGGACGACCTACTTCCTCAGCCGCACGTTGGAACTGCCAGGCGACTGGCCGCAGCAGGACACGGCGCTGTTATATATCGGCACCGGGGAAGGGCTGCTCTCCATCGACGGCTCGCCGTACCACGGTCTGGACCGCAATCACTGGCTGGTGCCGCTGCCGGAGGCCGAGGCGGGCAGGCTGCAGCTCGATATCGAGCTGTATGATCCGCTTCCCGAGCCTGTCGATCCGCTCAACAACCAGGCACCGGTCCGGCCGTCGATGCAGGGAGCGGAGTTCGCGCTCGTGCGCATCAACCGGCCGGTCTACAGCCTGCTGCATACCGTGAGGATGGTACACGAATCGGCGGCGCTGCTGCCGGAGGCCGATATGCGCCGCATCCGGCTGGAGCGGGCGCTGGAGCGGACGATGGACGTGCTGTATCCGCAAGCGGAGCAGCTGAGCGATGCCGCGCGCGTGTCGGCGGCGGAGCACGAGCTGCGCGAGGCTGCGCTGCAGGAGCAGGGGCTTATCGGAGCAGGCGGCATCATGCATATGGTCGGCCAGTCGCATATCGACGTCGCCTGGCTGTGGCCGCTCAAGGAAACGATGCGCAAGGTCGGCCGTACGTTCTCGACGGTGTGCACCCTAATGGACCGCTATCCCGACTTCACCTATTCGCAAAGCCAGCCGCAGCTGTACGCCTACGTCAAGGCGTATTATCCCGAGCTGTACGAGCGCATCAAGGCGCGGATCGCGGAAGGCCGCTGGGAGCTTGTCGGCGGCATGTGGGTCGAGCCCGACCTGAACATCCCTTCAGGCGAATCGCTGGTGCGGCAGATTCTGTACGGTCAGCGCTTCTACGAGCAGGAGTTCGGCAAGCGTTCGACAATCGAGTGGCTGCCGGACACATTTGGCTATTGTGCGTCGCTGCCGCAGCTGCTGAAGCAGGCCGGCATCGAGCATTTCATGACGAGCAAGCTGGGCTGGAACGACACCAATGTGTTCCCGCACACGCTGTTCCAGTGGGTCGGCATCGATGGCACGTCCGTCGTCGCTTATCAGAACCACGGGCTCAATGAGCATACGAAGCCGATCGATGTCCAGCAGCATTGGGAGGCGTATGCCACCAAAGACAAGCATGACGAGCTGATGCTGCTGTACGGCCATGGCGACGGCGGGGGCGGGGTCACGCACGAGATGCTGGAGAATATCGACCGCGCGGAGCTGATGATTGGCCAGCCTTCATCCCGTCTCTCGACGGCCGGGGCTTTCTTCGCAGGGATCGACCGCGAGCAGCCGGAGCTGCCGACCTGGCACGGCGACCTCTATCTGGAGCTGCACCGGGGCACCCTGACTACGCATGCGTACAACAAGCGCAGCAACCGCCAGGCGGAGCAGCTGTACCGCCGGGCGGAGATCTGGAGCCGGTTTGCAGAGCTGGGCGGCGCGCCGGTCGCAGCGTTGGCGGGACTGCAGGAAGGCTGGGAGCTGCTGCTGCTGGGCCAGTTCCATGACATCATCCCCGGCACGTCGATTCCCGAGGTGTACGTCACCTCCCGCGAGCAGTATGAGCGGCTGTTCCAGCTGGGACAGGCGGTGCTGGAGCAGGGACTGCAGGCGCTCACGGCAGAGATGAACACGGCGGGCGAAGGTACGCCATATGCGGTCTTCAACAGCCTGGGCTGGGAGCGGACCGGCACGGTGCTGATCGAGGCGGACGGCGCGCAGCCAGCTGCGGAATTCTGGGACGACGAGGGCCGGCTGGCCAGCGATGTCTGGTCGATCGACGAAGTCTCCGGCCGGATCACCTGGGCGGTTCAGGCGAGAGCGGTGCCGGCCTTCGGCTGCCGGATCGTCTGGCTGCGTCAGACGGCGGAGTCGTCTGTGTCCGCAGCGGCTCCAGGATCAGAACTCCGGGATACGTGGGAGACCGACCACTGGCTGCTGAGCTTCAATGATCGCGGCGAGATCACCGGCTGGCTGGACAAGCGTGCGGGCCGCGAGCTGATCCCGGCGGGACAGCGGGCCAATGAGCTGCAGCTGTTCCATGACGTCCCGGTCGAATGGGATGCCTGGGATCTGGATCCCCGGTTCGAGCAGCAGCCGGCCGGTCAGGCCGAGCTGCTGGAGCGGTCGGTGGTCATCCAGGGCGAGGCGCTGGACAGGCTGCGGTTCCATTGGCGCATCGGCCGCTCCACGGTGGAGCAGGAGCTGGTGTTCTACAAGCATACCGGACGCGTGGACTTCATCACGAAGGCCGACTGGCGGGAGGATCACAAAGCGCTCAAGGTGGCGTTCCCGGTCGACATCCTGGCTACCCAGGCGACCTACGAGATTCCCTTCGGCTCGCTGGCACGCCCCACGCACCGCAACACGACCTGGGAGCAGGCGCAGTTCGAGGTGTGCGGACACCGCTTCGCCGACCTGTCGGAGAACGGCTATGGCGTCAGTCTGCTCAACGACTGCAAATACGGCTACGACATCCATGACGGCGTGATGCGGCTGACGCTGCTCCGGGCGCCTTCATGGCCGGACAAGGAAGCTGACCGCGGCGAGCATACGTTTACGTATTCGCTCTATCCGCATGCCGGCGACTGGCGTCAAGCCGGGGTTGTCCGCGAGGCGGCGGAGCTCAATGAGCCGCTGCAGGCGGTCGCTACTGATGCCCATGCGGGCATCCGTGGTACGTCGCATGGCTGGCTGTCTTTTGCAAGTAGGCATGTCCTGCTCGATACGATCAAGAAAGCCGAGGACGGCAGCGGCACTATCGTCCGGATGTACGAGTCCGGCGGCGGCCGCGACACGGCGGTGCTGCAGGATTTACCGTCATCGGTGCGCATCACCGAAGTCAATCTGCTGGAAGATGAGACTGGTGAGCTGCATACAGTGGACGGCCAGCTGACGCTTCATTTCAAACCTTATCAAGTCCGAACCATCAAAATTACAGATGCTGCTGCAGCACAGGAGGAATAGAAACCCTATGAAAATCACCAGACATCCAGAAAATCCGATCGTCGTTCCCGGCGAATACGAATGGCGCAAAGCGACGGTCTTCAACCCTGCCGTCATCATCGATAATGACAAGTTCTATATGATCGAGCGGACTGCGGGCTCGCTGACGCCGTGCAAAAACTTCCTCGGCCTGCTGGAGAGCGAAGACGGCGTACACTTCACGCATGTGAAGGATGAGCCGGTGCTGACGCCGGATGAGCTCGGCTTCCCGTACGGCAGCGTGCAGGATCCGCGCGTCGTCAAGATCGACGGCACGTTCTACATGAACTACGCGCTGCGCCCGTGCGCGATGAGCTACTACCCGACCAACACCGGCGTCCCGGAGCGCTCGATCCCCGAGTATCCGGACGGCTGGGGCGAAGAGCCGGGCCACTGGCTGACCCGTTCCTCGATCGTCAAGTCGGACAACCTGATCGACTGGGAGTTCGTGGCGGATACGACCGAGCTGGACATCAACGACCGCGACAACATCCTGTTCCCGGAGAAGGTGGGCGGCAAGTACGTCCTGCTGCGCCGTCCGGAGGAGTATGTCGGCAAGGAATACGGCACGGAGAAAGCAGCGATGTGGATCACCTATTCCGAGGATCTGATCAACTGGGAGGAGCCGAAGCTGCTGGCCAAGGCGGAGAACATGTCCTGGGAATCCCGCAAGATCGGCGGTTCGACGCCGCCCGTCAAGACCGACAAAGGCTGGCTCGTGCTGTACCATGGCGTAGACGATCAGGTCGTCTACCGTGTGGGTGCGTTGCTGCTGGATCTGGAGAACCCGGAGAAGATCATCGCCCGGACGCACAACTTCATCATGGAGCCGGAGACGTACTATGAGAAGTTCGGCTACCAGATCCCGAACGTCATCTTCCCGACCGGCAATGTGGTCAAGGACGGCCTGCTGTACATCTACTACGGCGTCACCGACACGGCGATCGCCTTGGCAACTGTGCCGCTGGACGAGCTGGTCGAGTACATTTTGAACGAGCCTCAGGCGTAAGTCTGAAAAGAGCCTAAGGCGTAAGAGAGCGTGTGTAATTGTGCGGGGCCTGCGAGCGTGATCTTGCGGGCTTTTTCTAGTTGGGGAGCGTCAGGGGCGGGAAAGTGGGACTGTAGGTATAGAAAATAGCACTACAGCTGGGCCCACGCCGAAAATTGGAGTTGTAAGTATAGGTAGGCTTTTGGTCTGCATGAGATAGCGGCAGAAAGGGTCGTTGGAGCAGCGTGGACGGTTGGTTGAGGGGTGTTAGCGGCAGAAAGGGTCGTTGGAGCAGCGTGGACGGTTGGTTGAGGGGTGTTAGCGGCAGAAAGGGTCGTTGGTGCAGCGTGGACGGATGGATGAGGGGTGTTAGCGGCAGAAAGGGTCGTTGGTGCAGCGTGGACGGTTGGGTGAGGGGTGTTAGCGGCAGAAAGGGTCGTTGGTGCAGCGTGGACGGATGGATGAGGGGTGTTAGCGGCAGAAAGGGTCGTTGGTGCAGCGTGGACGTTTGGGTGAGGGGTGTTAGCGGCAGAAAGGGTCGTTGGAGCAGCGTGGACGGTTGGATGAGGGGTGTTAGCGGCAATAAGGGTCGTTGGAGCAGCGTGGACGGTTGGATGAGGGGTGTTAGCGGCAGAAAGGGTCGTTGGTGCAGCGTGGACGGTTGGGTGAGGGGTGTTAGCGGCAGAAAGGGTCGTTGTATTAAGTAGCCCCAACGTTATTCTTCATATACCTGTAGCCCGAGTAGCCGGTCAAAGCGACTGCCGCGAGCATGATGACCATGTCGATCGGAATGCCAGTCACATAGGGTAACGCAAGCAGCAGGAAGAGGAGCTGTCCAATCGTCAATTGACGGTTTGGTCAGCTCCTTCGTGCGTCTTTGGCACGTTTATTCGTCTTCGCCCGCCGCCCCGCCGCCCGCGCTGTGCAGTTTGCGGTATTGGCCGGGGGTGTGGCCGGTTTCCTTTTTGAACTTGCGGATAAAGTTGGGCGCATCCAGGTAACCAACGCGCTCGATGATGTCCTTGAGCGGTGCGCTGGTATGGATGAGCTGATGGATGACTTCCTTGAGCCGGCACTGCCAGATGTACTGGGTGAAGTTGCAGCCGGTTTTGTCCTTGAAGCTGCGGCTCAGGTACGAGGTGGAAATATCGTATTTGAGCGCGACGTGCTCGAGACTGAGCGTGTAGTCGGCATAATTCTGATCGACGTAAGCGACGATCTCGTCCATGAGCGCAGGCTGCTCCGTCTCTGTCTGGTGCGTCGCCTGACTGCAGATCCGCACGGCGAGCGAACGAAGGCGGCTCTCCAGCTCCTCCAGCGTCTCGAACGCATGGAGGGTGGAGATGTCGCCGCGAATATCGGTGACTCCGAGCTCGGCTGCGGTGCGCAGCAGCGAGTTCAGTACGTCGAAGCAGAGACAGCGCAGCAGACCGACGGACAGCGTCTCTCGTTTGATCTCCTCCATGATGCTCGCGATCAACTGGAGCGCCGTCGCTTCATTGCCTTGCTTGAGGCTCTGCTCCAGCTTGAGCAGCGATTTCTTGGGGATCCAGTAGCTCTCACTCGAGACGGCGGAGTCGGAGAGCGCTGTCAGCTCCTCGAAGTAAGCGATCCGACCGCTAAAGGTCAACATCCGCTGCTCAAGGGCGGAAGCCGCCTCTAGGAAGGACTGGTTCAAGCCGGACAGGTCGTCGTACACCGTGCCGACCCCCAGATTGGGACACACGGCGAGCCGTTCTGCCAGCCGTTCGTCCAGCTCGTCAACGACGAGTGCGGCGCGGCTGGCATCATCGCCTTCCTCTTCTTCCGTCGGCAGCAGCGTCACCATCAGCGCCATCTGCTGCTTGACGGAAAATTCGACGCCGAAGATGCGGGCCTGCAGCTCTGGAAGCTCCAGTTGGCTCAGCCATGTGCGGATCGCCTGCTGCTCCTCCCAGGACTGCCCGCCGCGGCTCTGCTCGTCCCAGCTCAGGATGATCGTGAAGCAGCGCGCCTGTTCGGGCAGCTTCAATCCCGACTGGACGATCATCCGCTCGATCTCGGGGTCGTCCGGCTTGGCATGCTTGAACAGCAGCATCAGGCACTGATTGCGGACGAACGGCTCCTGCATGTCGATGCGGGCATGGTAGTCATGGATCGTCTGCTTGATCCAGTCCCATTCGTTGCGGCTCTTGACCGTCTCCTTGGCGCCGCCTTCGAGGCTGGCGAACTCGAGCAGGTCGCGGATCGGATGGTACTGCCTTCTGGCGAGCAGCATCGCCGCGATGATCCCGGTGAGCGCCGTGATGCCGAAGACGAGCAGGATGATCGTGCGGATCTGGCCGACCTGCTCGAAGAACTGATAGCTAGGGATTGCCGTCGCGTACGTCCAGCCGTTGACACTGGATTTGACGGTGACGACCGAATAGCGCTCGCCCCCCAGCTCCATGCTGTGGATGCCGGGCTCGAGCTCTGTCAGTGATGGAAGATCCTGGCCGTTCAGCGCATCGCCACGGTAATTGGCAGTCAGAACTTCACCTGTCGGCGAGAAAATATAGCTGCTTCCCGAGAAATCCGTCAGAATCGTATTCATGACGCCGGTCAGCCGCGATTCTTTCATCAGGTACAACACTGTTCCATATGGATAAGGGTCGTTGGTCTTGATCGGGATGATCATCGCCAGCATCGATTCGGTCCGGGAGTTGACGTTGACGGTCTCCGCAGGCCGTACCGTGGTCAGCTTGGCATCATTGAGGGCCTGGACAATCTCATCGAGCTGCCAGTTCTGGAAGCGGAAGATCCGGCCGAAGGTTATATCGAGATCGGTCATCCCCTGATTGGAATAGATATGCTCATCGCCGTGATAGTAGAGGAACAGATCCTCGATCAGCATATTGTTAGCCTGGTAGCGGGCCAGCGAAGTGATCGCCTCCTGGCTGTAATACGGGTGCGCCACCATAAATGGTGTCAGCTGGACATCGTAGGAGATCTTGCTGGCAATCTCCAGCAGATTGGTCATCTGGCTGTCGATGGTCAGCTTCATCTGGTTGAGCTGATTGACATTGGACTGCTCGATCTCGGATCGCAGATTGGCAGCCGCATTGTGATAGATGAAGTAGGTCACACCTGAAAGCGGAACCAAAAAGATCAATATATAGGATAACGTGTAAGTCACGAGTAATTTGGATTTAAATCGGTTCCACCTGGGACGGATCCCTTTATTTTGCCCGGCTGGCGGATCGGTTGGTTTCACTTGCAGGACCTCCTGAGGAAAAAGTGCTTCGGACGTTTTGAGAGAGTGAGACTTCTGGAAAGGCTATGCAATGACTATAAAGGTGGTTTGATCGGCCTGCGCGGGACGGATTGTTCCTCCGATCGCTGTTGTCCCCGAATTTCTTGAATCATCCCTCTTAAGGGGGAAACTCGGGGACAAAGGCGAGCGCTGACGCTTCTCTGGAACAATTCCACCCTCTCCGGCACGATTCACCTTTCACTTGCTTCGCCACATAAAGCCCAAAAGAATCAAACCGTCCAAAGCCCCGAAAACAACCTGGCCGCAGCTTCGCGAGTCGCTGCGGGGAAGGATAGAATGCGCCCGAAGGCGCTTTCTTTGAATGATAAGCAGGCGAAGACAAATTGAGATAAGTTTCACGATTATATCAGCTTGGCTTGCTGCTGACAATGGCCAGGAATGTAATGCCAGCAGGGCCGAGCGGGCTGTTACGATGCATCCGTGTGTCTCCGGAGTAGAGATCATTTGGTATGAAAGACTGCTTTTTGGCCTATCTTACAGGCATAGAGCCGATCTACGGCATGGAGTGAAGCCAGGTGTGTAGTTCCGATGGAATGAATATGAAAAATCATACTCGGTTAGCCAAAACGCTCAAAAATGACGCAATGAATATGAAAATTCGTGTTCGTTAGGCCGATTGAGCCATTTGGCGGTGAATGAATATGATATTTCGACCTTATGGGTGGCACATGGCTCGCGTTAGGGTAACGAATGTGAAAAATCGAACTCAATTGCTGGACAAGCGTCAAGCCGGGCGATTTTGTAATAGGACTCATCGCCTGATAATCAGCAAGTTGGGTTGGACGGAAGTACGCTACTGTCTGCGCTGGATGCGTGGCCCATTGGGACGAATCGCAAGTGCATCATGTGCTAGACATAAGGTCCATTGGCGGTAGCATTATGCGCTAGACATAAGGTCAATTGGGCCGGATGGCGGTAGCATCATGCGCTAGACATACGGTCTATTGGGTCGAATCGCGATAGCATCACGTGCTAGACGTGCGTTTTATAGGGACGAATCGCGACAACCTCATTCTCTGGACATGGGGCATGCTGGACCGAATCCCAATCTTGTTCGCACACTCACACCAGGCCAATGTTTGTCGTTTACTTAAACATTATAACGTTATATTTATTTTAATGCTAGGATGTGTTAAGCTATTGGCGAAGAAATATTGGACAACGTACAGGCGCTGTCGCAGAAAGGAAGGACACATCAAGAATATGGGGACTGTACTGCGCAATATGACATTGGTGAACGGACAAGTCGCCGACATCGTGATTGCTGACGGCCGGATCGCCGGCATCGTGCCCCCGGGCAGCGGCGAAGGCGAGATCATCGCTGAGGGCGGCTATGTCTCCAGCGGCTGGATCGACATGCATGTGCATGCGTTCCGTGAGCTGAAGCCTTATGGCGACGTGATCGATGAGATCGGCGTGAAGCAGGGCGTGACGACGATCATCGACGCGGGCAGCTGCGGCGCCAGCCGGATCGGCGAACTGGAGGCGGCGGGCTGCGGCGCGGCGACGCGCTTGCTGGCTTTTCTGAACATCTCCCGCATCGGTCTGGAACGCATCGACGAGCTGTCCGATCTGTCTTGGATCGACGAGGAGGCTGCACAGGAGGCGTTGCGCGCGCATCCCGACTTCATCGTCGGGCTCAAGGCGCGGATCAGCCGCAGTGTCGTGAAGGAGCAGGGACTCGAGCCGCTGCGCCGCGCCCGCCAGCTCTCGGAGGCGACCGGACTGTCGCTGATGGTTCACATCGGCTCGGGACCGCCGGCGATCGGCGAAGTGATGGCGCTGCTGGAGCGGGATGATATCGTCACGCACTATCTGAACGGTAAAGCCAACAACCTGTTCGATGAGCAGGGACGGCCATTGCCGGCACTGGTCGATGCGGTGGCGCGGGGCGTCCGGCTGGACGTCGGTCACGGAACGGCGAGCTTCGCCTTCCGGGTGGCGGAGCAGGCGCGGGCGCACGGCATCCCGCTGCACACGATCAGCACGGACATTTACGAGAGCAACCGGTTGAACGGGCCGGTCTACAGCCTGGCCGACGTCATGACCAAGTTCCTCTACCTCGGATACAGTCTGCAAGAAGTGGTCGATGCCGTAACGGTGAACGCCGCAGCCTGGCTCGGACGGCCAGAGCTGGCCGAGCTGGAGGTTGGCGGTGCCGCTGACCTGACGGTTTTTGAGGTGGTGCAGGGCAGCAAGACGCTGACCGATTCCGAGGGAGAGACGCGGACGGCGGACACTTATATTCAAGCCAAGGGAGCGGTAATCAATGGATCATACTTTGCATGCTAAATACGGATTGAAACGCGTCGTCAACGCCAGCGGCCGGATGAGCATCCTCGGCGTCTCGGCGCCGACCGACGGCGTCATGAATGCCGTGAAAACCGGCGGTCAAAGCTACGTAGAGATGGCGGATCTGGTAGACAAATCCGGCGCTTATGTCGCCAAGCAGCTGAACGCGGAAGATGCAGTGGTTGTGAACTCCGCCTCCAGCGGCATTGCTCTGACCGTAGCGGCGGTCGTCACACGCGGCGACAAGCGTGCCAGCCTCAAGCTGCATCAGGAGCTGCCGGCGCACAACGAGATCGTCATGTTCAAGGGACATAACGTCCAATACGGCGCACCGGTAGAGACGATGGTGGCGCTCGGCGGCGGCAAGCTTGTCGAGGTCGGCTACGCCAACGAAGGCAAGAAGGAGCATCTGGAGATGGGCGTCAACGAGCGGACGGCGGCGATCCTGTTCGTCCAGTCGCATCACTGCGTCCAGAAGAACATGATCAAGGTCGAGGATGCCTGGGAAGTCGCTCAGCGTCTGAATGTGCCATTGATCGTCGATGCGGCGGCCGAAGAGGATCTGCGCAAGTACGTGACGTGCTCGGATCTGGTCATCTACAGCGGCTCCAAGGCGATCGAAGGTCCGACCTCGGGCATCGTCGCGGGCAAAGGCGAGCTGGTAAGCTGGGTGAAGACGCAGCTGTACGGGATCGGCCGCAGCATGAAGGTAGGCAAGGAGTCGATCTTCGGTCTGCTGCAGGCGCTCGACGAATATTTCGTCAAGGAAGACAAGAGCGAGCAGGAGAAGGCAGCGCTGGCGGCGCTGGACGTGCTCGGCGAGCTGCCGGGCGTGAGTGTCAGCATCGTCCAGGACGAAGCTGGCCGGGCGATCTTCCGGGGGCGCATCAAGATCGACGAGGCGCAGGCAGGCAAATCGGCACGTACGGTTAATGCTGAGCTGCAAGGCGGCGACATCGCCGTTTACACACGGGATTACGGATTGGCGCAGGGGTATTTTGACCTCGATCCGCGTTCGCTCCAGGGCGACGATCTGCAGGTTATCATCACACGCATCCAAGACATTATCGGGGGGAACCACTAATGGCAGGTATTTACAATCGGTTGTACAAAAACAAGGCGGCACTGAACGTACTGGCGGGCAGTATCGAGAATGCCAACGAGATCTACGCAGCAGCAGAAGGCCATGTCGTCGTCGGCGTGCTCTCCAAGGCTTATCCGGATGCAGCGACTGCGGTCGTAGCGATGAAGGAATACGGACTGGCCATCGAGGACGCCGTATCCATCGGTCTGGGCGCAGGCGACAACCGTCAAGGCGCAGTCGTGGCGGAGATCGTGAAGTCGTATGAAGGTCAGCACATCAATCAGATCTTCCCGGCTGTCGGCGCTACCAGCGCTAATCTGGGCGACCGCAAAAGCTGGATCAACGCGCTCGTATCGCCTTGCGGCAAGCCGGGCTATGTAAACATTTCGATGGGTGTACACAGTGCGGCGATCGAGGATAAAGCCATCGTCCCGGTTAAAGCGGCGATCGCGCTCGTGCGGGATATGGGCGGCCATGCGCTCAAGTATTTCCCGATGCAGGGACTGAAGCTCGAAGACGAGTACCGTGCGGTAGCCAAGGCGTGCGGCGAGGAAGGATTTGCGCTGGAGCCGACGGGCGGCATCGATCTGGACAACTTCGGCAAGATCCTCGAGATCGCGCTGGAAGCCGGCGTACCGCAGGTGATCCCGCATGTGTACTCGTCAATCATCGACTCGGCGAGCGGCGACACGCGGGTGGAGGATGTCAAAACGTTGCTGGCCGAGCTGAAAACGCTGGTCGATAAGTATGTCTAAGATTGCCGCGTTCGGTGAAGTGATGATGCGCCTGGAGGCGCCGGGCTTCCAGACGCTGGCACAGAGCAGTAATCTGGCGTATTCGTTCTCGGGGAGCGGGGTCAACGTCGTCTCGGCGTTATCCCGGTTCGGCCATGAGACGTACCTGGCGAGCACGCTGCCGGACACTCCGCTCGGCGACGCCGCGCTGGCGTATCTGCGCAAGCTCGGCATCCAGACGCCGTTCGTGAACCGAGGCGGCAAGTATGTCGGGATGTACTTCCTGGAGCATGGCTTCGGCCTGCGTCCGAGCAAGGTCACCTACACCGACCGGCTCGGCAGCAGCTTCAACACGGTGCCGCATGCACCGGAGGACTGGGAACGAATCGCGTCGGCGGTGGATGCGGTGCATTTCTGCGGCATCACGCTGGCCATGAACGACCTGGCGCGCACCCAGATCAAGCAGCTGGCCCGCGAGGTCAAGCAGCACGGCGGCACGGTCATCTTCGACTGCAACTACCGGCCGTCGCTGTGGGGCGAGGGCGGCTATGCGCTGGCGACGCCGCATTACCGCGAGATGCTGGAGCTGGCGGACATCGTCTTCATGAATGAGAAGGATGCGATGCTGACGCTGGGCATGACGAGCGCGGGGGCAGACCGGACTGAGCAGCTGCAGGAGCTGATCCCGCAGGTGGCGAAGGAATATAGCATCGGCACGATCGCCGGTACGCACCGTCAGGTGAATGGCGACAACACGCATTCGCTGGTCGGGTATCTGTATACGGATGAGGCATTCTTCTACTCGCTGCCGGTGACGTTCTCGGTCTATGACCGGGTCGGGGCAGGCGATGCCTATGCGAGCGGCATCATCCACACCCGGCTGCGCGGCGACGAGCCGCAGTACGCGGTCGACTATGCGACGGCGGCCGCGGTGCTCGCGCACACGGTGCACGGCGATACGCCGATGGCGACCGAGGCGGATGTCGTGCGGGCGATGTCGCGGACGGCCGGGGACGTGGAGCGCTAAAGGCGTATCTGGAAGGACGCCAGCTTGGTGGCCAAGCGCCGCAATAACTGCCAAACGGCAGTTGAATGCGCCAGCAGCCGGGCGAAGCGCCGCAATAACTGCCAAACGGCAGTTGGATGCGCCAGCAGCCGGGCCAAGCGCCGCAATAACTGCCAAACGGCAGTTGGATGGGCTCGCAGCCGGGTGAAGCGCCCCAATAACTGCCAAACGGCAGTTGAATGCGCCAGCAGCCGGGCCAAGCGCCGCAATAACTGCCAAACGGCAGTTGAATGCGCCAGCAGCCGGGCCAAGCGCCGCAATAACTGCCAAACGGCAGTTGGATGCGCCAGCAGCCGGGCGAAGCGCCCCAATAACTGCCAAACGGCAGTTGGATGGGCTCGCAGCCGGGTGAAGCGCCCCAATAACTGCCAAACGGCAGTTGAATGCGCCAGCAGCCGGGCCAAGCGCCGCAATAACTGCCAAACGGCAGTTGGATGCGCCCGCAGCCGGGCGAAGCGCTGAAAGGGGCAGTCCCAAAAGGCATCGTGTGACGATGGAGGGACGCCCCTTCTTCCCTATGTATCGACCGGGTGAGCGGAGGTGCTAACGGAACCCTAAGACCTTATTCCACCAATCCAGCCCTGAATCCCATGTTAAGGGAACAGAAAGCCCTTATTGGTCTTAAAACGCTCACATGTACGCTCGGAATAGGCCAATGAGTTCCGTAAAGCTTGGAGAAAGCATCTTTTGAGCGGTATAACAGCTCTGAGTCTGAGTTCCGTTACAATACAACGCTTGGAGATTTGACCGAGAAGGAGGAAAGCCGGGATGACCATCACGCGCAAGAAGGGCCCGCTGTATCTGCAGGTCAAGAAGATCGTCAAGGACCGCATCCTGCACGGGGTCTATCCGCTGGGCGGCCATATCCCGCCGGAGCCGCAGCTGGAGCAGGAGTTCAACGTCAGCAAGATGACCGTGCGCAACGCGATCCGCGAGCTGGCGGACGAGGGCTATGTCGAGAAGAAGAGCGGCATCGGCACGATCGTCCTCACCAATACGCCGGTCACCCGGCTCTCCAAGGGCAAGAGGTTCACGGAGCTGCTAGTTGAGGAAGGCCACCGGCTGGAGAAGCGGCTGATCGGTGTGACCCACGACCGGCTGACGCCGGGTACGGAGCTGCACGGCCTGCTGGGCCCCGAGGCGGTACGGATCGAGCGGCTGTATGTGCTGGATGACCAGCCTTACATTCATATCGTGCACTATCTGGCGGCGGCATCGTTGTCCGGGGTGGAACCGGAGGCGGGCGAGCCCGCTTTCGAGTCGCTCTACGATCTGCTGGAAGAGCAGGATATCGTGCTGGACAACTTCCGCGATGCGTTCTCGGTGGGTCCGGCTTCCTCCGAGACCGCCAGGCTGCTGGGTATCGCGATCGGCACGCCGCTGCTCGTGCGGCTGCGCCGGACGTATGACGTGGACGGACAGCTGGTGGAATATAGTATCGGCTATTACCAGACAGAGCTGCAGCATTATTTGGTTAGTTATGATACGTAAGACGCAGGTGTCTCTGCCATAGATAATAAGGTGAAAAGCCGTTGCAGCCGGAGAGGGTGCGACGGCTTTTTTCTTAATCCTCCATCAGCTGCTTCAGCTTCGCTTCCGTCGTCGTATCGGGCGCTGGCGTGTAGATGCTGCACCGCAGATCTTCCTTACCGTACACTTTCAAGGAAGTAAGCTCGTACACCATCTTCCCGGCCTTGGCATGCCGGAACTCCAGATGGACCTCCGGGGCATACTGCACCCGGTTGTCCTCCCACATCCGCTTGAATTCCGGGTGCTGTTCCGTCATCTCCTTCAAAAACAGATCATACCACTCATCGCCTACGTACTGGCCGTAATAGGTGCGGAACATCGAGAGAAAGTCATTGGAGAACTGTTCCCAATGGAGCGCCAAGCGCCGGAACTCCCTGCGGGTGAAGAGCAGCCGGATCATGTTGCGCTCAGCGGGAGGGATGCGGTCGAAGTCAAGGAATACAAAAGCGGCGGCCTTGTTCCATCCGACGATATTGCATTTGCGGTCCGATACGATAACCGGGCAGTAGGTGAGCTCAGTGATGATTTTTTGGAGCGACGGGCTGAGCTGCACCGCCTCTTGTTCTGCCGCGTAAACCTCCGATTCGTTCTCGAACGCCAGCGAATACAAGTATTTTTTCTGATCGGGGCTCAGCTGCAGTGCGCCTGCCACGCAATCGAGCACAGACGAGGAGACGCGGATGTCCCTGCCCTGCTCCAGCCAGGTATACCAGGTGGTGCTGACCCCCGCCAACTGGGCGACCTCTTCCCGGCGCAACCCGGGGGTCCTTCTTCTGGTTCCGGCAGGCAAGCCTGCCAGCTCGGGTGACAGCTTGGCACGTTGGCTTTTCAGGAATACCGACAAAGCGTGCAATCGAACTTGGGAATTCAAGCGAGCATCCCCTCTCCAGCGTAGTAGATAGCAGTATTTATACTAGGATAAACACTCTCTTGTAATAGGATAATCTACATGCCATGATACGCTTATGAAGAAACAACCGCAAGATCCAAGGGAGGATGCAGGGGATGGAAAGAGTTGTGATTACAGGTATGGGTGTTATATCGCCGCTGGGAAACGATGTCGAGACGTTCTGGTCCCGGCTCGTCCGTGGAGAGTCCGGGATCGATCGGATAACCGCATTTGACACCTCACGGCAAAAAGTCGCCATCGCAGGGAGTGTGAAAGATTTTGACCCCGACGCATGGTTCGGTGCGAAGGAGGGGCGACGACTGGACCGCTTCTGCCAATTCGCACTGGCGGCCGCCGAGCAAGCGATGCAACAGGCAGCTATCGATCCGGATCAGATCAACCGCGAGCGGATGGGAGTCTATGTAGGTTCCGGTATCGGCGGCATCCAGACCTTGATGAATCAAGGAGGGGTGCTGGCTGCACGCGGGCCTGAACGGGTCAGTCCTGTCCTGGTCCCGATGATGATCGCCAACATGGCTGCAGCTCTTATCAGCATCAAGTATGGCGCTTTGGGCTCCTCGATGGCCCCCGTAACTGCCTGTTCGATCGGCAATACGGCTATCGGCGAAGCGTTCTTCCATATCCAATCCGGCAGATCGGATGTCATCATCGCGGGAGGCGCTGAGGCGGCTATCACAGACATCTCGCTGGCGAGCTTCGCCAATGCAACTGCGCTATCAACCCGCAATGACGAGCCAGCCCGTGCAAGCAGGCCGTTCGATGCGGGACGAGACGGATTCGTCATGGCGGAAGGCGCCGGCATCCTCGTTCTGGAGAGCCTGTCGCACGCCGTAAGCCGTGGGGCCCATATCTTGGGCGAGGTCATCGGTTACGGGGCTAGCTCGGATGCTTACCATATGGTTGCCACGCCGGAGGACGGCCACGGTGCCGCCCGTGCCATGAAGCTGGCTTTGGCCGAAGCGAAGCTGCCTGCGTCTGCGATAGACGTCATCAGTGCACACGCCACCAGCACCGTCATCGGCGATCGCTCGGAAACGGCTGCGATCAAGCACACCTTCGGCACACGGGCCTATGACATCCCGGTGACCGCCAACAAATCGATGACCGGCCACATGCTGGGCGCATCCGGCGGGGTCGAAGCCATTGCGTTGGTGAAATCGCTGCAGACCGGGATCATCCCGCCGACGATCAATCTGGAGGTCAGCGATCCGGCTTGCGATCTGGACTATACGGCAGATGAAGCAAGACATGCCAAGCTGCGGATCGGCCTGTCCAATTCCTTTGGCTTTGGCGGGCATAACTCGGCGATCGTAATCCAAAGCTATGCGTCCGAGTGACAAAGCGCTTTTGCAAAGCGTATTCCATTCCGTCGGTCAGCCGACGGTTTTTTGTTTAGGAAATTTAGCGGCAGTTTCGCAAGCAGGCGTTTAGGACGAGTAGGTCGTATTTGCTTGATGTAATTCTCTATACTGCCCAGGTGTCATACCTTCATGCTTTTTGAAGATCCGGTTGAAGTACTGCGGCTGATAACCGACCGAAGCGGCGATGTCGATGATTTTATCGTCTGTAGTGGAGAGCCGCTGTTTGGCGGTATCCAGCCGATATCGGGTTAAATAGTCGATGAAGGTCGTACCCGTAATCTTCTTAAAACCCAGGCTCAGCTTTTTCGGGTAGGTCCCGAATTGTTCAGCGCACCCCTCCAGCGACAGATCCGACATGTAGCTATCCTGTATTCGTTCTACAACCTGCGAGACGATCCGCTTAATCTCCCAATCCTGCTTGTCGCGCACCGTTTCCAGATAAGGCATGACGATTGCGCTTTTTATCCACTGCATCATGTTATGCGGTTCCTGGATTTGCGCAATCTGCTCCAGGGGCAGTTGGTTCTCGAACAGCTCGAGCGGCTCAAAGCCCGTATGCAGAATGGCATTGGTCATATTGCCGGTCAACAGCAGCAAGCCTTGACGTATTTGAAGCTGCGTTGAGGCCTGCTCTGTCAGTTCCCGATAGAAATGATCCAGTCGATTCAGGATGACTTCTTGCTCTCCCGAGCGCAAGTAATGCATGATTTCCTTTTCAATGGAAAAGGGATAGGAGTCCTTGGCTGCAGCATTGGGCAGCATGTCATCGACTTTCATAATTTGAAGCTCTTCTCCCCATTGCTTGAGATTCAAAGCGGCAAGGGCAACTTCCATAACTTCAGGCACATCACGAATGTTCGGCGTATGGTTGCCGATGCAAACGGTGACACGGACATCCAGCGTTTGCAGCAGGGTGGCTGCCAGCTCCTGCGCAGCGTGTTCCAGCGTGCTGCCCGCAGGCTCGACCGCTTGAATGTACAGGAGCAGGCCGAAGGTCATATCCTGGAAGTTAATCAAGTCGGCTTCGAGGCCATGGTTGGACATGACGTCCAGGGCAATATTGGAGGAGGCGAAGCTGATCAGAGCTTCATCACCGACTTTAAACTTCGTATTCTCAAATAAACGGCTTTCGATCTGCAGCGTGATAACCGCGAACAAAGGGCTGATGCTGCCTCCATAGGATTGAAAGCGCTGGATAATATCCTGCTCATCCATCCAGTTCAGATGGCCTTGCGTCAGCTGGAGCAGGAAGCCGGAGCGCAGCTGCGGCAATGTGGCCTGAAGCTGCTTTCTAAGCCTTTCCCGCTCATGAAGCTGGCCCATCCATTCGCTGGCGATGTAGGAGAATTCCTCTGAGCTGCCTACCTCGCCTTGACCTTCACGAAAGAAACGTACGAGATTGCCCACAGGACGGTACAGCTCCTTGGAGGCGACCCAGGATAAGAGAAGCGCTATGCACAGGATGGACAAACTTGTATAGATAATGAAGCGGGAGAAAACAATGACCGGCTGGGTCAGCTTGGAGATCGGTGTAGCTGTCGCAAAGTTCCATTGGCTGCCTAACCGGTTCATGCGGCTGTAAGATACAGAGTAGGTTTCTCCCTCGAAGTCGAGGATGAAGGAAGATACTTCAGGAGAAATAGACATGTGTGACAGCCTGTGCAGGATCTCTTGGTCTAAAGCCGACGGGGCATATATCGAATGACGCCCAGCGGACAGCAAGGCGCCCTCGTGGCTCCATAGCAAAGAGGAATCACTCTCCGGCTCCAGATCATGAATAAGCCCATCCAGCGCGCTGGAACGGAGATTGATGATTAAAGCCGCGCTTGCCGTAGTTCTGCCAACCGGCAAACGCAGCACCAGCGACAGCGACGATTGGTCGGGCTTGAACATCCAGGTCATATGAGTGGTCCAGTAGATATTGCTGGGCACAAGCAGCAAGTCTTGCAGCTGCTGCTTCTGCTGGACATCTTGCACCTCAATCAAGCCATGATTATCATGGATGAGGCGATTTTGGTGACCCAAATATAACCAGATGTCATTGATGGACGGGTCCGACCACTGCATGGAGGAGAGCAAGCGATAGATGTTCTGGATCTCCTGCACGTCTTGAGGAAGAATCAGTTCTGATAGCGGTTTCATAGCGGACAAGCTCGTGATTCCCGAAGCCATCATAGTCTCGATATGGGTGAGGTCGGCATCCATGCGCGCTGAGGCATATTTTAGTCGGATTTCATGGGAGCTGTTCATCTCGTTTTCGATATAATCCACGCCAATATAATATACAAGTATACCAATGCAGATGGCTGGCAGACTTGCAGTTATTGTTGCGATGAGGAAGCTCCTGCGGAAAAAGTTCGAACGCATACCATTACTCCTTTGGCGTCAGGATGGTGAGAATTATAACATGGGCCGCTTGCGGCAGCCATTGTAAATTCCGGCAAGCCCTGAGCTGCAGGCGGAATAGATGTCCAATGCGCATTTCAAATCGAGAAAAATTGTCTACTTGAAGGATAGAACGGGAGAAATTATAGTCGAGGCATCAAGCAACCAACCAAGAAAGCGGGGAGTCGAATCAAATGAGTGCCCAGACGAACAAATGGAGACGAATTGTCCGAAATATGCACAGGGACAAGCTGCTATACTTGCTTGCGCTGCCGTGCCTGTTATATTTTGCTGTGTTCAAGTATTTGCCCATGTGGGGGGTGACGATCGCCTTTAAGGATTTTTCCCCGTACCGAGGCTTTATGGACAGCCCCTGGGCGGGACTCAAGCATTTTGAACGATTTTTCACCCACCCGGATTTTTGGATACTGCTTCGCAATACGCTTGCCATCAACTTCCTGAACCTGACCTTGTTTTTTCCGCTGCCGATTATGCTGGCGCTGCTGATGAATGAGATACGGGTCAGCTGGTTCAAGAAAACCATTCAATCGATTGTGTATTTGCCACATTTTTTATCCTGGGTTATTATCGCTGGCTTGACCATTATTATGCTGTCCTATTCGGAAGGGTTTGTGAACCACGTCCTGGCCCAGATGGGGTATGCCCGTCTGGACTTTCTGACGAGACCCGAATGGTTCTGGCTGCTGCTCACCTTTCAATCGATCTGGAAGGAGGCGGGCTGGGGCACGGTAATCTTCCTGGCAGCGATAGCTTCTGTGGACCCGTCCCTCTACGAGGCTTCGCGAATGGATGGGGCCGGCAGGCTCCGCCAGATGTGGCATGTAACCTTGCCTGCCATCCGCAACGTCATTGTTATTTTGCTTATTTTGCGTGTCGGCAACATCATGGACGTTGGTTTTGAACAGGTATACTTGATGATGAATGGCGCGGTAGCTCGTGTAGCCGATGTTTTTGATACCTATGTGTATCGAAGCGGCATCCAGCAGGGACAATTCAGCTATTCCACGGCTGTAGGATTATTCAAATCGGTTGTAGGCATTATCCTTGTGGTATCCGCGAACTATTTATCCAAGAAGTTTGGCGAAGACGGCGTTTATTAAACGATTCAGTTGGAGGTTTAGGCTATGATTGTTTCTAGAAGGGATCGTATTTTCGATGCAGGTGTGACGTTCATCCTGATTGTCGTCTCGCTCGCGGCTTTATTCCCGATTTATTATGTATTTGTAGTTTCCTTTACTTCGGCAGAGGAATATCTGCGTAAGGGGTTCATCGTCTTTCCGGAGACCTGGACGCTGGAATCATACCGTTACCTTTTTTCCAATAATACCTTCTTCAAGGCGACGGCGGTCAGCGCGTTTCTGGCGACTGTCGGTACATTCCTCAGCTTGCTGGTCACGGCTACGGGAGCTTATGCTTTGTCAAGAAAGCGGTTGTTCGGCAGGAGGGCGATTCTGCTGCTTATTTTGCTCACGACCCTATTCAATCCCGGCATTATCCCGCCGTATCTGCTCGTAAGAGACCTGGGCTTGATGAACAGTCTCTGGGCGCTCATCCTGCCTGTGTTGACAAGCGGGTGGTATATGATTCTTATGAAGGGCTTCTACGAAAGCATCCCGGATGAGTTAGAGGAGGCTGGCAAGATCGACGGCTGCAATGACTTATCGATCTGGGCGCGTATCATTCTTCCACTGTCCCTTCCATCTATGGCCGCGTTTGGCTTGTTCTTCGCGGTAGCCTACTGGAACACCTTCTTTAATGCAATCTTGTATATTAGCGATGCCAATCTGCGCCCGTTGCAGGTGGTCCTGCAGATGCTCTTGATCGATTCCTCTACGTCGGCGTCAGGCGATATTGTCAATCAGATGCAGGGTGACATCAAAATCCCTACGGAAACCTTGAAGATGGCGGCAGTAGTCATCGCTACCGTGCCGATCCTCATGGTCTATCCCTTCTTGCAAAAGCACTTTGCCAAAGGAGTCATGGTGGGCTCCGTGAAGGGCTAAAAGCATGCGTAGACAAAAAGGCTTGCCGAATTGCGCTTGCGGAATCCTTGTGCAATGCTGGGATATCGGCCGCAGAATGAATGTACAATTGCAGGATATACCAGTCTGTTCTAATCTCGAAACTGCAAGTTGATCATAACTATACGGAGGTCGAAGCGAAATGAAAACATGGATACCGCTTGTTCTGGCTCTCGCCCTGTTGCTCTCTGCATGCACAGGAGGCAATACGACAAATGAGGGTAGTCAGCCGCCGGAGTCTAATAATGGCTCTGGTGCCAATCCGGATACGCCGCAGCCGCCTACTGAGATATCCATTCTCACGGTACAGCAGACACCGGAGGTACTGCCTGATAATAATCCGGTATTACTCGAGATTGAGAAGCGCACGAATACGAAGCTGGACATCACATGGGTGCCCTCAAATTCTTACACAGAGAAGCTGATGCTCACACTGGCGGCCAATGAAATGGCCGAGCTTACCTACATCCCGGATATGTTCGATCCGCAGGTTGTGCAGATGGCCAAAGACGGTGCATTCTGGGATATATCGCCCTTCATCCAGGAGCATCCGAATCTAGCTGCCTTGCCAGAGGAGATCTGGAACAATGCCAGCATTCATGGCGTGCACTATGGCGTGCCTAGACTTCGTCCGCTCGATGGCGGCGGCAATATGCCGATGGTCCGGCTGGACTGGCTGGAGAAGCTCGGCCTGGACGTGCCGGAAACGATGGAGGAGCTGTATGAGGTGGCTAAGGCCTTCACGGAGCAGGATCCAGATGGCAATAATCTGCAGGATACGGTAGGCATCACTGGCGATATCACGATGATTGGCTGGGTAGAGAGCATCTTTACGGAGACGAACGGCAGGTGGAAGCTGAAGGACGGGGGGCTGATCCCAGTCATCTTCGACCCGGCTGCCCGGCAGGCGCTGGAATGGCTGAAGCGGGGATATGAGGAGAAGACTATAACGCAGGATTTTGCCGTGCTGAAAGGGACACAACCGCGTGATTTGCTGATGGGCAACAAGGCAGGCGTCATTGGCGCTTTCATGAATCCACAGTGGCTGTTCACGGAAGCCATCCGCAAAATCGATCCCGAAGGGGACATGTATCCGCTGCCTTATGTCATCGGTGCCGAAGGCAACAAATTCGCGCCACAGGAGCCGGGTGTGGCCGGCATGTATGCCATTCCCAGAACGGTTCCTGAGGATAAAGTGAAGAAGCTCCTTGCTTTTATGGATTACGGGATTGGGGCTGAAGGCTCGGATCTGGCGATTTACGGCATCAAGGATGTGCACTATATCGAGGAGGATGGGTTCAAAGTCGCCACTGAACAGGCAGCAACGGATATGGTCGGACAAAACATTCTGGGCGTCATCTTTGGCCAATTCGAGAAATACCAACGTGCGTTCCTGACAGGAATCCCAAAAGAAATGTATGAGCGAAACGTGGACATTATTGATCAGCGCTCGGAAATCAGTGTCCCCAACCATGCTTATGGCCTCATCTCTGAAACGGAGATCATCTATGGACCGGACCTGTACAAAAGAGTAGAAGATTTGAAAACAAGCATCATTATGGGCAAAGAGCCGATGTCCGCATGGGACAATATGGTGAGCCAGCTGGAAGCAGACCCGCAGATGCTGAAGATGATCGATGAAATTAATGAAGCTTACCGCAACAAATAAGCATGCAGTCTGAGGAGAGGCGCGTAACATGAGGTGTCTTAAGTAATCGAAGAGTGGCAAGAAATGAAGGGCCGTCACAGCGTGGCGGCTTTTCGCTGGTCGTGCTCGCTCACGAACGGACACGGTGGCCCTTATTTCGAGCATGGGCGTGTTTTTAGCGAAGCTTGCGGACAGAGGATCCGTTATCGGTCTGGAAACGGGGGCTAACGGGTATAAAACCAGCACTTAACGGATCGTGTGTCCGCAGGGCAGGTTCCTTGCGGGTTTTTGTGCAAAATAGAGCCTATTGTGTCCGTATCGCGGTGCCAACCTGCGTGAGCAGGTTTTGTTGTTCTGATAGGGATTTCTTGCTTGTACCCCGCCATGCAATCCAGACCAATCCTTCATGTACAGGGCGGAAAATGCGGACTATACTAATAAAAGCAAGGACAAGCTTGACCGTCAGGCAGGGAAAGGGCTGAAAGCATGCGAGGAAGGCTGACGACGTTGAAGAAGCCGCGAATGAATGTGTTTTGGCAGTTTTTTTCAAGCTTTTTTATATTGATTCTTGTGCCGTCGATTCTAGCGAGCTTATTTACTTATGTCTATGTCGTAAGGGTAATCGAGCATGAGGTGGAGGAGACGAGCAGTATATTAATCGGCCATTTTGCCGAGCAGACGGATGAGCTGGTGGACTCGCTCCGGGACGACATGCTCCGGGTGATGAGCTACTCCAATATCCAGCAATACCTGCGCTATCAGGATTATCCCGCTGGACATCCTTCGCTGATCGATGCCGTTCATTCGCTTACTACGCAAGTCGGACGCCGACCCAGTATCTGACGCACATCCGTCTGGACCATGCCAAGAGGCTGCTGCGGGCTACCCGTCTGCCGGTCCGGGAGGTCGCAGAGCAAGCCGGCTTTAACGATGCCTTCTACTTCAGCCGCCTGTTCGGCCAGGCGACCGGGATGAGTCCGAGGGACTACCGCAACGAATAGCCGGGGTTAGCTGTCGCTCTTGCCTTGCTCGCGGTATTGTCCCGGTGTCATGCCAAAGTGTTTTTTAAAGAGACGATGGAAGTACGCGGGCTGGTAACCAACTTTCTCCGCAATGCTATTGATTCGCTCTTCGGTTTGCAGCAGCATCGTCTTGGTCAACTCCAAGCGGTAGGACGTGACATAATCGAGGAAGGTCACGCCTGTTATGGTCTTAAAGGCTGCGCTTAGCTTGCGAGGGTAAGTGCCATGAAGGTCAGCACAGCTCTCTAAAGAAATATCGAGATGGTAATTATTGTGAATGGTATTCAATACGTCCTCCACCATCTGCTTCATCAACGCGTTTTGAGTTCGCTCAAGCTCGATCAGAAAGGGCCGGATCATATCGTTCTTCAACCATTGGATCATATGAGCAGGCTCCTTAAGCTCGGATAGCTGTTCATTCATAATCATGCCTTGATAGAGCTGGAGCGGTGAGAAGCCCGACATGATCACAGTCTGCTGGATCGTATTGAATAATTGGTAGCAGCCCTGCCGCAGCTGCAGTTCTGTCGTGGCTTGCTCCTGAAGCTTTGTCCAAAAGCCGTCAACCTGCCTGTCCACTTCCTCTGAGGAGCGGCCCATCCGCAGCGACTGGACAAGGTCCTTCTCCTCTTCGAACGGATAGAGAACAGTGTGGCTACCCTGAGTCAGCACTTCTTCGAGATCGATGACTTGCAGACGTTCGTGCACCTCCTTAAGCTGCAACGATTTGAGCGCTTCCTCAAACGCGGCGGGAATATCTCCTAGTGACAGGACGGGCTTGCTGATGGCTACCGTCACATTGACCTTTGTATAGAGATGCAAGGCGGAGGATAAATCCTTCGCCATTTTGTATAGCATGGATTTGCTTTCATGCGGGGAGTCCTGGTCCCCTGGAAGAAGGATGCATAAGATTTGATTGTGTAGATTGACGACCTCGGCATGATCTCTGCGCGTACTCATCCACTCTTTGGATATATTGGCCGCAGCAAAAGAAATCAGCTGTTCATCCCCCGCTGTAAATTTCCCTTCCGACTGGAGCAGTCCGTGCAGCTCCACAACGAGCAAGCGGATGTCCCCAGATTCCTTGAGGTGAACGAAATCGTACCGATCCATCCGCTCCCTGATCTCCGATACGGAGAGCGAGCCCAGATGTCCCTGCACCAGCTGCAACAGGAAGCTCTCCCGGAGGGTAGGCAGTTGAGCGTGCAGGCGCTGCTGAAGCGTCTCGCTCCGTCCTGATATATTCCTCCAGGCAGCAGCTATATGGTCAAATTCATCCTCCATCTTTTGATGCTCTTGATTCTGCGAGATGAGCCGGATCAGTCTCTCTACCGGCTGATAGATTTTACGAGTGATGATCCAGGACAGGATCAGGCCCAGTACTAGCATAAGCACGCTGATCCGGATAATATTTTGCGACAGCACAATCAGGGGGCTGGTGATCTCGGAGAAAGGGGTGGCAGCAGCAAGCACCCACGTTTCTCTTACCCGCTTCATCGGCTGGGCGGCAATAGTATAGCGTTCATTGTTCCAGGTCGCAATAAAAGAGTCATTCCGGTTATCGGCTTGAAGCGTAGTGGATTGCAGCCAGTTATCCAGCGCTGTCAACTGCTCCACGGTACGATGGCCGCCGGAGATGATCCGCCCCTCCTGATCAAGCAGCAATGTGGAGGCCATGGGATTCGCATTCGCGTCGCCCACCAAGGTGTGCAGGGCGCTCCCCTTCACACGGAAGATAATAAAAGAGCTCGTATTGGGATTGTATAAGTTCAGCCTTACGACAAGGGAGAGCGGCAGGGTATTCGTGAGCCTGCCCTCCGGCAGTGTGTCCGTCCAGTATATAGGTGACTTTATAAACATGAGGTTCCGGTATGCGGCATTGACCGTTTCGTCCAGTCTCTCAATGCCATACGTATCCGATATCAAGGCCTGATGCTTCTCTAGATAGATGTAAACTTCTTCGATTAGAATATCGGAAGATTTGATGATGGTCAGACTTTCATAGATTTGGTTAACCAATGTGTTGTCGCGCTGCAGATCAATCTGATTCAGCGACGGGCTGAGCGGCGAGTTCGAGGACCATAGGGTTGCAATCATCTCCAAGTGATTGAGCTGGCTGTCAATGCGCTTGATCGCATTGTCGGTTGCATGTGTATGATAATCGCTTAATGCGCTTTCAATTTTTGTCGTGCCGTATAAATATAGGAAGACACCGATCAGCATGCACGGCACCGTGGACAGTAAAACCATTAATAATAGACTTCTGCGAAAAAAAGGACTTCTGAGCATGAAGCATACCTCCAAGCACGGGTGAGAAATGCATTGATTAGCTACAGGACGATGTAATCCAGTATATACGGGAATCCCGGTTGCATCCATTATACTTTGATGTAAATCGCTGAAAACAGGAATGTACACTGCGTTTTCCAGAAAGTCCAGTAGTCGTAAGCAGATCAGCTGCGCTAGCATACAGTCAGGAAGACGAATTCTATGCAACCGGGAGTGATGAAGCAGATGGTCTGGAAAATGCTTGTCAGGGATAAGCAGCTGTACCTGCTTGCCTTGCCTGCAATCATTTATTTTTTATTGTTCAAGTACTGGCCGATGTGGGGCGTGTTGATTGCCTTTCAAGACTATTCGCCTTTTCAAGGGTTTTGGAATAGCGATTGGGCGGGGGTCAAACATTTTCAACGATTTTTTACACATAACGACTTCTGGAAATTAATGAGAAACACGCTGGCTATCAATATCCTGAGCTTGACGTTGTTTTTCCCGCTGCCGATATTTCTTTCCTTGTTGTTGAATGAGCTGCGCGTACCCTGGTTCAAAAAGACGGTGCAGTCGATTATCTATCTGCCTCACTTCTTGTCCTGGGTCATCATTGTAGGCATCTCATTCCTGATGCTTGGCTATTCGGAAGGCTTTGTCAACAATATGCTGGCTGCTTTTGGAATGGAACGAATTGAGTTTTTGACAGATCCCAATAAATTCTGGCTGTTGCTCACGCTTCAAGTGATCTGGAAGGAAGCCGGATGGGGCACCGTCATATTTCTTGCAGCGATTGCCGCTGTCGATCCGCAGCTGTATGAAGCCTCCCGCATGGATGGAGCAGGCAGATTAAGACAGATGTGGCATGTGACCCTTCCTGCGATTCGCAATGTGATTGTCATCTTGTTAATCCTTAGAATTGGCCATATGATGGATGTCGGCTTTGAACAGGTGTATCTAATGATGAATGGAGCAGTTGCCCAGGTCGCGGATGTATTTGACACGTATGTCTATCGAAGCGGCATTCAGCAAGGTCAGTTCAGCTATAGTACAGCAGTAGGTCTGTTCAAATCAGTAGTCGGGCTGGTGCTTGTCGTAGGCGCGAACTATCTGGCTAAGCGACTAGGCGATGACGGTGTTTATTGAGCATGATCGTAAAGACACACGGGAGCCGGACGCCCTGTCGGTTGCCGTTGCCGGGAAAGAGAGGCGGGGCTATGCGTTATAAACAGGAAAGATGGTTTGATGCGACAGTGCTAGGAATTCTGCTGCTGGTAACACTCAGTATGCTGTTTCCCTTTTATTATGTATTTATTGCTTCCTTCACTTCACCGATAGAGTACTTGAAGAATGGCATCTCCTTGCTGCCCAAGGTATGGACGCTTGATTCTTATCGCTACTTATTATCGAATGATGTGTTTATCAAGGCGGGCTCTGTGAGCTTGTTTTTGGCTACGGTGGGCACGGCTTTAAGCCTCATTGTCACTTCGGCAGGCGCGTATGCTTTTTCCAGAAAGCGCTTATACGGACGCAGGATATTCCTTCTGCTGATCCTGCTCACCACCTTGTTTCAACCGGGTATCATCCCCCCATATCTAGTTGTAAAAACGCTTGGCTTGATCAATAGCATATGGGCGCTTATCTTGCCTGTGCTCTCGAGCGGCTGGTATATGATATTAATGAAAGGGTTTTTTGATGGATTACCGGAGGAGCTGGAGGAAGCGGCGAAGATGGACGGGGCTTCTGATCTGGGCGTATTCTTTCGCATCATCCTGCCATTATCTATGCCGGCGATGGCAGCCTTTGGCTTATTCTTCGCCGTGGGGTATTGGAACACATTCTTTAGTGCGGTACTTTATATTAACAAGGCCGACTTGCAGCCCTTGCAGATTATACTGCAGATGCTGCTGATTGACTCTTCCAGCTCCGCATCCGGCGAGATTGCCAATCAATTGAGCGGTGAGATTCGAATTCCTACAGAGACGTTGAAGATGGCCGCTGTCATGATTGCAACGGTACCGATTCTTCTGGTCTACCCATTCTTGCAAAAGCATTTTGCCAAGGGGGTGATGGTTGGTTCAGTGAAGGGCTGAACGGCTCCATTGGCGGTACAACTGGTTAGGCAGGTCAGGTGGTTTATTTCATAAAGGGGAGAGATATGGACGATGAAGATGAACAAATCGAAGGCTTGGTTGATTCCAACCATGCTCGTATTGACACTGATCGGAAGCGCGTGCAGCGGCAATCAGGCGTCGCCAAACTCAGGGAATAAGGAAACCAATTCATCGGCAGTCGGTACGGAAGAGGCAGATCAGGATAAGGCACAAGAACCGGTTACCATTGAAATATTTGCGAAACAAAATGCCGCGGAAGCAGTAGCGCCTGATCATCCCATTCTACTGGAAATTGAGAAAGAACTGAATGCCAAGCTGGATATTACCTGGATTCCAACGAATACGATTATTGAAAAAACAAAGGTGACGCTGGCGTCCGGGGATATCCCGGAATTAATGTATATTGAGGACCCCAAAGACCCTTTATTCCATAATGCAACAAGCGAAGGGGCATTCTGGGATCTGACTGAGGTGTACAAGGAATATCCCAATCTGGCTGCCTATCCTGCCGAAGCATGGGAGAATTCAAAAATCAATGGGAGGAATTATGGCGTTCCGCGACCTCGTCCGCTAGAAGGCGGCGGTACGATGCCCATGCTCCGCAAGGATTGGCTGGATAATCTGGGTCTTGAGATGCCTGTCACGCTAGATGAAATCTATGCGGTTGCCAAAGCATTTACAGAACAGGATCCTGACGGCAATCATCAAAACGATACGTATGGCATCATCGGGGATGTAGCTCCTAATCATATGGGAAGCCTGGGCTGGGTAGAAAAGGCGTATACCTTGTCTCCCAATGCCATATGGAAGCTGGAAGACGGAAATCTGGCTTATACGGCTTTTGATCCCAACATTAAAAAGGCACTGGAATTTTTGAAGAAAGCTTATGAGGAGAAGGTGCTATCGCCAGATTTTGCTGTGCTGAAGCATTCACAGAGCCGTGATATGTTTATGGGCAACAAGGGAGGCATTTTGGGTTCTGCGGTTAAGCCGCAATGGTTATTTATGGAGGCGCTGCTGAAGATTGAACCCGAAGGCGATATCTATCCTCTGCCCTATGTGGAGAGTGAAGTGGGCCGATATGCGGAGAAGGGGACGGGCTTCTACGGGATGTACAGTATTCCCAAGACAGTACCGGAGGCAAAGCTGAAGCGCATCCTGGAGGTCCTTGACCGAGGGGCGCAGGATGATATCGGAGAATTGGCTGCCTATGGCTTCAAAGATACCCATTATACGGTGGCTGCAGACGACCCTACCTATATTCAGTCGACAGAGCAGGCGACCTCGGACAATATAGCGCCGATTCTGAATAATCTTAGTAATATCTTCACGTATTACAGTGAATTCTTCAATGGCTATTATCCGGGCATCCCGCAGGAACAATATAACCGCAATAAACAAATCTTGCAGGAACGCGCAGCCGTCAGCGTGTCGGATCCGACGGTAGGCATCCTATCACCGACTTATGAAATCATTGGACCGGATATCGAGAAGAACATTCAGGATATGAAAATTAATATTATTATGGGCAAATCGCCGATGTCAGCTTGGGACGATCTGGTGGAAAGGCTGAAAAGCGATACCCAGCTGGAAAAAGCGATTGAAGAAATGAAGGCGGCCTACAAGGACAACGTTGGATGAAAAAGCTGTGCGATGCGCTGTTTCACAAGGAGATAGCGCATCTTCTTCAGACAAATTTGAAAGCGCTTTACACTAGTGATTAGGAGGTTTCCACGATGAGAAGAGCAATAAAGAGACTGGTTATTGCCATGCTTGGCCTGCTCGTTTTTCTTCCCGGTTTGACCCTGCAGCCTGCGGCGTATGCTTCTCCTCTAATCAAACTCACTTATTTTAACTATACGTTCGAGCAGGACGCCCTTGATGCGAAGCCGGGCTGGCCCAATTATCTGGTGGTTGATCGATTAGTCGAGGGAATGTCGATTAAAGTACAGGATATCTCCCAGTCCGCAGGCGCGCAGGGAAGCAAAGCGGCCAATATGCGGATGAAATATAATCCTGCCATACCCGCAAGCTCCAATGTAGCCTTCTTCAAGCAGGCGCAGGCTACGTTGTCAGGGACAGTCATCCTGGAGCAGCGGTTCCGGTTGAATGACCCGGCAGCAGGCAATACCTTCCAGATGAAGGATGCGCAAAGTGTGCCTGCGTTCATCACATTTCTCCGAACCAGGAATGGCAATATGAATTTTGGGGATCTCAGCTCACTTGCCCAGGGGCAACCTTTGATCAGCTTGCCCTATGAGACTGGGGTCTGGTATACGGTGCGTATGGAGTTCAACAGCGTAACAAATGAGGCGGATTACTTTGTGAATGGGGAACTGAAAGCACAGGGTATTCAGTTTAAAGCCGCTTTCGATCTGACCAGCGGCCCGCTTGCCGAGTTTCGCTGGTTTGCCAATTATGAAAGTACAGTGCCCGATGTCTACGCCTCCATGGACCTTGACTATGTAGACGTATACGCCATGGTACCCGCTGAGCCTGCAGACCCTATAGATTGGCCGCGACCGTTCCTTATTGTGCAGGAAACCGAATATGACAGCTATAGGCTTCGTGCCTTGCAATCTCCATGGATGGAAATGAAACAAGAGGCTATACAACATGCGAATACCCTTGTCTCGGCTTCGCCCGATCCTGTTGCCCGCAGCTTGCAGATCGCTCATATCGCCAGTGCCAGTTCACTGGCCTACATCCTGGATCCGGACAATAAGCTGGTATATATGAGCAGAGTGCAGCAGATGATTGAGGATTTTGATGCCCATATATATCCCTTATTGGACCGATTGGACCATAATCGCTATGTCCGCCCCGGGAGCGCCTTCTTCAATCTGGTGTTGGCCATGGACATCATGCATGACGATTTTGAACTGCAAGGCGATCTGGCCCAATTGGAAAGCAAGCTCGAGAAAACGGGAGAGTGGTATTGGCACAACGATTCTGCATGGAAGATGGCTACATGGGGCACCCGTGGCATCTGGGCGTTATATAAAAATCAGCCGTTCAGAATAACAGAGGCCAAGCAGGAGTATCGAAGTTATCTGAATAAAGAGGTCTCGCCGGACGGCGTCTTCATTGGGGGGCCGGGGTATGCGCATTGGAGACTGGCTCCCGATCAAGTGGATCGAGACAATAAGGCACACTTTATGGATGTGCTGGAGTATACGGGACAAGACAACACCTATTATAATGACCCGCGGCTGCAGCATTTTTATGAATGGCTGTTCGGCTATTCGGAATCACCTGTGAAGCTAATGAATGAACAGAACGGCGTCTATAGAAAGCAGTACTTTTCATTTGGCGATACAGCGATAAACTTCGGCATCTCTCAGAATAACAAGGAAGCGGGCACCGCTTATTTCCGTGCCCATCGTTTCTCTGAGAAAGCTGCACAATATGCCTCGAGCGCGATTGGCCAAGATACGATACCCGCAGGCAGGCTGTTGAATTATTTGCTGTATGAGCCGCTGCCCGAGCCGGTCAATCCTCCCTCCCGCACATTTGCAGATGCCAACGCGATCATGCTGGAGGATACCAGCTCCAACTACGGGCTGGGCGCCTCATTGTTCACGCCGGTGCCGCTTAATGACAACCATGGGCATAAGGATGTTAATTCGATCTACTTGACCGGTTATGGAGAACCGCTGCTTCGTAATGTCGGCTATGCAGGCTGGGGCAGAGGGTATGAGGGCTTCACCTGGGACTACTTCCATAACACGAGTGAGTCCTCCAACACAGTCATGATTGACGGCGTCAATCATGTAAAAAAGGAGGGTGGGGGTATTGCCGAATCGATCCAGATGCCTCTGTTTGGCTACGCACATGGCAGCTCAGGAGAGGCCTTGCCTAATGGCAGTCACGGACGCAGCCTGATACAGATTGACGGGCAGGACCACGTGCATGGGTATTGGATTGTGATGGATCAAGTGAAGGCAGCGGTTGCGGCAGCTGGCCATACCGCCAATGTCGTCTTGCATCCCAACGCTGATCTGCCGCCGGATGTCATAGCAGAGGAGGAGGAGTATCGCTTTCGAATCAGTCCTTACTCTGTCACTGCGGAGCATCCGGTCTACTTGTCAGCGTTTTTGGCGACAGCCCCGGATCATGGGGTGCTTGTGAAGGAGGGGCCATTGTGCTCGATGAGCACTTGCTCGGCAGGCAAGTATTTATATTCCGGCTATGATCTCGGAGAAGCCGGCGAACGGAGCCTGCTTACTGTACTGTTTCCTCATGATGAGGCACGACCCAAGGCAGAGATGCAGCGAATCGCTGGCAGTCATTATTCAGGAGCCAGCATGCAGCTCGGACAGGGGATCATCGATTATGCCTTCGAGTCTTCTGCCGCAGCTGAGGTTACGCACGCTGGCGTGTCCTTCGAAGCTGTTGGCGCTATTTTTCGCATGATAGCAGGACACGGCAATCGCTTTTATTTTGCAAAGGATGGGAGCTCCTTCTTCACCAATACCGAACGTACCGCAGGCTATAGCGCTGATGAGCCGATTACCATTTACATGCGTGAAGGGAAAGGTCAACTGGTGTCCGGCGGCACGGAGGTTACGTTTTACTATCCCGGTCTGACAGGCGTGAAGCTCAACGGAGTAGGACAACAGCCGGTCCAGCAGGGACAAGGCTGGATAACACTGCAGATAGCAGCAGGCAGTCATGCGATTGAGCTCGAGAGTGTGGAGCTTCAGGAGCAGCCTGCGAATCGCCCGGGCTATGAGGATATTACGGTGCGTCTGCAGGGGCAGCGACTGCAGTTGGAGCCGGCCGCAGAGCGGATCGGCGGCAGCGTTCTCTTGCCGCTGCGGCCATTATTGCAGGAGATGGGTGCCCAAGTAGCCTGGAACGCGTCAACAGGTGAATTGACCGCCCAGTATGAAGGCAGTTCCATGGTTTTTAATGTAGGTCAGTCGACTGCCTTGGTTGATGGAGATCCGGTCGTCCTGGACGCGCCTGTTGAATTGCTGCATGGGGAGGCGGCTGCGACGCTCCAGGCGGTGACTGCTGCGATGGATGTGACCGGGGATTGGCTGCCCAGCAGCAGGACGATCTCTATCAAGCAAAGGGTATCGAATCAATGGCAGCAGCTGATGGTACAGCATGTAACGGCCAGTGTGACACCAGCGCCCAATGTCCTTCCAGAGAATGTATTGGATAACGATCATGATACCAAGTGGGCAGGTCAAAACAATGCATGGATTCAATTCGATATGGGGGAAGAGGTAATCCTGGCCGGAGTCGAGCTTGCATTCACTGTCATTCGAGTGGAGATGTTTGAGCTTCAAACCTCGCAGGATGGAGTGACGTGGGAGACGGTCTATAGCGGACAAAGCAGTGGCAGATCCAGGGACTTTGAGCTGTTCTTGTTTGAACCGGTTGCTGCGAAGTACCTCCGGTTCCAAGGCAAACAAAGTATGGGAAGTGCCTGGAACAGCTTGGATGAAGTAAAGCTGTATGGTCAGCCTCTACCTGAGGAGCAGGAAGACGATTAAACCAGCTGAGTCGCCCTACTCCATCATCGATTGCTTGGGCGAAGCACCGTAGACACGCTTATAGAGCTTGCTGAAATAATAAGGGTCGGTAAAGCCGCAGGCATGGGCAACCTCCGCTACGGTGAGGTCGGTCTGATGCAGCAGCTCGCGTGCCCGGTTCAGCCGGGTTTGATTGGCATAGTCGATAGGGCCCAGACCGGTGATCTGCTTGAACAGGTGGCAAGCGTAATTGGGGGAGCGGTCGATGATGTCGGCTACCTGCTGCAAGGTGATCCGTTCCCTGTAATGTGTCTCGATGTAGGTTTGCATATGTTGCACCATATGCAGCTTATCCGGATGATGGCGGCTCTGATCGAGCTCACGGCTCATCAGAGCAAGCAGCTCGAGCACGATCGCCTGGCCTTGCAGCTCGTAATAGGGCAGGCGGCTGCTCCACAGCTCACTGAGCGCAGCGAACCGCTGCTTCACATATTCGGTGTTCTGGGGGCGCAGCTGCTTGACCTCCTGCTGCTGGAGGAGGAGCGGGAACGGCGGCTCTGAGGCTTCCTTCCATTGGAAATGAGCTGACACCATCCGGTGATAGTGAGGCGGACAGGCCGTGGCCGAGCGATGGGTGCCGATCGGGATGAACACCCAGTCGTTTTTCTGCAGCAAACGTGTATCTTCACCAAATTGATAGCGGATGGAGCCGCTGGTTACGAACAGCAAAATATGATGCGCGGTTGCAGAGGGGGCGATCTGCCATTGCGACGGTATTTTGTAGGGGGCGTTGATCATGTGCAGGTTCAGCATAGAGTAACCTCCGTGGTCTGCAGTAAAATTGTACGAAATCGTATAAGGGATCTACCCATTCATTATAGATAAAGAAGGGATGATAATCTACTTTTCAAGGCGAATGAATCGTAATATCGTCTAAAATCCGTTGGATATCCCATCGACCGGGAAGGGGGGATCTCCTATACTGATTATAAATCATGAGGACAGGGGAGATCATCAGATGCAGGAGAACAAACCGAAACTTATCGATGCCGATGTGCATAATGCGATTGCCAGCGCCAAGGACTTGCTGCCCTATCTGCCGCGTGCCTTCCATGAGCAATGGCTGACAACGGGGGCAGGCTACGGAGGCGGCTATTACGGAAATCCGAGTGTGATGCGCAGGGATGCGTACACAGAGACGGGGGGTACCCCAGGCAGTGATCCCATGTATCTAAAAAAGCATCATCTGGATGTGTACGGGATTGATTATGCGGTACTGACGGGCTCCGGCATTCTCGGCATCTCTCTTAATCCGGATCCGGACTACGGCAATGTTGTGGCAAGCGCTTATAATGATTGGTTGGTGGAAACCTGGCTGAAGGCGAGCCCGCAATTCAAAGGCTCGATCCTGATCAATCATTCGGACCCTGTAGCTGCGGTGAAAGAGATCGAGAGGATGGCGGGCCATCCGGATATGGTGCAGGTCATCATGTGCAGCGGTGCGCGGATGCTGTATGGTCAGCGTTATTATCATCCGATCTATGAGGCGGCTGAGCGCCATGGGCTGCCGGTCGCGATCCACCCGGGCACGGAAGGCCGGGGGGTCGCCGGTCCGCCGACACCGTCCGGACATCCGACGCGTTATCTGGAGTGGCACAATATCTTGCCTACGAACTATATGGCGCATGTGAACAGCCTGGTCTGCGAAGGAGTGTTCGAGAAGTTCCCTAAGCTGAAATTTGTAGCGATAGAGGGCGGCCTGGCCTGGCTGCCGCATCTCATGTGGCGGATGGATAAGAACTTCAAGGGGCTGCGCGAGACGGTGCCTTGGCTGAAGCGCTTGCCGTCCGAGTATATCAGAGAGCATATCCGCTTGACGACACAGCCGATCGAGGAGCCGGATAATCCTCAGCATCTGAACGCAATCTTCGATATGATGGGTGGCGATCATATGGTGATGTTCTCTTCCGACTATCCGCACTGGGACTTCGATAATCCGAAGATGGCGCTCCAGCCGATCCGCAAGGAGCTACGTCAGAGGATCATGGCCCGCAACGCAATGGAGCTGTACGGGCTGTATGAGGCAGCGCCGCGACAGGACCAGGGCGAGGCTGCGGCTGCCCTGACCGGAGAGGAGTGAGCACGATGGCACAGACGCCTGTACGATACCCCGTGGCGACGCAGGAAGAACTGCGCCAGAGCGGACGGATCATCGTGACTGTGAAGGGAATGGAGATTGGCGTATTTGCTGTAGGAGACCGTTACCTTGCCTGGCGCAATATGTGTCCGCACGGCGGCGCCCCGGTCTGCGAGGGGCATGTGTGCGGGACGCGTATGCCCTCACTGGTCTACGAATACACCTACGGGCGGGATCAGGAGATCCTGCGCTGTCCCTGGCATGGCTGGGAGTTCGACTTGCTGACCGGCCATCATCTGGTACAGGGCAGCATCAAGCTGCGGGGCTATGAGACAGAGGTGGAAGAAGGCCAGGTCTATGTCCTGGCGTAAATATAGCAGTGGAGGATTCGTATCATGTCATTGGGAAGTTCACAAGCAGATGCTTTCGATATGATTATTATCGGCGGCGGCCCGACCGGCTTGTTCGCCGCCTTCTACGGCGGGATGCGCCACAGCACGGTGCTGCTGCTGGAGAGCATGCCGCAGCTCGGCGGACAGCTGGCGGCGCTGTACCCGGAGAAATATATCTATGATGTCGCCGGCTTTCCGAAGGTGACGGCGCAGGAGCTCGTCGACCGCTTGACGAAGCAGCTGGACTACTTTGACACGACGTCCGTCGGCCTGGAGGAAAAGGTCACGCGGGTGATCAAGCACGGCGAGCGGGACTTCGAGGTGGTGACAAACAAAGCCTCACACTTCGCCAAAGCCGTGATCATCACAGGCGGCGTCGGCGCCTTCGAGCCCCGGCGGCTGGAGCTGCCGGAAGCGGCACGGTATGAGGGGAGCAACCTGTATTACTTCGTGGATGATCTGCAGCGCTTCAAGGGACAGCGGGTGCTCATCAGCGGCGGCGGCGACTCCGCAGTCGACTGGGCGCTCATGCTGGAGCCGATCGCGGAGGAGGTCATCCTGGTGCACCGCAGGGACAAGTTCCGCGCCCATGAGCATAGCGTCACGCAGCTCAGCCAGTCCAGGGTCCGCGTCATGACGCCGATGGAGATCGCCTCTCTGCAAGGGGAGGGACGGATCGGCACCGTAGTGCTGTCGCATGTCAAGACAGGTGAAGAGGTGCGGCTGGATGTAGATGCGGTCATCGTCAACTATGGCTTCCTCTCCTCGCTCGGCCCGATCGCCGAGTGGGGCCTCGACATTGAGGGCGGGGCGATCGTCGTGGACTCGCGGATGGAGACGAGCATTCCCGGCATATTCGCGGCTGGCGATATCTCGACCTACCCGGGCAAGATCAAGCTGATCGCTGTCGGATTCGGGGAAGCGCCGACGGCGGTCAATAATGCCAAGGTGTACGTGGAGCCTGCCGCCAAGCTCTCGCCGGGTCACAGCAGTCATATGAAGCGGGTAGAAGGGTAAGTGTCTGAATGGCAATTTTCAGTGTTACGCGATGCGTAGGAGAGCCTGGTGGAGCAACTGGCAGAGCTGCAGCATGATTTGGTTAGTTATGATACGCAGGCCGTACATGTCTATCTTTTCTCCATGAACTCAAGTATAGCCAAGTTAACCTCTTCAGGGTTGTCCAAATTCGTGGCGTGATGAGCTCTTGAGATGACTTTTAATTCGGAGTTTGAAATATTTTGGTGCATATAATCCTGTTGATAATTGGTCATCGTGTCATGGTCACCTATTAATAACAGGGTGGGACACTTTACTTTTTGTAAATCATGCTTGCTTTCCATCCGTGTAACAGCTGACCAAACTCTGTTCCAATTGTCATGGGTCATCATGGAAAAGGCTCTGGTAATGTACTCGTAATTGGCAGGGTTAAATTTGGAGAGCATCTTGGCCTGAATGGCACCGCTCATTTTCATGGAGATCCATTTGCTTGTGAAGCGATTAACCGGCACAAACATTTTTTCGTACCAATTAAAGCTATTGCTACAAGGAGTACCAATCAGGACTAACCGCTTCACCCGATCGGGATAGCGGATAGCGGTCTGCAAAGAAATATGACCTCCCATGGAAAGGCCGGTAAGCGTAGCTTGTTTCAATTGAAGATGGTCCATCAGCGCAACCAAGTCTTTACTGAAATCTTCGGGATCAACTCTTCCTTCGGGAAGGGTTGACCGGCCGTGCCCTCTTACATCCCATGTTACCAACTTGTAGCTAGACTTCAAAAAGGCAACTTGCTCTTGCCATTGTTCATGGTTCCAGGAAGCTCCGTGAGTAAAAATAATGGGCTCCCCTTCCCCTGACACTTCGTAAAAGAATACAGTATCCCCCCGTTTAAACTCGGCCACTGCTATTTCCCTCCTTCAGCTTGTTTAAGCGTAGTCTTGAGAGCCAAGTGTTTAAAAGCGTGGTGAAAATTAGGCCTACGTTGTGCGGATCGTCCTTCCGATCGCTGTGGTTCCCAGAATTCTTGAATCATAACCTCTGGTTGAGGTTGAATTCCGGGAACAGTGTATGCTTCCGAAGCTAGCTTTTCTGCGAAAAGCTTTCAGGCGAACGCTTCAACGCTTTCTGCAAGAAAGCGACTTCGAAAGCATATGCTCTTCTCCAGGACAATTCCGCCCCACTTCCGGCACTTTTTCACCAATCTTTTAAAGAACCCTAGTAGTTCTTGAAGTTTACTATAAATATAATGATACCATTCCATACTCATCTTGAGGGTGTTTTGACCTTTCCCTAAATTCGATAGCAAATTTACGAAATGTCAAACAAAAACAGCAACAGATTTTATAAAAGTCCACTAGAATGTAATCAGGATATGGTATCGATACCATACTCACTCGCTGTCGTATGCGATGTATGGTTGCTCCCGACGGTCACAGGATGTTAATCAAGTGGCGCCGCTTGACTGACATAAATCTATTGGAGAGGCAAGGTGGTACAAAAATGCTTAAGAAAGCTATCCTGTTTGTTGTCGTCGTTGTGGTGAGTCTCACGTCTTTGGCGAGCACCTCCATGGCTTACAGCAATGCCAACTGGATGGGGGCGATTAATGACCAGACCTCGCTAGCCGCGCTCTCGATCCCGGGAACACATGACTCGGGTGCGATGTACGAGCCGATCTACGGTACGGCCAAGACGCAGGATCTCACGATTGCGGAGCAGTTGTCCAGCGGGGTTCGCTATCTGGATATTCGTACGAGACACTTTAAGGATGCCTTCACGATTCACCACGGCGTCGTGTATCAGAATCAGAACTTTGACGACGTCTTGAATGCCGTCATTTCGTTCCTGAATAACAATCCGACGGAAACCGTGATCATGAGCGTGAAAGAGGAGCATACCGCCGCCGAAAATACACGTTCCTATGTAGACACCTTTAATTGGTATGTCAATAAAAATCCGAACAAATGGTTGATGACCGATCACATCCCTACCCTCAGCGAGGCCAGAGGCAAGATCGTGCTTCTGCGAAGGTTCGCGACGGACCAGCTTCCGAAAGGGATCGATGCGACGGCCTGGCAAGATAACACCTCTTTCACCATCCAAAATGCAGCCAGCTTGAACATCCAGGATTACTATAAAGTATCGAATCGGACCAAGAAGTGGACGGATATCCAGAGCAAGTACAACGAAGCGAATTCGTCCAATTCATCGACGCTATACATCAACTTCACAAGCGGATACAGCCCGGGCTTGTTCGGCATTCCGAACATTCGAGCGATTTCGGATGAGATCAATCCAAAGGTCAATCAATTCTTTACCACGAATACGAGCGGCCGCTTCGGTGTCTCAGCGATGGATTTTATCACAAGTGACCTTGCTTCGAAGATTATTGCGACTAACTTTTGAGTGCGATCCGGGAAACGGATTCGTCATGGCGGAAAACGCCGCCCGCACCATGAAGTTGGCTTTGGCCGATGCCAAGTTGTCCGCGTCAGCAATCTATATCATCACTACCCCGTCGGTCAGCCGACGGGGTTTTCCTTTGCAACTGTAAAGCGTGAATACGGCAGTGGTTGAAAAATGCCCCCATACCTTATACAATGAAGAGAAGGAATCTCATGAACGAGCGATCTGCCGCGAGCTTCCCGCAGACGGCGGTGAAGCTGTTTTTGAGTTGGCGGACCAGACAGGAGTGAATAATCGATGCAACTTAAGAAGCTTAATGATAAAGCGATCGACCAATTGTTCGAGGCGGTACTGACGCTGAAGTCGGTGGAGGAGTGCTATGTGTTCTTCGACGATCTGTGCACGGTCAACGAGATCCAGTCGCTGTCGCAGCGGCTCGAGGTCGCCCGCATGCTGGGCAAGGGCAGCACATATAATCAGATAGAAGCCGAGACCGGCGCCAGCACGGCGACGATCTCGCGCGTCAAGCGCTGCCTGAACTACGGCAACGACGGCTACAAGATGGCGCTGGAACGGCTGGGGCGCTGATCATGCCGGGGCCTGAGGAGAAGGAATCGCCTCACAGGCGGACGGCATGGGCTGATGAGGCGAGCGGCGACAGCAGGGGCGGAGAACGTCGGGAAACCGGGCAAGCCCGCGCGGGCGCCGGAGCTGCCGGCGGTCTGCTGCGTGGTGGCGGGGCTGCTGCAGCGGCAGGCATGATGGCCGGGCAGACCAAGCCAGACGGCCCTGCGAGGAAGTATGGCATCCTCGTCATCAGCCACGGTTCGCGGGATGCGGATTGGGTCACACTGGTAGATGATGCGGTCGCTGCGGTGCAGGTGCCCCCGGAAGTCGAGATCGTCTCTTCGTTCCTTGAGCTGATCGAAGGCCGGCTCATCCAGGACGGCGTCGATATGCTGGAGGATAGAGGCGTGACGGATATCTATGTGCTGCCGCTGTTCGTCTCCTCCGGCAGTACCCATATCGATGATATCGGCCAAGGCTTCGGCGTGCCGCCGGTATCGGACCGCGAGGGCGACCTCGGCGTCTTCAAGGTGCGGGCGGCGCGGATCACGGTGGGGCCTCCCATCGATGAAGATCCGGAGCTGGCCGAGGTGCTGCTGGACAATGTCCGGGAGCTCTCGGAGGATCCGGCCCGCGAAGCGGTGCTGCTGGTTGCCCATGGCAGCCGGGAGCGGGTATTCCATGGCCGCTGGCGGCAGGGGATGCGCGCGCTGGCGGAGCGGGTCCGGGAGCTTGGCGGCTTCCGGCGCGCGGAGACGGCGATGCTGCTGCCGGATCAGGCCGGGTGTGTGCTGGGCGCCATGCAGCGCCAGGAGCCGGAGACGGCGGTCGTGGTGGTGCCTTTATTTCTAAGCCAGGGGTACTTCACCCGGTCGGTGATTCCAGCGCGGTTGTCCGGAGCGGACTACCGCTACAATGGCCGGACGATCCTGCCGCATCCGTTCGCCACGCGGTGGATGGAGCGGCAGGCGGCCGCCTGGCTGGACGGGTTCAAGGCAAGCGTAGGATCTGATCAGCTGGAGGGAGAACGGGCATGACCATCAAACGGGCCAGACTAATCTATAATCCGACCTCGGGACGCGAGGAGATGAAGCGCCGGTTGCCGGATATCCTGCAGCGGCTGGAGCTGGGCGGCATCGAGACCAGCTGTCATGCGACAGCGGGCGAGGGCGACGCTACGCTGGCGGCCTCCGATGCGGTGGAGCGGGGCTTCGATATCGTCATCGCTGCGGGCGGCGACGGGACGCTGTACGAGGTCATCAACGGCATGGCGGAGCGCGCCCAGCGGCCGCCACTGGGTATCTTGCCGCTGGGCACGACCAATGATTTTGCCCGGGCGCTGGGCATCCCCAGGCAGTGGGAGCAGGCGTGCGATCTGATCATCCGCCAGTATGCGCGGCCGATCGATGTCGGCAAGATCAATACGAAGTATTTTATCAATATCGCTGGCGGCGGCTCCCTCACGGAGCTGACCTATGAGGTGCCGAGCAAGCTGAAGACGATGATCGGCAATCTGGCGTATTATATGAAGGGCCTGGAGAAGATGACGCGCCTGCGGCCGACGATGATGCACATCGAGGGCAACGGCTTCGACACCATTAACGAGGAAGTGCTGCTGTTCCTCATCTGCAACAGCAACTCCGTCGGCGGCTTCGAGAAGCTGGCCCCGGCGGCCAGTCTGCAGGATGGGCTGTTCGACGTCGTCGTACTCAAGAAGTGCAACCTGGCGGAGTTCATCCGCATCGCCACTCTGGCCCAGCGCGGCGAGCATCTGAGCGACCCGCACGTCCTCCACTTCCAGACCAACAAACTCAAGGTGACCACCCCGGACTACGTCCAGCTCAATCTGGACGGCGAGTATGGCGGCACGCTGCCTTGCTCAGTGTCGGTGCTGCCTTCACATTTGCGGATATTCGTGGATGAGCTGGGGAATAGCTCGTATAAGTAACGGCAACAAACCAGGAACGGAGAAGGTTATGAGTATACCTGTGAGTAAGAATGAGATCGTCACGGCCGAGATCGTCGGCTTGACGCATGAAGGCGAAGGGGTAGGCCGGGTACATGGGTTTACCCTTTTTGTGCGGGGGGCATTGCCCGGCGAGCGAGTGCAGGCCAAGGTGCTAAAGGTGAAGAAGCAGTATGGCTACGCCAAGATGCTTGAGATACTGGAGGCGAGCCCGGACCGCGTGTCCGCGCCTTGCGAGATCTTCAACCAGTGCGGCGGCTGCCAGCTGCAGCACATGAGCTACGAAGCCCAGCTGCGCTGGAAGCGACAGCATGTCGTGGACAATCTGCAGCGGATCGGTAAGCTTCAGGTGGCTGATGCGGGAGAGCCGGGCGGCGTCATCGTGCACGATACGCTCGGCATGGACGATCCGTGGCGCTATCGGAATAAGGCTCAGGTGCCGGTTGGGATGTCTGCTGGTGCAGGAGCGGGAGTCGGCAGTGAGCAGCGAGGAAGACACAGCGGCAAGAGAGCGGGGGCGCAAGAGAATACCCAGGCGCCTGTCGATGGCGAACTGATCGCTGGCTTTTATGCGCAAGGCAGCCACCGGATCATCGATATGGATCGCTGTCTCATCCAGGACGAGCGCAACGATGAGGTCGTGCGGTTGGTGAAGCAGATCGGCAGACGGCTTGGCCTCACCGCCTATGATGAGCAGAGCGGGCGCGGCTTGCTGCGCCATGTCGTCGTGCGGACAGGCTATGTCAGCGGCGAGATGATGGTCGTCCTCGTCACCAATGGCCAGCGTATCCCGCAAGTGGAGCAGTGGATCGAAAGCATTCGGGCTGAACTACCTGCCGTGACAAGTATCGTACAGAACGTGAACAAGAAGAACACCAACGTCATCTTCGGTGACGAGACCCGTGTCCTGTGGGGCAATGAAGTCATCTATGACGAGCTTGACGGCATCCGCTTCGCGATCTCAGCCCGGTCGTTCTACCAAGTCAACCCGCAGCAGACGGTGGCGCTCTATCGCAAGGCGGTGGAGTATGCAGGCCTGACGGGCAATGAGAATGTCATCGACGCTTATTGCGGCATCGGCACTATCTCGCTGTTCCTGGCCAGACAAGCCGGTCATGTGTATGGGGTGGAGATCGTCCCTGAAGCGATTGAGGATGCCAAGCGGAATGCGGAGCTGAACCAGATCGACAACGCGACGTTTGAGGCGGGAGCAGCGGAGGTAGTGATCCCACGCTGGAAGCAGGAAGGGAATAAGCCGGATGTGATTGTGGTCGATCCGCCGAGGAAGGGCTGCGATAGTGAGCTGCTGGAGACGATCCTGGCGATGCAGCCGGAGCGGGTGGTGTATGTGTCGTGCAATCCGTCGACACTGGCACGTGACCTGCGCGTTCTGGAGGATGGCGGGTATCGGGCGGTTGAGGTGCAGCCGGTGGATATGTTTCCGCATACGGTGCATGTGGAGTGCGTGGTAGGAATATGTCGGGTCGATACCTAGAAGTCCTGAATTATCAGTATTCTGCGAAGTATTCGTCATTTAAAATTGAGGAAAACGACTTTAGAAGTAAGATATTGAAAGATAAAATCGAAGTTTCTATTGTGTTGGATTTGAAATGGGTGGACACATCTGATGACTTTTAATTGAATTTTGTGAATATCCAAGAGAGCGTCCAAAAATTGGGGCGTTCTCTTTTTATATAGATACTTTTCAAAAAGCCGATTGTCTGGACTATTGAATGTTCAGCGCAGTCGGCTTTTTTGCGTGAAGGGAGAATTGTTGGATGGGCAAAGTAATCGCTCTCGCGAATCAGAAAGGTGGCGTCGGCAAAACGACAACAGCGGTCAACCTCGGCATTGGCTTGGCGGCGGAAGGCAAGAAGGTTCTGCTGCTGGACGCGGATGCGCAAGGGAACCTAACGGATTCGCTGGGCTTCCATGAACCGGACAGTCTATCCGTTTCATTGGCTACGATGCTGGTGAAAGGCATGACAGAGGAGCCGTATGAACCGAGGGAAGGTATTCTGCATCATCATGAAGGTATCGACCTGATGCCGGGAAACATCGAGTTATCGGCAGTCGAAGTGGCGCTCGTCAATACGATGAGCAGGGAAACGATTATGCGTTCGTACATCGATTCCGTCAAAGCTGTTTACAATTATATCCTGATCGACTGTATGCCGAGCTTGGGCATGATGACGATCAACGCATTGGCAGCGGCGGATAGCGTCATTATCCCGGTACAGGCGCACTACCTGCCCGCCAAAGGCATGACGCAGCTTTTGCAGACGGTTGCCCGCGTTCGGCGTCAAATTAATCCGAAGCTGGCTGTGGATGGTGTGCTGCTCACGATGGTAGACAGCCGAACCAATTTCGCCAAAGACATTTCTTTCGTTTTGCGTCGGGATTATGGGGATAAGCTGCGTGTATTCAATACAGAAATCCCCCTGTCCATCCGCGCGGCGGAAACAAGCGCCAAGGGTAAAAGCATTTATGCCCACGATCCGAACGGACAGGTTGCTAAAGCCTACGCTGCACTTACGAAGGAGGTGCAGGATATTGGCAGCGAAAGAAGATCGGCTCGCCAGCATAAAGCTGACCAAAGTCGATGATTTATTCTCGACAGAGGAAAGCCGCAACGATTCGCAACGGGAAAAGGTGATGGATATTCCATTGGCTGAAATTAGTGAATTTCCCGGTCATCCCTTTAAGGTAAGGGCGGATGAAGCGATGTTAGAAATGGCGGATAGTGTCAAGCTGTATGGTGTCCTTGTTCCCGGCTTAGTTCGGCCAAAGGTAGGCGGTGGATACGAAATGGTATCCGGCCATCGTCGAAAGAAGGCAAGTGAATTGGCTGGTATGGAGACAATTCCATGTCTCGTTCGCGAGTTGGATGACGATCAGGCGACTATCATCATGGTGGATAGCAACTTGCAACGGGAGTATATTTCTCCGAGTGAAAAAGCTTTTGCCTACAAAATGAAATTGGAAGCTATGAACAGACAAGGACAACGAACAGATTTAACTCGTTCCCAAGTTGGGAACAAGTCTGCTGCAAAGAAATCAAGCGAGATATTAGCAGAACAGATGGGCGAAAGCAAAAACCAAATATTTAGATACGTTCGCCTAACCGAACTCACTCCTCACATTCTCGAAATGGTAGACGACAAACGGATTGCCTTTAATCCTGCTGTTGAGTTATCTTACTTGGCCGAGAAAGAACAGCTAGCCCTATTCGAGACCATGCAGGCCGAGGACTGCACGCCTTCACTTGCTCAGGCTCAGCGTATGAAAAAGATGAGTCAAGAAGGCAGGCTGAATACAGATGTCATTTACACCATACTGACGGAGGAAAAGCCGAATCAGAAAGAAAAAATGAGTATTCAGCGAGAACGAATCGACCGCTTTTTCCCACGAGATTTCTCGGAAAAACAAAAGGAAGACCTAATCGTGCAACTGCTGGAAAGCTGGTACAAAAGGCGGCAGAGGGAGCACGAACGGTAATTCCCCCGTTGCCGCCCTGTTCATGCGCCCTCTCCCCTGACGGAGAGCTTTTTTATGCCTATTTTCGGGGAGGAGATCATCAATGGACTTTACGAAAGGAAAACGGCGTCAGTATGAACGTCTAATGAAAGAAAAGCCGGGTTTTGCGCGTAGTAGGCCATCCGAGGAGGAAGAAGCACAACTGCGCAAGCAGGCTCAGGAAGCCGAAGGCTGGCACAAGAAACATGACCGCAAAAAGAACCGGGAGGGCTGACGATGGAGCAAGAGAAACGAATGGCCGGTGACTACGAAGTCTATCAAGCGCTACCCATTGGCAGGGTGGAGGTTGTTTTAGGCATCGACATCACGAATACCGAAAAGCCCTATTTGGTTTGCTACTGCTCGCAGAATAATTTGTTTGGCATCGATCAGTATTACGGTGCAGAAGGATATGCGGATTACCTGGTCGCAATGCAGGAATTTACCAAGCTATTGCAATGGGAAATCGAGAAACTCCAGACCGAGCGCGCTACGATCACGGAGCCGATGCCTCCCATTCAACCCGACCAATGCCTGCCCATCAAAAGTGACGATGATCTCGGCGGCAGAATTGTTGTGACCCGTTTGGATTGGTTGCGGCCGGAATTTCGCACGGCAGACCATCAGTTGATTTGGGTAACGGGAGGCTTCGGTGCCTCCGGGAACTCACGTGGGCGGGCGATCTATGCGGAAACCCTCTATTCCGGCGATGAATACCGCTATAACCGGGAAGACCTGATGGGGTTCCTGAAGCCGGAGCATACGCCCACATGGGCGGCCGAGAAGCTGGCACAACGACAAGCGGAGCAAGCCCCATCAAAGCCGCGTCCGCGAGGCGAAGCGCGTTAAGAGAAGCGCAAGGTATCTTCTATATAAATGAAAGGAGATCGTGAACGATGTCATGGACGTATCGACACCGCAAGACGCTCATCATGGGAGCCATCGCAATCAGCGTGGCGCTTCTGGTAGCAGCGGCCTTGTATATGCTGATGCGGCACACCGATCAGCAGCAAAAGCAGCAACAGATGAAAGAGGAGTATGAGCGGCAGATTCAGCAATTGAAAAAGGAGGAGCAGCAAAACAGCCGAAATGTCTGGACGACTGCAAAAACAATACCGGCAGGCGTCTCGCTCAAAGCGGATGACCTCAAGGCTGTTCCGATGCCCGTCAGTTTGGTTCCGCCGGGCGTCATCACCGACCGGGAAAGCATCATCGGCAAAAACGCCAAGATCGAGCTTGCATCAGGAACGCCGCTACTTTCCTCTTTATTGTACGAAGGACAGCCCATTCCGAAGGATTTGCGCATACAGGAGTTTCAGGTCATTCAGCTTCCCTCTAATCTCAAGCCTAACCAATATATAGACGTTCGCATCGGCTTTCCAACCGGCGAGGACTTTGTTCTCTTATCTAAAAAGAAGGTACAGGAGTTGTCCGGTACGGTTGTGTGGCTGGAACTGAATGAGATGGACATCCTCCAAACGTCCAGCGCAATTATTGATGCGTACTTGCAGGGAGCGCGGTTGTATGCCCTCCCGTACATCGAGCCGGGCTTACAGGAAGCGGCTGTGGTCAACTATCCGGCCAATCAGAAGGTATTGAACCTGATGGCAGTCGATCCCAATCTGCTCGAAACCGCAAAAATCGAACTTGCCCGCGCGTTGCGTCAAACGCTGGATGGCAATTTGAAGGCGGTCAGCGACTCGGACAAACTTCGCGTCACTAGCGGTAGTGTAACCGTGCAGCAGCAGTTGCAAAACGAACGGATGACGACGCGGCAGGGCAATGCCATGAGCGGAACACAGCCAGTAGGCACACCGCAGTCTGGAGAATCAGCAGTTTCGACGAATGGTCCGCAGCCTAGCGTGAGTGATGCTGCTGGTGCAGCAGCTACGCAATCTTCGAAAAATCAACAGAAGCCCCCTCCTGCCGTTTCGCCGTCGCAGCCATCGGGTATGCCTCCTGCAACCGAAGCGCCTCCGGCAAGCGAAGATAAGTGGGAAAATATCTTCAATCAATGAGGAGTGCGGATATGAAAAAAATTGTTTTTATCGGCGTAGCGGACAAGACGCATGCTTTGTTGGTGCTTGGCCGCTTGCTTGTGGCGTTGGGGAATAAAGTGCTGTTGGTGGATTCAACCGTCACGCAGTCGATTCGGGGTTATCTGCCGCACGCCTATGCCAATAGCGCCGTTCAGGATTATGAAGGTATGGATGTGGCCTACGGCTATCTCACTCCCGAACAGCTTGAACGAGGTTTGGCACAGGTAGGGACGGCACCGGCATACGACATCATGCTGGTGGACACTGACCATACGGAATTTGTTTTCCACCACAACCTGTCCCAGTTTGATAAGCGGGTGTGGTGCTGGGATGGAAGGCGGTTATCGCTGGAGAAAAACGAGGAACTGATGATTCGTCTCGGCTTACAGAATACGGAAGAGCCTGTCTCGTTTTTCGAGTTGATCTCCCCTGACATACCGGGAAAGCTGGCAGCTTGGCGAGCCGAAAAGCGGTTGCGGCATATCCAGTTGGAGGATACGGTGTTTCGCTTCCCTTTGGACGAACGCGATGCAGCCGTCGATTTGAACAATCAACACCACGGCCGCATCGACCTTCGCGGGCTGACCGGGGCGTTTCGCGAGATGCTGCTGACGATGCTCGAGCAGCTTGGCGATTGCGACCGCAAGACAGCGCGACGAGCCTGGGCAATCGCCCGTAAACGGGTGCGGGTGTGGTAGAAAGGAGAACGTTTATGGGAGCTACCGTTGTATTTTGGAGTCCTGTTTCCGGTCAGGCCGGGACAACGACCAATCTGCTCGCCGCGGCGACGTGCATGGGTTTGGAATATTCGGCGCGATTGCTGCTGCTCGGGCATTTGCAGAGCAGCTATGCTGCTGTCGAACGAGCCTATTATCGACCTGCCGGAAGAGAGGACATGCATACCCCGGACACGGGAATTGATGCGCTCTTGCGTCTGCTGAAAAACCGCAAGCTGGAGCCTGTCATGCTGCGTGACTATGCCCATCCGTTGCTGCGGGATCGCCTGGATATTTTGCCCGGCTCCATCAAGCAAGAGGATATCTTTATCGAAACGGCAAAAGAATGGCTCACACCGCTGCTTGCGGTTGCCCGCCGCGCTTACGATGTAGTGCTGTTGGATGGGGGGAGCGGCAGCGGGTCGGCTTGGGACGAAATGCTGCGGCAGCAGGCCGACGTATGGGTCGTCTGCCTGCCGCAAAACCGCCTCCTTCTTGAGCGATTTTTTCAATCGGCAGAAGCAGCGATGCTGCAAGGCCGAAGAACGCTGCTCGTGTTCGGACAGTACGACCCTTATTCGACGCTCACTTCTAAAAATCTCATGCGTCAATTCCGTATAGGACCGACCTTGTACCCTGTTGCACATAATACAGGCTGGATGGATGCGGCACAGCATGGCGAAGCGAATCCTTTCTGGTTTCGCAACAGAAAGATAGCAAGCGGTCATGAGAACCACCTGTTCGTGCAGCAGGTGCGACGATTGGCGCAGGCTGTGATCGACAGCGCAGGCACAAGGCAGTCCCTTTTCGGCGGGAAGGAGGGCGACACGCTATGACGGCTATGCTCAATGCCTTCATCCTGATCGCGCTCTTGTTGCTTTCAATCTTCTTCCTTTATTTGCGCCTGAGCCGACGATTGCCGGAACGGACGGACGACACATCGGTATATACGCTGGAAGCGATGACCACTTTCGTAAAAGCAACGCTACACGAGTTAACCAGCAGCAACCTGGCCGACTTCGGTTTGTCGGAGGAAGAATACCGCCGCCGAAAAAGCAAACGGGCGGAGCTGAAAAAGGCGCTGCGGGGCTGCACCTCCGGTGATCTGCGGGACAAGGAATACGTCAAGGAGATCATTGCCGACCTGCTCGCGCAGCGCTATGAACTGGACGATGCGCATTTGAACCTCCTGCTGCCCTTTCATCAGCCGGAGTCCCTCTCCGCGCAAGACCAGTTTGATATTCTGATTTACACATATAAAAAGGAAGCCGGGCTTCATGCGCTCGACCGGCTCGTTCAAACCTATGAATGGGATCGGCAAAGACGAAACGAGGAAGGCCACCTTGAAACGTACCGGATTACGTCGGAGGATATTCGTAGCGTCTTCGCCCGTGAAGCGCCGCGTTTGACGACGGACGATAAGCTCCAGCTTGTCGTCCAGCGGATTTATCAGCATTACAAGGGATTCAGTGTCGTGGACGAGCTGCGCGACATGCGTGTGGACGGCGTATCCGGGGGCGTATCTGGTCTGCCGCCGCTCATGTGGGAGGGCGAATGGTCGCTGGAGGAGGACGCACAGCTTCAGTCGCTGCCCCGTTCGCATGACAGCATATGGCTGTTTTACAAGGGGAAGTCCATCCACCTGAGCTTCTTGTCCTTCGGCTCCGAGCAGGAACTGCGACGCGTTTGCCAGATCATCTACAAGCACAATTTTCCCGGCCAGTTGTCCGAGGCGAACGGATTTAAGGTCAATGAAATGGCAGACGGCTCCCGCGTCGTCGTGCTGCGCCCCCGATTCAGTGAATCGTGGGCTTTTTTTGTGCGCAAATTCGACGTGCAAAGCGCGACGCTGGAGCAGTTGATTCAGGACGAAGGCGCGGAATTGCCGATTGGCCTCATTCGTTACTTGGTATCGGGTGCGCGGATCACCGCGATTACCGGTGCGCAGGGCAGCGGCAAAACAACGCTTCTTATGGCGATGGTTCGCCATATTCCAGAAGTGCTGCCCATCCGGGTACAGGAAATGAGCTTTGAGCTTCAATTGCGCAAAATTTATCCAGAACGCAACATCGTCAGCCTGCGCGAAACCGAGACGATTTCCGGTCAACAGGGGCTGGACATCCAGAAGAAGACGGACGGCTCTGTCAATATTTTGGGCGAGGTAGCGACCGATCCGGTCGCCGCTTGGATGGTTCAGATGGCACAGGTGGCGTCATTATTCACCTTGTTCACGCATCACGCCAAAACCTTCCGTGACCTAGTGCTGTCTCTCCGCAATTCCTTGTTGAAAACAAAGGTGTTTACGAACGAGCGTGTGGCGGAGCAGCAGGTCGTCAGCGTCGTCAACTTCGATATTCACCTCCGCCGCGACCTGGACGGACGGCGATATATCGAGCGCATTACGGAATGCGTCCCAGTGCCGCAGGAGACGGCGTACCCGGAAGCCTTTCGCGGGAAAATGACAAAGGACGAACGAATGGCAGCCTTTATGGAAACGACGCTCGAATACTTTCGCCGCTCGACGGATCGCCCGCTGTACACCGCCCGAAATCTCGTCGAATACCGCGACGGTCGTTACGTTGCCGTTCATCCCCTGTCCGAGCAAAGTCGCTGCGAGATTACGGAATACTTGAGCGGCCCCGATCAGGCTGTCTTTGATGCGTTTCTGGCATCCCATTGGGGGGATGAGACATGATGCGGGAATGGCTCTCCCCTCTGCTCGGCATCGCAACTGTGCTCTTTCTTGCCGCTGTCGCGGCCTTCCTGTGGCTGTCCCGGCGTGATTCGGAGGTGGAGGCAGTCCGGCGCTACGAAGCGCTACGTAAGCCGGGGCAAGCGCCTCGCAAGCAGGCGGTTTACAGTTTCATGCAGCAGCTATACAGCGTTTGCGAGCAGATGCCGGTTTTAAGGATGTACTTGCAGCACCTTCGCAGGCGATTGGTCATTCTGCGGCTCGGGGACGAATGGAAGCTGCGGCTTGAGGTGATGAAATCGGCACTCATAATGTGGCTTGTCCTGTTTTTGGCCGCGATTCCGCTTGTTTTGGCGGTGCGCGACCCTTTCACGCTGGCGATGCTCGGCATGGGTCTTTGGGTCGGCCACGGCATCCTCTCGGATATGGGTGTTTATCGGCTCGAAATGCGGCTGCTGCGACAACTTCGTTTGTTTCTTGGGGATGTAAGACATCATTACCATCGTCACGGGATGGTGGATGAAGCCGTCTATGAATCGGCTGACAGCGCGCCGTATGAAATGGCACTGCACGGGCAAGAACTGTACGACATGCTGACGGACAGCGACGCCGAAGATAAACTGGCGCAATATGTGGAGCATGCCCCGAATCGCTATTTGCAGGGCTTTGCGGGATTGTCGTATCTCATCAAAGAGCATGGCGATCAGCAAACGGAAAGCGGTTCGGTCTACCTCAAGGGACTGGAAAAGCTGTCCATCGAACTGAATCTGGAATTGCTGCGTCGCGAGCGTCTCAGCTTCTTATTACAGGGGCTGACCGTTATCGCGCTGCTGCCGCTGCTGTTTACCCGTCCGATTGAAGCCTGGGCCAGCCACTTTTTTCCGGCAATGGACACGTTCTACGCCAGCGCTTTCGGTTGGGCCGTCAAACTCTGTCTACTTGTCGTCGTGTGGCTATGCTACGTGCTGCTGCGCAACCTGTCGGAGCTGGATGCGACCGCAAGGCCCACCAGCCGAAAAAGATGGGAGCAACGGGTCTATGGCTGGCCGTGGATGCGCTGGCTGGCCCACCGACTGGGGCCGGTTCCCGGCTCGCGAGAAGCGGAACGGATAACCCGGCTGCTCAAGGATACAGCCTCTCCCTTACGTCTCGAATGGTTTTACGTGCAACGGATCGTGGCCGGGTTCGCATCCATTTTAACGGTGCTGGGCTTGTTCGTGTCCTTGCATGCAGCGGAGCGGCATCAGGTGCTGTATGCACCGGTGAAGCCCGGAACACTATTCGGGCAGTTGTCCCCGGAGGAGGATACGAAGGCGCGGGAAGCTGCCGCGCTGGATCGAAGGATGCTCGATCAATTAAAGGAGGTGAGGCCGCGAAGCGAAAATAGCGTCATCAGCCTGCTGCGCAAGGACCCGGCTTCACAGATCAAGGAGGATCAGCTTCGAGAGGCGGCGCGGCGCATCCTGGGCAAGCTGGAGAAGCTGAATAAGCCTTTTCTGGCGTGGTGGGAAGCGTTTTTGGCTTTCGCCGCAGGATGGGGCGGGTACATGCTGCCAGTTGGTATTCGACAGTTCCAGCGGCGTATGCGGCAGATGGAGATGAAACACGAGGTGGATCAGTTGCAGGCCGTGATTGCCATGCTCGCCGAGATGGAACGGATGTCGGTTGAACAGCTTCTGCTATGGATGGAGCAGTTCGCGCAGGTCTTCAAGGAGCCACTGCAAGCCTGCCTGCTTCACTTTGAACAGGGTGAGGAGCAGGCACTTGCGCAGCTCAAAGAAGATGCACCGTTTCTGCCTTTTGTTCGGATCGTGGAAAAGCTGGAAATGGCTTCGCAGCATTTGACGATCCGGCAGGCATTTGACGATCTCGAAGCAGAGCAGGGGTTTGCGCGGGAGCAGCGCAAGCAGGAGTATGAACAGTTAATCGAACAAAAGGCAGGCTGGAGCCGCTGGATCGGGTTTGCCCCCTTGATGGCGCTGATATTCGGGTATTTGGTCATTCCGCTTGTCGTCGTCAGCCTGCATCAGATGTCCGTGTACTACGATCAGCTTCAACGCATCCAGTAACCCATACAGACGCTTTCCTTCATCAGCGGGAAGGCGTTTTTTTATCCCCCCAATCAAAGGAGAGAATTGTACATGTCCAATGCGCAGAAGGCACTTGTCATGGCAGCAGGAATCTTCCTTGCCATCGCACTCATTACACTGGCTGTCGTGCTGTTTATTTCCGCCCAGGATTCGACCAAGGCGGCTCAAAGCAATTTCAGCAATATCCAGACGGAGCTTTCACAAACGGCGTTTACGGTGTATGACAATACGACGCTTTCGGGCAGTCAGGTTGTCAACGCGCTTCGCAAGTTCCGCGATCAGGACCAATTTGGCATCCAGATCGTTACCGGCAAAAACCCGACCGGTCAGTGGTACGGCAAGGTTGTCAATACCGGTGTGCCTCTGGATAGCGTCACCTACGGCGCAATCGTCGGAGCCGCACCCGGCCAGATTAGCCAGACCGTAGACGAAGCGGACATCAACTACGTTAATCCAAGCGGCAAGTTCCGCAGCACGCTGGTGCTGGACAGCAGCAATGTCATTCGCGGCATCATCTTCCGGCAGCAATAAGGTCGGATGAAGTTACGAAAGCGTCCGGCCCAGGTTGGACGCTTTCGTCATGAAGGAGGTGTAACGCATGAACTATGCGCCAAGAACGATGCTGGAGATGAGCGCAGCCTTGCTCGTTTTCCTCATGGCCGCAGGAAGCGGTCTGATTTTGTTTCAGACCTGTGCCTCACTCAATTCGCTCGCCTATGTAACCGGCCAATCGCAGGAGCGCAACTTGCAGCAAATCGCTGTACCGCTCTCGGGCGACGGTTCGGTATCCGGTGCGGAAGTGCTGCAAGCTATCGCTCGCCTAGATGAAGGAGATGCGGAAATGGTGGTAGACGGCATTCGATTCGCGCCGCCGCTGGAACGGGAGCAGCTTTCGTCCGTAGGCATACGTCTGAAGGGGCGATATCAGCCCGCCTATGAACGGGACGCTTCCGGTCACTTGCAGCGCCTGACACTAAGGAGCCTGCCATGAACAGTTTGATCAAAATTTTCGCCGTATTGATCGCTATTCTGCTGCTCTATCTCTACCCGCTCTCTGCCGCCTTTGACCAGCAGGACGATATTTCGGAGTTGGTCGCCTTGCGCGCGACGACAGCCTTTGTCGATGCGGTTCGGGACAAAGGCGGCATCACGCCAACGATGTACAACGATTTCGTGAGCGCACTTGCGGCGACCGGCAATAGCTTCAACGTTCAGATGGAACATGACAGCAAGAAGTACGTACCGGTTTACGGCGATCCGACACGGCCTGAAACCTTTATGGGCAGTTACGAAGTGCAGTACGATGCGTTTTTCAATGCGCAGATCCTTCCGGTGCTGTTCCCGGACAATCAGACTGCAAAGGATCACCCAAGCCGTCGTTACAGGATGCGCTCAGGCGACAGCTTCTCGGTGATTGTGCGCAATACGAACCGAACGGCAGGCACGCTGTTCTTCGATTTTCTGAATAATACCATCAGTCCAAATGAAAAAATCGTGATTCCGTATGGCGGGGTGGTGCGCAATGAAATGGATTGAATGGGCCATCGTCGGCGCGCTGTTGTTTCTCCCCTTCGCGATCGTCAATCGGAATGAGACGGATACCCTTCGACGGACGATGCTGACGGAGTTGAGATACGACGCTGCGCTGGATGCGGCGGTAGACGATGCCGCGAGGTTGCTCGTCGTTAACGCAAGCCAGCAGCAGGAAGCGCAATATGCCTCGGCCAAACATGTCGCGCTGAACAAGGAAGAAGCGCTGGCGGCGTTCTACCGGACGCTGGACGCGGGCTTCGGCACTGCGGATGATTCGGTGTCGCAAGATGTTCTGCATCGCTACATTCCGGCTATCGTGATCGTCGGGTACGACGGCTTTTACGTCTATTCCGAGCAAGAATGGACGGGGACTGACGGGAAAACCGTCATGAAACCGGCTTGGGGAACGAAGAAGCCTTATGCGTATGCCGATTCGGCGGGCAACAGCCTTTCCTTTACACTCGACCAGCAGGTACTCGCTTACGATGCGGCCAGCCGAGGCTGGCATGAGGGCTTGCGGCAGGACATCCGGCAGCAAACGACGATTCCGCTTTTGCAGGATGCTGCGCTCTTCGAGCAGGTGCGACGAAGCACGATTGTCCGGGCGATCCAGGACGAGTTGGCCTACCGGATCAATCGATATAACGAAACGGTCTCTCGAAATGGCCTTTCCTACACGTTCACCCTGCCTCTGATCTCCGATGAGGACTGGCACAATACGGTGGATGATGTGGGCGTTTTGGCTTTTGTACAAGGTATCCCGATGGGAGCAAAGGTGTACAACAACTATGCGCTTGGCGGGAGCCGCATCGTGAAACGTCCAACGATCATCGGGGCCGGGAAAGGTAGTATGAAGGTGTACTTTCGCAGTTCCTGCGGTTACACCTATCAGGCCGAAGAAACGTTTGCCAGCGAGCAAGCAGCCGCGCGCAAGGGATATATGCCCCTCCCTTGCCCCGGCTCGGCCATCTAGCAGGAATGTTTGCCTATTCGCTCATGTGAGCGATGGCAAGCGGAATAGTAGCAAAGGAGTTCATCAATCATGTGGATTCGACTGTTGCTGGCGGCAATCGTTTTTTGGATAGCCGCCGGATTTACAAACCCTATGGACGGACAGCAACTGGTCATCAGTGGGGATTCCGACCGGATCAACCCGGAGCTCAGCGCTTATGTCGAGGATATAGTACCCGGCGATAAGCGCGAGTACACGGTTCACGTCACGAATCCCACTGATGAGGAAATAACAGCGCTGCTCTATGCGGCCGATGCCATGCCCGCATTGGGCGGCGGTAAGGATTTTACTTTACCGAGCGATCCCGATACCGGTTCGGCTGCATGGTACAGGGCGCCGGATCGCAGTATAACCCTCAAGGCTGGCGAGACGCAAAGCTTTACAATGAAAATGCAGATACCTGAAAGTGTGGAGCCGGGCCAGTACGTGTCCGTCATCGGCGTCTACGATCAAAGTATGAGGGAATCGGCGACGCGTAAAATCGGGTTGCAGGTCATCCTCAACTACAAGATGGTCGAAGCGAAGCCTCCTGAGGCTGTCCCGCACGCAGCCGTATACACGCTGGAGAACGGAAAAGCGAGCCTGACGATTTTGCTGGTCAATGAAGGCGATAGCTTGTCCGAACCGGAGATCGAGGTGCAACTCAAACGGCAGGACGATACCAGCGAGCTTTTGTTTGAAAGGAAATCTACGGTTGATTCCATTTATGCAGGCACGGTCGCACAGTACATGGCGGAGCTAAACTGGCCGCTTTCTCCCGGTTCTTACATGGCGGAAGTAAAGACAATGCTGGGTGACCGCACAGAACAGAAGGATTTCCCTTTTGAAGTAACGGACGGTCGGACTATGCCATCTGGAACCGTGACTCAGGCTACTGGGGACGTTTCTCCGCTTCATGAAGGTTCATTTGGATTGCGCCCATCCTGCGTCTACGGGGGCTTGCTGCTGATTCTTGTCATCGTCGTTGTTGTTATAAGAAGAAGGGCTTCGCGCACGGAGTAACGAGCGGCTCCTGGTTCCTGCAGAGGAGAGGCTGCCGGACAGTGGACAGGCAACAGAATCGGCACTATGATGTAGGCAACAGCAAGTTTTTCCAGTTTCGCATATTTTCTTTAGGGAGTGAGGCATTTGAAAAGAAGGTTAGTATCCCTCCTCATTGTGACACTTTTCGGAAGTATATTCAGTTTGACTGCAAGCGCAGCCAGTAAACCGCCAACCTTTGTCAGCGTCGTCATGGACGGCAAAAAAATCTGGTTTCCCGACGCGCAGGCGTTTATTGATGAGAACGGGCGAACGCTCGTCCCGGTACGCTTTGTCGCCGAATCGCTCGGAGCGAAAGTCGGCTGGGAATCGAAAACACAGACGGTTCCGATTATGAGAGACGATCAATCTATCGTTCTGACGATTGACCAAAATGTTGTGCAGGTAGATGGCAAAGCGGTCACTTTGGATACGAAAGCCATCCTGAGCGGCGGTCGAACGTTTGTGCCGCTCCGTTTCGTAAGCGAGGTGTTGGGTGCGAAGGTGGATTGGGACAATCCGACAGACACCGTGTTTATCAAGACCAGCGAAGATAGCGCGGCGCAGACCGACCAATGGGGGCGCTTGATTCGCACGACCGACTTACCGAATAATGCGAGCGATTATCCATACATTCTTGCGGATGTTCCGAACGAAATGTACGAGATGGGCTATCCATTTTCGCATCCAAAAGACAGCAAAGTTTCATCCGTCCTCTACTCGACGAAGCCGGAATTCAACAAGAAGAACGTGGATATTTGGATGGGAAGACTGAAAGCATTCGGTGCGCTTTGGCTGAATGTAAATTACAACACGATTGATGACGCTTGGGCGCAGGCGGTTTTTGCTACCAAAATGCAAAACTCTGATGCCGAACTGAAACATATTCGCCGCTACGCAGAATGGGTCAGAGAGAACCAAATCCAGATGGAAGGCTATCTTGATCCCGAGCCATCCATGATTTATAAAGATGGGTTTGGCAACAACTTTGTGCGATCCAAGTTCAGGATTAAATTCGTCTCGTACAAGGCAAGCAATGACTTGCTTTACGATGAGTGGTTCCCGAATAAACAAACGTTTGAGAAAGGTGTTTGGTACGAAGGCTACGCCGATATTTCTCTATCCACTAATGTAGGCGGCGATTGGGGAAGTACGTTGAAGGTTGATCCGAATGCAAGTTTGTTCCGCAATCATATCATTAGAAAGGCGGACTCGAACTAGATGCGCAAACATAAATTCATACGAATCACGTTGAGCATGCTGCTGGCATGCTCTTTTTTATTGTCGTGCTTTCCGTTTCTTACGAATGCTGCGACACCGGCTGTCCGGGTAGATGAGGGTAAGATCAAATTTGAAATCACTAGCACAGCAGCAACCTCGTCCATCCGCTACAGAACGGTAGGTTGGACGGTGCGTCGTGACCAACTCTGCACGAATACATCATCCAAACAGTGTAGTGATCCACGTAACGGCAGTCACGCATCATTTGTCAATCAACAGGTGCGTCAAGTCGCGCAAAATCCGAACCCCCCAATTCCCGGAGAGCCGGTCACAACCTACTATGAAGTCAGTGAAGATTTAGTAACGGACGGCATGTGGCAAGCAGGCATGGGAGACATCTTGGACAACGACGACCTGTACTTGTACGCAATTATGGTATCCGTCGATGGCAATGGAAACGTGCGCAAGGGCCCATTTTACACGTTAGAAGGAATCAAGAACGCTGAACCTTGGGCGCACCCGGATGATCTCGATGATTACTTTGGGATTCATGTCCCCTATCGGAGCGCGAATTTTCCTGTCGATGTCGTTGCGAAAACCGTGGGAGGAACGATCCTCAAGCAGCCTGAGGTCACGTTCCATAAGGGCGACTACAAAGTCGGCGAGACGATCAACCACGAGTTTCCTGCGACGATAGAGGATAACGGGAAGACGTACAGTATTGTCCGCTCCTACCTATCGCCGAAGAAGGACCTAACGCAGAAAAGCTGGTTGCAGGAAAATCCGGATACGAATCCGAAGGTGCGAACGCGAAGCTTCACGGTGGCGCTTGGTGGAACGGAGGCTATTGCCGAATACGCTGAAAATAACCCGGTAAAGGCGATCTATCAGAAGGAGGATGGCACGAAACTCAAGGAAGTCGACAAAGGCGTCTACGAGACTGGAGAGGAAGCGAACTATACGTTTGATCCGCAGCTCACATCTGGCGGCCAGACATATGAAATTGTTCGCACGTATATCACAAACAATAAGGAGCCGGATGAGAAGCTATTCATACAAGAAAAAGGCGACGCGAAGCTACTCGAACGCTCCATCTTGGTTGGCTCTGGCGGCTCCAACTTCGTCGGCATCTATAAAATCCCCTCTCCGATTACCGTGACTTCCCGTATCGACGCGCCAGATAACGTCGAGGCTTCAGTTACCACGGTGAATGGAAATTTTGTATTTGAAGCGAAGTCACCCGTGCCGCTCAAAACGTATGAGATCACAAAAATAGAGAACGCAACATTCGTTACGCCTAGCGATAAGTCCGGCTCACTCAGCGGGCTGACGGCAAGTAAATCGCTGCCGATCAAAATTCCATTCACATCCGGCTCCAGTATTACCGTCAAAATCACGGTCGTCGTAAAAGATGCTAATGGTAACAGCGGAGATTCCACCTCGGATCACACCGTACGCAAAGGCGACAATGACGGCGGCGATACCTCGTTACCTGGCACGAGCCAGCAAGTCGAGGCGATGGATGCCACGGCATCGGCGATCATAAAGGCGGATTCTCGCGGCGCAGAACGCTTTGACGTTTTGAAGGGAATACCGACCTCAGAAAGCCTTTATGTTAACGCGAGCGCCAAAGCGTATTTGTATCGCAACACGTTCACAGAAGTGAAAGGCTCGAAATCGTATCCGATTACAGTCAGCCGCACCTATACGCTGAGCTGGACGGAATATGTTCCCGGCCCGCCGGATAGCGAAGGTCATTCGACCACGGTTCCGGTATCCCGATCCGACACGCAAACGGTCACCCAAAGCTACAGTGTGGAACGAAAGTACAGCTATTGGCTGGCAGACCGTTTGGAAGTGTACGGCTTACAGAAGGCGACAGTCGCCAACTATGCCCTGCCCTCCGGTTCGGTGACGCTGCAAGCAAACGGGTATTCCGCACCGTCTGTTTCCGCCACCCATGATGCAGCGGTCTCGTCCCATATTACGGACCCGGTGTATCGCAACGTTGTGCTTTCCGGTCAAACGGTTTACGGCGGCTCCAGTAGACCTTCGGTTCCAAGCGAGAACTGGAAGTCAGAGGCTGAAAATGCGGTCGGGAAAATCAAGGTCAAGAACGACACGGTCGTCTTTAATGGACAAACGATCATGGACAATCGGACGGTGGAGGAAACGGCTCCTGCTCCGGGGACGATTCCTGCATCTCCCATGATCGGTCAGGATGTTTTATTTGGTTCGGGATTTGTCATCGATGCGACTAAAACGAACAAGGGGAGCCAGCCAAGCGCGGGGACGATTTATTATACGCTGGTCAAGGGCATCGGAGGCGGGTCGAACCAAAGCTTCCCAATCAACGGCATCAATTTGGTGACGGTGCATACCCCCGTCGTCAATCTGGCGTCTGTAGCCGACGATCAGGCGCACAATCAGAAAACGGTGCCGACAGCCGATCGTTCGGCGCTTATTCTGGATCGCCCCTTTACCGTGACGATTCCTACCAGCGGGCCGCACCGGGACATTACCGGCTACGGCAATCGGGACTATGCCAAATATGTGCGAGACAAGCAGGTAAGGTTCCCATTCGATGTATACAAGGCTGACCACGGAACGTTGATTCCGAAGGACACCTGGACTTCGATTCCTGTCGGCCAGCTTACAACCACTTTTTACATGCCCGTTTGGGTAGATGAGGGAAATTATGATGTACTGTTCCGCACGTTTGCCGAAAACAGTCCGGTTTCATTCACATCACAAAGTAATGCCAATTTGGACTTAACTAATCATGTGGCGACGCAAGTTGTGGCGGTTGAGGTTATTGGCCGTCTGTTCGACTTCCGAATTACCGATATTGCCGACTACCAGTGGGAAAAGGTGTTCAGAACGGCGGCAGGCAGTGCGACGCCGACCGGAAATAGCTATTGGGTTGGCACAAAAGGGATCGACGGAGCGGCGCGCGGCAATACGGCCCCTTACGTGCTGCCGATTCGGCCCGGCAGTCACCCAGAGAGCGGAAAGAAAAATGTTGTCGTAAAAACAGGCTATCACTTCAAATTTGAGGTCAAAACGCTTGGCAACATGTTCAGCGCGGGCGATGGCGTGAAGATTACGCCGACTTTTTACTTCGTTGACAAGCAGAGCAAAAACCGGCAACAGGTGGACTTGTACTATCATTCGGGAAACAAGCGGTTTATTCGGATCGGCTCCACAGAAGATACCGAGCAGCGGTTGGTGACGCTCGACACCCGCCTGCGCAATGTGTCGCAGCAGGAGCTAACCAACACGGCCAGTTCACTGTGGAAGCTGAATGGTTCCTCTGGCACTCAGACGTCGTATGTACAGCGGGCTTTGAAGGACGCGGCGCACAAGCGGATTTACGTCGGTGGCTACGACGGCATGCTGCTTCCTTCGCAGCTTCGGACGTTTATCGGCAGCATGCAGGTGCCGTCTGGCATTGATACTGCGCGGGCCAATGCCTCGGTGCAGCGCTGGTTTGGTGAGTATAGCCTTCCGGCTGCTCCCTATGCAATGCCAGCAGGCATCAATCTGGCCGAGTACGGACGTACCCACCGGCTGGACGACAATGCGCCGATCTTCCTGCGTGACGGCTATATTGTAGTCAATTTTAACATCGAAACCATTCGCAATAAGGACATTGCTCACCCGCATTTGCAGTATAAAAATGCGCCGCTGGACAACCAGTGGCAGATGGAAGGTTTTCAGCGCAGTTTTGTCGATCCTTACGGGGGGATGTTCTCTTTGCTAGACGGGGACGTTGTGTTTTATCATGCCGACTTGTCCAGTTACGATGATTTCGGAACGGGAGGAACGCATTAAATTCACCAGCCGGGAGGAATAGAGATGGAGAAGCTGCGAAGCGCCGCACCCGAGGATGCGGCGCTATTTTATTCCGGTTCTGCGGAGGAGAATGTACAACGTGGCTGCATTGGCCATCTTCGCGGCGATTTTGGTCGTTCAGGCGAAGAATTTTGGATGAGCTGGTTCAGCCGGAACTCTCCATTACAGACGCCGGATTTTGAAGCGGAACTGGGAAAAGTCATGCAAGCCATTGGGGATCAAGGTGTGCTGAAAAGCCGCAAAGATATGCTCAGATTTTGTAGTCAACACTCGGAGGCGCGTATTCAAGGCAGTCGGAGTACGGATGTGTATGGTTTCTGCATGCAAACACAGGAACATCGTTACTATTTGCGCTGCTTTCCCTTTGCCGGAGATTATAACTTTTACGTTTATTGCTATGCCCGCCCCGAGCGCCTGACCGAGCAGCATCGACAGCAGCCCTCAACTCCCGCCGCGCCAAAGAAAAAGCAGGAGCCGGAACGATAGGAGGACGCACTTTTATGAATGATCTGGCCCGTTACCGGCTGCTGGCCGGCGTATCGGTTCCGCCTGCGGCGAAGCTGCTGTACAGCTATTTGCTGGATCGCGCTGGCGGACGAAACGGCACGGTATTGCTTTCATCCAGACGGCTTGCGGCAGAGGTGGGTCTTTCCGCTTCTGCTGTCCGTCGCAATCTGCATCGGCTTCAGCAAAACGGACTTATCCGGCTCACCCCCCGATATTCCGAGGAAGGCATTCGTCTGACGAACCACATTACCTTCGTATGAGGAGGTGCGACCTTTGACAGCCAAGTTGCAGCGAATGGCCGAGCTTGCCGCCGGTACGGCCCACGCGGTTTCGGATGATCCCGAGCGCTGGGCCGATTTTCTGCGGACGGCGGCCTGGAACTACAAGTATCCGTTTCAGGATCAACTTTTGATCTACGCGCAGCGCCCCGATGCTACGGCCTGTGCTACAATTGAAATATGGAACAAGCGGTTGAACCGTTGGGTAAAACGCGGCGCAAAAGGCATCGCGCTAATCGAGGATCGGGGCAGTCATTTGGGGCTGCGTCATGTCTTCGATGTGTTGGACACGCAGAGCCGAAGCCAACAACCCATCTCCCTATGGCGCATGGAGGAACCGGACACGGAGGCCGTCATCGAAACGCTGGAAAATGCGTTTGGTAGTGAACGAGGGCCAGGCATGGAACTGGTTGACACGCTGTTGTCCGCTGCCCGAAACGCGGTGGAGGACCATAGCGCCGATTACGTGCGGATGCTGCTGGCCGAACGCGACAACAGCCTGCTGGAAGAACTGGATGAGCCGCATGTGGAACTGCTATTCAAGGAAGCCGCTCAACACGCGGTCGCCTTTATGGCGCTGACACGTTGCGGTCTGGAACCCTCCCATTACATCAGCGTTGACGACCTGTCGGGCGTCGGCTATTTCAATACACTCCCTGCGCTGTCACATTTGGGCGCGGCGATCAGCGACGTAGCGGAAACGATGTTGCGCGAGATTGAATCCACCGTTCGGGCGATGCGCCGCGATGAGCAGCGAAAAAAAGAGCGTCATGCGAGCCGTACCGTTGCAAGGCCAGCATCCTTGCCGCACAATGAAGCTAAAACACGTGAAAGGATGATGGAGCATGGAACTGACCTACACGCCGAGCGGGGATTACCTGCTGCCCGACCTGACGTTGGCCGAACCGATGAGCATCAGGAAATATGGGATGTTGCGCAAGACGTTTCTGAAGGAGCAGCGGAAAGGAACCTACGCCCACCTGATGCTGTCGGAGCAACTGACCCGGCATTTGGCGGACATCGACCGGACAGCGCGGGAGCAGATCGACCTGACGATGCAGGAACTGATTCGGCAGCACCCGGCCCCGGACAAGGCGACCGACCCGATGGGCTGGACGAGTCACATGAACAGCCTGAAACAACAGGTCGAGGAACTGATTCTCACGGAACTGATCTATCACTAAAATGGTATGACCGATCGACGGAAGACAGGAGTCTTCCGTTTTTTCATGACCGGGCGATCATCAACGACATGCTTCGCGCCGCGCCGCTTTCCGAGAGCAAGGCGGCTATCGAAGCCTTTTTCGACGTGCATAAGGAAGATCGGGAACGGACGCTGTATATACGCAGTCTGTTCCCTCCGGGAATTACGGAGTTAACGCTAGATGATGACATAAAGGCCGGTTTTGAGCCGTATGCAAACGTACTGCATCTTTGGACGGGAGCGGCGGAGCAGCGGACGGCGCAGAGCTTTTACGATTGGTCGGTGATTGCCGGGAATATCGCCAGCATGATGATCCTTAACGAGTTTGATCCTGCTCGTACATCGGTGCCTTCTATTCAGCAACAGACCTTATGGATGAAGCAAGCGGAGGACGAAAAATCCTCCGCTTTTTCACTTCCTCAAGCGGCCATCGACGCTGTTCTGCAAGGTGGAAGTGGTTTTGAGAGCGGAAAACTTCGCATCGCGCTATTTTTCCAACAGTCGTTATCGGCGCAGGAGAACGCTGATTTTCTAAAACGGGAATATGGCACAGGCGGACGCCTACCTGCCCTGATCGGCACAGATATTCATGAAAATCACGATAGCAAGGGGATTACGCTGACACGCGGTTCCATTATGAACCCGGATATTCGGGTTGTGTTGCCGTGGATCAAGGTGCAAAAGCGCATTGGCGAGCTGCTGGCGGCGGGCCGCTATCTGAACCGTCAGGAAGAAGAACGATTGCCTGCCTATGCCGAGCAGCGGGAGGAGCAGCGCAGGCAGCGCGCGGCGGAAAAGACGGAACACAATCTGCCGCTATCGGAATTGCAGCCGGATGAATCACAGCAAATGCCCAACCGGGTTCGAGCGCACTATGGGTATGCCGAGGGCAGCAAAGTCTTTATCGGTGCGGACGAATACGAAATCGCGCAACTGGAGCCGCGAAAGGTTGTGCTGCAGGACGTTCAATTTCCGTTATTCATGCAAGAAATGAATCGCCGGGATTTCGAGCGCATGCTGCGCGAGAATCCACTGAACGATCATCTGATTTCCGGCCATCAGGAATCGGATTCGGAACACGCGGAATGGGATACGGAACTGGTGGACGAATCGGAGCAAGCGGCACTTGATGAAGGTGAGGGATTGGCTCCCTCTCCTCCTTCCGATATCCCCGAGCTTCGGCGTGAATCGACCCCTACCAGTAACTATCGGATCACGGACAACGAATTGGGACATGGTGGCGCGAAAACCAAGTACAAGTGGAACGTGGAAGCGATCCGGCTGCTCAGGCAATTGGAGAAGGATAACCGTCAGGCGGCTGCGGACGAGCAGGCTGTGCTTGCCCGTTATGTAGGCTGGGGCGGGATTCCGCAAGCGTTTGATGATGGGAATCCGCAATGGGGAGCGGAATATGCGGAGCTTCGGGATTTACTGGACTCGGAGGAATATGCGTCCGCCCGCGCCTCCACGCTGAATGCACATTATACATCTCCGACCGTCATCAAGGCGATGTACGAATGCCTGGAGAGGATGGGCTTCCGCAGCGGTAATATTTTGGAGCCGTCTTGCGGCATCGGCAATTTTTTCGGTCTAATGCCGGAGTCATTTCAGGACGCTCGGCTGTTTGGCGTGGAGTTGGACAGCATCACCGGGCGCATCGCGCGGCAGCTTTATCCGCAAGTATCGATTGCTGTCAGCGGCTACGAGCAGACCAGCTTGCCGGACAGCTTTTTTGACCTCGTGGTTGGCAACGTGCCGTTCGGCAGCTACGGCGTGGCCGACAAAAAATACGATAAGCACAAGTTTCTGATTCACGACTACTTTTTTGCGAAGACGCTGGATAAGGTTCGTCCAGGTGGAATTGTCGCCTTCATTACGTCGAAAGGGACGATGGACAAACAAAACCCAACCGTCCGAAAATACATCGCGGAACGGGCCGCGCTGCTCGGCGCGGTGCGTCTGCCTAACAATGCGTTCCTGGCGAATGCCGGAACCGAAGTGACCGCCGACATTTTGTTTTTGCAAAAACGGGACCGGATGGTGGCTGTCAGCGAGCAAACCGAGGAATGGCTTTCGCTCGGCGTTACGGCAGAGGATGTGCCGGTGAATAGCTACTTTGCAGCCCGCCCCGAAATGGTGCTTGGTACGATGGCCTTTGATGACCGGATGTACGGCAATCAACAGGAAACGACCTGCTGGCCCTACCCGGACGCTCCTTTGGACGAGCTGTTGCGTGAGGCACTGGCGAACATCCATGCGGAGTGGGTCGAGTTGGAACGGGAGGAACAGCCGGAGGAGGAAGAGGTCTCCCTGCCTGCCGACCCGTCCGTTCGTAATTTCAGCTTTGCACTGGTCGAAGGACGCATCTATTTTCGGGAAAACAGCCGGATGCGACTGGTTGAAACATCAGCAACTGCGGCAGGCCGTATCAAGGGCATGATTCAGCTTCGGGACACGGTGCGCGAACTGATCGAATACCAGACCGAGGATTACAGCGACGAAGCGATAAGGGAGCAGCAGCGCAAGCTGGATACGCAATATGAATTGTTCACAGCGCAATACGGCCTGATTAACAGTCGCGCTAATAGCCTTGCCTTTTCGGATGACAGCTCGTACTTCCTTCTCTGTTCGTTGGAAGTCATAGATGAGGAAGGACAGTTGCTGCGCAAGGCGGATATGTTCACGAAGCGTACCATTCGGCAACGCGCCAACATAAAACAGGTGGATACGGCTTCGGAGGTGCTGGCGGTTTCCATCGGTACGAAAGCTCGCGTCGATCTGCCGTATATGGTAGAGTTGACCGGACTCGCGCAGGAACTGCTTGTACAGGAGCTTCGCGGCGTGATCTTCCCGAATCCTGAAAATATGGACGAAGAAGGACAACCGATATACGAAACAGCGGATGCGTATCTATCGGGCAATGTGCGTGAAAAGCTGCGCGCTGCCAAACAGTTTGCTGCTTATGACGCCGAGCGGTACGCTGAAAATGTTAGAGCGCTGGAAGCCGTGCAGCCGAAGGACTTGGACGCTTCCGAGATTGATGTACGACTGGGCGCAACCTGGCTGCCGCCGGAAGTCATTCGGGCATTCATTTTCGAACTGGTAGATACGCCGTATATGTACCAAACCTCCATCAACGTGATGTATTCCGGTTACACAGCAGCCTGGAACGTCAAAGGCAAAAGCGATGATCGCAGTAACAATATTAAGGCAAATGTCACCTACGGTACGAATCGCATCAATGCGTACAAAATTCTCGAAGATACACTGAATCTGCGGGATGTTCGAATATTCGATACGGCTGTTGAAAACGGCGTAGAAAAACGGGTGCTGAACAAGCAGGAAACGGCTATCGCACAGCAAAAGCAGGAAGCCATGAAGGAAGCGTTTCGGGACTGGATATGGCAAGATCCGCAGCGCCGGGAGCGGCTCACGCGACTGTACAATGATCGATTCAATTCCATCCGTCCGCGCGAATATGATGGAAGTCATATTCGCTTCGCCGGGATGAACCCGGAAATCCGGTTGCGGCAGCATCAGGTCAATGCGGTTGCCCGAACGCTCTATGGCGGCAATTCCCTGTTCGCCCATTGCGTCGGCGCGGGCAAAACCTTTGCGATGACCGCAGCGGCCATGGAAAGCAAGCATTTGGGTCTGTGCAACAAAAGCATGCTGGTTGTTCCTAATCATCTGACCGAGCAATGGGCGGCGGAATTTTTGCAGCTTTATCCGTCCGCAAACGTACTGGTCGCCACCAAGAAGGATTTTGAAACGAAGAACCGGAAGACGTTCTGCGCACGGATTGCCACCGGCGATTACGACGCGATTATTATCGGCCACTCGCAATTTGAAAAAATTCCGATCTCGGCGGAGGGCCAGCGGCAGCAGCTTTACGAGCAAATCTCCGAGATCACAAGCGGCATCCGCGAGCTTAAGGAAGCCAAGGGCGAGCGGTACGCCATCAAGCAGCTTGAGCGGACAAAGAAGACGCTGCAGGTCAAGCTGGAGAAGTTGAGCGACACGAGCCGTAAGGATGATGTGGTCACCTTCGAGGAACTTGGCATAGATCGATTATTCGTCGACGAAGCAGACTCGTATAAAAATCTGTTCCTTTATACGAAAATGCGCAATGTCGCCGGGTTGTCGCAAACCGAAGCGCAAAAGTCATCGGACATGTTTGCCAAGTGCCGCTATTTGGATGAATTGACCGAAGGACGGGGCATTATTTTTGCCACGGGTACGCCGATCTCCAACTCCATCACCGAAATGTACACGATGCAGCGCTACTTGCAATACGAGCGGCTCCGCGGGCAAGGCTTGCAGCACTTTGATTCATGGGCTTCAACATTTGGAGAGACGGTCACGGCAATTGAGCTGGCACCGGAAGGAACGGGCTATCGCGCGAAAACGCGGTTTGCCCGTTTTTATAATTTGCCGGAGCTGATGAACGTCTTTAAGGAAGTGGCGGACATTCAGACAGCGGATATGCTCCAGCTTCCGGTTCCCAAAGCCCACTTCCACAACGTCGCTGTGCCGCCGAGCGATTTTCAGCGTGAGATGGTCGCGGATCTCGCCAGCCGCGCCGAACAGGTGCGAGCGAAGCGAGTAGAGCCACATGAAGACAACATGCTCAAGATCACCAACGACGGACGCAAGCTGGCCCTCGATCAGCGTCTTGCAAACGCCATGCTACCCGATGACGAAGGCAGTAAGGTGAGCGCCTGCGCGGATAACGTCTTTCGGCAATGGGCCGACAGTCAGGAGCAGCGGCTCGCGCAGTTGGTCTTTTGCGACCTTTCTATCCCTAAGCAGGATGGCACCTTTAATGTGTATGACGAGCTGAGACGCAAACTGACAGAGAAAGGCGTTCCGGCAGAGGAGATCGCCTTCATTCACGACGCCAACACAGAAGTGAAGAAGAAAGAACTGTTTGCCAAGGTTCGAACGGGACAGATTCGCATATTGCTCGGATCGACGTTTAAGATGGGCGCGGGAACGAATGTTCAGACCAAGTTGATCGCGCTTCATGACCTCGACTGTCCGTGGCGTCCGCGTGACTTGGAGCAGCGCAGCGGGCGAATTATTCGGCAAGGCAACCAGAACAGCGAGGTTCACATCTTCCGCTATGTCACAGAGAACACGTTTGACGCTTACCTATATCAAACGCTCGAAAACAAGCAACGGTTTATCTCTCAGATCATGACCAGTAAATCGCCGGTTCGGTCTGCCGAGGACATTGATGAAACGGCTTTGTCCTATGCCGAGGTTAAAGCGCTTGCGACTGGAAATCCGTACATCAAGGAAAAAATGGATCTCGACATTCAGGTATCCAAACTCAAGCTGCTTAAAGCCAACCACTTGAGCCAGCGTTATGCGCTGGAGGATCGGTTGCTCAAAATGCTGCCGCAGCAATTCAAGTCTACGGAGGAACGTATTGCTGGGTATGAGCAGGACGTAGCCTTGTTCATGCGCGCCAAAGCGTCGGAAAAGGCTTGCAGCGACGATTCCCGTTTTCCTGGTATGACCATCAAAGACTACACGTACTCGGAACGTGCTGCGGCGGGCGCTGCCCTGCTGGAAGCCTGCAAGGGTATGACCTCTCCCGATCAGCAGGAAGCAGGCAGTTACATGGGCTTTTCTTTATGGCTATCTTTTGATAGCTTTGCAAAGGAATACAAGGTGACGCTGCGTGGAGTATTGGGCCATACGATTACGTTAGGACCGGATGCAGGCGGCAATATGAGTCGAATAAACAATACATTGTCGGATTTGCCGAATAAGCTCGCCTATTGCCGTGACCAGCTCGCAACACTCAAGCAACAGATGGTAACGGCGAAGGAGCAGATCGAGGCACCGTTCAAGCAAGAACAGGAACTGCAAACGAAGTCCGCGCGGCTCGCGGAGCTAAATGTGCTGCTGAACATGGACAAACGGGAAAACGAGGCCGTGGACAGCGTGTCGGATGAGGAACCGGACGCACCCGAACGGCGGGTTGCGGATCGAGAGCGATAACGGCAATGGAAAGGTATAAATCAAAGGACGAAACGGACTCCAGCTTTGGGGTCCTTTTCGCATTTCTGGAGGAACGCACATGTTGTATGCCATCCCAAGCGGCGGCGGATGCTTTTGCCCGATTCTACCGCCTATTTGTTACGGAACCGATCCGACCGAGGAGGGAGAAACCGTGCCAGCATTGGAATTGATATCCAAAGGGAAGAACGGATTTGGCGACTCGTATTATTACATCCGTGATTCGAACGGGGTGACCAGTCAAGTCTATGAAAGCGAGTTAGACGCATTCATGAAAAAGAAAGGCGCTACAGAGTTGAGGGAAAGAAGAGCTTATCTGTATCCCAAAAAGAAGGGTAAGGCACGATGAACAAGTGCGGCAGGATGAAAGAAAATCAGCCTTGCGATTAAGAGAAGCAACTTGTAAATATGTCGTTTCTTATTACATTTTCTGAAAGGAACTACGTCAATGAGCTACGTAAGCAAGGAACAAATCGAACGTGCAAAGCAATTGGACCTGCTCACCTATTTGCAATGCTTCGAGCCATACGAACTGGTGCGGTGCTCGCGCAATGCCTATTCGACCCGAACCCACGACAGCCTTAAAATCTCCAACGGTAAATGGTTCTGGTGGTCGAGGGGGATCGGAGGACGTTCTGCGCTAGACTACCTTATTAAAGTAAGAGGCATGTCATTTCCCGATGCGGTGCTGCAAATTGGCGGTAATCCACCCGTTCACATGGCTCCAACTACTCCTGCCATCCAGCAGGATGGTTCAAATACGCGGCTGGAGCTTCCCGAACCGTATGAGACTTCGAATCGCGTCGTCGCTTATCTCTCCAAACGCGGCATTTCTCGCGATGTAATAGATTTTTGTCTCAAAACAGGACGACTGTATGAAAGCCGCCGCTACCACAACGTGGTATTCGTCGGCTTTGATCAACATGGGACTCCACGATATGCGGCGATACGCGGTACGACGAGCACCCGCTATATGGGGGAGGCCACTGGCAGCGACAAGCGGTATTCGTTTGCGATTCCGGCTATGGAATACAGTACGGAGTTGCACCTGTTTGAGAGCGCCATTGATCTGTTATCTTACTGCACGCTGGAGCATCTCGCTGGCCGCGATTGGCGGCAGACGCATAACCTATCACTGGCTGGCATTTATAGGCCTAAAGCAGTTGAAGCGCAAAGTATTCCGCCTGCCGCTCTAGTACAATACTTGCGGAGCTTTCCGCAGGTGAATCAACTAATACTGCATTTGGACAATGATGAACCGGGGCGGTTGGCGGCGACAACGATTCACCATCAACTTTCTTCAGTACTTTCTATTTATGATAAACCTCCCAAGAATGGTAAGGATGTAAACGAAGAGTTAATGGGCTTTCTTCGCCAAAACAAATACCGTTCTAGGTAATAATCGAGCTTTCTAAATGATGAATCTGATCGTTTTCGAAGGTAATATCTTATTTGGAACTCTAGCTAGTATTTGCTGTTCATAGAAAGCTCTTTTTGTATATAATTAACAGTATAAATTTCCGGAAAAGGGGTTTGTACTATGGGGTTCAAATCAAGGTATCAAGGACATTCTGAAATAAAGAGTCCGGAGTCTCTTTTTTATGATCTACGAAATCGAAAAGTCGAAGGTCTATTAGCCCATCAGGCTGACGTATTACGCGTTTATAACGAAAAGTTAGAATCCCCCGACATTGCTATGGAACTCCCAACAGGAAGTGGGAAAACTTTGGTCGGCCTACTCGCTGGAGAATACCGGCGCATTACACGGCAAGAACGAGTTGTATTTCTGTGTCCCACACGGCAGCTTGTGCACCAAGTTGTTGAGGAAGCCAAGCATAAATACGATATTCATCCAATTGCATTTACAGGATCACAAAAAGATTACTTGCCTAGCGACAAATCCAAATACAACGATGGTGAAGCAATTGCGGTTACAACGTACAGTAGCCTATTTAATACGAATCCTTTTTTCCATAATCCACAGTTCATCATTCTTGATGATGCGCATGCTTCAGAAAATTACCTAGTGAAGTACTGGTCATTATCCATTTCTCGATTCAATCATGAAGCTGTGTATAGACAATTACTAGAGATTATTAAAGATGGTCTCCCACAAGAGCAGTACCAACGGATGACCACGGACTCTCCTTCACCTTCAGATCGATCATGGGTGGAAAAGCTCCCTACTCCTTATTTTGTTGAGCGAATTAATAAAATAATACCGTTTCTTGACCAATTCACTTCAGGTATTAGGGATCTCATGTACACTTGGAGTGTTATCAGAGATCACCTTAAATCATGTCATGTTTATCTCAACTGGAGTGGCATATTAATTCGCCCGATAATTCCGCCATCTGAAACACATCGTCCTTTTTCGATGGCAAAACAGCGTCTCTATATGTCTGCGACACTGGGACTTGGCGGTGAACTTGAACGTATCACAGGACGAAGAAAAATTGAGCGCATTAAAGCACCCGAAGGATGGGAGAAACATAGTGTTGGACGTAGATTGTTCTTTTTTCCTGGAACTGCATTAAAAGAGGAAGAAAGTAGCCTTGTGGCAGTCAAGTTGGCTCATGAATCACCACGAACACTATTGCTAGTACCCGATGATCAAACAGCCAATAACTGGATCGAATTTTTTGCTAATCATACAAACAAAAACGTATACCAAGCAGAGGATATAGAAAAAACAAAGGCAGGTTTTATCGGTGATGAAAATGCTGTTGCTATTTTGGCAAATCGCTATGACGGCATAAACCTAGCAGGTGATGAATGTAGGCTTGAAATTATGTTAGGATTGCCCACGGCAGCTAATCTGCAAGAAAGGTTTCTGGAAACCAGAATGGTAGCAAGTATCCTCTTACAGGATCGAGTTCGTACGAGAGTTGTGCAAGCCATAGGCCGTTGCACAAGAAGCGCTACCGATTACTCCGCAGTATGTATTTTAGGGGATGATTTGCAGGATCGCTTATTACAGAAAGAAAACCTAAGGCTCTACCATCCCGAGCTTCAAGCTGAACTAACATTTGGAAATGAGGAATCCAAACAGACTCAATCAGTGGATGAATTTGTTGAGTTGTATCGATACTTTCTAAATCAGAGCAGTCCGGAATGGCGCAATGCAGATAAAGAAATTATTGCGAGACGTAATGATGCCAATCAAACGCCAGATCCTCTTATGAAGGTACTGGAAGATGCGGTAACGTTTGAACTTGATTACCAGCAGGCAATCTGGGCAGGTAATTATGTTGGTGCTCTTGAGAAAGCGAATAGAGTTGCGAGCTTGCTAAGTGGGGATGAACTCAAAGGTTATCGTGGATTCTGGTATTATCTTGCAGGTAGTGCTGCATGGCTTGCTGGAACATTGAATCTAAACACTAATGATTATTCATCCATTTCTCGTCAACGTTTTCAACAAGCTGCGGCGTGTACATTATCGGTTACTTGGTTAAGAAACTTGGTGGAATCCGAATCAGCTTCTGGGCAACAAATCGTAGACGATCCTTATCTTCCATTTATAATCGAGAGATTAGAAATGGAACTAACTACTATGGGAACGACCAGTGATGCAAAGTTTGAAAAGCGAGTTAAGAATATACTTGAAGGAATTAGCAATAACACCGATGGCAATCTTTTTGAACGTGCACATGAAGATTTAGGGAAATTACTCGGATATCTCGCAGGAAACTCTGACGAAAGGACAGCGCCTGACCCTTGGTGGATAGCAGGCAATAATTTTTGTTTAGCGGCTGAAGACTACACAGAAACGGACGGAACAAAACCTATTCCTGCATACAAAGTTCGACAGGCGAACGACCATCCCACGTGGATTTCACGCAAAGTTGAGGGGCTTTCAGCGAGTACGACATATGTTCGTGTTATCATCACTCCTTCAGTTACTGTAGAAGCCAGTGCTCTGAATATCGCCCAGGATATCGCTTACTGGAATCAATCAGATTTCGTTCAATGGGCGCACAAAGCTGCTCAGGTATTACGTACTTTACGTCTTGATTTTACTGGTGTGGGGAATGAGAATTGGAGGGTGAAAGCAATGCATGCTTACCGAGATGCAGGACTTGATCCTACCTCTATCCAGAAACTTCTTGCGGCATCTCCCCTTACAAAATTAAAACCACAATGATCGTAACTAGTCATTAAGACGTCGGTGTATTGTTAATATGAAAACGGACTATGAAAGGCGCTGAGTGAATCGGCGTCTTTTTTTGTTTTCAGGGGTCTCCTCTCTATTCCCGGCAGGTGCCTTTCAGGGCAACGCGAGACGAATGTCTCGTGTTGCAGCAAGCACTGAATTTGGTCTCCCAAATTCGCTTGTTAGGGGCAAGCCCCTAATACCCCTGCCTCAACAGCACGCTGTTTTATTAAGAATATAGGTTTCAGCAATGACTGGTATTTTTTCAGAAACGGTAGAATCCATTTCGCATTTTCATGCGGGCCATTTCCTTTGAAGAAAGAAGTGAACATGATGAGAAGACGAGCGATTCGCATTCAGGTATGGGTGAACCATGATGAAAACGCAAAACTTCAAGCGAGTGCGAAGAAATCGGGACTTTCACAGGAAGGTTATATTCGATCTCTGATTAATGGTTATGTTCCGAAGGCGATGCCGCCAACGGACTATTTCGCTATGATGCGTGAACTGCACGCTATCGGCAATAACCTTAACCAACTCGCAGCGAAGGCCCATGCGACAGGTCATTTGGATCGGGCGTCTTTTCAGGAGGAAGCGGGTCACTTGCGCCGCACCGTCCAGCAGATTCAACAAGCCGTGACAGCACCGGAACCGAGAACCGAGCTACAAGGAAATTCTAACGTACATCCACCGTAAAGGGGACAGCGCACATGGCGACAACCGCAATATGGGACGTTACCGACCGCCTCAAGCGTGTGCTGGATTACGCCACCAATCCCGATAAGACCGATCAAGCGCGTGTAGCACATGATGATTTACAGCAGGTGCTCGCTTATACTAGCGCGGATGCCAAAACGGAAAAACAGCTTTACGTCAGCGGGATCAACTGCGATCCGCTGACCGCCTACGAGCAAATGCAGCGAACCAAACGACAATTTCACAAGACCGATGGCATTGTGGCTTTTCATGGGTATCAGGCGTTTGCACCGGGCGAAACGACGCCGGAAATGGCACATGCCATTGGCTTCAAACTGGCGCGGGAGCTATGGGGGGAGCGCTTTGAAGTCGTTGTATCGACTCATTTGGACAAGGAGCACTTGCACAATCATTTCGTACTTAATGCGGTGTCGTTTCTGGACGGTAAACGTTATTACGATAACAAAGCCTCTTACGCGCTGATGCGGCAAACATCTGATCGACTTTGCCGGGAGCATGCCTTATCGGTCATCGAGCAGCCGGAACCGGGTAAGGCCAAGCATTACGGCGAGTGGCGAGCGGAACAGGAAAACAAGCCGACTTGGCGCGGATTGATTCGCGAGGACATCGACGCCGCAATCGCTGCTGCCATGACGATGACGCAATTTTTCGCGATCCTTCAAAAGCAGGGTTATGAAATGAAGTCGAACGTCAAGCATTTGGCGGTACGCCCGCTGGGCAAAGAGCGGTTTGTTCGATTGCGCAGTCTTGGCGACGAATACACGGAGCAGGCGATAAAAGAGCGCATTCTGCAAAACCAGCTACCGCAGCGTCAGCCACCGGTGCCGTTGCCGCGGCGCAGACGAGCCGTCATCGTGCGCAGCACCCTGCACATCGGACGTAGATTTAGCGGTCTGCAAGCCTTGTATCTGCGGTACTTATTCAAGATGGGGATTCTGCCCCATTCCCGTGCGTCCCTCAAACGGACGTCTTTTTTATTACGTGAAGACTTGCGGCACCTGACGGCCATCACGGAGCAAACCAAGCTGCTGTGTCGTCATCGTATTTCCAGTACGGATCAATTGATGGGTTATCTTGACGGGTTGCAAGCAGAGTTGAAACAAGGATACGGCTCCCGCAAAATGCTGTACAACCGATTTCGCCGCTGTCAACTTCCCGAGCAAATCGAATCGTATAAGTCGCAAATTGCCGAACTTTCCCGTCAGCTTGCGAAGCTCCGAAAGGAGGTGAGGCTTTGTACGGGCATTCTTGCCCGATCCGACGAACTGGCAAACAAGCTGCAACGTAACGAGGAAGACCAATCAACACGAAGGGAGGCCAATGTCCATGAGCAGCGGAACCGAGGCGGCCGATCAGGTCGTCAGCATGAGTCTTCGTGGCATTGAGGTCATGGCGAAAATTTCCGGCGAAGGTGCAAAGCATCTGGCCGTTTATTTGTTCGCCGCCCTGCAAGGGCAAAAGCGAACAAGAGGCCGCATTCGTCTGGAAAGCTTGCTGCGCAGCGGCAAGGAACTGAAGGTGTTTGCAGTACGAAATGAAGACTTGCCGACTTTTTGCAAAGAAGCGAAGCGGTACGGTGTCCTCTATTGCGCGCTGCGTGACAAGAAAAATGTGGACGGGCTTTGCGATGTCATGGTGCGGGCCGAGGATGCGTCCAAGATCAACCGAATCGTTGAACGCTTCAAGCTGGCGACCGTAGATACGGCCAGCATCAAGCAGGAGATTGTGAAGTCCCGCAGCGAGAAGCAGTCGGACGAGCGTAAAGGAGAGGCGCAAGAACTGGAGCAAGTCTTGGCAGCGCCCGAAGGTGGGACCAGCGAGCCTCCAGCTTCAAACGAGGGCGTGGCAGTCGGTGAGGATTTTTTGGACGATCTGTTGGGAAAGCCCGAGCCGGCGGCGGAGGTTCAGCCGGTAAACGAGCAGCAGGGAACCGATCATCCGGCGGCCGAGGAGTGGGAGGTCGAGCGAACGGAACCGGAGCGTCCGCTTCCCCTCCTGCCGACACAGGAGGAGAGGACAACGGAACCATCCTTTCCGTCCGCGCCTACCTCCGAGCGCAGCGCGGCATACGAAAAGGTTACGATTGACCCTGAAAAGCCGAAGGAAAAAGTGTCCGTCCGCCAATTGCTACGGGAAATTCGGGAGGAAAACCGGGCGGCAGAGACCAGACGGCGGCAGCAGGTGCAAGAACCATCATTGCCTAAGCGCAGAGATCGCGGGAAGTCGGCGTCCGGCAGTAAAGCGTCCGTTCCGATGACCGGAGGTCGAAAGCGAGGGAAATCGAAATGAGCGAACTGGACGAGTTATTCCAGCCCCATGTCACGACGACCTCCGGTCAGCGTGAGCAGCCGTTCGACAAAGAAGCATGGGCGCAAAAAAAGCAAGAATTGCGGCAGTGGACGTATGAGACGATTGACACTGCCACAGCCGCCATTGCTCAAAACGGCGAACAATTTCAGCATTATCTGGACGTACAAAGCCGTTTTGATCTCTACAGCGTCGCGAATGCGCTGCTTATTCTCGCGCAGCGCCCAGATGCCACTCGCATTGCTGATTTTGATAGTTGGAAAGAACAAGGCGTCTATATCCGTCGCAAGGAAACCGGATTTTACATCTTGGAGCCAGGCGAGGAATACAAGCGGGAAGATGGGAGTACCGCAATCAGCTACAACCCCAAGAAGATGTTCGACGTTGCGCAAACAACCGCACCGAAAAAGGAACCGCCGATCTACCCGGATGACCGCTCACGCATTAAGGCGTTGATGGATCGGTCACCTGTTCCGATTACGATTGGAGATGGCTTGCCTGCGGAAGTTCATGCGCTTTATCAGCCGGATACGCTAAGCATCGTGATACGTCGCGGACTGGGGGCCGGTGACATTTTTCGGGCGCTCGCACAGGAGCTGGCGCATGCGGAGATCGATCGCGGCCATAACGACTACAGCCGCTCCCATTACAATTTCCAAGCTTACTGCGGCGCGTATATGCTTTGCAAAAAGTTCGGCGTCGGGACGGCTTCCTTCCGCTTCGGCCGGGTTCATGAACGGCTCAAGGAATTGGAGCCGCAGCAAATTCGCGCCGAGCTGACGGTGATGAAGGATGTGGCACATGGCATTTCCCGTCGTATGCACGGTATGCTGGCCCAGCAGCGACAGCAGCAACCGAATCGCAGCGATTCCACCCGATAGTCGTGGCATGAATCTGCTTTTCATATTTCTGTTGGGAGGAGTGGCGATGAAAGAGGAAGAACGCATCCTGAGAATGGATCATTACGAGCATGGCATTGTCATCAACGCCTTGAATGCGCTGCGCAACGACTTGATCGGCCAGCAGCGGCCGACCGATCCTGTTGACGATTTACTGCTCAAAGCGATTGACGCTCCCTATCAAAAAGTAAAGCGCCGGAGTCATCATGCAGCGCGCTGAAACCGCAAGGAGTAATCTTTTACTCTTTGCGGTTTTTTTTATTCCGGTCGTGTGGGCGGCGCTGCTTGCCGCCCCTGCTTTGTCAAAGGGATTACCCGCACTTCTGCTGTATCTCAGCGAGGCGATTAACCATCCCTTCCAGATTCAATGGGTCGAGGATACGCCGCGAAGCTTGTTGCTGTTCACGCTGACTTACGGGATTTCGGTCGGCATCTACTTGGCGTCGCCGCGCAACTATCGGCGGCGCGAAGAACACGGCAGCGCACGATGGGGCAAGGCCAGACGCATCAATGCCAAGTACCACGACAAGCAACCGGAACAAAACAAAATTCTGACGCAGCAGGTACGCATCGGCTTGGATGGCCGCAAGCATCGCCGGAACCTGAATGTTCTTGTCGTCGGCGGTTCCGGTTCCGGCAAAACACGGTTTTACGCCAAGCCGAACGTCATGCAGGCGCATACGTCCTTTGTCGTGCTCGATCCCAAGGGCGAAATTTTGCGCGATACCGGGCATCTGCTCAAGTCCGAAGGCTATGACATCAAGGTGCTGGACCTCATCAATCCGCACCGTTCGCATGGCTACAATCCATTCGCTTATTTGCAAGACGACAAGGATGTTCTCAAGCTGGTCACCAATCTGATCCGCAATACGACACCAAGGGGCAGCAATACCAATGATCCCTTTTGGGAGCGATCCGAGACCGCTTTGCTGGAAGCGCTCGTGCTATACCTGCTATATGAAGCACCGCCCGAGGAGCAAAATTTCCCAATGGTCATGGAAATGATCGCGGCTGCGGAGGTGCGGGAGGAGGACGAAACGTACCAAAGCCCACTCGATGAACTGTTTGAGCGGCTGGCCATGCGCGACCCGGAACACCTTGCCGTCAAGCAGTACAACATTTTCAAGCTGGCTGCCGGCAAGACGGCCAAGTCCATTTTAATTGGCCTCGGCGTTCGGTTGGAGAAGTTCAACTTGCATACGATTGCGGGGATGAGCATGGTCGACGAAATGGAATTGCCCGTTATGGGGGAGAAGAAGACAGCGATGTTTGCCGTCATTCCCGATAACGACAGCAGCTTCAACTTCATTGTCGGCATGCTCTACACGCAGCTTTTTCAATGCTTGATGTACGAGGCGGACTATCGGCATGGCGGGCGTCTCCCGGTTCATGTTCACTTTGTCATGGACGAGTTCGCCAATGTAGCGCTTCCCGACGAATTTGACAAGCTGCTCTCCACGATGCGCAGCCGGGAAATTTCCGTTTCTATCATTTTGCAAAATTTAGCGCAGCTCAAGGCGCTGTACAAGGACGCATGGGAATCGATTGTGGGCAACTGCGACGAATTTTTGTACTTGGGCGGCAACGAACAGTCTACCCACAAATACGTCTCGGAGCTGCTTGGCAAGGAAACGATAGACACCAATACCTACGGCCAGAGCAAGGGGAGAAACGGCAGCTACTCGGTCAACTACCAGCAATCAGGCCGCGAATTGCTCACACCCGATGAGGTAAGGTTGCTGGATAACCGCTTTTGCCTGCTCTTTATTCGTGGCGAACATCCAGTCCAGGACGACAAATATGATTTGCTCAAGCATCCTCATGTCTCGCTCACGACGGATGGTAACGGTCTTCCCTATCAGCATGGCGGAACGGAACACGCTTTGGACTGGCAATCCGTGCTCCTTCATGAAGACGGGGATTATGAACTTCTTTCGGAAGAAGAAGTAGAGTCGCTATTTTTACGAAGGGAATGATGAACTTGAAAATGAAAACGAAACGGCTGCTGGCCCTGTACATTGTGCTGATCTTGACGGGAACTGTATTCGTCTCCTCTGCTTATGCAGAAGGCGATCCGATGACGACAGTCAACAACCTATCCACGTTTATATTCGGTTTAATCCGTGCGATCGGCATGATTATTCTTGGCTTTGGCATTGTTCAGATCGGGTTGTCGCTAAAGTCACATGACCCTTCCCAGCGCGCAAACGGGTTTCTGACACTCGCCGGAGGGGTCATTATTACGTTTACGAAGGAAATTCTTGCCCTGATTGCCGGATGAGCTTGAAGCTTTTGCATAAGGGGGGCGGACGATTCGTCTGTCCCCTGTTTACGGAAGGGGTGAGAATATGGCAAAAAACAGTTGGGTCATCGATAATCTCGAAAATGCTTTGGATACCTGGAACGAGAAGATGAATGAAATTTGGCATCTTGTTACCCAATCACCGGCGGATTTTAAGGGCGGCGGCGTATGGCGTGTGATTATTGATATTCACGGTGCGTTGCAAGCTACGGGATTGGCACTCCTGGTCTTATTTTTTGTGATTGGCGTTGTGAAGACGACCGGCAGCTTTGCGGAAGTGAAAAGGCCGGAGTTGGCCGTCAAGCTGTTTATCCGATTTGTGCTCGCCAAGGCGGTCGTAACCTATGGGCTGGAGTTGATGATGGCTCTCTTTACGATTGTACAGGGGATCATCTCAACGATGATGGGACGCTCCGGGTTTGGAACGACAGAGGCTATGGCCTTGCCGGATACGGTAGCGCAAGCGATTGAAGACGTTGGCTTCTGGCAAAGCATTCCGCTGTGGATCGTCACCATTCTCGGCAGTTTGTTCATTACGGTGCTATCCTTTGTGATGATCCTTTCGGTGTACGGACGCTTTTTCCGTATCTATTTGTATACGGCAATAGCCCCCGTTCCGCTGTCCGCATTTGCGGGGGAGCCAAGCCAAAATATCGGCAAGTCGTTCCTGAAAGGATACGCGGCAGCGTGTCTGGAAGGCGCGATTATTGTATTGGCGTGTATCATTTACTCCGCCTTTGCTACCGCTCCTCCAGCCGTCGATGCTAATGCGGGCGCGGTTACGATGGTATGGACATATATCGGGGAACTCATTTTCAATATGCTCGTTCTCGTAGGTACAGTGAAGATGGCAGATCGCATCGTGCGCGAAATGATGGGACTGTAACCACCTTGTGAATGATGGGTGTTATCGGATTGCGGTCAGAAAAAGCTTCAACAGCGCCAAAGCATCCTTACGCTGCTTCTCTGTGCATTGATTGAGCGCAGCCATAATCAATGCTGTTTCATCGTAAGGTGTGGCGCTCTCCTCTTGACCCAGAAGCAATTCATTAGGAGAAAGCTTGAGCAAATTGCAAATGCTGAACATCGTTTCAATGGACATCCCGGCTTTACCTCGTTCAATATCGGCGCAAAATCTTGGGACCCGTCCAATTCGTTCAGCCAGTTGTTCACGAGAAATTTCCAAAGCCTCTCGTTGCTTCCGAATGTGTTGCCCCACCTTCTTTTTATCGTAACCAATCATCAAGCGTCACCTCTTTAAAGGGGATGAGTTTATAACTTCCATTATGGAGAAGCACACAATTGACATAAATGAGATTAAAACTTACCATCGAAGTAGTCTTCTAACATACACCGTGTTTCATTCAAAAATGTCGGCTCTCACAATAAAAACGGGAGGATGGATAAATGGACGAATTGTTAAGAGAGATGGAAGAGGAGCGGCGAAAGCTGAATACGCTTGGTGAACAGTTAATAAAGCAATCCATTTCTTTATCCGGCCATCAAGCATTTCAAGAGCAAAGTCAGAAGGTCGATCAGCTAGTAGCCCGCTATCATCACATGAAAGCCAAGCGGAAGCAGCAGGTAAGGTAAAAGAATTGTGGGGGGAAGCAGGCAATGGAAATTCCACCGTGGTTTCGAACAGCTATTCAAGGTCGATTGGACTACGTTTCAGCGCGAATCGAACATCATTCCGATCTAAAGCGTGTTCGTGCTGAAGAAAAGAAAGCATTTCAATCCTTGTTTGCTGGTATGGATATGGAGCGCATGCCTGAATTTGATGTTTGGGAGGACAAACACCATTTTAAGCAAGCGATTATGAATGAGTGGTTATATTTACAAGGGATGAAGGATGGTTTTCAGCTTGCTGTGGAACTATTGAGCAATCCTGTGCCATTTGATAACGACACACTGATCAAACCTGAACGCAACGAGCCTGAGGCGTAGACTGCTCATCCGGGAGGGATAAAAGTGGAAGTGAAAATCAACCGGGAAATCCGGGACTATACGGAAAGCTTGTTCTTCGGACTGTCCTTGCGGCAGTTCTTTTTTTCTGTTCTGGCGGTCGCTGCGGCGATTGGGCTGTACTTCGGATTGCGCAGTCACTTCGGGCTGGAAACGCTCAGTTGGATGTGCATATTGGGAGCAGTTCCCTGCGCGGCGCTCGGATTTATCCGCTATCACGGTATGACGGCGGAGCAACTATTGTGGGCGTATGTGAAGTCGGAGTTCCTGATGCCAAAACGGCTCGTTTTCCGCTCGACCAACATGTACTACGAAGCGCTGAAAGGAAGCCTGCACAAGCGCGAGCAAGAAAGGATGAAGCGTAATGATTAAGACGCTCAGGCGCACCATGAAGCAGGACAAGGAACGGTCTGTCATTCCCAAAAGCGTACAACAAGCGATCCCGATCCGCGCCATCTGGCCGGACGGGATTTTTGCTGTCGGCAACAAATTCTCGAAGTCATTCCGTTTCGCGGACATCAACTACGCTGTCGCATCGCGAGAGGACAAGGAGACGATGTTCCTCTCCTACTCCGAACTGCTCAATTCGTTTGACAGCGGCGCGACGACGAAGATTACGATTCACAATCGGCGGCTTAATCAGGCAGATGTGGAACGTTCCGTTCTTATTCCGCTCCAGCACGACGAGCTGGATGCGTATCGGCAGGAGTACAACGACATGTTGCTTGGCAAAGCGACTGGCGGCAACACCAACGGGACGATTCAAGAGAAATACATCACGATTTCCGTCGTAAAAAAGAACGTGGATGAAGCCCGCCATTACTTCGCGAGGGTCGGCACGGAGTTGACGGCACATTTCTCTCGTCTCGGCTCGAAATGTACCGAGCTTGATGCGACTGACCGCCTAGGCATTCTGCATGACTTCTTTCGGATTGGCGAGGAAGCCGATTTTCGCTTTGACATGCAGGAGATGATGCGCAAAGGGCACGACTTCAAAGATTACATTTGCCCGGACACCTTCGAGTTTGCAAAAGATCATTTTCGGATGGGCGACTACTACGGTCGGGTCATCTTTCTGCGCGATTACGCAAGCTACATCAAGGACAGCATGATAGCCGAACTGTGCGACATGAACCGCAACTTGCTGCTGTCGCTCGATGTCATCCCGATCCCGACTGACGAAGCTGTCCGTGAGGTGGAAAACCGCCTGCTCGGTGTGGAGACAAACATTACGAACTGGCAGCGACGGCAAAATCGCAACAACAACTTTTCTGCTGTCGTCCCTTACGACATGGAGCAGCAGCGCAAAGAGAGCAAGGAATTTCTTAGCGACCTGACCACCCGCGACCAGCGGATGATGTTCGGACTACTTACGATGGTACATGTCGCGGACAGCAAGGAACAACTCGATAGCGATACGGAGACATTGCTTACTACGGCCCGCAAGCATTTGTGTCAGTTTTCCACGCTCTCCTATCAGCAAATGGACGGTCTGAATACGGTGCTACCGTATGGATTGCGAAAGGTTCATGCTTTGCGGACACTCACGACCGAAAGTACGGCTGTCTTTATTCCATTTCGGGCACAGGAGATCATCCATCCGGGAGGCAGTTATTACGGGCAAAATGTGATCAGCAAAAACATGATTATTGCAAACCGTAAGCAGTTGCTAAACGGAAACAGTTTTATCCTCGGCGTATCCGGTTCCGGTAAAAGCTTCGCCGCGAAACGGGAAATCGTCAACCAGATATTGGCGAGCGATGACGACATTATCCTGATTGACCCGGAGCGGGAGTATTCCGCTCTGGTAAATGCGCTGGGTGGCGAGACGATTCACATATCTGCTACTTCGTCGAATCATATCAATGCGATGGATATGAACCGGGATTATGGCGACGGAGCCAATCCGATCATTCTTAAGTCGGAATTCGTCCTGTCGTTGTGCGAGCAGTTGATCGGAGGACATCAGCTTGGAGCCAAGGAGAAGTCGCTCATCGATCGCTGTACCGCCGCTGTGTACCGCAAGTATTTGCGGAGCAACTATAAGGGACAACCGCCGACATTGCAGGATTTTCGCGCGGAACTGCTCAAGCAAGCAGAACCGGAGGCGCAGGACATCGCGCTGGCCATTGAATTATTTACTTCCGGCAGTCTGAATACGTTCGCCCAATCGACCAACGTCAACGTCCACAATCGGCTCATTTGCTACGATATTCTCGACTTGGGCAAGCAGCTTCTTCCCATCGGCATGCTGGTCGTACTCGACAACATCTTGAATCGGATTACGCAAAATCGCGCTAGAGGCAAGAATACGTTTATCTTTATTGATGAAATCTACCTTCTGTTCCAGCACGAATACAGCGCCAACTTTCTGTTCACGCTCTGGAAACGTGTCCGAAAGTATGGCGCTTTTTGCACAGGGATTACGCAAAATGTGGACGATCTGCTGCAAAGTCATACAGCCCGTACCATGCTTGCAAACAGTGAATTCATCGTCATGCTGAATCAGGCCAGCACCGACCGGACGGAGCTTGCCGAGTTGCTCAACATTTCGGACCTGCAACTGTCCTACATTACGAATGTTGACGCCGGGAATGGTCTGATGAAGGTCGGCAGTTCCCTCGTACCGTTTACCGACAAGTTCCCGCGGCACACGAAACTGTATGGCCTAATGACAACGAAGCCCGGAGAGTAATGGATAAACAGCAGTAGGCGGCTGGTCGCAAACAGGATCAGCCGCTTAAGCACTAATATACATCTCTCATGGACTCTTCACCAGTAAATCTTGGCTGTTAGGAAACTTACAATGTTCTGCCGAGTATTCGCATTCCATAGTTTCTGTCACTTCTTTACAAAACATTAATGGGCAGTTTATCCAATTCATCATTTCAAAATGCATGCTTTTTGATACGCTGGAAAAATGCCTGTATTTACGTTTCAAAATATCCTAAATTAACTTTAGAGACGTTTCATAAATGTATATTTTGAGACTAATATGGGGAGAAAGCACACATGAAGCTGGGATATGGCCGTGTGTCGGCTAAAGATCAAAATCCGGAACGGCAGCTCGTCAAGTTCCGGGAGCTGGGCATCGAAGATCGGTTTATTTTTGTCGATAAGCAGAGCGGCAAGGACTTCGACCGCCCACGCTTTCAGGCGATGAGTCTGATGATCCGGGAGGGCGACTTGGTTTATATTGATGCGCTGGACCGGCTGGGCCGGGACTACGATGGGATCATTAGAGAATGGAAGTATATTACGCGGGAGATCGGAGCAGACATCGTATGCCTGGATAACGAAACGTTATTCGATTCCCGAAAGTTTAAAACGATGGGCGATTTCGGCAAGGTAATGGAGGATCAGTTTTTAAGTCTGCTGGCGTATGTGGCCGAACAGGAACGGAAGAAGAACCGGCAGCGGCAGGCGGAAGGGATCGAGGTTGCCCGGGCGGATGGTGTGACGTTCGGCAGGCCCAAGCAGGAGATCGATGATAAGTTTATCCAGATCTATCGGGAATGGAAATCCGGCCATATCAAGGCTACTGAGGCCATGCGTCAGGCCAGTATGAAGAAGCCCACCTTCTATCGTCGCGTAAAGGAATATGAGGCTTCACAATTGTAACATTCTAAACAAGGGTAGTACCAGCGTAGCTGATACCATCCGCAAAGTAAATGTTATTAAAGAGGTTCGCCAGCATTTCCAAAAATACGTAAAGACGGGGCTAGAGGCAAAAGTAGCCGATTTCACCACGCTAAGAGGTGTAACGGCTATTTTTTGTTGACCAGATATTTTATTTCAACTCTGTGTGATAGATTTTAGGTTGTACCTGTTTTTCTTTTCTTCAAATTAAGTCCTTCGCTTAACATTTTTGATCACTACTTTACTATGGGGAATGCTTGGTATGCTGACCATACTGAAACTTAAATCCTGGTCAGGAACTTCATAATTCATTTGATTCACTAAATAATCGAGACTCACTTTCATGACTTCAATGGTGACCCACTCACCAGCACAGCGATGTCCCATAAAGTAATCGCCACCACCTTGCGGAATGAAGCCGAAGGGGCTTCCGTCCCATTCGGCAAACCGAACCGGATTGAATACCTCAGGATTGTCCCATATTTTAGGGTCATGATTGGTACCATAAAGATCTAGAAAAGTTAATGTGCCTTCTTCAAATTTATAGTTGTTCCAGGTAAATTCTTTTTTTACCAGCGCCGCGACAAACGGAAAAAACGGGTAAAAGCGGCGGACTTCCTGTATAAACATCTGAGCATATTTTTCATTGCCGGATTCAAGTTTCTTCCTTTCTTCTGGATAATGATGTGTTGCCAGTGCTGTGAAATTTATAAATATAGCGATAGCTACAATCGGTCTCAAAATATTGATCACTTCCACAGCAGCGGTCTCTGTATCCAAAAGGTTCCCTTCTAGATCGCGATGCCAGGCAAACCTATGTAACGCAGTATTTTCAGGGGGGGTCACTTTCCCGTTACGAACCTCATTAATGAGTTCTTCGATCCACTTTTCTACCTGATTCCGCGCATGTCTCCCTATCCAATGAGCTGGACCGATAGCAGCTGCCGACTCGAACATCGCTTCCAAATCGTTTGTCAGCTTCTTCACTTCGTCTTCTCGTACCGGTACACCAGCCCACTGGCAGGCTGTCCGGCACATAATTTCCTGCACTTCTTCATAAAGAATAACTTTATCCATCAGTTCCCATTTTTCCACTGCCAGCTCCCACTGTTTTTTTGTAATATCAGTCAGTTTTTCAAGTCCGTCACGAGACATGATCGACATAAACATTTCCTTACGGTGCTTATGGGCCTCTCCATCTAAAGCCTGAACACCATTTTTGCCAAACAATGTTTGTACCACCCGGTTTGGTGCTGCATCTTTCCTTTTGAATTTCTCAGTGTCATAAAAAACTTCCGCAGCTTCCTTTCCTCCCATGCAGATTACTTTCTTTCCAAGCACTCGGGTCTCGAATACATCAGAATTAAAACTGTGACGTCTGTTCAAAATGTACAAATATCCTTCTCTCATAAGACTCAAGCTATGGTCTATTCCTTGTTCACGAGGCATTTGATTTGTATTTGACATATCATCCATCTCCATTGTTCATGAGTAATGATTCTTATTCTTTGTAAAATATTCTTTGTTTATTCACGCTCCGGGCATCCAGATCGGATAAGGCATCGAGTCAGAGCTTGTCGGAGTAGATCGGAATGGTTGTGCTGAATTGGGGCAGTTTGTTTTATGCATTTCTGGCGGTGGCCGCCAATGTAAAGAACTTCGGTTCCACCTGGGAGACACCGTAGTAAAATTAATTTACATATATAACTGTCTACTTTGCTGGTGGTGACAGCTTCGCTAGTACTACCCCAATATTCGGGGGCCAAAAATATTTTCGAAATGAATATTTTTTCTCAAGCCGAGGAATAATCAAATATGTACTTGAATATACGAGGAATTCGGTGTATTATAATAATCAAATTAACATTTGATTGAAGAGGTGAAGATATGAATGGGAAAGAGAAGGACTCATGCGAAATTTACTGTTATAAAGAGCCTAAGGTCCGAAAGGTACAAAATGTACTTGATGGACGAAATGTTCAAAGACCAAGTCAAGGTAATAATCGACTATGAATAACTCTTGGAACAAAGTGATTTATCGATTATGGGCTCCCTTTTATGATTATTTCTTTAATTCTGGCCCTTTTTTAAACGCCCGGAAAAAGATTTTTGAGAACCTCGACATTAAGCCGAGAAGCAAAATTCTTTTTGTGGGCGTAGGTACGGGAGCAGACTTGCAGTTCATTATGGGCAAAGATATTTCTGTTACTGCAATCGACTTGTCATCCGAAATGCTTAATAAAGCAAGAAATACATATGATGCACCAAACTTTACGTTCACAGAAATGGATGCGCAAGATTTGACCTTTTCTCCGGAATCGTTCGATATGGTCATTGCGAATCTGATCCTATCTGTCGTACCCGATCCGGATCAGTGTTTTCAAGAAATGATGCGGGTTACTGGATCTGGGGGACGTATAGTCATTTTCGATAAATTTGCCCCTCCCTCGCAGGAATTGCCCGTAATTAAGAAATTCCTTCGTCCCTTCGTAGCAATGATGGGGACGGACATTGGCCGTCATTTTGAACAAGTCGTAAAACCATACGAAAGCAAGCCATATTCGAGTGGAGGAAGATGAGTCTGCCTTATTTAACGGTATGTATCGGAAAATCATACTTCGTAAAATTGAAGCTTAAATTACTGGCAACATGGCCGGATTGAGGGTGAACGATGCGTAAACAAGACCATAGAGATTTTATTCCAGCTCTAAGATTTCACTGGCTAACATCATTGTATGATCCAATACTTCGCTGGACTATGAGGGAGTCTACCTTCAAGAACAAATTAATTAGACAAATTCAAGTTGATTCGGGGCAGCGAGTGCTTGATCTAGGATGCGGGACCGGTACATTAACCCTTCTTTTAAAACAAGCTTACCCGAAAGCAGAAGTAACCGGACTCGATATTGATCCGAATGTTCTCCAAATTGCAAAGAAAAAAGCAGTGGATATGGGAATGGACATCATATTTAATCAAGGAACGTCGTTTGAACTCCCCTACCCTGACCACTCATTTGATCGTGTTGTCACGAGTCTAATGTTTCATCATTTGACTTTAGAAAATAAACTCCGAACACTTAAAGAAATTTTTCGTGTACTTAAACCACAAGGTGAACTTCACATAGCGGATTGGGGAAAGTCGCAAAATCGGCTCATGCGCATTGCGTTCCTTTCAATCCAAATCCTCGATGGTTTTAAAACGACAGCAGATAATGTAAATGGCCTGATACCGCAAATTATCGATAAGGCCGGTTTTACTAAATCTAAAGAGACGGATAAGTTCATGACAGTATACGGAACCCTTTCTTTATACAAAGCGAAGAAATAAAACAGCAATGCGGTGAAGTTAGCTTCGCTGCTACTGCCCCAATAGCTGTACAGAGTTAACATTTGTTAAATTGTAATGTATAATCAAATAATTATTTGGATATAAGAACATGAAGGCTAAAGAAATATACCAATGGATGGAGTCATTACCATGTCACTCACATTAATTCTTTCCGCTATTGGCACGTTCATCGTGACCAACATTGACGACATTTTTGTACTGATGATCTTTTTCGCACAGATTGAGAAAGCGCGGCACGCACAAGTTGTTCTAGGACAATATCTTGGGTTTGGGTTGCTCGTTGTATTGAGCCTATTAGGGGCTTTCGGATTTACATTTTTGCCGCCCGAATGGGCTGGTTTTCTTGGGTTGATACCCATTTATCTTGGTATCCGAATGTTCCTCAAAAAGGAGGAAGAAGATGAGGCAGAAGAAGCGCTTGAGAAATTGGGCAATCTAAAGTCGCAACCATCAAACAATCGTTTGTTTGGACCACTAACTGGTAAGGTCGCTGCGATTACCTTTGCCAACGGTGGTGATAATCTGGGTATATACATTCCATATTTTACGACCCAAGGGAACGCGTCACTTTTATACATCACGATTGTATTCCTTGTGATGGTCGCCGTATGGTGTTTCCTTGCATACCGGCTGGCAAGCTTCCCGGCCATTCTCAGGATTTTGCAAAAGTATGGAAGTGTCATTGTTCCACTGGTATTTATCGCATTAGGTATTTCGATCATGCTGCATGGTGATTCATTTGCATATCTCATAAGGCTTTTTGGATAACGTTCATGAAAATCGAAATGATGAACTGGAGGGAAACACAATGGTAGTAGGTGACGCAAGCATGCACACTCAGTTGTTGGTAATCGGCGGTGGTTCTGGGGGTTATGTTGCAGCTATACGAGCCGCGCAGCTCGGCAAGAAAGTGTTGCTGGTGGAAAAATCGGAACTTGGAGGTGTATGTCTCAATTGCGGCTGCGTGCCGTCCAAAGCGCTGATATCAGCGGCGCATCGTTATGAACAAATGCTGGAAAGCGGCATATCCGGGTTAAAAGCGAAAGGCGTTGATATTGATTTTTCACAGATTCAACAGTGGAAACAAACGAAAGTGGTGAATCGCCTCAAAACGGGTATTCAATCCTTACTCAAAAAGCATGAAATCTCGGTCTTCAAAGGAGAGGCGCTGTTCATAAACGATCGGGAAGCCCGTCTCTATAATGAACAAGAATCGCTCCGATACCAATTTGACGATTGTATCGTTGCTGTCGGATCGCGCCCAATTGAATTAAAAGCATTCCCGTATGGGAATCGAATTTTGTCCTCCACGGAAGCACTCACCCTTACCGAAATCCCTGAGCGGATGGTCGTCATCGGCGGTGGCTATATCGGTATTGAGCTTGGCCAAATGTACGCGAAGTTCGGCACGAAAGTAACCATTTTGGAAGGTTCACCGTCGATTCTGCCTGGATTCGAGAGTGAAATTACCCGGATTGTCAAAAAAAATCTGGATTCCCTTGGCGTAACGGTATACACGAACGCCATGGCTCAATCCGCCCAACAGTCGGCTGATGAAATCACGGTTACCTTTACGGTAGATCAGACCGAACAACAAGTGACAGCCGATTATGTTCTTGTGACAGTAGGACGCCGACCCAATACTGATGGCGAACTCGGTCTGGACCGGATTGGGGTAAAAATTGGAGAGCGGGGACTGGTCGAAGTCGATCAACAAGGGCGAACGTCTATTCCTCATATTTATGCGATTGGCGATATTATCGCTGGCCCTGCACTGGCGCATAAAGCTTCATACGAAGGAAAAGTAGTTGCTGAAGCCATAGCTGGCCAACCAAGTGCCTTCGACTATAAAGTGATACCTGCGGTCGTGTTTTCCGATCCAGAAATTGCTTCCGTAGGACTTAGCGAACCTGATGCCAAAGAGAAGGGATATGACATCATGGTTGGCAAGTTTCCGTTTGCGGCAAATGCACGTGCTCTCTCTTTGAGTGCGTCCGAGGGATTCGTTAAGCTGGTAGGCGATAAGAAAACAGGTTTGATCCTTGGCGGGCAAATCGTCGGCACAAACGCGTCTGATTTGATTCCGGAAATTGCCCTGGCGATTGAAATGGGGACGACCATGGAAGATCTAGCCCTCACGATTCATGCGCATCCTACACTTGGAGAGTTGTCGGCTGAAGCGGCAGAAGTTGCCCTTGGCTATCCCATTCATATTTAGTTATGTTTTCCTTTGACAAAACATTGGCGCAAGCATAATATAATAATCAAATGAATATTAGATTGAGGTGATGGGGAATGAAGAACCAAGATACATGCGAGATCTTTTGTTATGACGAGGATAAGGTCAATCGAGTCCGGGGAAAAATAAGCAAAAATGATCTTCAGGATATGGCGCAAATCTTTAAAGTGCTTGCAGACTATACGCGGCTAAAGGTTGCTTATGCCCTGTGCGATGAGGACGAGTTATGCGTCTGTGATGTGGCCAATATTATCGGCTCCACGATGGCGACGGCTTCCCATCATTTACGGTTGCTGCGGAACATGGGGATTGCACAGTATCGCAAAGAAGGTAAACTTGTTTTTTATTCACTGGAAGATGAGCAGCTTAAACAAATGATAATGCTTGCCATTGATCATCAAAAGGAGGTTGTTGGCGTTGAGTAAAGTGGCTGAACCATTGGATGACAAAAACGTATACCGCGTCGAAGGATTCACATGCGCGAATTGTGCAGGGAAATTTGAGAAAAATGTTATGGAACTTCCAGGGGTTCAAGATGCCAAAGTGAATTTTGGAGCATCTAAAATTTCCGTTTATGGTGAAGCAACAATTGAGGAACTTGAAAAGGCAGGAGCTTTTGAAAATCTTAAAGTGGCTCCGGAAAAACCTGTACGAGTAGCTAATCAAGAAATTAAAGAGGTGAAAAAGGAAGAAAAAGTTCCGTTCTATAAAAAGCACAGCACTTTACTCTATTCAGCCTTATTTCTTGTCTTTGGTTACCTTTCATCATCTGTTAATGGGGATGAGAACATTGTTACTACATTATTATTTGTAGCATCTATGTTAATCGGTGGATTATCACTCTTTAAAATCGGTTTACAAAACTTGATTCATTTTGACTTTGACATGAAAACCCTTATGACAGTAGCTGTTATAGGTGGTGGCATTATAGGAGAATGGGCTGAAGTTTCCCTTGTTGTCATACTCTTTGCAATCAGTGAAGCTCTAGAACGATTCTCTATGGATAAAGCAAGACAATCGATTCGTTCATTAATGGACATCGCTCCAAAGGAAGCCCTCGTTAGACGGAATGGACAAGAAATGATGGTCCATGTCGATGATATCGCGGTTGGAGATATCATGATTGTCAAACCTGGTCAAAAGATTGCTATGGATGGTGTGGTTGTAAGTGGCTACTCTGCAGTCAATCAGGCAGCCATTACAGGTGAGTCAGTCCCTGTTGAGAAAACGGTTGATGATGACGTATTTGCAGGTACTCTAAATGAAGAAGGATTACTTGAGGTAAAAATAACTAAGCTGGTAGAAGATACAACGATATCTAAAATTATTCATCTTGTAGAGGAAGCACAGGGTGAACGTGCTCCATCTCAAGCATTTGTTGAGAAATTCGCAAAATATTATACGCCAATCATCATGATCATTGCGGCTTTAGTCGCAGTTGTTCCTCCACTTTTCTTTGATGGAAGTTGGGAGACATGGATTTATCAAGGTTTAGCGGTTCTAGTTGTTGGTTGCCCTTGTGCATTGGTTATTTCCACTCCGATTTCGATTGTTTCAGCAATTGGGAATGCAGCGAAAAAAGGTGTCCTTATAAAAGGCGGGGTTTATTTAGAAGAAATGGGTGCCTTAAAGGCCATCGCATTCGATAAAACAGGTACATTAACAAAAGGAGTCCCAGTTGTAACTGATTTCAACGTGTTGAACAATAAGACGAACGACAAAGAACTGTTGTCCATTATCACTGCATTGGAATACCGTTCCCAACATCCTCTTGCTTCAGCCATCATGAAAAAAGCTGAGCAGGAGAATATATCTTATTCTGACGTAATGGTTGAGGACTTTTCTTCTATTACAGGTAAAGGAATTAAAGGTATTGTAAACGGAACGGCCTATTATATCGGAAGTCCAAAACTCTTTAAGGAATTATTAGCTTCTGGTTTCAATGAAAAACTAGAGCAAAATGTAACGACTCTTCAAAACCAAGGTAAAACAGCGATGGTAGTTGGAACTGAAAAAGAAATGCTTGCTGTTATTGCAGTAGCTGATGAAGTACGTGAAACAAGTAAGGAAGTCATTCAAAAGCTGCATCAACTTGGCATCAAAAAAACCGTTATGCTTACGGGTGATAACAAAGGTACTGCGAATGCGATAGGCGGGCATGTTGGAGTATCGGATATTCAGGCAGAACTGATGCCACAGGACAAATTAGACTATATTAAACAATTAAGATCCGAGTACGGTAAGGTAGCAATGGTTGGTGATGGAGTCAATGATGCCCCTGCGTTGGCAGCTTCTACTGTTGGAATAGCAATGGGTGGGGCTGGTACGGATACAGCATTAGAAACGGCTGATGTTGCTCTAATGGGAGATGATTTAAGAAAACTTCCATTCACTATTAAATTAAGCCGTAAAGCTCTAAATATAATTAAGGCTAACATTACCTTTGCAATAGCTATTAAATTTATTGCCTTATTATTGGTCATCCCGGGTTGGTTAACGCTTTGGATTGCTATCCTTTCCGATATGGGAGCAACGCTCCTGGTTGCATTAAACGGTTTGCGACTGATGAGAGTTAAGGAATAAGGCATAAAACAAAATATTCAGGTTGAGTTAGGGGTGAATATCCCTGACTCTATCCTTTGAAAGGAAGTGTGTTGTGCTTCGTTACTATGTTGTAGCCTTTATCGCCTTTGCCGTTGATCAATTGATCAAATGGAGTGTTGCGACGTATATGGATATCGGTCAAAAGATACCGCTTATTCCGGGCTTTATCCAACTGACATCCATTCGAAATCGGGGGGCCGCATTTGGGATCTTGCAAAACCAGCGGCTGTTTTTTATTTTGGTGACTGCCATCGTGCTTGTTGGTATTATCATTTACTTGCGTAAAATTTACCGCGGACAAAAATTCCTCGCTTACGCATTAGTGCTGATCTTTGGAGGAGCACTTGGTAATTTTGTAGATCGCGCTCTGCATGGCGAAGTCGTGGACATGCTTGAATTCACATTTTTCAATTTTCCGGTATTTAATATGGCGGATGTGTTCATCACGACAGGGGTCATTATGGTCATGATTGACACGCTCCGGGCATCCAGAGCGGATAAGGCATCGAGTCAGAGCTTGCCGGAGTAGATCGGGGTGGTTGTGCTGAATTGGGGCAGTTTGGTTTATGTATTTCTGGCGGCGGCCGCCAATGTGATCGGCGGCCTCGCTTTTGTGTTAAAACGTCATTGGTCGCGTAGCGGTCTGAATGCTTTGATGGCTTTAAGCGCAGGACTTTTGATCTCTATTGCCATTTTAGATTTTATTCCGGAGTCTTTGGAGCATGATTCCTCAAGCCCTATTTTCATCCTGATCGGTTTACTGGCGATTTACTTTTTCCAGCAATATGTCGCCGGTCATTTTCATTTCGGCGAGGAAACGCATGCCTCACAGCACGAAAAAAGTACCGCAATCGGTGCTATGGCTGGTATGATCATCCATACTTTTTTTGACGGGTTGTCGATCACAGCCAGTTTTGAGGTCGATTTTCGTTTGGGCATTACGGTCTTTATTGCCGTGATTCTTCACAAAATACCGGATGGACTTACGATTTCATCCATTATTTTTATTCTTTCCAAAAGCAGGACAAAGGCAATGGGCGCCGCACTTTTATTAGGAATCTCTACATTGGCAGGTGCGCTGACGGCATTTATGCTCGCCGACTTTTATTTGCCTGGGGAACAAACGGTTGCCGTTGCGATTGCTTTCTCGGCAGGGGTGTTTTTGTATGTTGCCGCCACCGATTTACTTCCTGTGGTGAATGCATCCGGGGATCGCCGCGCGATGCTGTTTTTCTTTATCGGTATCCTGTTATATTTTCTGCTTCAATGGGGAACTAACTGGTTGGCTCCATCTTTGCATTAAACCATGACGATGCTACTTTTTTTACTTATTGGGCGGCGTATAGGATAGGGCTTGTTTTCCAAGCGCTTCCCAACTCCTGATAAACTGCTGCTTATCCACCTTCTGCCCTTTCACGCCGGATAAGGGATCATTGACGTAGACGTACTGCTCGTCATATCCAACCAAAAGTACGCTATGTACAGAGAACGTGGCACGAACCGGTCCGGTAGGCGAATCCCAGATGACCCATTGTGAGGGTTCTACATATGCTATGGTTGTCCATGCAATAACAGGTACTCCTTGCGCCATTTGTTGTTCAAGTGTGTCAAACGACTGATTGGTTAAATCGACAGCGGTTGGAATATAGTTTTTTAACACGTGCAATAAAGCCGAGTGATAGATGCTATATCCTTTTTGATTGCCGGTGACATCCCCGACAAAACCGAGATTCGGGTCTCCCCAATAAGTAATGTTGCCATTCGCATCTGTTTTCATTGGGGTTGGATCTTTTTTCATTTCGCCGACAAGCTCCATTTTATTCTTATCGATGCCATGAAACTGGAGCAACATGGCTAAACTGGTGATCTCACACCCGTTATACAACTCTGGCAATTGTTTAATCAAAGGCGCATCGAGCTTTACAGTGTTTACTTGGGGTAATGGTGAGACACCTTGCATTGGGATTGATTTTTGTTCAGGCAACAATAACGGTTCCGACTGAGGTGAACGCCAAGCCAAAAGCGGCTTCCCTGTCACCTTTTCGTACAAAAGGCTGCCTATTATCACATTTATGATGATAAGCGCGCCGATGATCGAGTAAACAAATGATATTTGTAAAGATTTCGATAACAGGATCATTGTCCTACGCATGGCATTCCCTCTATTCTAGTCTGTTTGAAACTAGGGTATGTTTTGCCTATCGTAGCATGTTTACTAGAAAGATTAAAATCTTTAGTTTCATGTGATAAGGAGGTATGGTTTTTGAACCCTGAAAATATTACGATTTGGTTGGCGTTTGGGGCCGGTTTTTTATCTTTTATTTCTCCTTGCTGTCTTCCCTTGTACCCGTCCTATATCTCGTATATTACGGGTATCTCTACCAAAGATTTAAACGAACGGCAAAGTCTCTTTCAACGTAAAGCCTTGCTGCATACGTTGTTTTTTATCCTCGGATTTTCCATTATTTTTGTTGCTCTAGGATTATCGGCCAGCCTATTAGGGGATGTGTTTGCTAACAATCGTACACTAATCCGTCAATTGGGTGCGATTTTGATTGTCATAATGGGACTTGTTATGCTCGAGGTGTTCAAACCTCAATTACTTATGCGAGAAAAACGGTTCGCATGGAAGACGAGACCCTCCGGCTATGTCGGTTCGACATTGGTGGGTATTACGTATGCGGCCGGATGGACGCCTTGCGTGGGCCCTATCTTATCTGCGATTGTTGCTCTGGGCATCACAAATCCTGACCAAGCAATATTGTATGTTTTGGCGTATACACTAGGATTTGGCCTTCCCTTTTTCATCATGGCGTTTTTTATCGGAAAAATGAAATGGATCATGAAATACTCCAATAAAATGATGAAAATTGGCGGAGGTTTAATGGTGGTGGTTGGGATTTTGTTGTATACCGACCAGATGACGCAGATAACGATATGGCTAATTCGATTGTATGGAGGGTTCACCGGATTTTAGGGGAAATGGGAAGATGACAGCACGAGAGGTGATTTTCAAAGCCGTTAAACCGTAGTTGAACGGTCACAAACGGAGAATATTACCACCGGGGCCATATACGGGGTGAACTGCCTCAAGTGAAGGCTATGCTCGTTCACATAATGGCATAAGGAAATAATGCTAAAATACACACGATTCTACATAAATAATCCTTGACTGTGTACTATAGTACAGGGTTTATAGTTTATTACGGGGTGAGACAAGATGAAGTTTCGTTCAGGAGATATTTCCAAACTAAGTAACGTTAACAAAGAAACGCTGCGATATTACGAACGGAAAGGTTTAATTCCTGAACCCGTGAGATCGGATGCAGGCTACAGGCTTTATCCGGAAGAAACGATCAACCGAATCCTGTTTATTAAACGCATACAGGAGCTTGGCTTTACATTGTCCGAAATCGATAAATTGCTTGGTGTCGTGGATAAAGACGATGTGAGATGTGCGGATATGAATGATTTTGTTGTGCAAAAGCTTGAAGATGTTCGGTTAAAAATTAGAGATCTTCAACGAATCGAAACGATGCTAAACGATTTAAAAGACCGCTGCCCCGATGAAAAAGCGATACATGAATGCCCCATCATCGAAGCGTTGATTGACGATGATCCAAAAGAAAAGGAGGACATCAAATGAAAGAACATACAAAAAAATGGGGATGGGGCTTTTTAGCTCTGCTTTCGTGTCCTTGTCATCTCATTTTGATTGTTCCTCTACTTGCCGGTACAACGCTTGGTGCCTATTTTGCTGCCTATCAAACCGCAGCTAGCGTTATTTTGGCCGTTTTATTTGTGATCTCTCTTTGGATGATGTTCAAACGAACCGACAAACAAGCAAAAACCAATGCGACACACGACTGCTGCGCGGTTCCAGAGCGAAAATGAGGTGAATGAGTTGAGAGAAAAACTAACTAGCTGGGGAGCGGTACTATCGAACTTTTCTCATGTCCAGCTGTTGCCTGGGACCCTTGATCCTCATTCCCCTTGGATTATCCAGTTTGGCAGGAACGCTAGCGATTTTTTCGATCAAGCACCAGCTGTTTTTAATGATTATGACGTTAGTATTTCTTGGTGTTTCCTTTTATTTGGTTTATGGACGAAAACGCAAAAAGAAAAGTACGGTCGTCACATTATGGATGACGACCATTTTAGTATTAGGCGCGTTTCTTTATTTAGGATTGGCTGAAACAGGAAAGCTATAAGAAAGAGGTGTTTTGCGTGAGAAGAACGATGGGTATCATAGTGTTATTATCTCTTTTACTATTGGGTACGGCATGTGGGAACAATGAAAAATCAGCAACAGCTGGGCAAAGTACAACTATTGCGAATCAATCCGTGTCGTTCACGGTGATGGGGTTGGAATGTTGCCCGCCTTCGGTCATTCAAGATTCAATTCAAAAGGTAGACGGGGTTAGCAAAGTCGACATTGAACCCATGGGAAGCAAAGGGAAAGTTACGGTTGCCTTTGATGATAAGAAAACCGATTTGAAGCAGATTCAAACATCGGTTACCCAATATGGATTTGGTGTAACGGGAGGATAAAAAAATGAAAAAATACCGGATCAACGTTCAAGGTATGACTTGCACCGGCTGTGAAGAACACGTTACGACAGCACTTGAACAGATTGGAGCTGCGAATATTGAAGCGAGTTTTCGTCGCGGAGAAGCGACGTTTGAATTTCCGGATGACGTAGAGATTGAAACAGCGAAAAAAGCCATCAATGAGGCCGAATATCAATCCGGGGATGCGGAAGTTCTCGACTCCCATACTGTTCCAGTGCTCAGCGATGAGGGTGACTATGATTTTCTGATTATTGGTTCCGGTGGAGCCGCTTTTTCCGCCGCGATTCAAGCGGTCGAATATGGAGCAAAAGTGGCGATCATCGAGCGGGGGACCGTAGGCGGAACCTGCGTGAACATTGGCTGCGTACCATCGAAAACCTTGCTTCGGGCCGGTGAAATCAATCACTTCGCGAAAAACAACCCTTTCTTGGGGCTAAATACTTCCGCTGTTGCCGTTGATTTGGATCAATTGGTTGAACAAAAAAATGAGCTTGTAGCCGAAATGCGTGAACAAAAGTATGAACATTTGATTGGTGAGTACGGATTTGAACTCATTCGCGGGGAAGCGAAATTCGTTGATGAAAAAACCATCGTAGTCGGTGGGCGAAAGCTTACTGCTAAACGGTTTTTACTCGCGACAGGAGCTGCACCGTCGATTCCGGATATTCCAGGATTAACAGACGTTGATTATTTGACAAGCACGTCACTGCTGGACCTTAAACAATTACCTAAAACACTTGCTGTTATTGGTTCAGGGTATATCGCCATGGAATTAGGTCAACTGTTTCACAACTTAGGTACTGAAGTTACGTTAATACAAAGAAGTCCGCGAATCTTTAAAGAGTACGATCCTGAAATCTCCGAAGCGGTGACGAAAGCCTTAACGGAACAAGGGATTCATTTGATTACGGGTGCCACGTATGACCGCGTTGAAACAACTGGCAACCTTAAACACGTCCATCTTTCCGTAAACGGTGAAAAGAAAGTCATTGAAGCCGAACAGTTGCTTATTGCGACCGGCAGAAAACCAAATACCGAAGCACTGAATCTTCGTGCCGCAAACGTCATTATTGGTTCCAAAGGCGAAATCGTGGTCGATGATGTTTTAAAAACCTCAAATCCTAGGATTTACGCCGCAGGCGATGTGACGATGGGTCCGCAGTTTGTGTACGTGGCTGCCTATGAAGGACGCATCGCGGCGGATAATGCAGTTGGTGGGTTAGAGAAAAAAGTAAACCTTGAAACTGTTCCGGGGGTCACGTTCACTTCACCGGCGTTGGCGACAGTAGGACTTACAGAAGAGCAAGCCAAGGCAAAAGGATATGAGGTGAAGACTTCTATTCTTCCTTTGGATTCGGTGCCTAGAGCACTTGTAAATCGCGAAACAACAGGCGTTTTTAAATTAGTTGCTGATTCCAAGTCGTTAAAGGTGCTCGGCGTTCATATTGTCGCCGAAAATGCAGGAGATGTGATTTACGCCGCCACACTTGCTGTAAAATTCGGTTTAACGGTTGAAGATTTACGCGACAGCCTAGCTCCATATTTAACGATGGCTGAAGGATTAAAACTGGCGGCTCTTACGTTTAATAAAGATGTATCCAAATTATCCTGTTGCGCTGGGTAAGGTATATTATCTGTGGTAATTCACATGTTTGAGGAGAGCGATTTCAATAAACTACAGGCTGCCTAGGGAGCCTGTTTTTGCGCATATATGGCTGTTGACTCATATAAATATCCTTAGCGTACGTTTTCGTTTTGTTGGCGGTACTCCGTATAGTAATTTTCGATAAATTTGCCCCTCCCTCTCAAGATTTGCCTGTAATTAAGAAAATCCTGCGCCCCCGTTAAGGAAGTGCTAAAGTATGGCTGGGCATATGGATCGGGAGAGAAAGCGCTGCAAGGTAAGGAACTCATTCTGGCCATATCGATTAGCGGACGGAGCATTCGTACCGGGTGGGCGGATACAGCCATTACACGATCAGCGAACTAACCAGCCCCTCCAAGCGACGGCGAATTTGACCGGAATGTACTTTCTTCCTCATTTTGTCCATTATGGAGTTGTCTCAGCCGAAGACAAGGCGATCAGCCAAAGCGCTTCAGCCTATGTACAGCATATTACTGCACCGCAGGCCCATCGCTATAGGATGGCTCCTTGAAGTCGTAACACATTATCGATAAAGGATGGGACCGACATGAACCTCAATTGGTTTGCTGTGGAAATGCTCATGAAACAACGCCAAAGGGAAATTGAACGATCCGCTAGAGAAGCGTGGAAATGGTCAGCCGCCATGCAAAAGCATTCTGGCCGATTCTTCAGCAGACAACAAATCATCCGTGCAACACCAACGGCCTGCTGCTCTATGGGCTGCTGTTGATTTTATAAAATTAAACTAAGGAGTGATCTTTCATGAATCAAGTGAGTAGTGATCATATTCGTCAAAACGTTCGTAATCGGTATAAGGAAATCGCCTTACAGGGCGTAGGGGCGGAGTCCTGTTGTGCGCCAGCCAATACTTGCTGCGAGTCGCCCGTAGACGTTTCCTCTAAAATGGGCTACCATCAGAAGAACTGACAGCCGTTCCGGATGGGGCGAACCTTGGCCTCGGCTGTGGCAATCCGCAAGCCATTGCCGGGTTGCAACCGGGAGAAGTTGTGCTGGACCTGGGCAAAGGCGGCGGGTTTGATTGCTTTCTTGCCTCTCGTCAGGTAGGCGCATCCGGCCGCGTAATTGGTGTGGATATGACACCGGAAATGGTCAGCCGCGCCCGCGAAAATGCGAGCAAAAGCGGATTTACCAATACAGAATTTCGGCTGGGAGAGATCGAGCATCTGCCGGTCAAGGACCATTCGGTTGACGTGACGGGAAATCGGCTCACCATTCATTAGCTGGAATGACAAATTGTATAACAAATTGCATAACAAATTGTGTGACAAATTAAAACGAACATGATGTTGTAGCAGAGAGAGAGAATCTCTAGTAACATCAAGCAAACGTATTACTCTATTTGATGTCAACTAAATGAAATCAACACCTAAGTCTGCATCGCGATTTCGGTTGACCGGCAACTCAATATGGAAAACGGCAAAACTGTCGAAAGGCAGTGACGCAAAGCCACGGATCTTCTCACTGTTCAAGTGATGACCGCCGGGCTACCCAATTTGCCATACACGGCCTATGGGGTCGTGTTTTTGTTATTTGTTTATTTAGAAAACTGAGGAGGGCAGTATGATATCCAGAATAGACTTTCATTGGGAATTGCCTATGATATCTGAGAAAAGCAAAGATTGTATTAATGTAGTGCTAGTGGATAGTGACCGAGAATGGTGCAGTCGCTTTGCAGGATTGCTCAAAAAAGCGACGGATATTCATCTCATTAACACTTCTGCCACCAAAGAAGAGGCATTGCGAGCTAGTTTACAGTTGGACGTGGATGTTGTGGTAGTGAATGCAACGCTACAGTCGTCTGGGCGTGATGGGTTAGATGCTACAAAGGACATTCTCGCAAAAAAAGATGTTCCTATTATTGCTATGGCCTCAAGTACAGATCCTGAAACGATCGTCGAGGCATTTACAGTCGGGGCGGTAAACTTTATAAGCAAAACCGATATGCGAGACATCGTTATCGCAATTCGGGAAGCGTATCACCGTAGCTCATCCTTACATCCGAGAGCATCGAAGGTACTTCGCGAGGAACTCATCCGGCTGAAGCGCCAGGAACTTAGTTGTAAGTTGACTATGACTGAAAGGGAAGTGCTTCAATTAATCAGTTTAGGTCATTCCCAGCCCAAGTTGATCCAATTGATGGGTATTTCACCAAATACGATGAAGACGCACGTTCGTCATATTAGGAGAAAGCTCGGTACAAAATCGATCAAAGAAGCAGCAGAAAAGGCAAGGCGGCTTGGACTAGTGGATATTATGGACAATAAATAGCACGATGCTCTTTGAGGTGACGAAATACGATCTACTTCGACAGGATTCACAGGTTTAAGGGTGATAAATAAATCACCCTGCCGAATGACATCGGAAATAGGTACAATGAGGGGTAAGGTGGGATATGGATAAGGATAAATGACCCACTATGAATAGGAGGGATTTGTGGCAAAAGCAACTAAAGGATGATGCATTGGATAGGTGGAGTCTGTCATGTGAAGAACGGGACAAGCTCAACGTGGTTCTTTTTTCTCATTCACCGTTTGGGTTGTCCCCAAAATGATGAATGAAAGGATGATCGACATGTGTCGAAAAGAAATGGAGTGTGAATTATGTCTGGATAGCCGGATAGGAAACGGGGGGAGAGACTTATGTTGCTAGTTGAACAAATAACCCCTTATGAAAAAGTTGAGACTTGGTTAATGGCTTATGCGGATTGGAAAGCACGGCTGGAATATGCGCAAACAGAGCTTGTGCATATTCCGGGCTTGACCAAAGCGTTGCATGAAGTGGCGATCCATGGCTACGGCCAACCCAATGACGCGTTGCTTCGCACAGTCATTCATCGTTTGGAAATCACCGAGCATGAAATACCGTTTCTTAAATCCAGAATCGGATTGATCGAATTCGCTTTCTCGGCTCTCACCCCAGAGGAAAGACGATTCGTTCAATTGCGATATCAAGATCAACTGGCGTTTTCAACCGCCATGGACCGCTTGGGATTATCGCGCCGCGCGTTTTTCTATCATCGGAAACGAATTTTGCAGAAAATATACCGCAAAATTAAAAGCCGAACAGCATTATTGGAATATGACCCGTTTGATGAAAAGTAAAAGATCAGTATCCGAAAAAAGATGCTATTGCGCATCTTTTTTTGGTGAGCAGAAATAAAAATGCAAGGATATAAACCTAACCTCTATTATAAGGTTCCCCGTAATTGCATGTCTAATCTTTTCGAGTTCGTTTTTTTCCGACCCCAATAAAAGCTAGTAGATGAATTCATTATAACAGACACTATGAGTTTTATAAATAGGGAACTTATCGTGTGTTCATTTGTGAAAATCCACCTTATAAGCTGAAAACATAAGGTGGTGGTCATATTGTTATCCATAAGGGAAGTTTTTGGTCAACGAATTCGGGCATTAAGGGAAAAACTGGGGTTGACGCAGGAGCAGCTTGCTGAAAGAGCGGATCTGCATCCCAATTATATCGGACAAATCGAACGCGGGTTAAAAAATGTATCCTTGGAAAATATACAAAAAATCGCCAATGGCTTGAGGATCGAATTGCATCAATTGTTTTCATTTGACCAATCGCCTCGCTTACAGCCGTTGGAGCAGTTAATCCAATTGTTAAAGTTTTGTCCAGAGGATGAAGTGGCCTTCTTACTCAAACATATAGAACACTTGTTGAAGTGGCGCAAGCCGAATGATAAGGAATCCGATTAGAAATTCTTCTTCAAAATAACTTTGTTGCACTCTTTTTGCACCGAACATGCACCGAACATAAAATGGGAATGCATCCAATATGCACCAATTATGCACCCCATTTGCACGGTTTTCATGATAAGATGGTATCGTGAACAAGACAGGAACAGTATGTTGAGAGGCAAACAGGCCATCCGGTTTCGGAAAGCCTGTTTTTTTGTTTTGGGCTAGAGCGAGCCGTTTCTGAAGCTGTATAATCAGGATTGTCTGTTTGTCCCTCCTATACCGTTCTCTCATAATCAGGCATCGAGCGCCGCTTCTTTTCCTTATCAGGAAGAGTCGCGAGGCGCTCTTTTTTATTCTGGATGGCAGCACCAACATAAACAGATGGCTTTTCTTCTCGCATGGTGTTGCCATGTGAGGATGGAGCTGATATTTATGTGCCCCCAGCCCAGTTGTCTGTAATATCAAGCCGCGATCTTTTTATGTGTCTGTTCTACGGTTTTTAACACGATCACTTTCAGACTTAGCCGCAATGGAGCGTTGGCATGCTCTGTGGCAAAGTCTTTTTTGTTTTTTTGAGATTATTCACAAACGCTTTAAAGGAAGCTTAGGCTGTCGCTCTCCCCCCTCTGTTTTGGTTTGCCTAAAAACCAAAATGGAGGGACGAATATGAAAAGGATTAACTTGCGGGATATGTATCCCTTTTTTAAGACGGATGTGTGGGTTGATGTGGATGAAGAAGTTGCGCAAGAAATCCGTCGCTTCGACTTGCATGAAAGCGCATACAGGTTACGCGTGTATCGCCATCAAGCTTATTACTCGCTTGATCGGAATGACGGTATTGAGCAGGATATTCTCTTTCTTTCACTTTCATCGGAGGAAGCTTACGAGCGCAAGCTTTCCCGGCAGCAGCTTTATGAGGCTTTGTGCCAGTTGCCGGAGAAATCCGCAAGACGAATTTATGCTCACTTTTTTCTAGGCATGAGCAAAGTCGCGATTGCCAGAGCCGAGCATGTCGATGAACGGGCTGTTCGTAAATCTATCCAAAGAGGCTTGAGACAAATGGGACACTTGCTCAAAAATATGTAATTTTTTCATCGAAGGGTCCGGTTTTCGTGCCAAAATGAACAGTTTTATAGAAGGCCATGTTCAGAAAGCGGCTGGTTATAACCAGCCGCTCATTTTCTATGAGAGGGGCAGGTATCAATGAATCCGATTCTATTTCGAGATGTAGAACACGAGGAATTCTACTATCAAATGCTGGACGAAAGGAAATGCAATGACGGCTACCATCGGGCACTTTTCTACACATTAGGCATTTCCCGAGATACCCGGAGTCATATCCGCGATTTGTTTGATTTTTCTAATGGGGGCATTAAACCTGAAGGTCTTGCGGCCTCTTGGCAAACCGGTAGTTCTATTCGCGTGTGCAGGCTCGCTTTTAATCTGTGGAATGGCTGGACGGAAACAGGCTGGGAACGCTACTCCACTCCCCACGAATTATTCGATTGCAGCTACGCTCCCTATTTTTTTGAAGCGATTCACCTTCGCTATCCTGATTATTGCAGAAGCCAAGAGAGGATTTTCAAACGTCCGACTGAACAAATTCGCTGAATGGCTACCAGCTAAGGGAGTGGAATAGGACGATGAAGGATATTAAAACGAGGACAGTTGTAAAAGACATTAAACGTTTGGATAGATTGCCAAACTTGATGGATCGTGTAAAACGTTCGAGCGCCCGCACGAAACAGCAGAAAGACAATGACAAGACGACTTCACAATCTCCAGTTGAATATGCGCAGCACCATTCTGCATCGGCCATAGATAAAACGGTACGTGCTCAAATTGGAATGAGCGTGGTTATCAACAAAAGATTGATAAGGCTCATTCAAAAAAAGCGGGCAATGTCAGAGGATAATACGGTAGCGAGGCAGAACCCCGTTGCCATAATTACTAAGCCTTCGGGTACACGTCAATTGCAGCTTGCCCACAGGTTGCATCTCCGTAAGCCGGTTGATGGCAAATATCTTTTGTCATCTAGCCAGCAATCAGGAAAACAACGCTTTATACGAAGCCGGGTTAATGCCCGGCTTCCGCATCCTTCTCGCAAAGATAGCTCTCCTGACCGAATTCTAAATCGGAAAGGTAGACATCAAGAACCAGCCGGAAAAAAAGGAGCATTTACCGCCGCGGTATCTCATTCAGCAAATGTACGTGGGAATCGTCTAAAAGCGCTAACGTCCGAAAGCTTGAGGAAGCGGCATTTCAGGCAACAGTCATCCCGAATTCCCTCCGCTATATCCAAGCAAGCAGGCCATACGATTAAACGTAAAGAACGGAAGTTTAAGACATTATCGCCATTTATAAAAACGGGACAAAGGTTAGGACAGGCTAAAAGCCATTCTGATACCCAAGCGGAAGGAAAAATGCACGGCGTCAGGACAGCACAGCGGACTGCACAGATGGCGATGACTGCCCGCCGCTCCATTCAAAGAGCACAAGCTGCAGCACGATTAAATCTTCGGATCATTAAAATGGTAGTAAAAGCAGCCGCTTTGCTTGTCAAAGGGGTAGCCGCGCTTTTGGGGATTAGTAGCACCGTTATTGTATTGCTGTGCATTGTTATGGCTATAGCTGCTGTCATTTCCTCTCCGTTCAGCATCTTTGTTTCCGGTGAAAACACGGATGCCGATGTAAAGCCGCTTTCCCGAATCGTTCAAGAGCTGGACATTGAGTATGCCGACCGACTGGCAGAAATACAGCAGTCCGCTGGCCGTGTAGACCGGGTGGAGTTTCATTACCCCGGTAGCGCGGACAACACGCGAATAGATAATTGGATGGATATTATAGTCGTTTTTGCCGTGAAGACTGTTATGGATTCAGAAAACGGAATGGATGTAGCAACACTTGATGCAACAAGGATCGGGATCATCCAATCGGTGTTTTGGGACATGAATCAACTGGAATCCCGTATCGAAACGATCGAACATACGGAAAGCGTTACGGTAGAGCATGAAGATGGGACTACCAGCGAAGAGACGACTACCAGCTATGAACACATTTTGCATATTACCGTTTCGAGCAAAACTGCGGAGCAACAGGCTGAATCTTATCACTTTACAAATGAACAGATGGACATCATGAAGGAAATGATGTCTGGAGAGTTTCGGCCACTCATGTTTGCGATGTTGGGTAAAGAAACGGATATTGGCTTGACGCCGGGGCAGCTTGCGGATATTGGGCAGCATTTGCCCGAGGGAGAAATAGGCAGCGAAGTCGTCAAATTGGCGCTAACTCGTTTAGGCGATCCGTACAGTCAACCGAAGGCCGGACAGGATGACTTTACAGATTGTAGCTATCTCGTTCAGTGGGTTTATCGACAGCTTGGTATCAACTTACCGCGTACCGCTGCGGAACAGGCCCGATTTAGCGTAGAAAATGGCCTGACAGTAAGCGCGGCAGAACTGGTCCCTGGCGATCTTGTATTTTGGAGCTACGAACGCAACGGTAGATTTATGGATATAACCCATGTTGGAATTTATGCGGGGAATGGAAAAGTTGTAGATGCTTCCTCAAGTCGGGGGCAGGTGGTGTATCGTAATCTGTTTGATTCGGATAAGCAAGTGTTGTTTGGAAGACCCGCGGTTAAAATGTAGCGAATAAATCATGATTCTAAGATGTACTCTCGGAATGCTCGGAAGTCACTTATTCAGGGCTTTCGAGCATTTCCCTTCTAAAGTACTCCTTTAATATCTCTTTGTTCATGTACAAGCTTAGACAATTCCATTATGCCATACATTTCATTCTTGATAAAATCGCCTAGCTGCATAAGCATTTCTTCGTTTCTACTGTAGTACTTCCATTGTCTGTAACCCGGGATTCGAACAGCCCGGCTTTTTTCATTAGCAGCAAATAGTTGGAAAAAGGGACTGGGCCAATCCGTCGAGCGTCTTCTCCAGGATGATCGATTCGTAGATCATGTCCAGGGAGAACGGCGCACCACTGAGGATGTAGAATGTTTCAAACATGGCTGACCTCCTTGCTCACCTGGCGGTAGGCAACGGGCGATGCCTGCTGTTCCCTGCGGGCGACATTGCGGTCTTTCGCGGCGGGGCGAGCAGCCGGGAAGCATCCGCAGGCACTTCGACCAGATGCTCAGGCAAGGGTGGCCACTTGCCGGCACGTTCCCCGATGACCAGTTCGCGAACGCGCCACGGCACTTGGCCCTGAGCTCCGCAATGTCCGCCGGATCGAAGACGACGTCGACCGTTTGTACGATGAATGGAAGGCCGACTTCGTCGTACTTGATCCTGGAATCTGATGCAGCCCGACTTGTCCACATTACGCGATTCACAGTGCAGGAACACCGTGGCGAGAGCGTCCGGATCCACGAACCTTAGCGCCTTCTTGTCGCTGCGGTACGCCGCGTTCGTGGTAGAAGCCGTCCGACCAACTAAAAATGGAGAGAGGCTATTGATTAAGCCGCTCGATTTCTCGCGCTCCGATTAAGTGAGGGCGGATAATGTAGTAATAAGTTTTAGTTGACGATCAACTTAAATATGATTTTAAACTTTACGATTTTAGAATAAATATAAACGAAACTAGACAAAAACTATGTTTTGGTATATCTTTATTGTGAGGACATTAACGAGGGGTGACAATTTATGAGTATAGATATTTATCAAAAATGTATGCTTCTCTTGGAGCAGAGAACAGTTATATATGAAGGAATTAGATCAGGATTTAAGAGACATCAGCTATACCTAGAGCTATTTTCAGATATCGAAACAGATACATCGAATCCCAAAAATCGTTATGACCTTGTTAACACAGAAGTAATTAATTCGATTAAGAAGTATCCGCATTTACAAATTGAGATTGAAAAGAAGAAATCGGGCTTCCATCCTTATATCGTTTTAAGAGAAAAGCTGAGAAATATATCTGTTCTTGTCTTACCATTATCCACTAAGAAAGATATGTTTGACAGTGCCAGTACATACAGAATGAATTTTTCTGTTTCAAATATCCCCAGATTAATTGAAGAAGGATTACCTGAAGACTCTCCGGATATAGATATTCAATACCAGCAGGCAATGCACCCATTAGGTACGGAGAATTATCCTTTTGGTCTAATTGTTGTTTATGACCCTCATGATGGTTCAATCAGAGAGGGCGCTTTACTGCCTGATCATACAGACTGGATATTTTTGGAGGATACTACAAGTATGGTACTTAGCAATAGTTTAGACAATGTTAAGCCTATTAATGTGTATGAGGACAGTGACGATATCAAAATACCGTTCAAAGAGACAGCACATCAAACTGATGAGGATATACCTCTAAAGTTGAAATTTGATCCGTCAGTATGAAAGTAGGAAAGTTATATGATTAATGAGGAGCAGAAAATTATTCCAGCCAGACTCAAAGAGGCACGTTTAGTAAGAGGACTAAGTATCGGTGAACTCGCAATTAGAGTAGGCCTCTCTAAACAAGCTATTTCTCAGTATGAGTTGGGAGAAAATGAGCCTAAATCCAGTACAATGATGGGGATTATTCGGGAGTTGGATTTTCCCAAGAGTTTTTTCTATAAAACCTATGAAGAACATATCATAGGTAATACTTTTTTTAGAGCATCCGCAGCAGCAACGAAAAAAAACAAAGAGATTCAATACAATAAATCAAGGCTTGCTGGATATATTTATGATTATCTGCAAACGTACATTGAATTTCCTGAACTAAACTTACCTGATTTATCTTTATTTGATCAAACTGATTGGGATGATGATTCAATAGAGTTACTTGCGGAGAATGTCAGACAGTTTTGGGGACTTGGAGAAAATCCTATCAATAATATAGTTAATCTTATGGAACGAAATGGAATTGCTGTTTTTTCAATTGATATGGAGAGCTTGAAGGTAGATGCGTTCTGTCAATCCAGAAAGGGACGTCCTTATATTTTCTTAGGAAATGATAAGGAATCCGCTGCAAGAAGACAATTTGATGCAGCTCATGAAATTGGTCATCGCTTGATGCACAACCATATTCACAACCAGGATATACTTTCAAGAGAGGAATTCAAGATTATTGAGCATCAGGCGAATCGCTTTGCATCAGCTTTTCTATTACCTGCAGAGGCATTTGCAAAGACAGTTACTTCTACAAAGTTAATTCATTTTATAGAGTTGAAAAAATATTGGAAAGTATCAATCGCGGCTATGCTATATCGAGCTCAAGAATTAGGGATAATTGATCAGAGCAGGTATACTTCATTAATGAAGCAAATGTCCATTCACAAAATGAGGTCAAAAGAACCCTTAGATGATGTAATCCCAGTTCCTAAGCCTATTCTATTGAATAAAGGCATAAAGATGTTACTCCAGAATAATTTTAAAAATGAACTTCAAATAATCAATGAGAGTGGCGTCCCGAGAGAGTTTATTGAAATGCTTTGTACTATGGATAAAGGTTCACTTAAACTTAAGGAGATCGAGCCTACGCTTAGACTGATTGTTAACAATCAGAAAGAATCATAAACCTCTGAGGTCAGAAAACTCCTCAGAGGTTTATGATGTATAATGACTTTCACTGATAGAACTCCTGTCTATATCCAAGTAAGGCTTTCTAACTTTTTGGTATTAGACATGTTTTAGGTATACTACCGTATTACAGAGTAGTATTCGAACGAAGTTTGATCCTCAGAAATGCCGTGAACCCTTGTGAATTATCAATTAGAGGCATCTAGGAAAGTGCTTTTCGATGTGGTACGCTTGAGTTTGAGGGTTTTTCTTCGAATGATCACTGGCCAGTTGGCGTGGATGTGTAGACCCTCATTTTGTGTCTACTGTCACACGTAAGAGAAATTCATTGGTTTTGTGGCTACGTTTGGTCTTAGAGCCGTAGCAGACCTCGCCTCTAGTGTCTCACTCACCTCAAGAATGCTTCCGTGCTTAGGGAATAAGCGGTAAGCACTTTCCACAGTAAGCTTGAGTAATAACAGAAATCAACATTTGATTTTAAAATATACATAGAATTAGGTAGAGAGGATACACAGAACTTATGAATAAGCAACAACTCGCCACGAAAATATGGGAATCCGCTAATAAAATGCGCTCAAAAATCGAGGCCAATGAATATAAAGATTACATTCTAGGCTTCATATTTTATAAGTATCTTTCGGACAGGGAGTTAAAGTTTCTGAAAGAAGATGGCTTTCCCCAGGAAGACATCGAAACGCTTATTGAATCTGATGCCGAAACCGTAAAGTATATTCGTGAACGTATCGGATATTTTATTGCGTACAAGGACTTGTTCTCAACCTGGCTCAAAATGGGCAAAGATTTCGATGTGTCTAATGTCACAGATGCTTTGTCAGCATTTAACCGTCTGATTAATCCCTCTTATAAGATGGTATTCGAGGGTATATTCAATACCTTGCAGGTTGGTTTGAGCAAACTCGGTGACAGCTCCGCTTCTAGAACCAAGGCGATCAGCGATCTGATTCATATGATTAAAGACATTCCAATGAATGGAAGGCAGGACTACGATGTCCTTGGCTTCATTTATGAATATTTGATTAGCATGTTTGCAGCCAATGCCGGAAAGAAGGCAGGCGAGTTTTACACGCCGCATGAAGTATCCCTTCTTATGTCCGAAATTGTTGCAGGTCATTTAAAGGACAGGTCGGAAATCAACATTTATGACCCGACGAGCGGTTCGGGCTCTCTTTTGATCAATATTGGTCGTTCTGTTGCCAAGTATATTGATGATGAAGACAATATCAAGTATTTTGCACAGGAATTAAAGCAGAATACATACAATTTGACTCGTATGAATTTAGTTATGCGCGGCATTCTTCCGGATAATATCGTAACCCGAAATGGTGACACTTTGGAGGATGATTGGCCATACTTTGATGAAGCCAACCCGATTGAAACGTACAATCCACTTTATGTGGATGCAGTTGTTTCCAATCCTCCATATTCTCAGCATTGGGATCCGAGCAATAAGGAAACAGACCCACGCTACGCACGTTTCGGACTCGCTCCAAAATCAAAAGCCGATTATGCTTTCCTGCTTCACGATTTGTTCCATCTTAAGCCGGATGGCATCATGACGATCGTTCTTCCGCATGGTGTCCTGTTCCGCGGCGGTGAAGAGGGCGGGATTCGCAGAAATTTAATTGAAGGCAATCACATTGATGCTATCCTAGGGCTCCCCGCCAATATTTTCTTTGGCACCGGTATTCAGACGATCATCATGGTGTTGAAACAAAAACGTGAGAATACTGATGTTCTGTTTGTTGATGCATCCAAAGGCTTTATGAAAGCTGGCAAGAACAATAAGCTCAGAGCGTCTGATATTAAGAAGATCGTTGAAACCGTAACGACCAGAGCCGATCTTGACAAATTCTCAAGAAAAGTCAGCCGTGAGGAAATTCGTCGGAATGAATATAACTTAAATATCCCTAGATATGTTGATTCTTCAGAAGGCGCAGAGAAATGGGATCTCTACGCTTCAATGTTCGGTGGCATTCCTATGAGCGAAACTGATAAACTCGACGCGTACTGGAGTGCTTTTCCGGGATTGAAGGAGGCATTGTTTACATATGGTGCTGGTCCTTACGCTGAATTGACAGTTGGCAATATCGAACAGACTGTCAACGAGCATCCTGCTGTAAAAGCTTTCATTTCCAACTTCATGGATGCCTTCGGAGACTTCGAAGGTTTCATGAAAAGCGAGCTTATAACCAATATGGCGAGCCTGAATATTTCAAAAGAAGAGGCAGTATTGAGTGCTGAAATTTTTACCCGACTTGCCTCCATTCCGCTTATTAACAAATATGAAGCCTATCAATTTCTTGCTGATGAGTGGGCAAAAACATCCGTTGATCTTGAAGTCATTCAAACAGAGGGCTTCAACGCTGTCAAGAAGGTTGATCCCAACATGGTCATCAAGAAAAAGGACGGCAAAGAGGAAGAAGTCCAGGATGGTTGGATCGGCCATGTCATTCCGTTTGAACTTGTACAGCGGACACTTCTATTGGATGAATATGAAGCGGTCATGCAAAAAGAGGGTCGCCTTGCCGAAATCTCCTCTGAATATGTTGAAATTCTCGATTCACTTTCCGAAGAAGAAAAGGATTCAAATGTGACAAACGAGTCCAATGATGCGTTCGTCGCTAAAGAAGTCAGCGAAAAAATAAAAGAAATTTATGCTGACGTCGATACCGAGGAAATTAAGGCTCTTAACACTTATATCCTACTTTCCAGGAAAGCCGAAAAACTTGCCTTTATCAGTGCACACGACGAAGTCGTATGGTCCAATATGGAAGTAAGCCACGATGGCACCTATGCTAAAAAAACAATAATTGCTTATTTAGCAGAACTTCAATCTGTTTTTGAATTCCCGGAAGAATCCTTTGAAGCAAAAATTATAAAAGTAAATAGGCTGATGGCCGAAGAAAAGGAAGTAAAAGCACAGGTAAAAGCGGATGCCGCAGCTTTGCATATAAAAACCAAGGAAGCTATTGAAGCGCTGTCCGACGAGCAGGCGCTGGAATTGCTTGAACGAAAATGGATTGTTCCGCTTACGGAGAGTATTAAGCAGCTTCCCCTTAATGTAATTTCTGTTCTGGTAGACAATGTAAGAGCTCTGTCTGAAAAATACGCTGTTACGTACTCTTCAGTTGAAACGGAGATACAGGAAACGGAGTCTACTCTCTCGGTACTAATTGATGAGCTCATCGGCAACGAGTATGATATGAAAGGTCTCAGCGAGCTCCAAAAGCTACTGAAGGGTGAATAATATTATGGCCGGAAAAGATAAAAAACCAGATATTCGTTTCAGTGAATTTAAAGGTGCCTGGGAACAGCGGAAGTTAGGGGAAATATACAAGGAACGTAACGAACGAGGAGACGATTCTTTACCGATCCTTTCCGTTTCCATCCGTCATGGTGTTTCAAACGAAGAATTAGACAGTGATACTTTAGGGAAGAAAGTGCGTAGAAGTGAAGATAAGTCTCTTTATAAACATGTTTATTTCGGTGATCTCGTTCTGAACATGATGCGTGCGTGGCAAGGGGCAATCGGAGTCGTAAAATCAGAAGGAATGGTGAGTCCTGCATATATTACTGCTATTCCCGATGCGCAACTTTATCCTCTGTTTATGGATTATTGTTTGCGCCGAGATGAAACCATTATTCAAATAAACAACCTCTCTTATGGCGTCACCGATTTCAGAAAAAGGCTTTACTGGGACTCGTTTATTAACGTTTTGTGTCACATACCTTCTGTGCCTGAGCAAGAAAGAATTGCGGCTATTTTTGCTCACATCGACAACCTAATTACCCTTCAACAGCGCAAGTATGAGAAGCTGATAATCATCAAAAAATCCACGGTTGAAAAAATGTTTCCGGAGCATGGAGCAAATGTTCCAGAAATTCGATTTGCTGGATTTACTGGTGCTTGGGAAAAGCGTAGATTAGGGGAAGTTATTATGGAATTAGAAGGATATACTACTTTGAAATCCGGATATCCATTATTGACTTCTTCTAGAAATGGATTGATGTTCCAGGATGAATATAGAGGTAATGTGACTACGTATAATGAAAATACTTTATTTAGCATTGTTCCGTATGGTAAATGCACCTACCGTCATATGAGTGATGATGATATTTTTCATTTTAATATAAACTATATAGTTGAAAACGGGCTTGTTAGCCGAGAATATCCGGTGTTCGATGCTTATGGACATAATTGTCTTTCTTTTATTGTTGAGTATTTAAATTCAAGCAATAGATTTATTTCATTCTGTAAGGAGCAAAAGAAAGGTGGTACTAGAACACGATTATATTACAAGAACTTGTGTGACTTTACGTTGTTCATTCCTCAATACGATGAACAACTAAAAATAGCTACGTTCCTGTCAAATCTCGATAGGAGCATCACCCTTCATCGGCGTAAGCTAGAAAAAATGAAAAATATAAAAAGGGTATTCGGATTTAATAGTGGAAAAGGGCTTATAGTTCGCCCTTCTCCAATTTCTCAATTAAGGTGGAAATGTCGACACCAAGAAGCTCGCCACGCTCACGTTCACGAACAACGCCAACGGGGAACATTTTCTCGAACATCGGATAGTTGTAGTCTCGAAGTTCGTAGTCATCCAAACGTTTCTGATACTTGGGTTTACGTTCCTTTTGAAGTCCTTCTGTAAAGAGTATTTTGGCTCGTAAAGCTTCGAAGGAGTAGCCCCTTCCTAAACGGTTTGTGACACGTATAAGGCTGTTCAGAGACTCCGTATAGGCGTTTGTAATGCGATGGTCGAAGTAGTTGAATATCTCTTCTTCCCAATTCGCCATAGCCTTTGTAAGAGGCTCAAAAGCGGATTGCAGTTCCTTTGGTATCTTGGCTTTCCAATCGTGGTATCTGAGGTACGCTTTCTGTCTGCTGTCGGTATCCCAAATATCGAAAAATGATTCCTTCAAGTCATAAGCAATACCGAGAGAGGGGTGATTCTTCGTCCATAGGTCAAGCGTTATCTTATCCATTTCCGTAAGCTCTTTATGGCGTTTCAAGAGGATAAAGCGGTCGTGCATAAGCCCGCGCCGTTCCTTCGGTGATAAGCCTTCTCTAAGCTGTTTGCGGATGGATTCTAAGGCTTGATTCGCCATACGGACAACGTGAAACTTATCGACGATGATAGTCGCCTTGGGCAGTACAGCTTTCACAGCGTCCTTATACGGTCGCCACATATCCATTGTGACGTATTGTATTCGTCCTCTGTTTGGAAGGCGTGAGAGGTAGCTTACAACCGTTTCCTTATTGCGATTGGGTAGAACGTCTAACAAGGTACGTTCCTCGATGTTGGTTAAAACGCATCTTGGCTTGATAATGTGAATTTCGTCTATTCCAAGCCAATTAGGTGTTTCAAATCGAAGCGTCTCTTCCAGGCGATTGATGTAATCACGAAAGATGTTCCGTATCGTCTTTTCGTTCAGCCCGACATCTTCTGAAATACTGACAAACGTGCGTTTAAGACTTTGCTTCTCGACGTAAGACAATAACCGTTTGGTGCAGTTTCGCTTCTCGTCTATGGTGTGTTCTAATCGTTCCCAAAAAGTTTGATTACATTCACGGCATTTATATCGCTGACGCTTTACAAGAAGCCCTACACGTTTTCCATGAATAGGCAGATCCATACAAAGATGGTCTCTGTTATCATGCTTATACAGATTTGCCACGCATCCACAATGTGGACAAAAAGAAGGTGGAGAGGCTGTCTCCACCTGGATCAGAAAGTCATGTTCATTTTCAGCAAATTGTTTGATATTGAAGTGGGGGAGGTTTAGAATCTCCATTGTGTCACCTTCTACATCTAGTAAGTTAGCTCTTTAAATACTAATCGTTTCTCGTATAACAGAGTAAGCGTCAAACCCTACCCACCTTCGTTCTTTGCAGCAACCATGAGATAATCCTCCTCAGAATCAATTCGGGGGAGGATATTTTATGGCCAGAGAAGATGTACAGAAGAAATGGGAAGAACGAATTGCCGCTTTCCGTGCCAGCGGAGAAAAAGCAGTAAAATGGTGCAAAGCCAATCAGGTGGATCGTCGCGGGCTTTACACTTGGATGAAAAGACTAGGCGGTTCATCTACCGTTGTCACTACTGCCAAGCCAACCACTTTCGTCAAAGCTGTGGTTACTCCTGAGCCGGAACCCAAATCATCCGCTTGTCTTCGCATCAAGATCGGCGCAGCCGTCATCGAGGTCGACGCCGGATTCAATCCCGCCTTGCTTCGCAATGTCGTGCAAGCATTGGAGGACGTATGCTAAGCGAACTGACGACACGGCAAGTTTACCTGGCCTGTGGCAGCACGGATTTACGAAAATCCATCGACGGATTGGCCGCACTCGTCCAAGAGGGACTCGGGCTGAACCCATTCTCTGCATGCCTGTTCGTCTTTTGCAACCGCGAGCGTAACAAATTAAAAATCTTATACTGGGAGCATAACGGTTTCTGGCTGTTCTACCGTAGACTCGAGCGCGGTACGTTCCAGTGGCCCAGGGATCACGGCGATCCGGTAACGGTCACAACTCGCGAGCTCCGCTGGCTGCTGGACGGACTTTCGCTCAGCCAGCGACAGGCTCACCCGAAAGTGGCCGCCACCACCATCATTTAGCAATCTATTCCTTCGTCAAATCGACATATGTGCAGGCAGGCATCGGGGCATCCGTATCGAAATCATAGCGTATGGAGAATCGACCGGAATCCCTTACTCTAGAACAACTTCAACAGCAAAACGCCAAGCAGGAACAGCAAATTGCGGAGCTGTCCGCCAAGCTCAAATGGTACGAGGAGCAGTTCCGTCTTGCGCAGCAGAAGCGTTTCGGTGCTTCCAGCGAGAAGACAAACCTGGATCAGATTGAACTGAATCTGTTCAACGAAGCGGAAGTGCTGGCTACGCCGGCAGGCCAAGAGCCGCCCATGGAAAAGGTGACGTATGAGCGCCGTAAGACGACGGGCAAACGCGAAGCGGACCTAGAGCATCTGCCGGTTGAGACGGTAACGTACACCCTTGCGGAAGACGAGCAGGTATGCGCATGCTGCGGTGGAGCGCTTCACGAGATGACGACCGAGACGCGCAGTGAGATTGCCATCGTGCCGCCGCAAATCAAGGTAGTTCGGCATGTCCGACAGGTGTATGCCTGCCGCCGCTGCGAGCGTGAAGAAATCCACACGCCCATCGTTACAGCGTCGATGCCAAAGCCCGTGTATCCCGGCAGTTTGGCTTCGCCGTCCATCCTATCCCATGTGCTATGCCAGAAATACGTAGACGGCTTGCCGCTCTATCGACAGGAACAGATCTATGCGCGGCTTGGGTATACACTGTCCCGACAGACGATGGCGAACTGGATGATTTATGGTGCCGAGCAGTGGCTGACGCCCATCTTCGCCGCGATGAAAGTCCATCTGCTCAAGCAAGAAGTGCTGCATGCGGATGAGACGACGTTGCAAGTATTACGCGAAGAAGGCAAGTCGGCAGAGTCCACTTCCTATTTGTGGCTGTACCGGACCGGGAGCGGAGTCGCTCCGGCCGTACTCTATGAGTACCAGCGCACCCGAGGCGGGGAGCATCCCCGTAATTTCCTGTCTGGATTCAAAGGCTACCTGCATGTAGACGGCTATCCGGGTTATCACAAGGTCGCGGGCGTCACGCTGGTCGGTTGTTGGGCGCATGCGCGCCGCAAGTACGATGAGGCGCTCAAGGCCGCACCGCCGGAAGCGCGGGGGGCCGAGACGGCATCAGGACAAGGGCTGGCTTACTGCAATCAGCTCTTTGCCATTGAGCGCGAGCTAAAAGAAGTTGCGCCTGACAAGCGCCATGCCGCTCGTCAGGAACGAAGCCGTCCCATCGTGGAGGCGTATTTCGCATGGCTGAAACAGCAACGTTCCCGAACATTGCCTAAGAGCTTGCTTGGGCAGGCGATCACCTACAGCCTGAACCAGTGGGAGAAGTTGACGGCTTTCCTTGCAGATGGACGATTGGAGCTTGACAACAATCGAAGCGAGCGTTCGATCAAGCCATTTGTAATCGGACGCAAGAACTGGTTGTTTGCCAACACGCCACGCGGCGCGAAGGCGAGTGCGGCCATCTACAGCGTCATCGAATCAGCCAAGGAAAACGGACTTCGTCCCTACGACTACTTGAAGTATCTCTTCGAGCAACTACCGCAACTGGCCGGACCGCTAGATCCGCAAACGCTGGAGCCGTATATGCCTTGGTCGCAATCGTTGCCGAACACGTGCCGAATGCATCAGTCTTAATACTTAGCCTACGCCAGCTCCCACTGATCTCAAGGTGGGGGCTATTTGACGCTTACATAACAGATTTTAAACTAATTGAATAATCGTTCTATTCATCTAGGAAACAACCGTTTGATTGAGGGCTTTACTTTTTGATAACGGTAAATCTTGCGTATAAGGCATATCGTAGGCAAGAGCTGTTTCAGCTTTCGCCAATTCTTTCCCCAGATATGCTGCGTGATCCAAACGAGAAAGCAAACCGCGCTTGATTGCTGTATTTGCAATATCACTGGCTAGTTTTCCTTCAATAACTTCATTCAGAGTCCCATCCAGGATGTAATGTTCACACCTAATTGATTTCTTATTTCGATCAAGAATAACTAGGAAAAATCCCTCTGGGTCATGAACCCACTCATCATTTTTAAGACGTTCTGCTTTCACTATTTTGGGTTCTTGAATTATCGGAAGAAGCATTACTGGGTCCCCATTTGGCTTGCCCTCATAAGCACGAACTACCTGATGCAATCGTTCGACATCTCGTGTTCCAATTTCATCAACGATTTTCACTCGTTGGCGAAAAATTTCGATCTCTTTCAAGGTAATATTCTTGAGCACCGGGCGAGGTCCAACTGCGCCTATAATCCGATACTTATCGTCTATCCCATTTTCTTTTAATGACAAAATGGCTTGCCCTGCTTGATGACCACGAGAGTCGCGCCCACATAGTATTAAGTGTGAAATATTGGGATTCGCGGTAACATTTCGAATCAAGCGTTCTATTCCTAGATTTTCTGTCGATAAGGTACCAACAATAGATATATGATTTAGTAATCCGGAACCTTGTATTTCGGACGGGAGATCTGTATCGGCTAAAGTACATATTGCAACAAAAGATGTATCATTTCCGACTAGATAATTTCCTTCTGCTATTGGCCATTTTTGTTCCTGCTGGGTCGAGGGGGAGGCCACATTGCTATCGTTGGGATCCACTGTTCCACAAACGGATTGTTTCTGAACTTCGGTTTTAAGTTCACAGCTGCAATTTGAGGGGTGCGTATTCTTCGATTTATTTTCATCACAACCACATGCTGTATTATTTACTTGTGGTTCACCTTCGCACGAATCGTCATCACACCCACACGCAGTACTGTTTACTTGGGGTTGACTTCCGCATGCATTGTCATTACAGCCACATGCAGCTCCATTGATTTCAATTTCATTCGATCCATTAATCAATGAACTAAAATGATTGTACGGCTTAATTGGGAAACAAACTTCACACCCAAGACAGTTATGTCTAACTTTGTTCCCTTCGTCAACCCACTGTTTTAAATCCAGTTGAACTTCTTTTGCAATCGGTTTATCTATATCTTCTAGATCTTGCTCAACGGCTGTCATCACGTCAAGTACACATTCACATCCTACACATTTAGGGATCTTTCGTATTGTGTCTAATTGTTTATGAATGCTTTTAATGCCTTCTGTTATGCCCATCATCAACTCTCCTTGTATGCTAATCAATTATTTTTGATTAGAATGCCAATCCATAGGTAAATCCTCACCAATGATAAAAAATTTCATCACTCGTTACCTATGGCATTGGCTTTATTCATCTGATACTTCCGGAGAACCATCGCATTTGCAATAACAACCAAGGCGCTTCCTTCGTTAAGAAGCAAACCTGTAGTCAGGCTCATCACTCCGGTCAAGGCTGTAACAATAAGGAGGGCTACAAGAGCTAATGAAAACCCGATATTTTGATGTATTTTCGCAACGGTCTTACGGCTAAGTTTGATCAGATAAACCAGTTGATCCAAATTATCCTGCATCAATGCGATATCAGCCGTTTCCAAAGCAACGTCTGTCCCTTGGACTCCCATCGCGATCCCCACATCGGCCTGAGCCAGTGCAGGCGCATCGTTTACACCGTCACCCACCATCGCAACAAGACCGTACTTCTTTTGCAGTTCTTTAATCGCTGTAATTTTATCTTCCGGCAGTAATTCTGCCCGTACCTCATCCACGCCAAGTTCCCGGCCAATGGCTTCACCAGTAAGCCGGTTATCGCCCGTAAGCATGACGATTCGTTTTACACCGGTAGTTTTCAGACGTTGAATCGCTTGTTTTGCGTTTTCTTTCGGTCGATCCGCTATCGCGATTAATCCAAGTACAAGATCAGCAGTTCCCAAAAGCGTGACGGTCTTTCCTTGTCCTTGAAGTGTTTCAATTTGTTTTAATTGATCTTGATTCAGTTTTACATTCAATTCGCTGAACAACCGGGGACTGCCGATATAGTATGTGGTTCTATTTATGCTGCCTTTAGCTCCCCGTCCGGTTAATGTGTCGAACTCTTCAACACCTGGAAGATTTATGTTTCTTTTTGAAGCTTCTTGAAGAATTGCCTCAGCCAAAGGGTGTTCAGAAAGTTTTTCAAGCGCACCGGCAATTCCCAGCAGTTTTTCTTTTGATAAATCGGAGACAGATACAATATCCGTTACCGAAGGCTTTCCGACGGTTAATGTACCCGTTTTATCAAATGCGACCACTTGGATGTGACTGGCCGTTTCCATATAGCTGCCGCCTTTTACCATAACCCCGTTTCGCGCCGCATTTCCTACACCAGTTACGACAGCTACTGGAACTGAAAGCACTAGAGAACAGGAGCATGAAACAACCAATACGATTAACGCTCTATATAGCCACGTGTCAAACGGTTGGCCAAAGAAAAGGGTTGGTATAACAACCATTAAAACGGCGATCACGAACATGATCGGCGTGTAGACTTCACCAAAGCGTTCACTGAAACGTTGTGCTTTTCCTTTATCTCCTTGTGCATTTGCCACTAATTCAATGATTTTTGACAAGGTGGTATCCTGCGCCAATTTCGTCACTTCAATTTCCAAAGCACCGCGGCCATTCATTGTGGAAGCATATACTTCATCGCCTGATATTTTTGCAACCGGAATGGATTCTCCTGTGATTGTCGATTGATCCGCTGTAGACGTACCGCTTACAACAACCCCATCTACTGGTATTTTCTCCCCTGGTCGGACCAGAACCCGATCGCCAATCTCGACTTCATCGGCTAGTATGCGAACTTCGCGGCCTTCCCGTAAAACGGTTGCTTCCCGGGGTGCCAGTTCCACAAGCGCTCGGACGGAATCCCTGGCTTTATTTACTGCATAAGCTTCCAACACTTCACCTAAGGAGAAGATGACCACAAGACCTGCGGCTTCTTCCCACAATCCCAGATAGATGGCCCCGATAACTCCGACAATAAGCAGAGTATTTATGGAAAGTTTTCTCCTTCTCAAGTCCATCCATGCACTCTTGGCTGGGTAAATACCCCCAATAATAATTGCAACACCATACAATGCAACAGCCCATATTTCCGGTAAACCTAGGAAAAGTTCTGAGATTAATGTAAAGACTGTTGTGATCCCTGAAATAATCAGCAATACCGTTCTTGGTTGTTTCCACCATTTTGACTTACTCATGTTGAGCCCTCCCTTTATCATTGTCTAATTTCAAGTCAAATCACTATTCATCAATTTTTTTGATTAGGAATTTATGTTTAATCAACTTTCCCTTTCTCCTAGGAAAATAAGCTTTCAATTATAACTGCAAGCCAAGTTTTTGATTACGCCAGGTAATCGCATATATATTAGGATCTCGGATCAATTTATTATTTAACGACTGGATGTCCGATTTTCTTTAAATTTTCCTCGATTTTTTCACGGGGCAATTGAGAATCATCATATGTGACGGTTAATTTCTCAGCAATAAAGTTTACCTCTGCTTTCTCAACCCCGTTTAGCTTCGCTACCGTTTTTTCGATATCCTTTGCACAGGAAGGACAATCCATACCACTTACTCGAAGAACTTCTTTCTTCATTTATTCCATTCCTCCTTAATTAAAGGTGTTTATCAACTTTTTTTGATTTGAATAACATAAGTAATTCCAATTTCATTCTAAAAGGCAAAAGATTACCTGGCATAACCAAAAACTTAATAATGCAGTAACAGTTGAACGGGTTTCATGAGTAACCGGGACATCGTAAGTTGTTAATCTAAGAATCCCCAATACAAGTCAGAGTATTATGACATCAAAAAAAATTGATGTGAATCTTAAAATAAAAAGCCAGCACCGAAACACTCGCTTTTTATCATTGGGACAAGGCATGAACCTGTTCCAATATTTTAGGATTTCGAAGGCTGTAATGACTCCATGAACCGTGGATTTCGCGATCGATAACTCCAGCGTCAAGCAATATTTTAAGGTGATACGATACTTTGGACTGGCTCAGGTCCAATAATTCTTCAAACTCACAGGTGCACAAATCAGATTGCTTTGAAAGCAAGTAAACCATTTTTAAACGAATTGGATCACTAAAAGCCTTTGTCACAGAAGCTATTCTTTGAATTGCCTCTTCTTGTGGAAGGGGCACATCACCTCGACGGACTCTTGGAATATCCGTTATGCATTGATCCAAGGCCCACACCCCCTAATCAATTTTTTTTGATATGTTTATGAATCCATAATACTCCTGTCGAAAACATAAGTCAACTCCGTCCTTGACCTCTAGTATATTCTTTATGCTTGCTGCATATAGAGGAAACCATCCGAAATGGAGATGTAAAATAATCACAGTTACTAATTGCAGTAACACAATCTAGCGCAAAAAAAAGTACGTTATTTAATCCGATTTTATACTTTAATATCTGTGCTTAACTTTTCACCATAAAATCCGAATAGCCTATAAAAAAAGCTATGCTCGAAAAAATGTTTGTGTAGGAGGTGTGAACGCGCAATGGTCTTTAACAAAGAATCTGATTTTGAGGAAGCTTTGATTGAGGTGCTGTCGCACAAAGGCTGGGAATCTAAGGTTTTAAAGAATCCCTCTGAAGAAGATTTGATAAAAAACTGGGCGGATATTCTTTTTGAAAACAACAGAGGGATTGATCGTTTGAATAATTATCCTCTAACAAGCGGCGAGATGCAACAGATTATGGAGCAGATCACGACACTTCGTACGCCTTTGAAATTAAACGGATTTATCAATGGTAGAACTGTAGCCGTTATTCGAGATAATCCTGACGACATTCTGCACTTCGGGAAAGAAGTCAGCCTCAAAATTTACGACCGCCGTGAAATCGCTGCCGGACAAAGCCGTTATCAGATTGCACAACAGCCTAAATATAAGAGCAAGTCCAAGATATTAAATGATCGCCGCGGCGACTTGATGCTCTTGATCAACGGTATGCCGGTTATTCATATCGAGCTGAAGCGCAACGGCGTTTCGGTCAGCCAGGCTTATAATCAAATCGAAAAATACTCCGATGAAGGGATTTTCACCGGATTATTTTCACTGATTCAAATATTTGTTGCTATGGAACCGGCAGAAACCGTTTATTTCGCCAATCCAGGAATGGACGGAAAGTTCAATAAAGATTTCTATTTTCACTGGGCAGATTTTAATAACGAGCCTATTAATGATTGGAAAACGATTGCTTCTTCACTACTTTCCATTCCAATGGCACACCGGCTTATCGGCTTTTACACTGTCGCCGATGACACCGATGGCGTATTGAAAGTCATGCGTAGTTATCAATACTATGCAGCAAATGCGATTTCTGACCGTGTTTCCAAAACCAACTGGGACGGTCGAGATAGGCTTGGCGGATATGTTTGGCATACCACAGGGTCTGGCAAGACGATGACAAGTTTTAAGTCGGCGCAATTGATTGCAAACTCCAAAGATGCCGATAAAGTCATCTTCCTAATGGACAGAATTGAACTTGGAACTCAGTCCTTAAAAGAGTATCGCGGTTTTGCAGATGAAAATGAGTCCGTTCAGGCAACGGAAGATACGATTGTATTAATTTCAAAACTAAAAAGCGACGACCCGGCCAATACACTTATCGTCACATCTATTCAGAAAATGAGCAATATCAAGGACGAAGAAGACGGATTAAATGCTCATGATATTAAGATAATGAATTCCAAGAGAATTGTTATTATTGTCGATGAGGCGCATCGCACTACCTTTGGAGATATGCTCCAAAATATTAAGGATTCTTTTCCGTCTGCTGTTTTCTTTGGATTTTCAGGAACACCCATTCAGGATGAAAACCAGAAAAACATGAACACTACCTCGACCATCTTCGGTAACGAGTTGCACAGGTACAGCATTGCCGACGGGATTCGTGATAAAAATGTTCTTGGATTTGATCCTTATAAAGTGTTGACCTACAGAGATCGGGATATTCGGCAGGCTGTTGCTTTGGAGCGGGCAAAAGCCTCTACTGTTGAAGAAGCTCTAGCTGATCCTGATAAGAGCGAAGTCTTTTATAAATATATGAATTCCTCTCAAGTAAAAATGGCGGGCTATATCGGTAATGATGGAAAGTATGTGTATGGTATAGAGGACTATTTGCCAAAATCCCAATATCAAAGGGAAGAACATCGGAGTACTGTTATTCGTGACATTGCAGATAACTGGATGACATTAAGCCATAATAGCAAGTTTCATGCAATCTTTGCTACAAGCAGCATTCCGGAGGCGATCCGCTATTACCGAATAATAAAACAAGCCATACCCACATTAAAGGTTACCTGCTTGTTTGACCCAAGCATCGACAATAAAGGCGGAGTAGCATTCAAAGAGGATGGTCTTGTTGAAATCATCGGGGATTATAACGTCAGATACAAACAGGAATTTAGTCTGAAGAGATACGACCAGCTGAAAAAGGACATTGCTGCAAGACTTGCTCACAAAAAGCCATATCAATTTATTGAGAGAACACCCGAAATGCAGCTTGATCTTCTGATTGTAGTCAACCAGATGCTTACAGGCTTCGATTCCAAGTGGATTAACACGCTATATATGGATAAGATGCTTGAATACGAAAATATCATTCAGGCATTCTCGCGCACCAATCGTTTGTTCGGCCCGGAAAAGCCTTTTGGAACGATAAGATACTACAGGTATCCGCATACAATGGAGCAAAACATCGAAAAAGCTGTGAAGACCTATTCTGGCGATAAGCCAATTGGATTGTTTGTAGAACGGCTTGAGTATAACTTAAACAAGCTGAATGCAATTTTTGATGATATCAGTGAACTGTTCGCTCGTTCTGGGATTCCGAACTTTGAAAAACTGCCGGATGATCGTTCGGAGCGCGGTAAATTTGCCTCGCTCTTCAAATCATTCAATGACTATCTGGAAGCTTCAAAAATTCAAGGTTTTAAGTGGAATCAATCAACTTACCCGTTCAGCCATGGCAGTGGTAAGCCAAAGACTCGAGTCGAAATGAAACTGGATGAAAATACTTATTTGGTTCTGGCTATGCGGTATAAAGAGCTGTTCGGCGGCGGCGGCGGCGGGGGTGGCGGCGACGATGTTCCTTTCGAGATCGTTGGTTACCTGACGGAGATTGATACCGGGAGAATCGATTCAGATTATATGAACTCGCGTTTTGAAAAGTTTCAGAGAATTCTTACTCAAGATAATGTAGATGAAGCTGAAATACGGAAGACGCTTGATGATCTGCACAAGTCATTCGCTACATTGACGCAGGAAGAACAAAAGTATGCAAATATCTTTCTTCACGATGTTGAAAGCGGAAATGCCAAGATGGAAAGTGGTAAAACTTTCAGGGAATACGTCACTGAATATCAATTCAGAGCAAAGAATGACCAAATCAGGCGTGTTTCACGATTCTTAGGGGTGGATGAAAGGAAGCTCCGCAATCTGATGGCTTCAAATGTAACTGAGGCAAGCATCAACGAATTCGGTCGTTTTGATGATTTGAAGGCCTCCGTAGACAAAGCCAAGGCAAAGGATTATTTTGAGAAATTAGAAAACGCTAATATACCGATCTTTAAGATCAACATAAAAGTACATAATTTGCTCCAGGAGTTCGTTCTTAAAGATGGGTTTGATATTGAAGAGCGGGAGATTAAAAATGAGTGACGACCAACTCTTTGGAGGCAATACTTTCATGACAAAGCAAGTCATTTGAATTTTATTATACAGCGTTGGTGTTGTTATGTAGCCATTGCCTATACCATTATGAACTGTACTATGATCCAGATGAATGGGAGCCCCTAAAGGGAGTTACCATTCATCTGGATCTTCGTCGTTATTATTAATTGATAAATAAAAAATATTGTTGATTAGTTTAACAGTCCGAAACTTGTTGTTTAAATTCATGGACTTCTCACAAGTTATAACAATAACCTCTTGGCGGATTGACGGATCAGCGATTTCCGCTTCTCTACTTTGATTCGAAATGATTGCCTTATACACTTGTCGACCAGACACGAAGAACACCGGACATACACTAATAAAGTCCGTCTTCACGTAAATCGCAATGACGATCAGTACAATTGCAATGGTGACCATTAGGTTTATTCCCGATGCTTGATCTATGGAGACTAAGGGGAGCAGTAATGTCATTAAGAAAAATGAATAGTCATTCACACTTAAACGTTCATATTTTCTGACTGACACATTCATACCTATTTCCCTAGCCCGTAATTGACGATCATAACCGCTGAAAAGCCACATGGCAACCAAGCGGTAGATGAGCAGTGATATGACGATTATCCCCGCTATAACAATTACGTCAAAGACCGTTTTATCCATATGTTTAGCCAACCATGTTGCCCAATTCGTTTGCTTGAAGAAGTCGTTACTGTCGATAAATCTGTAGATCATAATAAGGACTAAGGGAAGGTAGGCTGTCGCCCATAAAATGACCTGTTCACGCTTGCCCCACATATTTCTCTCCCTCCCAAAGAGGACTTACATACCCCCTAAGAATTATTCTTCGTAAGCAACCGCCACCTTGAAGTCTTCGGTTACGAATGACTTTACGATCTTATCTGCAAAGAAATGTAATAAAGCCCTGGGGGAAGCATCCTCTTTAAAGATAATCTTACGGTTATCCAGATCAATGTATTCGAACAATTCCCAAATGGTGCTGTACTTCTTCTTATACCGTTCCTGCTCAGCTTGATCCGCAGGAAGGTTCGCTTTGATTTGCGACAGTTCAGTACATCTAGCCTCAAAATTGGTCTGAATAGCCGTTAAGGTGTCGCGTTTAATTTGAGCTAACCCCCGTGAGTGGATATACCTTTTACAGGACTCCTCGAATTTCCCCTTGTTCGAATCCTCACCATCAAAGAACGGCATTGAAATAATCTCAGTCAAGTTCCGATCTCGCTGTTCATTAATATGATCACGATAATCAAAAGCGAACTCAAAATTTCGGACATTTATTATGAAAATAAAATCTCCGACAACAAAGAAATCAATGTTGCCCCCTAGATCGACTATAGTATCCTCAGTAAAAATGAATTGATTGGCATTTTTAATAACCATCAACTTTTTACTTGAAGTACGCATGCTATTTTTTCTAACACCTCGATAATAACAAAAATACGCAGTTTGCTCACCTAAGTTTAGCTTTACTATTTGAAAACTGGTGTGCTTTTCTGGATACTCAGGGTCAGGACTCCGAAGTGTTGCTGTCAGCTTTCTAACTTTATCTAGAAGCCCCTGATCTTCAGATAATTCAAACTTAGCAATTCGGTCATTTATCTTAATTTCATAGTTGTAGTTTCCGATTAGGAAAACCTTACTTTCGGTATCATCAAGTTCCCTCAACCCCTGCAAGGTTTTGACAATACTTTTCTTGACCCACTTAATAACATCTGGAGCAAGTTGAATACCAGAAGATTGATAAAAAGAATCGGCTTCCTTTTGCATTCTTACAAGGTGGAAAGACAGATCGACGTTATTCAAAGATTCGTCCGTCAACTCCAGATTACTAATTTTATAAATGATATTATCATTGTGGTTTAAATCCATCCCCCATCGCCTCCACACACTAATATTCGACAAAAGGAAAGGTTTTCCTCCATTGTAATTGCCGAATCATGCTGGGATTTGATAAGGGTTGTCGCAGAATGCGAAGGAAATGTTAGCGTACAAATTTATTGTCAGAGAGTCCGATTTTGCTTGAAAAATGAAATGAATAGTAGAGGGAAAGTTTCGTTGCCCTCCTTGCCCCTTGAAAATTTCATACGTTCTAATCCGGTACATTCCCCGCACACCTATATATAGGTAAGCCAAATTGCAGGTGCGCCATGACCACTTTGCCTGTTCTTTTTCCAGTATACGCTGGTGGAGAGGATGGCGGAGAGCGAGCGATTTCTCCATGCAATTGTAAATGGTGGTTCCATTTATGGCGACGATCATGCGGAGGGATAATGATACTTCCGTCCAGCCACAGCTTATCGCAATGGGGGCGGCTTCCAGCGATCCTGGGAGAGGTGAGAATCCTATGAGAGCGGCGACACCACCGTTCATCGGATTGGATATTTAAGCGAGAAACCAAAACAGAGGCGGAGTGCAGAGATGTGCATGATGCTATAGCACATCTCTGCTTTTCGCTGTTTCTTGAAACGTAGGTGAACCGTATGGGAGGTTAGTTTATGCAGCATAAGGTAATTCGATATAGCATGCAAATCGCGATGCTGAGACAATTGTTAGCTTTGTCGCTGATAAACGAGCATGAGTTTCATGTATTAAAAAACAAAACCATGAGAGACTATGGTATCCAATCTGACCTTACCTCTTGATTCGCACCTTTGTTAATCAAACGAAAATTTATTACGCTGTAAGCGTCATAAATGCGAATCAAAGGAGGAGCTCATCATGTCTATTGCAGTTGAAGTCATTAAGGCAAACCGAAAACTGTCAGATCGCACTGGAGGAAAATCGGAAATTCTTCGTGTTGCTCCGTATGCCAGAGTGAGTACAGACACCGAAGAACAGTTAAGCAGCTATAAATCGCAAGTTTCATATTATACGGAAATGATTAATCAACGCAGCGATTGGATGTTGGTTGACATCTATGCGGATGAAGCCATTACGGGAACACAGGTAAAGAAGCGTGATGACTTTCAACGATTAATTTCCGATTGTTTAAATGGAAAGATTGATATGGTGATAACCAAATCCATATCGAGATTCGCAAGAAATACAGTAGATACGTTAAGGCACGTTCGGATGCTTAAAGAAAAAAATGTTGCCGTTTTTTTTGAAAAAGAAAATATCAATACCCTTACAATGGACGGTGAATTGTTACTCACCATTTTGAGTTCTGTCGCGCAGCAAGAAGTTGAGAATATCTCATCGAACGTCAAAAGAGGACTAAAGATGAAGATGAGCCGCGGCGAACTGATAGGTTTTCAAAGTTGTCTTGGATATGACTACGACCCTGTTACGAAGCGGATAACGATTAACGAAGATGAGGCTGAAATTGTACGTTACATTTTTGATCGTTATATTTCGGGCATTGGAGCGTATATGATTGCGAAAGAACTTACAGAACTGGAACGTAAAACAAAACGTGGAAATATCGAATGGTGTGATACAAGCGTTTTAGGTATCATTAAGAATGAGAAGTATAAGGGCGACGTTCTTCAAGGAAAGACCTTTACGCTCGACCCTATCTCTAAACGAAGACTTGATAATCGTGGAGAAGAAGATCAGTATTATATCAAAAATCATCACGAGCCAATTGTCACCGAGGAAGTTTTTGAAAAGGCACACGATATACTTCATCGTCGTGGGGAAATTCGTAACAAGCTGGAAGCGGGCGGAAAACGGGAAAAATACAGTAGAAAATTTGCTTTCAGCAGCATGCTGGAATGTGCTTTCTGTGGCGGTCATTTTTCGCGGCGGAGCTGGAACAGCGGGACAACGCATGAAAAGACGATATGGCAATGTTCTACCAACACGAAGAAGGGAAAGAAATATTGTCCTCATAGCAAGGGGATTGAAGAAAAGATTGTTGAAGGTGCTTTTGTTGAGACGTACAATTTAGTTTGTGACAACCATAAAGATGTGTTGGACGAGCTTTTAGTAAGAGCGGAATCTGCCCTGATCGAGCAGAACAGCCAAAAACAGTTGACTAAAATCATTAACGAAATTCAGGCGCTTGAGAATAAGCGTTGCAATTTGATCGACTTGCATCTGGATGACAAGATAGATCGTCCAACATATGAGCGTAAATATGTAGAACTTGAATCGCTCTTGAACGAACTGCTTGACGAAAGAGCGAAATTAGAGGAATCTGCACAAAATGAAGTCGATGTTGAGAAAAGGATAACCCATTTTCGCCAAGTGCTTCGGTCGAATGCGGTTCTGCCTACGTTTGATCGAAGTGTACTTGAAAGTGTTGTCGATAAAATCCTGGTTGGAGAAAATTGTGATGATAGCAGCACTAATCCGTACAAGCTAACGTTTATATACAAAACAGGCTTTAAGAGCAGTGTCCAAGCCCAGATGAAGAGCCAGAATCAAAAAAAGCCTTCATTAAATGAGGGGAGTGATCCATGTTCCTATTCCCAGCACAACACATGTGGAGGTAGTAATAGGAATGCAACGCAAAGATATTTAGAAATCCTTTGTTTTCAACACTTTACGCGATTTATGACATTTACGACGGAGGGCAACGACTACAGAAATAAGTTAATCAGAAACGAAATTAAAGTTACCGTCGTTCTGGACTTGGATTTGGATGTCGAGTGTGTAGACATGTTGAATTCATTAAAGTGAGTAAGGCTAATGATTAAAAGACACTTGCCGCAGGTAGGCGGAATGTTATAAGACGTGGTGTGAGCACAGGGAGGTAGCAGAGCCGATTTGGTTCCTGTGCCTCCCTTTTGTTTGATATTGGTATGATGGGTGCGGATGTCGGGAATCAGGTGGATCGGATAATGGGATTGTGTGAGGTTATAGAACTACATCAAGATGAGGCTCTTGCTACTTGTAGGGGTCTTTTGATATTGGAATTGGGAATATATTCTGGATTATGCAATGGAAATAGGCTATCATTAACTATAAATTTAGCAAACTGCACAGCTTCCAGACAACCAAAAAAAGCTAGTGGAGGCACTGAGACAGCTTTCTAATACAGATTTCTGTAAGGTTATTATTACAACTCATGTGCCGGGGCTTGATGGTTTACTCAGTATACTACATGTTGAAGCTTAACCCGATGAAAGTAGAATATTGAAATATCGAGAGCAACGTGTACTTTAGTTTGTGATTGCATGAGAGGTGAGTACATTTGTCAATATCAGATAAAGCAAGAAAAATTCTCTGGGGAAAATCAGGGAATAGGTGCTCAATTTGCAAACGTATTTTAGTTATCGATGCCACTGAAAAGGATGATATGTCAATAATCGGAGACGAATGCCATATAGTTTCAGGTCAAGTAAATGGACCAAGATATAACCCTGAATATAATAAAGAAATAATTGATTCATATGAAAACTTGATATTGTTGTGTCGGGTTCATCACAAGATGGTTGACGATCAACAAGAAACCTATACTGCGAGTATTCTACTACAAATGAAAGAAAATCACGAGAAGTGGGTTTCCGAAAAATTGAACGAAGAAAAAGTAAAAAAGCAACCAGTACGAGTAAGAAGAATCAAAGAAAATCTACCTGAAATATTAATGCAGATTACTAGTGGTAAAGAAATAATAAATATCGTTGACGGTGTAATGGGCTACGGATTTGACTATGAGGAGCCAAAAAATGAACTAGATATTGCGCTGATTTCTGGATTTCTCCAAACAGTTCAAGATTATGGAGAAATACTAAGTGAATTTGAATCAGGAGAACGAGTGAGAATTGGATACGAACTAACAAAAATGATTAATGAACTAGCTGAAAGAGATTATCTTGTCTTTGGATTTAAAGAAATGAGAATAATAGAAGGTGGAAATAGCGATTCAGAAAATTGGCCAGTTGCAATTATAAATATTAAACACCAGAGCAGTAGTGAAATTATCAAAATTAATTTGCAAGATTTGAAGAGCGATAATAATCATAATTTGCATAAATAAGATATGATTTTGTTGATTTTTCACCAGATCTTTGTATCGTTTTATAACTACACGAATCAGAGAATGGAGCTCCACTATGATAATAACGAATCAATTGAAGAATGTTAAAAAGTGGCTATCAGAAGATCGTAGTCAGACTGGAGATCCATATTATTATCATCTTAGGCTGAAAGAAGATAAACAGAAGCGTAAAATAATTTTTGATCAAATTAAAAGTTTGTATACAGAAGCTCATGAAGACTACAGGCGCCACTATAGGTCACTTATGAAATACTCGTTAGACCCCTTAAACCCACTGGATTTAAAAGACCCGGCTTATGGATATCCTGAATTACTGGATATGACCACTTTAAAGGGGTATTTTGGTGAAATCTTCGCTGCTATAATAGCCGAAAATTTTTCACCATTTAATGAGAGTGAATGGAAAGTTCCAGCATTTTTTTTCCGCAACCATCATCAAGCATTCGATGTTCTCGAAAAATATAAAAGAACTGGAAAGATAAAAAAAGCTACTATGGGGCGAACAGGTGATGATTGTTTAGCTTTTGTATTAAACGGTAGTGGTGAAATCTCTAAGATTTTATTTTGTGAGGCTAAATGTTCTGCATCTCATAACAATAAACTGATCAACGATGCATATGAAAAAATTAGTGATGAAATGTCAATACCAGTTGAGACACTAAGAATAATTGCTATCCTCGAAGATTACGATGATGATGAGTCGAAAAAATGGATAGATGCTCTACGTCGACTTTATTTAAATGATGATAACAGTAGTGAGCGGTATGATCTAATTAGCTATATTTGTGGCCAACATCCAATACAAACAGATAGTTGGATTTCAAAGACGAAAAGATCCAAATCATATTCCGGAGGTCGTAAGTTAAAAGTTGTTGAGTCCCATTTGTTTGATGTAGATGACTTTATTTGTGAGATATATGGGAAAGTGGTGGCGAGTCAACCATGAATGAAAATGACAGCAAAAACCCTATAAAAAAGATGCGAGATTTCCAGAGTAAATTTGCTGGAGACAAACTAGTCCCCCACTTTGCTAAACTCTATAGTCAGTATACTCGTTTAAGTTATAATCAGTCAGGTTTATCAGGCTGGAATGGCACGCAGGAGTTTAGCAATAGGTTACATGATGCAATCAAACTCATTGATATCGGTTTATTTGATAAAAAACAAGATGGTAATCAGTGGAGAGGAACATTGAGACGCGCAGGAGAGATTTTAGAGTGGCTCTCTCATCCTGAGCTTAATATTGATAATTTGCCAATTAAATTTCTTTCTGCCGCTGCATATCAACTTGCCGGATACCCAGCACTAGCAGTGGGTTTATTAAACAACGCAAAGTATGATTCAGACGACTCGGATATTTTAAGATCTTTGCTAACGGCTAACTTTCCACAGCTACAGTTATTTTTGCAAGAGTTTTGGAACGATGAGTTAGATGAAAAAGCTCATTCTGAGTATGAGGAATTAGTTATAAGAGAGTTGATAAGATCAATTGGAATACTCAACATGTATATGCGGTGGGGGGATGAGTCACGGGTTGAAATTGCTCAGCAAAAATTAATGTCTATTAGCAAACTCCAGACTTATCATGAAGATCCACTTTCATGGCTTTTAACAAAACTTTGTGCCGAAATATTTCAAGAATATTTCAAAAAATCTTTAAGGCTACATGTGAACGATATTAAGCTTCAGTTAACACCTGATGGTGAAACTGCTTTAGAAAAATATTTGCGTAATAGCTTTCTAGCAAAAAAATCATTGGTCTGGACATCTCAAATTAAAGGCATTGAACAACTTGCTAGCAATAAATCGTTTGCACTTTGCACACCGACTGGAACAGGAAAAACAACAGTAGCTGAACTTGCAATAATTATGGGATTGTTTAAATCAATCGAGATGAACGAAGATTCAGAATGGATAATTGAATTTCTTGGAGAATCATTTCCAGCAGCAATAGCAATTTATTTGGTGCCTTCGAGGGCTTTAGCAACCGAAGTCGAGATGAAATTGAATGCTATATTTGATAACACTGGAAATACTCCAGTAAAAGTTACGGGTTTGTATGGTGGAATTGATTGGGGTCCAACAGATGCTTGGCTCACTTCAAATGAAAGAACGGTTTTGATTTGTACATACGAAAAAGCTGAGGCATTAATCCGTTTTTTAGGTCCTCTTTTTTTATCACGTGTCTCGCTTGTCGTAATCGATGAGGCACATGCTATACAATTTGATGGGAAGCATGAAACTCTTGTAAGTGCAGATAATAGATCACTTAGATTAGAAACACTTTGCAACCGTTTGCTAATGCATTTGGATGAACATAAATCAAGAGTCGTCGCGTTATCAGCTGTTGCTGCGGAAGGTTCGAATACTCTTGCACAGTGGGTAAGTGGAGATAATAATACGCAAGCTGAAACAGTTCCTTACCGTAATACACGACAACTGATTGGTAGACTAGAGTGGAGTAAATCAGGTGAATACAAAATATATTATGATGTAATGAATGGAACAGGTCTGAAGTTTCAGGAAGGGCATGAAGGTGAAAATGTACCGTTTATTCCCAAACCTTTTACCCCATTCCCAATAAGCTTCTCCAAATTAATTAAAGAGTTTACTAAAGCGGGTCCTTCAAAGAAATTAAGACCTTATCTTGTTTGGGCTGCGATACAGATAGCTAAAAAGGATGGCCTAGGATTTCAAAATTCGGTACTAATATCTGTAACACAGTCAATAAGTGGGTATGCAAAAGATTTCCTATACATTCTTGAAAAAACCTTCAAAAATATTCAAGTTCCAGATTATTTTAGTGAGCCTGCCAATGGATCTGACGGGCAATTGTGGCAAAAGTGTATTCGATCATGTGAAGATTATTTTGGAATAGACTCAGTAGAATATCGACTCTTGAGAAGAGGTGTTGTTGTTCACTATGGTAATATGCCGGGATTAACTGCTCGGTTATTAGTGCAGGTAATTAATATGAAAATCATTCCGATTGTTCTGGCTACTTCGACACTATCTGAAGGAATTAATTTGCCATTTGAGACGATATTAATCCCTACATTAGTTAGAAACCAAGAATTATTAACTGTCAGAGAGTTTTCAAATCTAGTTGGTAGAGCTGGTAGGCCTGGTGTGGCAACCGAAGGAAGAGCTTTAATAATGTTAGAGGATATTCCTACTAGTTGGAGTGATAAGCAGCCAAATGAACATTACAAGACTTTAATAAGTCAAATTTTAAATACGGCAGCCGCAACTGATACCATAAAGAGCCCTCTATCGGAATTGTTACGAGAACTCGAAGGCAAATGGAACATTGCGTTTAATTCTAATGACAAGTCTCAATTTTTAAAGTGGTTGGAGGTTACAATACCATTAAATGATGAGGAGAATATATCTTTAAGTTTATCTGCGGAAGAGTTACTTGATACACTTGATGGAATATTAATATCGGCTTTAGTAGAACTTGAGCAGATTGATGAAAAAAAATTTTCGCCAGATACACTCGAAGATGAATTACGTAGTATTTGGAGGAAAAGTTATGCTTACTTTGCGGCATCAGAAAAATCACATCTTGAAAATACATTTATAAAACGCGGCGTATCAATTCCCAATAATATATACACAGACTCTACAGAAAGAAGAAAAATATATAGGACTAGTCTCTCTCCAAGATTTGCGAATGAATTAATATCAAAAATGCCTGAAATAATATCGCATTTATCAATGGGTTCTAGCTATCATAATTGGAATACGGATGAAAAGTTAGAATACATCAGTAAGACAGCAAGGAAAATCTTTTCCCTAAAAAAGTTTCAAGTTAAGAGTTCTATTGGGAGAGGTAAAAATACGAAGGAAATGCATGATATTCTACGTTGGTGGTTAGTCCCAAGTCAAGTGGTAGTTAAACCGGATCCAACTCAACTTTCAACATGGGTAAAGTATATAAACTATGCATTTACTTACCAGTTTAACTGGGGGATAGGGACTGTAATTTCTTTAATATTAGACGAAGCACACGATGGTAGAGTTATACCAACTAGTTTAGAGAGTTGGAATGATACTGGGTTACCATGGATTGTTTTTTGGCTTAAGGAAATGATTACATGGGGTGTTATAGACCCAGTTGCTGCTTACCTGTTGGCTCGTGGTATTTGTGATACTCGAAGAGTCGCTCTTGAGTTAGCTAATGAATATTATGAGTTTGCAAATGAAATTAGCAGTGATGTATATGACGCTATCGTAATTCGTGATTGGGTGCTAAGTCATCATTCAAAGCTAAAGGAAGATGACACGGTAGTAACGGAAGATATCCCAGTACATCTCATTAGAGATTTTCAAGACCACTCGATAACTGACTGGAGAGTATATCCAGTTAGAAGGGAAGATAAAATTATTTGGATAGATCCTGCGGGTTATGAATTTGCATACAGTTTTACGGAGCCACTTGAAATTGTAGATATCAACCAGATAGATTTTACTCTAAATTATAAAGACCAAATTGTTAAAGTGAGACGGTACATGGCTTAATTTTTCTAGTTTCTTGATAGGAAAAGATTACATTATGAGAGCAAGGAATTGGGCATCGCCTGGCCTTTAGAAAAAGAGCTAACGAATGAAGTTTAGCGTAAAACATTCAAGTGTATAAAGGGTCACTACCGTTGATCATTGTTACTGCTGATACATAATGACCGCAGTTGACGGCGTAAGTGTTACCAGAGATTTTATGCAACGCTAGTGGACATCCTAAAAGTGTGGTGAAAAAGTCTTCAAAATCGCAGAATCAAGTCCAAACCATGGTAAATTAGAAGAAACAGAATTTGTGGAATGAGGATTATAAATGCGAGCTCCCAAACGATCCGGCGTACAGCCCCAACTCGTTCAAATCATCGATATGGACGCGCTTGTGCCCGAACGGCATATTCTTCGTCGTATCGATGAAGAGATTGATTGGTCGGTGATTCAGCCATGGATTGCTCCGCTCTATTCAGAAACGATTGGGCGGCCGGCGGCGGATCCTTCGCATCCCATATTTGGTAACCGTAGGAATAATATGCTCTTAAATAAAGGATTCTTACGAATTATGTCGAATAAGCCTAAAGAACTACTAGATGAAGATACAGATAGGAGAAAGATACATGATTACAGGCGAAGTTCGCAACAAAATCGATAAAATATGGTCTGACATCTGGGCAGGTGGTATCACCAACCCGTTAACCGTTATAGAGCAACTAACCTACTTGATGTTTATTCGTTCCCTCGATGAGAAGGAATTGGAAAACGAGAGCTTCGAAGCATTAAGCGGTGTAGCGATGCCAAAGATCTTCCCGCAGGATGAAGATGGGCAGGCGATGCGCTGGAGCAAATTCAAAACCAAAGATTCCCGGATCATTTATGATATCGTTGGCACGAAGGTGTTTCCCTTCATTAAAGAATTAAATGGAGCCAATACGACGGCCTTCTCGCGTTATATGCGGGACGCCATGTTCCTGGTGCCAACGCCGCAAGTATTGCAGAAGATGATTACCGGCTTGGACGAGCTCTATATTCACGATATCAAAGATCTGGACATGCAGGGAGACCTGTATGAGTATATGCTGGGCAAGCTGGCATCTGCAGGACAAAACGGTCAGTTCCGTACGCCAAAGCATATCCGGGATCTGATGGTGCGTCTTCTTGCGCCAACCCCAGATGATAAAATCTGTGACCCGGCCAGCGGTACGGCGGGATTCCTGGTATCAACTGCGGAGTATATCAGGGAGAAGTATGAAGCAGAGATGACGAGCGAGCAGTGGGAGCATTTTGCAAGTGAGATGTTCTCTGGATTCGATACCGATCGGACGATGCTGCGACTGTCGGCGATGAATCTCATGCTTCACTCCATTACGCATCCGAACATTGACTATGTGGACAGCGTATCCAAGCAGAACAACACCGCATCCGCATACGACATTGTCCTTGCAAATCCACCATTTACAGGGACAGTGGATGCAGAAAGTATTCATGACAATCTAAAGACTGTGTGCAATACCAAAAAGACAGAGCTTTTATTTGTGGCGCTCTTCTTGCGGATTCTACGCAAAGGCGGCCGCTGTGCTTGTATCGTGCCAGACGGTGTATTATTCGGTTCTACCAAGGCACATAAGTCTCTGCGTAAAGAACTGGTCGAGAATCATCAGCTTCAGGCTGTCATCTCCATGCCAAGTGGTGTCTTTAAACCCTATGCCGGAGTGAGCACGGCGATTCTGTTGTTTACCAAGACGGATGCTGGCGGCACCGATAAAGTATGGTTCTATGACATGAAAGCCGACGGCTACTCTCTGGACGATAAACGTTCGGCTGTGGCGGCCAATGATATTCCCGACATCCTTGCCCGGTTCCATAATCTTGATAGAGAGGCTGATCGTAAGCCAACTGAGCCGAGCTTTCTGGTGGACAAGGCTGCGATCGAGGCCAATGATTATGATCTGTCGATCAATCGATATAAAGAAGTCGTCTATGACAAAGTAGAATATGATGCACCTGCGGTGGTTATGGCTCGCCTGGACGGGTTGAACCTTGAGATTGCTTCCAAGATGGAAGAGTTGAGGGGGCTTCTTGGTGAGTGAGTGGAAAAAAGTTGAGTTAGACAGTATTTGTGCAAAAAAGATTCAATCAATTTCTTCGACTGATGATTTTGACATTGAGTACGTTGATATTTCTTCAGTAGATAATCAACTAAAGTGCATTATTTCATATAAAACTATAAATATAAAGGAAGCCCCGAGTCGAGCAAAACAAATCTTGCAAAAAAATGATATTCTGGTTTCTACTGTCCGACCGAATCTGAATGCAGTTGCAATAAATCAAATTGCAAGTGAAAATGTTGTTGTTGGCTCAACCGGCTATTCGGTCCTACGTTGTAATGACAAAGTTGATGTGAATTATCTGTTTAATTATTGCAAGTCGAACTCTTTTATCAGCGGACTTGTGAAAGTGGCAAAAGGCGCTAGTTATCCGGCAGTTAGCAATACTGATGTTAAAAAGAGTAAAATTCCTTTACCTCCACTTGATATACAAAAAAAAATTGCAAAAACACTAGACACCACCGCAGAACTACTTACCATGCGCAAACAGCAGCTTGTAGAGCTGGACAACCTTATTAAATCGACTTTTTATGATATGTTTGGTGATCCTGTTACGAATGAAAAAGGATGGGCTGAGTTGTCGATTGGCGATGTGTTAGATCTTCAACCGAAAAATGGCTTATATAAACCACAATCAAAGTATGGTAGCGGCACGAAAATTATTCGGATAGACTCATTTTATGATGGATATGTGGAAAACATTAGAGGATTAAAAAAAGTAGAACTTTCTCTAACTGAAATTGAACAGTATGCTGTGAGAATGGATGATATATTGATAAATCGAGTGAACAGCATAGAGTATTTAGGGAAGATCGGAGTAGTTCCAGAAATTTCAGAGGATATCGTTTACGAGTCAAATATGATGAGGTTTCGGTTAAATCAAGCACTTATAACTCCCATTTATTTGATGTACTTATGGAGAACTGATTTCGTAAAAACTCAAGTATTAACAAGAGCAAAACATGCAGTAAATCAATCGAGCATAAATCAACAGGATGTTCTTTCGTTTGTCTTATTGTCTCCACCTATCTCTCTCCAAAACCAATTCGCCAACATCGTCATCAAGGTCGAGGAGCAAAAAACGCTCGTCAAGAAGGCGATCGACGAAACGCAGTACCTGTTTGACAGCTTAATGAGCGAGTACTTTGACTAACGGGACTTAATCAGCATCAATTTATCAACTCATCCCTATCAACTTGAGAGGTGAATCTAATGCCTGCAAACTTTGAATTCTTGGAAGGACAATCCGAATATGCCATGTTTGCTACCGCCTGCATCGAAGCGGAGCGGGTGCTGGCCACTTCCCCGGCTATGGCGGCGGTAGGTAGCCGCAAAGCTTTCGAGCTTGGCGTGAAATGGGTGTACGCGGCGGATAATACCATCACCACGCCCTATAAGGACAATTTGCAGGCATTGATTCATGAACCTTCTTTTAAATTCGCAATGGAGAATCAGACTTGGGGCAAACTGCCCTATATCGTCAAGCTGGGGAACCTTGCGGTACATACGGATCGGGCCATCAGCCGCAGCGATGCGGTTCTTTCGCTTGCCGCCTTGTTCGAATTCATTCAATGGCTCGATTATTGCTACGGTCTGCATTATGAAGAACGGCATTTCGCAGAAGAGCGCATCCCCGCCGCCAAGGTGGTGCTGGACGAAGCAAGGATCAAAGAGAAGGATAGCTTAATCGAACAAAAAGATTCTGAGATTGAAGCTCTCCGCAAGAAGATCGCAGCGATGAGTGATCGACTCACTGCGGATAAAGCGCAGCATAAGGAAGAACGACAGTTTATCCCAGAAGATATATCAGAGTTCCGCACGCGGAAAAAATATATTGATGTGGATTTGAAGCTACTAGGCTGGATATTCGGCGATGATGTGGGGGAAGAAGTGCCTCTCACCGGTATGCCTAATCCGAACGGCATCGGTTATGCCGATTATGTCCTGTATGGCAAAGACGGACTGCCGCTCGCGATCATTGAAGCGAAGCGTACATCCAATGATGCGAAGACAGGCACGCATCAGGCCAAGCTGTACGCAGACTGTCTGGAGCAAATGACAGGCAGACGTCCGATGATGTTTACGACCAACGGATTTGAGACCCATCTATGGGATGATGTCACGTCTCCACAGCGAAAGGTAAGCGGTGTGTTCGCCAAGGCGGACCTGGAGAAGCTCATGAACCGCCGCAATGAACGCAAAGTGTTGGATGACATCATGATCGACGATAACATCACCGACCGTTATTATCAGAAGGAAGCGATTCGTGCGGTTTGTGAGAATATCACAGTCGGTCATAGGCGAGCATTGCTTGTCATGGCTACAGGAACAGGGAAGACGAGGACGGCATCCAGTTTGACTGATGTTTTATCCCGTGGTGGGTATGTGACGAACATTTTGTTTCTGGCAGACCGAACTGCACTTGTTAAGCAGGCCAAAGACGATTTCAAAAACTATTTGCCAGACATGTCCTTATGTAATTTGTTAAGTAACAAGGAAGACAGGACTGCTCGCATTGTATTTTCTACCTATCCGACGATGCTCAATGCGATTGACAGGGTTAAAGGTGATGACGGTAAACGTCTGTTTACTCCTGCTCACTTTGACCTGATTGTGGTGGATGAAGCACACCGGAGTATTTTTAAGAAGTACCGTGCCATTTTTGAATATTTTGACGGGATCATCGTTGGTCTGACTGCTACGCCCAAGACAGAAGTGGACCGCAATACCTATGATTTCTTCGAGATGGAGAGCGGTGTGCCAACCTATGCCTACACCTATGAGGCCGCAGTGGAAATTGACCGGGTGTTAGTGCCGTATCATAATATTGAAGTCACCACGAAATTTCTCGAGCAGGGAATTACCTATGATAGCTTATCTGCAGAGGACCAGGCACGGTATGAAGAGGATTTCACAGATGAGGATGGCGAAATGCCAGAATTCGTTCCTCCTCCTGCAGTGAATGAATTTATCTTTAACCAGTCTACCGTCGATCGCGTGCTGGAAGACTTGATGACCAAAGGGATTAAGGTGGGAGGCGGCGATCGGCTGGGGAAGACGATCATTTTTGCACAAAATAAGCCGCATGCTCAATATATCGTCGAACGATTCAATAAGCTATATCCGCAGTATCGTGGGAGCTTTGCGAAGCGTATTGTTTCCGGTGACCGTTATGTCGAAAGTCTTATCGATGACTTTAAAGTTGCGGGTAAGGAGCCTCATATTGCTGTATCAGTGGATATGCTCGATACCGGGATTGATGTGCCGGAGATCGTCAATTTGGTGTTTTTCAAAAGGATTCGCTCCAAGACGAAATTCTGGCAAATGATCGGCCGGGGAACCAGGCTGTGCAAGAACCTCTTCGGAGAAGGCGAGGATAAAACAAGCTTCGTCATCTTTGATTATCTTGGCAATTTCGAGTTCTTCCGGCAACACAAGGAGGGGCTTCAGGGTAACGAAGCTCAGAGTCTTACCGAATCGATCTTCGCGAAGCGAATTCGCTTGATCCATCTCCTGCAGCAGTCACAGTTCATCGAAGAGTCATATCAAACGATCCGTACGGAATGGATCACAACGGTCACTGGGCAAATCAATGCACTGAATACAGAATTGATATCGGTCAAGTTGCAGCTGCAGCATATCGAGAACTACAAAGCTGCGGAAGCCTTTGTCTACTTGAAGGACACTGATAAGGGAAACTTGATCCAAAACCTTGCGCCCATCGTCTATACGGAGGACACGGACGAGCATGCCAAGCGATTTGATAATTTCATGTATGGATTAATGATTGCTCATCTGGAGGAATTGCCGCAATTCAAAACAAGCAAAAAGCTGCTGATAGAAGTGTCTCAGAAGCTATTGCAGCGAACAACGATTCCACAGGTCAAAGAGAAGCTTCCCCTTATTCAAACGATAGGAGCAGATGAGTTCTGGGAAAACGCGGACTTATTAAACTTTGAGAAAGTGCGAGTCGAATTGCGGAGCTTGGTAAAGTTTACTGTGGATGAAGGGGTAAGGAACCCCATCTATACGAATCTAGCTGATGAGATTCTTAGTGTCCATGAGGGCAAAGCAATGTATCAGGCCTATGACTTTGCGAATTACAAGCTAAAGGTCAACCGTTATATTGAGCAGAACCGGGAAAATGTTGCGATCCACAAACTTCGTAATAATATACCTCTAAATGCGCTTGATTACGAGAGCTTAGAGAAGATATTTACCGGTGAGCTTGGTACCGCAGAGGATTATGAAAGGGAATATAAGGATACACCGTTCGGACTACTCGTGCGAAGAGTGGCAAAACTTGAATATGATGCCGCGATGTCTGCGTTCTCTGAGTTTATAAACGATGAGTCGCTGAGTCAGGTGCAGATCGTCTTTGTCAAAAAGGTCATTGATTATATCGTCCAGAACGGCTACATCGACAATGTATCCGAGCTGACAAAGCCACCGTTCGATAAGCCTCAGAGCTTCATCAAGCTCTTTGATGGCACGAAGCAAAGGAAGCTTGTAGAGACGGTAAAGCAAATCAGAGAGAATGCAGTTACGATTTTGGGATAAATGCGAGAGAAGGGGACATAACCTTTTGAGAGAGAGAAAGCGAGTTTTTTATTTTGTTCCGTGGATCAGCTTTGAAGCGATGCTGCTGGGCTTGATGCTGCTGTTAACCATGTTGGGCTTGTTTATGATGTTATTTAACCAGCTATTCGGATCGACGATCAAGAGTATTCAAGAGGCTTATGTTCATTTTATCGTAGCTGTACCTATATTATATTCTGATGCAGATCGGTTTGGAAATTTCTTATTGAATCCGCTCTCGGACCCGTCAGAGATTCCTACGACAGCTCAGATGCAAGAATTCTATGTTAGTTTTACTGAGACTCCCGTGACGAATATGGAGTTAATGGTTCCCTTGGTTTTTGCTGCGCTTTGCTTACTCTTCATGATGTGGTTTGCTTACCAATACGGTATGCTAAAAGGAGTCTGGCGATGGATAGGTAGAAGTGTCATTCTATTTTGTGTCGTATCGTTACCTGTTACGTATGTGATATCCACATATTTGTATTTACGTTCAGTTGATCTTGTTGCATTATCTGCTATGCCCTACTCGGAGATCTATAATGACATCCAACGATACGCGCGAGATAGTCTAGTTACACTGGCAGTAGTAGGAATAATCACTATGCCGCTAGGCAATTATTTTGTATTTTTAGTTGGACGTAATAAGGCGTATCGTGATGAACGGCGGATGGAGAAAAGAGAGAGAAGAATGAGGCGGATGGAAGAAAAGAGGAGTATGCCTAGGCAGTATTATTAAGCAGCGCATTGTCAAAAAAGCTCCACAAGAAAGAGGCTAACCGTCTCACTCCTGTGGAGCTTATTACTTCCCCTCTCAAATGCTCGAGGAATCTCCTCTTAAGACAATACCCAAATACAAAAGGCCCACGAAACCCGTGGACCATTGCTTTTTCTAATCATAGTCTAGCCGTCGAGCAGCGTCATCTGTTCTTTCATATAACGCGTGCCGTGAACGACATGCTTGGGGCTGACCTGATCGATGCGTTCGAGGTCCTCCTTCGTGAGAAGGATATCAGCCGCGGCCGCATTTTCCTCCAGGTAGGTGATACGCTTCGTACCCGGGATCGGCAGCGCCCCCTTGGCCATCGTCCAGGCAATGGCCAATTGGGATGGTGTACAGTTCTTCTCCAGCGCGATCTCCTTGATCTTGTCGACAACCTCGATGTTCTTCCGGAAGTTGTCTCCTTGGAACCGCGGCATCCATCTGCGAAGATCGTCGGCGGCCAGATCCTCGAACGTGCGAAGCTCGCCGGAGATAAAGCCCCTGCTCAGTGGACTGTAGGCCACATGGGTAATCCCCAGCTCTCTTACGGTAGGGAGTATCTCCTCTTCGATGTCACGGCTCCAGAGCGAATACTCACTCTCTAGCGCGGAGATCGGATGCACGGCGTGCGCGCGGCGAATGGTGGCAGCGGAAGCCTCGGACAGGCCGAGCGCCCGAACTTTGCCTGCCTTGACCAAGTCTGCCATCGCGCCGACCGTCTCCTCGATCGGGATGTGCGGATCGACGCGGTGTTGGTAGTAGAGATCGATGTAATCCGTATTCAGACGGCGAAGGCTATCCTCCACGGCTTTCTTCACGTAATCAGGATGGCCGCTGATGCTCTCGAAATTAGGGGTGTACGCGAACTTAGTGGCGATAATAGCTTGCTCACGGCGCCCTTGGAGGGCACGGCCGAGCAGTTCTTCGTTATGCCCGTTCCCGTACACGTCCGCGGTATCGAACATCGTGACGCCGATGTCCAACGCGCGATGGATCGTTTGGATCGATTGTTCGTCGTCCGTCTCCCCGTAGAAGCCTGGAGACATGCCCATCATTCCCAGTCCGATCGAAGAGACGTGGATATTGCTATTGCCCAATTGTTTTTGCTGCATGTGTTCATCCCTCATTTTATGTTTGTTGTCGCTCCGACTCCTCCATCTTGATTAACAACTGGCTCTCGGAAGGGATGCTCCCTTTCTCGATGTCTTCGTATATCGACAGTTTGTTATTGACGGCGTCGAGCGCTTCGGCCAATTCGTTCTGGCGGCGAAATAAATCTTCCTTGTACTGGTTCAAGATCGCTTTGCGCTGTGGAATCGTGGCATCCCCATCGAGCGCAAGATCCACCATCTCCTTGAGCACCGACAGCTTCATCCCTGTCGCCCGGAAGCATGTGATCAGGCGGATCCAATCGAGTTGATTTTGTTCGAACAGTCGATTCCCGTACTTGTCTCGCTTAATGTAAGGGAGCAATCCCTCCTTCTCGTAATAACGAATCGTATGAGCCGGGCAACCAAGCCGCTCTGAAGCTTCTTTGATCGTGAATGCCATTGTCAGGATCGCTCCTTATCGGTTATTTTCAGACGGACTCGGCTGGTTCTTCCTCATCCTAAACCTTAAAGTGCACTTTAAGGCAAGCTTTAATTTTGGGAGACACTATGCGATCGGTCATAATACTTCTCAGTTCTAATAAGTAGCGTAGTTGTGAACATGAAGAGTATACTATTATAAAAACGAGAGGAGTCATTGGAATGGAGCATGTATCCTTTGTTTTGAAAATCGACCCTGATCGCGCAGAGGAATATAAAATTCGTCATGAGCAAGTTGATCCTGAATTAGAGAGCCAGTTTGCCAAAGTCGGAATTCGACGCTACCATATCTTTTTTCATGAAGGCATACTATTTGCTTATATGGAAGTTGAAGACTTTGAGGAGGCCATGAAACAGTTAAGTGATCACCCTGCAAATATCAAGTGGCAGCAATTCATGTCAGATATGCTGCTCGCTTGGGAAAATGGTGAAGCTGTAAAAACAATTCCCGAGATGTATAGGTTTGAATCTGAATAATCAAATCGAATGGGAGATAATGAAAAGCGCATCCTGATCGTTAAAAAGCGATTTGGGGTGTGCTTTTTGTATGGTCTCCTACGATTACTTTCGCCACATCTTCCGATAGACTAAGGGGGTGGTATCCTCTTGTTTTTTAAATAAACGTATGAAATGACTCACTTGATCAATGCCAATGAGATGGCTGATTTCTTCCACGCTGTGTTGGGAGTATTTCAATAATTCCTTTGCTTTGTTCATACGCGAATTAAATTGGTATTCGAAAGGGGTTAGCCCGATATATCGCTTGAATTCCCTGGCCAGATGATATTTACTAACGCTGAATTGTGAAGCTAATGTATCCAGTGTTAGCTTTTCAGCGTAATGCTGTTCAAGATAGCTGGTCATGTCTTCAATATAGGTCGGGGTGATGTTTGTGTCAGAAACGTGGTGAGAGGTAAGGGTGTGACTAAGCAATGTCGTCAGTAGATCTGTGATATATTTGGAGCTCCTCAGCTCGGTTTCAATGTTTTGTTGCCGGTGGAGTTGAATGAGTTTGTGGATGCTGGAGGGGATGGCTTGATCATTGCCCAAATCGACCACAGGGCCTCTTTTTCGCAAGTGCTGCTGATCGAACTGCTGAAAATAATCTTGACTGGCCCCACCGTAAAAATGGACAAAGAGCAACTCCCAGCCTGTATCATAATCTGCCCGATAATTTTGATAATTCCTGCAATCGATCCAGAAGCCCTTTCCGGGTTGGATAGGGTAGGTGTGATCTCTATATTGTAAATAACCTCGTCCACTTATGGTGTAGACGATTAGATAAGAATCAAGGTTTTCACGCTCTGTGAAATAATTGGAAAACGTGCTTAAATGTCCGACTTCCTGCACATAAAAAAACATACGCTTTGCTAATGTACTTGGTGTAACGTTGAGCCGAATGGAGTCATCCGACCAGTCAAGCGCGGCATCCAGAAACCACGGTTTCATCTGCAATGACCTCCTGTAGCATGATCATCATATTTTTTAGCTTGATTGTGTAATGATTATACCATGAAAACGATTTACAATGATTATATATAATGATATTTTTCGAAATCCACTCATGGGAGGGACGTTTCAATATGACGATGTTTGAACCCTTAAAAGCGAAAAAAAAGGCTAGAGTAGGGTTATATTCCATAGGGCTTCAAGCGTATTGGGATCAATTTGAAGGGTTGAAGGAACGTTTATTGGAATATGGGAATTTCATCAAGAAGAAAATGGAAGTCGATGCAGAAGTACATTATTATGGTATGGTCGATGGTGAATCTAGAGCAAGAGAGGCTGGAGAATGGTTCAACACTCAGAATGTAGATATCATTTTCTGCCATTCAGCGACGTATGCCACTAGTTCATCGGTGCTCCCCGTTCACCAAATTAATCAAAAACCAGTTATATTCCTCAATTTACAGCCGACAGACCGCATTAATTATGACAAAGTTACAACAGGAGAATGGTTAGCTCATTGCGGGGCATGTCCAGTTCCGGAAATCGCCAACGCGTTAAACCGTGCGGGAATTACGTTTAGAGTGGTAAATGGCTTGCTTGGTCTGGATTATACTCCTGCTATTTCAACTACAAATGAAAAAACAGACCATCTCCCGGAATCGCAAAAAGTATGGTCCCAGATTCAAGAATGGATCCATGCGGCATCTGTGGTTAGAACGTTGCAGCATGCACGTTTTGGATTTTTGGGCAACACGTATAACGGCATGCTGGACTTGTACAGCGACTTCACAATGATTCAGGCTCAAACCGGGATACATGTTGAGATTTTGGAGATGTGTGATCTGCAAAAATATTTGTCACAGGTGACAGACGACCAAATGAAGGCCAAATTGAATGAAGTTTATGAAATGTTTGAGATCAGCGGAGACTCTCCTTCTGATCCAATTGCTAGAAAGCCGACAGAGGAACAGTTGGATTGGTCCTGCCGAGTTGCGATTGCACAAGAGCAGCTGGTGAAGGATTATAATCTTGATGCTTTAACGTATTACTACCATGGTGCACCCGGAAATGAGTATGAAAAGCTTCAAGCAGGATTCATACTGGGCAATTCCCTGCTCACAGCAAAGGGGATTCCCGCAGCTGGTGAAGGGGATATGAAGACCGCCATCGCCATGAAAATTTGTGATTTGCTCGGAACTGGAGGAAGTTACTCTGAAATCGTGGTGGTAGACTATCAGGATAAAACAATTTTACTCGGTCATGATGGACCATTCCATGTTCAGATTGCCGAGGGCAAGCCGATTTTGAGAGGAATGGGCTTGTATCATGGTAAGCAGGGAAACGGGATCTCAGTAGAAGCGAAGGTGAAAAAAGGCGCCATAACAACCTTGAACATGACACAAACGGTTGAAGGGCGTTTGAAAATGATCTTTAGTGAAGGTGAATCTGTTGACGGTCCGATCATGAAAATTGGAAATACCCAAACGCCGGTTAAGTTCCAGATGCATCCGGATGATTATATGGAAAAATGGTTTGCCGAAGCACCTACTCATCACTGTGCCATGTCCGTAGGTCATAATGCCTCTCAGTTCCGTAAAGTAGCAGAATTGCTCTCCTGTTCTCACATCACGTTATGCAAAAACAATTAGTCTATAGCAACGGATTTCAAAACGAATTATAGGGTTACGCCGCTTGGAATCGATCAGCTTCCAGTAAAGTTGTTTTGGCGTTTTGAGGCGAATGGTCGTCCTGGTGCACCTAATCCTTACAATAGTGATACACCTGTACATGACGCTATAAATTCTGACGCGTTTTGATGAGAACCTGCATGGCAGAAATTATGCAACGGTATCCGCATCATCTACCCATTCAAGTTTTTCTGTAAATTCAGCCATCAATGGCGATCGAGTAGGAACGTGGTGGAATGATGATACGATAAACCAATATCCCGATTGGATAGAAGTGGAGTTCGATGGTTTAAAGGTGATTGAAGAAATCAATGTCTTCACCTTGGCAGACCAAACGATGAATCCCGGTGTTATTACACTTTATACCACCTTCTCACAATATGGCATTGTTGATTTCGATGTGCAGTACTGGGATGGAACGACTTGGTTGGCTGTTCCAGAATGATACGTTGTACTTATGGTATTCCACTCAAATTGGCGGAACTCCTTATAGTTATTATCAGGATAGTATCAGATACATGACACGAGATTGATAGACAGTTTAAGTAAACCCTTAACTAAAGGAGCTGTAGCGCTAAATTAGCGCACAGCTCCTTTGTATGAAAAAATGGCAATTAACATCTATTAAAAAGCAAACTGCCTAAGATTTTAGGTCATCTGGTCTGAGGAATATTCGGGCAACTATCATAAGATGCACGTCCATTTCCCGTTCATCATGAGGTAATGGTTAAGGCAGCATCGCTGGCCTAACGATGATCTCACTAACCAACGTATCACTAGGTTCATTAATGGCAAAGGCAATGGCTCTGGCAATACTGTAAGGGGACATCCCTACATCCTTAAGCTGGCTAGTCTTTTCCAGTATCTCCGGGCTGGTGATACTGTTGAAAAGCTCGGTTTTCGTCAGCCCGGGAGCAATTACTGTAGACCGAATGCGAGAAGTCGGGGATTCCTCCTGACGTAATCCTTCTGCAATGGCTCTTACGGCGAACTTGGTTGCCGAATACACTGCTGATGTCGGGGCAACTTGATAACCTGCTGTTGAGGATAGGCTGATGATATGGCCGGACTGCTGTTCTCGCATGGTGGGCAACACCGCCGCGATGCCGTATAGAACGCCTTTGATGTTCACATCAATCATTCGATCCCACTCTTCAACGCGTAGTTCATGCAGTTGAGAAGCGGGCATTACTCCTGCGTTATTGATCAAGACATCAATTCGACCATAGGTATTCAAAGCAAATCTGGCCAAATCTTGCATATCTCCAGCGGAAACAACATCGGCTTTTACAGAAATGGCCTCACCGGAACGATGAAAATGGAACATGCGGTAAGGACCGATCGTCGCATTCTCCGAACGAAACAATCCATTACCAGGTCTTTTTTGGAGCTTTTCTCGGAAAAGGATTTTGAACAAATTACCATTCATGAGATCGCCGATCGTGCCAATGTAAATCGAGGAACCATTTATTTGCATTATCAAGATAAATACGATCTATTGGACAGCTGCATTGAGGATCACATGAACGAATTGATCTCGCTGTGCACAAGATGGGAAGCTGTGGAGGTCGATCAAGGGCCAGTGCATGAGGCAACACCGGTATTTAATTATTTTCGGGAGCATTTCGCATTCTTTTCCGCAATGTTTTCCAATCAAAGGGCCTTAATATTCCGGGACCGATTACAGCATTTTATCTCCGTCAGTCTAATGGATAAAACGAAAAAGACCAATCATAAGCTCGATGTCGATGATGAAATCGCCGCCCAATTTATGGCCTCTGCCTTTGTTGGCATTGTGGAATGGTGGATCCGTAATCAAATGCCGCGTTCTGCGGAATATATGGCCGATCAGGTGAGGAAATTATTTGACAAAAATCAGGTTTAACCAATTGCCGCTGCGTATCCATGAGCTTCAGAAGGCTTTTAAGGGAGGGGGGAGGGAGATCGAGATTCCAGTGTGGTTCCGACAAGCGATCCAGCGGCGGTGGGTGGATGTGGTGGCGCAAGCGGAGGTCGAACCCGGGCTGAGCCAGCTGCGGATAGAGGAAGAAGAGGCGTTCGAGACGCTATATGCCACACTCTCGGACAAGGGGCTGCCACGGCTTATGGCGCCTGGGAGGAGAAGCACTATCGCTATGAAGCCGCTGTGCAGGAGCTGTTATACCTCAGGGGTATTCAGGACGGCATGGAACTGGCAGTGGGGATGCTAAGTCCGACTACTCGACCGGACGAAGACGATAAGCCCGGCAAAGAAGCTTGATTGCTCAAGCTTCAGCGGTCTTGTATTTTCCTTATCTTTCGGCGAGCTGCTCGATGGGACCAAGCACCGTATCGACGCACCCATGTTAAAGTTTTCTTTACATTTCATATAGGGGCTGATCTATGATGTTAAGATGATTGAAAAACATCATAGGGAGAATAGGCATGAAAAGAATATTTTCTAGTCTTCTAATTTTCACGATGGTAGTTAGTATGTTTTTTTCGTCAATGGAGTGGAAGGCAACAGCATCCGGTGAGGAGGCTCCCAGGTTTGAAGCAGTCGATATTACGGATACGACAGCGACTTTGGAATGGGGCCACATTGATGGAGCGGTCAGCTATTCATTGCATCTATTCGGGACGGAGCTTTTTGGTTTTACGACAGATAAGTTCCGTCATGAGGTGACAGGTTTGACGCCTAACATGGTACAAGAAGCGACGCTGTATTACCGGGATGCCGCTGATGAGACGTTCGAATTAAAGCTTGAATTTACCACAGCTCCATTGGTTTTAGCAGCTCCGGCGAATATAAGGGTTTTGAATGTCACTACAAATAGTGCTGAGATTCATTGGGACCATAATCCGTTTGCGATTAGATATGAGGTGGAGGTTGATGGCGAATTTGCAGGAGGTGTGGACCAGAGTCCCTATTCCATTCGTGATCTGACAGAGAATACGACCTATGACGTAAAGGTGTATGCATCCTATGGTCACCAGTATTCTTCTGCTGCAGCAATTGAATTCACAACAACCGGAGGCTCTTGGCCTGATGCTGCGGAAGTGAACCTGAGAGCAGTGGATGTCACGGCTACGACTGCAACGCTAGTGTGGAATGAAATCCCTGCGGCTACGGAATACCGTTTATTCGATGGTGAGGATGTTGAACAGCGTGTGACGGCTGCTTCCTATGAGCTTACGGGTCTATCTCCGAATACAGCCTATGCCTTCTCGTTGATTGCCAGTCATGCCACAGCGTCTTCGAGTGAATATACGCATACGTTTACGACTGCCCCAGCGCCACCTACAGGCTTGACGGCGACAGCAGGCGATGCACAAGTGCGTCTTGCTTGGGACGCAGCAACGGGTGAGGGGTACACTTATCATGTGAAGCGCAGCACAACGTCAGGTGGTTCGTATGCGACGATCGCGGCCAGTGTGACCGCGGCGACCTACCAAGATACCACAGCAGTAAACGGAACGACTTATTATTATGTCGTCACTACGGTGAATCAGGGATTGGAAAGCGCCAATCCCAACGAGGTTCGTGCGCGACCCACGGCAACTATTATTGTACCAACACAACCCATCACAGGAACAATTGTACCAATAGTCCCCATAACAGGAGCAATAGTAACCGAAGACAATTCACCCATTCCATCAGATAGGAATAACAGTACGGTCATATTGAAGGTGGACTCTACGATCGAGCAAACCGAGGATGGCAGAACCATTTCAACGACTACCGTCGACCCGGCTGAGTTGCAAAAAGCAATAGATGCGCTCAAGTCCACCTCAGGCACACCAACAATTATCATTGACGTACCTGGTAATGGGGAGATAACGAATATCCTGCTTGGCGCTGGAATGATTGCAGAACTACAAGCTCAAGTTCCTTCTGCATTGGTTTCGGCACGAGTGGATAGCGTGACTTACGATCTTCCTGTAAAAGCTCTCGATCTTCCGGCCATGGCAGAGAAATTAGGAGCGGAAGTGGAGGAGATGAACATCAATATTACGATTGATAAGGTGAGCGGATCGTCTCTTACAGCTATTGAGCGTGCAGCGAATCAATCGGGACTTCAACAAATTTCTGAAGCGGTAGACTTTCATGTAACAGCAGAATCAAACGGCAATACAACATCCATAGATGATTTTGGAAACGTGTATGTATCTAGGGAAATTCTACTTAGCAAAGAAATTACCAGCTCCGCTACGGGTGTCTTATACAATCCGACGCTTGGGACATTCTCGTTCGTTCCGAGTACCTTCAAAGTCAGCGCAGATAATACAACGATAGCGACGCTTAAGCGTACAAGTAACAGTATTTACACCGTAGTTCAATTTAGTAAAACCTTCGAAGATTTGAATGGACACTGGGCCAGAGCAGATGTAGAATTGCTTGCCTCCAAACTGGTGGTCAAAGGAAGGTCAGACGATCGCTTTGAACCTGAACATGAGATAACCCGCGCAGAATTTGCATCGCTCTTAGTACGTGCCATGGGGCTCTCTGAGGACAACACGGCCAGATTCTCGGATGTCCAATCGACGGATTGGTTCGCAGGTGCAGTCAATGCAGCAGCGAAAGCGGGATTTGTTGATGGTCTTGAAGACGGTACCTTTGGACCCGGTGTCAACATTACCCGTGAGCAGATGGCGGTGATGATCATTCGTGCCATGAGTTTCGCCGGCCAAGAGCCAACCACCAATGCCGAAGGCTTGTCCGTATTCACTGACAGTCAACATATTAGCGACTGGGCTAAAGATGCCGTTGCTCAATCTGTGAGTGCAGGCGTGATCTATGGTAAAACAGCCCCCACCTTCTCGCCCAAAGAGAATGCTAGCCGTGCAGAAGCGACGGTGATGCTGAAGCGGATGCTCCACATTTTACAGTTCATTAACTAGCCATGAAGGCAGAAATAGGAGAGAGGGGCGAAGAGCCCCTCTTCGTTATACCTCAGGGGCCCTACCTGTTTCACATTACTTAGTAGCCACTGGAACCGAAATGTTATTGCCGACAGTGGCTGCCATTTTGACGATGGCTTTCGGATCGGAATTGCGAACATTCACATCGATACGAGGCGTGTAGGCTTGCTCCAACCGCGCAGCCTCAGCGTCTGTCAGCTTGATCGCGACAGCTTTGAGCGCATCATCGATGTGGCTCGTTTTGGTCGCTCCTACGATGGGCGCAGCCACAACAGGATTGCGATACAGCCAGGCAAGCGCGATCTCCGCCAGGTCCTTCACTTGAAGAGACTCTTGAAAATGATTCAAAAGGTGCTGGATGGCGTGTTGGATATGGATAGCAGGCGTGCCGTCCGTCACAATCTGTCTAAGGGAGCGACCATGCTCGCTTTGCAGCACCCGGTATAAAATTTCTTTGGTAAACAACGGGGCAAGCACGGGGATGTCCGCCGGTTTATCCAGCAGGCCAATCAGTCTCACGACAGCATCCAGCAAAGAGACATCCAATGCCGCCACGTTCAAGCTGCGGCTGGACGTCCCTTTGTGACTTCCCGCTGGCGCGTCATCGCTTAGTAGCGCTAAGATATCGCTGCGTGTAAATTCAATTTTACAGGACAGATTGGGGACTTCAGCGGAAGCTTCAAGCACCTCGGCGGTGATTGGCAGATCCATGGAGGCCACAAGGTAATTCGGAGGACCATACCTGAAACGCTCTTGGCCAAACAAGATTAGAAATGTCGGTCGTAAGAGTCCCTTCACTGGAGGTATGACGATTGACGAGCGCTGCAAGCTCTTTTTGCAAAGCATGGAATGGAATAGTCATAAGATCCTCTCACAAAGTTTTTTTATTTTCAATTAAGAACTGCTATATGTTCAAGGATATCACAAACGGAGATGTTCGTGGGTTCCCTTGCTTGCATAGTTATGGTTGATTGCATCGGTATTTCAGGTGATAATACGATGATAGAGCATAGCCGTTTTTTTGAGCGGGGCATTCGAAAGGGGATTATCCGTTATGGTGTTGCATAAGTTCAGATTTGCTCGACTTGTTTATTTAACCTCCTCACGAATCATCCTTTTAAGTTTTGCAATCCCGATCTTATTGGGAGCCATTTTGCTAGCTTTGCCCGTCTCATCAGCGAACGGCAGCAGCGTGGGATGGCTGGACGCGCTTTTCACATCCACATCCGCCGTATGTGTTACGGGTTTGGTTGTAGTGGACACGGGTACTGCCTTCTCTCTTTTCGGGCAAATTGTAATTATGTGTCTGATTCAGATTGGCGGTCTTGGATTTATGACTTATAGTGTGCTGGTAGCGGTCGTATTAGGCAAAAAAATAGGTTTGAAGAATCGCTTGCTTATTCAGCAATCAACAAATGCCCTGTCCACTCAGGGAGTTGTAAGGCTGTCGCTTGGCATTTTTGCGGCAGCTCTTGTTATTGAGGCGTTTGGGACGATTTTTCTGACCATTCGCTGGATGGGCGATATGGACTTTGTAACCGCGCTTTATTACGGCATTTTCCATTCTATTTCTTCTTTCAACAACGCAGGGTTTGCTTTATGGCCCGACAGCTTGAGCAGATATGTGGGAGATCCGCTCATCAATGTAGTGATCACGCTGCTTTTTATATTTGGCGGTCTGGGGTTTACGGTCATTATTGATCTATGGAAAAAACGGAGCTGGCGGACATTGTCGCTCCACTCCAAAATCGTGCTCTCTACCTCTGGGATATTGTGCGCGGCTGGATTTCTTGTGATTGTGGTGATTGAATGGTTTAATCCTGCGACGTCTGGTTCATTGACGTGGTCGGAAAGGCTTTGGGCAGGGTACTTTCAGGGAGTCGTAACGAGAACGGCCGGGTTTAACACCGTTGATATCGCTTCGATGATGACCGCTTCACAATTTTTTATGATCTTTCTGATGTTCATTGGCGCTTCATCCGGTTCGACCGGCGGGGGGATCAAGACGACGACATTTGTCGTTTTGCTGCTCACCTTGATCAGTATTGTGAAAGGTAAGCGAGATGTTCAAATCATGCGACGGAGAATTTCTCAAGCTATTGTTATGCGCGCCTTGGCCGTCATGGTTATTTCCGTGAGTGTGGTGATTGCAGTAACCTTTCTTCTTACGCTAAGTGAGCATAGTCTGCAAAAGGATTTTATGGAGGTGCTTTTTGAAGTCACTTCGGCATTCGGGACAGTAGGCTTATCCATGGGGATGACTCCAGAGCTTTCCATGCTCGGTAAGCTGCTCATTATTCTCACCATGTTTATCGGCAGGCTCGGGCCATTGACGCTAGTATTTGCATTGTCGCAAAAACAAAGTCAGGAGAAGTTCCGGTATCCCGAGGAGAAAGTTCTCATTGGCTAGAGTGGCACCCGGTTTCTATCGTCCACGTCATGAGTAAGGAGAGGATGATCGAGATGAGACGGGGGCTGCCACGGCTTATGCCGCCTGGGAGGAGAAGCACTACCGCGATGAGGCAGCGGTTCAGGAGTTGCTTTACCAGAAGGGAATCCAGGACGGCATGGAGCTGGCAGTGGATCGTGAGCAACCGGGCGTCAGCGTCGTCAAGTGGCGGGAGTATTCATGAGACGCGGTAAAGGGATGCCCAGCTTTTTTGCTTCTCTCACAACTTCAGCTACCGCAAAGCCTTCTTTACTATTGTTGTATTCGATGAAAAGCCGGGGTAAGCTGCCCTTTGCCATAATAACCTTGGTGAAAAGCGGGCCAAGAAGTACCGGTGGAATCTTGGTCAGCAGCAGCAAAATCATATCACTTTTTGCGCCTCTTGCTTTTAGGACAGGGGTCATTTCCCTCATATGCTTACCCACATTTGCGAATGAGTCGCTATGGTTTAAGAGCGCTGAGAAACTTCCGCGTTTTAACACCTCGGTCTCCATCGCTGCATTCATGGCAAAGTGAATCCATAGCCAGTTTTGCATATCTTTGATCCAACTAATTTTAAAATGGGCACTTTCGAATAGCTCTTTGATCTTGTTGTTTATCTGTTCTGTGCCTGTCCGTGGCTTTTCCAGAAATACCATTTTCAAAAAGCCGCCTCTAAGCTTTTTGTCCGCGATGCCGCCCCCTGCTGCTGGAAACCCAAAGACCACTTGGTTCATGGACAATGGGGAGATCGCTGATTTCAAATCTTGCCAGATGTTATTGAAGATGAGGACAGGGGTCGTTCCTGCAACCGTCGATAGGAATCGTGCGGCTTCTGGAAGTTGTTCCGTGTTGACACTCACAATGATGAGGTCATAACCGGGGCTGATCTCCTCATGCAGCTTGACGTTCCAGTTTTCTTGTATGAGCTGTTTCCCTCTTCGTGCGTCCCACATCTCAAGCTGTATACTGCTTCCGAAGGTTTTTTTTCTCCCTTTCCTGACGTAGAACTCAACGGTATGCCCTGCCTGTTCAAAAGCCCAAGCATATTGGGTCGATATGACACCTCTGCCGAAAAATAAAATTTTCATGTTAGCCTCCCCCAAAATAGTTGATGATCCAACAACGTGTTGTATAATCATATTGTATGAATTCCTTATCCGGTCATCAACCATCAGATTACGAATATCTGTCGGATCATCGATCGAACAGAACATGGAGGCCAATCATGAAGAAGCAGCCTGAACTGACGGACAAAACAAGGCAGACCTTTATCAATGTATTCTGTGATTTATATAGCCAAAAACCGATTGAAAAAATATCCGTTCAAGAGATTGCTAAACAATCCGGATATAATCGCAGTACCTTTTACCAATACTTTACGGATATCTATGCTTTGTTGGACTATGTGGAAGAGCGTGTCCTGGCCTCCATTAAAGAGGAAATGGCAAGCAGAGAGCTTTCTACCCATACGTTCCAAGATGCCCTGCAATGCTTGGAAAATGCAGAGGAAATCTCCGTTTTGAAAGCCCTCTTGGGCGACTATGGTGCGGTTCATTTTATTGCACGGCTGAAAAGAGAAATTCCCTTTGAGCGATTGATTATGGACTTTCCCGCAAATGATGCCTTGGCACCCTACATCATTGAGTTTTACATCTCAACCCTAATATCTATGTTTCGCCTGTGGATACGCAACGGCAAAGATCTATCGTCGGAAGAATTGGTCAAGTTGATCGATAACCTGTTTGCAAATGGGATCACATCGTATCATATCTTTGGTATGAACCATCCGCGCTGAGCGATAAGAAATCCCGAATTGAGGGAGCCAAGGCAGAGACAAGCAAAGAAATTGCCATCCGACTTTCTGGACCGCAGACCAAGCGAATTCATCCCGGTCGCAGCCGGTTGGATCGGCCCAACTCAAGCACGACAAAACACGACCGACTTTGGTTCGTGTTTTTTTGTTGTCATTCATGGTATACGCTGCCTATGCGCTCAGACAATTTCAGATAATTCTAAGATATTTCTGCTACATTGATTTGATAAGTTATTAAATGAACCCACATGAAGGGGAGATCACCATGTATACCATTCATCTTGTCGAGGATGAGGTTAGTTTGAATCAGCTTATCTGTTCCTACCTGCGGCGGGAAGGCTGGCATGTCGTTTCCTTCACGGACGGCGGGGAAGCGATAGCTGCGATTGGGCAAGAGCCTCATCTGTGGATACTCGATATTATGCTTCCAGGCATGGACGGGTATCAGCTGATTCGAGAAATCCGGAGCATACACGAGTCCATCCCGGTCATCTTTATATCGGCACGGGATTCCGATCTGGATCGGATTAACGGCTTGGAGCTGGGCAGTGATGATTATCTGGCTAAGCCATTCCAGACCCGTGAACTCATCATCCGTGTCCGCAAGCTGATGGAGCGCGTGTATGGGAGGACAGGTCCTGCGCAGTTGACGGATTCGCCTCTCGGGCAGGTTGACTATCCGCCCTATACGATTGATCGACAAGTCCGCATGGTGAAGGATAGCTCGGAAACGGAAGTGGAACTGACGGCCAAGGAATTTGATCTGCTGCTCTATTTTGTGTCGCATGCCGGACAGGTCGTGCAACGCGAAGGCATACTCAATGAGATATGGGGCAGGGATTACTTTGGCTCTGACCGTGTAGTGGACGATCTCATTTGGCGATTGCGCAAGAAAATGCCGGAGCTGCGGCTGGAAACGCTATACGGCCTCGGTTACAGGCTGGTGAAAAGATGAAGCATTGGCCTTTAGCGATCAAAATATGGTTCGTCTTCGCCGCTTTGTTGCTGTTCATTTTTTTGATGGTGGCCTTGGTTCTCCCTTATTTACTAAAAAGCTTTTTTACCGAGCAAACCTATGCGATGATTCGCGATGCCCAACAGCAGTTAAACGTTGTCACGGGGATTTTTGACAAGGGAGGGGGGCACATCAGGTTCAATGACAAAGGCGATGTGGAAATCGCCCTATCCCTGCCAACAGAGCAAGAAGAGACGAACGGTGATAGAGGGGAGCGAGACATCGAAAAATTTGAGTCTACCGGATACGTGGGAGGGCCTGCTATTGGCCATCTGTTTATGGTGGAGGGGGAATCCTTTTTTTTGAACCGCGACAGGAGCTTGCCTGAGCCCTTGACCAAGCGGCTGGAGCAGGAGGCTGCAGAACAGGTTAAGCAGGTGGAGTCGAACGTGCTCCAAGCCCAGGGCCAGACCCTGTTTTACTCCATCTCCAAAACCGTGAACGGCGGCTCCGGCGTGTTGATCTCCTTTGCCTGGGCCGAGTATCGCAATGAGATGGTCGGAACGATGTTCCGTCACTTGCTGCTGCTCCTCATCGTATTGCTGCTGATCAGCTCGATTCCCTGTATCTGGCTCGCCCGTTATTTATCCCATCCGCTTACCCGAATGGAGCGCCAGGTGAAACGAATGTCAGAAGGCAACTGGCATGAGCCGTTCGAATCGGGGAGAAGAGATGAGATCGGCCAGCTGTCCCGCGCCTTCGACGAGATGCGCCAGCGGCTGCTGCGCCAAGATGAGACCCAGCAAGTACTGCTGCAGAATATCTCCCATGAATTAAAGACGCCTGTGATGATTATCCGCACCTATGCGCAGTCCATCATCGATGGCATTTATCCGCGAGGATCATTGAAGGGCAGCGTGGACACCATCCTGCAGGAAACGGACCGGCTGATGGAGCGGGTATACGAGCTGCTGTCGCTTAGCAGGCTGCAATACGTGTCGTCGCGCGAAGTTCCCCACCGTTGGTTTAACGTCGATGACGTGGTGCGGGACACGGTCGAGCGGCTGCGACTCCGCAGGCCGGACATTCATTGGGTGGTAAACCCGCCGTCTTGGCGTATTCATGGCAATGTCGACCAATGGAAGATCGTGTTTGAGAATCTGCTTGATAATCAAATTCGGTATGCCAGTCAACAAATATCCATTACGGCTGCTGTGGATGATGACCGGGAGCGTGTCCTCGAAATCCGCAATGACGGACCGCAACTGGACCCCATACTGCTGAAAGGTCTGTTTGAGCCGTATCGCATGGGCGCGAAGGGTCAGTTCGGGCTCGGTCTGTCCATCGTCCGGCAACTATTGAATAGCTGCGGGACACAGATCGAGGTGAGCAATGAACAACACGGCGTCATCTTTCGGCTGGTGCTTCCCGAGGAGGATATAGCGTGAAGAACAATGCGATTCCTAATCGCTTCAACCGCCGGTTCACCCGGTTCATCCGATCCGAGTCGGTCAGTGCCTTCTGGTTATTGGCTCCGAGCTTGGCAGGATTCTCCCTCTTCTACCTCATCCCGTTCGGCCAGAGCGTGCTGAACTCGTTCCAGGACAGGTGGGGAGAAGGCTACACGTTGTCTAACTACGAAGAGCTGCTCCTGAGCTCCTCGTTTCAGAAAGCGGCGTCCAACACGTTCTGGTTCACCGCGATCAGCGTCCCCCTGCTAGTCGTGCTTTCGCTCTTGCTGGCGCTGCTCTTGAATCAGCGGGTGTTCATCCGGCATTGGCTTCGCACCGCTTATGTCCTGCCGCTTGTCGTACCGGTCGCTTCGATCGTGCTTGTCTGGCACATTCTCTTCGATTGGAATGGCGCAGTAAACGCCGGTTTGCAGCATGTTGGCCTTGACCGCCAGGACTGGATGAAATCCGAATGGGCCGGTTTTGTGATTATTCTGGTCTACATATGGAAAAACATTGGTTACAATGTGATCCTGTTTCTGGCCGGCTTGCAGAACATTCCGGGACAATATTATGAAATCGCCGATCTGGAAGGGGCCGGTCCGGTGCGCAAGCTGTTCGGCATTACGCTCACCTATTTGACGCCGACGACGTTTCTGGTGGTGCTGATGTCCGTGCTGAATTCCTTCAAGGTGTTTCGCGAGACGTATCTCATCGCCGGCGCTTATCCGCACGACAGGATTTATATGATGCAGCATTACATGAACAATATGTTTTTGTCCCTCGATATCCAGAAGGTTTCGTCTGCGGCGGTGCTCATGGCGTTCTGTATTATGGCGCTCGTGTTCGTCCTGTTCCGCACGGAGCGGGTGTTCCGCTCTTATATGGAGTAAGGGCAAGAAAGAGGTGAAGGACGTGACCAAGGGATGGATCGCACTGCTGTTGCGCTCGATACTGTTAATCCCCATCGCGGTTCTGCTGCTGATGCCTGTCGTCTTGACCGTCGTCAATTCCTTGATGACGGAGCGGGAGCTGATGGCGAATTACGGCATGCTGGGCAAAACCGATACGAGCCTCTTCGTCAATCTGAAATGGATTCCCGACTGGGTATCCTTCCAGCAGTATGACAAAGCCTTGATCGCGACGCCGAGGTTTCTGTACCTGTTCTGGAATTCCGTCTATATGGTGGTGCCCATCATCTTCGGACAAGCTCTGGTGGCCACCCTTGCTGCATTCGCATTCGGAAAGCTGCGTTTTCCGGGCAGGGAAGGATGGTTTCTGCTCTATCTGATGACGATGCTGATGCCGTTCCAGGTCACACTCGTGCCCAATTACTTGATGGCTGATCGGCTGGGCCTCCTGAATCATGCCAGCTCCATCATCCTGCCCGGCGTGTTCGCCCCCTTCGGCGTGTTCCTGCTCAGGCAATTCATGCTCCACATCCATTCGTCTTATATCGAAGCGGCCAAGATGGACGGGGCGGGGATGCTGCGCATACTCGTATCGGTTGCACTGCCGATGGTGAAGCCGGGCATTGCCGCACTCGTCGTCCTCCTGTTTGTCGACTATTGGAATATGGTCGAGCAGCCGCTTATCTTTCTCCAGGATGCCGCGATGCAGCCGCTATCGGTTTATCTCGCCAGTATTCAGGAAGAGCTGCTCAGCGTATCGTTTGCCGTGTCGGTGGTGTATATGATGCCGATGGTGCTCCTGTTCTTAAGCGCCGAACGGTATTTTATTGAGGGAATCCAGCTTTCCGGTGTGAAAGGCTGAGCGAAAGGAGAGTGGCATCATGGTACAGCGGAAACAGCGGATCGCCGGCGTGGCGCTGGGGGTGTTTCTCCTGGTACTGGCTGGATTCACGTTGTTCAGCCAGACGCTTCAAACCGCCCTGCTGCCCAAAGTGACAACAGCGAAGCCTGTAAAGAAAACGTTGTCTCATCATATCGAAGGCAGCGGCCTGATCACGCCGCGCCAGCAGCTAGAATTGAACAGCGACAGCGGCTGGAAGGTGGAGAAGGTGCATGTGGACAATGAAGAAGATGTCAAGAAGGGGCAGATTCTTGTTACTTTTGATGGAACAGAGATGAAGCAGCAGCTGCTCGATGCGGAGGACGACCTGAAGAAAAGAGAGTTGAACCGGGAGGTGCTGAAAGAACAGTTTATAGCCGCTCAGCACGGAGGAGACGATCGTGAGATCCGCAAGGCGATACGGGACCTTGAATTGGAGCGGATCGACGCTGACATGGCGAAGCGAAGAATGGAAACCCTGCGCCAAGAGCTGGCGCGAAAAAGCACGCTGACTGCGCCTGTGGACGGCAGGGTGACCAATCTTCAAGCCGAAGCGGGGATGGGGATCCCCCAAGGCCAGCCGTTGCTAACGCTGGTAGAAACCGGGAAGGGATTTCAGTTCTCTTTTACGGTAGCCAAAGAACTCGCCGATCTGATGCGAATCGACGAGAAGGTGCCTGTGCACGTGGATGAGGATATGTCCCTGGAGATCGAAGGGACGGTCGCCGAAATCAAAGACGCTCCATCGGGTAACGGCGGCGGCATGCCGGATGATGAAGGCGGCGGCGCCAAGGATCAGAAAACGATTGTCGTCCACGTTCCGGGAGACCATCTCAAAGGAGGTGAGTCCAGCCGCGTCAGCTTGAAGAAGCCGTTTCAAGAGCAGGGCCTGGTCATCGATAAGAACTGGCTCAAAAAAGATGGCACCGGAAGCTATGTGTTTGTCGTGCGCGAGAATCGAAGCTCACTCGGCAACACCTATACGGTTCAGAAGGCTTATGTAACGACGGGGAAGGAGGACGGCGAGGAGATCGTCGTACTCAGAGGCATTTACCCGGAAGAAGACATTGTGACGGAGTCGAGCGAGCCGTTGCAGGAAGGCAACCGCATTCGATTACATTGAGAGGATGATTCAAGTGAAAAAAATAGGGTTTTTCGTCATGCTGTCCATCATGCTGCTGGTATCGGCTTGTTCCGGAAACGGAGGAAATGCTCCTACAGACGATTCCACAGGCGATGCCAATCGGTTGACGGATGGCGGCAAAAAAACCGTCGTCGTCTCTGTCCTGCAGAATAATCGGTTTTTGGAAACGGCTGTGCGGTTATTTGAAGAAAAGCATAAGGATATTCAGATCGAGATCAATGAATACAAAGCATCGGAAGTGACGGAAGGCGGCATGGCCAGAGAGGCTCTCCCGATGGCAGACATCGAAAAGTACGTGCAATCGGTGACGACGCAGGTGATATCCGGCAAAGGATCCGATCTTATCCTAATGAACAACCTGCCCCAAGACAAGTTCGTCGACAAAAAGCTGTTGGTCGACTTGAACGATCTGATCGCGAGCGACAGTTCGTTCGATCAAGATGCGTTATATGCCAATATTTTGAAGGCGTCCCAGGACGGGGACGGTCTGTATGTCATGCCGCTCTCCTTTTCGCTTGAGACGGCCCAGGGAAACAGCCGGATACTGGAGAAGGAGAATATTGCAGTCGACAGACATGAGCCCTGGAGCTGGAGCGAATTCAAGGATGTCGCCAAGAAGCTGAAGCAGCAAGCGGATAGCGAAGGATACTACAACCTGGGTATGTCGCCGCTTCTCTATGATTATATTGAAGAAAATTACCCGGAGCTCGTCAGACAAGGCCAGGCCAATTTCGACTCGGAGCTGTTCCGCAGCATGATGAAGGAAATCAAGTCCATCTATGACGAAGGCTTGTTCAGCGAAGGATTTACGGCCGATGCCGGTAAAGCGGTATTCCAAATGGTGGGCATCTTCAACCCTAGAGCAATGTTAATGATGCCATCGGACTTTGAATATTATCTAAAGCCAAGCGCAAGCGGAAACAAGGAAGGCGTCCCGTTCAAGCCGATAGACAGTCTGGGGATCAACAGCAAATCCGACGTCCAAGCGGAAGCATGGGCATTCATCAAATTTTTGCTTTCCGATGAAATGCAAGCTTCGCCGGATCTCTTTGGATTGCCGATGCATAAAGGCGCCATGGATATGAAATTGAACGAAGTGTTGCAATTAATCGAGAACGGGGCCCCTGATCTGCCGATCCCGGAAGACATGCTGCCGAATACCGAAACGGTGGAAAAGCGGATTGCCGACATACAGCAGCTAATTTCGGAGGCGGGCCTTCGCAGATCCAGCGATATGAAAGTGTTAACGATCGCTATGGAGGAGTTCGAAAGCTATTTAAACGGACAGAAATCCGCAGAAGAAGTCAGCAAGCTGATCCAGAACCGAGTGACCACGTATTTGAATGAGTAACGAAATCCAGCAACAGGGCATGTCGAACGCTGAATGGTTCCAGATGCTATATACCCGCTATTATAGATTGCTTTATTATTGGGCGTATTCGATAACCAGGGATCGCGAGCTCGCCCAGGACGCTGTTCAAGAAACGTTCTTGAAGGCTTATCGTCACATCGGCTCTTTGAAGCGGCAAGACCGGCTCATAGCTTGGCTCATAGCGATTTGCCGCCATGTGGCGATCGATATGTACCGCAAGCGCAGACGGGAATTGTGCTATCAGTCGTTGGAGGACGCCTGCGGGGGCGAAGCCAGCGTGGAACGGACGGTCGTTGAGCAGGATTACCTTCGTGAATTGCTTTCTTCGTTGAAGCCGATCAGCCGGGAGGCGCTGCTGCTCATTTACGTGTATGGCTTGACTTATGAACAACTCGCTGATTGCCAGAGGATATCGGTGAGCGCCGTGAAGTCAAGAATCCACCGGGCGAAACAAAAGGTGCGTGGCGCGGCCTTGCAGATGGATTCCAATGTGGGCATAAATCCCGTCTGGACGGATCCCATGTCTGTCCGCATCTAACGCTGAGGCAAGTTCGTTCAATTCCGATAGAATTCAGAGGAAATTGTGATGGATTCTCTCACTTCGTTCCGCTGATAATAGAGTCAGGCAATCGGTACATACCGATGCTCTGATTCTATAGCGATGAATGGAGGAGGAAACTTGATGTCATTCAAAAAAGTAGTAAGCTTCATGCTGGTAGTAACGTTAATGCTTACGTCTGTTCCTTCAGCTTTGGCGGCGGATCCCGGAACGGAGTACGCCACGTCCTCGCCGGATAGCTCGCTCACGGCCACCATGTACCTGGACGGCGGGGAATTATTCTACACCATCACAAAAGGCAGCGCGACTATCGTCGAACAATCACGGTTGGGTCTAAAAACCAGCGATGCGGATTTCTACTCGGGCATGTCATTCGTATCCACCAGCACAACCTCGTGGAATCATACGTACACGATACCGGGCGGCAAAAAAAGCGTCAACCAGGATAACGGGGTACAACGTGAATATGTCGTGTCGAAGGGCGGGGCTCAGCTTAAAATCATCATGAGGGTATATGATGATGGGTTTGGCTTCCGATACGTTCTTCCTGGGATGGGAGAGACATTCATCGAGGAGGAATATACCGAATACAATCTCCCTGACGGAACGGGCGGATGGGGGCATCCGCCGGTAAATACGTACGAAGGAACCTGGGAATACTACGATCCCGCTACGTTAGACACCAGTACGGTTTCTATGCCGTTCCTGGCCTCGATTAACAACAATGCGTATTGGGCGTTATTGACGGAAGCGAATGTATATAACGCGGACGGGACGTATTGCCCGTCGATCCTCACCGGCAACCCGGGACAGAGCATGACGTTTTCCTGCGGGGAGGATCAAGCGATGTATGGATCGCAGATTCAAGCGGCCTTGCCTTTTCAGACGCCTTACCGGGCCGTGATGGTCACGGACAATCTGAACGATCTGGTCAATTCGACCCTGGTGCAGAACCTGAATCCGGAGTCGAAGATCGCCGACACCAGTTGGATCAAACCGGGGATCGCGGCATGGTCCTGGTGGAGCGAGGACTATTACGGCGACCCGAATGTTCCTGAAGGCTATCGTGAAGTGCCATATTCCATGGCGCGCCAAAAAGATTATGTGGATTTCGCAGCTTCCATGGGATGGGACTATGTCACCGTTGACGCGGGATGGGTGAAATGGACCGACGGCACGATTGCGGATCTGGTCGATTATGCCGAGACCAAGGATGTGGGCATCTTCATCTGGGCAAGTCCGTATGTTCATACCCCATATGGAGCGAGCAGGATGAATCTGCGCAAGTGGGCGAGCTGGGGGATTAAAGGCGTAAAAGTAGACATGACGGCAAATGAGTCGCAGGTGGGGATGAGCTTCCTGGAGTCGGTAGCCGACTATTGCGCCGAGCTTGAGCTTATGGTGTACTTCCATAACTCCACCAAGCCGGGCGGAGAGGAACGGACTTGGCCGAATATTATAGGCTCGGAAGGGGTGCTGGGCGCCGAACGCTATAAATTGTATTGGCCGCCGGCGCCAACCGCCGTTCACAATACCACGCTTCCCTTCACTAGAAATGTGCTTGGCTCCATGGATTACACGCCTGTTGCTCTAAGCAACACGAACAAAAATACGACACAGGGCCACCAATTGGCGATGTCTGTCGTATATGAAACCAGAATCCAAAACTATGCGGACTCCATAGACATCTACGCAAACTGGATTGGCACGGAGCTCTTGCGGGTGATACCGGCCTCATGGGATGAGACAAAGCTCCTTGACGGTTTTCCGGGGAGCCACGCGGTTATCGCGAGGCGAAGCGGTTCAGATTGGTATATCGGCGGGATGACCGTAGACGAGAGGACCTTATCGATCCCCCTTTCAAGCTTGAACCTGGATCCTGGCGATTACACGGCTTACGTTTATCAGGACGGAGCTACAGGAGAGTCCATCAGTAAAGAGATCAGTACCGTGACAGCCGCTTCAACGCTGACGATTCCTCTGTTGGAAACCGGCGGAGCCGCCGTGTTGATCTCCAAGACTACCGTACCGAGTATGCCTTATGATCCATATACTTACTATGAAGCGGAAAGCGCTACGCTTGCTGGCGCTGCTAATGTAATAAGCTGCGACAACTGCTCGAATGGCTATAAAGTTGGCAACATGGGCAGTAATGGAGGCACGGTGGAATTCAATGTGACCGTACCAGCAACGGGCGCTTACAAGGTGAAGTTGAATTATCTGGCGGCAGACGAGCGATGGCCCAGCTACAGTCTCAATGGCGGACCGGACACCGTACTTCGAATAAGGCTGGAGTCAGGAAGCTGGAATGTGGTTCGAAGCTATGTGACAACCATGGATTTGACCGCAGGCAGCAATACGATTACGTTCTCCTACCCGGGTTGGGGGGCTGAGATTGACAACTTCGGGATTCTGATCCCGTAAGCAGTCATTGTTTTCGCTTGCTATGGCAGGGCGGACCAGTTAGTCAGTGAACTGACATCTGGTCCGCCCTTTTTTTTGAGAAAGAAACTACGGTTGTAAAGGCAGGATGATAGTGATTTTTGTTCCCGACCCCCTTTGGCTGTCTATGGTGACACCGTAGTTTTGACCGTAAGCGAGCTGCACACGTTCATGCACATTTTTGATCCCGTACCCTGCTTTCGATTCTGAAGATAACAAGGTTGCTACTTGTTCAGGAGACATGCCGCAACCGTCATCTTCGACTTCCAGTACGATTGCGGGAAGACCAGCGTGCACCGATCGGTAAACGCGAATGGCAATGTTCATACATTGTTGATCATCATATATGGCATGATTTAAAGCATTTTCCACAAAAGGCTGCAGCAATAATTTTAACGTTTCATGGGTGAATAAGCTCTCGTCCACTTCCCAGTGTTCGATGAATTTATCATCAAAGCGCATGTGCTGGATGGCAAGATAGTGTTTTGTAAGCGCGATTTCTTTTTCCAGTGTAATATATTGACGCCCCATGTTTAGTGATGTTTGATAGAATCTTGCGAGATGGTTAACCATTTCGCTCACTTCAACATGACCTTTTTGTATGGAGAGAGAGGAGATGCTGGATAAAGCATTATATAGGAAGTGTGGGTTTATCTGGCTTTGTAACGCGTAAAGCTCTGCATCTCGCTTGGCAATCTCTTTTATATAAAGCTTATCAATCAATTTTTTGAGCCTTGTGCCCATTTCGTTGAAAGCTGTGCTTAATTGACCAATTTCATCCCTGCTGGGATCGGCGGGCAAGAGGGTGAAGTTCCCTTGCTCGACTTGCGCTGCTTGACGGTTCAGCTTGCCCAGACGGCGCGTTAGATAATTGGCAATGACGATGATCATTAAGACGGACAAGACTAGACTGAAAATCGCGATGCCAACAATTTGTATCGTTGTTTGACGGGATGAACGCATGATTTCGTCAATGGGTGTGAGAGAAACGGTTTTCCAACCATGATGCATCGTATTGTAAACCAGCAGATTAGAGTCTCCGTTTATCGTGACAACCTCTTGATTGACGGACAACTCAGGGCCGATGGCATCTCCGAATGGCAGGTTTAAAAGTGATTTATCAGACGCTGAGATGATTTGATTTTGCTCATTGAGTATATAGATGTTTTTGTTTTGATCTTCTTTTTCAATTAATCGATAGAGCAATTCCTCATAGACCCCTATCGTCATCATGCCATAGTGCTGGCTTTGTGTATTAAAGTTAAGAATACGCCCAATGTAAATAACATTTTTCCCCTCCGTATCCTGTATCACGTTGCTGAATAAATTGTTCCCATAGGTTTGTTGTAATTGAATGAGATATTGCAGCTGCAAATTTTCAAGCTTGATATGTTTGAGGAAAAGACCATCTTCTGGAAGCGTTGTGTTATTTACATAAAGATTAATGCTGGCGAGACTGTTATTCGCAGTTAAAAAGCTGTATAGAAGTCCGTCAATATACCGGTAGGCTTCTAAAATAGCATAGTCACTTGTGTAGGTTTGCGTAAGATAAGCCTGTAAGGTTTCATCCGTATAGATCAGAGAAGAAATTTGCCGAAGATTATCCAAATGAGCATTTACATTGCTGCTAATTTGCTGGTTGCTGCTATACATATTTTCATAAGTCAATTCCAACAACCGTTGCTCTGTACGATCATAGAAGAATACGGTAATGAAGAGAAGAGGAGTAATCGTTATGGTGAGAAACATGAGCAGCAATTTCTGAAGCAGAGACGAATTGTTGAAAAGTCTTTTTAAGGTCTTCATGTTCGTGATCCTTTTTTCGAGTAAGTACGATACTGGTTAGGGGTGAGCCCCGTGCGCTTGAAAAAGACAGAGCCAAAATAAGAGGGACTTTCATAACCGACTCGTTTGGCAATCTCTTGCACTCGGATATTTGTTTCCTTCAGCATGAGGCAAGCGTGATCCATACGGACCTGAGTCATATATTCAATTAATGTTTTACCGGTAACCTCTTTGAATATCGTTCGGAGATAGTTGGGCGAAAGAAAGACAAGTTCAGCCAGCATATCAATCGAAATCACCTGTCCATATTTGTTTTGTATAATATCGCATACTTCGTTCACAATCTCGATATGGCGATCGACAGGAGATGCTTCCAGCTCGTCCATCATCATGCTTAGAGCTTGCTGCATATGGGTTTTCATAGATTGCATGCTTTCCATCAGGGAAAGGCGCTCCAGGAAATTGGAGTGTTTTTCAACGGCATCTTTCAAATGGCGGTTATTAGAGGCAACTGCAGACAGGACCGCATTAAAAACGGAAACGCTGTCTACAAAAACTTGACTGATATTTCCTGGTGGCAGACCACCATCGTAAAAATCATGGAGCCATGCTTCCACTTGGTCTCTGCGGTTTTGCTGGACGGCGGCAATCAAGTGTTCTGTTTTGGGTAATCGCTCCATGCGTCTTGAGATGTGCGCATCTTCCCAGTTGTCGTTGATAAGTCCTGTGCCGTGAACCGCAACCAGTTGATTGCGCATATGCTGCATCTTTGGCCATTGCTCTGCAAAGGAGAGCAGCGTTTGCTGATTGTGTGTCAGGCACAGAGATACCCAGCGCTGCGCGTTCGCAGACTGATTCCGCCAATGGGTGAACACGTCGCTGTTTGATTCCTTTGTGACGAAAATCCATTGCCCATCGCGAAGTTTGGTCAGGACGCCAGGAGCAAAGCTGGGCAGTCCGGCGATGAAAAATTCTAATCTTTCCACTGTAGAAAAATCTTCTGAAGGCGCGTTGAAATCAAGAGGGTTTTTGGCCAGCAGTGTGTACTCGTCGATGCTGATAAATACAAAGGAAAAGGTTTTGTTATCCGCAGGGAGGTGCAGATGGTGGTTGTATACCGTCGTTATTTCCTCCGCTAAGCCAGAGAGCAGACTCCCCCCCATTTGAAGAAGTTCACGTAAATACTCTCCCGATGTTAATAAGGTGGAATGGAGACGGTTTTTCTGTTCCTCACAGCGTTGACGAACCATCTTCATCATAACAGCCAGTTCTTCGTGGTCAATGGGCTTCAGCAAATAGCCGCAAGCGCCATGTTGAAGTGCAGCACGGGCATAATCAAATTCATTGTATCCGCTTAGAAAAACAATCTGAATGTCAGGGTAGCGAGTATGGACTTGTTTACAGAGTTCGATACCGTCCATGACAGGCATTTTAACATCGGTAATGAGGATATCCGGTTGCAAGGCTTCTATTTTGTTCCATGCATCCTGTCCGTTTCTGGCAGTGGCAATGACGCGGCAGGACATCTGTTCCCAATCGACATAATTGGCAAGCGTGTCTAAAGTGAGCCGTTCGTCATCGACTAAAATAACATTGTACATAGATCCTCCGCGCATGTCGTTGATATGGATAATACCCTTGCTTAGAACAGAGTATAAGTTTTGGATATAGGACATGTCAAACACCCCGACAGGTCATATTGGGAAAGTCCGTTTTTTTCAGATAGAAATCGGAACATCGTGATATAGCCATGTAAAACAAGATTCCTTATGATAAATTTATAAACTTAATTTGGATTGGAGGAGGCGGGAGAATGCAAGGTGAGGTGGATCGAAGCAGCGAGAGAAAGCCGTTTCTAAACAATCCTACCCTAAAAAAAATGGTGCGACAGCGATATTTTTATATCCTTCTGTTGCCTGGCGTTCTATGGGCAGTATTGTTTGCCTACGCTCCTATGGCTGGTTTGTATATGGCATTTGTAGACTACCAGCCGACGCTAGGAGATTTTTGGGGCTCGCTTTTCAAAGCGGATTTTGTAGGGTTTCAGTGGTTTGATTATTTCTTTTCAGGACAAGATTTTTGGCGAGTGATGCGCAATACGTTGGTCTCGAGTGTGCTAACGCTGTCGATCGGGTTTGTGCTTCCGATTTTCATCGCAGTTGCGTTGAATGAAGTGAGAATCAACTGGTTTAAACGGACGGTACAAACAGCCTCCTATTTACCCTTTTTTATTTCATGGGTTGTTGCTGCGAGTATTGTTATTACCTTGTTGTCCGCGGAAGGACCTGTCAATCAACTGCTGATGAAAATCGGAGTAATCGAACAAGGGATTTTATTTATGCAGGAAGGCAAGATGTTCTGGATCATTATCGCTCTGTCGAATGCCTGGAAAGATATGGGCTACAATTCCATCATGTATCTCGCTGCCATTGCTGCCATTCCGACGGAGTTATTTGAAGCAGCGAAAGTGGATGGCGCCAATCGTCTGAAGCAGATCTGGCACGTTTTGCTGCCGATGCTGAGGCCGACGATTATCATTCTGCTGATTTTGAACATCGGCAACTTGATGAATACCGGATTTGATCAATATTTTTTGCTGGGGAATTCACTGAACAGATCCTATTCCGATGTCATTGATACGTATTCATTCCGTTATGGCATTCAGAATGGCATGTTCTCCTATGCGGCTGCTGTAAGTATGTTCAAATCAGTCATTGCCTTTATTCTGGTGATTACTGTAAATAGTATATCTAAAAGAATGGGCCAAACGCATCTGTTCTAAACGTTGTGCAGGCGGCTGGGGGAGGAAAAGGAAATGGAGAATGGAGTTGCGCGGCGGAACAAGACACGCGCTAGAAGCAATTGGTCACAGCGTTATACGCTGGGAACTCTATCGGGCAATATGATCGTGTACGGATTTTTATTGTTATTGTTCATCATTACATTTTTCCCGTTCTGGCATATTTTCATATTGTCCCTGAATGATGCGTCGGACCCGACTTACGGACAATTTATGCTGTGGCCAAGCCATTTCAGCTTGGAAAGCTACAAAACCGTATTGAACGATGCGGAAATTCTGAATTCCATCGTCGTGACGGTCGCTCGAACGGTCATTGGCGTGCCTCTTACGCTGGCTTGCGTTTCCATGCTGGCTTATGCACTAAGTAAAAGAGAGCTTGTGGGCTGGCGTGGAATTAATTTGTTTTTTGTATTTACGATGTATTTCAGCGGCGGCTTGATTCCAACTTACATGGTCGTACGCAGCTTGAATCTGATTGATAATTTTTGGGTGTTTATCTTCCCCGGGATGATGAGTATTTTTTGGATGATCCTAGTACGCACCTACATGGAGAATCTGCCCAAAGAAATGGAGGAAGCGGCACAAATCGAAGGCGCGAATGACATTAAGATATTTCTGAAAGTCATTATACCTGTCTGTACTCCGGTCTTGGCTACGATCACTTTGTTTTCGGCCATTGGTCATTGGAATGCTTGGTATGATTCTTATATCTATACCTACAATCCGAAGTTGAAAACGTTGTCGGCTGTTTTGGTGAAAATTCTTAATCAATTTCAGACCAATGACATGTTAAGCGCGGCACAGCAGCTGGCCAATGAACAGCGCAAGCTGCCGGTATCCAGTGAGAGTATACGTATGGCCGTTACTATGGTAGCTACATTGCCGATTATTCTTATGTATCCCTTGCTGCAAAAGTACTTCCTGAAAGGCATGCTTATTGGGGCAGTGAAAGGCTAAGCGCGACAAATCAAAGCTTGTCTCGTCAAGAAGCGAGTTCAATCATAGGAGGGTATCAGAATGAGAAAAAGAATCCTTATGGCAGCGGTACTTGCATCCACTATGCTGTTGAGTGCATGCAGCGACAACGGAAACAAAAATGCGGGTGAGCACGTTACGGGGGGAGAAGGAAACAGTACCGCGAGCAAGCCGATTACCTTGACTTTGTTTGATAAAAATGTGGGTGATCCGTTTACTAATCCTGTTGCAGAAGAGATCACAGAACGTACAGGTGTTTTTATCGAGGTTCAGCAACCAACCGGAAACCCGGATGAAAAATTGAATTTGATGTTAGTTAGCGGAGATTTGCCAGACATTGTTTTAATTGACAGACGCGAAGCAACCTTGAACAAATATATTGCCGGTGGAGCATTGATTCCGCTGAATGACTTGATTGAGGAGCACGCTCCCAATATCAAGGAGCGTTATGGTGACGTGCTTTCCAAAAGTGTATATGAGGATGGCCATAATTATTATTTGAACAACTGGTATGGCCTGGATCCCGATCCAAACTGGGCGATTAATATGCGTATGGATATCCTGGAAGAGTTCGGATATGGCGAGCGCGCAATGGCCGGTGATTCCTTTACTCAGGAAGAATTTTTAGACCTGCTAAGGCAATTTAAAGCTAAATATCCAACGGTAAACGGGAATCCTTCGATACCGATGACAGTGAACGCAGATCACATGCCTACGATCATGGGTTCATTCAAAGCCATGTATGGGATGAAGACGTATTATGAGCAGGACGGCCGTCTTGAGTTTATAGTGAGAGATCCGCGTTACCTGGACATGATCAAATTCATCAACACCCTTTATACAGAAGGCTTGCTGGACCGTGAATGGGGCATCAATAAGGCCCAAAATTATGAGCAGAAAACAGCCAGCGGACGTGTGTTTGCGACGGCGGGCGGTATCGTGAATGAAGCCAATAGTGCATTCCGCGCTGAACATGGCGAGGATACAAATCAACTGTTCTACGGGTTTAAAGTAACTGCCCCGGGTGTGGATCCGGACCAAACCACATTCGGTCCTCGCAGCTCCTTGGGATGGGATGGCGTCGGTATTACAGTAGCCAATGAGCATCCGGTAGAAACGATCAAGTTTTTGGACTTCCTGGCCAGTGAAGAAGGGCAATATTTGCTGATGTGGGGCAAGGAGGGCATGAACTGGAATATGGAGAACGGTGTTCATGTCCCGACACAAGAAGCGTTGGATGCCATCAGTGCGGATTGGGCGGAATTCTCGAAAACAACAGGCGCGCGCAAATGGACATGGATGATCCGGAATGGCTTGGGCGAAGATGGTACGCCTTATGATCTGATGTTCCGGTACAACAGAGACCGTGTGAATGAGCATGCCCTGAAATCAATGGAAGGCTCGACATGGGATACCGCGCTGTATGATGATCTCGGTCCAAAGGGCGGCACGCCTGACGCATTGAGCGAACAAAAAATCAAGGATATTATCGACAATAGCTTTTCCAATATGGTGTATGCAAATTCTCATGCTGACATTGACAAGATGTACACAGAGATGATTGCGGAATTGGAAGCCAATAATGCCGTGAAGATTGAAGATATTTACACGACTAACTACAAGGCTCGAATGGAGTTATACAATGCGGCCGAGAACAATTAAGCCTGCGAGCGTTACGCTTTCGGTTAAAGAAACGTTTTTAAAGGAGATCTAAGATGGCTATTATCCATGGCAATAACAATGTTTTTTTGTTAAACACAAGCAATTGTTCCTATAGCTTTTGTGTAGACCAGGAAGGGCTCTTGCGGCATCTCTATTGGGGGGCGCGCATCGATACGGTAGAGGATTTCAAGAATGAGCCCTATGTTTGGGAGCAGGGCTTTCATCCCATCTATGATGTCAAGAGAGAAGAATGCTCCTCTTTTGGAACGATGCGGTTCAAAGAAACCTCTTTTAAAGTCACGTTTGCCGACGGCGTCAGAGATTTTCGTTATCGCTATGCGGGGCACACCATTGACAATAATGAACTCACGGTGCTCCTGGAAGACACGGTGTATCCGCTTCAAATGTACTTGCATTACAAGGTGTATGAAGATGTGGATATCATCGAGAAGCGTCGCACCGTAAAAAACGTCGGCGACGAAATCGTTACCGTGGAGCGGCTGCATTCGGGAGAATGCTCGCTGCCTGGAGCAGGCTGGCATCTAAAAAACTTCAATGGCATGTGGAACGCTGACTTTGACGCTTATGAACAAACCATCGCCGGCGGAAAAACGGTGTTGGAAAGTCTGCGCGGCGCAACAGGGCATGTCGCCAATCCCAGCTTTGTTCTCCACCAACATGCAGGAGAAACGTACGGCGAGGTCTATTACGGCGCGCTGGCATGGTCGGGCAATTTCAAAGTTGTGTTGGAACAAACGCCGTACGAATATTTGAATATTTTGGCGGGGATGAACGATACCGACTTTGAATGGAGATTGGCAGGCGGGGAAGCGCTGGAAACGCCGGCGCTATATCTGGGGTATTCACCGGACGGATTTGACAGCATGTCGAATGCAATGGGCAAGTTCTCCAGACGATATGTCATGCCCAAGCCGTTGGCAGATAAGCCGCTATCCGTGTTGTACAACTCCTGGGAGGCCACCTACTTTGATGTAAATGAACAGGCGCAGGTGGAGCTGATCGAAAAGGCCGCACGCATCGGTGTGGAGCTGTTTGTCATGGATGATGGATGGTTTGGACAACGCAGCGATGATCATGCGGGGCTGGGGGATTGGCAGGTAAACGCAGTGAAGTTTCCAAACGGACTGGCTCCCTTGACCCAGAAGCTGAAGAGCTATGGCATGCAGTTCGGTTTGTGGATCGAGCCCGAGATGGTCAACCGCGATAGTGAGCTGTACCGCGCGCATCCTGACTGGGTCTATCATTACGCCAGTCGTCCGGTGATGGAGGGGCGCTACCAGTATATGCTGGATCTGACAAGACAGGATGTCCAGCATTATATCATTGCGGAGATTGACCGGCTGCTTAAGGAGAATGAGATCTCCTATATCAAATGGGATATGAACAGGGGCATGAGCGAGGTTGCTTCTGCGCTGTTGGACCGCAGTGAATTTAAAACCATCTGGTACCGGCATACGAGAGGATTTTATCATATTATCGAATCGCTCAGAACCTTGCATCCCGAGGTGGAGTGGGAAGCTTGTGCGAGCGGCGGCGGCCGCGTGGATTATGGGGCCATGCGCTATTTCGATGAATTCTGGCCCAGCGATAACACAGATCCTTTGGACCGGTTGTCGATTCAAGAAGGATATAGCTATCTGTACCCCATCAAGTATATGCGTGCCTGGGTGACGGATTCGGGCAATCACGGCAAACGCGCTATGCCGCTGTTGTTCCGGCTGCATTGCTCCATGTGCGGCGCACTTGGCATTGGGATGAACCTCAATGAATGTACGGAAGAGGAAATGGAGCTTCTGACAACGTATGTGGCTCTCTATAAAGACATTCGTTCGATTATTCAGTTTGGGCGGTTACACCGATTGGCTTCACTGCCGGTGGATGGACTGCAGGCCGTGCAATACGAGAATGGAGAAGAAAGCGTATTGTTTGCCTTCCTCGATCATCCCTCTCGCTGGCGCACAGCGTTTACTATTCGTCCAAGAGGGCTGGATGAGAGAACGATATATCGGGTAGAAGCAGAAGGGCAGCAACAGCAGAACTATTCAGGCGCCTATTTGATGAACCATGGTCTTCGTGTTTCACTGGACCATGATTATGCCAGCTGCATGGTGCGCTTGCTGCCGGAGCGATAGAGCTGTGAGGATTATTGAATAACCTAAGACAGGAGATTGCACTCATGTGGAAATTGGATTCGCCAAATCAAGCTGTTAATCTCACCGTTTTTGAGACTCCCGAGAAGGAGTTGCGTTACACCGTGGAGCGCAATGGCAGAGCGGTAATCGAGCAAAGCAAGCTTGGCTTTGAAAGTGATATAGAAAACTTCACAACAGGCTTTCGATTTGTAAATGAAGCTCGTGCTGTTGTTGAGGAGACCTATTCGATACCAGCGGGTAAAAAAGCCGTGTATGAAAATCATGCGAATGAAATGACGTTAGCGTTTGCGTGCGGCGCGTATACATTTGTCCTGTGTGCGCGAGCTTATAATGATGGCGCTGCATTCCGCTATCAAGTAAGGTCTGATGTAGAGAAACCTATGAAAGTCATACGTGAAGCAACAACCTTTTCTCTGCCAGAGACCTGCAATGATCTGTGGCTGCAGCATTGGGTGAGCAGCTATGAGGGTACCTATGACCATACCGGCTGGGAAGACAAAGCAGGCAGAGATTACGGGATGCCAAGCCTGTTTCACGCGGACCATGGCGGCTGGGTCATGATTACAGAAGCTGAGGTGTATAACACCGATGGCAGTTATTGCTCCTGTCATCTGCGAGGAGCCGGAGAGCGGACCATGTCTTTGGAGTTCGCTCCGGAAGAAAGGGGCGGACCGCTCTCTTGCAAGCTTCCGTTCTCCTCGCCCTGGCGCGTCATTGTGGCGACAGACGACCTGAACGAACTGGTGAATACAACCATCAATTATAACTTGAATCCGCCTGCTGCGATGGAGGATACGAGCTGGATCAAGCCGGGCCGCTGTTTGTGGGGCTGGTGGGAATATATGAATAGCGCTCAGCTATATACCGAGCAAAGACGTTATGTAGACTTTGCGGCAGGTGTCGGATTTGAAGGGCTCACCGTGGATGCGGACTGGGACATCACCTGGCTGAAAGAGCTCTGCGATTATGCCCACTCGAGGGGAATTGTTGTATGGCTGTGGAGCGCCATGCAGTATATCGACACCCCGGAGAAAGCGCAAGAGAAAATTCCGTTGTGGGCAAGCTGCGGGGTAGACGGGCTTAAGGTCGATTTCTTCCAGAACGATTCCCAGCATACGATGTGGCAATATGAGATGATTGCAAAGATCATGACGGAACACAAGTTGATGATTAATTTCCATGGATCCACCAAATGTATGGGTGAAGGGCGCACATGGCCGAATTTTATGACCGCAGAGGGAATTTTAGGACTGGAACATTATATGTGGGGCGGCTTGCCGGACGCCAGGCACAATTGTACGGTTCCGTTTACGCGCAATGTGATCGGTCCGATGGATTATACGCCGACTGGGTTTTCAAACCACAACCGCAATACGACGTTAGGGCATCAACTGGCGCTATCCGTCGTTTATGAATCCGGCGCGGCGCATATTGCAGCTTCCATTTATTATTTGGAGGCCTGGCGAGGGACCGATTTTTTACGCCGCATGAAGCCTGTATACGATGAAGTGAAGGTGCTGTCTGGTTTTCCAGGGCATCATGCAGCGATGATGCGCCGTTCGCGTGAAGAGTGGTTGATCGGCTGTATTACGAACGAAGCGATGATCGTGCGTCTGAGCATGGACTTCCTGCCTGAAGGCGAGTATGAGGCTGAGATCTATGAGGATGACTCCAGCGGCGAATTAATGAACGTGAAGCGTATCAAAGTAACTTCTGCCGATGTCATCGAACTTCCGCTTCTCAAAAGCGGCGGTGGCGGAATCTATATCGCACGAGAAATCTCGGACCTGCCCAAAGGAATTTGTTCCGGCTACATGAGTGAAGCAAGAATAGAGTACTTGGCATTGGCGGGACAGACGCTGCAAGGCAGCGAGCCGGTCGTTTATGAAAATGGACAGGAGGCGGTGTTGCTCAATGGCAGTGTTGTGTTTTCAGTCCATACAACGGATACGCATCAAACCATAAGACTGTTCTATGCGGCCCAAGAGCCTTGGACGCTGCGCATAAGCGACGGCATCAACCAGGTGGATATGGACATGCCGCAAAGCGGCTCTATTAAAATATTCATGACCAAAGATGTAGTATTTCCGTTCGCCGGCGGCGAGAGCGCGTTGTTCTTTGAGCGTGTTGCAGGGGCTGTGCCTGCCTTGGAACGGATTCATATTATTGATAATAACCCGCCAAAAGAATGGTATGTGCCTGTTGGAAAAGGCATTCTAAAGGGTGGCGCGGAATTTGTCTTGGATGCAGCGGGCGCGCAGAAGGCTACAGGTCTGGGGAATGGCGGCGAGCTTGCATTTGACCATATTATGGTACCCGAGGATGGCTATTATCTCATGCGCTTTGACTACTGTGCAGGGGAAAGCAGGGACCTCAGCATCGAGCTTAACGGGGGAGCGCACACGTACAGAACCAATTTGCACAGTACAGCCGGCTGGGGCTTCCCGGTTTGGGATGTAAAAGATCAGCGTGAAATTCGCATTTGGATGCAAGCGGGCAACAATACATTGCGTCTTTACAATGATGAAGGCCGGGCAGCTCATATTTACGGTTTTTCTATTATTGCAGAGGCGTAGGATGGAGGGCTGTGACAGGCGGCGAGCAAGCCGCCGGTTGCAGCCCTTTTTGGCATGGTCTCAACGTTATCCCTTCGGCTTGTTGCGATAATCTGTGGGCGAAAGCCCGATAATTTTGCGAAACAACCTTGAAAAATAGTAGGGATCCTTAAAGCCAAGGGAATGACAGATTTGCTTTACACTAAGGGTTGTCAAATCAAGGAGCTGGCTGGCTCGCTGCATTTTCAATCGAAGGTAATAATCGATGGGGGCAAAACCAACGGTCGTTTTGAAAAGAAAATTTAAATGCGGTTTGGAAATTCGCGTATATTGAGCGATTTCATCCAGCGTCAGGCTCTCTTCAAGCTTCATATTCATGAGATGAATCGCCGTTTCAATCGTTTGTTTTTTTCGATCCTCGTGTTCACGCTCGGAGATGAGTCCAAGCAAACTGAGCGCGTAAGCCGCTGTCTGCATAGCGAGAATCTGATGTGACGTGGAATAGGCGCTGTCGGACAGGAGATCAAAGCATTGGTGAAACAATCGGATGAATTTTTCGGAATCTTGAACGTGGAGAGTCAGTGGCCCTTCCCCAGCGTGAAGTAAGGCAGCGTACGCATCGGCTTGCTCGCCTTTGAAGTGAAACCAGTATATCGTCCAGGGTCGATCGGTTTCTGTCCAATAGGCATGCGGCGTGTCAGACGGGATGACGAGGAGTGTCCCTTCTGTAAGCTTATGGTGGTCGCCGTTCATAGAGACATGGCCTTCCCCATGAGCGCAATAGATCAGAATGCATGTATCGCAGCCATGCGGCCGTTCTCTGTGGTGGTGGCGCGCTCGCGGGAAGAAACCGATATCCGTAACATATAACATCCGGTTCAACGGATGCGAAGCAATTTGTTCTAACAAGTAGTCGGGGAGCACCATGAGCTTCTCCGATTCGAAACCATCGCTTTTTTTCACAGGCAAATCCCCCCTTTGGCGCGTGTAGAGTAATTATAATTCCAAATCATAATATAGTCCATCATGTTCCGAATTTCGTGAATTGTAGCGTCGATGGCTGTAATGTATTGTATAGTTGTCAGTTAGTTCATTCAAAGGAGTTGTTGATCATGAAGTCACTTTCAACGACAAAGATATGGGAAGAAACGGTTCAGATACCGACCTATGGCGTGGGGAAGCCGAATAAAAATCCTATGTTCCTGGAGAAAAGAGTCTACCAGGGAAGCTCGGGCAGAGTCTATCCGCATCCCGTAATCGAAAAGATCGAGGACGAGAAGAAGCCGGTGCCTTATCAAATTGTCGTTCTGGAAAACGAATATCTTCATATTGAAATCATGCCGGAATTGGGCGGACGTATTTATCGCGCGGTGGACCGCACCAACAATTACGATTTTGTGTATTACAACCAGGTGATCAAGCCGGCACTGGTCGGACTGGCCGGTCCATGGATCTCCGGCGGCATTGAATTCAACTGGCCGCAGCATCACCGCCCGAACACGTACGGACCTGTCGAGTACAGACTGGAAGAGAAAGCGGATGGCAGCGCGACGGTATGGGTAAGCGAAATCGACCGGATGTACGGAACCAAAGTAACGGCCGGTTTTACGCTGCACCCGGATAAAGCTTATTTGGAAATATCGGCGCAATTGTACAATCGCACCGCAGAGCCGCAAACCTTCTTGTGGTGGGCCAATCCGGCAGTTGCCGTCAACGATCATACCCAAACGGTGTTCCCCCCGGATGTGACGGCAGTTTTCGATCATGGCAAACGCGATGTATCCCGCTTCCCGATCGCAACCGGCACTTATTATAAGATGGACTATTCATCGGGCGTCGACATTTCGCGCTACAAGAATATTCCGGTGCCAACCTCTTATATGGCGTACAAGTCGGATTACAATTTTGTGGGCGGTTATGATCATGCTGTCCAGGCAGGCCTGCTGCATGTAGCCAACCATCATATCTCACCGGGCAAAAAGCAATGGACATGGGGCAACGGCGAATTTGGCCAGGCATGGGACAGGAATCTGACGGACGAAGATGGTCCTTACATCGAGTTGATGACCGGCGTATTTACGGACAACCAGCCGGATTTCACCTGGCTCCAGCCCTATGAAGAAAAAACCTTTACTCAATACTTCATGCCCTACAAAAATATCGGCGTGGTCAAAAATGCGTCAACGGAAGCGGCGATCAACCTTGAGGTGGATGAAGCGTTGGGGAAGGCTCATCTGTATGCTTACGTAACTTCCCGTTACGAAGCTGCGGTCATCGAGCTCGCAGGTCCAGAAGGTCTGCTGCTCTCCGAGACGGCGACGCTGACGCCGGCAGTGACGTATTCCGCTCAGGTGCAGCTTGCAGCGGGCGTACAGGAGCATCAGCTCGAATTGAAGATCAAGGATGCTGCAGGCAAGGTGCTGATATCCTATCAGCCGAAGCTCAAGGGGATCGAGCAAGTGCCGGATGCCGCCAAGCCGTTGCCTGAACCGTCGGAGCTGGCCACCAATGAAGAGCTGTATTTGGCGGGGCTTCATCTGGAGCAGTACCGCCACGCGACATTTGAGCCGGAGGCGTATTACCTCGAAGGACTGAGGCGCGACGAGAACGATAGCCGGATCAATATCGCCTATGGTACCTTGCTGCTGCGCAGAGGCCTGTTCGAGCAGAGCGAGCACCATTTTCGCACAGCCGTGAAGCGGGTTACCTGGCGCAATCCGAATCCGTATGATGGCGAAGCCTATTACCAGCTCGGACTTAGCTTGAAGCTGCAGGGACGTCTCGAGGAGGCCTTCTCCGCATTCTATAAAGCGGTATGGAGTGCGGCGTGGCAGGACGGAGGGTATCTCTCGCTGGCGCAGATTGCTGCCGAACAAGGGAAGTACGCTGAAGCGCTGGAGCTGGCTGAACGCTCGCTGATTCGCAACGCGCGGAATTACAAGTCCCGCAACATCAAGGCAGCCGCGCTTCGCAAGCTGGGCAGGTATGACGAGGCCGAAGCATGCGCAGAAGAAACGGTCACACTTGACGTCGCCGACTTTGTCGCCCATTATGAGCTGGCGCTTGCCCGTGAATGGTCCGGCAAGAAAGAGAGGGCCGCCGCAGCGCTCCAGCAGCTCCGGACGCTGCTGCGCGGCGAAGCAAAGAACTATCTGGAAGCAGCTTCCGACTATGCGGCTGCCGGACTGTACGAAGAAGCCGCCAATGTGTTGCTTCTGTTGCCTGATTCGGGAGATCCGCTTGTCCATTACACCTTAGGTTATTTGTACGGCAAGCTAGGTCAAGAAGCGACTGCAAGCCGCTATCTTGCTGCCGGAGGGCAGGCGGCGCCTGATTACTGCTTCCCGAATACGCTGTTCGAGCTGCAGGTGCTGGAGCATGTCATTGCGATCCGTCCCGAGGATGCCCGCGCCCGTCATTACCTCGGCAACCTGTTGTATGACAAGCAACGCCATCAGGAAGCGACCGGTTACTGGGAGCAATCCCGCTCTATCGACGACAGCTATTCGGTTGTCCACCGGAACCTGGCGCTCGCTTACTACAACAAACAAGGGGATGCAGCAGCTGCAAGAGCTTCGCTGGAGAAGGCGCTGCAGTGCGATCCGAGCGACGCCAGACTTTTGTTCGAGCTGGACCAGCTGTACAAAAAAATCGGACGTTCGGCGAGCGAACGGCTTGTGTTCCTTGAGCAGCATGCCGAACTCGTCTCGGACCGCGACGATCTGTACATCGAATATGTCACGCTGCATAATCTGCTGGGCAAGCACGACGAGGCGATTCAATGGCTGGCTGCGCGGAACTTCCATCCATGGGAAGGCGGCGAGGGCAAGGTGACCGGCCAATATGTGCTGGCGCATGTGGAACTGGCCAAGCGGAATATCGATCAGGGCAGCCTGGCAAAGGCGGAGGAGCTGCTGCGCAAGGCGCTTGTCTACCCGCTCAATCTCGGAGAAGGCAAGCTGGCGGGCGCACAGGAAAATAATATTTATTATTACCTGGGCTGCTGCTATGAAGGACTGGGGCAGCAGGAGCAAGCGGAGTCCGCGTTCCGCACGGCTTCCCAAGGGCTTGAGGAGCCGACCAGCGCGATGTACTATAACGATCAGCCGCCGGAGATGATTTTTTACCAGGGTCTGGCCTGGCTTAAGCTCCAGGATACGCATGAGGCCAAACGCCGCTTCAACAAACTGGTGGACTACGCGGAGAAGCATCTGTTTGACGATGTGAAGATCGACTACTTTGCGGTTTCGCTTCCGGACTTCCTCGTGTTTGACGAGGATCTGAACAAGCAAAATGAAATGCACTGCCGGTTTATGCGAGGTCTGGGTCTGCTAGGTCTGAACCGCAAAAAAGCTGCCAAGGATGAATTCGATGCGGTATTGCGTATGAACGGCAATCATATCGGTGCCCGTGTTCATATACAGTTGAGCCTATGAACGAGACGACTTGGAAGGCATTTACCTGCCAGGGTTATACATGCCTCAGAGGCGAAAATGACAGCCTGGCGGTGACCGTGGTGCCGGAACGCGGAAGCAAAATGGTATCGTTGTTCGACAAAAGGATGGAGAGAGAATGGATGTATCGGACCCATCGTCCGTGGGAGCCGTTGCGGCCGGGAATGAACTGGGACGATGGCGACCGCGGCGGCTGGGATGAGATGTTCCCGACGATAACGCCTTCGGCGTGCCCGGACAAGCCTTGGCAGCATATCACCTTTCCGGACCATGGTGAGGTATGGAACAGACCGTGGCGGTATACATGTGAAGGCGAAGGGTTGTGTATGGAGATCGATGGAGTCGAACTTCCGTATACCCTGCGAAAAACGCTCACGCTGACAGGCAACCGGCTCCTTATCGCATATGAACTGGTGAACCGGGCAGCCGCAGCATTTTCGTATTTATGGGCAGCGCATCCCTTGCTGCAGGTAGAGCCGGGGATGAAGCTCCATACGATTCCCGCTGCAGGAGCTATTCAGCTAACTTATTCTCATGGGGGACGTCTGGGCAGCCTGCATGCTATGGCCTCTTACCCGTTGGCGCGCACCCAGGATGGAGGGATTACAGACCTGTCCACCCTGGAGGGCGCGTCCAGCGGCCATGCCGAGAAGTATTATTTTACCGAGCCTTTGCAAGAAGGATATGCCGCGATCAGCGATCCGGTCTCCGGGGCTGGCATTGTTTTTCGTTTCTCACCCGAGGAGATTCCTTACCTGGCGATATGGGCGCATTATGGCGCGTTTGGTGATTATACGTTTGCCCCCGAACCCGCGACAGGCTATTTGGATTCCGTACAGGAAGCGTATAACAGAGGGAAAGTGAAGCAGGTTGCCGGCGGTGAGACGGCGACATGGCGGCTTGAGGTTTGTCTGGAATCCAATAGCGAGCGTCTGGAGCAAGGATGATGACTATGCTCCTTTGCTTCATGCCCGGGAGGCTGACCCCGGGCTGAGCAAGCTAGACGATGAGCCCTGTGCGAGCAGCTCTTTCGTATCCCGTTTAACGGATGAAAAGATCGACCACATCTTGAATATCTTGTTTTGTAGACATCGGTGTTGCAAATGGGTTGCTTCTGGACTCCTGGTAAGCCAGACTTAGCTCATCTAAGATGGCATCCAGATTGGAGGCATCGACGCCAGTGATGCCAGCGCTCTCGAATACTTCTACGGTAGGGCGAGAACCGCCACCGAAAGGATTCAAATAATAAAATATGGCCTGTACCGATAAATCCTCAATGGCTGCGTCAACAATGCTTTGAATTTGCAGTGGTGTTCTTGGCATAGGCGTTGCATCGGTTTCCAAATAATACTGGATAGAGATCAGGTTATCTGCTGTAACACCTGAAATCTCCGCATTGGTGAAAGTCGACGCGTCAATTCCGGTCCAATCCCCGGATGCCGATGCTTCGTTGATCCAATCCAGAGCCGATGGCTGCACGGTTATCGTGTAGGACGTTGACAGGATCTGACTGTCTATCATGCCTTGATGTACTGCAAGTGCCTGGATTGTCATGTCACGATCCACTACGATCGGAGCGCTATACACGTGACCATTTGTCCTCGTCGGCGTACTGCCATCTGTTGTATAGTAGATGGTTGCGTCATCTGTTACGCTAAGCGATACTAGCGTCCCTGATTCAACTGCGCCGCCTGCAGGAAGTATTGTCGGCGTGGCAACGGTCAAGACTGGAACCGGAGTGGGATTAACTACTATGGGATTCGGTGATGGAATCGGATAGAAAATCAGGGGCGGTTCTGTAGACTTTGACTGTTCTTCTTCCGCCAACCTTTCTTCCTCTGCTTTTTTAAGCTCTTCCTCTTTTTTCAGATCTTCTTCTTTCTTCCGCTCTTCTGCTATCCTCAGCTCTTCTTGCACCCTAAGCTCTTCTGCCTTTATCTCGTTCTCCTTTGATGTGATGACCAGATCTGCCTGATAGGTGACAGATACCAAGTCCGAGCGAGTGGCAGCTTCTTTATAGTTAGTTGGAAGATCAAAACCCTCATCGATTAAGGCCTTGATGTGCCTCGCAGCCCAATCTGAGGCGCCCTCTACTCGCGCATAATCCGCAAGATGAAGATCAAGAGCCCGTACAAGAACGACTGCCATCTCTTGAAAGGTTATATCTTTACTTGGGTCAAACCTGCCATCGGTATAGCCTTCCATAAAGCCAGCTTCTTTAACAGCACCAATCTCTCCTACATACCACGCATCAAGACTCACATCTTCGAAGGGCTTCTCCGTTACCTCTTTGGTATTCGGTGTCCCTATGCCTTCCAGACCGGTGAGCAAGGCAGTTACTCTGGCAACTTGTGCACGAGTCATATTCTGATCGAGACGAGCGTCGCCGCCCTCGAAGCCCGACAAGATGCCCTTCTCTTTTAAAGCATCGAATTTTTGCTGTGCCGTTAACTCAACCGAAGCATCCGCTTGATTCCCTGCTGTTCCAAGGAGGGTAGCTCCTACAGACAAAAGAACTAACATGACGCCCATTCTTTTTTTCATCTTAGATCGACTGCCTCCCTTCACAGACCTCATCCCGTGCAACTTTCCATTCGCCAATACTAGTTGACATCACATGTACCATCCTCTCTTGTAGTTCTAATGTACTATTTTCTCCTTGCATTCTATCATGTCGAATGAGCCCGTATATGAAATGTAAAGAAATCTTTAGGTTCCTTCTGAGCCCAATCCATTGGATGCGAGAATGATGCCAAAAAACAGCAAGTGCTGGGGGGAGGACCCGGCACTTGCTGTTTGATTTTTATGCCCAATGCGGCAAGAAGGGTTAATGTATTTCCTTCGCTTGCAGCGTTAGTTGCGGGACTGCGAGGCCAGCGTGAGCCCGATCTCGCCGCTCTTGCCATCCCAGGATACGTCAAACCCCAGCGCTTCGCCGATGAAACGGAAGGGCAGCATGGTGCGTCCGTTGGCGATGTAGGGAGCGCCGAGCAACTGCTGCTCCTCACCGCCCACGACAGCCGTCGTGTCTCCAATCGACATTTCCATCGTTACATGAGCCGTATTCACAGTTACTGTCTGCGTGGTTGGTTCCCAGCCGATCGTACCGCCGACGGCCTCCGTCAGGAATCGAACCGGCAAGTAAGCACCGCCGTCGATCAAGGCTGGAGCTGTGTTGTAACCGGGATCGATGTCGAAGGTCTCCCCATTCAGTGTGAATTCGCTCGCCCCAATATACAGTGCCAAACGGCTTTCTTCGGCAAACGGGTTAATCACCCGCTTCTCGCTGTACGTCACCATATAATCGATGATAATCTCGGCGGCTTCAGGCCGCATATCCATCTGCAGATCCGTATCAAATGCCACGTCTGCGACCGTCCTCCAAACGTGTTGCCAGTCGGAGGACAGCACCTCTTGCTGAGCTTGGACGAGCGCATGAATCAACGCGACGGTGAAGCTGTCCGGCAGCAATTGCCTGGCATCGGCCAACCATATCTCTGCCTCGCTCGTAGCCACGTAATCGTCCATCGCCAGCAAATAACCGATGACAAATCGCTCATCGCCACGCAGCTCGGACATGGCGAGCTCCGCCAGCGTCTGATCATACACATGTTGCGCGAACGATTCTGCACGCTCGGCCTGCTCGTTCTCCCAGCCAATAGCATTGATAACCGAGGCCCGCACTGCGAGCGGATTCTGTTCATCTGCCAAGTATAAGGCCAGCTCCTCCGTCACATCCTTCGCTTCGTGTGCCTTCTGGACGATCGCTTCATCCAGATACGCTTTATAAAACTCGGTGGTTGTGATAGGTGAATCGGCATGGGCCGTCTGAAATGGGGTGATAGCAAGGACTAGCGCCATGATGGCGCACAACAGGGTGATTGGATGTTTTTTCATCGAATCCCTTCTTTCCTCTTTTTAATTAATTAGCCGAATCCTCCAAGGGTGAAGCAGGCGTGTCTTCACGGGTTAAGCAGCTCTCCGCGCACGATAGGAACATCTTTAGGCGCATCAATAGCTAAGCGTAGGAGGCCTTCTTCGGTTTTGATGACTTTTATGATTATTTTTTCGTTGATGATGATGGATTGTCCGGGTTTTCTTCCAACGACCAGCATTGGACTCACTCCTTTACCATGAAAGATCTTTTATAGGATTGTTCCTACTTGCATCTTACCATGGTAAACAGGATCCTAAGTGAAGTTCAAAGAAAACTTAAACTTCGCGCTTGCCGGCCACCAGCATATATCCGGATCCTCGAAGGGTGATGATTCTCTCGGGATTGGCAGGGTCAGCCTCGATTTTTTTGCGCAAATTACTGATGTGTACAGCGACCGTTCGCGTATCCTCCAGACTCTCCATCCCCCAGATGAGCTGAAACAACGCATCGGCACTGACAACACGATTTACGTTTTGCGCCATGTAGGATAGTAGATTGAACTCCTTCTTTGATAAAAAGATAGGTTCACTACCCATGGTGACGGACTGTGCGTAGAAATCCAGCGTCAGGCCCGGTAACTCCAGCAGTTGTTCTTTTCTGCCTGTCGACACTCTGCGAAGGTGAGCCTTGATCTTGGCCATGAGTACGCCCGGACTGAACGGCTTGGTCACATAATCGTCGCCGCCATAGGATAATGCGCTAATTTTCACTTCGTCTTCCTCACGACTGCTCAGAAACACGATCGGCGCATTCGTGTAGTTCCGTGCGTTCCTGCACCAATCAATTCCGTTTTCATGTGCGAGCAAGACATCCAGGATAATTAAATCTGGCTCGAACGAGACAAGCCGCTTCATTGCTTCAGCCCCATCATGACTGTAGGAGGTAGTGAAGCCCTCCCTCTCGCAGTACACCTGCACAATTTCGCATATATGGGGATCATCATCGACGATCATTATTTTGTGCGAATCCGCCACACCATCACCTTCTCTCTAGTACAATACAAGGAATTGACACACGGAATATTGCGCCTGTCTGGCCATCACTCTCTGCCTGGACCGTCCCTCCATGCGCGTGTACGATCTCCCTGCAGATCGCCAGCCCGAGCCCGCTGCCCTCAACTTCCTTCTCCATGCCCGAGTGTTCATACCTGTAATTGCGATCGAAGATCTGCTCGAGCTGCTCTGGGGGAATACCTGTGCCAGAGTCTTGTACACTGATGATCGCGCAGGGGGGATCTGGCGCCTCGTCCACTGCGAGCGCAAGACGCACCATCCCGCCAGCAGGGGTGAACTTCATCGCATTCGACACGAGATTAAACAACGCTTGCTCCAATCGTTGTACATCTATCTCGGCAATAGGCGAATCAGTTAGCAGATTCTCTATGTCCCCGATGTCCAGCTTGAAATCCAACCCGGCGTCACGTACAACCAGCTCATATTGTTCATAGAAATCACACAAATAATGAACCACAGGGATCGGCTCCATTCGGTATGCGATTTGTCCTGTCTCCAGATGGGACAAGAAGGACAATTCTTCAATCATGCGGTTAATTCGGATCGTGTTATCCCGGATGTACTTCAGATACTGTTCATTGCGTTCCGGCTTGACCCCATCCTGCACAGCCTCTACATAACCAAGCATGCTGGAGAGCGGCATGCGCAGATCATGCGTAATGTAGGCCAGCAGTTTCTTTCTCCCGTGCTCGGAGTGAAGCAGTTGCTCATAGGAATGGCGGAGATCTTCGTGGGCTTCGGACAAGGCTTGTGTGCGCTCCATCACGCTTTGCTCCAGGTTGGCATTCATGTCCGTCAGCTTGGTATTCGCTTCCTGCAGCTCACGTGCAATGCGTTCTTCGTTCGTTGCCGCCCTCGTAAATCTGGTCGAAAGCAAAATCATCTGTGCGATTGTGAACACTAACAGACCAGCCGGAGAGGTATTGCCAACCGGTGACCAACCGTTGTAATACAGGAAATCGTTGATGACCGTAACAAGCGTGACGACCGATACCAACAGGAAGATCAACGCGCCTTCCTGCCGCCGCACAGCCGCATGGACCAGCCCAACCATCAGATACGTCATGTGCAGAACAACGACGACCCCGATCGTCAGTAACAGTTGGGAATAGATCAGGGCAGGGGTCAACAGAACAACCAGGCAGAGTGCACCGGTTGCGATCCAGCTGCCAAGACGAAACCATCGCGACACGTAATTGGGGAAAATAGAATCAAAGTACTTTGTGATGATAAAACCGCTGATGCACAAAATCAGATACTCCATCTTAAACTGTAATTCCCACGGGAATTGAGGCAGCCATTGGGTAAGCATGAGCTCGCCGACCAGCAAGGAGCGGATCCCAAACAGCGTGGTGAACAGGCCAAAATACAAAGTCGCCTTGTCCTTGCGCCGCATCGCGAACAACAGCAGGTGATACAGGCCAATCACCAGCAAGCTTGCAGTGACAAACATGTCTGCGGCAACGTTCAGGTTTGTCCTGACCGTTAACACGTTGCTGCCGCCCAGCTCGATAGGCTTGGTGATGCCCCCTCGCTTATGATGGAAGTTCGCGACTTGCATAACCAGCTCTACCGTATCGTTGTCAGGCTGGAAGAACACCAGCTTCGTGGCGAGACGCGGGGTCACGCTATGCTTGTCCTGATCAACCACACCTACCTCTGCCAGCAGCTCTCCATTGACCCATAAGGTATACGCATGAAAAATGGTAGGCAGCCGCAGAGCCAGCCGCTCATTTCGATCCTGTTCGCTAAGCTCAATGAGTAATCGATAGGTTGCAAAGCCTTCACCTGTGAGCTCCTGCCCATCCATGGGGTAGCCTAGCCAAGAGCTTGGAATGTCTATGTATCGATCCGCCATTTCTCCTCTGTCCATACGATCCCGTATATCCTCTGGCGACAGCAGCTCTTGCCAGTAGAACGCCCATTCCCCCTGTAACTTTAGCGGATTCTTACTGACATGATTCTTTGTTAAATCCAGCCTGCCTTGTTCGCTGTAAATCTTGGGGGAGTCTGGTGCAGACACGACAGCATAGCTTGCGATCAAGCCAACAACAACGACAACTGCTATATGAAGCAGGATAGAACGAGAACCGAATTGGAGAATACCCCTAAGCATGAAGTCGACCCCAATCTACAAAATTCGCCAATAAACTTGGTTCTCTTCATGATAGCATCAATAAAAGAAAATGTGTTGCACGAATTCATGAATGAGGAATAGGATCGCGGAGAAAAATGCCTGACTATGAAGAGCAATGCCATGTTCACGAGTTAATAAAGTGTTAATAATACCGTTAGAAGGACTCAATGGCTAGCGTATATAATGAAAAATAGAGGAAACGTTTCCCGTATAAATAAAGGAGAGATTCCAATGAAACTTAGTAAAAAGGCCATTTCGGTTGCCGCATTCGCGCTAGGGGCCTGTGTCTTTGTATCGACAGCTTTGGCTGATCTGGCGGTGGGCACCGGCTACGATCGATTGAAAGCAACAACGAAGCATACCGCGGCGCAGCTGGCGAACGGCCTGGACAACTATACATTCGAGACGAGCTTCACGTTGAAGAGCAACGGTAACGTACTGCAGGAGATGAATAGTGTCTCGAAGTACGACACAGTGATGCAAACGCGCGAGGAAACGAGCACCACGAAATCGGGCAGCGGAGAGATTACGACGCGGTACTCCTACAGCGATAAGGAACGCGCCATCTGGCAGAACAGCTTCGATGAGAAATATTATGTTACGGAGTATGGACATGGTTGGAACGCGTATAGAAATGATCGCATGTCAAATCCTTTCGAGCAAGACGGTGCAGCAGAGGTTGAGCGGATCATCGATGCCGTGATCGGCAATCTGAAGGAGCAGGTTCAAGTCGACGAGGTGGCAAGCGGAGCGGTTACCTACTCGGGCAGCTTGTCCGAAGCGCAGGTGCCGTCTTTGGTTAATGCTGTCGCTTCCTTTGGGGTGAAGCAGTTCGTCACCGACCAAGCCCGTCTCGACCTTGAGCAGCAAATACCGAAGCTGACCAGTGACGTGTTCGTCAAGAAGGTCACCGGTACGGCGGTGGAGGACGAGGCGGGTTTACTGAAGCAATTGACGGGTGAACTCATCTTGTCCGGCAAGGATAGTGCAGGTGTCTTGCACGAAATCTCGATTAGCGCGATCTTCAGCTTGGTTGATGTAGGAACAACGGTCGTGACAGCGCCGGATCTGACGGATGCTTCCGTCGAGACAGTCGGCGGCTCAGGCTTCAGCTCCATGCATGAGGGGACATATCGAAACGATATTGTTATGGAGAAAAATGGCGCGCTGGTGAAAATTGGCGAGCGAACGCTCATCATCTCCAGTGTCGACGGCAATACCATCTCCGGCAGCTACAGCGAGGACGTGCGGCCTGAATTCCTGGCGGCGTACGGCGATGAGTACAAATTTACGTTCGAGCATACGTTCACTTCGTCCAATGCGATGAACTTCATCACGTATACCAATCCTCAAGGTGAGCAGGAGCAAGGACAGCTGAGCTTAGGAAGCCTCGGCAGAGTGTACCTCCAACTGAATATTGAGGTCCTCGATGAGTATTCTTATCGCTCTAACGACCAGCCGTATTACAACGGAGATTTCAACCGCGTATTTGAGGATTAAGTAAAGAAGTTTGGCATCGGGAGTGGATGCCAACGTACTAGGCAGCTCCTGCGGCGCAATGTGTCGCAGGAGCTGCCCTGTCAACGTTTCTGGGGGAGATGGGATGACGTATGGTTAAAGCGATAGAGATCATGGGTCTTACGAAGCTGTATTCGAACGGCCGGGGAATGACAGATCTGAATTTGACGATCGACGAAGGGGATATCTTCGGATTCCTGGGACCCAACGGCTCCGGGAAGACGACCGCGATGAAGATGATGGCCGGGCTGGTGAAGCCGGACAGCGGCGAGGTACGGATCTTCGGCGCAAGCGTACAGCAGGATTATGTGAATGCGATGAAGCAGGTAGGCTGTATGATCGAGAGCGCGGAGTCGTATCCGTATCTGACAGCCAACGATAATCTGAAGCTGTTCGCGCGGTATTACCCACAGGTAGATCAGCGCCGAATCGATGAATGCTTGGAAATAACGGGAATGCTACAATATAAGCATGAAAAGGCGAGGAAATTCTCGCTAGGGATGAAGCAGCGGCTCGGCTTGGCGGCCGCGATCTTGTCCAGGCCCCGCGTCTTGATTCTCGATGAGCCGCTGAACGGCCTGGATGTCGAGGGGATGCTGGATCTGCGTAAGCTGATCAAGCGCCTTGCCGAAGCGGAAGGCACGACCTTCTTCATCTCGAGCCACCTGATCCATGATGTCGAATTGACGTGCACGCGGATCGGCGTCGTCTATGGAGGACGGCTGGTCAATGAGGACTACATACACAATATTCTGAGCGACTATGCCTCGCTGGAACATTATTTCGTGAGCGAGGTGGAACGACATGGCAGGATTTAAGGCGGCATTCCTGAACGAGATCTTCAAGCTTGTGAAACGGAAAAAAATGAACGCGGCAGCCATCCTTGCCATCCTGGCGGTTGTCGTCGGGCAGGTCGCGGTGTCGGCAGTGAAGCACGGCTTCGGCTTGCGGCTTGCGGGGGGGACGGAATTTCCGCTCGTTGTGCTGTCGGCCTTCTCCTATACGCTTCTTCCGCTGTTCGCGGCGTTCGTCGCGATCGATATGTTTAACGGAGAATATTCGTCCAATACGATGAAGATTACGTTGACAAGACCGGTCTCCCGGCTGGGCGTCTTCAGCGCAAAGGTGATCGCCATTGCACTGTTCATCGCTGTGAATCTCGCGTTCGTCATGGTGCTGTCGCTCAGCGCAGGGCTGATCTTCAATCCGTGGTCGGGGGGCTGGCTTGGCATTGCGAGAGTGGTCTTGTCCTACGCAGTGACCTTCCTGCCTGTCTTTGTCTTCATTCTCCTCGTTGTGCTGCTGGCGAATGTGGTGCGGGGGGGACTCAGTGTTTTTTTCTTGTCCGTGCTGCTATTTGTCGGCTTTATGTTCCTGGGCATTATCATCCCTGGCTCATCGAGCTTCCTGGTCACCTCGATGTTCGATTGGCATACGCTGTGGATTTCGGAGAAGCCGGGCGTGTTTAAGATTGTGCGGCAAGGCTTGATCATGTCAGGCTTCGGCGTTATGCTGTTTACCGCGGGCTATGCGTTATTTGACCGTAAAGATATATAGGCGGGAAGGTCGTTCATATGCAAGTTACTAGGCGCTTCTTTATGATGAATGCCCTGGCGATGCTGGGATCGTTCGCCTTTACCCTCCTGGCGGCACTTATCTTCTTGGGGGTCTACTCGAAGGTGGCCGGTACGGAAGCCGATCTGAACGAGGTGAGGCGAGTCATTGACGTCCAGTCAGGGCTGGGCGAGTTGACGAGGACGGCGGCTTCGATGACATTCGAAGAGCTGCTCGAGGGACGGTACCAGCAGGAGCTGTCAGATCGCGTGCTGGCGCTCGGGGCAAACGCCGTGATCGTGAAGAATCGCAACGTGGTCTATTCGACAACGGCGATGAGCGCAGTCGATATCGAGAGGAGCTTGCTTCTCACCGATCCTGCTGCAGGTCTGGATACGCTGGAGCTCGGCGGCACGCCTTATGCGTTCACAAGAACCAATTATGAGATTGGGCCCGGCGAGAGCGGTGTACTGCTCCTGCTTGCACCGATGCAGATGCACACGGATGTCTACCTGATCTTCGGTCTCGTGACCGTCGGAGTGTTCTTTCTGACGTTCCTGCTGCTTAACCTTGGCGTGTCCTATTGGTTCTCGCGAACCGTGATTACGCCGGTCTCTCGGCTCAGAGAGGCTGCCGTTCGGATCCGGGAGGGCGATCTGTCCCGGGGCATCCCCGAGGAAGGCGAGGGCGAGGTACGGGAGCTTAGCAGGACGCTTGAGCTGATGCGGATCAAGCTGAAGGAATCGATTGATTTGCAAAGGAAATACGATGAAAACCGGAGCTTCCTGGTGTCCAGCATCTCGCATGATCTGAAGACGCCGATGACCTCCATTAAAGGGTATATTGAGGGGATTATGGATGGCGTGGCCCAGACGCCGGATAAGCTGCAGCAATACTTGGAGACGGCTCGCTCGAAGGCGATTCTTGTTAATGCGATGATTGACGATCTGCTGCTCTACTCCAAGCTGGACCTGAACCAGCTGCCCTATCATATGGAGCGGACCGATCTTCTGGCCTATTTCGAGGATTGCATTCTGGATCACCAGTATGAATATGAGCAAGCGGGGAAGCGGTTGAAGCTGCAGAGCGAGCTTGCCAGGAGTGTCACGGTTCGGATCGATCGGGAGCGCATGAAGCGAGTCGTCCAGAATATCCTCGATAACGCCAAGAACTATATCCAGCAGGGCGAAGGAGAGGTTGTCATTATGCTCCGTGAGACACCGGCCACCGCTATCATTGAAATTCGCGATAATGGGCAAGGCATCCCGGAGGAAGATCTGCCTCATATTTTTGAGCGCTTCTACCGTGCGGATCCTTCGAGGAACCGGATGGACGGCAGCGGACTTGGACTCGCCATTGCGAAGCAGATCGTCGAGGATCACGAAGGAAAGATATGGGCGCGGAGCACAGTCGGGCAAGGCACCCGAATGATGATCTCGCTTAGAATGGATGACAAGGCAGGGGAGCCCGATGAAACGGATATTGATCGTGGAAGACGATCCTAGCATCGCGAATTTACAGAAGGATTACTTGGAGCTGAGCGGTTACGCCGTGACCATCGCGCAGAGCGGAACGGAGGGTCTGGCTGCGCTCGAGGAGCGCGACAGCTATGATCTTGTGCTGCTCGACATTATGCTGCCGGGGATTGGCGGTTTCGATGTGCTGAAGACCATACGGGAGAAGAGCGACATTCCTGTGCTGCTTGTCTCGGCTCGCGCCGAAGAGATCTATAAGGTGAACGGCTTTGGGCTCGGCGCGGACGACTACATCACGAAGCCGTTCAGCTCTGGCGAGCTTGTCGCCAGGGTCAACGCACACCTGAACAAGTACGAGCGTATGAAGGAGCGGTTCGGGAAGGAATGGGAGAGCAGCAAGCTGATCGTCCGCGGGCTGGAGGTTCACAAGGATTCGAGGCGAGTGATCGTAAACGGCAAAGAAATCGCGCTCGCTCAGAAGGAATTTGATCTGCTGCTGTTTCTGCTGGAGCATGCGAATCGTGTATTCGACAAGGAGACGCTATTCGAGCGGGTATGGGGGATGGATGCCCTCGGTGATGCCTCGACCGTAACGGTCCATATCGCGAGAATTCGAGAGAAAATCGAGGATAACCCCTCGAAGCCCCAATATATTGGAACGGTGTGGGGCTCGGGGTATCGGTTTATCGTGTGATGAAGGGGAACCTTAGATGAAGATGAACCAGACGTTACCTATGAAAGTGGCCGTGCTCCGAGAGCATGAGGTGTATGGCTACCGCATTGCGGTGCACCTGCTTCAGGATGAAGCCAAGGCGACTGCGGCCGCGAAGGAAGCGTTGCTCGAGCTCTACGAGACAGAGGCATTCTTCAGTCAACCCGCCCGGCAGCAGCAACAAACCGTCAATCGCGTGTTCATCAAGTATTCGCTGATGGCGTATCGGACGATGCTACATCAACAAGTAAAAAGCGCCGCGCACGATCCCTTTCACTAAAATGGTACACGGGGAGTTGGAAGGAAGATGAAGAACAACCTGCTACGCATGGACAATGTCGGTATCGTTGTAGAATCGCTGGATGACGCCATCGCTTTCTTCGAGGAAATCGGTTTGAAGCTGGAGGGGCGGGCGATGGTCGAAGGGGAGTGGGCGGGCCGGGTAACCGGACTAGGCTCTCAATCCGTAGAGATTGCGATGATGGTGACTCCAGACGGCCACAGTCGCATTGAGCTGTCGCGCTTTCTCACCCCGTCTCCCATAGCCGACCACCGCAATTCTCCCGTGAACGCACTCGGTTATCTGCGCGTGATGTTCACCGTTCAAGACATAGACGACACAGTATCCAGACTGACGACACATGGGGCCGAGCTCGTGGGCGAGGTCGTTCAGTATGGGGACTCTTATCGGCTCTGCTACATTCGTGGAGTCGAAGGACTTCTGATCGGTTTGGCGGAACAGCTCGGCAAGAAAGACGCTTGAGTGGGACAGTCGTACTCATCGTGGTTACGGCACTAAGCGGTGTGTAACGGCTGGGCGAAGGATGATTTGCGTCTGAGTGCGATCGCTTTTATAATGAGAATTGAAAGGTGGTCGGTAGATATGGCAAATCAATTTGCCGCGACTCGATACAGCTCATGCAAAGCCTGAATAGGGGCGATACTTTGCGTGGGCGGAGATGATCGATAGTTGGATCGCCCGTGAATAGCTTATATCGTTTCTAATAATGGGCTTTGCACCTTATGTTTCTTGAATCAATCTACACCATAAGGGGCTGAAAGCAATGATTACACCATTCATTAGAAACCATCAACTGAACGTGATTCGAAAACAAGCTGCTCTGGTGCAGCAAGCCTGCCAGACCGTTACCGATCCGAAAGTTGTCGAATCGGTCCAAACTAGTGCTCAGTTTAACGTATGGGCCGCATTCCCCGATGCCACAGCCGAACAGAAGCATATGCTCGAGCAGATCTCGGCCATACGGACGGCGGAGGAAGCCCGGCAATATGTCAACGGGCTGGAGCCTTACTTGACGGACTTTGGCCAAGTGACGGCACAACAGCTGCATAAGCTTTTTCCCAAAGTCAAAAAGCTGAAGACTCCCGACCTCGCCAAGTTGGATAATCGGCGCATCACTTATCTGGGGTGGTCCGATATCGCCGTCAATAAAATGTTTTGGGTGTACCCATTAAACGGTCGGTATGTGGGCATCGAAGGCAGATTTACCCCGATGAACAAGGGAGTATGCTTCTTGTGCAACCGTCACGAACAGCTCGTGCTATTCTCAGCGGTTACGAAGACGAAGCCTGCCAAGGCGCCATCCGATTACTATAGAGCGATCGGCAATTATGTATGTGCCGACAGCCATGCTTGCAACAACAACATTACGGATGTCACCATGCTGGAGAAGTTCATCCGGGAAGTTACAGGAATGTGATCAGCGTCAGCCTGGGATTGAGAAATGGGCATGCAAAAAAGCTGGACGGGAAACCTTGCGTTTTCCCGCCCAGCCTTTTTATTTTGTTGGGGACTTATTGGGCAGCCCCTTCAGCCTTAGGATTGCAGTATTCTGGCGATCATGGTAGCGAACTCTGCCCGGGTAATCAACCGGTCCGGACGGTAGGAGCCGTCTTCGTAGCCTGTCGTAATCTGGTTGGCAGCCAAGGCATCGATATATGCCGAGGCCCAGGAATCGCTGCGCACATCAGAGAACTGGAGACTGCTGGTGCCGCTCAACTGGAAGGCTCTTGCGATCAGAGCGGCCATCTCGGCCCGGTTAAGCTGCTCATTAGGCCGGAAGGTGCCGTCCGTGTAGCCATTCAGCACGCCTGATAGAGCCGCGGCTCCGATATAATCCGAAGCCCAGTGCGTAGCAGAAACATCTCTGAAGCTGCTCGGCGCGGGGCTCAGTTCCAGCTGGACGGCCAATACCTTGACCGCTTCGGCGCGGCTAATCCCCACATCCGGACGGAAGCTTCCATCCGGATAACCGGATAACAGTCCTCTTTGAATCAAGAAGTCGATGCTATCCTTCGCCCAGTGCTGCAGCGTATCAAAGAAGGATTCAACCTCCGGCAACGGCTCCTCCTCCGTTCCTTCCTGCTGCTGCTGAGGACCTTGTTGTTGCTCCTGGTTTTCTTGCTCCTGCTCTTCAGGTGCTGGCGGTACGTACGGAGGATACGTAATCACCGGAGGCGTGGACGGCCCTTGATAAGTCAAAGGCGGCACGAAGGTGGTTACCGTACGAGCCTTTGTTTGCCGCTCCAGCGCATAACCCATGGCCAGGACATTGGCGTCATCCCATGCTTTGCCTACCAGCTGCATCGAGATGGAATACCCGTTCGGGCTGGTACCTACAGGCACGACAACGGTCGGAAGCCCCACATTGGAAGTGAGCACGCCGCTGGCGCGATCCGAGCTGAGCGATGCGGATGCCGCATCGTTATTGTACATATCGCTGATAAATCCTGGATAGACAAGGATATCGACCTCGGCTTCCTCCATCCAATCGGCAATTAACTGCTTGTAGTTCGTTCTGTAGGTAATATATCCTTCGACGTCTGTTGGTGTCATTCGTGTACGGGGTTCTGCTGGCAGGCTTTTTTTGTTGTAGACCAGCACATCATTGGAGGCCAACAAGTGATCGCCTGTAGCGAATGGGAAAGTGTCATGCAGCGCAATGTAACGCGCCCAGCCCTCCACGCCGGCCTTTCCACCTGATCCTGGATTAGATCCTAGTGTACTGGTGTCAGGCGCTGTCATCTCGACCATCACTGCCCCTGCAGCCACCAAATCACTAAAGTGACTCATTACGGCCTGGCCCGTGCCATCGTCAGCATAAGAAGATTCGAACGCTGCTGGAAGATAGCCGATCCGCTTGCCCTGCAAGGCATTGGCATCCAGGGCTGCTGTCCAGTCTTCCGGCCTGCGGTCATCGGCATCCACAGTCCATATATCTCCCGGGTCTGTACCTGTTGTCGCATTGAGCAGATAAGCAAGGTCGGTGACTGTACGGGCGATCGGCCCGGCATAGTCCTGCCCCCAAGTCAGCGGCATTACGCCGTTCGTACTGGCCATGCCGTCCGTGCCGCGGAACGTCGTCAGGCTTGCGCCGGTAGTTGGAGCGTACAAGGAGACGCCCGTCTGCGAGCCCAATGCCGCCGCCGCGAAGCTTGCAGCCACAGAAGTGCCTGAGCCTCCGCTGGATCCGAAGGAGGTCTTGGAAGGGTAGAGCGCATTCCAGGTTTGCATCCAGCCGCTTTCGCTAAAGCTGCCGCTATTGGCAAATTCCGAGGTGTTGGTTTTGCCGATAATAACGGCGCCCGCTTCCCGCAGTTTCTCCACCTGATAGGCATCAGACTGCGGCTGCCAGCCGGCTAACGCTTTACTGCCGCCCGTCGTCGGCATATCCCTGGTATCATAGATATCCTTGATGGCAATTGGAATGCCGAGCAATTCACCCGTCCGGCCGGCTCTGCGAGCGGTGTCTGCGGCTCGTGCCTGCTCTATGGCAGTTGCCGACACATGCAGGAAGGAGTGCAAGCCCAATTGCCCTTGGTCGTATGCTGCAATACGATCCAGATAAGCTCTGGTGATGGATTCGGAAGTGGTAATCCCGTTCTCCATATCACGCTGCAGCTGGGCAATGGTTTTGTCGAACACATCATAGCTGGACGTTGTCACCAGAGGGACAGGGGTTGGCGCGCTCGGAATATCGAGTCTCGTAACGCCCGCGCACTCTTCGGTGTTGAACTCCTCCAAAGCGGTCAAGTCCCAGTTGCTCAGTGTACATACTTGCGCCGTTGTCAGATTGGACAGATCGGGGTTCTCCGCCATCGTTTCCAATGAAGCAGCGGCATTATCCAATCCGTCTTCACCGAGTTCTCCGGCAAATACGTATCTGGCCAGTGATTTGGTAGACCCAGGTTCAATCGTCAATTGATGAATGAAACCATAGAAGTTTGCGTCATTGCCAGTTGTGGGAAGCGGAGTAGTGAATGGGCCTAGCTGCTGGTTGCCTGTGCCGGTCATGGCGCCGGCAAAAGGCTCGGGTGTCCCAAGCACGACGCCGATGGGACGATCCTCGGATCTCTGATTGGAGATCAACACCCAGGCATCTTCAGGCGTAATCAATGTATCGTTGCTTGAGGTGTCCCTGACAGTGGATTGAAAAGCTCCGTTATTATAGCCAAGAGATCCGCCAAACGATACGTCCACTGTAATCGGTTGATTGGTGGTATTGGTAAAGGTATCGAAGAAACGGACGCTGTCGCTTTCGTCGGCAATATAAACATCGCGCGTAATCAATACATTGCCGAGGTTAACGGATCTCGTGGTTTCGAACGTATCCGTTCCGTTATATGTAAGTCCAAAGTCTCTCATCATTTGACCATTCATGCGAGGCTGAGGGAAAGTGTTCACGCGCACAAAGATATTGCCAAAGCCTTGAATGGGGGTAGCAGCCGCAGCTCGAATGCTGCCGGTGTCCAGATTAGGGGCAAAAGCATCGTGAATTTGCCACGTTAATCCTTCTTTTGGTGTCACATAAGTTAACGCGTGTGAGCTTGTGGCAGGCAATAATCCCGATAAGACAATGGAAAGGGACAAAATGGCGGAAACAAGGGGCTTTTTCTTGAAAAATCGTGTGGAGGAGGAGCGGGAAGGACTTGCTTTTGACTTCACTCCTTCTTTGTAGCGCCTAGTATGTCTCTCAATGTCAAACAATATCGCTCAACTCCTTCTCTATTTATGTTAGATATACTAACATCGTAATAAAGATTGCGTCAAGATATTAAAATGAAATTAAATAGAATAGGATGGAATTAAAACGCAAATAATCCAAGGTGTTAATTTGATTAATTGAATTCCCGGCGTCTTATAAGCGAAACGGATAAAAAACCTGCCGAGCCCGGGCGATTGAGGAAACGGGGCACCGCCAAAAGGTTTTTGGCCTGGCAACCGAGAATAAAACGATAAGGCAGGATTTGTTCGCGGCGCACAGCCTTTGGCGGTTTGAATACCATTCAGCATGGAACTATGAGGACGATGAGAGGAGAGAATGGCCATGTTGAATCTCAGGCAGAATATGTTGGTATGTACGATAAGGAATAAACTATTTCAAGGTAAAGGGATAGTGAATATGGCCAAACCTTGATTCCTGTAGCAGAAGTCATGTGTGCTTGGGGAGCAAACCATAATAAGCGGAAATATGAGGAACCAGCTTCTTAAACGGTCCCAACCAGCCTTCCTATCTCTTGTTGCTTATGCTTGGGATGGCTCCTCGTCTTGCATATCTTGGCGTCTATTTCCGTAATCGGCCCCACTTTCGTGGTACCCGTTATTCGAAGGTCAGCAAGAACTGCCGGTCAGTTGCGCTTTGCGCTAGATGTAACGCAGAAGCTTGCCCTCCTGCCTAGAGTGGGCGGAGCTGTACTTATCATTACTGGGGTGTGGCTTATGATTATAAGCCAGCTGGGGTTGTCGCAAATGTGGCTGAATCTATCGCTGCTCTTATCGCTGCTTATGGTTGCCGCAATCGACGGATTGATTGAGCCGCGCATGAAGCAAATTAAACAGTTGGCATCTATACAGCAAGGCGCAGGGGATGAAATCCCTGACGAGCTCGGTCGTCTGATGAGAAAGCTCGTCCCCGTCGAGACGGTATCGCAGCTGTTGATGCTTGTCATACTCGTGCTTATGGTCCTTAAGCCATTCTAAGAGGCCGCGTCCAAGCGCTGGATGGTGGTATCGGTAAGGTGAGAAATGCTTCCGGTCCGATACTCCGATCGTCTCCATTACTGCTGATTATTATGAGTCTGAAGACAACCGGAGACGCATGCCAAATATTATTCCGAAAGGATACATAACCATGAACATCGCTTGTTCTACGACAGTTGGCTACAAACAGAAATTGGCCTCCGTTTTGCAGAGGATTCAGGAAAGCGGATTCACCACCGTCGACTTGCTGGCCATTGATGGCTGGGCGCACATCAATCCGCATGATCTCGCTGATCAGGGGGAAGAAGGACACGGCCTCATCACCGATTTGCTCGCTCGGTACCGGCTGTCTCCCATCGCGCTCAACATCGGCACCCGTACGGATCTTCATGACCGTTCCGCCGAAGCGATCGCATCCAGAAGCCGCGAGATGACGACGATGGTCCGACTCATGAATGTGCTCTCTGTCCCCATTGCGGTCATTCAGCCTCGTGCAAGAGATGCGTCCCGGCCCTATGCGGACGTGGTGCAGGCGTGCGCGGCCACATGGAGGGAGATGGAAGCTATTGCCGGTCGTTCGGGGGCGAAGCTTGCCTTGGAATTGCACGTCTTTAGCCCGTTTGAGATGCTGGATCAAGCCAGAGCGCTTATCGAGCTCGTACCGGACCTGCAAGTCGTCTACGACCCCAGTCATCTCGTCATGCAAGGCGTGCCCCTTCGTGAAACCGAGTGGCTGATGGACAGGAGCATCCATGTTCATCTGCGCGATGCGGCTTACGGCCATATGCAAACCCGTCTCGGGCAAGGTTCTGTTGATTTTGAATGGGTCTTTCATGCCTTGAAGCGTCGGGGCTATTCGGGACCGGTATCCATTGAATATTTGCAGGAGGACCACTACGATGTGTTTGAGGATGTTAGGCGGTTGAAGACGATGGCTGAACAGAAGCTGGACCGTTAGCAATCGTAGCACAGCGAACACAGGAACAGCCCTGGAAGCATGGAGCTCCAGAGCTGTTTTTGCATTTATACAATGCCTTAACGAATAACAGCTAACATCCTAAGCAGCACCGCCACAGCTTCCGCCCGCGTAGCTTCCTTGTGCGGAGCGAAGCGGTTCTCGCCTACGCCGTTCACGATGCCCAACTGGTGAACCTGCCCAATCGCGCTTTTGGCCCAGTACGGAATATCCTCGTCGTCGGCAAAACCGGTCGCCGCTGCAGCAGCATCGCCAGGCAGGTTCAGCGCTCGCGCGATCATGACGGCCATCTCCGCCCGGGTGATCGTCCCGTTCGGCCGGAAGCTATCGTCGGCGTAGCCGCCCACGATCCCGGCTGCCACTGCCCGCGCCACCGCATCCCTGGCCCATGCGCCGATCTGGTCGCGATCGGTAAAGCCCAGTTCCGGACCTGCGCCACTGAGCTCCAAAGCGTTCGCGAGCATCACTGTAAACTCCGCGCGGTTCACTGTCCGATCTGGACGGAACGTGCTATCGGGGTATCCGCTCACCCAGCCTCCCGCCAGGGCAAGCTGGATATCCGCTGCCGCCCAGTGGCCGGTGGTATCCTGCATCACTGGAATCTGTGGTTCAGGGGCAGGTGGTTCCGGTGCCTGTTCTGACTCTGCTTCTTCCACTTCAACTTCAATTCCTGCCACTACGAACCTTCCGAGCCGCTCTACAGCAAGGCTGATCGTCTGGCCGGTGACTTCTCCGCCCATCTCTACCCATGCCCGGGACGCTTCATCATAATGAAAGACGGACGGCTTGCGCGAGCCCAGCTTCTCGGCATCAAATGATAATGTGATCGTTGCTGGCTTAAGGAACGTGACCGCCTTATCGGCAGTTAGATTGTACATCGAACTCAACAACGTCTGTTCTTCGAGCTGCTGGTCCGCGGCAGGGGAGACGGCTTGAATGCGCAGGGTGATGCGCTCTGCTATCGCCCCGGCGGGCACCAACACCGTTATCTTATCGTCGTACGACACGATCCCTGCTGCATGGGCCGCCAACGTCAGGACGCCCGAGGGGGGAGTGACTACACCGACAAATCCGCCGCCCCCGCCCCCACCGCCGTCCCCGCCGGAGCTGGCAGGCCGGTTGACGGTGACCTCAGCCGTAGAGCTGAACCCGCCGAAGGTTACGGTAATCACCGCGCTGCCCGGCGACCTGGCAGTGACCACGCCAAGCTCACTTACCTCGGCAACCGCCGTGTCAGAGGAGACATACGTCGCCTGATCCGTAACGAGCGCATTGGTCTGATCCGAATAGTCGGCATAGACCAGCGTGTTGCGGGTATCCCCGGTATTCAGCTGGTACAGGTTCGAGTCCAAGCGGATGCCGGTGACCGTTCTGACCGGCGGCTCGTAAGGCTCCAGCACATCGACGACGGCTTGCACAGAGTAAGTGCCATAATCGACACGTATCGTCCCCTTGCCTGCGGATAAGGCTGTCACTTCGCCGTCTTCATCCACGGAGACGATGTCCGGATGAAGGGAGACGAAGGTGGAGGCGGCGGTCACGTCTTCCGTTGCTCCGTTCGAGTAGACGGCGGTGACGACCGTCTGCCTGGTGTCGCCGATCTCCAGATTATACTTGTGCGAGTCCAGATAGATACCGCTCATGAGCGCCTCGACGGTGACTTCCGCGTCCGCCTGAAGTCCGCTGTACGTGACTGTGATCGTCGCCGTTCCCGGCGAGCGGCCGAACACGATGCCGTCGCGCGTGACGGCAGCTACTGCCTCATCGGATGATGCGAAACCCGCGTCTCCGGTAACCAGATGACTGCTGTCATCGGAGTACACGGCATACGCATTCATCTGGAAGGTTCCGCCCACGGGCAACGTATCCTGCGCGGGGTCAAGCGTCAAGCGGCTCAGAACGGGAGTGACCTCGACCGCAATCACAGACTCAAACCCTTGATGCGTGAGCTTGATGGACGTTGTACCTACGGCGCGCCCGACTATCTGACCGTTCTCCACATCGGCGATGGCGCTGTCTGCCGATTCGAATACCGCCTCCCCGGTCACATCGGCCCTCGACCCGTCCGAATAGACAGCTGTAATGGCAAAATGCTCTGTCCCTGAGAGTGGAACAGTGACGCTGCTTGTGCTCGGCTCCAGGCCAATGACGAACGGTGCCGCCGACGTGACCGCCGTCACGCCATACCTGCCTACGGCGACATACCTCGAATCGCCGTAGGCGATGCCGGAGAAATGGGCATAGCGGCCGGAGTCGGATAATTCCCATATCAGTCCGTCGAGGGACCAGTAGAATAAGCCGTGGGTGGATGCGCTCTCCTGGAAACTCATGATAAACCTGCCGTTGTCGTAGCCCAAAGATTTGGCGGCATTGACACTGGTATGCGATTGCGGCAATCCGGCGGCATCGCTGGCGACCCGCCATACCTGCCCGTCTTCGGAGACGAGTACTTGCTTGCCGTCGCTGGTGAGAGCAAGCAGCTTGCCAGCTCCGGCTTCCACGTATCTCAGATTCCCGGTCATCCCGGCAGCTCTCGTCTGCCAGTCTTCTCCGTCTGCTGAAGTGATGATCGTGCCGCCATCGCCGACCGCCGCGAACACGCCATTGCCAAACGTGAGATCCCGCAGGTTAGCCGGCGCGGGCTGGAGGACCCGTGTCCAGGTGATGCCGTTCGTCGAGGTGAGCATGCCGCGAGCTGGAGAAGTGCTATTCTCTACAAGCGCCACATAGACGCCGTTTCCATACGCGATCCGGATCACTTTATCCAGTATATTCGCTCCACTCGTCCAAAAAGGGGTGTACGGCCGTTGGACCCACTCGATCCCGTCGGTGGAGATGAGGATCGTGCCACGGGTCCCGGTAATGATATATAATCCGTCGGCATAGCGGATGGATTCGAAATGCGTGTCCGTATGTCCGATGCCGGAATCGATCAGCGTCCACCCGGCACCATCCGTCGATGCGGCTATCGTCGCATGTTGACCTACGGCTAGATATCGTCCCGACACATAGACAACATCGTTAAAATTGTATCTGCCCGGATGTGAAGCCAAGTTTCTGGTCCAAACATGGCTGGACGTCTGTGTGAAAGATATCCCGTAGGGGCCGACTGCTGCAACAATGCCATCTCCGTGCGCAAGGCCTCTCAAGTTTACGCCGGTGACATCTGTGCCTCCTGTCCAAAAGTAGCCGTCTGTGGAAGAGTGGAATGTCCCGTCACTGCTGGTTGCATAATAGACGTTTTCGGAATAGATGACTGACGTCAGCGTTCGGGACGTGTTGGACATCCCGGGCACCCAAGCTTCCAGGCCGTTGACGGACATGTAGATCTGCCCGTTGTTCCCGACGGTAAGGAACTGTCCTCCGCCATAGATGACCGCATTGGCATTAATGGTACGATTGAGGGTTATCGACGTCCATGTCTGTCCATTCGTCGATGTCAGCGCCTGGTTGCCGAGCAGAATGATAAAGTAGCCGTTGCCGAAGACGATTCTGGGACTTGAATGACCTGGATGCGGACCCGGGAGCTCAGTCCAGTTCTCACCGTCGCTGGACGTTACGATCCTGATCCCGCCGAGCGAGCCGCTTATCGCGACAAACGTGCCATTGCCATAAGCAATGGACGAGAGGTTGCCCGTGAATGCCTCAAGGCTGCGGTCTTCCCATGAGAGACCATCCAGAGAGGTCATGATGGTGCCGCGATTCCCGACGGCGGCGAACCGGCCGTCCCCGAAGGCGACAGCCTGCAAAGCGGTATTGACGCCTTTGCCGATCCAGGCGCGTTCCGTCCAGTTCAGTCCGTCCGTCGAGGTCTGGATCGTCCCCTCTATCGAAGCGTCCGCCGTCTTGCCGACTCCGACGAACATGTCATGCCCGTAGACAACAGCTGCAAAATCCGCCGCCGGCTGCTGGGTAATCTGCCAATCCAGCACCGGCGGCTGAGGAGCCGCTTGCGCCATGCGGGTCTGCAAGGGCTCGATGATCGCGACTAACACGAAAAAAGCAAGGAGGAGCTTCATTATCTTAAAGCTGTGCGCTCGGATGCTCATTTTGCGGCTACCGTCCATGTCCACGTATCGCCGAGCTCGGCGGAGAAGGCCAGCGTCCCGAAGACGCCGCCGAACAGAACGAGCTGCATGGATTGAGCGTTATACGCCATGACCGAAGCGCAGCGAATGTTCGGCTGACTCCAGTCGTAAGGCGCCGGGGGAGTGAAGCTGCTCCAGCCTGTGCTGCTGGACCAGGTCCAGGTATCGTTCAGATAATTGCCGTCGATGCCGCCAAACAGCACGATCCGGCCGTTCGCCGAATCATAAGCAGCGCTGCTGGAGAAGCGGGGGGTCAGATGCAGGGGCGTCTCTTGCAGGCTCCACGCATACTGGCCGCCCGAAGCATTTAACAGCCAGGTATCGCCAAGCGCGCCGCAGTTGTTATAGCCGCCGAATAACAGCACCTCGCTGGATGGCCCCAGCGCTGTGAAGAGATGTCCAGTTCTGCCGCTCGGCCACTCGCCAGGCAGTGTACTTGGCGTCACATTGGTCCATTCGAACATTCCGCTCTCAAGCAGCCACAGATCCTGCAGCGGATCGCCTGATCCACTGCCCCCGAACAGCAGGAAGCCGCCGGCTGCCTGCACCTCCACCAGCCCTGCCTCGCTGCGCGCGGAGGGCCAGCTTGCAGGCAGCGGATCCGGCGTTACATTGTACCAGGCTTGCTCGCCGGCTTCCCATACCCAGAGGTCGTTGCGATTGCCGTCTGTGTCCGCGCCGCCGAACAACAGCACTCGTTGTTCGGAGCTGTCATAGACTATGCAAGCGCTGGAGCGCGCCGACGGCCAGCTCGCAGGCAGCGGATCCGGCGTCAGATCCTCCCAGCTATGGCCGTCCCAGACCCACAGATCGTTCAGTTGGCCGTTATCTCCACTGCCCCCGAACAGGATGACGCGGGACGAGTCCGGATCATAGACTGCGGCCGAGGAATCCCTGGCAGAGGGCGAGGGTGTACTTTCGGCCTGCACCCAGGGCGAAGGAAAGGTGGTTGCCGTTAGTTTACCGGAGTAAGAGACGTTTCTGGGCGATACGAGATTGGCTCGAAATTGGCTTTCCATGGTTGAGACCCTCCTAAAAGTTTTCCGAAGGAAAACTCCTTCGGAAACATAAGCTGATTTTTCAGGCTGTTGAAAAATGGCCGGAGAGGCACGGAATCGAATCTGGAGAAGCGAAGCGTTCGCCTTTGTCCCCGGATTTCACCCCTAAAAGGGGTAAAAATCAAAGAAATCTGGGGACAACAGCGATCGGAAGATCGATCCGTGACTGTAGGCTTTCTTTTTTCAACAGCCTGATTTTTCCGCATAGGCTTTCCCATTTACGATAGCACACTGTATCCTGCTCTGGAAACTTAAGTCTCACTAAATAATCGTGAGCCGTCCCGGGGGCGATGAGCAGCACATACAGCCGGGGCTGCAAATTGTCAGCAATATAGAGATTGGCTATAATGAGAATAAACGCCAGAAAGAGGGATGCAGACATGCTGAGAGTAGTGGAAGTGGAGAACGGTCAGGTGAGGGGACTGCCTGCAGCCGATCCGCGGATTACGAGCTTCAAGGGAATTCCGTTCGCGGCTCCGCCGGTAGGAGAGCTTCGTTGGCGCGCCCCGCAGCCAGCCCGTAATTGGGACGGTGTTTTGGAAGCGTATTCATTTGCTCCGGTCTCGATGCAGGTCAGGCAGGAGCTGGACGACAACAACATTTATACCCGCGAGTGGGCCGTGGAGCCGGATATTGCGATGGATGAGGATTGCCTGTATCTGAATGTATGGACGCCGGCCAAGCGGGGGGACGAGAAGCTGCCGGTGTTCGTCTGGTACTTTGGCGGCGGCCTGCAGGTCGGCCATCCGGCGGAGATGGAGTTCGACGGGGAGCGGATTGCCCGCCGAGGCATCGTGGTGGTGACGATCAACTACCGGCTCAATGTGTTCGGGTTCTTGTGTCATCCGGAGATTACGGCGGAAGCTCCGGAGGCCCCTGCCAACTTTGGGCATCTGGACCAGCAGGCTGCGACACGGTGGGTGCAGCGCAATATCGCCGCCTTCGGGGGCGATCCGGATCAGCTGACGATCGGCGGGCAGTCCGCCGGCGGCGCGAGCGTGATGAGTCAGCTGGCTTCGCCGCAGAACGAAGGCCTCTTCCACCGGGCGATCGTACAGAGCGGCGTCTTCAAGCCGGTCTATCCCGGCGGCGGCATGCCGAAGTTTGTAAGCGAGCTGCCGGCAGCCGAGGAGGAGGGGGTTCGATTCTTCGACTATCTCGGCGTGTCGTCCCTGGCCGAGGCGCGGGCGCTGGATGCGGTGACGCTCCGGGATAAGGCAGTGGCCTACAAAGGCTTCTGGGCAACAGTCATCGACCACGCCTTCTGTGTAGGCCCGCCCTTCGAGCGGTTCTTGAACCATCAGAGCTGGCAGGTGCCGGTGCTGCTGGGCCACACGTCATCCGAGTTTTTCAGCATGCCGCAGGCGGACACCTTGGACGAGTTCCGCAGCATGGCTCTGGCGGAGTTCGGCGAAGACGCCGAGACGTTTTTATCGTTGTGCGGCTATGCGACGGGTGATCTGGACAAGGTGCTCGAACAAGCGGCGGTGAGCAGCATCGAATATGCGATCCGGATCGCGGGGCAGGCTCATGCCGATACCGGTGCTCGCCGTCCGCTGTATTATTATTCCTTTGACGCAGAGATCCCGGGCTGGGACAATCCCGGCACCTTCCACTCGGTGGATCTGTGGTTCTTCTTCGAGACGCTGGCCAAGTGCTGGCGGCCGTTTGTCGGCAAGCACTACGATCTTGCGCGCCAGATGTGCAATTATTGGGCGTATTTCATTCAGACCGGGGATCCCAATGGCCTGGACGCCACGGGAGAAGAGCTGCCGAGGTGGGAGCCCTTCACTCCGGAAGCGCCGTACGGCATGCGCTTCGCGGACGAGGCCGCATTTGCCAGGGAGCAGCCGGGGAAGCTGATGCAATTTTTGGTGGATCAATATTATAAGAAGCAAGGGAGCCATGACAAGGCTGCGAGCAGGCTTTAATCCGGCTGCGGCTTAGCAACAGAAGCAGCTTCGCTGCGGGAGACGGCAGGCAGTGCAAACCAAAATGTGCTGCCTGCCCCCCACCTACTCTCGACGCCGATCGTTCCCCCGTGCGCTTCGACAATCTGCTTCGCAATCGTCAGGCCAAGCCCGCTTGCGGTGCGGTCGCCGGAGGGCGAGCCTTTGTAGAAGCGTACGAACACGGAGGCAAGCTCCTCCTCCCGGATGCCTGTGCCATTATCGGATATCTGGACGAGCAGCTTCCTCGCCGCGCCGCTCCCGGATGCCTCGAATGCCAGATCGACGCGGCCGCCATCCTGCGGGATGTGCTTGAATGCGTTGTAGACGATATTCGTCAGGACCTGATCGATCCGGCCCATATCGACAAGCAGCACATGCTCGGCGATCCCGGCGTACGAAGCGGATACTCGGCTCTGCGTATCATAGCCGGCATTCCGGATCTCCAGTTCGTATTTTTCCTTGAGATCATCTGTGAATCGCGAGACCTCTACCAGTCGCATATCATACCGGAACTGCCCGGACTCCAGCCGGGACAATTCGGATAGGTCCTTGATCAGCCGGTTCAAGCCGCCGATCCTGCGCTGGGCGGAGCCGAGCAGCAGCTGCTGCTGCTCGGGCTCTTCCGCGATGCCGGAGGCGACAGCCTCCACATACCCTTGGATCAGCATGATCGGTGTATTCAGCTCATGCGTGATGTCGCTCAGGAACTGGCGGCGCGCCTTCTCCGACCGCTGCAGCTCGCCGGTCCGTTCCTCGACCTTCTTCTCCAGCCCTTCATTCAGCTCCAGCAGCTGCACGGACAGCTCCTTGACCTTTTGGAACGACCGGCCGAATCGGATCGCCAGGGCGAGCGACTGGGCAACCGTGATCGCGAAGATGCCTAGCGACCCCGTATCCCCCAGGGCAATCCATTCATTGTAGTACAGCATATCCAGCACGACGGTCAGGCTCATCAGGAGAAAGCCGGACAGCAGAATCACCGCCCCTTCGCGCCGCCGCCGGACTGCTAGCAGCAATACCCGGATGACGCTGGCGATGACGATGAGCGTGAACAGCTGGTATACCCCGTTCGTGAGGGAAACGATGTATACCGGGGCAACGAGCGCATAAGCGGCGAAGGCGAAGCCGACAGCCTGTGTGCCTTTGAACAGCCAGCGCGGCATCTCCGCAGGAAATAACTCGCGCAGGAACATCACGCCAAGCGGAATCAATAGATAGTAGCTTTCATACTCGATCCGCGAGGCGAGGTGCCAAGGGAAGGCCGGGAACAGCTGAATCATATACTGCTCACCGACGAACAGCACCCTGAGGCTGATCAGCAGACTGGAGAGGCCAAAATAAAGCAGCGCCCGCTCCTCGCGGCGCAGCAGGAAGACGCCGATGTGGTACGCCCCCATGATGGACAGGCTGCCGAAGATGAATAGATCCAGCGCCAGATTCCACTTCTCCGCTGCCAGGAAATCCGCCTCGTGGCCGACCCGGAGCTCTCGCCATAACCCGCCGAACCGGTGATCGAAGTTGCTCACCTGGACGACCAACTCGGTATACGGCCCCTGCACCTCGAACGCGAAGGTGCGCGGCAGGCTCTGCGCAGTAGAGTCGGCTGCCGATGGGCCGACTTGTCCGCTGCCGCCAGCCGGCTCCCCATCGATCCATAACCGGTAGGCGGTCGACACCCCCGGGATGGACAGCGCCAGTCTCTGTTCGGACGGCGGGAGCGCGAGCAGCACCCGGTAAGTGGCGAAGCCTCGGCCGGGCAGGGACAGCCCCTCCGCCTCATAGCCGTTCCATGAGCCCGGAACCGCGATATAGCCGGTCCTGTCGACCGGGTCGATCTGATCAGGTGCGAGCAGGCGCTCCCAATACAACTCCCAATTCCCATTCAGCTTGACCGGACCGTCTGCTGCCGCATCCCACTCCTGCAGATCGATGATCCCGGACTGGCTGTCTGCCCGGGAGGCTTCCGCATTCCCAGTCCCGGAGATAGCGAGGAGCATCCCCAACAGCAAGCCTATGACGCGCATCGTGTGCATATTTTCACCAATCTATCCTTTTTGAAGATCATTATATCAAAATTGTCATCCAAATAGAGATTGGCTATAATGAAATCATCCTACAAAACAAACGGTGATCACATGTCAGCGGAAACGATCCTTATCGTCGACGATGAACAAGAGATGAGCGATCTGCTTACTTTATTCCTGAACAAAGAAGGGTTCAAGGTCATCTCGACGGATCAGCCGCTCGAGGTGTTCGGCCTGCTGGAAGCCCATCGTCCGGATCTGATCCTGCTCGATATCGTCATGCCCGGCATGAACGGGTTGGAGCTGTGCGAGCGGCTGCGCAGCTACTATGACGTGCCCATCCTCTTCATCAGCTGCAGGGACGAGGACGCCGACATCATCGAGGCGCTTGGCATCGGCGGCGACGATTATATGGTCAAGCCGTTCAGTCCGCTGCAGTTGACCGCCAGGGTCAAGGCTCATCTCAGAAGGAGCAAGCAGCATGAAGCCAAAGGGGCGCCTGATATCCTCAGCTTCGATAACCTGACGATTGACTTCCGCAGTTGCTCAGTCACGTTGGACGGCAATCCGCTCATCCTCTCTTCCAAGGAATACGACATTCTCGCCCTGCTGGCCAGGAACCCGGATCACATGTACAGCTTTGACGAATTGTATAAGCAGGTGTGGAAGAGGGAGAGCCTGGGCGATACGCGGACGCTGCTCGTCCATATCAGCAATCTGCGCAAGAAGATGGAGACCGACCCGGCCCATCCCAGATGGATCGTAACGATCCGGCGCTACGGATACAAGTTTGGCGGATAGAGTCCTTCAGGCCGCGGTCTGAAGGACTCCTTTTTTTGTGCGGCCTGAGGTATGATGGTATGTATCATAGACAACTTAGGAGGTCCCATGTCCTGGAGTAAAGTAAAGCAGCAGTTGGAGGGCTTTCTCAGTCCGTCCTTGCAGGGGAAGGTAGAGTACCGGGCCACCAGCTACCGGTATGTCCCCGATAAAGCGGGGCAGTGCTATCTAACTGTAAATAAGAAGAACATCCTGCAGATGAGCGAACCCGCGAACCGTATCCGCTGGTTTCAGTCGGAGCAAGAGATCAAGCAGGATGCCTCGATTCAAATTCCGATTAGCAAGGAAGAACTGGACGCGCTTAGAGAAGAGACGCAGGGGAACGTACCGGAGGATCGGCTGCAGGTCATTGCGAGAGGCCGCAAGATAGGCGTATTGGCCAAGGAGCTTATGGCTGCGCAGTCCGCTTTGAGCAAATCCAATTTTATGGTCGTCGCTACGAAGTTCCTGGCTACTTCGATTGAAGAGAGCCTGGAAAGCGACGATATTCTGTTGAATGTACTAGCTTTGATCGACCGGCGCGTCGGGAAAAAACGCATCTTGAATATGAGCGAAAAGGTGAAGGTGAAGCATCCGATTGTACAGTATTTTTACGCGATACGGGTGAATACGATTTGAGAACGGTCATCCCTTCACGGCGCCGATAGTGAGGCCTTTCACGAAATATTTCTGTACGAACGGGTATACGAAGACGATCGGACCAATGCCTACAATCGCCATTGCCATCCGTACGGTTTCCGTCGGTATTTTGGCCAATTCTTGTCCCGCCACGGTCGCGTCCACCATGCCGGAGGTCAAATACTGAATCTGGTTGATAACCTTGTACATCAAGTATTGAAGGCTGACCAGATCGTTATTGCTGATAAACACCATGCTGTTGTACCAGTCGTTCCAATAATTCAGGGTCTGGAACAGGCCGATGGTCGCCATCACCGGCAGCGAGAGGGGCAGAATAATCCGCGCGTAGATGCGCAGCTCGCCCGCTCCGTCGATCTTGGCCGATTCGATGAGGGAGTCCGGTATGGTGTTCGTGAAGAAGATCCGCATGATGATAATGTTAAACGGCGCGATCAGCAGCGGGATGATCAGCGCAAGCAGCGTATTCTTCAGTCCTGCTGCCGCGTACGTCAGGTACCAGGGCACAAGGCCGCCGTTGAACAGCATCGTAAAAAACACAAAAAACGACAAATGATTGCGAAAGGGCATATCCTTTCTGGAAATCGGGTAAGCGAACAGTGACGTAAACAGCAGACTGACGAAGGTCCCTATCACCGTAACGATGATCGAGACGGCATAGCCGCGAACAATCTTTTCCATATCCATCAACAAATATTCATAGGCGTACAGCGAGAATTGATGCGGGATAATGCGGTAGCCGTGGCGGATGATGGCCTGCTCATCGGTTAGCGAAACGGCGATGACGAGCAGCCGGGAACAGGCAGGCGATGGCCAGCAGCAGAAACAGGATGTTCAAGATGACATTGGATGTCCTCGAGATGCGATTCACCATAATCGGAGCTTCCTCCCAAGAGTAAGAATGAGGTTTAGAATAATGCGTTTTCCTTGCTGATCCTGCGCACGGTGTAGTTGGTCAGGTAGACGATGATCAGTCCCACGATGGCCTGATAGAAGCCGGCGGCGGCGGACATGCCCACATTGCCGTTCAGCAGGAACGAGCGGTAGACAAACGTGTCGATGACGTTGGTCGTCGGATATAGCGGCCCGCTGTCTAGCGGCACCTGATAAAACAAACCGAAGTCGGCATTGAAGATGCGACCGATCTGTAAAATGATCATGACAATAATGACAGGCAGCATCAGAGGGATGGTAATTTTACTAATTTGCTGCCATTTGGAGGCGCCGTCGATATGCGCGGCCTCGTAATATTCGGGATCGATCGCCACGATGGATGCCAGATAGACCACCATCGTGTACCCGACCCCTTTCCACAAATTGACGATCGGCAAAATATACACCCAATGCGCGGGCTCGCTATACCATGAAATGGCCGAGATGCCCAGCGGCTCCAGAATCGACTTGTTGATGAAGCCGGTGCCGCCGCCCAGGAAGGCATAGGCCAGATAGCTGACGGCAACGAAGGAGAGGAAATAGGGAAAAAGCAGGCTGCTTTGATACATTTTCGCCAAGCGGGTGCTGCGCAATTCGTTGAGCCCGATGGCCAGCGTAATGGCTACCGTCGTGTTCAGCACGATGAAGACGGCATTGTAGAGCACGGTATTGCGTGTGGCAATCCAGGCTTCCTCGGTCTGGAACATATAGTTGAAGTTGGCCAAGCCTGCCCAGGGGCTGCCGAAGATGCCGCCGTCGAACGTATAGGTTTTGAATGCAACGATGACGCCGGCCATCGGGATATAATTGTTGAAGATCAGAACGGCGGTAGCCGGCAGCAGCATGAGGAACAGAGCACGATATTTGAAGATGCGCTTGAGTTGCAATGGTAAGGCTTTCATGATGGACATCACGGTCTCTCCTTCTTCTGAAGTTGCAGGAAGGGCCGGACCCATGAGCAGCATGGAACCCGGCCCCCTCTTCTGGTACGTAGCTTCTAGCGATTCAGGAATTCGTTGACCTGCTTCTGTTTCTCTTCCAGAATCTTGTTCATGCCGGCCTTGCGCATCTTCTCGTTGAATTCTTCCAGCTGCACGGCGGGATCGCCGACGCCTGTGAACAACGCGTCAATATATTGGTCAAAAATGTTAATGATGGCTGCTTCCTCATTCGTCACCGGCTCCGGATTGTAGCTGAAGCCGAGCAGCGCGGAGCGCTTCGCCGATTCGTTGAATTGACGGAACTTCTCCCACTTCTGCGGATCCTCGTTGTCCCATAGATAGTTCAGGAATTGGTTGCCGAACATCCAGTTGATCCCCGGCTTGTAGCCGCTTTCCCCACCGCCATCCGGCTGGCTGATGATGTTGCCGCTGCGCTTGTAATGCGTGCCTTCCACACCGAAGACAAGGGTGTTCAAAATTTCTGCGTCGGTATGCAGCAGATCGAGCAGCATCATGGCGCGCTCCGGATGTTTGGATGTGCGGGAAATCGTCGTCAGCGCCCCTGTAATGTCGCCGCTCGTGGTATAGGCCTCAGTCAACTCCAACTGCACGAACTCATGACCCTGCTGGACGCTGAATTCCACATCCTTGCCCGGCTTCAGCTGCAGCTGCTGGGCGAACACGCGCCCTGCTTTGTTATGGGCGGTAGCATCCTTCTGCGTCGCCGGGTCGTCCTGGAAGAAGCCTTTCTGATACCAACTCCGCAGCAGGTTCAGCATGCCGATCGTTTCCGGGGCTTCGAACTTGTTGATGACGGTCGGCTCGCCACCGCTGTAGATGGAGCCAGGGATCGAGCTGCTGCCGACCGATTCGAACGGAAGCAGTCCCGACAAGGTGCGGCTTGCCCACAGCGGCACGATATCCGGTTCATTGTCCTTGATCGTCTGAAGCCAAGGCTCGATATCCTCCAACTTGCTGACCGTGCCCAGATCAAACTGGTACTTGTCGATCAGCGCCTTGCTGAAGACCAGGCCGAATTGCTGCGCGAGCTCCTTCTGTACCGGAACGGCATAAATGCTGTCGCCGACAGAGGCCGCGTTCAGATAATCGGCATGCATGCTTTCCTTGAGTCCCACTGCATGTTGATCGATCAGATCATTCAACGGCAAGAACGCGCCTTTGGCCACGTTGCTGCCGAAACGGTCCCAGCTGGCGGAGAACATCAGGTCGAACGGCTCGCCCCCGGACACCATCAGATTGATCTTCTGCGTCCAATCGCCCCAGCTCACCGCATGGATTTTCACCGTGGCGTTAATCTTGTCTTTCAGCAGCTTGTTCAGCTCTGCTTCCACCAAGGCGACGTCCTTTTGCTCATCACCCGGATAATAGATGCTTAGCTCCACCGGCTCAAGCTGCGGCGCTTCCGCAGTGGCAGCCGGTTCTTCCGGCGACGAGCTTGCGGTTGGCGACTGGTTGGCCGCAGGCGGCGGGTTGCTGCCACCGGAGCAACCGGCGATAACGATCGCCACGCTCATGATGAGCGAGAGCAGATTGAATATGCGCTTGTTTTTTTTCATTCCCCTTCATACCCCCGTTAGCAGTTGAGTGTATTGCACGTTTACATTATAGGCTTGGATGACCGGAGGCTGAATAAAATAATCTACGGTAAGTTTCAAATTTCTACTTCGTTTCGACCATGGGATGAAGTGGGTCAAAGTCGGGGTACACGAAATGCTCCCTATTGATCAGGCCGCGGTAGACAGCGTTCTCCAACGAGCGGTTGTACTGCTCCGTCAAGGCTGACAGCGCCTCCTGGGGGGGCTCGACGCCTAGCAGGACATCCTTGTACACCTTGATTCGGGACGCGCCGCCAGGCTGAATCAGACCGCTCGCGGCCCGGTTCTCCATAATAAAGTTGGGCTCCTGCGGATACGGCGATTCGCCCGGGCCGGGCTGGAACTCGCTTAATGCATAGTCAGAGCGGATGCGCTCCGGCGAGGCCTGACGCTGTAAGGGGATGGAGAAGCCTTCTTCAAGCAGCTGCTCCCGATAGATGCTGGCATGCAGCGCCTGCCATAGCCCGACCGCCTCTTCCTTGTGCAGCGTATGATTATGCACGGCAAGCGGCGCCTGCAAGGTGAGCATGAGCGCTCCGGCATCCCCATGCTCGCTCCCATAGACCGGCGGCAGCGCAACGCCGAGCTGCGACTGGTTCTCCATCATCGACAGCAAAGCGGCGTATTCGCGGTTGGTCATGTGCATCATGCCGATATTTCCTTCTGCGAATTGCGTCAGCGCGGTATTCATCGACAGCGAGGTTTCGCCGGGGAACATGCCGCCTTGCTGCTTCATGTCCAGCATCCGCTCGAACCAGGGCACATAGACGGTGAAGTCGTAGCTGCCGTCCCGATAGCGGTAGTAATAGCGGCCGCTGCGGGTGCTGCCTGCTTCCAGCGCTTGCTGCAGCGGTCCGTTCTCACCTGCGGGCAGGGCAAAGCCGTAGATGCGGTACCCTTGTCCCGCCCGGGAGATGTTAGCCGCGTAGTTGACCAGCTCATCCAGCGTAGCCGGCGGCTGCTCGGGATCCAGCCCGGCTCGCAGGAACAGCTCCTTGTTGTAGACCAGCCGCAGCGTGCTTGCCTCCGAGGGAATCGCGTAGAAACGGCTGTTCTCGCGAGTATAGTCTACGGCCCAGTCCGGATAGTCTGTCAGGACATCCGGCTCGACCCATTCGGACAAGTCTAGCAGCCAGTTCTTGTACAGGTAGGTGGATATCCACTCCGTCGAGGCATGGAACAGATCCGGCCCTTGCCCCGAGGTCATCATCATATGGAGAAATTCGTCGTACCGGTCGCCCGGCAGGCGCGTCAGCTCAATCCGGATGCCGGGATGATCCTGCTCGTATTGGCCGATGGCGACGTCAAGCGCTTTCCATTCCGTATAGTCCTGTACAGCTACCGTCAACGTGACGACGTCCTCGTGCGGCTGGTTGTTGGCGTTTTCTGCAGGCTCGGAGGGGGCTGCGGCGCAGCCCGACAATCCGAGCAGGAGCAGCGCGGTGAGCGGCCATTTCAGCATAGTCTGATAAGAAAGGGTTTGCATAAGGGCAGGACTCCTTTATAATGTGAGCAAGTTTATGCATGTGATGGGGACGGGAGAGGAGAGCGTGAGCAACGTGAGTCTGAAGTATCGATTGCTGATCTATTTCTTGTCGCTGGTGATCCTTCCTACCTCGATTATCTCTGTCATTATCTATAATGAGTCGATCCGCACGATCAAAGAAAATATTGACACCACGCTGCAACGGAACCTGGCCACTGCCGAAATGGCGCTGGTTCAGAAAATCGAAGAAATGGAAGCGACCGCCAATGCGATTTATCTTAATCCGGAAATGACGGAGCTGCTCTCTGCCGACCGGCCGTCGGACCAAGTGGGCATCGTGAACGAATTGGCCAGCCTGAACAACATGATGGCGAGCTACGACCTGCCCGGCGTGCAAAGCAGGGAGTTCACGCTCCGGCTGTATATGCTGGACCGACCGGAGTATGCCCAGTACAATTTCTCGAACTATGTATCCCCCATGAGCTCGATCGAACGGGAGGACTGGTATTATGACTTGCCGCCCAAACAGCGTTACTCCATCCTGGCCTTTGGCCCGGGGAGCGGCTCCGCTGTGAGCGACGGACACAGCATCGTGCTCGCCAAGCGGCTGTTCGGTCTGCGCAATGCGACCATTCCCTATGTTGGCCTGCTGACCGTGCAAGCGGAAATCGACGAGTTCAATATCATTCTTGCCGAGATGAAACCCTCTGTCAACAGTACGATTGCGATCTTCGACGACTCCCGTACAACGGTCGCCTCTTCAGCAGGATGGGAAGGGGACGGGACGCTTCCGGGGCCTATAGACGTAATAAGCGCCGGTCAATGGCCAGGCCCGGAGATCGTTTCGCAGGATATGGCTTGGAACGGCGAAGCGTGGCTGGCCTCCTCGCGGCGCATCGACTCCCTCGGCTGGACGATGCTGTCCGTCTCGCCCGTCAGCGATCTGAATGGCAAGCTTGTCGAGCTCCGCCAGGTCATGTATATCTTGCTGGCGGCGTGCATGCTCGCGGCTTTCCTGCTCGCGCTGTGGCTCTCCGGCAATATTACCAATCCCATTCGCAAGTTCATCAAGATGATGACCTATGCCCAGAGCGGCAATTTTGACGTCCAGATTCAGTATCAGCGGAAGGACGAATTCACTTATTTGTTCAGTCAATACAATGTGATGATGCGCAAAATCAAAGGGCTGATCGACGAGCTCTACGTGTCCGAGGTGCGCAAGAAGGAGGCGGAGCTGAAGGCGCTGCAGGCGCAGATCAATCCGCATTTCCTGTACAACACGCTGGATTCCATCAACTGGATCGCGCTGCGGCACAAGGTGCCGGACATTAGCCATATGGTAACCTCGTTGTCTGATTTTTTCCGATACAGTCTCAGCAAAGGGCAAGATATCATCCCGATCGAGGATGAGCTGAAGCAAGTGGCAAGCTACCTGTCCATCCAGCAGATCCGGTTCAAGGAGAAGCTGACTTACACGATCGAGGTGGAGCCCGAGGTGCTCGGGTATGACGCGGTCAAGCTGACGTTGCAGCCGCTTGTCGAGAACTCGCTCGTCCACGGCATCGAGAAGAAACGCGGGGGCGGACATGTTCGGATCAGCGCCCGCCATGCGGAGGGAAGGGTTGAGATTGAGATTGTGGATGACGGCATCGGCGCATCTGCCGAATGGCTCAATGGCTTGCTGGCTGCCGAGGACGGGCAATCGTTCGGGCTGAGCAACGTCAACGAGCGTATCCGCCAGGTTTTCGGCGAGCCATGGGGCATTCGATTTCTCGAGCATGAAGGAGCGGGCGTCATGGTGAGCGTCTCCTTCCCGGCGCGAAAGACAGGAGGCGAGAAACGGGATGAAGCTTAGCATGATTATTGCGGACGATGAATATAACGTCCGGGAAGGACTGCGAGAGGTCGTGGAGTGGGAGAGGCTCGGCATCGAGGTCGTGGCCGCGGCGGCGGACGGACCCGAGCTGCTGACACTGTGCGACGATCTGAATCCGGATATTGTACTGACCGACATCCGGATGCCCGAGATCGACGGCTTGCAGGCCGCTGAGCGACTGCGCAGCTCGGGACATCGGGCGAGGATCATCCTGATCAGCGGCGTGCAGGATTTCCATTACGCCAAGACAGCCCTCAGCCTGAAGGCCGACGGCTACATCCTGAAACCGATCAAGGTGGAGGAACTGGAGCGGACCGTGGCGGAGGTGGCGGCATCGATCCGCAGCGAGCGCTCCCGCGAGGAGCAGGAGCGACGGCTGCGCCAGCAGCTGCAGGAACAACTGCCCGTGCTGCGCGAGCGTTTCCTTGCGGGGCTCGTAACGGGGATGTTCTGCGACAAGTCGGAGCTTGCCGGCAAGCTCCGTTTTTTTGGTCTGGAGCGGCTGGCCGAAGGGACCGTCACTGTTGCGGTACTGGAGATTGACGACTACGGCCAGGCGGTGGAACGGTACAGCGAGGAGAACCGTCAGCTCATCATGTTTTCCGTCGGCAACATCCTGGAAGAAATCGCGTTGCGACATCCCGGCGGCATCGTGTTCAGTCCTTCCGAGAACCATTTTGTGGTGTTGTTCTGCGGGACGCCGGAAGGCGGGGACTCAGACGTCATCCCGCCTGCAGATATACTTCAGGAGATGCTCGACAATACGTCTACCTACCTCAAAATGACGCTCTCAGCTGGCATCGGCCATCCTGTTGATCATATCGTGGGCGCGCATCAGGCCTATCAAGAGGCGAAGCTGGCGCTCGGCTACCGCTTCTACACGGGCAACGGGGCGATTCTTCCGATCGGTGATTTCGGCGACAAGCCGATTCAGATCGCGTTAGCGGAGCTTTTTGAACAGCAGAGCAAGCTGATTCAAGCGATGAAGCTGGGCAATACGGAAGAAACAGCAGTACAGGTTGCGGCGATCTTCGCCAGGCTTGGGCAGGAACGCAGCCATCCGATCAGTTACGTGCAGAGTATCGGCGTAGAGCTGATCAATATGGCCTCGCGCGCCTTTCATGAGTTGGGGGAGAGCGTGGAGAAGGTGTTGCCCGATCTGCCTGAGACGATGGCCGGTCTATACCGCCAACATCACATCGCCGATCTGACGGCGCGGATGCAGGAGCTGTTCCGGGAGATGACGCGGTTCTTCCTGCAGAAGAATAACCAGAAGAACAGCGGGACGATCAAGAAGATCCAAGCGATTATCGCGCAGCGTTACATGGAGAATATGACGGTAGGCCGCCTCTCGGAGGAGGTGTTCCTCTCTCCCAACTACATCAGCTTTATTTTCCGGCAGGAGACGGGGATGACGGTGACGGAATACGTCACCAGGGTACGGATGGAGGCGGCGAAGGAGCTGTTGAAGTCACCTGATCTCAAGGTGCTGGAGGTGGCCGAAATGATCGGCTACGAGAATGCGACCTACTTTAGCACGGTGTTCAAAAAATATACGGGCATCCATCCGCAGAAATATCGCTCCATGTTCAGAGACGATGCCTGATCCGCATATTTCGATAGAATTTCAAAGCTTGCTGTAGATATTTTGATCGGCTCATCCGGCCAATGGCTCTATACTTAATGACAAGCGCAAACGACAGTTGCCTGCCAGGGGTTGCAGATGCAACCGTTTCGCTATTTGTAAGCGAATACAATTAACGGATGATGAACGAGGAGGGATGGGTGTGATGTTCAGTGTTACCAGGAAATGCGCGCGTGTGATCATCGTGGCGGCCATGCTGGCATCCTGTATCACGGTTCCGGCCGAAGCGGCAAGCACGATGGAGGATGAGGTGTTCGATGTCGTCATCTCGCAGCAGGATGAGCAGACCATCAAGGGATGGGGCGTGTTCCCGGCTTGGAACCGCTCGGATTGGGGACGTCAGTTCGTCGACAAGACAGGTGCCCAGGAGGCGCTGTACGATGATCTCGGCGTGACGATGTTCCGGGTGATGATCCCGGCGTCGGCAGGCGACGGCGACGGCAATCTCGTGCCGGCCCGGATCCAGGAGATCCGCGATCTGATCGAGACCGCGCACGATCACGACCTGTACGATTACATGATCTCGGTATGGTCGCCGCCTGTCGGTATGAAGACGCATCCTACGGTGAACGGCTGGACGGGCTCGGAGCATGTCCGGCTGCGGCCGGACAAGGAGGAGACGTATGCCGATTTTCTGACGGACGTGATCCAAGCGCTGGTGGCGGACGGCGCGAGCGCGCCCCGGGCGATCAGCTTCCAGAACGAACCGCTCTCCCAGATTGTCAGCGAATGGTGCTACTGGGGCGGTGACAACGGTCAGCAGTTCCAGCGGTTCACGAAGCTGCTGCGGCAGAAGCTGGATCAGTCCGGTCTGGAGGACGTGCGGATCGTCGCGCCGGAGGGCGCCACCTATCATGAGAACGAAAAGCTGCTCGGTGAGAACTTCGATGCCGTCGCGGCAGATCCCGTGCTGGAGGCTGCGATCGGCGGGTTCGCCTCGCACAGCTACGTCTCGCGCGAGTTCAGCTCCAAGGCGACCATCGAGAGCTATAAACATGCGGTCGACCGCTTCCCGGACAAGGACCGCTGGCAGACGGAGTACAGCTCCCTCCTCACCGGCATCAGCCAGCAAGACATGGCGATCGATGTCTCGCGCAGGCTGATCAGCGACATGGCGTACATTCGGAACAATTACTGGTTCTGGTGGCTTGGCTGGGATCATCAACGGACCATCGGTTACGTTGGCGAAGTCATCACCGAAGGCGATGGCTATACCGTAGACAAGTCAAAGGCCTTCCATATGCTGAGCAAGGTGTTCGGCGAGGTGCCGGCCGGCTCCAGCATGAGACGCGTCTCCGCCGATCCCCTGTCGGGTCTGGTGACGGAGGATGAGCTGTGGATGGATGCCGTTGCTTTCGCCGACGGCGACAAGACGGTAGCGCTATTGGTCAACCCGCTGGAGGAGGTGCGGCGGGTCAATGTCGCCGGGCTGTCCGGCGCTGCGGCGAAGGTATATCAGATGACGGATACGTCGCAGGAGATCGACGGTATGCTGCTGTCAAAGGCGCGCAATGTTGTGAACGGCGCTGTGGCAGACATCGCGCTCCCCGCGCGCAGCGTGACGGTCATCGTCTCGGACGTTGCGGATGAGGCGCCGCCGCTCATTGTGTTTGACCAGAAGGACAGTTCCTCTGTGCTCGATGCGGATTACGCCGTACGCCAGGCGGCCTTCACCGTATCCGGTCGCCTGGATGAGCCCGGTATGCTGCAGATCGACGGCCAGCCTGTCACGGTAGGGCAGGACCTTCGGTTCGAGACCGTGGTGAGCCTGTCGCCGGGCGGCAATACGATTGTCGCGGAGGCGACGGATGCCAGCGCCAATGCCAGCGACGAGATGCATTTGTTCGTGCGGCATGACCCCGCTTATCTGGGCGTCAGCCTGAATCATCGCGACACGGCCGATGTCAATGTACAGGCGTTCACGCTTTCGGGCGTCGCGAACGATGCGGCAACCGTATCCGTGACCCATATCCACGATTCCGTTGTCGTGGCCGATGACAGCGTTGCGGCAGTGCTATCGCCGGGACCGGGTACGCCGTATGCACCGTTCGAGACCGAATTGACGTTGCGGGAAGGTGTCAACCACATTGAGGTGGCGGCTGTGAATGGACTGAATGAGCAGAGCGAGACGGTCGAGATCACGGTCGTCTATGATTCGGTGGCGCCTGTCATTACGATACCTGTGACGGATACGGCAGCCGCAGCAAGTTATGTGCTGCGGGGCAGCCTGAGCGAAGAGGCGACGCTCAGGGTCAATGGAGTCGTGCAGCGTGTAGCGCCTGACTTAAGCTTCGCGGTGATCGTACCGGTGGAGGAAGGTGTCAATGTCATAGCCGTGACAGCCCAGGATCGAGCCGGCAACCTGACTTCGCAAGAGCTGACAGTTACAGCAGCTGTACCGCAGGATAGCGCGATCGCACCGGGGTTGATCCAGGCTGATCTCGTCGCGCCCGAGGATGTGACCATTGACGGTGAACTGTCGGAGCCGCACTGGCATCTGAATCACAGAGCCGCCAAGCTGCTGGCAGGGAGCTCTGATAACGATGTCGCTTTTTCCACAGCGTGGAACGAAGAATTTCTCTATGTGGGCATCCGGGTCATCGATGTCCATAAGGTGAACGATTCCACTCGGGGTTACGAGGATGATTCCGTGGAAATTTATATCGACGGCAACAACGGCCGCAGCGGGACATACGGCAGCGAGGACCACCAGATTACACTCGGTTGGCAGGATGCCGAACTGTCGGTTGGCCGCAACATCACAGGCATCCAGTTCGCCCAGCAGGATCAGGCTGACGGTTATACGGTAGAATTCGCCATTCCGTGGGATGGCATCGGTATCGACCCGCCTCAGGCTGGCACGGTCATCGGCTTCGATATCGGCAACAATGACGACGATGGCACCAATAACGGCTTCCGTCAAGGGCAATTGATGTGGCATGGGAATCTGGATAACTGGAGCAATACCTCGGCGTTTGGCTCCCTGTTCCTCAACGATGGCCGGGTGACGACGATTGCACCGCCTGCGCAGACGCCCATCGTCATAGACGGCGTATTCGCCGAAGCGGCCTGGTCGATCAGTGAAACAGTGGATCAGGTCATGACGGGTAACCCTGCAGGCGCGCTGACCTTCGGCGTGCTGAGCGACAAGGATCATCTATACATCGGACTGGACGTGCAGGCGGATGAGCTGGGCAGCACAGAGGAGGAGCAGGTCGAGTTGTTCCTGGGCGGGGATGCATTGGAGCGGGGAGACGCTTCAGATCCGGTGCGCCGCATCGTGCTGGATCGCCGCAACGGCACAGTGGACGGTGATCTGGGCGTCGTGCATTACGGCAGAACGGAGCACGCAGAGGGCTACTCCATCGAGCTGGCGATTCCATGGGATGAGCTGGAGATGACGCCAACCCGTCATCTGGCGCTGGGGCTCGAGATTGCCTATACGCGGACAGATGCGACCGGCACGTCCGTGTTGGCGTGGAGCGGCGCTGCGAGTCCGCATGCATCGACAGCGGAGTACGGCAACGTACTGCTGCATAACTTTGATCTGCCCAAGCGGGAAGTGGTCGTCGTGGAGCCGCCGGGGCTGAGAGTGTTCAGGGATCAAGGCCGCAATCTGTCCAAGCTGGAGGAGCACTCGGCCAACATCGTGGTTGTCGGCTGGGATCCGGAGAAGTTCGATGGCGACGCCGATCGCATCGGTCACAGCAATGACAATCCCGCCACACCGGAATATGTCGTCTACAAATCGCCGCATGAGGACATATTCTCCTTCTCCATCTTGACAGGCCAGTTCGACAATACGCCGGGCTTCCGTTTCTATGTATCTTCGGACGGTATCAACTACACCCAGATCAATGCGGATTCCAGGCTGATCGGCGGGCAATACAGCTATTCGGTGAGGGAGCGGACCAGTCATCGGCTCGGCACGGGCGCGCGGTATTTGAAGATCGAGTTCCCGGGCACCCTGCACTGGCATGCCTATCTGCTGGACGTGTCCTTCAAGTATGCGGGAGATACGACCTGGGATGAGCTGGAGGATGATGCTTCGGACCTGAGCTTGCTGCATGGCTACTCGCCGGGCATCCGCATCGCATCGTACGATCCGCACAAATTTGGAGGAGATGCCAACCGGTTCAAGCATGCGACCGACAATCCAACCACACCGGAATTCGTAGAATATGCTTCTCCTGACGGAGATATCTTCGACTTCACAGTGGAAACGGCAGTGTACCAGGGGACCGCTCCGTTCAAGATCCTGGGATCGGCGGACGGGCAGGCCTATGAGGAAATTGCAGTTAGCCGGACGCTTGTCCGCTCCGGATTCGGTTATGCGGTGCATGAGAATGTGCCGGCTGACGAACTGGATGAGGGCATACGTTATCTGCGCATTCAGTTCCCGGGCGCAGCCAACTGGCATGAATATATCAATCACGTGCACTTGTCGTACCGGGTGCTGCCGGAGCAGCCCAGCGAGCTGGAGTTCGTCGACGATGGCATCGACCTGAGCAAGCTGTACCAGCATTCCAGTACGATTGCCATCGCCAGTTATGAGCCGGCGAAGTTCGGCGGCGATGCGGATCGCTTCAAGCATACTAGCAATCATCCGAGTACGCCCGAATTTATTGCGTATCAGTCACCGGCCGGAGATATCACCGACTTTCGGATCGTCACCGCACGCTATCAGGGGACACCTCCTTTTGTCTTCCTGGTCTCGGCAGACGGCATAAGCTACGATGAGCTGCCGGTGAGCACGACGCTGCTGAGCTCCGGGCAAGGCTTCGCCGTGCAGCAGCATGTATCGGCTGACCCGCTGGTCCCCGGCATCCGCTACGTGAAGGTGCAGTTTCCGGGCACGGCCAACTGGCATGCGTACGTCAATCAAGTGTCCTTCACCTATTGGAGCAGTTGACCTCCCTCTGCGTTTCCTGCTGGAAGGACAGGTGAACAACAGAAGACTTCTCATTTGGCCCATACTTTGATACAATGGGGTCTGATTTCGATGGAGGAGTCTTAGCGATATGACAGAAAACTTTTGGCGTGAATTGCCGCGTCCTTTCTTTATATTAGCGCCCATGGAAGATGTGACGGATGTGGTGTTTCGTCATGTCGTCAGCAGCGCCGGCAGACCTGATGTGTTTTTTACGGAGTTTGCGAACTCCGAGAGCTATTGTCACCCGGAGGGCAACCAGAGCGTGCGCGGCCGTCTGACGTTTACGGCAGATGAACAGCCGATTGTCGCGCACATCTGGGGAGACAAGCCGGAGCACTTCCGCGAGATGAGCATCGGGATGGCCAAGGCAGGCTTCCGAGGTCTCGATATTAATATGGGCTGCCCGGTTCCCAATGTCGTCGACAATGGAAAGGGCAGCGGACTAATCTGCCGTCCCGAACGAGCGGCGGAGATCATCCAGGCCGCCAAGGCCGGGGGACTGCCTGTCAGTGTGAAGACAAGGCTCGGGTTCAAGGCATTGGACGAATGGCGCGACTGGCTGACCCATGTGCTGAGTCAAGATATTGTGAATCTGTCGATTCACCTGCGGACAAGAAAAGAAATGAGCAAGGTGGACGCGCACTGGGAGCTGATCCCGGAGATCAAGAAGCTGCGGGATGAGGTGGCGCCCCAGACGCTGCTGACGATCAACGGGGATATCCCGGACCGCCAGACCGGCCTGAAGCTTGCGGAGCAATATGGCGTCGATGGCATCATGATCGGGCGCGGGATATTCACGAATCCCTTTGCCTTCGAGAAGGAGCCGAAGGAGCACAGCACGGTAGAATTGCTGGATCTGCTCCGGCTGCATCTGGAGCTCCAGGAGCGATATTCTGAGCAGGTGCCGCGTTCGTTCAGCGCGCTTACCCGCTTTTTCAAGATCTATGTCCGTGGATTCCCGGGGGCAGGCGATCTGAGAAACCGTTTGGTGAACCTCAAGTCGAGCGATGAAGCGCGGGCGCTGCTGGATGAATTTACAGGATCGTTGAATGTGGAGTAACAATGGCACCAAAAAGGATGATTTCAGGCCGGAATGGTCTTGTAATCATCCTTTTTTCGTTCGCTTTAGCGAAGAGCCCTGCTACTGCGGGTCTATCACGGACACCAGATAACCATAGCCTTCCTTCTCCATGCGGTCCAGGGGGATGAAGAGGATGGCTGCACTGTTGATGCAGTACCGCTGGCCGCCGCGATCCTCGGGACCGTCATTGAACACATGGCCGAGATGGATATCGCCTGCCCGGCTGCGCACCTCGGTGCGCACCATGCCGAAGCTGTTGTCCTCATGATAGGTGACGACCTCCGGTATGATCGGCTTCGTGAAGCTGGGCCAGCCGCAGCCGGAGTCGTACTTGTCTGCACTGGTGAACAACGGCTCTCCCGTCGCGATATCGACATACAGACCCGGCTCATACGTATCCCAATATTCATTGCTGAATGCGCGCTCCGTATCATCGTTGACGGCGACCGCATACTGAATAGCGGTCAGGCGCTCCTTTAACTGTTCATCGGTCGGACGGGGATAGAGCGCGGCGTCGATCATCAGCTCTTGATCATCAAGCACACTCAGATCGATATGGCAGTAGCCATTCGGATTTTTCTCCAGGTAGTCCTGGTGATACTCCTCCGCGAGATAATAGTTCTGTAAGGGCAGCACTTCGGTGACGATGGTCTGCTCGTATCGGGTCTGCTCCTCGGCTACGACCTGTTCGATGACCGCCGCTTCCTCAGGCGAGGTATAGTAGACGCCCGAGCGGTACTGGATGCCGCGGTCATTGCCTTGCTGGTTCACGCTGGTTGGATCGATCACCCGAAAAAAATAATCCAGCAACGTCTGCAGCGTCACTTGCTGCGGATCATAGCTCACATGGACCGTTTCCGCAAACCCCCGGTCTCCGCGAATCACATCCTCATAGGTTGGATCCTCGCCTTCGCCGTTGGCATAGCCCGAGGTTACATTGTGAACCCCCTGGATCCGGGACATATATGCCTCTACACCCCAAAAGCAGCCGCCTGCCAGGTACAGGTCGCGCAGCTCCTGCGGGGAGCTGTTCATCACATTGACGGGGGAAGGCGAGGCTTGGGTCGTACGATTCTCACTCATGCCGCCGCAGGCCGACAGCAGGATGGCAATAGCAAGCAGACATATAGCGGATACCGTAGCTTTCATGATTTGCTCCTCCTTCCTTAGGCAATTTCGTCTAGCGTCTCGATAATTTGCTCACTGGAAGCATGACCGGGCAGTGCTTTGACCAGAATGCCGTCGGAGCCGATATAATAGGAACTCGGATACGCGCGGACCTGGAATTGCTTCGCCCATACACCATTCTCATCCAAGAGTACGGTCAGATTATCATAAGGCTGCCTGTTGAACCATTCGGCGAACGCCGCCGACGATTTCTCGCCCTTGTAATTCGGAGCAACGATGGTAATCACTTGAAAGTCGCGGTCTTCGCCAGCCAGGGTGTTCAACTCCTCCAGACCGGCGAGGCAGATGGAGCACCAGGAAGCCCAATATTTCACATAGACCTTCTTCCCCTCGAAATCTGCCAGCTGCACGGAGTCGCCATTCAGATCTGCAAGCGCAAATGCAGGCGCAGCATCTCCCTTGTTCATGGCAGCCGGCGCGCTCATATTCGATGCGGGGGCCTCTTGCTGGGCACTGCAGGCGGTCAGGACAGACAGCAAGCCGCCGATGATGAGTAGATCGCGCATCCACTTCCGCGTACGCTTCATGTTGGATTCCCCCTTGATTATTGAAACCATGTGACAATCGTATTCAGCTGATCGGTCATCAGCAGGATGCCCATGACGATGAGCATGCAGCCGGATACCGCCTTGATGACGCCCATGAATCGGTACAATCGGCGCACGCGCTGGATAACGTAGTCCGAGAACAAAGACAGGACCAAAAACGGGATGGCCAGACCCAGCGAGTAGAGCAGCATGAGCAGCCCGCCATAGGCCGGTGAGCCTTCGCCCGCTGCGATCCCGAGGACGGCTGCCAGCACAGGGCCGATGCAGGGGGTCCATCCGAAGCTGAACGTCAGGCCGAGCAGGAAGGCTCCGATATAGCCGCCTGGCCTCAGACGGGGGCTGGACAGCCGGCGCTCCCGCTCCAGCCAGGATAACTTGATCCATCCGGTCTGATAGATCCCGAACAACACGACGATGGCCCCGCAGACGGCGATAAAGGCGGAGCTTGCGATGATATGACCGAGTACGCCGGAGCCAAAGCCGAGCACGATAAACACGACCGAGAGGCCGAGGACAAACAACAGGGTCCGCAGCACAAACGGCGAACGGAAACGATAGGAAGGCGACTTGGCCGCACCCTGATCCGCGCCGCTGGCGATGCTCCCTGATAAATAAGACACATAGACCGGCAGCAGAGGTAAAATACAGGGGGAGAAAAATGACAACACCCCTGCGCCGAAGACACCAAAAAGGAATACAACATCTCCCGTCAACGCAGCCACCACCTGAATGCAAGGTATGAAACGTTTCGTTTAGCGACTGCCGTAGATCGGCAGGGTGAACCAGAAGCAGCTGCCGGCTCCCTTGGCGCTATCCACGCCAATCTCGCCGCCGTGGAGCTGGACAATGGATTGTGCAATGGCCAGACCGAGGCCGGCCCCGCCATTGTTTTTGCTGCGGGCTTTATCGGTCCGATAAAACCGTTCGAAGATCCGTGACGTTTCGGCCGAGTCAATCCCTTGACCTTCATCCGTCACTGAAATGCGGAGAAAGCGACCTTCCTCGGCAGCGGATAAGACAATCTTCCCTTCCACAGGGGAGTGCTGGATCGCATTTTGCAATAGATTGGACAGTACCCGCTTGATCTGACCCGGCATCATGACGGCAGCAGGCAGTTTATCCGGCAGCTCGATCTCGACGTTCAGCTGTTTCTCGGCGAGGTGAAACGAGAAGCTCTCCAGGGTGCTGATCAGCAGCTCATCGGCATGCCAAGGCTGCGGCTCGAACGCTTCGCCCTTAGCCTCCAGACTCGATAATTCGAATAAGTCCTGGATCAATCCGCCCAGACGCTTCGTCTCCAGCCGGATGGTGTTCAGATAACGCTGGAACGTTGCTGGATCCTTGATGACATCGTCCTCCAACGCTTCGACAAACGATTGGATGGAGGCGAGCGGCGTGCGGAGATCATGGGAGACGTTGGCGATTAATTCCCGCCGGGCGGACTCGGAATGATGCAGATTGTCGAAGCTTTCCTTCAGTTTGCCGCTCATGACATTGAATTGCTGGGCCAGCAGCTTGAATTCCTGCGGGCCGACGAAGGGGACCTCCGTGTCGAAATCCCCTTCGGCTATGCGCACGGTCTGCTGTGTAATCCGGGCCATTGATTTCTCTAACGGTCGGGTCAGCAAATGCTGCAGGATAAACGAAAGCAAGCCAACCGCAGCCGTGACGCCAGATAACCAATAGAACTGTTCAATAGAAAGCAGCATCCTGGAGTAGCTGACAAATAAACAAATTAACAAGACGCTAATCCCGGTCAGGTTGGACAACAATAAGTACGTTCGCAGTTTCATGAGTTGCCCTCACCCGAAAATTTATAGCCGATCCCCCAGACGGTCTTGATGAATCGCGGCTCCGAAGGGCTCGGCTCGATCTTCTCCCTCAATCTCCGGATATGGACCGTCACCGTCGTTGTATCGCCTTCGTAGCTAAAATCCCACACCTTGCTCAAAATCTGGGTTCGGGAAAACACCTGGCCGGGGTGGCTCGCCAGCAGATGCAACATATCAAACTCGGTCACGGTCAAGTCAATCGACTGTCCGCCAATCTCCACTTTGCGCTTGGCAACGTCAATAGCAAGTCCTTCGTATTGGATCGTGTTCTCAGCAGCTGTGTCGGACGGGGCCTGCACGTATCGCATCCGGCGGAGGATGGCCCGCACCCGCAGCACGAGCTCCCTTGGGCTGAAGGGCTTGGTCATGTAATCATCCGCCCCGATCGTAAGGCCCATCAGACGATCCTGCTCCTCACCGCGGGCGGTTAACATGATGATCGGGACATCGGCGGTTTGCCGAATCTCGTTGCACACTTCCCAACCATCCTTGTGAGGCATCATCAGATCAAGCACGATCAGATGAGGCGTCTGATGGCGCCATAGCTCCAATGCTTCGAGCCCGTCCCTGGCAGTGAGGACTTGATAGCCTTCCCGTTCCAGATATCGGCGACACACATCGGTAATGTTGCTGTCGTCATCCGCCACCAGTACGCATTCATTCATGCTGATCCACCTCAAGTTCCGAAAGTTCTCGTTGACTTCATCATACCATAAGTGGATAATTTTGCTTCAATGTCATTACTTCATCATGGCCGGAGCGGGCTTCAAATATTGCATGATCAGCATTTCTGTTACATAAGTACTGCCGTCATAGATAGCCGGCGCGAGATCCAGATTGTAGGTCTTGCCGTCTACCGTTATCATTTTCGAGCCAATCGTTAATTTTATCATTTCTGCCATCGGCTTCATACCGCTGTCCATCATCATGTCATCCTGCATCATCATGTCATCTGCCATCATCATATCGTCATCCATCATCATGTTATCCTTCATCATGGTTCCCATGTACATCAGCGTGACCGATTTCTCTGTACTGTTCCACTCAATGCTGTAGCCATACATGTCAGCAGCCTGTCTCAGGTGAACAAGCTCCATGCCGTCCTTTTTCATCGTCATCGGCGCGGCATTCACCAGCCCCGACCATACCAGCGACAGCGCCAACACCATCATCACGATCAAGGTCCTGCTTTGTCTGCTTCTTCTCATACGTATCACACTCCATCATTTTGTAGTTACATGGCATAGGATACGGGGGAGAGCTTACGATTGTCTAAGTGAAAGATTACGATTGTATTAAGACCCGTTAGAGCCTCTCGGCCCGGGCGATTATCGCCCGACATTGACGTCTTGCGAGTCCACGCTGCCTCAAGCGCGAGCTGGGAGGAACGGTAATAAAAGAAAACTTGACTCGTTTCCGTGGCTGCCGGCCTGGGGGGCATTCTTACGTAATGACAGCCTCTTCCTAAAATGAAAGAAGCCCGATTCTTACTCTCTGACAGGGGTGAGGGGAAGTAACGGTTTATCCGAAACGAGGCGAATTCTACAATAAACATGTGATGTGTAAGCGGTAACAAAATGTGCAACTCAAAAAAAGAAGAAGGGTGGGAGGCAGGTTAAGGATCGGAATTGGCTCGCTGAAGGATGATAACTAACGAAGCGGAGGTTGAATCTATTGTTGAACGTATTGCATACTCGCTACCGCAAGCTTATGGTGTCATGGGTAGCCCTTGTCCTCGTTTTGTCTTCAGTCTGGATTCCTGGTGGAAGCCCCCAGAGGGCTGCCGACGCAGCCAGCACGACCAGCGACGCAGCCGTTCAAGTCGCGGTGTCCCAGGCAGGGTACAGCAAGGAGGATATGAAGCTGGGCTCTGTCGCGTCCGCGCGGCTGCTACCGGACCTGGCTTTTACCATTGCGCCGGATGGCGGCAATGCGATCTTCAACGGAACCTTGCAATATGAAGGGCTTGTCTGGGGCGAACATGTCTACACGGCTGATTTTACGAGTCTCCAACAGAGCGGAACGGCTTTACGGCTGTACGCTGGAGGAGAACAGTCGCCGCTGTTTCGCATTGAGGACAACATCTGGCTGCGCTACCGGGACGAGATGACGGCCTTCTACCGCAGCTTGCGGGCCAGTGTCGACACCATCGATGCGCTGCCGGCCGGCTACACCGACACCCCGTTGTCGCCGAAGGCGTACCATCAGGCGGGGCATCTGGATGATGCCTGGGACAAGAACGATGTATTTGCCACCTATGATATTACCCTATTGGATGGCACCCGGCCAGCACCCGGCTTGCATTACGATTTGACAGGCGGGCATTACGATGCGGGGGACTATGGCAAATACGCCGGCAACCAATGGGTGGGCGGCCAGCTGGCACTGGCCTATCTGAGGTTTGCCGAGTCGGACACCGTGCAGTTTGACTATGACAACAACGGCGTCCCGGATATTTTGGATGAGGTGCGCGTGGCGACGGAGTATGTGCTGAAGTTCACGGACCAGTTCGATGGCGCCGTGTTCGATATTCCGGAGAAAGGCGGTTTCAGGCATCCGGAGCTGCTCACGGATAATCATCCGCTGTCTCCTGTGGGTTACCCGGATGACCGTACCGTTGGGCGGCTCGGCATTGGCGGCTCATTCAAAGCTGCGGGCGTGATGGCTTCGGCGGCACGCGCGTATGAGGCTTGGCTGGACGAGTACGGGATAAATGATGCGGATGCAGAGGCTTTTGCGGCAAGAGCTGCAGCGGGAGCTGTTAAAACCTACGAATATGCCTATATCAACCGGGAAAAGTCGCAAGGCAGTTACCATACGAACCTGGATATCACCAACGCGATGCTGTGGGCAGAAGTCGAACTCTACCTGCTGACCGGAGATCCGCCCTACTATGATCGAGCGGTGCAGCGAGTGGCGCTGCTGGAGGAGGGGGACGTAAGTTCCACCAATTATTGGAGTATGCGCCCGATGGCCATGGTTGAGCTGTACCCCGTTGCAGATGCAGTCACGCAAGCTCGCATTCAGGAACTGCTCAAGTCCCGCGTCGATTATTTCATGTCGGTGGCACAGGATACACCCTATGGTGTGCTGAATGAATTCAGCAATTTCGGTGTTAACGAGCCCCATGTCTCGTATGTGGGCGATCTGGTCCGCTATTACGAGCTGTTCGGCGACCCGGAGGTACTCAGCGCAGCCAAGAAAGGGCTGTACTGGGTATTTGGCAACAATCCCTGGAGTACCAGCTGGGTGTCCGGGGTAGGGGAGCACCATGTCCGCTATCTGCACACCCGGTACGATACAGAGATCCGTAATCCCAATAATGAAGGCATTGTCATCCCCGGCGCCATGGTCAGTGGACCGAATGTGAAAGATCCGACCATGCCGAATAGCGTATCGGGTCCGTGGTACCAGGATCGGACGATCCTTGAAGATGACGTTCATCAATGGCGCTACAACGAGTTCAGTATTAGTATCCAGGCAGGACTTTTCTATTCCATTATGGCGCTCGGCGCACTGGATGAGCCTTCGGTGCCTGCGGGGAACGAGGGTGGCTTAACCATACTAAGTCCGCAAATCGGTGATCTGGTCACCGGAGAGGTGCAGGTGGTTGCAGCTGCGTCTCCAGGTGTGTCAAGCGTGCAACTGGGTAACACGGCGATGATTCAGACGGGCGAGGTCTGGACGGGGGCGGTGAACACAAGCGCTTCCCGACCTTATGCGAACGGGCGGTTGAAGGCGAAAGGGACGGATGTTAATGGTAGCATGGTTTCGGCCAATGCCCATTACACCGTGGCTCCGCCGCTTCCGAGTCCCGAGGCTCCGCTGTTATTCGATAATTTTGAAGGAGGCGGAATTTGGGGCAGTCAGAATCTGGCGTGGATGAACTGGTGGACCCAAGGCGCCCAGCCGGCCAACACGACAGACGGTACCTATGTCCGGGGAACGGAAGACGGAGTTTCGGTAGGTATCTTCACACATGAGCCATCTTCGCCGCAGGCGCAGGCCAAATTTCAGCCTTGGCATTACAAGGCCGACCTGTCCGGTTACCAGTACCTCTATGTCACCTTGAAAAACTCTGGCCGCCATCCGGGCCTACAGTTCAAGGCCCAAATTAACGCCAGGGATGTGAACGGCGGTTTGCAGACCGTCCCGAATGAGTGGACGACACTACAGTTCGATCTGGATCAGATGGCGAATCTGAACAAAAGTGCCATCGAGCTGACGCTCTGGCTGCGCGGAGGTACGCAGGCGGGTGACATGCTGATCGACAACATCTACGCCGGCAACGAGACGTCTGGCAGCGCGCCGGTATTGTCCGATGCCGATGTTCATGCGTTAACTGGAGATGAGGACACGACCTTTCATTATTCCGTTGTCTATACCGATGCGGACAATGATCTGCCTCATGACGTACAGCTGATTGTTAACGGTGTGGTGCAGTCGATGGTAGAGGCGGACGTCACGGATCATGATGTGACCAATGGCAAGCGCTATATCCTCTCTAAAAATCATGTTCGTGGACCGCACCAGTTCTATGTCCGGACGACGGATACGCGAACGGCTGTTGTGCAAACAGCGGTGCAGACAGGGCCGGCGGTGACATCCGTCTCCTCACCGTCCGGAATGCCGGGGGCGCCAGTCAATCTGCAGGTTGTATCGGTCACAGATGCTACGGTGCTGCTGGAATGGACACCGCCGCTGGATGATCGTGCGCTGACGGGGTACCATGTGTACCAGGACGGCGTGCTTGTCGGTATGACAGGTGCGGGGGCAGTCAGCTATGAAGTGAACAGTTTGCAGCAGCAGACCAGCTATGTGTTCCATCTTACTGCGCTTGGCGCAGGAGGCCAGGAATCGGCGCTCAGTCATACGATATCCGTGACTACACCGGAGAAGGTGCTGGCGCCGACCCGCTTCCCGGGGCAATTCGCCTTGGGCGCCAATGAGCGCAAGACAGCATCTGATTGGCCGGGCAGCTCCCAGCAGACGCCGCTGGGGTGGGGCAAGCTCTGGCAAAGCGCGCAGCCGATGCGCTGGTCGGTTCATTTCCCGGAAGCGGGCGACTATTCATTTGCCTTGCGCGCTTACGGGGATGGTCCCGCCGTTTCGCTGCGGCTGCGTGTGGAGGGACAGACCGTGCCGGATACGGAATGGACGCTGACGGGCGCATGGCAGAGCTATGAAGGCAGCTTGAGTATCGCGACACCGGGGCTGCATACGGTAGAAATCCTCAACACCAGCAGCGCTGCGAACAACAATGTGAATGTGGCGCATCTGGATATTACGGGCGCTGCGCCGGCTGCATTTACCTTGGCAGCGCCTGTCCATAATGCTGTGCTGGCAGGGACGTCTGCCACGCTGGACTGGACCCAGAATATTGCCGGCCGGACGTTCGCGCCAAGTGGGGCGGAGACCTATACGGTGGAGATTGCAGATGATCCTGGCTTCACCGCCCCGATAGTGCGCGCGACGGTCACAGGTACCGTCTATGAAGCGGCAGAGCTGGAGCCGAGCAAGCTGTATTACTGGCGGGTAACCGCCCGTAATGCTAACGGTTCCACTACAAGCAGCACGTTCCAGTTTACTTCAGGGGCGGGGAGTGAATAAGGGAGATATGAAGATGAGGACGATGGCAAGTAAAGCTGTTTCAAAGCTATACACTTATATGGACCAGATGGAAGTGCCGACTAATTTTGTGGCAACGAGTGAGACTAAAGAGGCCTACCTTCAATTAATGGAGGCCTCACTCTCGGGGTACGGTTTAGACCGCGCGGACTCGAGCTGGGGCAGAGACAGTGAAGGGAAGCCTAAGGATATGCAGGCTTACTCCCGTATTGTGTGCGTACTGGGCGGGCTCATTAGCGCGGGCCGGCAGGTGAAGCTGAAGCCATTGTGGGAGCACATGATGGGGGCAGCCTGCCGCCAACTGCCCCGGATGACAGGAGACCAGATGGCCGACTTCGCCACCAAGGAGCTGCTGCTGGCCTACAAGGCGATGAAGTCTTATGTCACGGCCGGGCAGCGGCGAGATTGGGCTGCTCTGCTCTCAACCATCGATCCCGAGGTCAACTATGTCCATACGCGCTCTTCCGTCTCTGACCCCGGTCGGCTGCATAATATCAATCTGTACAATATGGCCGGCGAGTATATGCGCGAGACGGAGGGGATGACGGATGCGGCCCCTTATCTGGATGCCCATTGGCCGCTGCAGCTGGAGAAATTCGACGAAAACGGAATGTACCGTGATCCCGGCTGTCCGCTGCTGTACGATCTGGCGTCCCGCTGTCATATTCAACTGATTCTGGCTTATGGGCATCAGGGGCAGTATGTCGAGGAGTTGGACCGCCAACTGGAGGCCGGGGGCATGATGACGCTGTTCCTGCAATCAGCGGCCGGGCACATCCCCTTCGGCGGGCGCAGCAGCCAGTTCCAATTCAACGAAGCGCTGGCCGCTGCCTGCGCGGAGTATGAGGCGGCCCGTCACCACCGTGCGGGCCGTGCCAAGCTGGCGGGTGCATTCAAACGGAGTGCACGGCTGTCGGTGCGAGCTGTGCGCCGCTGGGTCTTGGACATGGCGCCGCCTCGTCATGTCAAAAACGGCTACGGGGTTGGAACGGGCTACGGGGCTGAGCCATATGCCTATTATGACAAGTACATGGTTACGCTAGGCAGTTTTGCCTACATGGCTTATTTGTTTGCCGATGATGCGATTCCCGAGCAGCCCTGCCCTGCGGAAATCGGCGGTTACTTGCTGGCCACGTCGCCAGCGTTTCACCAGATTGTGGCCTCGGCCGGCGGCCAATCGATCCAGCTCGATACCGCTGCGGACGGACGGTATGATGCGACGGGACTGGGGCGCTACCACCGGAGCGGGGTAGCCGCCGAGGTAGGATTGTCTTCGCCGCTCTGCAGCCATCCCGAGTACTTGCTGCCAGGCGGTGCAGCAGCCCGGGCAGCAGCGATCGGTCCAGGCTGGGAGCGTCCGGATGGAGCCGTCGCCTATCTGGCGGAGCAGGGTGCAGATCTGCAGCATCAATGCACGGTGCATGTGGAGGAGGCGGATCGCGTATCTTTCAGCATGGTCTACTCCGGAGGTGAGGTGCCGGATGGGCTGGCGCTGCGGGAGACGTATATTCTGACGCGAGAGGGGCTCGATATCCAGGCCGTTCAGGAGGCAGCAGGAGGATGTGTAGATGGAGGCTCGGCAGGAGCGCTGCTGTCGACAGGAATGATTCACTACAGGGTGCCGCTCTTCTGCAGCAATGGTGCAGAGGAAAGCACCCTAACGATAGAGCGTAGCGGAGATGCGGTACAGGTGACTGTCATGTTGGGTAATGCCCGTTACAGCCTTTCGACGGAAGGCAGCCTCGAGATCGAGGAGGAACGCTGCGGCAACCGGAATGGCGAATACCGCCTTGCCAGCATCCGCGCAGTCGGCCCGACCATTAGACTGAAACTAAGGCTGTGGCGAACGTCGGATGCAGCGGAAGGATGATCTGGAGAGCTCTCAAATGCAGCTAAACCGCGGGATTCTTACTCCGTGACAGGAGCGGCAGAAAATGACGCTTCCCGTCAGAAACGATTTGGACTATCATTACGTGTAAACGATTGTGCGGGGCGGGGGAGAGTAACGTACACTGCGCAGGGCAGACGCTTCGGGCTGATGAAGACGAAGCTTATTGGACGTTGTCCGCTACAGAGATTGAACTCGCACAAAAAGAGGGGGAAGGCGCATGACAGACACAAGCCGCTTGGTGCCCCGCCGGCAGGCCGGGCTCATCTTTGCCAAACGTTTCTTGAAATACTTCCTGGTCCTGGCTATCCTGATCGCGATGGTGATGCCGCTCTATTACAAATCCTATGCACTGGCCAAGCAGCTGACGATCGACCAGAGTGCCGAGAAGCTGCAGGGAGGCATGCTGGCACTCGAACAACAGGTGATGCGGGCGCAGGAGATTGCCAGGCTGCTCCGGCAGGAAGACGAATTCAAGCGGCTGTTTTTCCTTCAGGGACCGCCAACGAGTGACTATTACGTGGACTTCCATGAACTGCAGATCAAGCTGAAGAGCTTGTCACTGACGCAGGATATGTTCTCCAATGTCTATCTGATGTTCCGGGACAATCCGGTCTTCATTTCGAATTATATCTCTTCCGATGATTATAACGGCGTGTATGGGACTTTCTACAATTATAAAGACTTATCTGTGGAGGCCTGGCACGGGCTGCTGTTCGAGGACAACGCCAGTATCCGCTTCCTGCCCGCCAGGGAGACGTATTCCTCCTACTATAGCCGCAGCGACTTTCAAAGTGTAACCGCTTTATTAAATATGTCCTACTATAATGCATTCGACCAGAAGAGCGTGCTCGTTATTGACTTCGATCAGCGGGAGCTGCTCTCCCGACTGCTGTCAGAAGATCAGATAGGCAACCATATCGCCTACGTTGCCGACAATGACGACAATCTGCTGCTCTCCCACAATTATGAAGAGAACGGGACACCTGTAAAGGCAACTGGGCTGCAGGAGCTGGCAACCGCCTCCGGACATTACATCGCGCTGACGCAGACCAGTGATCTGCTGGGGATGCATGCCGTGGTGGGCATCCCTGTACGCGTCTTCGAGCAGCATGTCAATGCCTTGCTTGAGCTGGTGCTCTTCTATATTATCGCGGGAAGCGGGGTGATCCTGCTGCTCCTTGTGCTCTTCTCGATGAAAGAGACGCTGGGATTGACCCGCCTGCTGGAAGCGGCATCGCGTTCGGCCAATACGATGTTCAAGCCCAGCAATGAGTATGCCTTCATCGACAATGCCTTTACCAAGATGTCGACGATTCACGAAGAGCAGCGCAGCCGGATCGACGAGCTGAACCGCTCGATTCAGCACTCCGTGCTCAAGCAGCTGCTGATGCTCGGGATTTATACGGAACGGGAGAAACAGGAGGTAGAAAGTTATTTCGGCAGCCGGTTTGATGCATTTGCCGTAATCAAAATCCGTTACTCGCCGGGCGAAGAACAGCCCGAGGACCGGACCGCGCAGCATAGCCTCGGTTTGCGTCTGAAGCAGGCGATACACGAGGTCTACGGCGAGGATGCTGCGACGCTGGATTGGCATGCCAAAGAAATGGTGGCGGTGCTGTTCCTGACGGACACGGATCCTGCGCATCTATCGGAGATCAAGCAGCAGAGTGCGGAAGTGATCCGCCAGGCAAGCGCCGGACTGGAGCAGGCGGTCCGCATCCAGATCGGGGTCAGCCGGATGAAGACGGAGATGCAGCAGGCCAAGTCGGCGTATCAGGAAGCGCTGCACGCGCTCAGCAGCCAGGATGATGGCGTGTCGAGCGGCGTCTATGTGCCGGTATCGGCAGCCGAGCGCGAGGAGCATGCAGACTTTGACATTGCCATCCTGCTGAAGCTTTATGATGCCTTGATCGCCGGTGAACGGACGGTCGTGTCTCAACTGCTCGATGATGCCCAAGCCAAGCTGTCCACTTATCCGCCGGGTGGGGCAGAGCAGCTGCAGATCTTCTATTCGCTCCGGCAGACCGTCAGCAACGCGAGACACGTTTTGCTCTCAGGCAAGCCAAGCGGTGAAGGGGTACCGGATATTATGATCCCGGTGTACGAGGAGCGGGGCGATCTGCATCAGCTCGCGTCACAGCTGCGTCTGGCTGCGCTTGGCTTGTGCGAGGCGGTGGCCGACACCAAGAAGAGCAACAATGAGAAGCTCAAACGGGATATCCTTCATTATATCGAGGCGCATTATGATGATCCGGCACTGTCTGCGGCCAGCATCGCCACGGTGCTGATGATCTCGGAGAAGTATGTCTTCTCCTTCGTCAAAGAGCAGACGGGCAAGAGTCTGGGCAAATATATCGAAGCGATCCGAATTGGACATGCTGAGCGGCTGCTACTGGAAACCGACGAACCCAATAGCCGGATTCTGAAGCGTTGCGGCTTCGGCAGCGAGAACACCTTTTACCGGGCCTTTGCCAAAAAGCATGTCGTCTCGCCTACCGTCTGGCGCGAGAACCGCAAGCAGCGCACGCCATGACAGGGCGGGATAGAAGTGAAGGGGCGGGATCTTACTCTGTGAGAGGGCCGGGCAAGACTGACAGTAGGAAACGGCGGGCGGAGGTCTCTACAATGGGGAATGTAAGCGAGTACAAAAAGGGAGGCAATACACCAATGAACATGAAAGTACGCAAGTCGGGCACACGGGCCATCCGTTCGCTGCTGATCCTCAGTCTGTCCACCGGGCTGCTGGCTGCCTGCTCCACCAACAGTAACAATGCGCCGGAGCCGGCGGACGGTCAAGGCCAGACGGCCGAACGCCCGACGATCAGGGTAGCCGTGCAGGCCAATCCCAACGTCGAGAGCTATGATACCAACCATTTTACACAGCTTATTGAAGAAGCGATGGATGTCAATCTGGAGTTCCTCGAGCTGCCCAGCCAGGGCGATGAGGCATTGACCAAGCTGGCACTCATGGTCTCCTCCGGCGAGACCCTGCCCGATGTCATCAATATTTATCTTAATGAAGCGACAATCTACGACTATGCGGCCAAGGGCATCTTTGTCCCGCTGGATGGGTATCTGAATGATCCTCAGATTGCGGCCAACTATCACCAAATCCCGGAGCGGGAGTACGTCTACAACATGTCCAAACTGCCGGATGGCAATGTATACTCTCTGCCGCGCTACAACCCGTTCCAATGGAATGAGGGGGCGAACCGGGCCTGGATCAACTCGGCTTGGCTGGAGCAGTTGAATCTGGAGATTCCGACCACAACCGATGAGCTCTACGACGTGTTGAAGGCGTTTACTACTCAGGATCCCAACGGCAACGGCAGACAGGATGAGGTCGGCATCGTCGGCTCGACCGGTGGCTGGGCGCAGAATCCTCGCGTCTTCCTGATGAATTCGTTCATCTACGCCGACCCCGACACTGGGTATCTCAAGGTTGACAACGGCAAAGTGATGCCATCCTTTACGCAGCCCGAGTGGCGAGCCGGCCTGGAGTATATGAACAAGCTGGTCTCGGAGGGCCTGTTCTCGCCGCTGTCCTTCACACAGGACGAGACGCAGATGAAGGCACTGGTCAACGTCTCAGGCGGCATGGCAGGCGTTGTTCCGGCCGGCAGCTACAGCGTATTCGGGGCAGAGCTGGAGAACAACATGACGCTGCTGCCACCTGTGGCGGGCCCGGATGGCCTCTCCGCCACGCCGTATAAGCCGACCTTGCCGACGCAGCTATGGTTCATCACCAAGGATGCCAAGGATCCGGAGCTGGCGTTCCGGGTTGGCGACTTCCTGCTTGATCCCGAGATGTCCATCTCCAGCCGCTTTGGCGAGAAGGGTGTGGACTGGACCGATGATGCCGAGGTGACGGCTCAATATCTGGGGCTATTCGAAGAGTCGGAGGGGCTGGCGACATCTATCGCAGATCTCAACCCGTCCATCTGGAACAATCCGCAGAACAAGCATTGGAACGATGCCAATCCGGCTTACCGCTCGCTGGAGGTCAACAAGTCCGCGTCGGGGCTCAAGAAGGATGAAATCGGCCCGAACTCGCCGCCGAACTGGCAGCCCGCCTATGTGGAGGGCTATGTGCCCGCTTTCCCGGAGGAAGTCATCGCCAAGCTCAGTTACACGCCGGAAGAATTGCGGCAGATTGCCAATCAGAAGACGGTCATCGACAACTATGTCAATGAAAGCGCCGTCGCATTCATCACCGGCAACCGACCGCTCTCACAATGGGACGCCTACCTGGCGGAGCTGGAGAAGATGGGGCTGGAGGATTATCTGAAGGTCGCTCAGGCCGCATTTGACCGGAACCAATAATCTGCCCACTCACGCGGCTTCCGTGTGCTCCCCGAGCATTCCGAAGCCGCGATTCCAACTTAGAACGGAGCGCTGGCTATGCGAACCTCAAACGCGATGCGAGATATCTTCTCGCGCTGGCAGCTGTACTTGTTCCTGCTGCCGGCGACGATTTATATTATCCTATTTGCTTATGTACCGATGGCAGGCGTCCAGATCGCTTTCAAAGCCTATGATTTCACGCTCGGCATCTGGGGCAGCCCGTGGATTGGACTGGAGAACTTCGAACGCTTCTTCCATTCCTACCAGTTCAACACGATTATCTGGAATACGATTTCGCTGTCGTTCTACAGCCTGTTAATCGGGTTCCCGTTGCCGATCCTGTTCGCGCTGCTGCTTAATTCGTTCCCCGGGCTTCGGTTCAAGAAGTGGGTACAATCGGTATCCTATATGCCGCACTTCATCTCGACCGTCGTTATCGTCGGCATGCTGATCCAGCTGTTCAACCCGCGTACGGGGGCCTTTGGCGCGATCTTTATGTTCCTGACGGACCGGCTGCTGCCGGATGCCTTTGCCAACCCGGATGCCTTCCAGCATCTCTATGTCTGGTCGGGTATCTGGCAAGGCATCGGCTGGAGCAGTATCATCTATATCGCCGCGCTGTCGTCGGTTGACGAGCACCTGCATGAGGCGGCCCAGATCGACGGGGCTTCGCGGCTGCAGCGGGTGCGCCACATCGATTTTCCTTCTATTCTCCCGACAGCGACGATCATGCTTATCCTGGCGGTCGGCAATCTGATGGAGGTGGGCTTCGAGAAGGTATTCCTGATGCAGAATGATCTCAACATTTCGCAAAGCGAGGTCATCTCGACGTATGTGTATAAGGTTGGCCTGACGATTGGCACCGGAGACTTCTCGTTCGCCACGGCCATCGGCTTGTTTAACGCGATCATTAACTTCACGCTGCTGGTTGCAGTGAATTTTGCCGCCAGACGACTGAGCAACACGAGTCTCTGGTAGAAACGGAGGAGAAGCGCTATGAGTGAGACCACCCAGAAGAAATTTGCGTCCCATCCCACCTCCGACAAAATCTACTATATCATCTCCGGCTTCGTGCTGGCCTTTGTCCTGGTGGCCGTTGCCTATCCGTTGATCTACGTCCTGTCCGCCTCTTTCTCCTCAGGGTCGGCAGTCTCGTCTGGCCAGGTGCTGCTGTGGCCGGTGGATTTTAGTCTCGAGGGCTACCAGGCGGTGTTCCGGAACAGCGACATCTTGCTCGCCTATGGCAACACGCTGCTGTATACCGTGCTGGGGACGGCGATTAATGTGTCGGTCGTCATGACCTGTGCGTACGCGCTGTCGCGGAAGGGATTGCGGGGACGCAACCTGTTCATGTTTCTGTTTGTGTTTACGATGTTTTTCAGCGGCGGGCTGATCCCTTTCTATATCCTGATGAAGGACCTGAGCCTGCTCAACACGATGTGGGCGATGGTGCTGCCTGGCGCCCTTTCGGTGTATAACATGATTATTGCCCGTACATTCATCCAATCGACGATTCCGGACGAGCTGCTGGAGGCGGCGAATATGGACGGGTGCAGCGACGCCCGGTTCTTCTTCTCCTTCGTCCTGCCGCTCTCCAAAGCGGTGATCGCGGTCATTGCCCTGTTCTCGGCAGTGGGACACTGGAATGCGTATTTCAACGCTTTGATGTTTCTCAATGACCGATCGCTGTATCCTATTCAGATCATCCTCCGGGAGATTCTGATCATGAATCAGGTAGACGTCACCATGCTCATCGATCCCGAGCTGCAGATGGCCAACGCTCAGGCGGCTGCTGTCCTGAAGTATGCACTGATCGTCGTCGCCACGGTTCCGATCCTGTGCGTCTACCCGTTCATCCAGAAGTACTTTGTCAAAGGCGTCATGATTGGATCGCTGAAGGGATGAGGACGGTGAAGGGGAATTAATGAGGACAACTGGAAGACAGCCTCGCCGTGTGCTGGTGGGTACCGATTGGTGGACGGACTGTGACGATGTAGTGGCCATGCGGGTTCTGTTATGGGCAGAGCGTCAGCAGATGATCGAGGTGCTGGGCATCGGCATCAATGCCTGTATGGAGACGTCAGTAGCCTCGCTTGACGCCTTCCTGACAGCGGAGGGCCGGCCCGGGATGCCGCTCGGGCTTGACCGGGCAGCGACCGACTTCGGCGGCACGCCGCCCTATCAGCAGGCGATGCTGGCGCATCCGCACGAGCGGACCAATAGCGATGTCGAGGATGCTGTACGGTTGTACCGCCGGATGCTGGCGTCTGCACAGATGAAGCTCGAGATCATCGAGATTGGCTACCCTCAGGTACTGGCGGAGCTGCTGGATAGCCCGGCTGATGAACTGTCGCCGCTGACCGGCCGGGAACTGGTGGCGGAGCGGGTAACCAAGCTGTGGATGATGGCAGGCAACTGGCAGTCTGACGAGGGCGGCAGCGAGAACAACTTTGCCCGTAATCGCCGGTCCCGCCGGGCTGGCAGCCTCGTCTGCCGGGACTGGCCGACGCCAGTTACCTTCCTCGGCTGGGAGACCGCTTCGGACATCCTCACCGGCGGCTCGATCACGGATCCGGACGACATGGTCGCCCGGGCGCTGCGTGATCACGGCTCCGCTGGCGGGCGCAGCTCCTGGGACCCGATGCTCGTCCTGCTGGCCTGCATCGGCGATGAAGCAGCTGCAGGGTACCAGACGGTGACCGGCGCGGCTGCTGTCGATGCGGAGAGCGGCATCAACACCTTCCGCTCCCGTGCGGACGGACGGCATGCTTACGTTGTCAAGGTCCGTCCGGATGAGGTGTACAGGGAAGAGATTGACCGGATTGTTACAGGTCATCGTGAGGGATAGTGGAAAATTTGTGTATTCGGGCGGGAGGCAAATGCTATAATGTGAAATATCCCTATACCGGATAAAATGGTACGTACTGGAGAGATGTCGGAATGAAAGCAAGCATGATCGTTGCCCTATTCACGGTCACCTTATACCTCGTGTTTGGTTATGCGGCTTACGCGGACAAGCTGTATGAGGATTATGAAGATGTAAACGAAGCTGACTTGAGGGGCAGTATGATTCTCTCACCCGAAAGCGCCATAAGTTTCATTCGCGGGCAGCAGGTATCCGCCGTCCAGCCAATCGTCAGAGACGGCAGAACGTTGGTGCCGCTTCGCTTCGTCTCGGAAGGCTTTGGTGCAAAGGTGGATTTCAATGCGCAACAAAAAACCATCGCCATCATGCATAGTGGCAACACCATTTCGCTGACACTGGGCAGCAAAACGATGGTGATCAATGGCCAGTCCAGAGGCATGGATGTGGTGCCAACCGTATACAGCAATGTTACCTATCTTCCATTAAGGGATATCGGCGAGGCATTGGGCAAGAAAGTCGTCTATCTCCCAAAGAAAGATTTTCAAACGTATAGTTTGATTATTCTTAGAGATCCTGACGCCACATCGATTGAAAACCTTAATCTGACCCGTGTATTGGATTTGCTTTATCAAGGAAAATCAGTCGTCTATAGCGACCGTTACCTGGTTGTCATTAAAGAAAACGATCAATTACTGATGAGGCAGCTTTCATCTAGTTCCTATGCTGATTTCACTACTTTTGCTTACAAAGAATATATTGAAGTTCCGAATGAAACGAAACTCGGCGACCTGTGGTTTCAAACGGAGACGAGCCCATTTTATCTGAATTACGCTTGGGACACCACGCAGGAATATACGTTATATCAAGTAGATGGCGAAGCGATCTCCAGGGTAGGGATTGAAAAAGCACCGATCAAGGACGTCAAAACCTACCAAGATGAGGTCTATTATTTGACGAGATATGAACGCGGCATACTTGATGCCCATGAAACAAGCAATTTAAAAAAGGCAACGTTGACGGGTGGGAAATGGACTTCGGTTTATCTGGGAATGCCGGGGTTTTATTATGGCTATGACATTATGGGCAAACCCTTTGACTGGTCCATTGAAGCGAACGGATTAACGACCCTCGGCTGGCACCGCTATGGAGATCTGGGCAAGGAAGAGCGACTAGAGACGTTGGGGTACTATCGCATCGATCTGAACGGGCATGACCATGAGTTTGCAGGGAAGTAATGGGTTAGTTAGAGGCAGGATATCGCAACAGGGGGCTCTTTATGTTTAAGAAACTTATTTCCTTTTTCGCTTCGAAACCGGCATCATCACCACCATCAAAGACCGTCCAAACCAAACAACCTGCAAAACCCAAAGTCGCGCCTACCCGGATCGGGGAGCTGGGCGAGCATAAGATCTCGATCCAGCTTGATCAACTGCCGAAAGATTGCAGGCACTTGAACGATCTGCTGCTGCCGAATCCCAAGTCCCGGACAGGATATGCCCAGATCGATCATCTCATCGTATCTCCCTACGCGATCTTCGTGATCGAAACCAAAAACTACAAGGGCGAAATAAAAGGGGGGCGGGAGGATCGAAACTGGAGTGTCAGCAATCGCTATAAGATGTACAATCCGCTGCTGCAAAACGCGGGCCACATCAAGGCGGTAGAACAGTTGCTTACAGACTACTCGAATGTGAAGTACATCTCCCTGATCTCTTTCACGATGCGCTGCCGGTTCAGTATCGACCCGGAGCTGCGCAAGATCGCTTCGGACGAGCTCATCGTGTATGATGTCGAGCTGTCCGAGTTCATCCAGCGGAAGATAACGAGACTGAAAGCCGAACAGCCTGCTCCACGCTTGACCGAAGAACAAGTGAACGCCATTCATGCCCGGCTGGCTTCGGTTAATGTAACGGATCCCGCTGTAAGGGCGCTCCATGTGGAGAAAATAAACCGGGTGAAGACGGATGCGAAATAGCCAAAACCTGAAGCGCAGACTCGTGTACTTGCTCGTCCTCGTCGTGGTTATGCTGCTTGGCCTAGGTTCGAGGCTCTATGCTGAACATTTGCCGCCATTTGTTGTCAGTCATTTCGGAGATGCCTTATGGGCGGCCATGATTTACTTTGGTTTCCGTTTCTTGAGTCTCCGGCCGGGCCTGCTGCTCGCTGCCTTCTTAAGCCTATTGTTCTGCTTCGCCATCGAGTTCAGTCAGCTCTTCTATTTGAAAAGGATGAAAAAGAAATCACTGCTCAGTGCAATCTTAATTATTTGTCTTACTTTTTCTGTTTCACATGCTGCCCTGGCAAGCGCTGTTAAGCCGGACGCAAGCGGAGTTTATCGACCAACCATTATCATTAATGGTGAAAAACAGGATTTGTTAGGGGCTGTTCCGCCGAGCGGCTCAACCTTGGTTCCTTTCCGCGCCTTTTTTAAGGCTCTGAATATTGAACCTTCCTTTGATAACAACACCAAAACGCTGACTGCCAGGAGCGGTGCCACGACCATTACCTTGACGGCAGGCAAAAGAACAGCAACATTAAATGGTGAACAGGTCCAACTTCTTCAAAGTCCAGCAATATCTGAAGATCATCTTTATGTCAATCTACGTTTTATTGCAGAAGCGTTTGGAGGCATCGTTCAATTTGATAAGGAGACATTAACCATATCGATTGAATTTCCTGAATGAACCTAGCGACAGCTCGGGGACTTGAACTTCCAGTCCGAGCTGTCGCTTTTTTAACTGACTTTCGGTTGCAACACTACACCGCCCCCGGCAGCTGAATAGCAATCTCGGCGCCGCCGTCCTTGCGATTAACGGCTGAGATCAGACCCCCGCATCGCTCCACGATTGCCCGGGCAATCGCCAGCCCAAGCCCGGTGTCGCCGTCCTTTCCTTTCATGAAGCGGTGGAACAGGAAGGGGATCAGCTCTTCGGCAATTCCCGGCCCGTCGTCCAGAACAATCAGGTGTATGTTATCCTTTTTCAATTGGATGTCGATCGTAATGGTCTGTCTGGCGTACCTTGCTCCATTAGAAACAACATTCAGCAGCGCTTGCAGCAGCTTATCCCGGTCGGCGTACACCGCCAGCTTGGTATGATCCTGGTCCGGGTATTCGACTTGGAGCTCCAGTTCCTTGGTCGTCAGCAGCGGATGCATCCGTTCGATCGTCTCGGTGATGAGATCCTTGATCGTCACTTCCGTGGGCTGGAAGCTGTTCTCCTCGCTATCGAGCTTGGCCAGCAGCGTCATCTCCGTGACGATCTTATTCATCCTGCTGCTCTCGCTGACGATAATGTCCAGTCCCTTCGCTGCACGCTCGCCCTCCAGCACGCCGTCCCGGATTCCTTCCGCATAACCGGAGATGGACATGAGGGGGGTCTTGAGCTCGTGGGAAGCATTTTGAAAAAACTGCTTCTGCACCTTGTTATAACGGTTCAACTCCTCGGCGAGCTCGTAGACGGATTGGGCAATGGTGCCTATCTCCTCCGGCCTCCACCCTCCGCACATGGGCAAACTTCCGCTGCTTCACCTTCTTCAGTTCATCCTGCAGCCGCATGAGCGGGCGGATCAAACGGCGTGTAATGATCAGGCTCAGGACGAAGACCAGCGCCCCCGCGAGACAGAGGACGATCATGAACCGTTGCAGCAAGGCCTTCTCGATCGTCTTGATTTCGTTCATGGGCGTGAGCAGCGTCAGCGTGCCCTGCGGAACCTGACTCACTTCCACAAGAAAACGATCATCGCTGCCATCCCATACGCTCTGCAGATTGACGGTCTTCGAGACCTCCAGCCCGGGCACGCCCGATTCGACCATGCCTCCTTGCAGCATCTGCTCGCCCAGGATGATGTTCCCATTGTGATCGGAGATGATGGCCTCGATCGGCATTGGGGAAGTTGTGGCCAAGGGAAGCGCATGGCCCGTAGAACCATATTTGAGAAGCTCATTTGTGCCCATGGTCGTAGAGAGAAATTGACCTACCGCCTGCATCTCTTTTTTTTGCGTCCCGACAAAATGATCGAGCAGCACATAATGAATGATAATGCCTGTAGCGGACAGGACAACCAGCAGCAATAGGGCAAAGGACAGATGAAATTGATGGATCAGCTTCATGCTTCTACCTCCTCCGTTTTGCGTAACCGGTAGCCGTGTCCCCATACCGCTTCGAGAGGCAGCCCGTCCAATTTTTTGCGCACCCGTTTGATCAGATGATCCACCGCCCGGTCCGATCCGTAATAATCCTCGCCCCATACGGCAGTCAATAGCTCGTCTCGGGTAAACGCGCGATTCGGATGCTCCGCAAGCAGCTGCAGCAGGGCAAATTCTTTGAATGTCATGTCCGCTTCTTCGCCAGACCAGAAGACTCGCCGTTCTTCCAGGGAGAGCTGAAGCTGGCCGACCTGAAGCTGATCAGCGCCCGAGGGCGACAATGCCGATGCGTCATCTTGCTGCCTGATGGTGTACCAGCGGTGGAGCTGGCGCTTGATGCGGGCGACCAGTTCCCTGGGACTGAACGGCTTGACGAGATAATCGTCGCTGCCCAGCTCCAGGCCGAGGATCCGGTCCACCTCGCTGTCTCGGGCAGAGATCATGATGATCGGCACTTCTGCTTCACTGCGGATTCTCCGGCAGAATTCATAGCCGTCCATCCCGGGCAGCATGAGATCGAGCACCCACATGTCCGGTGGCTGTGTCCTCCATAGCTCCAGCGCTTCTTCCGCAGACTCCAGACCAATCGTCTCGTAATTTTCTTTTTGCAAATACGCTTCTACCAGATTCCGTATATGTAAATCGTCATCGACAATCGCGACAAAAAAACGGCTCACGCTTTCCGCCTCCTCGTTATGCTCCCCTTATTATAACAAGCTGCTGAGCGGCTTGGCAGTTTGCCATCATTTTTCCACATTTCTGCAAATGGTTTGCCATCGCCGGCATATACACTGGGATTGCAACACCAAATCCAAGCCTTAAGGAGTGTATGACCATGTTTAAAACTTTAGCCATCTCTTCACTTGCAGCTGTAACTATCGCCGGAGCTTCGTTGTCCCCGGATGCAGGAACGGTGTCGTGGAAGCCAGCAGAGGCTTTGAGCTCCGGGATTGCCGCCAGTGCACCCGTTGTTCAACTGGCAGATCCGCTGGAGCTTGCCGCAACCTATGCCCAGGAGACGCTCGCCGATTGGAAGGCGACGTTGGCCCAATACGATGAAGCGTTGAAGAGCAGCCTCAAGGGTGTGGATCTGGTGCAGGGAGAGCTGGTGGAAGGCGAGCTCCTTATTACGACAGGAGACAGTGAAAGTGTGAGAGCGATTCCTGCAGGCGAGCTCGACCTGAAGGAAGGCGTAAGTCTGCAGATGACGGAGGGAGGAACGCTCTCGATCACCAGAATCAACCTGGACGACATTGAACCGATCCAATGGGCAGAGCTTGATGAGTCGGAGGGCGGGGTGACTTCGGCGTTCATGCCGGCTTTTGCTGCGACATCTGCTTCCTCGACAGCGCTAGCCTTGTTCGAAACGAGGGTCCATCTGGATGAGATTGCACAGTCAGGCGATGCCTCGGCGATCAAGTCTGCGCTTGCTGACTTGCTTGATCTGTACAAGCAGGAGATTGTTCATCTGACTGCCGAATAACCCCTGTCGAAGGACGGCTAATCTGATAAAAGCTTTGTTGCCAGGTCCTGCACGCGACAGGACCCGGGGCGCAAAGCTTTTTTGTTTGACAAGCGGGGGAGAAAAGTTTATCATAAAAACTGATCAAACGATCAAAATAAAAAATGAATGATCAACTGTGAAGGCGGATGAAATGATGATGAACAGCAAGCAATATTTTATCGCGGATGCGCGCAGAGAACAGATCATTCACGCTGCGATCGAGGTTCTCAGAGAGATCGGCTATTTCAACACAAGCCTTTCCAAAATAGCAAAGAAAGCAAAAACAAGCACGGGATTGATCTCGTATCATTTCTCCGGCAAGGAAGATCTGATGAATCATACGCTGCTCTATCTGGTCGAACAAGAGCAAGCCTTTATCAAGGAAAGATTAGCGCATAAACATACCAATCTGGACAAATTAAAGGCTTTTATAGAAGCGGGTATAGCCTACCGGGGAATCAAACGAGGCAATACGACCGCATTATTAGAAATAGTGTTTAATGTTCGCACACCAGACAACGTTCCTTACTTCCGTGAAGAAGTGAAACCGGAGGACGAACTGCAGGTCTTGTTAGAAGAGATTCTTAACCAGGGACAAGAAGCGGAAGAGTTCCATGACTTTGATATTCAAGTCGTAGGGATGATCATCAGGGGAGCGATCTCGTTATCGATGTCCTTACCTCTAAAAGAAGACGATCCCAACCTTGAAGACTACAGCGGCAAGGTGATTCAAAACGTTTTGAAAATGATTAAATAACGAAATCCTTGCTGTGGGGCTATAGATTGCCCCTTCCGAAGCACTTTTTTTTGGTTATTTTTTTGATTGATTGATCAGGATTTAAAATGTTCGCCCAATAAACTGTGATGAAAGAGGTGTATCTCTGATGCTTCAGTTCCTTCGTCAACGGAAACGTCTAAGAAAACTAAAAAAAGTGAAAGCGGGCGACGGTCATCTTCTCAAACCATACCGCATCTGGCACGTGTTTACCCACTCCTTATTTCATATCAAGATAACCAATGCCAAGGAAGGGAAAAGCACGAATTATGCCCTGAAATCCGGCTACTTTGTAGAAGAGCCTCGCGTTGATCTGTACCGTGAGAAGATTCATATAGCTTATGCCAAGCTGCCAGCAGCTTTGCCGGTCGAAGAGGGCGTCATTGAGATCAACAAAGGTTCGAGCGGTATCAACGGTATTCGGTTCATTACGGATAAGGAGGCTGTTTTTTCCGTCCACCCGGACAAACGTTCAATTAGAGGATTCCGAATGTGGGTGCACAAGCGATTCCCTAGGATTAGCGGTTTCATCGGGTTAACGGCAATTATCATCCTGCTTGCTTCACTTGCTGTAGGCTTGCCTCAATTCGTGGAGACCCTCACCAAGATTCCCTGGATATCCGAACAAGTAGGCACCTTTGAATCGCCCATTCAGCTCTCCGTGTGGACGAATATTGCAATAGGTGTGGTAGTGGCTATAGCCGGGACCGAACGGGCGCTCATGCTGCGAAAGCATTGGCTTATCGATATGGAAACCGGCCACTGGGATGCCGAGTCATAGAATTAGAAACCGTAGGCATCCATTCATTCCAAATCCGGCAGCTTGTAGCGTCCTGCGGAACGGACGTTAATGTTGACATCAAGGCGTTCGATGGAGTCCTCTGTCAGAACGAAGCGTTGTCCGCCGGACGTTAGCTTGCGCCATACTTCTGGCTGCTTGCGGTATAACGTATCGCCCAATTGCAGCACATCGGCTTGGATGGCGAGACCATGCCGGTACGTACGTAGGATGCTGTCCTTCACAATGGTGCTTGCCAGCTTTTCGACCTCCTTCGTATTCATCGGCTCATCGAGCTCCAGCAGCGTTCCTGTAAGGCTGACTTTAATGCGGAATTTCATGGTATCGTTCTGCACAACCGGCTGTATCTTAAACTTGGGCTTATTCAATTGTACGGATGCGTCGGCATACTGATCCTCCAATAGCATGGGCGCCGTGATCGTCTGCTTGTTCAGCCACTGGTATCCGTACAATTGTTCCACAGAAAGCCAACCGTCCCATTGCTCCCCTGATAGGAAGAAAGCGCCATCTATGACGAGCATGGGGTGCAGCTTGCCGTTCTCGTTCCACTGGGTTTTATTCAGAGCAAGCGTCGGCAAATAGGTGGTCATGCCCGGTTCGCGTGTCTCGGACATAAAGCGGAGCAAGGTCTGTGGCGGCAGGATCGAATGCTGGATATACGAGCTTTCCGGTTCATGCAGGATCGAGACGAGCGGAGTTTGCTTGAAGAAAGGAGTCGCCAGCAGCAGATCCTCCATAGATTCTCTGGTTCCATAGTACCAGACCTGGCTGCGTGTATCCTGATATCGGTTAATCGTTTCAAATAGCTGCGTATCCCGGTTTTTCAATGCTCGTTCAGATATGATATATGCGGTGGCGTGTCCCCAGGAGACGGTTTGCTGCGACGATTTGAAGAAGGAACTAAAAGCCAAATTCAATGTTTTCCCGGTACCTTTGCCAACCCATACCCCAGGCTCGCCGCTTTGCTTGCCGCTTGTAACAGAGCTGGATATAGCGGAGAAGTCAAGCGCTTGGACGTAGGTAACATATTCCCCGTCGATATAGTCAATCCCGCAAGCCGTAATATAATTGATATACTGTACTTCCTTCACATCCCAGCAGCCGGCCAAGGGGAGCAGTGCTGTCAGCAGCAGGGTTGCTTTTGCAAGAGCGTGCAGCCATGCGACGAGACGCCGATTGCCCCGCCTCATGACTCGGTCTCGCTTTTGTCGGGTTCTTTGGTACGCAGTGCCGCAGGGCGTTGCTTGTAAGCCATCCTCGGCAGCTTGAAGATTGCTTTGGGCAGCTCACGCAGATTGAGCGGTGAGATGGGGGATAGATAAGGCACACCAAAGGAATGCATGCTCGCCAGATAGATGAGCAGCAAGAGAAAACACATGAAAAAGCCGAATAACCCAATAGTGGCCGAGATAAAAAACACGGCAAATCTAAGGGTGGCAAGAACCCCTCCCAAGGTCTGGTTGCCGATCGTGGAAGAAGCGACGATCGTGATGGCCGTGACGACGACCATGGTAGGTGAGATCAAGCCTGCGCGAATCGCTGCATCGCCGATGATCAAGCCGCCAACGACGGTTAAGGTTTGACCGATAGCTGAGGGCAAGCGGGCACCGGCTTCGCGGAAAATTTCCATTAGAATCAAGATGAACAGCATCTCTTGAGCCGCTGAGAAAGGCAGTCCCAGCCTGGAATTCGTAATGGTTGCCATGAGAGGGAATGGCAGTTGATCATGATGAAAGTTGTTGAGCGAAATGAAAAAGCCAGGCAGGAAGATCGAGATGAAAAAGCCGATCAGACGCAGAAGTCTCCCGAAGGCGACTGACAGGAAGGGGAAATGAGCATCCTCCGGACTCTTCAGCAGCAGCGGCAGGGTAGCAGGAGCGATAGAGGCCGTAGGGTTGCCATCCAGCAAAATAATAAATCGACCGTCAATGAGACATTGCGAGATGAAATCCGGACGACCGGAATGCGCGAGCAGCGGAAATAACCCTAAGTGAGAGTTGTTAAGCATATCCTCCAAATGAGCCAAGGTGAGAACAGATTCATGCGAAATGTTATTCAGCCGGTTGCGAATGTCCTGGATTAACTGGTCTTGCGTCACATCTTTCAGGTACAGCAGCGCGGTCTTGGTTTGCGATCGGGTGCCGAGTTCCCAGAGCTCGCAAGCAAGTGTCGTCGAGCGGATCCGTTTGCGGACTAAAGCCAGATTCTGCTCGATGTTTTCCGTAAAGCCATCCTTAGGCCCTCTTATGGATACTTCTATGTTGGATTCTTCAGGAGATCTCCCGGGAATGTCGGCAATGTCGAAAAAGTAAATCTTTCCGGTTTCCTCGAAATAAAGGATGAGATTGCCTGAAAATACGAGTGCGCCGATCGCTTCCTCGGTCTGCTGCTCAATCTGAAGTTCGACGAGTTCAATCGGCAGCAGAGGAATCGTTTCGTTCATTTTCAGAGGCGTATTCTGCAGAGGCGGCAACACGAGCTGCGTGATTTTGGTATTATCGATCATGCCGTCCGAGTAGATCAGCAACACATGGCTGCTATGCGTTTCCTTGCCGACTTGATGGGACATGAGCTTGACATCTCCGCAGTCGGCGAACCATTGGCGCAGCACAGCTTCATTAACCGGATGGGCTGTAGTAGTCATAAGGATCTATCCTTTCTGTGACGAAAGATGAGCATCATCAACCCCAGCAGTAAGGTGAACGATAAAGAGACACTCAGGACAAAAGGAAACTGCATCTGTTGCAGAAAAATCTCAACTGCTGCCCGAGTGGCGCCGACTGCAAGAATAATCAGCAAGAAACTGCCGATCGCCAATGTGGCAAGTAACCGGTGCTTCATCTTCTGCAGGTTCCAGAGCTCAAGACTGAGGTAGGTGGCTAAAGCAATGCGTACATAGGCGCCGCTCAACCATTGGAAAATACTGAGAAAGTCGACATGCTCAATGAATCGACCGATCTTCACAAGCCGCCACTGCTCATAGGCGGGATCTCGCTGAAGTGCGGCTTCAAATGGCCCGAATTCGGTGATCGCACCTATCGTGGGACCGATGATGAGACCAATCAGCAGGAAGCCCAGCAGCAGCAGCTGCCAGTAGCGGATCTGTCCTTTAACCCTGTGGCGAATAATAAGGATGATCCATAACTCCAACAGGCCCCCTGCCACATGGACCATGCCCTGCCAGACCGGGGTCCAGCCATGCTCCAGGATGGGGAACAGATACTTGTAGTCTTTGTACTTGTGGTTGGTGAAGGAGACAAAGTAGCCAAGCACGCTAACCATAGGGAGCAGCACGCCGGACGTGATGGCAAGCGGCCCGATGCCCAGCACGGCGACGGTACCGCTAACGATGAGACATATAGCTGCGAGGACGACCGTCGGGGTCGTTTGCAGATAAGTCGAGTGGGTCCAGTTGACGGTATCAAACAGCGTAGTGATCCCCATGAACAGCGTAACCAGCGACAGGACAATTCTTATAATCCAGGAGATCGCCCGGCCGAAGTGTTTATCCAGCCAATCGTTGAAGGAGAAGGGGGAGATCCGCTTGAGGATAAAGTGAAGAAGTGCAAGCCATAGCGCCAGTATCGGCAAGAAGATCATCGGCACGAGCCATGCATCCCGCGCAGCGGCGCCGAGCAGCATCGGGATGACCATGACATGATTCATCATGCCCAGACTAAGCAGGAGAATGAAGAAGAGGGACAGTATATGAATGGGCCGGGAATTATTCATATGACAGGAACCTCCAATACAAAAACAGGCTGTATGTGGAGTATGTGCATTTCGTGGAATTTTACTCTGAATGAACCAGCTGCTAGGCGGATGGCAGCTTCCATACGGTGCCGAGCCTTGTATTACGGATGGAGAACCGTCACTATAGTGTTGGGCCAGCGTCGCCCCCGATCGCGAGATGCCCGGCATGATGCCGTGATCTCGTTAATCATTGCTTATGAACCATCGCCATCCCTGCAAGGTAGCCTAAGGCAAACGTCAGAATACTGCCGAAGATGGACAAAGCAATGTAAGCCAAGGCTGTTTTGTACTCCCTCTCCCGAATCAGCTCCATGGCCTCCATGCTGAATGTGGAAAAGGTTGTAAAAGCACCGAAGAATCCCACAGCTATACCTAAAAACCACTTGTCCGCATACGCGTCAACAAAGAGATGTTGAACATAGGAGCCCCAAAAGAGGCCCAGCCCGAGCGCGCCGATGAGATTGACCGTAAGCATCGCAGCGGGAAGCGGAGGATGGGGGTAACGCCTCATGATGGCCAGACCGAGCACATAGCGGGCCACGGCTCCGAGGCCTCCGCCCAGCGCCAATAGGAATATACTCATGCGTTACCCGCCTTTCGTGCTCGAACCGCCGCCTTTTGCCCCGCGTGATAACCAACCGTCCACCCGCAGAAGGCCAGAACAATACCGCCGAACAGGGATCCGCCAACATACAAAAGCAACATGCTCGGCGAGCTGTTTTGGGCCAATAGGACGGTATCAGCAGCCAGCGTGGACATGGTTGTGAAGCCGCCGCAGAACCCGACGCCCAAGCCCGCTTTCAACCATGGCTTCGCCCGGGTATGGAAGAACCACCCGCTCAACAGCCCCAGCAGCATACTTCCTGCCAAGTTCTCCATAACCGTTCCGATGGGAAAAGCCGCAAATAACGTGTGCACATTGAGCAGGTACCGGAACAGAGTGCCGAGGGCGCCGCCTGCTCCAATGGCCACGAGGGTTGAACCGGTGTTTTTCAAAGCATTTTCCTCTCCCCTTTTGGTAAATTCAGGTGCATCTGCACAGCCGGCATGATCGGATGAATTATTGCAAAAAAACAGACTCCTGCCAGGAATATTGTTCTCTGGTAGGAGTCATTGCCCTTACGGCAGTTTGGCGAACCCCTTCGCCCTTCTACTATACGCCATTCTATTCAAGTCGGCAATTTTGCCCTCTGCAGCAATCAACCGGGAGCAGTGCATCGGTTAGCTTCAAGAGCAGGAAACCGAAACAAGCGGAACCATGAGCAATTGATGCGGGAGGATTCCCTGTATTGTACGCTTGTTGCTGACGAGCCGCGTGAGCCTCAATATTCGTATAGCGATGTCTGAATCGGTTAGTAGGTACAGATGAGCCCAGACGATATAATGAGGGATATCATACGATCGGGGGCGTTGCACATGGACCAATCTAACTTAAGTTTCGAGACGAGATGTATAAGCGCGCTTGAGAAAGTATTTGCCGACGAGGCGTTGCAAGCGGATACCTGCACGCATGGCACTGCGCTCATCGGAGAGACCTACTCCTTCCAGATAGCCTTTCGTGCGCAGCGCACGATCAAACTGATGAAGCTGCGAATTGAATCCTCGCTTGATGCCTCACTATTCATTCGCTCGGTTGGACTTGTCCCATCCGAGCTGCCTTGTTATACAGAGCATGACGACAACGTGCTGCGTACAACGCCGGGCCTGTACCCGGATCCGTTATATCCGGTCGAGGACGCCCCGCCTGTTGCCTTGGCCCGGCAATGGCGGTCGATCTGGGTGGGCGTCAAGCTCCCCGAGGACATCGGGCCGGGCACTTATCCGGTTGGGATTGTGTTTGAGGACGAGCAAGGAGCGGTCCTCGGAGGGGAGACATTCACCCTGGAAGTGCTGCCTGCGAAGCTCCAGCCTCAACGTCTGATCCATACAGAATGGTTCCACGCCGATTGTCTGGCGGTGCAATACGGTGTAGAAGCATTCAGCGAAGCCCACTGGACATTAATCGATGCCTATGTGCGCAAGGCTGTAGAATATGGCATGAACATGATCCTGACGCCGTTATTCACGCCGCCGCTGGATACGGCAATCGGCGGCGAGCGTCCAACCGTGCAGCTCGTGGATGTCGAACAACTGGTGGACGGGCTATATCGGTTCTCCTTCGACAAGCTGCTGCGCTGGATTGCTTTATGCTCGGAGGCGGGCGTCCAATACTTCGAATTCTCCCAACTGTTCACGCAATGGGGCGCGAAGCATGCGCCGAAGATTATGGCAACGACACCAGAGGGCATGGTGCGCATATTTGGCTGGGATACGGATGCGGCCGGACCGGAATACGCAGGATTTCTGGAGCAGCTGCTGCCTGAGCTTACACGTCTCCTGGACGAGCATGGCTTGCGGGAGCGCAGCTGCTTCCATCTATCGGATGAGCCGAGCGCCCAGCATCTCTATTCCTATCGAGCGGCAGCCGCTGTTGCATTGAAGCATCTGGAGGGCTTTACGGTCCTGGACGCCCTGTCGGACTACAGCTTCTACGAACAAGGCCTGGTGCGCAAGCCTGTGCCTGCCGTCGATCATCTGGACGCCTTCCTGGAGCGAGGTGTGCCTGATCTGTGGACGTATTATTGCTGCGCCCAATCGAGAGAGGTGGCCAATCGGTTCTTCAACATGCCTTCTGCGCGCAACCGTATCCTGGGCATTCAGCTGTACAAATATCAGATTACAGGCTTCCTGCACTGGGGCTATAACTTCTGGTTCTCGCAATATTCCAAGGTTCCTGTCGATCCCTTCCGGGTGACGGATGCGGGTCTGGCCTTTCCTTCGGGCGATCCGTTCCTTGTCTACCCGGGGCCGGACGGTCCGATTGAGTCGATCAGGCTGCTCGTGCTCCACGATGCGCTGCAGGATCTGCGTGCGCTGCAGCAGCTGGAGAGACTTGTGGGTCGGGAGAGGGTGCTGGAGCTGCTGGAAGAGGATATGGAGGAAGAGCTGACATTGAAGCAATATCCTCGCGATCCGAAGTGGCTGTTAGATAAGCGGGAACGGGTGAATCGGCTGATTGCGGAGCAGTCGATGCTGTTGAGCGAGTGAGATGCGAGGGAAGATTGAGGAGGCGGTGACATGGGAGATATCAAAGTATTGTTCTGGTTCGATGTGGAGGATTTTATCAACCCCCAATCGGAGGAGGCGCTGGTCGGCATCCTGGATCTGCTGGACAGCCGCGGCATCGCAGGTATTTTCAAGTTTGTAGGCGAGAAGATCCGCCAGCTGGAGGCGCACGGGCGCACCGATATTATAGAGCGGCTCTCCAGACATGAGGTCGGTTATCATACGAATTGGCATAGCGTGCCTCCGGTCGTGACGGAATATCTGGAGCCGCTGGGATTCCGGGAAGGGACCGATGAATTCGAGCGCAGAGAGGAAGAAGGCCAGCGCGATCTGGAGCGCATATCGGGGCAGCCGGTGATCTGCTACGGCCAGCCGGGACAGGCATGGGCGCCGCAAGTCTTTCCTGTACTTGCCAAGTGGGGCATACGGACTTATATCGACGGTCACGACCAGATCTCGCTGAATCAGCGCCCGTTCTGGTACGGCGGTCTGCTCAATCTGACTTCGCTTGTGGGACTGATGGGAATGCCGCTTGAAGAAGGGGCATTGGAGCCGGCCAAGCGCAGATTTGACGAATTATGTGAGATGCAGAAGGACGAAGACATCGGCTTGATCAGCATCGTCTATCATCCGACGGAATTTGTGTTTGCTGAATTTTGGGACGCGGTCAATTTCTCCGGCGGCAAGCATCCTCCCCCATCGGCGTGGGTGAAGCCGGCGGCGCGGCCGGCGGGCGACATGCAGCGATATCTGGATATGCTGGGAGAATTCGTGGATTATACATTATCACGGGAGGGTGTCAGTTACGTAATGACCGGACAACTGCTCGCGGTGGAGCGGACGGACAATCGCGCCTTGAGCGATGAGGAGGTTCGCCGTTTCGCGGGGCTTATCGGCGATCAGCTGAACTTTGTTGTTGATGGTACGCGTAATTTATCCGCTTCCGAGCTGTTTTGGGTATTTCGCCAGCATTTGCTGGGGGAGGAGTCGATCCCTCAGCTGGTGTATGGTCCGGAACGGGAGATAGGCGATGAACTGCCGGGGACCGTGCCAGGCGAAACAGTTGAAGCCTCGCAGGAATCGCAGGAAGTGCAGCGGGTCACTGCACAAGACGGGGGAGCGGCTCGTGTTCAGCTCCCTGGGTTGTATGTGCAGGATCTGCTGAATGCACTCAAGGATGAACTGCCAACCGTGTGCGGTTTTAGGCAACTGCCAGATTTTTTCGTAGTGGGAGGCCATAAGGTAAGTCCGGCCACGATGACTTGCACGATGGCGGCGGTCATCCGGGAAGGACGCCAGGCGGAGGCTCCGCTGCAATGGATATCCGGGCAACTGGCTGCCGGGCGCTATTCGTCGACGTCCGGGGAGTGGACCAAATGGTGGCCGATCTTCACCCCAGATCTGAAGGTGCCGGGCATATTGGAGCTGGCGAGGCTGCAGACGTGGACATTGAAGCCGGCACTGCTCTAGGGCGGAAGATAAGGAACGGGTAGACCGGTGGGCTGGTGAAGGAGTCGTACCGTAAGCCATCATTTGGGCGGGAGGCTGTTCCGGCTCGGCAGGCTGCAGTTCGCGTGGCTTTGGTTCCGATGGTGGCCGATGAAAAGGAGATGTAACGATACAGCGAGGGGTCAGCTGCGATGCGGCAGACCACCTCCGGAAGGAGTGAGGTAATGAGATTATTAGTACTTGATCTGGATTCTACAAGACCTGATCATCTGGGCTGCTACGGGTATCACCGCGATACTTCGCCTCATATTGATTCTATTGCCGAGCAAGGTGTGCGATTCGACAATTACTATTGTACCGATGCGCCTTGCGCGCCGTCGCGGACCGCCTTCATGTCGGGCAGATTCGGCATTCATACGGGCTTAGTCGGGCATGGCGGCACAGCGGCCTACTATCGTCAAGAGGGGGCTGGGAGAGCATTTACGGATGCGCTGGCTCAGCACAGTCTCCCGGGCTTTTTGCGGCAGTTGGGTTACCGCACGGCATGTATCAGCCCGTTCGCCAGCCGTCATGCCGCCTGGACCTTCAACGCCGGCTTTCATGAAGTGTACGACACGGGCAAGCATGGGATGGAATCCGCGGGCGATGGGTGATCGTCATCACAGCTGATCATGGCGAGAATATGGGGGAGCTTGGCATCTACGGTGAGCACGGGACGGCCGATCAGGGGACGTGTCGAATTCCGATGATCGTGCGGTGGCCGGGTGGAGCGGAAGGCGCTGTTATCCAAGGCCTTCATTATCATATCGACTTTCTGCCGACCTTGGCAGAGATGCTGGGCACCGAGCCGATGAACATGTGGGATGGACGCAGCTATGCCCCGGCGATTCAGCAGGGCAGCGAATGCGGCAGGGAGTACCTGGTACTGGGCCAATGCGCCCATGTATGCCAACGCAGTGTCAGATTCGGAGATTGGCTGTATCTGCGCACGTATCATGACGGCTATCATTTATTTCCCAAGGAAATGCTGTTCCATGTGAAGGACGATCCGCATGAGCAATTCGATGTCGCGCTGGAGCGGAGAGAGCTATGCCAAGAAGCGGTGTACTATCTGAATGAATGGCATGACGAAATGATGAGCACGATGCCCTTCGATACGGATCCGCTATGGACGGTGATGAAGGAAGGCGGACCGTTCCATGCCAAGGGACATCTGCCGGCGTATGTGAAACGGCTGGAGGCAACCGGCAGGGGCGAGGCGGCAGCGGAGCTGCGAAGGCGGCATCCTTATGAATGGGAGGGATAGGAGTCATGAAGCCTAATGTTCTGTTGATTACGGCAGATGATCTGAATTATGATTCTGTAGGCGTCTACGGATGTCCGGTCGAGGGCAGTACGCCGAATATCGATCGACTGGCAAGGCAGGGGATCCGGTTCGAGCATGCCCATGTCACAATTGCTGTCTGCCAGCCTTCCCGCTCCGCGATGATGACGGGCCGGTATCCCCATCGCAACGGGGCCTGCGGCTTCCAGCCAATTCGCGAGGATGTGCCGACGCTGACGGAGCAGCTGCACGCTGCGGGCTACCTGAACGGCATCATTGGCAAGGAGGATCATCTGGCGCCCAGACATAAATTTTGCTGGGATGCCTATACTCGCACGATGGAGGAGGAAAGCGGTCTGGGCCGTTCGCCACAGGTGTATTACAGGCATGCCCTGCAATTCATGAATCAGGCGGGGGCGGATGGCAGGCCTTTCTTTCTCATGGCGAACTCGCATGACCCGCATCGCCCGTTCGCAGGCAGCGATCAGGAGAGGGAACAATTCGGCCACCATACGGAGGCGGAGAGAATCTACCGTCCCGAAGAAATCGAAGTGCCGCCCTTCCTTCCGGATGTGCCTGATGTTCGCAAGGAGGTGGCCCAGTATTATACTTCCGTTCGCAGACTGGACGATACCGTTGGCGCCTTATTGCAGGCACTGCGCGATTCCGGCATGGAGGAGCAGACAGTTGTCATTTTTTTGAGTGACAACGGCATGGCGTTCCCTTTTGCGAAGACGAACTGTTACCTGAACAGCACCAAGACGCCCTGGATCATGCGATGGCCCGGCGAGATCAAGCCAGGCACGGTAGATCGCCAGCATATGATTGCCGGGATCGACTTGATGCCGACAGTGTTGGAGATCGCCGGGCTGCCGCACCCTGTGGGGCTCGACGGCCGTTCCTTCCTGCCTGTGCTTCGTGGGGAAGCCCAATCCGGCAGAGAAGGGATATTCACGGTCTTCCATCGCACAGCCGGGGACAAGGCCTATCCGATGCGCTGTTATCAGAACCGGAGCTGTGGCTATATCTATAACGCGTGGTCGGATCAGCATGTCCGGTTCGAGAACGAATCACAGAGCGGGCTGACCTTCCGGGCGATGGAAGAAGCGGCAGACGATGACCTTGCGGTGCGAGAACGTGTGAGGTTGTTCCTGTATCGGACCAAAGAGGAATTCTACGACTTGCAGTTGGACCCGCACGCCTTAATGAATCGGATCAACGATCCTGCATATCAGGAACGTATAACAGAGCTGAGGCAAGGATTATTGCGGCATATGATGGAGTCGGGCGACGATCTGCTTCATCGCTTCGAACGCGAGGTCACCTAACAGGATGAAACCGGATCCCCTGGGTCCGGTTCGTTGTGGTGCTCATTTATATCGTATATGATTCCTGGGAGTCAGGCTAGAAAAAATGCGGCATTAGCGGCAGAAAGGGTCGTTGGAGGAGCTCAAGCCGTAGATTGCGACGCAATAGCGGCAGAAAAGGTCGTTGGAGGAGCTCAAGCCGTAAATTGCGGTACAATAGCGGCAGAAAGGGTCGTTGGAGCAGCTCATGCTGCGATCTCGTGGCACTAGCGACTGGTCCGACCGTTCACCGCACACATATATCAGCTTAGAATTCTCCGGAATGAAACGCATTTCGCCGTGTGCTTACGAAGCTAGTTTTGCTTTGCAAAACTCCTAGGCGAAGCCGCTTCACCTTGACTAATCGATAGGTCACTAACCGATATTGACTTAACTATCTGAATAGGACAAGGTCCTTAGGGCCGGCGATGGAGGAATGGTGTAGATCATCATCATCGGTTTGCTATTGTAACAAGTTGATAAGAGACCGCTCAAGGATGCAAACAGTATAATGAAGGCGCGTTCAAATCAAGTGTCCGTTTGGAGGGGGGCCAACCATCTCAATCAAGGGGAACAGGAAACTCAATGAGCAGCACGAAATCGGCACAACTTAAAAACAAGGAGGATTGTTTCATGCATACGATAACGCGCACCAATGCATCCCTAGCCGTGCAGCGGCTAAGTTTGGTCATCATTGTCGGAATTCTCACGATATTTTGTTTTTCAGTATGGTCGGCTGCAGCGGAAGAAACGGAACCGATTTTGTTTCATGACAGCTTTGATTCCGGAGATGACACACATCAGAATGCATATTTCAGATGGGCGGATACCCGGGGCGATTCCACGGGCGGCTTTGAGATTACCGATGAATTTGCCCGCACTGGAGATTACAGCATGAAATTCACCTATCACGCTACTGATCCCGGTGAAGATAATTGGATCGAGAAACGTTTTGATATCCTTGAGCCCATGGACGAGCTCTGGATTCGCTGGTACCAATACTATCCGGACGGGACGGAGGGGCTCGGTGCGGCCTGGCATCACCGCAACGATATTGATGTCGACAACAACAAGCTGCTGTCCATCGGCAATGACGGCTGGTCGAATCCTTCATCATTTATTTTGTATGCCATCGAAGCCGAGACCTTATGGGGGAGTGAAGGGGACTCGCGGGCTGCGCTCAAGTGGAGACCTGACGGCGCAGGATCGGGAGAATACGGGAAGGATCCCATCAACGGAGGGGTCATCCAGGATGCAACCACCAGGGGCAGGTGGGTAGAATACATCGTTCATATGAAGACGGCGAGCGGCTATCAGCAAGAGGATGGCATCGTTGAGATGTGGGTGGATGGCAATCAAATCTTTGACTATCACGATCTCAATACGTGGCCCATCGGCGGAAATGAGGCGCAGGCGCAATTCAACAGCTTTAATCACGGCTATATTATGGGCTGGTTTAACAGCGGGATGAATGCAACCTCCGCCACGTATATCGATGATTTCACCTTGTTGTCCGGGCCTCCTGCCTCGCTGTCCGATGAAGAGGAACCTGTCGTCAATATTCCTGTGGATGATGAGAACATTACACTGTTCTACGATTCGTTCAACACAGGGGATGATACGTATGACAATGAATACTTTGCATGGGGACCGAGTCGAGGCTTCCAGCACGGCGATTTCGACATTAGCGACGATATCTCCCGCACCGGGGACTACAGCATGAAATTTACATATGATGCCGTCGACTCCGGGACGGATAACTGGATGGAGAAACGTTTTGATATCCTTCAGCCGATGGAAGAGGTATGGTTCCGCTGGTATCAATACTATCCCGACGGAACGGAGGGACTGGGAGCGGAGTGGAAGCACCGTGTCGATCCGATTCCGTTCAACAACAACAAGTTTTTCTCGCTCGGTAACAAGGACGCACATAACGCCTCGTCCTTTACCCTGTATGCCATTGAGACGGAACCGATCGGCCAGACGGGCAATTCGTCAGCGGCGTTGAAGTGGAGACCGGACGGAGCCGCGTCGGGCGTATATGACAAAGTGCCATCTGACGGTCAGGGAATCATCCAGGATGAAGACCTGCGGGGCGATTGGGTGGAGTATATCGTCCACATGAAAACGGCGAGCGGCTATCAGCAATACGATGGCGTTGTTGAGATGTGGGTGAACGGACACAAAATTTATAATCATCACACGCTGAATACATGGCCTTTCGAGGGAGGTCCGGAGAAGGCGGAGTTTAATATTTTTGATCACGGCTACCTGATGGGATGGATGAACACCGGATTTGACGAAACCGTTCATACGTATATCGATGACTTTTCCTTGCTGAGCGGTCCGCCAGCTTCGCTGAACTACGATGAAGTGACGGAGATCATTCCTGTCAATGAATGCGCGAGCTTCCAGGAGGATTGGATCCTGTGCGATGACTTTGAGAATCACGTCGACAACCTGAACAATCTGGATCTCAACAGCGACAAGTACTATGCCGCTTACCAGTCGTTTGGACGGTTCAAGAAGCATAGCCGGGGTGTAGAAGGCTCCAACGCGATGTCATCCTATTATGGGTTTCATGCCAGTGATCCGGCAGGGACAGCCTATGATACCTTCATGAGAGCGGCCTTCGGCAAAACGCCGGATGACGCCTTCTTCAAGCCTCAAGGCGATTCCGAGATCGCGGAGGACGAGATCAATTGGCGCTTCTATGTGAAGAGCACGCAAAATCCAGCCGGCAATAGCAGCACGGGGCCGCTGGCTAATCTCTATGCATATGGGGAACCCACCACGGACGGATACGAGCCCTTCGTCAAAGTCGAGGTCGGATATCCCGATCAGAGCGGTGTGCTGCAATCCAAGCTGTATGTTGCCGAGTTCGATGAGCTCGGTGAGCCGACAGGCGCTACGCTGGCTCATACGCTTAACGGTGCGACACCAGTGATGCTGTCCTCGGACATTCCCGAATGGCAGAAGATCGACATCTACGTGAAGTTAAATGATCCGGGGCAAAGCAACGGCGTCTACGTGCTTCGCGTCAATGATGAGATCGAGAGCAGTCAAACCGGGTTGAACTGGAGAGGCGCGTATACGGAATACGGCATCAATGCTGTAGAGATCCGAAATCGGGTGAACCAGTTGAACACGCCTTTCGGTGACAATGTCAACCGTACCTTCGATAACTTGCTGGTGAGCAGAGCGTCCGGCGTGGAGGTTCCGGAGGGGCCGCAAGGCGGACTGACCGGCACAACCGGCCCGTTAATGCCAGGCGACGAGCTGGAGCTGACGGTAGGTGTGGGCGAGATGACGCAGCCGTTCACCGCACTGGACGTGATCGTGAGCTACGATCCGGACCAGGTGGAATTCGAGACGGTCACCAGCGGCGGCATCGTCACGCTGGCGGAGTCGGCAATCGAGTCGCTGCTGCCGAACTTCGCCCTATCGAGCGCAGTGCGAGAGGCTGACGGTCAGATACGGGTCATCATGGTAACGGCTGGTGACACCCATGCAGTCAGCGGCGATCTGTCCGCATTCAAGCTGTATGGCAAAGTGAAGGACGGAGTGGCTGCCGGCAATACGGCCTTCGCGCTGTCGGACTTCACGGTGTCCATGGCAGGGAACAGCCAGACGCTGGATGTGACAGCTGCCGAACTGTCCATAGCGATCATATCGGCAAATAAAGCGGGCTTGCAAGCGATCATACAAAGTGCGACACAAACGCATAACGCTGCGACGACGGGCTCAGCGCCCGGCCAATATCCGGCATCGGCTAAGACGGCGCTTTGGACGGCTATACAGACTGCTAACGCCGTATATACCGACGGCGATGCGACGCAGACCATGATAAATGATGCAATTACGGCGCTGCAGGCGGCAATTCGGACGTTCCAGCAGTCAGTTCATGTCGTCGTCAACCCGGTCAACTTCTCCGCACTGCAGTCGGCGATCACGGCGGCAGAGGCAAGACTGGCGTCAGCGGATGAGGGTACCAAGCTGGGTCAATACCCGGAAGCGAGCATGGATGCACTCGAAACGGCGATTGACGAGGCGAAGGCCGTGCGCAGCAACGCATCTGCGAGCCAGTCAGCGGTGGATGCGGCGAAGGCCGTGCTGGATGAGGCTGTGCAGCAGTTTGCAACGGGTGTGGTCTCATTTATCGAAGGGGCAACTTCCATTACAATCCGCGACTTGTCGCTTCTGGCAGGCTACTACGGCGTAAGCAGCAGTGATGCCAACTGGCTGGAGATTGAGAAAGGCGACGTGCTCGGTCACGGCGAGATTACGATCGACGTTATCGCGGCCGTTGCACGCATGATCCTGGACGAGTGGCTGAAGCCGTATTGAAGACATGATCAGAGCAGGGAAGCAGGCTTGCGCCTGCTTCTCGTTCTGCCAGAGAGGATGGAGCAGAATGAAACGGAGAGTCAAGTTATGGTTGACGAGTGTACTCTTGTTCGCCGCGATTCCCATGAGCGCTTTAGCAGAAGATGATCCCCCTGGAGTCAGCACACAAGTGTCCGGGCAGGATCCGACTTATTTTATCCTGGAGGCGGTCCCGTCCGGCGGTCAGCTGGAAGTAACCGTTGCGGCGAGAGAGGCAACGGACGTCTACGCCTACGAACTGCAATTGACTTTCGACGCGCTTCGCTGGAGGCTGATAGATACCGTTACCCAGCAGCAAGGCTTCTCGCTCGAGCCGATCGTGAGCGGGCATCGCTTGCGCGTAGCGCATACGCAGATGGGACACAGTGAAGGTAAGAACGGCGACATCGACCTGGCGGTCCTTACATTCGAACGGATACGGAGCGGTGACAGTCAGCTTGGCTTGGATGCGGTCAGACTGGTGAACACCGATATCGCAGGGGTGGATTATGAGCCGGGGCTTACTGTTGAGCTGGCAGATGATAGAGCGGCTGGCGTCCAACTGTCTGATATCAAAGGACATTGGGCAGAAGAGATCATAGGAAAAGCCGTCAATCTGGGGTTCGTGACTGGCTATGAGGATGGGACGTTCAAGCCGCAAAACGAAGTGACGCGCGCGCAGTTTGCTGTCATGCTGGCACGGGCACTCATGCTGCCTGCAGACAACGGCGAGGCTGCGAGGTTCTCGGACCAGGATGCCATACCGGCATGGGCAGGCCCGCATATCGCCTCTGCAGTCCGCGCAGGGTTGGTAACGGGTTATGAGGACGGCACCTTCCGGGCGCATGCTCCGATTACACGAATGGAGATGGCGGCAGTTATCGTCCGTGCATTAGAGATCTCGGAGACAGTCCCAGACCAGCAGCACTTCTCCGATCATGACCGCATCCCTGCCTGGGGGCAGTCCTATGCGGCAGCAGCCGCTGAGGCCGGACTGATGCAGGGCAGAACGGACGGCAGCTTCGCGCCGGATGAACGCGCCACGCGAGCGGAGGCGGCCACCGTTATCCTGAATGCGTTACAGTGGCAGATGCAATAGTCAGGATAAATCGAAAGCGGGCATCCAATTTCCGTGCGATTAAATGCACTTTTCAGACTGTTGAAAAATAAAGCCTCAAGGTAACGGATCGTTCTTCCGATCGCTGTTATTCCCAGATTTCTTGAATTTTGGACCCCTTTTAAGGGGGGGGGAATCCGGGACAGCGTATGCTTCCGAAGCTAGCTTTTCTGCGAAAAGCTCTCGGGCGAACGCTTCGGAGCTTATGCTCCCGAAGTCGCTTTCTTCCAGAAAGCGTTGACCAGAATCGATTCCGTACCCATCGGCGCTTTTGAGGGCAAGCTGACTTTTGTCTCTAATCCCACTAAAGACTGCCCCGCAGCCTCTGCTAAATGCACTTTTGTCTTTAGGCCGTTCTCCAGTTCGGCGGTTGCTTGGGTAATCGCGACAGCACTTCAACCGCTTCAATTATTTCGATGCATCTGCATGTCGCGGTACTCCTGCGGCGTGAAGTGAATCATCTTCTTGAAGAATCGCGTAAAGGCAATGCCGGACTGGTAGCCCACCTCTTCCGCAATTTCATGAATTTTCAGTTCGCTGTGCTCGAGCAGCGCCTTGGCCCGCTCCATCCGCGCCTCCATAATATAGTCGGAGATGCCTTCTCCCGTAATTTGTTTGTAGAGCCGGGAGAGGTAAGTCGGATTCAGGTGGACGCGCTCGCCAAGACGGGTAAGAGAGAGGTCTTCCTTCAGATGGCTCAGAATGTACTGCTGTATATTCTGCACCAGCCGGTTGGAGCGATCCTCCTGCTCGAAGGAGCTGTGCTGGAACAGATAGACGGCAAGCTCCCTGAAATACACGACTACCTGGGACCAGTCGCTCCCGGGATCGAAATGACTCAGCCGCTCTCTGCCGAACCGCTCCGTCACCTCGCTTAGCAGCCGCCTGCGGTTCATATACCCCAAAAACATGGAAGCCAGATAATGCAGCGCCTCCAGCTTGAGCCCGATATGATCGCCCGCCTCGTTAACCATAACGACCAGCTCCTCGAACAACGCCATGAATTCCTCCTGTTTGCCGCTGGCCAGCAAGGCAGGCAGGGAAGCGTATTGCATCAACGGCAAATAGATGCCTGGCTCGGTCAACGCGTCCTCTTGCATGGCTTTGCCGTCGCGCGCGGTCATCAGCTCTTCATCCGTCGTCAGCAATTCGTGGTTGCGTCCGATACCGCTCTGCAGCAGGAGCACCAGCCGATGGAGCTTGTCGCCGATGCCCTTCCACGCCTCAGCGTCCTTCCCGAGAATGACCGAAATATGCAGTTTCAGCAGCTCCCGGCATGTATTCTGGATTGTTTCGAGCGTGCCGTAGAAGAAACGGAACGTCTTGCTCGCCTCCTTGTCGGAAGGCTGCGGCTCCAGCGGCTGCCACAGTCCCACGATATGAGAGGAATCCAGCGCCAAGGTGTGGAGACGCACGCGCGGCGATAAATATTCGTCCATAATATTCTGAACGGAATAGAGGAGCAGCGCCCGGTCGGACCAGTTCATCGAGAATTTCCAGCGGTCGATGCGGATCACGACGAGGTGAACGGGAAGCTCGGGCTTCAGCTTAATCTCCAGCGCGCGCAATTGTCCGCTGCGATCGGCTTGCGCGATCGGCCGGCCCTGCAGCAGCTCCAACAGGAATTGTTGCTGCAGCATAGGCAGTGCCAATTGATGCTGCGCCTGCGCTCGTTCCACGAGCTCATGCGATTCTCGATCCTCCAGCACCTCTTCTGCCGCCTTATAGACCGCCTCCTGAATCCGCGCATCGCCCTCCGTCTTCAGGATGAAGTCAAAGCCTCCGAGAATGACGGCTTCCCTGGCGAATTCAAAGTCATGGTAGCTGGTCAGGAAGATCACTTTGCATTGCGGTCTCAGCTCATTGATCTGCTTCAGCAGCTCCAGCCCGGACACCTCCGGCATCTTAATATCTGTTACAACAACATCGATCGGCTCCGCCTTTATGATGCGGATGGCTTCGGGGGCAGAATACGCCTTGAACACCTGGGTCGGCATTCGCTGCTCTTCACGGAACAGCTCATACAATCCATCGGCTATGATCGGCATATCGTCTACGACCAGCAGACGCAGCATCAGGCTTCACCTTCCTTTTTTTCGATGATGATCTGTGCTTTCAACCCGCCGTATTGGCTTCGCGACAGCTGCAGCCCCGATTGTTCTCCGAACTTCAAGCGCAACCGGCGATGAACATTGACGATGCCGGTGCTCTCGACGGCGTGCTTGTCGGCGGTGGTCAGCTTCTGCGACAGCGCGTCCAGCTGCTTGTCATCGAGCTGCTGACCGTTGTCCTCTACCGTTATACGATACGCCTGTTCATCGGTGTGGAAGGAGACGGACAGGAAGCCCTCGGCCAACTGATGCTCGAATACATGGTGGAAGCTGTTCTCGATGAGGGGCTGCACGATGAGACGAGGGACCAGCAGACGCTTCATTTCGTCGGGGAGTGGCTGCAGCGAGACTGCCACACGCCGGTCAAAGCACACCTGCTGGATCTCCAAATAATGTCCGGCATGCTTCACATCCTCCTCCAGCGTGATCTCGTCTGCCGCATCCCGTGTGACGAACTGGAAGTACTTGCCCAGATATTCTGTGAATGTCGCGGCTTTATCGATTTGTTTGGACCGAATCAGCCGCTGCAGTACAAAAAAGTTGTTATAGAGGAAGTGGGGATTGATCTGGGACTGCAGCCGCTTCAGCTCCGAGCGTTGTCCGAGCAGCTTTTGTTCATAGACGACATTGACCATCGTATTGAGCGTTTCTGTCATCGTATTGAAGCGTCTGTACAGGTAGCCAAATTCATCCTCGCTCTGCGGCTCCAAGGTGAACTGCAGCTGTCCGATCTCCACACGGCGGAACGCGTGTACCAGACTGCGCATCGGCTTGTGGATCAGCTTGTAGATGCCCAGAGAGATCAACACAATGAGAAGAATGGAGAGGACAGACATCGTATAGAAAAACTTCTGATAGATGCTCAGGGATCCGTAAATCTCTGATTGCGGCGCGTATGCAACAAGCATCCCGTCGGAATAGGTCGAACGCTCATAGACAATCGTGTAAGGCTCCCCGGAAATCTCCCGGTTCAGCATGCGAGGTGCAGGCGGGCCTGGATCGTTCGCAGCGTCTGTCATCACATGCTGCTTAACTTCGGCATCAGTAGCATTGTGGCGGTCCGTGGAGATCTCCCAGGTATTGTCGCCATTAAACAGCAAGGCACTACCGCGTTCAAAGCTCATGATCTTGGACAAATAGCTCGAGATCACCTCTCGGGATACGGTAACGGCCAAGATGAACAAGCCGTTGCCGTCGTTGCGAGCCGTAACAAATGGTGTATTCATATACAGTTCGCCATTCCAAAAAATAAAGGGATCGCCCTGCCGGGTCAATGCCTCGAACGTCCCGCTATCGAATTCCTTGTTCCCCAGAGGCGATAAGGTAATATCCATGATCGGCATATGAGCTTCCGTATCCCGGATAAACCGGGTTGAGTACTGAATACGGCTTAAATGATTGCGGATATATTCGAAATAGATCGACTTCTCTACAGGTGTAATCGTGTCTTCGAGAAGCTCGACATGGGAGACCGCGATATCAAGCGCGCTTTTGTCCAGCAGCTGCTGGATCCGAAGAAATTCATTGTCCAGGATATTGTTATAGGATTGAAGGGAGTTCATCAGTGCGTATTCGATCTCGTGTCGATTTTTGTCGGCGCCGATCTGATTAATATAGTAGTTGAAGGCATACAGAGGCATGACGATGATAAAAAGCGACACAATCAGCTTGGTCAATATGGAACGGTCGGAGATGAGCTTGGCGAATACACGGCGCAGAGTCATCTGCACGCTCCTTCCTCTCTGTGATGCAGGTGGATACGTTATCATTATAGCAAATTCGCCAAAGGATAAGCCCCTAACCGATCTCTACTACAACAAACGGATAGATACCTTATATGGGGCGTAAGACATGGGCGATCAGTAAAACATGGGATAAAAGAGATAACGACGGTCGACCATTGTCTGCATTCGTATGTATCGGAAAGGCTGGCAGTTATCTTATGATTAAAGGGCAAAGGAAACCAACAAGCAGGCACAAGCAAACAAGCTTAATCCACTCTAAGGGGGAGTTCATGTATGTCGAGAAAATGGTCTATAATTGCTGCTTCCATTCTGACGGTCTCGATGGTAGCTGGCTGTTCGGGCAACAATGGCAACAACCCGCCTGCCAACAATGTGGAAACTAACAATGGTGCGGACAATGAGGCGCCGCCGGCGGAGCTGTCCATGATGGTGCAAAGCCACGCAGCCTGGCCGCTTCAGGAGGATTGGCTTGTCTATGAGCTTCTGGAGGATTACGCCAATGTAGAACTTGAGGTCAGCGGCTACCAGGGCAATTGGTGGGAAGCGATCCCGCTTATCATCGCATCCGGCGACATGCCTGATCTGATGTGGATGTCCGGTCCGGATATTATCCATGAGAACGGCGGCAACGGCGCGTTAGTGGACCTGCTGGAGCATATGGATAAGATGCCGAATCTCCAAGCCTTCATCGATGATCATCCAGAGGAAACGAACAGCCTGCTCTCGCATGACGGCAAGCTGTACATGCATCCCGCCCATGGCGCATTTGGCGACTGGGACGGCCTGTGGCTGCACCGGGAAGATATTTTCAAGAAGCACAACATTGCAACACCGGCTACCTACGATGAGCTGTACGATGTGCTGGTCCAACTGAAGGAGCTGTATCCGGACAGCTATCCGCTCTATATTGCTGATTGGGGTGCGATGAACCAAATTGCGTTGAGCTTCGGTACGAACAACTCCTACTATTATAACGAAGAAGCAGGGGAATGGCGCTTCGGCCCAAGCGAAGAGAGCTACCGGGAAGCGCTTCAATTCCTTGCTGACGCGTACCAGGCGAAGCTGATTCCGCAGGAGTTCGGTAACCTTGACAACAACAAGCGCAATGAGCTGGTGACAACGGACAAAACCTTCATCTTGTTCGGGTACATTAATAATATCGACACCTATAACAATCTTGCCCGAGAAGCCAATCCGGACTTCAAGATGGCGCAGTTCACCCCTCCAGGAGGAGCGGGACACGAGGGAATTCATGGCGAGAAGTTTATTTTCCAGCAAGGCTTGACGGTTACGACGACATCTAAGAACAAGGACGCCGCGTTTGCATTTATCGATTCGCTGTTCACAGAGGAAGCACGCGAGATGCTCAGCTGGGGCAAGGAAGGCGTGACTTACGAGAAGGTAGACGGCAAAAATCAATATTTGCCTGAGATCACGGATACGGCTGTTCGCTCGATCGAATACGGCTTGCGTACGGCAGGTGTAAGCGCCTGGTTCGACAATGAGGCGAATGTTTCGTTATTCAATGAAGAAACCAAAGCTTCTTATGATGAGGCGTCCAAGCATATCGGTCCTGCCCCTGAGGTGGCGGTCTTCTCGAAAGAGGAGAGAGAAGCGATCTCGATCAAACGCGAAGCGATTGACAAATACACGTCTGAGAATGTCAGCAAGTTTATTATTGGCCAACGTCCGCTGACCGAATGGGATGCGTATGTCGAAGGATTGCATAATCTTGGCATGAACGATGTGCTGCAAGTGTTTGAAGAGGCGTACGCTCGTTCGGAGTAAGCTTAAGGGAGGCCGCCAATGATGAACAGTCGTATCAAGAGACCAATATGGAAGAGACTGGACGATAGTAAATACTTGTTGCTGCTTTTTCTGCCCGCTGCCTTATATTATCTGATCTTCGAATATGGTCCCATGTTCGGCATTGTCGTGGCCTTCAAAGACTACAATACGTTCGCCGGCGTATGGGCCAGCGATTGGGTAGGCTTCAAATACTTCAAAATGTTTATTATTGACAACCCTGATTTTTTGCAGCTGCTAAGGAACACGGTGCTGATTGGCGTATACACATTGATCTGGGGCTTCCCGGCCCCCATCATCCTCGCCTTGCTGCTGAATGAACTTCGAAACATGGCATTCAAGCGATTGGTGCAAACGGTAAGCTACATGCCTTACTTCGTCTCGAATGTTGTAATCGCAAGTATGGTAGTTATGTTCCTGTCTCCGGACGGCGGCATGATCAATAATGTCATTGGACTGTTTGGGATAGAGCCGATCTATTTTCTCTCCAAGCCCGATTGGTTCCGGACGATCTTCGTCTCGGCGGGCATCTGGCAAGGAGTGGGTTGGGGAACGATTATTTACCTTGCCGCATTGACATCGATCGATCCGGCTCTGTACGAAGCGGCAGAGCTTGACGGAGCGGGACGCTGGAAGAAAGCAATCCACGTCTCCCTTCCGGGTATCGTTCCGATTACTATCATTCTGCTCATTTTGAATATTGGCGGATTGCTGGGAACAGGATTCGAGCGCGTTTTCCTGTTGTACAATCCTCTCATCTATAGCACGGCGGATATATTCTCGACCTATACGTACCGCGTAGGTTTGCTGCAGGGCAACTTCAGCTATGCTACCGCTATCGGTGTCTTTAATGGACTTGTCGGATTTGCATTAATCGTCGGTGCCAATTATCTGGCTCGCAAGACGAGAGAAACAAGTTTGTGGTAGAGGAGGGCGGACAATGAAGAAGAAGCTAACCTGGTTTGATGTGCTCAATGTCATCTTCATGATCGTGCTGATGGTCGTCACCCTCTATCCGTTCTGGTACATGGCCAGCGTATCGCTAAGCAATGAGCTTTCCGTGATGCGAGGAGAAGTATCGTTTTGGCCGGTAGGCTTTACGACACAATGGTACGAGAGGGTCATCGCTGATGAAAGGATTGCTACCGGATACCGGAACACGATTTTTTATACGGTTGTCGGTACGGTGATCAGCCTGGTAATCACATCCATGGGCGCATTTGCCTTGTCCCAGAAGCGGATGATATTTCGCAAAGTGTTTATGATGGCGATTGTGTTTACGATCCTGTTTGGAGGAGGCATGATTCCCAGCTTTCTGGTTGTCAAGGAAATCGGCATTCTCAATACGCCCTGGGCCATGATCCTGCCAGGTGCGATCAGTACCTTTAATTTGCTCGTCTTCCGTACATTCTTCCAGGATCTTCCTGAGGAGCTGTTCGACGCCGGACGGATAGACGGGCTGCATGATCTCGGTTTATTTGCGAGGATCGTCGTGCCCCTCTCCAAGCCGGTCTATGCGGCAATCGGCTTATTCGCGGCTGTTGGGCTTTGGAACAACTTCTATAACGCGATTTTGTATTTGCGCAGTCCCGAATTATTCCCGCTTATGCTGATCCTCAGGGATCTCATCATTGAGGGCAAATTGGGTGATGAGCTGGCGTCACAGTCATCGGCAGGGGGAGATATGGTGGCAACCGACGCGCTGGAGTTCGCAACGATTATTTCCAGTACCTTGCCAATCCTGCTGTTGTACCCGTTCTTGCAGAAGTATTTTGTCAAAGGGGTCCTGCTGGGATCAGTCAAAGGATGAATGAACATCGGAGGGATTAACCATGATTGAAGCAGCCTTGCTGGGCGCTGGCGGCAGAGGAATGTTCGCTTATGCATCATATGCACTCAAAAGACCCAATGAAATCAAATTCGTAGCGGTGGCTGAGCCGGATAAGGAACGAAGAGAAATGTTCGCCCGTTTGCACGGCATCCCGGAGGAGAGAGTGTTCTCCAGTTGGAAGGAGCTGCTGGATCAGCCGCAGCTGTGCCGCGCGCTGCTGATCTGTACGCAGGACGATGACCATTATGCGCCTTCTATGAAAGCGCTGGATATGGGCTATGACATTATGCTGGAGAAGCCGATGGCCAACAACCCCGTGGAATCACTGGCGATTGCGGAAAAGGCAGAGCGGCTTGGCCGGACGCTGACGGTCTGTCATACGATGCGGTATTCGACCTACTTCCGCAAGCTGAAGGCGCTGGTGGACAGCGGTGCGATCGGCAAGATCATGTCGATTCAATGGACGGAGAACGTGGGCTATTGGCACCAGGCACACAGCTTCGTGCGCGGCAACTGGCGCCGTTCGGATGAGACAAGTCCGATGATTCTGGCTAAGTGCTGCCATGACATGGACATGATCCAGCATATTGTCGGAGCGGAATGCACACAGATATCCTCGTTCGGCAGCTTGTCCTACTTCAAGGAAGCGAATGCACCGGAGGGCTCGACCGAGCGATGTGTAGACGGCTGCAAGGTCGAGCACGAATGCCCGTTCTCGGCGATCAAATGGTACTACAACGAGAAGGATCAGTGGCCGCAGAACATCGTGTCGCTGGATAATTCGCTGGAGGCCAGATGGAAGGCGCTGGAGGAGGGCCCTTACGGCCGCTGCGTCTACCGCTGCGACAATAACGTCGTCGATCATCAGGTGGTCAATTTGCTCTTCGACAATGAGGTAACGGTATCGTTCACGATGGCGGCATTCTCCACGGACAATACCCGCAGTCTCAAGATTATGGGGACAAACGGTGAAATTCGCGGCTATGAGAAGAAAAACGAGCTGGAGGTCATTCGGTTCAACGGCGAACGCTATACGGCTCAACCGGAGCAGATTGAGGGCGGACACGGCGGTGCAGATACGCTTATTATGAGCGATTTCATCCGCCAGCTGGAGAGCAACGACAGGCATGGCAGCTCACCGGGCATGGTGTCGGCGCGCAATCATCTGATCGCCTTCGCTGCAGAGCAGTCCCGTGTGACAGGCGAGACGGTTAATTTTAACGACTATGTTGCGCAATTGAATTAAAAGCATTCCCGACAACGCAGGGACCTTGCTTCGCGGCATACTCAGGTGCTCGGCGGGGGTCCTGGAATCAAAGGAATTCGATACTATTTACGAAAAGGAGGTCCCCCAGCCGAAAGCCAGCGCTGAGGGGCCCTTTATTTAGGGAAGGGGAGCTGGTCATGGGTCTGGGTCAGTATGCAAGCGGATATTACGATGTGAGTGCTCAGTTGCCGGACTACCTGCTGCGGGGAGCGCGAGAGGCGATCGCGCAGGCGAATGAAGAGAAGGACAATCTGAGGAATGCTGCCGATTTTGAAAAGCGCAGGACGCGCTTGAAGGCGTACGTGGAGACGCTTGTCGGCGGCTGGCCGGCGGAGAAGACACCGCTCTTGGCGGCCTGTACAGGCAAGCTGCAGCGGGAGGACTACGAGATTCGGAAGATCGTCTACCAGAGTCTGCCCGGCGTCTATGTGACCGCCAACTTATACGTACCGACCGTAGGGGAGGGGCCGTATCCGGCTGTTTTATTCGGCTGCGGACATATCGAGGCGGGAAAGGCGGCGCCGATCTATCAGAAGGTGTGCATTGAGCTGGTGCAAAACGGTATGGTCGTGCTGGCTGTCGATCCCCTCTCGCAAGGCGAGCGGATGCAGGGTTATGACGTCCAGGTCGGACGGACACTGGTCCGCTGGCACGCCGAGCATACGTACCTTGGGCTGCAGTGCGAGCTGGCAGGCAGCCATATTATCCGCTACTTCGCCTGGGATCTGGTCCGGGCGGTCGATTACCTGTGCGGTCTGGAAGAGATCGACGCCGCGCGAATCGGCATGACTGGCAACTCCGGCGGCGGCCTGCAGACGCTGCTGGCCATGATGCTGGAGGATCGTCTTGCCGCAGCGGCGCCTTGTACGTATGTGACCTCCCGCGAGTCGTACATGAAGACGGGCCAGCCGCAGGACGGTGAGCAGATCTTGGACGGTGCCATACGCGCGGGCATGGACTACGACGATTACGTAAGTCTATTCGCCCCCAAGCCGGTGCTGATCGGCGCGGTGGAGTCGGATTTTTTCTGCCTGGAAGGAACGCTGGACGCGCTGGCGCGCGCTAGGTACATCTATGGATTGTATGGGGCAGAAGAGCAAGTGTCGCTGGGCCTGGTGCCGGGCACGCATTCGTTCAACGATGCGCTGCGCAAGGTGGTGGTCGCTTGGTTCGTCAAGCAATTCCACGGCGCGGAGGCGTCGGTGCGGCTGGATGAAGAGGTGCGGCCGGAACGCGTAAGAGACCTCCAATGCACGGCAAGCGGACAAGTGCTGGCGGAATATCCCGATGCGCTCTCCGTGCAAGCGGTGAATGCGCGGCGGCTGACGCCGTTGCAAGAGCGGCTGGGGCAGCTGTCGGGCGATCCTGAGGGCATGAAGCGCAGCGTGCGCGATTGGCTGCGCATACCGGATTATGCAGGGCCGATCTATCCGCGCAGCATTCAGACGGAACGCATTGACCGGGCGGGCTGTGTGATGCAGGAGGCGTTCATTCAAGAGAAGGTGTTTTTCTTCAGCGAGCCGGACATTACGGTGGGCGGTATGTATATCGAGCGGGAAGGCGTGAGGGTAGGGCAGGAAGGTGAGAGGGCCGAGCGGACGACCTTGCTCCTCCAGGATGCGGGAAGCGGCGGCGTTCATCTGGAGAATGATTGGCTGGTGCAGCTGACGGAGCAGGGCAGCGTATTTGCCTTTGATCCCCGGGGGACGGGGGCCTTTCGCAGCCGGGCGGTGAATGGCAGAGACTATGATGCGATGTTCGGCACGGAGTACAAGCTGGGCTGCGATGCGCGGATGCTGGGCCGGCCGTTGCCAGGCATGCGGGTGTTCGACGCGCTGCGGGCGCTGGACTATATCCGGCAGCGCAGTCCGGGCACGAAGCTGTCTGTTGCGGGCAAAGGCTTTGCTGCGATCTACGCGCTGCTGGCCGGCATCATCGACGATCGCGTCGAGGAGATCTATCTGGAGAACTTGCCGCGCTCGTTCGCGGACCTGGTGGAGACACGATTCTATGCCTATGATGTTCGATGTCACTGGCACGATGTGCTGTCTCATTTCGACTTGCCCGAGCTGATCGGGACATTCCAGGGAATCAAGGCGATACGGAACGTGGAGACTCCCGATGTCGGCCGTATCGTATGGTTTTAGAGGTTGTTCAAACCTCGAATCGAACACGCACTAGAGATAGGGAGAGAGGGGCAGGAGCCTGATGAAGCTCACCTTATGGTATAACGCCAGAATTGCTGCTCCGCATGGCATCATGGCAGACTATGGCCTGCTCGTGGATGAAAATGGCGTAATTCTAGAGCTGGTAGAGCCGGGCAGAGCCGTGGAGGGGGCGGAATGCTGCGACCTGGGCGGAAGGCTGATGCTGCCGGGACTGATCGATGTGCATGTGCACGGCAGCGGTGGCTATGGCGTTATGAATGGCGCTTATGCGGACCTGGACGGGATGAGCCGCTTTCACGCAAGTCATGGGACGACAGCCTTCTTGGCGACGACGGAGACCGACTCGAGAGACGAACTGGAGCGGATCCTGCACGAGACGCGCCGGGCCGCAGACCGGGGGGTATCAGGAGCGGAGCTGCTTGGCGTGCATCTCGAAGGTCCGTTTCTCAATGGGAAGCGTGCCGGGGCGCAAAGCAAGGCGCATATTATCGATCCCGAGCCTCAGTTGACCGAGCGGCTGCTTGGGGCGGCGGGCGGCGGCATCCGCCTCGTCACGCTGGCGCCCGAGCTGCCTGGCGGTCTTGCGACGGCGGCGCTATTCGCGGCTGCTGGCGCGACCGTATCCGCCGGTCATACCGACGCTACCTTGGCTGAGATGCGGGAGGCGGTCCGGCACGGCGTGACGCATATGACGCATCACTTCAACGGCATGCGGCCCATGCATCATCGCGAGCCCGGAGCCGCCGGGGCGGGACTGCTGCTGCCGGAGCTGACGATCGAGCTGATCGCCGACGGGATTCACGTTCATCCCGAGATGATCCGACTGGCCTTCGAGGCCAAGCCAATCTCGCAAGTCTGCCTCATCACGGATGCCGTGACCTGTGCGGGACTGCCGGACGGCGAGTATGGCCACTCCGTCATGGAGAACGGTCAGATCTATCTGAAGGATCGCTCGACGCTGGCTGGAAGCTCGTTGACCATGATCGCTGCGCTGCGCAATACGATCCGCTTCACGGGCTTGTCGCTGCTGCAGGTGCTACCCGCTCTGACCAGTGTCCCGGCTCGGCAAGCGGGTGTAAGCGAGCGCAAAGGATCGCTGGAAGCAGGGAAGGACGCCGATTTTATTATTGTTGACGATGATCTGGACTGCCTCATGACGGTGGTGCGCGGACGCGTTGTGATGCGCAAGGAAATATAGAGGGTAGGCGGCGGCGCTGCTTGCGGCAAGAACATGATGCCGGGAGCTGCAACAGCGGCTGCACAGTCGGTCATGGACGTATTTTACACCATTTGATCAGCAACAGACAGAGACAGGGAGATGGCTACGATGATAATAGGGATTCCCAGAGAAGTCATGGATAATGAGAACCGGGTATCGCTCGCGCCCTCAGGAGCGGCGGAGCTTACGCGGGCAGGGCATCGTGTAATGGTTGAACGCGGTGCGGGCGAAGGCAGCGGCTATACAGACGAGCACTACGCGGCGGCGGGAGCCAGCTTGGCAGAGGGGGCGGCGGAGGTGTGGGGAGCGGCCGAACTCATCGTCAAAGTAAAGGAGCCGCAGCCCTCCGAATACGGCTTGTTCCGCGAAGGCCTGCTGCTGTTCACCTATCTGCATCTGGCGGTCGAGCCGAAGCTTGCACTGGCATTGATGGAGAAGAAGGTGACAGCCATCGCCTACGAGACTGTGAGCAAGGATGGTGCGCTGCCGCTGCTCACGCCGATGAGCGAGGTGGCGGGACGTATGGCTGCCCAGATCGGGGCGCGGCTGCTGGAGCAGCAATACGGCGGCAAAGGCATCCTGCTGGGCGGTGTGCCTGGCGTGAAGCGCGGCAAGGTGACGATTATCGGCGGCGGCGTCGTTGGCATGAATGCGGCGCTGATCGCTTCGGGGCTGGGCGCCCAGGTCGTCATACTGGAGCAGAGCCCGGACCGTATCCGGCAGCTTCAGGCGTTATTCGGGCGCACGGTCGATACGCTGATGTCTGATCGCGAATCGCTGGAAGAGCATGTCGCTGGCGCAGATCTTGCTATCGGTGCGGTACTCGTACCCGGTGCCAAGGCGCCTCGTCTCGTCGATGCATCCATTGTGAAGAACATGAGCCCTGCGTCCGTCATTCTTGACGTCGCGATCGATCAAGGAGGCATATTCGAGACGATCGACCGCAAGACCTCTTACACCGATCCTACCTATACCCGATACGGCGTGGTCCACTACGCAGTAGCCAATATGCCGGGAGCCGTGCCGCGGACGTCTACGATGGCGCTCACCAATGCCACCTTGCCCTATGTCAGGCTGATCGCCGAACAAGGAATCCGCGGGGCGGTGCTGGCCAGTCCGCCACTGGCCGAGGGCGTCAATGCGGCCGCAGGCCATCTGACCCACGCTGCGGTAGCCCGCGACCTCGGTCTGAACAGTATACCGGTGCAGGAAGCGCTGGCTCGATGATGGAGCAGCAGGTGCCCGGTGCGGGGGAACGCCCGCCCTTCCGCGAGAGGGCTGTGAGCTATCGCCCCACGCGAGCAGAGATCTCGGAGACGGCGATTCGCGGCAATGTCCGAAGATTCGTACGGAGTCTGGCGAATGGCTGCCATCTTATGGCGGTTGTGAAAGCGGACGGCTATGGCCACGGGATGGCTGAGGTAGCGGCGCTGGCGCTGGAAGAAGGTGCGGAGCGGATCGGCGTAGCGATCCCGGAAGAAGCGTTCGCGCTGCGGTACGCCGGGGTCACCGCGCCGATCCTGATTCTGGGCTACACGCCGCCATCCGCTGTGGAGACCGCTGTTCGTTTCGATGTTGCGATGACCGTATACACCGACGAAGTGATAAGGGAGATTGCCGTCGTCTGCGAGAGAGTACAGCAGGCTGCGGCAATCCATCTCAAGCTCGATACAGGCATGTCCAGGCTGGGAGTGGCGACGGAGGAGGAGGCGAACAGACTGGCTGCGCTTGCATCACGAAGCCAATGGATCACGCTGGAGGGCGTCTATACGCACTTTGCTTGCGCTTCGGAGGAAGATCCGGCGATGACGGAACGGCAATTCCAACGGTATAGGGCGATTGTTGCCGGGGTCGAGCGGCGCCATGGCGTGATTCCCATCAAGCACTGCTGCAATACGGCGGCAACGATGAAATTCCCGCATATGCATCTGGATATGGCCAGGGTGGGTATCGGCCTGTATGGGCTGAGTCCGCTGGCTCATCCTGAGCCGGCGCGCGGGCTGCCGCCGCTGCTGCCAGCGCTGGCGCTCAAGACTGCGGTCGCGAACATCGTCAGCCTGCCCGCCGGGGGAGCGGTGAGCTACGGGGGAACTCACCGCGCCCCTCACGACAGCCGGATCGCCGTATTGCCGATCGGTTATGCGGACGGGCTGCCCCGGAGCTTGTCGAACAAGGGGTACGTCCTTGTGCTCGGACAGCGGGTGCCCATCGTCGGCAACATCTGCATGGACCAGACGATGGTGGATGTGAGCGAGGTGCCTGGGGCGATCATCGGCACAGAGGTGATCCTGATCGGCGCGTCGGAGCAAGGCGCCGTCATCACGGCAGATGAGCTGGCGCACGCAGCAGGCACGATTCACTATGAGATCGTCACCCGTATCGGAGCGAGAGTGCCCCGAACGATCGTGCAGGCACCGGGACGCGGAGCCTGCACTCAGGAATAAGCGAAGACACGAGCAGAGGAGATACGCTTATGCAGCGACCGAACTATAAAGTAGCCGTGCTTGGCGCAGGGGCCATCGCCAGTCATCATTTCGATGCGATTGGCCGGACCGCGGGCTTCGAAGCTTGCGCAGTGGCGGATATCCACGAGTCCCGGGGCGGGGAGATCGCCGATCGTTACGGCATTACCGCTTATCGGGATTATCGCGAGATGATCGAACAGGAGCGTCCGGATGCAGCGGCCATTGCATTGCCGCATTATTTGCATATGGAAGCGGCAGTATTCGCGGCGGAACGCGGCTGTCATCTGATGCTGGAGAAGCCGATGGCCTTGAGCACGGCGGAGTGCGACCGTATTATGGAAGCGGCGCAAGCTGCCAATGTTCGGCTATTGATCGGGCATACGCAGCATTATATGGCGCACAACCTGTATGCCAAACAACTGGTGCAGCGCGGAGAGATCGGGCAGGTGGTGATGATTCACGACATCCGGCATACCGACTACTTTCAGCCCTCCCGGCCGGACTGGTTTTTGAAGCGCAGCAAGTCGGGCGGCGGGATCCTGGCGAATCTGGGGACGCATTCGATAGACAAGATTCAATGGCTCACGGAGGGAAAGGTGCGCAAGGTGAGTGCCACTATCAGCCATCACGGCAGCAGGGGAGATGTTGAGGGCAGCGGCATGATCTATCTGGAATTGAATAACGGTGTGTCTGCAACTATAGTGCAGTCGGGGTATGCAGGCGCGCCTCGCAACGAGACAGAGATTATCGGCACCCACGGCATGCTGAAGCTGCGCACGGGCGACAGCCTGTGGCTCAGCAACGGCGGCGAATACAAGCAGCTTGAAGTGCCGCATACAGCTTCGCCATTTGAGCTCCAATATGCCGAGCTGCTGCGTGCTATACAATCGCCTGACAACCGTTTTGACTCCGCTCAGTATGGACGGGGCGTCCTGGCCGTGCTGGAAGCGGTCTACCGCGCGGCCAAGACGGGAGAGGGGCAATATGTATGAAGCCTGGCGCATGGCAACGGATCGGGGGTGTGAGCTATGAGGCCTGACGAGCAAGTGGTACTCTACAATTTATTCAAGCAGCTTCACTATACCGGCAAGCCACTGGTTCTGCCCAATGCCTGGGACCCGATGAGCGCGAAGCTGCTGCAGCAATGCGGGTTCCCCGCGCTGGGGACAACAAGCGCGGGGATTGCCGCCTCGCTGGGCCGCCCGGACGGCGAGAGGGTCGGCGTCGAGGAGATGATCGCCGCCGTCGGAAGGATTGCGGCTGCCGTCGATATTCCCGTTACTGCCGATCTGGAGGCGGGCTATAGCTGCACGCCGGAGACAATCGGCGAATTGGCAAGGAAGGCAGCCGCTGCCGGTGTGGCGGGACTGAATATTGAGGATGGAGCCGGCGGAGCTGCGCTGGGTCTGCTTGATGCCGGGGAACAGGCCCGCCGGATTCATGCGATCCAGGCAGCGGCTGCTGATGTCGGGCTGCCATTGTTTATCAATGCAAGGATTGATACGTATTGGCACAGGATAGGCGAGGAGAAGGAGCGATTGTCGGCAACATTGGATAGGGCGGAAATCTATCGCCACGCGGGCGCCGACGGCATCTTCGTGCCGGGCGTCAGCGATCTGGAGACGATTACGATCCTGGCGGGCCAGCTGGCTTTGCCGCTTAATGTATTGGCAAGTCCGGAATTGCCGGACCTTGCAGCGCTTGCCGCAGCGGGAGTCGCAAGAGTCAGCACAGGCTCGGGCCTGTACCGGGCAGCCATGACGGGGCTCCGCGACATGGGCATGACGCTGTTTCGTCAGGGCGATTATGCCTCTATCCTCCAGAGAGCCATGCGTTATGACGAGATGCAGCTGCTATTGGAAGGAAGACGGGGACAAGGCGAACAAAAGAGTTGACTATCGGACTTTTCGGGCTGGGCAGCTGATGCGATACTCGAATTGGCAGCGCGCTGGCGCGTGCCGCTGATGAGCAGCTCATCGCTGAGATATCCGGAAGGGTTGATAGCCGCTTGCGCGAGGTCGCAGACGCAGTCCCCTGTCTTTGGCGTGGACTGCTGCGGTCCCATGAAGCTGGAGCCGCAGCTGCCGGGATGGTTCTGGCACGGCGTTCATCTGGTCGAGATGCTGTATGCCGTCCTGGAGGCAGGCTGCTTTTGGGTCACGGCTGTACAGAACGAAGAAGATGCTGGAGATTGTGGCCTTCATGGAAGCAGCCAATGAAAGCCGAGTGAGCGGCGCGCCGGTTAGACAGTAGGCGCTGCGCCGCGCGCTGTTAGATAAACCGGATACCCGCCTGAAGGAACGGCTGGGACAGCTCTTTGCCTGCTTTCGAATCCGTAATGATCGCCGTGACCGCATCCAATGGGCGAATGCAGAAGACGGAGCTGTTGTTCAGCTTGGAATGATCGGCGACCACATAGCTGTCGATGGACTGGGCGATCATGACCCGATTGGTCTGAGCCTCGAGCTCATTGAAGGTCGTGATGCCCCGCATCACCGATACGCCATCGGCGCCGATAAAGGAGCGGCTGATCGTCACTTGGCTCAGCGCGTGGTCTGCGAGCGGTCCGGAGAGCTCGAAGCTTTGGGTGCGTGCAATGCCGCCCGTCACCATTAACTGTATGCCTGGCAGGCCTGTCAGCTCATAGGCAAGGTTGACGGCATTCGTCACGACGGTCAGGTTGCTGAAGTGCCGTTGCTGGAGCCGCTTGGCGATCGCCATCGTCGTCGAGCCGCCGGTCAGTCCGATCACTTCGCCATCCTGGATCAGCGTCATCGCCTTGTCGGCAATTTCCTTCTTCTCCTCCGGATGAAGCTCCAGCTTGGCGTAGAAGGGAATCTCCGTGCGCACGGATTCCAGCACAGCGCCTCCGAACGTGCGGATCAGTTTTTTCTCTTGCTCCAGCGTCTCCAGGTCGCGGCGGGCGGTCGCCTCCGAGACGCCGAAGCGTTCAATAAGCTGAGCGGTTGTCAGGGTACCGCTCTCCTGCAAAATGCCGATAATTGCGTCGCGTCTCATACTCGATTTGATCGTACTTCATCCTTTCTTGTGCCAGGTGCTACGCCAGCTCGCCGGCCTTGCCCGACGAACCGCATAAGCGGATTTTTACGGCCATGGCTGCGGCTAACGCTTGTTTGGCTGGCAGCATATATTTGCGCGGATCATTCTCGTAAGGATGGTCGTTGAACACTTCTCTGATCGCATCCGAGAAGATGATCCGCAGTTCCGTCGCCACATTCATCTTGGCCATGCCAAGCTCGATGCAACGGCGGACCTGCGTATCGGGTATGCCCGACCCGCCGTGCAGCACGAGCGGAACGGCTACACGCTCGGCGATCTGCGCGATGCGGTCGAAGTCGATGCGGGGGTTGCCCTTGTAGATACCGTGAGCGGTGCCAATCGCGGGAGCCAGCGTGGACACACCTGTACGCTCGACGAATACAGCGCATTCCTCAGGATCGGCCAGCATCGCATCCCGTTCATCGACGACGATATCATCCTCTACGCCGCCAACACGGCCCAGCTCAGCCTCCACATTGATGCCCGCAGCCCTAGTGATCTCCACGATCTTGCTCGTACGCGCCACATTTTCTTCGAACGGGCTGTGGGAGGCATCGATCATAATGGAAGTATACCCTGCGCGGACGCACTGCACAATGATATCAAAGTCGGAGCAATGATCCAGATGAAGCGCGATGGGCACGGAACTGCGATTGGCGGCTACGGTTGCCGCCGCCGCAATGTAGTCCGCGCCCAGATGCTTGACCGTACCCACGGTCGTTTGAAGGATGAGCGGCGAGCGCATCGCATTGGCGGCCTCAACGGCCGCTTGAAGCATTTCCAGCGTATGCACGTTGAAGGCGCCTACGCAATACTTTCCCGCTCTAGCGGCTTGAAGCATGGGTGTAGAAGATACTAATGGCATCTCGGATTGCCCTCCTTATAGATGTTGTTTAAAAGCCCCCAATTGATCACGAAGCAACTCAAGAAGCGAACTCGACATCGAATCTTGAAGGCAGTCGGAACTTCCGGTGCTCACGTAGCCTCCACTACGCTCCGCTCCTCATTTCCTCCTGGCTTCAACCTTCTTGGTGCTGAATCGTCGGCTTTTTAACACGAACTTATAGGGTAACAACTTGGCTCAAATTTCGGGGCTCGTCCGGATTTGTGTTTTTGCTGAGGGCACTGTAGTAGCCCAAAAACTGGACCAGCGGCATGTAGGTCACCACGCGGGCATTGTCATCCAGCTGTGAGCTGCGAGTATCGAACACATAGTCGGCGAAGTCCAGATCCTCGCCTGCCGCGGCCGTGATGACAAGCACCTTGGCCCCGTAGTCCTGCATTTCTTGAGCTGCTTTAACCTCATAAATTCTCGCTTGCTCCGAAAGCAGCAGCACCACAAGCGCACCGGGCTCGATGATCGATTTGGGACCGTGGCGGAACTCCAGCGTCCCGTAGCTTTCCGTCCAGACCTGCGCCATCTCTTTGATCTTGAGGCAGGCTTCCTGGGCGGCGCCGAAGAAGGGTCCCATGCCCAGATAGATATAAGGGGCGAACAGCTCGTTCTCCTGGATGATACGCTGGGCGAGCCTATCTGCTTCCTCGATAAGAGGAGCCTGTACGTCGATGGTCTGCTTCAGCTGCGCAAGATGCTCGGCAGAGCCCGACGCGGCCGCGATCGCCGCCTGCATGAGATACGTCATGCTGCTGAACGATTTGGTCATTACCGTGCTTTGTTCTGCACCGAGCGGAGAGATCAGGCATGGCGCCAGAGCGGCCAGCGAACTGTTCGGGTAACAGGTTACGCCGCATACGGTCCAATCGGGGAGGTCTTTCACGGCCTGGACCGCGAGAATCGCCTCCGACGATTCACCGGACCGTGAGACGGCAACAAGCAGCTTCTTGCCGGGGGCAGCCGCATGGTCGGGGAACAGCATAATCTCCGATGACGGGCAGGCAGCGGCTCTGCGTGCAAGCCAGCTTCGGAAGGTCGCCGCCATGATCAGCGCCTGATAGTAGGAGGAACCTGAACCGATGAACAGCACTTCCTTGAAGGCGTGGTCAGCCAGGTAAGCGTCGATCCATTCCTTTTGCGTCGAGAGCTGCTCCCAGGCAGCGGTCAAAGCTTCGTTCTGCTCACGAATTTCCGGATACGTCAATTGTCCGAACGAGGTCATCATTCACACACTCCTTTGTTTTGTTTGTAAGGCTTGAGATCACTATAACGCAAAAACCACGAACAAACAATCACTAATTTGAATGTTTCAATCATATTAATTATATTATATGATTGTTTTGATTAAAATTTTATGAAGCAAGAGAGCTGTTCGAGAAGGAGAAGATAACTATGACGGCTTACGCATTCGGATTTGACATTGGGGGTACGAATACGCAGAGCGGACTCGTAAGCGAGGAGGGGGCGCTGCTGTGGATGAACAGCGTACGTACGGAAGCGCATATGGGCAACGAGCATGTGATGGAGCTGGTCCGGCAGCAGGTCGAGCTGGGGATCCGTCAGAGTGGGGTTTCAAGGGAGCAGATCGCAGGCATCGGCGTCGGTATGCCGGGCGCGATCGACCCCAAGCGGGGGATATGCGTGCAATCGATCAACCTCGCCTTTCGCGATTATCCCATAGGTGACAAGCTTCAGGCTTTGACTTCGATGCCCGTGGTGGTCGAAAACGATGTTCGCATGTATGTCTACGGAGAAGCTGTATGCGGTGCAGGTCAAGGGTATGGAAATGTGCTGGGCCTTACGATCGGGACAGGAGTGGCGGCGGCTTGGACCCAGAATGGCGAGATCTATCGGGGCGGGGGCATCGCAGGAGAGATCGGACACCTCCGGTTCGAGGAGCTGTCTTATCGTTGTACATGCGGGGGCACAGGCTGTCTTGAGACGATCGTGTCTGCGACCGGTCTGGCGCATCAGGCGAGGCAGGCGGTGAGGGGCGGCGAACGAAGTCTGATGGCGGAGCTGCACGCCAGCCCGGAGCTGTTGACGGCGAAGGATGTGTCGGACGCCTATGACCAGCAGGATCCCGCAGCGATCGCCATTATGAACCGGACGGGGCGCTATCTGGGAAAGGCGTTGTCGTACCTTGTCCAGATCCTCGATCCGGACGTTATCGTCATCGGGGGCGGGGGAGCCAAGGCGGGCGAGCGGCTGCTGTCGCCAGCCCGGGAGACGATGCTCCGGCTGACCCAGCCGATCTATCATGAAGGGTTGGCCGTGGTTCAGGCAGCAAGAAATGACGAGAGCGGGATCCTGGGCAGCGCCTTGTGGGCCCTGCGCCAGCTTGGCAAGTCCAGGAAACAGGGATATTGAAACATTTGGCGAAACAATCTCGTCAGTGTTTATGAGGTGATCTGAAAATGAAATCCTTATCAAAGATTATGTATTTGATTAGCATAGTGGTCTTGATGGCAGGTTGTTCGAAGGAAGCAACTCCTTCCTTTAGAACGAATACCCCGCCCTTACCTGTAGTTACTGCAAATTCAAAAGAGATTTCACCCATCGTTCAAAGCAGCTACTGTTGGAAGACGGTCTGTGCTGATTATGCCGGAGGTAAAACAATGGTGGAGGGACAACCCGTCACTCCTGTCGAACCAGGTGAAACCATTAACATTCAATTTGATTACAAGCCGATACCAACACAGGTCTCTTTGATCGAATTCACAGAGACAAAACCCGTTCAGTTACCCCTGGACAATGGAACATTTAAAGCTCCTTCCGAACGTGGGACATATTATTATGGAATTTCAGCGAATTGGCTGTCCGAAGACGGCAAATATTCAATTGGTGATACCTCTTCGGTCTTTGCGATAGAAGTCAGAAACGTCTATGCAGCCGATGAAATTAAGGGCGCTATTAAAGCCGAGGGCATTGAATTAACACTTAAAGAAGAAAAGAACGACTGGATTTTAAATAAGGTTAAACCACAAAATTATTCGGCAGTTAATCCAGTTGAAAAAACAGTTCACCCAGAGCACATAGCAATCTACATGCCTGTCCAGAAACTGACCGATATAAGGACCAGGAAGAATATTATTGAAGGGGAAAGAAAAGACGCCTCTTGAGATACTGGTGGAACAGTATCTCAAGAGGCGTCTACTACAATTACATGGTCATTGTATCTAAATTATTCGCTCCTTGAAAAGGAGCCTGAAAGTGGTGTTTTTCGTTAGGAGTGCGGGGGGGATTCCAGCGACTTGCTGCGGCGGCCTGTATAATAAAGAAATGAAACACCTAATGCCGGCATTTAGATAAATCAACAACAGTGTCATAGGGGGTCCGTAACCTCTTTCAAATTAGAATGCATTTCCAATCCAGTCTTCTTTCAGTATGTGTTAGCAAATTATTATACATAGTCTGAGGTGCAGGTGGTGTGTCAGAGCATAGGAATCACAGGGAACAAAAATGTTAATGGTATCGGAATCCGCGATGTGGCATGATTGGGGGAAAAGAAGTTGTCACGGACAGGGGGTGCCGCCGGGTGAGGAAATGGATCACGCATACGTTGCTGCTATCAATCATTCCAGTCATCTTATTCGGTACGCTGATCTATCTTATGGGCTCCCGGATCGTAGAGGGGGAGATCCACCGCTCCTCGATGGAGAGTCTGTCGCAGGTGCGCCATCAGGTGGAAGCCAACATGGTGAACATCGAGCAGATGACGAGTCAGCTCGCACTTCAGTCCAATATTATCGACGTCATGAATGTCCCGAGCGGCATCAAGCTAGGGACGTTGCCCAAGGTGAACGAGGTGCGCGATCTGCTGTTGCGGATGAAGAATGTGACGGATACGATCCACTCGATCTACTTTTATCATATGGGCCAAGAGGTCGTGATCAGTCACGACCTGGTCACGTATACCCACGAGGCTCGTGTGTTCCGCGATCTGTCCTGGCTGGACCATGTGGAGGAGATGGTGGAAGCCGGTCAGTCGCGGCTGTGGGTGACGCCACGGGAGATGGTCTTCCTCAACGACCATGCCGTGCAGACGCTGACGCACATCCGGGTGCTGCCGATGCTCTCCAATCATCCCAAAGCGGCCATCATCGTCAACTTGACCCCGGACTTTTTGAGCCAGACGATGGCCAGGTTTCCGCTGGACTCGGCCGGCCAGCTGCTGGTCATGAACGCGGAAGGGCAGTTGATCGCCCAGATGCCCAGCGGTCGCAGTGAGCCGGCGCTTACCGAGTCGTTCCTGCGCGAGATGGCGCTCGTGACGCCAGGAGGTACGGCCTCCCGAGAGGTGGACCGCCACTTCCTCTCCATGGTGAAGTCCGGGGAGAACGGCTGGACCTATGCGATTGCCGTGCCATCCAGCGTTCCCCGCCAGCAAGTAGAACGGTTTGGGCAGACGATCATCCTCATCACCGTGCTGCTCTGTTTGCTGTCGGTATATGCTGGCTACTTTACCCACAGCAGCTTCCAGCGCAGCATCCGCACGATTCTGGAACGGATCTCCCCGGATCGGACTGCAGCCGCAGGGGCGGCCAGCGGCGATGCGATCGCTGAGATCGGCGACCAGGTCAACCGGCTGCTGGAGGAGGTCAAGGAGGGCCATCACAAGCAGACGATTCATCTGCCCCTGCTGCGGACGCATTATCTTCACGCGCTGATCCATGGCAATGCCGTTGATATCTCCCGGCTGGCGCGCGAGGTGGAGAACAGCGAGGTCTTCCCCTATGACCGGTACGCGATCCTGCTCGCACAGATGGACGATTCGGTGACCAGTTCGTTCCGCGAGGAACGGGAGCTGTTCCTGTTTGCCGTGTCCAATATCGGCATGGAGCTGAGCAAGCTGCAGCAGCCGGAGGAAGCGCCATACCGGATCGAGACGATCATCACGGATCGTCATACGGTGCTGATCGTCAATTATCCGGACGGCAAGGAAGCAGAGGGGCTGCCCGCCAGCCTGGCCGACCGGTTCCGCTCGGTCGTCAAGCAGATCCTGAAGCAGACGATCACGATCGGCGTCGGCACGGGGGTAGGCTCTGCGCACGATCTGCTCTATTCGTACCGCGAGGCTATCCAGGCGCTGCACATGAATCTGGCCAACGCCTATGACGAAGTGCTGCCCTATGCCAACATGACGCTGGTGGCGGACCGGCTGGTGCAATATCCCGCAGCCGAGGAACAGGACCTGCTGCATGCGCTCCGTACCCGGGATGCGGACGGGGCGGCCGGCAGCCTGCACGAGTTCCGGGCCAAGCTGGAGCTGGACCTGGCCTCTCTGCATATGGCCAAGACGTTCTACCTTCAGCTGCTGGTCGCCGTGATCCGTCTAGTGCAGGAGTACGAGGAGGATATCGTCGCCGTGTTCGGCGAGAATCCGTACGAGTCCTTCTTCCGCATGGAGTCGATCCCGCAGATCGATCAGTGGTTCCGTACCCGTCTGCTATCGCCGATCCTGGGATACATGGATTCCGTTAAGCGGCGCACCACAGATGCGATCATCCGCCAGACGGTCGACCTGATCCATCAGCGGTATGTGTCGGATCTGTCGCTGCAGGGAGTGGCGGAGGAGATGGGCATCAGCGTCTCATACCTGAGCAAGCTGTTCAAGGAGCAGCTCGGGGAGACGTTCATCGACTACGTGACCCGGATCCGTCTGGAGCATGCACAGCAGCTGCTGGTAGAGACCGATCTGACGATGCAGCAGATTGCAGATGCCATCGGTTACACGAGTGTGCAGCAAATGTTCCGCGTCTTCAAGAAAAAACTCGGCATGACTCCGGGCGAATACCGGGAGCGGTCGGCGGGGTAGAATGGCGCCGATGCGCCGAACCGAGTAACAAAAGTTACCTTAGTTAAGGCTGGATGGTGTCGGAGTGGTGAGGGCGGCTGCCAAACGGCAGTTATTCCGCCGTCTCCGGCTCGCGCCGCCCCATCCAACTGCCAAACGGCAGTTCATCCGCCGCCTCTCGCCCGCGCCGCCCCAACCAACTGCCAAACGGCAGTTCATCCGCCGCCTCTCGCCCGCGCCGCCCCAACCAACTGCCAAACGGCAGTTCATCCGCCGCCTCTCGCCCGCGCCGCCCCAACCAACTGCCAAACGGCAGTTATTCCGCCGTCTCCGGCTCGCGCCGTCCCAACCAACTGCCAAACGGCAGTTCATCCGCCGCATTCCGCATGGTATCCACGTTTTTGCCATGCCGCCAACGCTTTGTCACGACTGGAGCACGCGGTTTCAAAAAGTGTGAATGGAAGTGAAACGGCATTTTCCTCTACAGTAAGGACAGGTCAGATCCACTGTGCCGAGTCCAACTGCGTAAGGAGTGATAGGGTGAAGCATAATCGATTCAGCGCAACGATTCGTTCCTATGCGTCGAATAAATATTTGCTGTTTATGTTTTTGCCTGGTTTTCTGTTGTTTTTGTTATTTCAATATGTGCCGATGTACGGGATCCTCATCGCCTTTAAGGATTTTCGGATTATCGACGGCATCCTGGGCAGCCCGTGGGCGGGACTGAAGCACTTCGAGTACTTGTTTGCCGGTGCCGGCTTCACCAATGCCTTGCGCAATACGCTTATCATCGCGCTGCTCAAATACGCCTTCGTCTTCCCGGCGCCGATTATCCTGGCGATCCTGCTGAACGAAGTGCGGCTGAGCTGGTTTCGGCGCACCATCCAGACGGTGACGTATCTGCCCCATTTCTTCTCCTGGGTTATCCTGGGCGGTATTCTGTTCACGTTCCTAGGCCGGGATGGCGGGTTCAACCGTATACTCAGTTACTTCGGGGTACAGCCGGTCAGCTGGCTTATCGAGCCTTCCTACTTCTATGGAATTATCGTGGCAACAGATGTATGGCAAAGCGTAGGCTGGGGTTCGATCATCTACTTTGCCGCACTGGCGGGGATCGATCCGACACTGTACGAAGCCGCTGTTGCGGACGGCGCGAACCGCTGGCGCAGGATCTGGCATATTACGCTGCCGGCGCTGGCGCCGACGATCACGATCATGCTGCTGCTGTCGATCGGCAATTTCCTGTCCGTCGGCTTCGATCAGATCTACAATCTGATGACAGCCACCACCTCGGAGGTGGGCGACATTCTGGATACGTACGTGCTGCGCCGGCTGCTGACGATGAACTACGAGCTAGGTGCGGCGGCGGGACTCTTCAGTTCAACCTTTGGTCTGCTCCTGGTTGTCGTCGCCAACCGGCTGGTCAAGCTGTATGACAAAGATCAGGGCATCTGGTAGGAGGGAAAGGATATGCATCATCGCACATGGGGCGAGAAAGTTTTTGACGGCGCCAATCTGCTGGTATTGCTGGCGCTCGCCTTTTTAACCCTGTATCCATTCATGTACACGCTCACGATGTCGCTCAGCACACCGGTGGACGCCAAAATGCCGGGGCTTCATCTGCTGCCGCTGAACCCGACGCTGGAGGCCTACAAAAAGGTACTGATGCAGAGCGGCATCCTGCAGGCTTTCGTCAATACGACGCTCCGTACGGTGGGCGGGATCACACTGGTGCTGGTGTTCACCTCGCTCACGGCTTACCCGCTGTCGCGGAAGTCGTTTCCGCATCGCAGCCTGTTCATGAAGCTGTTCGTGTTCAGCATGCTGTTCAATGGCGGCCTGATCCCGATGTATCTGCTGATCCGCAATCTGGGTCTGCTTAACAGCATGTGGGCGCTGCTCTTGCCCGGTGCGGTGACCGCGTTCAATCTGATCATCATGCGCAACTTTTTCCAGTCGATCCCCGAGGAGATCATCGATTCGGCTAAGATCGATGGCGCCGGCGAGCTGCGAACCTTCACTTCCGTGGTTCTGCCGCTGTCCATGCCCGTATTGGCCGTCGTCGCGCTCTGGGCCGGGGTCAATCACTGGAATGCATGGTTCGACGCCATGATCTACATCCAGGATATCGATAAGCAGGTGCTGCAGCTGTTCGTCCGGCGAACGGTGATCGAGGAGAGTGACGCGCTCGCTTCGCAGACAGAACTGATGCACGCCACCGCGTATTCCAAAGAAACGCTGAAGGCGGCAACCGTCATGATCGCGACACTGCCCATCCTGTGTGTGTATCCGTTCATCCAGCGCTTCTTCGTCAAGGGCATCATGTTGGGCTCTGTAAAAGGGTAACGCGGTATCAGGTTGAAAGACTTTATACAATAGATGAACATAATTATGTGAACGGGGGAAATACGATGAGTCAAAGAAAAGGGAAGAAAGCTTGGGGATCGCAAGCTGTTCTGCTGTTAATGGTCATCATGCTGGTGGCGGCGGGGTGCTCTGGCAATAACACCCCAACTGAGCCGGAAGCTCCGGGGGAACAACCGGGGCAGGAAAACGAAAACCAGCCGGAGACGATCAAGCTGACCTGGATGGTCAATGACATCATGCTGCCGGATTCATTGGGCGAGAAGTATGTGGAAGAGAAGTTCAATGTGGAGCTGGATATCATCGCGATTCCGCGTGCGGACTATCCCCAGCGCCAGCAGATCATGATGACGACAGGCGATGTGCCGGATGTGATGATCGTCATGGATCCCAATGAGATGAAAAAGTATGCAGACCAGGGGCTGCTCGCCGAGGTGCCGCTGGAGATGATCGAGCAGTATGCCCCGCGGACCAAGGCAGAGCTCGATGCCAATGCGCCGCAAGGCTGGTACTATACTGAGCATCGAGGCAAGAACTACGGCATCCCGACTCTCTTCGGCGGGAAGACGACGACGCCCGGCTCCTGGCGTGTCGATCTGCTCGAGCAGGCGGGGGTCCCTGAGATCCCGACGACGATCGATGAGATGGAGACGGCGTTCGAAGCGCTCAAGGGGATTGGCGTCTACGGCATGAGCTCCAACGGCAACTCGGACTACCTGACGTTCCAGAAAGTATTCGGCGCCTTCGGCGTCATGCCGATTCAGTGGACCGAACGCGACGGCCAGATTTTGAATGGGGCCGTGATGCCGGAGGCCAAGGAGGCGCTGACATTGCTCGCGGACTGGTACCAGAAGGGCTACATTGATCCGGAGTTCGTCACCGGACAGGACCTGGGACCGAAGTTCCTCGATGGGGTGTTTGCTTACAATGACAATTCATCGATCTTCTCAATCGATGAGACGGATCCGAATTCTGCGCTCTCAGCGCTCAAGAATATCAATCCGGAAGGTGATATCCAATTCGGCCCGCTGCCGACGGGACCGCGCGGCGAGAGCGGCGGCTGGTCGTGGGGGACGGCGGCCAACGGCATTCACTTCGGTGCCCACATGGCAGACCAGCCGGAGAAAATCCAGCGGGCGCTGGAGATCATCGACAGTGTCATCAACGATGAAGAGGTTTTCGTGGAGCTCGCGTATGGCAAGCAAGGCACCCATTGGGAGTATCGCAACGGTTCCGACCTGGCGATGGGCGTGAAGTATCTGCCGCCGTATGACGATACGGTCAAGCTCAGAGAAGAAGGCATCAAGGGGGGCGAGACATTCTTTGGCGGACGTCCAAACTTTGACATCTACTACAAGTATTTTGGCGATCAATTCCGTCAGCTCAATGAGACATATGCGGCCAATCCGGTAGCGGATATCTTCGGCAAGCCCGACATCCTCCCGTCGGCCGGTCAATACTGGGGCGATCTGAAGAAGCTGAAGATCGAAGCTTATGCTGCGATCATCCGGGGCGATCAACCGGTCGACTACTTTGACAGCTTCGTGGAGCAGTGGAACAGCATGGGCGGCGAGCAGCTGCGGCAAGAAGCGCAGGAGCTTTACGACACTGTGCAGTAGGCAATGGCGCTAAAGATTAGTCAGCAGCAGGCGATACTAGACGGTATTGGTCGGCATTTGGCGACGCATTAGATTGCCCGATGGCAAGGACGCTGGAGGTGGGGGGCTGGCCGCCATCAGAGCCCGCCGCCCGCCAGACGGCGTAAGGATAGAAACGAAATGCTCCCGTTGGTGAAGCGTGCTGTGTGCGCACAGCACGCTTCATTCATGGGCTACTGGAGGGACAGCAATGGGAATCTGCGTATTCGAATTGAAGGAGCATCTGCAGCATCACAAATATGCATGGCCGCTGTCGCCGGTACGATACCCGGTGGAGTTCGCAGCCGAAGAAGCGCATCTGGACAGCTTCCGGCTGCAGGACGACGCTGGACAGCCGGTGCCCGTGCAGATAGCGGCCAGCAAGCTGCAGGACGACTTCGTCCTTCGCGGCGAAGTCTGCTTCCTGACGGATCTGCCGCAAGGAGGCACCCGCCGCTATGAGCTGCATTATGGACCGGATCCCGTCGAGAGCGAGCGGAGCGAAGCACACGTGGATTCGGGTATGATCACTCGAAGGGAAGGAGCTGGCCTCGTCTTCGGCAACGGGCTGATCGAGGTGAGCTTCCCGGGCAGCGGGGGCCGACTGGCACCATGCTACGAAGGAGCTAAGCCGGAAGAGCTGGAGTTATTCCGCATCGGCTGCCCGGAAGAGGGGGAGCTGGCAGTCGCCAGGCTGGCAGGCCGCGGGCGGGTATCCGAGATCCAAAGCGAATCCCTCGCCGACGGTCCTGTCCTGCACGAGCAGCGGATCACGGTCGTCTGGGAGGATGGAGGCTGGTATGCGCTAAAAGTGAGGCTGACGACGGCAATGCCGTACCTGGAGCTGGAGGAAGAGATGAAGGTGTCTGCGGGCGGCAGGCTGGAGATCGCTTGGCCGGGTCTCGCACCCGCGCGCCGATACACCCGTAGTCGTGGCGAAGAGGCGGTCGATGCCTATCTCGGAGAGCAGGGCGAGCTGCCGTTCCGGTTGCTGCCCTACGACAGCGCCCATTCGTGGCACCGGGGACGCTCCGCCGCCTTCATCGATGAGGAGAAAGGGCGTGCGGCGGGGCTGTTCCACGGCGATCCGCTGCGGTGGGACGACGGGGAGTATGCGCTGTGGCGTTCGTCCGACACACTGGCAATCAGCTTCCGGCTCGGGAGCGGCGCGAGTGAGACGAAGGGAGCGGCGGGTGTAGAAGGAGGGGGGCGGGCGGATCAGCCGGAGCTGCTGAGCTGGCACTATCCGCTGGCCTCAGGCACCCGCTCTACCAAGATTGCGGTGTACCCGGCCGACCGGCAGCTTGCAGCCGAAGCCACGGCAGCCTTCCAGCGACCGGCGGCGGGCAGCGAGCTGCCGCTGATCGACGAGCTGGCATTGTGGCATTGCTTCCTGGCGCTGGACAAAGTCAAGGACTGGGTGCTGGACTGGGAGGAGCCCCAGGAGAGCTATCCGCGGCTCTTCGAGCCGGAGCAGCTCCCGAAGTCGATGCACCTCTGGTACTTTGATCTGCATGGACCGCCGGTGCCGGAGGATATGGAAGAGATCGTGGATAAGCTGAGCTTTAACTTCAATCAGGTCGAGGGCACCGCGCCGGTGGCGAGCCGGGAATTCGCCTATTGGACGCCGATCTTCGATCTGACGGCGCGCGCGATGACGCCGGAGCAGTTCCGGCGTCTGAAGGCGGCCAGCGCGTTTATGGCTTATGTGCGCGAAGATGAGTACGTGGCGCCGATCCAGACGATGCTGGCTGGTCATCCGAACTTCCTCGCGGACTACAAGATGGTCCCGGCCTATATGTCAGCGCTATTCCCGAATCACCCGCATGCCGGGCGGTGGAGAGCGCATTTCGAGAAGTCCATGGCGCTCAACCTGAAGTATCACACCCGTCCCGATGTGCCAGCCTGGGATGCAGTGGGGGGCCGCTGGACAGAGAATCTGGGCTGCTACGTGTGGGCCATGCTGGTGCCGACCGTGCGGGCAGCCTGGTGTCTCCACAGAACTTATGGCGACCACACGCTCTTGTACCCCAATCTGGCCAAGCTGGCAGGCTGGCTGCTGAACAGTCTCAGTGCGCCGCTGCCGCAGGGCCGCTCCTATCCGCAGCAGGGTGCGCACTCCGGCGTCCATCAGGATCCCCAGCTGCCGCCGTATGCACTACGTCTGGTGGGTGAGATGCTGATGCGCTATGAGCCGCTGCTGGCCGAGCGGCTGCTGGCGGTCTGCCCGGTGGATGCGGCAGGCTTCGAGAGCCGCAAGCCCGGTGACATCTGGCGGCTGATGCTGACCGGCGAGACGGCGACCAATACCGGCACGCCGCCGCAGCTGCGGTCGGCGAAGTACACGGGCTATGGCTTCGTCCTACGTTCTGGCGTAGGAACTGGCGGCGAGATGTCGGTTCACCTGCAGCAGATCGATGAGGGCCCCAACTACCGCTGGGGCCGCTCGGGCGATGGCGGCAACGGCGTCGTCTACTACTATGCTGACGGCAAGCGGTACAGCTACAACCGCGCAGAGGACGTCGGCGACGACAACATGGGCACCGGGGAAGGCAGCTCGACTTTTGCCGTACTGGACGGCCACGAGTACAAGAGCATCGGACGCTCGGAATTGACCGGTCCGCTGCATGACTTTGGCTTTGCCCAGTACGCACTGCTGGAAGCCGGGCCAGCTGCTAAGCCGCACTACCGCTCCCGCAGCCTGCTGATGTCGGGCAATGATTATATCGTCCTCTACGACGAGGTGGCGGATATGCGGGTGCGCGGACGATTCTCCTGGTTCACGCATCGCGACGATCCGGCGCCTGCGATCTATCAATTGAAGCCGGGGGTGCCCGCGTCGCCGGTCCAGCTGGCAGGACCCGTGGACGGACCGCAGCTGCCGCCGGGGACCTATAAGCTGAATAGACCAGCCAGAGGTTATCCCGACGGCGTTACGGGCCGCTACTATGATGGCTTTGGCGACTTCCTCACCGTGGTCACACACCGCGGATCCTGGCAGCCGCAGATCCTGAGCGTCGAGGCGACGAGCTACGGCGCCCGGGTGACGATGGCCGGCCGGATCGACGAGGTGTTTCGCAGCGCGACACGTATAAGGCATAACGATGGAGTGCTGGCTTTTGACGGCTACGCGGGGATCGTCCGCCGGTTCGATGAGCAGCAGGTAGAAGCTGCGCTGTTCAAGGGACGGTCGCTTGCAGCGGCTGGGATACGGGCGACGATCGCGGCAGATGGCGGCCACAGGGACGGGGATGAACCAGCCTGGACGACGAACGGAACCGGAGCCGAGGCAGGCACAGTTGCTTCCTCGGCAACCGGGGGCAGCACTGGAAAGCAAGGGGGATCGACTTCCATGAAGGCGGGAGGCGGAGTGGGAGAAGTCGGCGCGTTCGCCTTCGCGACGACCGGGGGCGAGCTGCGGGGCCAGTCTTCTTCTGCCATGCCGATGCGCATCCGGCTGGAGCTGCCCGCATCGTGGGGATCGGAGGCGCACCGGCTGTATATCGACGGCGCAGCGAGCGAGACCGTGGCCTGGCGCTGCGATGGCGGACAGGCCGAGCTGATCTTCACGCTCCCAGCAGGCAGCACCGTCTGGCAGTGGACGGCAGGCGATGCCGCGCCCGGGGAGCCGGGCGCGCTGCGCATCTCCCTTGCTGCGCCGGATGCGGCAGAGCTGGTCTGGGACGCTGCGGCGGGAGCGGATGGCTACGAGGTTGCGGTGAGCCGGGACGGCTGCCGTTCGTGGCGGACGGCGGAGCGGGGGATCGGCGAGACGCGCTACCGTCTGCAGGGGCTGGTCCCAGGCACCAAGCTGCATGTGCGGCTGCGCCCTTGGCGTGGGGAGACGGCTGGCGAGTGGAGCGAGCCCTATCCTGTCTATCCGTCAGAGCAGGCACCTCCTGCGCCGGACGGTCTGCGGCTGCGCCGCGAGGACGGGGCGGTCGAGGCGTCGTGGGGCATGGTGCTGGGAGCTCAGCGTTACCGGCTCTACCGGCGTCGGACAGATCGCGACGAGCATGAGCTCGTGTACGAGGGCGAAGCCCGTTCCTATCGGGACGAGGACGCCGCCGCCGCAGGGCAGACAAGGCACGCCGGGCACGCCCGGGATGCCGTGACTGTCCCGGAGGGGGACAGCTCCGGCATGGCCCGGCTGACGGCGGATGCAGGGACGCGCGAGGCTCGCAGGTGGGACTATGCGTATAGCGTCTCGGCGGTCAACGGCAACGGCGAAGGTCCGCGCTCGCTGGAGCGGGATACGGCGCCCGGCGGACTGATTGATTGGGATCCGATGCCCCACGAGAAGTTCCGCCGTTACACCCGGAGCCACGAGTATGGTCACAACGGCTTCCCTTATTGGACGAACGAGCAGTTGGGCAGTCTGCCGGAATACCCGTCATAAGTAACGTAAGACATAACCCGTTCCCGCTGTGCTATCCGGGGGCGGGTTATTACCTATGCGCGAGGGGATCGGCGCTGTTTTCACCGCCCATCGTTCCCTGGAAGTAATTCGCTTGCTTATGTAACATAAGGGGCTTCTCGAGCGTTATATTTTGTAAATGTAGATCGGGGAGGGATACGATGTCAAAGGTGGTATGGCTGGCAGCCATGCTGGTTCTCTTCATGAACGTGCAGCCGGCAACGGCGTGCAGTCCGATGCCTTGGTCCTACGAGGAGCTGGCCCACGCATCTACGGCGATCCTGTATGGGGAAGTGGCAGAGGCGTATCAGGATGGAAGGCAGCCAAGGGTCAAAGCTATCCAGTATGTCGGACCAGGACCAGCGCCAAAGACGGTCTTATTCCCAGCTACCGTATCAAGCCGCAAGACACCAGACGACGACTGTCCGGATTTCTCGACAACATTTCAGCAAGGCCAAGCGTACCTCTTCTTTATGAAAACCACGGGCCCAGAGCCTGAACTGCTATACACGGAATGGATTACAGCCCTGCAGGTGACCGACGATGCGGTCGTGGTGACGATACATGGGGATGAGGCAAATGTCCAATCGCTGCTTGAAGCTTATGCAACGGATAATCAGCAAGCAGTCCAAACACCTGACGAGGCGGCTCCAGTATGGGGCGAAGGTAAAGCATTCATGCCAGGTGTGATGATTGCCGCAATTGTACTGGCGCTCGCAGGGGGAGTTCTGCTTGTTGTGGTTAGAAAAAGAAGATAATCAGAACTCGAGGGGCCCCTATTCAGATGCTCCTCTCTGTGTTCCACAGTACTCTCCCGAAGATGGGTCTCCGACACCAACCGAGTGGACTTGCTTTTGCCAGAAGCCGATGTGACGTGAATCGAACCGCCCATCGCCTCTACCAATCCTTTGGTGATGGCCATCCCAGTTTCGAGCCGTTCGTTGCTGCTGAGATCGGTGCCCAGGGAATAACGTTCCAATAGGAGCTCCTTCGTTTCTTCACCCATACCGGCGCTATACTCCTTGGAGTCAGGCAACAAAAATGCGGAATTAGCAGCAGAAAGGGTCGTTGCAGCTGCTCACATCAAAGATTGCGTCGCATTAGCGGCAGAAAGGGCCGCTGCAGTTGCTCACACCATCGGTTACGTTGCAGTAACGGCAGAAAGGGTCGCTGCAGCTGCTCACATCAAAGATTGCGTCGCAGTAGCGGCAGAAAGGGTCGCTGCAGCTGCTCAAGTCGGGGATCTAGTGGCAAGAGCGATCAAGCTGGCCGCTCACCACGCTCCAAGGGTGCCTTTCTTCCCTAAGAGCGCCGGAGTTGGGCGTCTTTCAAGGTCGGCAACAGCCCTTGATACTCAACTGTGGAGAAGCAGGTCGAAGGAATTGGTGAAAGAGAGGATGTGAGTGGTGTTCGGCCCACGAAAGGACACAGTAGCCGTTATTTCGAGCATTGACGTGTGTTTAGCTCGACTTACGGACAGAGGATCCGTTATCGGTCGGAAAACGGAGCTTAACGGGCACAAAACCAGCACATAACGGATCGTGTGTCCGTAGGGTCTGTTCCTGGTGGGGTTTTGATCGAAATAGGATCTATTGTGTCCGTGTCGGCAGTGCTAGCCACGTGAGCAGGTTTTGTTCTTGTTTAGGAAATGATGACTTTCGTCTCTTGTGGATAAGTTGTGCTCCCAGCTGGGTTGGATGCCGCGGTCCACAACCAGGGGTAAAATGTTACTTGAATCCGACCAGATGGCGGAAATCCGCCTAACCAGGTGCAAAAAGTTACTTGAATCCGTTCGAATGGCGGAAGTTCCCCCAACCAGGGGTAAAATGTTACTTGAATCCGTTCGAATGGCGGAAATCCCCCAACCAGGTGCAAAAAGTTACTTGAATCCGTTCCAATGGTTGGTCCGATCAGTTATCGGGGGTTGACCCGATTGTGGCATTGTGTTCTCACTCCTCGCCAACCTGCGTGAGCAGGTTTTGTTCTGAAATGATCACGGGAGTGAAAAGTTTACATGATCAATTGATAGAAGCTGGACGGTCCGAATGCTTGAGAATGTGGGAAAGCAGGCGCTCTAAGCCCCGAAACGGTGCTTACAGTCCTGAGCTGAGCGCTGTTTGGTCGCTCTAAGCCCCGAAAGGGTACGCACAGCCCCGAGCTAAGTCGCGATTGACCGCTTAAAGTACAAAAACGGTGCTTACAGCCTTGCCCCGAATGCGGCTTAATGTGGCCGGGGATAAGATCCAACTGCCTAGCTGCAACCGGGTCCTTCCAAACGAGACCTACGGCCTACGGCCGCTTCGTGTCAATCGCTGAACCAGGTCCATCGACTGACACGAAGCGGCTCCGCCGAGCCAGGTCCAGCCCGCAGCAGCTCTGCCGGGCCAGGGCCGGACAGCAGCGGCTCCGCCGGGCCACCGCTGCAGCCGCTGCACTTTCAGCCCATCGTTTCCACTCCAATAAGCGCCAATTGATGTGGACACGATCTCCGCCGCCCCCGCCTACCAGTGACGGCATGCCCAGACTAAAGTCATCTCTGTCCGCTAAGTACCACTCCACAGTGCATTCAAGAACTCACAGATGCCTGATCGAGCTCGGGAAAGCGCCGCTCGACATACCGACGGACGTCGGCGGCATCATCAAGGTCGACCGCCGCTTCGACCGCCAGCCGCAGGGCGTCCTTGTCCCACCGCTCGGCTAGCAGGTTCAGCTGCCGCCCCACCGGCGAGAGCGATTCGTTGCTGACGCTGAACGTATCCAGTCCCATGCCCAGGAGCAGCGGCAAGGCCGCTGGCTCGCCAGCCATCTCGCCGCACAAGCTCACGTGCTTGCCGCGGTTATGGGCAGCTCGGATGACCTGGCTGATCAGCCGCAGCACGGCCGGCTGCAGCGGGTCATGCAGGGCGCTCAGCGCAGAAGAACTGCGGCTCGCTGCCATCGTGTACTGGATGAGATCGTTGGAGCCGATGCTGAAGAAATCCGCTTCCTGCGCCAGTCGATCTGCGATGAGAGCAGCCGAGGGTACCTCGATCATAAGTCCCGTTTCGAGCATAGGGTTGAATGGCTTGCCAGACTGGAGGAGCTCGAGCTTCGCCTCTTCCAGCACGGCCAGAGCTTGCCGCCATTCGGCGAGGGTCGCGATCATCGGGAAGAGCAGCTTGACGTTGCCGTATGCACTCGCTCTCAATACCGCTCGCAGCTGCGTGCGCAGCAGATCCTGCCGCCTCAGCGAGATCCGCATGCCGCGCAGGCCGAGAAACGGATTATCCTCTTCCTCAAGTCCCAACGAGGCTAAAGGTTTGTCGCCGCCCACATCCATCGTGCGGATGACGATGGGGAGCCCCGTTTCAAAGGCACTGACGACGTCCCGATAAGTCGCGAACTGCTCCTCTTCCGATGGGAAGTCGGCTCTGCCCATGTACAAGAACTCTGTCCGGAACAAGCCGATGCCGCCGGCACCGCAGGCATGCGCAGCAGCCGCTTCGGCTGCCGAGCTAATATTGGCGAAGAGCAGCGGCTGCGCGCTCCCCGGCGCCTGCTCCGACATCGGACGAGCCCTGTCCCCAGTCTGCTCTGACATCGGACGTACTCCGTCCCCAGCCAGCTCCGACATCGCATGTGCTCCGTCGCCAGCCTGCTTCGATATCAGACGAGCCCTGTCCCTTGCCTGCATCGGCTTGGGCGGCTTGTTCGCGCGAGCCGGTTCCTGTGCCGGGACCGGGCGGTCCGCGTGGCAAGCTGCCAGCTGTTGCGGCGAAGGTTCGAGGACCAGCGTCCCGTTCGTGCCATCGAGCAGTACCTGCTGGCCGTCGCAGATCGCGCGCAGCCCGGAGCCGAGGCCGACCACGGCTGGTATGCCGAGGGAGCGCGCGATGATGGCGAAGTGGGAGGCAGCGCTTCCACTTGCCAGTGCGATGCCGGCGGTGTGGCGCGGATCAAGCAGGACGGCATCGGAGGGAGACAGATTTTCTCCGATCAAGATCAGTTTTTCCGTGCCAGGGATGTCCGCCAGCACGCTTTTCTCGCCCCGCAGCACACGGATGATCCGCCGCACCACATCTTCCATGTCGAGCGTCCGTTCGCTGCAGTGCTCCGGATCATGCCGCCGTATGCGCTCCCGGATCTCGCTCATTGCTTCCTGCAGCGCGGCTTCCGCTGTATAATGCAGAGCCCCGATCTTGCTGCGGGCGCGACCTGCCAGTTCCGGATCGGTCAGCAAAATGGTCTGCAGCTTGATGATATCTGCTTCCTCTGTACGGTCTTCCGTCAGCAACGTTGCATGGATGGCTGCGAGCGCCTCGCCAGCTTGACGGGCGGCTTTGTCGAACCGGTCCAGCTCAGTTGGCACGTCCAGAGGCGCAATCCTACGGGCAGCGGATACCCGAGCCGCGCCTGGCAGCTGCCGTGCGCGACCGTATGCGATTCCGGCGGAAGCCGGGACACCTGATAACTCCATTACTTCTAGCCTCCCCGAGCAAATTAATCATGATTTGCGGATTAATGCAGCGCGGTCAACACCGCGCCGATGGCTTCAATGGCCGCTTGGGAATCCTCTCCTTCCGCGATAACCTCGATCTCGTCCCCGTATTTGGCGCCGATAGAGATCATGTTAACCAGGTTTTTCGCGACGAACAGGCTGCCGTTTTTGATCAAGTAACTATCCGACTGGTGCCGCGAAGCCGCCTCCACGATTTTGAGCGCGGGACGCGCATGGATGCCTGACGGGTTCATGACCCGATATGTTTTTCTCATCAGTATGCACTCCTACAATATAGCTTTGATACGATCCTTGAGCTTCTCCGCCTCCATGCCGAATATGGCATGGACCGAGCCTCTGCCCAAGCGGATGACGCCGAGCGCTCCCCATCTCTTCAACTCCGCTTCGTCGACCAGCGCTTCGTCATGCACGGTCAGTCGCAACCGGGTGATGCAGGCATCGATGCTCCGGATATTGGCTGTGCCGCCAAAGGCATCCGCAACCGCTGCGGCGATGTCCCTTCTGTCGTCAGCGGCGAGAGCGCTCTGTCGGTCGCCGGGCTGGCTGCCGCCCCCGGCAGCTGCATCTGAGGCGTCCGCGCCTGGCGCTTGCGAATCCAGCCCGCCCGTGAGAATACCGGGTTTGTCGATCGTATGTCTCAGCCCGGGAGCATCATCCGGTTCGCGTCCCGGCGTAATCAGATTGAACCGCACGATGATAATCCGGAACAGGATGTAATAGAACACCGCAAACGCCAGGCCGATCGGCAGGATGAGCAGGGGCTTGGTCGCCAGCGGATAATTGATGACATAATCGATAAAGCCGGCAGAGAAGCCGAAGCCGTGCCTCACGCCCAGCTCGACCGTAATATAGCCGCTTACACCGGCCAATAAGGCATGAATCACAAATAATAGCGGAGCGACGAACATAAACGCGAACTCGAGCGGCTCAGTTATGCCGGTCAAAAAGGATGCCAGCGCAGCGCTTATGAAAATGGCGGAGATCAGCTTGCGTTTCTTCCGGTGAGCGCTATGGATAATGGCCAGAGCTGTTGCCGGAAGGGCGAACATCATGATGGGGAAATATCCGGCCATTAGGAGCCCGGCTTCCTTGTCGCCGGCAAAGAAACGATTCAAGTCTCCTTTGTAGATCTGGCCAGCCGCGTCGACATAGGTGCCGATCTGGAACCAGGCGATGTTGTTCAGGACATGGTGCAGCCCGAACGGAAGCAGCAGGCGATTGGCGGAGATATAGACGAACGCCCCGACGCCTCCCAGGTTGATGACCCAGGTGCCGAAGTTATCCAGCGCATGCTGAATGGGACCCCAGATCATCCCAAAGCCGACAGAGATGATAATCATCGCGCCGGAGGTGATGATCGGCACGAAGCGCTTGCCTGAGAAGAACCCGAGCCAGCCCGGAAGCTGGATCTGATGATAGCGTTTGTAGAAGAAGGAGGCGACCAGTCCTGCCAATAGACCGCCAAGCGCCCCCATATTCAGATCACCTTCCATATGGGACCAGTCCCCCAGCACGATGGGCAGCTGGATCAGGACATGCTCCAGCACCAGGTAGCCGATCACTGCCGCGAGCGCAGCCACGGCATCGCCGCCGATCCCGATGCCGATGCCGATCGCAAAGATAAGCGGGAGGTTGTCGAAGATCGCTGAGCCGCCGGCATCAAGAAACGGGGCGATGTAGCGGTTCAGCCACACCCCGAATTCGCCCAATCGGAAATCCTGTTCATAATCGATGTTGCCGAACCGGAGCAGCAGCGCAGCTGCGGGCAGGACGGCAACGGACAGCATAAGCGATTTTCCGATTTTTTGCAAGAAAACCAGCATGCTCCGCTCTCCCCTCTACTCAAGTTACTTGGTGCAGCTCGATCCGGAACGCATCCGGTTCCCCGACGCCGATTTCCCGGTACTCACAGGAGACGGATGCCTTGGTGTGCTCGTTGCTTATGGCAATAAAGATAACACAAGTCGGACAGTCCGCTTTGACGATCAGCGCGGGGTCGAAGGTAACCAGCGGTTGTCCCATCCGCACCCGGTCGTTCACGCCTACTTGCAGGTCAAACCCTTGGCCCTGTAGATCGAAGGTATCGAGTCCGATATGGATCAGCAGCTGCAGCTCGGAATCATGCCTGAGCAGCAGCGCATGCTTGGTCTGGGCGATCTGGCTGATCGTCCCGTCGAAGGGAGCCATCACGCAGTTGCTTGAAGGTTCGATCGCGACACCGTCTCCCATATAACCGCGGGAGAAATTGTCGTCGTTCACCTCGTGCAGCGGGAACAACCGGCCTGCGAGCGGGGCGGCCGCTCCGATAAGGGCGGGGGGCTCTTTCCTGGTGTGGAACACCGGCTATCCCTCTCTCTCTGTAGGTTCTAGTGGGGATGGAATAATAGATGCAGGTGGATGGCCATATAGCCGATCTCATCTTGGGTGATCTCGACTTCGATCTCCTGCCGGATCAGCTCCGCGATATCGGAAGCCAGCGCAAACGAATCGGGATAGTTCGACTTCAATTCGGTGATGATCGGATTCGCTACGGGCCGCTTCAGCATCAGCCGTTCGATAAAAGCGCGCAGATGCATCACCAGTCTGGCATAGTCTTGACCGGTCCGATGGAGCGAGATGGCCTTGGTCGTTTCTATGTATTCGACGATGCGGTTGATCAGCCCGGTAAGCGTCACCAGCTGGCCAACGGATGCGGTACCGACGCAGGAATGGACATGCAGGGCGAGAAAACCGATCTCGTCGTCGGGGATCGGGAGGTCGAACCGCTCGCTGATCATGACGGCTGCTTGCGCAGCGATCTCGTATTCCAGCGGGAAATTGATCTTCGTCTCATGCAGGAACGGGTTGTTGATCTCCATGCCGTTGCGGAGCCGGTACAGAGCAAACTGGATGTGGTTCGGCAGGGCAAAGTAGACCTTTGGTTGAACGGGCGTGCCCAGCCGTTCTTTCACATTTTCCACGATTTTTTCAGAGATTAGCATAACCTCGGGATCGATATTCTCGATCAGCTCCTGGTACTCGCGGATCGGCTGCGCGTCGTCGAGCCGATACCGCTTCTCGATCCTGGAATCGGAAGTGTTGATCCACCCGCTGCCCCGGGAAGCGAAGCCGAGGCCTTTGCCGAAAAGCACATATTCAATGGACGTGCGGGGATCCACGGTCAGAATAACATTGTTGCCAACGATGCGGTCGATGCGCTGTCTTTCTTTCCCGGCCAACTTGATCCCTCCTGAGGGTAGATTCCAAGCGATAAAAAGAAAAGCCGAAGATGCGGGCTTCCCGAACGGGATCCGGCATATTCGGCTCATGCCTAGTTATGACTAGTAGCACGCCTATAAAATTTACGATTAATAATTAATTCAATGATATGATAGGTGACGTTAATCTGTCAATTAAAAATATATCTAGCCATGTAAGCGATTTAATATTTAAAAAAACGATTATTTTTATTTTGTTGACAACGAAGTAAATACGAGTTATGCTGTCCTCAGCTGAATACGTGAGGAAACATAACGTGTTACCGAGGGCATGAGTTATGCAAGCAAAGATCTGCTTGCGTGACTTATGCCCTTTTTTGACATGCGGCACGTTTTCCCTGCGAAAGGCAAACAAATCGATGAGGGGTGCGAGGGACATGAAGTGGAAACAAACATTGACGGGTGGAGTTGCGGCATCGATGCTGCTGGTATTGGCGGCTTGCGGCGGTACGAATACTCCTGCAAACAGCGGAGCGGTCAACACGCCGCCGGCGGCAGAGGGTACGGAGACTGGCGGCGGCGAGACGCAGGGTCTGACAGGCGAGTTTGAAATCCAGTATTTCGTCGGCGGCTATGGTGACTCGTGGTGGAAGGAAGTACTCGAGGGGTTCCAGCAAGCCAACCCCGAGCTGAAGATTACACAGACGGCAGGACCTAATATCAACGAGCAGATGCGGCCGCGCTGGATCCAGGGTGACACGCCGGATGTCGTCTATATCGACGGGGCAGGCTCCAACGAACGGCAGATGATCGATGACGGCCAACTGATGGATATTACAGACTTCCTGGCAGAGATGGTCAACACCGACGGCGAGAAGCTGACGGACATCCTGATCTCCCAACCGACGGCTTACGACGGGGACCGCAACTACACGCTGCCGCTGGTCTTCGGATCCTGGGGCCTGTTCTATGACAAAGCTTTCTTCCAGGACAATGGCTGGACGGCTCCTACCAGCTGGAGCGAGTTCGTCGAGACTAGCGAGGCAGTGAAAGCTTCCGGCATCTCCGCGCTGATCCATACCGGCGTATATCCTTATTACATCAATGGCGGCCTGGTCGATTCGGCGATGGTAGCAGCCAATGGCGGCGACGGGTCGATCCTGACGCAGCAAGCCAATCTGGAGGAAGGCAGCTTCTCTGGTCCGGCTGTGCAACAGGCACTGGCCCAAGTGACCGAGCTGGTCGACAAAGGACTGATCGATCCGGGCGCAGTATCGCTCAACCACACGGATTCCCAGATCCAGTGGCTTCAACATCGGGCTGCCTTTATCCCTAGCGGACTGTGGCTGGAGAACGAGATGAGCAAGGATATCCCGGATGGCTTCGAATTTGGCTTTATTCCATCGGTAGCCCAGGATGCGGGCGAGAACAGCATCGTCATCCCTTACACGAACACGATCGCGATCGCCGAGAATGCCAAGAATCCGGAAGCAGCCAAAGCCTTCCTGCAATACGCGTTCACGGAAGCCAACGCAGTACGCTGGGCCGAGCTGACCGGCGCTCTGATGAACGTCAAGGCGGATCTGAGCAACACCTCCGCCAGCGAAGTGGTCAAGGAAGCAATGGAATTCTTCAACTCCGACACGACAACTGTGGCTCCAGTCGCGGTCTTGAATGCCGATGTGGAGAAAGCGAAGCAGGATGCGACGATTGCGCTGGCCACTGGCCGGATCACCGCAGACGAATGGATGCAGCGTCTGGAAGCGGCTGCCGCCAAAGCGCGCGATTAAGCCGCTGCGCAGCTGCGGGTGACGGCTGGAAGTGGGATAGACCCGGGAGTGTCCCTGATATGCCGATTACGGACGAAAGTACAATTAAAAACAGACAAAATAACAGATACGAGTGCTTGAAGGACAAATGTGCAGTTAATGCACAGATAAATGGGGATAAAAGGAATTTTTGTTTTGATTAATTGTACTTTTGACGGTACACTCCCGACAGTCGGACTAGTTTGTTGATATAGTTGTACTTTTGTCCGTAGCTAGCTTAGCTGGCGCATGTTCTTCCTGAAGCCGCCCGCTCTCCAAAGCTTTTATGCACGGGAGAGGTCGGGGCGGCCGGGAAGATTACCGAATTGCACGAAGGAAGGTAAGCATGAATGAGCCAATCTGCCAGACGTAGGATGTTTTTAATCGTTTTTTTACTGCCGACCTTTTTGTTCTTTTGTCTGTTCACGCTCTATCCCATTGTGAAGGGAATCCAGATTTCTTTTTATGACTGGTCGGGCGGTACGAAGAACATGGACTTTATTGGACTGGACAATTACAAGCAGCTGCTTGACGATCCGATTGTCGGAAGAGCGGTTGCCAATGACTATTTTCTTGTTGTCGGCAAAGTAATCGGCATCATGCTGCTGGCCACGTTTTTTGCGGTCGCGGTGACCAGGCTTAATGTCTGGGGAAAAAACGTCTTCCGCGTATTGTTTTTTATTCCGAATGTCATATCTGTCGTCGTCATCGGCGTGTTGTGGAGATATGTATACAATCCTAACCTTGGCTTCCTCAACTCGTTCCTCTCGCTGTTTACCCCGGAACGGGTGCAGACAGCATGGCTGGGCGAGCCTCATACGGCGATGTCCTCGCTGCTATGGCCGTCCATCTGGGCGGGCATCGGCTTCTATATGATCCTGCTCATCGCTGCTATCCTGGCGATCCCCAAGGAGCTGTATGAAGCGGCGGATCTGGATGGCGCCTCGCAGTGGCGGCAGTTCTTGGCCGTCACCCTGCCGCTGATGTGGGAGCAGATGAAGGTGAGCATCCTGCATATCGTAATGACGACGCTCAACGGTTCCTTCATCCTCGTCTGGATCATGACGGAGGGCGGGCCGGATAACTCGACCCAGGTTATGGGTTCGTACTTGTACCAGATGGGCTTCCGGCAATACCATATGGGCTACGCGGCGACCATCGGCGTACTGATCCTGGTGCTGTCCCTGCTCACCACCGTCCTGCTGCAGCGGATCATGAGACGGGACACGATTGAATTGGCATGAGGAGTGAAACCAACCGATGTTAACAAGACAAAACCCCGTTGCGCGCCTGATCACCTATATCCTGCTGCTGCTGTGGACGACCGCCGTCGTCTATCCGCTGGTCTGGACGCTGTTCGGCTCGCTCAAAGACAATCCGCAGTTCATGCTGAAGGAGCCCTGGGCGCTGCCTGAGCTGCCGCTGCTCTGGGAGAATTTCACCTATGTCTGGGGAAGATACGGCTTCGGCAGCTATTTCGCCAATTCGCTGCTTGTCACTGCAGGGAGCATCGCGCTCTCCTTGTTTCTCTCGGCGACAACAGCTTACGTATTGGCCCGCTTCAACCTCAAAGGCGGCCAGATCCTATACTACTTGTATCTGTCGGCGATGATGATCCCGATGATCCTCGGGCTGATCCCGCTGTTCTTCCTCTTGAACGATCTGGGGCTGATCAACCGGATTCCCGGCCTGATCCTGGTCTACACGGCCAGTGCGCTGCCCTTCGGCATCTTCGTCCTGGTCAGCTTCTTCAAGACGCTGCCCAAGGAGCTGGAGGAAGCGGCCTCGATCGACGGTGCCGGCTATACCCAGACGTTCTGGCACGTCATGCTGCCGCTGGCCCGCTCGGGTCTGATCTCCGTCGGCATCATGAACGGTCTCAACATCTGGAACGAGTATATTATGGGCTCGGTCCTGGTCAACAAGCCGGAGTTGTACACCCTCCCGGTGGGCCTTGCTGTCATGCAGAACGAGATGCAGTACCGCACCGAATGGGGACCGCTGTTCGCAGGCTTGCTGCTGTCGATCCTGCCGGTGCTGATCGTGTACATCATCTTCCAACGGCAGATCGCTGAGGGCGTCACGGCAGGTGCAGTGAAATAGCTGCTGACTTCACCGTGAGCAGCCGCACAGCAGCCCGTGTGGCCGAGCTGTAAGGGAAGAAAAGTGCGTTGCAGCACGCAGTAGCCCGAGTAGCCGAGCTGTAAGGGAAAAAAAGTGCGTTGCAGCGCACAGCAGCCCGGATGGCGGAGCTGTAAGGGAAGAAAAGTGCGTTGCAGCAGTCAGTAGCCCGAGTAGCCGAGCTGTAAGGGAAAAAAAGTGCGTTGCAGCGCACAGCAGCCCGGATGGCGGAGCTGTAAGGGAAGAAAAGTGCGTTGCAGCAGTCAGTAGCCCGAGTAGCCGAGCTGTAAGGGAAAAAAGTGCGTTGCAGTGCGCAGTAGCCCGTGTAGCCGAGCTGTAAGGGAAAAAAAGTGCGTTGCAGCGCACAGCAGCCCGGATGGCCGAGCTGTAAGGGAAGAAAAGTGCGTTGCAGCACGTAGTTGCCCGTTGCAGCGCCCCCTCTTTCTTCCCTGGCCACTTGTTGGAATCTTAAGTTGTCTCATTATGTTTGTCGAAGAAACCAACTTTTTACGAAAGGGAGTTCAGTCCATGCGCACACGCTACAAGTCATTGATCATGTTATTGATAGCTGCCGTTTGGTTCTCCAGTATCCCCGTCTATGCGGCACCGGAGGATCCGCCGGAGCCGATAGACTATCCCGTGTTCGAAGATGCGTTCGTCCGCAAGTCGAGAGGGACGACCAATAGCAGTTTCGAAAACATTACTGTTGCACACGGAGCCCAGTACGACGGACAAGGCATCACAGTGCTGAACGCCAAGTATTATGGGACCGATGAGATCATCGCGGCGATGAAGATTGCATTGCCGACGAAGGAGGAGATCGAAGACAACGAACTGAACCGCTTTGATTTTGTCTTTAGTGTGTTTAAAAATCCCAATCCTTCATTTGGCAACCAATCCTATGTGTTTCATTACACCACCGATACGACTTGGGCAGAAACGTCGATGACTTGGAATACCAAGCCCGCTGCGATCGACCGCAGCAGCACGCAGACGCTGTTCCAGTTCGACATCCTCCAAGGTGACGAATATGAGATCAAGACGGATGCGGAGAAATTAATTGCCTCAAACATTACCGATACTATCCTGAGACTGGTCGACGAAGGAGTGGAACAGATCACGGTCTTTGCAACCGCTGTGAACAGTCTCGACACCTCTCTGATGTTCCACAGCAGAGAGACACGTGATGTGGCCAAACGGCCAAAGATCGTCGGCTCGCACCGGCCGGCCGTCGACCCGGCAGATCCAACCGACCCAACCGACCCAACGGACCCGACGGATCCCACCGACCCAACGGACCCGACGGATCCCACCGACCCAACGGACCCGACGGATCCCACCGACCCCACAGATCCGGTTGATCCCGCAGATCCGGGCAATATCGCGTATCAGAAGCCTGCGCGAAGCAATCTGAACAAGAATCTGGCGGCACGTGTGACCGATGGCGATCTGGCTACTTCCTGGAACGGTATCTTCTATCCCTCCTATGTGGACATCGATCTGATGGATCAATATGATCTGAGCGAGCTGAAGGTGTATCTGCCAACGGGCAAGATCGCCTACTACACCATCTACGGCAGCAACGACGGGGCCACCTATGACCGGCTGTACCAGAAGCGGACCAGAACGCCGGCCACGGCGGCGGGCGATCGCATCGTCCTGGAGCAAGCGGCCTCCTACCGCATCATCCGGGTCTATATGGAATATACGCAGGGCGAGAATGCGGCGCATCTCTCGGAGGTCAGAGCGTATGGCACCAAGACGAATACGAGCACCGACCCTCTACGTACCGGATCCCTGGAGGACATTCTGGGCATGCGGGATTTCAAGAATACGCAGTACGCCGAAGCGATTACCGACGCCGAAACCTACGAGAATATCTATGGTATCGTAGAGCGTACGGTCGGTCCGCAATACCGGAACTGGTTTTCATTCGAAGTGGCGCCCAATACGGCCAATGATGATGATTACTTCGAATTAAGCGACCAGAACGGGAAAGTGCATATCAAAGGCAATAAAGGCATCTCGATTACGACGGGCCTGAATTACTATTACAAAAATTACCTGAATGTGCACATCTCCGAGCAGACGATGCAAGTGCGTATGCCGAGCAGCATCGTGCCTATCGGGAATACAGTGCGCAAAGAAACACCGTACAAAGTCCGTTACGCATTCAATTATTGTACGCTTAGTTATTCGTTCGCCTTCTTCGGCGTAGAAGAGTGGCAGCGGGAAAATGACTGGCTGGCGCTCAACGGCGTCAACGTCGTCCTGGATCTGGCAGGACAAGAAGCGACCTGGGTCAAATTCCTGATGAACTTCGGCTATACCTTCGATGATGCGAAGGATTGGCTGACCGGTCCGGCTTATAACGCCTGGCAGTTCATGGCCAATATGGAGGCGTTCGGCGGCCCGGTGCCGGACGGGTATATCATCGACCGTGCCGAGCTCGCAAGAAGCACCATGCGGTGGAAGAACTCGCTTGGCATGCAGACGGTGCTCCAAGGCTATGCCGGTGTAGTGCCGACCAATTTCAAGGAATTTCAGCCGGATGTAGAGGTTATTACGCAAGGGACTTGGAACGGCTTCAGCAGGCCGGATATGATCGCCACGGATTCGGCGCTGTATGACGAATACGCCAGATTATTCTACGCCGCTCAGGAATTCGTCTACGGCAAAACCTCGCAGTATTATGCAGCCGACCCGTTCCATGAAGGCGGCAGAAGACCTGCGGGGCTGAGCGATGGCACGATTGCGCATGAAGTGCTCAATTCGATGCTGGAATACGATGAGGATGCGGTGTGGATCGTCCAGGGCTGGCAGAGCAATCCGACCAATCAGCTGCTTAATGGAATGGGTGATCGCCGCAACGACCACGTGCTGATCGTCGATCTGATCAAATACCCGCTTCAGAACTTTACGAAATACAACCGGTTGTCGTATGACAGTACGCGGCTGGATTCACTGGAGTTTAACGGCACCAACTGGGTGTGGGGCCTGCTGGGCAACTTCGGCGGCAACCCGTCGATGAACGGCCAGTTGGACGTGATGGTGAACGACATCCAGCGCGCGAAGCGGGAGAGCCAGCATATGGTGGGCATCGGCATCATCTCCGAGGCGCAGTATGACAATCCGATCATCTACGATCTGATCTTTGATCTGGCTTGGGCGGATGACAATTTCAATCTGAATCAATGGATGAGTAAGTACATCGAGAGGCGATATGGCGGGATATCCGAGAATGCCCGGTTGGCCTGGAATATCATGAAGGATGCCAACTACAATTACGGCGTGCGCTTCACGCCGCAGATCTATGCGATGAAAAATACGACGCCGCAAAACTATGGCACCCAGAACATCGCTTACGGGGCCGATAAGCTGGAGATGGCTTTCCGTCTCCTGGCGGACGATTTCGACCGCTTCCAGACGAGTGAGTCATATCGTTACGATCTGACCGAGATCATGCGTCAGCTCGTCAGCAATTATTCGGTTCTGGTCTATAATGAACTGCTGGAGGCCAGAAACAGCAGGAATCTCGAAGCTTTCCGGGAAGCCAAAGAAGCGTTCCTGCATTCCTTTGACGTGCTGAATGCCGTACAGGCGACCCAACAGGATCAGCTCGCAGGAGAGTGGATCGGTAAAGCGCAGGATCTGGCCGCGCCTTACGATGATTTTACGCTGGACGCGTTCGAGATGAATGCCAAGACGTTGATTACGACGTGGGGCTCCAGACAATCCCACCGCAATCTGAAGGAATACGGCTGGCGCAATTACGAAGGCATGTTTATAGACATCTACAAAAACGTGTGGGAAACGTATCTGGACAAGGTCGAAGCCAATCTGGCGACCAATGCGACGATTAACAACATCGATATCCTGGGCTACTTCGACGTCTTGGGAATGGGTCATGGGCAAGCAGGACTATACCCGGGAAGCCAAAGACAGCGCGGATGATCTCAAGGCAGTCGTCGAACTCGTACTTGAACACGCGATGCTGTCCGGAGACATCGATCCGAACATCGGCAACCAGGCGCAAGGCCGCGTGGTGAGCACCAACTCTAATCACGTGACGGGCAACTTGTATGCGGCGACCGACGGCAAGGCCGATACGCAGGTTACGCTGAACGCGACAAGCCAGGTCAGGGAACCTGAGCTGATCGTAGACCTGGTAGGCAAGTTCCAGATCTCCAAGATCCAGGTGCTGCTGGAAAACCAGGGCTTCGGGGGGTACGAGTTGTACCTGAGCAGCGACAGGGAGAGCTGGACCAAGGTTGGCGAGATCGCCGCATCCGAGATCTCCGAGGAGGGAGATACGTTCTCCGTTGCAGATCTGGAAGGCAGATATGTCAAGCTGCAAGCGGTCGGAACCGCAGGAGCGAGCCGGGCGATCTCGATCCAAGAGTTCCGAGCTTACGGCGAGCGTATCTTGCCTTCACTGGATCAGTTAAGCTCGCTGGTCGACTTCGCAGCGACGATTCCTGAGGAGGCGAGCGATCCGGACGCGGTGTCGGCGCTGAGAGCGGCCTTGCAGAATGCAGAGCAGGCGATCGCCATCGAGGCGGCAGTGGATCAAGTGAACAGCGTCTACTGGAATCTGTATGAGTCGATTCTGAGAATGAATCTGCTCGGCCGGAAGAATGTAGCGATCGGCAAGCCGGTGACTGCGCACAACGGCACCAGCGGCAACCCTGGCCGACTGGTCGATAACAATATCGGTTCGCACTGGGATTCGGGAAGGCTCAGCCAGACCGGACAACCGTACCAGCCGACGATCACACCAGGATGGGCCATCGTCGATCTGGGCGAGACGTACCAACTGGATGAGCTCCAAGTTATCTTCGGCACCAATAATCAAGGACACTGGCATCATTATGAGCTTCATACGAGTCTCGACGGCACGAGCTGGACAAAAGTAGGCGAGAAGACGACCCAGACGACGCCAAATGAAGCGGAAGATACGCATGCATTGGAGCATGTCAAAGCCAGGTATGTCAGACTGGCAACCACCAATATCCGGGAAGTGAATAATCAGCGAGCCCCTTATCAGGTGGCCGAGTTGCGTGTCATGGGCACCAAGCTGGATGCGGTGACGGAAGTGGCCGATGCAGCCGATGTGTACGTGCCTTATGGTTCCACTGCCGAACAGGCAGCGGCTTACTTGCCGCCGACCGTCGGCGTAACGCTGGAGAGCGGCCTGACGGTAACATCAGCCGTCTTGTGGACGATATCCGCGGACTATGACGGCACGACGCCGGGCGAATACACAGCAACCGGTACCCTGTCTTCTCAGGTATACAATCCGGATGAGCTGACGGCCAGTGCGAAGATCATCGTCGGTCCTCGGGGAGAGAACGACCCGCCGGTGTGGCCGGAAGCCAGCCAACTGCAAGCGTCGAACATCGGACGGGGCGGGTTGACGCTGACTTGGACAGCGGCAGAGGATGCAGATCGCGTGACGGGTTACAGCATCTATGATGAGAGCGGACTGGTAGGCACGGTAGCAGGGGATGTCACGACCTACACGGTTACAGGTCTTACCGCAGGTACCACCTATACCTTCACCGTCCAGGCCGTCAACGCCTTTGGCTTGTGGACGACGGATGGTCCTGCAGTGACGGTGACGACGGAGCGGGCGCCGAGCAATCCGCAGTATCCGATCTACCCGGTCTATCCAGAGCCTCCGGTAACGCCGCCGGGCACAGATCCGGAAGAGGAGCCTGGCGTATCGCATGAGATTGTCGTGAAGGCGCCTGAGGCAGGTGCCGATGGCATCGCCAAAGCGCGTATCACTAGGGATGCTTACGACAAAGCGGCAGCCGAAGGCGCACAAGTCACTATCACAGTGGAAGAGGCGCCGCAAGCTGCAGGCTATGAAGTTATCCTGCCGCCGACCGCTCTGGCGGGTGGCAGCAGCGGGCAGGGCGTGACCATCCGGACTGTGCTGGGCACGATCTCGGCAGCCTCCGATCTATTGCCGCCAGCGGCGGTCACGGGGGTGGAAGAAGTGTCCTTGTCGATCGCCAAGGCAGACCGGGGAACGGGAGTCGACCTGGCAGTGAAAGTGGATGGTAAGGAGCAGGCTTGGCGCAGCGGAGCGTCGCTGGATGTGTTCCTGCCGTATACGCCGACAGCGGCTGCTCTGGCCGATTCGGACTATATCCTCGTATGGCATACGGAGGCTGACGGTACCGTCCGCGTGGTGGCATCCGGCAAGTATGATGCCGAGCGCGGAGGCGTAGTCTTCATGGCCGAGCGATCAGGGCGTTATACCGTTGACTATGTTCATAAGACTTTCGGTGATCTGCAGGGCTATGACTGGGCCAGATCGGCCATCGAGAGCATGGCATCCCGCGGCATCATCAATGGAACCTCCGCCGAGACGTACCGCCCTGGCGCGGAGATCAAGCGGGCGGATTTCATCGCACTGCTGGTGCGCACGCTGAATCTGAAGTCTCAGACGCAAGCGAACTTTGATGACGTGCGAGCTGATGCGTACTATGCGGAGGAAGTAGCGGTTGCCAAGGCGCTCGGCATCACGCAAGGCACCGGTGACAATCAGTTCAAGCCGGAGCAGTCAATCTCCAGACAAGAGATGATGGTCCTCCTGGATCGCGCGCTGGCGCTGCTTGGTCAGCCGCTGGAAGAGGGTTCGCTCAGTGATCTGGAGCCATTCCAGGATTATGAAGCAATCGCCGGATACGCGCGTCAGAGCGTGGCCAATCTGGTGAAGAGCGGACTCATCCAGGGCAAAGGCGACGGCATCGACCCGTCGGGCCAGGCTACCCGGGCCGAGATCGCGGTGCTGGTCGAACGTTTGTATCGTTTCGTGTATTAGAAGTTTTAATAAGTATTTGAATGGCAAGAGGCTGCCCTTGGGGCGGCCTCTTGCTCGTTTCTCTCGATTTGCGGACAGAGGATCCGTTATCAGTCGGAAAACGGAGACTAACGAGCACAAAACCAGCAAATAACGGATCGTGTGTCCGCTGGGCCTGCTCTGGGCAGGGTTTTGTTGCCAATAGCGATCTGAATGCTCGCTTAAAACACAAGTGATCTTCTCCTCGTCTAATAGAGTAACAAGGGATAAGGAAGGGGCACTATCCGTTATGAAGAATAAAGCGGCTTCACTCCTGCTGGCAACTGTGATGTGCGCATCGTTATTCGGCACCTCTTTTGTCAGTCCGGGCGGCCATATCGGGGTCATCATAGACGACGAAGCGCTCCAGTTATCGGTTGCGCCCGTCATCAAGCCTAATCCGAGTCACGATCGCATCTTCGTGAAGGGCAGTACGATGGATTTCCCTGATCAACTCCCTTTACCGTTTGAAGCGATGGAGCTGGAGCAGGTCGAAGCGCTGCAAGCCATTCCGTCCACTTGGCAAAAGAAGAGCAGCCTCCGCTTGGGTCAGGTAGAGCAAACGGAGCTGGTCCTGGATTTATATGAGTTTTCAGAAGGGGTAGTCACTGATATTCACGGGATATTCTCGTATAGAGATCAGCTCTATGTCATGAAATTTCTGAACGCAGGAAGGGATAGCGAAGTCCGGACGCAACACCTCAGCTCACCTATTGATGCAGAAGAGACTGGTCTCGGGCTCGTATCCGTCATCGGCACGGAGTATGTAACCCAATGGCTCTTATTCGATACTTCCGATCAGCAGTGGCGAGTGATGCGCTTGCTTGGTGAAGTGGTCGGCCGCGCTGACGATGATCTGATGGCGCAGTTTCCGGGAACCGGGATGAACCCTCCGGCAGCATCCATTGTTCGCATACACCGGGACGGGGTTGAAACGGCGAATCTGAGTGAGGTCTTCCGTTCTTTTGCGGACAGTCACGATATACCTTTCGGGCAAGTTGTTACCCGGTTTCAAGCAGCTGATGGGCAGGCTGACATCAAAGCAGTCCTATATAAGGACGGACAAGAAGAGGTCGGATCATATCGACTCGATGGAAGTACGCTGAGATCACGATAGCGGATTATATGTCTGGAAGAGATACGGCGTGTCCCTGAACATACGAGAACGATCAGTAAAAAAATATCTTTACTGATCGTTCTCATTATGGTAGTGTAACATTCATAAGCAGGGAACATTTTTTTGATTTAATTAGAACGATCGTTCCCGATAAAAAAAGGGGGTCACCTATGACGTCTACCATTCTTTACTGATCATTCCCGATCTGGTATGATGTGCTCGGAGGGATCACAAATGGCCAGAAGCAAAGAATTCGATGAACATGTCGTCCTGGATAAAGCAATGAAGCTGTTCTGGAAGCAAGGCTACGCCCAAACCTCGATGAACGATCTCGTGGAGCACATGGGTATCCATAGAAGAAGCTTGTATGATACGTTCACGGATAAACATACCTTGTACTTGAAGGCTCTAGACCGATTCGGTGAGCGAATCACCGGCCGCTGGGCTTCCGGCATCCAAGGAGCCGGCACGGCAGAAGAGGCGCTGCGATTCATTTTTGACTTCGTTATAAAGGGCGAGGATGATTCGCCTCCGGGCTGTTTTTTTGTTAATTCCGCTGTTGAGCTTGCTCATACAGATAAGGAAGTCGACGCCAAAGCTGTTGACGAATGTGCACAAACGGAACGGATCCTGCAGGAAGTCGTGACACGCGGCCAGCTAAACGGGGAATTCGCTGAATCAGGGGATGCAAAAGCTTTAGCAGAGTATCTGTATATTGTCATTACGGGCTTGCGCGTCATGGTGCGAACCTCGACGCCGGAGACAAAACTGTTTCGAATTGCAGAGCAATCGATACAGATGCTAAAGAGATAAGCATAATTTTTTTTGCACATATTAGAATGATCGTTCCCAAATAAGAGGAGGAGTACATATGACGAAGACTATCGCATTGATTACTGGCGCCAATAAAGGCATCGGTTATGAAATCGCCAAGCAATTAGGAGAGCAAGGGATCACGGTATTAACTGCAGCACGGACCCAATCCGTGGCAGATGATACGGCGGCAAAGCTCGCGGAGAAAGGCATTGAAGCGATTGGGGTGCAGTTGGAGGTAACTAACGCCGATCATATCAAGGCGCTGGCGCAATATATCGAGGATACCTTTGGGCGATTGGATATTCTGGTTAACAATGCCGGCGTTCATCTGGAGAAAGGGGGCTACGAAGGTGACGTGCTGCGAGATTCGTTTGAGGTGAATACCTTCGGCCCCTTCTATATTACGGAGGCGCTGATGCCGCTCTTGCTGAAGAGTGAAGCGGGCCGCATCGTCAGCCAGAGCAGCGGTTTAGGGTCCATCACGCTTGTTCAAACGAATGAATTCGTGCAGGGGATCGCTACGCCAGCGTATTGCGCTTCCAAGGCTGCGCTAAATATGCTCACAGTCTATTGGTCGGGACGTACTAAAGGAACGAATATCCTTGTCAACGCCGTACATCCTGGCATGGTAAGGACGGATATGGGCGGCGAACAATCAGAGCTCTCTGTAGAAGACGGAGCCAAGACCGCAGTAAGGATGGCGACATTGCCAGCGGACGGACCTACTGGCGGATTTTTTTACATGAACGACGAACTGCCGTGGTAACCAGATTGATTAGTGGGTTAAGGTGCAGCAGAGGAAAAGGATTACTCTTCCCAATTGTGCTTGCTGCCGACGAGCCCGTAAAAGAACAGCTTCGTGAGGTCCCTCGTCATCTTCTGTAGATGCGGGAAGGCCTCTTCTTTTTGCATATAATCCTTGAACATTTGAATGAACACGAGCGCCGATTCGTTCGACAAGCTCGGATCGACATACCCTTCCTGCTTGCCCTCCTCGATTAAAGCCATCAACGATGGCATGATTTTTTCCTGCATCAACTTTTCCAAGTAAGGAAAATCGGTTGCGTATTTTTTCATGAAATGGGTAAACGTGTCCGGGTGTACACCGTTGGCGTTATCAATCTTGGTAAACATGATACCTTTGATTTTATCGATGAAAGGCATGTCGCTGACCAGCATTTCTTCATACACCGACCAGATCTGATCGAGAAAATAAACGAGCATTTCTTCAACTAGATTATGCTTGCTGCCGAAGTAGTTATAGATGGTCACCTGCGACACGTTGGCTTGGCTGGCGATCTCTGCGATGGACACTTTCTGGATGCCGTAGGTCAAAAACAAATCGACGGCACTATGCAAAATGTCCTTTTTTTTCTGTTCTCTGCGTTTTTGGTATCCGTCCATTCCATCCACCTCTCCGTTCCATTCTATCTCAGGTTTTGAAATATAACAACATTCTCAGTTCAAAATGTATTGAAAAGAGAGCCTTCATCATATATTATGAAATATATGAATGATATCATTTCAAAACGTTAATGGGAGGCATGGACATGTCTTTGCTGCGAGTCAGGAGCCTGACCAAAAAGTTTGGGGCATTTACGGCGCTGGACGGGGTGAATCTGGAAGTGGGCAGCGGCGAAATATTTGGCTTCATCGGTCCCAACGGCGCGGGAAAATCGACGACGATCCGCGTGCTGCTGGGCATCTTGAAAGCGACATCCGGCGAGGCGCAATTGTTTGGCAAGGATGCGTGGAAGGATGCAGTCGAGATCCACAAGCGTCTCGCCTACGTGCCTGGCGACGTCAATCTATGGCCGAATCTGACCGGCGGCGAGGTCATTGATTTGTTTGTCAAACTGCGGGGGAGGAGCAATGCGAGCAAACGCGAAGAGCTTATTCAACGCTTCGATCTGGATCCGACGAAGAAGTGCCGGACGTATTCCAAAGGAAACCGGCAGAAAGTCGCGCTGATCGCGGCATTTTCCTCCGATGCGGATTTGTATATTTTGGATGAACCGACTTCCGGACTGGACCCTTTGATGGAGAATGTATTTCAGTCGTGTGTGATGGAGGTCAAGAAGCAAGGGAAAAGCGTACTGCTCTCCAGCCATATTCTGTCCGAGGTGGAGCGTTTGTGCGACAAAGTAGGGATCATCCGGCAGGGCAAAATCATCGAAAGCGGGACACTGCGGGAATTGCGTCATCTTACCCGTACCCATGTCAAAGTGGAAACGAAGCAGCCGGTTCCTTCGCTCGAACAAGTCAAGGGTATCTACGAGCTCGAAGGGCATGGCGCAGAGCTGTCATTCCAATTGGATACGGAAGAGATGGACAATGTCATCCGCCAGATCAGCGAGTATGGCATTGTGAAGCTGGAGTGCGCTCCGCCCAAGCTGGAGGATTTGTTCATCCGTCATTATGAAGGGGCCGGGGGAGGCGTACCGCAATGAGCCATCCGTTATGGTCAAGAACAGGCCGATTGGCCGGTTTTATCCTGAGGCTTGACCGTTTGCGTGCGCCTTTATGGATTGCTGGCATCGCATTTTTTACATGGATCGTACCTCCCGCCTTGTCCGAGCTCTACGGTTCGCAGCAGGATCGGGAGATGATGGCCATAACGATGGCCAATCCTGCGATGACGGCTATGCTCGGCCCGGGGGAACTGGACAACTATTCGGTCGGGGCCATGACCGCGCACCAGATGCTGCTTTTGACAGCGCTGATTGTCGGACTTATGGCTATTCTGATAGTGGCAAGGCATACGAGAGGCGATGAGGAAGATGGGCGGCTGGAGCTGATCCGCTCGCTCCCGGTTGGCCGTCTTTCCTGGCTGAACGCAACGCTTGTTGTACAGGTAGCTGTGTTTGCGCTGCTTGCGTTGGTGACAGGGCTGGGATTGGCGATGCTTGGCATCGACAGCATGGATCTCGAGGGCTCGCTGTTGTATGGCACTGTCCTTGGCATGACCGGCCTCGTATTTGCCGGAGTGGCCGCGTTGTTCGCCCAGCTGTCAGACAGTGCGCGCGGGACGATCGGTTACTCGATCGCGGTCCTTATCATGACGTATCTGATGCGGGCTGTAGGTGATGTGAGCCATGCAACGTTATCCTGGCTGTCCCCGCTCGGATGGGTGACGAAAACAAGCGTCTACTCGGACAACAATTGGGGGCCGGTTGTTCTGATGGCCGCGTTGGCTCTTCTGCTGTTTGTCGTGGCGAACGGGTTGAATGCGATTCGGGACCTTGACAAAGGGTTTATGCCGACAAGGCCGGGCAAATCCCGCGCCTCGCGCTGGCTGCAAAGCCCGCTTGGCCTTGTGCTTCGCCTCCAGCGGACAGGACTGATCGCCTGGGCTATCGGCATGTACGTCCTGGGCGCCTCGTATGGTTCCATCTTGGGCGAGCTGGAAACCTTCCTTGCCAGTAATGAGATGTTGGGTCAGCTATTGGGCGAGGCTGACGGGGTGACGTTAACGGAACAATTCATAGCGATGCTGATGATCGTCATGGCGATATCAGCGACGATTGCGCCCTTGTTGGCTGTGCACCGGCTTCGCGCAGAGGAGAAGAAGGGCCGCCTTGAGCCGCTGCTTGGCACTCCGGTTTCCCGTGCCCGGCTGCTGGGAAGCTACATGGTTACTGCGATGCTAAGCGGATTTTTGATGATGTCGTTTGCCGCGCTTGGCCTGTGGACTGCCGGCAGCGCTGTGCTGGATAACGGGTTGAGCTTCGGTATGCTTTACGGTGCGGCTGCAGCGTATTTTCCGGCTATGCTGGTGATGCTCGGGATCTCGGTTCTGCTCGTGAGCTGTTTCCCGAGGCTGATCGGACTGAACTGGCTGTACCTGATCTATTCGTTTATTGTGCTGTATATGGGCGGACTGCTGCAGGTGCCGGATTGGAGCTTGCGGATCACGCCTTACGGTTTTGTGCCGCAAGCTCCCGTGGAGGACTTGACGTTCCTGCCGCTGATCGGCCTTGGCGTCATCGCGGTGACGTTGATTGCGGCGGGCTTCATTGGCTTCAGAAGGCGGGATCTGGACGGGGCGTAAATACGAGTGTGAAAAAACAAGCGATCCCAGCCGCCGGTGCTACCGGGGCGGGTTCGCTTGTTTGTGTCCACTAACGTTACTTTTACCAATCGACCGTATTCGCAGCCTCATCTCGTACCGGTTCGTCTACGGAACTAAAGGTATTGTTCTTGAGGAAGCTCGCATCCACGCCCGGGGAGAGCAGGATGCCGACCCCTGAGTGGCTGAATTGGTTCCCTTCGAGCAAAGTAGCCAGCACGCCCGTGCCTGTGATGGCAGTCGGGGTGCGGAAGGCAATAGGCATCGCGGCAGGAACGCCACGCAGCGTGGCTACGTTTTCCGAGCCTTGTCGGTTGATGCTGTTGTCTTTGAACTCGGCCCCGTACACGATGATCACATCGATATGGGTTCTGCCGCCTCCCAGTGCAGCGTTGACCCCGGCCCAGGTCGTGCCGAAGTGCGGGGACGCTCCAGCCAAGGCGTTACGCTTCACCTGGATGAAATAGACCGGCTCCGGTGAATTCACATCGGAATCACGTCCCCAAAGGGAGATGCCCTGTGTATGATCAGACACATTATCAGCGATGACCGCATCATACGTGTTGTGATACACCTGAATGCCGCCGCGGCTGTTCAACGTGACGTTGTCCGTCAGTACCACATCACGCGCCATACGCAGGACGCTGAATTTACTCGTGCGGTCGGGCACAATCGTCCACGGCTCATCCACGGTCGCTACATGGTTGGAATAATTCGTGATCGTTCGCAGCTGCCCGAGCCCCTTGCCTTCGACGATGACAATGTTCCATTGCTCCGTCCAGCTTTTCCCGGCAACCGTGAGGTCGACCCCCAGCGTGGCTGTTGTGGACGTCGCTTCGAGAATTTCTCCCTGGGCGAAGTTCGACCCCGGATTTTCCATCAGCAGCGTCTCGCCATCGTTGAACTCCGAGCCTACGCCCTCTATGGTGTTGGATGCCATGTAGATCTCCTCCGCATTCCAGCCGCGTGAGCCGATGCCGAATTTGATGCCGCGGAAATTGCCGCCTTCGGTCACCCCAGGGATCAGATGCCCGGTACCGTGATTGCCTTCAATCACCATCCGCTTGGCGCCAGCGTTGAAGATGTTGCCCTGGGCAATGTCGAAGCTGTTGTTCCGGGCCGTGAGCTTGCGCTCGATGAATGGAGAATAAATACCCATCTCATAGCCTGTAAATTCGTTATCCAGGAACAGCACGTCTTCCTTGGCGCCGATCACCGCTGACAGTCCGATGTTCGGATCATCCAGTGGAAAATCTGCGACCGAGTTGTATACGAAGAAGCGGCTGGCCGTCTGGTTCGCCGTGTTCCAGGGGTGACCCAATGTGAACAGGTTGACTTTCCTCGTCAGCGTACTCGTGTCCGCTGTAAACGTCAGACTGGCAAATCCCGTCTTGCCCACGGTGACGCCGTCGCCCTTGCTGCCGAAGAGGGTACCGTCGCCTCCCGTACCGATGTAATGCAGAATGGCAGTATCTCTATCCTCACCTTGCAGCACCACACCCGCCCTCATCTTCAAACCGGTGTGAAGATAGGTGCCTGCGGGCACGAGCAGCACGCCTCCGCCATCATCGGCGATATCGTCAATGGCGGTTTGAATCGCTGTCGTATCATTGGTGACCCCATCGCCGGCCGCGCTGTAATCGACCTTGATATCGCGGACTTGCGTCCAGTTGAAGTCCTTGGCCCAAGATACGTTCAAGCCGAGCGGATCAGGATTGGCGCCAGCATTCACGACCGTAAGGGTTTCTCCCGCCAGTCGGCTCCAAGGCACATTTGAGCCGTTCCTAACCTCTACCGCGTACTCACCTGCAGGTGCGCTGCCCACGTCAAAATCCAATGCATACGGCGATACAGCGACAATAGTAACTGGCTCCACCTGCTGGCTAACGGTGTTTACCAGACGTACCTCCGTATTCGTGGTTCCCCCGAATTCGGCTGCATCGAGCTGGCGGCCGATCAGCCGAACATTCATCCCTGCGAACGCCTCGCCATCCGGCAGCCAGCGCGGGTCGGCACCGTTGACCACGACGGTGTCGCTCAGCCCATAAGCATTTTCCACCCAGACGGCGTACATCCCATGAGCAAGCGTATCCGGGATCACCACCCGGACGAACCGGTCGCCACCCGATTCCTGCTGCGCTGGCGTCAATTCCATTGCCCCGGAGGAGGGAGCACTAGGAACAGAAGCTCCAGTCAATGCCTCTATCCACACCGAAGTGTCCAATTCCGTCATGCCTCCGCCGTAGAGAGATAGCACTTCTCCAGCCTTGACCGCCTCCGATGCCCGCAAGATGATGGGAGGCTGCTCCCACGCCTCGGACAACACCGTGACCGCCAGTCGTTCCTCGGCACCGGACAACAGGTTGATATCATCAGGCGCAATGGAGGCAACCACCTCATATTCGCCCGCATAAGCCGCTGTCCAGCTGACTGCCGCCTTGCCGTTAGCATCTGTCGTCGCTGTTCCGATTGTGTCTGGAATGGCCTGGCCCACATAAGGACCTTCAAGATGGAACGAGATCGCCTTGCCTGACAGCGGGGTCGTACTGCTCCCTGTCACGGACTCGAAGGTGAGACCTACGCTCACCGTCTCACCCGCATCCAACGTGAGCTCCGCGTCATCGAAGGTCAGCTGGGTCGCTGCGTAAGCGGGCAGGGTAATCGTGGCCGCGCTGGAAGGAACCGACCGCAGCTGCCCGTCCACATTTAGCAAGGCGTATTCATAGGTGACCCCTGCCTCCAAATTCTCATCCAGGTACGTCGTGATGCCTGAGGCCGCTTCGCCAATCTTGAGGAAGGCGTCGTCGCCCTGGCGCTTCCGGAAGATATCTACAGCCGTCGATGCGGAGTCATCCCAATCGAGCTGTACCTTTCGATTGCCCAGACTCTGAAGGGTGAGATTGGATGTGGTTACCGGCACGGGTTCGTCGAAAAACATGCCTAGCGCATACCCGTAATTCCCGCTAAGCCTAGTAATCCTCAGCTTGAAATCCCCGCTCACTTGAAACGTGACATAGACGCCCTGGTTGATGGTATCGAGGGTCTGCGTCGCCAGAACCTGATTTTGGGCATCAAGGATGTCGAGACGCTGCACCACCGTCTCCTGATTGCCAAAATCCGTTGCATACACCGTAAACAGGTGCGGGTCGCTGTCGTTAAGATCAAAGCTGTATGTGCCCGCCGATGAGACGTATACGCCTACTTTTTTCCTGGACGTCCCGTCGGGGGTCTGCAGCGCCCGCGGATCATTCGGCGGATAGGTCCAGTAGTTGGTGCCGCTCTTAGAGTAACCGCTTACATAATTGGGCAATTGGGCCACATCGGCTGCAGCCGGCGTATCTCTTCCGTCAGTCAGCTCTGTCGAATAGAACGGCAGCACGTAACCATCCCCCCCATAGACCCCCACCCAGTTACCCTGCGTGACGCGCTCAGTAGAGAGGACCTGTGCCGAAGTCGTCGACGCCTGGCCCTGACTGACCGGACCTGCCGGTGCGAGCAAAGAGACGCACAAGATGAAGACTACAGCAGTTATCCATTTGTTTCTCATCAACATCATCCTTTCTCAATCTGGAATCGAGTCCTACTATAGCATACGGTCCGTTTCGAAACGATTAACACTTTTTTCTCTTACATAACTAAAGCCCTCCCGCATCCAATTGGACGAGGGGAGGGCTTTATCAAGTTCTACTCCACCTTCCGCAGCATCGCGCGGTCCAGGTTAACCCAGTCATTCGCGGCGGCTTCGGTGTAGATGCCGATCTCCAGCGTGCCGTTCGTCACCTGGATGTTGTCCAAGGTGAACCGGTTCCAGTTGATATCGCTGGTGCCGATCGTGGTCGTTTGCTCCGGGTTGCCATGGTTTTTGGCATAGAGCTGCAAGGTGTCCTGATCGCCGTTGGTCATGGCCCAGACGCTGAAGGTATAGGTGCCGTTCGCAAGGCCCGTGAAGGTCTGATAGACCGAAGCGCTGTAGTCCGAGTCATCCCAGAACGTCAGCTTGTAATCGCCATCGAAGGCGTTGCTGCTCTCGGTCTTGACCGTACTCGCCGGTACGCCGCTCGGCAGCCAGACATTCCAGCCCGCCGGATTGTTGGTGTAACCGTCGGCTTCAAAGCTCGGATTGGCGATCAGGTTGGGCGTCGGTGCCTGCAGGAGCGTCATGGAGTCCAGGGCATGGCCGTCGAAATCGAACAGCGTCAGATTGTCCCAGGTGTTGGTGGGGGTGTAGGGATCGTTGGCGTAAGCCACCCCGGCGGACGTTCCCCAGACAGCGCCCGGCACCGGCAGCCAGGTCGGCTCCCAGTAGAAGTACCCGCGTCCACGGTCATCGGCGACATTATAGATGATCGACTCCAGGTCGTTCATGAAGTCGAATTGTCCCTGCGGCGTGGCGGGATAGCCGGCTATATTCTCGTCGCCAGCGATGAAGACGTTGCCCGCGCCGTCGCCGTCTTGAAGCGTATGGGCATACGCCGTCTCGACGATGACGACGTCCTTGTCGTACAGCTTGCTGATGTCGTTGAGATTGTATTCAAGCTCGCTCATCGTGCCGTGCCACATCGGATAGAAGGACAGACCGATAATATCGAAATCGAGATTGGGCGACTCACCCAGCACATGGCCGAACCACCAGTGGTACAGCGAGCTGCTGCCCCCGTGGTCCAGATGCAGGATAATCTCGGCATCCGCAGCGGCCGATGCTCTTACGCCGCTGATGCCGCTCTCCAGCAGCTCCACCAGCTGTGTGAAATCATCGTTGCCGCCGCCGACCTTTCCGTCATCGTGCAGGATGCCGGTCGGGATCTCGTTGCCTACCTGCACCATATCGGGGACGATGCCCTCAGCTGCGAAGTCATCCAGGGTATCCTTCATATAGTTGTACACGGTCGTTTTCAGATTGGCATACGACAAGCCGCTCCAGGCCTTCGGCTTGATCTGCTTGGCCGGGTCGGCCCACCAGTCGCTGAGATGGAAGTTGATCAGAATACCCATGCCCAGAGCATCCGCCCGCTTGGCGAGGGCCAGCGTGGTCTCGAAGTCGTTGGTGCCGCCTCCGTAGGGGTTGCCGTTCACATCGTAGGGGTCGACCCAGAGCTTGAGCCGGACATAGTTGGCGCCGTGATCGTGCAGAATCTCCAGCGCGTCACCTGCGACATGATTGGAGTAGTACGTCGCCCCCAGATCCTCGAGCATGCCCAGCATGGAGACGTCAACGCCCCGGATAAAATCCTCCTCCACCGCAGCCGATACCGGGCCGGTCGGGTTGCTTCCCAGTAGAACAATAGTCGCGAGCATTATGATCCCCATTCTCCTTGCCTTTGATTTCAACATTCCCCATTCCTCCTTTGATAGATAGACACCTAGTGCATGCCCTTTGGCAAAGATGTTCATCATGCTGCCGGACGGAGCTGATCACCTCCCTTCAAGTGTTGCTTCATCCTTGCGTACCTGTAGAAGCCAGTCCATTCTGGATAAATCGCTGCATGAACATGAACATGATCATGATCGGCAGGGAGGAGAGCACCGCCGCCGCTGCAAACAAGGTCCAGTTTGCCGCAAACTGATTGGTGATGAACGTCTGGAGTCCCAGGGCGAGTGTATGGTTGGACGGATTGTTCAGGAAGATGGAGGTGATGACGTACTCGCTGTACGCCGCAATGAAGGAGAAGACAAAGATGACCGCCAGCTGGGGCCGGGCCAAGGGCATGATGATGCTCCAAAACACCACCCGGTGGCTTGCGCCAGCGACAAAGGCCGCCTCATCGAGCTCTTTGGGGATCGTATCGATATAGGCCTTGAGCAGCCAGATGTTGAAGGCGCTGCCGCCCGCCAGGACGAGGACCAGGGTCAGCAGGCTGTCCGACAGCCCGAACCGGTAGATGAGGATGTAGAACCCCGACACGGCCATACTGCTGGGGAACACCTGCAGAACGAGCAGGGTTAGCAAGCCGTTTTTCCGGCCGGGGAAGCGCATGCGCGAGAACGCATAGCCCGCCGTACTGGTCAGCATAAGCTGGATGATGGAGACGGCCAGACAGATCTTGAGGGAATTGCCGACCCACGTCACGAATTCCGTCTCCGCAATCAGGCGGGTGTAGTTGCTTGTCGTCAAGGATGAGGGAAATAGTGTTGAACTGAAAAAGCTTTGCCCGGCAGAGAAGGAAGCCATCAGGATCCAGCTTGTCGGGAACAGGGTACAAAGGATGACGATCCAGATGACGATCCGGCTCAGCCAGAGCGCCATCCGTTGATTTTTTCGCATAGAGCGGGCCTCCGTTTCACATGTAAAAGTCAGACGGCGTCCTGCGCCGCTACTCCTTGAACGCCCCGGACATCCGGAGATTCACCAGCGTCAGCGCGCCAACGATCAGGAAGATCACAATGCTGAGAGTCGCCGACAGATCGTACCGGTTAGACCAGACGGTCATCTTGTAGACCATGCTGGCCAGAATGTCGGTGCTGCCCGCAAATTGGGAGTTAACCTTCGCCGGACCGCCCTGGGTGATCATATAGATGTTGCCGAAGTTGTTGAAGTTAGCCGCAAAGGACGCAACCACGAGCGGGACGCTTACCTTGACTGTCAGCGGCAGTGTGATGCGCCGGAAGGCGTGCCACCGGGAAGCGCCTTCTACATTGGCTACCTCGTACAAGGTCGGCGGGATCGACTGGAGCGCTCCCAGACAGATGCTCATCATGAAGGGAAAACCGAGCCAGATGTTGACGAGAATGATGCCGGTTCGCGCCCAGAAGGCATCGGTCATCCAGGGAATGCCCTCGGCGATGCCGAAGATCGCAAGCACCTGGTTGATCCCGCCGTATTGTTCATTGAACAGTCCCTGCCAGGACAACAGGGCGATGGTCGCTGGCAGTGCCCAGGGAATGATGAGGAGCGAGCGGTAAATCCGGGACTCGACCATCAGCGGATTGTTCAGCAGCACGGCCAGACCCAGTCCCATACAATAGGAGAGCAAGGTGCTCAAGGCCGCGAACAGAATCGTCCACAGCAGCACCGAGAAAAAGACGTTCTTGATCGCCCCCTGCAGCAGGATTTCGTAATTTTTCCATCCGACAAATGTGTACCCGTCCAGATTGTACATGTTGTAGTTCGTGAATGAGATAAAGACGGTATAGACGACAGGCAGAAGGGTGAGCACGAAAATGGACAGCAGCGCAGGCGACAAATACGTATAGGCTGTAAGATTCGATTTGACTTTATTCATCTCGTAGTCTCCTTACGGGATTCACTAGACGCCTGAGCGCATCAGCTCAATGGCCTCCTGCAGCTGCGCTTCGATATACTGGGCCGCCTCCTCCGGCGTTATCGTCCCTCCGAACATCAGCCTCATGTTATCGGCGTACAGCCCCCACAACTGCCCCAGCTCCGCCACGGAAGGCAATGGCTCACTGTCGGCGATCTGCGCCACGAAGCTTTCCGTCGCCTCATCCCTGTCGATCAGCTCCTGGACGCTTAGCTTGGCCGGGATGCGGCCGCCTACCTCGTAGAGCTCCACTGCGGCCTCGTTGATCAGATACTGATAGAAATCCCACACCGTCTCTTGCTTGGCGGACTTGGCACTGACGAAGCCGACCTGCGTGCCAACCGGCGTGATGAAAGGCTTGTCGTTCAGGGTAGGCATGGGAGCGACAGCGAAGTTCACCCCGGCGGAGGAAAATGCGTCTACGTCCCAGGGGCCGCCGATGTAGAAGGCGGTCTCGCCATTCTCGAAGGCACTCCGGGCAATATCGAAGGTGATATCGGCGGAGAGGAAGCCCTCGCCCACCATCTGCTGGATGTAGCGGTACGCTTGCACGGCGCCATCGTTGCCGAGGCCGATATCGTCGACGTCATAAGCATTGTCCGCCCAGTTGAAGATGTAGCTGTCGAACGCCCGGATAAATCCGAGATCGTAATAAATGCTGGTCGCGTCGAACTTGATGCCGCCGCTGTCTCGGGCGGTCTGCAGCAGCTCATCCCACGTTGCCGGAGGAGCGGTCACCTTATCTGTGTTGTAGAACAGGGTGATGGTCTCCACCGCGATCGGGACCCCGAAGCGCTTGCCATCGATGTAGCTGGCCTGGACGGCCGCATCCACATAGTCCGCGTCGTTGTAGAAGTCGTCCGGCACTTCGGCCGCCAGATTGGCGGTTACGAAGCTGGCGAGCTGGTCATTGGCGATGCCGAAGATCCCGTCAGGTCCACCGGCGCTGTTCGTCGCCTGGGCGAATTGCTGAAGCTCGATGCTGTTGTGGACGATCGTTGCCTCGTTGCCGGTGGCTTCCGCCCATTGGTCGGCATACCGCTGCAGCAGCTCCGCCTCGACCTGGAAGTTCGTCCAGAGCGTGATGGACTCGCCACCTTCCGCGTTGGAAGAGCCGGTTGAAGGTGTCGGAGCCGTGTTGCTGCATGCGGACAGCACCGCGAGCAGCGTGACTGAAGCAAGGCCAGTCTGAATTCCTCGTTTCATAGGTAAATCCTCCTTCATTTAATATTGTAAGCGATTGCAATCCGAACAAATGAACGTATGCCCGACCCGCGAGGGTAGACAAGCATCTAGAAATCCCGGATGGTCTTCAGGACAGGCAGCGCCCGGCCCCTGTAATCAAACATCGCCAGGTTGGCCCAAACGTTGGCGGAGGTATCGTTCTTATGCAAGTAGCGGATACCCGCCTCCCTGGCCCAATGAGCCTGGGACAGATTAATCCAGGTCGGCTCCCAATAGTAGAATCCCAATCCCCGCTGACCTTCAACCGACCGGACAGCCTCCATCAGGTCCTGCAGGAAGGACTGCTGGCCCTGGGGATTGATAGGGTAGGGCACAGTGTGGGCATGGGCTTCGGTGAAGATCATCATCTCACTGTCATAGGGCTCCGTCGTAAAGGGAAAGGCCGTCTCGGCAATGAGTACATCCTTGTCATAGCGCGCGGCAATATCGTTCATGTTGGTGGTCAGCTGCTCCAGCGTGCCATGCCAGAACGGGTAGTAGGACAAGCCGATGATGTCATACTCGAGCTTCGCCTCTGCGATAGGGTCGAACCAGCGACGGTACAGCGCGTTGTCCCCGCCCCGATCGAGATGAATGACCGTCCGGATGGACGGGTCACAGTCCTTCACTGCTTGAAGACCGGCTGCCAGCAGCCGGATCATGCCAGGGATGTTGTCGAGCTTGCCGTCAGGCCAGAGCAAGCCCCCCGTAATCTCATTGCCGATCTGGACCAGCTCAGGGGTCAGAGCGTGGCGCCGGAATTCCTGCAGCGTATCCAAGGTATAGCGGTAGACAGCCTGCTCCAGCGCTTCACCGCTCAGGTCCTGCCACGCCTTCGGCTTCACCTGTGTGGATGGATCAGCCCAAAAATCACTGTAATGGAGATCCAGCAAAAAGCCCATCCCCTGCTGTGCCGCTCGCTGCGCGAGCAGGAGGGTGGTTGCCAGATCATTGGTGCCGCCGCCGTAAGGCTGCCCGTCATCATGATAAGGATGATGCCAGAGCCGCAGGCGGACACTATTGATCCCATGATCACTAAGAATATGAACGGCGTCGCGTGGTGCGCCATCGTCATAATACGTCGCGCCTAATTGTTCGATCTCATGCTGTACGGAAATATCCACGCCTTTAATAAATGTCATTCTCTCACCCTTTGATAAATTATTTATTATATTAATAGTAAATTATTTACTTGAGATGATAGTAGCATAGGCTGGATGTCACTGTCAACGAATAATTGGGAGCGATTTCAAGATCAGCGAAAAAAGCAGCCGGTAAGCGGCTGCCAGTGGGCAGGACGGGGGCTCAACAGCTTTTTCGGAAAATGGGCGTGCCGTTGATATAGACCGACTTGGTCGTCGTCCGGTTTTTCAGGACGCGTTCGAGCAGGAGATCAAGCGCGGAGCTGCAGATAATGGAGATATCGATATGGAAGGTGGTGAGCGGCGGGGAGACATATTGGGCGATCCCGATATCATGAATGCTGAAGAAGGACACCCGGTCCGGAATCTCCCATTTCTGCTCATTGAATGCCTGCAGGGCGCCGATCGCCAGTGCGTCGCTGGCTACGCAGAACGCGGTGGGCATGGCATCCTGCAGCCGGTTCATGGCATCGAGACCGATGCGGTAGCCTTCCTTGACCGTGAAGCCCTCGGCAATAAAGACGCAGTCTTCATTCAGCAGATTATAATACGACATCGTCTGCCGGAACGACCATTCCCGTACATCCATGAGGGGCTTGCGGGTCGTCATATCATAGTCGGGCCCCCCGATGAAGCCGATCCGCTGATGGCCCTTGCCAACGTAATAATCCACGATCTGCCGCATCATCGATTCCTGATTGGCCTGTACGCTGTCGAACACGCTCTCGTCAGGATTGGAGTTGATAAATACGCCATGGGACGTGATGCGCCTCAGATGCTCCACCTCCGCCTGATCAAACCAACCGATCGCGATAAAGGCCGTGATGTCCTCACTTACGGCGGCGATGCCACCACTCTTGTCATAGGGCACGACTGTCATATTCCGGCTCTGGGCCTGCTCCAGCATGTCGTTGCGGATCGATTCGAAGAAGACATTGTCGAGCTGTTCCCCTTCGTCCACCCAGTATAGTAAGGCGATATTATCTATTTTGGGATTGATTTTCTTCTTCTTGTAGCCAGTCTCCTCGGCAGCCTTGAAGATCGCGGCCCGGGTCTGCTCGCTGACCGACAGCTTCGGGTCATGGTTCAGTACCCTTGAGACGGTGGCATTGGAGATGCCCAGCATCTCGGCAATTTGCTTGATGGTAGCCATAATAACCTCCTGGTTAACTCGTTAAGTAAATACTTTACTAGCTAACCTGGTGGATGTCAACAAGAAGCGAGTCCGTCACAACAAGCAATTGACAGAGATTAGACCATTTGTCATAATGAATCGCGTCGAGGTGATGTACAGTGGGAGCGAGTATAAAGGATGTTGCGCGTCGGGCCGGAGTATCTGTCACCAGTGTCTCGAGAGTGTTGAACGGGGAACGTTACATAAGTGAGGAGTTGCTGGCCAGAGTCAATCAGGCGATCGCTGATTTGAACTATTCCCCGAGCCATATCGCCCGGAGCTTGAAGAAGCAGAAGACCAGCATGATTGGGATTATCGTTCCGGATATCACGAACCATTTTTTCTCCAGCATCTTAAGCAGTATTGAGAATACGGCAAGCGAGTACGGGTATAACCTGATTATTTGCAATATTGCCGAGGATCTGGATAAGGAATTCAAATATTTGCAATCGTTTCAGGCCATGCGCGTAGATGGCATTATGATTATGCACCAGAAAACGGATGAACGGATTCTGGCTTTCATTGAGAATACGACCACACCTGTCCTTTTTTCTTGCGTCAAATCGCCATTGCCCTCTAAGCCTTCCGTACTCATAGACGATTACCGCGCAGCTTACGATGCAACGTCTTATCTGATCGCTTCGGGGCATACCGACATTGCTATTATCGGAGGCGACCTGCGAGACGAATCCTCAGGAGCAGGACGGTTAAACGGCTATCTCGATGCGTTGAAGGCCCACAACCTGTCTGTGACATCCGAGTACATCAAGTTTGGCGATTATAAGCTGGAGAGCGGCCGCACCATGATGCGGGAGCTGCTGGAGCTGAAGGAGCTGCCCAGCGTTGTATTTGCCGTTAGCGATGACATGGCGGTAGGGGCTTTGAATGCCGCGCTTGACTATGGTCTGAAGGTGCCTCAGGATATTTCGATCATCGGCTTCGACGGCAGCCGAATCGCGGAAGCGGTCAGACCGACGCTGACCACGATGCAGCAGCCGATGGAGAAGATCGGCAAGGCTTCACTGGAATGCCTGCATGCGATGATCGAAAAAGAAGCATCAGCCGGCGAACAAGATGTGATATTGCCGCATACGTTAGTGGAGCGGGAAAGCTGCCGCAGGCTCGCGCCCTAACTATATAGTGTAATTAAGCAGTGCTTTTCATTAGAAGAGCGCTGTTTTTTTAATGTTTAGGGTAACTATTCAGGTCCTTCCAAAAACATCTATTAATCGCAATAACTCCTGTGGTAAGATTCAAGATAAAGATAGAATATTCCAATAGGGTTGAAGTGAGATGAAACGAGAAGATATATTGGCTGTTTATGAAGCTGGTCCTGATGCAGTTGTACAACTTGTCACAGGACTTGTTCAAGAGTTTACGACGCTTATCCAACAGCAACGTGAAGAAATAGCCGAACTCAAGGAACGCGTTCGTACGTTGGAACAGCAAGTCAATAAGAATAGCCGGAACAGCAGCAAGCCGCCTTCCACCGATGGTTTTAACAAACCTCAGCCTAAGAGCTTACGCCACAAAGGGAAGAACGCTGTGGGAGGACAACAAGGGCATCCGGGACATACACTAAAATTCACTGCGAAACCGGACCACATCGTGGTCCATTCGCTGTCCTCATGCTCCTGCGGGCGATGTTTAGAGGAGCAAACACCGATTCGTTATGAAAAGAGACAGGTATGGGACATCCCACCGATCCATGTCGAGGTGACCGAGCACAGGGCCGAGGTGAAGCAATGTCCGGCATGTGGCGGTATCGCGAAAGCGGTATTTCCTCCAGAAGCAGCCACGCCGGCTCAGTATGGCCCTGGCATGAGAGCGTTTTGGATTTACTTAAACCAATACCAGTTGATGCCTTACGAGCGAATCGCAGAACTGTTTAAGGATTGGTTCGGTCATCTTCCGAGTCAAGCAACCATTGTAAATAGCAATCTCGATCTATACAGACGCCTGGAACCCGTCGAAGAACAGATCGCTCAGACAATCTTGCAGGCGCCCGTTGTTCACTTCGACGAGACCGGTCTCCAGGTGAAGGGAAGAAAGCATTGGCTCCATGTGGCTGGTACCGCCAGCCACACCCATTTTACAATCCATGCTCATCGTGGGCAGAAAGGTCTTGAGGGGGCTGGCATCCTGCCTAACTATGAGGGAGTTGCCATTCACGATGCCTGGAAGCCTTATTGGGCCTACGACCAGTGTCAACATGCCCTGTGCAACGCGCATCACCTTCGAGAGCTCACCTATATTCTGGAGCAGGAGAAGCAACTATGGGCAGGTCGTATGATTGAGCTACTCGTTGACATGAAACACGCGGTGGATGACAGGTATAAGCGTGCTCAGTCCTTCACTCCAGCAGAATTAGCTGGTTTTGTCGAACGATACGACCTCATTCTGGCACATGGGCTGTTGGAGGAAAGGATGAAGAGTACTGCCATTGAGCAGAAACGAAAAGGTAGGCTGAAGCAAAGTAAAGCCAAGAATTTGTTGGATCGCTTGGGATCTCGTCGTTTAGAAGTCCTCTCCTTCTTGTGTGAATTCCACATCCCATTTGATAATAATCAAGCTGAGCGGGATGTACGCATGATGAAAGTGCAACAAAAGGTTTCCGGAACGTTTCGTAGCGAACAAGGAGCTAAAACCTTTTGCCGTATACGAGGCTTCCTATCCACCTTGAAAAAACATTCCCTTCCAGTGCTCGATAGTATTCAGACTGTGCTCAAAGGAAATGTTGTTCTTCCCATTTAATTGTCCTCTGAGGGGTGCTTTGCACTCCTTATTTGTGTTGCATTCAAAAAGGTACCTGAATAGTTACTGTTTAGGAAATGATGACTTCCGTCTCTTGTGGATAAGTTGTGCTCCCGGCTGGGTTGGATGCCGCGGTCCACAACCAGGTGCAAAATGTTACTTGAATCCGACCGAGTGGCGGAAATCCGCACAACCAGGTGCAAAATGTTACTTGAATCCGTTCCAATGGTTGGTCCGATCAGTTACCGGGGGTTGACCCGATTGCGGCATTGTGTCCTCACTCCTCGCCAATCTGCGTCAGCAGGTTTTGTTCAATTCTAAGAATTTATATGTTGCACACATATATCAGCTTAGAATTCTCCGACAAAGCTCTTCGCACGTCCTACGAGTTTTGCGGAGCAAAACTAGCTTCGTAAGCATGCGCTTAGGGCGACGAAGTCGTTTTTGCTTGAATAGTAAGAAAGTATATGTTTTACACATCTACTTGGCTTATATTTCTCCGGAATGAAACGCGCTGCGCCGCCAGAGGACGGCGACAGCCGTTTCACCTTGCTTAACAAAATCTAAAAATAAAATGGTAATGCAGTTTACAAACAACCGTTAATCTTATACACATGAATATGGTATCGATACCATATTCATTCGTATTCGAAAGGGGTGAAGGCCATGAATGGCTGTTTGCTGGAGGTCGAAGGGACATTGACGCCTCTTGGCTCCAAGATGCATATTACTTATCAGTTTGAGATTCATCAAGCCGTGCCCATCGTGCTGATTGAATTTAAATATGCGCCTAAATCGTTTCTGGATAAAGAAGCCTCCTATCCGTTGATCATGGATGCCATTGAGCGGTTCACAGAGCCGGAACGAATAGAAGCCTACCATGCACAATGGGAAAACTACTATCCGCTGCAAAATTTATTGACCCTTTCCATTGACGGTCCCGACGGGTTTCGCGGTTCGGCGCATCGGCATGCTCCGGAACAGCAGCATGCGATAACCGGTGATTCCCGGACCACCTCTCCCGGACTCATCCCGGGGCCGATAACACCGGGCGTATGGAAAATTACGGTTAGCGTGCATTGCGTCGTTTCCCCGCAATGCCATTATGCATTATCCGTGAGAGGAGAGGCACCGGATGAAATGGATTCCATTTGAGCTTCATACCCATACACCCCATAGCGATGGCACGCACACGCTGCTGGAGATGTGCCGCGCCGCGGCCTCGCTAGGCTTGGGCGGCATTGCGTTAACCGATCACAACACCATCTCCGGGCTGCTGGATGCAGATGAGGTCAGCCGTGACACCGGGGTGGCGATCATTCCCGGCATGGAGTGGACCACCTTTCACGGTCACATGCTGACGTTGGGAGCCCCTTATTGCGAATGGCGGGACCTGGGCCAAGGCGATATTGCGAAGGGGATATCCCGCGTGCATGGGCAAGGCGGCATCGTAGGGATCGCTCATCCATACAGCCTGGGCAGCCCGATCTGTACGGGATGTCACTGGGAATATGACGTTAACGATTGGCATCCCATCGATTACATCGAGGTGTGGCACGGGATGATGCCCCCGTTCAAAAACCATAACCGCCCCGCATGGAGACAATGGACGGAGCTGTTGGACCAGGGCTACCGGATCGCCGCAACGGCGGGCCGCGACTGGCATAGATCTGACGCTAGCGATGAATTGTCAGCCTTCACGTATGTCGGGCTAGCAGATGCAGAGAGCCATCACTCCTCCAAGGCAGTGATAGATGCGATTAGGCATGGCAGACTCTGTATTAGCATGGGGCCGGTGCTGGAGGTTAGCATGGTCCACGAAGCGAGGCGCTACGGCATCGGCGATGAGATTCCGATCAGTACAGCGGGCGGTGCCGCTTCGGCCGACATCCATGTCACAATTTCCCGCGCATCGGTGCCAGGCCGCCCCTGGGGAGGTGACGAAGGCTGCCGCCTCCTGATCAGCTCCAACCTGGGAGAGCTTCATCGGGTCTCCGCAGCCGGGATGGAGAGCTGGTCTGGCGCTATAGCTCTTGAAGGTTTACGGTGGCTTCGGGTCGAATTGTACGGACCGATTCATGGCGCGCTTGCCACCATCGCGTTCACGAACCCCATCTATTTCGAAGAGAAATAAGACATTAGCATGCAAGTTCAAAAACAACCTCTTGGAGGGAGAATGATGCGGCAAGTGGAGATTATCGCCCATACGGGCTGCGAAGGAACGCCTGATAATACGATTGAATCCTGTTATGCAGGTTATCATGCAGGCGCTAGCGTGCTGGAGGTGGATGTCAGAACAACAAAGGATCATATCGCTGTATTGCATCACGATGACATAGCAGCTCTTCAAGAAACGACCTATGCCGAGCTCATCTCTGGAGGAAGGCAGTTGGAGAGGCTGGACACGGTTTTAAAAGCTTTTAAAGGGGTACCCGTTTCTTTCAATCTCGATTTGAAAACGGAGGAGGCGGCAAATGCGGCCATGGCGGCCATTGAAGCAACTGAAACCTGGGAGCAAGTGTGGTTCACGGGTGCGACTTCGCTGGTGGAGCAGTCACCGCACGCAGGGCATGTGATGTGGAATCTGCCGAATATCAGCTCCGAGCTGCCGGAGGAGCAATACCGGTCGGAGATCGGAGCATGGGTTGACCGGGCGGCGCGTGCCGGGTATCGGGGGATCAACGCCCACTATGAATCTTGCAGGAGGGCTCTGGTCGAAGAAGCGCACGGCTTGGGACTGCAAGTCTGGATATACACATTGCCTGGCAGTCCCGTACTTTTCGAACGCTACGCAGACATGGAAGTGGACGGAATATCCGTCTATGACGTTTCGGATTTTGTGCGGCAGAAGAGGGAACGGCTCGATCGATGATCACGGGAAGGGAGGGACAGGACTTCTGTCCGAATATATGTCCAAGCCGGCAGAGGCGATTGTAATGAAGCAGGGCACAGTGACCAAGCGACAGCGGAAGTCGAAACGAGAACCGCAGATGGCCTGGTATGTTTTTTTGATGCCGACCTTGCTTGGCATTCTGATATTCATGGTGTATCCGCTTATTGAATCCTTGCGTCTTAGCTTTACGAAGGGCGTGAGTGAACAGTTTGCAGGTTTCGACAATTACGCGAATGTTTTGCAGTCGGGAACCTTTTGGTACGCCATGTACAACACAATTTATATTACGTTTTTCCAAATGATTATCGCCATTCCCATCGGGTTTATCCTTGCTTGCCTGATTAACAATTTGCGCCAGGGCTCCAACTTTTTCAAAGTGTTATTTTATATCCCCAACGTGACTTCCATGGTGGCAGCCGCAACAGTGTTTCTCGCTATGCTGCACCCGGACGGACCGTTAAATTATGTAGCAGAGCTGCTTGGATTTGAAAAGATCTTATGGCTTTCGCAGCCGCTTTCTGCAAAATGGGGGGTCATCCTCCTCGCCGTGTGGCATTGGCTGGGCTTTGTCATCATTATTAATCTTGCCAATCTGCAGGCGATCTCCACCGATTATTACGAAGCGTCCTCCATCGACGGTGCTTCGCGTTTTCAGCAATGGCTCTACATTACGCTGCCCAACATGGTCGGCAGTCTGACGATTTTGTTCATCATCGGCTGGATAGGCGGGCTGCAACGGTTTGCCGACGCCTACATGCTGGGGGGACTACAGGGCAGCCCGGCGCGCTCCTTGCATACGGTCGTCGGCTTCGTCTTCGAGAGAGGTTTTGGCGGCCAAGAGTATGGGCTGGCTTCTGCTGCGACCTATGTTTTGTTCTTATTTATTCTCGTGTTGACCTTTATCAACACCAAATTAACGAAGATGAAAATCTAAGGAGGCGATAATCATGGTGCGGAGTGTGAAAACAAGCGGGAAAATAAACCGTTTGTTCTTGTTTCTATTCCTGCTTGCCGTCGGCATGATCATGATCTATCCCTTTTGGTGGATGGTCAGCGTCAGCTTTGATCGTACGGCAAATATCAGCATCCCGTTTCCCCCGCGATTGTTCCCGGAAACGTTCGATCTGTTCAACTACAAGCTGGTGTTCGAGAACGGGGCCTTGATGACGGCCTACGGAAATTCGCTGGTCATTGCCTTTTTCAGCGTCTTGCTAAGCGTGGTATCCGCGCTGCTCGGCGGCTATGCATTTTCGCGGGGCCAATTCAAAGGAAAAAAGCTGCTGTTTTTTGCCGTGCTGGCGACGATGATGATTCCGTTCGAGGCGAGGCTCATCCCGATGTTTACGATGTTTAACGAGCTGGGCCTGATTAACACCAAATATCCGCTCATTTTCCCGGCAGTGATTAACGCCCTGGGTATTGTGCTCGTCAAGCAATATTTTGATAACTTGCCGGAAGGCCTTCGAGAATCGGCCAAAATCGACGGAGCGGGAGAGTTCAAAATCTTCTTCCATATTTTCGCGCCGCTTACGGGGCCGATTACGGCAACGCTCGCTATTCTATCTTTTCAGGACAGCTGGAATTCATTTTTGTGGCCGCTCGTCGTCATCAATGATCAACATTTAAAAACGGTGCCGCTGTTTTTGTCGAGCTTTTCCTCCGAGAATGGTGGGCGTCTGTTCGGCGTTACGATGGCAACTGCAGGCATGAGCATCCTGCCCATTTTGCTGGTGTTCCTGTTTTTTCAGAAATATATCATTCGAAGTATCGCTTTAAGCGGACTGAAGGGAGAGTGATCGATGGAAGGATGGTTGAGAAGCTACTGTAAAAGTTTTTTATAATCACATTTATATGGAGGGTGACCCATGTATAACAATCGAAAACGGAATGGTACTGTAATCTCTTTATTAACAATGACTATGCTGCTGGCCGCATGCGGAAGCAACGCTGCTACCAACGCGCCGCCCAGTAATGGGAACACATCTGCTCCACCGGTGACCGCGGAGAGCAACGATACAGCGGAAGGCGGCAATGCCGATCTTTCAGGGACATTGAAAGTCCAGTTGGTGGGCGATTTCTCCATGGAAGACAAAACGGATGCGATCTCGGGCAATACATCCAGAGGCGTAAAGGTGCTTAAGGAAGAGTTTGAGAAGCAATATCCCAATGCAAACGTGGAGTTTATTCTGATGGGTTGGGACAACTACAACGAAAAGACGCAAACCATGCTGCAGTCGGGAGCAGCTGACGTGTACCAAGTGCCTGGCATCGCGACGTTTACGGAGCAAGGCTTGCTGGAGCCGCTAAAGCCTTACATCGAGCGGGATAACTTCGATCTTGGCGTCTATCTGGACGGCCAGGTGGACGGTTGGAGGACGATGGGGCCGGATGATCAAGAGCCGCAAATCTACGGCTTGCCATTTATCGGCGACACCAGAGTCATCGTATACGACAGCCAGCTGTTCGAAGACTGGGGAGTGGAGCCGCTGTCGGAATCCCCGACGCTCGATGAAATTATGGAGAAGGCTGCGGCCATGACGGGCACGAATCCGAAAACCGGCGAGCAAAACTACGGCTTGGCTTACAAAGGATCGGATGCCGCAGATACGGTTATGAATATCAACGAAGCGCTTGGCGGACAGTGGGGCGAAGGTTTCTTGTGGCAGAGCATGAAGCTCGAATTTGACAGCGATACGATGATCCAGGCAATGGATTGGCTGAAAGAAGCGACCAAGTATGCGCCGGCAGGCGTATTGGCGGGACAAGGCTTTGAGAATTTTCTTCGCGACAACAATAACGTTGCGATTCATTTGCGCATGCCCCCAGGCTTTATTAATGAAGCTGAGACATTTGGCCAGGAGGACCGGTACCAGGCTGCCTTGCTATTCAAGAATCCGACGACCGGCACGGGCAGCATGTTCGCGGGCAGTCCGTTTTCCATCGGCGCTTCAGCCAATAATAAGGATCTTGCGTGGGAATGGCTTAAGTTTAGCAGCAGCGAAATGTTCCAGCAATACATGTGGACCGATCAGCGTTCACACAGCATGCCGGTCATAAAAGCGGCTGCCGATTGGGACAGCGTAAAAGAGATCCCGCAAATGGAAGTCATATTGAAGAGCATGAGCCAGTTGTGGACGCCGCGTTACCCGTACCGTGCCGGCCAGCCGCGTTACATTTTGTCCGAAAACGTGGAGCGCGTGTTGCTAGGCGAGTTGTCTGCGGCGGATGCCATGAAGAAGGCGCAAGAAGAAAGCGCCAAGTGGTTAAAGCAGCAGTAGTAAAAGAATAGCACGGCATGCCCGGCCCCATCGGGACAGGCTCCCCCGTACCAGGTGACTCGGGCAGAGGGAGCGCGTTGTCCAGTGGAAGCCGGGCTTCTTAAGCGAGAATGGCTGCCTTCTTCTCGTCAATCTCCCATGCGAGCGGTTCGCCCGCCAGATACCGGCCGAGCTCGTCCGCCATAAACATACCCATCCGAGCGACCTCGTTGCCCATACTGCCGGCGATATGGGGCGTCAGCACCACGTTGGGCAGCGTATACAAGGGGGAGTCGTCAGCCGGGGGCTCAGGGTAGGTCACGTCCAGAATCGCAAACAAGTCCGGCCGCGCCTGCAGCGCCTCGATCATCTCAGGCTCGCGGACAATCGCGCCGCGCGCCGTGTTCAGGAATGTGGCGCCAGGTTTCATGCGGCGAAAATGCTCACCGGTGATCATGCCCACCGTTTCTTCCAGCCATGGCGCGTGAAGAGAAACGACATCGGAGCGTTCGAACAGCTCGTCAAGCGAGCACAGCTGCACGCCCATCGCCTCGGCTTGTTCCCGGGTTGCGAAGGGATCGTACGCGATAACGTTCATATCGTAAGCTTTGAGCCGCTGGCACACTTGCCGCGCGATCATGCCCAGCGAGATCAGACCGACCGTACTGCCAAAGGTGCCTACGACGGGGATATCCAGTTTAATACGGTTGTTCGTTTTGCGGTCCTGGTAAGCGCGGGACAAGCGCCAGCCGTTTTTCAGCGCAAAGACGATTTGCGATACCGTGTACTCCGCTACGGGTATGGCGTTGGCCGCGTAAGCGCTGGTCAAGCGGATGCCGCGTCTCCAGAACGCTTCGGTGACCATGCCTTTGACCGAGCCTGCGCCATAGAACACCATTTTCAGACGTGGAGCCGCTTTCAAAAATGCCTCATCCAGCTTGGGCGCGCCCCAGCCTGAGAACAATAACTCCACATCCTGCAGCACATGCGCCGACTCCGCGATCGATTCAGGCGTATATGGCTGGGGAACCATAAGTACTTGATTGTCTATCTTTTTGCGAACATGCTCAGGGTAGATTTCGGGGTATGATTTCTCACTCAAAATGTAGATCCCTTTTAACACGATTAGTCCTCCCGCAGATTTTGTATTGGATTTTCCATCATCTCACCCCTTTGATCATAACATGTGGCATTGTTTTTCTGATAGGTTTTTTGATGTAGCTTACAGAACACGTCATACGAGCTTGTCCTTGATGAATGCGACAATAAAAATGATTGTTGTAATTCCTCCCTCAATGAGCAAGGCGAACAGCGGAAACCAGAAGTCAAAGTACTGCGAAGCAATTGAAGCGTTATTGCTCATTGGGATAAGCGGACTAGCGATGAAAAATATCGCAAAACCTTTCACCCAGCCGTGATGCGACCGGGTTCCAAACAACTGTGCCGCCCCCAATGATGCAGCATAATACAGTGTCGAAAAAGTGATGAATGCTCCAGAAATATAAATGAGCATCAATAAAATATCGAATCGCTCGATAAAAGTAAGATGCAGCGTCCGCGAAAAATAATAAATCGGAAAGTCGATTTGACTGGCCATATAGGGGCCGAGAACAGTCAGGCAGCACAGAAATGTCATCGTCATGACGAGCGTACCCAGCAGTACGGCAGAAATTTTCATCTTGAATGTGCGTTCCTGATTTCTCATGAATGGCATTAACATTGCCATTACGATGCAAATGCCAAACCAGCTCGCTGTGAATCCAGCCCCCTTGATTGCAGGCCCCAGCCCGTTTTCAAACTGGGGCAGCAAAAAATGAAGGTTCACCTGCCGAATCGAAAGCAGAATTAACAATATAGATGCCCCAAGAATAAGCATCGAAATGATTTGGGCCATTTTGGCGATCGATTCCAGACCGTGGTAAGCCGTCCAACTAATCGCCAGTGTCATGGTTGCTGAAAACATAATTCCCGGTGTTTCAGGCATCAACGCTGTTGACAGAAATTTGCTGAACAACCACATGGACGAGACGATAACCAGAAAGAAAAACAGGACAAAAATAAAGCCGAACACATTCCCGATTGGACCAAGTACGCTTCGACTATACTCGATAAGCGACTGACCGGGATACTTCCTGCCAAGCCAAAAAAGAATATAGGCGACATAGATGTCGATGACTGCGCCGATCGCCATCGACAACCATAAGTCTTGCTTCACTTCTGGAATAAGCTGAGTAGGGATAGAGAAAAAAGTGAGGGAAGTGACGGAAACAAAAATGATTAAAAAGAATTGAATATCTGAAATCTGATATTGTTTCAAGCCTCATCCCTCTTTTCCATTCTGAAGCAATTCGCCTCGATCGCTTTTTAGTCCGGCTTTAATAAGGTGAGCCGATACGTCTACTTGAACCTCGAGTTCCGCTAACACTTCATGCCAACGGGGGCCGACCTGTTTCCATGTCCGCGGATAGTATTGATGCACCGCTTCACCAAAACCGATAATATCGCTGTTATGCGTTTTGCATATGTGATCAATCGTTTGTTCAACGATTTCCTGAATTTGTTCGGCCAGCTTTATTTCTAGCTCCCGGTTGGATTGAATATTTGTCAAGTTCAGATTTCGGACGGACGATTTGAGATCAGCATTTACCCGGATGCTCACCCGAAACGCAACCTGGTTGCCATGAACGACGGGAACCAGGCGAACTCGAATGTGATCCAGTTCGAATACTGAAGGCTTTGAATCCTCTTCGGATAGTGCAAATTGCATCACTCCGCTTCGCATCTCGCCTTGCAGCCACCCAAGCGCTTGCGATTGCATTTCTGTCAGCCAGCCGACCAGCTTATACTGCTTAAATACCGCCAGCCCTCCAATGGCTAAGATTTCTTCATTCCCCTTTGATATGGGAGCAATCCCTGCCGCATAGGGTTGATGACCAATTTGATCCATCCGAGGCAAGAACTGATACATATTCGGCGTAAACGCCACCCCGTTCTTAAAATAATCACTCCATTCGTCGGATGGAACTTCTTTTAACTCTTTTGCATTTTGCAGTGTAGAGCGAGCTGTGGCTTTCGAAATCAAGATCAAACTGAGCGGATTTTGCTCCGTATTGCGATAGAAGAAATCTAGATAATCCTCCAGTCCGCGTCTGGCCAGCTTTTCATCGATAAGAATGATCCGTGTTTGTTGAAAAAAGAGATCTTTTTTCGCCTGTTTATGAATATCCTCCATCACCTGAAACATCGTTTCGCCTTTAGCCGAATACATAGCGAAAGGTCGCCGTTGTCCGTTTGCGCCAGCAGCCACTGGCAGTGTAGGATTCACTAACTGCACGCTCAATTCGATGTGATTGTCAGGAGCCGCATCCAGTCCGATCGCTGCAACCACTGTGAGCTGATCAATGTCTCTGTGCCCCCAACAGCCGCTTGCAAAGATCAATAAAGCAAGTGCGGATATCCCCTTCAACACATGGAGTGAAATGCGGGAACGATGCCGCTTTCGAGTATACATCCCAACCCTCCAATCACTTGTTCTTTCTGAAGTGAGTTCGCAATGTCCACCATGGTACGCGCATCAGCGTTTTCCTTGCTTCGTCCCGCCTGTAAGGGGCAAGCGGAGCCAAGTACGGCATGCCGAAAGAACGGAGAGTCGTCAAATGAATACCAATCAGGAGCAAGCCGATTAAGATGCCGTATAACCCAAACAACGAGGCGCAAATCAGCATGAAAAACCGAAGCAGCCTAATAGCGCCGGACAGGTCGATGGATGGGATAATAAATGTGGAAATCGCTGTCCCTGCTACGATAATGATGGTCGGAGAAGAAATGATTCCCGCCCTTACTGCCGATTCCCCAATGACAAGCGCCCCGACAATGCTGATCGCCGAGCCAACTGCGCGAGGCATGCGAATGCCTGCTTCCCGCAAGCCCTCGAAGGTAAGTTCCATCAGCAGCGCCTCAATCAATAGAGGAAACGGCACACCTTCGCGTGCGGAGAGAATACTGCTGAGCAGATAAGGCGGCAACATCTCGGGATGATACATAAGCACTCCCACATAGAAGGATGGCAATAATAATGCAATGAACAAGCCGGTAAAACGAAGCCAACGGACGAAGGTTGTGACCGGATAGGCCAAGTATAAGTCTTCCGAGGTCTTCATTAAATGAAAGAGCGTGCAGGGAACAAGCAAAACAAACGGCGTGCCATTTACCATCACCGCAACCCTTCCTTCAATGATGCCGCCCGCAACATCGTCGGGCCGTTCTGTGCTAAAAACGGTTGGGAATAGAGAGCGGGCGTTGTCTCTGATCAATTCTTCAATATAGTGCGATTCAAGCACACCATCGATCTGAATGCCTTTGATCCGATTGCGTACTTCTTCGACTGTGGTTTCCGGAGCGCGGTCCTGCAAATACAGGATCAGAATCGTGGTGTGGGTAACGCTGCCGACTGTCAGCTTTTCGACCCGAAGCTTTTTATTCAAAATACGCCGACGTATGAGAGAGACATTCACATCGAGCGATTCAATAAATCCGTCGCGCGGACCGCGCACCACGACAGTTGAAGTAGGCTCTTCGATGCTGCGCGTTTCCAAGCCAACGGTTTCAACCGCAATCCCCTTTTCGCAACCTTCCCTGATCACGATCGTATGCCCGGACAATAGCAGGGTAATCGCCTGGTCCAGTGAGACTGTGCTTGTGACTTTTTTGGCGGTAATAACCGTATCTCTTAGTAAGTTGAAAAAATCTTCCGATCTGGAAAAATCTAAATCATGGGACTGGGCAAGTAATGGAGACAAGACGCTCTCACTCAACGTTTTCGTGTCAACCATCCCGTCAATCCACAAGACGGCGATCGGTATCCGGTTGGAACCAATCTCGCATTCGCGAATGGATAAATCAGCACTGTCTCCAAGCTCGTTAATGAATTGCCCGAGCTGCCTTTGCAACTGGCGATCCGTTTTTTTCGTGCGGTTCAATATAGCCCCTCCCTTTCCATTTTCGCATATTATGTTCAAAAATGTAGAATTTAACCGACTAATTAAATAGCCTAATCCCCTGACATTGCCAGAAGGGATTAGGCTATAGAAGGGATTAGGCTATTGGTTTTGATGTCTCACTTCCTACAAGGATGACGATGAAGGCTTGGCCGAGCCCGCCTCGCCCTTGCCGCCAGAGAACAGCTTGCGGTATTGGCCGGGGGTATGCCCCGTCTCCTTCTTGAAACGGCGGATGAAGTTGGGCGTGTCCAGATAGCCGACCCGCTGGATGATGTCCTTGAGCGGATCATTGGTGGTTGTCAAATCTGTAATGACGGCAGCCATTCGCTTCTTCCAGATGTACTGCACGAAGTTGATCCCCACTTTTTCCTTGAAGGAGCGGCTGAAATAAGACATCGAGATCGAATACTTATACGAGATCTCCTCCAGACTCAAGTTATGGTCCATATAGTGGGCGTCGATATACGCCAGGATCTGATCCATCAGGGAATGAGTTTCTTTCTCCTCCTTCCACTCCACCTGATCGCACACATGGGCGACCAGGTTCAGACAGTGCCGGTACAATTCGTCCAGCGAGGCGAAGGAGACCTGGGCCGGGAGCTTGGTGCCCACATGGGCGACGCCGGATTCCAGGGCGGTCTTGACGATCGTATTGACCATGTCGACACTCATGTACCGCACGAATTTGACAGACAGTCCGGGCGTTTGCAAATAATCCACGGCTTCGCGGACTGTCTGCTCCGCGACCTCCCGGTTGCCCTGCTTCAAGCTCTGATCGAGCAGCAGCAGCACATTTTTGGGAAGCCAGCTCGCCTCTTCGCTGGCCGAGGAGAGCTTGCTGAAGTAGGAGATCGTCCCGCCGCCCGGCGACAGCCGCGATTCATAAGCCGAGCAGGCTTCGACAAACGACTGATGGAGCCGGTCCGGGTTATCGTAGCAGGAGCCGACGCCGATCAGGGGATGCAGCTGATAGATGTCGTGCAGATGGTCATGCGCGGCCTGGACGATCCCGCGCAGCTGGCGCTGCTCCTCCATCGAAGCCAGCTTGTCGTAGCTCACGATCAGCGCGATCTGATCCGGCTTGGGCAGCTCTACACTGTAGACGCGAGCGCCGTACTCGGGGAACTCGACCTCGAAGAGCAGCTGCTGCATCGTCTGCCACTCCAGCGGGAGGTCAGGCTCTGCAGCGGCATCCTTGCGGCCGATCAGCATCGCGAAGTGCCGGCTGCGGTCAAAAGAAAGATCGAGCGTCTGCAGCAGCTTGGTCGGCAGACGGCTCACATTGCCGTGGCGCAGCAGCATCAGCAGCAGATGGTTGCGGGCATAGGGCTCCTGCAGATCGACGCGGTCGCTGTACTCCTGGAGCGCGGAGCGGATATGCTCCAGCTCGTTGTCTGAATGGGCAGCACCGTCTGCGGGCTCGTGCTCTCTCACTTTGGAGTTCGCATACTCGAACAGGTTGAGGATCGGATGATACTGTCTGCGCGCGAGCAGCAGAGCGAACAAGCCGCCGAGCAGGACGACTGCAGAGAAGAGCACGATGATGAAGCTGCGGATATGCAGCACATTGCTGAAGAATTGGGCGCTCGGCATCAGCGTGACGTACCGCCAGCTGTTCTGCGTCGACTTGATCGAGACGACGGAATGATCGATGCCGTCCAAACGGACATTATGGATGCCCGGCTCCAGAGAGACGACCTGCTGCAGCTCATGCTCGGTCAGCGGCGCCTCCCGGTTGCTGTTCGCGGCCAGGATGCGTCCCTCCGGTCCACGATATAGGAGGACCCCTGATAGCTGCCCAGGATGGAGTCGATCAGTCCGGTCAACTCGGATTCCCGGATGACATACATCAAGGTGCCGTGAGGAGTTGGACTGTTCGGCGTGATCGGCACCAGATAAGTCAGCATGGACTGGTTGAAGCCCGGTCTCCGGTTGAACAGATCGGCGGGCCGCATCGTGGCGTATTGCAGTTCATTCAAGTCCCTGGCGATGGAGGCGGCGCTCCAGTTGCGGAAGTTAAACGTACCGGAGAACACCTCGAGTGTGTTCATGCCCTCTGAGGAGAAGATCTTGGAGTCGCCCCGGTAGTAGAGGAACATCTCCTCGATAATCGGACTTGTCGCTTTGTAGAGCTTGAGCGCTTCGTTGGCTTCAAGAACATAATAAGGATCATCTATGCGGTAACGGGCGAGACGTTCGTCGTATGCAGCATAAGAGGAGATGTCGCCCAATTGCTTCATATGGTTGTTGACGATGGTCTCAGCCTGGAGAAGCTGGTTCAGATGGGACTGCTCGATCTCCGAGCGCAAGTTGTTGACGGCATTATGGTAGATCAGCAATGTTAGACAGATGAGAGGTATAAGCAAAACTAGCAGATAAGATGACATGTATCTCATGAACAGCTTGGATTTGAAATAGTTCAGCTTCATACGTGCCCCCTTGTCTTTACATTAATTTTCAATGAATGCGTTTTAATCGATTGGTTGTTTATGACGATAACCGTACACTATTTTTCCTGAAATGAGAAGAGGCGCAGGTATGTCTTTTTTTACTTCACCTTCTCCCGTCTCTGTTGGTTCAGAAGCGGAAATCCTTGCCGCCCATGAATGAATACGCTGTCTTCCTGAGTTTGGGATCGCGACGTCTGCATGAAGAATGCTCCCGGCCGCGTCAAAAATAACATGTTTCTGCGGACGAGGAAACAGGGGGGGTGAAAAGCGGTTTGTTCATCCGTTAGCTATTCTGACATATTTAGTGTGCCAAATTCGCCTGTCTTTCCCGCCGGAGCTAAAATGACATGTTTACGGGCTGCTGCCCGACCGCTAGACTTTGGGTTAGTCAGCTGACCTACGGGGAAGCGGCCCGGTGGTTGATCCCCGGGGACTTGCCGGAGAGAAGAAAGGGGAGGATACAATGACACAAGGGAGCGGCAAGGCTGCACTCGACGCGTCCGCCGGGGCTGTCCTGCAGGAGAGCAGACGCGGCAAGCGGAAGACGCTTACCAAGATCGTCCGCGGCTGGCGGCTGTACGTTTTCATGGCTCCCGCGCTGCTGACCGTTCTCATCTTCAACTATCTGCCGATGTACGGGATTCAGATCGCTTTCAAAAATTATGTGCCCGCCTTCGGGATGGCCGGCAGCGACTGGATCGGCTGGGACCATTTCTCCCGCTTCTTCAATTCTTATTACTTCTGGGATCTGTTATGGAACACGCTCAGCATCAGTCTATATGGCCTGGCCGTTGGCTTCCCGCTGCCGATCCTGCTGGCGCTCGCCTTCAACGAGATCCGGGTGGGCTTTTTCAAGAAGACGGTTCAGACCGTCACGTATGCCCCGCATTTTATCTCGACAGTCGTCATGGCGGGCATGATCATCACCTTTCTCAGTCCTTCCTCGGGGATGATCATCAACCTGCTGGAGGCGCTGGGCATCTCGGCACCGAACTTCCTGACCGATCCCCGCTGGTTCAAGACGATGTATGTCTTGTCGGACGTCTGGCAGACTACGGGCTGGGGCACCATCATCTATCTGGCGGCATTATCGGCGGTCGACCCCGGGATGCACGAAGCGGCGATTCTCGACGGGGCATCCCGGGTGCAGCGGATCCGGCACATCAACCTTCCGGTGATTCTGCCGACCATCACGATTCTGATGATCCTCAACGTCGGCAATCTGCTCAGTGTAGGGTATGAGAAGATCCTGCTGCTGCAAAATCCGCTCAACATGACCTCCTCGGACGTCATCGCGACGTTTGTCTACCGGATCGGTCTACTGGAGGCGCAGTACAGCTATTCCACGGCCGTCGGCCTGTTCAATTCGGTCGTCAATGCGGCGCTGCTCATCATCATCAACCAGGTCGTGCGGCGGACAAGCGAGAACAGCCTCTGGTAGCAGGCGGGAGAAAGGAGAGAGGCAATCATGGTATCGGCAATCAAGGAAACCAAAGGCGACAAGGCGTTTCTGGTCCTCGTCTACATTATCCTCACGGCGGCGCTGGTCGTTGTCGCCTATCCGCTCATCTATATTGTCAGCGCATCGATCAGCAATCCCAATGTGGTGGCTTCGGGCGAGATGTGGCTGCTGCCCAAGCAGATTACCTTTGAAGGCTACAAGCGGGTATTCGAGGACGCGGCGATCTGGAACGGCTACCTCAATACGATCATCTATACGGCCGTAGGCACGGCGGTTAATCTCGCTGTGACGCTGCCGGCTGCTTATGCGATGAGCCGCAGGGATATGGTGGGGCGCAATCTGTTCATGGCGTTGTTTATGGTGACCATGTTTTTCAGCGGCGGGCTTGTCCCGACCTATCTCATCGTCAAGAATCTCGGGCTCGTCAATACGATGTGGGCGCTCATCCTGCCGGCAGCAACGTCGGTGTGGAACCTGATCGTCTGCCGCACCTTCTTCCAGTCGACGATGCCCAAGGAACTGCAGGAGGCGGCCGAGATTGACGGCTGCAGCGATTTCCGGCTGTTCTTCCAGATCGTCCTGCCGTTGTCGACTGCCCTGATCGCCGTCATGGCGCTGTTCTTCGGGGTCGGGCATTGGAACAACTACTTCTCCGCCATGATCTACCTGAATGATCAGTCGAAGTATCCGCTGCAGCTGGTGCTGCGCCAGATTCTCGTGCTGCAGCAGATGTCGGCTCAATCCGGCGCGGTCAATGCGGATCAGGCGACCTCGCTCAACAACAAGGCGGAGGTGGCGGCCCTCGTCAAGTATGCCGTTATTATCGTGGCCACGCTTCCGGTCATCGTGCTGTATCCGTTCCTGCAGCGGTATTTTGTCCAAGGTGTCATGATCGGTTCCGTCAAGGGATGATCTTGCCATAGCATTATTGTCATGTCGCTTGGTCAGCAAGGCGTCATATTTCAAGGGAGGTATGTCTATGAAGAAGGGGTACAAGAAAGGGATGACGGCACTGTCGTCGCTGCTGGCGATTTCCATGCTGGCTGCGGCCTGTTCGTCCGACAACGGGGAGACGGGGGGATCTACGAATGCAGGGAATGCCGGGAATGCCGGCGATGTGAGCGTAAGCGCAGACGGCTTCCCTATCGTGGAGGAGACCATCACCCTTAGTTTGCTGGCGCCTAGCGCCGAGATGGCCGACTGGAGCTCGATGCCTACTATCCAGGCGATGGAGGAGCTGTCCAATATCAAGGTTGAATTCCAGACGGCGCCGATCGACAGCTTCCCGACCAGGAAGAATCTGATGTTCGCCAGCGGCGAGCTGCCGGATATGCTGTATGCGGCCGATCTGACGCCTGCCGAGCAGGTCAACTACGGTACGCAGGGCCTGTTGATCCCGTTGGAGGATCTGATCGACAACTACGCGCCCAATCTGAAAGCGGTGCTGGACGCCAACCCGGATGTCCGCAAGTCGATCACGACGACGGACGGTCATATCTACGCCCTGCCTTTCATCGATACGACTGCTGTCTGGTATCGCGGTCCGATGTGGTACAACGGCAAGTTCCTCGAGGCGCTCGGCGCCAGCGAGCCGCAGACGACAGAGGAGCTGTACCAGTACCTGAAGCGGGTCAAGGAGGAGGATCCCAACGGCAATGGCGAAGCCGATGAGATCCCGCTTACTTCCGTAAAGCTGGACGACCTGAGAATGTACTTCCTGGGCTTCTGGGGCATCTACAACGAGGTGTATTATTCAGACAGCGAGGGTGTAGTTCATTATACGCCGCAGGAAGAAGGCTACCTGGGCTATCTGACCTTCCTGAACCGTCTGTGGGAAGAAGAGCTGCTGGATCATGAGACGTTCTCCCAGACCGATGACATGAAGAAGGCCAAGGGCTCCAAAAACCAGGTTGCGCTCTTCAGCGACTATCACCCTTACTTCACGCTGGGCGGCGAGCCGCGGACGACCGATCCGATGATGACGCCGGTCAGCAGTGAGATCGCCGGCACGCCGGTATACGGGAAGCATCCGGGCATCTCGTCCAACGGCAACTTTGCCATCACGTCGAGCAACAGCCATCCCGAGGCGACCATGCGCTGGATCGACTATCAATACGGCTACGAAGGCGCCACCCTGTGGACGCAAGGACCGGAAGGGCTCATGTGGGAGTACGAGGATGAAGCGAATAAAGTAAAGCGGTTCAAAGAGGTGCCGGGCGGCGGCGACCGCGAGGAATACCGGGCGACCTTGACACCGAACTACGGCATCGTCACACCGGGGGTCAACATCCCAGAGCTGACGAACGGGCTGCGCTCTGAGCTCGACGACTGGATCATCGAGCAGAACGAGGAGAAGCTGGTGCCGATCGCCAAGCCGCCGTTCCCGCGCGTCTATCTCAGCAATGAGCGGCAGACCGAGGTATCGGCGCTGATGTCCGATCTGGATACGTATGTCAAGCAGATGGAAGCGCGGTTCGTGACGGGTGTGGAGCCGCTCTCCAACTGGGAAACCTATGTCGCTCAGTTGAAGCGTATGGGCAGCGATCGCGTCGTCGAGATCTATCAGGAAGCCTACGATCAGTGGGACAGCGAGAACGCCAGCTAGGCAATCGAAGAAGGCGGTTGATTTTTGCCTTGGCGGGCATAATCAGCCGCTCTTCATTTAGGAGGGGACAGATGTGGAAAGAGAGACGGAGACAGCGGCCGAAGAAGCGGCAGCCGTCCACGAGGGCGTGCATCATTATACCCGTGAACAGGACTGGGTCCGTCCTGAGGAGCCGCTGCTGCGGGAGCGGCTGGAGTGGTTCAAGGATCAGAAGCTGGGCCTGATGATGCACTGGGGGCCGTATTCCCAGCTTGGCGTTGTAGAATCCTGGGCGCTCAGCGACGGCGATGCCGACTGGGCCCGCGACGGCATCGACTGGGGCGTCTCCGGCGAGGAGCTGAAGCGCGAGTATTTTGGTCTGAACCGGACCTTTAACCCGGTCCGCTTCCAGCCGTCGCTGTGGGCAGAGCTGGCTGCCGAAGGCGGCTTTCGCTACCTGAACTTTACGACCAAGCATCACGACGGGTTTTGCATGTGGGACACCCATACGACCGACTACCGGATCACGGGACCGGATACCCCGTTCCATCGTCACCGCTACGCCGACATCTGCCGCGAGCTGTTCGACGCCTTCCGCGAGCGGGGGCTGGCGATCGCGGCTTACTTCTCCAAAGCGGACTGGCATACGCCTTCTTACTGGGCGCCAGGCATGGAACGCGGCACCCATATGTGGCGGGGGCCCTCTTACGATCCCGGACGCTACCCGTGGCTGTGGGAGCAATTCGTACAGTTCACCCATCGGCAGATTATGGAGCTGATGAGCCGGTACGGCCGTATCGACATGCTGTGGCTGGATGCGGGCTGGGTCAATGCACGCCAGGGACAGGATATCCGGCTCGGTGAGGTGGTCCGGCAGGCGCGCAGTCTGCAGCCGTGGCTGTTGACGGCCGACCGTACGGTCGGCGGGCCGTACGAGAATCTGATCACGCCGGAGCAGACGCTGCCGGAGAGGCCGCTCGCCGTACCGTGGGAGAGCTGCATCACGATGGGTACCTCCTTCTCCTTCAAGTATGAAGACGAGTACAAATCCGTCCGTGAGCTGGTGCATCTCCTGGTGGAGATCGTCGCCAAGGGAGGCAACCTGGCCTTGAACGTCGGCCCTCAGCCGGATGGACGCCTTCCCGCCGCTGCGATCGAGCGGATGAAGGGACTTGGCGGATGGTTGAAGGTGTACGGGGAAGCGATCTATGGGACGCGGGTGTGGGAGCCTTATGCAGCGGGAGCTGTACGCTTCACCCGTAATGGGGATATCGGCTATGCGATCCGGCTGTACCGGGAAGGCGAGCCGCTTGAAGAGGAGCTGCTCCTGCCGCTGGCGGCGGAGCCGGCATCCGTCGGCCTCGTCGGCGGTGAGGCGGCTCTCGACTGGCGCCGCTGCGAAGACGGGATTGTCGTGCGGCTGCCGGAAGCGGTGCGTGCGGGGGAGACGCCGTACGCGCTGGCGTTGCGCATCAGGTGATATTCGCAGAAGGAAGGGAGGCCGAGGATGATGAAATGGAGTGAGGTACCGGAACCGGACTTGGCATACGCGCCGCGCATGTATACATGCCTGCGGGCGACGGAGGCGCTCGAGCTGGATGGCCGCCTCGACAAGCCGTTCTGGGCCAAGGCGCCGTGGACTGAGGATTTTGTAGACATCGAAGGGGACAAACGTCCGCTTCCGGTCAAGCGGACGCGGGTCAAGATGCTGTGGGACGACGACTATTTCTATATCGGCGCCGAGCTGGAGGAGGATGAGATCTGGGCGACCCTTACCGAGCGGGACTCGGTCATCTTCCAGGACAATGACTTCGAGATCTTCATCGACCCCGACGGGGATACGCATCAGTACTATGAGTTTGAGATCAATGCGCTTGGTACGGTGTGGGACCTGTTGCTCGTGACGCCTTACCGGGACGGAGGACCGCCGGTGAACGGCTGGGATATCCGGGGACTGCGCACGGCTGTCCATATCGACGGCGAGTTGAATAATCCGGCTGCGGTTAACCGGAGCTGGAGCGTCGAGGTCGCTATGCCGTGGGACGCGCTGAAGGAATGTGCGGCGCACGGCCGGCCGCCCGTCGCCGGGCAGTGGTGGCGCGTCAATTTCTCGCGCGTGCAGTGGCGGGTAGAGGTACAGGAAGGCGAATACCGAAAGGTGACAGACCCTGCTACAGGCCGGCCTTATCCCGAGGACAACTGGGTCTGGTCTCCCCAAGGGGTCGTCAATATGCATTATCCCGAGCTGTGGGGCTATGTCGTGTTTGAAGACGGGGAGGCGCTAGCGACAGGGCAGATGGCAGCTATGCAGGGCAATGGTCAGGAGCTGCGCATGCAACCGGACGCCGCATGGGCGATGCCGCCGGATGAACGCGTCAAGTGGCGGCTGCGCCGGCTCTATTACAGACAGCGCGAATACTACGCCAGGCACGGTCGCTTCACGGACGACCTGACGCTGTTGGCCCGGGGGGAGCGGGAGCTGAACGGCCCGGAGCTGCGCATCGAGACCGGCACCGGTCTGTTCCGGATCGCCGCGCCTTCTGCCGAAGGTGCGGCGATCTACTGGATCCGCGAGGACGGGCGATGCTGGAGGGAAGGAGGCGATGACGTATGAAGGGAGTCCAGTTGTCGCTTGAGCCGGAAATGCTGGCGGATGTCGAAGCCAAGGTCAGGCAGCGGCGGGAGCTGGCTAAGAAGCGCGAGGAAGCGCTGTTCGGCGTCCTCTCGCAGCAGCTGACGCCCGCAGAAGAGGCGGCGCTCAAGTTTTTGTATGCCGGCATGCCGGTAAGCGATCTGGCAGATTATGAGGGAGGCCTGTTCCTCACCCATGTGCGGCAGGCGCTTGCCATCCGCAGTCGGGTGCCGTGGGGCCTCCGCGTACCCGACCGTCTGTGGCTGTATTATGTGCTGCCGCTGCGGATCAACAACGAGCATTTGGAGGATTACCAGGGCATCATCTTTGATGAGCTCGGCGGGCGCGTGGCCGGGCTGTCGATGGCGGAGGCGATCCTGGAGACCAACTATTGGTGCCACGAGAAGGCGACTTACATCGGCAGCGATCTGCGGACGCTGTCGCCGCTCGGGATGATCCGCAACGCGCGCGGCCGCTGCGGCGAAGAGTCGACGCTGGCGGTCGCCGCCTTGCGCAGCATCGGCATCCCTGCCAGACAGTGCTACACGCCCCGCTGGGCGCATTGCGACGACAACCACGCCTGGGTCGAGGCGTGGGCGGACGGCACCTGGCATTACATCGGCGCCTGCGAGCCGGAGCCGGTCCTCGACGAAGGCTGGTTCAGCGCTCCGGCCCGGCGGGCGATGCTCGTGCACACGCGGGTGCCCTCCGGCTATGACGGGCCGGAGACGATCACGACAGCGGATGACTGGCATACGGAGCTCAATCTGCTGGAGCATTACGCGCCGGTGCGCACGCTGCGGGTGACGGTGCATGATGCCGGAGGAGCGCCTGCTGCAGACGCCGAGGTGCAGTTCCAGCTCTACAACTACGCCGAGCTGTTCCCGCTTGCCACGCTTCCGGCAGACGCAGCTGGCCGGGCCGTGTTCACCACCGGCTATGGCGAGCTCGTCGTCCGGGCCGCCCGGGACGGGTATTGGGACGAACGCAAGGTTGGCGCCGGACAGGACGAGGTGACGCTTGTGCTGCGGCAGCGGCGCCAGCCGGAGGGGACGGCGGAGCTCGACCTGGTGCCGCCGCCGGAGCGGGGCGCGGCGGCGGCTGAGCCGCTGCGGGAAGAGCAGCTGGCTCGGCACCGGAGCCGGATAGCTGAGGGGGAACGCATCCGCAACGCTTATGAGGCCACCTTCCTTGGCGAAGCGCAGGCTCTGGAACTGGCAGCGGATCTGGGTCTGCCGACCGAGCGGGTGTGGTCCGTCTTGGAGAAGGCCCGGGGCAACAGCCGCGAGATCGCCAGGTTCCTGGCCGAGCGGACGCCGGAGTACGGGCTGTGGCCGCTGCGGCTGCTGGAGAGTCTGAATCCGAAGGATCTGACCGATACGGCCGCTCCGACCCTCGACGATTTCCTGCTGGGAGGGCTGCGCTGGCTGGATGAAGCATCCGCGACTCCGCTTGACGCTGTCGCGGGCATCGGTCCTGTTGCTGAGGAAGAGGAGGAAGAGGAGCGTCTGCAGCGCAATCTCCGCTACGTGCTTTGTCCGCGCGTTCTTTTCGAGATGCTGGCGCCGTACAAGGATGAGCTGCTGGCCGCCTTCACGGTGGCAGAGGTTCGGGCCTTCCGTGCCGATCCGGCACAGCTGGCCAAGCAGATCTACGGGAGCTGGACGATCCATCGCGAACGGGCCCACATGCAAGGCAAGGCGACGCCTGCCGGCACGTTCCGGCTCGGTGCGGGAGATCAGGGAGCTGTCGACATCATGCTCGTCGCGCTGCTGCGGAGCTGCGGCATCCCCGCCCGGCTGGAGCCTGGCAGCCAGCGGCCGCAGTACTGGCATCAAGACCGGTGGCAGGACGCAGACGCAGGCTGCAGGGAAGAGGGGCTGTTCCCGCACGCGCCTGTGGGCACCCCGGCCGCAGGCGATGGACCAGCCGGCGCCGCCTCGGAGCAGGGCGGGCTGTCGCGCGGGACACTGCGTCTGGTGCACAGCCCGCAGGACGGCGCAGCGGGACCGGCGCTGTCGTACCGCGAGAATATGTCGCTGGGCAGGCTGGAGGACGGCTTCTATTATACGCTGCAGTACCCGTTTGGCGAGAAGGACTTGTATGACAAGCCGCTTGAGCTGGCTCCAGGCGATTACCGGCTCGTAACCGGTGTGCGTCTTCAGGAAGGCACCGTGCTCGCGCGGTATCATTATTTCTGCATAGCTGCCGGCGAAGAGACGACAGTAGCGCCGCAGCTCCGGGAGCCGGTGCGGTCCTATCCCGTGCTGGCGGCGGCGGATGGGGACAGTGTGCTGTATCGCTGGGAGGATCCGGATGACGCCGACCGGCTGGCGGCATTTGCGGGAGAGCGAGGCGCCGTCCTGGCCTGGATCGATCCGCGGCGCGAGCCTTCGCGCCATCTGCTGCGCGAGTGCGGCGAGCTCCAGGCGGCATACGAGACGGCCGGTCTGCCGCTCTTGCTCGCCGTACCGGAGGGCGAGGAGAGCGCCGGTTTTGACCCGGGGGCCTATCCCGGCTTGCCAAGCGAGACGCAGCTGCTCCTCGACAGGGGAGGGGCGGCGCTGCGTCGCATGACGGCGTGCTGCCCGGCCGGCGACCTCGGTTTTCCGAGGCTGTACGTGTTGGATGGCCAGCTGGCGGTACGGTACGCGGAGTCGGGCTATAAGCCCGGCAGCGTCGGTGAAGCACTGCAGGTGCTGCGGGCCGTCAGAGATACGTCCGAGGGCGGAAGCGCCCGGGATGACACAAGCCAGACGTTAGGAGAGGATAGCCCATGAGTACAGACCCTATGATTATCGGGTATATTGGGGCCAAGGATCTCCCCCAAGTGTCGCGTGAGGATCTGCTGAAGCTGACCCATATCAACCTCGCCTTCGGACATGTCCGTGACCATGAGATCGTGACCGCGCATCTCCCGAACCTGGAGCTGCTGGAGACCTTCCGGCAGCGCCATCCGGCGCTGTCCATCCTGCTCTCGGTGGGAGGATGGAGCGCCGGCGGCTTCTCCGAGGCGGCCGCTACGGCCGAGGGCAGGCAGTCGATGGCCCGCTCAGCCGTTCGAGCGATCGAAGAGTACGGCTTGGACGGCATCGATCTCGATTGGGAGTATCCCTGCTACGGCGTTGCCGGCATCGCCGCCAGCCAGGACGACAAGCAGCATTTCACGCTGCTGCTCCGCGACATTCGCGAGGCGCTCGATCGGAGAGGGGCAGCGGACGGCCGTCACTATATGCTGACGATTGCAGCCGGCGCAGACCAGTACTATCTCGACGGTACGGAGATGGCTCAGGCGCAGCGGTATCTGGATTATGTGCAGCTGATGACCTATGATATGCGGGGCGGGTTCCAGACGCTGACCGGCCACCATACCAATCTGTATCCGGCGACCGGCGACCTGTTCCGGATCTCTGTGGATACGTCGGTTCAGTTATTTGTCAACGCTGGCGTGCCGCGAGAGAAGCTCGTCATCGGCGCGGCCTTCTATTCCCGTATGTGGAAGAACGTACCGGATGTAGAGCACGGACGCCATCAGATGGCCGGATCGAGCGGCGGCTACGGTCCGGACTATACCGAGCTGGCGGCCCGGTATATCGGGCGGGACGGGTATGCCCGATATTGGGATGAGGAAGCCAAGGCGCCCTATCTGTTCAACGGCAGCACATTCATCTCTTACGATGATGAAGAGTCTATCGGCCATAAATGCCGTTACGTGCTGGAGGGAGGGCTCGGCGGCATCATGTTCTGGGAGTATGGCTGCGACCGGACGGGCACGCTGCTGGAGGCCCTGAGGAAGGGACTCCATGAAAAGATCTAAGCCTCTCAGTGGACAGACAGATGATTGATCTTGCTGCGGATCTGCTCGATGGAAGACTGTGTAATCTTCTCGCCTGCAGTAATATACCCCTCCTGATCCTTGAAGCTGACCTGACTGAAACCGAGCTGAGGACGTAGTATGACATCGGCGAGCTGCAGCTCTTCATTGACGAGCTTGGCGCTCATGATATCGATGGTGTTCATTAGTGAATCGATAAGATGGCGGGCAGTTCCCCTTATATACGACTCCGGGCAGACGTTGACGGCAATGACGATGTCTGCGCCCATACTGCGAGCAAGGGCAGCAGGAACGGGATGGACGAGCGCGCCATCGCCCAATCGTTTGCCCTGGTAGGTTACAGGCCGCATGGCGACCGGCACAGCAGTGCTGGCACAGATCGCGCTGGCAAGCGAGCCTGTGCGCATGATGTGTGCTTCGCCTGTCGACATATCAGCAGCGACGGCGGCAAAAGGAAGCGGCAGCTCTTCAATCTGATGACGGCCGAAATGCTTCTCGATAAACCCCATCATCGGCGTATTGTGCACAAAGGAGCGCAGCGGAAAAGTCGGACGCACCATCTGCCTCCAGCTTAAACCGGACAATATGGACTTGCAGGACTCTATTGGTAGTCCGGCCGCATAAGCTCCGCCCACCAGTGAGCCGACGCTTGTTCCGGCAATCAGGTCGATCGGGACGCCTGCTTGCTCCAACACATCCAGTACTCCCAGATGAGCAATACCGCGGGTAGCGCCGCTGCCGAGGGCAAGCCCGACAACCGGACGCTCGCCAGGTTTGCGGCTGCGACCAAAGCGTAGGTGTTGACTGTAGATGGTTCGACCTTCGCTGCGTACAAGCGCATCAGTCAATACCTGGTTAAGCTCCTCTACGTTGTGGCTCAGATAGGGGAACAGGGTCAGTTTGTTCATCGCATCCTGGGCAATCGGCTCTGCGGAAGGCCCGGCGTTGGAGCGTGCCAGGAAATGTCGGGTCAGCAACGGTATGTCGTCCGTACGCTCGCGCAGTGGCGGAAGGAACAAGGGTACAACGGAGCCTGCAGGCAATGGAGGCTGAGTTTCGGCTAGCAGTACGAGTCTTACGGAGTCAGCTTGTTCGAGCATGAGCTTCAGTTGCTCCGGCGGTCGTTTGTCGGCATCTTGGACTACCACGGTTCCCCCGGCAGCGGCCTGCAGCTGACTCCTCCAGCTTTGGCCGGCTTGTGATTCGTCTTGCAGCAGCAGCAACGGATATAATTTCTTTTTCGAGATATAGTGAAGGATGCGGGCGGACAGCATGCGACCAGTCCCTCGTTCTCCGACGAGCAGCACATGACTTGACTCATTGGCCAAATCCTGGAGCTCTGCACGAAGATTGATGATCGCCTGTGACTGTCCTGCAAGATGCTCCGGCGTATAGTGCTCATCGGCAGTATACATATTCATCATCAGCTGGTTTTTGGTGTACTCGTTCACGAGTCGTTCATTGGAATGTTGAATCCGACGGATCATGAGGTCCATCACATGTCTCCTGAATGGACCGTTGGTATCCATCAGACGGAGCATGCCTTCTTTTGAGATGCGGATCAGCCGCGTCGCTTCAACCGCCATGACATGAGCGCTGACAGATTGCCCGGCCAGACAAGACATTTCTCCGAAGAAATCACCGTCGGATAGAACAGCCAGTTCAACTTCAGTCGACATATCCAAATACACGCGCGCACTTCCCGAGGTAATGATATACATCTGGTCATTGGTTTGTCCGGTACGCAAGATGAGCTCCCCTGCAGGGTAGACGGTTTCATGTAAATCTGGTGCGATCTGTTTCCAGTCATCTAACGTCATTTGACGAAACAATGAACCATTCGAAGTCTGTCCGTTCATCTGCCATCTCCTTCCACACAATGTGACTACACTATACCATAAGCTTAACTAATCTTGAATTGCACTGTCGTTCCGAGATTCTTCAGATAGCTGTCTTAGAAGTACTACATCGAGCTCACGCTGACCGTGGATCAACAGTCTCTAGGCTCCATCGCGCGAACGTGCTAAAATAAGAGCATATTCGACGTAATGCGAGCCGACCGCGGAGGAGAACAGCCTTTGAGCCCGTCTGAAGTGTGGATCCCCATCGTTTGTTATTGGATACCGATGCTGTTTTTCTTTTATATGGGCATCGATGTTTTCCTGCGCAATCCTAAGAAACTGGAGCATATCCTGGTTAGTCTGACTATCTTGTGCTATCTGCTTCTGTTTCTGGAGGAGTATGTGCGTTTCATGCTGCCCATCGCGTACAGTCCGGCACTGGCCTCATTGTGGTTTGCCAATGTAGGCATTATGATTCCCGGACTTGGCTTCCATCTGATGGCCAGATTGATCGGTCTGGACAAGCGTCTGCCGAAGCCGTGGTTTCCGTATCTCTTTCATGTACTGCTGCTGGCGATTCCGGCGACGCTGATCAGCTCCGAGCAGCTGATCTCCGCCCAGGAGTTCGTAGCGCGCGGCATCTGGAAGTGGCCGGTGGCCAACGCGGCCTATCATGGGACCCTCACGGCAAGCCTGCTGCTTATTATGATTCCCATCGTTTTGCTGCGCATCGCCCGCATGCATAAGAAACAGGCTGCTTACAAAGAACATAACGGCATTCTGCGGCTGCTGGAGTACGGCAGTTTGCTCACCTTTGCGTGGGTGGCCATATTCGGTTATTTCCGCTTTGGCGAGGTCCTTCCTCCGTATCCCTATATATATGCCGGGCTAATCTGGTGCTTTGTGCTGCGTCTGGCCATGCGCAAGCATGAATTTCTCAATCATGCCCATCACAGGTACGAGAAGCTGTTCCGGCTCAATCCGCAGCCGATCCTGCTGGTCACCCTGACGGGGCAGGTCAGGGAGGCCAATCCGAGCGCCAGACAAATGTTCGACCGGATCAAGCTGGACGCGGCATCGCTTGATGCCCTTGGCGGAGGGCTGTTGCTGGAGAAGCTGCGGCAGCGCAGCGAGCTTGGCGAGTTCGAGGTGATCCTGCGCAATGACGAGGACAGGATTGAAGCCTTAGTCAGTGGAGATTATGTGACAGTCAACGACGAGCCCCATGCCATCCTGCTGATTCGGGACGATGGCGCGCGCAACGAGTATTCACGCCAGATCGCCTTCATGGCTTATCATGATCCGCTGACCGAGCTGCCGAACCGCAGACATTTCTACGAGCAGTTGACGCAGGCTATCTCGGCAGCGCGGCATAGCGGACAAGAGCTTATTGTCATGGTCATCGATCTGGACGATTTCAAGCTGATTAATGACCGTTACGGCCATGAAGCAGGGGATCAGGCGCTGCGACATGTGTCGGCCATCCTGCTCGAATTCGCTGGAGCTGCGGGAAGTGCGGCCCGGCTGGGCGGCGACGAATTCGTGCTGTATATTCCTGCTCGCGGCGGATTTGCTTCGTTGGACGAAGCGGTCGACCGTCTGGAGGAGGCGGCCGCCGAGGGCGTTTTTGTATACGAAGGGAAGAGACTGGGGATCAAGATGAGTGTGGGCGTCAGCCAGTACCCGCAGGATGGCGCATCGCCGGACGAACTGATCAAGCATGCGGATAAGACGATGTATAAGCTCAAGCAATCCCGCAAACGGGAGGATGTACGTGTGTTAGGATAGTAGCAGATGCCAAAAAGGATACCCGGCTCCCGGATATCCTTTTTAGTTTGCGTACTTTCTTACCCCACAGCTGTTGGTGCTTACAGAGCCGCCGCCAGCGCGGTTAGGCCGTTCTAAGCTCCAAAATGGTGCTTAGAGCGCCGTCGTCCGGGCCGATTGGCCGATTCAAGCACCAAAACGGTGCTTACAGCTCGTTGCCCGGCCGCTCCAAGCCCCACAATGGTACTAACATTCCCGCCGCAAGCACCTCCCGGCCCTTCCTTGGTCCTGACAAGCCTGCCTTTGAAGTCCGCACACGTTGTTGCTGTCAATTCGGCTTTATATTAGGTGCTGATACTAGGCCGCCCTTCAAATGCAGCATTACTCTTAACCCTCACAAAAAGGCAAGCCACCGAACCGCGCGAAGGCTAGCCTTTTAACTTTCCTTCACTTCATCCCCAGAGCCGTAAAGCTGATCCAAGTGCACAATGGCCGTGGGCCGTTGGAAGCTCAAGGATCAGCCCAAAAGGACAAGCGGCTCATCCCTATCGAGATGAGAGCTTGCCCTTGCGGTGACGCTTAACAACTATTACTTCCGCACCGTCAATGAAAATGGCAGCTCGTCCGTGCTGTACTCCCGGTGCGTCGGCGCCAGGCCGAGACGGAAGTCGAGGGTCTGCCCGCTCATGAGGTCCTCATGCGTCACGTACAGCTTGGTATAGGCTTCGCCACCCAGCGCAACATGGCTGACAAAGTTGGACTGCGGGTTGTTGTTGTCCGTGGCGATGTGCAGCTGCTTGCCGCTAGCGAGCTCGACGGTGACGCTGTCGAACAGCGGGATGCCCAGCACATATTGATCCGTACCCGGGCAGACCGGGTAGAAGCCCATGGAACTGAACACATACCAGCCCGACATACTGCCGTTGTCCTCGTCGCCGGGGAAGCCGTCGAAGCCGCTGTTGAACAGATGCATCAGGATCTGCTTGATGACGACCTGCGAGGACGCGGGCTGTCCTACATAGTTGAACAGATACGGGATGTGGAAGCTCGGTTGATTGGAGATCGCCACCTGGCCGAAGTCGACAGCCGCCATCTCGCTCATCTCATGGATCTCGTAGCCGTAGCCCCGGACATCGAAGTCGGGCGCCTTGTTGCACAGCTCCGTCAGCTTCTCGAAGAACCGGTCGCTGGAGCCGTAGGCATCGATCAGGCCCTGGAAGTCGTGGTACACGGCAAACCCATTCTGCCAGGCGCTGCCTTCGGCATAGTCCAGACCCCAGGCAGTATCGTCGAAGTCCGGCCGGAACTCGCCGTTCTTGTCCTTGGCCCGCATGAAGCCGGTCTCGGGGTCGAAGATATGCCGGTAGTTCAAGGCGCTCTGACTGTACTTCTCGGCGGTCTCGGCTTGGCCAAGCACCTCCGCTACCCGGCTGATGCAGAAGTCGCTGTAAGCATAGTCCAGCGTGTGGTTTACACTCTCGTGATGATCCAGCGGCACATAACCGTATTTCAAATAATCTGTCGTGCCCTGGCGGCCGTAGCCCCTCTCCTGACTCTGGGTGGTCGCACCTGTCAGCATGGCTTCGAGCAGCTCCGGCATCAGGTGCTTGCCGATGCCTTTGACGGCTGCGTCGGCGATGACCGCGTCGATCAGCGTGCCCGGCATGAGGCCGCGCTCATCAGGTGAGAGCCACTTCGGCAGGAAGCCGGTCTCTCGATAGGAGTTCAGGAAGCCCTCCAGCATCTCCTCATACTCCTCGGGGGCGATGAGCGAGTAGAGCGGATAGACGGTTTTGTACGTATCCCAGAAGCCATTGTTGGTATAGAGGATGCCCGGCTTGACAGCCTTGGCCGTCGTGTCGTAATGGAGCGGCTCGCCATTTGCGTCGAGTTCGTAGAACTTCTGCGGAAACAGGAACATGCGGTACAGACAGGTGTAAAAGGTACGCAGCGGCTCTTCGTCGCGGTGGGTTACTTTGATCTTGCTGAGGTAGTGATTCCATCGTTCGGCTGCCTGCTGCTTCAGTTCATCGAAGGATGCTGTCAGCTCGCGGCTGAAGTTGAGTCGCGCCTGTTCAAAGCCGATGTAGGAGGTGGCCAGCTTCACTTGGAGTGTGCCGCGCTCGCAGTTCCGGAACCGCACGACGAAGTGCTGGTCATCACCCTCCACTTCGGTCGCCGCCGAGAAGTTGCCTTTGGCATCGTAGATGCCGGTGGCGGCTGCGTCGATCTCCTGGTCGAAGGTCAGCACGGCGTAGATACCGAAGCCCTCGTCGCGGCAGCCGGAGAAATTATTGAAGAAGCCGCTCAGGGTGCGGTTCTCCACATCGAGAGTCAGCTTGCTGCGCTGCTTGCTGTTGATGACGAGGCCTGCCTGCTGGGCAGAATTGTAGCGGATCTGCAGAGCAGCGCCGCGGCAGGTCGGCACCAGCTCGGAGACGATGTTGTAGCGTTGCTGCTTCACTTTCACATGATGCGGCTTGAACGTCGCTTCTTCCGGGCGGTAAGAGCTCTGGCACGTATACACGGTGCCGCGAAGCTTCGTATCCGCGATCGGCGTCATCAGGAAGTGGGCAAAATCCCCCATCCACGGACTGGGCTGATGGGTGAGCCGGTAACCCTGGAACACCCGGTCGTTCGGGTTGAAGAACCAGCTGCCGTCATTGGCGGTCTGCACGGAAAAATGATTCATACCGAACGGAACTGCCGTATACGGCAGCGTATTGCCATTGGAGTACGAGTGGTTGTTGTTGGAGCCTTGCCTAGTATCTACATAGTGAAGCATAACGAATTCTCCTTTGTGAATAAGAAGTAGGTCTAGCTTTGAAGCGTCTTGACCGAACCTCGCTCGACGAGTGTAACGGGAACGACGGCTGAGGACTGGACTTGATAAGGGTTGCGGATCTGGCGGATAAGCGTCTCTGCTGCCAGATAACCGATTCGTGCAAAGTCCTGGGCGATCGTCGTCAGTCCGGGCACGATGTACTCGGCCATCTGGATATCGTCGAAGCCGATGACCGACAGATCGTCAGGGACGGATAATCCCAACCCCTGAGCGGCGCGAATACACTCGATGGCGGTGAGATCGTTATTAGCCACGATAGCTGTCACGCCTTGCTCCCTCAGCACGCCAATCGCGCGGCTATAGTGCGCCTGTGTTATGTCTGCAGGCTGGCCCGGATCAGCCGTGGATAATTCCACTGCGCCCGGGGCGGGCAGGTGATGCTCGTGCATCGCCTTGAGATAGCCCCAGTACCGCTCCCGGATCGTATAAGAGACGGCGGCTGCGCTCCATGACAGGAAGGCAATGCGGCGGTGGTTGTGCCGGATCAGATACGTCGCGGCCTCGTATCCGCCACCGAGGTTGTCGGAGACCACGGAGGGGAACGGAATGCCCTCTAGTCGCTTGTCCATCAGCACGACAGGGAATTGCCGCAACGCATACTGGTACAACAGGTCAAGGTCGGTATGGCTGTGCACCGGGTAGAAGATCAAGCCCTGGTGCGAGCCGAGCAGGGCGTGCTCCAGCAGCCTGCGCTGATTGGCGACCGAGTTCGCCTGGATATGGAGCGTGTGGCCGGCAGCGTCGAGATAGTCATGCATGCCTTGCTCATAATTGCCCAGCCCGGGATTGTGGCTGAAGGGGAGGAGGAGCAGCACCTCGCTGCTGTTTTTGACGGCGGTGCCGCCCGCCGGAAGGCGGAGCTCCCGCTCCCGCACGAAGCTGCCCTTGCCCCTCACCCGAGTGATTAGCCCCTCATGCTCCAGCTCAGTCAGCGCCCGTTTCGACGTGATCCGGCTTACGCCATAATCTTTGGAGAGCTCCGCCTCCGTGGGGACTTGCGCCCCGCTTTCCAGCTCGCCGGAGGCGATTTGCTTCCGGATAGCTTGGACAATTTGTTGGTACATCGGAATCTGTGTCATCGAATACACCTCATACCAAAAGATATATCATATTTAGAGTTGGTATGTCAAAAAAGATAGGAGGTGAAAATAAGTATCCCGCATCCAGCGGCCTCTTCAACAAGGACAAAAATACACTTGATACCAGAAATATTAGCAAGGTAAGGGAGCATAAGTGTAAAAGTGCAACTGCTGCATCATTAATTGGAAATAATATGGGAATTGAGAAGGTGTTAAATGCACTTTTGCTCTTGCGCATAGGAATGTCGGTTGCTCTGGGCGAATTAGATGCACTTTTGCCCTTATCATCCGGCTTGAGAGAGGGGCGGCGAGTAGTGTTTTTCATGAGCTTCTCGTTTTTGTACGTACCAAAAACCCTCCGTTGGCGCGGAGGGCGATGGTTATGGTGTGTGATTGTGGTTAATGTGACCCGCTTTACAACCCCCGATGGGAAATAGGGAGTTATTGCAGCGCCACCGACTCGCCGCCCTGATCCGCCGAGCGCATCTCGGCTTCGATGATCTCCAGGGAGCCGACTGCGCTCTCCGGCGTGCAGACGGTGACTGGCGTGCCGGCGATCACGGAGGACAAGAAATATTTGATCTGCCGGTAGTAGCCCATATCCGGCGACAGCTCGGCGATATAGCCGGGCGCATCGTTCGGGTGCACCTTGACGATCCCTTGCTCGAATACCAGATTGCCGCCCTCGAAGTTGACCCGGTACGACATGGCGAAGCCAAAGTCGCCTTCCAGCGTCCAGTCGGCCTGCGCATTGATCGCTTTGCCGTCCGGATAGATGTAGTTGGTGGAGACCGTATCATAGCCGCTGCCGGGAATAACGTTGCGTGCAACCGAGGATACCTTGTCCGGCTTGCCGAACAGCCAATGGATCATATCCGCATCGTGGATATGCATGTCGAGCATGCAGCCGCCGCTCTTGCTGCCATCAAGGAACCAGCCCTTGGGCGCGCCGGATCCGCGGAAGAAGTAACCGGCTGTCGCTTCGCCAAAAGTCTTGTCCGCGACATACGACTTGAGCAGCTCATAGGCCGGCCAGAAGCGCAGGCATTGGCCGATCATCAGTGTCCTGCCGGTCCGCTCGGCTGCCTCTACCATACGATGGCCGTCGGCGGCATTGCCGGCTACCGGCTTCTCGCACAGCACATGATAGCCGCGCCCCAGCAGCGAGCAGGTCAGATCGGCATGCAGATAAGTAGGCAATGTGATATCGACGACATCCAGCTCCTCGGAGGCGAGCATCGTCTCGATATCGTCGTATAGCCGGTAGCTGCTAAGATCGTAGACCTCCTGGCCGGTGTTGATATTACCGGACGCTTTGCCTTCCTTCAATTCATCGATCAGCTTGTCGCAGATCGCCACCAGTTCGATCGGCTCGCCTTCCTGGATCAGACGCGTATAGTTATCGAAGTGCATCCGGCCCATGAAGCCGAATCCGATTAAGCCTACTTTAAGCATGGGTCTTCCTCCCTTTGCCGAGAATCGCGTCCATAGCTGCAGAAGTGTTGTAGATGATCTGCTCGCCATGATGGGTGTACGGCGGGATCATCTCTGCCGTTACATAATTGTCATAACCGATGCTTTGCAGCGCGTCCATGACGGCGGGATAATCCACATCCCCTGCGAGCAGGTCGACGAAGCCGTGCAGTCCGCCTGCCTGACGGCGGTAATCCTTGAAGTGCACCTTCTTGATCCGGTTGCCCAGGATCCGGATCCACTGCTCGGGATAGCCGTTGTGTACGGTGTTGCCGACATCGAAATAAGAGCCGACATAAGCCGAATCGTGACTGTCGATGAACCCGCGCAGCTCCAGCGGCGACAGCAGGAACTTGTTCCACACATTCTCGATGGCGATGGCGACGCCGGCCTGCGCTGCATAAGGCACCAGCGAGCCGATCGCTTCCAGCGCCCGGTCATAGGCTACGTCATAAGAGACGACTTCACTGTCCGGGATGAAGTCGACGCCTACAGCGCCCGGGATGACCAGGATGGCATCGACCCCCAGTGCCGCTGCCGTCTCCAGCTGCTTCTTGCATACATCGACGGCTTTGCTTCGTTTGGCCGCATCCTCGCTTGTCATGGCGTACTCCCAGTACAGTCCTGTAGCCAGACCGGCAAGCTCGAGCTCCGCGTCCTCCAGGCGGGCCTTGATCTCCGCAAGCTCCTTATCCGTGGATTGCAGGCTGAGCTCGCCCGTTTCATTCAGTGAGAGCTCGATGCCGTCAAAGCCGGCCTTTTTGGCTGTCGCGATCGCGGATTCGATCGTCGCGCCATCTCCGAATGACCAGATATTGATGCCTTTTTTCATGCTGGTGGGCCTCCTTTGCCGCTGCGGCGGCAGATTAATTTGACCATATCAGTTGCTTGTGTGGGGTATGGTTATAGGTTAAGATAACTTTAATTATAAAGACTTTAAGCGGGGATTTATTTAGCGGGATAAGCGAATAGTTGGACTAATCCGTGATCCAGGAGGGATGGCAGTGACAGAGCGAGAGGGCGTCTATCCGCTTCGCCGCAAGGCCGAGCAGCGGGATTGGCGTCCCAGCATCCATTACGCGCAGTTCCAACGCATGCCGGCAGGCGTGCTGGAACGAAGGCGGCTGTATGATTTTGAGCTCCTGTATGTCAGCCAGGGCGAAGCGGCCACGACGATGTATGGCGAGCGGTACCGGCTGGAGGCAGGGCAGCTGATCTTCCTGCCTTCAGGCGTCTATCACCAGAATGAAGTTGTGTCGCTGCCGGGTGCCGGCTTCATGGGGATTCATTTTGATTTCTTCGATGAGCTGGAGATCCAGACAGAGGCGGATATGGTTGTGCGGGAGGAGGAGGTGCAAGAGGAGAAGTTTGCCCGGGAGCCATGGACGGAAGGGCTGCCGTTATTCTCCGGCATGACGGTGGTGACGCCGCCGCTGCCCTGCGTCCAGCTGATGGAGCAGCTGGTGCATGAGTTCACCATGCGGGCGCCGGGATATGAAGTGGCCTGCAGGGGGCTGATGCAGCAGATCCTGGTGCAGCTGTTGCGTATGGCCATGAGCGACCAACTGCAGCGGACATCCGAGCACAGCGTCCGGCTGACCGAGCTGATGGCGCAGATCGATGCACGGCCGCAAGCTGACTGGTCTGGAGAGGTGCTGGCGGAGATGCTGGGGCTGAGCCGCGATCATACAGCCAAGCTATTCCGCCAGGCGGCAGGCTTGCCGCCAAGCGTATATGTGCAGTCCGTACGGCACCGGGAAGCACGCAAGCTGCTGCGCGAGTCGGAGTGGCCGGTCGAGCGGATCGGCGAGGCGGTGGGTTATCCGGATATCCACTACTTCAGCCGTCTGTTCCGGCGGCTCGAAGGGATCTCGCCGCGCGAGTACCGCAAGCTATCGAGGATTTTGTAGGCTGCAGACATGGTTGATGACCCCGACCGCGCGCTGCCGTCCCCGCCCCAATCCTGCGATCCGAAGCTCGGTTATGATGCCGATTGCGCCGACTTAAGTTGAACTCCGAACGATCAGCTCGGTTGGCAGCAGCACTTTGCGAGGGAGGATACCATTGCCGTTGATCCGGTCGAACAACAGATCCACTGCAGCCATGCCGATCTCCTTGGTCGGGATATGGACAGTAGAGAGCGGCGGGCTGGCAAACCTCGACATCTCGATGTTGGACAGACCGATCACGGCGACTTTCTCAGGGACGGCGATGCCGTTATGATACAGCGCGCTCAACGTCGCCATCGCCATCAGGTCGCTGGCCGCGAAGAAGGCTGTCGGATAATCGCCTCCCTGACACAGCAGGTTGATCTGCTCGATACATAACGCTTCGTCCCACATGCAGTCGATAACCCAATCCTCGCGCACCGGCAAGCCTGCCGCGTGCATCGTGCCATGAAATCCCCGGTACCGGCGACTGTCCTTGATATTGCCTCCCATCCCGCTGCCGCCGATAAAACCGATCTTCTTATGCCCTTGAGCGATCAGATGTTCAACCGCCGTAGTTGCGACATGGTAGTGGTCGTAGCCTACGTTATCGATATCCCAGAGCGGGGTGTCGATCCCTACGATATGCGGCACTTGCTTGCGGATATATTCATAGCTTTCCTTCTCCGGCGTCTCCATCAGGATGAGCCCATTGATCGGCTCGCTAAAAGTATTGAAAAGAATCTTCTTATCCTCCAGCTCATGACCTGTCCGCACAAATGCGATATCGCAGCCTTCGCTGATTAACCTTTCCTCTGCGCCTGAGAGAATCGACATGAAATAAGGGTCATTGTATTTATCTTTGGTAACGCTGATGACGCAGCCGATCTTGACAGGCGTCTTGCTGACCGGCGCCTCTTTGACGGTCGTCTGCCGTCTCGCGTTGGCGTTGATTTTGTAATTCAAGTGTGTGACGGCCTGCCATACCTTGGCTCGCGTCTCTTCCGTAATTTTATAAGTAACGTCGTTGTTTACCACTCGCGAGACGGTTGCGGTAGACACGCCGGCCAAACGGGCAACATCACGTATCGTGCTCATAGACGGCAATTCTCCTTTTGCGATTGGACATGGAATCGATGGTTCTTATTTTACCACGACAAAGCTGGTTTACGAAACACAGGGATTTACTTTCGTTAAAAAACAAAAGCAATCATTTCAGTGTTTTTGTTACGTTAAAGTAACGAAACAAGTGATGTGTAATATCTGACATGAAAATCGAGTTATTCAGGGGGCATCATGCTCATTTCTCGATTTTCTTTGAAAAAAAGACCCTTTATGTAGCATTATCTCACACAAAAACAAAAATGATAACGCATACTTCAAGAATTAAGAAAATTAACTCTTGAAAGATCTGGCCAACATGTTATAATGGCATCAATAAGTTTACTAAACAAAACAATTTTATTTCGTTAAATTTGACATGGATGAAAGCTTTGGAGAGGAAGCGTAAGGTCATGGGCAAATCATTTACCGTCTACCCCGTCACCCATGACAGGGTAATCGAAAACCCTGGCATCGGTTTTACGGCAGCCCCGAACCTGATGGGTTCGCCGGATCGTATCTACGACAACTTGAATGTGGAGCATGTGAAGTACAAATTTACGTCCGAGAGTGCCACGTTCAACCACCCGGATGCCAAAGTCAGCTTTGCCAGCATCCGCTGGAAGGATGTCGAGCCCGAGCGGCACCGCTACCGCTGGGAGCTCATCGATGAGAAGCTGGCTGCAGCGCGGGCGCTGGGCTGCACCATGATCATCCGCTGCTCGCCCTATGCGTTGCAGCAGGACGACGATATCCCCGCGTGGTTCCGGGAAGCCTATCCGGAGCGGCCGCCGTTTCCGTTCTGGCGGGTAGATCCCAACACGACGCCTTATGCGGAGTACTGGTCTGCCTTCATCCAGGCCTTTGCCGCAAGGTATGACGGGCATCCGGTGATCAGCTCCGTCGACGTCGCGATCGTAGGCGCCTGGGGCGAGGGAGGCGGTACCGAGTTCATGGACCGGACAGCGATTACCCGGATCCTGGACGCTTACCTGGGTGGATTCAAGAAGACGCCGTTGCAGGCGCTGCTCCATGATCCGGTCTCGGTAGGCCTCCTGACGGAGCGCCGGGCCAAGATCGGCTTCCGCGTAGACTGCCTTGGCGATATGGGCGGCTTTCACGGGGAGCGGTGGTCGCATATGACGGACTTCTACCCGCAGAATATCCAGAACTTCGGGATGTCCGAGGCCTGGAAGCGGGGGCCGATCGTATTCGAAGCCTGCTGGCACATGAATGACTGGTACGTGCAAGGCTGGGACATCGATTACATCATCGCAGAGTCCCTCAGATGGCATATCTCTTCCTTCAATAATAAAGGTGCCGTTGTTCCGGAGATCTGGCGCAGCCAGGTCGAAGACTGGCTGCGGCGGATGGGGTACCGTTTCGAGCTCCGGAAGTTCAGCTGCACAGCCGAGGTTGCGCCAGGCGGTTGGCTGGAGGTGAGCGGATTATGGGTCAACGTAGGGGTAGCACCTATGTACAATCGCTACCCGCTCGTTGTCAGACTGGTCGGCAAGATGGCAGAGCACAGCTTCATCTGTAAGGAAGACCCGCGTTCGTGGCTGCCGGAACAGGATATCTGGTGGGAGGAGCGGCTGCAGGTGCCTGCCGATCTGCCGGAGGATAACTACCGCCTGGAGGTGGGCATCGTCACAGGTGTGGATGAGATCGGCAATGTCATGTTGGCGATCGAAGGGGACGAGGACGGCTACTACCCCATGGGGACGATACGAATTGGAGGCGATCTGGCCGATGACCAACCTGGATTTTGAGACTTGTGTGGCCCACTGCAGATTCGACTCGCTGCCGGATGGGCTGGAGCCCAAGTATAACGCATACCAACCATCGCAGCGCGAGCATCTTATCTCGCCGAGCTTTCTGGCCGCCGTGTATGAGCGGTATGAAGTATCGCCTGCCGTGCAGCGGCTGATCGCGGAGGCTATCTGCGCCATTGAGCAGGATGGCGTGCTGCGCGTATTCACGGATTTTCTCATCTGGGATATGTGCACAGTGCGCGAGAGATGCGAGGAGACGTTTTATACCCATTTGACGCCAGCCTGTCTAGGGGAATATGCGGACCGCTACTCCTTCCTGGTACTGCTGGCCTGCATCGAGCCTTCGATAACGCGTCTGCAGCGGCGAGGCATTCCCGAAGCTTTTTACAGCGAGATCCCTTACCAGTTTTTGAAGCCTCAGCTGGATAAGCTGGAACGCGCTCAGGACTTTGCGGTGTCGGATTTTCCTTGGATGATGAATTTTTATACCTGCGCGATCTTTTTGTTCGACCGCTTTTACTTTATCCCTCATCGTTTCGAGGATACGCTGACGGTCTACCGCAGCAGAGAGACGGGGCGGGCGATTGCCCTGCGTCACGCGGGCGAGCGATTCCGCCGTGACGGCCAGTTTGACGGTGTGAACGGCATATCCGATGAGACGGGCGCTTTTGTATCGAGCTGGGATGAGGACGCGGAGCAGATCACCGCTCACCGGATCAATCCGGCGGGGCTGGTGGAAGCTTGGCCCTCTACTCTGGCCAAGCGAGAGTGGATGCCGGCGCTTCAGCAGGGCGACATCCTGCTGGCGCTGCATATCCCATCCGGTCCCGGGTATACGCCGGAGCGGGTGAAGCGCTCGATGACGATGGCGCTGGACTTCTATGCCTCATATTATCCCGAGCTGCCCGTGCGCGGTTTCTGGAGCGAGAGCTGGCTCTACGACCCGAGGCTCTCGCTCATCCTGGATGAGGCGAATAGCAATATCGTCCAGGTCCAACGGCAATTTTACAATTATCCGATCGGCGCCGGAGATGCCATGCTTCGTCTGGAAGTATTCGGAGACCGGCAGGCTGACGCGATGGCTGCCCGGCCCAAGACGTCGCTTCAGAAGGCGGCTGTCGCTTATATGCAGGACGGCGGCTCATTCCATACGACCAGCATGTTCGTGCTGAAGGAAGAGGTGGAGCGGATCGGCGAGATGCCGTATCTCGTTCCCGAGGATATCGCCGGCTTCAGGGCGGCGGCCGGGATCCGCTTCAAGGAGGGGACGCCAGGATGAACTGCAGCTTTTCGCTAGACAGCTACGAGCAGTACCGGACCGTGACCGTACGGCCGCGGGTCATCCCGCAGACGGCGGCGGATCTGGGGCGGGGGCGAGCCGATTTCCTGACCTGGTCCTGGCGCGAGCTGGAGCCGGAGCGGGGGCGGTATCGGCTGGATGCGATGCTGGAGGCGATCCGGCGAGCCGCCCGGCCGATCCTGAGACTATCTCCGGAGCAGCCGGCCTGGGCGAGCAGTGATGCTGCCGCAGGATACGCCTCGCTCATCCGTAAGGTGGCAAGTGCGGTCGATGGCAGAGAACCATTGGCTGGCGTGGTGATCCTGTCGCTTGATGACGACAGGGAGGTGTGGGATGCCTACGCCGATGCCTTTGCTGCCGTACCGATCCTGGCGGACATCCGCAAGCCGGAGCTGATCCGGCATCTGCAGGGCCTCGACCAGCCCTTCGGTCTGCTCATCCGGTGCAGCGAGGCTAGTCGTCTGGACTGCTGCGAGGCGATGGCCCGGTCCCGACTGCATCATGTCTGGAAGCGCCGGCCGGTGGTGCTGGACGCAGCGGACGACGGCTGCTCGCCGGCGCTTGAACGGGACGCCAGGCGCTGGCATGCCGCGCTAGCCAATCTGCCGCTCGGTCTGGGCAGCCGGCTGGAGCTGCGAAGGCTCACCTTTCCAGAGCGGGTAGTCAGCGGCGGTACGCTGCCTGCCAGGCTATGGCTGGTCAACACTGGCACGGCTGGCCTCTACCAGCCTTGTCAGCTGAAGCTGAAGCTTAGCAGGGAAGGCAAGGACTGCGAGCTGACGCTGGCTGCTGATCCTCAGCGCTGGTTCACCGGCGACATCGTGCACAACGAACTGCTCGCTTTGCCGCCCCTGGCGACAGGGTCCTACCGGTTGAGCGTTGGCCTCTTCTCCGGCGACGGATGCGGCATCTCGCTGTCTGTCGAGGGCCAAGCAGCAGACGGGTACTATGATGCCGGTACGATCATCGTCGAGGATGGCGAGGATCAGCTGGCGGGCATCTGGGATTCCTACTATCCGGAGGGCTACTATCCGCTCGAAGATCCGCAGGTCCCGACGGCGGAAGAGATCATCCGGCGCACGGCATCACCACAAGACATCAAGGGGGAAACACATTGAATCTAGCACTGATTGGAGCGGGACAGCGAGGCACGATCTATGCCGATTATGCTCATCCGCAAGCGGCGATCGTCGCCGTAATCGAGCCGGACACGAAGAGACGCCAAGCGGCAGCCGCCGCCTATGCGATTCCTGCGGAGATGCAGTTTGCTGCCGTAGAGGACTTCTACCGGCTGGGCAAGATGTGCGACGCCGTCATCATCTCGTCGATGGACAGAGACCATTACTCGCAAGCTATGGCGGCGCTGGACCTGGGTTACGATATTCTGCTGGAGAAGCCGATCTCTCCCAGTCCGCAGGAGACGCTGGATATCCAGCGGCGGGCCTACGAAACCGGCTGCCGCGTTATCGTCTGCCATGTCCTTCGTTACACGAACTTTTTTGCCGAGATCAAGCGTATCATCGAGAGCGGGGAGCTCGGCCGGATCATCACGATCCAGCATGACGAGAACATCGGAAACTACCACATGGCGCATTCCTTCGTCAGGGGCAACTGGCGCAGGCAGGATCTCGCGAGTCCGCTCGTCATGCAGAAGTCCTGCCATGATATGGACATTCTAGCCTGGCTGGTGGACAGCGAAGCCAAACGGATCTCCTCCTATGGCGGACTGACGTACTTCAAGGAAGAGAACGCCCCGGAAGGCAGCAGCGACCGCTGTCTGGGCTGCCCGGCGGCGGCGTCATGCCGGTTCGACGCGGTCAAGGCCTATCTGCCGATCCGTGGGCAGTGGCCGGCTACCGTTGTCTCGCCTGACCAGTCCGAAGAGGGGCTGCTGCAGGCGCTGGAGACGAGCCCGTACGGACGCTGCGTCTACCGCTGCGACAACGATGTCTGCGACAATCAGGTCTCGCTGATTGAGTTCAAGAACGGTGTGACCGTCACCTTCAACCTCAGCGGCTTCACCAACAAGATGTACCGCACGATCAAGATTATGTGCGAGCACGGAGAGATCCGCGGCGATGACAGCCAGAATCTGATCGAGGTCACCCGTTTCTCTTCCAACGCGGCGGACCGTGTAGAGCAGCGGCTTATTCGTCCCGCCGCAGTCACAGGAGGGCATAACGGCGGCGATGCCGGTCTGATGAAAGATTTCCTTGCCATCCTGGGCAGCCGGGACTCGGCCGGGGCAAGCCTCTCCTCCATCGATCGCTCGGTCGAGAGTCATCTGATGGCTTACGCCGCCGAACGGGCGCGTGTCACCGGCGAGACGATGGATATGGACCGTTTGAAGGAGGAGCTGCGCAGAGATCTGGCGGCAGCCGCGCATCCGATCATGGAGAGGGCGTGAGGAGATGGAGCCGATGGTTGAAGAATCGCCGGTCCGCGAGGAAGCGCGAGCCAGGCGGGGCATGTTCTATGAATTAAAGCGTCACCGGACCCTGTATCTGATGAGTGTGCCCGCGCTGCTGATGCTGCTGGCATTCAGCTACATTCCGTTTGCCGGCATCTGGATGGCATTCACGGATTTTAATGTGGTCGACGGGATTTTCGGCAGTGCCTTTGTGGGATTTGACAACTTCAAATTTTTCTTCGATACGGGCGGCATGGGCTGGAAGGTGACGTATAACACGCTGTTCATCAACTTCTGGGGTATTATACTCGGCATTCTTGTGCCCGTCTCGTTGGCGATTCTGCTGCATGAGGTGCGCAGCGTCGCTTTCAAGAAGCTGACACAGAGTATGATGTTCTTCCCTTACTTCATCTCCTGGGTCGTCGTCGGTGCGATCGTATACGGGATCTTCTCGACGGATGTCGGGGTCGCCAACCGCATCATGGAGATGCTGGGCATGGACCCGATCCGCTGGTACTCGGAGCCCCAATATTGGAAGCCCATCATCATCCTGGCCAGCGTGTGGAAATGGAGCGGCTACAGCTCGATCATTTACCTGGCGGCGATGGCTAACTTTGACGGCAGTCTGTATGAGTCGGCCAAGGTGGACGGCGCCACCAAGCTCCAGCGTATCCTGTACCTGACGCTGCCGATGCTGAAGCCGACGATCATCATCCTGACGCTGATGAGCGTAGGGCGGATCTTCTATGGCGACTTCGGCATGGTGTACGGGATCGTCGGCAACAACCCGGTCCTGATCGATGAAGTCTCGGTTATCGATACGTATGTATACCAGTCGATGCGGACATTGGGCTTCTCCTACGCCACGGCCATCGGATTGTTCCAGTCTGTGATGGGTCTTATCCTGGTCATCCTGGCCAATCAGACCGCGAAGAAAATAAACGACGGAGAGGGATTGTTCTGACATGACCAAGAACGGATGGACGAGCGACAAGCTGGTGACGGCTCTGGCATATCTGGGGATTGCCCTCTTTGCAGTCGCCTGTTTGTACCCGCTGCTCATGACAGTCAGCGTATCCTTTTCTTCGGAGAGAGAGGTTGCACGTAACGGCTATTCGATTATTCCGCAGGCCTTCAGCTTGGATACCTATACCTATATCTTTGCAAACAGCGGTTCGCGCATTTTGAGATCCTACGGCGTGACGATTCTGGTGACGGCGCTGGGAACGATGGGGGCGTTGCTGATTACCAGCATGATGGCCTTCGCGATCTCGATCCGCAAGCTCAGATACCGCAACACCCTGGCGTTCATCAGCAATTTTACGATCATCTTCTCAGCCGGTCTGATTCCCTGGTATATGGTCAGCGTCAATTACTACGGATTGAAGAACAGTCTGCTGGCTTTGATCCTGCCATCCATCTTCAATGTCTGGAACATGTTCCTGCTGCGCACCTACATGTCAGCGATCTCCCCTTCTCTGTACGAAGCGGCTGAGATTGACGGCGCCGGTCATTTCCGGATCTTCTGGCGGATCGCGATGCCGCTCAGCAAGACGCCGCTGCTGACCGTAGGCTTGATGTATGCCTTGCAGTATTGGAATGACTGGTGGCATGCGCTTATTTTCATCACCGACCGTGACTTGTTTCCGCTTCAGTACTACCTGTACAACATCTTATCCAATGTCAATGCGATCAGCTCAGGGCGGATTCCCTCCGGCGCGGCAGGCGCGATCACGCTTCCGGCAGAGACGGTCAAGATGGCGGTTACGGTCATTACCATCGGTCCGATTATCTTCTTATACCCCTTCATCCAGAAGTACTTCGTGCAGGGGATTATGACAGGAGCGCTCAAGGAATAGCGGTATTCAGCCTAATAAGCGTGGTGAAAAAGAGGGCCTTTGGGTAGTGGATCGTTCTTCCGATCGCTGTGGTTCCCAGAATTCTTGAATCATAACCTCTGGTTGAGGTTGAATTCCGGGAACCAAGGCGAGTCAACGCTTTCTGAAAGAAAGCGACATCGGAAGCATAGGCTTCGCTTCTACAGAATCGATCCACACATCTCCGGCACTTTTTCACCAATCTTTTATAGGCTTTATGTATAGATACCAGGAAAGAAGAAGGGGAGGATAACGATGAGTAAGGGTAGCGCGTGGAAGATGGCAGCAGGGGTGCTCGCAGCGGCGATGATCATCGGCGGCTGCAGCGGCAATAATGGAGGCAGCGGGGCAAGCGGCGAGGGAGGTTCATCCGGGACACCGGGCAAGCTGGAGACGATGACGATCCTCTATCCGGGGGAGGAGAATGACCGGATGTCCGAATTCCTGGACAACGAGTTTGCGGAGCGGATGGCGAGCGATCTAGGGCTAAAAGTGGAGCTGGTGTTCGTGCCATGGGCCCAGTATTGGGAACAGAAGGACATCATGCTCGCGGCCAACGAGCCGATCGACCTGTACTGGGACGGTCTGCCGGACCTGGCGGCCATCGTCAACAAGAAGCAGGCCAGACCGCTGGACGATCTGATCCAGGAGCTCGGCCAGGATATGCTGAAGGTGCTGCCGGAGGAACAGCTGCAGGGTGCGGTTATCGATGGCCAGACGTATGGCATCCCATCTGCTTATGCACCGTCCTCGGCGATGTACCAGCTGGTCACGGTCCGTCAGGACATCCTGGAACAAGTCGGGATGACGGATCTGAAGACGGCGGAGGATCTTAAGACCTTCGCGTCGAAGGCGGCCGAGCAATTCCCTGAGCTTAAAGGGCCTGCTGATATTATCTTCAAGCCGCTGACCCGTTACTTTGCGGAAGAGCAGTTCAATTGGATCGCGGCGGAGGATCTTGTGGTGTTCGGGGAAGAGAGCAAGCACGCTTACAGCTATTTTGAATCGCAGGCGTTCCAGGACATGGCGAAGTTCAATCGCAGCATGTACGACGCAGGCTTGTATTCCGAGGATCTGACGATCAAGTACAATGAGCGGGATTCGCGGATGCAGACCGGTCTGTATCTATGGGTCGAAGGCTCACTGGGCAAAGAAATGGAGATCAGCAGCGCAGTCAAGGCCAATGCGCCGGATGCCGAGCTGAAGTCTTACCTGCTCGCGTCGGAGAAACCGCGCTACATCACCTCGACAGGCGGCGAAGTGCTGGCGATCCCGATGACGGCTCCCAATCCGGAAGGCGCGATGAAGTTCATCAACTGGCTGTACCAGTCCGAAGACAACTACCTGTTCGCGCTGTACGGTGTGGAGGGCCAGGATTACGAGATCGCAGATGGCCGCATCAACAAGCTGACGGCAAGCGAATTTTTCTATGAGTGGATGTTCAGGAACCAGCATTATCAGCTATTCGCGCCGGAGGTCGATCAGGCGGCGATCGACAACTATATGAGCTGGGACGAGGACGCCCTGATCTCCGATGCGCTTGGCTTCCGTTTCAACAATGAGCATGTAAGAGGCATCGAAACCCAGCTGCGGGAAGTGGCAGGCAAGGATATGGCTGCCGTCCGCTCCGGCTTCGTCGACTTCGAGACCGGATACCCGAAGGCGATCGAGAAGCTGAAGAAGGCCGGTATCGATGAGTATGTGGCCGAAGTGCAGCGGCAACTGGAAGAGTTTCTGGCGAGTAAATAATACCCTCATGCATAAGCTGATGTCCGCCTGACTGGCGGCGTCAGCTTTTTTTGTACGGGACCACCGAGACGAAGTAGTAAAAAAAAGATGGACTAAAGTAAAAGAAGTGCCGACATATCGCGGCAGGGGAGCTGGGGGATAGCAAGGTAGTAAAGAAAGGGACATGAGTTGTAAAACGCGTTAATTTTCTGTGACGTCCGCATGCTCTACCATAATAAATGAGCTCAAAACTTGGTAGAGGGAGGTTTTTGCAGGATGAAGATCAAGAAGGTGCTGTTAATCCTAATCGTTGTTCTTGGCATGGCAGCATTGACGGCTTGTGCGACAAATGAAACGGCGGCGCCTGTCAGCGAGTCCAACCATGTGGAGGGTAGCTCGCAGAATGAGAAAAAAGACGAGCCGGAGCAGCCTCGAAAGGATGTCTCGATTCGCTACGCCGTTTGGGATGCCAACCAGGCAAGAGGGCTGCAGATCATGGCGGATGAATTTGAAGCGGCTCATCCCGGCATCAAGATCAATATCGAAGTCGTCGGCTGGTCGGATTATTGGACGATGCTGGAAGCCGGTGCGACAGGCGGTTCGCTGCCCGATGTGTTTTGGATGCATTCCAACGAGATTTATCGCTACGCTTCCAATGGCATGCTGATGAACCTGAATGATCAGATCGCTTCAAGCGCCGAGGTGGATCTCTCCAAATTCCCTGAAGGCATTGTGCAAATTTATAACCATCAGGGCAATCAATATGGCGTACCCAAGGACTTCGACACGATCGGTCTGTGGTACAACAAAACGTTGTTTGACGAGGCGGGCCTGACCTACCCCGATGAGACATGGACTTGGCAAGAGCTGTACGATGCCGCCAAAGTATTGACAAAGGATGGCGTGTATGGCTTCTTGAGCCCGCTTCATAATCAGGAGGGCTATTATAATTTCGTGTATCAGAACGGGGGAAGCATCATCACAGAAGACAAAAAATCCGGTTATGACGATCCCAAAACGATCGAGGCTTTGGAGTTCTATGTGAAATTTGTTCGCGACGGGCTTTCTCCAGAGATCTATGGCGATGCCGAGCGTGCGGAAGCGCTGCAAAACGGCCTTGTCGCCATGGGGTTGTTCGGATCCTGGAATTTGTCGGGCTTTACCTCAAATGAGTTTATGACCCAGCATTTCGATGTAGCCGTATTGCCGCAGCAAGCGCAGCAAGCTTCGATCTACAATGGACTGTCCCATGCGATCGCGCACAATACGGAGCATCCCGAGGAAGCCTGGACCTTCGTGGAATATCTCGGCTCCAAAGCGGGGCAAGAGCGGCACGCTGAGCTGGGCATCGCGATCTCCGCCTATGAAGGCACGTCGGACTTATGGATCTCCTCCAATAAAACGTATAATGTCAAGGCCTTTGTGGATATGGTGAGCTACGGTGTCATTCGTCCGTATTCGAATACAACCATTGTCTGGGAAGATCGGGCATATGAAGCCTTGAAGCCGGCCTTTACGGGGGCCTTATCCGTCGAGGAAGCCGCGAGGAATGCGGCAGAGGCAATGAATGAGACACTGGCAGGCGAATAGCGTTTGCTATTGACTGTTCAGGATGGTCCTTGAGAATCGAATGACGGTAACCATCTCTGGCGGGTTGCCGTCATTTAGTAGGAGCGAGCGAGATGAAACGATTGAACTTGAACGCGATATCCCGAAGCAAGCTCAACATGTGGCTGTGGGGTTGGTTCATGGTAGCGCCGACGATCATCGGTCTTTTGATCCTCAACATCATTCCGATCTTCCAGACCATTTATCTGAGTCTGTTTAAGAGCGGGGATTTCGGCAAAGGCAATGTGTTCGTCGGTGTCGATAACTATGTGCGGATGTTTGGGGATGCGCAGGTGTGGCACGCGGTAGTCAATACAATAGCGTATACCCTGATGGTCGTGCCTGTCAGTGTTGCGCTGGCTATCATAATAGCCGTGTTATTGAATGGCAAGGTGAAGGGGAAATCATTATTCCGTACGATTTATTTCATTCCCATGATCGCGGCGCCGGCAGCTGTAACGATGGTATGGCGGTGGCTGTATAATCCACAATTCGGATTGATCAATTACGGGCTTGTCCAGGCCGGGCTTGATCCCGTGAAATGGACGACCGATCCCCAGGTCGCGTTAATCGCCATCTCGATCATTGGCATCTGGAGCATCTTCGGCTACAACATGGTGCTGCTGCTTGCGAGCCTGCAAGAAATCCCCCGCGATTATTATGAAGCGTCGGATATTGACGGCGCAAGCAAGCTGCAACAGTTTTTTATTGTAACAATACCGCTTGTGACGCCGACGCTGTTTTTCGTGTTTGTGACGACGATTATTCAATCCATGCAAGTTTTCGATGTGATCTACATGATGATCGATGTGACGAACCCTGCGTATGAACGAACGGTTTCCCTGGTCTATCTGTTTTATAACAATTCCTTCAAGTATATGGATAAAGGATATGGCTCTTCGATTATTGTTCTTTTACTGGCCATGATTATGATTTTCACTTATTTTCAGCTTAAAGCTGAGAAGAAGTGGGTCCACTATAGGTAGGAGATGTGATGACATGGGGTTGCGCGGTAAAGCTGCAAGGGCAGCGGCCTATCTTTTTTTGGCGACAGGGGCCAGTCTTATGATTATTCCTTTGCTGTGGATGGTGCTGACGTCGTTCAAAACCGTTGCCGAATCCACATCGTTGAATCCGTTTATTTTTTTTCCGACCGCCTGGCATTGGACGAATTATGCTCGTGTTATCGAACATAATCATTTTTTTGCTTTTTATGTCAATACCTTTGCCATGATGTTCTTCCGCATTGTGTGTTCATTGCTGTTTAGCGCGATGGCCGCTTATGCGTTTGCCCGGCTGCGGTTTCCCGGGAGAGACTTCCTCTTTGGCTTGGTTCTGTTCCAGATGATGGTGCCGACCCAGATTTTTATCATTCCGCAATATTTGATGGTTGACGCGCTCGGGATGCGCAACACGATTTTTGCACTCGTGTTTCCAGGGCTAGTGAGCGCCTTCGGCACGTTTTTGTTACGACAATTTTTTTTGAATCTGCCCCGAGAGCTGGAAGAGGCAGCGAAGCTGGACGGCTGCAATATCGGTCAGACCTTTGTGCGTGTGATGCTGCCATTGACCAAGTCAGGGCTGGTCGCCCTCGGGATCTTCACTGCCCTGTTCGCATACAAGGACATGATGTGGCCCATGATTATCAATACAAGGACGGAAGCGGCCACGCTGGCCTCGGCGCTTGCGAAGATTCAAAGTGCATTCTCGGTGCATTACCCTGAGCTGATGGCTGCTTCGGTATTAGCTTTTTGGCCGATGCTGCTTGTCTATCTTGTGTTCCAAAAGCAGTTTGTCGAGGGCATAGCGACCTCAGGGGGGAAACTGTAACCTCCAGATGCAGTGAACGACTCCGTAGCGATCCAGCGATATTTCGACAATACGACGGCATTCACTGCGTCTCTGGGCACTGGCGAGAATTTAATAATTTACCTTTATTGACAGCGTTTTGACCCTCGTACAAAATAGCCTTGAAAGATCCTTAAAACAGACGGGGATCGTGATGACGATGCGTAAAATTGGCTTTATCAGCATCAGGGCGAAGCTCATCCTTATCTTTTTATGCGGTATTCTAATCCCTCTATTTACTATGACCCTCAACTCATACCACACGTCTCAAAGTCTGCTGGAGCGCAAGTATGCCGATCTGCTGCTGGATATTGCGAGCCAAACGACAACACGCATCGGGGCTTTTCTGCGAGAGATCGAGACGCTCTCGCTTGTGGCCAGTTACGGGATGAACAGTTACGTATCGGCTTCCTCGCATGAGGATTATCCGATCCAGGATTATCTCCGGGATGACGGGGAGCTCAATGAAAGCATCGTCTACCGGATGCTGATGAATTACATCCTGATGAAGGACCGCGTGTTTTCGATTTATATTTATAACCTCAATGGCGGCAAGGATATCTACATCAGCTCTCATCACCCGATTGATTACAACTACAGCGCCGTATCCGAGGCGTGGTTCGAGCATTTCCTCCAGTCTGACAACAAAGTTACCTTGCTGAGCACAGGACCGGATCCCCAGGTGCGGACAGAGGATCACCTGGCGGTGCTGCAGGCGCGTAAAATTTTCGACATTCATAATGGCAAGCTCATCGGCGTCATGGTCGTGAGTATCGATGCTGACGTCATGAACATCGTTCATGATCTCCATCAAGAAGGGCTGCGTTCGAGGTTTGCGATCGTGGATGAGCACTATGACATCATTTACCATGCCGATTCATCCTTGATCGGATTGCCATTCGCCGGGCACATTCTTCCGATCGATACGAGCAACCAGCATCAGATCGAGGAGCGGGGCATTGTTCGTTCGGGCGATAGCGATTATATCGTGGCCAAGAGCGCCTTCAGCAGTTTTCCGTGGACAGCCTATTTTTACCTGCCGCTGCATGAGGTGTCCGCTGAAGGCGATATTCTCCGACAGAACGTGATCATTCTCGCATCCTTGATGCTCGTCTTCTCCGTCGTTCTCTTTTTTTATTCTTCGAATGTGATTACGCGCCCGATCCGGAGCTTGATGCGCAATATGACGCAAGTGGAGATGGGGCAGTTCGACGACTTACCTGTCGTCAGCTCCCGCGATGAAATCGGTCTGCTATCCAGCCGCTTCAAGCATATGTCTTCCGAATTAAAACAGCTGGTAGAACGGATACAGCATGAAGAAGGGGAGAAAGCGGCGGCCGAGATCAAGTCATTGCAGTCGCAGATCAATCCGCATTTTCTGTACAACACGCTGGGCTCGATCAAGTGGATTGCTTCCATGCAGCGTGCAGATAAAATTGTCGAAATGACGGAAGCGCTAATCTCATTATTGCGCTATGCCACCAGACATGAAGGGGCTATGGTGACAGTACGCGAGGAATTGGAGAACATCCGCAACTATATGACGATTCAGAATATCAGGTATTACAATCGAATCCAGGTGGAATGCGAAGTCGAAGACGGCTTGCTCGACTGCTGCGTCCCCAAGCTCATCCTGCAGCCATTAGTTGAAAACGCTATATTTCATGGCCTTGGCGAGTCGGAGGAGGACGGCCTCATCGTCGTTAGGATCGGCAGGGACGGCGGCAGCCTCAAGATGGCAGTCCAGGATAACGGTCTTGGCATGGACCCCGAGACGATGTCATCTTTGCGGCACAGTCTGGCCAGTCGAAGCATGCAGCATTTTGGCATCGGCGTGCAAAATGTTCATCGCCGCGTGCAGCTTTATTTTGGTGAAGCGTACGGGATTACGTTCAGCAGTATCCAGGGGGCAGGGTCGATCTTTACGGTAACAATGCCAAACCGCGAGGAACGGAGGGACAATGTGGCATGCTCAAGCTGATAATTGTCGACGATGAGCTCCTGATGCGAATCGGACTGCGGTCGATGATCCAATGGGAAGATCATGGTTTCCAGCTCGCCGGGGAGGCCTCCAACGGCAAAGAAGCGCTGGAGGTTGCCGCCAAAGTCTCCCCGGATCTCATTATTACGGATGTCAGGATGCCGACGATGGATGGCATCGAGCTGATCAGACAAGCCAGGCGACTGATGCCGGAATGCAAATATGTTATTGTAAGCAATTTCGACGAATTCCGGTATGTCAAGGAGGCGATGCAGCTGGGGGCGTCCGATTATTTGATCAAATGCGAGATCAAGCCGGACAGCCTAGTGCAGCTGCTTAGCCAGATCAAGGAGCTATTCGCTCATCGCAAGCAGGACAGGGAGCGGGAGCTGCTGCCGGAGACGTACTACAGACAAAGCTTGACCTATTTGAAGGAAGGATTGCTCAAGGAAGTCATCAGCGGGTTGAAATCGGAGCAGGATATGATCGCAAAAAGGGGGCAGCTGCATATCAGACTGCTTCCCGGGCCGTGGTTCATGGTCAAGCTGAAGGTCGAGCGCTTCGAAGAGATAAAGAAAAAATATGTGGAACAAGACGAGAAGCTGCTGCGCTTCTCTATTGTCAATGTACTGGAGGAAATCATCCCGAATCGCTGGAACCGCGAGATTGTCGTCGAGAGCTCGTCTGAGTATCTGCTAATGCTTAACACGATTCCCGGACCGGTCCCGACGTCGCGAACGGACATCGAGAAGCTTTGCTGCAAAATGATCCACTCCTTGAGAGATTTTATGAATTTGCAAATGACTATTGGGGTCAGTACGACGGTACAAGGGTACCGGTATATCAGGCTAGCCTATCAGGAGGCCGTCTTTGCCCTCAATCAGCGGTTCTACGCCGGCGCCGGGAAGGTGTTATTCTATGAGGATCAGGGCCGCTATCCGGATCAGACGGACCGAAGGATGAGACTTAGTCGAAGACCGGAGCATGATTTTCAGACGGTCATCGAGAGTAAGAATAGTCATCAACTGCGTGTATTTCTCGACAATGTCCATTCCATTCTTGAGCGGGAGCAAGCCAGTGAGGAACAAATTCGCAGTATCTATATGACGTTCATAGAGAACGCCAATACGTATTACCCTGCTGCCCGTTCGCAGTTGCCCACGGATGACCGATCATTGTATGACACGATTCTTAAGGAGGGCACTTGGGAAGAGATCCATACGCTTGTACTGGATTATGTTCTTGCCATATTCGAGAGCGAGTCCCGAAGCCATGAACAGCAGACGTATGGGAGCTTGGCGGTCCGCATCATGGACCGTTATTACAACGCAGACATCTCCTTGCAAAGTGTGGCCAAAGAGATCAATGTCAACCCGTCCTATCTGAGCAGAATCTTCAAACAGGAGATGGGGATGAACTTTGTCAGTTACTTGATTGGGATTCGCATCAACAAGGCCAAGCTCTTGTTGGAAGATAAGCAGTGGAAGGTCTATGAAGTAGCGGAAAAGGTCGGATATCATAACTATTCCTACTTCAGCCGAATTTTCAAAAAAGTAGTGGGTGTCAGTCCGGAGGAGTACCGTGGATGAGGAGAGAAGAAGCATGATCATACGTGCTGCAGGTCTTTGGTTTGTATTCGTCGCTGTCTGCTTGTTGGCCTCATGCGTCCCCTATGACGATTATATAAACGGCCCAAGAGACCAGTCTCCGGTAACGGACAGGCCTGTAGTGACCTTGCGCTACTCCAGCTATCTGCTTGATATGGCACAAGCGGGCAGAACGTACTATAAAGCGATAGAGGATTTTGAAGCGCAGCATCCCGAGATCAAGATCGAAACCGATTTTATTCAGAATGCTTACTATACGGCGGGGATAAAGGCAAGATTGCTTGGCGGAGAAAAGCTGGATGTGTTCGACACGTGGTCCCCCAGCTTGTTTGCCGAGTTTTTGAGGCTTGGCGATCAGGTCTATCTCGACTTGACGAGCTCTGCCTTTTTAATGGATTTCCTCCCTTCGTCACTTGATCCGGTGACGATCGACGGCAGGGTCTACGGGGTGCCGGAGGTGATGCACAGCGATGGGTTGATCTATAACAAGACCATGTTCGAGGAGCTTGGACTCTCCGTGCCTCAGACGTGGGAGGAGCTCCTGCATGTTTGCGAGACGTTGCGGGAGTCAGGTGCGATTCCCATCGCGCTTGATTCTGAATGGTGGGTGCCTCAATTCATCTTCGGCTCTATCCTGACCAGCAACGGGGCTGACTCGGCTTGGACGGCAATGCTGGAGGCGGGGAAGGTACAAGTGTCCCATCCGCTTTTTGTCGAGGCCATGGAGAAGACGAAGCAGTTGGTCACAGAGGGGTATGTGCCGGACAACTGGGTCAGCCTGAAGCATGAGCAGTCCAAGGATCTGATCGGCAAGGGCCGGGCGGCTATGATCGCAGCCGGGACATGGGACATCCCCAGCATCATGGAACGCAATCCGGAGCTTGATATCGGCTTCATGATCGTGCCGGGCGATGAGAAGGCGATCCCCAATATTAACATCGGCACCTACCGGGTGATCAACTCAAGCACGGCCTATCCGGAAGAAGCAAAGCAGTTCGTAGCTTTTATGAATGGCCGGATCAATCAGGAGAAGCTCGCACGCGGCGCGCTGGCCGTGCCCTCGGTCAAGGGATACGAAGCGGATCACCCCATTATCGAGAAGATCGCAGCGGTGGTGACGCGTGAGGGTGCGATGATCTTCTGGCCTCATACGGTATCTACAGAGAGCCTTCAAGTTAAAATCCTGGAGGGGGTGAATCAGTATCTGTTAGGCGCGGAACTGGAAGAGGCGTTGGCGATGATCCAGCAGGCGGTCGACGATGCCCGGGAGAAGGACTAAAAGATTGGTGAAAAAGTGCCGGAAGTGGGGCGGAATTGTCCTGGAGAAGCTTAGCATATGCTTCCGATGTCGCTTTCTTTCAGAAAGCGTTGAGTCGCCTTGGTTCCCGGAATTCAACCTCAACCAGAGGCTATGATTCAAGAATTCTGGGAACCACAGCGATCGGAAGGACGATCCGCACAACGTAGGCCTAATTTTCACCACGCTTCTAAGCTTCTGTGAGCAGGTATTGTCAAAAAAAGAAAGGGACAATAAAAAAAGTGCATGTCCGGACAGCCAAAGCGCGTGGGATCATCCGAGGTCGTAAAGAAAGGAGCATGACGAGTAAAAAACCTTGATTTCATTACGGTTTTCCTTGCTTTATCATAATCATTGAACAGAACAGACAATGGTAATGAGGGAGGGTGTAGCAGGTATGGCGACCAAGAAACGGGCGTTGTAGCATGCATGGCCTTGAACTGCAGGGAGACAAAAAAATGTCAAGAGGTGAGATGATTTTGAGAACCTATGTCAAACGTTCCATGTTGAGCATGCTTGCATTATCAGTCATGCTGCCGCCTTTTTTTGCAAGCGCATCCATATCGGAGGATCAGGCGGTTGAACCGGTGCCGGGCTTACAAGTCATGTCTGCGGCATCCCCGCTTTTTTATTGGGATTTTGATCCGGAGCTGATGAACGGGGAGACAGGGATTGTGAATCGCGCCAATCCGCAGGAGAGTGCCGATGAGGCAACGCTCAAAGGAACTGCGGCCATCGTAACCGACGAGCTGCGGGGCGATGTCCTTTCCTTGAGCGGGGGCTCAAACGGGAGCGGGTGGCTGGAGCTGCCGGATCATCTGTACCGTGAGGTCGAAGAAGAGCTGACGTTCGCGGTATGGGCGAATCTTGACCAGGCAACAGGCTCTTATACACGTCTGCTATCATCGACAATAGGTGAGAAGGGCTTGTCCAACAGCGGCATAAACGGCTGGCGGGATACGGAATTTGTTGTCGTGGCCGGCGGCGGCTCGTTTAATAATCGGGTCTATACCGGTACCAATCCGAATGAAGTGGCCAGCTACAGAGGCGATATCGTATGGAACGCCAACCCTGCAAGGGGGAGATGGCAGCATATTGCCATCACGATGACAAGCGATGGCGGGTATGAGGTGTACTTCGATGGACGATTCATCGGCGCAAGCCGGATCGATCCGGGCAACAGCACAGCAGAGGCCACACTGGCCACGACCTTGGACCATTTCTTCCAGCGAGACTTTTTGGATGCGTTGACCTTTAATGACTTTGGCCGCTCCTTCTACACGTCGGACGGCGATACGCGCGGGAAATTTGATGATATCCGTTTGTACAATGCCAAGCTGACCGCAGAGCAGGTAGATGCGTTGTATGAGGAGACGAAGCATGAGGAGGTTGCTGGAGAGGTCCCGGCAAAAATTACAGTGGATCTGGCGGACCGCTCTCTGGGTCCCGTGTTCCATGGCTCGGCGGGCGCGCTGTATGCGATCAGCGAGCCTAACGTCCCTGACATCAACACCTTGATTCCGATCAAGCCCTCGCATATTACGCAGAAGCCGCCGAACGGCATCCAGCATCCGACCGGCGATGCCTTGCGGGTGGCCGACTATTTCTTCGAAGCCGGGGGCGAAGTGGTCAATATCGTCATGCAGGATTACTATCAGCGCTGGTACTATCCTTCGAGAACGGCTGAACAATACATCAATGAGGCAGTCATCCCGATTACTGAGGCTGTGAAAGCATTCAAGCAACAATGGGCGGCTGAAAATCCGGGTCAGAATCCGGATGAGAAGTTCATTTATATTCCGTATAATGAGCCGGAACAGGACAACACACGCTACCCGCAATTGCTGGCGGACAACCAGACGGGCAGAAACTCAAGAGCCGTATTCAACAACGATTGGCTGGCGGTAACGAACAAAATCAAGGAGATTGACCCTGGCGCCGTGATCTCAGGCGTCAACCTCACTCAGTATGGGGCCAAGGTATTTGAAGATTTCATTCCTTTTTGCGTCGAACACGACTGCCTGCCCGAGATCACCAGCTGGCATATGCTGTGGAACAAAGCATTCGCTCAGGCTGCGGGGAATATCGCAACCTATCGCAGTGTAGAAGAGAAAGCTGCGGCGAGGTACAGAGAGCTGTATCCCGATCGTGAGCTGCCTTTTCCGATCAAGGTAGATATTAACGAATATGCCGCTCCGGCAGAGATCGCAGTAGGCGGATCGCTGGTGCAATATATCGCGCGCTATGATGAATTGAAGATGAACAGCATGCTGCCCTACTGGAATACGGCTAACTCCTACGGCTCCTTGCTTGCCGGGCAAAATGAACCGAACGGCTCATGGTGGCTGTACAAGTGGTATGCCGATATGATGGGAGGCGACATGGCTAAGGTCGGCGTCACGACCGCGCGTAGTGAGACAGACGCCTATGGTCCGGGACTCTACGGTTTATCCTCCATCCAGGATGAGAAAGAGCAGGTTAGCATAGCGTTTGGGGGAACAAAAGGCAGCGGCTCGATTGTGTTCAATCACGTGACGGGTCATGCGAACAGCCCGGCATTTCTGGCCGGTGCCGAGCAGGTGCATGTCACGGTCTGGCATGCCGGCTATACCGGTCTGACAGGTTTTCTTGTCGAACCCACGCAGATCGTGGATCGCAATTATCCGGTGAAAAATGGTTCAGTAACCTTGGATGTCCAGTTGGATGACTATACCGCCGCATACTTCGCTGTGATTACCCCCGCTGTGAACAGCGACTCGCATGAGGTGTGGTTCAAGCGCTTCGAAGCGGAGCATGCCGAGGTGAAGACGAATGTAACAACAGCCAGCGTATATCCGGTCAGCGGCAATGCGAACCGCTCGGCGTCGAACGGACAATACGTACAGGGGATCAGACAGCAGGATAGCGTAGTCAAGTGGACGAACGTCACTGTTCCCGCGGATGGCAGCTATCGACTTGATCTGATCGGCGGCAGCGGCGCCACGGCCAACATGCCCAATCAAGCCAACACGGGTCAGGCGAATCAACGAATCAATTCGGAATGGTTCATCAAGATCGATGATCAGCCGTCCTTTAAAGTGGTGCTGCGGGCAGATTACAATATGCAATTGCTCGGCGGCAATACAATCTACATCGACCTGGAGGAAGGAACTCATGCGATAAGTATAAGCAAGTTCAATCCGGATACAGGCGAGGCGGGTCAAGGCGAGGCTACGCTGGATGCTATGGAACTGACGTATAACGGCGAACGGGGAGCTAGCCCGGCCTACCGCGTCCAGGCGGAATTTGCCGAGTACGATACAGCTCGGGGACTTGTGCGAGGCAGCAGCCTGGGCGGCTTTGAAGGCGCAGGGTATGTGACAGGGTACGGGGAGATGGCAGGGGCCAATACACGATTTGTCGTCAGCGTACTTGATGACGGTATGTACGATGTGACGATTCGATATGCGGCCGACAGCAGCGGTCATATCCGGTTAGATCACGATCGCAAGCACGTGGCAGATATTCCGGTAGTGGACACAAATGGACAATGGCAGGATGCACGGCTGCAGATGTTCTTGCGTACCGGCATCAATCTGATCGATGTGAAGGCGAGTGCAGGCTTCAGCTTGGATTATGTGGATGCGGTCTTTGCAGGTCAGACGCCGATCTTCTCGATCGAAGCCGAAGAGAGTGTGATTGTCGGAGAGCCGGCGGGATCTGAGCTGCCTCTCATCCGGGCAGGGGAATTCGCCAGATACACGTCGGGCGGCAAGTATGTGAACGGGATAACGTCCTATGACGGCGCGGAACGCTATCTGGAGATCGACACGATCGAGGTTCCGGCAGACGGCCTATACAAGCTGGTGGTTACCTATGCAAATGGGGAAAGCGCCGGAACGCATGCCTATAACAACGATGTTGTGGAAAGATATGCACAGATCAGCGTCAACGGAGGCGAGCCGCAAACGGTTTTCTTCAAGAATACGATATCCTGGCATCAATTCGCCACCCAAACGATCGACGTTGAGCTGAAGGCCGGCATGAACAAGATCCGCTTCTCCAACAATAATACCTATGACGGCGGTTCCAATCCATACGGAGGCAATAACGGATCGGGTACGCAAGGCTTTACGCATTATACCGCCGTACCGCGCCAATACACGCCTGCATTCGATCGGTTCGATCTCTATCCACAGACCACGTCTGTATCAGCTGCCGCTTCCGCAGTGCTTGCAGGTGAACACATCGTGCGACCCGGTCAGTCTCTGGACGTCATCTACGGCTTGCGAGGCGTGCAGCACAATGTACTTGCGCAAGATATTACCATTCAATACGATGCCGATAAGCTGGATGCCGTAGGCTCGCCGCTGTCGCTTAACAGTGACAACTTCCTGGTCGTCGATTATGTCGAGGAAGCGGGATCGACCCGGATCCTGGGCATCCATCTGGGCGACTTGCAGACGAAGCCGAACCAGGATGTCATGAAACTGAAGTATCAGGCCAAGGATATCGTAGGTATGGCCAATGTGCGCGTCTCGAATCTGATTCTCGCAGATGAATCGGGAGTGGAATCCGGGGCCGGCGGGGCAACGCATACCATCCAGATTCAAAAGCCGACGATACCGGGGGACTTCAACAACGATGGCCGGGTGAGCGTGGGCGATTTGGCCAATATGGCCAAGGCTTACGGGAAGACCAGCGATAGCCCCGATTGGGATCAAGTGAAGGCCTATGATATGAACAATGATGGCATCATTGATATTGAAGACCTTGTCATGCTGGCCAGACTTATCCTTGCCAAGTAAGGCGATGGATTAAGCTTCATTGATAAAGGAGACGTTGCGATTGCGTGAAAAAACAGGTGCGTTACTCAGCTTGTTGAAAAAGCGCCGATGGGTGCGGAATCGATTCTGGAGAAGCGTAGCGTTCGCCTTTGTTCCCGGATTTCCCCCTTTAAAAGGGATCCAAAATCAAGAAATCTGGGAACAACAGCGATCGGAAGAACGATCCGTTACCTTGAGGCCCCGCTTTTCAACAGTCTGGATACTGCTATCCATGCTGCTGATGCTATCCGTTTGTTCTCCTGCCGCATTCGCCGGAGAAGAGGCTGTATTCGCCCTCAACGGGTCTACCGCTGATTTCAAGATGACAGCCCGTATAGGTCACGTCGTGGACGTAAAGATCGACGCTCGGGATCTGAGAGATGTCTATGGCTACGAGATCCGTCTGACCTATGATGCCGGCAAGCTTCGTTTTCGCAGTGCGGCCACGGATTGGGAAGGTCTGACGGTGCCCCCGATAGTTGAGGAGGGCAGGATTACCTTCGCGCATACGATGATCGGTCACGGCAAGGGGCGGAACGACGATTCACCAATTGCAGCTTTGCAGTTTGAGACCCTTGCGCCTGGGGAGGCCGATATTACACTGACCAGGGCGAAGCTGGTGAATACCAAGGTTGAAAGTGTGACGAGCGAACCGCAATTAACGATGACCGTGTCCATTGAATCGGACCAAAAACCAACGAGCTTCCGTGATGTTCAGCATCACTGGGCGGAACAACATATCCTCCGAGCGGTTGAGATGGGCTGGATTCATGGCTTTCCCGACGGTACATTTAAGCCGCAAGATCCGGTGACGCGCGCGGAGTTTACGACGATGCTTGCCCGGGCGCTGCAGCTTGCGCCCCGGCTCGATGAGGGGATCGGGTATGCAGACGGCGACCAGATCCCGGCCTACGCAAGAGAAGCAGTCTCGCAAGCGACAGCGGCGCATATCGTTCAAGGCTTCGAGGATCGCACCTTCCGGCCGCATCAACGGATAACTCGTTCCGAGATTACGGTTATGATCATGCGCGCGCCGGGCATGCATGAGCTGGAGGGGGCAGGGACTACACCAGTGCCGTTCAGAGATGCACACGAGATTCAGGCTTGGGCATATCCGGCCGTTAGGTCCGCAACAGAATTGGGGATTGTACAAGGCCGCTCTAATCTGATGTTTGTTCCCAAAGGTGAAACTACACGTGCAGAAGCGGTGACATTGATTCTAAGACTGTTGGATCATCAAGACCAGCGTTGACGGCAGACAATAACCCCGGACTCGAATCAGAGGCTGGGGTTATTGCTGTAAGCTAGTCCCGACCCAACCGTTTCGCTGCACCGGCATTAGGGAGACCAATCGCGTGATGTCGACATTTTTTTCACCAATTGGCAGGGGAACGGGGTAGGCATGTAGAACTAATCAAAATTCCAGAATTTGAAACGGACAAAATGCGGTTGCTCTACATGCGTGGCCGGAGCCGGGCGCGATCGCAGGGGGGCATGGGATGAGGCGTACATATGGGAAAATGCCGCCGCCGGGCGAACATACGGATAAGCTGGACGAGGATAAGCGCAAGCGACCTGCGGCCGGCAACGCGGCCGCCCGCGAGGAGGACGAGCCGGCCAGGCTGCAGCATGCCATCGGGAACAAGGCGATGCGGAAGCTGGCGCAATCGGTTGCCGTCTCCGGGTCGGGTCCGCTGCTGCCGCGCGAGCCCAAGTTCGCCCGCTATGCCCGCTGGCTGTTCCCCCATGTAGAGGCGGGCGGCCGCCAGGATCTGCTGCGGCGATTCTATGCGCTGACGATGGCGCAGAAACGGGCGGCCCTGCTCAATACGCTCGGACGACCGGCGCTGCAGAGCGAACGCTACACCTTGGACCTGGACGGCTTCGACCGCTCCGTTCGCGGGGTGAAGCATGTCGAGCTGCGCAAGGGCGAGGCGGAGAAGGAAGCCGACGAACGGGAGCGGGGCGCGGCGCAGGCCGAGCGCAGCTTCAACCCGTCCGGTCTGCTGCATCCGTACCGCGAGATTCTGCTGTGGCTCAATTACAAGGCGATCAAGCAAGGGCAAGCTGCTCTCATGCTGCGGTTTGAGAAGCTGTCCGCCGCGCAGAAGCAGCTGGCGATGCATCGAATGCTGCGGTTCCGCAGCCTCTCTGTCCGCACCTTCACCAGAGAGATGACGCTGACGCTCCTGGAGCGCGAGTGGGTCGACTGGGCTGCCGTGCGGGATGGTCTGCGGATGGCGGAGCGGTTCGGACCCGGCCGTTCTCAGGGCGCCGGAGCTTCCGGCACGGACACCGAATCTCCAGCGCATGCCGGGCAGATGCGAGAAGGGGAGGGCGAAGAGATCGACGCCGGTGGGCTGCCGTCGGCGCTGCTCTCGCTGCTGGGGCTGGCAGGCGGAGAGGACGCGGAGCAGGGGCAGGCGGGAGCTCAACCTGCGGGCGGACAAGGAGAAGAACCGAAGAGCGGACGTGATAATAAGCGTCCACAAGACAAGGCTGGCTCCGGGCCGGAGGAAGTCCGCTCCGGCGAGGCGGGACTGGCGATGCTGTCAGGCCGGAGCGGCGAATATTGGATGCACCTGCTGCTGGGGATCAAAGGGTCGCTGGCCGTGCTGGCCATCGTGGAGCGGTACCGCAGCGGCAGTCCGGACAAGGAGTCGGTCGTCGACCGGCATCTCGGCATCGGCTCTTATCCGCCGGACCGCCGGAAGAAGCAGCGCGCCAAGCGGCTGCGGGCGGCGGGCTTCCGTTCGGTGGCTGACTGCTTTGCCTTTGTGATGAAGGGCTTTGCCGCTTTCCTGGCACGCGGGGCGGCGGCAGGCAAGGACAAGGCGTTCAAGCGGGCGCTCAAGCTGCTGGACATCCCGGAAGGGACCGAGGAGCAGCGGGCGGCGGAGTTGATCTCGAAGCGGCTCGGATAAACTATACATACAAGCAAGGTGGAGCGGACAAGTGGCAGGACGATTGCAGGCTTTCTTCAATCTGAGATACGAGGACCGCAGGAAGATCATGGTCATGGGCGTGGTGTTCCTGCTGGCCGGAATCTCCGAGATGGTCAACTATACGGCATATATGGGCATCTTCAACAGCAGGCTGGGCACCCAGTACCTGCCGGTCATGTATATGATTGAAGCGCTGCTGCTGCCGCTTGAAGGGTGGCTGCTGTCCTATCTGTCGCAGCGGGTTCCCAAAAAGCGCCTGATGATCTCGCTGTATCTGCTGTTTGTCGGCATCGGTCTGTCGGGCGGTGCGGTACTGCTCTTGTTTACCTGGACGGGCGGGGAATGGCAGTTCTTTTACTTTATCCTGTTCCTGGTGTCCAGCTTTGTTGTCCGGCAGCAGACGCTGTTGATGTGGAGCACCGCCTTCGATCTGTGTCCGACTCAGCAGGCCAAGCGCGTCATGCCGGTCTTTGTGCTGCTCGCGATCATCGGGGGCATCGTGGCGGGGATCTTGTCCCGGGTGCTGGCGCCATTGCTCGGCGCGGAGATGCTCTATCTGCTCGGCGCCGTTATCCTCCTGCTGGGCTTTCCGAACTTCCGCAGCGCGTTGAAGCAATACCTGCTGCCTTCGGCGCTCAGTCCGGAGGAAGGCGCGGAGGAGATGGGGTCGGTCGGCCGGTCGATGAAGCTGATGCTGAAGACCCCGTTCCTGCTGGTCGTCGTCGGGGTCATGACGCTGCTGCCCGCCGTATATTACGTCATGGAGTATCAATACTTCACCGCTGCCCAATCGGTGTTCCATACGGAAGAAGAGTTGACGGCATTTTATGGCCTCATGGTCATCGTGCTGTTCTGCGGCGCCTTTGTGCTGCAGCTATTCTCCGCCAAGCTGATGGCCTGGCTTGGCGCCAGCAACATGGTGCTGGGCATTACGGCGGTGTTTTTCCTGAGCTTCGTGCTGGCTGCCCCGCTGGTGGGCACGGCCAGCGCGCTTTTTGCCGTGTCTGTCGGCTACAGCTTCACGTATCTGCTGCTATATTATTTTGCGGAACCGAGCTTCCAGCTCTTCTTCAAGATGTACCCGCAGCAGCAGCGAGACGGCCTGCGCTTCACCGCCCAGAGCATATCGGCATCGGCCGGCATCCTGCTGGGCTCGGGCGTGGCCATGCTGCATTCCAGATTCGGCTGGAGCCTGTCCGGCCAAGCGCTGGTCGGCCTGGGCATGGCCGTCATCCTGATGCTGCTGGCCTGGTATATCCGCAGGCTGTATCTCCAGCAGCTGCTGCATTACTTGCAGGCGGCGACAGGCTCGCTCAAGAATCTGTACCAGGACTTTGTAGAGTCGCTGCGCAGCCAGGATACCAGAAAGGCGCTTGTCGCCAAGCTGGATAGCGCTGACCGTCACATCCAGCGGATGACGCTGGAGTGGCTGGCGGAGGAGCCTGATGCGTCGGCATCGGAGACATTGCTGCGGCTTGCGGACCGCCACGAAGGAGATGTGCGTGCGCTCGCGCTGGCAGCCGTCCATGCCGAGGGCTGGCGTGCGATGGCTGCCGGGCGGATCCGCGAATGGCTGCAGGACCCGTCCGATCCGGTCCGGGCGGTAGTAGCCCGCCAGGCGGCAGCCTCCGGCAGGCCGGACAAAGCGGAATGGCTGCAGCTCGCATACCGCGATCCGGCGCTACCGGTCAAGCTCGAGGCGCTGCGCGTCTGGGAGGATGACGCAGAGCTGGAGACGGAGCTCCGGCAGCTGCTCCAGCTAGGCGGCGACGCCGCGGTGGCGGCCTGCCGTCTGGTCGGGGAACGGCGGCTGACGCCGATGCTGTACGATGTCATGCTCTGTATGCTCGATACGTCGGCTGCGCTCAAATATGCCGCAGTGCGGACAATCGGCAGGATCGGCGGCAGCGATATCGTCACCAGCCTGATGGATATGCTGGTCGGCGCAGACCGCGAGATGAGCCTGATCATCGAAGAGGCGCTTCAGGATGCCGGCAAGGTTGAGGACCTGAAGCGGTTCCTGGATTCGCCCAATGAAGACATCTGGCGGGCGGCCGTGCTGACCGTGGACCGCATCGGCACAGATCGGCAGATCGCCGAGCTCGTCGCACCGGCGTGCATCCGCAAGCTGATGGAGCTGTGCGCGGGCAACCGGATACTGGAGAGCATCGAGGCGGCAGGTCAAGAACAATGGACGCAGCTGGCGCGGCAGCGCCGCAATGAAGTGAACCGGATGCTGCTGGACACGATCTGGGCCATCATGATCCGCTACGGCGACGAACGCTCGATCCCGCAGCTGCGGAGGGCGATCGAGGAAGGCGACGAGGAGACGCGCGACCACGGCCTGGAGATCCTCTCCGAGGGGATGGACCACCCGCGGCTGGCCGGCGCGCTGCTGTTGTATTACCAGAGCATCCAGGACCCGGGAGAACAGCGTCATGCACAGCTGCGCGCGGCGCTCCAGGAGTCGCTCGACTTCACGCACACGCTGCCGACAGATCCCTGGCTGCAGGCGATTGCTGTCAAGGTCGGCGCCATGAAAGGAGAAGCAGAATTGGCACAGACATGGGAATACTTGAACGCGCTGGACAAGATCGTGTTCCTGAAGCAGGTCCCTCTGTTTCATGAGATCTCTGTCGAGGAGCTGGGGCGGATCGCCAGCATCGCGGAGGAGCGGATGTACCGCGAGGGACAATTCCTGCACCGGCAGGGCGAGAGCGGCGGGTCGCTGGTGATGATCGTCGAAGGTCAGGTGGAGCTCAGCGGCGTCAACGACGAAGGGGTGGAAGGGACCGTGGCGCTGCTCGGACCGATGCAGACCTTCGGCGAGGCGGGGCTCTTCGACAATCAGCCCTCGGTCGTCTCGGCGCAGGCGCTGCTTGGCGATGTGCGCGCCCTCGAGATTGCCGGGGACGAAGCGGCCAAGCTGGTGCGTCAGTATCCCGATATCGGGGTCGGGCTGCTCCGCTCGGTCAGCCAGCGGCTGCGCAACCTGGAGCATATGCTGCTCAAGCTGAGCTAGACTCGGCGCGGAAGGAGGGATGACGGATCATGGCGAGGATCGAGCTGCAATTGACGGCTTCTCTGACCGAGTGGGAACGGCTCGGGGCCAGCATCCGCGGGTATTGTCACACGCACGCCGTGCCTGAAGAGTCGGCCGGCAGTGTACTGCTTGCCTGCGAGGAATGGTTTGTCAATATCATCACTCACGGCTGCAAGGAGGAACCGTCAGCCGGACCGATCCGCTTCACACTGGAGCTGTCAGGCTCTGGGACGACTGGACCGGAAGGGCCGGGCGGTCCCGGCCTGCTGGCGGTCTTCCGTGATCAGGGCCCCCCTTTTGACCCGCTCCTGCATCCGGATCCCGAGCTGGATCTGCCGGCGGAACGGCGTCCGCTGGGCGGGCTGGGGATCTGGCTGATCAAGCGGTCCATGGATGAACTCAGCTATGGACGCATCGACGGGTGCAATGTACTCCGCATGTACAAGGCCAGCCCAGCCGACTGACTGCCGCCGGCACGGGGCGAGCGGCTATGAATATGGGAGGTAAGTGAATGGAGATTACAATCCAACAGGTGGACGACGTCGTCGTCATTCAGTGGAAGGGCAGACTCGACAGCGCCTCGATGACGCAGGCAGAGCAGCATTTCCTGCGCTTGTGGGACGGAGGCTGCCGGCGCATCGTGTTCCGCTTGGACGAGTTGGACTACGTGAGCAGCGCAGGTCTGCGCGTCATGCTGCTGACCGTCAAGAAGAGCCGGGCAGACGAAGGGCGCGTCGCCTTCTGTCTGCTGCGCGACAATGTCCGGGAGATCCTGGACATCTCCGGCTTCACGCAGATCTTCCCGTTGTTCGCGACGCTGGAAGCGGCCGCAGCCTACACGTCAGCGAAGGAGGGTGGCTGAGTTGAAAGCGGCATGGCTGGCGTCCGTGCTTGCCGCCGCAGCGACAGGCGCGGGCGTGCTGATGGCCAGGGAGCGGCAGCGTTCGTCCATGCTGCTGGCGATCAGTCTGCGGCTGAGCTCCACACTCCGGCGGGGAGAGCTGCTGCAGCTCATTATGGAGACTGCCGAGCAGGCGCTGGAAGCCGAGGCCTCCTCGGTCATCCTGCTTGATGACGAGACGGGCGAGCTGTACTTCGAGGTCGCGACCGGGGAGAAGGGCGGCGAGGTGAAGCAGATCCGTCTCCAGCCTGGCGAAGGCATCGCCGGCTGGGTGGCGGCCTGCGGAGAGTCGATCCGGATCGCCGACGCCGCCCGCGATGCCCGCTGGTCCAGCCGCGTCGCCGGACGTGTAGGCATGCCGACACGCAGCATGCTGTGCGTGCCGGTCCGCTCCGGCGGCCGCACGCTTGGGGTGCTGCAGGTGATCAACCGCAGTGGCGGGCGCGCCTTCTCCAAGCGTCAGCTGCGGCTGCTGGAGGATATCGCGTCCCCAGTAGGGATCGCCCTGGAGAATATGCTGCTCTATGAGGCGCTGGAGCAGTCCATGCACCGTCTGCGCGAGACGACGGCGGCCAAGGAACGGATGGAGCGCGAGCTGCAGATTGCCAGAAGCATCCAGAGCAGCTACCTGCCCGGCCGCGCCCTGCAGCTGCCCGGCGCGAAGCTCTGCGCCGCACTTGAGCCGGCCCGGGAGGTCGGCGGCGACTTTTATTACTTCCAGGATCTTGGCGGCGGACGCCTGCTGGTCTGTCTCGGCGACGTCTCGGACAAAGGCATGCCTGCGGCCTTGTTCATGGCGGGGCTGATGATCTGGATCCGGGCCAAGACGGTGCTGTCCGCTCAGCCGTCCGCGATCGTCCGCCAGATCAACCGGGAGCTGAGCAGCGAGGAGTCGACGATGTTCGCCACGATGTTCCTCGGCATCCTCGATACAGCGAGCGGCGAGCTGCGCTATTGCGATGCGGGCCATTGTCCGGGGTACGTAGCAGGACCGAGGGGAGCAAGACTGCTGGCCGGGCAAAAAAATTTGCCGTTAGGTGTATTCCCGGACGCGGACTATGCCGATAACATCCTTATACTGACTGAAGGTGAAACGCTCGTGCTGTACTCGGATGGCATCACCGAAGCGGAGAACGCGGCGGGCGATTGGTATGGGCCGGACAGACTGGCCGAGTGCCTGTCGATGATGGGCGATGCGGAACCGGATGAGATCGTGCGGAGCTTGACCGGCTCCGTCGCGGATTTTACCGGCGAGATGCCGCAGCATGACGATATGGCGCTGTTGGTGTTAAAGTTCGGGCCGATATGAAAAAAATGTTAGATTTTATCGAAAGAACGGTTGCGTGAATGAGTATTTCGTATGACAATATAAAGCAGTAGCAAACGGGGAGTGAGATTGACATGCCTCAGCCGCAAGCGCTTGCTCCTTACCAGCATCTGGAGGAGTATCTGTTCGATGAATGGATCCGCCTGGATGTTGTGCTGGAGATCGAAATGCAGCGCATGATGCAAAGTCCGGCAGAGATCGATGAAGCGGCCAACGCCTTCCGCGGGATGTATCTGTCCGATGCGGAAGCCAGGGCGCTGCTCGACGACGACGAGCCATACCTGGTGTTGTCGGATGAACAGACCTATCTGCTGGACCAGTTGGAGGCCCGTATCCGGGCCAGGCTGCAGGCAGCCCCTGCCGGGCTGATCCCGGTGCTGCGGCTGAGCTCTGCCCTCGGTCTGACGGAGCAGGAGATGCGGATGCTGCTTGCGGCGCTTGCGCCCCATGTCAATCGCAAATATCTAAGACTATACGGCTATCTGCATGACGATATGTCCAGTCAGCATCTGTCGCTGGATCTGATGCTGCGCATCAGCAGCCGCAGCCTTGGCGAGCGGAGGCGGATGCTGGAGAGGTGGGCCGGATCGCGGATCGCCTTCCGGGGCTTGTTCGCAGCGCTGCCGTCCGTGCAGTCCCGCAGAGAAGTGTCGATGCTGGCCCAGCCCTTGGTGCTGCGGCCGCGAGCTGTCAGCTATCTGCTTGACCTGCCTTGGCGGGTTCAGGATACGCTGGCAGGCCTATCCTATTACGATCTGGAGAGCAACCGTCTGCTGGAGGCGCCCCTCGTGCAGGAAGAGCTCCGGCAGCGGATGGAAGACTATGCGCTGAGCCGGGGGGAATATCCGGTTCACTGGAACCTGCACGGGCAATCAGGCAGCGGCAAGACGTTCCACGCCAGACATCTGTGCGCTGCCACCGGCCGCGCTTTGCTGGAGTGGGAGCTTGCCGAAGCGTCGCAAGAGGCGGATGTCTTGCGGGACGAGCTGGCTCAGGTGCTGCTGGAGGCGAGGCTGCAAGATGCCATCCCGGCGGTGCGCTGCACAGCTGCCGACAAGCGGGTGCAACTGCTGCTGCAGGAGTTGCACGAGTGGGGCGGCGATGTGTTCTGGATGAGCGACGAGCCGCTCAAAGCGCCGGTAAGACCGCCGGGCTCGGTCTGGCTGGACATCCCGCTCGGCCTGCCGGACATGCTGGAGAGCGTCCGGCTGTGGGAAGCGCTGACCGGTCCGGCGCTGGCGCTGGACGAACGCGAGATCGCGCTGCTGGCAGGCAAGTTCCGCTTCACGCCGGGGCAGATCAGGGCTACGGCGGAGTATGCGCTCCAGCTGTCGGATTGGCGGCAGGCGAGCGGCGGCGGCGGTACGGCAGGCGATTGGCTGCAGACGGCGGCGTACAGTCTGCTCAGTCATCGTCTGAGCGACAAGGCGGTCAAGATGGAGTCGCGGCTGGACTGGCACGATCTGATCCTGCCGGCTGACGCGATGCATCTGCTCCGGCAGGCGTGCAACCGCCTCCTGCATCGTCATACCGTGCTCAGCCAGTGGGGGTTCGACCGGCTGCTGCCGTACGGCAGGGGCATCAGCATGCTGTTCACCGGGCCGCCGGGGACGGGCAAGACGATGTCGGCGCTGGTGATGGCCAAGGAAGTGCGGGCCGAGCTGTACCGGATCGACCTGTCGCGCATCGTGAGCAAGTATATCGGCGAGACGGAGAAGAACCTGAGCGAGATCTTCGAGCAGGCCGGACAGAGCGGGGCGATCCTGTTCTTCGACGAGGCGGACGCCTTGTTCGGCAAGCGCTCCGAGGTCAAGGACGCCCATGACAAATATGCCAACATGGAAACCTCGTATCTGCTCCAGAAGATGGAGGAGTATGAGGGGATTACGATCCTGGCTACCAACTTCGCTCAGAATCTCGACGACGCGTTCGTCCGAAGGATTCAGTACATCATCCGTTTCCCCTTCCCCGACGCCGAGCACCGCGAGCGCTTGTGGCGCTCGGCGATTCCGCAGACGGTGCCTGCCGGAGAGATCGACTACGGCTTCCTCGGCGAGACGTTCGAGCTGACGGGCGGGCCGATCAAAAACATCGTCCTGACGGCCGCATTTCTGGCCGCCGAGGAGGGGGAGCCGCTGTCGATGAAGCAACTGCTGGGGAGCGTCATCCAGGAGTACAAGAAGATCGGCAAGCTGCTGATGAAGGACCGGTTCGGGCCTTATGAGCAATATTGGAAGGGGTGAGCCGTCTTGGCGAATTACAGCTTGATAGCCGATACGGGCCTGTCCCTGATCAAGGTGCTGCGGGAAGGGCTGGTGCCCGATCTGGTGCCGCATCTTGACGGCATCGGCCTGGCTCATCCGCAGGACAAGGGCGACATGAGCGTCAGTCTGTATTTGTACGATGTCAAAGAAAATATGGATGTGCGTAATAGCGAGATGATCGATCAGGGCGACCGGCTGCGGTATCCGCCGCTGGCGCTGGACCTGTTCTACCTGATCACCGCACACTCCAGTTCGGATGTACTGACGAGGGCAATTGACGAGCAGCGGATCATCGGCAAAACGATGCAGCTGCTGCACGATCATAATATATTGCAAGACGACGATCTGGTGGGCGTGCTCAAGGGCAGCGGCGAAAGCATCCGGATCGTGAAGGAAGAGCTGCAGCTCGATACGCTGATGGGCCTGTTTCCAGGCGGTCCGTACAAGCTCTCGATCGGCTGCCGGGTAGGCCCGGTCTTCCTCGAATCGACCCGCACCAGGCCGGTCTCCCGCGTCCGCGAGCGCCACTTCAACCTCAAGGGAAAGTAAGCTTGCGAGCGTCATATGGAGATGCAGGGCATTAACCACGTAGCACTGATCGCTGGCTTACTATAAGTGCGAGTTCAAAAAGGTCGGTTTTAAGCACCGAGAAGGTTGGAGGCAGGAGGAAATGAGGAGCGGAGCGTAGTGGAAGCTACGTGAGCACCGGAAGTTTCGACTGCATTCAAGATTCGAAGCCGAATCTACTTCCTGAATTACTTCGTGATCAAAAGCGGACTTTTTGAACAACCTCTTTACCGGCCCGATCTTGCATATTTTAAAGTCATGAAAGGAGGAACCGATTTCACAACTACGCGGCCGTTTTGCGTTTTCTGTGAGTCGGGCGACAACAATGGCCGAATATTTTTCGCCAGGGGTTTATGTGGAGGAGTTTGATAGTGCCGGGCAGCCGCTCTCCGGTGTCAGCACCAGCGTCGCTGGCTTTCTCGGCGTAGCCGAGCGCGGTCCGTCCGAAGGCTTGCCGCAGCTGGTAACCAACATGAACGAGTTCAAAAAAACGTATGGCTCCTATCTGTCCGATAAGCAATTCGGATCCTACCGTTATCTTGCTTATGCGGTAGAGCAATTTTTTGTAAATGGCGGCTCCAGCGCCTACATCATGCGGGTCGTGCCTGCCGACGCAGCCGTAGCGGTCAGCGACGATCCGTTATTTACGGTCGAGGCGCGCAATCCGGGGGCGTGGGGCAATCAGATCAAAGTCATCCTGGAATCTGCCAGCAAAGCCAAAACCCAGATCTTCGAGAGCCTGGGCGACAACAAGTACCGTGTCAAAAACAGTGCGGGTTTCCATGCCGGCGACGTCGTCAACTACGCGGACGGAGAAGCCGTAACCTCGGCTAATGTCGTAACGGTGTTCGACAACATCATCGAGCTGGACGAGGCGCTGCCGGAAGATGCGGTGGACACCGGACTGCTCCCGACCAAGACGCTGAGCACAGCCGAGTTCACCGTACATGTGGCCTACGGCTCCGAGTCCGAGACCTTTGAGGCCTGCTCCTTCAATGCAGGTGCGCCGACCTACGTCGACACCGTACTGTCCAAGTCGGAGCTTGTGTCCGTAACGGCAGACAGCAAGGCCAAGCTGACCCGGCTGTTCAAGAAAGACGCGGCGCCTTACAGCATCGTGCTCTCCGGCGGCTCGGACGGCAGCCTGAGCGGCATCGATCCGGCCTCCTACATGGGAGAAGACAACGGCCCCGGCAGACGGACAGGCATCCAGGCGTTCGTGGATAACGATCAGGTCAGCATCATGGCTGTCCCTGGCGTCACGGATCCTTCGGTGCAGCTGGCACTGGTTGCCCATTGCGAAGGACTGGGCAGCCGCTTCGCGATCCTGGACATCCCGCGCGAGAAGACCAAGATCCAGGACGTGCTTACCCATCGCGAGCTGTTCGACTCCAGCTATGCTGCGCTGTACAATCCGTGGCTGCAAGTATACGATCCGCTGGAGAAGCGCAATATCTTCGTCCCGCCAGCAGGCTCGGTAGCCGGCGTCTATGCGCGCAGCGACAGCACGAGAGGCATCGAGAAAGCGCCAGCCAATGAAGTCATCCGCGGCGTCACCGGACTCGACGTGCAGTACAACCGCGGCGAGCAGGACGTGCTCAATCCCAAAGGCGTCAACCTGATCCGCAGCTTCTCCGGACAGGGCATCCGCATCTGGGGGGCGCGTACGACTTCTTCCAATACGCTCTGGAAATACATCAACATCCGCCGCCTGTTCATCTTCGTAGAGGAATCGATCAAGGCGGGCACCAACTGGGTCGTCTTCGAGCCGAACGACGAGCGTCTGTGGGCTCGCGTGCATCGCACGATCGACGCCTTCCTGACCCGCGTCTGGCGCGGCGGGGCCTTGATGGGCTCATCCCCGTCGGAAGCGTTCTACATCGATATCAGCCGCAACACGATGACCCAGGACGATATCGATAACGGCCGCCTCATCTGCATCATCGGCATCGCACCGGTCAAGCCGGCTGAGTTCGTGGTATTCCGCATTACCCAGAAGACAAACGAGCAATAATCCGATTCCATCATTAATTAATAGGTGAAAGGAAGTTAGAATATGGCGGGCGAACGCAATGATCCATATCGCAAGTTTAGATTCAGGGTCGAGGTAGAGGGCATCGAACAGGCGGGCTTCAGCGAAGTATCCGGCTTCGACGCCTCGCTGGATGTGATCGAGTACCGGGAGGGCACGGACGTCATCACGCCGCGCAAGCTTCCGGGGCTGGCGAAGTACGGCAATATCTCCCTGAAGTGGGGCGCTACCGATTCGCTGGACCTGTTTGAATGGGTTCAGGAATGCATCGTCGAGGGCACGATCGAGCGCAAGACGGTCACCATCATCGCTGTCAATGAAGAGGGCGAAGACGTGGCTACGTGGCAGGTCATCGAAGCTTGGCCGGCCAAGTATACGGCGCCTGACTTCAACGCCACGGCTTCCGAGGTGGCCATCGAGCTGCTGGAGCTGGCGCATGAAGGCATGCTGCGTACGCAGTAAGTTGCTTTGTAGCGCACGACTGGCAAAGGATTTCTGTGGAAGCAATTCTTTTCCAAACGAGGCAATTGCCCAGTCGTAAGCCATTACTCAGTATATAAACAGATCATCGCAGCTGGAAACATGAGATTCGGGTGAACAATCATTTGAACGGGGGGCAGTGGACTGTCACTGTTCCTCCGTCAGCTTTTCATGAGAAGGAGTGTCTTTATGGCTTTTCAAACCGAGTTTAACTTTGAGCTGCCTCGCGGTTATGTCGACGAGAGCGGAACCTTGCACCGCCGGGGAGTGATGAGGCTCGCTACGGCCGCCGACGAGATCCTGCCGATGCGGGACCCGCGCGTGCAGCAGAACCCCGGGTATCTGAGTATCATTTTGCTGGCCAGGGTCGTCACCAAGCTAGGCGATCTGCGGGCGGTAGATACCAAGACGATCGAGAAGATGTTTACGGCCGATCTGGCTTATCTCCAAAATCTATACCGCCATATTAACGATATCGACAATTTGACCGTCAAGTCCGTTTGTCCCAACTGCGATCATGAGCATGAGGTGGACATTTCTTTTTTGCTGCAGGCGGGGGAAGTCTAACGGTCTATCCGGCGGAACGGCTGTACGAAGAAGCCGGATTCATCGCGTATTACTTCCACTGGCCGCATGACGAGATCATGAACATGGAGCACAAGGAGCGGCGGCGCTGGTGCGAGGAGATCTCGCGCATCAACCGCAAGATGAATGACGAGCCCGAACGCAACAACCCGTTCGACGTCTTTTGAGTGGCAGCTTGACCACGGGCTCAATCAAATCGCAGCACAAGTAACTCGTCGGAGAGACGCTGGGCGGAGGATGGTTCATGTTAAGCCGATATTTTCAAAGCCGTTCCCATGTCGTGGGCGCTTATCGCTTTATGGTCGAGCTCGACGGGATGCTGGTCGCGGGATTCTCCGAGGTCAGCGGATTGTCTGTGGAGACTGAGGTGTACGAGCATGCCGAGGGCGGACTCAATCAATATGTGCATCGTCTGCCGGGGAGGACCAAGCTGACGCCGCTAGTCCTGCGCAGAGGGATGACGCTGACCAATGAGCTGTGGAACTGGTACAGTCAGGTGATGCAGGGCCAGATCGTGCGCAAGAGCGGTTCGATCATTCTGTATGATGAACTGGATCAGGAGTTTCGCCGATGGAATTTTTATGAGGCCTACCCGACCAAGTGGTCGGGGCCGGACTTCAACGCATCCAGCAGTGAGGTGGCGCTCGAATCGATCGAGCTGACACATAACGGTTTCAAGGTGCTCTGAAGCCCGGCCGGAGCAAGAGAAGAGGAGAGGAAAGGAGGGGAAGCGTAATGAAGGAGGAGCAGCCGCTCGTCAGCATTGCCCTGACGGACCGCCGGTTTGTGGACCGGCTGACAGGCAAATACGGCTGGCTCGCCAACCGCTCGATCCGCAGCGCCGGCTTCGTCTACCTGACCCCCTCCAGACGCTCTTTGGATGCTCGAGGCGCAACGGATCTGCATATCCATATTCAGACAAGCTATGCCAACTACTATCTCAAGCTGCTCCAGACATTCCGGATGGAGACGAAGAAAGGTAGCGGGACGCCGTCTAGGGAACTGCAAGATGAGGGCCGGCGGTCGCCACATCATGCAGGGGGACAGCGGGATGCCGGACGGCTGTCCTCGGCGCGCTCGGCGGAGGATACGCCGAAGCGCCGGGGCAGCGAGCCCAGCGCCAGGATTGGGCAGCCGGAACAGGCGCGCAGACGAGCGACGCCTGCAAGCGCAGAGCAGCGGCTGATCCTTCGCACGATCCGGGCGGAGACGGCCAGACTGGAGTCGCTCAGGCAGTCGATTCGCCAGATCGCCAGTCAGGAAGCGCCGCGCGAGCAGAGAGACAGGCTTGAGGCATCCCGTCGAAAGTTGAAGTCTGATGCCGTCAGCAGCCCGAGTACAGCTGCCGAACGACGTGCAGGCGGGGCTCAATACAACTCAGCATCGGATGTGTCGCGTACGTTGGCAGAACGTAGGGGGCCCGTGCGTGAGAGGCTGCTGCGCACGTCAGAGCACATGATCCGCGTCAGCTATGAGCGGATGACCAGACTTCAGACGATGCAGCGTCCGCATCGGCAGTCCACGGGGGCAGGGCAGCTATCAACTGGCGGCGCTGCGGATGATCATATAGCCTCTCGCCAGGACGAGACCGGGCAGAGGGGCAAGCGCACGGCAACGGCGTCAGCCCTGGGGAGAGCCGCTGATCGTGGCGCTCCCACGCCTGCAGCTGAGGGCGGAACAGGTGTGCGCCGCTCGTCTGCGGCCGCTTCGCAGCTGCGCGCGGCACTTGTGCATCGCGACCAGCGGCTGCAGATGGCTCGCTGGCCGCGGGCCGACGCTGCTAGCAGCGGCCGCCCGAGCGAACGCGCACGGGCGCGGGAGCTGACGGCGCGCCGGGTCGCGGCTCCAGCGCCTCCCGCGCAGCCGGAGCCCCGAGTCGCGCCTCCCGCGTCGTCCATGCAGCCTGAGCGGCGGCCAGAGGCCCAGCCCCGGCCAGTTGACAGTGCAGCGGTGAGGAAGCGATCGGCTCAGGCCCACATCCGGGGCCAGTCAGCGGACAGCGCAGCGGTCCGGCTGCGATCCGGGCGGCAGCTGCTGCCGGAGACGGCGTCCCAGCTGAGTGTGCGGCGGGGGACGATCCCGGCAACAGCTAAGCCGGGTGGCGTCAGCAGCGGTCCCGATCTTGGCGCGGCGGTACGCGAAGGCGCCCGGTTCCGAGCGGCAGCCCCTGGCAAGGCGGCGGATCCTCTCATGCCGACGCCGCGTTTCCGCAGCCCCGGGCTGCTCCCGGTCGGCGGCGTCCGAGCTTCGTCGCTAGCCGAAGATGTCCGCTCCCGACTATCGGTCAGTCCGTTGGCGGATAAGATCCGCATCACCGCTCTGCCTCTGCGGAGCCGGCCTCCGGACTGGCAAGCTGGTCAGTCGGAGGCCGGGCAGCCCGATAATGCCCGACCTTCTGCGGAACGAAGCTACAAACGAGTGTCAGCCGTTCTTATCCATAGCAAGCGGGCTGCGGATGGCACGGCAAGGGGAACCGCCGGTGTGGACCGAGTGCCGGGCTCGCAGGCTGCTGCCGCGGGACCTGACCGTCCGGCGATAAGCCCGGGGCCTGGGGCACGTCCTGCGGGGACAGCCAGCCGGCTGCAGCCGGAGCCATCACGAAAGGCGCAGCTGCCGGGCTCTAACGATGCGAGCCGGAGCGCCGAGGGCGGCGATCTGCCAGGCGCCCGGCGGGGGGCGGGACTTGGCCGGCCCCAGCGGGATACGCTCGGCGCGGCTTCCAGGGCTATGCTGCTGAGCGGCAGCGCCCGCATCCGGGACTGGCTGATGCGGACTGTATCGGATGCCGTCCCGGCACCGCGTCTCACGTCGCCTGCAGCTCAAATGCATGCGAAGCCGATGACTGGCGGCAGAGGCCTGCTGCAGCGTATCCAGACGCGCCACCGACAGATGGGCCGTGCGCCGCAGGATCCGCAGGGGGGATCACAGCAAGACCGGCAGACACTGCAGCACCAGCCAGCGCATGGCAGCGACCGGCTGCAACAGGGGCAAGGCCGACCTGCACAGCAAGGCCAGCAGTCGCTTGGCCGAGCGGGGCAAAGCCTAAGCCGGCAGGAGCGAACGGGTGGCACGCCTTCACCGCAGGGTCAGCGGACGCGTGGCGAGCCAGCGCAGAACGGGAGTCGCCCGCAGCGCCCGCTAAGCCAGCCATCCCCGGATAGCGGCTGGCAGCCGGCCGCTGGCGCCTATATCGCGGCCCGGGGCGTACTCCGAATCTCGCATCGCCAGGCGGGGACACGCAGAGCGCAGCAGACAGACAGACGCTCCGGTCGCAATCCGGTGTCGGGGGCTGAGGGGACGGCCCAACTGACCTCTGGCCGTGCGTCATCCGCATCGTCCCGGCAGACGCCTGTCCCGCCCCTTGCAGGAGAAGGGGATACTGTGCAGGACAGACAGGCTAGGGCCGCCAGGCTGACGTCGATGTCCAGGACGTCAATGCCAGTAGGGCGAGCCGAAGCTCGAGGTGACCGGCCGCTTGGGAGCGGACCGGCTCAGGCGGGCACGACTGCTATAGGCACGACTGCTATAGGTACGACTGCTTGGGGCAGACCGTCAAGCGACGTTTTTGCAATGGCAACGGGTCCGACCGGGCTCGGGTCCGTGGTCGAAGGAGCGCCAGACATTCTTGTGGATCATGCCAGCCTCATGCTGCTGCGCTCCCCGCTAGCCAAACGATTGATCCACAAACGTTCTGTCTCTCCGGGAAACCGCCTTTTGGAAGCGAACCGCAGATCCGCCTTGCTGAGCGAGTCAGGATCCGGCATGCCAGGCACCCGGAATACTCAAGTTGCTCCCAGCCTCCCTGTGACGGGCCGGGCCGGCGCTGAACGCGGAGCCGCCGCAGCTTCTGGGAACGGGCGTACTGATGCTGCCCGCACAGTCGGGCGTCCCGGGGACCGTCGGACTGCCATCGCGCAGAGCCGCCGCTCAGCCACGGGGATGACGATGCTCCGGCCGATGTCCACGCTCCAACAGACCGATAGCAGCCCGGGTATGGCTGCGCGCGCGGGAGGAGGCCGACTGGCATCTGGTTTTCCTCTCGTTGCCACCCGCACGGGCAGGGAGCAGCCGCCGCGTCCAGGTGCCGCCCTGGGGAGGGGCGGCGGCCTGAAGCCCAGTGTCGCTGGCGCGGATCGTTCCAGGGCGGCGGGCCCGCTCGCAGCACATGCTGCTGCAGCGCATGGGGAGGTGCCGCTGTCGGTACGCGCCGTACCGACAGCGGCAGCAGCGGAGCAGGCGTCCGGCACTGTCCGGGAGGCGCCGGCCCCGGTCATGGCCCCGGCGGCCCAGCCTGTTCATGCGGCTGACGTGACAGCGAAGGCGGTCCGCCGCCACATGCAACCGCGTCCGGCCATGCAGATGACGCGACGGAGTGCGCCGCAGCCTTCCGGCCGCCAGGCTGGAGCAGTCCCGGCCGTCGCCAGACGTACACCGGCGATGCTCAGCGCCAAGCAGGTCATGCGGCCGCCCCTTGTCCGCCCCGTGTCCGCCATGACCGGTGGTCGGACTGACGGAGGGCCGCCTGGGGCAGGAGAGCGGGAGCTCCACCAGCGCCTGTCTCTGTCCGTCCCGGTTCACGCGGCCGGGAGGGAGCAAGCTGACGGTCACGGAGCTGAGGCCGAGCCTGCCATGGGACGTACGGCGCGGCAGCTGCCGTCGCTGCTGCACAAGCAGGATGCAGCCACATCAGCTGGCATGCGTCCGGCGGCGCGTCAGCGGCAGCGTGCGGCGGCCCCGGTCCCGCTCGAATTCGCGGTCAGCGCGCGAGCCTCGGCGAGAGACGGAAGGGAGCGGGACAGCGTGATCCGCAAGTCGCTCAGCCGATTGGAGGGCGAACTGAAGGAGCTTCGTACGCAGCCCGGCGCTCCGGCGGTCGATGTGCGCGCGATGGCCGACCAGGTGTACCGGGAGATAACGAGGCGCATGCGCTTCGAGCAGCAGCGGCGTGGATTATAGTCAGGTTCAATTGAAGCGGGAGGTAGCTCTAGCATGGCGCTGAAAAAAGCACTAATTATGATCGAGCGCGGGTCCACTCCGGAACGGGTCGAGGTGTTGTTCAATCCGAGCGAATACCAGCTGGAATCGTCGAACAGCTACTCCTGGCAGACGATCCCCGGGTTGTCGCAGCCGATTGCCCAGTTTGTAAGCGGCGAGGCGACGACGCTGACGATGGATCTGTTCTTTGATTCGTACGAAGCGGGCAAGGATGTGCGCACCCATACCGCGAAGATCACCGCTCTGCTGGATGTAGACAAGGATCTGCATGCGCCTCCGCTTTGCAAGTTCATCTGGGGTTCGCTGCAGTTCCGGGGCGTCGTCGAGAAGGTGTCGCAAAGCTTTACGATGTTTCTCGATTCCGGGATTCCCGTCAGAGCTACGCTTAACGTAACCTTCAAGGCCGTCCAGAGCATCCAGGACCAGTTCAAGCAGATTCCGAGGCAATCCGCCGACCGGACCAAGCAGCGGACGATCAAGCAGGGCGATCAGCTGTGGCAGATCGCGGCGGAGGAATACGAGGATCCGGGCTTGTGGCGGGAGATCGCCAGGGCCAACAAGATCGAAGACCCCAAGCGGCTGGAGCCCGGCTCCGTGATCAAAATTCCGCGTCTGTACGGATAGGATGAGTAACGATGAGTAACATCAAGCTTGGCAGCGACAAATTCACATTTGATGATTTGGAGAACAAGTACCGCAACTTCATCGCCCCTGGCTTCAAGCTGTTTATCAACAATCGCGACGCCGTGCGTGAAGGGATGGCGATTACCCAGGTGCAGGTCGAGACGACGACCTCTCCGGCGTCCGACACCGTCAGCTTTGTGGTGGCCAACGCCTACAATCCGGTGAGCCGGGATTTTGAGTGGCTGGATCTGCTCGTGCCGGGCAAGCCGTTGGAGGTGCATATCGGATATACCGACAGATTGGAGCCGCTGTTCTTCGGTTATGTGACTGCAGTCCGCATCGACTTTTCAAGCGGCGAGGCGCCGACGATCTCGGTAACGGGTATGGATCTTTCCTTCAAGATGATGCGCGGGATCGAGGCGACGACCTGGGCCAACAAGAAGATCACCGATGTCGCCAAGGAGATTGGCCAGACGCACGGCGCCACCAGCTTTGTGATCGATCCGACCGCAAGTCCGGTGCCGAGTCTGCCGAAAAAGCCGGAGAACGACTACCAGTTTTTGCTTGCGCTGGCCAAGGGCTTGAACTACGAGTTTTTCGTCGTCGGCAAGACGATGTACTTTCGCAAGAAAAACCAGCAGAAAACCCCGCTCATGACGATGGCCTGGGGCAAGCATCTGACCCGTGTTCACATCGACCTGAACGTGGCTGACCAAGTAACCGGGGTCAACGTCCGGGGCTGGGACCCGAAGACGCAAAAAGTAATCGAGGGCTCGTCCTCCTCGGTCAACAAGATCGGGGCGGGTTCGCGGACCGGCGCCGATCTGCTGAAGACGATGGGCAGCTTTGACCAGACCTTGTACTTGAATGTGGCAGACAAGCAGGAAGCGCAGCAAAAGGCCGAGGCCGTTATGAATGAGAGAGCGATGAATCTGCTCACCGGCGATGCGGAATGCATCGGTCTGCCGGAGATTAGGGCAGGTCGCTACGTACGGCTCGAAGGGTTGGGCAAGCAGCTCAATCAGGTATATTACGTGCAGAGCGCCTCGCACTCGGTCGACGGGTCCGGCTACCGGACGCGCTTTAGCATCCAAGGAAATGTGGTGTAGGCAATGTATGACTCCTTTTCGAATATAAACGACCAGCTGATGGGCATCGTGCACGGGGTGTACGTGGGGGTGGTGACCGACAACAAGGACCCGGAGAAGCTGGGGCGGGTCAAGGTGAAAATACCCGTCATGGACGACATCAATGCGCTTGATTGGGCGAGGGTGACGACCATGATGGCAGGCGGCAAGCGGGGGATGTTTTTTATACCCGAGGTCAATGATGAAGTGCTGATTGCTTTTCAGATGGGGGACATCAGCCGGCCGATTGTGATCGGGAGTCTCTGGAACAGCAAGGACAAGCCGCCGCATGACATGGACGAGAAGAACAATATTCGCAAGATGACCTCCCGTGCCGGGCATCAGTTCGAATTTGACGATACCGATCAAGGCGGCCAGGTGCGGATCAAGACCAACAAAGGCCATCATCTGACGCTGAATGACAAAGCGGACACGATCGAGCTGCATGATAAAGGCGGTCAGATTACGATGACGATCAAGGGTGGGAGCCAGGTGGAGATCAAGGCGGGGACCAACAAGATCACGCTGACGCAGCAGGGCGACGTGAAGATCGAGAGCACGAAGGCGGTGTCGATCAAATCGACGCAGGTGACGCTCGAGGCAACGGCAGCGCTCAAGCTCAAGGGCGGCGCTTCACTCGATCTGCAGTCTGACGGTCTGGTTAACATTAAGGGCTCGATGGTGAAGATCAACTAACCTGATGAGATGCGGCGGAATTGGCTGACCCGGTTTGTGCAATGCGCTCCCATGATGGGAATCGACTGGTTTTGGATTGCCGGGGGAGCGCGGCCTGAGATGAGTAGGTAAGGTTGGGTAGGCGAATAGTTGAATGTGTGGACGAGTGAGCGCCATAGTTCAACTGCAGGCGGTTTTAGGAAAAGGAGCAGGGCGCTTAGCGTTTTGAGACATAGGGGCAGATGGTTGAGAGGTTGAGATATAGGTACGCTGACGATTGGCGAGTTAAAGGAGCAGCTACGCTGAACGGTTGACGAGTTTAATGGGCGGATGACGAGTTTAAAGAGCAGTCACGCTGACGGTTGACGGGTTTAAAGGAGCGGCAACGCTGGTTGATGGCGAGTTTAAGGAGCAGCAACGCTGACAGTTGACTAGTTAAAGAAGCAGCCCTGGTTGATGGCGGCTTGAAGAGCAGTGACGCAGGCGGCGGGTGGGTATAAGCTGCAGCTTGCGGTTGAGTCACAGTAACGTGAGTTTGTTTCGCTAAGTGTAAAAATGCACTTAAAATGCGGAGACAAGCGCCCATCAGCTTGCTTAAGTGCAAAAGTGCATCTATTCGATCTTGAATTGGTAACAAATGGATAAAATTGTAGGGCTAAATGCACTTTTGCACTTAAGTAGTGAGGTTATGGTGAAATTCGCCATAATAGATGCATTTTTGCACTAATCATCGGTGATGCGGGGCAAGCATCAGACAGTAAGGGAAAAAAGGTGCGTTACAGCGTGCCGATCCGCCGGTGTGGGAGCAGTAAGGGAAGAAAGGTGCGTTGCAACGCCCGCCCCCACGCTCCCCTGGCGCCAGCAGCGGCAAAAAGGGTCGCTGCAGCGCCCGCATCCGCGAGCCCACATCGTGCAGCGGCAAAAAGGGTCGCTGCAGCGTCCGCATCCGCGAGCCCACATCGTGCAGCGGCAAAAAGGGTCGCTACAGCGCCCGCATCCGCGAGCCCACATCGTGCAGCGGCAAAAAGGGTCGCTACAGCGCCCACATCCGCGAGCCCACATCGTGCAGCGGCAAAAAGGGTCGCTACAGCGCCCGCATCCGCGACCCCGCAGCGTGCAGCGGCAAAAAGGGTCGCTGCAGCGCCCGCATCCGCGAGCCCACAGCGTGCAGCGGCAAAAAGGGTCGCTGCAGCGTCCGCATCCGCGAGCCCACATCGTGCAGCGGCAAAAAGGGTCGCTGCAGCGCCCGAGTCTTGCAGCACCCGGCGCCTGTGCTGCCGGTTCATTTCACACCTAATCGTGCAGGGAGGAAGAGTCGTGTCCAAAGCGTTTTTGGGGAAGGGCTGGAAGTTTCCGATCGAGGTCGATCCGATGACGGGCCGCATCAAGCAGGTGCAGCATGAGGAGGATATCGCCGAGGCGATCCGCATCATTATCTGGACGCCCAAGGGCGAGCGCATCATGCGGCCCGATTACGGCTGCGGCATCGAGCGCTTCTTGTTCGAGGGCAACGATGACGCGACGCTGCACCTCATCGAGGCCGAGATCCGCGAAGCGATCCAGCGCTGGGAGCCGCGCGTGCACGAAGTCGAGGTCCGCGTGGAACGCGAACAGGCGCAGCCGGAGAAGCTGCTCATCCATGTACAATATGAAGTCCGCAATACGAATAATTTGTACAATCAGGTCTATCCGTTCTATTTGTTCGAGGGATCAAACTAACGAGTCGGGGAGAATCGCATGAAGGATCAACGATTGGGAGGGGCGCTTGACCAACCTTCCCCGGTTATCGATACGCGCAATCAAGCATTGCTGATAGAACAACTGAAAAAGATGGCGCCCTTCTACGCGCCCGAGTGGCGGTTCAGTCCGGAGGATCCAGATCCCGGCACCGCGCTTGCGCTGATGTTCACACATTTGCTCGAGGGCAATATCCGTCGCCTGAACCAGGTGCCGTTCAAAAGCTTCCTCGCTTTTCTGAACCAATTCCATGTGGAGCTGGCGCCTGCCAGACCGGCGCTCGCCCAGGTGACTTTCTATCTGACGGAGGGGACGAGGGAGTCGGTGGTGGTGGAGCGGGGGACGCAGCTGGCCGCCCAACTGCCAGGCGAACCGGAGCCGGTCGTATTCGAGACGGCTCAGACGCTGCTGCTGACGACGGCCAGACTGCTCGATATGGTGGCGGTCAGTCCGCGCAGCGACCGGATCGTACGTCTGGCTGCCGAGGGGGATCTGAGCGGTCTGCCCGCCAGTGGCCAAGGCACGGCGCTGTTCGGCAGCGAAGGCCTTAACGAGCAGGAGCATGTGATGTACATCCGTCATGACTTCCTGTTCTGGCTGGAGCACCCGGCCTATATTGAGATCCGGTTTCAGAATTCGCAAAACGCCGCAGCCGTAACCGAAGCGGTGGAGATGCTCGCCGATACCTCCAAGGTGGTCTGGGAGTACCTGAGCGATCAAGGCTGGGCTGCCTTTGACCGCGTATACAGGCATGAGGCGACGGTCCGCTTGATCAAGTTCTACCACGGACGGCTGCTGGAATCGGAACACAACGCCGTAAGCGGACGCTGGATCCGCTGCCGGGCCTTATCGCTCCATGAACGCGACGGTGCGCCCGCGCTCGGCCGGATTCAGTTTAACGGCATGCTGCTGAGCAGTCATTACGCTGCGGCAAGCGATGAGGCAGGCATTGCGCCGAACCGTCTTTATTTCAATGATATCCAGATCGACGCCATGCACGGCTGCCAGCCGTTCGGCACCTACTTTGCCCCCTTCGGTCTGTTCTATATCGCCGGCCAGGAGCCGTTCTCCAAGCGCGGCGCTTCCATCACGCTCTCGTTTCGACTCGGCTTCTCCCCTACCCGACTGCTGCCTGACCGGCCGCCGCAGATCAACTGGAAGATGGTCATGAAGCGTCAGGAGGTCGACAAGGTCGACGAGCCGGACCCGGTGACGATTACTAGCGTAGCGTGGGAATATTGGAACGGCTACGCCTGGGTCATCCTTCCCGTCGAGGACAGAGCCCGGCATCTGTTCAGCGAGCCATGGGAAGGGGAAGAGGAACGGTCGGTGACATTCCGCTGCCCGGCTGACCTCGAGCCGATCGTGGTCAATGCCGAGGAGAACTTCTGGATCCGGGCTCGAATTGTCCATATTCATAATGCCTATTCCCCCAATGCTATCTACTATACTCCGGTGTTGTCGGATCTGCGTATCCGCTACGGCTATGACCGTCCGACGCACGCGCCGCAGACGCTGATTGCCGTCAACAATCTTGAGGTTGCCGACCGCACGGCGGAGGTGCAGACGGGCAGTGATGTGTTCCGCCCGTTTGTGGCGCTCGAAGGCAGACATCCCGCCGTCTGGCTCGGCTTTGACAGTCCGCCGGAGCGCGGACCGATCCAATTGTATCTGCTGCTCAAGCAGCGGCATGTAACGCCTGAGGACGTGCCGTTCATGGAGTGGGAGTACCTGCGCAGCGTCGGCAGCTCCACTGTCTGGTCGCCGCTGGTCGTCGCCGATGATACCAACGGACTTACGCGCAGCGGCTATATCCAATTTGCGGGCCCGCGCGACTTTGCCGTTGACACCCGCTTTGGCAGACAGCGCTGCTGGATCCGCGTCCTTAATCTGGATGCCCGATATGATCGCGAATCCGATGGCCGGAGACTGCCCCGGATTCTTGATGCCGCGCTCAACACGACGCTGGTCATCCAGCAGAAGAAGCTGCGCGACGAGTTTCCTGAGCGCATCGAGCATTACGATACGCTGGATGACGAGATCAGCGAGTATTACCAGCTGTCCGAGACACCGGTGTTGACGATCGAGGTGTGGGTCGATGAGACGGATACGATCACGCTCGACGAGCTGCAGCGGCTCTCCCTGGAGCGGCCGGATGCGGTCCAGACCGTGCGGGATTCGGCCGGGGAGCTGCTCAAGGTGTGGATTCGTTATGAGGATGTGCCGCAGTTTCTGGGTTCGCGTCAGGGCGACAGGCATTATATGATCGACCGGGCGTCGGGGAGATTGCGGATGATTGCGGATAGCCGCCGGCATCAGATCAATCGGCGGACGAGCGAGGACGCCGTGCGTGTCACTTACACGACAGGCGGCGGTCAGCAGGGCAATGTTCCCGCCGGCACCATCACCTCCCTGCAGAGCGCGATTGCTTTCGTCGACCGGGTAGTCAATCCTTATCCGGCAGCCGGCGGCTGCGACGCGGGCACGCTGGAAGAGGCGGCGATCCGGGGACCCAAGCTGTTCACCCATCGCAACCGTGCGGTTACCGCCGCCGATTTTGAATGGCTGACGCGCGAAGCGCATCCCAATGTGGCCAAGGTGAAATGTCTGCCCGGTCGCAACGTGCGGATGGAGAAGTCACCCGGCGCGGTGTCCATCGTTGTCCTGCCGAAGTCGGGCATTGGCGACGGCGCCCATTTCCAGGAGCTCAAACGCCATATCGAGCGTTATCTGCTGGAGAAGGCGGCATCGACGATCGCTTTCCCGGGCGGGGTGCAGGTGATGGAGCCGGCTCTGCTGCATATCGGAGTCAAAGCGACCGTCTGGGTGCGGAGCATGGAGGATATCGTGCCGACGGAGCGGGAGATTATGCGCAAGCTCCGCTTGTTCCTGGATCCGATCGGCGGCGGCAGCGACGGGGCCGGCTGGAATATCGGCCAGATCGTCCATCAGTCCATGTTCTATGCGCTGCTGAAGTCGATCGGGCCTGTCATTCATATTCCCCAATTGTTGATCGAAGCGATCAAGGTGGAGAATGGCGATGCGGTTGAGATGAGTCCCGACCGGCTGTCTGAAGTAGTGCATGGCGTAGTCGTAACCGGCGAACACCGTATCAATGTCGAAGTGAAAAAGTAAGATAGAAAAGGGGGCGCACGTATGCTGCCACTACCCAATCTGGATGACCGCAGCTTCGAGGAGTTGGTCCGGGAAGCCCGCGATCTGATCCCGGGCATTCTGGCGGACTGGACGGATGAGAACGCGCATGATCCCGGAATTACCCTGCTGGAGATGCTGGCCTGGCATATCGAGATGCAGCAGTTCCGGCTGGACCGTCTCACGACAGGTCATGAGCGCAAGTTCCTGAAGCTGCTGGGCGAGTATCCGCGGGATCGCCAGCCGTCTATGACATCGCTCAGCTTCTCCAATGCAGCCGAGCCTCTCCTGCTGCCGACCGGCACTTTATTGCGAGTGGGCGAGCTGGCGTTTGAGACGATCCGTCCGGTGACGGTGCTTCCGGATATGCTGAAGCAGGTCTACATTCATACGTCGGAAGGCGAGCTTGCGGTCACCGACGACCTGGAGCTCGGCAGCGCCCCCTTCTACCCGTTCGGCGAACAGGGGGAGCTCGGTGCGAGCATGACGGTCGCCTTCGGCGAACCGCTGCCGCTGGAGACTCCGCTGTCCCTGTGGTTCGAGCTGAACGACCAGGAGCCGGACGTACGGATCCCGGCGCGTTATCCGCACTTTGTCCCCACCAGCACGACGGTATGGAGCTATTGGCTGGAGCAGGACGACGGCAGCGGCAGCTGGGAGCCGCTCCCTCTGGAGCGGGATGAATCCTACAGCTTCCACCAGAGCGGGCCGATCCTGTTCCAGCTCCCGCAGACCGGAGGCCGGGCGACGAAGCTGCGCGTAGAATTGACAGGCGGCGAGTATCATGACCCGCCACGGATCCGCCGTCTGATCTGGAATGAAGTCTTCGCGGAGCAGGGAGAGACGCTGAGTTACGCCCAGACTTTTGAATCGGCCGACTTTGAAGAAGAGGAGGAGAGCGGCAAGCTTGCGGTACCGCTCTCCCATGCGCTGTTCCGGCACGGCCGCTTGATCCTGCAGCTGGCTGAGGGCGACGAATGGCGGGATATCGCACCAGGTCCCTATGAGCTGGTCCAGCGGAGCAACCGGGCGCTGCTGCGGATCGACCCCGGGCTGATGAAGCCGGAGACAGCGCGCCTTCGTCTGATTGCGGTGCAGGAGGCGTTCTTGGATCACTGGCTGCTGGGCAGCGGCACGGGCATCTCAGGCCAGCGGCTGCCGCTGCCGGTCGATGATGTGATGGCAGACCGGATGCTGCTGCAGATTGGCTTCTGGAAGGAAGGCGAGGGCGAGATGATCTGGGCGGATTGGGAGCGCAAGCATGACTTCGACGAATCCGGTCCGGACAGCCGCCATTATACCATCGATCTGCAGGAGGGCGTATTGGTGTTTGCAGACGGCGAGCACGGCATGGTGCCGCCAGCCGCAGCCCTGCCCAACATTCGGGTGATCGGCTGCCGCACCGGGATCGGTGAAGGCGGCAATGTGAAGGAGAATATCGTTCAGAAGCTCGATTACGGGACCCAGACGCTGCACGTCACCAATCTGTACTCCGCCTACGGAGGCGCCGAAGCCGAATCGATGAAAGAAGCGTTGCTGCGGACAAGGCTCGGCGTCCTGCAGCCCAAGTGCGGCATCACCGCCGAGGATCTTGAGGCGCGGGTGCGCGAGATTCCCGGGCTGCGTCTAGCCAAGGTCAAGACGATCCCGGGTTATTACCCCAAACTGACGCGTTATCCCGAAGAACGCGCGGTAGGGAAGATCTCGATCGTCGTGGTGCCGTACAGCAAGAAGGCGCTGCCCATGCCGAGCGAGGGGGTCATCGAGACGATCGACCGGCATCTGGAGCCTTACCGTCTCCTGACGACTGAATTTCACATCATCCCGCCGGAGTATGTCAAAGTCAGCGTCCGGGCTACGATCGTCGTCGACCTGCGTTATCAAGGACGGGATCTAGCTGCGATCGAGGCGCTCACTCGCTGGCTGCAGCCTTACGGGGATACGCAGGCGAGCGGCTGGACGTTCGGTCATCCGATCTACAAAAGCGATGTGTACGACATCATCCATCAGGTGCCGGGCGTTCATTATATCCAGGATCTGTGGCTGATGGCAGAGGGACGGAATGTACACACCGACGAAGGCGGCGATATTCGTATTCCGCCTAACGGCCTGGTCATCTCGGGCGAGCATGATATCGACTTTATTACTACCGGGGGATAGGAGGGGAGCTAGTGACAGGCGCACAATTTTTTTCGTTTCGCCAGCCGACTGACTGGGACAGGGGGACTTCCTTCCATCTGGAACGCCGTACGGAAGGCATGTCGATCCGCCGCGAGAAGGTGTACCGGCAGTTGGCCAGGCGGCACTTCAATCCGCCGCAGCTCAGCTCTCCGATCATGGATACGGTGGTTGACCGCAACGGCCGGTGGTATATGCTTGATGAGAAAGGCATCTTCTGGCGGGCCGACCTGAGCAGCAATCATGCGGAGGCGCTCACGACATGGAATGGCGCGCAGTGGGACAGCTGGGCGCGGATGGCGGTGACCGAGGATATGATCGTCGTACTCCAGCAGGGGGAAACCTCCATGCTGCAGGCGATGTCTGCCGACAGCTCGCAGATCAAGTGGGTGCGGGACAGCTGGGGAGAGGAGCCGTTTCTCGGCATCACTATGGCCGCTGCGGATGACAACAGCCTCTGGCTGCTGGCCTCCGTCGCTTCGGCAGCCAGCCTCCAGCTGCTGCAGATCGGCTCAACGGGACGGGAGCAGGGCATGATCGAGCTGCCAATCGACAACCAGATCTATATTGCAGATATCTTCCAGGAGCGCTTCGAGCTGTCGATGGGACCCGGCCAGCGCTGCTGGCTGCTCGACCGGGTGACCTCACGCGTGGTCGCGATTGACCTGGAGCAAGGCTTGGCGGTCATGACCGGGGAGGAACCGCTGGCCCCCAGCGGAGAGCTGTTGTCCGTGTGCGACGGCGGGCCGGACGGCTTCTGGGCGCTGATGCGGAGCATGGAGGGCGGACACCGGCTCCAGCGCTTCGGTCTGACAGGGGAGCCGCTGGAACGTGCCGTACTCGGCAACGGCAAAGGGGCGAAGCTCATGACTTCGCGGCACGGGATCGAGCTGTGGGATCCGCAGGAGCGTTATCTGTACAGTATGCAGCCGGTCTCCGAGACCGCGAGCTGGCGCGAGTTTGGCCGGCGGATCGGCGTCTGGATCAGCAAGGCGCTGGACAGCGGCCAGATGGAGACGGAATGGCACAAAATCCAGGTGGATGCCATGGCAGTAGGGGATACGCAGTATAATATCCGTTACTATGCTTCCGACCAAGAGGAGCTGATCATCGGCCTGAACCGGGTCCGCCTGGACGATTATCTCGCCGATGAGAGTCTCAGTCCGAGCGAGAAATTCGCGGCGCTGTCCGGACTGTGGTCCAAACCGCTGCGCGATGCCGAGGATGCGCTTCTCTTCGGCGCCAAGGGCCGTTATCTATGGGTCTATCTCGAACTGGTCGGCTCCGAGCATCATGCTCCTTCCATCCGCAGTCTGAAGGTGCATTTCCCGCGGGAGTCATATCTGCGCTACTTGCCGGCGATCTATGACCATCAAGCCTCATCAGGGGACTTTCTCTCCCGCTATCTCAGCTTGTTCCAGACGATGCTTGAGGAGATGGATGGCAAGATCGCCGACATGCCGAGGTCGCTGGAGCCGGCGCATACTGGCGGAGCGAGCTTGAAGTGGCTGCTCGGCTGGATCGGCATCGAAGCGGAGGATTTCTGGACGGAGGATCAACTGCGGCAGCTGCTGGTGCACGCGCCGACGCTGTACAGCATGCGGGGCACACGCTATGCGATGGAGCTGCTGCTGACGATCTTCACGGGGGAGAAGCCGATTATCCTGGAATACGAGCAGGTGCGGCCGCTGAAGGAGAATCCGGAGCTCGGCGAGGTGAGCGACCATCTATATGCGGCAGACCCGCATACGTTCAATGTATTGGTGAAAGTCGAGCACGTCGAGACCGACGTGAAGCGAGCTGCGATCCAGCAGCTGATCGACGCATTCAAGCCGGTGTTCGCCACCGGCAAGCTGGTCATCCTGCAGCCGTGGGTGTACATGGACCTGCACTCTTATCTGGGAATGAATACAGTGCTCTCCGAGCCGACGCTGCTAACGCTGGATGGACAGAAATCGATGCCGCATCATACGATTACGATTGATACCGGACATGATAACCGCATGGATCAGCACACCCGACTAGAGCTCGATTCACGCCTGGAATAGGCCGCTTTTGATCACGAAGTTATGCATAGAAGTGGATTCGACATCGAATCTTGAATGCAGTCGGATGAGAGTTTCCGCAGGAAACTAGCTTCGTAAGGTTCCGCATAGGTGCTCACGTAGCTGTGCTTCCGAAGTCGTTTTCTACGAAAACGTGGACCGCTCCTCATTTCCTCCTGCCTTCAACCTTCTCGGTGCTGAAAACCGACTTTTTATGATTGGAATAATGAGGAGAGAGAGGTCCTACGATGAATAGATCAAGGTATATTCCCTTTGAACGCAATCGCTATTTCTACGGCAAGCTGCTGACCGTACGGGATTTCATGTCCGAGCAAACTTATGTAACTGACAAAAAGCGGCTGTCGAACCGGCTGCTATTCGGCAGCGGCGTGATCGCCGGACTGCAGGTGGTTGCGGTAGACGACAAGTCGCTCTCCATTGAGACAGGCGCCGCGCTCGATCAGCTCGGCCGAGAGATCGTCGTGCCATCGCCGCTTACGCTCAAGCTGGCCAATATGGACGGGTTCAAGAACAACGACTATGCCAAGAACGTCTACCTGTGCATCGCTTATGACGAGAAAGGCAAGGAGCCGGTCCATACGGTCGCCGGGGCCACAGGGCGCAAGGAGGAGGTCAGCGAGCATAACCGGATCCTGGAGACGTTCCGCCTGTTCGTGCGGGAGACCCCGCCTGCCCCATCGAGTCTGGAGTACGATCATCTCGTGGAGGATACCTCAATCTGGTATGACGACGGTCAGGTACGGATCCTGCAGACGGTGCCGCGCTATGTGTTGCCCGGTCAGCTGTTTGAGCTGAAGCTGACGGTGGAGCGGACGCTGCAGACGTCGCATATCGAATTTGAGTACGAGCCTCTCTGGCGGGGCATCGAGCCGGCGGAGGAACTGCCGGAGGGCAAGATCTCGTTCTCGGAGCCGACGGACGGCGGCAGCTCGAGTTATGTGCGCCGGTTCCGACTGCGTGCTTCGGAGGAGGGCGAGGGTGAGGGACTGCTGCTGGAAGCCGAGTCCGGCTCGGTCAGGCTGGTGATCGGCGACCGGATGATCTATGATCTCTCGCATATCCGCCAACATATCGAATGCAGCGAGGAGCCCGTCGCGGAACGGATCCTGCGCGCCTACTACAGCCGCTCGCTCGATCGCGCGATTGAGGCTCCGGCCGAACCTTGCGTGTACCTGGCCAAGATCAACCTGCTGCAGATGGGCGCAACCTATGTCATCGAGAGTGTGGAGCAGCTGCCGTTTCAGGAGTATGTCATCAACCCGACGATGCTCTACAAATTGCTTGCCGGCTCCGGCGCCGCTGAGCCGCAGACGGCAACCCTCATTGAGCGCCCAGGACGCGAGGCCAGCGAGCCGGCGCCGTTGCCGGTATTCCCCGATATCAAGGAAGAATTCGCTAGGTTGCAGCCAGAGGAGCCAGAAGCACCCGAGGAGATAATCCGCAGTGGTATCGTCGAGATCTCGATCATCCCTGAGGAGAAGAAGAAATGGTATCAGCGCCGCCGCCGGAATTTCTTCTCCGAAGAGATCGAACACGGGCTGGGGGCGGGCGTTGTGTTCGTACAAGCAGGGGTCTCCGACGAGCAGGAGGAGCTGGATATCCATCTGCCGACGATGTGGAACCGGAGCAATGCCGTCTATTACGGCCCGCAGGAGATGTTCGCGGGCAGCGAATACGACGGCAACTATCCCAAGCATGCGCTGGGCTTCGTCATGTATCCCAAGAGAGGGAGCTTCCGCATCGGCGTGCGCTTGCATGAGAAGACCGAGCGCACCAAGCTCCGCATCCGCTGGTGGGCGATCAAGCAGCCGGCGCACGCCGCAGGGGAGAGCCGGGAGCAGGGCGAGGACGAGCTCCTCGAAGTCGCCAAGCAAGCTGCCGCCGCTGTCGAGGGCAAAAAAGGGTGACGGAACTGCCAACCGGCAGTTGGATCGGTCCCGCAGCCGGGTGTGCACTGAATGGAGAGCCGAAAGGTTAAAAACGGCGAAGTGAGTGCCGCAGCAGGCGCCAAAATGGCGCCTGCAGCTCCGAGCCCGTCGGCGCGGGCCGCTCGAAGCGCCAAAATGACACCTCCAGCACCAAGAGTAGTTCTCAGCAACCACAACTCATGCAAGGTCTGAGTGAACGGTTGGTACGAAAACGAGAAAGAACCTCCGAAACCACTAGGGTGGGTACGGAGGCTCTTTCTCGTTGCTTAGGAAATGATGCAACACTTTAACATGTGGATCCGTAGGAGGGCGGAGTAGGGAAGAAGATCGCTGGAGGTAGTGCTCGCTCACGAGCGGACACAGTATCCCCTATTTCGAGCATGGGCGTGTTTTTAGAGCTGCTTGCGGACAGAGGATCCGTTATCGGTCTGTAACCGGAGGCTAACGGGCATAAAACCAACACATAACGGATCGTGTGTCCGCAGGGCCTGTTCCTGGCTGGTTTTTGTGTAAAATAGACCCTATTGTGTCCGTATCCCAGTGCCATCCTGCGTGAGCAGGTTTGTTCAAACAAGCTCGTATGGCCGCAGCAACGAAAGAAACTTTCGTTAGACGCAGCGAATCGGCGCCCTGGGCCGCAGCAACGAAAGAAACTTTCGTTAGAGGCAGCGAATCAGCGCTTTGGGCCGCAGCAACGAAAGAAACTTTCGTTAGAGGCAGCGAATCGGCGCTCTGGGCCGCAGCAACGAAAGAAACTTTCGTAAGAGGCAGCGAATCGGCGCTCTGGGCTGCAGCAACGAAAGAACTTTCGTAAGAGGCAGCGATTCAGCGTCTCGGGCTGCAGCAACGAAAGAAACTTTCGTTAGAGGCAGCGAATCAGCGCTTTGGGCCGCAGCAACGAAAGAAACTTTCGTTAGAGGCCGCGAATCGGCGCTTTGGGCCGCAGCAACGAAAGAAACTTTCGTTAGAGGCAGCGAATCGGCGCTCTGGGCCGCAGCAACGAAAGAAACTTTCGTAAGAGGCAGCGAATCGGCGCTCTGGGCTGCAGCAACGAAAGAACTTTCGTAAGAGGCAGCGATTCAGCGTCTCGGGCTGCAGCAACGAAAGAAACTTTCGTTAGAGGCAGCGAATCAGCGCTTTGGGCCGCAGCAACGAAAGAAACTTTCGTTAGAGGCCGCGAATCGGCGCCAAGGGCCGCAGCAACGGACGCGTATCGCTCCTAGGCCATCGCATCAGGCGCCCCGGGTGTTCCCCTAACGGCAGCAACAGCTGCCTCTAGCTCTGCCATCAAGGCGCAGGGATCAACGTCCCGGACTGTGGCTTGTCCTCGCGGTCAAGCGCAATCGTGAACTGGGCGCCGTCCCACACATAGACACGCAGGGAGCGGGGGCCGCTGCGGGTGACCGGAGATTCGGCCTGACCGGCGAGCTCTTCCAGATGCACATACAGCTGATCGAGCAGCGGGCCGGGTGTCCAGGCGACCTGACGGATCACGACATCATCCGCTTCCGGCGACTCGGGCTCGGCGGTGAAGCTCATCGCGAGCGCCGGATACTTCCATGTCACCATCAGCAGCTCCGGTTCCGGCTCAGCGGGCGGCGGAGCCGGGGGCAGCACAGGCAGCGGCGCTCCGGTCTCGCCTTCCGGACTCTCTCCGCCGTCCGCCGCGTCTTCCGGGTCCACCAGAGGAGGCAGCGGCGGCGCTTCCGGCTCCGGCAGTTCTTCATAGACACTCTCTGTACTCGAAGGTTTGTCCAATAATTGCTCGATCTGGGCCAGCGACTGGTTGAGGTAAGCCTGCGGCGCCAGGTAACCTGATTGGAATTCTCCCTTGTACAGCAAGGTGATGCCGTCTTTTAACCAGGTAGCCACCCCATTCAAGTAGCCATGCTTGAACATGCCCTTGTATTCCAACAGCCCTTCGGGGTTGTACAGCTCACCCTCGCCGTGGTAACGCCCCTGCTGGATGCCGCCGGCATAGACTGTGTTGCCGGCTTCGTCATAGAAGGTGCCGGTCCCATGATATTGACCGGACAGGAACCCGCCGGTGTAACTGACGGTGCCGTTCTCATAGTACTCCGTGCCTTCACCGGTCAGCTTGCCGTTCACAAACTGGCCCTCATATTGTACGATACCGCCCGCATAGAATGTTTTGCCGGCCCCGTAATAATTGCCGGCCATAAAAGCTCCTGTATAGATCTGCTCTTCGCGTTCATTGTACAGGGTGCCTGAGCCGGCATATTGGCCGTTCTCAAAATCCCCCTCATACACGAGCCGTCCGTCCTCGGTATAGCTGCGGCCGGCGCCGCCGGGCAATCCGGCCTTGAATTCCCCTTGATGGCGTACGGTGCCGCTTGGATAATACAGCAGACCCTGACCGTTATAAGCGCCTCCGGTCAGTGCTCCAGCATAGAGCAGTTGTCCAGCCTCATCATAGCGGCTGCCCTGGACCAGCTGACCGGCCGCGAAGGTGCCTTCTTCGGCTACGCTGCCATCTGGACGATACAGCTTGCCGGCCCCCTCGTACTGTCCGCCGGCGAACCGCCCTTCGTAGAGAAGCGGAGGTTCCCCGTCTGCAACGGTAGACCAGAGCTTGCCTTCTCCCTCATATTTGCCTGCGGCAAACATGCCTTGATAGAGCAGTTGGCCATCGTTGCCGAACAGCTTGCCTTCGCCGTCATAGAGACCGTTTTTGAGATTGCCCTGGTAGATGAGCTGCTTGTCCTCGTTATACACCTTGGCCACGCCGCTATAGTTCGGGGCGGGCGCATTGCTGGCAGCTGTAATGGAAGGCGTCCGGTTAAACCATTTGTTGACGAATTTGGGCGGTTTGATGAACAAGAAGAAATACAGGATCAGTACCACCAGTATGACGATGACGATCAGTTTTTTGGAGATGTAATAATTGCCGATGGGGACATAGCTGGCCTTTGTAATTTCTTTCTGACCGAGGATGTCCTTGATCTTGCGCCGGATCCACTTGGCGAGCAGCTTCGGCCAGTTTTTGGCCCGCTTGAGCGGCATGAGGACTTTGCGCTTTAGCGGGGCGATGATGGGGTTTATGATTTTCTCGATCAAAGAACTCGTCTCCTTAGGGGCGAATGGGTCGTCTCGTTACGGTACTTGCACGGTCATCTGGCCGGGACTGACGACTTGGATGATACCGCCCCAATTGCACATGCACTTGGAGGTATTATTTAAGGCGGGCATATTGCCGATTAAAACTGTAGGGCTTCCCGGTGCCCAAGGGGCTGCTGTAACAGGGACGCAAGGCATAGGCGTGAGCGCACCGAAGGCGGCAGCGGTCGCGGAAGCCACGGTCGGATTGGCCATGGAATTGCACATTCCGAATGGCATAATATTAACCATCGGCTTGTTGTCCATGATGTTGGCGGCGGGACTGCCGGCCATCGTGCGGTTGGCGGGCAGGACGATGAGCATGCCGGGGGCGGCGCCGAAGCTGCATTGCAGATTCGCCCCGTTGCATACCAGTTGTCCCATAGGTATCAGCTCCACAAGTTTTGCATTCATTCTACTATGTATGACAGCATCCTTCAATAAATATATCGCCAAAATAAGACAAATATATTTTAGGATAAAGGTCCCATCTATCAAAGTTTGTTGTAAAATAGAAGTAGCCATTTGATCGACGAGGAGAGTTCCCTTGAAATCCAAATTATTGTTGTTGTTGGCAACAACAGCCGTTGTTGCATTCATGCTCGTCGGACTGCAGGATTACCGATCCTTGAGCCCGTTCGTCATGTCGCAGGATTATACGAATATCTCGCGCGTATTTACAGATGAGCGAGGCGCGCATTATACGATCGCGGACTCGAAGACGACGATTCGCAAGGTGAGCGGCACGGGCAAGCTGGAATACGAATTCGCAGCTGCAGCGTTTGCGCGGCCGGATACCGTGCAGTTGTTTGACAGCTTAACGGTGGACCGTGACGGGTACGCCTATGCGCTGGTCACCGATCTTGACGCCTACGGTCTGCGGGTGCTGGGCGAGCGTATCGCGAGGATCGGTCCGGATGGCAGAGACTCCTCAATCCTGTATGCGGTTAACTATACGCCTGAGGAGAACCTGTTCCGTGTAGGCAAGCTGCAGTCGCTCACGGTGTGGGAGGACCGGCTCTACGTGCTGAAGAAGGAGTCCGAGTCCGCCCAACTGATGGACTTCCCCTTGGCGGCAGCTGGACTGCAAGAGCCGACCCTGGACAGGAGTGTCTCCGTGGCCTCGGAGAATCGCTACCTGAACGAGTTGACGGCTATTGATCCGGAGCGGCTGCTCTATACGACCAAGCGCGGCTTGCTCTTCGTGAGCGAGGCGGGAGAAGAACGTCTGATCTATCCCGCCTCTGAGGAACCGGTGCTTAACTTCCCAGTCAGCATCGTCAGTGACGGTCAGGACAGCGTCTATTATATCGATCATCACGAGCAGGCCGTCATGCAGACCGAGCTCCCTTCGGGGATTACGCGGACCTGGCTGCCGATCAGCGAGCTGGCGGCCTATGACAGCGGTACAGAGTGGGAGGAGTTCACCAGCCTAGCCTATAACGGGGATGGACTGACGGTCGTTGCCGCGGATCGGCTGCTGCTGGTAGGCAGCGACGGCGCGATTGCCGGCATGCAGAGCGGCTATAGCTATCGCTGGGGCTCGATCGCGCTGCGGGTCGCGTATTGGGGACTGATGCTGGTTCTCGCAGGACTTGCGTTTGCGCTGCTGCGCTTCGGTTACATCCATGTGCTTAGACGCAAGGTATCCCTGCTGCTCAAGCTGCTGGCGGTCTTCGTGCCGATGGTGCTGCTGTCGATGCTGGCCCTGTTCTACTCGGTGTACCAGTCGTTTTCCGGCGAGATGAAGGAAGATACCTTCCGCCAGCTCCAGCTGCTGGCGGGCAACGGCAAATACCTCGTCGGCACGGAGCATCTGGATCAGCTGAACTCGCCCCGCGACTACGGCAGCGAGGATTATGCGGCGATCAAGACGCGGCTGGGCGAGATGTTCTCCCAGACCGGCGGAGACCGGGATGGCTTGTACAACACCGTCTACCGCTATATGGATGGCGGTCTTTATCTGATCATGGACGACGACAACAGCCTCACGATGTTCCAGCCGTTCCCGCTGAGCGAAGAGAACCTGCTCGTCCTGGAGCAGGGCGAGACGGTAGCCGGGACATGGGCAGATGCGGGGGGCGAGTGGATGTACGCGCTTGGACCGCTGTACAATGCCTCGGGAGAGATTATCGGCATCTACGAGACAGGCAAGGATATGGCTTTCGTCTACCAGAACAACCGCAGCATCTTCTCGGATGTGCTGACTATCTTCGTCATCGTCTGCATTGCCTTGCTGATCGTGGTCACGCTCATCTCGATCTATCTGCTGTCCTCCATCCGCAAGCTCCGCCGCAATGTCAATCTCATCGCCAGCGGCGAGTGGGATGTCAAGGTGGATATTCGCACAAGCGACGAGGTAGGCGAGCTTGGCGAGCGGTTCAATATGATGGCAAGCTCCATCAATCAATACCTTGGCGAAGTGACCAAGCTCAGTAATTCCTATTTCCGGTTTGTGCCCGAGCAGTTCCTCAAGGTGTTGGGCAAGACCAATATGACCCAGATCCATCTGGGTGAACAGCAGAACAAGAAGATGGCCATCCTGATCTGCAACATGCGCGGCTTCGACGCCTTCTCGGCGAAGCTGTCGACGGAAGAGACCTTCGGTTTCATCAACTCCTTCCTGAAGCGGTTCGGACCGATCATCCGGGAGAACGGAGGCTTTATCAGCCGCTATCAGGGACCGGGCATGCTGACGATGTTTCCCGATGACGCGAGTGCGGCCGTGAGGGCTGCTGTCCAGATCCGCCGTACCTTGGATCACTACAATTCGCAGCGCACGGGAGTCGGTTATGAGCCGATCGAGATCAACATCTCGCTGCATTACGGCGATGTGATGCTCGGGATCATCGGGGAGGAGCAGCGGATCGAGAGCAGTGTCGTATCCAGTCATGTGGCGCTGGCGCTGGAGCTGGAGAAGACGGCGGAGAAGCTGGGCAGCAATATCCTGCTGACCCAGGAAGCGATGAACTCGATCCGGCGGGGCTTTGTCGGCGCCAGCCGCAAGCTGGGCGCCCTGGAGATGAACGGGCGGCAGGAGAGTGTCGAGCTGTATGACTTGTATGAAGCAGATCCCGAATCGCTGAAGCGGCTGAAGCACGAGACGAAGCAGCAGTTCGAGAAGTCGATCCAGTGGTTCCGCAGCGGCAAGTTCTACGATGCGCGCGAAGGCTTCGTAGAGGTGGTGCGGCGCAACCGCTACGACCTGGCGGCCAAGCTGTATTTCTTTGAGAGCGACCGGTTATACCAGGAAGGCGCGGCGAATGACTGGAATCATTCGATGAAAGTGATGTAGGCGTTGTTCAAAAAGGTAAGGGAGGCACCAGATCATGGATCAGGCGCTTGAAAGGCAGTCTGCGCTGCGCATGGTGGAGACGAAGAAGGAGGCGGCAGCGGTGTCGGCATTTTTGCTCGGGCCGGACTGCTTTGACGATCAGCGTTTTACTCCCGGGGAGGAGGAACAGCTCCGGGCGCTTCCTTTGCACAGCATCGGCCAGCCGCACGTGAATTGCTGGTACGAGCAGGAGAACGGCGAGGTGATCGCCGCCATCATCTTCGTGGAAAACGAGCATCGGAGCGGGGGGTATCGGCTGGACTACTTTGGGGTACATCGCAGTTACCGCCACCGCAAGCTCGGTTGGGCGATGATCGAAGCGATGACCCGCTTCTGCGTCAGCTCCGGCGGGCGTTACATTGAGACATTCACCTGCGATCTGGAGCCGTACGAAGCGGCAAGAAAGCTGTTTGAGCGCAATGGCTTTACCTTTATCTGCCACCTGCCCGACTACTATTACCCCGGGGAAGGCAAGCTGTTGTATATGAAGATGTTGTAGAACAGGAGGAGCACACGGAGTTGAAGTACATTCAAGACTGGTTTGAGGGAATGGGAGTGGAGAGTTATACAGCGATCTATCTGACTCATGCCGTATTGATCGCAGCGATCTCGCTTTTGAGCATCCTGGCCAACTACCTCGCCAAAAAGGTTGTTTTAAGGATCATAACCTTTTATGTCCACAACAATCGGTATCAATGGGATAACTACATGCTGGACCGCAAGGTGTTCCATAAGCTTTCCCACATCGCCCCGGCCCTCATTATTTATTTTAGCGCACCGATGTTTCCTTCCTATCAGACCGCCATCGTGAAGGGCGTCGCTTTCTACCTGATCATCGTCGCTTTGATGGTGCTGAGCGCGTTTTTGAATGCGATCAATGATATCTATGTAACATTTGAGATTTCCAAGCAAAGGCCGATCCGGGGCTATTTGCAGGTTGTGAAGATCTTCATATTTATTGTTGGCGGCATCCTGCTCATCTCTAGCCTGATCGGACAGAGTCCGCTTATTCTGCTCAGCGGCGTCGGCGCACTATCGGCGGTCATCATGCTGATCTTCAAGGACTCCATTCTTGGCTTGGTGGCCGGCGTGCAGTTGACTTCCAACGACATGGTGCGGGTAGGGGACTGGATCGAGATGCCGAAGTATGGCGCGGACGGCGACGTCCTCGATATCTCGCTCAATACGGTGAAGGTCCAGAATTGGGATATGACGATTACGACGATCCCCACATACGCCCTCATCTCGGACTCCTTCAAAAACTGGCGCGGCATGCAGAGCTCGGGCGGCAGGCGGATCAAGCGATCGATCTATCTGGATATGAACAGCATCGTCATATGCGATCCGGAGCTGCTGGAGAGGCTGCGCAAGATCCAGTATTTGCGTGACCATATCGCGATGAAGGAAGCAGAGATCGAGACATATCACCAGACACATGCCATCGACCGCACCAGCCGGGTCAATGGCAGAGCACTCACCAATGTCGGGTTGTTCCGCACCTACATCCAGCAATATCTGAAGCACCACCCGATGATTCATCAGGATATGCTCTGCATCGTCCGGCAGCTCCAGCCGGAAGAGTCGGGCTTGCCGATGGAGATCTACGCCTTCACCAACGATATCCGCTGGGTTGCTTATGAAAGCGCACAAGCGGATATTTTCGACCATCTCCTGGCGATCGCGCCGGAGTTCGGACTGCGGGTATTCCAGAACCCGTCCGGACATGATATGAAGCAGCTGCTGCAACAGCCTCAGCCGCAGAACGAGCCGGCATGACCAAGTGACACCTCTAAGATACCCGTCGACGGGTATCTCAGAGGTGTTTTTGTGCTTGGTTTGGTGGAGCGCCTGTATCGCGCATTCACTTTTGGCGGCCTGCATTCGATATTAATAGAGGTAAGGCATTGGTTGGATGCCTATCAGACTAGAGATAAAGGGTGGATGGAGTGAAAGTATTATTAAAGATGACAGCACCGGCGGCATTTGTGATGTCTCGTCTGAAGTATGGACAGAAGTTCCTGGTGATCGGTCTGGCGCTGGCCGTGCCGCTCGTGATGCTGGTCGGGCTATGGCTTGTCAATCTACAGGATGAAATCCGCGTCATCGATGCGGAACGGCAAGGCGTCGTCTACATCGAGTCGCTGATGCCGCTAATGCTGGAGGTACAGCAGCATCGCGGACTGGCAAACGGTTATCTGAATGGGGATGCGCAGTCGGGTGCCCGTCTGGAGGAGCGGTCCGAAGCGATCCGTAAGGTGATCGAGCAAGTAGATGCATTAGAGGCCGTCCACGGACAAGCGCTCGGCACCGGGAGTCAGTGGGCGGGGGTCAAGGCGGAGTGGGCGGCGCTGCAGGACGGACTGGAGACGCTATCTGCGACGGAGAGCTTCGAGCGTCACTCGGCGCTCGTACAAGCGATCATCGCCCAGATGACACAGGCAGCCGACCAGTCGGGACTGACCTTGAATGGAAGGCTCGACTCCTATTACCTGATGGATCTGATGGTGAATCGGCTGCCGGCGCTGATCGAGGTGGTCGCCCACACGCGGGGCACAACCAACGGCATCCTGGCGCGTCAGGCACTGACGGAGAGTGAGCGCATCGGATTGATGCTGGCGGAGAATACCATGACCGATCAACTCGGCGCGTCAGAGAAGGCAATCGCTGCCGTCCTCGGTTTCAATACCTCTCTGGAATCCGCGGTGGCTATGGAGGGAGCGGACATGGTGCAGTCGATTCGTCTCTATGCTGACAGGTTGAATTCGCAAGTGATCGAGGCGGACAACCTGGCTCTGGATCCCATTGCCTTTTTTGACGAGGGCACTGCGGTCATCCGGGTAGCGGGCGATCTGTATGACAACGTCTCAGCAGAGCTGTACCGTTTGATGAACGAGTGGCATGCGAGTCTCCTCTCCGAGCGGAATCTGCTGGTGGTGATCGTGATGGCAGCCTTGCTGCTCGTTACCCTGCTCTACGCAGGCTTTTATCGCAATACAATGTCCTCCATTCGTCAACTCAAGCAGGGGGCGGAGCGTATGGCAGCGGGGGATCTGAGCAATAAGGTGACGCTGCCGACCAGAGACGAGCTGTCGCTGATCGGCGATTCGTTCAACGCGATGTCCCGCTCACTCAATACGCTCTTGCTCCGCAACCAGGAGATCTCGGAGCAACTGGCGGCTTCGGCTCAACAGCTGTCGGCAGTGTCTGCGGATTCCTCCCAGGTGATGCGGCATATGGCGACCTCCGTCGGGGAGATCGCGGAAGGCGCGGACACCCAACTCCAGACAGCGGAAGAAAATGCATCGGCACTTCAGGAGATGGCACTGGCGATCAATCGGATTGCGGAGGCGGCGTCGGGCGTATCGGAAGCATCGGGTGAAGCGGTACACGGAGCGGATGCCGGGGTGGCGAAGCTGGAGGAGGCGGTATCGCAGATGCAGCGCATCCGGGACTCGGTGGCGTCCTCCACGGAGACGATCCAGACATTGGGTGAGCGCTCGCAGCAGATCGGCGAGATCGGCGCAGTCATCATGGAGATCTCCGCCCAGACGCAGCTGCTGTCGCTTAATGCGAATATCGAAGCGGCGAGAGCCGGCGAGCACGGAAGAGGCTTTGGCGTAGTCGCCTCCGAGGTTGCCAAGCTTGCGGAGCAGACGAGGGATTCCGTACAATCCATCCGCACGATCGTGACAGAGGTTCAGGCGTTGGCGCAGGAAGCACGCACGTCCATCGCTTCTACCTCGGACGAGACACAACGCGGCCTGGTCTCCATCGACGCTGCCGACGATGCGATTGGCACCATCCGCCAAGCGATCCGACTGGTGTCCGGACAGATCCAGGAGGTGTCCTCGGCTGCAGAGCAGCTGTCTGCCGGCACCGAGCAGGTGGCCGCCACGTTTGCCGACAGCATGGAGCATACGCGCTCGACCTCCCGCGAGACGGTCAATCTGGCGGCTTCCTCCGAGCAGCAGCTGGCGTCGATGGAACAAGTGAAAGCCTCCGCGGAATCGCAGAGTGCGCTGGCCCAGCAGTTGTACGACGAGCTATCGCGGTTCAAGGTGGCCGGAGCAGCCGCGGGGGAAGGCAACACTTTGTAGGCTGTGTGGGACTTGGCTGCGAATACTCCGCATTCCTTGCTTACACGCTGCCCCGGTCATCGCAGCTCTCTGCCTGGACCAGCTTCTCCGTATCCCGGATGAGCTCGCCCAGCTGGCGGCAAGCGTCGCGCAATGCGTTTTGATCCGCAGACACGCTGCTTATAATCTTATTTACTCTGCGGACGTACTGGCTCGGCGCGAGGGAAAAGGCGGCGGCGATTGCCACCGCGCCTTTCTCATTCATCCAGTAGGTCCCGTTCAGAGCGAACAAGACTTGATTCAGACATGCGACAGCCCGGAAGCAGCATCCCGCGACATAGGAGCTGTCGTGTGCTGCGATGCCTTTCTCGGCGTTCATGAGAGCAAAGTCGGCCTCCCAGTGGAATTTCTCGATCATCGCCTTTTGCAACGCCCGCGGGTAGGGAAAGAGTGTGGACTTCAGCTGTTCGATACGGCCCGTGGGATCCCACAGAATCCGGCACCAGGCGATCTCCGCCGCATAGATGGCATTGATAAAACCATGGGGATGCCCCGGCTGATAATCGATCGTTACCTCTCCTCTAAGACTCTGGTCGATGACCCGGGACACGCGCTGAAGATCGCGATAGAGCCAATCGACAGGAAAGCCGTCCGTCGTCAGCCAACCTCCGCCGTTGATCCACGGCCCCCACCCTCCGAGTGGGGTCAGGAGATGTGCGCGACCTTGGTCATCCAAGGCTGCAGCGAGCCCCTCCAGCGAGGCCAGATCGAGTCCTTGCGCAGCATCGTAATAGATGCCGATATCTATATCAGATTCTGGACGGGCCGTGCCGCGGGCTCGCGATCCGCCGAGTACGATCGCCTGGATACCTTCGACTGTTTTCAGCACCTCGGTAGTCTTGCTTATCGTATGTTGTACATCCATATGATTTCCTCCTCTTAATGAGATACCTTGCGAAATTTGAGCCATAACCAGCACCCGATCAAGGCCACAACGACTCCTGAGCCGAGAAACCAGCTTTGCACGCCGAAGCGTTCGGCGACTGGTCCTGCGAGTGCCAGCCCGATTGGCGAAGACAACAAGCCGATGCTGGTCACCAGCGACAGCACGCGACCTAGCAGCTCGGGCTCGTAGGCTTTCTGGATCATCGCCATGTACGGGCCGTTGAAGAGCGGCGCCGCGGCGCCCATGAGGAAACAGAGAACAGCAAATGCCGGAAACGCCCCGCTGCCGAGCAAACCGCTCAGGATGCAGGTTGTGCCGATCGCCGCCAGGCTCAGGCTCATATAAGTCGTATCCCGCCACTTCGAAGCCAATACGGATAGCAGCCCGCCCCCAAGGATCATCCCGATGCCGAAGACCGCTTCGATCAAGCTGGCGCTGTATCCCCCGCGTCCGAAATGAGACAGCGTCATCAGCGGGAACAGCATGGCCATCGGCATGAATACAAGGCTAAAGACCGCCATTGCACCCGTCACTATGACGACGGGACGGACGGCGATGAACGAGCGCCAGCCCAAGACGAATTCCTGACGGAATGAAGGTGTACGGACCGCCTCCTGCTGCGGCTGATGTATCTTTACGAGCAGCAGCATCAGGTTGGCGAGCAGTGCTCCCGCAACATCCAGGAATAAGACAACGCCAAGGGAAGCGGCCGAGTAGACGGCGATTCCGAGCACGGGTCCGAGGATGTTGGAGGCGGAGAAGACGAGTTGATGCCAGCCGGCTACCTTGGTCAGTTGATCCCCGGGTGCGATCAGCGGGATCGCGGCCTGGAACGAAGGCGCATGGAAGGCAGATGCGGCGGAACGGATGAACAGAATGGCATAGACGAGCCACAGACTGGGTTCGGTCCACAAGTATAGGGCACCCAGCATCAGACTGGAGCATGCGATCGCACTGTCGGCGACGATCATCGTCAGCTTGCGGTTCCACCGGTCGAGCCAGACGCCGATGAACGGTCCCAGCAGCGCCTGTGGCAAAAATCCGGCGAGGCCGGCGATCATGAGCACGGCAGCCGAACCTGTCGTCTCCGTCAGATGCCAGATGACTGCAAATTGCACCATCGAAGAGGTGAGGATCGAAAAGATTTGGCCGCTGAAAATAAAAGCAAACGTTTGTTTCCATTTTGGATTTGTCATGGTTTACCTTCTCCTTTGTTCGCTCCATTGACACGGCGCTCGAACCGAGAGGCGGGCTCAACATCAGTTCTCCGCTTGCCGGGTCAACGCGTATAGGGTCACAAAAAAATGCAGACGCAAGTCCGTACGGGGCTTGGGTCTGCATCATTTTACGCAAGTGGAACAGAGCGAAACAAGGCTTGCAGGCAAAGCGCCTCGTCGTCCGTCAGGAGCAACGCGCGGCGGTGCCGGCACAAAAAGCCGTCGGAATCGCAATCTATGTCACCATACGTAAAAATAAGCATCGCAAATAAGCCCACCTCAGTGGTGATAGCCCAATTCGCAAGCTCATCTTAAACGCATCGAGTGAGTCATGGATTGCAATCCTCCTTTGTCATGATAATTGCATCTTAGCACCAGCAGGTCCTTCCGTCAACACCAAGTCTCCCGAGCCCGCCGCTGGCAGAGCAGCTGTATGCTACAGGCAAGCGGAGGCATGTGCGTTGCTAGGCTGTGGCGGCGTTGATCGTTTGTCTCGTGACCTTTGTCTGGAAATATAAAAGAGAACCTTCACGCAGAAGGTTCTCTTACATCTATTTAGTTCGCGCGCTGCGCCATCCTCACAAGCATATGCGCAAGCATATGACGTTCTTCCTTTGTGCCTACCTTCCAGAGCTCCTGCAGCAGCTGCTCTTCGGAGTTGCGCGGCTGTTCGTGTGCTGCCAGATAGTCAGCCACTTTCTCTGCAGCCTTTGCGAGCTGCTCCTCATTCAGGCCCAATTTCTCAGCTGTGTTGATTCGTTTGCCCAGATAGCCTTTGAATTCTTCGAAGTTTTGCAGGATCTCATCCTTCTCTCCGGCATTCATCTGTTGCAAGGATTGATCCACCTTTGATTCGACGGAGCGGTTGTTGGTTTCCATGGTGTAACGCCTCCTTGAGTTAAATAGTGGTTTTCGTTCCTGTCCTTACCTTAACCATATAGAAGCGAGGGTGAATCAGGCAAAAGCAACAGATACACAATCATGACCCAAGCTCCATCTGCCGTTCCTGAATCCCTGAAAATTCGATCCTTCACATAGATTAGTTAAAATTTTGGAGTAAAAACTATAATTTGTTAGGTGTATTTGAATACGCTTTCATTCTATAATTTCCTTAGCAAGGAGGTGATAGAGAGACTTATAGTCAAGCAAACTTGCACCTGGTAAGTCACGCACACCCGAGAGAGTAGCAGAGGAGAAAGGGTAGAAGCTGATGATTGCCAAAATCGAATCGTAGGAGGAAAACAATGATTACGTGGAAGAAAAAAGCGATGTCTGTCTTACTGGCGGCGACTATGGGTTTGAGCTTATTCGCAGCAACCTCAAGCGCGGCTACGGATTACTGGCAAAATTGGACTGACGGCGGCGGAACGGTTAATGCGGTCAACGGATCGGGAGGGAACTATAGCGTAAATTGGTACAATACAGGGAATTTTGTAGTAGGTAAAGGATGGCACAACGGTACGCCAAATCGGATCGTCAACTACAATGCCGGCGTCTGGGCTCCGTCAGGCAATGGCTACCTCACGTTCTACGGTTGGACACGAAGTTCGCTCATCGAATATTATGTCGTCGACAGCTGGGGCACGTACCGACCGACCGGCACGCACAGGGGTACCGTTACGAGCGATGGCGGGACTTACGATATCTATCAAACGATGCGTTACAATGCGCCATCGATCGACGGTACGCAGACGTTCCCTCAGTACTGGAGCGTCCGCCAGACCAAACGGCCGACAGGAAGCAACGTATCGATTACCTTTGCCAACCATGTCAATGCCTGGGCCAGCAGAGGCATGCATCTGGGTTCCAACTGGTCGTATCAGGTGATGGCGACGGAAGGCTATCAGAGCAGCGGAAGCTCCAACGTCACGGTGTGGTAACCGGTAGACGGACTAGCGTCTAAGCCTGTCCGTTCATGCAAGTTGTCCAAGGCTGTCGGCCTCGCCCGCCGGCAGCCTTGTCTGCTTCCGCGCTCTTCCTTAAGCTTATCGATCCAAAGGAGATTTGTCTATGAAAAAACTAGGCGTTGTCCTTTTTGTAGTTGTCCTGACGCTAACTGCCGCCGCGTGCGCGCAGGAGCAGGCGGCGACAAGCGGGAAATTGGAGGCCAGTAACCGGTTGGTATTTGTAAAAGGAGGGACGTTTGACGGGACGGGGCCCGGCGGAGACGTCGGTCGCATGACATTGGAAGACTTTTACATCGGCGCTTACGAAATCACCCAGCAGGAGTGGGTGGAGGTGATGGGACATAATCCATCCGCCTTCCCGGGGGACGAGTTGCCGGTAGAGATGGTGAGCTGGTATGACGTCTTGGAGTATTGCAATAAACGGAGTGTCAAGGAGGGCTTGGATCCGTATTACACCATCGACAAGACGAGACAGGATCCCGATAATCGAAACGAGTATGATCCTTTGAAATGGAGCGTAACGATCCATGAAGGTGCGAGCGGCTACCGGTTGCCTACGGAAGCGGAGTGGGAATATGCGGCTGCCGGTGGACAGAAAAGCGGGGGGCACACGTATAGCGGCAGCGATGAGGCGGACGAAGTCGCCTGGTATTGGGAAAATGCCGGCGATCAGCCGCTTACGGGAGCCTGGAACTGGCCGGCCATTGAGAATAACAAAAACAAAACCCATGCCGTCGGCAGCAAAAAAGCCAATGAGCTGGGAATTTACGATATGTCCGGCAATGTCCGGGAGTGGTGCTGGGACTGGCATGAGGACCAGGAAAGCGAGCGCGGGAAGTGGCGTGTCGTGAAGGGTGGCGGCTGGATGGGTGATGTCAGCAACAATGAGATTTCGTTTCGGGGCAAATTTGACCCCAGCGGCTTTGGTCCCGATCAGGGGTTTCGCGTAGTTCGGGATGCGTAAGGAGTAGCTGCCGAAGCACCAACAAAATAAAAGCCGTCCAACCGGGTCTGCTTTGAACCCGGGGACGGCTTCTTCCCGCTTGTCTTATCAGTAAGGCCCGCGAATATGCGGCGCGACCTGCTCGGAGTAGAAACGCTGCAGCCGCTCCTGTTCTTCCGTAGAGAAGCCTGGGGTGTCCAGCGTGAGCAGGTTCTCCTGCAGCTGCGCCTTGTTCTTGAAACCGGGGATGATGCAGCTGATCTCCGGCGAATCGAGGATCCAGCGCTGCGCGGCGCGCGCCATCGTGCCGCGGCCTTCGGCGATCCAGCGGAGCTCGTCCGCCAGCTCGACGCCTTTCTCAAAGGGCAGGCCTGCGAAGGTCTCGCCGACATTGAAGCTCTCGCCATTGCGGTTGAAGCTGCGGTGGTCGTCCGGCTCAAAACGGGACTCTTTGGTGAATTTGCCGGTCAACAGACCGCTCGCCAGCGGCAGCCTCACGAGTATGCCGACACCGTGGGCATGCGCCTTGGGGAACAGCTCGGCAAGCGGCTTCTGCCGGAGAAGATTGAAGATGACCTGGAGTGCCTGGACTCCGGGATAACGCAAGCAGATCAAGCCTTCTTCAGCGCTTTCTACGCTGACGCCGTAGGCGCGGATCTTGCCCTCCGACTGGAGCTTGTCCAGCACCTCGAAGACCCGTCCGTCCTCCAGGACCGCCTGCGGCGGACAATGAACCTGATACAGGTCGATCGCCTCCCGCTGCAGATTGCGCAGGCTGTCCTCGCAGTAGGCGCGCACCTGTTCCTCTGCATACGTGGCGGGGTCATGGATATCCCCCCGGCGGCAGAACTTGGTAGCGATATGCACCCGGTCCTCCTTGCCTTTGGTCGCTTGCGCCAGCAGGCGTTCGCTGTGGCCGTCCCCGTATACGTCCGCTGTATCAAAGAAATTGACGCCTTCGTCGATCGCGGTCTCCAGCGCCCGCAGTGACTCCTGGTCGTCGGTTGCCCCCCACGAGCCGCCGATCGCCCATGTGCCAAAGCTGACTTCGCTTACCTGCAGGCCGGTCCGGCCTAATTGTCGATAGTTCACCTTGTTACCTCCGTATCTCTTATATGTGATCAGCTGATCATCCCGATATTCCTATCCCGTAAATAACTGAACCCAATATCCATTGTAATAGCCCACCCCGATTTTGGTGAAATTCTTACTCAGAATATTGGCGCGGTGACCGGGGCTGTTCATCCAGGCCGTAGTGACTTCCTCTGCTGTCCGTTGACCGCTGGCGATGTTCTCACCGGCATACGAGTAAGTGATGTTGTAAGCACGCATCATCTCGAACGGCGAGCCGTACGTCGGCGATTCATGATCAAAATAATTATTTTCCTTCATATCCTTGGCTTTGTCGAGCGCCACACGGGCCAGATCCTGATCGAAGGCCAGGGGCGATAGACCGGCCTGGCTGCGAGCTTCGTTGACGAGATTAGCCACCTGCGTTGCAAAAGTGGTCTCCCCGCCCGGTGTTTCTTGAGCCGGCTCCGAGCCTGCCCCACCGGTTCCCGTATGGATGATGGCAGTAGAAGTTCTGGCATCCCAATGGACATTGGCCCCTAGCGCCTCCGATACGAAGCGAAGCGGCACCATCGTCGACCCGCCAATGACTTCGGCTCGTCCAGCGAGCGTTACGGTCTGACCGTTCACACTTGCTGTTGACTGTCCGATCCTCAGGATAACCGTCGTATTCTCTTTGGTGGCGCTTACGGTCTGCGTCGCCTGGTCCCACCTAACAGATGCGCCGAGTGCTTCAAAGATTCCCCTGAGCGGAACCAATGTCCTTCCATCCTTAATAATCGCCGGTTGCGGGAAAGAGCGGCGGCTTCCGTCGATGACGACATGGACAGCTTTACTGCTTACTGTAGAGGAGAGAGTACGCACCCCGGCGTTATGGTCTGTGGCCGCTGCCGTGCCGCTCATAGCGAGCGCCGATCCGATGAGCGCAACGCTCAAAATACAGGCGAGTCCTTTTTTGTTAAAGGAATACAGCGTAGTTTTTGGGTTCATAGTACGACCTCCTTGTTAGGGTCATTATAAGCTCATCCAACTAGATAGGCAATCGAAACGATAGAGATAATACTAGAATTCTGTCATGAAAACTCATATGGATCTGATTGCGAGTACAACGATGGCCCGGCGGGCTGAAGCGGAATAATCGTATTCGATGGAACGAACCGAAACAAATCAACCCATTGAACGTGAAAAATCATATTCGTTTGGCGATTTCTGCTCTAAAAGGCTCATTGAACACGAAATATCGTGTTTAATGAGCCATTCTGCGTCAGTTCGCTTAAACGAACACGATATTTCATACTCAAGCTTTGTGCCCACGAGGCCGCTTGCAGATCCAATTGCCGATTACAGGCTGCCCTCAAAAGAAAGCCTACAGTCACGGATCGATCTTCCGATCGCTGTTGTCCCCAGATTTCTTTGATTTTTACCCTTTTTAGGGGTGAAATCCGGGGACTCACACGCTTTCTGCAAGAAAGCGACTTCGTAAGCATAAGCTCCGCTTCTCCAGATTCGATTCTGTGCCTCTCCGGCCATTTTTCAACAGCCTGCGATTAGCATCTACTTCGCTCAGTAAGGGCAAAAAGAATTTGAATTCGGTAAAGGTGGTGGGATCCGCTTATTTCTCCTCGTGGCCCGGTTGCGTGCGAATCCAACCCTTAAGCGGGGCACTCGCTCCATCCCTCACACTGCTCCGCTCCACTGCCCCTACACAAGACCCCCGAAATGCTGCGCCACCCAGGCATCGTTGTAGAGGGTATCCATATAGCGTTCGCCGCGGTCATGGAGGATGGCGACACAGACCGAGCCGTCCGGCAGCGAGGGGTACAAGCGCTCCAGGGCGGAGATCACGGCGCCCGAGGAGGGACCGGCCAGGATAGCTTCGCGCCGGGCCAGCCGGCGGCAGGCGGCGACCATAGCAGCTTCAGGGACCTGGACGGCTTGGTCCATGAAGGCGGTATGGCCAAATGGCGGGACGATGCCTGCCCCCAGGCCGGGGAACAGGCGCCTGCCTTTCTCGCCGCCCAGGATGACGCTTCCCTCGGCATCCACGGCGATGATCCGGGTGTCCAGCCGGTGCTCCTGGACATAGGACGCACAGCCGAGCAGCGTCCCGCAGGTGCTGACGCCGCCGAAGATGCAGTCGACCCGGTCGAGCTCGGCGGCCACCTCGCGCATTGTTCCGTCCCGATGCGCCATATAGTTGTTGGGATTCTCATATTGGTTGGGCCAATAGCTGTTCGGGATGCGCGCCAAGAGCTGCCGGACTCTCTCAAGCCTGGCCGGCAGGAACTCGCCGGTCGCGGGATCCGGCTGCTCCACCAGCTCGACCTCCGCTCCGTAGGCCTGCATGATGTGGATGTTCTGCGGCGTAGTCCGGGGATCGATCACACTGATAAAGCGCATATCCAGCCGGGAGCAGATGGCAGCCATACTGATCGCCATATTGCCTGAGCTGGACTCGATGACGACCGAGCCGGGACCGATGAGGCCTTGTTCTCTTGCTGCGGCAATGATCTGCGCGGCGGGGCGGTCTTTGGCGCTGCCGCTGGGGTTCATCATCTCAAGCTTCGCGTAAACGGCGATGTCCCTGTCGCCGGGGAACAGGCGGGAGAGCCGGACAAGCGGCGTATGGCCGATACAGGCCATCCAGTCTTGGGTCATGATCAGCGCTCGGCCTCCTAACGATACAATTTTTTTGATTTTATGGGGCCCTGCTCCCACGGCTCATGCTCCGATGCAGGGATCACCTCGATAGGCTCCAGCATCCCGCCTTCGATCATCTGTCCGATCGCAGGAATCTTGTGCTCGATGCCGTGTCTGATCGACTCCAGGCGTTCGTCCGTGAGAGACTGGCTGCGGATGCGGACGGTCAGCTTGTTGTCGCGGACGCGGACGCGCAGCTCGGCATCCCCCAACAGACTATGCACGACGTTCTCGATATCGTACAAGCTGATTTTCTCGCCATGCTTGAGCTCGCTGCCGATGCGCTTGGCGACGCAGCCGAATGCTTGACGGGGTTGGCCGTCAACTTCTACGGTGCAAAACTCGCGTATAACGTCGTAAGTGACATAACGGATGACGGGGAACAGGCTGCGCTGCAGCGAGGTGAGGACGAGCACGCCTTCGCCAGCCTCCAGCGGTTCAAAGGAAGGGTCCAACTGCTCGGCAGGCACCGTCTCGGCGTAGATCCCTTCTGCGAAGAGATACAGGTTGTGCCGGTGCGAGTACGAAGCGATGGCGCCGACCTCGATGGAACCGTATGTGTCGAGGATGTCGAACGTGCCGATACCGAAACGCGCAGCCATATTGGTCTGCCAGGCAGCGGGAGCGATCTCGCCGACCAGGATGATCTTGCGGAGTCCGAGCGATGCGGGATCGCCGGAGGCCCGGGCGATTGCCTCCAGGATAGAGGGCATCGTGTAGAGCAGCTCTGGCCGATAGGCTCTGAGCCGGGCGATGTGCACCTCGATCGGCTCGGCAAACGAAATCGACTCCGTCTGCATGCCCAACGCCGAGAAAATCTGCTGCGCCGTACTGGCGGCATGTCCGGTACCGACATCCGCAAACGCCCTGCGCACCTGGAAACGCCGGGGACAGGCTTCAAGCCAGGTGCGATAGCTGGCCATTTTGGCCGTCAGGTAATGTGTCTCATCCTCCGGAGAATAATAGATCGTCCTGCTCACGCCGCTGGAGGTTCCGGAGGTCCGATAGAGGGTAAGCCCGGCTGCGGCCGGCGGAGGCTGCTGATAGTAGGCCCTCTCCATACGCTCCGCCGTCAGAAGGGGCAACTCCGTCAATGCGGCTGTTGTGAGTGGCTGAACCCCGTGCTCTGCGAGCAGAGCGCCATAACCGGGGTGCAGCTGCGTGAGGCGGGCCAGCTGATGCTGCAGCGCCTGGGGATGCATCATTTTGCTGCAAGCCTCCTCGTGTTTGTAGTGGCTAAGCCTTCTAAATAAGGATATGGCCAAATGATTCCTCCCGTAACGTCAGCCGCCTACATCGAATGTTTCCCTTGAACGTATGCTGAAGGAAACGAGCAAAGGAGGCGCGAGCATGGCACGCAAGATTGCAGGCAAAGGGTACAAAACTGCGCTTATGCGCAGGGAGAAGATGCTCCGGCAGCATATCCCGCCAACTTATCGGGTGACGAAGCAGCGGCTATACCGCATGCTGTCACAGTACGGCATGGTCTATGTCAAGCCGGACAGCGGATCGCAGGGCAGAGGCGTCATGCGGATGGAGAAGCACGCAACGGGAAAACACCGGTACTGGTATCAGCTGGGCGAGCGCAAATGGTCATTTGCCACATATGAGCAGGCTTATGCATCGATCAGCAAGCAGATGGGGGGAGAACGCCACGTCGTCCAAAAGGGAATCAGGCTCCTGAGGTACAATAGCCGCCCCTTCGATATCCGGCTGATGGTTCAACGGACACCTCAAGGCGGTTTGGAGACAACGGGCACATTTACAAGAGTGGCGCATCCCCGCAAGGTGGTGACCAATGGCAGCCAGGGCGGCTCCATCTACGCTACGGACCGAGTCTTGCGGCGGCATGCCGGACCGGGTCAGCGAAGAAGACTGTATCGGCTGATGGATCAACTGGGGAAGCGAGCGGTGAAGGCTCTGCATGCCAAGGCACATCCCATCCACGAGCTGGGCATGGACTTTGCTGTCGACCGCAAGCTGAAGCCATGGATTCTGGAGGCCAACACGATCCCGGATGCCGCGCCATTCACGCTGCTGGAGGACCAGAGTATGATCCGGCGGATCGTCCGATACGGGAGAGCCTACGGCAAGAAATACAAGCTGGTGTGCAAGAAGGCCAAGCGGGGGCGGTAGCGGAGAAGAGAGGGCGTTAGCAGCGGCAGAAAGGGTTGCTGCACGAGCCCAAGCCAGCGATTGCGCCGCAGCAGAGGCAGAAAGGGTTGCTGCAGCAGCTCAAGCCGCCGATTGCGGCGCAGCAGCGGCAGAAAGGGTCGCTGCGCGAGCCCCGCGCCGGCGATTGCGCCGCAGCAGCGGCAGAAAGGGTCGCTGCGCGAGCCCCGCGCCGGCGATTGCGGCGCAGCAGCGGCAGAAAGGGTCGCTGCACGAGCCCGCGCCGGCGATTGCGGCGCAGCAGCGGCAGAAAGGGTCGCTGCAGCAGCTCAAGCCGCCGATTGCGCCGCAGCAGCGGCAGAAAGGGTCGCTGCACGAGCCCGCGCCGGCGATCGCGTCGCAGCAGCGGCAGAAAGGGTCGCTGCACGAGCCCGCGCCGGCGATCGCGTCGCAGTAACGGCAGAAAAGGTTGCTGCAGCAGCTCAAGCCGCCGATCGCGTCGCAGTAACGGCAGAAAAGGTTGCTGCAGCAGCTCAAGCCGCCGATTGCGCCGCAGCAGCGGCAGAAAGGATCGCTGCAGCAGCTCAAGCCGGCGATCGCGTCGCAGTAACGGCAGAAAAGGTTGCTGCAGCAGCTCAAGCCGCCGATTGCGCCGCAGTAACGGCAGAAAAGGTTGCTGCAGCAGCTCAAGCCGGCGATCGCGTCGCAGTAACGGCAGAAAAGGTTGCTGCAGCAGCTCAAGCCGCCGATTGCGCCGCAGCAGCGGCAGAAAGGATCGCTGCAACAACTCAAGCCAGCGATTGTGCCGAAAGGGTTGCTGCAGCATCCGCCCTCACTAATAGCCGGCAAATTATCGTGCTTTACAGCACCTATTGGAAACACTAAGAGTGATGTGCGCGATTACTATTTCCGGGGTAATAACGTGTACAACCTTTTGGAAAGCGGGTGCTCACAAATGGATTCCATCTTGTTCTTGATCCTAGCGGCTTTATATCTTGTGCTGCTTGGATGGGGGATTATACTGCTCATGCGAGATGCCAAGCCGGGACTTCGCTATCTGCTGCTGGTCGTAACGGCCGGGCTGGTGTGGGATAACGTGCTGATCGGCCTGGGCCGCTGGATCGGTGAGGGGGCGCTACTGGAGCATCTAAGCTTAACCCGCTTTTGGACGCACGCCCTTTTTACGCCGCTGCTGACGCTGGTGGCCTACGATCTGATCGTCCGAGCAGGCAGCGGATGGGCGCGCTCGACGTTCGCCCGTGCCGCGGCGTGGGTATTCACACTGGCGCTGGTCGTGCTTGAGCTGCTGTATGAGACGATCGGCACTTCATTGGAAGCGGTCTATGAATACGGCGCGCTGCGCTATACGGCTGCCGACTCGTCCGGGCCCCCCATCATGGTCATTCTGGTGCTTATCCCGTTGTTCACAGCCGGTATCGTCCTGTGGCGCAGACGCAAGAGTCCATGGCTGTTCATCGGAACACTGTTGATGCTGGTCGGCAGTGCAATCGAACTGCCAATTGAGAGCTCGGCAGCAACCAATGTCTTCGAGCTGCTGCTGATGACTTCACTATGGATATCAGTCCACCAAGCTAGGAGATGGGTAAGGCCCCTTGCAAGATAAAGGAGACAGGATTATACTAGAACGGCTTCACCCATAATTTGGAGTACCCCGAGAGTAAGGCCGGGGCGGCTCCACATCGGCCCGAAAGCAGGTGCACTACGTATGGTTATGAAGGCTATTAAGCCGGGAACGAAAGCCCGTCTAATTCCGTGTAAAGTCTGCCAAAAAGAAATTGCCAGCACGGCCGAGGTCTGCCCGCATTGTGGAGCCAGACTGCAATCACCGCCAACGTTGGTTTTTCTCATCTTTCTTTTGATTTTTTTCCTGCTGGTGAGTTTGATTCGCTAGATCAATATGCGCAAGCATGAGGTCGGTATCAACTTTCCATCTCTTCCGACCGTTAATACCTATGGAGCATGATGCATCCAGAATAAGAAAACAGGGGAGTCAATCGTACAATGAAAAAAGCAGCAGGCATCCTGCTCGCGGCGGCACTGATCGTATCGGGCTGCGGCGGCGAAGCGCCAAGCAATGTGGGGAATCAGGAGAACAGCGCGCACACCAGCGCGGCCGGAGGGGCGGACACCAAGTCAAAGGATGTCCAGATTACGCTGCCGGCGGGCATGTTCGAGGATCAGGATATGGACCAGGTCATCGAGCAGGCCAAGCAGGAGGGAGTCAAGGAAGCCGTCATCAACGAGGATGGCTCAGTGACGTATACGATGTCCAAGGCCAATCACGAAGAGATGCTGGCCGAGCTCGGTCAGGGCATCGCCGACTATGCCGAAGAGCTGCTGAATGACGGCACATTCCCATCGGTGAAGGATGTCAGTATCAATGAGACGTACAGCGAATATACGCTGACGGTCGACCAGGCTGCCTTTGAGAACAGTATGGACGCCTTTGTCATGATGGGGCTGGGCATCCAGGGCATGATGCACCAAATGATGGAAGGACGCCAGACCGACGAGCAGAAGGTGACCGTGAACGTCAAGGACGAGGGGAGCGGCGAGATCTTCAACACCGTCGTGTATCCAGAGGCGCTGCAAAATCAATAGTTGGACAAGCCATAAGACCTCCGATTCTGCCTAGCCAGGCAGTTGGCGGTCTTTTTTAATTTTATAAGCTACTTTTATTTCTCATAAAACTGGCATCGTAAGCACACGGCGACAGCCGTTTCACCTTGGTTTAGAAAACTATGCAACATTCTACATTGTGGCGTTCCACGAGCGGACACAGTAGGCGCTATTCCTGACAAGTAGGCGCGGACTGCCACTTTATCGGACAGCAGATCCGCTATTCCCCAACTAACCAATGGTTACACGTGTCCGCCGGCCAGATAACGGATCGTCTGTCCGCAGCCACACCACTTTCAAGCATTATGCGTGAATAGCGCCTACTGGGTCCGTAAACATCTAGCCCTCCCCAACGTACACAGTAGGCGCTATTCCTGACAAACTTGCCCTGAGTCGGCGATCCGTCCCGCAGTAGCGCACTTTTCTTCCCTTACTGCTCCCACTTCGGCGGATCGGCACGCTGCAACGCACTTTTTTCCTTTGCAGCGCCGGGGTCGGCCCCCCTTCATGGACGCCGCCCAAAGGATGCAGCGCCGTTTGGAACTGCCTTTGATGATTCCACTAAAAATATCATTATGTTGGCTTTACGAAAATGTGATTTAGTACTATTATGAATCCATATACCATTTTTAATGGTTATTCTGGTGCTGGGGTATAAGATGATGGAGTATCCATTAATGGTAATTTGTTAGGTAATTGAAGGAGGGCAGCTATGCGAGAATACGATTATGAATATGCGGACTTTATCTACTACACGCCTGGGGAGCTGGACAAGGCAGTCAGGCTGTGGCCGGTCCGGGCCGGAAGATCCCTGGCTAAACCCAATTACGAGGTCGGGCCCAAGAGAATCGAATGCTACAGCTTGCATGTCGTGCGTGAAGGAAAGCTGCGTTTCGAGTATGCTGGACGGCAGGTCGAGCTTGCAAAGGGGGACCTCTTCTGCTTGTTCCCGAATCAGACGTATCATTACAAGCTGGTGCAGGCGGAGCGGCCGCTGGAGATGCGATGGTTGGCCATGGACGGCGGCAGGACAGAGGAGCTGCTGGCGCTGGCGGGGCTTTCGGCAGAAGAACCGTTCGTAAGGGCCGCTGTCACTTCGAGGGTAGACGCGGCTGTGAATGCGCTCATCGATGCGCTGGAGCAGGCTCAGCGCTGGCATCCGTCGTCGGCGCTTGAGCTGCAGGGGCTGTTGTACGGGCTGTTCGCGGCCTTGCTGCATGAGGAGCCGGCAGACGACACGGAGCTTGCAGGCTGGATCCGCAAATGCGAGGAGTATATGGCGCTTCATGCAAGCGAAGGGATTACGGTCCAGCAGGTCGCGGATTTCGCTGGCGTGCACCGCTCGTATTTTACCCACGTGTTTACTGGCCAGACGGGAGTTTCCCCGATGAAGTATTTGCAGAAGATCCGGATGGAGAAGGCCAGGGGGCTGCTGCTTGAGACCGACGCCTCCGTGACGGAGATCGGACTATCGCTCGGTTATGCCAACCTGTATGCCTTCACCCGGGCTTTTACAATGTACTATAAACAATCGCCGCGGGCTTTGCGGCAGAAAAGGGTATAACCACGTTTGCGCAGTTTTTGAAAGCGATTTCAAAAATGAAGAAGCAGGTGTTGTCTTTGATGAAGTTATCCGCTCTTAGGCGATGGATGTCGCCTAGTTCGAGTATTCAGGGGAAAATATTCCTGGCCTTTAGCCTGGTCGCGCTCCTCTCTATTTTTTCTGTCTCGGGCATCGTCTATTTCAATATGCGCGAGACGATCAAGTCCAATGCCGTGACTTCGGTGTCGGACAGTATCCGTCAAGCCGACGAATCATTGAACATGATGCTGGAGGAGATCGATCGGCTGAACACGGTCGTCGTCATCAACAAAAATACAGTCATCGATACGTTGCTTAGTCCATCGGAGGAAATCAGTCACGAATGGTTCCTGGAGCAAAAGCGCATCGAGGAATTTCTGTCGTCTCTGATTACTTATAAACCCTACATCACACGGATAGCGGTTGTCGCCCTGAACGGGAAGGTCTTTTTCTCCGGTGGACCGTGGCTGGACCGCACCTTTCTCAACACGCCGATGATGGACTACATCCTGCGCAATGGCTCGCGTCATGCCTATCTCAAGCAGGAGGGAGGGTCCGAGACGATCTCGGTAGGGCGTGAGATCCGGTACGACCGGGAGACGATCGGCGTGGTGCTGGTCGATCTGAACTACGAGTTCATCCGCAAAACTTATGGGGTGAAGCCGACGGCCGACAGCATGCTTTACGTACTGGACCAAGAGGATAGATTCGTTTACCAATCCGATCAAATGCCGTCTTTTGCCCCTTCGGAAGATCAGGTCGCCGATATGAAGCGGGAATTTGCCGAAAGCGGTGGAGGCGAGGCGGCTCAAAAAACGATTGACGGCAGGACGTACATCGTGGTGAGCCGGCAGTCCGGATATACGGGCTGGACGACGCTCGCACTCATTCCGCTTGATTCGCTGCTCACCGAGTCGGCTAATCTGCGGCGGATCATCCTTGAGGCGTCCGTTCTCGTCCTGTTGATCGTCTTGATCGGTTCGCTAAAGGTGTCTTCGCGCATCACGCTTAACATTAGGCGGTTGAAATCGATGATGATGCTGGTGAAGGACGGCAATCTGACTTTTCCAAAGAAGGAGATCGCGACGAAGGACGAGATCGGGCAGTTGTACCACGTATTCAACGGAATGATAGAGGAATTGAAACGGCTGCTCGAAGGCATCCGCGTCAGTGAGCAGGAGAAGCGGAAGGCCGAGCTGACCGCGCTTCAGGCGCAGATCCGTCCGCATTTCCTCTACAACGCATTAAATACGATTAAATACTTGGCCAAGCTGAACGGGACGTCGAATATCGGGGAGGTCTCCGGGGCGCTGATCGATCTGATGAGAGGAGTGCTCGGCAATTCAAATGAATATTTGACGGTGCGGGAGGAGCTGGATTATGTCCGCAATTACCTGGCGATCGTCAAGTACAGATACATGGAGCCCATAACGCTTCATGAGGAGATCGATGATCCCTCCCTGCTGGATTGCTCGATGATGAAGCTTACGCTCCAGCCGATCGTGGAGAATGCGGTCCTGCATGGTATCGGGTCGAGCATTGCTGGCAGCTGTGTAACCATCCGCGTATACGAGGATGCTGGCGATCTGATGCTCGAAGTATCGGACAACGGCAAAGGCATGTCGCAGGAGCAGATGGATCAGCTGCTTGGCGGACACAGCAAGGCGGGTGACTCTTCCCGGTTCAGCAGCATGGGCGTGCGCAACGTTCATGAGAGAATTACGCATGAATTCAAAGGACCTTATGGCATCAAGGTGTACAGCGAGCTGGGGATGTACACCAACGTTGAAATACGGCTTCCTAAATTAGGGGGAGCGGTTCCTGGAAAAGAGGGGGTGGGCTAATGTTCCAAATTCTTCTGGTGGACGATGAATTACTGGTTCGCAATGATCTGCGGTATTTGCTGGATTACAGCAGCCATGGGTTTGAAATATGCGGCGAAGCCCAGGACGCAGAGATGGCGCTGACGATGATCGGGAACGCGCCGCCCGACATTGCCATCCTGGACGTCAACCTGCCGGGAATGAACGGCGTAGACCTGAATCGGACAATCAAGGAGCGGTACCCGTCGATTCAGACGATCATGCTCAGCAGCTATGACGATTATGATTATGTCCGGGACTGCTTGAAGATCGGTTCGGTCGATTACCTGTTGAAGCACCGGCTTGACGGGGAGACGCTCCTGGCCTTGCTGAAAAAGGCGATAAGAGAGAAGCGATCGGATGAGACTGCTGGTTCCGAGCAGAAAGGAGGCGCAGCAGACGGGGAGACGACCGGCTTCCGAGATGAAGCGGTCCGGCAGCTGATCACGGATATTGTCAGAGGCAAGGAATCGGCCGCGCATGGGCGGGAATCAGGAGCATGGCGGCATGAATTGTACCCTCAGGCCGCGTTATTCACGGCAGCGACCCTGCAGATCGTGCCGTTCCTGCTGCTGACGGAATCCAATACCGATGTGCAGACGAACAGACTGGTCCAGCAAGCCGTCGATCTGATGCAGCAAAGTCTTGGAGACATCCGTGAACGAACGGCGACTTATGTAGAGAACGGGCGCATCGCAGTCGTATTCTCCTTCCGGGAACGAAGCGAGCATGCGGCAGCCAGCGAGGCGGCGCGAGCTATGAGCAAGCTTGCTCATTCCCTGGAGCTGTACCTGAACTTGAAATCGATCTATGCGGTCGGTCATCCGTGCGGGAGCCTGTCGAAGCTCAGGGAGAGCTACGCTGCGGCTGAGCGGGCGCTCGACAGGAGTGTCGGCATGGTGGCAGGGAGCGGGGAGCGGGAGCGTCATACGGCGCTCACCATCGAAGAGCAGAAGCAATTGCTGATCGCCATCGAGCGGCTGGATGGTCCGGGAGCACAGCGCCTGCTCGCCAAAGTGTTCGAACCGCTGCACGCGCTGCCGCTCCATTCGCATGCCGTACAGGGGATCGTCAGCGAGCTGCTGCACATTGGCGACAAGGCGTTGAATAGGGGCAGCGTGTCCCTGTCCGAAGCTGCAGACCGGGACCAGCTGCCCCCGCGCAGTGAGTTGAGCCGGCTCGGCAGCGTCGCCGAGTTGGAGGCGTGGCTGCAGTCCTATTACAGTGTACTGCTGCGTGTGCTCAAGGAGCGGCTTGCGGCAGGGGTTTACTCCCGCCATGTATCGCAGGCGATCGCTTTCATTCTGGATCAGTATTCGACGGTTGTAACGCTGGAGCTGGCGGCCGGCTTCATCGGCCTGAATGCGTCTTATTTGAGCCGGATCTTCAAAGAGGAGACGAAGTCGACGTTTTCGGAGTATTTGAACCGGGTGCGGGTCGATGCGGCTCAAAGGCTGCTGGAGAGCGGTCAATATTCGATCAAGCAGATCAGTGATCAGGTCGGCTTTTCTACGCACAATTATTTCTTCAAAGTGTTCAAGGAAGCGACAGGCATGACGCCGCAAGCGTATTGGAGCCGCTTTGGGGCCGGCAAGACGGCGGGACAGAAGAGGTAAAATTTGTGGAGTAAATAGTCATAAATGTGTAATTTGCTGTGCTGGGCAGTGAACTATAATAAAATCACACCGGTAGAAAACGCTTACAGTTAATTGCAAGAAAAGCTTGGTTTTCAGGCGGTGAATTGAAGGTATGGAGGGTTATAAGCATGCTAAAAAAGTGGGGGAAATACACATTCGCCACATTGCTCGTCACCAGCTTGATCGCATCGGGATGCAGCAACGGCGGCAACGAGGGCGGGAATAATACGGGCAGCCCAGATCCCGGGGAGTCGCCCGATAGCAGCGTGAAGACGGAGGGCTTCCCGATCGTCGAAACGCCGATTACGCTGAAGATGTTCACCCGTGTCGCTCCCGTAAACGGACCTTTCAAAGATATGCCCGTCTTCCAGGATTACGAGACATTGAGCAATATCAAGGTGGAATTTATCGAAACGCCTACCGATGGCTTCGCGGAAAAGAAAAATCTGCTGTTTGCATCCAATGAGCTCCCGGACGCCATCTACCGCTCCGGTCTGTCGCAGCTGGAGTCGATCCGTTACGGAACAGCGGGACAACTGATCCCGCTAGAAGATCTGATCGAGGAATATGCCCCGAATCTAAAAAGTCTCATGGACGAGTATCCGGAGATCCGCGCTGCCATCACAACGCCGGAGGGTCATATCTACGCGATCCCGGGCATCGTGACACTGGGCTCGGCCCGCACCGACAAAAGATGGATCAACCAGGCATGGCTGGATAAGCTCGGTCTGGATGTACCGACGACGACGGATGAGCTGTACGAGGTGCTGGTAGCCTTCCGGGACGGCGACCCGAACGGCAACGGAGAGGCAGACGAGATCCCGATGACTGCGCGAGTCGGCATGCCGATCGTCAACCAGATGGCCGGGGCATTCGGTCTGGATTCGCAGTTGGGCTACAACATTAACCTGGAGGATGACCAGGTCCGTATCTGGAGCGGCGATGAGCGCTACAAGGAGCTGCTGATGTATCTGAACAAGCTCTATACGGAAAAGCTGATTGACCAGGAGCTGTTCTCGCATACGGAAGCGCAATATCTAGCCAAGCAGGGAACGGGCAATACGGGATATTTCTTCGACCAGACGAACAACAACTTTCTGTCGATCCAGGATCAATATGTGGGCATCGCGCCGCCGGAAGGTCCGCACGGCGACCGCCTGCACAGCCAGATCCTCTCGGTGCCGCGCGATTACGGAGCTTTCGCGATCACCTCGGTCAACCAGCATCCGGAAGCGACGATGCGCTGGATCGACTACTTCTACAGCGACGAAGGCTCGACACTGCTGCGCTTCGGCCGCGAAGGCGAGCATTACGAGCTGCAGGACGGCATCCCTTATTACAAGGAAGAGCTGCTCGCTGTAGCGGAGGCCCAAGCGAGGATCACCCCTTATGCGGGAGGCGGCGCGCCGCATATTATCAGCGATAAGGTGGCCTCGTTCATCAATCCGCCGCAAGTGCAGGAAGCTTTCGAGGCGCTCGAGCCATACTTGCCGGAGATCCGCTATGCGGCGCCGATGTTCGATGAAGCGACGGCTCAGCAGGTGAACATCCTGCGCAACGACATCGACAAATATTTCGAAGAGCAAAGCACCAAGTTCATCGTGGGAGCGCTCAGCTTTGATAAATGGGATGAGTTCCAATCCACGCTGAAGAAAATGAACATTGACGAACTCGAAAAGCTGTACCAGGAAGCCTATGACAACATGGCCAAGTAAACCGAACGTTGCAGGAGAAAGGGAGGGGGCTATCCATGGGCACCATGATTAAACGCGCGGAGGCCGCCCCTGCGCCCGGCCGCCCAAAACAAGGCACGGGTCTGCTGAAGAAGATGGCGAAGCGGTATGATCTGTACCTCATGCTGCTGCTGCCGGTCGCCTTTTATGCAATCTTCCATTACGGCCCGCTGTACGGGCTGCAGATTGCCTTCAAAAATTTCAATCCGGCCAGGGGCATTCTCGGCAGCCCCTGGGAGGGCTTCACCCATTTCGAGCGCTTTTTCAACTCTTATTATTTCTGGCGACTGTTATGGAACACGATATCGATCAATTTGTTCTCGCTGCTCATTGCCTTTCCGATCCCGATCCTGCTGGCGCTGATCGTGAACGAGATTCGAAGCCGGACGTTCAGCAAGCTGCTGCAGAACATCACGTACATCCCGCATTTCATCTCGGTTGTCGTCATCGTAGGCATCCTGCAGGCGATGCTCTCGCCGACGTCCGGTCCGGTTAATCAGCTTATCGAGGCCTTCGGCGGCACGCCGGTTCGCTTCATGGAGAGCGCCGGCTGGTTCAAGACCATCTTCATCAGCTCCAACATCTGGCAGAACATGGGGTGGCAGTCGATTATCTACATCGCTGCCCTTAGCGGCGTCAATCCCCAACTGTATGAGGCGGCCAAGATGGACGGTGCTTCGCGTCTCCGGCGGATCTGGCATGTGTCGCTGCCGGGCATCATTCCGGTCATCGTTATCCTGCTGATCCTCGATGTCGGCCATTTCATGAATGTCGGCTTCGAGAAAATATTGCTCATGCAAAACAATCTGAACCTGGAATCCAGCGACGTCATCTCCACATTCGTCTATACGACGGGGATCTTGAAAGGCGAATACAGCTATACGGCGGCGATCGGTCTATTCAACTCGGTGATCAACCTCATGCTGCTGCTGCTGGTCAACCGGTTCGCCCGCAAGACGTCGGAGACGAGCTTATGGTAAGGGAGGAGACCTCTTCATGGATAAGGGGAAGATAACGTCCGCACCGTCGGATGAACGGCTGTTCGACGCCATTGTGTATGGGATAGCCGCCATTATTATGATCATTGTTTTATATCCGCTTTTGTTTACCGTGAGCGCCTCGTTCAGCGACCCGTCCAGCGTACTGCGCGGAGACGTATGGCTGCTGCCGAAGGGGATCAATGTCGATGCCTATGCCAGCATTTTGGAGAACGGCCGGATCTGGACCGGCTATAGCAATTCGATTTTGTACACCGTCGTAGGCACGGCCATCAATATCGTCATGACGATCCTGGCGGCATACCCGTTGTCGAGACCTGATCTCCCTTTACGTAATGGGATTATGGTACTCATCACGCTGACGATGTTTTTTGGCGGCGGCCTGATCCCGACATATCTGCTGGTCAGGGATCTCGGCATGGTCGACACGATGTGGGCGCTGATTATCCCGGGCGCGATCGCCACGTATAATCTCATCGTCATGCGGACCTACTTTCAATCCAGCATCCCCTGGGAGCTGCAGGAGGCGGCCCACATGGACGGCTGCACCAACTGGCGGCTGCTCGTCAGCATCATCCTGCCGCTGTCGAAGCCCATTCTGGCCGTCATGGTGCTGTTCTATGCCGTCGGCCACTGGAATTCGTTTTTTAACGCCTTGATTTATATCCGCGACGAGGCCAAGTATCCGCTGCAGCTGGTACTTCGTGAAATCTTGCTGATCAGCCAGTCGTCGCAGATGGACGGCGGCAGCGTCGGTCTGGAGCGACAGATTCTCCTAGCCGAAAGCATCAAATTCGCGGTCATCATCGTGTCCAGCTTGCCGGTGCTGATTATGTATCCTTTTGTACAAAAGCATTTTGTCAAAGGCGTCATGATCGGATCCATCAAAGGGTAAGACGACAATACTAATGGTTCAACAGGAGGTTCGTTTTGAGTAAACATGCAAAAATAACCGTCAACTGCGGCAGTGCGAGCGACCATGCGGTCAACCCTTATTTGTTCGGACACTTCGTCGAGGATATCCGCGATCATATGGAAGCCATGTTGGCCTTCCCGCTCAAGGATATGGACTTCGAGAGCGAGTCCGAAACCAAGCAGGAGGTATCCGGCAGCTGGCGCGCCTACACCAACGGCCGCAATACAGCATACGCATTGGAAGCGCCGGCGCCTAAACACTCCGGGCGGGCTCAGCGCATCCGCCTGCTGAGCGACGACGAGGCGTATGGCGGCATCGCGCAGCCAGTTGCGCTCCAAGGACCTGGCGACTATCAAGTGAAGATCGTCGCCCGGGCGTCGGTGGAGCTCACATCCCTGACCGTGGAGGCGGTGGATCGCCGTACGGAGGAGAGACTGGGCGCTGCGGTTATCGAGCTGGCTAGCCACAACTGGCACGAGTATGAGACGACGCTGTCGTTGTCAAGCGCCTGCGCAGAAGCCGAGCTGAGGATCTACGTCCCTGAAGACCATCCCCGTTGGGCGGATCACGTGTCGACCGGCATGCTGTGGCTGGATCACGTCTCCCTGCTGGCTGCGGATAGTATCGCGCTAGTGAAGCGCGAGGTCGTGGAGAAGACCCGGGACCTCAATGCCGGCATGATGCGGCTGTCGGGCAACTACATCAGCGCCTACCACTGGGAGCATGGCGTCGGGCCCGTCCTGGAGCGGCCGGTCATGTACAACGAAGCGTGGGGAGGCTGGACGAGCAAGTATTTCGGCACAGACGAGTTTATCGCCTTCTGCCGGGAGCTGGGCGTGGAGCCTCTGATCTCTGTCAATGACGGATCCGGGACGCCAAGCGAGGCTGCGGCGTGGATCCAATACTGCAACGGCAGCGCCGACACGCCGATGGGCGCGCTGCGGGCAGCCAACGGCCACCCCGAGCCGTACGGCGTGAAGTATTGGGAGATCGGCAATGAGGTGTGGGGCGCTTGGCAGGTCGGCACCTGCTCCGCCGAAGCATTCGCTGCACGCACAGTAGCCTTCGCCAAGGCCATGAAAGCGGAGGATGCGTCCATCGTGCTGCTGGCCTGCGGCCATACCGATCAGGCCTGGAACAAGCCGGTGCTGGAGCAGGCGGGCGAGTGGATCGATTATCTCACCTTGCACATCTACCATGGCTACGGATCGTTCGGGATGAACCGGGACACGCCTGCAGAAGACCGCTACAAGGCGATCGCCGCTTTTCCGGAGTTCACGCGGCATTATGTGACAGAGACGGCCGCGAGTATCGCTGCCGATCCGAAGCATGCGCACGTCAACATCGCGATTACGGAATACAATACGATGTACTATCCCAATACGATCCGCAAAGGGCTGCCCAACGAGCATACGCTGGGCGCGGCGGTCGCCAATGCGGCCAATCTCAACGAGATGCTGCGCGGGAGCGACAGGGTGCACATCGGAAGCTTCTCCGATCTGGTGAACGGCTGGCTCGGCGGCTGCATCCGCGTCGGCGATTATTATGCCGACCAGTATTGCGGCAAACAGCCAGGCTATAGCGGACGCCCGCTCGATGTCTACGGAACGCCGACCTTTGAGGTGCTGAAGCTGTATGCGAACCGCGAGCTGCGTCATATCCTCCCCGTGAGGACGGAATGCGACACCTTTGCCGTACCTGCGCTCAAGCAGACAGCGATGCCGCTGGAGGCGCTGCCGGAGCTGGACGTCACGGCGGGCGTGAACGGGGCTGGCGATTCTGTTACCGTATTGATCGTCAATCGCGGGTTGGAGGAAGTGAACGCGGTGCTGGACCTGACGGCTTTTGACGCAGCGGACGAGACGATCTTATACGAAATCACCGGAGAAGGCTACGATGCCATCAACAGCGTGTTCGAGCCGGAGAATATCCTGTGCCGTGACCGGGCGGTGCCGATGGACCAGTGGGCCCAGGGCGTGCCGCTGCGGCCGACCTCTGTATACGCCGCTGTCATTCGGGCTAGGAAGTAGGAGGCGTCATGACGACCAAATCATACACCAAGGACTACCCCAGACCGCAGCTGGTCCGCGGGAAGTGGCATAATCTGAACGGGCCGTGGGACTTCCGGTTCGATGACGAGGGCACAGGCGAGCTGGAAAAGTGGCAGGAGACGTTTGAGGGAACCCACAAGATTACCGTCCCCTTCACTTACGAGACCAAGGCGAGCGGCATCGGCATCGAGGATTTTCATCCTTGCGTCTGGTACAGCCGGACCATCGACGTGCCGGAGGAGGCGGCCGGGCAGCGGGCGCTTCTGCATTTCCAGGCCGTCGATTACGAAGCCCGTGTCTGGGTAAACGGCGTGCTGGCAGGCGGGCACCAAGGCGGGTACGCGGCGTTCTCCGTCGATATGACGCCTTATCTCGTCTACGGCGCAGAGAACCGGATTACGGTCAAGGTGACGGACAGCGACAGCTGCTATCAGCCCCGGGGCAAGCAGCGCTGGACCGCGGACAATTTCGAGTGCTTCTACGTCCAGACGACGGGGATCTGGCAGACTGTATGGATGGAATACGTGGCCGAGCAGCATGTACAGGCGGTCAAGATCACGCCGGATCTGGACCGGCATACCGTCCGGTTCGACTATGAGGTGAACGGGATCGCGCCGGGCAGCGAGCTGCTGCTGGAAGCGATCGTGACGTTCAAGGACCGTCCGGTCAAGCGAGTTGCGCTGGCCATCGACCGCCCCTGCCTCTCTGTCGAGGTCGATCTGCATCACGAGGCGAACGGACCGTGGAAGCGGGCGTACTGGACGCCGGGCCGGCCCAATCTGTATGACGTGGAGTTCGTCTTGACTTCTGGAGGGCAGATCGTCGACCGGGCGCTCTCGTACTTCGGCATGCGCAAGGTGTCGATCAAAGACGGCCAGGTGCTGCTCAATAACGCGCCGCTTTATCAACGGCTGATCCTGGACCAGGGCTACTGGACGGACAGTCATCTGACGCCTCCCGACGAAGAAGCGCTGATCACGGATATCGACCTGATCCTGCAGATGGGCTACAACGGCGTACGCAAGCATATGAAGATCGAGGATGCCCGTTTCCTGTATTGGTGCGATGTCAAAGGCTTGCTCGTCTGGTCGGAGATGGCGGCGACATTCGAATTCCATGACCGTGCGGTAGAACCATTCATGAAGGAATGGATGGAGATTCTGAGGCAGCAGTATAACCACCCCAGCATCATCACTTGGGTGCCGTTCAACGAATCGTGGGGCATCGGCAACATTGCACATGACAAGCGACAGCAGCAATTCACGGAAGGGATCTACCATCTGACCAAATCGTATGATCCGCACCGGCCGGTCATCGTCAACGACGGCTGGGAGCATACAGTGTCGGATATCGTCACGCTGCATGATTATGTCGCCACCGGCGAAGGCTTCCTGGCCCGCTACAAGGACCACAAGGACGCAATCCTGTCGGGAGAGAAGGGCTGCAACCACTGGAAGCATGCGTTTGCGCAAGGATACGGCTATCGGGGACAGCCGATCATCATCAGCGAATTCGGCGGCATCGCATTCCAGTCGGACAAGGGCTGGGGCTACGGGGAGCAGGTGGCCTCGACAGAAGCATTCATGGAACGCTTTGCAGGTCTTACGCATGCGATCCGGTCCCTCGACTATATCGTCGGCTATTGCTATACACAGGTGACCGACGTGCAGCAGGAGATCAACGGTTTGCTCACCGAAGGCCGCGAGCCGAAGGTGCCGCTGGAGCAGGTAAGAGCCATTAATCTGGGCTGATCAGACAGCACAAGAAGCGGGACTGCCACATGCAGGCCCGCTGATTTTAAAATATGGGGAGGTTAGAAGGTTGAGTAAACAAAAAAGGGCATTCGGATCGGTTTTGCTAAGTTTTCTGATGGTGTTCATGACGCTGCAGCCCATGGGGGCACGAGCAGACAGCTTAATTGTGGAAGCGCCTACATTTAACATCGATCCCGGCGTATATGAACATCCGCAAACCGTGTCCTTGCATACGGATACGCCAGAAGCCGTCATTCGGTACACGCTGGACGGAAGCGAGCCTCATGCAGGCTCCCCGGCATACGCCACTCCCATCCTCATTGAGGACGTGACGCAGATACGGGCGTATGTCGAAGGGGAAGGGGGCTTGCGCTCCGAGCCGGTCGAAGGGCTGTACGTCATCGCAGAGACCAGCATGGAATGGAGCGATGACTTCAGCACGTTCGATCCCGGTGCCTGGCAGTGGTATGCCGGCCAGACGACGAACGGCACCTGGTCGGAAGCCGAGGGACAGCTGGTGGCGAACCGGGCAGACGGCAGCAAAGCGATGATGGTCGACTTGACCGGTCACTCTCCGCAGCACTTTATTATGGAAGCTGATATTAATCCTTATAACAGCTTGCAAAATAGCGGCTTTGTCTTCCGCGTCACAGAGCCCGGAGCGGGCGCAGACACGATGAGCGGCTACTTCGTCGGCTTTGCTTCAAACGGGACGCTGGCGGCCAGCAAGATGACGCGCGACGGAAGCACCGGCAGGTTCGCTCTGATTCATCGTCTGGAGGGGGCGAATGCGGCCGAGGTCACGCCGAATGCCATGAACCGGTTGAAGGTAGTCGGACTTGGCCCGACTTATTATGTTTATTTGAATGATACGTTCCAGTTCAAGTTCACCGACAAGGATCATGCTATCGGCACCTTCGGGATAAGGGCCTGGAACACCGCCGGGAATGCGGCTTTCGACAATATTAGGATCACAGCCTTGTCAAGCGACCGTATCCCCCCTGCACATCCGGACTTGTCCGCGTTTGCCGTCGATCATTTTGATGCGCCTGCCCTTGACGGGGAGTGGACGATTTTTCAGGAGGACGCGGATAAATGGAGTCTTAGCCAGCATCCGGGTTATCTGAGCCTTCAGACGACGGCCACCGATCTCTATCAGGCGAATAATACCTTGAATAACGTGTTCCTGCGCGAAGCGCCGGAGAACTTCGAAATCGTCGCCAGCCTGCACGCGCCCATCCTGAGAAACCACCAACAGGCCGGTTTGATTGTCATGCAGGATGCCGACAACTACTATAAGCTAGGTCAGGTGTGGAACCAGAGCAAGCTCATAGAGACAGGATATGAGAAGGAGGGGACGTACAGCAGAGGAGGGATGACCGATCATCCGGGAGGTCTGCAGATCCAGTTGAAAATCAGGAAGGCAGGCAATCAATATACAAGCTATTATTGGTCGGAAGGGAACTGGGTGCAAGCGGCAGAGCCCGTAACGCTTGACATGGAGGATATCAAAATCGGCGTGTACGGCAATAACAACGTCGCACCTGACCATCCGATCACCGTCCGCGTCGACTATGTCGGCATCAAATCTGTGGATGATTCTTCCCACGAAGAAGAGCCTGAGACACCGGAGGTGGAGCAAGCCGTGATCAGCATGCCGAATACCGGACTCGAGGCCTGGTATAAAATGGACGAGGAGCCGGGCAGCTTCTTTGCGCTGGATAGCTCGGGCAACTATCGTCATTCCTTTGTCACGTACGGCACCTGGCTTCCTGATGGCGGTGTGGACGGCGGCGCGATTTCATTGAACGGGACCAGCGACCGCATTGCGCTTAACGGTCCGTCCGGGACGTTTTTGAGAAATGAATTCTCCCAATATTCAGCCTCCTTGTGGTTCAAAGCCAACAAGACGATAACGAGGCAGGTGCTGTTCGAACGAGGCGGCAATGTCGCCGGGCTGGCCATTCAGCTGAACAACAACAAGCTTGAAGCAGCTGTCGTGAGCGCGTCCAACCGGCATGTGCTGTCGGTGGATTTTACCGATACTTCGGCTTGGCATCATGTGCTGGTGACCTTTGACCAAGGGGACTTCAAGCTCTATCTGGATGGTGTGCTGGCCGCGCAAAAAGATACCGGCATCCCGGTGGTGGCCTCTGCGTTAAACGTGGGAGCGATCGGCTGGCGGGCGGAGGTGGACGCGTTCGGAGGCGCGGTGTCTGGGGCTCACTTCGAAGGGCTGATCGATGATGTGCGACTATACGTCACCGTTGTGGTGCCGACGATCGGCGAAGTGCCGGCCGAAAGCATCCAGTTCGGAGAGAGCGAGATCGCTCTTGATCTGGGCGAGTCTCATACCGTGATCGCCTCCTTGCTTCCTGTGAATACGACAAACTCGGAGCTCATCTGGGTGTCCAGCGAGCCATCCGTGGTTCATATTGATTCTACGGAGGCGCTGCGAGCGAATGTGACGGCGGTATCGCCCGGGATGGCGACGATAACCGCAACGACGGTCGATGGCGAGTTCACGGCAGACGTCGATATCAGCGTCACCGCTGCGGAGCTTCAAAGCGCCAGGCTGAGTCCGGTTCGGATCACGCTGCCTGTCGGCGTCGATTATGTCATGACGACAGTGGCTGAACCTGGGAATGCCATGCTCCCCCGTTTGCAATGGTCTTCCGACAACATGGCGGTGGCTGTCGTTGATGACCAGGGCAAGGTGACGACGCTTGCACCGGGCCGCACGGTCATTGAAGCAGCGACTGAAGCAGGGGATATCATCGGCGCCGCCACCATTACCGTCGAAGAGGAACAGGATAGTCCCCCTATTTATATGATGTCGTATTTCCGCTCGGATATTGCGCAGACGGGACAGAAGGACGAATACTTGCATTTGGCTTACAGCAGAGACGGGCTCAGATGGTACGAGCTGAACAATAATCGTCCGGTAGCCGACTTCGACAATCCGCTCAGAGATCCGTTTATTGCGCAAGGCGAGGATGGCATCTGGCGGTTGATGTTTACGGGCGCAACCGTCAATGGTCCGAACAGCAAAGGGATATTCAGCATGCTGGGATATGCGGAATCGACCGATTTGATTCATTGGACCAACTACAAGATGCTGGATGTCATGAAGGCTTATAAAGACCGCGGCGAGGTCGTGTTCAATTCCTGGGCGCCCGAATGGTCCTACGATCCTGTGAATGAAGAATATGTCATCTATTGGTCTTCCACTGTAGGCAATTATGCCTCGGGAGACAATAAGCATTATTACATGACGACAAAAGACTGGCAAACGTTCAGCGATGCCGACGTGTTCTTCGCGCCGGATCACAAAACGATCGATGCGAGCATGTATTCCCTGGATGCAGATGAAGTCATCGAAGGCCAGACAGTCAGAGAAAAGCTGGGTATTCCGGACGAGCAAGTCATCCCCGGCAATCAGGTATGGATGATGTTCTATAAGGATGAAACTCACGAAAATCAGGGCGGCATGAGAAATAGACAGACATGGTCGGCTGAAGGAATCGTAAATCCGGAATCTTACGAGCAGCCCGGCCGCATCAGCGATTACGTGACGCCGTCCCGGACGGAAGGCGCCTCGATCTTCAAAGTCGGCGAACGCTGGCATATGTTGTACGACTATTGGTGGGCGGGCAAGTTCGGACTGAAAACGACGACCGATCTCACCGACCCGTCGGCCTGGTCCGAAGAACACATGGATCTCCGGATCCCGTTCCGTGCCAGACATGCCGGGATGTCCATCATCGACACGCGGGAGATGTGGAATCTGATCCACCATTATTCTCTGGAGTCTCGCTACCCGTTCCTGGGCGGTGCCAAGGATGACTCCGGTCGCGGCCACGACGGCGAGGTGCTTGGCAATCCGACGTTTGCCGGACCCGGTTCAGGTGAGTCGGGCTATGCCGAATTTGATGGAGCGGGCGATGCGATCAGGCTCGGGCATCTGGATCCGGCGTTCTACAACCGGACGGTCTCGATGTGGGTCAAGGCAGATCAGACCGGGGATGCCCAGATGCTCTATCAGGAAGGCAACCATGACGGCGGCCTGGCATTGAAGCTGGAGGACAACCAGCTCATCGCAGGCGTCGTCAAGGAGCAGGTGCTGCAGACCGTCCGTACGGACTTTGCAGCAGGAGACTGGCGTCTCGTAACCGTCGTCTATGAAGAGGGACTGTTGAAGCTGTATATAGACGGCGTGCTGACAGACGAGGTCCAGACCGGCTTTCAGCCGAAGCAGTCCAGTCTCAATCAGGATGGGGCAAGTCCGGCTTCACGAAACCCCGAGCTCTACGATGTTGAGCGGGGCAGCCGGACGGCGACGATCGCTGCTGGCTCGGAGATGGACGTGTTTGGGGAAGATTCCAGCACCGCTTATTTCGAAGGCCGGGTCGGTCAACTGGGCCTCTACGAATTGCCGTTATTCGCTGAGGATATTGCAGAGCTGTATGACCGGGAGAAACCGGCTTATGAAGATAAGGTAACGCCTCCGGTGCCGCCAGCACCCCAGCCGCCTTACTATGGAGGCCATACACCTCCCCAGCCGCCTGCTGGGCCGGAGCATGACACGATTATCGTGAATGGCGTGCCGGTGCAAGCAGGAGCGGCGACGACCAGTGAAGTGAATGGACAACGGGTGACGACAGTCGAACTGGACGAAGCACAGCTGCAGCGCTTGCTCGAAACCGAAGGCGAGCGGCCGGTCGTCACGATTCCAGCGGTGAGCGGCAGCGATGTGATCATCGGCGTACTGAACGGACGGCTCTTCCGCGATATCGCAGCAAGGCAAGGCATGATCGAAGTTCATACAGAAAGAGCGAGCTACAGGCTGCCGGCAGCGCAAGTGAATATCGATGCGATGGCAGAGCAGTTCGGGGCCGGTATTGCCCTGCAGGACATCCAGATCAAGCTTGAACTGGCCGAGTTATCGGCTGCAGACGCCGCATCCGTCCGGACTTCGCTGGAGCGAGCGGGACTGACGCCGGTCGTTGAGCCGTTGGACTTCAAAGTGAGCGCAGCTTACGGCGATCACAGGATAGATGTGTCGAGGTTCGGAGCCTATGTGGAGCGCACGATGGCTCTTGCAGAGGAGATCGATACCGAGCGGGTCACGACCGGGGTTGTAGTAGAAGCTGACGGGACGATACGTCACGTGCCTACCAAGCTAGTGGAGATTGATGGCAAGTACCATGCGCAGCTCCGCAGCCTGACGAACAGCGTGTACGCTGTCGTATGGCATCCGGTGGAATTCATGGATACACGGGACCATTGGGCCGCCCAAGCGGTGAGCGATATGGGCGGGCGCCTGATTGTGAATGGAACCGGAGCGGATCGGTATAGCCCGGATCGCGACATCACCCGGGCCGAGTTTGCAGCTATTGCGGTTCGGGGCCTGGGGATTCGGCTGGAGGAAGGGCCGAGTCCCTTCACGGACGTGCAGCCTGCCGATTGGTTCGCCAGCGCGGTTCAGACCGCTTATGCCTACGGTCTGATCCACGGCTATGAAGACGGCACCTTCCGACCGCATGAGAAGATCACGCGTGAGCAGGCGATGCTGATCATGTCGAAGGCGATGGCGATAACGGGACTGACGGGAGCACCGGCGGATGAAGACGCCGATCGGCTGCTGGCCGACTTCTCCGATATCGGCGAGGTAGCGGGGTGGGCGCTCACCGGCGTCCGCGACAGCGTTGGCGCAGGGATCATCTCCGGCCGAAGCCGAGATATGCTCGCTCCAAAAGCCTTCATGACAAGGGCGGAAGTAGCGACCATCATGCAGCGGCTGCTGCAACGATCCGGTCTGATTGACGGGTAAGACAATGATATAGTCGTCGGTCCTCCGCTAGCGGGGGACCGACTTTTCATTTCGTTTGAAAGGAGTGCTGATATACAATCAAACGTTATGACAACGCTTTAGTAGGGGGATGCAGAGCATGATTCGTTTCTTCGTTCCTTATGTCGTTTATTTACTCTGTGCCTTATTGGTGGGTTGGTTTATGTATGCGCAGACGACTGACATGATCGAGAAGCAAATGGAAGAAACCAATATGATTGTCCTGGAGCAGAGCCGGACGATACTGGATATGCGTCTGCAGGAGCTAGGGGCGATTGCAACACAGCTGGAGATGAATGCCAAGGTGTCTCACTTCGCCTCGATCAGGCATCCGTATGAAGGGGGCAACACCTTCAAAATTGTCGAGATGCGAAAACAGTTATACGAATACAGGGTCACGAATCAATTTTTGCTGACCTATTATTTATTGTTCGATCTCAGCGATCTGGCCGTCAACAAGACGTTGTCGGAGTCGCTCCCCAGCTTCTATAAGCACAACGTCACTTATACAGACTTTACTTATCAGGAGTGGAGGCAGCAGATGATGGGCGATTTCCGTCAGCATCAGGTGCTCCCCGCTTCGGAAGTACGGATGGACGGTAAAGTCAGATCGGTGTTGACCTATATCCATTCGCTGGGTTTGCCGCCCGTACCGAGCGGCGCGGCCGTTATACTGATCGATAACCAGGAGGTACAGCACTTGCTTCGGGGGCTCGAGTTATCGCACGAGGGTTGGGCCTATATTGCCGATGAGAGCGGACAATTGATCAGCTATATCTCGGAAGGGGGGGACGTCATGCCCGCTCTAGTCGAGCTGGAGGGCAGCGAGGGCGTCAGCAAGCTTGAGATCGGCGAACGCGAGATGATGGTTACTCATACGACCTCTTCTTATAATGGATGGCAGTACGTTGCCGTTCAGCCTATGCATATCGTTCTGGAGAAAGTGAATTATGTCAAAAAAATAACGATGATCATCGCCGCCTTGTTCCTCGCGGCGGGACTTGCTGCAGCCGTCGTGATGGCTTATCGGCATGAGAAGCCCGTACGTCTGCTGACGTTGCATCATGAGGCGCTGCGCCGCAAGGTGGAAGAGCGGATGCCATTTCTACGAGAGGCGTTTGTGGAGCATCTGCTTAAAGGACAGTTCGCGACAGAAACTGAGATTCAGGTGATGGCGGAGCATACCGGCGTAAAGCTGCGTAACGATTGGAATGTCGTCGTGCTGATCCAGCTTCGGCACGAGGAGGGCATGGCCAATCAGAAAAGTTTGAAGCAACGCGAGGTTAGTCGGGTCTGGCTGAGGGAAACGATAGCTGTCGTGTTCGGCGAAGAATTGTGCGTACACGACATTGGGGATAACATCATCGCTGTCATCTTGTCCGGCGGCCTGCCTTTGGGGAGTCCGCTTCAAGATTTCGTTGGCGAAGCTCTGAAGAAGGTGCAAGAGGAGATGACAGAATATTTTGATCTTCACCCTTATATAGCCGTCGGTACATTGCAGCATTCACTGCAGGGCATCTCCAGATCTTACGAGCAGGCGAAGTTCGCTCTGAATTATAATCTATGGCATCTCGACAACGGTATCGTATGGTACGATGAATTGCCCAAGGAGCGGCATAAATACTATTTCCCCGGGGATACCGAGCAACGGGTGCTTACATTCATGAAGTCCGGAGAAACGGATGCGCTCAAAAGCCTGCTGGAGGAGCTGCGCACAGAAAATTTCGTGCAACGGGCATTAACTTTGAGAATGCAGCAATTATTGATCTCCAACATGATCGGCAGCTTGCTGAAGCTTCCTGAGATCGTGCATGGGGAAGGTGTGGCTGGGACTGAACGTTCCCTTGAGTCATTCCTGGAGCCTGTGGAGTCATTGGAGGAAAGCCGGATTGCGTTCGAGAAGTTAGCCGAGATGTTCCTGGCCGTTGCGGAAATCTCGGCAGAGAGGAAGAAGCAAGGTAATTCCGCCTTGATCGAAGGCATCATTGTTTATGTACAAGAAGAATACACAGATCCGGAGATTTCACTCAAGTCCGTCTCAGACCGGTTTCGAATTTCAGAATCGTATTTGTCCAGGTTTTTTAAGGAACATATCGGGCTTCCTTTCTCCGAATACGTAGAGAAGCTGCGTATGGAGCGGGCGAAATATTTGCTGCTTCATACCGAAATGTCGGTCAGCGATATTGTACAGGAGAGCGGTTACCATTCGTCCAACACGTTCGGCCGCGCGTTCAAGCGAAGCTATGGACTAAGCGCTACTGCCTTTCGTAACAGCGAAAAATGTTGAACACATCATGATTTTCACAGTCAAGCATGAAATGCACATGCCGATTAGTCATGGATTGCACAGTCAAGCGCGGATATCCCATTTCCTTCAAGGAAGGCTCCTCCTATCATAAAAGGTGCCTCATGTGAACGGCTCGCGCTGTTCCGGCAGGCAATCTTTAAGAAAGGAGGTCGTTTTCTTGTGGAAAAGGCAGTCGCCTCAAAGAGCATGACCGCGCGGAAGTTGAGGGACCGCTTCCCGGCAGTCAAGTCGCTGATCAGAAGCTGGCAATTATATGTGTTGTTGGCTTTGCCTTTGTTGTACTTGGTTGTGTTTCGTTACGTCCCGATGTACGGGGCTCAGATCGCCTTTAAGAAGTTCGTTATTACAAAAGGAATATGGGAAAGCGAGTGGGTCGGCCTGCAGCACTTCATCCGATTCTTGAACCATCCCAAATTCCAGGAAGTGCTCGGCAACACGATTGTTCTGAGTCTCTACCAATTGGCTGCGACGTTCCCGCTGCCGATCATGCTCGCGCTCGGATTGAACTATGTGGGGAGCAAGTGGTATAAGAAAACGGTGCAAATGGTTACGTATGCGCCGCATTTCATCTCCGTGGTCGTGATGTCCGGTATTATCATTCAATTCCTGTCACCAAGCACGGGGGCGGTCAACAACCTGCTGAGGTTGGTTGGTATAGAGCCGATCAATTTCCTCGCCAAAGCAGAATGGTTCTCATCGATTTATGTGTGGTCCGACGTTTGGCAAAACATGGGGTTTGCCTGCATCATCTATTTGGCAGCGCTTGCAAGTATCGATCCTGGGCTGCATGAAGCAGCGGTAGTGGACGGGGCGAGCAAGCTCCGCCGATTATGGCACATTGATCTACCGGGCATCTTGCCGATCGCCATCATCATACTCATCCTGAATATGGGCAACATTTTGGACCTGGGATTCGAGAAAGCGCTGCTGTTGCAAAACAATCTGAATCTTCGTTCATCCGAGATCATCGACACCTACGTCTATAAGATCGGGTTGACGTCGGCTGTTCAAAATTTCGATTACGCCGCTGCCATCGGATTGTTCAAGAACGCTATCGCCATGATTCTTCTCGTTAGCGTGAATCAGGCGGCGAGGAGGTATGGGCAATCCAGCCTTTGGTAACCAGCGGCATCATGAGCAAAGGAGGGGTTGTCCTGAAAAGGCAAAGGATTCATGGCTCTCGGGGAGACTTTATCTTCACTATCGTAAATTATTTTCTCATGGGCCTGCTTCTGCTCGTCGTGCTGTATCCGCTTGTCTTTATCCTCAGCGCTTCCTTCAGTTCAACGGAAGCCGTCATTGCCGGAAAGGTGTGGCTATGGCCCGTAGAACCCAATCTGGAAGGGTATAAAGCAGCCTTTAAGAGCAACCAGATCGCAACGGGGTTTTTAAACTCGCTGATTTACACTGTAGCCGGGACATTTGTAAACGTTATCATCACGCTTCTCGCAGCTTATCCGATGTCCAGGAGGGATTTGTACGGGAAAAACCTGTTGATGTTCGTTTTTGTATTTACCATGATGTTTAACGGCGGGTTGATTCCTAATTATTTGCTTGTCAAGGATCTTGGAATGCTAGATACCCGATGGGCCTTGATTCTTCCTGGCGCCCTGAGCATCTGGAATATGATCATCGCCCGCACGTACTTTCAACAGACGATTCCCAAGGAGCTGCTGGAGGCTGCGCAGATGGACGGGTGCAATGACTTCAAATTTTTGGGGAAGGTCGTTTTACCTTTGTCGGGACCGATTATTGCAGTTATCGCGTTGTTTTATGCGGTCGGGCATTGGAATCAGTTTTTTCTTGCACTCATTTATTTGAGGGACCAGGCGCTTCTGCCGCTGCAGATCATCCTGCGCAACATTCTAATTCAGAACTCGATCCAGGATGCGATGCTTGCGGATGCGGAGAGTGCGGCTCATCTCGCCGGACTGCGGGAATTGCTGAAATATTCGACGATCGTCATTGCAACGGCGCCGATTTTGATCGTGTATCCGTTCGTGCAGCGTTTTTTCGTAAAGGGTATGATGATCGGATCTTTGAAAGGATAATTCATAGGAGGGTCTTATTATGAAACTGAAACAGCTCATGTGGATCGCTACGCTATCGCTCATTGCGTTGATGGCGGCGGGATGCACCGACAATGCCGAATCCGGCACGGTAACCGATGGCGGACAAACGAACTCATCCGGTACCCATAACTCGAACGGAGTCGAGAGCGCTTCCAAGGCGACGCCTGCCGGGGAACTTCCGATCGTGGCAGAGAAGACGAAGATCCAGGTGCTCATGCTGGGCAACCCCAATGTGGAGGATTACAAGACCAATGAGTACTCCAAATGGCTGGAGGAGCAGACCAACATCGAAGTAGAGTGGGAGGTCGCTCAGCCGTCAGACGGAGAACAGATCTTGAATCTGGCACTCGCCAGCGGAGATTACCCGGATGTTATTCTGAACTTCGGTGTATCCCCTTCCAAGATGATGGTATACGGCGGGCAAGGCGTCTTCCTGCCGCTGAACGATCTGATCGATACCTACGGCTACGGCGCGAAGCAAATGTACGAGAGCGTGCCGGGCTCGGAAGAGGTCATCACGGCGCCGGACGGCAATATCTATGGGCTTCCGAGAGTGGATATGAATCCCCACAGCATGACACCGCAGCGGATGTGGATTTATACGCCATGGCTGGAGAAGCTGGGGCTGGAGATGCCGGAAACCACGGAGGAGTTCTACGAAGTCCTGAAAGCGTTCAAGACGCAAGACCCGAACGGCAACGGCATTGCCGATGAAGTTCCGCTGGCTGCGTCGACGAACGGATGGTTTGCCCAGATCGATGACTTCCTGATGAATGCATTTATACTAAACGAAAAGGGAAATGACAATAACTATCTGTTGATCAACGACGGCGTATTGGACGTGAACTTCAACAAACCCGAATGGAAAGAAGGCTTGCTATATCTCCATCGGTTGTATAGCGAGGGGCTGTTGATGCCCGAATCATTCACGCAAGACAATACGCAGTTGAAGCGGCTTGCGGAAAATCCGGATGTGCCGATTCTCGGCGCCTTCCCGAAAGGGGTCGTCACCGAGGTCGTGATGTTGAACGGCGATCGCTGGAGTGACTATAAGACGGTTCCTCCGCTTACGGGCCCGGACGGGTTGAAGATCACGCCGTATAAGCCATTCCCGATCCATCAAGGGCAATTTATCGTGACTTCTGCGTGCGAGGACCCTGCGGTCTGCTACCGGTGGGGAGATATGATGATGACGGAAGAATTCACGATGCGCGGCATTAACGGCCGTCCTGGCGAAGAGTGGAGAGAAGCGGAGCCGGGTGAATTGGGACTTAATGGAGAACAGGGCACTTGGATGAAGCTGCAGGTGTACCCGGGCGTCCAGAACGTATATTGGGCCAATCAGGGGCCGATGGTACAACCCGCGCCGATGCGTGCCGGGCTTGTCGTGAACAAGGGGGAGCTGGCGCAGGTGCTCTTCGAAGAAGCGACGACCAAGTACTTCCCTCATGCGTCGGCGGAGGATCAGGTCGTGCCGCCGTTGACGTTCAACGAAGAGCAGGCAGTCGAGATCGCAGATCTGCAGCAGACGATTACCGATTATGTGGTAGAGACGATGACCCGAGCGATTACCGGCGATATCGATATCGAGAAGGAGTGGGACAGCTATCTGCAACAGCTGGAGAATCTGAACATCGAGCGATTCGTGGAACTCAAGCAAGAAGCGTACGACCTCAAGTATAAGTCATGACGAAGGAGAAAACGATGGCGAACCAAAGACCAAACATTTTGTGGATTTGCACAGATCAGCAGCGGTACGACACCTTGGGGTGCTACGGGAACGACTGGGTGCATACGCCAAATCTTGACCGGCTCGCGGCGGAGGGTGTCCTGTTCGAGAAGGCGTTCTGCCAGAGTCCGGTCTGCACGCCGAGCCGCTCCAGCTTTATGACCGGCAGATATCCGCGGACAACGCGCTGCCGGGCGAACGGCCAGAACATTCCGGAAGACGAGAAGCTCATCTCAAGAATACTGGCAGATCAGGGATATACTTGCGGCTTGTCCGGGAAGCTTCACCTGTCCGCGTGCCATCCATCAGTCACCAGATCGATGGAGAGACGCATTGATGACGGCTTCCATCAGTTCTTCTGGTCGCATCATCCGAACTCCGACTGGCCGACGAACGAATACACGCAATGGTTGCAACTCAAAGGGAAGAAGTTCAAAGCGATACATGTGGAGGGCTCCCGTCACGTAAAGACGGGACCCGACGCGGAGGATCATCAGACGACCTGGTGTGCGGAGAAGGCGATTCAATTTTTGGAGACAAACGCCAATTACGATCAACCGTGGTTCTTTCTGTGCAATATGTTCGATCCGCATCACCCGTTCGATCCGCCAAAGGCTTATCTGGATCGATATCTCGACCGGCTGGAGGACATTCCACTGCCCAATTATCGGGCAGGGGAGCTGGATGAGAAGCCGCACTATCAACGCATTGACCATCAAGGAGCTTACGGGATGAAGGGTCATCTTTCATTCTCGGAGATGACCGATGAGGATCATCGACTACTCCGGGCCTCTTACTGGGCCATGGTCGATCTGATCGACGAGCAGGTAGGCAGGATATTGCAATCGCTAGAGGCTAGCGGACAACGAGAGAACACCATCGTCGTCTTCATGTCGGATCACGGGGAACTGCTCGGCGATCACGGTATGTATCTGAAGGGCCCGCATTTCTACGACTGTTCCCTCCAAGTGCCGTTCATCGTCTCCTGGCCGGGGGTGATCCCGGGGGGGCGACGCACTTCCGCGCTGACGGAGCTCGTGGATCTGGCACCTACGCTATTGGAAGCGGCGGAGATCGAACATTACGGGGGCATGCAAGGGAGGTCCTTGTGGCCCTATCTATCGGGCGGCGCGCCGGAGGATACGGGACGCGAGAATGTCTACTGCGAGTTCTACGATGCGAATTTCAAACATAATTCGCGCGCGGCCTACGCCACGATGGTCCGAACCCAGACGCACAAGCTCGTAGCCTACCACGGCGAGCAGCTCGGAGAGCTGTATGACTTGGAAGCGGATCCGACGGAATCCGAGAACCGGTGGAACGATCCGTCGTATGCATCCGTGAAGCTTGAACTGATGAAGCAGTTATGCGATCGGATGGCATGGACGGTAGATCCCTTGCCGTCTCGCCTAGCGCCTTGGTAGGGATGAGTAATCGAGAAGGACGCCGTCAGGCGTCCTTCTTCTTGCGTACAGGAGAGACATACCAGTAGGCCATGCCGACAAATACGGCACCGCCGACGATGTTGCCGAGCGTGACGGGGATCATATTGTGCAGCCAGCCTGCGAGCGTGATCGTCTCCGGGTGGCCGGGCAGGAGCCAGGCCAGGGAGAGCAGCGTCATATTGGCCACGCTGTGCTCGTAGCCGCTGGCGATGAAGGCGAACAGACACCACCAGATCAGCACCAGCTTGGCGATATCCTCCTTAGTGCGGGCAGACATCCAGATCGCCAGACAGACGAGCCAGTTGCAAAGGATGCCCCGAAAAAACAGCTCGACGACCGGAGCACTCATCTTCTTGGCCGAGACCACGAACAGGATATGCTCCGGCGCGGCCGTCTTGAAGAGGCCGCTGGCAACGATCAGCAGGCTGAGCAGCACCGCACCGAGCAGGTTGCCGAGAAAGACGAGACCCCAATTCTTCAGGGTATCTCTGGCCGTGGTGCGTCCGGCTAGCGTACTTATCGTAAAAAACATGTTGTTGCCCGTGAACAGCTCGGAGCCGGCGAAGATGACAAGCGTCAGCGCAAGTCCGAAGGACATGCCCATGAGCATCGTCTGGTAAGGTGACTGAGCAGCCAGCAGCGGCGCGCCGATGCTGAAGATGAGGACGATGCCGAGGCCGACATAGGCGCCGGACATCAGGGCGGAGACCATATAGCGGGATAGGCTGGCGTTCATGGCGTCCCGCTTTTTCACGGCCGATTCGATGATGCCTTCTACATTAGGTGTATACATGTTGGTTCCCCCTGATAGGACTAGATGACTATTAGGACATTTAGACGGCGATTAGATGGCGATCCAGACGCTGCCCCGCTCGACCTTGGCGGGATACATGCGCAGCTGCCCTTGGTCCGGTGCCTGCACCGCTCCGGTAGTGAGGTCGATCTTCCAATCGTAGAGCGGGTCATACAGATAGTGCCCTGATACGATGCCTTCGGCCAGCGGCCCGCCCTTCGGATGGGGATTGCGGTTGTCGGCGGCGAATACCGAGCCGTCGGAGGTGCGGAACACGGCCAGCTCCTGCTCCCCGATGGTCACGACGCGGCCGAGCTGAGGCAGGAACTCCTGGACGCTTCCCGCAGCATAATAGGTTTGCGTTTGATTTGTCATGCTTGTATCTCTCCTTATTCGAATGTGTAGACGCCGGGGACCCGCAAGTACCGGAGTGCTTCAAAAGTAAACTCCACTTTGCCGGGGTGCCTTAGGGCTGAGCGGATACCTCGATGCCCTGGAACAGCTTGGGCTGACCTTGTGCGCCGCGGAGCGCTTTCCTCCATGGATCCTCGACATGCGTCAGGGCAAACTCGATGCGGGCCATCAAGGCCTTGCGCTCCTGGTGATCCTCTACGACGACGGCCCGGATGTGCGCGAGGCCCAGGCGCTCCACCCACTCCGATGTGCGCTCTAGGTAGTTGCCGGTCTCGCGGTAGTATTGCATAATCGCGCCGCACAGCTCGATCAGCTCTTCGTCCGTCTTCACTTTGCAGAGCGAGTCGGCCAGGCGGGCCTTGACACCGCCGTTGCCGCCGATGAAGATCTCCCAGCCGCCGTCATTCCCGACGATGCCGATATCCTTGGTGCATGCTTCCGCGCAGTTGCGAGGACAGCCATTGACCGCCATTTTGAATTTGGCCGGCAGATCCAGCCGTTCATATTTGCGCTCCAGCAGCGCGCCCATCGCCATCGAATCCTGGGTGCCGAAGCGGCAGAACTGCGAGCCCACACAGGTCTTGACGGTCCGCAGCGACTTGGCGTAAGCGTAGCCCGAAGGCATATCCAGCTCAGCCCAGACGAGCGGCAGGTCTTCTTTTTTGACCCCGATCAGGTCGAGCCGCTGCCCGCCGGTTACCTTGACAGCTTTGACGTCGTATTTGACCGAGACGTCGGCGATCCGCTTCAGATCCTCCGGCGTCGTCACGCCGCCGTACATACGGGGAACCACTGTATAGGTGCCGTCCTTCTGAATGTTGGCGTTCATCCGTTCGTTGACGAAGCGCGATTCCGGCTCGTCCTCGTGCGTGTCCGGATAGATCATGCCGAGGTAATAGTTGACAGCAGGGCGGCATTTGGAGCAGCCCTCGGCCTGCTTCCATCCCAGCACGTTCATGACTTCCTTGCTCGTCTGCAGCCCTTTCTCGCGGATTTCAGCGACAATCTCATCCCGGCTGAGCGGCGTACAGGCGCAGATGCCCTGTTTGGCGCTGCTGGTCACCCCGTCGCCAAGCACGTACTGCAGGATCTGCTCCACGACCGGCTTGCAGCCGCCGCAAGAGCGGGTAGCGCCCGTGCAAGCCTTGATCTCGTCTACGCTGGTCAGCCCTTGGTTCTCGATGACCTCGACGATCGCGCCTTTGGTGACGCCATTACAGCCGCACACGATCTCGTCATCGGGCATCGCGTCGACTGCAGCCGTCTTGCTGTGTCCGCCGCAGCCGGTGCCCATCAGCGAAGCATACAGCTCATCCGTCATGACTGCGCGCTGCCGGACAAGCTTCTGGAGCTGTGCCGAATCGTTTACATCGCCGAAGAGCACGGCGCCGACCATTACGCCCTCTCGGAGCAGGATCTTCTTGTACGTCCGTTTCCAGTCGTCCTTATGCGCAATGACCGTGAGTTCGGGGCGGTCCAGAAATTCTCCTGTCGAGAAGACGTCGACGCCGGATATTTTCAGCTTGGTGGAGACGACCGAGCCTTCGTATGGCGCACACTCCGAACCACAGATATGCTTGGCGAGGATCATGCCTTGTTCGAACAGGGGGGCGACCAGACCGTAACATTGGCCGCGATGCTCTGCGCACTCCCCGACAGCGTACACCTGGTCGAGGGAGGTCTGCATATAGTCGTCGACGACGATACCGCGGTTGACCTCGATGCCGCTATCCTTGGCAACAGCGATATTAGGCTTGATGCCAACCGCCATGACCACAAAATCAGCTTCCAGCACGGAGTCATCGGCAAACCGGAGACCCGTGACGCGCTCCCCGCCGATCAGCTCCTTCGTCTGGGCGCCCATCTTGAACTTGATCCCCTGGCGCTCCAGCTCGGCTTTGAGCATCGCGGCTGCTTGCGGATCGAGCTGGCGCTCCATCAGATCCTCCATGAGATGGACGACCGTCACATCCATGCCGAGCTGGACGAGTCCCTTGGCCGCTTCGAGCCCGAGCAGCCCGCCGCCGATGACGGCGGCCTTGGAGTAGGTGCGTGCGGCCTCCAGCATCGCATCGCAGTCTGCGATGTCGCGGAAGCCGACAACGCCTTGCTTGTCATGACCCGGAACGGGCAGGATAAACGAGCTAGAGCCTGTGGCGATAATTATCTTTTCATAGGGGATGTGTGCGCCTTGGTCCGTGACGACCTCGCGGGCTTCCGCGTCGATCCGGGCTGCCGTCGTTCCCATGTGCAGCGTAATGTTATGGTCCTCATACCACTGTACGTCGTTTAGCACGATGTCCTGGAGCGTTTTGCTGCCTTCGAGTACATAGGACAGCATGATTCGGTTGTAATTGGGGTAGGGCTCCGAGCCAATGACAGTGATGTCGAAACGGGAGGTGAGCTTCAGGATTTGTTCGACTGTGCTGATGCCAGCCATGCCGTTGCCGATGACGACCAGTTTTTCTCTTTGCATGGGTATTTGCCTCCTTGGATGTTGCAAGTGCGTGTGTGATGTATGGCTCAAGCATATCGGAAAACTTGAGTGAATTATGTGATATAATTCACATTTTTTTGCGGGGGTGGTTGTATATTGACCTTCACATGATGTGATGGTTTAGAATGATGGTAAGGAAGCAAGACAAGGAGGATGGTAAATGCACATCAGCGAGTTGTCTCGCAGGACCGGTGTGAGCCTGCGTTCTCTCCGATACTATCTCAGGTGCATCCTGGACTGGATGAGAAGGCCCGGCTTTGGGCATATTGGGGGGATGTAGTGGTGGATTGGCGTCACTCGAGGCCGACAACCCCGGTTGCATCATACATAGTTGACTAAGAGAGGATGACACCTATGCACAAGAAAAATATACTTCTTATGATCTCTCATGACACGGGACGTTATCTTGGCTGTTACGGCAAAGCGGTGGCAACCCCCGCGATCGACCGGCTGGCGGCCGAAGGCGTCCGGTTCGATAACTACTTCTGTCCGGCACCCCAATGCAGTCCGAGCAGAGGGAGCATCCTATCAGGACTGTATCCCCAAAACCACGGCATGATCGGGCTCAGTCACTTGGGCTTCTCCATCAACCCTGAGGTGACCACGCTGCCGATGGCCTTGGGACAGGCGGGCTACGAGACGGCACTCATCGGCTTCAGTCATGAGACGATCGGCGAACCCGGTGGAACGAACACGACGTCTGCCGGCAAGCTGGGTTATGAGACTGTACTGCCTGTACCCGGCGACCGGGCGAAGGATGTGGCGGAGCAGGCAGTGACATTCCTTCAGGAGAGAGCGGGACAGGTTTCGGCAGAGGCTGGAGAGGAGCAAGAGCGGCCGTTTTTTGCGTCGGTCGGATTCTTCGAGACCCACCGGGAGTTTGATGAATACGAGCCGCTGGCCGATCCGCCCCATGCGATCGTCCCGCCGCCTTACCTGCCCGATACGCCGGGCGTGCGCGAGGAGCTGGCGCTGCTGCATGGCTCGGCCAAAGCGCTCGATGCGGGTGTCGGACGCATCATCGAAGCGCTGGATCAGCTGGGGCTTGGCGAGGATACGCTGGTCATCTTCACGACAGACCACGGCATTGCTTTCCCGCGAGCCAAGGGCACGCTGTTGGATGCGGGACTGGAGACGGCGCTGCTGATGCGTTGTCCGGGGATGCTGCCGGCAGGCAGGGTGGCGGACGAGCTGCTGTGCAATGTCGATCTGATGCCGACCTTGCTGGAAGTGGCGGGGGCCAAGGGGCCGAATGGATTGGACGGCGTCAGCTTCCTGCCGCTGCTGGAGCAGCGGGATGCCGCGCCGCCGCGGGACCATATGATGGCTGAGCTCTCCTGGCATGATCAGTATCATCCGATGCGGGCGATCCGGACGGACAGCTTCAAGTATATCCGCAACTTCGAAGAGGGCCCGTCGGTCTATCTCCCGCTGGATATCCACCGCAGTTTGTCCGGGATTGAAGTGAGGGAGGCTTACTACAAGCCGAATGTGCCGGAAGAGCTCTACGATCTGCAGATGGACCCTCTGGAGCAGCACAACCTTGCCGGGGATCCGCAGTATCAGGATATTCTGGTGCAGCTAAGAGAGCAGGTCAAGACGTGGATGGAGACCTGCGATGACCAGCTGCTGCAGGGCCGCATCCCGGGTACGGCCGCCCCGGAGTGGCAGGAGCAATACGATAACGGAACGGCTTATGGCGCCGGGCGCAAGCAGTAAGAAGTGAGGTAAGATGGGAGCGCCTCTTCTCATGCGAGCGGAGGCGCTCCACTTCCCCGACTGGACAGAGACGCCTGACGCACAAGCTGGTTTTCGGCCGCAGTTCATGCGACCGCAACCGGGGTCATAATACCTAGCGCCATAGACGCCAAATCAGCCCCCGCACCCGCTCACCCTCCAAGGTGTTGCGGGCGATTGGCGTGTCCAAACGCCTGGTTCGTAATACTTCCGCCATGTACGGATCCCTGCCGGTAAGGGATAATAGGACGTAATGAACGGCTGCTGGCCGACGGAAAGAGGGGATCTCCCATGAACGAGATGAAGCAAAAAATCGCGGCAGCCTTGTCCGCCATCCAACAAGAGGAAGAGGTGCGCATACTGTACGCCTGCGAGTCGGGCAGCCGGGCCTGGGGCTTCCCGTCCCGGGACAGCGACTACGACGTAAGATTTATCTATATTCGCAAGCCCGAATGGTACCTGTCGATCTTCGAGAAGCGCGACGTCATCGAGCGTCCGATCAATGACATGCTGGATATAAACGGCTGGGATCTAGGCAAGGCGCTGCTCCTGCTGCGCAAATCCAACCCGCCGCTGCTCGAATGGCTGCAATCGCCGATCGTCTATCGGACGAACGAAGCTGTCACGGATCGTATCCGCCGGCTCTCGCCGGCTGCATTTTCCCCGAAGTCCTGCATGTATCACTATCTGCACATGGCCAGGGGCAACAACCGGGCATATCTTCAGGGCGGTCGGGTAAAGATCAAAAAGTACTTTTATGTACTGCGGCCGCTGTTGGCCTGCGGCTGGATCGAGCAGTACGGTACGCTGCCGCCAATCGCCTTCCAGCAGCTGGTCCGTGCTATGGTTCCGGAAGACAGCGGTCTGAGAGCGGCCATCGAAGGCTTGCTGGCCCGCAAGATGACCGGAGATGAACTCGATATTGAGCCGCGGATCGTGCCGATCAGCGATTTCCTAGACGAGAAGATTGCTTATTACGAACAGGTCGCTCCGAAGATGAGCGGACACGTCACGATAGAAGATAGTCAGTTGGACGCGTTGTTCCGCGAAGTGCTGCAAGAGTCGTGGGCATGAGGAGCGAATAGTTTTCATAAAAGAGGAGTGTACGAACCATGGCTTATCAAACCATCGACGGCGTGCGCGTCTGGGGCCATCCCGAGGACAGCGCGCTGTCACAGGCACAAACATGCGCGGCTACCGGCAATGTCGTCCAAACGCTGCTGATGGCGGATCATCACAAAGGCTACAGCCAGCCGATCGGCGGCGTTGTCGTCTACGACGGCCAGATCTCGCCTTCAGGCGTCGGCTACGACATCGCCTGCGGCAACAAAGCGGTCCGCACCTCTCGGATGGCGGCGGATATCAAGCCGAAGCTGCCTCAGATCATGGATGCGATTGCCCGCAAGGTTTCATTTGGCGTGGGAAGGGTCAATCAAGAGAAGGTCGATCACGACCTGTTCGATGACCCGGACTGGGATGTCTACAAAGCGGTAGGCAAGCAGGAGCATGACAAGCTGAAGACGCTGGCGCAGAATCAATTAGGTACGGTGGGAAGCGGCAATCATTTTGTGGATCTGTTCGAGGAAGCAGAGACTGGCAGGCTATGGGTGGCCAATCACTTCGGCAGCCGGGGCTTCGGTCACAAAACAGCAAGCGGGTTTATCAATCTGGCGGCAGGGCGGGAATTTCTGGGCAAAGCGCCGGGAGAGCAGATGGATCAGCCGCCGGTGCTGCTCGATCTGAGCAGCGAGCTGGGCGACATGTACTATCGGGCGATGAAGCTGGCAGGCCGGTATGCGTATGCGGGCCGGGACGAAGTGATGCGGACGGTGCTGTCGATCCTGGACGCTGACACTGACCTGACAGTGCACAACCATCACAATTTCGCCTGGAAAGAAACCCATGATGGCAGAGAAACGGTTGTCGTCCGCAAAGGCGCCACGCCGTCAGCGCCGGGGCAGACGGGCTTCATCGGCGGCAGCATGGGCGATATCTCCGTGATCGTGCGGGGCCAGGACACCGCCGAGAACCGCGATGCATACTACAGCACGGTGCATGGCGCCGGACGGATCATGAGCCGGACACGGGCTGCGGGCAAGATGAACTGGAAGACCCGCAGCCGCAGCGGCGGCGAGATCACACCTGAGCAGATGGAATCGGCGGTACGCGCTTTCGGCGTCGAGCTGAGGGGAGCCGGTACCGACGAGAGTCCGTTTGTCTACTGCAAGCTGCAGGAAGTACTGGATGCCCATAGCGAGACGATCGAGGTGCTGCATGTGTTGAAGCCGATCGGCGTATGCATGGCTGGTGCGGACGAGTTTGATCCGTACAAGGATTGAGCGGGAGCTTCACGGTACAGCTTGTGCTCTGTAGAAAGGAGCTTAGCCCTTGTCTTGCTCCTGCTCAGTCAGACGCTGCCTGATCTTCTCCTCGTAAGGACCGAAAGCGGCGGCGGTCTGCCAGCCCCGCGATTCCATCAGCGACTGGTAGCGCATCCGTTTCAGCGAGAGCTCGCGGTCCAGCTTCACGCGCTCGCTGTCATCCCGGCAGCAGGCGAGGAGCTGCTCCAGCGAGACCATATCTTTGCGAAGCTGCATTTCCTCGGGGAGTACGCCGGCATTTTTGAGCAGCTTGTAGCTTGCGCGCAGCTCCTGCGGGACAGCCGCGTCGTCGTCCAGCTTCAGCGGCTTGCCTGCGCCCGGCAGCCGGTCAAAGTCCCCCTTGCGCATCGCCTCCTGAATCTTCTCCTCTACGATCGCTGACATCCAGTCCATCTCCAATCTCCTCCCCACATGCTTGTCCGGTCGCACCGGATAACTTAATGTTGTAGTATACCCATATGAGATCAGTTTATCATAATGCAAGTGTGGCGAGGAGGCGCGTTATGGGTATTACCCAGCATTATAGGGGTGAAGGCTTCAAAGCCTATATATTTAAAGACTTGAAGGCAGGTGGTTGAAAAAATGAGTGCTGCGACCAGCAAAGCGAAAAAGCTGGGTGAATATCTGAAATCGCGAAGGGAACGCTTGAAACCGGAGTCAGCCGGCATCGCGCCGGTCCGCAGTCAACGGCGTACGCCCGGTCTGCGGAGAGAAGAGGTGGCTATGTTGGCAGGGGTGAGCGTCACCTACTACACCTGGCTTGAACAAGGCCGGTCCGTCACGGCTTCAGTGGAGGTCATACGGAGTCTGGCAAAGGCGCTTCAGCTGACTACGGAGGAGAGCGCACACTTGTACCAGCTGTGGGACCCCAGTGAAGGGAAGGAGGGTGCCACCCCGGGTGGTGTCCATCAGGACAAGCTGCAGAGCACGGTCGATGCCTTTCCCTATCCTGCCTTCATTACCAATGACCGCACCGAGCTGCTGGTCTGGAACCGCGGGGTTGCCGAATGGCTAATTGACTTTGGTGAATTGCCGCCGGAGCAGCGCATTTTCATCAACCTGCTGTTCACCCATCCAGGTCTGCGCGAGCGGATTGTGGACTGGGAGGTGTTTGCGCAATTTGCCGTGTCGGTATTTCGGACGTATGTTGATCAGCATTCAGGCGATCTCTGGTATGAAACCGTTGTGGCCGAGCTCATCCGGGAAAGTCCCTCGTTTGCCGAGCTGTGGCTCCGTTATGATATCGGGATTCCGAAAGTCAGCCGGGTGATGGTGCAGCATCCAGCAGCGGAAGCGCCGAAGGTTTTTGATGTTCAATCCTGGTCCAGCGCCTCCGATACCGAGCGGGTGCATATGTGTCTGTACACGCCAGCACGATAGCCGGTGCCGGGTCGTATCCTGGTAATCTGGCTACTAGTATAACCTTGGAGTGGCTGGGCATCCCGCTGTCGGGTAGACTTTTCTTGCGGGTCCAACACATACAATACGAGGAGGTTGTACAACATGCAGACACGACAGCTGGGACGTCAAGGACTGGAAGTATCCGCGCTGGGGTTAGGGACGATGATGATGCCAGACGATGATCGATCCGTCCGCACGATTCATGGGGCACTTGATCTGGGGGTGACGCTCTTCGATACAGCCGATCTGTACGGGGATTTCACGGCAGGGCGATTTGGCGGCAACGAAAAGCTGGTGGGACGCGCATTCAAAGGAAAACGGGAGAATGCCATCATCGCTACCAAGTTCGGCATTACGCACGGACAGGGGCCGAAAGGCGATCCCGCTTATATCAAAAAATCGGTCGATGCCAGTCTGTACAGTCTCGGCACGGACTATATCGATCTGTATTACCAGCACCGGCCCGATCCGAACACGCCGATTGAAGAGACGGTGGGGACGCTGGCCGATCTCGTACAGCAGGGAAAAGTACGTTATATCGGATTGTCCGAGGCGCCGCCCGAGACGATCCGTCGTGCCCACGCGATACATCCGATCTCGGCTGTGCAGACCGAGTATTCATTATGGAGCCGTGAGCTGGAGGATGAGGTGCTGCCCGTGCTCCGGGAACTGGGCATCGGCCTGGTGCCTTACAGTCCGCTCGGCAGAGGCTTCCTGACCGGCCAGATCAAGAAGCCGGAGGATCTGCCGGCGGACGATTACCGTCACCATTTCCCCCGGTTCCAGGGTGACAATTTCTACAAAAATATCGAAGTCGTCGGCCTGATCGAGGAGATGGCGGCACGGAAACGGTGCACGCCTGCCCAACTGGCGCTTGCTTGGCTGCTGGCCCAGGGCGAAGGCGTCGTACCGATCCCCGGCACCAAGCGGCTGGAGCGTGTAGAAGAAAATCTCGGCGCCCTGCAGGTCGAGCTGTCGGCAGACGACCTCGCGGCAATCGAGCGGATCTCCCCCAAGAACGTCGCCGCGGGCAGCCGCTTTGGCGCCTTCTAGCTCCACTACGACCCGATTCGCGTGCGCGTGATCTCCAGGGCCTCGCTTTTCAGATCGGCGATCTCGCGGATCTGGGCGGCGAGGCTTTTGGCATAGCGCGTCTTGACGGCTTGGTCGCGAAGCGCGGCGAGATTGATCTCCACCGTTAGTCCGGCAGACTGGGCGGCCGCGTCGAAGAGGATGGCGCCGATCCCGAGGTCGGAGATGACATGCGGGTTGCAGATCGCAGCAAGGCGTTGCGTACAGCGGATGCCATCCCCGCATAGCCGGACCAGCTGCAGCGGTACCTCGATTGCCTCCTCGGTAGCCTTGTCGAGGGCTTGCCGGCGGGCGAGCTTGTCTTCCGCTGTCTCCTTGGGCAGCCGCAGCGCTGCCATGTAGCCGTCAAAGGCTGTAATATCCGCATGCATCAGACGCTCACAGGAAGCCGTCAACGTCTGCAGCAGCCGGATCGCTTCATCGGTCTGGCCGCGATGCTCGGCGTACTTGTCGCCCTGAGACAGCCGGGCGGCCATCGAGGTCATGGCTGCGGCGAGCGCCGCAGCCAGGGAAGCGACGCTGCCGCCGCCCGGCGTCGGCTCGGCACTGGCGGCACGCTCCAGGAACGTGCGGGTCGGATGATCCCAGGTAAGCTGCTCCGTCATTTCCACGCCTCCTCAAATTGTGTCCTGACAGCTGTCATCAAATTCTCGAACAGGATAGCGGTCGTCAAGGTGCCGACACCGCCAGGCACGGGGGATAATGCGGCGGCGCGGTCGCGCGCCTCGGACGAGACATCGCCGACGATTCGCCCGTCCTCTGTCTCATGGATGCCGGCATCGATGACAGCCAAGCCATCATGCACCATCGATCCCTTGACCGTATCGGGACGCCCTACGGCGACAAAGGCGATGTCGGCATGTCCCAGGTGAAAGGCAAGATCCGGGGTCCGCGAGTGACAGACGGTTACGGTCGCCTGCTCGTGCTGCAGCATATGGAAGAGCGGCATGCCGACGGTCTGGCCTCGGCCGACCAGGGTCACATTTTTGCCCTCCAGTGTATAGCCATAATGCTTAAGCAGCCGGATGCAGGCTTGAGGGGTTGCCGGGTACAGTCCGGGCTCGCCTGTCCTCGTGGCCTGCTGGTTCCAGTGGTTCACTCCATCGATATCTTTCTCGGCACAGACAGCATTCTCCAGATGCCTGCCCGCGAGATGCGGAGGCAGGGGCAGCTCGAGCAGGATGCCATGTACCCTCGGGTCCCCGTTCCAGGCTTCGAGCATGTTCAGCACTTCATCCTCGCTTACATCCGCGCTTGCGGTGTGCATCTCATAGTTGATGCCCAGCCTCTCGGCTACCTTCCGCTTGGCCGCGGCATAGTACGCCGATGCCGGATCACCCTCCACCAGCAGCACGGCCAGCGTGGGGTAGATCCCTTTTTGTTTGCATGCTCCAACCTCCATCTTGACCTGGCGGTACACCTCATCAGCAGCTTCCTTGGCTTTCATAATGACAGTCATTGCGGAAGACCTCCTTCAGAATAGGCTTCAAGAACGAAAAAAAGCATCTGTACGAAGCTCGTCATCAGACGAAGCCGCGTTCAGATACTTTTCCCAGGCGAACGGAATAGTCGGACCTGCAGGCTCCCTTGTGGTTGATTCCACTCGCATCGCCAGTTGCCGCAGGGTGTTTGATCTATTCTAGCAGAGAAGGGGAAAGTTGGAAAGAGGGGGTGGAGATTATTTTGGTGGCAGATACAGGCTCTAGCGAACTCTAACCGCAGAGATGCGCAGCCGACTGATATCGATCATCCATCGCTCGCCGTCGTAAAGCTGGGGCCGGAGCCTATCTTCGACGTTCTGGATGATCGCAGCCTGCTCGGGAGGACTAAGATCGGGTAGCAGAACTGAAGAAAAGCTGGCCAGCCATCTCTGCAGGCCGTCTTCCCCTTGCAGCGGTCTGGCATGCCCCGTGTGCTGGGCGTAGGTGACGCGAAAGCCGATCCGTTCGAGAAGGCTGGCGTACTGACCAATGGTGGGGTGATACCATGGGTTGCGGCCTTCCCACGCGTAGCCTTGACTCGTCAAGACCTGTTCGAGCCCAGTGAGGATCGCAGCAGTGTTGCCCTGCCCGGCGAACTCGGCGACGAACCGGCCGCCCGGGCGGAGCGCCAGTCGGATGGAAGCGGCGGCGGCTTCGGCGTCTGCGACCCAATGCAGGACCGCGTGGGAGAAAACCGCATCATAGGGATGCGCACTGCGGTAACTGGTCAGGTCCGACACCTGGAGATCCAGCTGCGGATGCTGCACACGGGCCCTGGCGATGGCTTCCGCCGAACTGTCGATGCCTTGCACAGCTGCTCCGGAGGCGGCGATCCGGGCGGTCAGATCCCCCGAACCGCACCCGGCGTCGAGGATACGCTCTCCCGGCCGGGGCTGCAGCAGCGCCAACAGCTCATCGATGGGCTGTTGGAACTGGCGCGCTGCGTCTGGACGGGATGGCCCATTCCAACCATGAGCCATCGTTCACGCCTCCTGAGACTGCTTGTGCCAGTCTTCCTCAGTCAGATCGGCATGGACGCCGATGCCAGCGCGGCTGCCGGAGGCTGCGGCGAAGATCAACTGGGAGGGCATAACATACGAAGCATCCCCTGCGGCGTAGACGCCGGATGCTGTCGTCCGTCCCATCGCGTCGACGACGAGACCGTCCATTTCATTCTTCTCGCATCCCAGAGATTCATGGAGCACGAGCTGCGGCACCTGGGCAGGGGAGAGGAAGCCGCCAGTGCGGGCGATCCGCGTGCCGTCAGTGAAGACAACCGCCTCCAGTTGTCCGTCCTGACCGGCAAATGCGGCAACCGGCGTGTCGATAACCCGTACGTTCCTTGCCGCCAACTGCTCTCTTTCCTCTTCCGTTACCGTTCCTTTTCCGTTGGTGCACAAGATAAGGTCGCGGCTCCAGTTCATGAGCAGCTTGGCCTTATGGAAGAGATCGCTGTTCTCCGAGAGGGCGACCAGCGGCTGATCGCGCAGCTCCCAGCCGTCGCAGAACGGGCAGTTGAACAGGCTCTTGCCATAATATTCGCGGGCCCCGTCGATTTCGGGCAGCACTTCTTTGAGCCCGGACGAGAGGATGATCTTGCGCGCCCGAATCCGCTTGCCTGCTGCCGTCTCCAGCTCGAAGCCATCTTCGAGCCGCCCGATGCGGATGACCTCCTCCTCGTGATGCTCTACACTCGGATAACGCAGCACTTCCTCATAACCGATGCGGCGGAACTCTTCAGGCTTGATACCATCACGGGTAATAAACCCGTGAGAAGCATGCGTCACCGCATTGCGCGGCTGATTGTTATCCAGCAGAGCTACGCGCCGCCTGGCCCGGCCGAGTACAAGCGCAGCGTTCAAACCGGCGGGGCCGCCGCCGACGATGGCACATTCGTAAGTATTCATTGTCATTTTCCTGCCTCCTTAGCGGATTTAACAGACTCTTTAAGTCCTTTATTGAGACAATAAAAGATCTTGTGTATCTATAATAGTCGTGATTGCGCCAGAATGTCAAGCGCATCTCACGTCTCTTATGTGCGAAAGAATCGCTTCCCTTTCCGGAACGCATGTTTCATAATCAAGAGAGAACTGAACAAGTCGATTTTATACTCAAAGGTGGCGTTCATCATGCAGATCGAAAAAGCAACCGAAGCACACGTCGGCGATGTGGCCGAACTGGCCTTCCTGCTATGGCCGGACAGTGAAAAAGAGGAACTGCGGACGGAGTTCGCGGCGATGCTGCATTCTGACAACAATCAAGTCCTTGTTGCTGTCGCTGGTGAAGCACGCATCGGATTTATTCATTTGTCGTTAAGAAAAGATTATGTCGAGGGGGCCGTCAGCAGTCCGGTTGGCTTTGTCGAGGGCATCTATGTGGCAGAGGGACATCGCGGTCAGGGCGTCTCCCGGGCACTGGTGAAAGCAGGATCCGAGTGGGCCAGAGCCGCGGGCTGCCGCGAGCTGGCGTCCGATACAGAGCTTCATAACACTGGCAGCCAGGCGTTTCACGAGCGGGTAGGCTTCCGGGAGGCTGGACGCATCGTCGCTTATATCAAGGATTTGTAGGGGAGACAACGCTATGCCGCGATTTTTACAGCGCTACGGCTTGCTGATCTTGGCCGGGATCATCCTGCTCGGCGGGATCGGCGCATCGGCAGCTGCCATGCTGGTGACCGTCGTCCGGATGGAACGGATCGTACTGTCGCTGGATACCGGTGTATCCATTCTCATGAAGCCGGGCAAGTACCAGGTATTTCGGGAATTCGAGCTTCACGGGTCGCTCCTTCCCTTTAGCGCCACGTTCACGCCCAGCGAATCGCTGGGAAACCAGGTGCGCAGCCTGCATGTGCAGGTGTTCAATGACCAGCAGGAGCTGCGCGTGCTCCCCGACACATCTACGACTTATACGGTAAACGGTACAGGAGGACAATCTGTCTATCGGTTTCAAGTAGAGGAGGAGGGCTGGTATACGGTTGCGCTGACGTTGGATGATGAAGGCGATCCGGGCAGTTACACGCTCCGCAAAGATTTCATGAGCGATCTATTCCTTATGCTCAAGCAAATGGGAATCGTACTGCTCGCATTCTTGATCTGCGGCACAGCGGGGACGATCGTCTGCGTCCGGAGCTTCCGGGCCGAGCGCCATCTTCCACTGGGTGCGCCGCAAGCAGGGCAGGGGGATATGCGCATACCGTGATTGTCCGGCGTCTGAACGCGAAGTCGTGGTCTGCTTTTCAGGCTTGGCTGGAGGAAGCAGCCGGATAGGACGAGAAAAGGGGCGAAGCGAATTTGCCAATGCATGAACTGGTGTTTGTCTATGGCACGCTGCGCTGCAGCGAATGCAACCATGCGGCATATCTGTCGGACAGCGAGCTGGTGTCCGGACAAGCCCGACTGGCGGCGCAGTTATGGGATACGGGACTTGGTTATCCGGCGATTGTCCTGGATGCTGAGGCATGTACTCACGGCGAGCTCTACCGGGTGACACCGGATGTACTGAGCCGCCTGGACGAGCTGGAGGACTACTACGGGCCTGACGGACCCAATGAATACGAGCGGGTCGAGGCGGAGGTCGCCGCAGAAGGCAGCAGTTACATAGCCTGGGTGTATGTATATCCCGGACTGCCGGCCAGCGGCCGGCTCATCGACTCAGGAGACTGGTGTGCTTACCACCTGGGAACGCTGCGCAGCGAAGAGTAGTTAACTGCCAAAGCGCATCTGGATAGAGCATTCCGCTCCCTAAATCTAATGTTTCTGTCCAACAAATATGAAAATATCATATTCAATGGGTCGATTATCCTCTAAATCGGCAAATGAACTCGAAAAATCGTGCTTATTCAGTTACCTACCGCGTGTTTGAGCGAAATGAATATGAAATTTCGTGTTCAGTGGGTTGGAGCAGCTGCACGCAGCCGTTAGGATTACGAAAAGGTCGAGCTCAGCACGCGGGCAGCAGCTGATATAGAAAATAGCCCTATAGCCAACGTACATGGGGTGACTAGCCAGTTAAATGCCAGCAAAAAAAACGCCGCTGTTCCTCCCTGAGAAGAAAGGAAGGAAACAGCGGCGTCATCACATGCTATCGTACGCTTCCGGCGGTCGCCATCGTTGCGGAAGCGATCTGGCGCCATCATGCCCAGCAGCCTCGATCACACAAATTTACCTGCTCATGCCCTGCAGCAGCACGGCGATCATCTTGGCCGCTTCCGCGCGGGTGGCTGTGCCGCGCGGGTTGAACCGGCCATCGCCGAGGCCGTCGATAATCCCGGCCTGCTGGAGCGCGCCGATCGCTTCCACCGCCCATTCGCCGAACTGCGAACGGTCGCCGAAGCTTAGCGGCTGGTTCATGACAGGCAAGGCATACTCCGTGGCAGCTGCATAGCGGGCCACCATCACGGCCAGCTCCTGGCGGCTGATCGCAGCGCGCGGCTGGAACCGGTTCTGACCGGTACCCTGCACGACGCCGCTCTCGTAACCCCACTGGACGTAAGGGGCGTACCAGTCGCCGGACTGCACGTCCGTGAACAGGCCGCTCTGGTATGCCATGCCTTCTGCTCCGGAGAGCCGCGCCAGAATCGCGACGAACTCGCCTCTGGTCACCGGTTGGACCGGTGCAAACAACCGCTCGCCTATACCTTCGATGATGCCGCGGGCGGACAGGTACGTAATGTAGTCTGTGGCCCAGCCGGAGACATCGGTGAAGGAGACCTGGTTGACGCCGATCCCATACACGGAGAAATGATCCAGAGCGGCATATAAGACGCCTTCCGACTGGTTATACCAGCCGCCGCGGACGACGGCAGGCGCGCCTGCGCTCGGAATATAGTAGTAGACGACTGCATTCGGATCTTCACCCGCACGGAGCGAGTAAGGGATACCCAGCCGTACTTTGCCGCCTCCAAAATCCGAGACGCTGCCGCTGCCGACCGTTACACTCAGGTCGACTGCGGGCCGCCCGCCCGTAGCTGACCGGCCGGCGGCAGAGAGTGCCGCTGCGTCTACCGCATCCATCGCAAAACGGACATCACCGGAACCCGCGCCTTGGATGGCGTCCAGGCTCTTCCGGTCATAGCGGGCCGAACCGAGCGGGCTCTCGATGGTGAGCGAGGCCGCATCGCTGTTCCATAGCAGCGCTGCGGCTTCCGCGTTCAGACTGACATCATAAGCGGTGCCTGCGGCAGCTCCGGCTGCCACCCGGAAGACCAGGTGCCGCTCGGCAGCCGGCTTGCTGCTGAGCGCTTCCAGTATAGGGCCGAAGGCACTCGCATCGAGCAGGACGGTTTGCCGGCCATTGCTGTCGGCCGGCGTAACCGTCACAGTCACCCCGCGTGAATCCGCTGTAATGACTGGAGCTGCGTCTGCAGGAGGCGGGATTGTGTCGTCACCGTTATCCCCGTTGCCATCTTCGCCGCTACCCACGTCTCCGCCGTTATTGCCGCCCTCCGTACCGCCGCCTTGCCGCCATACGACGACCTGCTTCATCTCTTCTACGCCGCCCGAGACGGCAGATACGCGGTACGTGCTGCCGCCCCATGCTGCGGGTACGGTGATCGCGGCGCTGTATCTGCCGCCCTCGACCCGCTGGGTGTCGAAGAAGACGAGCTCGCCGTCCGCGCTGCGGATGCTGAGGATCACCTCAGCACCCGGAGCTGTTCCCGACATCGTCAGCGTCTGTCCGACCGTCACCCCGGCAGGGACCTGCAGGGCGAGCTCGGCAGCAAGGCCGCGCGACGGGAGCAGCACGATCAGCAGACTAAAGGCCAATATCGTTGCCATCCATTGTTTCAATCTTGTACCTCCTGTAGTGATCTCCATAGCTTACTCCACTCCGTAGGCTTCCGCCAGCACACGGCTGTCAGGTCCGTCTACAGCGGAAACCACCATAATTTTCACTTTTTTGGACGAGCCGATACGGAGCTCTTCGTTCTGTATCGGAGCGCCGGCAGTTGCTTTTTTGATCAATGTCGCACCAGGCGTTCTCGTATTCGAGCCTTCATAGACCTGGAAGACGACGTAATAGTCGCCGGTATACGTCGGCGCTGCCGGGACAGCATCGACAGCATACTTATAGGTTGCCATGCCCGACGCTACCTGCTTCTCCACAGTCAGCTCAAATGGCAGGATCGGCTGCGGCTCGGTGTACCCTTCGTTGACCTGATAGACAGCGACAGTACCGCTCACTTCATGAGCTGCCAGCAGCAGCGGGTAGCCTGTCGGACTGTGTTCCGCAGCGACGAACTTCAGTCCTTCCGGTGAGACGTCGCCGGCGATGTTCGAGCTATAATCCCTCGTGTTGATGTAATCGTAGAACTCCGCCTCACGGGGATTCGTGATGTCGTACATCATGACGCCGCCGATCCGCTCCAGACCGATCGCTGCGAAGACTTTGCCGTCAACCTCGATAACCTTGACATCCTCCGGCTCAGGACCTTTTTTGTTGCTGCGGTGGTCCATCGTCAGATTGTCGTTGGAGACATTGAAGAAGTTCGGATAACGCTCGGCAGTGATGCGTTCAAAGTCGCTGCCGCTGTCAAAGACCAGCTCCAACGTCTGGGCATCCCAGATCGAGAAGGAGCGTCCGCCCAGGATATACATCGCTTCTTCATCATCACCAAGACCGTCGTGCGCATCGTTGATCAGGATATCAAAGCTGTTGCCTTCGAGCGTTGCTGTGGTTGTGTTCTCGTAGCTGCCCCATTCCCTGGCATCGCCTTCGTTGGGAGTGAGGAGGTAGGTTTTGCCGCCGATCTCGACCGCCGCCAAGCCGTCAGGCATATACACACCGTAGACCGGCTGGTTTTTGATCTCGATCTTGCGATCCCGGTACAGGTCCAGCTCATTGCCCGGCTGGCTGTGATCTTTGAAGCCGAGTCCCCGCACGCTTGTGAATGCCCGGTTCTCGATGTCGAGGGTAGCGATGGCATTGGCTTCCTGCAGGGAGACATAGGCTGTCTTGCTGTCTGAGGCCACCGCCACATACTCGGGCTCGAGATCGACGGAAGGCGCGGCGCCTTTCTTCAGGATGACGTTGTCGTTCACCAGATCAGCACGCAGGTCGTCAAACGGATCAAAGGTTACAATAGCAGCCTCGGCCTGTTCCACCCCTTCAGTGAGGTCGACGATCGTCACCGAGCCTTTCGGGTCAACGGTCCCTGTTCCATAGCCTGCGCGGGGCTCGCCCTCGTCCGCCGTCAGGACATAGCTTCCGTCCGGCGTGAAGGTGACCATGTCCGGCTGCACGCCGACATCTACATGCTTCACCAGATTGCCGTTGTAGTCCAGCAGCAGGACGGCGCCGGCTGCATCATATTGATCCGCCTGGACGGCGACCGCGATAAGCTTCTGCCGGGTGCTGACGTCGATGCTCGTGATATCGCCGAAGTTGAAGCCTTCGATCATCTCGCTGACGTCAATCCGCTTCTCCAGCACAAATTCATTGCCTGGACGATTCTCCAGGTTCGCCAGACTGACGATATCGATCTTCTTCTCATTGCCGTTCACGATGTACATTTTGCGGTTGTCAGGGTTGTAGGAGACGATCTCTGCGACACCCCCATCCTTGCTTTGGTATCCGGTATAAAAGCTGCCCAGATGGGACAATCCGCCATCCTTCTCCGAGAGGATGAGGCGGCGCTCTTCATCAAGCGCTGTGAAATCTGCCGGCTCCAGCGTCTGGGTGTAATCGATCAGCGCTTCATCCAAAGCATTGAATTCGTTCACGAGCGCCGAATCTCTCAGCACGGTATATCCGTCGCCCCCCGCGCCCATGAAATCATTGGTGGCAACAAGGTACGTGTCGTCCATGTCGATCGGGTCGCCGTTTACTTGAATATCGATGACGCGGCCTTTTTCCACAGGCGTGCTGCCCGACATGGTGCCGTACTTCTCAACCGTCACCGTCATGCCTCCGACATGGGGGAAGGAGCCTGCGCCGAAGGTCATGCCTTGCTCGATGGCGGCTTTGATCTGCGCGCCGGTCAGTTCCTTGGTGATGATGAAGTTGCCGAACGGCAGGGTATCGATGACTTGTTTCTTAGTAATCTGGCCTGCGGTGATCGAAGCGCGGATGCCGCCGCCGTTGGTGATCGCCACGTCTGCGCCGCTCTCGGCGATCATGGCATCGGTAATCAAGCGTCCCAGGTTAGTCTCGCTGCTGCGGACCTGCTCCCGTTCGCCGTTCAGAGCGATCGGAGTCGCACCGACAACCTGACTCAATTCGCCGGCTTGACGCTCAATGATCGCATCATATACAGTCCTGACCGCTTGATCCTCAGGGTACGCTGACAAGGGCAGCTGGGCGTCGGACTTGGTTACGGCGTTGACCGCTGTCACCTCTTGCCTATCTTTGTTGTAGCCCAGTGTTACGACGCCGACATTTTTGAAATGCTCGCCGGTGCTGGCGATGATGACGTCTTTGTGACCGGGGCGTCTGACGACGCGTCCCGTCGGGTAATTGCTGTGGCTGTGCCCGTCGATGATCAGATCGATACCGTCAACCTGCTCGGCGATGTCTGTACTTTTGATCGTACTGGACGGGTCGTCGCCTATATGAGTAAGCGCGATGACAATATCGGCATGATGTTCTTCTTTAAGCTTGGTCACGGCTTCTTCGGCAGCCTCGATGACTTCTTCATCGGTGCCAAAGTCGATATCCTCCACGTTCTTCGGATTGGTCTTATAAGCCGTCTCCGGCGTCGTCAACCCGAACACGCCGATAGTGACGCCATCGATCACTTTGACCAAGAATTCCTGATCAAATAGCGGCGCGCCGTTCTCCTTTAGTCTGGTGTTGGCAGAGAGGAGCGGGACTTCTGAGAGGGTCTCAAGCTCCAGCAGCCGCTCCACTCCGTAGTTGAAATCATGGTTGCCCGGCGCCAGCGCATCGAAGCCTACAGCCTTCAGCAGCTCCGCTACGCCTTCGCCCCGCTCGATGGAAGCGAATGATTGGCCATGGAAGGTATCGCCTGCATCCAGGATCAACGTGCCGTCGGCGCCTTCGCTTTCACGGTTGATAAACGTTTTGAATTGGGCATAGCCGATTTGCGGATGGTTTGCTGGCGGCGAGATGGCATGATTTACCCGCGAGTGAACGTCGTTGACATGGAAAATCTTGATGATGGTATCGTCTTCGCCAGGCTCTTCGCCGCCGCCAGGGGCGAGTCCCCAGGCGCCGTCTGCGAGACTGCGGGGACGGTATTGTGCGATGAAGGCGTTAAGCGCATCCTGGCTTGCAAAGGAGCTGCCTTCAAAACGAAGGACTTCAAAGTCAGCGCTATTGTCATCCGTATCTTTGAAGTCTACCCGACGCACCGACGTTTGTTTGGAGATCTTCTCGATCGGTGTACCCTCAACCCCATCCTTGCCTGGCTCTTTGACAGTAACCTGATCGAGGACTGTGTCGCCGTGCACAAGGCGGACATTGTATTGATCATTATCGATATAGCGGCCGTTCCACTCCTGATCGAATGGGGCAATCTCATACACCGAATCCGTCGTCGTCTCGGCTGCGCCTCTGATGAGATAGGAGCTGTACGCGGGCAGTGTGCCGATCAGATCCAGGCTAACCCACTCGCCGCCTGTCGAGGCCAAATGCTGTGAGCCACTGCGGGAGGAGGCGTATTCTACCTGCCAGCCGTCCAGATCGACATCCTCTGATGTAGGGTTATACAGTTCGATAAAGCTGTGCGTAAATGGCGTAGCGTTTTTGCCCCCGCCCCCATATACTTGATGAATAAATGGCTGGCTTTGCTCAGGATCGGCATAAACCACCTGCTGCCCGGACAAGCCGATCAGCAAAGGCATCGCAAGCGCAAATGCCAAAGTGACAGACATCATCCTCATCAGTCGCTGTTTCAGCTTTCTCTTCATACCAGATCTCCTTTGTTTTTGGTAAATTTTTGCCGAATGAACCCATATTTAGTAGTGAAAAGGGAGTCGGCCTATAACTAAGATAGAACAGGCCAGCGGGCATGACTAATGAAGATTTCGTAAAGCAGCTGCCCGTACGCCTGGTGATTCCGACTTACTGTGCAAGCGCCTCCTCCGTAATCTGCCGGATATCGATCAACGCCCGTGCGCCTTCGCGTACCAGATCAGGCAGGATGTGTTCCAGGAAGTAGGTGACGCAATGAAGCTTGATGTTTTTGATCTTCACCAGTGCCTGGCGGTACATGATGACGAATTCTTTTTCTCCGTATTGCCGCGCTGCAGCTCAGCGAACGCCTCATAGACTTGATCCATCTTGTCGGCCACCTCCAGGATGAGCCCTTCGAGCGATCCGTCCTTGCCTTCGCGCAGCTGTCTGCGGAAGATGACTTGCAGGTCTTCGGGGATGTTCTCCTCGATGAAGTGATCGATCATCCCTTCCTCGACTTGCTGCAGCAGGGAGCGGAGCTCGGTGCTGTAATGCTTGACCGGCGTCTTGATATCGCCGATGAAGATCTCGCCGTAATCGTGGCTGCTCGTAATCTCGTACAGCTTTTTCCAATCCACGACGGCGCCGTGCTGCTCCTCGATGTCTGCGAGCGTCTTGGCGTATTGGACGACCTTCCAGGAGTGAGCGGAGACACTATGCTCCTCGAATTTGAACTTGCCTGGGCAGCGGATGATTCTCTCCAAGTCGTTGAGCGATCTGAAGTACGTATGAAGTCCCATAAGAAGTACCTTCCTTTGCATGTCATGGCATAGCGGAGACTAACCTGTCACGGCTTCATCATACCTTTACACTGTTCGAGGGGAATCAACGGAACGTTAAGCGGATGTAAGGATGGATATACAATCAACTGGGAAGGTTGTGGAAAATTTCGCATTCTCCTATACTGGGAAGTGTTCATAGCATAGGGGCGGCGATAAGCTGCCGGCAGGAGGAAGACGATGAGCGGGAACAACGGGCATACGTATGGAATCAGCAAATACATAGCGACTGCGGACGGCCGGAAGCTTCATTATATGGTGAACGGCAGCGGCGAGCCGACTGTCGTCTTCGAATCGGGGATGGGCGCTTCCCGTTCCACGTGGGGACTGGTACAGCCGGCGATTGCCAGACAGGTGAGGGCGGTTGTCTACGATAGGGCGGGGTTCGGCAAGAGCGATCCGGATTCTCAGCCGCGCACACTGGCGCGGCTGGCGGAGGATCTGGACACGCTGCTCCATGCATTGGGGAGGGGACCTTTTATTCTCGTAGGCCATAGCTGGGGCGGACCAGTCGTGCGGACCGTTGCGGCAGCCGACCCGTCGCGTATCCGTGGGGTGGTGCTGGTTGATCCGTCGGACGAACATTGCGAGATGTACTTCAGGCGTTCGACGAAGGCCTACTTCCGTATGACCCGTCCCCTGTATCCGCTGCTGGCGCGGATGGGATGGTATAAGCGGATGGGAAGCGGGCCCGGGAGCGTGCAGCCGGCAGATGTGGTCCGGGATCATCATAGCGAGGATTTCACACTCCGCTCCGCACGCACGGCATCAGCAGAGCTGATCACGTTCATAGACGATCTGGAGCGGTTCCAGTCAGCACCTCCTGATCTGGGCGGCCTGCCGCTCACGATTATCTCAGGGGCGCGGACAACCGGCCAGGAGCGCAAGGTAAGACCGGCGGTGATGGCGGCCCATCGCCAGTCGGCGGCACAGCACGGCGGCCGCCTGGTTGAAGCGCCGCAATCAGGCCATATGGTGAACTACGAGCAGCCGGAGATTATCATTAGCGAGATCGGGCGGATGCTGGAGCCGGTCGAGCCGGTACGAGCTGGGATCGCGCCTGTCAGCTGATTGCAATAAAGCCTCGAAGTAACGGATGGTTCTTCCGATCGCTGGTGTCAGCAGGAAATCCCTGATTCTGGTATAGTATAGTGAAGTATGGGATGGAAAAGGAAGGTGATCGATATGCCATTTCGACGATACGGTCTAATCCTGATAGGCCTGCTGCTGCTGGCAGGATGTCAACAGGATCCGGATGCTGAAGAAGTGGAAACGGTCGAGGGCTTCAGCATCGAAGAGTCTGAGGAGATTGAAGGATATTATGAGACGGTAGGTTACATGCAGGTCAATTCGATTACGTACCACAAGATGAATCGGCATGTTGAGCTTAGTGCCGTCCTGATAATTGAAGATTATTATGACCTGAACCATCAGTATCTCCGCACCGAACTGGTCGATACGCATTATGAGAAGTCCAAACTTACAGACGCCGTCAAGAGCCACAACAACGTTCAGGAAGCCGCAGGGCCGCTGACCATTCACATCCCGCCCGAGTCCATGGATACCCGGCCCCGTGATCTCAATGAGGAACAACTGGCCGAGATCCGGGCGCATATCTTCAGTGTGCTGAAGGATCATGGCATGCGATAAATACCGGAGCAGTGGAGCTTGCGATCCATGATCACTGTCAATCGCTGCTGAACACCGTCAAAGAGGGGCTGGCGGGACCTTAGAAAATGCCAGTCCCCGGGCCGGTTATTTCGCGGTATAATGAGGGGATGAACGGCAGGACGCCCGTTTGTGGACATAACAGTGATGGAGGTAAGACGATGAGTATCCGGTTTGGTAGACCTGCAGTATATTGGACGGAAGCGCTTCCGGTGGGCAACGGCAGGATGGGAGCGATGGTGTTCGGCGGAGTGGAAAGCGAGCGCATCCAGCTCAATGAAGATACATTGTGGTCGGGGAGTCTGAAGGATTGGAACAATCCCCGCGCCAGGGAAGTGCTGCCGCAGCTCAGGGAAGCGCTGCGCAGAGAAGATTATGCGGCTGCCGATGCGCTCGGCAAGGAGATGATGGGGCCCTATACGCAGTCCTATCTGCCGCTGGGCGACTTGCAGCTGACGATGGAGCATGGCAATAAGTATCATACCTATACCAGAAGCCTGGATCTGGCGACAGGAGTTGTCAGCGTAGCCTATCAGGTTGGCGATACGGAATATAAGCGGGAGGTGTGGGCGTCGCATCCGGCTCAGGTCATCGCGATCCGTTTGACCTCGAGTGACCCGGGACGACTTAGCTTCCGTGCCCGGCTCTCGAGTGTGCTCCGTTACTATGCGGCCGGTGCGGGGGAAGGGAGCTGCGCGATCAGCGGCATCGCACCGGAGCAGGTATGGCCCAGCTATTGCAACAAGGCGGAGCCCGTCATCTATGGTGATCCGGAGACGACGGAGGCGCTGAGGTTCCATGCGCGGCTGGCCGTCGTGCAGGAAGGCGGCAGCTTAACTTATACGCCGGACGGCGTGTCCGTCCAGGGGGCGACGAGTGCGGTGCTGTACATCGGTGCCGCGACGTCGTTTGATCCGGCAGCCGGAGCGGGCAGCCGTGACCGCGATCCCGCTGTGCTCACAGCCGGCGCGATCCAGGGTGTGCTGGGCAAGGCCTATGCCGACCTCCGAGCCGACCACATCGCCGACCATAGGTCATTGTATGACCGGGTATCGCTGCATCTGGGCGAGAGCCGGGCGCCGCAAGAGATGGATACCGACAAGCGGATTGCAGAGCTGGGCAGCAGCGATCCGGGACTGGTGGAGCTGCTGTTCAATTATGGCCGCTACCTGATGATAGCCAGCTCGCGGCCGGGCAGCCGTCCTGCGAACCTGCAGGGGATCTGGAACGAAGAGACGCGTGCGCCGTGGAGCAGCAACTACACGTTGAATATCAATGCGCAGATGAACTATTGGCCGGTCGAGAGCTGCAATATCGCGGAGCTGCATGAACCGATGCTGGCCTTTATCGAACGTCTGGCAGTCAATGGGCGCGAGACGGCTAGAATTAACTACGGGGCCCGGGGCTGGGTCGCCCATCACAACTCCGACTTGTGGGGGCAGACCGCCCCGGTGGGCGACTTCGGCGACGGCGATCCGGTCTGGGCGCTGTGGCAGATGGGCGGCGTCTGGTTGACCCAGCACATGTGGGAGCATTATTCCTTTGGCGGGGACCGTGAGTTCCTGCGTGAACGGGCATACCCTGTGATGAAGGAAGCCGCGCTGTTTTGTCTGGATTGGCTCTATGAGGATGAAGGCGGCCAGCTGATCACCGGCCCTTCGACGTCGCCGGAGATGAAGTTCGTCGTGGAGGGCAGCCGCTATGCGGTTAGCAGCGCAGCGACGATGGATCTGGTGCTGGTCGCCGAACTCTTCGACAACTGTATGGAGGCGGCAGACATCCTTGGTGTCGATGAAGCGTTCCGTGAGGAACTGGCCGCTGCGAGGCGCCGTCTGCATCCGTTCCAGATTGGCCGGCATGGCCAGCTCCAGGAATGGTCGCAGGACTTCGAAGAAGAAGATGTGCATCATCGTCATGTCTCGCATCTGGCAGGCGTCTATCCGGGCCGGCTGTTCACGGCGGAGACGACACCGGAGCTGTTCGCGGCCGCCCGGCAGTCGCTGGAGCGCAGAGGCGATGAAGGGACGGGCTGGAGTCTGGGCTGGAAGGTCGGACTGTGGGCGCGATTCGGCGACGGCAATCGGGCGGAGCGGCTGATCGCCAATCTGCTCCGGCTCGTCCGCAGCGATCAAGGCAACAACGAGCGCGGGGGCGTCTATGCCAATCTGTTCGATGCGCATCCGCCGTTCCAGATCGACGGCAACTTTGCGGCGACGGCAGGCATCGCGGAGATGCTGCTGCAGTCGCACCAAGGGTATCTGGAATTTCTGCCGGCGCTGCCGGACCGGTGGTCCACCGGTTCGGTACAGGGATTGCGGGCCCGGGGCGGCATCGAAGTGTCGATCGCTTGGCGGGACGGCCGCTTGACCGACGTGCATCTAACGTCGGATGTGGGACAGGCGTGCAGCTTCAAAGCGACGGATAAGCCGGTGCGGATCGCCGCCGGGGATGACGCGGTAGACTGGCAGGGAGGAAGCGAAGGCCTGAGCAGCTTCGCCATGCAAGCCGGGGTGCGTTATCATCTGCAGTACCGGTAGGACGGAGGCCGCAACGTGTGGCATGCCGACAATTGCCCCATGACCGGGTCCTGCAAGTAAAATGGTCTTAGGGACGTCTGAAGGGCCCTCCCGTGGCGCGCCCTGGCGCAACCAAAGCAAATTTGCGTCAATGTCCAGACTTTCTCGTACAAAAGGCCCTCAGTCACCACGCTAACGTGGAGATGAGGGCCTTTCGTGTGTTCACCTTCAACTTGTTGAAAAACATGCAAGGAGGCCAAGGTGCTCGGGGGAGCGGCAGAAAGGGTCGTTGCAGCTGAGCGCACCAGCCATTTCCGGACAATAGCGGCAGAAAGGGTCGTTGCAGCTGAGTGCACCGGCCATTTCCGGACAATAGCGGCAGAAAAGGTCGTTGCAGCTGAGTGCACTATCATCGGTCGTCAATAAAGCTAGGCGAAAGACGTTTATCAACAGGCTGAGCTTAGCGGTACTCACCGCATGGTCGGCAGCGGGCACTTCCTGCAGTATTCCTCGGACATCTCATAATAGAAGCAACATGTCCGCCGGGTAGCATCCGCAGCCATCCCGAGATCATCGCAGGAAGACCCGGGGATGAAGCGTGCGAAGGGGTGGCGGCGCTCGCCATACAGATCCGGCGAAGCCTCATGCAGCAAATACATGGCATCGTCTAACCCATGCACAGTATCCCCCAGACTATGAGCATAGAGCGGTGCGAGCCGGACGAAGACGTTCTCCCAGAGGACGGCGATCGGTACCTTGGCCGTCTCCGACAGGGAGCGCAGCAGCGGGGTCAGATGGCCCGCAAACAATTGCTGCAGCCGCTCCTCGCGCCAGACGTCGCGTCCCTCCAGGCCGGGACAGCTGACCTGCACGTCCGTCAGCGCCAGATCGGGAAAGCGTGTCCGCCCGGGTTCATGGTCAGGGTCTGGCGTAATGAGCAGACATTGATCCAGCTCAGGCAGCAGCGCCTTGCCGAATTTGGTCATCGCGTAAGCCGCAGGGGCAGCCAGCAGATAGGCATAGCGCTTGGCCAGCATCGATGCCGCCACCCGGCGGGACGGCGCGCCGATATACCGGGCCATCCAGTCCAGATACGCTGCGCACGTCTGCGCATCCAAGAGCTCGCTCACGGCGATAGAGCGAATCATCGGCCGGGTGGTATCAGCCAGTGTCAGACCGAAGCCGTCGGAGAGCTCCCGCCACTCCTCAGGGGTCAGCATTATCCTAAGATCATGCCTCATCCAGCAATAGCTCCGCGATCTCATCGACGATCAGATCGATCGCAATCGGGCCATAGTAAGCGATCCACTGCGTCGTATCGACGGTATAGACCTGATCCTGCTGAACCGCCTTTAGCGATTTCCATACCTCTGTATCCTGCACACCGTCGACATCCTCCTGGAACATGGCGTTGGTCAGCAGGAAGTAATGATCGGCATCCACATCCGGCAGCGTCTCCAGCGAGATCTGATACGAGTCATCCTGTTCCGCAAGGACCGGCGGCAGATTCAACCCCAGGTCATTGTAGAGAATCGCACCTGTCCGGTGGCCTGGCGGATGGACGCGGATGGCGCCGTCACGGGGCCGGATCAGCGCGACGGTCTCATCCCCGAGCCGGGCAGCGAACGCCTCCCTCAGCTGGGCGGTTTTCTCTTCGTAAGCCGTCAGCAGCTCCTGAGCCTCTTGCTCTTTCTCCATAATTTTGCCCATCGTGTCTAGTGTATCCCGCCAGTCCTCATCGAAGTCCAGCATCAGCGTCGGCGCGATCTTGCTGAACTGCTCGTAGAACTGCTCCTGGAATCCCGTACATAGGATCAGATCCGGATCCATCTCCAGGATCGCTTCCATATTGGGCTCGTCACGGGTGCCCAGCACCTTGACATCCGACAGCTTGTCCATCAGATATTCGGGGAAATCGGTGTCGGAGCCTGCCGAGGTTACGCTGCCGATTGGCTTCTCATCAAGAGCGACAAGTTGATCAGCAAACTTGTTGTCGAGCACGACGATGCGTACCGGTTTTTGCTCCAGGGTAAAATCGCCTCTCAGGTCCTTGATGGTCAGCGGGTAACTGCTCTGGGTACTCTGTGAGTTGGCAGCGCCGTTAGCTGTATTCTGCGTCGCTGCATTAGCAGGCGTATTGCCGCTGTTCTGGTTGGCCGCATTAGGGCCGCTATTGGAACAAGCTCCGATAATCAACATCAAGCTCAACAATAAACTGACTGCAAGTGTCCCCTTTGTTCTTCTAACCAATGGTGTCTCTCCTCCGTTTGTGTATTGATAATGATTTTCATGATCAATTACACTATACGGAAGATCTCGAATCGCTCCAATGGGGGAGGGCGACATCATGGATGGACTTCTGCGACATTCGGCACGATATTGCATGGGCGAGAGACCGGTATGCTTCTTGAAAGCACGGCTAAAATAGTAACTGTCAGCATATCCGACGGCTTCGGCAATCTCGCGAATCGGCGCGCCTGTCGAACTAAGCAGCGACTGGGCATGCTGCATCCGGATCTGAGTGACATACTCCATCGGTCCGGTCCGCAGTCTCGCTTTGAACTGCCGCTGCAGCTGTCTGGCACCGTACTGGAGATGCGAAGCCAACTCCTGCAGGCTGATCGGCTCGGCATAATGCTCTTCGATATAGAGCATCGCCTGCCTGACGGGATCGGGCCGGTGACGAGTCGTCTCACCTGCTTCTTGAAGCTGTTGGAGCAGTTCGTAGATCCACTGGTGGAAAAGGGCGCGTACATGAAATCGCTCCAGCGAGAGGCCGCTTTGCCAATGCTCATACATCTGCTTCATCCGGGTATACAGCTGCAGGGGCCGCAGCGGTGCCAAACCATACTGAGTGCAGAAAGGGTTATCCTCCCGGTACATCCGGAGCAGCTCTTGCCGGGCAGGCGTCACAAGTACGGCTTTATAATAGAGAACATAATAAACGCCGCGACCGCCCGTGCCGCTTATGGACAAGGAGGCACCTTTGCCAGCATGGCAAACATACCCTTCGGCGGCATCATGCGTGTGGCCGTCGATGACGATCCTCGCAGAGCCGTCTGCCATCAGCACGAACGTATTGGCGGGCAACCGGGAGATGCGCGTGCATCCGTCCGGCCCGATCGGCGATCTCCGGATGTCCAGCACCCGGATCGCACAGTGGTTCCATAACGGCAGTTGATCCATCACGGTCAAGTTATTCACCTTCCAAGCAGGTTGCTCTGTTTAAAAGTGATTATAGCAGGATTGTTTTCAGGTGGAAAGCGTCAGCAGTTGGCAGGCAAGCAACTGGTTATGGAGCGCAACTAGCGCTCTCTGGCCGCTGGTGGTACCACAGGTTGGCGTACCCGAGCTTGGATTTACTTGACTGCGAAGTGCATGATACCATTGAAGCCAGAAAGGAGCGGATGAGATGACGATGAAGATAGGCATGATCGGTCTGGATACTTCGCATGTCCAGATCTTCGCTGACATGCTGCATAACCCCGAGCATCCGTATCATATCCCCGGCGGCCGCGTCGTTGCGGCGTATCCGGGAGGCTCCCCGGATTTCGGGCTCAGTATCACCCGGGTAGAGAGCTATACCAAGCTACTGGTCGGAGAGGGCGTGGAGATCGTGGACAGCCCGGCTGAAGTGGCGCGCCTGGTCGATGCCGTGATGCTGGAGTCGGTGGATGGCCGCGTCCATCTGGCCCAGTTCCGGGAGATCGCGCCGCACAGCAAGCTGGTGTTCGTCGACAAGCCTTTCGCAGTGACGGGCAGCGATGCGGAGGAGATCGCCTGGCTCGCCGAGAAGCATGGCGTGACGGTGATGAGCAGCTCTTCGCTCCGCTATGCTCAAGGACTGGAGAATCTGCTCGCCTATACGGAGGAAGGGCCGATCCTGGGCGTTGACTGTGCGGGACCGCTGCCGTTGGAGCCGACGCAGCCGGGGCTGTTCTGGTATGGCATCCACTGCGTGGAGATGCTTTACCGGGTGCTGGGGAGCGGCTGTGTGAGCGTCCAGGCTGCAGCCACGGTGCAGCATGACGTCATTACCGGTATGTGGCAGGATGGCCGGATCGGCACGATCCGGGGCAACCGGGCGGGCAATGGCCGCTTCGGCATCACGGTGCACCGCGAGCAGCGGAGCCGCTTCGTCGACCTGATGGAGCACCCGAAGCCGTATTATGCCAGCCTGCTGGAGCAGGTGATGGCGATGTTCGAGACGGGTGAGCCAGGCGTGCCGGTCAGGGAGACGGTCGAGATCGTCCGCTTCATCGAGGCGGCCAACCGCTCGCGCGAGACGGGCCAGACGGTTCGCCTGGACGAGGTTCGTTCGGCGGTGTAGCCAGAGTATAGAACTAAAAAGTAGCATTGGAGCGAAGGAAGGAGGGCGCTTTGGCGGTGCAGATCTAAAAAGTAGCATTGGAGCGAAGGAAGGAGGGCGCTTTTCTCCCTTACAGCGTCGCAGTCGGCGCTCCGCCGCGCTCAAGCGAGCGCACTTTCTCCCCTTACAGCGCGACAGTCGGCGATCAACCTCGTTCCAGCGTTATAGGCGATGGTGCACTTGATGTGGTATGTCTGTACCTTTGCAGGATGTGACGGTGAGCTATTCGTTCAACAACCTTGCTTCCAGGCAGACGGAAGGCGAGTACACTTCTTTCATGTACGGGATTATGCATGATGATGTTATCGACAAACTGAAGATTCAATACAAAGGTAAACCGTTCGCAGCCGCGACGATTGTCGATACTCCGAAAGGACGGATATGGTACTGTCTATCTGACGAGCCCGTGAACAATAAGACAGGAAGCGACAAGGTGTGCTATACTGTAGCCATGTTTTAAGATAAGGGAGGCATAGGTTGTGCTCAAAACAGGCTATATTGATGTGCTGTCGATCGTTTCGCGCAAGGTGTATGATTCTGCAGCTCATCTGATCGAGACAGCCAGCAGTCTGATCCCTGCCAATACATTTTGCATTGCCAATCTGGATCCGGATAACACTAAGGTGATCAAAGCGTTCAACAGGGACAAGATGATGCTCGGCGAAGGACTGGTCGTCGCCAACGAAGAATCATACTGTGCCCTCGTGACTGAACATAGCCAAGGCCCGCTCGTCATTGATAATAATCTGACGCATCCGTTGACCAAGGATATGGATGCTACTCAGTTTGTCGGCGGCTGTTCCTTTCTCGGCGTGCCGATCCGGGATGAAAAAGGAGAGCTGTACGGCTCGCTGTGCGCATTTGACCACGAGTTCTACTCTTATGAACAGAAGGACGTCGATCTGCTGCTCGCTTTATCAGACTTCTTCACAAGGCTGCTGGAGATGGAGTATGCGATGCAGCAGCTTCGCATGGCCGAGGAGAAGATGGCCAAGCAGATGGAGGAGAAGGCCAATCTGCTAGCCGTGCTCAGCCATGAGATCCGGACGCCGATGAATGGCATCATCGGCATGACAAGCCTGCTTCAATCGACTGATCTGAAGGAGGATCAGAAGATGTATGTCGATGTGATCGAGACGAGCAGCTCGAGCTTGCTCTCGATGATGGATCAGATCCTGACCTACTCCAAGATGGAGGCCGAGACGATCGAGCTGTCTGATCACCCGTTCCGGTTGAACGAATTGGTCGAGTACATCCATACGTTGTTTGCGCCAGAGGCAGAGCGCAAGGGGCTGCAATTCATTGCAGAGCTCGAGTCTGATCTCCAACTGGTTGGAGACAGCAATAAGCTGCGTCAGATCCTGATCAACCTAATCGGCAACGCGTTGAAATTTACGGCCCAAGGCCAGATCAAACTGACAGTGCGTGCTGTTCCAGCCGAAGGAGACACCGTTGTTATCAACTGCGAAGTCAGAGACACCGGTATCGGGATTCCGGAAGATCGGCGGGAGCTGCTGTTCCGATCCTTCTCGCAGGTTCATGATGATAAGGCATCGGGTAAATACGGCGGCGCCGGTCTCGGGCTGTCGATCTGCAAACAGCTCGCGGAACGGATGAACGGCGATGTATGGTTGATGGATTCCGGCCCGGACGGCAGCTGCTTTGCATGCCAGATCGTCGTGAGGCAGGGACAGACAGCCGCGCAAGTATAACGAATAAAATAGTAGAGACCTAAAGGGCTGCAGCCTGGCAGGTCTCTTTTTTGTTTCACTGATGACTGGAAGATTTGATATACTAGGAACAATTGGAAAAAAGCTTGATACACTGGGGGTTACTATGGCGGAAGCTAAGCAAGCGCTCGATCTGGATCGCATCATCTTCATCGGCCGCACGTATGACGAATATGCGTCGATGTTCAATCTGTCGCACGAAGAGATCCAAGGGATACGCGTGTTGGATTGCCCGGCCGGCGCTTGCTCCTTCACGGCCCGCGCCAACCGAATGGGTAGCGAGGCGACAGCAGCGGACATCGCTTACGCGCACGAGGCCGAACAGCTCTATGCGAAAGGACTGGTGGATCTGGCTTACGGCGCCCGGCAAGTGGAAAAGGTGCAAGCCAGTTATAGCTGGTCGTATTTCAAGTCGGTGGATCAGCTCGCACAGAGCCGAAGGTCGGCACTGGAGGAGAACACGGCAGATCGTAAGGCTCATCCTTCACGATACATAGCAGTGGTGCTGCCTGAGCTGCCATTTCAAGACCGTCAATTCGAGCTGACCTTGTCTGCACACTTTTTGTTTTCGTATTCGGAGCAGTTGGATTTGGCTTTTCATCAGGCGACGGTGCTGGAGCTCATGCGGGTGGACGGCCCGGGAACTCCGGATCTTCCCTTTGGTCGACCTGAAGGGACAGCGCTCGGTCCATCTGGAGGCGATCCTGCAGTTGATCCGCGACCACCAGTGGAATTATGAAATCTGTTCGTCCCGTTATGAGTTTCAAAAGAATGCCAACCAATACTTGCGAATCTATCGTTAGTAGTCTAGGAGGGTGAGACAGACAATGAAATTGATCTTTGTCAGGCACGGTCAGGGTGAGCATAATCTGCCGGTTGCTGACAGGCTGAACATGTTACATCCGCCATTGACACAGCTTGCTGATATCTAATGAAGGAACGTGGGGGCAAACATGCAAATCATTCTGAATCTTGAAGAGCACGGCTGGCTGGGCATATCGTTCCAAACGCCGGATGGGACGGAAATCGAGCATTCCCTCTCCTTTTTATCCGATGCAGTCAGGGAGATGGCGGAGAAAGGCGCGATGCTAACGGGGGTCATTCAAGAAGTAACTATGACGCTGCAGACCGAACCCGGCGAGATTCGGATTGTCGTTTCGCGACAGTCGCCGGACGTTTGCCATTTTCGTCTCTATGAGATGGACGACAATTTCACTACACAGCAGACGGAGAGCGGCAGACTCATGCTCGCTACATCCGTTAAGACTTTAAGGCTGCTGAGGATCTTGCATCGGGAACTGACCAAAATGAAGGATCTTGGCGAGGAAGAGTATGAGCGGAGATGGACGTATGCCTTTCCTGCTGCGGCCTATGACAGCATTAAGCAAGCAATCGATGAGGCCAAGCAGGCGTGTAAACTGGTCATCAGGAAACCTACGTCGTGAAGTTCGAGAACGTCATTTCGCTATAGTTGCGATACAAGGGGGAGACGATGAAAGACATCCAAGCGGTTTTGTTTGACCTGGATAACACGCTTCTTGACCGGACGAGCACGTTCCGTTCCTTCACGGAGCGGTTTGCGGAGACCTATTTTGACCATCTCACCGATACGACTGAACTGTGCCACCTCATCATCGAACGGGATGAGGATGGCTACAAGGACAAGTATGTGTTGTTCGATGAGCTGCTGGAGGAGCTTCCCTGGCAGAGCCGTCCTGCGGCATCGGAGCTGATGGCATTTTATATGAAGGAATACGTCGATTGTGCAGTCCTGATGGAGGAGGCGCGAGAGACGCTAGAGCGGATAAGAACGTCTGGCTACAAGACCGGGTTGATTACCAATGGCAGAAACGAAGTCCAACACGGCAAGATTGACCGGATGGGCATCCGTGAAGCTTTTGATGTCATCCTGGTGTCGGAAGAAGCGGGTATCAAGAAACCGGATCCCAAGATCTTCGAGATGGCGGTCGGACGACTGGGGGTTCGTCCGCAAGCCTGCTTGTTTGTCGGCGATCATCCGGTCAATGACATCGAGGCGGCTGCCAGCCTGGGCATGCGGACGGTATGGATGCAGGTCAATCAGCCGTGGCGGGAAGGGCTGAGCGCTACACCGGATCATACAATCAGCCGGTTGAGCGAGCTGCGGACATGGCTTGGTTGAATACCGCTAGCCCATAAAATAATACCCACTGCATGACTGGTGGATCCGAGCGCCAGCTCACTATTGTAGTAAGTGCAAAAGTACATCTAAAAGAGCCGATAACCTAATATTCACCTTGGATAAGAGCAAAAGTACAATTAACTTGTTCAAAATTGGAATAATCAGGATAAATTGATTGCAATAGATGCACTTTTGCATTTAGGGTCCGGGTTCCGAGCCGAAGGAAGGGAAACAGATGTACTTTTGCCCTTATCAACTGGCCGGAGAGCGGGGAGAGGCCGCGCTTCAAATGAAGCCGGGCATGCGACGGGCATGCGACGGGCATGATGGGCGCTCACTATTTGTCGTATATCATACCGGAGGCCGATCACCTAACCTGCATCATCGAACAGGGGCAAGAGATTGGTAAGGATGGCAGGTTCAGTGTGATAATCTACAAAAATGACGACGAAATGACGGTATCCATCACGGGTACGGCGGTATTTGTCGGAGAGATGTCGGTTGAGTATGGTTAAGTGAGGTGATGGCGTGAATCGGACCATTATGATCAGCGATATTCATGGCTGTTTGCAGCCCTTCCAGACATTGTTGGAGCAAGTAAACTATGGACCTGGAGCAGACCGATTGATCCTGTTAGGCGATTATGTCGATCGCGGGCCGCACAGCAAAGAGACGGTGGATCTCGTCATGCGGTTGGTGCAGGAGCACCAGGCCGTTGCCCTCAGGGGCAATCATGATCAACGGTTGGTCGATCTGAGCCGATGCGAAGATAGGTCAATTTACGACAAATTTCTAGCCTACGGCGGAGTCCAAACTTTGCAAAGTTATTGCGGCTTGTCACCTGATGAGATCGATGAAGATGCACTGGATCAGGCAAGAGCATACATAAACAATCATTTTAATCATCACATTGCGTTTCTTGACTCTTTACCATTGTATTACGAAGACGAGCACCACATTTATGTTCACGCAGGTATCAATCCGCGCTACTTGGACTGGCGCGAGCAGCCGGCACATGATTTTATGTACATTAGGGATGAATTCCACCGCTCTCTCCCCGCTGCGGATAAATTAGTGGTGTTCGGGCATACCCGGACAGTTGAACTGCACGATGCCTGTGACGTCTGGTATGGCGTAGGCAAGATTGGTATCGATGGCGGTTGTGCGTACGGGATGCAATTGAATGCGTTAATTTATGATAATGGGAGATACGATACAGTGTATGTGGAGAATCCGCATTAACACAAAACACAAGGAGGGCTTGCCATGACGACCATCTCGACTATTTTAAAATACTAGAAAGTATTTGATTCTCCTATCTACTTGGCTTGTATTTCTCCGGAATGAAACTAACTGCGCCGCCAAAAGACGGCGACAGCCGTTTCACCTTGCCGCACCGCTATCCATTTCTCATGGTCGATGGTATCCTGGAGGTCGAGCCCGGGCGATGGGTGAAGGGATACAAAAATGTCTCGCAAAACGAATGGTATATGACCCCGCCTGCGCAGGCGATGCCGGGGGTTATGATTATAGAAGCATTAGCACAGCTGGGAGCCTTTACCTCGATCAAGGGCGAAGGCGGGATTGGCTTCCTTTCCTCGCTGAACGGTGTTCAGTGGCTGGGCCAGGCCGTCGCTGGCGACCGGATCGACCTGTACTACGAAGTGACCAAGACCAAGAGAGGATTCGTTATGGGCAAGGGTGAAGCTTCGGTAGACGGCGAGGTTATCGTGCGTGCGGAAGAGATCATGATCTTCATTCAAAACTAGGTTTTCCAAGAAAAGGGTTGACAGCACAAGCAGGGACGCTTTATGATTGGAGCAATATTTAGTGAGGGAGGCCGATGGGTCATGACGATTATTACAACGACTACCAATATCTCGCCAATCGCATACGAACCACTCGATTCCATCGGTCTCCACCGGACAACATGATGCGCGGCTAAGGCGCGTCGCCGGCGGAGCGAAACGGCACATCCAGGTTGACGGGGACCCCGTCGCCGGCCGTTTTATTCTGCCAGCCAGAGCAGAGCCATGGACTTTTGAGCCATGGCTCTTTTTGCGTTTTCTAACGACATTTAATCTCAAGGACTAGAGAGGAAAGTTTACCCTTATGAGTACACAACACAACCAATCGGGTGAAGAGACCCGTTATAAACATGAGGTGACGCTGCCGGGCGGACGTCTGCATGTCTATGCTGATGAGCAGCAAATGGCCTCGCTGGATTACAAGGTGCTGGAGATGGCGGATAACAATCTGCATATTCCGAATATCCGCTATATGAGCTATACTCCAGATGTACATGTCGGTGTGGGCACGTGCATCGGCACGACAGCCGTGTGGCAGATGGAGGGCGGTTATGTATCGCCATCTATTGTCGGCAGCGACATCGGCTGCGGCATGCGTGTCCATCTGACCCCTTTGCACAAGCACGACTTGCAGGACGTGGAGCTCCGCCGGAAGCTGGTCCGCAAGATCGAACGCCATCTGCCGATGGAGGCCCATCAGCGCGGCCACTTCTCGGATATCCGTCTGGAGCATATCGTCCGCAAAGGTCTGCATGGCCTACCGGGCAAATATCTGCCGGACAGCTACACGCCGCGCAAATCGACCGCGCTCTCCCATGTGGAGAGCAGCCGCTTCACTTTCGACGAGCGTGTGCTGGACGATATCCCAGATAACACCTGGCACCGGTCGCACCGGCAGCTCGGCACGCTGGGCGGCGGCAATCACTTCGCCGAGATCCAGGCGATCGAGCTGGCAGACGACCAGCGGGAGATCGCAGAAGCCTGGGGACTGTTCGACGGTCAGATCGTCGTGATGATCCACTCGGGCTCGCGAGCCTGGGGCGGCGCCGTTAGCCAGAGCAGCGTGGCCGGCTTCGGCCGGGCGATGCGCGAGCTGGGCCTGGGGACGGCGGATCCGAAGCTGCTGTTCGCCCCGCTGGATCATCCGGAAGCGCAGCGTTATGTCCATCTGATGTACTCCGCGCTCAACTATGCTGTGGTGAACCGGCATCTGATCGCGTATGCGATCCGGGAGGCGTTCCGCGAGGTGTTCGGTACCCGCTGCGAGCTCCCGACACTCTACGATCTGATGCACAATTATGCCTGGAGCGAGCATCATGAAACGTACGGCGAGGTCTTCGTCCACCGCAAAGGGACGACCCGCTCGCTGCCTGCGGGTCATCCGGACAATCCGAAGCCTTACCGGAGCACCGGTCATCCGGCGCTCATCCCGGGCTCCATGGGGACGGCGTCGTATCTGATGGTGGGACAGCCGGGAGGAGCAGACAATTTCTACTCGATCTGTCACGGCGCCGGGCGGATCCGCTCGCGGTCCGCGACCAGGCGGCTCGTCACGGTAGAGGAGTTCGCCGGGGCGATGAAGGTCGGCACCCCGGAGGAAGTGGTAGTCAATCACCATTCGCTGGAGAGTATCCTCGACGAATCCCCGCAAGCCTACAAGAACGTGGATGAGATCATCGACAGCGTGACTGGAGCGGGGCTGGCGGCCGTCGTGGCCAAGTGCAAGCCGCTCGCGGCGATCAAAGGATCCAAATAACCGAGGAAGTGCGCGGCCTGGTGCCGCGCCTCCTTCCTAGAGGAGGATGCCATATGGACGACAAGCAGATTATCGGAGAAGGCAACACCGCCACGGTCTATGCGTGGAAGACGGACCAAGTGCTGAAGCTGTACCGTGCCGGATACCCCGAGGATGCGGTGGCTAGGGAGTATGACAATGCGAAGGCGATCCGGGAACTGAACTTTGCCAAGCCCAAGGTCCATGAGAAGATCGTGGTGGAGGGCCGTCAAGGCATCGTCTATGATCGCGTCGATGGCGAATCGCTGCAGGCTTGGGCGCTTCGGACAGGCGATCTGACAGGCTGTGCGGCTTATCTCGCTGATGTGCATAAGGCGTTGCAGGAGCAGCCTGTCTCCGGTGTGCCCTATTATAAGGATTTCCTGCGTTGGGGGATCGGAGAGGATTCCGTCGCGAGCAGGGCCGAGCGGGAGCGGGCGCTCCGCTTGCTGGAGCAGCTAGGGGTTGGCGACACGCTCTGTCATGGCGATCTGCATCCGGGCAATATCCTGCTCACGCAGGACGGGCCTGTCGTGATCGATTTCCTGAACGTATGCCGCGGCGACCGCCGCTATGATATTGCCCGCAGCGTCTACCTGATGCAATACACACCTTATTCGGCGGCGGCGCCGGACCACGACGAGATGGTTCAGCTGAAGACCCGTCTGACCGATCTGTATCTGGAGGCGATGGGGGTGTCTCGGGAGGAGCTGAGCGATTATCTGGCTGTCATCCGGGTGGCGCGGATGGGCGAGAATCCGGAGGAGTTCGCATGAAGACGGCACAGTTAACCGCGCAGGCTCTGGCATGGCCGGGAACGACGCAGCGCTATCCTTTCTATCCCGATGCACCGGTGCTGTTCGTCGGCAGCAAGATGTTCGCCCTCTTCTATGAGCAGGAGGGGGTGGAGCGGGTCAACCTCAAGACGGATCCGGAGGAAGCCTGGCTGCAGCGCGAGACGTATCCCGGAGCGGTGATCCCCGGTTATCATATGAACAAGAAGCATTGGAACACGGTTCTGTTGGACGGACAAGTGCCGGATAACGTGATCCTCACGATGCTGCTGGAGTCGTACCGGCTGGTCTGGGCCAAGCTGACGAAGGCGGAGCGTGCGGTGATCGGAACGCTGCCCGACCTTGAAGGATAGAAAGGCAGCAACAGAACAAGGTACAGCAGGTCAGCGAAAGCCGACTGTTGCGTAGCAATCAAGCATACAAAAAGGCTGAACGGAAAACGTTGCGTTTTCCGTTCAGCCTTTTTATGTTGCGTCTTAAGGACAGCCCCTTGTGCATACTGGCGTTAGGGAGACAATGGACGGGTTTCCATACTGTCCAGAAGGGCCTGCTTTGCGTGTGTCCCGTGCTGCGCCGTGATCTTAACCGCGCGTTCCACATCGCGCTGCTTCATCGCCTCCAGCAAGGCACGGTGCTCCTCGATAGCCGTTTCGATCCGCGACGCGCTGGCGCCATAATGCTGATACATAATGTCGATCAATCGCCAATGGCGGTCGATGATGGCCGTCGCCTCCCTGTTCCCGCACAGCTCGTTGATGCCTTGGTGAAGGCGCTGATTCCACTGCAGCACCCCCGCATAGTCCTTGGCTGCAAAAGAGGCTTCGTAGCGCTCTTGGGTGACGCACAACTCTTCGTGCTTGCGGTCGGTCAGTTGAGGGATGGCGCCGCGAACGAGCATCGCTTCCAGAGCGATGCGGATATCGTACATATGGCCAATGAACTGCTTGTCGATCATTCGGACCTGCGCGCCTTTTTGCGGATTCATCATGATCAGGCCTTCGCCCTGCAGCTGCTGCAGCGCTTCCCTTACCGGCATCTGGCTCACCTGATACCGCTCCACGAGGGTTTTGATCCGCAGTCTTGCGCCTGGTTCATAGTAGCCGCTCACGATATCTTTGCGCAGCATTTCGCACACTCTGGCATAGGTGGTCGTATTCAGCTCCGTTTGATTAATCCGATCCATGTTGGACGACTCGCTCCTTCTTCCCGTTTCCAGGCTGCTATATTTACTACTATAGCATGGGTTTGTTTAAATATATACATTGACTTAAAAATGTATATAATATATATTTTGAACTAACAAATACTGGGGGAGAGGTGCTTTATGAAAATTACAGATGTCACCACGCTGATCGTCTACGCTTATCGCACGAATTGGACATTTGTCCAGATCCATACGGATGAAGGCATTACCGGAGTGGGAGAGGCTACGCTGGAATACAACGAACAGGCCTTGCTGGGCGCAATCGAGGATATCAAGCCCTATCTGATCGGTCAGAACCCGCTGGACATCGAGGCTCATTATGCGAGGATTTACAGAGACCGTTATTTCCGGGGAGGCCCGGTGTTCATGTCGGCACTGAGCGCGGTCGAGACCTGTCTGTGGGATATTAACGGCAAGTCTCTCGGGGTGCCGGTCTATCGTCTGCTGGGCGGGAAGTGCCGCGATCGTATCAAGATCTATGCCAATGGCTGGTTTGCCAATGCGAGCAAGCCGGAGGAGTTTGCCAGGCAAGCTGTGCAGGCGTGTGAGCGGGGCATCCGTGCGCTCAAATGGGATCCGTTCGGCAAAGCCTATCTGACGCTCACCAATGCGGAGCTGGACAAAGCGCTGCAATGCATCGGCGCTGTCAGGGAAGCTGTAGGCAGCGAGGTGGATCTGTTGATCGAGGGGCACGGCCGCTTCAATATCCCGACCGCCGTACAGGTCGCGCGCGAGCTCGAACCGTTCAAGCCGCTCTTTTTCGAAGAGCCGATTGCTCCCGATTATATGGAGGGGCTGGGCCAGGTCAAGGAACGCAGCCGCATCGCGATTGCGGCAGGTGAGCGTCTGTATTCCAAGTTTGAGTTCAGGGATCTGCTCGCACGCGAAGCGGTAGACTTCATCCAGCCGGATGTCAGTCATGCCGGCGGGATCATGGAATGCAAGAAGATCGCCGCGATGGCAGAGAGCTACCACATCCCCTTTGCTCCGCACAACCCGAGCGGACCTGTCGCCAATGCCGCCACGCTCCAGCTGGCTGCCTGTGTACCGAACTTTTACATTTTGGAGATTATGCTGACCGATGTGCCCTGGCGCAGCGGGTTGACTGACGAGTCGCTTATATTGGAAGACGGTTGCCTCCGGATCCCGGACAAACCCGGCATCGGCATCACCATTGATGAGGAAGAGGCTCGGCGCTATCCGTGGAAGCCGGTGCAGCTGCGCCACTATACAGGAGAGCTTACGGCGATCCGTCCGCCCGAGGCCGTTCCTTATTTCTAATCTTGAAGGGAGTGTACGAGGATGGCGTTTGAAGAGCGGCTGATTATGATCACGGGAGCTGCCCGGCATACCGGGTATGCCTTGGCGGATTTCTTCCTGGCCAGGGGGGCGACGGTGGTCGTCAATGACAGAGCATCAGATCAGGTGGCCCAGGCGGTGGCCAGGCTCCGTGCTGTCCATGGCGAGCGTGCTGTCGAAGGTGCGGCGGATATTACGGATGAGGCGGCGGTCGGCCGATTGTTCGAGCGTCTTATGGGCAGCTACGAGAGACTGGATGTGCTGATCAATAATGCCTGTCTGCAGGCAGTAGGGTTTGATTTTTTGACGGGGCGCTATGCGGATTGGAAACAGGTTCTCGATGTTAATGTGAACGGAATGTTCCTGGTCTCGCAGCATGCGGCCAACTGGATGAAGGCGGGGGGCGGCGGCGCGATCATCCATATCGGATCCACCGCCGCGACCGATGCGATCCGGTCCCGCAGTCCTTACGTCGCCAGCAAGGGCGCAGTCGATGCCTTGACCAAAGCGATGGCGCTGGATCTTGCCGGTCATGGCATCCGGGTCAACGCGGTCATCCCGGGTTATGTGCGGACGACTCGATGGGATGCGATCAGCGACGCGGACGTGGACAGCCGCCGAGCCAATATCCCGTTGGGCGCAGAGGCGGAATACGAGGATGTAGCGCATGCTGCCGCGTTTCTTGCCGGCAGGCAGGCGAGGAATATTACTGGCACGCGATTGGTCGTCGACGGCGGGTTGACCGCGCAGCTCGTACCTGAGTCGCTGGAGATCTGACGAGACAGCCTCGACAAGATAAACGTTAGATCTTGGCGAAGCATCCAGGCCAGCAGAAAAAGTGCCTTGCAGCACGGCGAATCGCCGACTCCCGCGCTCTAAGGGAAGAAAAGTGCGTTGCAGCACGGCGAATCGCCGACTCCGGCGCTCTAAGGGAAGAAAAGTGCCTTGCAGCACGGCGAATCGCTGATCCCGGCGCTCTAAGGGAAGAAAAGTGCCTTGCAGCACGGCGGACGGCGGACTCCCGCGCTCTAAGGGAAGAAAAGTGCCTTACAGCACGGCGAATCGCCAACTCCCACGCTCTAAGGGAAGAAAAGTGCCTTGCAGCACGGCGAATCGCCGACTCCCGCGCTCTAAGGGAAGAAAAGTGCCTTGCAGCACGGCGGACGGCGGACTCCCGCGCTCTAAGGGAAGAAAAGTGCCTTGCAGCACGGCGAATCGCCGACTCCGGCGCTCTAAGGGAAGAAAAGTGCCTTGCAGCACGGCGGACGGCGGACTCCCGCGCTCTAAGGGAAGAAAAGTGCCTTGCAGCACGGCGAATCGCCAACTCCCACGCTCTAAGGGAAGAAAAGTGCCTTACAGCACGGCGAATCGCCAACTTCCACGCTCTAAGGGAAGAAAAGTGCCTTACAGCACGGCGAATCGCCAACTCCCGCGCTCTAAGGGAAGAAAAGGGCAGCCCCTCAGTCAACTGCGATGACTGAGGGGCTGCCCCATTTTTACACTTAGCGGCAGAAAGGGCCGCTGCGGGCAGCTCCAATCGTAGCTTGCTGCTCCAACCACAGCTTATGGCCTTTCAACCTAGATTATTGATTTTCCAGAAAAGCCGCCTTCAGCTCTTCCAGAATTTTTTGATAGTCTGCGGAGTTCATAATGCCCTCGACGTATTTGTCCCAGTCCGCTTCCGTAATCTGACCCATCACGTATTTGACTTTCATATCTTCCAATGTACGCGTCAGGTCGCCCCATCTCGAACCAAGTGTCGGCGAGTAGAGGTTGGAGGCAGGATTGGAGTAGGTCGATACTTCATTGGAACGTTCATAGACTTGCTCCAGATGCGCCAGACGGTCTGGCTCGGCGTCATTGAGCTGCGCGTTCATCATGCCGTTGTAGAAGTCGCCTGGCCAGCCATAGCCTTCGATCGCTTCGTTTTTGTAGGTATCATTGACCACAGGCTTGCCATCAACGACTTCATGATGGATCCCTTCGATGCCTTCCTTCGTCAGATGAACCATATATTCCTCGGAGGTCATATAATCGATCACGGACAGGATGCGCGGGATATCCTCCTCAGCGACCTTGGAGCTGATCATCAGGTTCGTCCAGAAGCCGGTTGTCATATTGGTCACATAGCCTTTAGGACCTTCCAGCGGCAGCAGTGTCAGCGCGTCGGCCGTAGGCACGACATCACGCAATTGCTGCAGGAAGCTTGGGATCGTCAATTGGTGGATGTTGGAGGCGACTGCGGCAAAGGTGCCTTGGCGACGGAACATCGCTTGCACCGTGCCTTCAACGACCGGGAATTCCGGATGCAGGACACGCTCGTCGTAGAGCTCCTTCAGCCAGTTCAGGTAATCCTTGTACTCGGGCATAAAGTTCTGGTATACGAAGTTGCCTTCCTCATCCGGAGACCAGTTCTGAACGCCTGTGAACGCATTGGCAAATATGGTATTGACGTCCTTGAGCGCATAGCCGTACATCTCCGGCGGGTTGCTGGCAGCCTTGATGAAGGCCGTGAACTCTTCGATGTTCGTCGGCGGTTCCATGCCAAGCTCATCCAGGATGTCCTTGCGGATCGTGATACCGTCCCATACAGGCGGACTGGAGTGACGCGGAATGCCATAGATCTTGCCTTGGTAATGAATATTTTCCCACGTGCTCTCCGGATAACGGTTCAGGTTCGGGTATTGCTCGCGCAGCTCAGGTGTACCCAGATAAGGCGTCAGATCATGGAACAGGCCTTCCTGGATCGCCTGATGGACGACGGAGGTATACATCTGTGCCGAGCCAGTCTCGACCTGGATGACATCTGTGACATCCCCCGTGGTCAGAGCCACATTGGTTCGTTCTTCATAGCCGTTGTTGGGTACCCACTCGAATTGAAGCACGCTGTTCGTGTCTTCCTGGATCTTCTTGATCACTTCATCATTGCCGGTAGGCGGTGTACCCCATGCCATATGCATCCAGCTGATCTCGATCGGCTCAAGCGGCTCGTCAGACGGCGTGTTCTGTTCGCCCGAGTTGGCTGGCGGCGTGCTCGGCGTATTGGTGGCCGGGCTGTTGGTATTGCTGCTGCAAGCTGTGGCAATCATAGTAAAGCTGAGCAGAAGCGCCAATGTTGCGCGGATCCCTTTTTTCTTTTGGATCATTTGTTGTACCCTCCTAATTTGGCTGTAATATATATTCTAGAGAATACTCTCTCTAAAATCATCCCTTGACGGATCCGATCAGGACCCCTTTTGCAAAATACTTCTGCAGGAACGGATAGACCATAAGGATCGGTGCGACAACGATGATGATCGTCGCCATCTTTACCGTCTCCGGCGGCATCTGAACGATATTGTCCATCTGCGAAGCTACAGCGCTGTCGACAAACTGTGAAGCGTTGGACGCCAGTACGACCTGCTGCAGGATCACTTGAAGCGTCCACTTGGTTGCATCCCTCAGGTACAGCAGGGCGGAGAAGTAGACGTTCCAGTAATTGACCGCGAAGAACAGGGTGAAGGCGGCCAGCGGCGCTTTGGACAGCGGCAAGATGATGCGGAAGTATGTCTGCATGTCATTGCACCCGTCGATTTTGGCCGAGTCCTCAAGCTCAGATGGGATGGACTGATAGAAGCTCTTCAAGACGAGCAAGGACCAGGCATTCGTAAGGGTCGGCAGGATCAAGGCCCACAGGCTGTCGATCAGTCCGAGCTGGCGAACCAGCAAGTAGTTGGGGATCATCCCCGGACTGAACAGCATGGTGAACAGGACGAGCAGCAGGATAACATTGCGCCCAGGCAGATGGTTTTTGGACAGCATGTACGCAAAAGAGCTGCTTAGGATCAGTGCCAGCGGCGTACCGACAGCGGTGATGAACAAGGTTGATTTGAGCGCGTTGATCACCGCGCTGCCGGACAGAATGTACTGGTACGCATCAAGCGACCATTGTTTCGGCCACAAGATCAATTGGTTCGGAACATACACTTCGGGGGCGGTGAACGATACCGCAAGCACGTAGACGAGCGGGAAGAGCATCGCTGCCGCCACGAGAAACAAGAAGGTGTTGATACTGAAGCGGTACAAGTAATCGTTTCTTACCATATGCCTTCATATCCTTTCTTTCGTACCCAAGAGTTAGCGCCCAGTATAAGGATCAGGCCAACGAAGGATTTGAATATCCCTACAGCCGTACTGTAGCTGAACTGACCTCCCTGGATCCCCACCTTGTACACGTAAGTGTCGAACACTTCCGCAACATTTAGCACGAGAGGGTTCTGCATCAGCCATAGCTGCTCAAAATTCACTTCCAGAATGTTGCCCAGGCCGAGAATAAACAGGATAATGACTGTTGGAATGATCGAGGGGATAGTCACATTCCAAATCTTGGAGAACTTGCCCGCGCCATCGATCTCTGCCGCTTCATAGAGGGCAGGATTGACGCCGGCGATCGCCGCCAGGTAGATGATCGTGTTCCAGCCGACATCCTTCCACAGTCCCTGGAGCAGGATGATCGGGTAGAAGTAGTTCTCCGCCATCAGGAAGCGCACCTTCTCCGCTCCCAAGAAGACGAGAAACTTATTGACCAGTCCGACCTCGGTGGAGAGGAAGACGAAGGTCAGACTCGCGATAACGACCCACGAGATAAAATGCGGCAAATAGATGATCGTCTGTACCGTGCGTTTGTATTTCTGCGACCGAACCTCATTAAGAATCAGTGCCAGCAGGATCGGTGCAGGGAACAGGAAGATTATGCCGAGCGCACTAAGCAAAAGCGTGTTGCGAAAGATCATCCAAAAATCCGGTTCGTTGAACAATCTTACAAAATGCGCGAAGCCGACAAATTCGCTGTCCAGGAAACCCCTTATCGGGCTATAGTTCTGAAAGGCGATGATGATGCCGCCCATCGGCACATATTTGAAGAGGATGAAGAAAAGAATACCCGGCAAGCCAAGCAGATACAAAAACCGGTTTTTGTACAGCTGAAGCAGCAGACCGGAGCGCCGCCGCTTTGGCTTTTGCTTGACAGAAGCGATGGACGTCGTGTTTAATTCCAAAGTACAGGCCTCGCTTTCGTGAAAGTTGTGATATTGTCATTTTACTCGGCCTTTGAAAAGGGATACATGGCATTCTTCGTACTTTGATGCACTTTTAGTTACTTTCGGAGGTGGACCGGTTGAAGCTTCAGATGAACATATTCCGCAAAATTTTATTGACGATCATCGTGCTCATGACACCAATTTTGTTATTGTTCCTCTACTCCAACCGGACCAGCGAGCGGGTTGTCAGCGAGGAGATCAACGCCTCGAGCCTCAAGCAATTGGCGTTTTTCCAGAGTCAGGTAGAGACAAATGTGCAGCATCTCAATCTGTTCGCCGTCTCGCTAAGCACAGACAGTGCAGTAAGAAGATTTCAGGAAATGAATTATGATAGCGCTTACCAAATGGTGGAAGTAAAGCAATGGATACTGGAGAAGCTGTGGACGCACAATGCGCTGGGGAGCTGGTCCAACCAGCTGACGGTATTCTCGCCCCGCCTCAATACAGGTGTGACGACGCTGGCTTCTCTCCGATATGAAGAAAAGTTCGGACAAGAAAATATATCTACCGAATGGGTGTATCGCCCCAATGATCTGTACGTCGCCGGCGGCGAACGCTATACGTTTGTGAAGCATCAGGTGCTTCCCAAATCGGCCGTAAACGATATTGCCCAGGCCAGTCTGATCGTGGAGGTCGGCTTTACGGAGGATAATATCGTGACGATGCTGGATCACTTCAAGCGGGGCGGCAAGGGGGATCCGTTCTTTTACCATCCCGATTATATGCCGATCACGAACCGGTCGGTGAACAAGGAGCTCATCCCGGAAGTCATCTATCAGCTGCGGCCGGATACGCTGGGCGACACCGGCAGCCGGATGATCACCCTGGAGGGAGAGGATTATCTCGTCAATTATGTACGAAGCGACTCGCTGGGCTGGCATCTGATCGACTATTTGCCGGTGCAAGAGATTCTGCTGCCTATCACGGTCAGCCGGTATACGTTCTACGGCGCGGCCGGCTTGCTGGTCATCTTCGGCATCGTGGCCGCCTATCTGCTGTACCGGAATGTCCAGGTGCCGATCGTCCAGCTGATCCGCAGTGTGCAGCGGCTCAAGATGGGGGACTACTCGGTACGGATCGACCGGCGCAGGAGCAGCGGCGAGTTCGACTTTCTGTTCAACCGCTTCAATGAGATGGCAGAGCAGATCCAGGAGCTGTTCGAGCAGGTCTACCAAGCGACGATGCGGACGCAGGAGGCGACGCTCAAGCAGCTGCAATCGCAGATCAATCCCCATTTCCTCTACAATTGCTTCGCCTTTATCAAGAGCATGGCCCAACTGGGCAAGACGGAGCCGGTAGTGGAGATGGCGCTCAATCTGAGCAAATATTACCGGTATACGACCCGAGTAGAGACGCAAACGACGACAATCCGGGAGGAATTGGCGCTGATCGGCAACTATCTGACGATCCAGCAGATGCAGATGCAGCGCTTTACCTTCCGGATCGAGGTGCCGGAGCGCATGCTGGACGTGCAGATCCCCAGGCTGCTGATCCAGCCGATCGTGGAAAATGCGGTCGTCCATGGCATCGAACCGATGGAGTCGGGCAAAGGAGAGGTATATATCTATGGCGTGAGTGCTGGCGGCGAGCATCGCATCGTTGTCGAGGACAATGGCGCAGGCATAGGTCCCGTACAATTGATGCATCTGCAGCGGACGCTGCAAGCGCCACTGGGCGAAGAGATGGGCTGCGGCTTGTGGAATGTCAACCAGCGGCTGGTGCACCAGTTCGGCAAGGGGGCGGGGCTCGACATCGCCTCCTCCGCCTCGGGCGGCTGTATCATGACGTTGCGCTGGACGGACGAAGCGGGCGAAGAGAGAGGAGCGGGAGCGGATGATTAACCTGTTGATCGTAGACGACCACAAGCATATCGTAGAAGATATGCAGGGGACGATAGATTGGAAGAGTCTGTCGGTGACGGAGGTCAGGGGAGCATACTCCGGGACCATGGCGCTCGAGGCGATGGAAGAGAAGCCGGCCGATATCGTCATTACCGACATCAAGATGCCAGGCATGACGGGCTTGGAGCTGGTCGCCGCGATTCGCGCGCGGTGGCCGCAGACCAAATGCATCGTGCTCTCGGGCTTTGCCGAATTTGAATACGCCAGACAGGCGATCCTGGCCCAGACCTCGGAATATCTGCTTAAGCCGGCAGGCAATGAAGAGATCATCGAGGTGATGGAGCGGGTCATCAAGGAATGGACGCAGGAGCGGGAGAGCGATTCGCTGCATCAGCGGGCGCTGATGACGCTGCGGGCCAATCTGCCGCGGCTGCGCGAGAATCTGCTGCTCGATCTCCTGCAGAAGCGGAGCGTCTCGGCGCGCGCAATTGTGGAACAGGTGAGGCGGTATGAGCTGGACTTCGAGGTGGGCGACGAGGTGGCGATGCTGATGATCCGGCTCGAGGACGAGTTCGCCGATTACGACGAGCAGAGCGTCGCCCTGTTTGAATTTGCCGTCCGCAATATGGCGGAAGAAGTATTCGGGCAGCGATATGCGCTCTGGCACTGCAAGGATCCGCATGACTATCTGGTTTTCCTGGTCAAGCGCAGGTCTGGCGATGATAGGCAGCAGGAAGCGCTGCGGTTCGAGGCGCTTGCGGAAGAGCTGCAGCTCAGTGTGAAGGAATATTTGAAGGGGAGCATCTCGATTCTCGCCAGCAGCTGGGGGGTGTTTCCGGCGAGCATCGGTCCGCTGTACCAGGAGGCGCTGTATAGCTTTCGGCAACGCGTAGGCGATGAACGCGAGTTCTTCCTGACGATCGAGAGCAAATCGGACGGCCTGCCGATCGAATCGATCGAAAGCCTGTACGATCCGCCGACCTTCCGGCAGCTGTTCGAGGCGGGACGCTTCGAGAAGATCGAGGACAAGATGGCGGTCATCTTCGAGGAACTGAGCCGGCGCTGGGGCGATTCGCAGGAGCATATCCTGGAGGTGTTCTTCGAGCTGGCGGGGTCGTTCAGCTATATTATGCACAAGAACGGACGGCGGCTGCATGACCTGATGGCGCCTGCCGATTACGAGCGGCTGGTCGGCGCCGGGCCGTTCCAGACCATTCGCCAGCTGCAGGAGTGGAGCGGCCGGGCATTCCGGCTGCTGCAGCAGGAGATGAACAAGGAGACCGTCCACAATCGCTCGTCCGTCGTCCAACAGATACATGAGTATATCGAGCGGCATATGGACCGGGATGTATCGGTGCAGACGCTGGCCGATCACGTCTATCTCCACCCCTCCTATCTCTCGCGCGTATACAAGGTGGAGACCGGGGAGAGCATCAGCGACTATCTGTACCGGTACCGGATGGAGAAGGCGGCCTATCTGCTGAAGAACACGTCGGACCGTATCTATGAGATTACAGCGAGCCTCGGTTACCAGAATCCGCAGTATTTCATCAAGATCTTCAAGAAGTATTACGGCATCACGCCGCAGGAATACCGGGATAAGAACAGCTCATGAATATAAGCCCCGTTCCGAAGTTCAGGACGGGGCTTTGCCATGTCCGGCGTTCAGAACACCCAGACACCGTCTTCTCCGGGCAAGAAGTCATGAGAATAGCATCGATGTTTGAAACGTTCCATTTATTGCACTGGCCCCCCGATTTACAATGATGATGTTCCATCGGGATTCCTATCTCAACGTAAAGGGAGGAAGGTATGCGTGGCGATGAAATACCTTAAAGGATGGATGGCGGTGTTGCTGTTGGGGATGGTGTTCCACTGGCAGCCAGAAAATGTAAGCGCTAACGTACAGCACTCGTTTTATGTTTCTCCAGCCGGGAATGATGCGACCGGCAACGGCAGTCAGCAGTCGCCGTGGCGGACCATGCAAAAGGCACGTGATCATATCCGCCAGAATGGCCTGAATCAGAACATGAGCGGCGACATTATGGTGTACTTTGCAGCCGGAGATTATTATGTCTCTGAACCGATCGTATTCGGACCTGCCGACTCTGGCTCGGGCGGGTACAATGTCGTGTACGCCAACCAGCATGGGCGTGCGACAGCGCGGTTTATCGGCGGGCAGCCGATCACCGGCTGGCAGCCTCACTGCACCGGCGGCACCTGCAGCAGCACGATCTATAAGGCCCAGGTGGGCACGGGCTGGGATTTCCACACGCTGTACGAGAACGATCAGCGCGCCATGAAGGCAAGACATCCGAACCGCACGAGCACCACCTCCTTCGCCGGGTACTTGTCCACAGACGGCGGCGTGGTCGGCTCGATCCGTCAGTTTCAGTACAAGGCGGGCGATCTGACGCCAGGGTCGTGGGATCTGAGCCAGGCGGAGGTCGTCATCTGGAGCGGTGACAAATGGGACTGGTTCACGGATACCGTGCCGATCCAGAGCGTCAACACCGGTACGCGCACCGTGACCTTCACGCGTGATGTCAAATACCCGACGTATCAGGACGGACAATGGAATCATGTCGACGGCTCCCGCTACTTTGTGCAAGGCTCGCTGGATTTCCTGGACCGGCCTGGCGAGTTCCATCTCGACAAGACGACAGGGACGCTCTATTATTACGCCCGGGACGGCGCGATCGGGGACCAGACGATCATCGCGCCCAAGGTGATGGACCTGATCCGGTTCGAGGGAGCATCCGAGTCGCAGCGCGTCCATCATATCCGCCTGCAGGGACTCAGCTTCGAGATGACCGACTTCACCAATTCGTACCGGGCGGGCTTCACCTATCCGGGCGAGACGGCGCTGCCGCACAATGGCGGCGAGTCGCATATCTATCCCGAGTTCGATCTGTCGGCCGAGATGCACCGCCACCGCCACGGCATGATCTTCATGGAAAATACGAACAACATCGCACTCCGCGAGAATCGGCTTCGCAACTCGGGGTACTCGGCCGTGTTCATGATCTTCTACAATCAGAACACGACGATCGAGGGCAATCTGATCGAACACAGCGGGTATAGCGGCATTATGCTGAAGGGCAAGTATCCTGCGGAGGGCGATGTCCTGAGGAACAATGTATTTACCAACAATTACATCCATCACGTCGGCGAGCTGGTCGGCCATGCATCAGGCGTCAGCATCAGCAATGCCGGCAGCAACGAGGTATCCTACAGCGAGATCAACAATACGCCGCGTTATGCCGTCAACTGGTCCGGGCGGGTGAATATCCCGCAGCAGCATATGTATGTCAAGGACAATGAGTTCAAATATCTGAAGATCTACAATGCTGCCCTCGACAGCGGCGATACCGCGCCCATCTACGCCTGGGGACTGGGACCGAATGCGCCGTATCTGGTCAACACCGTCGATCAAGTGACGATCGACAATGTGTATGCCGATCCGTCGATGACCGATGTGCTGCCCAATGCGGTATTCATGGACAACGATGCGGAAGGGCAGATCATGCGCAACATTCTGGCGACGAACTATCAGCATCCGCTGGCGTTCCGCAACAATCAGTCGAGCGTCAACAATCATACGAACGTCAGCTGGAACAGCGGATTCAATATGAGCCAGATGGATCTCGCCAATATCGGTCTCAAATCAACGTTTCCCCTGAAGTACCGGGTGCAGAACCTGGCGCAATACGCGGCTGTCACCGCTTCGGGCTCGCAGCAGGGCTTTGGTTCGGGTCGGGCAATCGACGGACTGGGACATACCGGCTGGCGCGCCTCGGCGGTGGGCAGCGCCGCCCAGCCGCAATGGATCCTTATCGATCTGGGTGCAGACAAAACCTTCAATAACGTTGACATCGCTTTCGCAGATCCCGATCAGCATGCCTTCAAGTACCGGGTAGAGGTGAGAGGCGACGGTGTCACCGGCTTCACCACGGTCGTCGATCAGACCGCCAATCAGATGGCAAGCCTCGTCCGCTACCATCGCTTCGCGGATACGACGGCCCGCTACGTAAGGATCGCGATCGTCGGCAGCAGTCAGAACAATACGATTGTGCCGGGCATCAACGAAGTTAACATTCGCAAGGAGTAGAATAGAGCGGCACCGGCGTCCGGCCTGACAGGCCGCGGCTCCGGTGTCCGCAATCTCAGAACTGGAGGTTCAACTATTGAGAACAACACGCATACACCAGTGGATGGTCTTAAGTTTATCCTTTGTCTTGGTATGGGGCCTGGCTGCCGCAGCCTTGCCGGCTGCAGGCAGCTACGCGGCCGGGGCCGAGAGCGGCTTGCAGCTGTACGTGGCTGCGGATGGCAGCGATGAGACGGGCGACGGCAGCGAGGGCAGCCCATATCAGAGCCTGACCGGCGCCCGCGACGCCATCCGCGCCTTGAAGAGCGGCTCCGGTCTGCCGGCCGGCGGCGTCACGGTCAATCTGCGCGACGGCGACTACCGGTTGCCGGGCGGCAGCTTCGATCTGACCGCCGAGGATTCGGGCACGGCTGACGCGCCTGTCGTCTACCGGTCTTATCCGGGGGAGACGGCAAGGCTGACCGGCGGTGCTTCGGTAGATGCCGGGAGCTTCGTCCCGGTGACGGATGCGGAGATCGCCTCCAGGCTGACAGCGGAGGCGCAGGAGCGCGTGATTGAGATTGATCTGCTGGAGCAGGGCATCACCCGCGAGCAGTACGGCGATATCGTGCATTACGGACAAGGCTGGCCGCTCGCGCCTGCGATGATGGAGCTGTTCATCGACAGCCAGGAGATGGAGCTGGGACGCTATCCCAATGACGGCTGGCTGACGATGGACAGCATTGTGGATCCGGGTCTTGCCGGCAATGCCGGCGGCGTCAACCAAGGTCCGACCTTCGTCTACAACGACGAAGAGAACCGCGCCAGCCGCTGGTCCGAGGCCGACGATGCCTGGATGTTCGGCTACTATTTCTATGACTGGGCGGAAGAGAACATGAAGGTGGCGGAGCTGGATCCGGCGACCAATACGGTCAAAGGTCAGCAGTCTGCCTGGTGGGGCATCAATCCCGACCTGACGCACCGCCGCTTTTATTTCTACAATCTGCTCGAAGAGGTAGATCAGCCGGGAGAGTGGTATCTCGACCGCGATACGGGCAAGCTGTATCTGTATCCACCGGACGATTTTGGGGCGGAGAGCCGCGTGGAGCTCTCGCTGGATGGACAACCCCTGATCCGAGCCAATGATGCTTCGCATGTACATATCGTTGGCCTGGAGCTGAGCGTCACCAGAGGCACGGCGATCCGCATCAATGGCGGCAGTCACATGCTCGTCGCGGATAACCATATCTCCAATACGGGCATGCACGGCGTGGACGTGCGAGGCGGCAGTCACCATGGCGTGACCGGCAATGAGATCCATCATACCGGCACCGGCGGCGTTCTGATCTCGGGCGGCGATCGGCCAAGCCTGACCAGCAGCGGCCACTACGTGCTGAACAATCACATCCATGCCTATTCGCGCATCAAAAAAACATACGCGCCGGGCATCCGGCTCGAAGGTGTCGGCATACGGGCGGCTTATAACGTCATCCATGATTCCGACCACTATGCGATCAACTTCTCCGGCAACGACCATATTATCGAGTACAACGAGATCTTCGATGTGCTGAAGGATTCCAATGACTCAGGCGCTATCTATGCGGCCAGAGACTACTCCTTCTGGGGCAATATTATCCGGTACAACTATATGCACGATATTATCGGCCGGGAGGGACATACCGTCCAGGGAGCTGTAATCTATACGGACGACAATGTGAGCGGCACCGAGGTATACGGCAACATCATGGAGAATGTAGGGATCCCGTTCTACACCCATGGCGGACGCAGCAACAAAATCTATGAGAATATCATCATCAACCCTATTCATTTCTATGTGCGCGGCATCAAATACGGCGGTCAGGGCGCAACGGTGCCCGGATACTCGCAGGATTCGCTGAACCGCCTGCTGGCGATGCCGCATGACAGCGCGCTGTGGCGGGCCAAATATCCGGAGATGGCGTCGATCATCGAGGATCTGAACAACGGCGGCGTCATCGATCCGAAATACAACGTCTTTACGAACAATATTATTCTCAACGGCAAAGACGCACCGGCGCAGCTGCATCCCCAGCTGACGCAATATGGCCATTTCGACGGCAACTACTTCGTCGATGCGCCGGCGGATACGTTCATGGACTGGGAGAACGGCGACTATCGCATCAAGCCGGGCGCCGAGCTCTATGAGGAGATCGCGTATCATGACGCGCATCAGGACCGGTCCGGCCTGCTGGAGAGCTTCAAGCCTCAGATGACGGGCGATGTGCTGAACCGGCTGTTCCTGACGGCAGACCAGCCGCTCTATAATACGGCTTCTCTCTATGCTGCCGTGGGCGATACGGTGCAGCTGGGCATCACAGCACGCAGTGACCGGGGCAGACTGATCCCCGGCAATGAGCTGAACATCGACTTCGCCAGCGATCAGCCGTCGGTGGCGGCGGTGGATACCGCTGCAGGCGAGGTCAGCGCGCTTGCCGAAGGCACCTCCACCATCCGGGCGACAGTGACAAGGAACGGTGTAACCCGATCGATCGAGACCGAGCTTCACGTCGTCCCGGAGGCCCCGGAGCTGGCGGCGGTGGAGCTGGAGCTTGGCGGGACGGAGCTGGAGATCGGCAATGTGCGGCAGGCGCTCGTCCGCTGGACGAACCAGTATGGACAGGCGCTCGATCTGACCGAAGCGGAAACGACGTACGTCAGCGATGCGCCGCAGGTTGCGGCGATCGATGCGGCGGGACGGCTGGAGGCGCTGGCCCCGGGCGAAGCCGGCATCCGGGTATCGACGACCTACGAAGGCCGTGAGGTTCATTCGGAGGAGATCCGGATCGAGGTGGCGGGAACGACCATGACAAGCATCAATGCTGCGCTCGCCCCGGGCTACCTGCAGGTCGGACAGGCAGCGGATCTGCAGATCCGGGCGAATCTGTCCAATGACACGACCATCACGCCTTCCAGCGACCAGGTCGAGCTGACGATCGAGCAGCCGGAGGTCGCGGCATGGAACGAAGAAGGCCAGCTTGTCGGTTTGCAGCCGGGCGGCACCTTTGTCGATGTCTCGGTGACGTATCAAGGCGTGACGCTGGAGAAGAAGGTTCATCTCTCCGTCTATGAGAGTACGGCCAACCAAGTGCCGTCGCCATGGTCGGTGACCAATTTCTCCAATACGGGCCGCAGCGGCTTCGCCCAGGCTGAAGAAGGCCGTTTCTGGATCGTCTCGAGCGGCGACAGCATGCTGGAGGCCAATGACAATGTGACGTTTGTGAATCGCGGCATGACCAATACCACGGAGAGGTACGCGATCTCGGCGACGCTGCACAGCCTGGAGGAGATCACTCCCAATACGGCGGCAGGTCTGCATATGCGCGGCTCGATCAATGAACCGGGCTCCAAATCGGCGACCCTGCAGGTGACGGCCGACGGCCGTATCCAGCTGCTATCGCGGTTGAGCTTCCAAGGTGGAGTCTTCCCCAAAACAGTAAGGCAAAAAGTATCGGAAACAGAAGAGGAACCGGTCATCTTCGAGCTGCCGGTCGAGATCAAGCTCGAGAAGCGCCAGAGCAACGGCAATCAATTCACCTTCGCCGGCTATGTTCGGACCGAGCAGGGGTGGACAGAGGTCGTCAGTCAGAGCGGCTACACCTTCAATGCCAGCAATAACTTGACTTCCGGCATGACGCTTGTCTCGGATTCCCACAAGTCGGAAGCGATACGGATGACCGAGGCCGTGTTCTCGAATCTGGTTGTCGAGCAGGGTGAAGTCAGCAAGCTGACGCTCTCGGATACGATTCTGGAGGCAACAGCTTTGCATGATGAGGCTGTGGAAGGCGCAGGGGCTGAGGAGTATCCGCAAGGCTCCAAAGCGGAGCTGATGACGGCGATCCAGGCGGCCCGCCAGACGCTGGATCAGGCGAATGCCGGCCAGCCGGCGATCGACGCTGCGGCTGCGGACCTGACCAGCGCCGTGGCCGACTTTAAGGCGCTGCAGGGCACAGGCGGAGAACCGCAGGAGCCCGGAGAGCCGGGCTGGCCAGCAGGCAGCAGCGTTACTGCGACGAGCGTGAGCAGCGACAGCATCACGCTGCAATGGACAGCAGCGGCGCCGGCTGAGAGCATCAGCGGCTACCGTATCGTCTGGGCTGACGGCTCGGAGCAGGCCGAGGCAGGACAGCTCAGCCATACAGTAAACGGGCTTGAGCCGGCGACGAGCTATACGTTCCGCGTCGAGGCGCAAGCGGATGACGCATGGCTGGACGGCGGACCGGAGATCACCGTGCAGACCCTGGAGGCTGAGGAGCAGCAGGTGCCGACGGCTTGGCTGACGGGCAGCGCGATTGCAGCGCCAGAGCAGACCATTCGTCTGAGCTACCGGCTGACCGGCGTAGCGCAGAGCCGGTATCCGGCCATCTACGCACAGCACCTCGAGCTGACCTATGATCCGGACGCACTCGAGTTCATCGAAGCGGTGGATGCCCTATCTGGCCTGCAAGTGATCGTGCCGGACGAGCAGCAGCCCGGCGAGCTGGAGCTGGCCTTGTACAGTCAAGGCGAATCAGGTGCGGTCGTGGCGGACGGCCGGCAGCTGGATCTGATCTTCCGCGCGAAGTCCGGCGGACAGACGACGGTGTCGATCGTCTCGGCGGCGTTCTCGGATCAAGCAGGACAAGAGATGAACGGTCACGTTACAGCACATACGATTGATATTCGCGACATCACGACAGACGATCTGTCGCAGACCATTGCGACCGCGCAAGCGCTGCACGACCAGGCGGTCGAAGGCACATGGCGCCTGCAATATGCGGAGGGCGCCAAGGCGGCGCTGCTGGCAGCGATCGAAGCGGCCAGAGCGGTGGCGGACGATGAGGAAGCGGAGGCGGAGGCTATCGCAGCTCAGCTTGCTGCACTGACGGAGGCCACGGCTGCCTTTGAACAGGCGCGCAACGACTATCGCCCGGGCGACATCAATGGCGACGGTGCGGTTACGGTAGCCGATCTCGCTATCGCTGCCTATTATTACGGCTACGATGAGTCGCATCCGGACTGGGCAAGCGCCAGGTTTGCCGATCTGAACGGCCCGGACGGGGAAGGCGACGGCAAGATCGATGTGTTTGACCTGTCGGTTATCGGACGTTATCTGTTCAACTAACGATTCAAGACGAACGATTGAGGGAGATGAGGCAAAAAGATGAGCAACCTGTTGCGAAAGAGCCGTTTGCTGCTGCTGGCGCTGTGTATCGCTTGCGCGATGCCGGTATATGCTGCGGCGGACGAGGACACGGCATTTGAGCTGAGAGGAGCCGCCACGACAGTGGCGGTAGGCGATACCGTCGAGCTTCGGCTGGGCGGGGCCCAGCTGCGGCAGCTGTATGCAATGGAGGCGACGCTCACATATGATGCGAGCGCGCTGGAGCTGACAGGCGTGGAGCAGTTGGTCGAGAACAGCTTTGCAGGCGAGTGGCAGAGCGCGAGCGGCGAGGCAAAGGTCTATATGACCAAGCTGGGCAGCCAGTCCGTGAGCGGTGAAGCGGAGCTGCTGATGATCCGCTTCAAGACGCTGCGGGCCGGTGAGAGCTCTGTACGGCTGGGCGCGGTGGAGACAGAGAGCGCGGATCGCACACGGAGCAGCTATAGCGGGGGCGGCTCATCCGTTGTGGTTCGGGCGACGAGCGGGGGAACGGGCGGCTGGCAGCCGCCTGCTCCGCCGCCGCAGCCCGCACCGGAGCCTGAGCCGGAGCCGGAACTGCCATCGGAGCTTGTGAGCAGCGTTGAAGGCGAAGGCGCGGCCGCTTACCGGTTGAACGCGGAGGCGTTCCGGCTGGCGCTGGCGATGCTCGCCGAGGCTTCGGGCAGCGGCCGGCTCGAGCTGCCGCTGACAAGCCACGCCGGCGATGCGAGCGTCAGTCTGTCGGCGCAGCTCAGCCTGCTGTCGGAAGCAGCAGAGGCGGCGCCCGATGCCGGACTGCGGCTGCTGGCGGATGACCGTCTGAGCTATGAGCTGCCGCTGCGGCTGTTTGATCCGGCTATGCTGGCGGAGCTCCTGCAGCTGAGCGAGGCCGTGCTGGCGCAGGCGGATCTGACGATCATGCTCGGACCAGCAGAGCTGCCTGCCGGGATCCGCGCCAGTCATCGGCTGGCAAGCGAAGCCTATGCCTTCACGATCGTGGTGCGCGAAGCATCCGGCAGGGAGCATGTGCTGGAGCAGTTCGGCAGCTTGTATGCCGAACGGGGGATCGTGCTCGAGACGGCTGTGAATCCCGGCAGCGCCGGCGGTGTCGTCTATGACCCGGCGTCGATGGAGCTGCAGTTTGTGCCGACGGTGTTTGTACAGGAAGGCGAGCGGCAAGTAGCCGTGCTCAAGCGCAACAGCAACAGCGTCTATGCGGTAATCGACGATTCGCGTTCGTTCGCCGATGTCAGCGGTCACTGGGCGGCGGAGGAGATCGAAACGCTGGCCGCCAAGCTGCTGCTGCGCGGCCGGAGCGCCGATGTCTTCGCGCCGGGCGAGAGCGTCACCCGGGCAGAGTTCGCCGCCTTGCTGGTGCGAGGCTTTGGGCTGCAGCCGCTCGCAGGCGAGGCCCGGTTCAGCGATACGGCTCCGGGCGCATGGTATACAGCCAGTGTGGCCGCTGCAGTCGAGGCCGGGTATGTGAATGGCTATCCGGACGGCACATTCCGGCCCCAGGCGCCGATCACGCGCGAGCAGATGGCGCTGATGCTGGAGCGTGCGATCACGGTGTACGGAGCTGCGGACGTCCTCCCCGGCGAGGGCTCGCTGGCGGCATTTGCCGATCGGGGCGAGGTCAGTGCCTGGGCGGAGTCGGCTGTCTCCCGGATGATTGCCGGCGGTCTGATCCAGGGCGTCTCTGAGCAGCGCATCGCCCCGCAGGCGCTGACGACGCGCGCGCAGGCTGCGGTCCTGCTCGCCCGCGTGCTGCGTGCAGCCGAGTTGATCTCTTGACCGGCAAGTAGTCATCAAAGTGCCATCAAAGTTGTGAATCTCGCCTCGTTCGGGGCTCTGGAGAGCCGTTATAATGGACGTGTTGAATGACGCGACAAGCGGCAAAGGAGTGTCCGGTACATGAGCAAGCAGCAACCTAACATAATCGTCTTCTTCACGGATCAGCAGCGATGGGATACGACCGGGCTACACGGCAACCCGCTCGGTCTGACGCCCAATCTGGATCGTATGGCGGCCGGCGGCGTGCATGCGCCCTACGCCTTTACCTGCCAGCCGGTCTGCGGTCCGGCCCGCGCCTGCATGCAGACGGGCCTGTACGGGACCGCTAACGGCAGCTACCGGAACGGCATCCCGCTGTCCCCGGAGCTGCCGACGCTGGCCCACTATTTCAATGATGCCGGCTATGATACCGCCTATATCGGCAAGTGGCACCTGGCGGAGACCGGCATACAGCCGGTCCCCGAGCCGCTGCGGGGCGGTTACCGCTATTGGCTGGCCTCCGACACGCTGGAGCATACGTCGGATGCGTACCGGACGCGGCTGTTCGACAACGACAATCAGCCGGTCGATCTGCCGGGCTACCGGGTCGACGCCTGCGCCGATGCCGCGATCCGATACGTGGACAGCCGGCGGGACGCAGCGGAGCCATTCTTCCTGTTCCTGTCCTTCCTGGAGCCGCATCATCAGAACCATCGCGACGATTATCCTGCTCCCGATGTCTATAGAGGACGCTACACCAGCGCTTATGTGCCGCCTGATCTGGCGGCGCTGGGCGGTACGGCGCATCAGCATCTGGACGGGTATTACGGCATGGTCAAGCGGCTGGATGAAGCGCTCGGCCGCCTGCTCGATGCGCTCAAGAGCCTTGGCATGCTAGACAATACGGTGGTGCTGTTCACCTCCGATCACGGCTGCCACTTCAAGACGCGCAACGGCGAATACAAGCGCTCGGCGCATGAGAGCTCGATCCGCGTGCCGCTGGCCGTCTCCGGCGGGAGCTTCCGGGGCGGCGGACGGCTGGATGAGCTCGTCAGCCTGATCGATATCCCGCCGACGCTGCTCGATGCCGCCGGCATCCCGGTGCCGCCACAGATGCAAGGCCGCTCGATGCTGCCGCTGCTGCGGGGCGGCGAAGGGACGGTGGACTGGCCCGAGGAAGTGTTTGTCCAGATCAGCGAATCCCAGGTCGGGCGCGCCGTCCGGACCAAACGATGGAAATACGGAGTTACGGCGGCTGATAAGCACCCGGTAAACGACAGCGGCTCGGATCGCTATGAAGAGCAGTATCTGTATGATCTCGAGGCCGATCCCTATGAGCTGGTCAATCTGATCAACCGCGAGTCGCACCGGGAGGTGGCCAAAGTCATGAAGAGCCGCCTGCTCCGGCGCATGACCGAAGCCGGCGAGTCCGCGCCTGTCATTGCCGATTGCGAAGAGCGGGTCGCTGATTATCGGGCCATCACCCAGGAAGACATCTACCAGTAACTCCGGAAACGAGGCGAAGCTATGAAATCCAAGAAACCGAACATCCTGCTGTTTATGACCGACCAGCAGCATGTCGAGACGGTCGGCAAGAGCAAGCTGTGCCGGACGCCGAGAATCGACGCGCTGATGGAGCAGTCGGTGGTGTTCTCCAATGCATATACCAATTGTCCGATGTGCACGCCGGCCCGGACGTCAGCGATGACCGGCCTGCATCCGCATCAGCACCTGATCATCCAGAATGCGCACTCCAAGATGGCGTTCCGCAACAAGCTGGACCCGGAGGTGGACACCATCGGCGATGCCATGCAGGAGCAGGGCTATACGACGGTGCAGGCGGGCAAATGGCATATCGGCGATTCGCAGCCGCAGGAGCATGGCTTCCGGCACAGGCTGCAGCTGCGCTCCGGGCCGCAGGACACGGGACGAACAGACCGGATCCTGCTGCAGGACCGCTATGGCGAGCACACGATCGCCTCCACGCAGAGCTTCCCGGCAGGGGAGAGCGAGGTGTTCCGCCTGGCGGAGTCGGTCAACGACTGGCTGGACGGCTATGCGGACGAGGCGGCAGGAGAAGGAGAGAAGCAGCCGTTCTTCATGTTTGCCTCCTGTATCGAGCCCCATGTGCCATGGAACGTCCCGGAGCCGTATGCATCCATGTACGACCCGGCGGAGCTGGAGGAGTGGGACAATTACCGCGACGATTACGCCGGCAAGCCGATGACGTTCGCCAAGCACTACTACGACGTCAATTTCCTGCGCATCCGCAACGACTGGCCGATGATGGCCAAGGCGCTGGCCAAGTACTACGGGATGGTCACGATGATCGACGACGCGTTCGGCCTGATCCTGGATAAGCTGGAGGCGCGCGGCCTGCTGGACGATACGATCATCCTCTTCACCAGCGATCACGGCGAGATGATGGGCCGCCACGGCCTGATCGGCAAAAACGAGCTGCTGCAGGACGATCTGATCCGGATTCCGTTCTTAGCCTATGCCAAGGGGCAGTTCCCGCCTCGCACGGTGCCGCATCCGCTGCTGTTGACCGATCTGTTCAACACGATACTGGAGCTTGCGGGCGGAGCTGCCCGCGAGCAGCTCGACAGCCTGAGCTTTGCACCGCTTCTGAGGGGCGGGGATCAGCCGCCCCGCGCAGAAGTGGTCATGCAGCATCACGGGGCGACGATCAATCTGAATGTCATCCGCGGCATTCGGACCGAACGCTACAAGTATGTGTTCCGTCCGCATGAGATCGACGAGTTCTATGATCTGGCAGAGGACCCTTGGGAGCGCAACAACCGGATCGGCGATCCACAGGTCCGCGAGGTCATCTGGGAGCTGAGAGAGCGGCTGCTGGCCTGGGCGAAGCGCACAGCGGACTTTGCCCATGATGGGATGCAGCGTTCATTTGCCAATCCCGAAGCGATCGAGTTTCAAACGGAAGGAAGGTTGGTAGCAGAATGATGCAGCAATGGTTCAGAGATGCCAAGCTCGGCATCTCGTTGCACTGGGGAATCTATGCGGTGAAGGGTGTCCCGGAGTCGTGGTCGTTCTTCAACGGCAAGCTGACTTATGAAGAATATATGGCGCAATGCGAAGGCTTCACGGCCAGCCGGTACGATCCGGCTGCCTGGGCCGAGCTGTTCGCCAAGGCCGGAGCGAGGTATGCGGTGCTGACGGCCAAGCACCACGACGGGGTAGCGATGTGGGACACGGATGTGAGCGAGCTGAGCGTCGTCAAGCAGACGCCGGCGGCCCGCGATCTGATCGGCCCCTACTGCGAGGCGATGCGGCGCCAGGGACTCAAGGTCGGCTTGTACTTCTCGCATCTGGACTGGTCGCATCCGGACTATCCGTCCATCTACAATCCGAACCAGCTGAAGCAGATGGCGCAAGGGACGTTCAAGCCGAATCCCTATGTCACGCCGGCGGATGGGGCCATGCATATGGACAGATGGGAATCGTTCCTGCGCTTCCACCGGGCGCAGCTGAAGGAGCTGATGACCCGCTACGGTCCGATCGACACGCTGACCTTCGACGGCGACTGGGAGCGCTCGAGCGAGCAATGGCGGATGGCCGAGCTCCGGGAGCAGCTGCATGAGTGGAACCCGGAGGTTGTGCTGAACTCCAGGATGTGCGGCATGGGCGACTTCGAGACGCCGGAGCAAGGGATCCCGATCATCCCGGCTGCGAAGGAATGGGAATTCTGGTTCACGGTCAACGATTCGTGGGGCTATCAGCCGCATGATCAGAATTACAAATCCACCCGCCAGATCATCCGCATGTTCGCGGACTGCATCGGCATGGGCGGCAATGTGCTGATCAATGTAGCTCCGCTGGAAGACGGTACGATCGATCCCGAGCAGGAGAAGCGTCTGCTGGAGCTCGGAGCGTGGATCGAGCCCCGTCAGGAGGCGATCTACGGTACGGTGGCAGGTCTGCCGCTCGGCCACTTCGGCGGCGCTTCGACGCTGTCGAAGGACCGGACGGTGCTGTACTTGTTCTACTATGACCGACCGCTCGAAGCACTGCCGCTAAAGGGCCTGTACAATGAGGTGCGCAGCATCCAGGTGCTCGGGAGCGGGCGCGAGCTGAGCTGGCAGAAGATCGGCGGCGCGCCGTGGCTGAACATCCCCGGCATCCTGTGGATCGATCTGCCGGAGGACGCCTGCGACGACCGGGCGACCGTCCTGCGGGTAGAGCTCGAAGGCGAGCTGAAGCTGTACACCGGGGCTGGCGAAGCGATAAGCGTCAACTGAGCTTTTGTATTTCAAGAGTTTTGAAGCAGGGGGGTATGCTCCCCTGCTTTTTCTATGATCTGCGGTGCTGCACATCTGAATATCGTCCATGGCAAAGGGGACGGGGGGAAATCTATAATGAAAATAACCTGACACCAGCGACGAAGGGAGAATCAGCATGTCAACGAACCAACCCTTAAACCTATTGATGATTATAACGGACCAGCAGAGGGCCGATTCGATCCAGGCTTACGGCAACCCGCTGGTCCATACGCCTCATCTGGACCGGCTGGCTGCCTCCGGCATCCGCTATGATCGCGCTTACTGCGAAAGTCCGGAGTGCTGCCCGGCCCGCTCGATGATCTTCAGCGGCCAATGGGGCCATCAGACGGGCAATCTGGGCAACGGCTTCGTCAGGAAGCTGGACGCTACCTTGGCCGACAAGCTTAATGAAGCGGGCTACTGGACCGAATATGCCGGCAAGATGCATGCCTATCCGAAGGAGAATACCTGGGGCTTCCAAAAGGTGCACCGTTCGGAGGAGTGCTGGCCGCCGGAGGAGGATGACTTTGCGAAGTACATTGCCGATCAGGGGCTGGATTGGGTCTATGAGCCGAGCGGCATCCGTCACGAGTATTACTATGTCCCTCAGGCATCGCAGGTGCCGGACCGGCATCATAACACGACCTGGGTCGGCAACCGGACGGTGGAATTTCTGGAGCATGCTTCCGCCGAGCAGCCGTGGTGCTTCGTGGCGTCGTTCATCAAGCCGCATCCGCCGTTTGATCCGACTACGCCATATCTGAACCTGTACGATCCGGCGGACATGCCGCTTCCCGTCCGGACAGCTGCCGACAGGGACGGGATGTGGCCGCTGCAGCAGGCTCAGAACTATGCCAAGTGGACCGAGCAGACGGACGATAATATGGCCCGGCTGATCAAGGCGGCTTACTACGCTTCGGTTACCCAGATCGATACGCAGATCGGCCGGATTCTGGATAGACTGGAGGAGCAGGGCCTGCGGGAGAACACGCTGATCCTGTTCGTGTCCGATCACGGTGAGATGCTGGGCGACCACTATCAGTGGGGGAAGCGCTCGTACTATAACGGCTCGAGCCGTATCCCGTTCCTGCTCTCCTGCCCGGGCCGGCTGCCCGAGGGCGTGGTCAGCGAGGACCTGATCGGCCATCGCGATATCGCGCCGACGCTGCTCGATGCGGCCGGCCTGACGATCAATCCCGAGGCATGGGCAGGCGACAGCCTGCTGCCCAGGGCGACAGGACGCACAGACTATCCGTGGCGGGAAGTGACGTTCGGCGAGCTGATGACGGACACCTATCATCTGATGGAGAGCGGGGAGAGGGAGAAGCTCGCTTCTATCTATATGGTCGCCGACAGACGGTGGAAGTATATCTATTCGCCCAATGGCGGGACGGAGCATCTGTTTGATCTCGATCAGGATCCGGATGAACTGAACAGTCTGCATCACGAGCCCGCTGCTGCAGATGTCAAGCAGCGGCTGCGCAGCGAGCTGGTGCAATTTTACCGGAGCGTGGGCTTCTCTCCGGCACTGAATGAGGCGGGCACTGACCTGCAGCGTGTTCCTTTGACCGAGGTGCCGACGATGCGCAACCGTCAATACTCGCCTTATGATCCCCATCACCTGGAGCGCAGAAGCGGACGTAACTGAGGGAGGAGACGGGCCTGGAAGCAGGCCCGTCCAGATCGAAAGGGAGGCTGCACGATGAGCAAACCGAATATATTATGGTTCTGTACAGACCAGCAGCGATACGACACGATCCATGCACTGGGCAATGCAAGCATCCGTACGCCGGCTCTGGACGCGTTATGCGCCAGAGGCGTCGCCTTTACCCGCACGTACTGCCAGAGCCCGGTATGTACGCCGAGCCGGGCGAGCTTCCTGACGGGCCTGCACCCGAGCTCCATCCATGTCAACCGCAATGGCAACGGTTACTTTCCTGACGGTGTCCCGCTCGTGACGACGCGGCTGGCGCAGGCGGGCTATTATGGCGGCTTGATCGGCAAGCTCCATCTGGCCTCGGGTTATGACGGCGTGGAAGCGAGACGCGATGACGGGTATACCGAGTTTTATTACAGCCATAGTCCGGTTGCCGGATTCGGCAAGGGCAGCGATTACCTCGATTGGGTCGTCGAGCAGGGAAGTCACCCCGACGAGATCTTCGAGACAGGCAAGGACGGACAGTACACGCGATACAGACACGACATGCCGGAGCATCTCCATCAGAGTGTCTGGTGCGCCGAGCGGGCCAGATCGTTCATCGCTTCCCGCCAGTCTGAGCCTGGGCCCTGGATGCTCAGCATCAATACCTTCGATCCGCATCCGCCCTTTGACGCTCCCGCTGCTTATGAAGCAAGATATGACGAGAAGGAGCTTCCCGGCCCGCTTTTCGGACCGGACGATTTGCAGCAGCAGGAGCGGCTTCGGAAGGCGTACCACGGCTGCAAGCATCCAAAGGCGCCGGACGGAGAGACCAGACGCATGATGGCATCCTACTACGGCATGATCGAATTGATCGATGCGCAATTTGGCCGGATCGTGGATACGCTGGAGAAGACGGGGCAACTGGACAATACGATCATCATTTTCATGTCCGATCACGGCGAGATGCTGGGGGACCATGGACTCAGCCAGAAGGGCTGCCGCTTCTATGAGGGCGCCGTACGCGTACCCTTGATCGTCTCCTGGCCCGGCGGCGGCGTCCGCAAGGGAGAGGTGAACGACCAACTGATGGCTTTGCTGGATATTGCGCCGACGCTGTGCGAGCTTACAGGTGTGGAGTCCGGCCTTATGCATGGCCGCTCTTTTGCTTCCCTGCTGACGCAGCCCAGGGAGGAGCAGTCGGTCCACCGCACGTCGGTCCGGTCGGAATACTATGATGCGGTGACGGAGCGCGACGAGCGAGGGGAAATCGCGGAGACCAAGACTCCGAGTCTGGCCACGATGTTCTGTGACGGCCGCTACAAGCTGACCGTCTATCACCATATCGACGAGGGCGAGCTCTACGATCTGGAGACAGATCCGGGAGAGTTCGACAATCTGTGGAACAAGCCGGCTTATCTGGAGCTGCAGACGACACTGCTGAAGCGGAGCTTCGACGAGAGCATGGTCATCATGGACCAAGGGCCCCCCAAGGTGCATCCTTATTAGCTTGCACAGGAGAAAAAGCTATGGTAGGATAAGGTTACGAAAGACTTTCGTTAAATTAAGATTTGCTATCATACCTACGGACAAAAGGGAGAATTATGAATGTCAATCTATGAAGAGTTAACTGGCGGCTGGGAGCTGGCATGGACGGAGCCCGGCGAGCGCCCCGACAACAGTGAATGGATCGAAGCGGCCGTTCCGGGCGAGGTCCATCTGGATCTGTTCAAGGCAGGCATTATCCCCGATCCTTACTATGGCACTAACTTTTTCAAATGCATGTGGATGGAGAAGACAGACTTCTGGTACCGCAAATCGTTCGAGGTGCCGGCGGAATACAGCGGCAAGCAGCTGATCCTGGAATTCAAGGGGCTGGATAACTTCGCCGATATCTGGCTCGATGAGCAGCATATTGCCTCGACGCGCAACATGTTCGTCGCGCATGAATTCGATCTGACCTCCAGGCTGCGGCCGGGCCACAGCCATGAGCTGCTGATCCGGCTGTCAGGGCCTATCAGCTATGTGAACAAGAACAATTATCCCGAGCTGCCGATGGATGTGTCGACGATCCCCTCCATCTTCAATATGCCGTGGCGTCATTACAGCCGCAAGATGCAGATGAGCTACGGCTGGGACAATGTGCCGCGCTTGCCCACCACCGGCATCTTCAGACCTGTCCTGCTGAAGGCCGTGAATCGCTGCCGGATCAAGGATGTCCATCTGAGCTGCGAGCTGCAGGGCGACTCTGCAAACGTATACACGGCAGTGGAGCTGCAGCGCTATGCTGCTGCTGCCGGTCTCCAGCTCCGGTATGAAGTGAGGGATCAGGAAGGGAACCTTGTGCTGGAGAGGGAGACGGCCGTTGCTGACAATCATGCAACGGATAGCGGGTGTATCGCAAAGGAAACGCTGACGATCAATCAGCCGAGGCTGTGGTGGCCGCATCAGCTGGGAGAGCCGCATCTGTACACAGTATCGGTATCGGTATGGCAGGAGGGGCAGCAGCTCGATGTGTCCCGGCAGCGTTACGGGCTGCGGACCATCCGCGTTATCACGGAGCCGGCCCAGGAGCGCGAGGTGACGTATCGTGTCGGCAGACCGGGCGGCAAGCCTACCCTGGAGATGGACGGCGGCGATGCGGGCGCCTGGTCCCGCGTGCCGCTGGATGAGCCGCAGACGGAGCAGGTGTCGCCTTTCCGGTTCGAGGTCAACGGGCAGCCGATTTTTATCAAAGGCGTCAACTGGCAGCCGGCGGATTGCTTTCTCCCTCAGGTTACGAAGCAGAAGTATGAGGTGCTGCTCCGGCGGGTGAAGGAAGCGAATCTCAACATGGTGCGCATCTGGGGCGGGGGAATCGTCGAGGACGACTATTTCTACGATCTGTGCGATGAACTCGGATTGCTCCTGTGGCAGGACTTCTTCTTCGCCTGTGCGATCTACCCGCAGGAGGACTGGTTCGCACGCGAGATCGAAGCCGAGGCAAGATACGTGATCAAGAAGCTGCGCAACCGCACGTCTCTGGCGATCTGGTGCGGGGATAACGAGGGCGATATGTTCAATACGGATCAGGGCAAGGATCCGGTCGCGGCGAACCGGCTGACCCATGCCGTCATCCCCGGCTTGCTGGAGCAGCTGGACCCGGCACGCTATTATCATCCGAGCAGCCCGTCCGGCGGCCGCTACCCGCGCAGCCCGTGGGCAGGCGACAAGCGGAACTGGGGCGCCTTCTATCCCAAAAACTTCTACGATCATATCCGCAACGACGAAGGGCGCTTCATCAGTGAAGGCGGCTCCTATTCGTTGCCTGGCATGCGCACGATCGAGATGTCGATCCCCGAGGAGCAGCGCTGGCCGGTCGAGACGTCAGAGGCCTGGTATTATCATCTGGGCAATGTGCCGGGACATCACCGCGGCTTCGAGACGAAGATGAGCGAATATGTCCGGGCCTACTTCGGAGAGCCGAAGGATCTGCCGGATTATATCTGGCTCAGCCAGTATGCGCAGGCGAATGGCTACAAGGCGTTCGCGGAGAACTTCCGCCGGCGCAAGTATGAATGCGACGGATTCCAGATCTGGAAGTATTGCGATACCTGGCCCTCGGGTGAGATGACGGTGGTCGATTATTGCCTGGAGAACAAAGTAAGCTACTATTATTTGAAACGGGCCTGCGAGCCGCTCATCGCTTCGTTCAAGTATGTGGAGGACGGGTTTGAATACTGGATTGTTAACGATACGCTGCAAGAATGGCAAGGCACATTGCAGGTGTCGGCGGTCAACCTGATGACGGGGCAAGCTCATCTGCTGATGGAGACAGCGGCTTCGGCGGCTGCGGACAGCTCGACCTGCTTCGGCAAGGCTTCATGGACAGACCTGCAGGCTTACGATACGAAACGCTATGCCCTCGTGGCGAGACTGGAGGCAGGCGGCAAGGTCATCACACGCAATATTCAATTTATCGACGATTCGCTCAAGGATCTGGTCATTCCGGAGCCTGCAGCAGATTATGATGTGAAGCTGGCAGGGACAGCCTGGCAGATTACCGTGCGAGCCCACACTTTTATCCGGGATGTAGGCGTCACGATGGAACAAAGCGATCCGGCCCTGCTGACCTACTCAGACAATCACTTTGCCATGCTGCCGGGAGAGGAAGTCACAGTGACGGTGACAGGCGCGCAGTCCGGCGACCGGCCGCAGATTCAGCTAAGGGGTGCAGCGGGACATGAACGTATTGCTCATCACGCCTGATCAGTGGCGGGCCGATGCGCTCGGCTGCAGCGGGCATCGGATCGTAAAGACGCCGCATCTGGATGCGCTAGCCGGGGAGAGCCTGCGCTTCGAGCAATGCCACGTCCATAACTGGGTATGCGCGCCCTCGCGGGCCACGATTGTTACAGGGGCTCATCCCTCGGTGCATGGGGTGTTGTTCAACGATATGGATACCGATCTGCGGTTGACGCCGGTGCCGGAGCTGTTCCGGCAAGCCGGCTATCGCACCGGGCATGTCGGCAAATGGCACCACTATCCGAAGGGAGAGCGCTTCGGCTTCGAGACGATCCTGGCGCATGAGGGCTATCGCGATTACCTGGCAGCGCAAGGTCTGGATCCTGACCTCGGCGAGGAGTACAAGGCGGATTGGACGAGGCAGTTCTCGACCTGGATCTCTCCGGTACCAGAAGAACACTATTTGACCGTCTATGAGACGGATCGGGCCATCGCGTATATCGATGAGCCTTCGGATCAGCCCTTCTTCCTGTGGTTGTCCTATGAGAAACCGCATCCGCCCTACAATCCGCCGGAGAGCTACGCAGACATGTATGACCCGGCAGCGCTGCCGCTGCCGGCCGGTTGGGAGGGATTGCGCGAAGGCGTGGCGCCGCATAAACGCGAAGATTCGGCCGAGCATTGGCGGACCGGCGTGCGGACGGACGAGATGAGCGATGCGGATATCAGACGGACAACCGCCTATTATTACGCATCCATGAGCCTGGTAGACGCCCAGATCGGACGTTTGCTGCAGCATCTGGAGCAGCGCGGGCTAAGAGAGGACACCCTGATTGTGTTTACCTCGGATCACGGGGAGATGATGGGAGATCACAGGCTCTTGAACAAAGGTCCTTATCCTTATGATGCGCTAACCCGTGTGCCGCTCATTATCCATGATCCGGGGAAGAGCATGGCAGGACATGTCGAGTCCAGACTCGTAAGTCAGATGGATGTCATCGCTACGCTGCTGTCGGCAGCAGGCATCGCCAAGCCGCCCCACGCAGAGGGAAGCTGTCTCCTTACAGCGGTTAGGCGAAGCGGACCGATTGTGGATGGCGTCTCCGGCCATCATTACGGACCGCACTACAACGTAAATATCCGCACGTGGCGGACGGAGCGATATCGGTACACGATGTATCAGTATTACGGCGCCGCACGCGAGCAGGATATTGTGGAAGAGCTTTTTGACAGGAGCAATGATCCCCATGAGCTGCACAATGTCGCCCGCCAGGAAGCTTATGCGGATATCGTAGGCGAGCTCCGCTTGCAGCTGCTTAGCGATACCATCAGACGGGAGCAGCAGCATTCGGCGGTGCGCGAGATCCGGGAACGGATGGGTAAAAGGGAAAATCGCGCGATCGGCAAAAACTTTTAGCTGCCGGATCTAGGATTGTTTTTCCGGGCAGATTATGCTACTATAGCATTAACGAAAGTCTTTCGTAATTTTTAGTTTAGATGTGAAATGAAGGCGTTATCAAAAGGCAATGCGACCTGCGATGTTATCCGTTTTAAGGGTCGGCGATCAGGAGGATAGGGCTATGGAGTGGAGGAAACAGTTAAGGCGCGGCATTCCGATGTACATCATGATTTTGCCGGGGCTGTTGTTTTTCGTAATTTTCAAGTATGTTCCGATGTTTGGGATTATTGTTGCATTCAAGGAGTACAACCCGTTTGCGGGATTTTGGGGAAGTGAATGGGTTGGACTGGATCATTTTGTCCGGCTGTTCTCGGAGGTCAGGTTTGTCACGCTGCTGAGAAACACTTTGATCCTCTCTCTGTTGGATATTCTCTTTTATTTTCCGGCACCGATCCTGCTTGCGCTGATGCTTAACGAGGTCCGGCTGCGCTGGTATAAAAGCGCGATTCAGACGATCGCCTATGCGCCTCATTTTATCTCCTGGGTAGTTATTGTTGGGATCACAATCACTCTGTTCTCTGCACAGGACGGCTCGGTGAATATTATGCTGGATCGCCTGGGCTTTGACCGGATCGAGCTGATGACGGATCCCGCCTACTTTCGTCCTTTATGGGTGATACACAATATCTGGAACGGTACAGGCTGGGGAGCGATCATCTTCCTTGCCGCCATGGCCTCCATCGACCCGACGCTTTACGAGTCTGCACGTGTGGACGGCGCCGGCCGGTTCAAGCAGATCTGGCATATTACCTTACCAGGTATTATGAACGTCGTCATCATCTTGTTCATTCTGCGCCTGGGGAACTTCATGGATATCGGCTTCGAGCATATCTATCTGCTCCAGAACTCGCTCAATATGAATGTCTCCGATGTGTTTGACACTTACGTCTATCGTACCGGTCTGCTGCGCGGTGAATTCAGCTACTCGACGGCAGTCGGACTGTTCAAATCGCTGATTGGTATTGTTCTGGTTCTCGGAGCCAACAGACTGGCCAAGAAGCTCGGTCAGGAAGGGGTGTTCTAGGATGAATCAGAACGCGAAGGATAAAGCATTTGATTACGCAATCATAATCATATTACTGGTGTTCGGCCTGCTCATTCTGTTGCCCTTGCTCTATGTCATCTTCAGCTCATTTGCTACGAAGCAGGAGATCAACACCCGGGGGTTCTTTATCTTCCCGAATGTGTGGACACTGGACTCTTACCGCTTCCTGTTCTCCCACAACGGGTTTGTAACCGCTTATAAGAATGCCGTGATCATCACGGTCGTCGGCACGGCAATCAATATAGTGCTTACCTCGCTGATGGCTTACGGACTGTCCAAGCGCTGGCTTATCGGCCGCAGCACGATCAGCTTCATGGTCGTATTTACGATGCTGTTCTCGGGGGGCATGATCCCGACCTACCTCGTCGTCTACAGTCTAGGACTGATCAACAGCTACTGGTCGATCTGGCTCGTCAATGCGATTCTATCGTTTAATCTGATCGTGATGCGCAGCTTCTTCCAGAACATTCCCGTGGAGCTGGAGGAATCGGCCCGGATCGACGGCAGCGGCGAGTGGCGGCTGCTCGTCCAGATCATCCTGCCGCTGTCGATGCCGGCGATTGCGACCTTTACCCTGTTCTATCTCGTCTTCCAGTGGAACACGTACTTTACGGCGATCCTGTACCTCAACGATACCCGGATGTACCCGCTGCAGGTGTTTCTGAGACAGATACTCGTCGGCGCGGATATTCTGATGCAGACGACAGGCACGGAATCCGAGTACGAGTACAGCCCGGCTGTCCGCAACGCCTCGATTTTCTTAACTGCGCTGCCGCTTCTCATTATTTATCCGTTCATGCAAAAGCACTTCAATAAAGGGATGCTGCTCGGTTCGGTTAAGGGTTAAGCTGCTCATGAAGGGGCAGCAAGCCTGAATGGCACGTTATTCTGACTGGGAGGTGGGGAGAACGCTTGTAGGATTGAACGATGGATGTGTGCAAAGCGTTTGGTGTACCAATCAACTGAGGAGGGGCTAGTCGAAATGAAATCCATGAAACTTACGGTCTTGTTGATCATGATCTGCAGCCTGCTGATCGCCTGTACGAACAGTAACACGAATGGGGAGACGCCGGGCAGCGGCAATAGTCCGTCAGAGGAGACGCCGGCCAATGATCCGGCCGTCATCGATGACGGTACGGAAACGCTGGACATCCGCATCATGACGCCGGCATGGGGCGGTGGCGGGATGGAGGATGACCACCCGGTGCTGCTCAAGCTGGAAGAGGAGCTGAATATTAATCTGGACATCGAGTGGGCGCCGGCTCCAGAGTATAGAGAGAAAACGAGCGTGCTCGCGGCATCGAACAATTTCCCGGATGTCTATGTTATTGATTTCAATGATTTTCTGAAATATCGCGACCAGGGCATCTTCCTGGATGTGAAGCCGCTGCTCGATCAATATCCGAATCTGCAACAGAATTCGAGCGAGGAGTACCTGCAGATCGGCAACCCGGCGGATCATTATTACGGTCTGACCTGGTATGTCCATCCGACGCGCGACTCGATTGTGATTCGTCAGGACTGGCTTGATCACCTGGGCCTGCAAATGCCGGACACGATTGATGAGTTCTATGAGGTGGCGAAGGCGTTTGCACTGCAGGACCCGAATCAGAGTGGTCAAAACGACACGGTCGGCTTCAGCTTCTCCGTGGATCCGAACACAGCAACCTTCCAGGCGATTCCGTATATTGAAGGAGCGTTTGGCCTGGCCAACGGCTGGAAGGATATCGACGGCGAGCTCGTTCCGAAGCAGGTGCAGACGGAAGAACTGAAGGCGTTTATCGGTTTCCTCAGGAAGGCTTATGAAGAAGGCGTGCTGGACAAGGATTTTGCGGTTCTGAAGCGCAATGAGCTGGCCGAGAAATTCAGATCGAACAAGCTCGGGATCGGTGCTGCCCGTCCTGAGGTTGCGGATACAACCTTTATCAAGCCGCTGACGGACCTGGTGCCGGAGGCGACGATCACGCAGATGGTGCCTCCTGCAGGACCTAATGGCGACCGGGCCTCCGAGACGTTCTCGCCCGCAGACCGCAAGGTCGTCATCAACGCCAAGATCGATGAGAAGAAGCAGCACCGGATTCTGAGACTGCTCGATTATATGGTCTCTGAGGAAGGCGCAGATATGCTGAAGCACGGCATTGAGGATATCCATTATACGAAAGTGTCGGACGATGTCTACGAGAAGCTCCCGGCTTACGATGAAGAGCGGCCGCAGCTGTTTGGCGAATGGTTCTTCAAGCCGGAAGGCGTGGGTTTCTGGAAGTGGGATTCAGAGGAGCTCGTAGAGAAAGCGAACTCCTGGTATGAGGTGAACGCTGCCTACGAATGGCAGAATGAAGGGCTGGGCCTGATCTCGGAGACGAATAACCGGGCCGGGGCGGAGATCAATACCGTATTCATGCAAACGATGATCGAAATCATCGTCGGCAGGCAGCCGCTGGACGCTGTCGAACAGGCCGTGGCGACCTGGAAGAGCAATGGCGGGGATCAGATCATCCAGGAAATGAATGAAGCGTATGCGGAATTGAAATAAGGGTAATCAAGTCAGGATTGAAGCGAGACGGACACCAGGGATGCAGACAAACGCCAGGTGTCCGTTTCATTTGAAAGCTATATTCGGAAGGAGTTTATTATGAAAAAACGAACAAGCCTGCTGGTTAAGCTGGGTGTGTCCTTACTGTCTTTAAGCTTGGTCTTGCAAGCGTTATCATGGGCGGGGGGCGAGACGCCCGCCGCGTATGCTGCTGAAGGGGTGACGATCGGCTTCGAAGCATCGGAAGGGTATGTGGTCGGGGATGTCAACGGACAGCCTCCCACTGGCGGCGGAACCAAATGGTCATCCAATGCGCCTGCCGGCACCTCGATGTTCGAGGTCGTAGAGGGCATAGGCCCAGGGGGAGGCCGGGCCATCGTGGCGCCTGTAGTGAACCCTGCATTGACGAACAATCGGACGCTCCTGTATAACCCGACAGCTGCTGAGCTGGGAGCGGATTCCCTTCAGCACATCAAGCTGGGTTACAGCTTCGATCTGATGGCGAACTTCACGCCTGATCCGCCATCGTTTTCCAATATTTGGACAATAGGACTCGGGACCGCAGCGAACACGACCGATATGGCAGCACGAATCCAAGTAAGAGGCAACGGAAAGATGGTCTATAGCTATGATGATTCAAATACAGGCTTGATCGTCAAGAAGGAGGATGGCTCGGATCTGGTTCTGGAGGAAGGACAATGGGTAACGATCCAGGGGCAGCTGGACTTTGTGAGCAAGACCTATACGCTTGAAGTGAACGGCGTCACGCAATTGAATTCGATGGAAGGCGAGGAGATAGGCTTTCGGGCAGCTTCGCTTGATGCCTTTCACAGCCTGATGCTTCGCAATGTGGTAGCGGGATCCAATTCGCTATATCAATCTATTGGGATTGATAACGTCAGCTTGATGAATCTGACTGAGGATCCTGGCGGAGAAGAGCCTGGAGAACGAACGGCCAAGTGGCATCAGGTGTCCCTGCGCACCGCGTGGGAGCGAGATCAGCAGTTAACAGGCGGCGACGGTTCTCAGGTGCCTCGGTATATGGTGTTTTCTCCGAAAAACAATTATGAAACCGTGTTCATGGGTGTGGATACAGCCGGGCTGTACCGGAGCGATGATGGCGGCGCCTCCTGGACCTCCAAGATGGAGGGGATCGACGCTTTTTATGTCAAGACGATTGCTGTCGATCCGGGCAACGAGGATGTCGTCTATGCCTTTGTAGGCGGCAACCCGACCTTCAACTCACTGGCGAAGGGACTCTACCTAAGCGAGGACAACGGCGAAAGCTGGGTGAAGGTGGAGCACTTCCGCTCACAGCAGCCGCCTGCCAATGCCCGCTTGATTGGCGTATTCCCCGACAATCACAATCCGACCCTGGATCGCGCCAATGAGCTGCTGGTAGGGAGCCATGACGGATTGTATAAGACGAATGATGGAGGGGCGACCTTCGTCCAGAAGGGGCAATCGACGGTGAGCGGTTATGTCACCAGTATCCTCATCGATCCTGTCGATCCCGATGTCGTCTATGCCGCAACGAATCAAGGCCTATACAGGAGTGTTGACCGCGGGGAGACTTTTGCTTCCTATACCGCGGGCCTGCCTTCGCCTTTGGCTGTGGCAGCCATGGCGATCGATCCGGATGGGACGATTGTATATGCTATCGTGAACAGCAAGCAGGTGTACCGCAATGTCCAGAATTCCGGTTGGACGGCTGTCACAGCGGGCCTGCCGACGCCTGCGGCACTCAACAACGGGACCTTCTACGATATTCAAGTCCATCCGGCAGACGGCAGTCATCTCATGCTTGGACTCTCCCGCATAGGGGCCCAGGGGAATTTCTATCACAGTAACGATTATGGTCAGAGCTGGACAAGAATTTATCATACCAACGATCCGAATCGGTTCGCAGGCTCAACCGCCAATCCCGAGCATGCTTTTGCTCCGGATCCCACGGATAAGGATACGTGGCTGAAGCCGTTTAATCTGGGCACCATCTACAAGACGATCGACTCCGGTCAGACCTGGGAGTGGAGCAGCGAGAACTACGGCGGAGCACGCTTCAGACGATTGGTTACGAATCCGCACGACCCCAACCACATGGTCATTACGACCATCGATCTGGGTCCGAGAGTAACCTTTGACGGCGGCCAGTCGTTCGAGCAGGCGAGTGCGGTCCGCAATACCCGCCTGGACGGCATGGGCGGCATCATGATCAGCGAGCCGGGCCAGACCGATTCGGCTACTGTCTATGCCGGCATCGGCATGCACAGTCCGGTTCATGAAGGCGACCTCCAGGTCAGCACGGATGGCGGTCGTCAGTACTCCGTCGTCCCGGGTACAAACGGCAAGCAAAAAACCAAAATTACCATCCATCCGCAGGATAATGATTACATTTACGCGGGTGACGTGATCAGTACGGACGGCGGCGACACCTGGAGCAACATCTCCCGGTATGTCTCGGCAAGTCTGCCCGGTACCTTCAATCAAACCAATCCGTACGCGAACCCGCAAGAGAGCTATGACTTTGGCTCCGTGCCTGTCAGAATCTCGTCCAATCTGAGTATCGGCAACGTGCAGGGCACGACCGTCACGTACCGTCTCGCAGACGATGACGGCAACGAGGTCGCAGTCTGGCTCAAGCGGGAAGGCGCACAGACACAGATTTATTACCGGATCATCGATGGCTCCTATGACAGCGGCGAACAGCTCCACACAGCAGTAAACACTGCGACATCGCTTATGATGGATGTATCGCCAGCCTATCTGCGGATCAAATCGACAGGCGATGCGAGGATGGTGCCTCACTCTTTTGAGAACACCGACAACTACAAGCTCACTGTAACTGTAGATCATCCGGATACAGCCGTGCAGGCTTCTGCGACGGGGTTGAATGTCGAGACCTCTGTCGTTCAGATCGTCGGCGCAGACCCGGTGGATCCGGAGAAGCTGTATTTGTTCGACGGGTTGAATGTGTACCGCTCGGAGGATGCGGGTGAATCGCTGGCATTGGTCAACACGCTGCCGGATGCCGATCCGGTCAATCTCCATCGCAACTTCATCATGTCTCCATCGCTGTCGGCAGACGGCGAGACGATGTACATTGGCTTCATCGACGGCGTATATCTGTATGATACCGCCACGAATACCTTCGATTTCAAAACGTACGCTGACGGATTCGTACCGAATGTGGACGGGACGCTTCATTTGAACAGTCTCTTGATTGATCCCAGCGATCCGGACACGATCTACGCCGGCGATCTCAACTTGACGGGCGGCAACGGTGCCGGCGTATTCGTCAGCCGGGATGCAGGCGGTACATGGGCGCCGATGGATCAGACGGGCTTCTTCGGCACCAAGCGGATCTGGGGGCTGGGCACGGACGGATACGGACAGCTTTGGGCATTTACGGATCAGGGCCCATTCTGGTACGGGGACCTGCAGTTGCCAGGCGCGCCGGAGCAGGTAACGGCAGTCCAATCAGCAGAAGGAATCGAACTTGAGTGGGCGGCCGCCGAGGAGGCCTTCACCTACCAGGTGAAGCGCAGCACGTCTGCAACCGGTCCTTTCGAGGTGATCCAGGGCGGCGTCAACGGCACGAGCTACCTGGATGAGAGCGCTTTGCCGGACACGACCTATTACTATACTGTCTCGGGAGGCAATCTGGTCGGCGAAGGGCCGGCGTCAGCAGTTGTGGAAAGCTCAGCGGGCACGGGGGAGCCGGTCGACCCGTTGTACCCGTTGACGATTGAAGCCGACCAGGGGCTATCGAGATTGCAAGGCATCGGTGCTTCGGTTCGCGTGATGCCGACAGCAGGCGCAGCCGGACATGACGGAAGCGAGGTGATACTGTTCCAGCTGATGAAGAACAACACACCGGTAAGCTATGTCGCGTTAACGAAAGACTTTACGCAAGATGAAGTGGTTAGTGGGTATTTTGATGTGGGGGATCCGGAAAACGTGGACTATACCGTTCATGTGTTGGCGCTGGATACGTTGACTGGCTTCGAGTCCGGCATGCCCGTTCCCTTGTCGGACAAAATCGTCCTCGATTGACTGTCGGGTCTGGAGGGTCCGGCTTAGACCGGTCCCGCCCGGACCGACCAAAGTAAGTTTCATGTGGAAAGCGAGGAAATGGGATTGAAAAAAGCCATGTTGAGTGTCGTGCTGGCGGCTGTATGGCTGCTTAGCCTTGCGCCTGGATCGTGGGCGGCAGAGCATGCTGTCCGTCTCGAGCCCATTGCTGCCAAGCAGCCGGGGGAACGGTTGACGATCAAAGGGGAGACGGGACTGGAAGTCCTGGTGCTGCAGATCTTGAGGCCTAATCAGACGATTCTATGGACAGACACGGTATCTCGTCAGGAATTGGTGAACGGGCAAACATTGACCCTGCCGTTGGATGCGCCAGCCGGCACCTATACCGTGCTGGCTGGCGCCGGCGAGGTGAAAGCTTCGGTCACGTTCGAAGTCGCAGCGGATCGCGCTCCCGGACCTATCGGGTATCTGCCTCCGGCACCGGCCAATGAGAACCCGCCTGGGGTGCCGGGCAGACTGCATGACAGTGCAATGACCTTGCAGTGGACGGAGCACACGCAGGGCGTCCAGAGCCTGCGAGCCATAGTGGAGGAGGAGGGACTGACGGACGCCCTGAGAGAGCTTGCCCCGCTAGAGGACAAGCGGCTGTTGATTGAGCTGGACAATGAGGGCGCTGCAGTTGAGCTCGTGCTTCCGATCATGCCATTTGCCGCGCTGGATCAGGAGCTGTCCGAAGCTGTATTGCTGATCATCCTCGATAGCGTGCGCTATGAGCTGCCGGTCGCAGCCATGGATCTGAGCGGACTGGAGGCACATTGGCGCCTGCTCGTGAGCATCGGACCACCGGATGCCCCGATGCAGCGGCAGCTTGAAACGGCACTGGCCCAAGCGAATGCAGTCGAGCTAGTGCAAGCGGTCAGCTTTCGTATCCAGGTAGATACAGGCGATGCGAAGAGAGAGATGTCACTAAGAAGCGGCATGTACATCCCCCGCGAGCTGCTGCTCCCGGAAGGCTCGTCACTTGAACATGCGACTGGCGCCTGGCTGGACGCGGCTTCAGGCGAGCTGCGGTTCGTACCTGCGCGCATCGAATCCGGTGCCGGCGCAAGCTGGGCCAGGCTGATGCGACAGGGCAACAGCGTGTATACGGTAGTAGAGCTGCATAAAGCCTTCGCTGATCTTGACGGTCACTGGGCCCGTCCGCAAGTCGAACGGCTGGCCTCGATGCTCATCCTGAAGGGGCAGAGCGAACACGCGTATGTACCTGCCGCATCGGTTACCCGTGCCGAGTTCGCCTCCATGCTGGTCCGCGCCTTGGGCTTGAACGAGCAGATGGCAGAGGGTGGAGCTGAGCGTTTCAGCGATGTGCGTTCTGGCGCCTGGTACGAAGCGGCGCTTGCGGCAGCTGGATCGGCCGGATTGGTGCAAGGGTATGAGGACGGTACGTTCCGGCCAGCTGCGACGATCAGCAGGGAACAGATGGCCGTCATGCTGATCCGGGCTATACGATATGCGGAGCGGGCTTGGGCAGCGAGCTGCCGGCGGTTGATGTGGCAGCTGGATCGGCCAGGCTTGCGGTATACGAAGATATCGAAGCGATGGCGCCATGGGCGAACGAGGCGATCGCCGAAGCGGTGCAACGCGGACTGATGAACGGTGTGAGCGGCGAGAGGTATGATCCCAAGGGTGAGACGACAAGAGCCCAGGCCGCGGTTGCGCTGTATCGCATGCTCGACCAGTGGGCTCTGATTCATGATTCCAGATAAGGGAGATGTGAGCGGTCAATGAAAAAACGATCAATTAAGAAAGCGTTATCTATCTTGGTGTCGTTGTCGATGTTGCTTGCCATGATTATGCCTGTCTCTGCGGTGAATGCGTCAAATGGAGCGGTATTCCCCATCGGCTTTGAGACCTCCGAAGGCTATGCGACGGGCGACGTCGCGGGTCAGCCTGCCTCAGGGGGCACGGTGTGGGTCTCGGATGCGCCATCCGGTACGGCGATCATGGAGATCGCAGACGGGGCAGGCGCAGGAGGAGGGCAGGCGCTGGTCGCCCCGGCAACGCCTGTCGGCTTGCCGGCCAATCATCGGCTGCAGCTCATCCCGACGGCAGCCGAGCTCGGAGCGGAGACGCTGCCGGGCATCAAGGTGAGCTACAGCTTCGATCTGCTCATGAATGGCGCACCTGACGGAACATCGGCCAATGTCTGGACGATCGGTGTCGGCACGGGCGCCAATCCTGCGGCGATGGCCGCGCGCTTGCAGGTGCGCGCCAACGGCAAGCTGGCGTATGGCGAAGGGACTTCCAACCTCGTGGCCAAGAACGCTGCGGGTGCAGATCTCGTACTGCAGCAGGGCCAATGGGTAACCATCAGCGGCGTGCTGGACTTCACCGCACATACGTACACGCTGACGATCGACGGCGTACAGCAAGTGAATGCCAATAGTGAAGCGGATATCGACTTCCGCACGGGCACGCTGAATGCCTTCTACAGCTTCATGCTTATGAATATGGTTGCCGGCTCGGATGCCAACTATCGGCCGATCGGCATCGACAACCTGAGCCTGGCTCGCGTAACGGATGAGCCTGGCCCGGGCACGGACGGCGAAGCCTATGTTCTTTATACGTACGACTTTGAGGACGGGACGCTGCCTCCAGGCTGGTCTTCGACCGGCAGCTCAGGCTCGGAATGGTCGGTCATCCAGGATCCGGACGATGCGGACAATTATGTGTTTGCCCGGACGCTGCCTGCATTCAGCCAGGGCACGGTGGATGCGACCTCCTACAAGTACGCCTTCGGCCATCCCGAATGGTCCGATTATATCTTTGACGCTGATGTAAAGCCACGGTCCGAGCTTGCGCCGATCTCGTTCAACTTCGGCATTATGGGACGTTACGTGGGAGCGGGAACCGGGCTGGATACGAACAATCGCACCTTCAAATTCAACTCGGGCCCGAATAACTTTGCTTACCAGGCGTTCACAGGCCGGGATGCGTTCTATGCCGGCACACAAGTGGCTGACGGTCATACGGGCTGGAGAAGCCTGTTTGCCAGATTCGATGATACGCGCAATTACCTTGCGGCAGATGGCCAGCTCACGGAGATTGCGGCGAACAGATATTCGCCGGAGTACTACGCGATCGCCGGCGGCACCGTGGTGCTCGGCCCTTCGAACAATCAGCAAAGGTACGATGACAGCACGCAGAGCTCTTCGATGCTCTCGCCAGTCGGTCAGGCAGGCTTTGCGGAGCGGAGGGGCTGGGCAATCTATGATAACGTAACGTTGCGTGTGAAGGAGACAATCAATGAGCTGGCAGCTTCTGCGGCAGACGGAACGCCGCTCGGGGATCCGCTGCTGGTCAATCAAGTGATTCCCCTCGTGGTCGAAGGCCGGATCGCCGATCCGTTTGACGGAATCGAGCATCGGCAGATCGATACCAACCTGACGGAGATCATCTGGCAATCCAGCGATCCTGAAGCGATCAGTGTGTCGGACGAGGGCGTCCTGCGGGCGCTTGCGCCGAACGCACAGGCGACGATTACCTATCATCTGGAGCAGCAGCCGGGCGTCGCAGGACAGCTGGTCATCCAGACGGGGAGCGAAGCGATAGAGAAGGTGCTGGAGCGCATCGAGATCGCCGACTACGGAAGCATTGTCGAAGATGCAGCCGTGCGCATGTTTGCCCACGACGAGCTGGATATTGAACGGGTGCTGCGCGTGAACGCCCATTATAATATCGAGGCAGCGGCCGATGTCAGCAGCGAGGTTGACGTCGCTTTGGACAGCTCCGACGGAAGCAGCGCCAAGGCGACCATAGATCAAGGCGTACTGACATTGACAGAGCAAGCGATCGCCGGTGACCGGATCCATCTGAATGTAGTGTATGAAGAGGATGACATCACGGAGGAGGCGGTGCTCACCATTGAGGTGAAGCCGGACATTCCGATGGATGTTCTCTCCATGTATCCTTATACCGGCGTGATCTTCCTGGATACGACACTGAACCTGGATACGTTTACGACAGTGTACACCGGCAGCAAGCCGGCGGCCAATGAGCGGATCGGTCCTGTAGGGCAAGTGACCGGCTTCGTCGACTTCACGCTGGAGCACGGGGCGGACATCGCCGAGCTGAACGGCAGCATCCTGTCGCTCAAGGCCAATGCCGAGAAGCGGGATTCGATCATCATCGGCTTCAGCTACACGGCGGAAGGTCCGGAAGGTCCGGTCACGCTGACCAATGAATTGAAGCTGCAGGTCGTCGACTCCATCATGCAGGGAGGCGAGGACGTCTACGATCCCGAGATCGTCAACGGGGCCTCGCCTGACGACATCCTGACAGGCATGCAGATCGTCAAGGACCCTGTTATCCTAAGCAATCCGCCAGAGCTGGCGCAGTCGGGAGTCGGCATCCTGGATGTGCTGCCGATGCTCAAAGGACAGAGCCTCAATCTGTCGAAGGAGCTCCGGATCACCGGCTACTATGACAACCCGAACAACCGGACCCGCATCACGAATCAGGTCGCGTGGTCCGTCGAGACGCCGGCAGGCGGGCAACCGGCAGCACAAATCACGACGAACAGCTCCAATGAGAAGATTCTCTCCTTCGTCGACCCGTCCAGTCAAGGGCCGGCAGTCGGCGCAGTCATCCAAGCCTCATACCAGGGCGTGGAGCAGTCGTTTGAGGTGGCAGGCATTCAGGCGGAGCGATTGGTACTGGATCAGGATCAGGTGGATCTGGTCGATGGAGAAGCCTTTCATCTGGCCGACCATGCGAGAGCACGGATTGCCGGCAGCTATGAAGGTACAGAGTACATGGTTGACGTGCCTGGCGACATCGAGTGGACCGTGCATCCGGACGATACGGCCAAAGCCGCTCTAGTGGGAGATGAGCTGTCGATCCTGCAGATGAACGACGGGGACGAGGTGCGGCTTCAAGCGCATTATGTTGCCGATCCGAGCGTCACGGCTACGTTGACAGTCCGACTGGTCGAGCAACTGCAGGTTCAGATCGACACCAGTACGTTTACTGAGTACAACCACAACATTATGGGCTTCAACGATATGCGCTGGGGCGGCAACGCCAACGGCTACAGCGACCCGGAGATTACGGATCTGGTGAAGCCTCTGAAGCCGAGTGTCATGCGTTTTCCCGGCGGGACAAGAGCCAACTACTATCGTTGGGAGATTGGCGGCTATATCAATGAGACCTTAGCGGCGCACAGCAAGAACGGCCATCAATTTATGATTAATGATCCGCAGAACAACCTGGAGTTTTCGCTGGATCATTTCATGGATTTTGTAGAAGAGGTCGGAGCCGAGCCGCTCGTGGTCGTCAATCTGTATACCGCAGACACCGATTCGATCGTTGAGCTGTTGAAGTATTCCAAAAGCCAGGGCTATGACATCAAATATTGGGAGCTCGGCAATGAGATGCATCTGCAAGGTGGCGGAGGAGCTCCGCACCGCAATGCGTTTCCGACCGTGCAGGATTATGCCAGAAAAGCGAAGGAAGTCTCGATGGCGCTCAAGGCGATCGACCCGGACATCGAGACGATCGTCATCGGGGAACGTTACCTGGGCGCCCAGGGGCTGGAAGCGGATGAGGCGTATATGCTTCGCTGGTCCGAGGGGCTGATGGAGGACGCTTCCTATTATGATATCGTATCGAATCACTGGTATTGGTATATCAATCATTACCCGAGCGACATCGCATATCGCGATGAAGTGAAAGCCGCGTTGACGGTAGCTCCCGGCATCATCCGCTATGATGCGGAGCATGTGGCGGAGCGCTATCCGGGCAAGAAGATCGCTTTCACCGAATGGGGAATCCTGCCGGACAATCAGTATAAGACGAACAAAACGTTGTTGAACGCGTTGTTCGATGCCGATATCGTGCTTAATATGGTGAAATACGACAACATTGCCTTCTTCAATCGGCATAATCTGGCAGCCAACAATTTTGAGGTGATCGGATACAAGGGCGCGCCTACGGCAAACTCGCATGAACCGGTAAAGCGGGCGTCCTACCATACGTTCGAGCTGTTGGGAAGCTTGTTTGATGTGACGGATGAGCGTGCCGACGTTGTGGTGCAGCACAACAACTATCTGACACCGGTCAGCCCGTACGAAGAAATGGTTCCTGTACTGGACGTATCGGCCTTCCGCAATTCGGCGGATGACACGACGTATCTGGCTGCCATCAATAAAGGCGAGGTTGATAAGCCGGTCGCGATCAGCCTGGATGGAGCTGCCGTGCAGCAGCCTGTCCGAATGAAGTATGTGACGGGAGAGACCTTGACCGATGGCAGCGGTGACCCTGTCTACACCCTGCAGCGCAACAACGGCGGCGTGCTCTACCCAGGCACGGATTTCCTGGCGCCCAAGCCGCTCGACGGCACGCAGGAGGTCACCATTCAGGAGGTCATCTTCCAGCCAGGCGACAGTATCGTCATCCCGCGTTACAGTGTGGCGGTATTGGAGCTTCTCGAGGGCGGCACAGAAGCTGCGGAGGCTTACGTGGTGTATGAATATGATTTTGAGGATGGTCTCCCTGCCGGCTGGAATACGGCAGGCACCTCTGGCAGTGAGTGGGGAATCGTCGCCGATCCGGCAGATGCGGGCAACCACGTGTTCACCCGCACCTCATCAGCTAACCAAGGGCCGTACTTCTTGCCCTTCGGGGCACCGGTTTGGACGGATTATACGATCGAAGCGGATATCATGCCGGTGGAACCGCCCGCGGTCAATTCCTATTTCGGCTTGATCGGGCGCTTCGGCTCAGATGATGCGGGGCAGCATACGAGCAATCGAAAGTCGACTTATTTCCGTGGGATGAATGGCTTTTCTTACCGTACCTTCACAGGTACTGACGAGAATTATGCCAGCAGTGCCACACAAGCAACGGATGCATTCACAAGCTGGCGCACATTTCTCGTTCGATACGATGGAGGCAAAAATTACTTTTCCGCCGGCGGACAATTGGCGCAGGATGTTTCGCAACGCTTCAGCCTGGATTATTACGTTATGAATAGCGGGACCGACAGTTTATCACCAAGCCGGAATGGGGCCAAATACGATGACGCCGGACAAACCCCCTCGAAGCTGGCTGCGCAAGGCCAGGCGGGCTTGGTAGAGAAGCAGAGCAAAGCCTATTACGACAATATTATTGTCAGAGTGAAGGAATCGATCAACGAAATCGAGATTGTGTCTAAGGAAGAGAATGTCTCGTTAACAGAGTCTCTAGTCGTGAACCAGCCGATTCAGTTGGGCGTAAAGGCGTCGTTAGTCCAAGCGTTCGATGGCGTGACGCATCGGCCAATCGATGACCAGCTAACCCGTATCGAATGGATAAGCGACAACCCCGAGGTTGCGGTCGTTGCAGCAGACGGAGGCTTGACGATGCTGGATACGCATAGCAGCGCTGTTATTACAGCAAGGCTGTATGACGCGCCGCACATTTCCTTCAGCGTACAAGTATCCAGCGGCAGCGAGGTGATGCAGCCCGAGGTGGTATCCCTTTCATTCCAGAACTTCGGCGCAATTGTCGAGGATCAGACGATGGCGATGTTTCCGCATGATGAGCTTGTATTGAACCGGGTGCTGCGTCTGGAGGCGGAGTTCGGTCAGGGCGTCAAGCAGGATGTGACAGCGGAAGCAACGATCCGCTTGAACGAAGCGGATGGGAGCCACACGAAGGCAACGATAACGAATGGAAGGTTAATCCTTGATGAAGCTGCCGAGCCGGGCAGTGAGATTACGTTGCTGGCCGAATATACCGATGAGGAAGATATGGTTCACAGCGCGACACTAGCTATTGAGATCAAGCAGCCCGTGGATATCGAGGTTATTGCTATGAAGCCGAGCCATGGTCTGGTTGGTATGAATGACACGCTTAATCTGGATTTGGCGACCAGCGTATATACGGGAAACAAGAGCAAGCAGTTTGATAACGTATCGGGCTTTGTGGACTGGAGCATCAAGGTGGGCTCAGATATCGCCGAGCTGGATGGCAGCGCTGACGATCTCCCCGAATGCTCAACCTCGGGATTCGATCATAGTTCAGGTCGCCTATGAAGTGCAGACAATCGATGGAGCCCGGACGCTTACGAATGAATTTCACGTGGAAGTGGCGCATGAGCCGATGCCGGGCGGTGAGGATGAATACGATGAGTCCAACGTGAACCAGGCTTCGCCTTACGATGTGCTTCAGGGGCTGAGGTTCGAGCAGAAGCAGTATATACTTGACGAGCTGTATATCCAAAGCGGCTCGAGTCTGAATCTTTACCGGGATCTAAAAGTGCGAGGGGTGTACGATAACCTGCTTAACTCCACACTGCTTACTAGCCAGGTAGTCTGGAGTCTGGAACAAGATCCGGGTGAGCCGGTCGGCGAACTGGTGATGAACTCGCAGAATCAGCCTGTGCTCAGGTTCATCGGACAGAATGCTGAGCTGACGGAGGGGACCGTCGTCATCCGGGCTACCTACAATGATATATCGCACGCCATTCCGGTTCACTTTGTCCAGCCTGAGGAGCTGGTTATCGAGCCTGCGGCATTAAAGCTGCTGCCGGATGAAACGCTGCATCTCCGCGATCACGTACGCGCGAGGCTGACCGGGACTTACGAAGGGAACAGCTATTCGCTGGATGCGAGCGCACGCGTGGACTGGTCGGTTCCCGCACAATATCAAAGTCTGGTTGAGCTGGACGGGAACCTAGTCTCATTTCCATCGGCAGAGAATGGCGATGCTGTGGCGCTTGCAGCAGCATACGACGCAGAGGTGCAATTGCAGGCTGAGCTGGCGATCGAGATCGTGCCATCACTGCAGCTGGGGATCGATCCCGCATTAGCCCAGGACTACCATAACGATCTGCTCGGATATAACGACAACCGTTGGGGAGTGAACGCTTCCCGGTACACGGAGCAGGATATCATCGATCTGACGATGCCGCTAAAGCCGGCCTATATCCGGTTTCCCGGCGGATCGCGCGGCAATTATTATCAATGGCAGATTGAAGGCTATATTCCGCATATATTGAGCAATCCGAATGACCTCGCGAGTTATCAGAACATGATCGATGATCCGTACAGTCAAGGAATCATCTCGATTGACGATTTTATCGCTTATACGGATGAGGTTGGAGCAGAGCCTATAGTACAGCTTAATCCGTATACGGCGGATGTCGATTCGGCGGTAGGGTTCCTGGAATATACCATGCAGCAAGGCTATGAGGTGAAGTACTGGGAGATCGGCAATGAGCTTAGCTACCTTGGCGGAGCAGGAGCGCCTTACCGCGTTGCTTTTCCGACTGTGGAGGATTATATCCGTAAGGCCAAGGAGTTTGCCCTGGCGCTGAAAGCGGTCGATCCTACGATTAACATTATCGTAGTAGGTCCCAAATTCTTTTCGGTATATGGCGACGAACCCGATAATGAATTCAACAGGGATTGGGCGGAGAAGCTCGGACAAGAGGATTTTTATGAAATTGTCGTTTATCATTTATATTGGCAGAACCTGTATGACGTGGCTGAAGTCGACTACTTTGAAGAAATTCACATCGGCATGCGGCGAGCGCAGCCGCAGATCGAGGATATGGCGCGCGCCTTGCAGCATTACTTCCCGGGCAAGCAGGCGGCGATTACCGAATGGGGCATTCTGAGGGATAATACGCGCGTGAGCAAGACCTTGTTCAATGTACTGTACGATGCGGAATCGATCTTGAATTTTATCCAGTATGACAATATAACGATTACAAACCGGCATGTGCTGGCAACAAACCAATACGAGCTGATCGGATACACCGGGACGCCTGCGAGCAATTCTCATGATGCAACGATACGAGCGCCATATTACGCCTTTCAATTGCTGGCGGAGCTGTTCGAGCAGTCGGATCAACGAATCGAGGCAGCAATTGCCGGCGGCAAGCAGCTGGTGCCGGACGAGTATGAACACGGAAGAATGATACCGGAGCTGCTGACAACGGCTTTCAGGGATTCTGCCACGGGCAAGCTGTTTGTCGCGGCTGTCAACAAGTCGGGCCTGGATAAGCCGATCGATGTTCACGTGGAAAATGACAATCGCCAGTATCGAGCGGAGATGAGCTATATAACGGGCGAGACGATCGTGGACGATCAAGGCGACAATCGGTTTACGCTGCAAAATAATAATGGCGGTGTGAAATACCGTCAGGCCGACTTTCTGGCCGACATCCCGATGGATAAGACTCAGCATGTGTATACAAGAACACAATCGTATGAAGCGAATGAGTCATGGATTATTCCGCGTTACAGTGTAGCTGTGCTGGAATTGATCGAGGTCGGGACGGATAACCCGGGACCGGGGCAGCAGCCGGGATGGTCTCCTTCAGGGCTTCCATCCAATCCTCCATCGAGCACACCGCAGGGGATGCTTGACGCAAGCGCTCTTAAGACTCAACTCATCGCCAATGAAACAGACAGGATGCTTCTCCGGGCAGAAGCGGATGCTTTGCAATTGGAAGCAGCGATCAAGCAGCTGGAGATGCTGGAAGACAAAAGATTGACGATCGCGTTGACGGCGAACGGGTCAGACCTGGAGCTGGTGTTACCGCTGCAACAGCTTGCGGAAGGAACGATGGCTGCGCCTTCCCTAGAGCTGTCTATTGAAGTGGATGGCGTACACTATGTGCTGCCGCTGGCCGCATGGGATCTGACCGCCCTGCTTGAGCAGGGGGGTGACGCCGCTGAGGCGGCGACGCTGACCGTGAAGATCGGGCAAGCGCCGGACAATGTGAAGCAGCAGCTGCAAGCAGCGGCCGAAGAAGCCGGGGGGGAGCTGCTGCTCCCGGGAACCAGCTTTGAAGTCCGTGCTGATACGGGCACAGGCAGCTTCGAGCTGCAGCCGGGCGGAGGCGAGTATGTAGAGCGCAGACTGCAGCTGCCGGACACAGTGGACATGTTCAAAGCGGCAGGGGTATGGCTTGATCCGGCGAGCGGAGAGCTGGCCTTCGTGCCGACCGTGTTCGAGCTGCAGGAGGGCGCGCATTGGGCGCGCATGCTGCGTCCGGGAAACAGCGTATACACGGTATTGCAACTGGAGCGGGCCTATGCGGATCTGGCGGGTCACTGGGCGCAGCGCGAGATTGAACAGCTGGCGTCGAAGCTGATCGTCAAGGGGCGAACCGGGCATGTATACGCCCCGGGGGATGCGGTGACGCGAGCGGAATTCGCAGCGTTGCTCGTCAGGGCGCTCGGACTGGGCGGTACACGGTCAGTCCCGCTCGAAGAGCAGCCGCGATTCACCGATGTAACGGCTGGCGCATGGTATGCACAGGCCATAACAGACGCAACAGCAGCAGGACTGATCCATGGCTTCGAGGATGGCAGCTTCCGTCCGGCCGAGACGGTGAGCCGCGAGCAGATGGCGCTGATGCTGGAGCGAGCAGTGGCGTTCGCGGAAGCCGGGCTGGGTGTCGAGCGAGCTTCCCGTCATGAACAGACAGGCGAAGCGGGTATTCAGGTCTATGAAGATGCTGCTGCCATAGCTGACTGGTCGAAGGCTGCCATCGGTTTTGTGCGGCATCGCGGCCTGATGGACGGGGTGAGCGACAGGATATTTGATCCCCAAGGCGAGACAACACGCGCGCAGGCTGCTCTAGTCATTCACCGCATGCTAGCTGAACTCGGGTTTGTACAACTTTAAAAAGTAAAAATATGTAAATTTTTGATTGTCATATCGTAAATTCTATGCTAGAATGAAAGAGGTTTACTTAAGTCTTTCGGACCGGTCGCTCCTTCCCGGGGCGGCTCGGTCATATTAAGGAAGTGGGAATGAAGCGATGAACATCTACGAAGTGGCTGAGCTTGCTGGCGTATCGATCGCAACCGTATCGAAGGTGATCAACGGCAAGTCCGACATCAGTCAGGCGACCAAGGACAAAGTGTTGAAGATCATGGAAGAGAATAATTATAAACCGAGATTATCAGCCGTGAACGTGCGGAACATCGCGGTTTTTGCCCCGCTGGGCAATAACCGGCAGCTGACCAACCCTTATTTTTCCCGGATTCTGAGCGGCATTGGCGATGTCGCTTTTGACCATGATTATTCGATTACGCTGGTGTCTACGCTGCGCATCCCGCGCAACAAGCAAAGCTTCAACAAGTATTGCCAGCAGCGCAAGATTTATGGCGGCATTTTTGTGCTGTCTTCCTTGGAGGACACCTACATTGCCAATTTTGCCGGCAAGCAGCCGCTTGTCGTGCTCTCCCGCAGATTCGACAATATCGCATCGGTGGAGCCTGATAATGAAGCTGGCGGCTATGATGCGGTGAAGCACTTGATCGACTACGGTCACCGGGATATCCTGTTTGTCGTGCCCAGCCTGAGCTTTCACGACCATGTGATGCGCATCCGGGGCGCCGAGCGGGCGCTGCAGGAGGCAGGTCTGCACAAGCATCCGGCCAGTTTGAACGATTCGCTCCTGCTGAGCGATACGGATTATGGCCATTATCTCAAAAATCTTGTGCAACAAAAATCGATGCCGACGGCGATGTTCGTAGCCGACGATCATGAGGCGATCCGGACGATGCGGCTGCTTGGCGAGCTGGGGGTCAAGATTCCGGATGATCTGTCGATCGTCGGATATGACGATCTGTACTTCTCCACCAATATTACACCGTCCCTGACGACGGTGTACCAGCCGACTTACGAGGTAGGCAAGGAAGCGTGCCGCATGCTGATCGGCATGATGGAGAACCATGACAAGCCGCAGGATCAGAGGCTCATCATCGAATCAACGAAGTTGATCATCCGCAATTCGACCAGGGCGTTAACCGAAAGGTGACCCCTTTCTTTTATTATTCGAAAGACTTTCGTAAAGTTATTATGATCTAGTTCTGAAAGGGGAATAGTGCCAGGTGAAACCGGTTCCTAATATAGTTCTTATTACCTTGGATGAATGCAAAGCCTCGGCGCTGGGCTGTTACGGCAATGAGGATGCGCTGACGCCGCATATGGATCAGCTTGCCCGCGAAGGGATGCTGTTCGAGGAAGCCTATTGCACCTTTCCCAAGTGCGTGCCGTCCCGCGCAGCGCTGATGACGGGACGATATCCGCATGTGGAAGGCCACCGGACGCTGCCGGGGTTCGAGGTGCGGGCAGGCGAGAACAATCTGATACGCGAGCTGAAGAATGCCGGGTACAAGACTGCGATGTACGGCAAGAATCACACGATCGAGCCGTCCGGTCTGGATGAGCTGTTCGATGCCTATCGTCCGGTGCGCAAGGGCAAGGACGTGCCGTGGGGAAGAGGGCCGGCAGAGCGGGACGATGATCTGTTCCGGGCGTTCTATCGCGGCGATTTCAGTGAGGTCGAACAGATGTCCGATTATTATGCGACGCTGGATGCCAAGGCGTTCATCGAGGAGAACAAGCAGCAGCCATTCTTCCTGCTCGTCAATTATAACGCCCCGCACCCCCCGTATACCGATGTGTCCCCTTATATCGAGCGGATCAGGGAACGGGGGATCCGGCTTCCGGCTGTGGAGCCCCTGGAGCAAGCACCTGCCGTGTTGCGGGCGTACCGGGAGGTCTACGGGCTGGAGCATCTGAGCGAGGCGCAGTGGCGCAAGGTGGTGGAGGCCTATTATGGCCTGGTGTCCTTCGTCGATGGTCAAGTCGGCGAGCTGATGGCGCAACTCGATGCCAGCGGCTTGAGCGAGAACACGATCGTCGTGCTGACCTCGGATCACGGGGACTTTGCAGGAGAACACGGCTGTGTGGAGAAGTGGGATACGATGTTCTACGACTGTCTGATCAAGGTGCCGCTCATGATTCGTTACCCGCAGAAGCTGCAGGCGGGCCAGGTGTCGGGAGCGATGACGGACAATGTGGATGTAGCGCCGACCCTCCTGGAGCTTGCAGGAGGGGAAGCGCCGGAGTGGATGCAAGGCCGCTCCCTGATGGACGTCCTCGCCGGACATGCGAATACGCACAAGGATGCGGTATTTTGCGAAGGCGGCGTGGAGGAGGCGGCCCTGGCGCGGACGGTCGGCCTGGAGACGGAGCTGCACAAGCAGCGGCATCCCAACTACCATTGGAAGCAGGAGCTGATCGTGAAGCATCCCTGGACCATCTGCCGGTCGAAGATGATTCGTACGAAGCGGTGGAAGCTGGTCTACCGGGTCAATGGAGTCACGGAGCTGTATGATCTGGCGAATGATCCGATGGAAGGGACGGATGTGTCCGAGAGGCCGGAGTACCAGGCCGTCAGACACCAGCTCATGGAGCAGCTGCTGCAGTGGGCGATCCGGACGGAGACGGACTATCCGCGCATCGAACAGTTTTATTCCTGAGAATGTCTACACATATACAGGAGGGATAAGCATGCAGCCTCATCAAGTACCCTACAAAACGATAAACGATGTTACCTTGCAGCTTCACCTATTTACACCGGACAGGACCATCTATCCGGGTCCAAGACCGGCGATCCTGTTCTTCTTCGGGGGCGGCTGGATGAGCGGCACGGCGGAGCAGTTCTATAGCCTGTGCGAGCATTTTGCCAGGCGCGGCTTCGTCGCCGCCTCAGCGGATTACCGCATTCAGAGCAAGCATGGCAGCACGCCGTTCGACAGTGTGGAGGATGGCGCGGATGCGCTGTCCTTCCTGCGCGGCAAGACAGAGGAGTGGTCGATCGATCCGCAGAGGGTAGTCGCTGCAGGCGGTTCGGCTGGCGGTCATCTCGCCGCATGCACGGCGCTGTTCGGACACGGCAGCGGCAGCGGTGCGAGCGCGGCAGGTCCGGATGCGCTCGTGCTCTTCAACCCTGTGCTGGACACGACGGCAACCGGCTATCTTGCCGGCGTGCCGAGGCTGCTGGGACGGGAGCTGGAGCTCTCTCCGGCTCATCATGTGAGAGGCGGCCTGCCGCCGACGCTTATCATGCACGGCACCGCCGATCAGGTAGCGCCCTATGAGAATGGAGAACGGTTTCACCGGCAGATGCTGGAGCATGGCAATCGTTGTACGCTGGTTCCCTTCGAAGGCAGGGGACACGGCTTCTTCAATAAAGGCCACGCCAATGGCCAGCCGGGCGACCTGGAGGAGACGATCCGCTATGCGGAGCGCTTCCTGCATGAGCTGGGTTATCCGCTGGGGCAATCGGGACAAGGATGGCAGGTGTCGGAGCGATGAGGGCAAGAACGCTTCCTCATCTGTTGTTCATCATGACGGATCAGCAGCGCAAGGACTCGCTGGGCTGCTACGGGGGGACTTCGGCTGCCACGCCGCATCTGGACCGGCTCGCGTCCTCATCGGCTGCCTTTGACCATTTCTATGTGAATAATCCCGTATGTGTCCCCTCCCGCTGCAGCTTCCTGACGGGGCGGTATCCGTCCGCCCATCGCAGCCGCGACCTGGAGCGTCCGCTCGATCCGGGCGAGCCTCATCTGTTCCGGCTGCTGCAGGAGGCCGGCTACCGGCTGGCGCTCGCGGGCAAAAATCACGCCCTGCCCAAAGAGGAGCTGGCATTGTTCGATCACCGGCTGGAGCGCGGTCATCGCAAGGCCTCCGTACCATCCGCGACGGGGGTCTATGGCAGCGGACGAGATCCCGGATCACTGGAGCAGTATTCAACGGTGCAATTGTGCGAGGATGCCAAGGCATATATGCGACAGGCAGCCGCCGAGCAGCCGGAGCAGCCGTTCTGCCTGTGGCTCTCGATCCCTGATCCGCATACGCCCATCCAGGTGCCGGAGCCGTATGACACCATCGTCAACCGGCAGCAGCTTCCGCCCCGGGTGGAGCCGATGCTGGATAAGAGCAAACCGAACTCACAGCAGCTGCTGCAGCGGCTGCAGGGCGTAGCCGCGGCAGAGCCGGCACTTATCGACGAGTATCGGGCGATCTATTACGGCATGGTCGCCTTGATCGACGAGCAGGTCGGCAGCGTCCTGGACGAGCTGGAGCAGCTGGGGCTGAGCGAGCAGACCATCATCGTCTATACCTCGGACCATGGCGAGTATCTTGGCGATCACGGGATGGTGCGCAAAAGCTGGAATTTCTACGATTGTCTCATGAACGTCCCCTTCATGCTGCAATGGAAGGGCAAGCTGAAGCCTGCGCGGATAACAGATACGATGGCCGAGTCCGTCGATCTGCTGCCTACGCTCCTTGAGCTGATCGGTCTGCTGCCGCCTGAAGGCGTGCAGGGCAGGTCCTTCGCAGCGCTGCTGCGGGGAGAGACCGATGTCCATAAAGACAAGGTCTATGCTGAGGCGGGACATCCGGGGCAGCTGCCGCCGGCAAGCACGATCGAGGAATGGCAGACGCTGGAGAAGCCGGGACCTTACTGGATGATCAGCGCCATGCAGGGCTGTATGGTCCGGACGCTGGATTGGAAGCTGTGCCGCTATGCCAATGGCGAATCCGAGTTGTATGATCTGGCTGCAGACCCTGGCGAGACCGTCAATCTGTATGCCGAGCCGTCTGCCCGCTCCGCCAAGCTGACCATGCTGGAGCTGATGACCGATACGCTGATGGCTGTCCAGGACCCGCGGTATTCGAGCGCGAGGCCGTTTGGCAAACATGGATGAATAGGACGTGAAGAAACAATGAAGCTAACAACGACGCAACAAACCGATGAGACGCTCAATGACGAACTGCTGCGGGATCCGCCCGCCGCGTATCGCAGCCTGCCATTTTGGTCATGGAATGACAAGCTGGAGGCCGGCGAGCTGCGCCGGCAGATCCAGGAGATGAAGGCGGCCGGTCTGGGCGGCTTCTTCATGCATGCCCGGGCAGGCTTGCTGACGGACTATATGGGCGGCGAATGGATGCGGATGATCGAGGCCTCCATCGAGGAGGCCCAGGCGCAGGGTCTCGAGGCCTGGTATTATGACGAGAACGGCTGGCCGAGCGGCGCCGCGAACGGAGAGGTTCCGGCTGCGGCGGCGGCATATCGGCAGCAATGGCTGGAAGCGGTGCCATGTCCCGATGCTGGGGCAGAGCCGGAGCAAGCGGCTGATCCCTCAGCCCTGCTCGCAACCTACACCGGCGCTCAGGGGCAGACAATAGCCATTGTCGTGAAGAGCAGTCCGCATTACACCGATCTGTTGAATGAAGCGGCGGTGCGCTGCTTTATCCAGGTTTGTCATGAGCGGTATGAGCAGCGTTTCGGCGCATATAGCGGGAATGCCGTCCGGGGTGTATTTACCGATGAGCCGCAGCTGGCCCGGCAGGGCTGGCCCTGGTCGGTCCGGATCGCCGAGCTGTATGAAAGCTGGTACGGCAGCAGCATCCTCCCGGTCCTTCATCTGCTGTTCGAGCCTGCGAGCGATCCCGAGGCGGCCAGAGCTGTCAGATACCGTTACTGGAAGATCGTCAGTCATCAGTTCGCGGCCGGCTCCAGGATCATCGGGGAATGGTGCGAGGCGCACGGCTGGGGCTTTACCGGCCATGTGATGGGCGAGAACAACCTGATGTCGCAGATGCAATGCACCGGCGGCGCGATGCCGTATTACGAGCATATGTCGATGCCGGGCATCGATCTGCTGGGACGGACGCTGGAGCTGGTCAATATCCCGAAGCAGGCTTCATCCGTGGCCAGGCAGCTCGGCATGCGCGAGGTGCTGACGGAAACCTTCGGCTGCTGCGGCTGGGACCTCAGCCTGGAGGAGATGAAGCGAATCGCGGAATGGCAGTTCGTGTTGGGCATCAACCGGCTCTGTCCGCACCTGCAGTCCTATTCGCTCAAAGGCGTGCGCAAGCGTGACTATCCGCCGTCGCTGTTCGATCAGCAGCCATGGTGGAAGACATACCGGCAGTTCAATGATTATTTCGCGCGGCTGACATATATGCTGACGCTTGGCGAAGCCGTCACAGATACGCTGGTGCTGCATCCGATCCGTTCGGCCTGGCTGATCCATGATCGGAGCGGCAGCTCCGCAGAGGAGTTGGCGCAGCTCTCTGCGCGCTGGCTGGAGGTATCGCAAGCGCTCCTGGCGCAGCAGATCGATTATGATTATGGCGATGAGGGCCTGATGCACAAGCACGGAGCCGTGGAGCAAGGCAAGCTGAGGATCGGGCGCCAGACGTACAAGACGGTGATCCTGCCGGGACTGCTCGGGCTGGACCGCCACACGCTGAGCCTATTGAACGCGTTTGCCGAGCAGGGCGGCAAGGTGCTGGTCGTCGGGGAGTGTCCGACCTGCATCGACGGGGCTCCCGGAGGAGATAACGACTTTGCCATCTTGCGGAAGCACGCAGGGTTCGTGGCGGCAGAGCATCTCGGCAGCCTGTCCGCCAGCATCCGTCCTACGCTGCGCGTACGAGCTGCAAGCCGGGTGACACAGGACCTGTCGAAGCTCTATGTTCAGAAGCGCAGGATCGGCGGCGCGATGCTGTATTATTGCGTCAATACGAGTGATCGCCAGACGCTGGAGCTGATGCTGTCGCTGCGCGCCGAAGCAGGCGACCACGCGGCGCTCTCGCTGATCGAGCTGGAGAGCGGGCGCATGCTGCCTCTGGGGTGGGACGCGCTGGAGCGGGTCGTCTTCCGTCCGGGACAGTCGTATCTTTTTCTCGCCCGAGACAAGGGAGACGCCGGGCGGCAGCCAGTTCCGTCCTCCGCAGCCTTGCGGCTGCCGGATCGTATCCGTCCGGAAGGAGGTGCGGAGGCGGCAGCCTTCCAGGAGGCCTGGCAGCTTCGGCTGCATGAGCCCAATGCGCTGACCTTGGATTATGCACGCTACCGCATCGATGGCGGCGCATGGTCGGAGCAGCCGGTCTATGTCCTGAACATTCAAGAGGCTTGTATCGCATGCAAGCAGCCGGTGGAGGTCGAGCTCGAATTCACGTTCCATGTGGAGGAGACAGCAGGTCTCCATACTGGCGGGATCCAGTTGGCTATGGAGGATCGTACCGGCTGGCTGGCGGAGCTCAACGGACAGCCGGTTCCCCTGGAGGCGTCGGGCAGCTGCCGCGATCATGCGATCGGGACCTATGCGGTGGGGGCCTTTGTCCGGCCGGGCGAGAACCGGCTGCTCCTGAAGCGGGACTTCCACTGCAGCGAGGATGTGTATGCGTATCACGAGAACACGAGCGTGCACGAGATTGTCAGGAACAAACTGACCTATGACGTGGAGATCGAATCGGTGTATCTGCTTGGCGATTTTGGCGTTCAGCCGGGGGACTATGTCTTCGATGCGTCCGCAGAGCCGGGCGTATGGCGGGCCGGGGGCGGCTGGCGGCTGACCGCGCCGCCTGTGCAAGCCTTCCTGCACGATATGACCCCGGCCGGGTTATGGTTCTATGCAGGCGAAGCCTCACTAAGCCAGACGATCGCGATCGGACCGGAGGAGCAGCAGCGCCTGCAAGCGGGGGAGCGCTTCGTGCTGACCTGGGAGGAGAGCCGTATTCCGGCTGCGGCGATTACGGTGAATGGGGGCGCGGCAACGGCGGTGCTGTGGGCGCCTTACGTCTGTGATATTACAGAGCAGCTGGAGCCGGGCGACAATGAGATCAGGGTGACGCTGATGACCTCGTGCCGCAATTGGCTGGGACCGCATCATCATGTCAGCGGGGAGCTGCATTTTGTCGGGCCGAGCAGCTTCACGGACCGCCTCGGCTGGGTCGACCGCGGCTTGAAGGAGAAATGGACAGACAGCTACAGCTTTGTGGCTTGCGGACTGACGGGCTTTGCGGGCAAGTGGACACCATCATGAGGAGATGAGGCAGCATGTCAGAAGAACTTCAACGACCTAATATATTGCTCATTCAATCCGATCAGCACCGGTATGACTGCGTCGGCCGCAGCCGCGATTATCCGGTGCGGACGCCGCACATGGACCGGCTGGCAGAGGAAGGACTATGGTTCTCCCAGGCGTATACGCCGATACCGCTGTGCTGCCCCGCCAGACAATCGCTGCTGAACGGGCGGAGGCCAGAGGCCTTTGGCGCCCTGTGGAATTATAATGGCGCGCCGCCCATGCAGGCGCTGCAGCCGGACGCTTACGCCTGGCCGCGCGAGCTTGGCAAGGCGGGCTATCGCAATGGATTCTGCGGCAAATGGCATGTCAATCCGGATCATGGTCCGGAGGCGTTCGGCTTCGACGAGACGGTGGGCCAAGCGGAATATCGGGCGCATATTGACCAGCGCTACCCGGGCTTGACCTATACGAACGGCTGGTTTGGCGAACGCAACCCGGTCGAGCTGGAGGATGCGTATACTCATTATCTGGCCGATCGGACGATCGACATGATCGAGCGGTTCACGGCGGAAGGCAAGCCGTGGCACCTGCGTCTTGATTTCCCCGATCCGCATCTGCCGTGCCGGCCTTCCGAGCCCTTTGCCTCGATGTACAAGCCGGATGAGGTGCCGCAGTGGCGCAGCTTTGACGAGCGCTTCGAGGGCAAGCCGTATATTCAGAAGCAGCAGCTGTACAACTGGAGGGTGGAGGACTATACGTGGCAGGACTGGGCGCCGACGGTCGCCCTCTATTACGGCGCGATCAGCCAGGTGGACGATGCCATCGGGAAGGTGCTGTCTGCACTCGACCGGCTGGGACTGGCAGAGAACACGATCGTCATTTACACCTCGGATCACGGCGATATGTGCGGCGGCCACAGGATGATGGACAAGCACTACATTATGTATGATGATGTCGTCCATGTACCCTTCATCATCCGCTGGCCGCAGCGGATCCAGCCAGGCTCGGTCTGCGATGCGTTCGTCTACAACCTGCTGGATCTTCCGCCGACGCTGCTGGAGGCAGCCAGCCTCCCCGTGCCGGAATGGTTCCACGGCCGGACGCTGATGCCGATCCTCGCCGGGCAAGCGGTGAGCGACTGGAGAGAGGAGGCCGTCTCGACCTATAACGGCCAGCAGTTCGGATTGTACAGCCAGCGGATGCTGCGGACGCGGGAGTGGAAGTATGTATGGAATCTTACGGATATCGATGAACTATATGATCTGCGGAACGACCCTGAAGAGCTGCGCAACCGGATCGCCGATCCGGCTTGCGAAGCGGTGGTGGCTGACCTGCGGCAGCGGCTGGAGGCGGAGCTGACACGGTGCGGCGACGCGATCATCAACCGCTGGACGAGAGCGCAGCTGCTTGAGCAGCGACAAGCAAGCATACTGACCGCATACGAATAGAGTTAAAGGAGGAGAGCGAGCATGCCTACACAAAGAAAAAAAGCGCCGAATATTGTATTCATCATGTCGGATCAGCACCGGGCCGATATCCTGGGCTCCCACCGCAGCGAGCTTCGCACCCCTCATCTGGACCGGTTGGCAAAGGAAGGGACGAGCTTTAACCATTGCTATACCTCTGCGCAAGCGTGCGTTCCCGCCAGAGCGTGCATGATGACGGGCCGGTACGCTGAGCTGCACCGGACGTTCAGCAACCAGGAGGTGATGTCCGAGGTGGAGACGACCTGGCCTGAGGTGCTGGACCGTCACGGCTACCAGGCGGTAGCGGTCGGGCGGACGCATCATATCGATAAAGGCTTCGAAACGGTGCGCGTCCCCTACGGGCAATCCTATCCGATGATCGATTACAACGACGTTCACGAGATTCCTTGGGGACCCCAAGGCTTCACGGCTTGCAGCCCTGTGCCGTTCGAGGAATTCTATGAGAAGAAGGTGGCGGATACCGCCGTGGGCCTGATGGAGGATCTGGGCCGCAACCAGCCGTTCGCGATGTATGTCGGGCTGCTGGCGCCGCATCCGCCCTTTGTCCTGCCCGAGCCCTTCTACAGCATGTACAGCGCGGATGCGATCCGCTATGAGCCGCAGGCGCCGCCGCCGGCAGGCAGCCGGATCGCGCAGACGGTCAGACGGCACTACGGCGAGCATCTGACAGAGGAGCGGCAGCGGCAGCTGCAAGCGGCCTACTACGGGATGGTCAGCATGATGGACGCCTGTATCGGCATCCTGCTGGACGGTCTGGACCGGCTCGGTCTGGCCGACGATACGATCGTCATCTATACCAGCGATCATGGCGAGCAGATGGGACATCGCGGCTTGTGGAACAAAGGAGTCGGGTATGACAAGGCGCTCCGCGTGCCCTTGATCATCAGGCAGCCGGGCGTCGTCCCGGCTGACCGGACCAGCGAGGCGATGACGGAGATGGTCGATCTGTTCCCGACGATCCTGGAGGGAGCCGGCATACCCGAGCAGGAATGGCCCGTCGGGCGCAGCGGCCGCAGCTTCTGGCGCGCGGCGGCAGGAGAGACCCGGGAGCATCGCGACTGGGTATACAGCACTTTATCGAACGGACGGGGCCAGCTCTACCGGGATGAGTCGTGGAAGCTGTGGTACGAGGTGTGCGGGGAGGGGGACCGCATCACGGAGCTGTATGATCTGAAGGGAGACCCGGAGGAGCAGGTCAATCTGTACCACGACCCGGACTATGCGCCGGTTCGCGACCGCATCCAGCAGCGGCTGCGGGACTTCTCGCTGACGGCCTTGCACGAAGGGGTATCCGTCCTCTATCCGCAGGCGACGCAGGCGCCGACCTACAATGGACAGTTTAAAAAATGACAACGATCAGCAGAACGGAGCAGGGATGAAGGGAGGCGCATCAGATGACAAAAGAACAACCCTTAAATTTATTATTGATCATTACCGACCAGCACCGGGCAGATGCGATGGGCGCCTATGGGAACAAAGATATACTGACGCCCAATCTTGACCGGCTGGCGGCATCCGGGGTTCGCTATGAGCGGGCCTACGCCGAGAGTCCGGAATGCTGTCCGGCCCGGGCGATGATCTTCAGCGGCAAGTGGGGGCATCAGACCGGCAATCTGGGCAATGGCTTCGTGAAGAAGATCGAAGCCTCCTTTGCCGACAGGCTGGCTGAGGCGGGATACTGGACCGAATATGCCGGCAAGATGCATTCGATTCCCCGGGGCAACAGCTGGGGCTTCCGGAAGACGCATATCTCCGAGGAAAATTCGGGGCTCGAAGCGGGCACCTATGCGCAATATATCGCCGATCAGGGGCTGGACTGGGTGTACGAGCCGAGCGGCATCCGCCACGAATATTATTATATCCCGCAAGTGGCGCAAGTGCCGGATCGCCATCACAATACGACGTGGGTGGGCAACCATACGGTCGATTTTCTGGAACAGGCCGCATCCGGGCAGCCGTGGTGCTTTGTCTCTTCCTTTATCAAGCCGCATCCGCCATTCGATCCGACAACGCCATATCTGAACCTGTACGATCCTGCGGCATTGCCGCTTCCGGTTCGGACCGACTCGGACCGGGAAGGGATGTGGCCGCTGCAGCAGGCGCAGAACTATTCCAAATGGACGGACACGACCGACGACAACAGAGCCCGGCTCATCAAGGCGGCCTATTATGCGTCCATCACCCAGATCGATGTGCAGATCGGACGCATCCTCGATACGCTGGAGGCGCGTGGCCTGCGCGAGAACACACTGATCCTGTTCGTGTCCGATCACGGAGAAATGCTGGGGGATCACTATCAATGGGGCAAACGATCCTACTACAACGGCTCCGCCCGCATCCCCTTCCTGCTCTCCTGTCCAGGCCGGGTGCCGGAAGGGGCGGTCAGCGGCGATCTGGTCGGTCATCGGGATATCGCCCCGACGCTGCTCGATGCAGCCGGGTTGCGGGAGCATGCGGCGGCATGCGCTGGAGAGAGCCTGCTGCCGCGGCTATCGGGAGCGCAGACGCAGTGGCGCCAGGTGACGTTCGGCGAGCTGATCACCGATCCTTACCGGCTGATGGAACGGAGCGAGATGGAGGAGGTCGCTGCGATCTATATGGCGGCCGATGCGCGGTGGAAGTATATCTATTCTCCGAATGGCGGCACGGAGCTGTTGTTCGACCTGGATAGCGACCCGGATGAGCTGCAGAGCTTGCACGATGACGAGCGGTTCAGCGAGGAGAAGCACAGGCTGCGCAGGGAGCTGCTGGACTTCTACCGTCAGGCGGGCTTCGCGCCGGCCTTGAACAAGGAGGGCACCGAGCTGCGTCAGATTCCGCTGACGGACGTGCCGACCAGGCGCAACCGCCAATACTCCAAGTATGATCCGCATCATCTGGAACGAAGAAAGAGCCGCACGTAACGCAAAGGAGCTGCAGGATGAAGAAACCGAATATTCTGATTGTGTACACCGACCAGCAGCGCTGGGACGCGCTGGGCGCGGCAGGCAACACCGAGATTCAGACGCCGCATCTGGACCGGCTGGCGGCAGAGGGACTATATTGCGACCATGCCTTCGTGCAGAATCCCCTGTGCATGCCGAGCCGGATCAGCTTCCTGTCGGGCCAGTATCCGTCTACGCTCGGCATTACGCATATGGGCGTGCCGGTTCCGGATACCGTGCCCGTGCTGCCCAAGCTGATCCGGCCCTACGGCTACACCTGCGCCAATTTCGGGAAGCTGCATTTTCTGCCGCATGCCAATCGCGATCACAGCGAGCCCCATCCCTCCTATGGCTTCGACCAGCTCGAGGTCTCCGACGAACCGGGCTGTTATGAGGATGCCTACCGGGCCTGGATCAGGCGCAAGGATCCACGGCAGCTGGCCGCCAGCTCCCCCGGATTGCCGCAGGCCGCCGCAGCTTGGCGCCGGGTGATGGGCGGGGCGGACGCGATTCGGCATCCGGAACGGCCATCCAAGCGCGTACGCGAGTTTGCGGGGGATGCGGGGTTTACGCATACCGCCTTCGTCGCCGAACGGACGATGTCGTTTATCGAGGAGAACGAGGGGCGGCCCTGGCTGTGCATCGCCGGGTTCTACTCGCCGCACAGCCCGTGGATTGCGCCGCGCGCCTACCTGGAGCGGTATGACGAGGCTGGGCTGTCACTGGCGCGGCATGAGATGGATCCGCAGTGGCCGGCGGATATCTCCGAGGCGGAGCTCCGGCAGGCGAAGAAGGGCTATTATGCGATGATCAGCGAAGTGGATCACTGGGTAGGACAGCTCGTGCAGCGCCTGGAGGACACCGGGCAGCGGGAGGATACGATCATCGTCTTCACCTCGGATCACGGCGAGTTCCTGGGCGAGCATGGCCGGTATGGCAAGGGGGCCCCGGGGCCGGACTGCGTGGCGAGAGTGCCTCTGATTATCCAGGGGAAAGGCTGTCTGCCCGGTCAGGTATACAGCGGCCTGGTGGAGGCGGTGGACGTGCTGCCGACGCTGCTGGAGGCGGTCGGCGTCCCCGTGCCGCCGCAGCTGCAGGGGCGGTCGCTCTATCCCTTGATGACAGGCGGGTCTGTCGAGGACAAGGCGTGCGCGCTGATGGAGCATGACGGATGGAAGAATATCCGGACGAAGGACTACCGCTATGTGCTGGGTCGCGACGGCTCGGAGCAGCTCTACGATCTGGTCCATGACCCGGCAGAGTACACGGATCTGGCGGACGATGCCAGCTACGGCAAGGTGCTGGCGGAGCTGCGCCTGCTGATGCTGCGGCGGATGCTGGAGATCGAAGCGCCGCTGCCGCGGGCGTGGGCGTATTAGAACGCGATACGAGGAGGGGGAGACAGTGGATAACATCAGCCAGGCCAAAGCTGACAGGCGGCCGAATATCCTGTTCATCTTCGCCGATCAGCTGCGCGGCATGGATATGGGCTGCGCAGGCAATCCGGATGTGATAACGCCGCATATGGACCGTTTGGCGGGCGAGGGCGTCCGCTATGCGAAGGCTTACGCCAATCTCCCGGTGTGCGGACCGAGCCGGGCAACCTTGCTAACCGGCACCTATCCGATGCGCCACCATGTGATCGGCAACGATCTGCCGCTGCCGGAGACGATGCCGACGGTGGGGGAGGCCTTTCAGGCGGCGGGCTACCGTACCGGCTATATCGGCAAGTGGCATCTGGACGGCCTGCCGCGCGACAAATGGACGCCGCCGGGGCCGCGGCGCCATGGCTTCGACTACTGGGCGGGCTACAATTGCTCGCATCACTATTACCGGGAGGACAAGTATTATCTGGACGGACCGGAGCCTGTGAGGCGGGAAGGGTATGAACCGGAGATACAGACCGATCTGGCGCTGTCGTTTCTTGAACAGCAAGGAAGCGAGCCGTTCTGTCTGTTTGTCTCGTGGGGACCGCCGCATGATCCCTATCACATGGTTCCCGAACGCTACAAGGAGATGTACCAGGATCGGCCCGTCAAGCTGCGCCCGAACGTGAAGCCGATCGCCCCGGGCGAGACGAGTCTGGCGCGGGACATGGATCCGCTGGAGACGCTGAAGCTGTATTATGCGGCGATCACTGCGCTGGACGACCAACTGGGACGTCTGCTTGCCGCGCTGGAGGAGCGCGGGCTGGCCGAGGATACGATCGTCGTGTTCACGTCGGATCACGGAGACATGCTGTGGTCGCAGGGTTATATGAAGAAGCAGCAGCCGTGGGAGGAGTCGATCCATATCCCGCTGCTGATCCGCTGGCCGGCGCGTCAGCAGGAAAACGGCACGGTCTGCGACAGTCTGGTCAGTATTGTCGATATGGCGCCTACGCTGCTGGGTCTCGCAGGCGTCCAGCCGCTGCCTGCCATGACGCTGGAGGGCTCGGACTTCTCGGCGACGCTGGTCGGCGGGGAATATGAGGAGGCGGACAGCGTATTTATCCTGGATATGATCCAGGTAGACGAGTCGCGGCGGCAGCAGCTCCCGGAATGGCGGGGCCTGCGGACCGGGCGGTATACGTATGCCTGCCGCAGCGACGGTACGGAGTGGCTGCTGTATGACAATCAGAACGATCCCTATCAGCTGCATAACCTGATCGGGGACAGCGCGCACGCCTCGCTGCGCAGGTCGCTCGCACAGCGGCTGGAGCGCTGGCTGACGTCGACGGGAGACGGTTTCGACGCCGGCAAGTCGATCATCCGGAGACTCGGTCTGACAGAGGCGTGGAATGCGCGGGAGCGCGCCTTTCATCCGGGGCGGCCGGATCTGATCGAAGAAGAGACGACAGAAAAGGGGCGGGATTCATGACGCTTTCCATCTATCAGCATCGCACGCCGCTGACACGCACTTTCGAGAAGCTGGCTGCGGGCGAGCTCACCATCGGCTTGCTGGGCGGCTCGATCACAGCTCCGGCGCCTCATAATTGGTCGGAGCCGGTCATCGCCTGGCTTGCTAATGAATACCCGGATGCCGCTCTGCAGGTCGAGAATGCCGCGATCGGCTCGACAACGAGCGAATCGGCGCTCTTCCGAGCGGAGCAGGATATCATCGGGCGAGATTGCGACCTTCTGTTCGTGGAGTACGCGGTGAATGACCACCAGGAGCCGCCAGAGAAACGAATGCGCACCCGTGAAGGGCTGCTGCGCAAGCTCCTCGAACGCACGGAAGCGGATCTGGTCCTCGTCTATACCTTTCGTCAGGAGATGTATGAGGACATGATGTCAGGACGCATGCCGTCCTCTATCGCCGGACTGGAGCAGCTCGGGGAGCATTATCAGCTCGGTTCGGTCTGGATGGGCCTGTATGCGCTGCAGGAGGTTGTACATGGCAGACTGCGCTGGGAGGCATGGCTGCCTGACGGCTTGCATCCGCAAGACCGGGGGAGTCAATGCTATGCTGACAGTGTCATCGCGTTTCTGGAAACGGAACGCAGACAGGTCGGGAAGCAAGCGGCTATACAGACCGCGCCAATCCCGGAGCGTCTGAGGCAGCCATTGCCGGAGCCGCTCGATCCAGGTCACTGGCAAGCCTCGGAGCTGTTGGACTTGCGAGGAATAGAACGAAAGGGTCCCTGGTCCTTGCGCCGCAGAAGAGATCTGGCGTCGCTGGGCCAGGCCTTGTACACCAGCGCGCCAGATGCTGCGCTGCGATTTGGCTTTGAAGGGCGCGGATTGACGCTGGCGTTCCTCTTCGGCAAGTATACGGCTGAGTTCAGCTACAGGATCGACGGCGGGGAATGGCAAGCATCAAGCCTGGATCGCAGCGGCTGGTGCCCCGAGAAGGGGTATCCCAAGATGTTTACGATCTCGGACGAGCTCGGGCCCGGGCCGCATCAGGTGGAGTTGGTCACCAGGCACGGGGGAGGGCTTCACTGCAAAGGAACGAATTTCGAGCTGCTATTTGCAGGTGTTTTGAAGTAGTATTCAGATCTTTGAGTCAAAGTGAAAATATGAGGAGCCACGCTGCCTGCTGGCTTCCTTTTATTTTTTTGAAATAGGCGGAGATTTACAAAAATTTATGTTGCATGTACGCGAACTTAATGTCAAAATGGAATTAAGTGAATGAAATGCTTGGGGGGCGGTTGGTTTGCTGGAGAAATGGAGACTGCTATGGTTGATCTTTCTCACGTTTCTGAAGATCGGACCGATTACATTCGGGGGCGGCTATGCGATGATTCCGGTCATTGAACGAGAGGTGGTCGATCGCAGGAAGTGGCTGCGGACGCATGATATTACAGACATCTTCGCCGTGGCCGAATCGGTGCCGGGGGCGATCGCGATCAATTCCGCGACGTTCATCGGTTATCGGATCGCCGGCGTCTCGGGAGCCATTGCGGCGATGCTGGGGATTTTATTCCCGACCTTTTGCATTATTATCGTGTTATCCCTTTTCTTCATGCAGATGAAGGACCACCCCAAGATCGAAGCGGCTTTTCTATCCATCCGTGCGACGATTGTCGCCCTGATTGCTTATGCGGCCTACAAGATCGGCAAAACCGCCGTCGTGGACAAGACGACGCTGACGATGATCGCGATCACGGTCGGATTATTATTTCTCGGACATGGCGTGATCCATCCGGTCCTTATTATTGTCGGCGGCGCCATTGCGGGAGTTATCGTCGTCGCCATCCGCAACCGGATCGGGCTCAAGACCGTGCTGGAGAAGGAAGAGCACATCTACGATTATATGATATGAGGTGAAGCAAGTTGCTGTGGTCGTTGTTTATCACTTTTCTAATGATCGGATTTGTCTCTTTTGGCGGGGGCTACGCTATGATACCCTTAATAGAAAGAGAAGTCGTCGAGCGCCACGGCTGGATGACGCTGGAATACTTCTCGGATGTGATCGCTGTCGCCGGGATGTCGCCGGGGCCGATCGCGACGAATATTGCGATCTTCATCGGTTTTCAGCAGGCGGGCATGCCAGGGGCGGTGATCGCAGCGCTGGGGATGGTGCTTCCATCGCTGGCGATCATCCTCATCCTCGGCATGGTTTTTTTCAAGATCCAGCAGCACAAGCTCGTTAAGTCGTCCTTCTATGGTCTGCGGACCGTGATCACAGGACTGATCGTGTACGCTGCGATCATGTTTGCCATCAACAACAATATTCTCGGTCCCCTGAACTGGTTTACGGCAAGCCAGATCTTGATCTTTCTTGGATCTCTTGCCGCACTGATGATGTTTCGCAAGCATCCCTTGCTGGTCATCGCCGCTTCCGGCGTGATCGGCATGGCTATCTACAGTTAATGTTCAGATGACAGGCAAAGGAGGAAGGGTATTGGAACCCAAACAACAATCATGCTGTGCCGCTTCCCGGGAGCATGTGCAGCCGGTGCCCGCTCAGGAGCGCTCCGAGCAAATGGTCAGCGCTGTGCAGCCGCAGGGCGTGACGCCGGCGCAGGACCCTCACATGATAACGATCGAAGGCGGGACGTTCGAGATGGGTACGGATACGCCGGACGGATTCCCTGCTGACGGGGAAGGTCCGGTTCGCCAGGTGGAGGTCCGATCCTTCCGCATCTCCCCTTATGCCGTCACCAATCGTCAGTTCGGGCATTTCGTGGAGGCGACGGGGTATGTGACCGAAGCCGAGCGGTTCGGCTGGTCGTATGTGTTCCATCTGCTGGCATCCGAAGCGGTGAAGGAGCAGGTGAGCAATGTGCCGCAGGAGGTGCCGTGGTGGCTGGTCGTCCATGGCGCCTACTGGAGGCAGCCGGAGGGAGAAGACTCCAGCATCGACGATCGGCTGGATCACCCGGCGGTGCACATCTCCTGGCATGATGCCGAGGCGTATTGCAAGTGGGCCGGCGGCCGGCTGCCTACCGAAGCCGAATGGGAATATGCGGCACGCGGCGGACTGGCCCGGAAGACGTACCCCTGGGGTGATCTGCTGAAGCCGGACGGCGAGCATCGCTGCAATATCTGGCAAGGCAAGTTCCCGTCCAAGAACAATCCCAGCGACGGCTATGTGGGAACTGCGCCTGTCGATGCGTACAAGCCCAACGGCTACGGGCTGTACAATATGTCGGGCAATGTGTGGGAGTGGTGCGCGGACTGGTTCTCTCCGCGCTATCATATCGAGACGGCAAGCGTGGATCCGCGTTTCGAGCGGGAGACTGGCAGGCGATCGATGCGGGGCGGCTCCTATCTGTGCCATCGCTCATATTGCAATCGTTACCGCATCGCCGCCCGCAGCTCCAATACCCCGGACAGTTCGACCGGCAACTGCGGCTTCCGCATGGTCATGGACATATAACAGAGTAGAGCCCGACATGATGCATGTCGGGCTCTGCTGTGTATGAACGGTCGGATTACGGATGAAGCAGCAGATCGGTATAATAATAGTAAGGGCCCGGCTCTTCCGTTTCCTTGGGGGAGACGGTTAACAGGTAGACGAGCAACGGCTCGCCCAGGCGCTCGGCCACGACCTCAAGATCATGGGAGCCTTCCGGCAAGGTGATCTGGGCGAGCTGGGACTCGGGCGCCCGGTGATACGCCGGCATGAACTCCTCTATTGTGGAGCAATCGATGATCTGCTCGCCGTTCAGCTTGACCGATACCGGCCCGCTTGCGGCGGCGATCAGACGGAGCTCGCGCGCTTGCGGGTTATGCAGACGCGTGGCGGCGCGATACATCCCGTCCGTCTCGCCCGATCCGGCCTGTTCCCATTCGATCCGGCTGCCGGCGCAGCTGACGGCCCGGCCCTCTGTCTCCGCGGGGCCCCATAGCATCCATTCCGAGGCGGGGACGAGGACGAACCGTTCCTGCATCACCGACCATGTCGAACCGTCATGCGCTCTGGTGATGACCGCGTTCAGCTCGTAGGAGGGCGCAGCTTCCGGTCCGGATACGATATGGAAGGTGAACGCCTGTGATGCGCCCGGGTCCAGTGAATAGGCCTGCTCGCCCTCGTCGCCTGTCCAGCCCGGCGGAAGCGTCAGCGCCAATTGCCCGGCGACACGGATGCGAGAGTGATTGATCAGCGTGAACCCCAGCGGCTTGCGCTGGCTTCGGCCGATCGCCGGACCTCCCGTTCCATAGTCGATGACCAGCTCGAGCCCTACAGGCGCCTTCGACCCGCCGGGCAGCAGCCTGCGGTCGGCAAGGACGTCGGCTGTCCACAGCTGTCGCACGGCATCGCTTGATTCTGCGGCAGAGCCGTCCAGCTCGGTAGCCAGCTCCGGATGAACGAGGATGCCGGTATCCCAGGCAGCCAGCACTTGCTTGCCCATGCGGATCGTCCGTGTGGTCAGCTCATCCAGATCGGCCGGTGCCGGGAAGCCCTTGATCGGCGGACTGACGACGACGCGGTCGCCCACAGGGGCGACCCACCGCTCCGGCAGTCCTTCCGGTCCGGAGATCATGCCCAGGATAGCGCCTAGCGTAGCGGCGGTGCAGTCGGTATCGTAGCCGCAATTGACGGCCTTCAGGATCGCATCCTCGAAGCTCTCGCCATAGAGCCAGCCCAGCAGCGTAAAGGCGATATTCTGCGGTGCGTCCGTGAAGTTGTCGCGCCCATGGTGCTCCAGGATGAGCGAGCGGGCCTCGAGCCAGTCCTTGCCCTCGCGGTGCCACATTAACAGATCCCGGACGGCCTTTGCCGTGCGGCTGTTCTCCGGCAGATAGGACATACCGATGGCGATCAGCCGGTCGCGGTCCTGCTCCATGAAGATCGCGCTCTCGATCGCTGCGAACAGCATCTCGCCGTATACGCCCTCGCCGCCCGCATGATCGACCACGGCATCCTGATACGCATAATAGGCGGCTACGTGCGGGGCGCCAGGCGCGGCCATGGCCCAGATCTCGGAGCGGATCGGCGATCCCATACAGTCGGTGAAAGGATTGTTGAAGGCGCCTGCAAGCGGCGGCATGACTCCTCTCCGCAGATTGGTCAGCGCGTAACCGTATTCATCGAACGGAAAAAACACGTGCTCCAGCCATTCCTGACCCAGCTCTCTGCAGGTGAGTCCCGGACCGTACTGCTCCAGCGCGTGCAGCCATACGAGCTGCAGATCCAGATCGTCATTTTCAAGCGGCCCGTCCTGCAGCACAGGATAAAAATCCAGGGTCAGCAATTCTTTTTTGCCTTCCACAGGAGCGCCCAGCGTGCCGCCGATGTTTTTGCCCAGCCAGCCGCCATAGACGCGGCGGTAGTAATCCTTTTCATTTAGAATGCGTGTAGGCATCATATGCAACCTCCGGTTTCTGATTTCCACCTCATTATAGAATCCGGAGCCGCCATTAGCCATGCACAATCTTGAGATTTGATCACACCCTGCTCAAGGAGGCTGTCATGTATTATTCATTGTCCAGGCTCTCGGCGCTTGATATCCGTTGGACCAACCTGTTTGACGCCAGCTCGGCTTCTTTTCGCTGGAGCCATGCCAATCCGTACTATCAGCTCATCGTCGCCAGCGACGCCCCGGTATGGATCGACGTGAGCGGCACGCGCTATGAGCTTCGCACAGGGGAATCGCTGCTGCTCCTGCCGTGGGAGCAGCATACCGGCTGGAACATGCAGGAGAAGCAAGGCACCTTCTATTGGGTTCAGTTCGCCTGCGCTCCTGCGCTGAAGACATTTGACCCTGAAGCAGCCATCGATCTTAACATTATCCATTCCGAGAAAACCGAGCTGCGCACCACCTCGGCCGCTCACGAGGATCTGCTCATCCTCCCCAAGATTCATCTGCCCCGCCAAAGGTTCCAACTGTTGAGTCTGTTCGAACGGCTGGTGCAATGCTCGGAGGAGCCCCACGGATACTTTCGCTTCCAGCAGTCCCTGCTGCTCGGCGAGATCCTCGGGCTGATCGCCGGCGATCTGCTGGACAGCCGCGAGCATGCGGCTTCCTTCTCACCCTCCTACCATACCTATCGGCGTCTGGTGAATCTCTTGAACAACGGGTACGAGAAGGAGATGTCCAAGGAGCGGATGGAGCAGGAGATGGATCGCAAGTACGAATACCTGTGCCAGGTGTTCAAGAAATATGCGGGCATTACGATTGTGCAGTACCTGCATCAGCTCCGCATCCAGCGGGCCAAGCATCTGCTGCTTCACTCGGACAAGAGCGTCGGCGACATTGCTTTTGAAGTGGGATTCCAGGACGCTTTCTACTTCAGCCGTATCTTCAAACGGCTGGAGGGTCTGTCGCCGCTCCACTTCCGCACCATGAACGGGGAGGCGCAGCAGTAGCGTTCAACGCTGCGGCGCAGCTGCGTCATTGCCCGTCTTCCGGGATGTCGCATAGTGGGAGGGCGACATCCCGGTACGACGGCGGAATACTTTGTGGAAGTAGGAGGTGTCATAGAAGCCGAGATGCGCACTGATCGCGGACACAGTAAGATTGGTGTGCTGCAGCAGCTCCATCGCCGTTGAGACGCGCAAGTCCTGGATGTAGGCATGAGGCGTCTTGCCGGTTGCTTCCTTGAACAACGCCAGCGTATAGTTGGGCGAGCGGTCGATGAGTCCGCCCAGCTCGCGAAGCGTGATCGCTTCCCGGAAGTGCTCCAGGATATACTCCTTCAGCAGACGAACATGAGTGAGCTTGCGCAGCGGCATGGCGGGCGTGGCCAGTTCTCTATGCAGGGTGCCGAGTAGCTCCAGAAGAATGCCGTTGCCTATCACTTCGTTATAGGGGCCCTGTTCGAGAGAATGTCGATGAATAAGCAGGATTCGTTCTTTGTAATATTCGAAATTGTCTGACTGGATCAGGGCATGCTCGGTCGATGAGACCAGCGGCAGCCCGGGCAACTCGCATCGAAACATAACCGCATATTTCTGATGCGTGCCCTCCGGAGCATTAATCGCTTCGCGCTCGGTCCCGGCCGGGATCAGCAGCAGATCGCCCTTTGATGCCTGCAGGGGCCGGCCATTGAGCCGATAGGTCAGCTTGCCGTCCGTGATGAGGGCAAGAATGTGATATTGTACCTGCTGATTGCGGTTATGCCAGTACGGGATATGATCGTCGAAGAACGTATTGTAAATATGAATCACCGCTGAAGCGCCTCCCAACATAAAGTGAAGACCTACTATTAATAGTAACATAATACATCGCCTTGTACTGCCCCCGCAGCTATAATGAACCTGAGGTGAAGAACAGTGCATAATGAAGCGGGCAAACGCCCCAACATCGTATTTATCATGTCGGACGATCACGCGTCTCATGCGATCGGCTGCTACGGCAGCAAGATCAATGAGACACCGAACCTGGATAGGCTGGCGCAGGAAGGGATGCTCTTCGACAATTGCTTCTGCACGAACTCGATCTGCTCCCCCAGCCGCGCAGCGATCCTGACGGGCAAGTACAATCATCTGAACGGCGTCCGGTCAATCGAGGATTCATTGGACGGGCGGCAGATGACCTTCCCCAAGCTGCTGCAGCAGGAAGGCTATCAGACGGCGATGATCGGCAAGTGGCATCTGGGCCACGGCGGCGATGCCGACCCGACCGGCTTCGATTACTGGACGGTGGTTCCCCATCAAGGGATCTATCATGACCCCATATTTATCGAGATGGGCGAGCGGAAGCAATATCAAGGCTATGCGACCGACCTGATCACCGATTTCTCCATCGAGTGGATGAACGGCCGGGACCGGGACAAGCCATTTATGCTGATGTGCCACCACAAGGCGCCGCATCGTCCATGGCACCCGCATGAGAAGTACAAAGACCTTTACGAGGACCGTGATATTCCCGAGCCGGATACATTCTACGACGATTATGAGAACCGCGCCGCAGCCGCGAAGGAAGCCAAGATGCGGATCGACCGGGATATGAATGACGAAGTCGACTTGAAGGGCAAGCCGCCGGAGGGACTGACGGCCCTGGAGCAGAAGAAATGGAAGTATCAGCGGTACATCAAGGATTATCTGCGCTGTATCGCCTCGATCGACGAGAGTGTCGGCCGTTTGCTGGATTATCTGGACGAGGAGGGCATCGCGGAGGATACGATCATCATCTACACCTCCGACCAGGGCTTCTTCCTGGGGGATCATGGCTGGTTCGACAAGCGGTTCATGTATGAGGAATCCCTGCGCATGCCATTCCTTGTCCGGTACCCGAGGGCGATCGCCCCAGGCTCCCGTACCGATGCGATGGCGCTCAATGTCGATTTCCCGGTCACCTTCCTGGACTACGCCGGCGTGGCGATCCCGGAGGAGATGCAGGGGCAAAGCCTGCGCGGCGTATTCGGGGGCGAGACGCCCGAGGGCTGGCGGACTTCGATGTACTACCGCTACTGGATGCACCTGGATCAGTATCACAATGTATATTCCCACTATGGCATCCGGACGCATCAGTACAAGCTCATCTATTACTACGGCCAGGCGCTGGGCACCTCGGGATCCATCGATGAGGACCGGCCGCCGGAGTGGGAGCTGTTCGATCTGGCGAAGGATCCGGCAGAGATGAACAACGTCTACGCAGACCCTGCGTATAGAGCGATCGTCCAGGAGCTCAAGCGCGAGCTGCGGTCGCTGCAGCTGGCTGTGGCGGACGAGCCGGTGGAGGAAGTCGGTTGATCCATCCATGCGGAGAAGAGACGGTGTCAGGGCAGTCCTGGCGCCGTCTTTTGCAGCTCCTGGCCGCAAACAGCTGCCCTGTGTTATAATTATCTATATTTGTAAGCGTTATCAGATAAAGTGGGGGAGCGGCATGAAAAAAAGGTGGACGTCAGGCAGAGATGCCATAGTCATTCGGTTTCTCGGACCATATCTGGTCATTATGCTCGTACCGCTTCTGATCGGCATGCTTGTGTACGACAAGACCGTGACGGTCGTGAAGGAGGAAGTCGTACAGACCAATATGACCGTTCTGGAGCAAGCCAGGGACATCCTCGACAGCAGACTGTACGACATCGAGATGAATATCCAGCAGCTGGCGAGCAATCACCGGGTGCAGTCGTTTCAACACGTGAACACCCCTTTCCAAGGTGTTAACCCTTACCGCATTATGGAGACCCGCAAGGAACTGTTCGAATATGCGCTCGTCAACCGGTTTTTGGTTGATTATTTTGTGCTGTTCAAGAACAGCGGCGTGGCCATGTCGTCTACGGCAACATATAAGCTGTCCGAATTCTATGATGGCATACTCACGTACGATATGGATTATACAAGCTGGTACGAGCAATACCTGGGCCAATACCGCAAGACCTATATGCCGGCCGAGTCGGTCAGCTACAAGGGAAGGCCGTATTCCTTGCTCACCTATGTACAGACGATGGGCAATGCCAGTTACTTCAATGGCGCGATCATCGCGCTGATCGACAACCATGAAATCAAGAAGATGCTCAGCGGGGTCAACATCGGCAACGGAGGCTGGGCTTACATTATGGATAGGCAGGGGGAGGTCATCAGCTACATCTCGGATGAGCAAGCGCCCCGCGCGACGATCCCGATCCCGGAGCAAGCGAGGAGCGGTATGCTGGAGCCGACCGAAGCCACGGGTCATATGATGGTCACCTATACGACGTCATCGTTCAATGGCTGGACCTACGTGGCCGTACAGCCGCCCCACATCGTGATGGAGAAAGTGAATTATATTCACCAGTACGCATTCATCATGCTGCTGATCATGGTGGCGGCGGGCATCGGCATCTCGTTGTACCTGGCCTATCGTTCCAGCAAGCCCATCCGCCATCTGCACTCGCTGATCGCGGAGAAGATGGGCGTCAGACGGCAGACGCCCCGGGATGCCTTCGGTTACATCCAGCAGTCGTTCTCCGAGCTGTGGCATCACAACGAGACGCTCAGTGACAAGATCAAGCAGCAGCTGCCGTTTATCCGGGCCGCCTTTTTTGAGCGGCTGCTGCGGGGCGAGTTCAAGACGATGCCCGATCTGCAGGCTTCCATGGCTCACGCAGGCATCCGGATGGAGGGCTCGGGCTATACTGTGGTGCTGATCCAGATCCGCGGCTATGAAGAGGTCACTCATCCCGAGCTGCTGGAGGAGCTGGATATCAAGCGGATTATCGCAACGGAAGCTTTCGAATCGGTGTTCGGGAGCCATGGCTATCTGTTCGATACAGGAGATGACAAAATCGCGATGATGGTGACGCTCGACTCCACAGACGCCCAAGCTTGCACCGAGGGACTGAAGTCACAGCTGGCAGAGATCGATCAGGCCGCCCTTCAAAAGCACGGCGTGTGGGTCACTTGCGGCGTCGGCAGATGCTACGCCTCGCCGCTGGCGATCGCCAGCGCTTATGAAGACGCCCGGCACGCCTTGAGCTTCAGACGCGACCATGATCGTGTGCTTGCCCTCTGGTATCACGAGCTTCCCTTGGACAATAACAACTACTATTATCCAGCTGATGTCGAGACAAGGCTGATGAATTACGCCAGGGCAGGAGAACGGGAGAGCATGGAGCACCTGCTGGCCGAGCTGTACCGGGAGAACGAGGAGCGCCATTTGTCCATCGCGATGCTGCGGCTATGGTTCTATGAGATGTGGGGGACGGCGGCCAAGCTGATGGACCACTTCGAGTCTCAATTGGAAATCGACGGCAAGGACGGGTCGGTCTATATCCAGCAGATGTTCAGCCGGGTAGGCGACCTGGAGGATGTGCGGGAGATGTTCGCTGCCTTCACCTCTGTTCTGACCAGCATGTGCGACATCGTGGACAAGCGCAAGAAAAGCCATAACCATCAGTTGAAGATCGATATTCTGGACATGATGGCAAGCGGCTTTGACGATCCGGATTTTTGCCTGGATCTGGTGGCGGACCGATTCCAGATGTCAGCCAAATACTTGTCGCAGTTTTTCAAAGAACAGACGGGGACGAATTTCTCCGATCATCTGAACAGCCTGCGGATGGAGCAGGCCAGGAAGCTGCTGCAGGAGACCGAGCTGAGTGTCCATGAGATTACGCTTAGAAGCGGGTATCATTCGATGAATGTGTTCTCGCGGGCCTTCAAACGGAACTGCGGCATGAGCCCGACGGTTTACAGACGATCCATCAAGTAAATTACGCAGCCAAGCGGAACGCTTTCCCTTCGGGGAGAGCGTTTTCTGGTTTGCAGCAACCTTTGCGGCGCATGGAATAATGCCGATTCTGGAGGATTGCACAATCGAGAGAAGACTACTTCTTTACGATCCGGCTGATTGCGCTTACATTGGGGAGGCAAGACAGCTCAAGACGGGAGGTATTACGAAAGACCATGAACGAATTGAAGATTTCGCGGACGGATCCCGATACCGTCCAGAAGATGAATGCAAGACCGCGGAAGAGATGGGGGCAGGCGTTTCTGAAAAGCTGGCAGCTGCAAGTGCTTTTTCTGTTGCCGCTGATTTATCTCCTCGTATTCAAGTACTACCCGATGTATGGCGCCCAGATTGCCTTCAGGGACTTTGTAGCCATCAAGGGCATTACAGGGAGCGATTGGGTCGGACTCAAATACTTTAGCCGTTTTTTTCATTCCTATGAATTTTGGCGGGTGCTGAGGAACACGCTGGGATTAGCCTTTTATCAGCTGTTCGCAGGTTTTCCGTTCCCTATTATTCTTGCGCTGAGCCTCAACTATGTACACCGTGTCTTCTTCAAGAAAAGCGTGCAGATGATTACGTATGCGCCGCATTTCATCTCGGTGGTCGTCATGGTCGGCATCATCATGCAGCTGCTCGATCCAAGGACTGGCCTGGTTAATCAGATTCTGACCTCCCTTGGCTTCGATGCCATTCATTTTCTGGCGAGACCGGAGCTGTTCAAGTCGATCTTCGTCTGGTCCGATATTTGGCAAAATGTCGGGTGGGGCTGCATTATCTATCTGGCCGCGCTCTCCAGCATCGACCCAACGCTGCATGAGGCGGCGATCATGGACGGAGCCAGCAAGGTTCGCCGGATCTGGCATATTGACCTGCCCGGCATCCTGCCGATTGCGATGATCATGTTCATATTGAATATGGGCAATTTGATGGATATCGGCTTTGAGAAGGTGCTGCTGCTGCAGACGCCGCTCAATCTGAGAACCGCCGAGGTGATTGATACCTACGTCTACAAAGTGGGGCTGGCATCCAATCTCGTCAACTTCTCTTATGCATCGGCTATCGGATTGTTTAAATCCGTCGTCAACCTCATTTTGATCGTGACGATCAATTACACGGCCAAGCGGATGCGTCAAGAGACCTTATGGTAAGGAGGAACACGCTTGAATATCGAACATATTAAAGAAACCCGCGGCGATAAGCTGTTCACGTTAGTCAACACAATCGGACTATGTTTCCTGCTGGTGCTGGTGCTTTATCCGCTTGTGTATGTGCTCAGCTCTTCCTTCAGCTCCGTGGAGGCCGTTGTCACCGGCAAGGTCTGGCTGTGGCCGGTTGATTTCACGCTCGCAGGCTACGAGGCGGTGTTCAAGCACCGGCTCATTATGAGCGGCTTTGCCAATTCGTTTTTCTACATGATAGTGGGTACGCTGGTCAATGTGATCATGACGATTTTGGCTGCCTACCCGTTGTCGAGAAAAGATTTTTTCATGCGCAACTTCTTTATGATGATGGTTATTTTTACGATGCTCTTTGACGGCGGGCTGATCCCCCGGTACTTGCTGGTCAAGGATCTGGGACTGCTTGATACCCGGTGGGCCCTTATTATTCCGTCGGCGCTTGGCGTCTGGCAGGTCATTATCGCCCGCACCTACTTCAAGCTGACGATCCCTGATGAGATGCTGGATGCGGCCCATATCGACGGCTGCAATGACTTCAAGTTTTTGTTCAAGATCGTGCTGCCGCTCTCGGCGCCCATCCTTGCCGTCATCAGTCTGTTTTACGCAGTCGGACACTGGAATCAGTTTTTCAGCGCCTTGATCTTCCTCAAGAGCCAGAGCCTGTTCCCGCTGCAGCTCGTCCTGAATGACATCCTCGTCCAGAACCAGGTCGATCTGGCGATGGTGAGCGATGTCAAGGAGTTGTCGGAGCGGGAAGGACTGATCGAGCTGTTGAAGTATTCTTTAATTGTCGTGGCTTCAGCTCCGGTATTGGCCATCTATCCCTTCGTGCAGCGACACTTTGTAAAAGGCGTCATGATCGGCTCGTTGAAGGGCTGACAGCTGTCCGTTCGTGAAAGGGGGGATGCCTGGACGTTGCTGAAAGCGAAAACAAATGCGGTTATGCAAAATCAGGGGTTCGGTTCACACATTATTCGGGAGGTACAGAAATGAAAAAAAAGCTGTGGATTGCGTTTAGCATGCTGTTGATCATTGCCATTGTGGCGAGTGCTTGCAGTAATAATACTGGCTCTTCGGGGGGCAGCGGCAATGCCCCTGCGGGTGAGAGGAACACCGACAATTCAGACACTGCAGAAGAAAACAGCAATCTGACCGAGCCTGGCACCTTTCCGATCGTCAACGAAAAAGTGACGCTTCGGGTGCTGGCTATTGATACAGGCAGAGTAGAGAATATCGAGACCAATGAATTTACGAAGTATTACGAGGATCTGACCAATGTCCATATCGAATGGGAACTGACGCCCCAGGCGCAAGCCAACGAAAAATTGAACCTGATGCTCGCCAGCGGCGATTACCCGGATGTCATCATGAAATTCGACGTCTCGCCTTCCCAGATGATGGTCTACGGTGATCAAGGCGTATTCCTCAGTCTTAATGAACTGATCGAGGAGCACGGCAGCTTCAGCAAAAACCTGCTGGAAGAAAAAGAACTGCTGAAAAGCGCCATCACATCGCCTGACGGAGAGATCTACGCGCTGCCGATGTATGCGGAGTGCTACCATTGCACCCACCAGATGAAGATGTGGATCAACGAGCCGTGGCTCACCAAGCTGGGCCTGGAGATGCCGACGACTACGGAAGAGTTCTATCAGGTGCTCAAGGCCTTCAAGGAGCAGGACCCCAACGGCAACGGGCAGGCGGACGAGATTCCGCTCGTCGGCTCCAACCCCAACAAGGGCAACCTGGCCATTCACAACTTCCTGATGAACGCATTTGTCTATTATGACATGATCAACAACAAAGGGCTGATCGTCAACAACGGCAAGCTGGAGCCATCCTTTACCAAGCCGGAATTCAAGGAAGGCCTGCTCTATCTGAACAGACTGTATGCCGATGGCTTGCTGGCTGCGGAGACGTTCACCCAGGACCGCAATCAGCTGCGGAGCATGGTCGAGCATCCGGGCGTGCCGATCGTCGGCGCAGTTCCTGCACTCGCCCCGTCCGTCGTCTCCCAGATCGGCAGCGAGAGCGGCAGATGGCTGGATCTGCAAGCGGTACCGCCGCTTCAAGGTCCGAACGGCCTGCAGGTGTCGCCTTACAATCCTTACTTCACATACAGCCCTAGCGGGTTCATCATTACGGCCGCTGCGAAGCACCCGGAAGTCGCGCTGCGCTGGGGAGAAGGATTTTACGATCAGGATATTATGATGCGCTCGCGATTCGGTGCCGAGAATGAAGGCTGGGGCAGGGTCGAGGGCCAGGGCAAGAAGAGCATCGACGGCGGCGAAGCCGCGTGGGAGCGCTATGATGCGCACGGCAATGTGCAGAATGCCCATTGGGGTCAGACGAATCATGACTATCAATCCATGACATTCCGTCACAGCGAGTCCGCTGAGGTGGAAGGCTTGCCGGTGAACCACGAGGTCATCATCTACGAAGCGACCAAAAACCAGTATGAGCCATACAGGCCGGCACTGGATCAGATCCTGCCGCCGCTCTGGTTCACACAGGAACAAGCCGGAGAACTGGTGGAGCTGGAGACGACGATCATGAATTATATCGATGAGATGGTCGCACGGTTCGCGATCGGCGATCTCGATATTGAGAGAGAATGGGACAACTATGTCAAAACGCTGGAGAACATGAATCTGGCTGCTTTTGTCGCCATTCATCAAGAGGCCTACGATGCAGTGAAATAACGCATCGACCGGGGAAGGCATGCTTCGCGCCTTCCCCGGAAGCTTGGCGGATCAACAGTTGTGCGACAAGGAAGGAGAGGCGAATGAACAAGCAACCTAATATCATCTACATCCTAGACGACGATCATCGAGCCGAGATGCTGGGCTGTGCGGGTTATCCGGTCCTGAAAACGCCGCATCTGGATCAGCTCGCCCGGGAAGGCGTTCGTTTCACTGAAGCATTCTGCACAAGTCCTGTCTGCACGCCCAGCAGATGCTCGCACTACCTGGGGCAGTGGGAGCGCCGGCACGGCGTAAATTTCAACAGTGAGTCCAGCCTGGCCCAGGAGGCCTGGGAGACCTCCTTTCCGATGCAGTTGAAGCAGCAGGGCTACTATGTTGGCTGGGTCGGCAAAAACCATGTGCCCGCAGGCGACGGCGGGTACGAGAGTGGCTACCTGGAGTCGGCGTTCGATTACTGGTACGGCAACCACGGGCACAGCGGTTTTTATGTGAAAGAGCTGGAGCGGGGCAAGCGCTATCAGCAAGCCGCTGCGGATACCCAGGTGGAGGTGTTCGAGGAAGGCGCGCTGCGGTTTCTGGAGCTGGCCGGGGAGCGTCCCTTCTGCCTGTGCGTGACCTTCAATCTGCCGCACAGCTTCGGTACGCAATCGATGGAGCTGCGGGAGACGGATGACGCGCTCTACGTGAGTGCTTACCGGGATCAGATGGACCAGCTGCCTCTGCCGGACACGTATATTCCCTATGAGGACATCAGTACCCCAAGACTGCCGAAGCAGGTGTACAATGGCCGCTACCTGGCATCCTACGACTATGTTAAGACGCCGGAGGCGCTCAGGGAACGGCAGATCCGGATGCTGCAGACGATCACGGGGATCGACCGGATGGTCGGCAAGCTGCGCACGGAGCTGGAGCGCAGAGGACTGGCCGATGATACGATCATCGTCTTTTCTTCCGATCACGGCATTCACCTCGGAGAGCACGGCCTCGGGGGCAAATGCTTCCTGTACGAGGAGGATCTGCGCATCCCCCTGATCGTATTCGATCCCCGTCTGCCGGAGCCGCTCCGGGGTCGGACGCTGGATCCACTGGTCGTCGTGCCTGATCTCGCGCCGACGATGCTGGAGCTGGCGGGTCTCTCCGCACCAAGCTCGATGCAGGGAAGCAGCCTTAGGCCTTGGATCTATGGAGAATCGCCGGACTGGCGCGAGGATTTCATGGCCGAGCAGCTGATGGATATTCAGAATTACCCCAAGAGCGAGTGCATCCGCACCAGGCAGTGGAAGTACATCCGTTATTTCGACCGTACCGAGGACCCGGAGCAGGAGGGCAAGCCGTATCGCGGCACTCTCGACAGCTACGACGATTTCCTGCTTGACTCGGCGGCAGGCAAGCTGAGCCCCGTCTATGAAGAGCTGTATCATCTGTCCGAGGATCCCGGCGAGCGGCTGAATCTGGCGGGTGATCCGTCTTGCAGCGCCGTGCTGGAGCAGCTTCGCAGGCGGCTGGCCGAGAGGATATCAGAGGCCAGAGGCGATCGACACCCTCCATTGACACTGCCGCTCACTGCCGGCAGGAACGTCTGACCGCGCCTCGGCCGCGCGAGACGGATCATTCCGAGAGGAGCAACCTAATATCATGAAAGAACGTACCAATCAACCGAATGTTGTATTTGTTATCACCGACGACCAAGGGTATGGTGATCTCGGTTGCACGGGAAACCCGCTGCTGCGGACGCCGGCGATCGACCGCTTCTACGAGCAGAGCGCGCGATTTACCGATTATCATGTCGGGCCGACGTGCGCGCCGACCAGAGCCGGCCTGATGACCGGTCATTATGCCAATAGTACCGGCGTATGGCATACGATCGGCGGCCGCTCGCTGCTGCGCGAGGAGGAATGGACGCTCGCCTCGGCACTGCGGGAGAATGGCTACCGGACCGGCATATTCGGCAAATGGCATCTTGGCGATGCCGTGCCGTACCGTCCCCAGGACAGAGGCTTTGAAACGACCGTAATCCATGGCGGAGGCGGCATCAGTCAGACGCCGGACTACTGGGGCAATGACTATTTTGATGATACGTATATAGTAAATGGCGAGCCGAAAGCGTTCGAAGGGTACTGCACAGATGTCTTTTTCAGCGAAGCTATGAAGTTCATCGAACAGAACAAAGATGCGCCTTTCTTCTGTTATCTGCCGACGAATGCCCCTCATCTGCCTTACAACGTGGACGACCGTTATGCCGATCCGTATCGGGGGCTGGCGCCGGAGAACCGGGCCCGATTCTATGGCATGATCGCGAACATCGATGAAAACTTTGCCAAGCTGCGGCGGAAGCTGCAAGAGCTGTCGCTTGAGGAGCAGACCATACTCGTCTTCATGACGGACAACGGCACCAGTGCGGGAGCGACTGTCGATGGAGACGGGCATGTGCTGGACGGCTACAACGCGGGCCTGCGGGGACTGAAGGGGTCTCCGTATGACGGAGGACACCGGGTGCCGTTTTTTATCCGCTGGCCGGCAGGCGGCATCGCGGAAGGACAAGATCACGACGAGGTCGCCGCCAATGTGGATGTGATGCCGACGATCCTTGATCTGTGCGGCGTATCCGTACCGCAAGGCCGGACCTTTCACGGCCGGTCGCTGAAGCCTCTGCTTAGCGGGGAGGAGCGGCACTGGCCGGGCCGGGCGATCGTCACCGATTCACAGCGGCTGACTGAGCCGGTCAAGTGGCGCCAGAGCGCCGTCGTCACGCGGCAGTGGAGACTCATCAACGGCAGCGAGCTGTACGATGCCTTGAAGGACAGGGCGCAGCAAGAGGATGTATCGGCCCGGTATCCGGAGGTGGTGGAGCGACTGCGCGAACATTATGAGCAGTGGTGGAGCCTGGTCTCGCTTCAGTTCGACGAGCCGATCCCGATCTCTCTCGGCAGAGGGGATGAAGAGGTTGTCCTCACCGGCCATGACTGGCGCAATGGCGATTGCAGCTGCGCCTGGAACCAGGGGCTGATCCGCCAGGGTGTCGAGGCAAACGGACACTGGGAGATCCGGGTGGAGCGCAGCGGCGAATATGCGTTCGAGCTCAGGCGCTGGCCCAGAGAAGCTGGACATGCGATGTCGGCAGGGATCGAAGGGGATGACATCTACTGGGACAAGACGGGCGTGGCGGAGCAGTGGCGTCACTATTACACCGGCGGCAAGGCGCTGCCGCTGGCCAGGGCAAGGCTGCAGATCGGCAGCGATAAGCCGGTGGCGGAGCAGCGGATCGAGAGCGGGGCGGATGCGGTATATTTCCGTATACAGCTTCAAGAGGGCGAGACGACGCTGCAAACTTGGCTGACCGATGAAGAAGGAGAACTGGCGATCGGGGCTTATTATGTCTATGTACGCAAGCTGTAATACCGCAGAGCGCAGCCGGCGGAGACCGCCGGCTTGTTTGCCCTGCCATCCGCGAAGCAAGGGGGAGAGGCTATGGGAAGGCTGGAGCATGCGGGAGGCGGCCTGGGAGAGATGCAGATGCATCCCAAATTCGTCTATCGGTGGATACGCAGAAGCGGGTGGCGCATGGAGCAGGCGCGCAATCCCTATATGGCGTTCTGGCTGGTGCTGGGCGGCGAAGGGCGGCTCACCCTGCACAACGAGCAGTACAAGGTAAGGGAAGGGGATCTGGTATCGATCCCCCCGAATGAAACGTTCGATGCCGAGCATGCGGGAGATGGGGATGCGGCGCTGGAGTACATGGCGATCGGTTGCGATTGTCGGGTCGGCTCGCTTCATCTGAGCGAATATTATCCGGTCCGGCCGGTGGCTCCGATCGATACATTGAAGGAGCGCATGGAGCTGCAGCACATATTCGCTGAGCTGCAGGGACGGTGGGAGCCCTTCGTCAGGCAGGCGCGGCCGGAGCTGGCGGAGTACATCCGCATACAGTCGCTTCTTCATCATTGGCTTGCCATGGCGCTCCACCACCTGCTGCCCGGCCCCGCAGCCAGGCCGCGGGCAGTGGACGAGCGGGTCGAGCGCTTGTGCTCGCTGCTCCGCGAGCGTTATGCCGACAAGTGGACGCTGCGCGAGATGGCCGCCGCGGTGCATCTGAGCGAGAGCCATCTGCGCTGCCTGTTCAAGCGGAGCCTGCAGCTCACGCCTATGGCGTATCTGCTCCGGGTCAGATTGCTGAAGGCGAAGGAGCAGATGCAGCGGACCGACGAGCCGATCCGGATGATTGCGGAAGTGACCGGCTTTGAGGACTGGAATTACTTTAGCCGGGTTTTCCGCAAAGTTGAAGGCGTCGCACCCAGCGTATACCGGCGCAAGCATGCCGCGACGTAACGCTACAGGCCCATCCGCTCATATTGCTCGGGCGGGGCATCGGAGGCTGCCATGAGCGTCTTCATGAGCTGCATCATCCTGCGCTCTGCGGCGGGGTCGTCGATCGGCCGTCGCTGCTGGGGGTCGGCAGCCGTGTCATAGAGCGCAGTAGGAAGGGTGGCAGCCTGGACCGGCCGCGGGACGGCGTCCATCTTCAGCAGGCGGCAGCCCTTGGTGAAGGACAACGGCCCGGACAGCTCGGCTGTGCGCAGCATGTCCAGCGAAGTGAAGGCCCGGTCGGTGCCATGACCGGTGGGCATCAGCGTATATTCGTACAGTGGCTTGTTGTCCGCCGTTGACGGCGCGCGCATATACACATAACGTCCATCGGTACAGTTGATCTGGCCGCCGAAGATGCCGAACAGCGCGGCCTCGCGCACCGGCGTATCTCGGGCGATCGTGTCGCGCAGCGGGCGGCCGGTCATGGTGTCCGGGATGGCTACCCCGAACCAGTCCAGCAGCGTCGGCGCCAGATCGATGGTCTGGACGAGGCTGTCCCGCCTCACGCCTGCCGCGCCGGACCGGGGGTCCCAGATGTACAGCGGCAGCCGGACCATCTCATTGTAGTAAGGCATCTTCGTCTTCGCCCACCATCCATGTTCGCCGAGCAGGAAGCCGTGATCGGTATTGACGATCAGCATCGTATCCTCCCACAGGCCCAGCTCATCCATCGTATCCAGCACCTGCCCGAGGTACGCGTCGCACATGCTGAGCAGCGCCGCATATTCATAGCGGATGTGCTCGATCTGCTCCGGGCTGTGTCCTTCGGTACGGCCATAGGGAGGCCAGTCGAATAACGGCCCGTCATAGCTATGCGGGTACAGCGCCTTGTACTTCTCGCTGCTGAAAAAGGGCTCATGGGGATCGAAGGTCTCGATCTGCACGAACCAGTCGTCCTTGCCGGCCTGGGAGCGGATAAAGTCCAGACCGAGCTCGAACGTCAGCTTCTGCGAGTGGCGGTCCTCGTCCGGCATCTGCAGTCGGTTGGCCCAGTTGATGCGCATATCCGGGGCATTCAGGTGCTCGGGCACATCGGCCTCGTCTGCGGGCGCCTTCCAGTGATCGAACTCCTGCCCGCGGACGATCTCCCAGCTGGCGTATCGGTTGTGGTAGGTCGCTCCGCCATCCTCCCAGTAGTGGTAATGGTCGGTGACCAGGTGTGTATAGATGCCGTGCTCTTTGAGCTTCTCCGGCATGGATTCGTCGTATGGCTCCAGCGGTCCCCAGCTCCCATGCAGGAAGTTGTAGCGCCCGGTATGCAGCTCCCGCCGGGCAGGCATGCAGGGCAGACTGCCGGCATAGCAGTTGTCGAACTGCGCGGAGCGCTCGGCGAGCCTGCGGAACTGCGGCGTATGCGTCCAGTCGCAGCCGTACGAGGAGAGCAGGTGGCGATTCAGGGAGTCGAACATGATCATAATAGCTTTCATACGTCATCACCTTCCAGTTGATTGATTTCTCTATCTACGATAATGCATTCAGATCTGTACAGGAACGCAGAAGACGCCGGGATAGTAGGACGATCCGACTTTGATTGTCTTGGACGCAGGAGGCGAAGAATCGTTGAATCGTCCTATTTAATCCTTCTTTCGTGTCTCGTGCGAGGCGATGCGAAGGAGGTACACTGACTGGGAAAGGAGAGATTCGCGTGAGCAGTTCATTCTATCAGAGACTCGGAGACGCGCCTGTCGGCGGAGGCTTCGAGCTGGACGATTACTGGGTGTGGTGCGGTTCCCCGGTCCGGGGAGAGGATGGGCGATACCATCTGTTCGCCTCGCGCTGGCCCAAGGCGCTGACATTCTCGCCCCACTGGCTGACCAACTCGGAGATTGTCCGGGCCTCCTCGGATACGCCTGTCGGCCCCTACCGGTTCGAAGAGGTGGTGCTGGGGGAGCGGGACGCAGCATTGTGGGACGGCGGGATGCAGCACAATCCGACGATTCATTATTATAACGGCACTTATTATTTGTATTATGTCGGAACCACCTACACCGGCGGCAGACCCTCTCCAGAGGCGCCGGAGCTTGTGCGCTCGCCGAAGGCGCTGGAGGCCAGAGCCAATCAGCGGATCGGACTCGCCACCTCTTCCTCGGTATTCGGTCCCTGGAAGCGAAGCGATACGCCGATCCTGGAGCCTCGTCAGGGAAGGTGGGATGCGCTCATGACGACCAATCCGGCGCCCTGGATCCGGGAGGACGGCAGCGTGCTGCTAGTCTACAAATCGGCGGCGGATCAGCAAGACCTGCTCAGGTTCGGCATCGCCCGGGCGCCGCATCCGACAGGACCTTACGAACGCGCATCCGAGGAGCCGATCTTCCGCTTCGACGAGACGGGGGATCATATCGAGGATGGCTATATCTGGTGGTCGGCAGGCAAGCGCCGTTACGAGCTGATTATGAAAGACATGAAGGGAGGACTGAGCGGAGAGCTGCACGCTGGCGTTCATGCGTACTCCGCAGACGGCTTGTCGTGGACGCTGTCCCAGCCGCCCAAGGCCTATTCGCGCCGTGTGCGCTGGGATGACGGGAGCGTGACGGTCCAGGCGAGCTTTGAACGGCCGCAGCTGCTGCTGGAGAACGGCGAGCCTGCCTATCTGTTCGCGGCAACGGCCGAGGGACCGGGCGGGTTCGACACGGCAGTCCGCACCTGGAACATGGTGATCCCGCTTCTGGCCGAAAGAGAGGAGCCGTAGTCCGGCTCTTCCCGCAAAGGAGGTGAACCCGGTTTAGGCGTCAGGCAGACAACCGCTCAGGCGGACTATTATTTGAATCAAGGGAGGATGCAGGGCTATGAGAATGAGAGCTTGGTACAAGGCCATCTGTCTCACGATTGCCATCACCATGACGGCCATAACGGTGCCTTATGCGGCAGCGGAACAATTGCAAGCGTATACATTTGAGGAGGTGTTCGGCGAGCTGCTGGATACTCACGGCGAACTGATCACGTCCGAGGACATGTATGACACGTTTGACAAGTCAGGCAAGGTCTCGGTCGTGGACCTTGATTACGAAGGCACGACACAGAAAGGGCTGTACGCCGAAGTCGACGATCTCGGCGACGCCCGGTGGAGCACACAGTCCTTCTTGGATCTGGCAGGACCGATCCATGAAGGCGATGTCATCTTCATCGCTTACAAGCTCAGAGGCATCGAGAGCCTGGACGAGGCGAATGAAGTGACCGTCTCCGATAAAGTCCGGCCCTCGCCGTCCCGTCCGGGGAGAAGCGTCGGGGTCGATGCGACAGTAATCGCAGACGGCGAGTGGAATCAGATCTTCGGCGGCGTCGTCGCGACCTGGGACACGCAGGAGGGAGAGACTCCCCAATTTGTCATCCACATGGCCTACGAGCTGCAAAAACTGGAGATCACAGATATCCAGATCATCAATTTCCGCCAGCATATCGATGTGTCCCAGCTCCCCCAGATGGACCGCGAGATCACGTATGAGGGCAGAGAGGCCGATGCGCCATGGCGGGCGGCGGCGGCTCAACGCATCGAGGATATCCGCAAGTCCGATGTCGTGGTGAAGGTCGTCGACGACAATGGAGCTCCGCTGTCCGGCGCCGAGGTAGCTGTCCGCCAGAAGCGGCATGCCTACAGCTTTGGCAGCATCATGAACTTCAATGTTATCGACAGCGACCGGTCGCAGGCGCTGAAGGACCAGTATCTGGACCTGATCCGGATGACCTCGAACAGCAGCGGCGAGACGAACAACCTGAAGTGGCACCGGATCTACGAGATGGAGGACAATATCGAACGCAATCTGAGCTGGGCCGAGGAGAATGAGCTGAAGATGCGAGGTCATGTGCTCATCTGGGGTCAGTGGAGCAAGCCGCCCGCACATCTGGTCGCCGAGATGCAGAGCGACCCCGAGCTCTTGCGCCAGCGCACGCTGGAGCATATCACGACGGCGGTGACGAAGTACAAGGGCAGACTGGAGGCATGGGACGTCGTCAACGAGCCGCTGTCCTCGCAGGACTTCACGAATGTGCTGGGGAACGAGGTCATGCTCGAATGGTTCGCGGCCGCCCATCAGGCCGATCCCGACGCCCGCCTGTTCCTGAATGATTACGGACTGCTGACCAATGATGTAGGCCATGGCAATTACACGTACAATCTGCTTGAATATCTGGTCGACAATGAAGCCGATATCCACGGATTGGGCATGCAGGGCCATTTCAGCGGAAGAAATCCGGTAGCGCCTGTCAAGATGCTGGAGATACTGGACCGGTTCGGCGGACTGGGGCTGGATATCGAGGTGACCGAGTTCACGTTCGATACACTGGATGAGCAGCTGCAGGCGGATTTCTGGCGGGATGTGCTGACCGTCATGTTCAGTCACCCCTCCACTACAGGCTTCCATACCTGGGGACTCTGGGAAGGCCAGATGGACAAGAGCGGTTCGGCGATGTTCCGCCAGGACTTCTCGATCAAGCCCAACGGCGAGGTCTGGATGGATCTGATCTATAATCAGTGGTGGACCGACGAGGCGGGAACGACCGATCAGCATGGGGAATTCCATACGCGCGCCTTCCACGGCGAACATGAAGTAACGGTCACGCATAATGGGGAGGAAGTAACGGCCGACTTGGTATTGGACGCGGACGGCGCCGAGCTGATCGTAGCATTGGAGACGGCAGGAGAAGCGAACCAGCCGCCCTCCGGCTGGTACGGCGGCGGGTATGTGCCTGTAGTGGCCGAGGACAAGGAGGAAGAGATGGAGGAGGATGCGGAACAGACAGCGGACCCGGAGCCGTCTGCCGTTGACCCTGCAGGGGAGCCGGAACCGTCTGGCGGGCCTGCTGCCTTCGGCGATACCGACGGGCACTGGGCGGCGAGAGAGATCGCCCGGCTGGTGGAGCTCGGCGCGATATCCGGATATCCCGACGGCACATTCCGTCCGGACCGCGACATCACAAGAGCGGAATTCGCCAAGCTGCTGGCGCTGGTGTTCGGTCTGGACGTGAAGCCGGGCCATACGTTCAGCGACACTTCGCAGCACTGGGCCAGAGATTATATCGCTGCCGCATATGAGAGCGGCATCGTGGAAGGCTACGGCGCCGGGTCGTTTGGGCCGGACGACCGGATTACGCGCGAACAGCTGGCGGTGATGCTGATGCGCGCGGCCAGCCTCGGCTCTTCTGGCGCGGATGCGGCATTTGCAGACACTCAGGAGCTGTCGTCCTGGGCGGCTGAAGCAGTAGCTGCTGCACAGCACCATGCGGTCATTAGCGGCTACCCGGACGGCAGCTTTCGGCCGAGGCAGCCTGCTACCCGGGCAGAAGCGGCGACGATGATCGTCAATGCCGGCAGCCTGGGCTGAGCAAGAGACTGACGGGAGCTGCAGGGCGGGACGGGAGCTGCCGGGCAGGCGACAGGCTGCGGGCGCTTACTCCCCGTCCTGAGCCAGCCGGACCTTCAGCCGGTATTCGGTAGGGGTGCTGCCGTATTGTCTTTTAAAGAGCGTAAAAAAGTACTTTTTGTTTTCCCAACCGACCTGATGGATGATCTCGTCTACTGTATCGCCCGTGTCCTGCAGCAGTCTGGCTGCTTGCTGCAGGCGCGCTTCGGTCAGAAACTCCGAGATCGATTGCTTGTTATGCTCGCGGAACAGCTTGCCGAGATAGGCGGCTGACAGTCCGACATGCTCGGCTATGCGATGCGTAGTCAGCGTCTTATCCGTAAAGTGAAGGAGGATGTATCGCTCTGCGCTGTTGACCAGGCGGAGCGATCGTTCTCCTTTATTTTGGTTGATGCGCTGGGCGATGAGGCCGAAGAAGGCCTCGAACTCGTCATGAATCTGCTGCAGGGTTTCGAGCGATTTGATCTTCTGGTCGAAGGCGATGAAATCCGTCTCGAAGGTGACCGAGCTGTTCCGCTCAAGCGTGCCCAGCGTCTGGAAGATGAGCGCGGTCATCATCGACAGACTGTGCATCAGCTCATTATAGCTGGTCGCCTCCAGACGAGCGGCCATCTCACGGTACATGCGCTGCATATCCTCGAAGCTGCCTTTGCGGATCGCATCCATCAGCTGGCTCAGCGCCTGGTGCTCGATCGGATGCTCCGCATAGCTCTGTTCATCGAATTCGGCAGCGGTCAGCAGGCAGCCGTGACCGAGAAAGATCCGGTACCGCGACATGTCCAGCAGTTCGCGGTACTGCATGCCTGCTTCGCGCAGACTGCCTGAAGCATCGCTCAGGAACAGCGACAGCGAGACTGAGCAGAAGCGCCGGCAGCCGGCCTGGATTTCCTCGCCGAGCCGGCGTGTCTGTCCGCTCTCCGCATCCTCGGTGTTGAGGATGAGGACCACATGATCCCCGCCCATATCCACACCAACGCCTGGCTGGTGCGCATTGACGATCTCCTCCGCAATATTCATCATGGCATATTTGATCAATGCCTGATCCTGATCGCTGTAAGCAGACACAAACTGCGCATACCGATCGATTTTGAGCAGCATGAGCGCCACACCGCCGTGCGCATCCAGGGGGATGCGGTATTCCTGAAACCGCGCTTCCAGGGCAGCCGGAAGGGTCCGGTCCAGTACATTTCTCAGCAACGTCTGCCGCAAGGCATGGATATTCGAATTTTTGAACAAGGCGAGCGAGCTCAGCTGGCTCTTCGTGGTGTTCATGGAACGGGAGATAAAGGAAAACTCATCTTCACGCCCCTCCGCCTCCGGCCGGGAAGGCCATGCGCCGACTTCCTCGCGAAGACGGCGTACCGGAGAATACAGGCGTCTGGACAGCAGGAAGGCTACGATCAGGCAAGTGATAAACATAGCGAAGCCGATCAGCAGCGTAATCGTCCTTACTTTGTTGACGGTGTCTGCAATATAGGCATACGGAGTAATGCTGACCATCGTCCACCTTGCATCGGTGGACGTGGAGTAGCTTAGTACAGATGCTCGTCCGTCCACCTCATCGAGCGCATAACCCGCCGCTGGGCTGCTGCGCTGCAAGGCCTGGACATAGCTCTCCCCGGAGAGGTCCGACAGAAATTGCCGGCGGTCGGAATGCGCCACGGCCCGGCCGTCGGCATCCAGGACGAGCAGCGACTGGCCTTCCAGACGTTCCTTCTGGCCGTAGGAGGCCAGCGTACTGAACAGCCATTCGATGCGCACGTTGACGATCAAGGCCTGGACCGGCATCGCGGCATCGAGACGGTAATCGGCCAATACATAGGTAAACACCTGCACACGGCCGTCGTTTTCGCTGGAGACGGGCACGCTTCGGGGCACCGGCTGTCCCGTAAGCAGCTGCCGCCGGTCTTTCAGCAGCGCTGTCATTTCTTCGTCATGGAAGTCGGCACTGCTGCGCGATATCGCATTGGCGCCTGTCATATAGAAGATATCCTCGCTGCCATTATAGATATACACCGAGTACAGGTAAGGCGCGCTGTTCACCGTGGTATCGAGCGCGCGGAGGCTGTTCAACGTATCCAGGACGGACGAGCTGTCCCCGCTCATGAGCTGCAGCGTATCCGGATGATGGTACAGCGCATTGGAATAGGTCTTCATATAGGCGTGCAGCTGGAGCGCGTTTTCGAAGGAGGTCTGGATCTGGCGCTGGTCGGCGCGGTAGAGCAAGTCCAGACTGTAGGATTTGAAATTGACGTACAAAAAGACAGTCAGAATCAGAATCATGATGGAGATCGAAAAGGCGATGGTCGTAAAAAGCTTGTAAAAGTAAATTTCGTTTCCCCGATACCTGATGCGCTTCCACATTCCCATCCCTGCCTTTCCGATTGTAAAGCATCCCAATTATATGATGAATGCCCCCGGGATAGGAAGATGAGCCGTGCAATTTGCCGATTATTAGACGAATTCGCTGATTTTGAACCTTTAGATCCGCTTGCAATCCACTCATTCGCACGATTTGACTCTATCCTCGGGCCCGGGGAGGTCATTACGATAGAGGTATTAAATCGAATCACGAGGTGGCGTAATGAAACATGCAGGGACAACCGCAGTGCACTCCGGGAGCGAGGACGGGGAACGGAGCTTCCTGAGCAGGAAGCTTCAAGCCCTGCGCAAGAGCTTTCGCAAAAACCGTTTTTTATTGTTGCTCGCTTTGCCGATGATCTTGTTTACGTTTGTTTTCAAATACATCCCGATGGCAGGGTCGATCGTCGCGTTCAAACGGTATCAGTTCAATCAGGGCATCTTCGGCAGCGAATGGGTAGGCTGGAACAATTTCAAGTTTCTGATCCAGTCTCCCGACCTGGGAAGACTGCTCCGCAATACGCTGGGCTACAATATCATCTTCATTGTGTTGACGCTCATCTGCGCGGTAGGGTTCGCCTTGCTCTTGTATGAAGTGACAAGCAAAGGGGCGCTGAAGGCGTATCAGACGATCATGTTTATCCCGCATTTCCTCTCCTGGGTTGTCGTAGCTTTCATGGCCTATGCTTTCCTGAACGCCACGTCGGGCATGCTCAACCAGCTGCTGGAGCTGGTCGGCTTGACAAGGGTGGATTGGTACAATACGTCAGGGCCGTGGGCCTTCATCTTTCCGCTTGCCCATCTGTGGAAGGAGATCGGCGTCGCCTGTCTCATCTATTATGCCGCGCTGATGGGCATCGACCCGACGTATTATGAGGCGGCCAGGATCGATGGGGCCAACCGGCTGCAGATGGTGTTCCGGATCTCGCTGCCCTTCCTGTATCCGATCATGACGATTCTGACGATTCTGGCGATCGGCAACATCCTGGACGCCGACTTCGGCTTGTTCTATCAGCTGCCGATGAACTCGCCGTCGATCCTGGAGACGACGGATGTGCTCGATACGTACATTTTCCGGGCGCTGGTCGAGCTGGGCGATATCGGAATGTCCAGTGCGGCGGGGCTGGCCAAGTCGGTGGTGGGGCTCGTGCTGGTTATCGGGGCGAATGCGCTGGTACGAAAAGCTAACGAAGAAAATGCGTTGTTTTAGCTGCCGTTGCAATAAAGAAATGAAAGGAGCGTTCTCATGAATCGCCGCAAGCCTATCCCGCTAGCGAGTTTGTCCATTCACGTATTTCTCATCGCAGTATCCGCCGTATTTATTGTCCCGCTCTGGTCCTTGCTTGCGATCTCGATATCGAAGGAAGCGGACATTATGGCCTACGGCTACCGGCTGCTGCCCAAACAGATCGATTTTCACGCGTATGCCTATATTTTCTCTACGCCTGCCGTTATATGGAACGCCTATAAAGTAACGATAATCATGTCCTTGGCGGGCTCCATCCTTTCGGTACTGATGATTTCGATGTGCGCCTATGCGCTCTCGCGCAAGGACTTTGCCTATCGGCGCGGCGTCACGTTCTTCTTGTTCTTCACGATGCTGTTCAACGGGGGGCTCGTCCCGACGTATATCCTGATGACCAACTATCTGAAGCTGCAAAATACGTATCCGGCGTTGATCATCCCGCTGATGGGCAGCGTATGGTTCCTGCTGCTCATGCGGACCTTCTTCCAGCAGCTGCCGGGCGCCCTGGTCGAATCGGCGACGATCGACGGCGCGGGCGAGTTCAGGATCTATTGGCGCATCATCCTTCCGCTATCGACGCCGGTGATGGCGACGATCGGCCTGCTGCAGCTGCTGCAGTACTGGAATTCGTGGTTCCAGGCGCTGCTGTATATCTCCGATAAAGAGATGTACCCGCTCCAGTACCTGCTTCAGGTCATCCTGAGGAATATGGATGAGATCATGCGAAGCATGAACCAGGGGCTTTCTCTTCAGGCGGCCGAGATCGCCAGCCTGCCGACAGAAAGCGCACGCATGGCGATGGCGGTCCTGTCGATCGGGCCGATGCTGATGATCTTTCCCTTTTTTCAGAAGTATTTTGTAAAAGGTCTGACCGTCGGCTCGATCAAAGAGTAGGCGTGACGCAATGCTGATCTCCGAATTAAGGTTGGATCCTTGTCCGACTTTAAGATACATTCATAACAAGAGATATAGGAGGGTACACACAATGGCAACGACCCGCAATCTGGCAAGCAAGAAATGGAATCTGGCGCTGGCGGTGATGCTGATCTTGAGCATCGTAATCGCCGGCTGCTCCTCGGGACCCGAATCTGCAGACAACAATCCGCCTGCAGCACCGAACGGGGGAGGGGAAGAGACCAATGCGACAGCAGAAGACCCGCTGGAGCCGGTCAAGCTGCGCTGGTATCTGAGGCAGGCCGAGCCCAACAATGCACAGTCGGTATTGGCCCGCTTCAATGAAATGGTAGAAGCGAAGATCAACGCGACCGTCGAATTCATCTTCGTCAATCCTGCGGACTATGACAGCAAGATGCAGCTGGCCATGTCTTCAGGGGAAGCGTATGACCTGGCTTTTACCTCCGCCTGGTCTAACAATTATCAGAATAACGTCTCCAAAGGGGCCTATGTGGCGCTGGATGAATACCTGGAGAAGCTCCCGAATCTGAAGGGAATGTTCCGCTCCGAGATCTGGGATGCGGTCAGGATGGACGGACAGATCTATGGCATCCCCAACAAGCAGATCATGAACAACCAGCAGGGCTACTGGTTCCAGAAGGCGCTGCTCGACAAGCATCAGCTTGATGTAAGCGGTATCGCCAAGCTGGAGGATCTGGAGCCTGTGCTGCAGACGATCAAGGACAATGAGCCGGAGGTGTATCCGGCGAGAGAAGGCATCTTCTACACCTTTACCGAGTTCAACCCGCTCGTCGTACAATTCCACAATTCCGACGGGGTGCGCGTCGATGCCGAGACGCTGAAGGTGATCGATGACTCGGAGCTGCTGCTGGAGCGCTTCAAGCTGCTCCGTGACTGGAATCAAAAAGGGTTCTTCCCGCCGGATGTAGCTACGCTCAAGAATCAGAATGAGCTGATCCAGGCCGGCAAGATCTTCTCGATGTACAGCCGCCAGAAGCCGGGCAATGAAGCGGAGATCCAGAAAAACTTCGGCATCGATGTCGAGGTCATCGCCGCAGGTGAGCCGGTGATCCAGCAGAGCTCGGTGCAAAGCTCGTTGACGGCGGTAAGCACAAGCTCCGACAATCCGGAGCGTGCGCTCATGCTGCTCGACCTGTTGAATAGCGATAAGGAAATCTACAATACACTGGTGTTCGGATTGGAAGGTCAGGACTACACGAAGGTATCGGACGAACGGATCGAGCCGATCGCCGGAGGCTATTACGTGACCAACTGGATGGTGGGCAATGTGTTCAACAGCTACCTGATTCCGGGACAGGCAGACGATGTGTGGCAAGCTACGGAGCAGATGGACGAGGAAGCGATCATTGATCCGCTGATCGGCTTTGTGTTCGACCGCACCCCGGTACAAAATGAAATCGCCCGCTGCATCGCGACCTCCAAGGAATTTATCCCGATTCTGCAAAACGGTCTCGACGATGCCGAGAAGGTATTTGCCGAATACCAGCAGAAGATGAAGGCTTCGGGCATCGAGCTTGTAAAAGAAGAAGTGGAGCGGCAGCTCGCCGAATGGAAAGCGACGCAAGGCTAGTCCATTCCAAAAAAATGGAAGGGTGGTTCACGAAATGAAACAATGGTTATCCGTTATCGTGATCGCGGCTATGGCCGTCGGTTTGTTCGCCTTGCCCACGGAGCAGAGGCTCCAAGCGCAGTCGCCGCCGGTGTCGCTTCTGCCGAACTCGGGACTGGAGACGCTGAATCCCAATAACCCTGCGATGCCGCTTGGCTTCAGTGCGAATGGACAGCAAGGCGTTCAGGTTCAGGTTGCCAGTGTCACAGATGAAGTATATGCAGGCGAACGGGCAGCTCTGGTCAGCGCCAGGACCGTGGCCTGGACCGGGATACAGACGCAGATCCAGCAAGTTGTCGCGGCGCATGGTGCAGAGGTCTATAGCATCAGTGCGTATATGAGACTGGCTTCCACAGGCGCCGCGAATGCCCGAATCAATCTAAAAATTGTGGGTCATGACAATGGCATCCTGCGAGAGGACAATTTAACCAACAGTACGGTCATCACCGAAGCTTGGACCCAGGTGCAGGCGAATGTAGATTTTACTGGCCTTGATCTGGATGATGTGAAAAATATCCAGATTAGCTTCAATACCCATTCGCTCGACAGCTTCTATATCGATGAGCTTAGCTTGCTCAAGCAGCCAGAGGAGCCTGGAGAGGAAGAACCGGACATCGGCGATGCCGTCTATTATGTTTCTTCAGCAAGCGGTGATGATGGCGCGGGCGACGGCAGTGAGCAGAACCCTTGGCGCACCATTCAAAAGGCGGCCGATGAAGCTGTCGCGGGCGATACCGTCATCATCCGCGAGGGCACGTATCGGGAGACGGTCAAGCCTGCTGTCAGAGGGGTGGAGGCGCATCCGATTACGTTTCGCGCGTATCCGGGAGAGCAGGTCACGGTCAGCGGCGCGGATGAAGTAACGGGCTGGGTGCAGGACGAGGGCCATATCTACCGCGCCTCTGTCGCCATGGAGCTCGGCCATGAAAATCAGGTGTTCTACAACGGGGAGATGCTGTTCGAGGCCCGTTGGCCGAATGCCGGAGGTTATACTCCGGATAAGCTGCTGGAGTTCGACAAGGCCACGATGGATGAGGGCACGACGGCGACGACTATAGTCGATGCGCAGCTGCCGGATTATGACTGGACCGGGGGCTCGGTATGGGTGAACAGCGACCATCGCTGGCTAAGCTGGACCGGGCTCATCACCGGTTCGGGCACGGGGTCGCTCGAGATTGTGAACAATGCCGATGCTGCGGGCAACCATCTGGCCAAGGCAGGGGGCAGCTATTACGTGTACGGCATCAAGGACGCACTGGATACCGCAGGCGAGTGGTACTACGATGGCGCATCGCTGTATGCCTGGGTGCCCGGAGGCGGGAATCCGAACGGGCTGATTGAAGTGAAGAAGCGCCTATATGCCTTTGATCTGGCGGGCAAGGATCACATTCATTTGGAAAACTTGCATATTCATGCCGCAACGATCAAATACGACCAGCAATCCGATTATAATGTGCTGGATGGCGTCACCATGCGTTATCTTTATCATTCGAATCGGGCAGATCAGGCGTATCTGTCTCAGCTGGATACCGGCCTGATGGTATTCGGTACGCACAATGAAATTCTCAATAGCGAGATTGGCTACGGTTCCGGATCCGGTGTCGTGCTGAAGGGTGATGATCACCGTGTTGTGAACAGCCATATTCACGATTTCAATTACATTGGCTCGTATGCAGCCCCGTTAATCTTCAACGGCAAGCGCAACCTTGTCAGCCACAACACTATTCAACGGGCCGGACGTTCGGTTGTCGGCCGGGGCAATGATAACGGAGGTTTTTATGACTCGCTGCTGCAATATAATGATTTAGGCTACGGCGGTTATTTGACGGCAGATCTCGGCTTGCTCTATTTCAATGCGCAGGATGGGGGCAATTCGGAGATCCGGTACAACTGGCTGCATGACAATTATGCGCCGGTCAATCAGCACGGGCTCCATTTCGATCACGGGGTAAAAAATATGATCGTGCATCATAACGCGGTATGGGGCGTGAATGGCAATGCATTCCGCAATAATATGCATACCAATTATGTACTGTGGCTTAACAATACGGGAACGACCGCAGGAAGCAACGGCTTCGGCTCGACCTGGGCGGCGGCGATGGAGATGGACCAGCACGGGTCCCAGTGGATCAATAATGTAACGACAGGCGGCATCCTGATCCAAGGCAGCAATGCCACCATCTATAATAATGAGACGAATTATGGCGACCTGATCGACAACAAGTATCTGACTAGCGGCACCGCACCCGTAGACTCGGCTGTGATGCTTCAGGGCATCACTGATGCCTACTCGGGCCAGGGACCGGACCGGGGCGCTTACGAGCTGGGGCAGACACCATGGACGGCAGGCCATAACTTCCTCAGCCCGCCTGTCCAGGTCGATGTATCACGGACTGCGGTGCGGGAGCGCAACCGGGTCATCAACGCCTCTTTTGAAGCGGCCGAGCTTGCGCCATGGCAGACGTCCGGCAACCAGGTCGACTTGCATAACTTCTCTTCCTTCCAGTGGGACGTGAACAAGACGACGCTGGTCGGTCATTACAGCGCCAGACTGGGCAGCGGCGTCAATGAAATCTATCAGGTCATAGAGGATCTGGAGCCGGACACGACGTATGAATGGATGGCGAAGCTGCGTGTCGACGCCGGCGAGCAGGCGTGCATCGGGGTCAGGGATTACGGCGGTGCGGAGGTATGCAGCGATCCTGTTGCGAGTACCAACGCCTTGTGGCAAAAGACACTCCTTACCTTTCGCACCGGCGAGCAGGCGACCTCGGCTACGGTGTATGTGAAGAAGCTGTCGGCCGGATCGGGCAGGGTGTATGTGGAGGATACGGGCTTGCAATACAAAGACCCGCTTAATGACGTATTGATCCAGGCCGAGGAACTGGCGCGGCTCAACCCGCAGCTTCCTGCCGCAGTGCTGGCGCAGCTGCAACAAGCGACCGAAGCGGCACGCGAGGTAATAGAGGATGCGACGGCTTCATGGCAAGAGAAATCGGACGCTGCCGCATCACTGCAGGCTTTGAACGAGGTTACGGCTGCCCGAGTGGAGCTGTTGAAGACGATGGAGACTGCGGACAGCAAGCATGCTGCCGCCGTCGAAGGCGGAGCAGTCGGTCAATATGAGCCGGGCGCCAAAGCGCAGCTCTGGTCGGCGATTGAGGAGGCGGAGGAGCTGCTGCAAGACCTGCAAGCTACGATGCAGGAGCTTGAACTGGCACATCAGGAGCTGGAGGCGGAACTGGATACGTTTCTTCAGCGGGTGAACAAGACGCCTCTGACGGCTCTGGCGCGGGCGGACATGATCTCCATACTGCAGGATCTGCCGCAATGGAGCAGTCAGACGAATGTACAGCCTCAAACAGATGGCAGTCTGGCATTCCATGCAGTCAACAAGTATCTGGGCGAGACCTTCCGCGACGAGCTGTTCGAGTTCGATCTGCGCTATACCTTCAATGGCATGAGCCGGGACTGGCCGGGTATTGTGCTGCGTTCGCAGAAGGAATCGTCCAGCTTGATCTGGCAGTCGGCAGATACCGCGTATCTGATCGTTCTCAAGCCCAATCAGTGGGAGCTGCAGCGGTTTGTCGATGGAGCCGGAGGGATAATCCGCACGACGCCGAACACCCATTTTGCAGGCGGACAGCAAACGTACCGCGTCCAGGCAGGTACGGAGGATATGGCAGATGGGGTCAGGATCTTCCTCTATGTGGATGGCGTGCGCGTGTTTGATTATATAGACACGGAGGCGCCGCTTATGCTGGACGGTTATTTCGGCTATCATAACGGGCCGGATACAGGGGCGATTACTGTGATTGCGGTGGAGGACTGATTATGAAAGCCATTATGTGCATGTTCGACACGCTAAATCGGCATATGCTGCCGCCTTACGGCTGCGATTGGGTGCATGCGCCCAACTTCCGGAGGCTGGCGCAGCGGTCGGCGACGTTTGATGGCAGCTATGTCGGCAGCATGCCGTGCATGCCGGCCCGCCGGGATCTGCATACGGGACGGTACAATTTTCTGCATCGCAGCTGGGGGCCGATCGAGCCGTTTGACGAGTCAATGCCCGAGCTGCTGAAGCGCCAGGGGATCTACACGCATCTCGTGACGGATCACCAGCATTATTGGGAGGATGGCGGAGCGACGTATCATACACGGTACAATAGCTGTGAGCTGATTCGCGGTCAAGAGGGCGATCCCTGGAAAGGGTCGGTCAACGATCCTCAGGCGCCGCCGCACCTTAGCAAGACTTTGGCAAACGCGATGTTCCGCCAGGATGTCGTGAACCGCAGCTATATCCGCGAGGAGGCGGACTACCCGCAGGCGAGAACGTTCGCCGCCGGCCTGGAGTTCATCCAGGCCAATGCGTCGGCGGACCGCTGGTTCCTGCAGCTCGAAACGTTCGACCCGCATGAGCCGTTCCATGCGCCGCAGCGGTACAAGGATCTTTATCCCCATGCCTATGAGGGACCGGTCTTCGACTGGCCGAATTATGCCAAGGTGCAAGAGACGCCCGAGCAGATCGAGCATTGCCGTTATGAGTATGCGGCGCTGCTCAGCATGTGCGATGCGTACCTCGGGAAGCTGCTGGATACGATGGATGAGCTGGACCTGTGGCAGGATACGATGCTGATCGTCAACACCGACCATGGTTTCCTGTTGGGGGAGCATGACGAATGGGCGAAGTGTCATCAGCCGTTCTACAACGAAGTGGCGAACACGCCGCTCTTCATCTGGGATCCGCGAAGCGGGGTGCAGGGCGAGCGGCGGGCCAGTCTGGTCCAGATGATCGATATGGCGCCGACGCTGTTGGACTACTTCGGGGTGCCGATCCCGGATACGATGCTGGGCAAGCCGCTGCGCGGAGTTATCGAGCGCGATCAGCCTGTACGGGAGGCGGCGCTGTTCGGCATCCACGGCGGCCACGTCAATGTGACGGATGGAAGGTATGTGTATATGAAGGGGCCGGCGGACGCATCGAATCAGCCTTTATACAACTACACGCTTATGCCGGCGCATATGAAAAGCCTGTTCACGCTGGAGGAGCTGCGGGGGGCGGAGCTGGCCGAGCCGTTCGGCTTCATGCATGGCGTGAGGCCGCTCAAGATCGGGGCCGGGCTGAAGCACAGGAAGCTGGCGCTGGACACGCTGCTGTTCGACCTGGAGCGCGACCCGAAGCAGGAGCAGCCTTGCCGAGATGCCGGGGAGGAGGCGAGACTTGCCGAGCTGCTGCGGCAGCTGCTGCAGGAGCATGAAGCGCCGCAGGAACAATACGTCCGGCTTGGCTTGGCCGCAGAGGGGGGAGCGGAGAGACGATGACAAGACACCCGGTGAGAAGCAAGCGCCCCAACATCTTGTTTCTGCTTGCCGATGATCAGCGCCATGATACGATTGGCGCGCTCGGCAACAGCGAGGTCATGACGCCTACTCTGGATCGGCTGGTCCGCGCCGGCTTCACCTTCACCCAGGCCCATATCCCCGGCGGCACGGTCGGCGCTGTATGCATGCCGAGCCGTGCGATGCTGCACACGGGACGAACCCTCTTCGCGCTCGAGCAGCATGGTCAGCGCATCCCTCAGACGCATGCGCTGCTGGGCGAGGTGCTCCGGCAGGAGGGGTATCGCACATGCGGCATCGGCAAATGGCATAACGGACCGGATGCTTATGCCCGCAGCTTCACCGACGGCGCGGAGATTTTCTTCGGCGGCATGTGGGACCACTGGAATGTGCCGGCTTGCGCATTCGATCCGACGGGACAATACGCGGGCCGGTCGAAGCATATCCTCGATCCGATGCGAACCCGCAGTACGGTGCGGATGGCGTGTGACCATATCCGGCCTGGCAAGCATTCGACAGAGCTGTTCGCGGATGCGGCCGTTGACTGGCTGAACGGATACGAGAGCGAACAGCCGTTTTTCCTCTATGTCTCATTCATGGCGCCCCATGATCCGCGAAGCATGCCGGAGAGGTTCCGTGAGCGCTATGATCCGCAGCGGCTGCGGCTGCCCGAGAACTTCCTGCCGGAGCATCCCTTCGATTACGGGATTCGTGGCATTCGTGACGAGCTGCTGGCGCCGCAGCCTCGCACAGAAGCGGATGTGCGCGAGCATCTGGCAGACTACTATGGCATGATCAGTCACCTGGATGAAGAGACAGGCCGCATACTGTCGACCTTGAAGCGAAGAGGGCTGGACGACAATACGATCATCGTCTATTGCGCGGACAACGGGTTGGCGCTGGGGCAGCACGGGCTCTTCGGCAAGCAGAGCGCGTATGAGCACAGCATCCGCGTACCTCTCAGCCTGAGCGGTCCGGGGATTCCGCAAGGGGAGCGCAGCGGAGCCTATGTCTATCTGCTCGACCTCTTCCCGACGCTGTGCGAGCTGGCGGGTGTACAGATTCCGCCATCCGTGCAAGGGATCAGCTTTGCTCCTGCTCTCGGGGATAGCCAATGGACGGGCAGGGAAACGCTGTATGCGGCCTACGAGAGCAAGGTGCGCGCGGTAAAAGACAACCAGTACAAACTCATCCAGTACCGTACGGCGGAGGGTGTTCGCACCCAGTTGTTCGATCTCCGGAGCGACCCCGGGGAGCGCTGGGATCTGTCCGGGCAGGAGGCGTTCAAGACGATTGAAGCCAGGCTGCGCGAGGAGCTGCTGCGGTACAAGTCCGAATGGAAGGATGAGCAGCATCCCGCCGGGGCGCTGTACTGGCAGCAGCAAGGCGGTACGGAAGGTTGAGGGAAGGAGGCATCAAAGCCATGCCAAAAAATATCGTGTTTATCGTCTGTGACGAACTCCGTTACGATTCCTTGGGTTACATGGGTCACCCTCTGGTCCGGACGCCTCATATCGACCGATTGGCCGGGGAGGGGCAGATCTTCGAGCAGGCGTTCTGCGCTTCGCCGTTATGCGTCCCATCCAGAGTCGCGATGTTCACGGGTCAATACATCAGCCGCAATGGCGCTACCTTCATGTATGATGAGCATCATGTCGGCGGAGCGCGCGGCGCCTTTTCCATCGAGACGATGAAGGCGCACGGCTACAAGCTGGGCCTGGCCGGGAAGAACCATACGTTTACTGATGAGTACATGGAGCAGTGGTTCGACTATCGCGAGGAATACTCGCACTGGGGCAAAACGCATGGCATGATTACGGAGGCGGACAAGGCGGTATATCGTTACCGGCACGAGGAGAAACGGGAACGCTTCCTGCAATCCGGCGAAGATGCCTGGTCCCGTACTTCGGATACGGAGGGGATCGTTCTTCAGGAAGGCTGGATTGACGAGGCGGAGCCGTTCCATGAAACGTTATGTCAGACCCACCGCATTGCAGAGGATGCGATCCGGTTCATGAAGGCGTGCGGGGAGCAGCCGTTTTTCCTGTACTGCTCCTTCCCTGATCCGCACTGGCCCAATGTCGTATGCGAGCCTTATCATTCGATGTACGCTCCGGATCTGATCGAAGAGTTGGACGGTCTTGACATCGACTGGTCCAGTCATCCCTTCGCACATTATGTACAATCCCAGGTCAATGGCTTTGACAGCTACAGCGCGGAGCAGCGCAAGCATATAATTGCCGCTTATTACGGGATGATCACGTACATCGACAAAGCGGTTGGTATGGTGATGGATGCCATAGAGCGGCAGGGCCTGGCTGAAGAGACGATCATCGTCTTCACGGCAGACCACGGCAACTTTGCCGGCCGGTACGGCATGATCGGCAAGACGAAAGCCTTCTATGACTGTCTGCTGCGGATCCCGCTGGTCATGAAGGCGCCGGGTCTGGCGGGAGGCGGCCTGCGCCGGCAAGCGCAGCTCAGCAATATCGATTTGTTCCCGACGCTGTTCGAGCTCATCGGGCTGCCGACTGGCAGCGACGTGCAAGGCGTTTCCTTTGCGGATGTGCTGCGCGGCAGCAAGGATGAGCATCGTACCGAGATATTCGCCGAGGTCGGGATGGAGGAGCCGCCGCCGCCGCCGCTCGATAACCTGGCCGACTTTGCCGAGTTTGCCAGAGAGCAGGCAGCCGCACGCGGGACGAGATGGTTCCTGGACTATACGGTGCGGGGACGCAGTGCCTGCATTCGCAAGAACGGCTGGAAGTACAGCTACTACACCGGCGACCGGGAGGAGCTGTACGATCTGGAGAACGATCCGAAGGAGATCTGCAATCTGGCTGCGGACCCCCGGTATGGGGCGAAGCTGAGCGAGCTGCGTGCGGCGCTGATGGAGCAATTGCTGCTGGCGCCGCTGACACCGAAGCTTTAGCGCTGTGGGGAGACGTCTGGTCGAGCTTGGAGAGGTCATGCTTAGATGTATGTCGAATGGTGGATAAAAGTATTTAGCTAAGGCCTGTGCATGAGAGCATAGGCCTGTTTGCTCGTTTGTTTTCGAGAAATTTGTTCAGTCCAATAAAGAAATCTATTCATTATTTAAAAGATCCGGGCATGTTAAACTGGGCATTGCAAACGTATGCTCGGGTTTGCTTCCGAAGGAGACAGACCGGTTCGTGGGCAAAGAAGGAGAGGACATGTTGAGTACAGATCAATTTGCAGATATTGCCTCTGGAGGAATGAACTTTGCGGACAAGGGTTAATCGTAAAAGAACCGCATCGCCTAGGTGATGAAGGACAGGAGATAAATCTAAGCGTTGTAGAGGACGATGGATTATTTGTCCCGGAAAACAAGCTTGAGACTCATGAGCAACTACAACAATTGTTTGAAGAGAATAGGCAGCATTATGCCCCGTTTATGCGCAATAAGCAGCTTGCCTCCCTTCAGCGACGGGGCATATTAGTCCGGGATAAGACAGCTTATTTAGATGCGGAATGGACAACACCAGCCGAGCTGAAATAAAAGGAAATGAAAAAAATTGAATGAAGAACGTAATATTGCTGTGGTTTACGTCGTCTATGTAATAGGTGAGCTCTTCCGATGACTTTGCTTTACTTGAGCAAGAGCAACTTGAGAACGCTAACTAATTGAAGAATACTTGCTACTGAAAGTTAAACTGAAATCGGGGGACGGGGGTGAAAAAGATTTTGGATGGGTAGAGCTGATCTAAATCCAAAGCTTGAACTGTATAAGGAGGCAAATTGTACATGAAGAAATGGTTCGCGTTTACCTTGGTAATGGTATTAATAATGTCATTCGCTACTGCTGCTTTTGCTCTTAGTCCAGAAGAACAAGTTAAGCAAAGGGCATCAGAGTCCAATCCTGCATTGCGAAAAAATGTAGTCAATGATGGAATCGCAGCAGAACTGCAACGGATTGCAGAGGAATATGAGGTTGGAGAAGCCCTGAGTCCCGAGGATGCTGAATTTATTAAAAAGCATGCGCCAATTCGGTTTAATGAAGCTGAAGTAGAAAAAGACGGGAAGACTGTCACGATTGCGGCAGACACCGATTATTTTGAAGGATACAACAATAATGGCTTAATTGATGCCGGTCTACAGGTTTTTTTTCAAATGACTAAAGGAACCATCAACCACAGCTTGCGCACATACATGCTTGCCTATGATCGGGATGGTACAACCCGTCCTAGAATTACCAACTCTATGAATTTCAGCGGGTACGGATTTATTGGTACAGATGGAGTCATCGGGAAAGTTGTTGATTTTACACAATCAAATTCTTGTACCAATAGAAGTGACTGCACTATGGACCAAACTACACCTTTTACCGGTATAATGATCTATGGATATGCAGCGCCGGTGTCACAGATTTTTTATAGTGCTGGCACAGACGCAAATAGTGTAACCATTAGTACTGTCACCCCGTGGTGATGAGAAAAGGGGCTGTCTCAAAAGCAACTTCATTCGCTTGATGAGACAGCTCACATCTTGAATTAATCGGTGGAAATTTAGAAATGGCGGTGCTAGGGGTTCATCCCTGCACCGCCATTCTTGCCTTTTGGTCTATTGCTGCCTTTTTAAGCAAATTGTGAGCAAGCGAAAGCCACCCGACCTCTAGGCTCACTTTTGGCAGGCCTCGAAGCAGGAAACGCCGGAATCCCCGGTTGTTCTTCATTTGCCCGAACACACTCTCCGGCTCAATCATCCTTCGAACCGACAACGCATATCCTTCTTCACTTCTGAGTTTCTCACGGGCTTGTTGCTTGTAACGCAAATACTTCAAGCTGACGCTGATTTCTCGATTTCCTTTCGCTTTCGTGCAAGCTTCCTTAAGCGGACAACCTTCACAACTCTCGCTCCGATAATGCCGTTTTCTAATTTCATATCCACTTTCGGTCTCTTCCTTGCTTTCATAACGGAATACGAGTTTTCGTCCGGCTGCACACGTCCACGTGTCTTCCATCTCGTCGTACTGCCAATTGTCCAGCTTGCTGATATCTTGCTGCCATTTCTTTGACTTTTCCTTGTGGTAAGTGCTGTACTTTACCACGGCTTCGCGTTGTTCGCTTTCCAGGTAAGCGTAATTTTCTTCTCCACCGTATCCAGCGTCTGCAATGATGGTTTTGGGGAGCTTACCAAGCTCGCCTTTCACCTTCTCTAGATGGGGTTTCAGGCATCGCGTGTCGGTTGGGCGTTGGTGCAAGCTATATCCGATAATGAATTGTTCTTCCGTTCCAATTTGTACATTGTAAGCTGGTTTGAGCTGACCATTGCGCATGTGATCTTCTTTCATTCGCATGAAGGTGGCGTCAGGATCGGTCTTGCTAAAGCTGTTTCGGTCCCCGAGAATTTCTTGTTGACGCTCGTATGTCTGCAAGCGGGGCAGGAGGTCTTTACGTAGCACACGTACTGCTTTTTTAAGCGGCTTGTCCTTGGGCCGAGCTTCCAAGTTTGCTTCTACTTGCTCAATGGCTGCTTCCAGCTTTTCGCTGGTCAGGAACGACGCTTCGCCTAATTCAGCAAGGTCCACTCCAGCCTGCTCCTGATCTTATTGTGTCTGCGCAGCTTCAATCGTGGCAAACAACGTGTGCACTTTTTCCTGCAGCTTCGCCTTGTGCTTCACGACGGCCTTGCTCCAGACGAACGTGTACCGATTTGCATTGGCTTCGATCTTGGTGCCATCGACAAAGTAGTGTTCGAGCTTAACGTACTTTTCCTCAGCAAGAAATTGGAGTACGCCAGTGAAGACGGTCTCCAGTACGTCCTTCATACGCTCGGAACGAAAGCGATTAATGGTGCGGAAGTCTGGGCGTTGTCTGCCGGCAATCCACATAAACATGACGTTCTCGCGGACGGCTTTAGCAATTTGACGGGAGGAGTAGATTCGTTGCGTGTAGGCATATATGATGACTTTGGTGAGCATTTTGGGGTGATAGCTGTCTCGTCCTCCACCCGGATAAGCAGCAGAAAAAATCCGATCGTCCAGACGATTGACGGCTTCGTTCACAACGCGAACGAGGTGATGTGGGGGGATGTCGTCCTCTAAATCCATTGGCAGATAAAGTTGGTCCATGGTATATTGAATGTACAAAGAAACCGCTCCTTTCTTAAATGGTTGGTCGCACTTCCATTTTACTAAGAAACGGTTTCTTTGTGTTTTACAATTTGAAGAAGGGGCCGGCCCTCAGTCATCGAACGATGACTTTTGGGACAGCCCCTTTTAATTATTGTTGTTTTTTATATACAGTACTCTCTAGTTGCTTAAGTCTGCGGGGGATGCTGAACCATTTGCGAACGCCGTAATAAATAGCGAACAGTAACAGCACTGCACACACGATGGTGCCGATAAACTCTGGCCAATAAAACCAGCTCACAAGCTAAACCTCCCTTGCTCAGAAGTTTACATAAGTTAAGTATACCGTATTCCTAGCCTGATGAAAATCATACAATAAAAACCGTAAGACGTCCGAATGCAACTTCAAGGCGCGAGACGGTATTATTTAGCAAAGGCAGGCCCTGGCAAACATGCCGGGCCTGCCTTTGACCGATGCTTTCGGATTACATGTGAGGAGGGTTATTGTTTGTACATCCGCGAGGGGCAGGAGAGTTTGTCCTTATTTCTTTGTTTCATAAAGCATGCTTTATGATACTACAAATTTCCTTCTTTATTTACTTCTCAAAAGACCTTAAACTTGATTTACGCAAGTGCCGTCTCATGAGAAACGCTACAAGTTTTGCAGGCAGTAAAGTCATTCTTGGCTTCCTTGAATCGATTCGATTCAATTAAACGCTTCGGACTCTGGGTCAAGCCAAAGCGGTGAACGCCATCTTCCCTACACATCGGATCTTGCAGTACCTCATCATCGGCTGGCTCGTCGGCGGCGAACGTCTCTTTCACTTCAAATCCCTGGAGAGCGACGCCTTAGTTGCCCACGCGATGGACTGTCGGGTGCCGCATCACAAGTTGTTAATCAAAGATACGCTGCGTCTGCGCAAGGCCCATGAGCAGTTAGCGCCGGCAATCCGAACCTTAAATCTCGACCTCATCGTACCCCGTTGCCCCTCACATACCGCTATATTTACGGGACATGGTTCGCCAAGCATGGGGGCATGCTGTCAGGCGGATTTGATTTTGAATACTATGAAGGGCAATATTATAAGGCACACGAAGCGAGTATAAAAATATACATTCCGATCGAAGTCGGATGACATGATAGGCTATATTCGTCGCAACCCGCCCGCCTTTGAAGCGGTCTACTGTGCTACTGGAGTCGTGTTGTCCACGGCTCCTTCTTTAGTTTTATTATCTGTGCGTAGCGCTCGTTCCACGAGCGGACACAGTAGGCGCTATTCCTCACAAGTAGGAGCGGACTGCCACTTTATCGGACACCAGATCCGCTATTCCCCAACTAACCGATGGTTACACGCGTCCATCGGCCAGATAACGGATCGTCTGTCCGCAGCCACACTATTCTCATGCTTTATGCACCAATAGCGCCTACTGGGTCCGTTACAGAAAGCACTAGTAGCGGAATTCTTCGTGGTAATTACAAATGTCCAGAAATGAGTTATAATATCGGAATAGGTTTCTTATAAAAAACTAACGAAGGGGAGCTGCTACCTTTGAATGCGAATACGATTACGGTCACCGACAGCTGGCTGCCTCCGCAATGGGCGCTGCTGCAGCGGCGTCTGCTGGATGGTCTGAACGAAGCGGCTGTCGAGTTTGTCGAACGCTACACCAGGGAGGACGGTACCCTGATCTGGCGCCAGGACTGGCCGGGCATGGATGGATCGGACGATCCGTATGAGGGATTCATGAATCTGGCCCTGCTCTATGCGCTCGGCGGCGACGCGCGGGTCGGGAAGCTGGCTGCCGAGATGTGGGAGAGCATCACCTGGCAGTGGACGCAGTACGGGCAGATCCATCAAGAATTCGACGGCTACTACGATTGGATGCATCACGGGGAGGGCTATTTGTACTTCTACTTCCTGGGACTGGCTGCCCCGGAGCATCTGAAGACGCGCCAGCGTGCGGTTGCCTTTGCCGGGCTGTATACGGGAGATCATCCCGAGGCAGACAATTATGATGCGGAGCGGAAGCTGATGCGCTCGCCGATCACCGGCAGCAAGGGGCCGCGCTTCGAGATGACCGAGGAGGACTGGGTCACGCACCGGGGCATCCTGGACGATTACCTGTCGCCCTTCGAGGATCTGGCAGGCGTGGACTTCGCCAGCGGTCGATGTCCATGGTCTGACGACGAGGTGTACCGGGAGATCATCCGTCTGATGAATGAGAGGCAGGCGAAGGGCGATGTGCCGGTCAATCTGAACGCCACCGGTCTGTTGACCAATGCTTACTTGCATACAGGGGACGAATCGTTCAGGCAATGGGTGATCGATTACGTGGAGGCCTGGGAGGCGCGCACCGCCCGCAATGGGGGCGTGATCCCGGACAACATCGGACTGTCCGGCGAGATCGGCGAGTATAATGACGGCAAATGGTGGGGCGGCTTCTACGGCTGGCGCTGGCCGCACGGTCTGCTGACGATCATGGAGCCGCTTCTGAACGCAAGCATGAACAAAGCCCTGTTGACCGGAGATCTATCGAGCCTTGATTTTGCCCGCTCTCAATTGGACTATAACTGGCGGCTCGGCAAGGAGATCGATGGCGTGTGGCAGGTGCCGTACAAGCATATCGATGCCGGCTGGACCGATTATCGCGTGCAGGTACCGACCTGGCCGGTCTATCTGTGGTCGATCTCGATGGCGCAGGAGGATGCGGAGCGCGTGAAGCGCATCCCGCTGTCGGATGATTACAAGTACATCGAGATCCCCGGTTACTCCGGGCGCAACGATGCGACGATGAAGGAGACCAAGCACTACATTGCCAACACCGTTCCCTGGTTCCGCTTCATGCAGGGCGACTATCCGGACTACCCGGAGCAGATCCTTCACGCCAACTACCGGCTGGTGCAGCATCAGCTTCAGAAGATGCGATCGGAGGCGGGCGATCCGCAGCAGTGGGTGACCGACGACTTCAACGCCGGAGCCTTATCAAGCATCCACAAGTGGCAGGAGATGTGCCCGCTTTATTTTGAAGGACTGGTGCAGCTGATGTGGGGCGCGCCGATGCATATCTCGCATGGCGGACTGCAGCATGGCAGGCTCCGTTACTACGATGGCCTGCGGAGAAGACCCGGTCTGCCGGAGGATGTCGCTGCGCTCGTCGAGGAGCTGAAGGATGAGGAGGCTGTCGTCACGCTCGTCAATCTGTCGCTCTCCGAGGAGCGGGAAGTGATCATGCAGGCTGGAACGTTCGGCGAGCATGCGTTCACCAGCGCAGCCTTGTTCAACGAACAGGGAGAGCGGGGCAGATCCGTTGAGCTTTCGGGCAAATGGGTTCCCGTGCGCCTGGCCCCGGGGGCGGGTGTCAAGCTTCGTCTGGGCATGAAACGCTATACGCAGCAGCCTTCCTATGAGACGCCTTGGCATGCGGACGGAGACCGGCCTGTTCTGCTGCGCGGCTGCAATACGAAAGGAGACTATCGATGACTACCATTACCAACCCGATATTACCCGGCTTCCATCCCGATCCTTCCATCGTTCGCGTAGGGGAGGATTATTATCTGGCGACCTCAACCTTTGAATGGTTCCCTGGCGTGATGATCTATCATTCGCGTGATCTTGCGACCTGGACACTGGTCAGCCGGCCGCTCGATGATGTGCGGCTGCTCGACATGAGAGGGGTGCCCGACTCCGGCGGCGTGTGGGCGCCTTGCCTAAGCTATGACAATGGCTTGTTCTACCTCATCTACACCAACGTGACCAACAAAAAATGGCCGCTGATGGACACACCCAACTATCTGACGACAGCGCCAGACATCACAGGCCCCTGGTCCGATCCGGTATTCCTGAACGGCAGCGGCTTCGATCCTTCCCTGTTCCATGACAGCGACGGCACCAAATGGCTGCTTAATATGAGGCTCGATCCCCGCAAGGGCAAGCAGACGATGGCGGGGATCGTCATGCAGCAATATTGCCCGGAACAGCAGTCGCTGATAGGCGAGGTGCGCAATATCTACACCGGCTCCGAGCTCGGCAAAACGGAGGGTCCGCATCTGTACAAGCGGGGCGACTACTATTATCTGATGACTGCGGAAGGCGGCACCGGCTGGGGGCATGCGGTGTCCATGGCCCGCTCGACCTCGATCTGGGGCCCGTATGAGACCGATCCGGACAATCCGATGCTGACCTCAGAGGGCGATGAGACACTTGAGCTGCAAAAGGCAGGGCATGCCAGCTATGTCGATACGCCTGATGGCGAGCACTATATCGTGCATCTGTGCGGGCGGCCGCTGATGCCGGAGCGCAGATGCAACCTGGGCAGAGAGACAAGCATCCAGAAGGTTCATTGGACAGAGAGCGGCTGGCTGCGGTTGAGCGGAGGCGGCAATCGCCCATACGTCCATGTAGAGGGGCCGGCGGCGAGCAGAGCACCCGAGTCCACCGTATCCGGCGAGCCTTCGGTCGTATGGCGGGAGGAGTTTGACGGCGATCGGCTGGACATGCAGCTGCAGTCGCTGCGGATCCCGGTCGAGAGCAGCTGGTGCTCGCTTGCGGAGCGGCCAGGCTATGTGCGGCTCAGAGGAAGGGATTTTCTGACCTCGTTGTTCCGTCAGAGTCTGCTGGCACGCCGGCAGCAGCATAAGCACTGCGAAGCCGTCACGAGCCTGGACTTCTCGCCGCAGACGCCGATGCAGACGGCCGGTCTGGTCTGTTATTACGATACGGACAACTTCTATTATCTGCATGTCACGCAGGATGAGCAGGCCGGGATCTGCCTGCGGCTGATCAGCCGGGATGACGGGAGCTTCGATGAGCCGCTGGCAGAGCCGCTTGCACTCGCAGGCTGGGCAGCCATCTACCTGAAGGTCGTCATCGAAGGCAGCAGCCTCCAGTATTATGCGTCTGAGGATGAAGAGAGCTGGCAGGCGGTGGGGCCGCAGCTGGACGCCAGCATACTGTCGGACGATTACGGCGCGGGAGGCAAGTACACAGGCAGCTTCATCGGCATTGCCGTGCAGGACCAGTCGGGTCAGGAGCTCCATGCGGATTTTGATTATTTGCAATATAAAGGCTGGGCGTAAGCCCAGATAGATAGGTTTACCGCCAGTTATGCGCTGGCGGTTTTTTAGTGTTCTTCCATCGTAATATTTTGAACCAACAGGGGAGGATCGCGAACCTTGTGTATCCGCATTCACCTTAGAATAAGGCTATACCCTCTACAGAAATGCAGGTGATTGGCAATGCCGGTTCGATTGCTCCGGACGGTGAGACGACATTCCTTTTTGTATCTTATTCTACTGCCGGGCTTGCTCTATTTCGCGGTGTACAAGTACGTGCCGATGTTCGGGCTGATCGTCGCTTTCAAGGATTACAAGCTGATGCTCGGCTTCTGGGACAGCCCATGGGCTGGGCTCAGCAATTTCAGCCAGTTTATCAACGGCGTCTATTTCTGGGATATCATGGCCAACACGCTGCTGATCTCCTTGTACAAGCTGCTGTTCGGGTTCACGACGCCCATCCTGCTGGCGCTTATGCTCAACGAGGTGCGGCTGGTGTGGTTCAAGCGCTCCGTACAGACGCTGACTTATCTTCCCCACTTCGTCTCCTGGGTCATCGTATACGGGCTGATGGTTGCGCTGCTCGCGCCGGGAGACGGGCTGGTGAATCAGCTGCTGAAGGGCTGGGGACTCTCGTCGATCTCCTTTCTGACCGAGCCCGATTGGATCCGGCCGCTCATCGTCGCTTCCGACGTATGGAAGGAAACGGGCTGGGGGGCCATTCTGTACCTGGCGGCGCTCGCAGGCATTGATCCGAGCCTGTACGAGGCAGCGAAGATCGATGGCGCGTCCAAGGCAAGGCAGATCTGGCATGTGACGCTGCCCGGTATCCGCAATGTCATCATCATCCTGCTGATTCTCAAGCTGAGTCATATTCTGGATGCCGGCTTTGATCAGATCTTCATGATGGCCAATGTGTTCAATCTGGAGAAGGCGGATATCATCGACACCTGGGTGTACCGGGAGGGGCTGGAGCGGATGAATGTTTCCCTGGCCACTGCCGTTGGCATCTTCAAATCCTTCATTGCGTTTTTTCTGGTGATCGGGGCCAATCAATTGGCCAAACGCTTTGACGGGCAAATCTGGTAAAAGGGAGGGCGCGAAATGATAACCACTAGCCGGGGCGAGAAGCTGCTGCAAGCCATCAACGCCGTCCTGCTGCTGCTGGCGGGGCTTGCCTGCCTGTTCCCCTTCTTCTATGTCCTTAGTGTTTCCTTTACACCCGCTGCCGAGGTTGTGCGGAAGGGAGTTGTGCTGATCCCCGAGCAGTTCACGCTATATGCCTACAAGCAGGTCATGCAAGGCTATGGCCTGGGCAACGCTTATCAGGTGACGTTGTTCCGCACCGTGGTCGGCACCGCGCTCAACCTGTTTTTCACCGTGCTGATGGCCTATTCCTTGTCCAAAAAACATCTGCCGGGGCGCTCAGCCATGCTGCTCTTTGTCATTTTCACGATGCTGTTCAATGGGGGGATCATCCCCACCTACCTGCTTACGCGGTATCTCGGGCTGCTCGATACGGTCTGGGCGCTCATCATCCCCGGTTTGATCAGCGCCTTCAATCTGATCATCGTCAAGGGCTTCTTCGAGCAGCTGCCCCCGGAGATTGAAGAATCGGCCAAGGTGGACGGCGCCGGTGATTTCCGGGTGCTGTGGCGGATCGTCCTGCCGCTTTCGCTGCCGGTTATCGCGACCATCGGGTTGTTCTACGCTGTGTTTCACTGGAACAGCTACTTTGACGGCATCATGTATATTCGCGATCAGCAGCTGTATCCGCTGCAGGTGGTGCTGCGCAATATCCTGCTTAATTTTCAGACGCAGTCGGTGGATGCGGTCAATGATCCGAGCTTGCCGGCCAGCTTCCTTTCGGTCCAGATGGCTGCCGTTATGTTATCTACCGTACCGATCCTGCTCGTCTACCCGTTCATCCAGAAGCATTTTGCCAAAGGGGTTCTGCTGGGCTCCGTCAAAGGATGATTATCATGGCTATTTGTCTTGATAATAGATATGATTATGAATAAAGGAGAGGTCAATCATGAGTACTGTCAACCCTCGCTTGTCCATGCTGGTCGCCCTCGTGCTATGTATGTCGCTGCTGGCGGCCTGCGCAGGCAACAACCAGGCCACGGGGACTCCGGATGCCAACGGAGCGAACGTCAACTCCTCCACAGCGCCTGATGCTCAGGAGCCTGATGCACAGCAGGACAGCAATGCCAAGACCTTCGACAAGCATTTGAAGCTCTCGGTGTTCAATTCCGGGGCATTCAATCCGGCTACGCCGATGCCCGACAAGGCGGAGGATCCGCTCAGGCAGATGCTGGAGGAGGCGGTCAATATCGAGCTGGACTACATGATTCCGGCGCCGGACCAGGCCGATGCGATGCTCAATGCCCTGATCGCTTCGGGCGATATCCCCGATCTGATCTACTTCAAGGACCGTGCGACAGCGGTGAAGTACTACGAGGAAGGCGTGACTGCCGATTTTGCAGAGCAGTTGGAGCAGTATCCGGATTACAAGGCACACTTCACTGAGCAGCAATGGAGCGATCTGAGCTATAACGGCAAGCAGATCGGCGCGCCGGCCTTCGAGCCAGTGAGCGGCACGGTCGGCTGGTGGATCCGCCAGGACTGGCTGGATGCGCTAGGACTGGAGATCCCGCAAACGACGGACGAGTTGCTGGAAGTGATGAAGGCGTTTACTTTTGAAGATCCCGACGGCAACGGCCAGCAGGATACGTATGGCTTTGTGGCTGGTGTCGGCAAGGACGGCAGTCTGATCAATCTGGGCTGGGGCGAGGTATTCTGGCTGTTCGGCGCCCATCCGGAAGTTGTAGATGTGAAGGATGGCGAGCTGGTGCTCGGTGCGACGGATGACCGGACACGGGAGGCGCTGGCCTATATCTCCGAGATGGTTGACAGCGGCGTCGTCGATCCGGACTGGGTATCGATCAATGACGTACAGCAGCTGAACCAGAAGATGTTCCGGGGCAAGGTCGGCATGCTGGTAACCGGCTGGCGGCTGATGGAACCGGCCAATCAGAAGAATATGCAGGAGATCGGAGGGGAGGTGCCGGAGTGGGTCACGGTCCCGCCTGTCGAGGGCCCTTATGGCGACCGCATCCTCGGCAATACCGCATCCCAGAGCAATTCCTGGGGCATCTCCGTGAAAGCGGCGAGGGATCCGGAGAAGATGGAGCGAATCTTCGAGTTCCTGCAATACTGGTACACCGACGAGGAAGCAAGGAAAGCCTTCTCCTACGGCATCGAAGGCGTCCAGTGGCACATGGAGGGCGATACGATCGTCAAGGAGAGCGCAGAAGATATCCTGAACAATTACCGCTGGACATCGAACTATTATATGCCGCGTCGAGCCGATGACGAGCTGTATTATGACTTCCAAAATCCGGATACGGCGGGCTTCCACCAGGTCAATCTGGATCATGTCGTGCCCAATCCGGCCCGAGCGATCATCGTCCCCGATCCGGACGACCGGCTCTACTCGGACCGCCAGAAGTATATCAGCGAGTCGCTGCTGCGATTCATGACCGGACGCGCTCCGCTCAGTCAATGGGAGGATTACAAGGAAACCTTGACGAATCGGTATGACTATGAGAACTATCGGAAGTATGTGACAGAGACGCTTGCGGCTGCGGGAGTGCTGCAGTAGCTGCAGGCTCGAGAACTAGCGGCGATGGGGGAGTAGGGATGAAGCTTAAGTTCAGCAGTCTGACGTTCAAGCTGTTTATGATCTGCTTTACGTTTGTCCTCTGCTGCACGACCCTTCTGACCCAACTGGCCTATGTCGCGGTGAAAAATGAGATCAGCAAGAACAATACGCTTTACGTCCAGGAGATCCTGGCCAAGACGGACGAATATCTGGAGCTGAGCTTTACTTCCCTGCAGACGATCCTGTTCTCGGTCCAGTCGGCCTATGACGGCGGCCTGCGGGAGCCGGAAGCTCTGCATCCGCAGATGCGGCGCTTGTATGAGCTAAATTACAACTATATTCATAATCTGTATATCATTCATCCCGACTACTCGATCAGCGGCACTTCGCTGCTCTCCAGGGTCTTCAATGAATCCCTGGCGGAGCGCGAGCCGCTGGTCGGACTGGCGCGGGAGGATGCCCTGTCGATCTCGGTCAGCCCGACCTATCGTTCCACCTATGCCGGCTGGACTGTCACGCTGCTCAAGGCGCTGGACAGCGGCAGGGAGGCGCCTGTCGCAGCGCTGGACATGGACATGAGAAGGATCGAGCAGCGGCTGCTCCAGATCAATCGCGAGAGCGATATCAGCATTGCAATTATCGATGCCTCGGGACGGCTGGTAGCCGGCGTGCCGGGGCTGTTCGGCACGTATGACGAGGCTTCGCATACCCTGGCGTTCCAGGGGGTGTCCTCGCAGGAGATCGCCGCCGCGAACAACGGGACGATCAAGGCCGCCACGCCGGAGGGGCGTCCCCTCACGATCAACAAGCATGCGTCCGCCAGGTTCGGCTGGTCGGTCATCTCGATGCATGACGAGGGGATGCTGGCCCGGTCGCTGGCGACGATGCAGCGCTATTACGTCTTCTTCCTAGCGGGCGGCATGGCGATCAGCTTGCTGGCTGCTTATGCCGTCACCCGGTTTATCCGGGCGCCTCTGCAGCGCATCATGCTCAAGATGAATCAGATCCGTCTGGGCAATCTGGATGTCACAATCGGCATGGACCGCAAGGACGAGTTCGGCGTGCTCTCGACGACCTTCGACGCGATGATCCTGCGCATCCGCGAGCTGCTCACGGAGCTGCACCAGAAGGAGGAGACGAAGCGGCAGATCGAGATCCAGATGCTCCAGGCGCAGATCAATCCGCATTTCCTGTACAACACGCTGGGTTCGATCAGCAACGCTGTAAGTCTGGGCAAGCTGGATAAAGTAGATCCGATCATCCAATCGCTGATCCGGATTATGGAATACGGCATGAGCGATGTCAATCACCTGGTGACGCTGCGCGAGGAGCTGGACAACGCAAGAGACTATTTGAATATCCAGAACGTCCGCTACAATCGCCTGTTTCCATTGGAGACGAGCATCCCGGAGACGCTGATGACGTCTCCCGTACTGCGGATGATCCTGCAGCCGATCGTGGAGAATTGTATCTTCCACGGCTACAAGGGCGGCCGGATCGAAGGCGTCATCCGGATCTCGGCGGTCATCGACCGCCAGGCGCTGTGCCTGACAGTGGAGGATGAGGGGGAGGGCATGAGCCAGGCCAAGCTGGAGAGCATACTGAACGGGCGGAGTGCGCCAGGACGCGCGAGAGCCCGCATCGGCATGTTCAACATCCATCAGCGGATCCGTCTCCGGTACGGATCCTCCTATGGGCTGCAGATCGAGAGTGTCAAAGGAGAAGGCACCAGGGTGAGCATCATCCTGCCCGCCTATGCCGAGGATAACGGGGGTGAGAAGTATGAGCAGCTGCCGCTGCCTGATCGTGGATGACGAGGATCTGATCCTGGAGAGACTGGAGCATTTCTTTATGAAGCACCAGGATGAGTTTGAACTGGTGGGCAAAGCCTACAGCGGCACGGAGGGGCTTCAGCTGGCAGAGGAGACGCGGCCTGAGATCGTCATCACCGACATCGTCATGCCCGAGATGGACGGCATCGAGATGATCGAGCAGCTGCAGCAGCGTGTTCCCGGTATATACGGCATCATCTTGTCCGCTTACTCCGAGTTTGCCTATGCGCAAAAAGCGATGCAGCTGAAGGTAGGAGATTATATCGTGAAGGTCCCGCTGGACGAGCAAGCCCTGCTGCAGGCGCTGCGCAAGGGCGCCTCGGCCCTGAAGGAACAGAAGAAGCAAACCGATGAGATGACCAGGCTGGACCAGACGAAGCGTAAAAATGTGCATCGCGTGCGCAAGCAGGTGTTTGCCGAGCTGATGCGGGGCGAGTGGCCAGCCCGATCGATCCGATCCTGGGAGCACGAGATGATGCTCGATCTGGACATGGACAGCTACTGCGCCTGCCGCATCCAGCTGGGCGACTGTGGCGCATTTCTGCAGCGCTTCTCCAAGGCGGATCAGCGCGCCTTGCGCTATGGGCTGCTCAATATGGCTGAGGAATGCTTGCAGTCCAGAGGCCGAGGCTTCCTGTTCGAGCATTCGGAGGCAGCCTGGGCCGGTTATATCTCCTGGCCTCATATGCACAGCCAGTCGGAGCAAATGCAGCGGGCCTATGAGCTGGGTACGGCGATCATCGAGCATGCGCAACATTATCTGAAGCTGCGGGTATCGGTAGCCTTCAGCGGGGTGTTCCGCAGTCTGGATGGGCTGCAGCCCGCCTACAAGCATGCCGATGAGGTGATGGAGCTGTTCTATTACACGGACAAGCCGGCTGTCGTGCTGCTGCCTCACCAGCTGCAGCTCCATGAACCCGGCCTGCCGGAAGCGGAGGGCGAGCTCCGGAAGCAGCTGCATACGCTGCTTGGCCGCGTGAGAGCCGGTCTTCCCTGCCAGACGTTTGAAGACGCGCTGGCGCCGCTGGCTGCCCGGATCCGGCAGCTCCGCATCCGTCCCGCCCGGGCGACCTCGCTCCTGCGGGAAGCGGCAGCCGAATTGTCCGCCTGGAGCCCGGTGGCGGCAGCGCATCTGGAGCGTCCGATCTGGCAGATCGACACCTTTGCTTGGTTGCGGCTGGAAGAACAGCTGCAGCTGCTCCGCGAGCTGGTGAGAGAAATGACGGCCCGGGGCGGGACTTCTGATCGTCCGGAGGTTCAGGCAGCCAAGGCTTTTATCTCATCGCATGTGCATGAACGTCTGACGCTCCAGCAGGTCGCCGATCACGTCGGGCTCTCGCCCAATTACTTCAGCGCGATGTTCAAGCGAGAAGAGCAGCTCGGCCTGGTGGATTATATCAACCGGAAGAAAATCGAGCTGGCCCAGCAGCTGCTGCTCGAAAGAAGCTTCAGCAACTTCGAGCTGAGCGAGCGGATCGGCATCGGCAACGAACGGTATTTTTGCACGCTGTTCAGACAGTATACGGGAAGCTCGCCCCAGCAATACCGCAAGCAGTTGAAGCGGTGAGGCCCCAGCTTCAGCGTTATTTCATAAAAACCTTAGGTCATCATCATAAAATTGATCCTTACCCGGAGATGAAGTCTGTTGGTACGATGGATCAAATGAATCATACTGAAAGGCGGTGATCCGCATGGGAAGCCAAGCGAAGCGTCCACATCTTATCCTGTTCAATCCGGATCAGTGGCGCGGTGATGCGCTGGGCCATCTCGGTCATCCGGCGGTTCAGACCCCCAATCTCGATCGTCTCGTGGGGGAAGATGCCGTCTCGTTCCGCAACGCATTTTGTCAGAATCCGGTCTGTACGCCAAGCCGCTGCTCTTTTATGAGCGGGTGGTACCCGCACGTAAGAGGGCACCGCACCATGTTTCATATGATGAAGCCGGATGAGCCGGTGCTGCTGAAGCATTTGAAGGATGCCGGTTACTACGTGTGGTGGGGGGGCAAAAACGATCTGGTACCCCAGGACAATGTAGCACAGTATTGCAATCACAAGAATACGCCGTCCATGCCCTGCAAGCCGATGTATGCGATGGACCGGCTGGATGAATGGAGGGGCGGTCCGGACAGCGATGGCTACCGCTCGCTATTCGCCGGCAAGCTGGAGTCGGAGCCTGCAGAGGCGGACTTCTCCTGTTATCCGGACAGCGATTGGGGACATATCCGGGATGCGCTGCGTTTTTTGGCGGAGGCGCCTGCGGATCAGCCGTTCTGTCTCTACCTGCCGCTGGTCTACCCCCATCCTCCTTATGGCGTGGAGGAGCCATGGTACAGCTTGACGGACAGGCGAGCTCTGCCGCCGCGGATCCGGCCTGACGAGAACTGGGGGCGCAAGCCCAGCATGGTGCGTGAGCTGCGCAGTATCTACGGCCTGGCGCATTGGGAGGAGGAGCGGTGGGACGAGCTTCGCGCCACTTATTTTGGCATGTGCGCCAGGGTCGATTATCAGTTGGGCCTGCTGATCCAGGCGTTGAAGCAGCATGGCTTGTACGAAGACACAGCCCTGTTCGTGTTCTCGGATCACGGGGACTTCAACGGCGATTATGATCTGGTAGAGAAGACGCAGAATACCTTCGAGGACTGTCTGACACGGGTGCCGTTTATTGTGAAGCCGCCCGCCTGGATCGACAGCAGGCCGGGAGTAAGCGACGCGCTGGTCGAGCTGGTCGATCTTCCTGCCACTGTTGCGGACATAACCGGCTTGCCGCTTGCTTATACCCAGTTCGGGAAGAGCCTCGTGCCGCTGCTCAGCGGCCGGGAGCAAGAGCATAGGGATGCGGTATTCAGCGAAGGCGGGCGGCTGCGGGAGGAGCAGCACTGCATGGACTCGACCCCGCAGAACAACCGGGTGGAGGATCTGTACTGGCCGAGAGGGCACCTGCATCGGAGCAGCGGTCCTGAGCATACAAAGGCGACGATGTGCCGGACGAAGAGCTACAAGTATGTAAGGCGGCTGTATGAAGACGACGAATTGTACGACTTGAAGCGCGATCCGCAAGAGCTGGTCAATGTTGCCGGCGACCCGGCCTACCGCGAGCCGCTGGCGCAGCTGAAGGAACGCATGCTGCGATTCTATCAGGAAACCAGCGATGCGGTACCCTGGCAGCGGGACCAGCGCGATGCGGCCAAGTAGGAGAAGTGGTATGATGGCTTTAGGATAAGAGCTCATGATGGGGGATTCAGGATGAAGCTGCTGATGCGTGTTTGGCCAAGCCGGCTGAAATACCGTTTGTTCTTCGCATTTCTGTTGTTGATTCTGATTCCCTACTCTTTGCTCCAATTGTATTCCTATCGCGATACCGAACGATTAATTACGAGAAGTGTGGCTGTTCAGGCAGGCGAGCAACTGAATCTGGTCAAACAAAGCCTGGCGAAGCTGAAGTCAGGTGTCTTCCTGACCATGCTGCAGTTGGAAACGAACACGCAGTTGATCGATCTCTTGCGTCATCCGGATCATTACGATGAGCAGACCCGCGGAGATATTGTTATGCCTATCCTCTCTCGTCAGGAGATGAACACCGGAGGCTCGCAAGCGCATGTTCATTACCATATTGCTGATCGTTACGGCAATCTCTATTCTTCATTGACGGAGGGCAGATACGCATACGATACGATGATGGCGAGCAAGGTGTTTAAGGAATTAACCCCTCAGAGGACGTATGTATGGGTGATTGAAGACAGCAACGATCTGCCTGTAGAGGTATCTGGAAGCCGGGCTCTGCTGAGCCTTTATAATGCTTTGTTTGATGAGGACGGCGAAGCCTACGGCTATTATAAATTTGCTATTGATTTCGAGGGCTGGCTCTTTCAACTGGGAAGAGAGCTGCTGATTCACCAAAAATACGCCGTGCTGAACGACGCCGGTGTGGCTTTGGCAAGTACGGGCGATGAACATGCCCTTCGTTCCTCCGTGCGCAGACAGATCATTGCAGATGCCCAAGCTCAGCCGTATGTCACACGTATGGAGGGACAGCAGCTGATCGGTGCCGTGCGTCTTCCCCAACTTGGCTGGACCATCGTCAGTCAGTTTCCCATGGCTATTTATTTTGGTGATCTGGAGGCACAGCGCAGCAGGATTTTGATCACATCTGCGATTCTTACTGTTCTGTTTATCGGCATCACCTTTTTTATCTCCTCCACGATTACTCGCCCCGTATCGATATTGCAGCGCAAGCTCCAGGATTTTGTGCCCCATAATATGAAGACTACCTTGCCGGAGAATGCCTTTCACGGAGAAATGCGGTTTCTGGCTGCTTCCTTCAACCGGATGGTGAAGGACATCCAGCGTTTGATCGGACAACTGAAAACGGAAGAGAGGCAGAAGGAAGCCATTCGGTTCCAGATGCTCTTGTCGCAGATGAATCCTCATTTCTTGCTTAACACATTGAATGTCATTCGCTGGAATGTACTGAGCAAGCAGGATGAAGAAACGGCAGATATCTGCATTGCGCTGGCCAAGCTTTTGGAAACCAGCCTTAATCTCGAAACAGAGTTGATTTATTTGAAGCAGGAGATGGAGTTGGTGAAGGCGTATGTGCATATCCAGAACTTCCGGTTTGATCACCGGCATGCAGTGCTCTACGATGTGCCCCAACACCTGGACTATGTATTGGTGCCCAAGCTATGTCTGCAGCCGCTTGTCGAGAATGCGTATCAGCATGGCTTTCACAACATGCGAAGCGGCGGCGTAGTTACAGTCAAAGGATATACGCAGCAGGAGGAGCTTATCCTGGAGATCTCCAACAACGGGACACCCTTTACACCTGGGAATGCGCATCCATCAGGCACACATAACAAGGTGCGGGAAAAGAAGCGTCCGGGTATCGGCCTGGCCAATATCAAAGAGCGCTTGCAATTGCTATTCCGGGAGTCGGGGAAGCTGGAGATCATGGCGGCTGCGGAAGGGAACGGCACTGTCGTGCGGATACGCATGCCTTTGCTTCTTTCAGTCCCATATGATGGAGGGGATGCGGATGTGGAACGTGCTGATCGTAGAGGATGAGCCCTTTGTTCGAAAGGCATTTATAAAGCATACGAATTGGGAAGCGTATGGATTTACAGTTGTGGGCGAGGCTGAAGACGGCAAGGAAGCGCTGGAGAAGATCAAGAGTCTGAAGCCGGATCTCGTCATCTCTGACATTGTGATGCCGATGATGGACGGGCTGGAGCTGCTGCACGCTGCTCGGAGTGAAGGATGCAATGCCCGGTTCGTTATGCTGAGCTGCATGAATGAATTTGCCTATGCCCAGGAGGCGATCCGGCAAGGGGCCTCAGGTTATATCCTCAAATCCTCTATGACGCCTCATGAGCTGAGACAGACCCTGGAGAAGGTAAGGGAGGAGCTGGATAGAGACAAACGAAGCAAGCAGCTGATGGATGAATTTAAATTAAAAGACTGGTATGAGGAACTTTGGCGGCAATGGACAGGTGCAGCCGATGCAGCCGTTGGTTCCTTATCGTCACCACCGGAGCTGCCCAATGATCGGGTGACGGTTGTTACGGCTTTGTACAGTCCGGCCTGGCATTGGTCAGTCGTACAGGAAGGCTCGGGAATGCTTGTTGAAGACGATGCTGTCATCCACGAATTCCACCACCATGATACGATAAATTGGTTCATCTGGAGCAAAACCGCAGCTGCCCCGAGGCAGGTCTATACGGCATGTTCTAAAAAGATGCCAACCTCTGCGTATGTCCTGGCCAACTTGCGGCCGGAGCAACTATCGGAGGGGTGGCAGACGGTATTGAATCGCGTGTATGAATGCTGGTATGCCGGCCAAGCGGAGTCGCAGCTGATACACTTGGGCGCGATTGCACCCAATAGGGCCAGACTGACAGCTACTCTGCCATGGGAGCTGGAGAAAAATTTGATACAATGTGTGTCTTCCTATCAACCGCAACCGTGTCGAGAAGCAATGGAAGCTATATGGGAGTATGCCCGTCAGCAGGTTATCCCGTATCATCATCTCAAATCGATCTGGCAACGGCTGCTTCGGCAAATCGCCGATCTGTGCGGACATCCACTGCCTAGTGATGGCCTTCTTGGCATAGCAAGTCCGGGTTCACCTGGCGGCTTCAAGGAAACGGTATGGAAGCTTATCGAGGAATGCGGCAGGCAGTTGTCGAAGCAGTCGCCAATTCAGACCGATCACGCTGAAGTCAACAAGATGCTGCAATATATTCATTATCATTATCACGCTCCGATCTCGCTAGCTGATCTGTCAGCATATGTAAATCTGGAGGAGCATTATATCAGTGCTTTATTCAAACGCAAGACGGGCATGGCTTTTGTCAACTATGTAAACCAGTATCGGATTGACCAAGCCAAACGGCTTCTGCTGTCCACTGATATGTCAGTAAGCGAGATTGGCATGGCGGTAGGGTTTGCAAGCGACAATCATTTTTCTAAAATGTTCAAACGTTGGTTAGGCGTCACGCCGGGGATCTATCGTCTCCAATCACAGAAGCCAAGTCCTGCGAACTGCTAGACAGTGCTTAACACATGATGCGGACCGTTTGCCCCAAGGGCAGGCGGTCCGTTTGACGTTCAGAACAATCACAAGATTGGTAGGGAAAGTGGATAAAATCGTGACTAATGTTTCATAGAGCGGCAAGCTACAATAATCATATCGACGCAAGAGAGGGGAAGCACGCATGAACCGAACAGAACGCTTGCATGCAAAGAAAGGCTTGATCAAACAAGTCTGGCTGCATGACATCTGGAAATCAAGGTCGCTCTACTTGATGCTGTTGCCTGCAGTGGTCTGGTACCTCGTATTCAAGTACCTGCCTATTTACGGCCTCATTATTGCTTTCAAGGACTACGACATCATGGGCGGTATTCTGGCAAGCCCTTGGGCAGATCCCTGGAACAAGCACTTTATCCAGTTTTTCAATTCCCCCTATTTTTGGCAGCTTCTGAATAATACCTTTCTGATCAGTATATACAAGCTGGTGTTTGGCATGCTGCCAAGCATTGTACTGGCGGTTATGCTCAGCGAGTGCCGGATTCCATTCATGAAGCGATGGGTGCAGACGATCAGCTATATGCCGCACTTTCTGTCCTGGGTCATTATCTACGGCATCATGGTAGCGCTCTTCTCAGAGACATCCGGGATTGTCAATCGCTGGCTCTCTGAATACGGCAGTGGTTCCGTGCCGTTTCTTCACTCGACAGACTGGTTTCGCAGCATGCTGGTCGGCTCTGATATGTGGAAGGATCTCGGGTGGGGGGCGATCATTTATCTGGCCGCGATTGGCGGCATTGATCCTACGCTGTACGAGGCGAGTCGAGTGGATGGAGCCGGCCGCTTGCGGATGATCTGGCATGTGACACTGCCGGGTATACGCAATGTCATCGTCATTCTTCTCATCCTGAAGCTGGGGCAGATCCTCGATGCAGGCTTTGAGCAGATTTACATCATGTATAACATCAGTGTATATCCGGTAGCCGATATTATCGACACGTGGGTATTCCGTACAGGACTGGAGCAGTTAAACTTCAGCCTTGCTGCAGCAGTGGGATTATTTAAATCGGTCATAGGTTTTGTCCTGGTGGTCATGTCGAACCAACTGGCGAAGAAATGGGGTGAAGGGATATGGTAAGCCGAAAATGGACCTTCTTTGATACGGTCAATTATGTTCTGCTCTTTTGTGTCATGCTGATCGCCATTGTGCCTTTGCTCTATGTCCTTTCCGTTTCATTAACGCCTTACGGCGAAGTGCTGCGCAATGGAGGCTTCGTTCTCTTCCCCCAAAGCTTTACGCTTGAGGCTTATCGTTTTTTATATGAAGAAAGCACCATCGGCAGGTCCTTTGGCGTGACGGCCTTCATTACGGTCGTCGGCACGGCGATCAATATGATACTGAGCGTCTTGCTAGCGTATCCTCTGAGCCGCAAAGCCTTGCGATTTCGAAGCGCCTTTTTATTGTTTGTTATTTTCACGATGATCTTCAACGGCGGGCTGATTCCGACTTACCTGGTCGTCAAAAACGTAGGACTGTTGGATTCCGTCTGGGCCATGATGATACCTAATGCGATTGCAACATTCAATGTCATTATATTAAAGAGCTTTTTCGAAAATCTGCCGAACGAAATCCTGGAGTCGGCTCGTATAGACGGTGCATCGGAGTGGCGAACGCTGCTGCAGGTTGTCGTACCATTATCCGTGCCGGCGCTGCTCACAGTAGGCTTATTCTATCTTGTCTCGCACTGGAATGAGTTTTTCCATGCCATTCTGTATGTGCAGGACAAGCGACTCCATCCAGTCCAGGTTGCTGTCCGGGAGCTGCTCCTGACCACACAGCAGAATAATACCAACACGGATATCATCGTCCCGACGGTAACGATACAAATGGCAGCCGTCGTAGCTGCAAGTCTCCCGATCATCTGTATCTATCCGTTCCTGCAAAAGCACTTCACCAAGGGGATGCTCCTGGGCGCGGTAAAGGGGTAAAGGCAAGCCATGACTAGAATGAAACGCGGTCATTTTCCATGACGTTCGTGGGACCGCATTCATTATAAAAATTAATGGAGGGGTAGTATGAATGCACAAAAGCTGTTATCAGGCTTATCGGTGTGGTTCATAATCGCGCTGATGCTCGCCGCATGCTCCGGGGGAGCAAATGAACCGATGAACAACACGGAGCAGCCCGCAAATGCTATGCAGTCCGATGAAGGCAATACGGAGGCAGGAGATCCGATCAAAATCGAAGTTATCAAACGGGCGACACAGAAAATGCCTGATCAAGATTTTGTGAAGGCGGCAATCGACAGCAAATTGAACACGGATCTGGTGATCTCTCAGGAACCCGACGACAATGAATTATCGAACAAATTGAATGTGCGCGCGGCATCATCGACTTTGCCGGAAATTATGGAGTTCAGTACGAAAAATCAGTTTCAGCAATTCGCGGACAAAGGTTTGCTATTGGACCTCACGCCATATCTGGAAGAACTGGAGGAGGTCAGATCGTTTCTAGGCGAAGATGCAGTAAAGAAAGGGACGTATAATGGCCATGTATACGCGATTGCCAAAGAGCCCAGTCTCGCAAGGTTTTCTTATTGGATCCGCAAGGACTGGCTGGATACCCTCGGCCTGCCCATCCCTGAAACCGTCGAAGAATTGCTTGAAACCGCGATAGCTTTTACCGAGCAGGACCCCGACCGAAATGGACGCAAAGATACGTTCGGGATCACAGGGGCTTCGCATCAAGTCTTTGCTCCGATCTTCGGCGCATATGGCATCGCAACCCCAGAAGGAGGAGAGGCACCATTCTATGTCCAGGAAGGCGAGCTGATCAATGCGCTTTATGATCCAGCGATGGCGGATGCACTGGAGATGATCAAATCGTTTATTGCGGCAGGCGTGGTTGATCCGGAGTTCGCTAGCAACAAGCAGCCGCAAGCAAACGACAAAGCCTTTATGGGGCAGGCCGGCATTCTGTATCATCAATGGGTCGTTATGCGCGACAATGAAGTGAACCAGTGGAAGACAGCCAATCCGGAAGCGGAGTGGGTTCGGATAATGACGCTTGCGGGACCGGCAGGAAGTCAGATGGGCTACGTGGACCGCGGCGCGACGAGCGGGTATGTCGCCCTGCCGAAAAGTCTGGAGCGTTCGCCAGATAAGCTGAGAAAAGTGTTGGAGCTGCTTAATTATGTTTCTTCCGAAGAAGGTCTGGATCTGGTATCTTACGGCTTGCTGGATGAGCATTACACCATAGAAAGCGGCAAGCCAAAGGTGATGATGGAGAAAAACGCCGAGGTGCAGTTTACTTGGGTGTATCAAATTATGGGGCGGCCGGAGCTGGAATATTTGACTACAAAATTTCCGGAGCAAGCGTCCTACATTGAGGATGGCAACAAGCTTGATTATATTGAAACCTACAATGGCTTGCTGCAAAACCCGACCGGCTACAATCCGGCGGATGCCAATCGCTTTATACAGGAAGAGCTCCTGAAGTTTTTCTATGATAAAGCGCCGTTGTCCCAGTATGCCTCTTTTCTTGAAACGCTCGAAAATGTTTTTCATTATGACACTTTTCTGGAAAGCAGCAGACAGCAGTTCGATGAGCTTGATTTGCAACAATAATCTTCTATTGGGAGGCGCCAATGTTGAGACCAATTGCAAAACTATGCGTGTGCATCATAACGATCTGTCTGGTGTGGGGGATCAGTCCGTATTTTCCGGCTCATGAGGTCCACGCACACTTCCGATACTATGAAAATGCAGCGAGCAGCACGTTTCCGCAGCGATTGCAGGATCATCTGATTCATCACCCGTGGGAAGAAGGATTTCTGGATGTCACGCAGGCGCCTTATCATGCGGCCGGCGATGGGATAACCGATGATTCGGAGGCGCTTCAAAACGCCATCGATGACGCGTATGCCAGCAATCTGGTCGTTTATTTCCCGGAAGGCACGTATCTGGTATCACGGCAGCTGCGCATGGAGCAGATTGCCGACTGGACCTATCACCCCGGGAGTCCGTTTGGCAGTCAGCGGAAATTTGGACATCTGCTTGTCGGCTCGACTACCGGCACTGCCAGACCAGTGATCAAGCTGGCAGATCATAGCACGGTAACGGATCATATCTTTTTGCTGTTCCGTTGGTTCGACCCGGCTGACGGATCTACGGCGGCAGAGCGACATTATTTGGCCACCTTCCGCGGTATCGATGTCGATATGGGCGCAAACCCCGAAGTGAGCGCGATTTCCATGGCTGGCGCTCAGCATTGCGTCATTCAGGATGTGGATATTTTCGGGGAGGAGTTTCATGCCGGCATCTACAACTTGCCCGGCAGCGGGGGCAGTGTCGTTAATCTTAAGGTGCTCGGGGGCAAGATCGGCATTTACCAGAACCAATACCGGCCTACACCTCTAGTGGTCGGTGTGCATCTTGAAGGTCAGAGCCAATATGGTATTGATGTGAGGGAATCGAGAGGGGCGCTTATCGTTACCGGCTTCAATATTATCAGCCCCGCGAGTCCGAGCACGTCTTACCGTGCCGTCTATGTCCGAAGTATCAGCACTGGCGCTTCGGATGTGTCGCACGCCAACCTGACCATGGTAGACGGTCAGATTGAAGTATTGGGGGGGACAGGGCGCGGCATCTATAATTTTGATCAAAATGTAACCTTGCACAATGTCTTTATAAAAGCTCATGTATTGATCGAGAGCGGGGTCCGGCATGCGCCAAGTGAGTTTGTGTTCGGCAATAGCTCGCAATGGAAACGCATACCCGAGTATTTCTTTGCAACCGCTTCCGATCTGGGTCACATCTATATAGATAGCGAGGAATATGCCAATACGGCTGTTGATTATGCGAGGATGTCGCCGCTTGAGGATGTAGATCAGCCTGAGACGGATTTGATTGCCAGACATCTATGGGACACGATGCCTTCCTGGGAAGAGCCGGACAAACTGAACATTATCGCCTATGGCGCGACGCCGGATCATGCAATGGATGATGACGCGCCGGCCATTCAAACCGCGATCGATGAAGCGGCCGACAGCAGTCACCCTAATTATGGAAAGACGGTATTTATTCCTCGCGGTCATTTTCATATCCGCAGTCCGATTCAAGTGCGGCCCGGTGTCAAGCTGATTGGCGCGGGGAAGAATATCTCTGTCCTGCAGGTCTCAACGGACTGGATCGTCACCGCACCGACAGCGGCGCTCGCGACGGCGGACGACCCGCAGGGAGGCATCGTCTTGTCCGACTTTGCGATTCTTGGCAACAAGCCCAGTTTTCGACTAGGAACGGACGGGCAAAAGCACTTGACGCTGTTCTCTATGAAAAGCGGCGAGAGTCTGGTGCGCGATATCCAGTTTTCCTTCGTCGAGGAACAGGATGAGTTCAATCGCCATTATCGCGATAATGTGTTCAAAGCGCCCTTAATCCACTTCAGCGGCAATGCCGGCGGCAGGGTGTACAATCTGGTGGCGGATATGTCGACTACGGCGGAGCTTGGCAGTATCGAGGAGCCCTTCCGGTATGTACTGGTCGAAGGCGTGAGCCGTCCGTTAACGTTTTATTATTTTGATATCGAGCATGCCTATCATTCCCCGCAATCGGAGATCAGAGATTCCAACCAGGTATCGATATTTGCATTCAAATATGAATTTTACGATGAACTGATGCGGATCGTGCATTCGCGCGACATCAATGTGTTCGGAGGCTCGGGAAACTACAGCATTACCAATCCAAATGATGAAGCTATCTTTGTGATAGAGGATTCATCGGACGTAAGTCTGTACAATATGGCTCGCAAGGCGTATTCGACAAATGAGCTTCCAGACGCATTATGGGTAGCCGACGGAGACGATCGGTTGCCGGATGATCATCCGATCGTCGTGTACCGACATGCCGGCAATCATCTGCGGAATGGCTCCATGGAGCTTCAAGAAGGGTGGATGCCGCTTGGGGACGCTCAAGTCGATTATACCGGGAGTCATGTGTTTGAAGGGAAGCAAGCGCTTCAGATCACGGGTTCGGGTGCTGCTGCCGATGTGGCTGCCGCGCTCCAGGAACAAGGGCCAGGCCGTTATTCCTTTGAAGCCTGGGTTCAAAATGATCATTCGAGCGGTCAGGTCCAGGCGAGCCTCTTCCTGGACAACGGGGCAGAGCAGCAGATCATCGATCTGGCATCCGTAGAGACGGGCACAACCTGGAGGCGTCTGAAGGGCGATGCGGAAGTACACTGGGAGGGAACGCTGGTGTCAGCTGAGCTCAGGATCGAACATAGCCATGCGCAGCAATTCAGGATCGATTATGCTCTGCTCGCCAGCCGCCAGCAGGCTGTACAGCTTGCCAACCTGCTCGTTAATAACGGCTTTGAAGCGGGGCTGGCAGGCTGGGAAACCTTCGGCAATGTGAGCCTGACAGTGGATACAGACATCGTGTATGCTGGGCATGCGGCTTTGAAGATCAGTGACCGTGAGCAGATCTACGAGGGGCCGCAACAGTCCATCAAGTCCGCGCTGGAGCAATACGGGCCAGGCGCTTATACATTTGAGGCAAGGGTAAAGAACGAAGGGCCGTTGCAGTACAGTCCGCAGAACGGCCTGATCCAGACGCCGAGTGAGATCAGCGCCAAGATCCGATTGACATATGGTGGAGAAACACGAGTCTATACCGTAGCCCGGTTGGCAGAAGACTACAGATGGAAGAAGCTGAGCGGAACAGTCAATCTGACGTGGGAGGGCAATCTGGACGAAGCCATTATTTATTTTACAAATACTGAACCGGAATGGACGTATTACATGGATCACACCAGTCTGACAACGCCAGCTGCACTTGTAGCGGAACTGGATGATGCGGCGTTGCAGACGCTAGCAGCATGGGTGCGAAACGCGATGCACAATGGTGATTTATTAGAAGCAAGCTACACGACCGAGAGCTGGGCGCGTCTCCAGCAAGCCTTGTCTGAAGCAGAAGCGGTGTTGCAGAGCACTCAAGCCACACAATTGCAGGTCGATGAGGCGCTAGTCAAGCTTGAGCTGGCTTATGACAGCCTGGAGAGCCAGCCGGCTTCAGGCGGAGAGAATGGAGGCAATGGGAGTGGCAGCGGAGGCGGAGGAAGTGCTGACAACGGGTGGCTGCCGCAGCTTCCTCCCGCTGCCGCGGATGATGTCCCAACGTTGGAGATCAGGTCTGCAGTGGATGGTGTGAACGTTCCCTTGGCTCAAGCCGTTCAATCGGAGGAAGAGGGCGGTCAATTCGTGCGGGTGGACATGGACGGCGATCGGATCACCGGGTTGCTGGAGCAAGGCAAGCAGATGCATCTGGTCATCGAGGTTCCCCATGAGGGGAAGGTGGATTGGCGGGGCTTGAAGGCGAATCACCTGCTATTGCTTGCCGAGACAGACAGTGTTCTGGAGCTGGTTCATCCTGCTGCAATCTATACCATGGACAAAGCGATATATCCGGCTATGGCTTCCTTCGCCTCGGCGGAAGAGATCCCGTTGTCCGATCTTGAAGTCCGTTTGCACATGTCCCGAGCGCCAGAGCTTCTGCTGTCCAACGCAAGATCAAAGGCTGCTGACGTCGGCTATGAGCTGCTTGTCGATCCGGTGGAGCTGTCGCTCTATATCCATCACGGTGAGCTGCAGCATCGCTTGGATATGGCAAGTGCCTATGTCGCCAAGCAGATCGTCTTGCCCCGGGAGCAAGACCGGCTGACGACGGTAGTCAGGGTCATGGACGATGGCTCTGTACACCATGTGCCTACTAGATTGCAAAGGGCTGACGGACCCGGGCTTGCCTCAGGAAGCGACAGAAGAATGAGCGGCGTTTACGCGGCGGTTCATAATCCCGTCAAGTTTGACGATCTAAGCCGGCACTGGTCCGGGGCAATTGCAGGTCAGATGAGTGCAAGACTGCTGCTGCAAGGCGCGGGCGCAAGTCTCTTCCTGCCAGATAGGGAGGTGACGAGAGCTGAATACGCTGCCATCGTCGTCCGGGGGATGGGATTGATGGATAACCAGACCTATGCTGCCGAGTTTCAGGATATCTCAGCTGATCATTGGGCCCATCGGGAGATTGCCATCGCCCATGCGTATGATCTCATACGCGGCACAGGAGATGGTCTGTTCCAGGGCGTACGACCGATCACCAGACAGGAAGGAATCGTAATTATTGAACGGGCTCTTCGGCTAGTGAGAGAGAGCCAGCCAGGCGGGGGGATGTTGGATACGGACAGCGGAGCTATTCATCGCTTCACAGATGCAGCGGAGGTATCTGCATGGGCCGGGGATGCCATCGGTCGAATGATCGCCTCCGGTCTCGTCCAGGGCAACGGCAATCATATACAACCGCATCGTACCATGACCAGGGCTGAAGCCGTCGTCCTGCTTCATCGGGTCCTGCAGCATGCAGGGCTAACGGATGGAGATCATTCGTAAAACTTTGAAAGAAACGCATAGAATAGTGAACTTCTCCGGCTGCGCTGGATGCTAGGATAAGAGTATCCAGGGCAGAGCCGCCGACTTGGCCGTCGCAGCAGCTGCTGCCTGCGGGAGAGGAGCGCCTATGTCAAAACGACCGAATATCATCTGCATTGTCGCCGACGACCATCGCTACTCCGCTATCGGCGCGGCAGGACTGGAGGCGGTGCATACTCCAGTACTCGACGAGCTGGCGCGGCAAGGCGCCAGCTTCCGCCAGTCTCATATGCTGGGCGGTGTGCTGCAGGCTGTCTGCGCGCCGGCGCGGGCAGCGCTTCATGCCGGCATGAGCCCGTTCCGGGCGGCGGTCAGCACGGAGGATGTGGACTCCAAGGGGGCCATGACGATCCGGGAAGAGCGGCCGTTGCTGGCCGAGACGCTGCGAGGCGCCGGTTACCGGACCTATGCGATCGGCAAATGGCATAATGACAAGGCGAGCTTTCAGCGCAGCTTCGGCGGCGGGGACCGTCTGTTCTTCCGGGGCTACAGCGATCCGTACGAGACGCCGACGCAGCCTTACGATCCGGAGGGCTTGTACCCGGAGGAGACCAAGCGCACCGAGCAGGGTCACGCCTCGGAGCTGTTCGCCGATGCAGCGACCGCTTTTATCGAGGGAGCTGAGGAGCGTGAGCCGTTTTTTCTGTATATCGGCTTCACCGCTCCCCATGATCCCCGCAGGGCGCCCGAGCGCTATCACCGGATGTACGATCCGGCTCAGCTCCTGCTGCCGCCCAATGTCCTGGCGCGTCATCCCTTCGACAACGGCGAGCTGGAGGTAAGGGATGAACAGCTGGCCCCCTTGCCCCGCACCGAGACGGGGACGCGCGCCGAGCTGGCCGCTTATTATGCGATGATCACGCATCTGGACGCGCAGATCGGGCGTATCCTGCAGTCGCTGGAAGCGAGCGGCAAACGGGAGGATACCGTCATCATCTATACGGCAGATCACGGGATCGCCATCGGCAGCCATGGTCTGATGGGCAAGCAGAATATGTACGAGCACAGTGTGCGCATCCCGCTAATCATCAGCGGTGCCGGCATCCCGAGCGGTGCGGTTATCGAGTCGCTGACCTGTACGTATGATCTGTACCCGACCGTGTGCGAGCTCGCTTCTGTGCCGGTCCCGGGGACGGCGGAAGGACACAATCTGCTGCCCCTGATAAGAGGGGAGCAGGCGGAGGTGCGTGCTGCGGTCGGATCGGCTTACCGCTATCAGCAGCGCATGATCAAGACGAGGGACTGGAAGCTGATCCGTTATTGGCGGCATCCGCAGACGGGTGCCGGCGTCAACCGGATGCAGCTGTTTCATCTGACCGAGGATCCGTGGGAGCTGAGAGATCTGTATGGCGACCCCGCTCACCGCGAGCTCGCGGATGAGCTCAGCCTGACGATGAAGCAGTGGCTCCTCGAGACGGGAGATCCGCTGGCGGCTTCCTGGGAGCAGACGCAACCAAATCTACCGATGGAGGACTCCACATGATAGCTGACCAACAGATGCCTTCCTACTTGAAGGGCTACGAACGATTGTACGAGAAGGATCCGCGCGAAGCGGCGCTCGCCTGGTTCCGCGATGCAAGATTCGGCATGTTTATCCACTATGGCTTGTACAGCCTGCTTGAGCGCGGCGAGTGGGTGATGTACCACGAGAAGATTCCTGTTGCCGAGTATGAGAAGCTGCAGGGGGCGTTTACTGCCGAGCAGTTCGATGCGGAGCAGCTGGTCGATCTGGCCGTCCGGGCGGGGATGTCGTATATCAATGTGACCACCCGGCACCATGACAGCTTCTGTCTGTTCGAGACCAGGGAGACAGATTTCAACAGCAAGAAGGCGCCCGCCGGACGCGACCTGGTCAAGGAGCTTGCCCAGGCGTGCGAACGCCAGGGCATCGGCCTGTTCCTTTATTACAGCTACGGGGCGGATTGGCGTCACCCGTACTTCGCCTCCAACGACACTGGCGTCTTGTGCGCCAGACCGGAATACGAGCATGCCGAGCCCCGGTATCTGTACAGCCAGGAGAGCGATTTCAGGCGTTACGTCGATTTCATGCATGCGCAGCTGCGCGAGCTGCTGACCGGTTACGGGCCAGTAGCCGGCGTCTGGTTCGATCTGATCTCCGCCTGCTACTACAGGCCGGATCTGTTCCCCGTAAGCGAGACCTACGAGCTGATCCGCTCCCTGCAGCCCCAGTGCCTGATCTCCTTCAAGCAGGGGGTGACGGGGGAAGAAGACTTTATGTCACAGGAGATGAGCTTCGTCCCGCTGGAGGATCGGCTGCGCAAGGGCGGCGCGACAGAAGACGCCATCGCGATGTCCAACCGGGTGTGGCAAGCCCACCGAGATAAATGGAATGAGGTCTGCACGATCCTGCAGCGCAAGGGGTGGGGCTATATCCGGGGAGCGGAGCACATCACGGCAGATGAAGCGATGGACCGGCTCGGGCATGCGGCGGCGCACCGCTGCAATCTACTGCTCAATACCGGGTTGCTGCCGGACGGCTCGGTCCATCCGCAGGATTACCAGACCCTGCTTCAGATGGGAGAGCGGATCAGGAAGGACGGATTCAAGTCAGACGGCGCGGGGGCAAGGGGTTTGCACCAGGATGCAGACACCGGAGCCGGCGCGATCTAATCCACTATTCGGAGGTGTCTTTGCATGGATCGTGTAGTCCAAGGTGTACCAAGGCTGGTGTTGATCGGCGCGCTCGCGATGATCATGCTTCTGCTGCTGCAGAAGCATGAGGCATCGGCAGCGCCGCCCTCGGAGGCGTATGTGCTGGTGCCGGAGCTGAGCGATGAATTTGACGGCGCGGCGCTGGATACGGACAAGTGGCTTTACCGGAAAGATACCCGTTTTTTTGGACGCAATGTACCGGAAAATGTAAGCGTAACCACGGATCCTGACGAGCCTTCGGTCCAGGCGCTCCGGCTCGCGTTCGACAAGGCGGCCGATCCTGCTGAGAACAACGGCGTGCCGTACACGAGCAGCGGCGTCATTACCAAATCGCTGCTTGGCTACGGCTATTACGAAATCCGGGCCAAGCTGTGGGCGGAAGGGCACGGGCTGCATCAGTCCTTCTGGAATATGGGGTTGAACTTTGCCTCTGATCATGAGCACTACCTGCCATTCATGAATATGATCAATGAGATTGATATGTTCGAGGTGGACTCCGACAATCCGACGCGGCTGATTGCAACCTCGCACTATCACAACACGCCCAACGGCCGGCATGTAAAGCCGGAGGGCAGCGAGTCGATCGTCACGATCGATGATCCGACGGCAGGGTACAGGGTCTACGGATTCGAATGGCTGCCGGACCGGGTCATCTGGTACGTCGACGGCGAGGTGATCAAAACCTATCCCTACCAAGGGCCGCATGCGATGCAAAATCTGTGGCTTACCGCGCTCCAGCTGTCGCATGACGCACTGGAGGTAGATGACAGCGTGCTTCCCGGCTACATGTACGTCGACTACTTCCGTTATTACGTGAAGGAGCAGCCGGAGCTGGTCCAGGCTCATCTGAAAGCCGTCATCTATGACAATGAGGATCCGGCATACACCGAGACAGGGCTATGGGACAGTACGAACGTGCCGTTCGGTTACCAGGACCGCTCGACGCGGCAATCCAACGAGCCCGGCGCAGAAGCGCGCTGGACGACGGCGGTGGATGCGGGCAGCTACGAGGTGTTCATCTGGAACCCCAGTTACTTCGACAGTACGGACGCGGCGGCACAGGTCACCGTGCAGCATAACGGGACAGCGTCGACGCGGACGCTGAATCAGCAGACCGCCGGTCAGAACTGGATCTCGCTCGGCGTGTATGACTTTGCCGGGACAGCGGGCGAGTATGTCTCGATCGCCAAGGTCAGTGGCGACGCCAGTTATATCCGGGCCGACAGTGTCATGCTCATCCCCATAGCCGCCTTGGCCAGTGAACAGGATACGACAGTGTACGATGAAAGCGCGGGCAGCTGGAACACCTCGACCACAGTGCGGGGCTGGGACCAATCGACGACCCGCTACGCCACAGGCGCTGCACCGCGGGCCAGCTGGGAGCCGGTCTTGCCCGGACCGGGCGCCTATGACATCTATGCCTGGCTGCCGGTGCATGCGGGCAATGCCTCGAAGTTCAAGTATACGGTGCATGCGGATGGTCAGCCAGCCGATCGCATCGTGTCCGGCAGGGAGGGCGAGAGCCGCTGGGTCCATCTGGGCACGCATGAGTTCAGCGGCACGCACGCCTGGATCGAGCTCTCCCGCGCCCAGCACGATGGCGCCCTCCGGACGGATGCCATCAAGCTGTACCCGTCTGAGCCCCTCGATCCGCTCCCGCCGGCTGCGCCGTCAGGCTTGAGCTACCAGGCAGGAACAGAACCGGTGACGGGCAATTACTCGGTGGAGCTGCAATGGGAGGCGCATACGGAAGCAGACGTGCAAGGCTACAACATCTACATGAACGGCTTCAGGATCAACCAGACGCTGGTTACCCGAAACCGGACTGTACTGGACCGGCTGCTGCCGCAGCATTCCTTCACCGTTGATGTCCGGGCGGTCGATCATGCCGGCAGTGAATCCGCACCGGCGGTGATCACGGTCACGACGGGCAGCGACGCGGCCCCGCCTGCGACGCCCGCGACTGCAATTACGCTCACGCAAGGCAGAAGCGGGACGCTGCTGGCGGAGATCGGCACACTCGGGGAGTATTGGCGGGTGGCCAATACGGAATACGATTTTCGCGGGTACTATTATTATGTTGACGGAGTCAGGCACAATACGCAGCCGGCAGGCAGAAGCTACGCGCTCACTGGGCTCGTCAATGGCCAGACCTACGAGATTACCGTGACAGCCGTGGATCTGGAGGGGAACGAGTCGCCGCCTTCCGCGCCGGTGTATGCCGCGCCGCTGGAGCAGCATATCGCCGCCTATGCCACGAACATGTCCGGATATTCACGTGCAGGAAGCTGGATCAAGTGGTGGCAGCGCGGGGAGTTCGGCCGGGTCACGGTGACGCAGCAATATGGTCCGTCCACCTATTTTGAGTGGTCTCCGGGCGAGGGGATCGAAGCCAAGACGTATGAAGTATGGGTATGGAATGCGCGGCATCTGGAAGGGACGACGGCAGCCAGATATACGATCGGCAATGGAACGGACAGCGCAACGGTCCTCAGGAGTCAATACGGCAAGACGACTGACAGCGCTTGGGAATACCTGGGGTCGCATGCCTTTTCTGGAACGGCTGCAGACTACATCCGGGTGGAGAAGGACGCGGCTGATCCCTCCCTGTCCACGTATCTGCTGGCCAATGGCGTCAAGCTGATCCCGGTCGATACACTGCTGGTCGCTGATGGTCATCCCGGCTATACGGAGACAGGGGTATGGCAGTCCAGCTCGCTGACGGGCCATGCGGGCACGGGTACGCGCTATGCGGGACCTGGGCCGGCAGGAAGCAGCGCAGTGGAGTGGAGGCCGCTGATGACAGCGACCCGGGATTACGATGTCTATCTTTATAAAGTCGTAGAAGCTGATTCGGATCCGCAGGCCAAGGTCGATATCCATTACGATGGAGGCACAGCTACTCAATACCTGGATCACACGTCGGGATCCTCCGGCTGGGTATATCTTGGCCGGTATCCATTCGCGGCGGGAGCGGAAGGCTATGTGAGCAGCACCTTGAACACGGATGGGAAGATTCTGCGGGCCGATGCGGTCCGGTTCGACCCTGTGGAACGCCCGATCATTATCGACAATGGCGATATCGGTTACACCGAGCAGGGTTCCTGGCAGAACAGCGGTCTGACTGGCTACAACGGCACAGGGACGCGGTACTCTTCGACAAGCCTGGCACAGCCTCATCATGCAACCTGGCAGCCGGACTTCCAGGCGGCCGGGGAGTATACCGTGTCGATCTACAAAATTGTTCATAGCGCATCTGATCCCAATGCCAGAATTGACATCGTACACAGCGGCGGGATGGAGACGGTCTATCTGGATTATACGTCCGGAAGCTCGGGCTGGGTGGAACTGGGCACCTTCGCCTTTGACGAAGGGATGGACGGCTGGGTGCGGTTATGGCATCAGACCGAATGGAAGAGCGCCCGGGCGGACGCCGTGAGATGGGTGCCCGCAGCGGCAGGCGCTTCCTGAACCTGAGTGCGAGTTCAAAAATTCCACGATTCAGCTGTAAAAGATAGGAAGGCGCAGCAGCCCTTCTCCTCAAGACCGGACAAGTACCGGAGCTTGAAGGGAAGGGCTGTCCTGCGTGCTACTGGATCGTGCCTTCCGGTAGTCGCAACGGGATGCGGATCCGGACGGTCGTCCCTTGATGCGGCCTGGAGCTCAAGGTCAACTCGAACTGCTCGCCATAGACCAGGAGCAGCCGGCGATAGACATTGCGGATGCCGGTATGCCGCTCGAAGAAGGCGGGGTCTGCGGCGCCGCCAGGCCGGAGCGCGCGGAGCCGCTGCAGCGTCTCCGCGCTCATCCCCTGGCCGTTGTCCCGGATCTCGATGAGGACCCCGTCCTCCGCTTGCTGGACGAGAACGGTAATCCGGAAGTTGGCGTTGCCCGGCAACCAACCGTACTTCAAGGCATTCTCGACGAAGGGCTGTATGCTCAGCTTCATCACCGGCATCTGCGCCAGCTCCGGTGCCATGAGGAGCTCGGCCTGCACGGCCTGATCCGTCCGGTAACGGTGGATCTCGAGCAGATCCCGGATATGGTCCATTTCTTCAGACAAAGGCGCCCAGCCGCCGTCATTGCGGACGTTGTAGCGCATCATGCGGGAGACGCTCTGGATGATCTCCTCGACAGCCAGGCTGTCCGCCGTTTCAACGTAAGATTCGATCGTCTGCAGCGTGTTGAAGAAGAAGTGCGGGTTGATCTGCGCCTGCAGCTGCAGCAGCTCCTTTTCTTTTTCGTTCAGCTTGCTCTGATACACCTCCTGCTCCATCCGCCTCAAGTCGTTCAGCATGTTGTTATAGGTCTCGATGAGGAAGCCGAACTCGTCTTTGGGATAGTCCGTAATCGGCACATAACTCCCTCTGCTCAAGCTGCGCATGCCCCGCTTCAGACGATGAAGCGGACGGAGCACGCGGTCCATGATCGGGAAGGCAATCAGCCCTGCGATGAGGAGGCCTGCCAAAGCGACAAACCAGGTCAGCCGCTGGGTCTGATGGGAAGCCCGCATCAGCTCTTCAAGCGGCGTGATGCCGATCAGGCGCCAGTTGCTGAAGCGCACGGGCTCGTAGACGGCCTGATAGCTGATACCTTCCGCCTGCAATTGGAAGGAGCCGCTTGGCGTATCGATCCCGGGCAGCAGGGGGAGCAGAGCCGGCTCCAGACTGTCGCTCCAGGCGCCGGGCGTCAGCAGCTTGCGCGTGTGGGCGTCGTAGATGACATTCCTGCTGGAAGGGGCGAGCTCCACCGATTGAACCGCATCATAGAGTGAATCGGCAGCCAGCTCGATCACGATCCACGCAGAGATCTGATTGGTGCTGAACTGATAGACCGGTCTGACGAGCGAATAGACCTCTCTGGTCCGCAGGAGCGTATAGGCTTGCTCATGGGGCGGCAGCAGGACGGTCCGGTTGATCTCGTGGATCGATTGATAGACGGGATCCTCGGCGAAGGGATAGTCGATCTGCAGGGAAATATTGTGGAGCGATTCAAAGTAGACTTTATCTTTCTTATCCAGGTACAGGAAGCCGACGGCATCGGCATTCGACCGCAGAAAGGAATCGACAAGCGGCCGGAAGCTGATCTGCGCAGCAGCCTGCGAGCGGATATCGGTCTTGGGCACGGCAAGGTACTTTTGAAATTCGGGATCAAGCACGATGCCATTCAACTGCTGCTCCATGCTCAGCAACTGCTTGTCCAGTTCATTGGCTACGTATCGCATCATCTGGGAAGACTGGTCAATGGAATGGACGGCCCCCGCCCGCAGCATATAATATTGCGCAATCGAGCTGACCAGCAGGGTGGGGATGAGCATCGCCGTCAGCAGCAGCAGGAACAGTCTGACCCGGATCGTAGGGACAGGCAGACCTGTAATCCAGCGTGTCTTGTTGAGCTTGCCTTGCATTGACGAGGACCCCTTCCTGTGAGAAGATTTGACCAGATTAACCCCTACAGAATAACCTCATTTCTTATAAATGACAAGGCAAGCCCAATGCTTGGGGAAACCGGAGGGAATCGGATGAAAATTTGCATCGCGGAGGACGAGCTGAAGGTAAGGGAGACCATCGTACGCAAGCTTGAGCGCGTTTCACTGTGCCCTGAGGTATTCGATGTCGGATATGGGCGCGAAGCGCTGGATAAAATCATCAGGATCCAGCCGCAGCTGGTCATCACGGATATCCAGATGCCGGAGCTGGACGGGCTGGAGGTTCTGCAGCAGGTTAAAGAGCGTCTCCATGACACGCAAGTGGTCTTGCTGACGGGCTACAGCGATTTTGAATATGCGAGGAAAGCCGTGAAATACGGGGCATTCGATTACCTGCTCAAGCCGGTGGCCAGCAGACAGCTGGAGGAGATGCTGCTGCGCATAAGAGGGCACTTCGCCGGGGAGCTGCAGACGCAGCTGCAGCCCGTCCTGAGCCAGCTAGCAGCCGAGGGAGCGGCGATCGAGGAGCTCCGGCCCTTGCGACCCGAGCGATGGTTTGACAAGACAGCGCCCAAGAAGCTGGAGCTTGGCGCCTCGGCTGCTCAAGACTTGCAAGACACAGAGGAGGACAAGGGGGCGGCGGTTATCTTTTCATTTGCGATGGCTGGCGGATACAGCGGGCGCGTAAGTATCGCCAAACATGCAGAAGACCACACCTTTGTGAAGAGCGATGAGTTCGTCTTACAGCTGGCCGAAGCCAGGCAACGGCTGGAAACCGAACGGTTCATGGGCCGGCCGGCGGAGCGCAGTGCCAGTACGGACAATTATGCCATCCGCGAATGCAAGACCTGCCGCGACCGGGTGATGGATGCCGCCAGAGACCGGGATGACCGCTTGACGGAGCAGTGGCTGCAGCGCTGGTTTGAGGCAGCGGCCTCGCTGCGACTGCCAGCTCTTCATGTAGAGTCCGCCTATCTGATGGCGATGCTGGATGAAGGTCTGATCTCGGGCTCCAGGCCGCGGGTTATCGAGAAGGAGAAGGCGGACTACTGGCTGGAGTGGGTGCGGCAGTGGCCGAGCTGGCAGGAGCTTAGCGGACGTATCGCGCATGTGGTGCTGGGAGGCATCCGGGCGCTGGAGGAAGCCAGGCTTGCCCAGGAGCAGCCCGGCAAAACGGTCGTTCAGCAGGCCGAACAGCTGCTTGTCCGCCACCACGGGGTGATCAGCCTGGAAGCGGCGGCGGCCAAGCTGCAAGTGCACCCGGTTGCACTGAGCCGGATGTTCAAGCAGGAGACCGGCACGGCATTTGTCCATCAGGCGACAAGCCTCAGGATGAAGCAAGCAGCCCGGCTGCTCCTGACAACGGACAAGCTGGTGGGGGAGATCGCTGGCGAGTCGGGGTATCAGGACAGCAAGTACTTCAGTCAGCTGTTTCGCAAGGCTTATGGCTGTACGCCGGGAGAATACCGCAGACAAAACCATTAATTTTTTCTGACCTGCGGTTTATTTATTCCCCTAATCGGATACAAGCACACTTGCTATACTTGCCATGTGACAAGTATAGATCAAGGGGAGGATTCACCAATGAACAAGAAAACTGCAAGCAAGCTTGTGATGCTGCTGCTGGCCAGTATTATGCTGATCACAGCATGCTCCGGCAACAATCAGCCGCAAGAGACGCCGCAAACCGGAACGGAGGACCAGCAAGAGGAAGTCAATCTGACGTTGTGGTACAGATGGCCGGAGCCGCAGGCGATCATGCAGGAGACGATCGATGCCTTCGAGGCGGAATATCCGCATATCCAGGTGGAGCTGGTGTCCACGCCGCCAGACCAATGGGCCGCGCAGGTACAGACGGCGATCGCCGGCAATGAACTCCCGGACATGTTCCCGGGCGGCGGAGCGCTGCAGCTCGCCAATCTTCATCAACTGGACATTCTCCATGATCTGGATGAGATCATCACGCCGGAGATGCGCGACCGCTTCTACGAGGGAACGTGGATGGAAGGCTATACGACGATGGATGACAAGATCTATGCCTTCCCCAACCTGCCTTCCCGCCGTTTCTCGACGATGATGTTCTATAATCTCGATGTTCTCGAGCAAGCCGGATTGACAGAAGCCGATGTGCCGAAGTCATGGGACGAGCTGGAGAACGTCTGCCGCACGATCGTCGCAGCGGACAATCAGTGCCTGATCATGGGGCTGAAGACGCATTGGCTGATGGAACGCGCGGTGAAATCGATGGCAAGCGCGATCTCGCCAGAGGTATTCCCGAACACATCGATCAACTATAAGACGGGTCAATACGAGCATCATGCGCCAGGCATTGTGCAAACGCTGGATTTTCTGAAGAACATGCAGGATGAGAAGCTGCTCCACCCGAACAGCCTGGTGATCGATACCAATGAAGCGAGCAGTCTGTTTGCCGGCGGCAGGGCGGCTTTCCTGGTCGAAGGCTCGTACAAAACAGCTATTCTGCAAAATGATTTCGACTTTGACCGGTTCGGCTCGGCGCCGCTGCCGACCAAGGACGGCTTGCCGCAATACTGGGGCTTCCAGGGCGAGACGCCAGCGCCGATCCATGTCAATAAAAACACGCCTCACTTCGAGGAAGTCAAGCTGTTCCTGCAATTCGTAATTGACAACTACTATCCAAAGCTGCTGGAGACGGGTACTGACGGATCGCCGATCGTCGAACAAAACGAAAACTTCCAGAGCGACAATACCCAGTTCGTACAGGCGATGCAAATCCAAAACGATCAGTTCATCCTGTCGCCTTCGCCATTCCAGCGCAATCTGGCGACAATCGAGGTGACTGCAGAGATGGGGGCCAAGCTTCCGAAGAACAATCTGGGCACCTTCCTGGAGGGCTATCTCGCCGGCCAAGTCAGCAATATGCCGGAGATGCTTGAGCGGCTGAGCGGTGAGTACAATGAGCTGCTGCAGGCTTCCATCGATGTTGTGGCGGGCGGCGGCAACCAGGTCCAGGCCTCCGATTATGTGTTTGAGAATTGGACGCCGCTTGAGCCTTATACGACTGACAAGTATGACGAGCTGGGGACGAACTAATGAAAAGCACCAAACGGCAAAAAATTAAACACATCTGGGCCTATCTCTTCATTTTGCCGCAAATGGTCTTCTTTGTTCTATTCACGATCTACCCGATTATTATGAGCTATATCTATTCGTTTTACGAATGGAGCGGGATCGGACCGTTGACGAGGTATGTGCAATTCGACAACTTCACGCGGCTGATCAGCGATGAGCGGTTCTGGAATGCCTTCCAGAACTCGCTTGTCTACATCGGTATGAAGTGCCTGATCCTCCTGCCGTTGTCGCTCATTATGGCTTTGCTGCTGAACCGCCCCCGCTTCGGGGGCAAGACCTTCTACCGTGCGCTGTACTTTCTGCCTGTCGTAACAACCGCTGCGGTCGTCGGCATCATTATGAAATTTATCTTCGGCAATGAGGATGCGCTTGTCAATTCAATCCTGCTGCAGCTGGGGGTTCTGGAGGAATCGATCCCTTGGCTGGGCCGGCCGTTTACGGCGATGGCCGTGCTGATCCTGGTCGGCTCGTGGAAGTTCTTCGGGATGATCATGATCTACTGGCTGGCGGCCTTGCAGTCGCTCCCGGCCGATGTGTATGAAGCGGCCAAGGTCGACGGTGCCGGTACGCTGCCGACCTTCCGGCATATTACGGTGCCGTTGCTGCTGCCTTATGCAGCAGTCATCCTACTGTTGACTGTCGTTAACAGCATGCATGTATTTGATCTCGCGAAGACGTTGACCGGCGGCGGTCCTTTCTATGCCACCGAGACAGTCGATCTGTACATTTACGAATACGCATTTGACGCCCAGGGCTTGCCCCAGATGGGATACGCATCGGCTGCGGGGATCCTGTTCGGCATGGCGATCTTCCTGTTGACGCTGTTCCTGGGCTGGCTGGTCAAAAAATCGGGCGGCGAGAAGCAGACAGACAAGCTCCGCGCCTCAGCGAAGGGAGTCTGATGCACGGATGCTCAAAAAAAACGCCTTGAATCTGGTGCTGCATGTTCTCTTGCTCGGGTTCGGCCTGGTTTGGATCTATCCTTTTATCTGGATGGTCTTCTCATCGCTCAAGACGAATACCGAGTTTATCAATTCGGGGATCAGCCTGGTCCCTGAGACCTGGCAGTTCGCCAACTATGTGCGAGCGTGGAATGAAGCCCAGTTCTCGACTTATTTTTTCAATTCGGTCATCATTACCGTCAGTACAGTGGTTATCGTCGTGCTGCTCTGCGGCCTTACTGGCTATGCGCTCGGAAGAGTCAATTTTCCCGGCCGGACGTTCGTCGTAGTAGCCATCACGGCGACGATGTTTATCCCGAAGGGATATACGATTATCCCGATCTATCACATTATCAAGGAGCTCGGCTTGCTTAATTCGCTTGCTGGCGTCATCCTGGCCGAGTCGTCGGGCGCGCATGTGCTGTTCATCCTGCTCTTCATGTCGTACTTCAACAAGATCCCCAAGGAGCTGGAGGAGTCCTCCGAGATCGATGGCGCAGGCTTTATCCGCACCTTCGTGCAGATCATGCTGCCGCTCTCCAAGCCGATCATTGCAACGACGGCCATCATGCAGTTCATCTGGACCTGGAATTCGTTCTTCACACCGCTTGTCTTCACGCTGAGCAAGCCGGAGCTGCGGACGCTGGCCGTGGGGATGTACTCCTTCGTCGGCGAATATTCGATCGACTGGTCGGGGATGGCTGCCGCTGCCTCGATCTCGCTGGTACCGGTCATGGTCGTCTTCCTTGTCTTCCAACGCTTCTTCATCGAAGGGATCTCCGGATCCGTCAAGGGGTGACATGCATATTATGAAAAAACCGCATCTGATTATCTTTAATCCGGATCAGTGGCGCGGAGACGTGCTTGGTCATATGGGCAACCGCGCCGCCGTGACGCCTCACCTGGACCGGATCGTCCAGACCGACGCCGTTTCGTTCCGCAACGCCTTCTGCCAGAATCCGGTCTGCACGCCCAGCCGCTGCTCCTTCATGAGCGGCTGGTACCCGCATGTGCGCGGCCACCGGACGATGCATCACATGATGCGTCCGGATGAGCCAGTGCTGCTGAAGCGGCTCAAGCAGGAAGGATACTTCGTCTGGTGGGGCGGCAAGAACGATCTGGTGCCGCCGAGCGGCGGGTTCGACGATTATTGCGATGTGAAGTACAAGCCGCCGAAGCCGCCAGTCAAGGCGGATCTGCATGCAGATACCTCCTGGCGGGGAGAGCCGGGAGGCGATCAGTACTACTCTTTCTTGGCAGGGAAACTGGAGAAGGATGCAGATGCGCCGTATTATGAAGATGGCGACTGGGCGACCGTGATGGGGGCGATCGAGCAGCTCCGGGACGCGCCTGCGGATCAGCCGCTTTGTCTCTATCTGGCGCTCGGGTACCCGCATCCGCCATATGGGGTGGAGTCGCCCTTCTACGAGCTGGTCGACCGGCAGGCGGTGCCTGCCCGTGCCGGCACTCCGGACTGGACAGCCAAGCCGTCCCTGCTCAAGGGACTCAGCGACAGACAAGGTCTGCAAGGCTGGACCGAGGCGCAATGGAACGAGCTGAGAGCGGTATACTACGGTATGTGCTCGCGTGTGGATCATCAGTTCGGGCTGCTCATGAAGGCGCTGAAGGAGCAAGGATTGTATGAGGATACAGCCGTATTCGTCTTCTCCGATCACGGAGATTTTACCGGCGATTACGGCCTGGTGGAGAAGACGCAGAATACGTTTGAGGACTGCCTCACCCGCGTCCCCTTCATCGTGAAGCCGCCCCGGGACGTACCGGTGAAGGCTGGCGTCAGCGACGCGCTCGTCGAGCTGATCGACTTCCCGGCCACGGTCGAGGCGCTGCTGGGGATCGTGCCGGAGCATACGCATTACGGCCGGTCGCTGCTGCCGGTCATCGCCGGGGAGACGGCAGAGCACCGCGATGCCGTCTTCTGCGAGGGCGGGCGGCTGCGGGAAGAAGCGCACTGCAAGGAGTCGCAGAGTCTGGAGACGACGGATTCGCTCTATTGGCCGCGTCTCAGTCTGCAGCAGCTGGACAGTGCCGAGCACGGGAAGGCGGTCATGTGCCGGTCGAAGCGCTACAAGTATATCCGGCGGCTCTACGAGACCGATGAGCTCTACGATCTGGAGAGCGATCCGCAGGAGCTGCGCAACCGGATCGACGACCCGGCACTGGCCGAGGTCGCGCTGGCTATGAAGGAGCGGCTGCTGACCTTCTATCTCGAGACCGCCGATGCGGTCCCCTTCCAGGAGGATCGGCGGTTCTGATGCAGGCCATTCGGGCCGGCCTAGCCGCCCCGGCGGTAAGCGCCGGGCGGGCAGCCGACGACCCGGCTGAAGGCTCTGGCGAACGAGTAGAGGCTGGCATAGCCTACGGAGTGAGCGATATCGGACATGCTGCGGGAGGAATTGCGCAGCATGTCCTTTGCTTTGTCCATCCGCAGCGACTGCAGGTAATGCCCCGGGCTGCAGCCCATCCGGCTTATGAAGGTCTCGTGCAGATGAGAGCGGTGGACCGGGATATGCTCGGCGATCTCCCGGATCGTGATCTCCTCTGTGCAGTGCTGCTCCATGAAGGCGAGGCAGCGTTCGAACCAATCGGCAGGTTCTGACGGAGGATGCGCCGGCGCTGCCGGCAGCAAGGCGGCGAGAACCGTATAGAGCTCGGCCTGCAGCTGCATCGACCGTCCGATGGATGCGGCCGCTTCTCCCGCAGCCGATGCGAGCAGCTGTTGGAGCGCGGGCTGGAGCGAAGCCGGGAAGCAGTCGCGGCGGTACGGCAAGCGGCTGCTCATCCCGATGGCGCTTAGAAGCTCGGCGGCTTGCGGGCCGTCGAAGGAAATCCAGAACAGGCGCAGCGGAGCTTCCGCCTGAGCGGCTGCAGGCGGGCCGGAGGCAGTTGGACGGGGGACTGTACGTCCGTACTGATACGTGTGCCCCGGATAGAGGCAGAACGCATCGCCTGCCTGGAGCTCCGCCTGAAGATCCCCGTATCGGAGCGTCAGGCGGCCTTCGAGTACCAGATGCAGACCGTAGCACTCGATCGTCCGCGGTCCTACGCTGTAGAGAGGCTTGGCCCGGTTGGTCCCCATGCGGATGCACCACAGCCCGCTCTTCCTCTCGAACGGACCCGGATCGAAATAATGAACTTGCGCGTGTTCGATTCTCGATTCAGACAGATGCGGCAATGTATCCCTCCTCCGTTCATCATCCGACTTATAGACAAATAATCCGTACATCCGGCAATTTCGTTTTGTCTCTGTAAAGCTATAATAAATCTATATCGATCACGAGACAAGCGGGAGGCGGACCATGAAAAAGCCCAACATTTTGTTAATTACAAGCGATCAGCAGCACTGGAACACCATCGGGGCGTTCAACCCCGAGATCAAGACGCCAAGCCTGGACCGGCTTGCGAGCGAGGGGACGACCTTTACCCGGGCCTACTGTCCCAATCCGACCTGTACACCGACAAGGGCCTCGATCATCACAGGCATGTATCCGAGCCAGCACGGGGCATGGACGCTGGGCACCAAGCTGATGGAGGGCGTGCATACGGTAGGCGAGGATTTTGCGGATGCGGGGTACCGTACCGCCTTGATCGGCAAGGCGCACTTCCAGCCGCTCGTCTCGACCGCGGCGTATCCTTCGCTGGAGGCCTATCCGCTGCTGCAGGATCTGGACTACTGGCGGCAATTCGACGAACGGTTCTACGGCTTTGATCATGTGGAGCTGGCCCGCAACCATACCAACGAAGCTCATGTCGGTCAGCACTATGCGCTCTGGCTGGAAGAGCAGGGCTGTCTGAACTGGAGGGACTACTTCCTGCCCCCTACCGGTACGATGGACCCGGCTGTGAAGCATACGTGGCCGATCCCCGAGGCATACCATTATAATGCCTGGATCGCCGAGAGGACCAACGCTCAACTGGAGCAATGCGCGGATGACGGTCAGCCGTTCTTCCTCTGGGCCAGCTTCTTCGACCCGCATCCGGACTACCTGGTGCCGGAGCCCTGGGATACGATGTACGATCCCCGCAAGCTGACGATCCCGAAGCTGACGCCTGGCGAGCATGAAGCCAACCCGCCGCACTTCGCGATGACGCAGCTGCCAGAACCGGACTTCTCGGCCTATCGCGAGGACGAGTTCGCGATCCACGGCTACCGCTCTCACACGGCGATGTACGGGGAGGAGGACCGGGAGCGGCTGGTCGCCACCTATTACGGCATGATCAGTCTGATGGACAAATATATCGGCCGCATCCTGGACCGGCTGGACTCGCTTGGCCTGACGGAGGAGACAATCGTCGTGTTTACGACCGATCACGGACATTTCTTCGGGCAGCACGGTCTGCAAGCCAAGGGAGGCTTTCACTACGAGGACCTGCTGAAGCTGCCGTTCATCGTCCGCCACCCCGGTCATGTCCCTGCCGGCCGCACGTCCGACGCGATCCAGTCGCTCGTCGATCTGGCGCCGACGTTTCTGGATTGCTGCGGCCTGCAGATTCCGCGCTCGATGACCGGCGTTAGCCAGAAGCAAGTGTGGCGGGGGCTGTCGGCGTCTGCCCGCGATCATGCGATCTGCGAATTCCGGCATACCGAGCGGACGATTCACCAGAAGTCCTACATCGAGGAGCGGTACAAGCTGACGCTGTATTACAATCAAGTCTATGGCGAGCTCTTCGATCTGCTGGAAGACCCCGGCGAGCTCCGCAACCTGTGGGACAGCCCGGACCATCAGATGCTGAAGACAGAGCTGCTGCTGAGATACGCATGGGCGGAGCTGGGCAAGGAGCCGCTGCCGATGCCGCGGATTGCGCATGCGTAAGCCAGGTAGAGGTTGTTTGCGGCAGCACAACTTAATTTCCATCTGACATGTTCGATCCTCTTCCTCTGTTTTATACTCGGACTATTACAGACAGAGGAGGATGGTAGATGGTTTTCTTTCGAAGCTTTTCCCGGGTGAAGGCAATAGTCGTTATATTGGTCATGCTGCTTGTTCTGGAAGGGACAGCAAGCATTATTCCGATGCAGCCGGAGGCGAATGCCGGGCAGGACTTTGTCGAGCTGGTTCCGGTCGATGATACGTATGCGGATGGCGTCTCGCCCGATCAGAATTTTGGCAGTGCGATCCGCACAATTGTCAGAGATGTACCTGGTCAGATGAATGACAAGATTGCGTATTACAAATTCGATGTCGGCGATGTGACTATACGGAGCGATCGGGCGCTCTTGCGTTTGTATGTAGAAGGGATTACGCCTGATCCTCTTGCGACGAACGTAAGCGCTTACGAAGTCGAGGATAACAGCTGGAGCGAGCATACCTTGACCTGGAACAACAGGCCTGCAGTCTCAGGCAAGCTGTCAGGTACGACTGCAACGGCAAGCAATACATGGATCGAGCTGGATGTGACCTCGCATGTCAAAGCGGGCATGTCAGCTTCCGGCTATGTCTCGATCGCTGTCATGGACGATCAGCAGCATAACCGGGCCGTTCGCTTGAGTTCTAAGGAAAGCCCTGCGTTCAAGCCCGTCCTGCGCATTCAGGAGGAGCCTGCTTACGTCATGAGCAGTACCCCGGCCAATGGCGAGCGCCATGTCAACGTATCGGACCTTCGCATCACGCTTGACTTCGACCGTCCGATGGACATGTCTACTTTGGATCCGGCAAGTGTATTGCTTCTGGAAGGAGACGGCGAGACCGTCTTGCCTTATACTGACTTTACAGTCGACAACGAGCAATACACCTTCTCGGTGCCCGACAAGCTCGCATACTTGACCCCATACAAGGTAAAAGTCCTATCCGGTACTGTTAAGGATGCAGAAGGCGGCGCCATCGCGGATGATCAGGAGATCAGCTTCATGACGATGCCCGAGGCGACGGACGCGTTGACCGTTACCCGCTATACGCCTTGGCTCGTCAACCTTCACCTTACGACGATGGATGCCGTGGCAGCCGGGATCAAGGGCGGAGACGGCGCCCAAAGAGTCTGGTCCTACGGGATTGACCCGACCAACTCCGATCATGTCATGCTTGGCACGGACACAACGGCCATCTACAGCAGCGAAGACGGGGGACTTTCCTATCAGATCAGCGGAGAAGGACTGGAGATTATCGGAACCGTCGATATTGCGATCTCTCCTGACGATAGCGAGGTTGCCTATGCAGCGATGACAGCAGGCAAAGAATCAGACAAGACCCATGTCACGGTGCACAGCGGCATCTGGAAGACTACGGACCGCGGAGAGACATGGCGTCATGTGTTACACGCGCCGTATTACCGGTATCCCAGCGGCTACATGATTCGTTTCGGGGCACTGTCTCCTCAGACCTCATCGCGACCTGTCTACGTTGCAACGCATCAGGAAGGAGTATTCAAGTCGGAGGACGAAGGTATGAGTTGGGAGTATCTGGGGCTCTCCGGCAATACCATTGGCGATTTTTATGTGAGTCCGGATGAACAATTTATGATCGCTGCTTCTCTGGAAACTGGAATACAGGTCAGTTATGACGGCGGACAGAGCTGGAGCACGGCCAATACGGGCTTGCACCTGACAGAAGCCTACGGGATCACTGTGCATCCTGATAATGCCGATTACTGGGTAGCTGCTGTGGACAACCGGGCCTATAAGAGCGAGGACGCGGGACAGACATGGACAGGGCTCCCGAGACCGTCCGGGTTTGCTCTGGACAAAAAAATAAGAAAAGTGCTGTTCGGGGCATCTACCGGCAGTATTGAACCCCCAAGACTGTATCTTGTCGGTGAAAATGTCGCCCATAATGTGCGTTTCAGTACGGATCTGGGCATGAACTGGATCCGTCCGGTCATAGATAATTCGATCGGTTTTACTCAAGGCATTACGGGCTATGCGCCAGACGCCCTGAAGCCGGATCATCAAGATCCGTATACGGTATGGGCAACCTTTAATTCCAATCCGTTCAAATCGACAGACGGTGGACAAACCTTCTTTAATTCGTCGTCAGGATACTCCGGTCATCGGGCAAGCGACTTTCTATTTGACGAATCCGATCCGCACAATATTTTCATCGCCTTTATCGACCGGGGGCTTGCCAAATCGGTCAATCCCGAAAAAGACGGCGTATATCCGATGTTTCTTGATCTCACGCATGATGAAGCGATTCGTTACGAAGGAGCCAAGAGTGCTCACAGTATTGCCAGAAACCCACTGGATCCCGATCATATCATCTTCAATGTGGGTCACTGGAACACGCATACCATTCTGGCGCAGTCCTTCGACAACGGGAAGACGATGGAACACATCCCGGGGACGGCGGGCAATAATATAAAGACGCTTGCCTTCCACCCGCAGGAACCGCTCATCATCTATGCCGGTACCCGCTACAGCGAGGACGGCGGCGTCACGTGGCAGATCAGGGACAAAAATGTCGTCGCAGTATCTCCGGTGAATGGCGATCATGTATGGGCTGTTCAACGGACAGAGGATTATTTTACATTGTTCGAATCGCGGGACAAAGGATACACATGGCAAACCCATGCTTTATTTGACGAATTCAACACGATCCCCATCCGTTCCGTGACGGCCGATCTGACAAGCGAAGAACAGTACTGGGTTGCGACGAATGAAGGGATCTACAAATTTGATGGTGCAAATATGACCCACATCGGCCGCGAGCATGGACTGGTCCCGGATGTAGATGGCGGACTCGAGATCTTTTCTGTCGCCCAAAACCCAGTGGATCATCAGCACTATGTTGCAGGGGGCTATAACACGAACCTGGGTCCCACAGCTGGTTTGTTTGAAAGTCGGGATGGAGGAGAGCATTGGCATCTGATTCCCGGGATGAAGGGCGTTCGGGATATATGGAAAGTAGCGTTTCATCCCGCACTCGCCCAAGTATATGCGGCCACTTCCCATGGAACGTGGGTATATGAGTATGAGCATTTTGAACATCCCGCCCGCATTGTGCTTGCTCCCACGGATGACACGACTGCGGATGAAGCTAATCCCGACTCGAATAGCGGCGCGGCGGAAACCCTGACCGTAGACAACGACCCTGTGTCCAATCATGAGCGAATCGCTTATCTTAAGTTTGATTTGCAAGGAATTACCGGTACGATTGAAAGCGCAGTACTTGGTGTATACAACAGTCAAATGACGCCGTATGAGCCTTCTTTGATGCTGGATGTCTTCTCCACGGCAGCCAGTTGGACCGAAAGCGGCCTTGTCTGGAACGGGCGTCCACAGCTCCTTGATGCGCTAGCGAGCGCCAGTGCGAGCGCTTCGCAGGTTTGGGAGAGGTTCGACGTTACCGAGTATGTAAGAGCACAGCTATCGCAACAGGAAGCTGCGAGCTTTGCGATCCGTGATCTGACGGCATCAGGCAAGGCGGTCACCCTGCATGCGAGAGAGGCGTCATTTGGCATGCCTTACCTGGAGATTATCACAACCAACGAGGAAGAGAATCCGTAAATGCGCTATGCAGCTGCGCGAGCAAGGGAGGATGCCGCTTGATCTGGTACAAATTGAAGCTGCTCATGATGAACCGATCCTTTTTCACCAAGCTGTTTTTGACGATATCGTTCGTCTCCGTTTTGGGGATTGTAACGATCTCCCTGCTTTATCAACATTATTACCGGTCCGTTTTGTTGAACCTGGAGCTCGAGCAGACACGCAACAGCGTGGCCCAATCGACCTTGAATCTGGATCATTATCTGGACCAGATCGTCAAAGACATGTTTCAGTTTATTACCTACTCGGGCAATGGCGTCTTTCTTCTCGAAGCGCAGACCAGTTCCTCCCAGTTAACGGAAGATATGAAGCAGGCAGCGGATATGCTGTCTGCTTTTCGTCATCGCTACGGAGGAGATATCACCTCATCGTTTTTCTTTAAGCCTGATGTTTTCTTCATGGATTACGATCTCCGCTTTATCCCAGGTGTGGATTACCGGGATCAACAGTGGTATCGCTACTTTCAGGATCAATCCCGGGAGATGTGGCTGCCGCCGTCAACGGAGATTTTGTTTACCCGCGAGCAGCCATTGCCGGCGGTTCAGATTGCGATGGGGATGTACGATATTTCGGGTCAGGATGGTATTTTCGTTGTCCGGTTAAGCCCCTTCATGTTTGAAGAGGCCTTTCGTCATTTGGCGAGTCCCCATCTGCGGATCAGCCTGCTGGACGCCCAGGGCCATATCATCTACGCATCGGATCCCGGTGAAGGGGAACACAAGCAGGAGTGGATCAGCTACAGCAGCGTGCTAGAGAAGTCCGGGTTCTCGCTGCAGGTAAGTCTGGATAAGGCGGCGATTTATGAAAAAGCAGTGCAATCGCGCAATTTGAACCGATTTGCCATCCTAAGCGTCCTGCTGGCTTCATTCATCCTGGCCGGCATCTTGTCCCTGACGCTGATCAGGCCTTTGAGGCGATTGCAGACGCTGATGAAACGCGTGGAGGTAGGAGATTTTGAAGTCCAGATGCCGGTGTTATACAAGGATGAGATCGGCAGGCTGGGACGAGGCTTCAACAAAATGACCAACCGGCTTTCCGAGCTTATCCAGCAGGTCTATGTCTTCAAAATGGAGAAGCTGGAAGCGGAGCTGAAACAAAAAGAAGCGACTATAAAGGCGCTGCAAAGTCAAATCAATCCCCATTTTCTTTACAACACGCTTGAAGCGATCAACTGCCATGCGATAATTCACGATATCCCGAGCATCAGTAATATGAGCAGAGCATTGGCCGACTTTTTTCGATATTCAACCGAAGGTCATGAGGCGCTCGTCCCTTTGATCGAAGAGATCGAGCACGCCCGTGTGTATATTGATATCCAGTTGGAGAGATACCCGGAGATCGACGTAAGAGTAGATCTGCCCGAGCGGCTCAAGTATTGTTCCGTGGTAAAACTGTCCTTGCAGCCGCTGATCGAGAATGCGTTTATGCATGCTTTTCAAGGGGAACGGTCGTATTGGCTCAATATCAGAGTCGAAGCATCGGGAGAGGACTGCCTCTTGTACGTAGAAGACAACGGTGAAGGCATGGAAGCGAAAGAAAGAGAACGATTTAATCGGTTGTTCCGGCGGGGTTCGCCGCTAGGCGCGGAGCTGTCCGTGCCTGCTCAGGGGATCGGCCTGTTAAATGTTCATCAGAGAATCAGGCTTTACTTTGGCGCCCCGTACGGTCTGGAACTGCAACCATCCGCAGCGGGCGGGCTCAGAATACTCTTGCGGGTGCCGCGGAAGACAAAGATAATCTCACATGATACGGGGGAGAATCCGGATGAAAGTGATGATCGTGGATGACGAGGATATTATCCGCCAAGGGGTCAAAGTACTGCTGGAAAAAAGCCATCCTTCCATCCAGGTTATAGCCATGGCGAAAAACGGCAAAGAAGCTTTGAAGCTGATCGAACAGGACCCGCCGGACCTGCTCATCGCCGATATTCGAATGCCGGTTATGAATGGATTGGAGCTGATCGAGCGGGCTGCGGCACACGGGCCAGAGATGGTCAGCGTAGTGCTGACGGGTTACGCTGACTTCGAATATGCCCAAAAAGCGTTGAAATCCGGGGTGGCGGATTACATCGTCAAGCCAGTCAATCAAGTGAAGATCAATCAGATGGTGCAAGCCGTATTATCCAAAAACCCGACGCGCTGGCTTGATGGAATCGAGGTGGCGCAATTAAAGGATATCAAAGAGCTGGCTATGGCGATTGTAAAGCATGTGCTGGCAGAAAATGCAGAGGAGGTCCGGAACCTCATTGCCTATTGGAGAGAGTACTGCCGCACGAACTTTCAACGCTTCCATGACATGAGGCAGGCCATGGGGATCGTAAGACTGACGATACAGACTGAGCTGTTGGCTGGTTATTCAAGTGTGGTCAGGATCAATTCAAGTCCGTTGGAAGGTTCCACTCCGGGAGAGTTGATCGAAGAATGGCAACAGGAGTTAACCCGACTGATTGACGAAATAGCCGGGAAACGGGTGCCGCGAAATAAGCGCATCGTCGACTTTGTACTTCAGGAAATCGATCGCGACTTTGGCAATCAGGAGCTGAACATCCGTCTGCTGGCAGACCGTGCCGGAGTGTCCGCTGCTTATCTAAGTAAAATGTTCCGGGAGATCGTAAACCAGCCGTATACGCATTATTTAAATGAATTAAGACTGCACAAGGCCAGGCAGCTTCTGCTCTCGGGCAGGGAGCTGCGGATTGGACAACTGGCAGAGGTGTGCGGGTTTTCCGATTATCCCCATTTCTCCAAACTGTTCAAAAAAAGGTTCGGGCTAGCGCCTCAGGAATACAGGGAAAAGTTTCAGTCGGATCCCGGCGGCGACATCAGTTAAGAGAAGACAAATGAAGAGTTGATGCACATGTACTTTCACAAGCCGTTCCAGTAAGCTGAATCTGCAGCTGCTCCAACATCAAAAATGATATGGAAGGGGTTTCAGGGATATGCAGAGGAATTACAAATCGAGACTGCTCAAGCTTGCGCTGTGCAGTTTGACGGCGGCGGTTATCATGAGCGGATGCGGACAAAACGGGGCGGGAGACCCCGAGGGAGCGGGAAATCAGCAACGCAATACACCTGTCACGCTTACAGTCTGGGATAAAGGCGGGGGCATGGGGGATGCTGTGCGGAAGCTGATCGATGATTTCAACAGCGAGCACACGGATATTCAAGCCAATCTCGTGCATCAGGGCTCTGACAGCTATGAGGATACTGTACGGTTGGCCTTTCAGTCCAGACAAGGGCCTGACCTTTTTGTCGTAAATGGTCCCGAAAAATTGTACCAGGCAGGGTTTCTGCTCCCGCTAGATGACATTCTGAGCGAAGAAACGCTTGCGATCTATAAACCGCACGGCAGAAAAGGCAGCACAATCTTCAACGATCAGCTGTATGCAGCCTCAACAAGCGCTGTGACGATCCGGCTGGTGTATAATAAGGACCTGTTCCGGGAAGCGGGGCTCGATCCTGAGCAGCCGCCTGCAACCTTCAGTGAATTGAAGGCATATGCCCAAGCAATATCGGAGGCAGGCAATGGGGAATACTTCGGTCTCGGATTGCCGATGAAGTGGAGCGGGTTTATGGATTGGCATATCGATCCGCTGGTCCTGGCGACCGATCTGAACTTGACGAAGAAGGGATTGTTCAACCGCTCGGAACAGGTGTACGAGACGGCAAAGTATGCGCCGGTGATCGAGGTGATGCGCGAGATCGTAAGCAACAAGTGGGCGTATCCCGGAGCATCGACATTGGATAATGACCCGATGCGCTCAGCGTTCGCGGAAGGAAAGATAGGGATGTACATGGGGGCTTCCTGGGACATCGCGACCTTGAACGAACAGTTCAATACGACTGTTGACTGGGCAGCGGCTCACATCCCCGTAGAGGATGGAAAAGAGGCACTGCAGCACATCTCCAATGCCGGCCAGCCCTGGTCGGTCTCGGCCGATACGAAGCATCCGCAGGAGGTCGGCGTTCTGCTGGAGTACCTGCTGGGCGAGCAAGTCTCCCAATCCTTGCAGAAGCAAGGGCTGCTCAACTCGCTTCATCCAGCTGCCGCAACCGAGGAGAGCATGCCTGAAGGCGTAGAGCAATTCAAATATTTTATTCCAGCTGAGCTGGACAGACAATTTCCCGGCGACCCCACAGGGTTTCTAAAAATTCAAGGGAAAAGCTATCAGGATACCATTATCGAGTTGATATTGACGGATCAGCCGATCATAGAAACGCTAGAGGCCGTTTCGGACACCTACACTGAAGCCTACAACAAGGCCGTTCAAGACGGCGCGATTGACGAAGAGCTGTACCGAAAGGATTAGCTATCCTGATGATGCCGCGTCCAAGCGGCATCATCAGGAATCCTGCGCATCCTATTCTATGGAGGACAACTCCATCGCCAGCCGACATGGTCCATCCCCTTTCTCATTGGCTATAATCGCAGTAATGCCAAGGAAGGGGATGATGACTATGACGAAAATGAAACCGTTATCAAGAGCGCTGATCATGATGCTGGTGCTGTTATTGATCGCAGGCAATGTGGTGTATGCCTTGCCAGAGTCAGAGACGGTGCAAGAGATTGAACAGGAGCAGATGGAGACAGAAGCCGGTGGCGAGGACGATGCAGCAGCAGAAAATGAAGCGGAAGCCGAAGACACTGCGGATGCCGATGCTGGTGCTGATGCTGATGTCGACGCCGATACAGGTGCAGGTGCAGAAGCTGTCTACGAGCTTGCGGCACTGCCAAGCGCAGCATTAACGCCGGTTGAGGATTCCTATGCCGACGGAGTGTTGCCTGATCAAAGCTTCGGCAGCGCGATCCGTACAATCGTGCGCGATGTGCCCGGCAACATGAATGACAAGATCGCTTATTACAAGTTTGATCTCAGCATGGCAGAGGTCCGGGCGGATCGCGCCGTGCTGCGTCTGTATGTCCATGACATCGCACCGCAGCAGCTGGCGACAACCGTAAGCGCTTACGCTGTTGCGGATAACAGCTGGAGCGAAGGCAGCCTGACCTGGAACAACAGGCCGGAGGTGCAAGACAAGCTGTCCAGTGCCACTGCAGAGACCGTGAACGCATGGATCGAGCTGGATGTGACGGACTACGTCAGGCAGCATGCCGATCCGGGCGGAATGCTGTCCATCGCTGTACTCGATGACGCACAGCAAAACCGGGCTGTCCGGATGTACACGAAGGAGAATAACGAGCATCGACCCGTCCTGCTGGTGACGGAAGAGCCGCCTTATATCAAGAGCAGCTCGCCAGCGAACGGGGAGAAGCATGTCCCGGTGTCGCTGCCGAGCATCGAGATTGCATTCGACCGGGAGATGGATCCTGCAACCTTGAATCCATCGACCATTCAGCTGCTGGATGGCAACGACAATCCGTTATCCTACACTGGGGATGTCAGCGGAACAGACACCTACACGATTCATGTGCCTGGGCCTTTGTCCTTGGCTACGATCTACAAGGTCGTCGCGACTGCGCAAGTGCGGGATGCAGAAGGGGTCTACATAGAAGAACCCAGCATCATCTCTTTTACCACGCTGCCCGAGACGGATAATGCGTTGACGACAACCCGTTATACGCCATGGTGGGTGAATCTGCACTTGACGACGCCCGAGTCCGTGGCGGGCGGGAAGAGAGGCGGCGAAGGGGCGCAGCGTGTCTGGTCCTATGGTGTCGATCCTTCGAATAGCCAGCATGTGATGCTGGGCTCGGACACCATCGCCGTATACAACAGTGAAGATGGCGGGGACTCCTACAGCATCAGAAGCGGCGGCCTTGAAATTATCGGTACGGTAGATATCGCCATCTCTCCGGATGACGGCGATGTCGCTTACGTAGCCACGACGGCGGGCAGGGAAGCAGACAAGACGAATACGACCGTCCACAGCGGCATCTGGAAAACGACCGACCGCGGACAGTCCTGGCGACATGTGCTCCACACGCCATACTATCGATACCCTAGCGCATACTTGATCCGGTTCGGCGAGCCGGATGCCCCGTCGGGGATCAGGCCGATCTATGCAGCGACACATCTGGAAGGCGTGTTCAAATCGGTCGACGAAGGCAAGAGCTGGGATTACCTGGGGTTGTCCGGTCAGACGATCGGCGATCTTACAGTCGATCCTGCAAACGGCCGTCTGATCGCAGCTTCCTTCGAGAACGGGATCATGGTTAGCGAGAATGATGGAGCCACCTGGCAGGCCATGAACACCAATCTTCCCTCCACGGAAGCCTATGGCATCACCGTCCATCCGGACGATCCCGATCTATGGGTAGCGGCAGTCGACAATACCGCCTACAGAAGCGAGAACGCAGGCGCATCGTGGACTGCGCTGCCCAGACCGAGCGGGATGAATGAGACGAAGAAGCTGCGCAGAGTGATGTTCGGAGCCTCTCCGGGCGGCGGCGAGCATCCGAGATTGTATGTGCAGGCGGAAGACGTCGCCTATAACCTGCGTTACAGCACGGATCTCGGTGCCAGCTGGAACACGCCGGTCATCGACAATCAGTACGGCTTCTCCCAGGGAATCACGGGCTACGCTGCCGATGCGATGAAGCCGGATTACAGCGACCCTTATACGATCTGGGCCACCTTCAGCTCCAATCCGTTCAAGTCGACGGACGGCGGACAGACCTTTGTGAATGCAGCCTCCGGATACTCCGGTCATCGCGCGAGCGACTTCCTCTTCGATGAGGAGGATGAGCACAATATCTTTATCGCGCTCATCGACCGCGGCATCGCCAAGTCGATCGATCCCGGGAAATCCGGCGTTTATCCGATGTTCGAGGATCTTACGTCGGATAATGCCATCCGTTACGAAGGCGCGAAGACCGTTCACAGCATCGCGCGGAATCCGAACGACCCGGATCATCTGATCTTCAATATCGGGCACTGGAATACGCATACGATCCTTGCGCAGACCTTCGACAATGGCCGGACGATGGCGCATATCGAGGGCACGGCCGGCAACAACATCAAGGTGCTGGAGTTCCATCCGCAGAACCCGCAGATCATCTATGCGGGCACCCGCTTCAGTACGGATGGCGGGGCGACATGGCAGTTCCGCGATCAGAATGTGCTGGCCGTGTCGCCGCTGAACGGCGATCGCATCTGGGGTGTGATCCAGTCGGGCGATCTGACGACCCTCTATGAATCGACAGACGCCGGGGCGACGTGGACGGAGAATCCGGTGTTCGACAGCGCCAATACGATCCCGATCCGCTCGGTGGAAGCTGATCTGTCCTCGGAGCAGATCTACTGGGTGACGACCAACAATGGCATCTATCGCTTCGAGAACGGCACGCATACCTTTATCGGCGAACAGCAGGGGCTAGTGCCCAATGTGGACGGGAACATGGAGATCTTCTCGATCGCCCAGAATCCGCATAACCATCAGCATTTTGTAGCCGGGGGCTACAACACGAACCGCGGGCCAAGCGAGGGGCTGTTCGAAAGTCTTGATGGCGGGGCCAGCTGGCATCTCGTACCGGGGATGGCCGGCGTCAGGGACATCTGGGTAATCGAGTTCCACCCGAGTCTTCCCCACGTGTACGTGGGCACCTCGCACGGCACATGGGTGTATGAATATGAGAACTTCGTCGATCCGGCAAGGACAGTCCTTCCGCCTACGGATGACGCTTATGTGAACAGCATCGAGGCGGACCGCAACACCAACTTCGGTTCGGCCGACCGGCTTTTTGCAAGAGATGCTGCAGGGGAGGGCTTCGACAGAATCACCTATCTGAAGTTCGATATCAGCGGCGTTGAAGGCGAGATCCAAAGCGCGGCCTTGAATCTGCATAATTTCCAGATGAACCCGTATGAGCCCTCGGTGATGCTCGATGTGTTCGCGGCGGGCGACGGCTGGGATGAAGGGACCGTGACCTGGAATAACCGGCCCGACCTGCTGGAGCCGCTGGCCAGCGTCAGCGTCAGCGACATCAATCTGTGGGAACGCTTTGATCTCACCGCGTATATCCGTTCGCAGCGCGCTGCGAACGAGACGACGATCAGCCTGGCGGTCGCGGATACGACGGAAGCGGCCAAGGCGGTGCTCTTCTACTCCAAAGAGGCGAACGGCAAGCATCCGTTTCTGGAGATCATCACTACCGGCAATGAGAGCGATCCCGGGATCGATCCCGAGCCGAACGAACCTATGGAGCCGCTGCCCAGCACCGAGCTGCTTCCGGTGGACGATGCGTTCGTCAATGCGTCCAGTCCGGACGACAATACCGGCCAGCTGCCGCGTGCCGTCGTCAGGAATCCTGCCGGGGATGCCAATGACCGCATTGCTTACTTCAAATTCGACCTTTCGGAGATCGACCATCGCGCAGACCGGGCATGGCTGAGGCTCTATCCGTACCAGATGAACCCGGATGTCGGCCCGACAACCGTCAGCGCCCATGCCGTGGCGGACAATAGCTGGAGCGAGACGACGGTTACCTGGAATAATCGGCCCGACATCGGCCGGTCATTGTCCAATGCGACAGTCGCCGAGCTTCAGGAGTGGATCGAGCTGGACGTGACGTCCTGGGTGAGGGAGCAGATAGCTGACGAGGCGCCCGTAAGCCTGGCGGTCCAGGGCGATCCGGTGTACAATCGTGCGATCACGTTTTATACCAAAGAAAATGCCGATTATCGCCCTGTCCTGCTCGTGGAGGAGAAGCCGCCGTATGTGCAGGAGAGTGAGCCAGCCAATGGTGCGCGTCATCTTCCGCTTGATCTGGAACGGATCACCCTTACTTTCGACCGGGAGATGGATACGAGCACGCTCGTGCCGGCGAACGTCAAGCTGCTGCAGGAGGACCAGGAGATTGCGTATGCGAATTACACGAGCGACGCGACTTCGATTACGATCGAGCTCCCGGAGAGACTGGCCTATCTGACGACTTACAAGGTTGAAGTGACCGACGCGGTCAAGGATGCCGAGGGCAGAGCCGCAGCAGGCGAGACCGTCTCCTTCACGACAATTCCTGAGACCCGTGACGAGCTGACGACGACCCGATATGCGCCGTGGTGGGTGAACCTGCATATGACGACGCCTGATTCGGTGGCGGCCAATGTGGCGGGCGGGGACGGGGCGCAGCGCATCTGGTCGCTCGCCATTGATCCTTCCGATCCCAGCCATGTGATGATGGGGACCGATACGACGGGGGTATTCGCCAGCGAGGACGGCGGGCTGAGCTTCGAGATCAGCAATAACGGACTGGAGATCAGCAGTACCGTCGATATGGCGATCTCGCCGGATGACGGCGATGTGATCTATGTCGCGACGACTGCCGCAAGGGAAGTGCGTCCGACAGAGATGAACAACAAGACAGGCATCTGGAAGTCGGTCGACCGCGGACGGTCCTGGAAGCAAGTGTTCCATACGTCCTATTACCGCTATTCCAGCACGCATCTGATCCATTTCGGCGAGCCGGACACCGCAAGCGGCATCCGCCCTGTCTATATCGCGTCCCATCAGGACGGCGTCTTCAAGTCGTCAGACGAAGGGCAGAGCTGGGAGTATCTCGGCCTCTCGGGCAATACCATCGGAGCGATGGTGCTGGATGCCGCGCAAGGGAGGATCATCGTCGCATCTCAGGAGAATGGTATCCTGGTGAGTGAAGACGACGGCGTCACATGGGAGGCCCGCAACAGTACCCTGCCTTCGGCAGAGGGATACGGCATCACAGTGCATCCCGATGATCCGGATGTCTGGGTGGCCGCGATCGACAATACGATCTATCGCAGCGAGGATGCCGGCAGCAGCTGGACTGCGCTCGCCCGGCCGGCCGATATCCCGCAGGCGAGAAAGATGCGCAAGGTCATGTTTGGCGCATACCGGGGAGAAGGCGAGACGCCGATGCTCTATATGATGTCCAACGATACCCCGGATGTTTACCGCTACAGCACCGATCTGGGAGAGAGCTGGCATCGGGCGGCGATCGACAATACGGTCGGCTTTGTTCAGGGCATCCGCGGATTCCGGGCGGATGCGCTGAAGACCGATCCCCATGACCCGGAGCTGGTCTGGGCCAGCTTCAACTCGAACTTTTTCAAATCCGAGGACGGAGGCAGGACGTTCTTCAAGGCGGGCTCGGGCTTCTCGGGACACCGGGCCAGCGGGTTTTTATTTGACGAGAACGACGACCACAATATCTATATCGCTTATATCGACAGAGGCATTATCAAGTCGATCGATCCCGGCAAGGATGGCGTATATCCGATGTTCTTCGAGATGACTTACGACGATGCCATCCGTTACGAGGGCGCCAAAACCGGACACAGCATCGCCAGAAATCCGCTTGATCCCGATCATATCATCTTCAATGTCGGTCATTGGAATGTGCATACGATATTGGCCGAGAGCTTCGACGGCGGCAAAACGATGCAGCATATCCCGGGGACGGAAGGCAACAATGTCAAGCTCATCGCATTCCATCCGCAGCATCCGAGCATCGTCTATGCCGGGACCAGGTACAGCGAAGATGGCGGACAGACTTGGCAGATCAGGGAGAAAAACGTAGTGGCGGTGTCGCCGCACAACGGCGATCATATATGGGCGGTTAACGGCAATACGTTGTATTATTCTGAGGATCGGGGCGTAACATGGACAGTGAACAGCCTGTTCGACGAGGAGAATACGAGCCTGGTCCGCAGCGTCAAGCCGGACATCGCCGATCCGGACCGGTACTGGGTGGCAACAGATCATGGCATCTACCGGTTCGACGGAGAAACATACGACTACCTGGATGAATCCTACGGGTTCGTCCGCGATTCCGATGGCGAGCTGGAGATGTTCGATATCGCCCAGAATCCGCACAATCCGCTTCATCTGGTAGCAGGGGGGAACAACCGTTTCCGGGCGCCGAGCATCGGGATGTTCCAGAGTCTGGACGGCGGCGAGAGCTGGCACCTCGTACCCGGCATGGCCGGGGTGAGAGATATATGGGTGCTTGCGTTCCATCCCAACCTTCCCCAGGTCTATGTCGCGACCTCCAATGGCACCTGGGTGTATGAGTACGAGCATTTTGTCTCGCCGGCCAAGCTGGAGCTGCTGCCCACAGACGACGCGTATGTGAGCAGCGCCGCCAATGCGCGGGATACGAATTATGGCGCTGACGCGGAGCTGAAGGTTACGGATACGGCAGCTCCTGATGGCGACGCAGCCGCATATTTCAAATTCGATTTGAGCTCGATCACAGGTGATATCCAGAGTGCGACGTTCAATGTATACAACAGCGGCATGCAGCCGGAAGGGCCAGCAGTTACGCTGGATCTGGATGCAGCGGGGGCAGACTGGTCGGAGTCGGCATTGACATGGAACAACCGGCCTGCAGGCGGACAGTCGCTGGCCAATGCGAGCGCCAGCGGCGTTAACGTATGGGAACGCTTCGATATTACCGCCTATGTGCAGGAGCGCTTCGATCAAGGGCTGCCGCTAAGCCTGGTGCTGCAGGAGAGTCAGCAATCCGGCAATGTGATCACCTTCCATGCCAAAGAAGCGGCTGCGCATCATCCTTATCTGGAGATCATCACGACCGGCAATGCAACCGATCCGGGGACCGAGCCTGAGCCAAATCCGAATCCGAATCCGAACCCGAATCCGAATCAAGATTCGAATCCGAGTGCTCAGCCTGATGCTGAGGATCAGGATGAGCCGGGGGCGGGGCCGGCAGTGGTCGAGCAGCCGGACGGTACGCAGCAAAGTGTAGTCATACGCCAATCCGAGCAGGAGCCGGGCGTAGGCTTGATCGACGTGGAGGAGGCAGCGGTGTCGGTGGCGCTCGACGTGCAGTCCTTTCTCGACATGGAGCGCGCAAGCGCGCAAGCGCTGTCGCTGCTGCGGGTGAGTGCCGCAACGGGCATCTATGAGCTGCCGATGGACGTGGTCCGGGAGCTGCGCGAGCAGCATCCGGCTTTGAGCAGGCTGACACTGACGATCGCGGCGCTGCCGGACGCAGACGCGGCTCAGGCCAGGGATGGTCTGCTCGCGCAAGGACTCCGGCCGATCGGCGAACCGATGGCGTTCAGCTTGTCCGCGACCGACGCATCGGGAGCGTCCTTGCCCATCGAGAAGTTCAGCCGCTATGTGAAGCGGGCCATCGTCGCGGCAGCGCCGCCGGACCCGGACCGTGCCGTCGTCATGTGGTGGCATGCGGAAGCGGGGCAATGGGAGCCGGTGCCGACGGTGGTCGGCGGCACCGGCAATGAGCGGCAGGTCTGGTTCCAACGGCAGGGCAACAGCCGCTACGCCCTGGTCGAAGGCGCGTCTGTCTTCACGGATCTGACCGGGCATTGGGCACATGCTACAATCCAGCGTCTGGCGGCCAAGCAGATCGTCAACGGTGTCTCGCCAACCCGTTATGCGCCGGGGGAGCCGCTGACACGCGCCCAGTTCACGACGATGCTGACCCGGGCACTCGCACTCTCCGGTTACAGCCGTACCTTGCCTGCCGATGTGGCGGACGGGACCTGGTACGCCGATCCCGTCTCACGGGCGATGGCTGCGGAGCTGGTACAGGGTTACCCGGATGGCGGGTTCCATCCCCATCAGCTGCTGACGCGGCAGGAGATGGCAGTCCTGGCTGACCGGGCCCAGCGGTATGCAGCCGGTGGGCAGGCAGCGGACACTGCGCCAGGGGATGAGTCGTTCCGGGACGCGGAGGCCATCGCGCCGTGGGCGGCAGAGGCAGTGGCAGCGCTGGCCCGTCAGGACATCCTTACGGGAATGCCGGACGGGCGCTTCGCCCCCCGGGAGACGACGACACGCGCGGAAGCCGCGGCGGTGCTGTACCGGCTGATGGTACGGCTGGCGTTTATCAACGACGTGAATAGCGAAGGGGGGCTTGGACATTGAAGCGGAGTCTGTGTCTGCTATTAATCACGTGCCTTCTTCTTGCAATTAGTGAAAAGTCCGTTTACGCTGCCCAGCCAACCGGTATTGAGCTGGAAGCCTTATTGCCAGAAGCGGATACATTCATTCAAAGTAATTCATCATCTCAACAAGGCGATGGTCCCCATCGTTGCTAGGGGGCCGGGCGAGCCTTTGAAAATCGGTTTGCTGCGTTTCTCTCTGAATGAAATACCTGCCGGATCAACTATTCTCGCAGCAGAGCTTTCATTGTCCGCTACTTATACCGGTTCAGCCCCGAGTGGAGGGAGTCTAGCCGTTCAGAGAGCTGTCCCTTCGACAGTGGGCGGTTGGGAGGAGAATGTTCGTTGGGGGGACGCTGTCGTCCCCTCCGCTGGCAATGAACTCGTTCTTGCTCCACTCCCTGCAAAAGATCAAACAGTAACAGTTGATGTGCTGCGCTTGATCGAGGAGAATGAGGCAGCCGCTTCAATGGATTTCTATATTTCAACAGATGCTGTATTAAATGGGAACGCCAAGGATGTGAACATTTATAGTAGAGAAATGTGGGATACCTATCCGGAAAAGCCGGATTTGAGACCAAAATTGAAATTGGTTATCGATGCGCCGCTTTACTCCGTGAGCGGTACTGTAGCGACAGCAGATGGCCAAGCGTTAACGGGTGCGGAGCTATCGCTATACCGAAGTACGGCTCCCCAAGCTCTTCTTAGCTCCACGATTTCGGATAACCAGGGAGCATATCGTTTTGCTGACAGCTATCTGGAAGGAAACTATATTGTAAAAGCTGCAAAACAAGGATATCTACCGCAAACTTTATCCATTTCAATAGATACCGAAGATGTGGATTCGGCGGATTTTATTCTTGTAGAAGGAATGGTGCCTCAAGTTATTGAAAGTTCGCCCTCAAGACATGATCAAGAGGTAGATGTCCATCTGGGACATATTGTGTTGCAATTCAACGAGCAGATGGTTTTGGACAGCTTGAACCCCGATACTATTCAATTGAAGAAGCTAGGAACAGCTGGAGCTGCGGAAGACATCGAATACGCAAGCTATGAGAGAACTCCCACATCCTATATGTTGCTACTAGACAGTCATCTGGAGCACGGTACGACATATGGCGTCACTATTACTACATCTGTAGAGAGCGCAGAGGGGATTCAACCGGATACTGAGGATACGCTGACTTTTACTACGGCGACCATTGGTTACGATACGCTTCCTCCAGAGGTTGATATTCATAATGAATTAGCTCAAATGGGTTATTTGGATGTAACCTTATATGGCGCGGATCCGAGTGGTCAACTTGACGCCACCGCAAGTATTCGACAAACCATTGAACGGGCATTCCAATACAATATGGCAGTTTTCTTTCCCAGCGGTACCTATCTGGTAAGCGACACTCTTCATCTGAAGCAAGACCTTGCTACTTTTGACAACAGGAAACGGCAGGGTCATGTGCTGATAGGGGACACGCGGGGATCACGTCCACTGATTAAACTGGCTGACAACGCTGCTGGCTTTCAGGACGATTCCAAGCCGGAGGGCAATGCGGTTCAGCCGGCATCGATCAAGCCGATATTTTATTTCTGGCATGAGAATGTCGCCTGGCCAGGAAATGCAGCTGGTCAAAAGGCGAACGAGAACTACAATCAAGTAATTCGTGGTATTGACTTCGATTTGGGCACGGGCAATTCCGGTGCTGTGGCTATCCGCCATCGCGGGGCAGAGGGAAGCGCCATTACGGATGTGCATATCTCAGCATACGGCGCGTTCGCCGGAGTATATGAATTACTGGGCAGCGGCGGCAGTATCACGAATCTTGCAGTAGACGGCGGCAAATATGGTATCTATGCCCCTTGGGGACAGCCGATTCCGCTTATTACCGGATTGACATTAAATGACCAGACGAACCTAGCCATTTACTACACGAAATGGACACCGCTTACGATCGTTGGTTTTGAGATCAGAAAAGAAGAGGGACCGGTGTTTTCATTAGCCAAAGATGAGACTGATGCATTAGGCGCAGCAGAATCAGCAGGTAATATTTCGCTTGTAGACGGAATAATCGAATTAACAGGCGACAGCAACGAGGATACCGTGATCGAGAATACGGACCGATCCATCTATATGAAGAATGTCTATATCAAGCATGCCGAACGATTAGCGTCTCATGCAGAAGAAGGCACAATTCATGAGATCGTACAGCCGTCGAGCTGGACAGTCGTAGATGAATATGCCTATAGCACGAATTACTCCGATCCGTCCAAGCTGATTAACGGCACCTATTCCAACGAAACGGTCTATGAGCAGCAGATTTCTGCAACAGAGCCGCCAGTGGATATAATCTCAAAACACATTGTCCCAGAAACGTACTTTCGGCCTTTGGATGTTGATGTGATTAATGTAAAGCAGGCTCCCTACAACGCAAAAGGCGACGGGGTCTCTGACGACACTGCTGCGATACAGGCAGCTATAGATGCGGGAAGCAAGGTGTTTCTGCCAAGAGGCGTCTATAATGTCAGTGATACATTAAGGTTACGGGCAAATACGATGTTGTTTGGCGTGGCCAGACATATTACACTAATCGATCCGGGCACGTGGAGTGAAGCTGAGGAGACCCCTGTTATTATCACCCCAGACGATGCTTCGGCGAGCACCTCCATGTCAAACTTTAAGATTTTGTTGCGGAATTCTAGTCATCACATTCAAGCGATTAAGTGGATGGCGGGCAGACATTCGATCGTGCGTGACGTGTGGGTGTACATGCATCCTTTGGATTCGGTGGAGCTTCCAAATCCGCCACATCCGCTTCGCCGGACAGTGATTACAGGTAACGGAGGGGGACGTTGGTACAACACGCTAGGCATGATTGCGGCAGACTCCAAGAACGATCACTCCAGGCAGTTGCTGATTGAAGGAACTTCAGAGCCGCTCACCTTCTATATGCTGCATAATCAATATCACCAGGCACCAAGAATGGCAGAGATCTCGAATGCTTCGAATGTGACGATCTATTCTCTTAAGAGCGAGACTATTCTTAATCCAAGCAACTGGACGGGCGGGCCATGGCCCATCTCGATAGGGATTGATGATTCAACTGATATTACGATTATCGGTTATGCAGGGTTGGCGCAGATGGAGCCAGGACGGGGAATTGTAGAGGTGAATAATTCGTCAAATGTGCTCATGGCTAACTTCGCTACTTGGGGTGAGCACCATTATGCTACCGATTCCTGGTATTACGTGAAGGAAATCATTAATGGCCACACGAGCTTCATCAAGGCAAGCAGTATATTGAATCTGTATCGTCGGGATGGACTTCCGGGAGGCAGTGTGCAGAATTCTTACTTTCCAATACAAATGGTTGAGAGCAACGGAGACCCGCTAATTCATGTGCTTGATGGAGAAGTGAAAATAAGCAAATCTGGCACCATCCTTCACAACTCCACCCGAGCGGACGGATCAACTGCTCAACTGGTTAGCATAACACACGAGGCATTTCTTGCCGCTGTAGCTGCATTAGAGGTTATGCAATCAGAACGACGCGCTTTAGTCGTGGAATGGGATGGGCTGATGGAGGACGTGCAGATCGAAATTCCAATTGGTCTTCTGGCTGAACAAGAACACACATTTGAGGATGTGCAGGTCGTATTGGAAGCAGAGACGATAAGCTACGCCTTTCCCCTGCGTGCGCTGTCTATCCACCATACAGCCAACCGTTTAAAGGCTGAGCCGGAAGAGCTTTCCGTCATCTTGCATGTACAGCAGCTTACGGAAGCCCAAAGCCGTACATGGCAAGAGGCAGCAAGAAACCAAGGCGCTGCTTTGCTCACACCACCTTTATCATACCGCCTTACAGCACAAGGAGCTAATGGAGCGGAGATGGATCTCCGTTATTTTAAAGACGAATACGTAGAGATACGGATTGGTTTGACCAGTGCAGAAGATACAAGCAATCTGACAGGTGTTCAACTGGATGATGAATCGATGGAACTAAAGTTCATTCCGACTATTTTTCAAAATGAACACGAGGGTGTAAAAGCGGTGCTCAGGAGTCAGGGCAACAGTTTGTATACCATTGTCGCTTCAGATAAAAGTTTTAACGATCTTACGGATCATTGGGCAAGGGCAGATATCGAAATGATGGCTTCCAAATTGCTTATAAAGGGTGTCAGTTCAACGGAGTTCGCTCCAAACCGGAATATGACGCGCGCAGAATTCGCGGTGCTGCTGACCAGAGCATTGGGCCTTATCGAACCTTATTCGTCAACTTTCGATGATGTCCACCAAGGCAGCTGGTATGCAGGTGCAATCGGAGCAGCCGTAAACGCAAAATTAGTAGAAGGTACCGGAGGGGCAAGCTTTGAGCCTGACGGCTACATTACTCGGGAGCAAATGGCTGTGATGCTGCACAGGGCAAGTATGAGGCTCAACAAGGAGTCGCTTGATAAAGGTGGTCTTTATGACGAAAGATTCTTGGACTGGAACACAGTTATGCCTTGGGCAAGAGAAGCGATGCATTTTTGTCTGTCGCACAATATTATTCTAGGGACTTCCAGTCAACAATTATTGCCTCAGGCATATGCCACAAGAGCGCAAGCGGCAACAATGATAAAGCGGATACTACAACATATCCAATTCATGGATTAAGTATGTATCTTATGAGGACGTCTGCCCGGGCGCAGACGTCTTTTTTTCTTTGCAAGACAACTCTCTCTCCAGCAGACATGGCATGGGAGGGGCAGACTGCGTATAATCTTGATTTATAAATTTATATGTTCTGGTCATATAACAGCTTTCAACTAACGGAAGGGGATCCCCATGAATGACAAGAAGCCGAATGTAATTGTGTTCTTTACTGACCAGCAGCGCTGGGACACGACGGGCGTGCATGGCAATCCGCTGGGACTGACACCGAACTTTGACTGGATGGCGATGAACGGCACGCATCTATACCATTCTTTCACCAACCAGCCGGTCTGCGGACCGGCCAGAGCCTGCCTGCAGACCGGGATGTACGGGACATCGACAGGCTGCTTCAGGAACAATATCCCGCTGCCGGATACCGTGCCTACGTTGGCAGAGAGCTTCAACCGGCACGGCTATGATACCGCATACATCGGCAAATGGCATCTGGCGGCGACGAAGACAGAGCCCGTGCCGGTGGAGAGGCGGGGCGGCTATCGCGAGTGGCTCGCAGCCGACGCGCTCGAGCTGATGTCCGACGCTTACCACACGGTGGTCTACAACAAGGAGAACGAGCAGGTGAAGCTGCCGGGCTACCGTGTTGATGCGCTGACCGATGCGGCGATCCGCTATATCGATCAGCGGGACCCGGAGAAGCCGTTCTTCCTCTTCTTGTCGCTGCTGGAGCCGCATCAGCAGAACTACAATGACGACTACAGCGCCCCGGCCATCTACAAAGACAGCTATCACTCGGCCTGGGTGCCGCCGGATCTGGCTGCGCTTGGCGGCAATGCCCATCAGAAGCTTGGAGGCTACTATGGCATGGTCAAGCGCATCGATGAGGCGCTCGGCCGCTTGCTCGATACGCTGCGCAGCCTGGATCTGATCGACGAAACGATCGTGCTGTTCACCTCCGACCACGCCTGCCACTTCAATACCCGTTCCAATGAGTACAAGCGCAGCTGCCATGAAAGCTCGATTCGGGTGCCTACGGCTATCATCGGACCCGGCTTCGAGGGGGGAGGCAGGCGCCGGGAGCTGACAGGCATCGTCGATCTGCCCCCGACACTGCTGGAGGCTGCCGGGATCGAGCGTCCCGAAGCGATGGAGGGCCGCTCGCTCATGCCTCTGCTGAATCGGCAGCAGACGGAGTGGCGCGATGAGCTGTTCGTGCAGATCAGCGAGTCGCAGGTAGGCAGGGCGCTGCGGACGCCGAAGTGGAAATATGCCGTGCATGCGCCTGGCGTCCATCCCCGGGAGGAGTCTGGTTCGCAGCACTATGTTGAGCAGTTCCTGTACGATCTCGAAGCCGATCCGTACGAGCTGATGAATCTGGCAGGCGTGCCGGCTTTTTCCGATATCGCGGAGCAGCTGCGCACCCGGCTCGCAGAGCGGATCCGGGAGGTCGAAGGCATCGACTGCACCATAGCGCCGGCGGAGGAGAAGATCCTGCATCTGCGCAAGCCCGGACTCTAACACGAGCGGCGGGTTGTATAGTATGATGAGGATATGAGGACTAGAGGTGGAGGGCTTGCCGTGGTTTGGAAACGGATGGTGCAGTTTCTGCTTGATCGGTCGTTTTTTACGAAGATTTTTTTGACGGTTGCCTTGGTTTCGGTCATCGGCATTGTCTCGATCGTATTCCTGTATCAGCGATACTTCCAATCCGTTCTGCTGGATATGGAAGTCGAGCGGACGCGGACCACGGTCGAGCAGACGAACCGCAACATCGACAGCTACATGAGGCAGATCGTCAGCGATATGTTCCATTTTGTGGCCTACTCCAAAAATGGCGCATTCCTGATGCAGGCCGATATCCATCCGCTCCAGTTAACCGAGGACTATAAGCAGGCGGCCGATCTGATGTCGGCCTTCCGCTATCGTTACCCCGTCGATGTCGAATCCGCCTTCTTCTTCCGCGAAGGGGCCTTCTTTACGGACTACAATCTGAAGCGGCTGGAGGGCGTGGATTACACTACCCAGCAATGGTATACGTACTATGAGCAGCAATCCCGGGAGATGTGGCTAGCGCCCTCGGAAGAGGTGCTGTTCGACAAAGACACGCCGGAGCGGACGATATCGCTGGCCATGGGCATGTACGATATGTTCGAGCGCAACGGCATTTTTGTCGTCCGCCTCAATCCGCAGCTCTTCCGCGAGGCGTATCGCCATCTCGCGAGCGAGGATCTGACGATCGAGCTGTTCGACCGCGAGGGGCGCCTGGTCTATACGTCGCGGCAGCCGACTTCACCGGATGCGCAGGGGGAGTGGCTCACCATTGAAGACACGCTGTCGGATACCGGGTTCCGAACCTCGGTGCGGCTGAACAAGACGGCAGTGTACAACAAAGTGAGTCAGGTGAAAAGCCTCAATATCTACGTTATCATGGCGGTGCTGCTGGTCTCCTGGGTGCTCGCCATCGTGCTCTCTCTGACGCTGGTCCGGCCGGTCCGCCGTCTGCACGGCTTGATGAAGCGCGTAGAGATCGGCGATCTGGAGGTGCATTATCCGGTTCGTTACCGCGATGAGATCGGCAAGCTGGGGACAGGCTTCAACAAGATGATCAGCAGCCTCTCCAGCCTGATCCATGAGGTCTATGACATCCGGCTGGAGAAGATGCGTTCGGAGCTGAAGCAGAAGGAAGCGACCATCATGGCTATGCAGAGCCAGATCAATCCCCATTTCCTCTACAATACGCTGGAGGCGATCAACTGCCACGCGATTGTCCACGATGTGCCGAGTATCAGCAAGATGAGCAAAGCGCTCGCGGATTTCTTCCGGTACTCGATCGAGAAGCAGCAGGTCATCGTGCCGTTGTTCAAGGAAGTGAAGCATGTCGAGACCTATCTGGATATCCAGTATCAGCGGCGCCCGGATATCGAGGTGATCATCCGGATTCCGGAGCAGCTTCAGCCTTGTCCCATCATCAAGCTGACGCTCCAGCCGTTGATCGAGAATGCCTTTATCCATGGGTTCAAGGGAGAGAAGGATTATTGGCTCTCGGTATGGGCAGAGGAGTCGCCTGAGCAGCATTGTCTGATCCATGTGGAGGACAACGGGGTCGGGATGGACCCGGAGGCGATCGCGGAGATGAACGCGCGCTTCGAAGAGCTGGCATTGGCGCATTCCGAAGGTCCGGCTGTCACAGGCGGGATCGGACTGCCCAATGTCCACCAGCGGTTGAGCATGCAATTTGGGCCGCGATACGGCTTGACCTTGCAGCCTTCCGCAGCCGGAGGCTTGCAGGTCACTGTGAGATTGCCCTGGAAACAGGATCGCGAGAACTCCGCCAAGGAGGGTGAAGATGAGAGTCTTAATCGTGGATGATGAGGATATTATCAGACAAGGGGTGCGGATCCTGCTGGAGAAATGCCACCATGCTGTAGAGATTGTCGGTGAAGCGGCTCATGGCCGCGAAGCGCTGGCCATCATCGAAGCGCAGAAGCCGGATCTGCTGATCGCCGACATCCAGATGCCGGTGATGGACGGCATGGAGCTGATGCGGGAGCTTTTCCCCCGATACCCCGATATGGTCAAGGTGATCCTGACCGGTCATGCGGATTTTGAGTATGCCCGCCAAGCGCTCCAATACGGGGTCACAGAGTACATCCTGAAGCCGGTAACCCAAGTGAAGATCAATGAAGTGGTGAATGGCATCCTGACCAACAATCCTGCCCGGTGGCTGGACGGGATCGATGTCGCTCGCCTCAAAGAGATGAAGGAGCTGGCGAATGCGCTGGTGAAGGCTGTGCTGGCGGAGGAGAAAGATCGTGTAACCAGGCTCATCGACGACTGGCGCGGCAGCTATGACGGCAGGCCGCCTTCGCTTCATGAATGGAAGCAGATGATCGGCGTCCTGAGGCTGACCTTCCAGACGGAGATGTTCTCCCGCTATGCCGATCCGCTGCCGGTCGATACGCAGTGGATGGAGGCCGGCAATACGGCAGAGCTGATCGGAAACTGGACGGCGGAGCTGCTGCGGATGATTGACGAGATTACGCAGAAGCGGGTGCCTCGCAACAAGCGGGTCGTCCAGTTCGTCATCTCCCTGATCGAGCAAGAGTACGGCAATCCCGAGCTGACGATCCGCGATCTCGCCGACCGGGCGGGGATCTCCGCCTCGTATCTGAGCAAGATGTTCCGCGACCTGGTCCATCAGCCGTTCACTTATTATCTGAGCGAGTACAGACTGGCCCAGGTGAAGCGCCGGCTGGACGAGGGCGAGGAGACGCTGCTGGGGGAGATCGCCGAGCAGTGCGGCTTCAGCGACTACCCGTACTTCTCCAAAGTGTTCAAGAAGCAATATGGAATGTCTCCGCAGGAGTACAGAGAAAAGTCAGGAGAGTACCGCTGAATGATCAGGCATGCACCACCCGGGATCGCAGATTCCGGGTTTTTGTGGCGAGAGGACAATCCGCGATCTCTGCCGACATGTACGGGGAAAGAATGGTGAGGTACGATGATCAGCGAGATCTAACATATCTATGATGGGAGGAAGCAGCGAATGAGACGAATGCTGACACTGGGGCTGAGTGTAGCTTTGCTCGCAGGTTCTTGGAGCGGAGCGCTCATGCCGACAAAAATGAAAGCGGATACAATGATAGCTCAGGGAGTAACAGAGCACCGGGTATATGCCGACGCCGATCTTGTCCTGGAGAAAGCGGGAGCAGCTCAGGACCGGTTGAATTATCAAGACCCGGCTGCGGAGACGATGACGATCAACGGCAACCAGACCGGCAATCCGTCTTGGAGAGAAGGCTATATGCAATTCACGGTGCCGCCTCTGGAGGGCAAGGTGGAGCAGGTGCGGCTGCATCTGTACGCCTCTTACCCGTTCGCAGCGCCAACCGGACAGACGATGCTGTCCCTGACCCCGATCGGCAGATGGTCGGAGTCGGACCTCACCGTCCTTCAACGGGATGTGGACGGCGCCAAGGAGCTACTGGAGCAATGGGAGAACCCGACGGAGAATGCTGTGAAGGCTCCGGGCGGCACATGGATCGAGATCGACTTGACGGGCAAGCTGGCGCCAAGCGGGACATTCACCCTGAAGCTCAGCACAGACGCCACACGCAATCTGTCCTACAGCTCGTCTAATTCGGAGCTGCAGCCGTATCTCGAGATCGGGATCGACCCGGAAGAGCCAGCTCCGGCGTACCCCATAGCCGGCAGCGTGCTGATGGCCGATGGGTCGCCGCTTGAAGGCGTTGAGCTGGCTTTGTACAGTTACGACGACGAGCTGTTGACAGCGCCGCTCGGACAGACCGTGAGCGATGCGGCGGGAGCGTTTGCCTTTGCAGACGAGTATGCCGAGGGCAGATACCGAGTGAGCGCCAGTCTAGAGGGCTATGCCTCTTCGTTGCAGACACTGACGGTTCTTGGCGGTGCGCCTGGTGGGTTCAGCGTTACACTGAGCGAGTCCATCGCAAGCGAGGACGGTTATACGATCGCAGGCGAGATCAAGGATACCGCGGGAGCCGCCTTGTCCGGTGCTTCGGTGAAGTTGTACACGCTCGGAGACGTAGGGTTTATCAATCCGCTGGCCGCGGCGACTTCCAACGCTTCAGGCGCCTTCATCCTGGAGCCAGGGTTCGCGAGCGGGTCCTACTATCTGGAGGTGACAAAAAGCGGCTATGCCAGCCACACCTCTATCGTAATGGTGGACCACGAGCCGCTGGAGCACGTGCAGGTTGTCCTGCACTCCGGTGACACCGCATTTGCGGCAACAGCAACGCCAGGAAACCATCAGACCGGGGTCCCCTTGGATGTGGGCAGCTGGCTGTTCGAGTTTAACACGATGATGGATCCGGCCTCCATGAATCCGGCGACGATTACCCTCACGGTCAATGGTCAGCCAGTCGCCTATACGGCGTATGAAGCGGACAATCTGACCTATACGATCCTTTTCGACGAACCGCTGGAGGAAGGGGCAACCTACACAGCTTCGATCTCTTCCGGGGTTCGTACAGCCGACGAAGCATCGCTGACTCAGCCGATAGAGTTTGCGTTCACGAGTGCGAAGCCGATCCTGCCCGTGCAGATCGATATCGACTCGGACCAGGAGTCGGAGATGGCCCCGCAGTTCAGCGGCTTCAATGTCAATAACTTTGCCACTGCCATGATGTACAACGATGAAGAGGTAATGGAGGCGACCAAGTACTTGACGCCGGGCTGGTTGCGATTCTCCTCGGGGACGGCCTCGGACGCCTACAACTGGAAGACAGGCGATTACCCTGATGCCTGGCTGGACCAATTTGTAGGGTATGGCATGTACAACACACTGCGCAATTACAAGCCATGGATTCATGGCAAGGGCGGCGTATGGATCCAGGACTTCGAGGAGCTGGTCGCCTACAGCGGCTCGGACATCATTATGGTTATCAACGGATTTACGGACAGTGTAGCATCGACTGTCGAGCTGGCTCAGTACGTCAAGGACCGCAATCTTCCTGTCACTTACTGGGAGCTGACCAACGAACCATATATGTTTACCAATGACAGCTCGCCTGCCGGGGCAACGCCGTTTTTTGCCGATGCCTCCGACTTTGCAGAGCATATGAAGCCTTATTGCGAGGCGGTCAAGAGCGTACTCCCGGACGCGCTCTGCTCGATGCCTTTTTCGCAGGGAGAAGAGCCGGAATGGGACGAGGAGATGGGGAATTACCCAGACAAGTATTGGGATGCCATGACCTTCCACTACTACACGGGAGCAAGCACAGATATGATCATCGAAGAGTCTGTGCGCAAGCTGAACGATGCGCTCGCCCATACGACGAACGAAGTGATCGACAGCTACTACAAGCCGAAGATGCCGGCAGACCGCCAGGATATGCCGATTATTATTACCGAGTTCAACAATAATGTCCGTGTTGAGAAATCGCCGCTGCTCCGGACATTGTACAACGGCATCTATGTTGCCGAATATGTGGCGCGCATGAGCAACGTCCCCAATGTCAAGCATGTGGGCCTGCATGTCCTGCAGAAGGACGGCTTCAACAGCGTGAACGACCGTACGCAGGAATTGAAAGCCAAGTACAACGCCGGCGAGTGTACCCAGGCTTCCCCTTGCGATACGACGACTTGGGATTTTGGCCTCTATCCCACGGCCACTGGACTGGGATTGAAGCTTGTCAATGACGCGGTGAACCGCAGCGAGGCGCTGCTGCATACGACGCTAAGCGGAGGGGCCGGGGTACCGACGCTGCAGGAGAACGAGCTGATCCCGGCGTTGCATGCCCAGGCCTACAAAGGCGCAGCCGGCAAACGTTATCTGGTCCTGACCAACAAATCGGATCAGGGTCACCTGGCTGTCATTAACCGGGATGGCGCTGCATTGACATCATCCCTCGTCATGCACTCCATCTCCGGCACCGACATGACGCTGCGCAATGACGAGACCGATCCGAATCGACTGGAGATCGTGACCGAGAGCACGGACAATCCGGTCCTGATTCCTCCTTACAGTGTCATACGCCTGGAGTGGACGGAAACGCCGACCTCGCCGCCGCAGCCGCATTACCCCGTAGTCATCGGCAGCCCGGCGCCGCCGGTTGAGACGCCGGGACCGGAGACCGAATCGCCGGGAGGCTGGAGCGTAGAGCGGATCGAGGATCAAGATGGCAGAATGATGGAGAAGCGGACGTTGGCGCAAGATGCCTCAGAGCTTCTGCTCCAACGCCTGGAGGAAGAGGAGGCATTGACAGTCACCTTTGGCGAGGGGGCTGCTGTTCGACATACGATCCTCTCGGCCCTTGCGTGGCAGCAGATCCTGGAGCATTGGCCGGAAGCCCGCTTGAAGATTGAATCGCCGGAAGCCGGCTACGAGCTGCCTTTGCACGCGGTGGACCTTCAAGCGATCGAACAGCTGCTGGGAGCCGACGGGAGCGATATCTTCCTGCAGATCTCCGTAACGGATGCCAACCCCTCGTTGACAGCTCAAGCATACGCCTCAGCCAGCCGATCCGGGATCAGGGTGGTCGCGCCAATCATCGAGTTTTCAGTGACCGCGCAGACAGAAGACCGAGTCATCGAATGGGAGCTGCCGGCCGACTTGTATGTCAGTCGCAGTCTGACACTACCCGATCAGCCAGACCCTGCCCGAGCTGTCGGGGTGCGGTACGATGCGGCAGAGGAGGCATGGGAGGCGGTGCCGACGCAGTTTGGTCTGGATCGGGAGACGGGGCGATACTGGGTAGAGCTGAGACGAATGGGGAACAGCATCTATACGGTGGTCGAATCCAGTCGGAGCTTCGAGGATACGCACGCGCACTGGGCTCGCGGGGACATCGAGCTGCTCGCTGCCAAGCTGATCGTCAGCGGCTTGGATCACCGTCGCTTTGCGCCTGACGCGCCAGTCACACGCGCGGAATTCACAGCGATGCTGGTCAGAGGACTGGCATTGCCGAAGCAGCCGACCGACCATCCCTTCACAGATGTGCCTGCGGAGGCCTGGTATGCCCAGGCCGTTGGATCTGCCTATCATTATGATCTGCTGAAGGGTACGGCCCCGGACAGCTTCTCACCTGGCAGCAGGCTGACGGTTGCCCAAGGGTTGCTATTAGCGGAGCGCGTGTGGCAGCTGGCAGATGCTGAGGCTGGACGGGAACCTGCGGCGCAGGAGAGGCTCACGTCTGGCATCAAGGAATGGTCGGGCGAACGGACTGCGCCGATGAGTCGCGCGCAAGCCGTTGTCCTGCTGAAGAACATCCTCCAGTCGGCGAAGTTACTGTCATCTTGAGGATCAGGAGACGTTCAGTGCTGGCAGGACAACTGACTGCTCCTCATGACATGTACACGATGCGCGTTGTCCGGTACGCTAGAGGGGAACTTACTAATTCATGTGCATTGAAAGGGGTTACAGAAAGATGAAGCGTAACAAGGCCTATTCGACAAGAATGATGCTTGCCCTGCTGCTTGTGCTGTCGCTTGCGCTGAGTGCATGCGGAAACGGCAATTCCGGCGGCGGCAATGAACCGGCGGCGGGGACCAATACGCCGCCAGCGACGCAAGGCGGGGAGGAAAAGAAGGATCCGGTGACCATTACGATGTGGGATAAGGCCGGCGGGATGGCGGATGCGATCAATGAGCGTGTCGAGAAGTTCAACAGCGAGCGGGACGACATCCAGATCAACTTTATCCAGCAAGGCTCGGACGGCTTCGAGGATAATCTGAGGCTGGCCTTCCAGTCCAAGCAAGGTCCGGATATTTTCCCGGCGTCTCCGACCATCGCTCTGTACAAAGCCGGCTTCCTCCAGCCGCTGGAGGATGTGCTGGATCCGCAGATACTGGAAGACTTCGCGGCGTTCGGAAAAAACGGGCTTACGGTATTCGAAGGCAAGACGTATGCGGTACCGATCAATGCCGTCACAGTTCGTCTGGTGTATAACAAAGACTTGTTCAGAGAAGCCGGACTGGATCCCGAGCAGCCGCCGACAACCTTCAGCGAGTTCGTCGACTACGCCCGGATCATCTCCGAGAAAGGCGCCGGCGAGTACTTCGGCGTCGGTCTTCCGCTCAAGTGGAACGGGTTCATGGACTGGCATCTGGACCCGCTCGTGCTGAGCACGGACATGGAGCTGACCAAGAAGGGGCTATTCAATCTCCGTACCCAGCAGTTCGAGACGATCAAATACAAGCCGGTCATCGAGATGCTGCGTGAGATTGTAAGCAACAACTGGGCGTATCCGGGAGCGAGCACGCTGGACAACGACCCGATGCGCTCGGCGTTTGCGGAAGGGAAAATCGGCATGTTCATCGGGGCTTCGTGGGATGTCGGCACGTTGAACGAGCAGTTCAACACAACGGTTGACTGGTCGGCTGCGCCGATCCCGGTGCCGGACGGCGAGCAGGCGCTGCGGCACATCTCCAATGCCGGGAAGAACTGGGCTCTCTCCGCGGATACGAAGCATCCGGAGGAAGCAGCCGAGGTGCTGGAATATCTGGTCGGCGCCGAGACGTCGCAGGAGCTTCAGAAGAAAGGTCTGCTCAACGCGCTGAATCCGGCGGCCAACGACGAGCAATACATGCCGGAAGGCGTAGAGCAGTTCAAGCATTTTGTTCCCGGCGAGCTCGATCAGCAGTTCCCTGCCGATCCGACAAGCTTGCTCAAGATTCAAGGCAATAACTACAGCAGTGCTGTCATGGAGCTGATCCTGACCAACAAAGAGATCGACCCGGTACTGGAGAATCTGGCGAAGGTCTATACGGATGCTTACACCAAGCTTGTGCAGAGTGGCGAGATCGACCCGTCACACTACAGCATGGCAGAATAACAAGACTAAGGGAGCTTCCAGACGGAGGCTCCTTTCTTCATTTCAAGGGGGAACGGTACATGAGACCCAATGTCATTCTCGTTACGACTGATCAGCAGCGCAAAGATAGTCTGGGCTGCTACGGATCGGATTTTATGAACACTCCGCATCTGGACCGGCTGGCTGGTGAGGGAGCATGCTTCCATCGCGCCTATTGCACGAACCCGGTGTGTACGCCAAGCCGCGCTTCTCTATACAGCGGCAAATATGTTTCCAGGCATGGGGCCTGGAACATCGGGGTCAAGGTGCCGGATAAGACTGGCTTTGTCCAGGACGAATTGCTGCGCTGCGGCTACCGGACGCATCATATCGGCAAATTGCATTTTCAGCCCCATCAGGGCGATGCCCAATCCATCGAGTCAAGACGACACTGGCGACAGAGGTTCCCCGACTTTACCGGACCCTATTACGGCTTCGAAACCGTGGAGCTGAGCCTGGGTCATACGCTGCAGGGAGTGGAGGGACACTACGGCTTGTGGGTCGAAGCGCATGCCGGCACCACTGCCTTTGAAGCGAAGCCAAGGTCTGCGGCTGCCTTTGGCGGCGAAGCGGTCGACTGGGAGCTGCCGGCTGAGCTCTCCAACGCCGCCTGGGTGAAGGAGCGGACCGTTCGCTTCCTTGAAGCTCACGCGGCTGAGCGCCGCGACCAGCCTTTTTTCCTCAGCATCGGCTTCCAGGATCCGCATCACCCGCATGCGCTCCCGAAAGGCAGTGCGGAGGGGTTGGAGCCCTGGCGGTATCCTGCTCCCAAGTATGAGGAGGGGGAGCTGCTCGACAAGCCGCCTTACTTTCAGACGATGAGGGAAGGCGGATGGGATGCCAGTCATCCGTTGCACGGCAGCTTCCCGATGGCGGGGCAGGGCCCGCACCGGTTCCGGTTCGATCAAGTCAGCGCAGAGGATCAGCAGTGGGGAAGGGCCTATTATTACCGCATGGTGGAGAAGATCGACGAGGCGATGGGCGGGATCCTGGAGGCGCTGGAGGCGCTCGGGCTAAAGGACGATACGATCGTCGTCTTCACCTCGGATCACGGTGAGCTGCTAGGCGATCACGGGCTGTGGATGAAGGGGCCGTTTCACTACGAGCAGCTGATCAATGTTCCCTTGCTGATCTGGTGGCCGGGACATATTGCCCCTACGAGCAGTGAAGAGATTATCAGCCTCGCGGATGTGGCGCCGACGCTGCTCTCGCTGTGCGGGGTGACCGTCCCGCCAGTGCTGGACGGCAAGGACTGGTCCGGACATCTGACGGCAGGAAGCCCTGTCCCAAGACAAGCAGCGCTGATCGAGGCCGTCGACGACCCTGCCGGCATCCGCTGCACGACTGTGGTTACCGGGCACTATAAGCTGACGGTTCACCACGGGTCTGGCTATGGCGAGTTATATGACCTGATGCTGGATCCCGGCGAGATCGTCAACCGGTGGCGCGAGCCGGCTTATCACGACATTCAGACCGAGCTCTTCGGACTGCTGCTAGCCGAGCTCGAGTCCACGGCCTATCGGGTCGACCGGCACTGTTATGGCTAGTGAAGACTTTTTGTCCTCAGAAGACAAGCGGGACGGCTCCCTGACATGGATGCAACGGCAGGGCGACTCTATAATGGGAACTACATTACTTACGAGGAGAGATATGCATGAACCTGTCGAAGCCGAGCTGGCGGCGCAAAGAAAATGCCATGGCCTATCTGATGACCGTGCCTGCACTGCTGCCCTATCTGCTATTCAATCTTATCCCGATCCTGTGGGCCGTCTATATCAGCTTTACCTATTACGACGGCTACACCTCTCCGACGTTCGCGGGGCTGGACAATTACATGTTGGCGTTCAAAGACAGCGAATGGTGGAGCTCGGTCATGAATACGATGATCTTCGCATTCGGCAAGCTGATCATCGAGGTGCCGCTGGCGCTGATCATGGCGGTTATCCTGAATGAAGCGGTACGGGGAAAAAGCTGGTTCCGGGCAATTTTCTTCATGCCTCACGTGACCAGTATGGCGGTTATGGGCCTGATCTTCTTCTTCATCTTCCGCCCGCTGAACGGCATCTTGAATGGCATCCTGGAGATGCTTCATCTGATCGGGGATCCGATCGACTATCTCGGACAGCCCTTCACAGCGATGGTCAGCGTCATCATCGTCGCGGTGTGGCACGGATTCGGCATCAATATGATCCTGTTCCTTGCCGGCCTGCAGACGATCCCCCGCGATGTATATGAGAGCGCTTCGATCGACGGAGCCAACGCGGCAGAGAAGCTGTGGTACATCACGATTCCCATGCTGGGCAGTATCCTGAAGATCGTGACGATGCTGATGATTGTATGGACGCTGAAGTCGTTTGACCTGATCAAGGTGCTGACGGACGGCGGACCGTTCGGATCGACGGAAGTCATGTTCACCTACATCTTCAATTACTTCTTTGGCAGCTCGTACGGATCGCAATATGGCTACGGTTCGGCACTGGGCGTTATCGCCACGGTGATCATCGCGATCATCACGCTTGTCTACCACCGCTGGACCCGCAATCTGAAATCGCACACGTAGAGAGGAGCTTCACCATGTCCATGACCCAACCATCGGTTCAGCAAGCGAGCGCGGCTGCCAGGCGGCCGCGCAAGCGAATCAAGCTGACGGACATCGTCTTATACGCATTCCTGCTAGTCGCCGCTGTCGCCACTGTGCTTCCGATCCTGTACGCCTTCTTTGCCTCCTTCAAGCCGCTGAATGAGCTGCTCGCCGACGGAGCCAAGCTGCTGCCTACGACCTGGCGCTGGGAGAACTACAGCGATGTCTGGCGGCTGGCCAACTTCTCCAGGTACTTTTATAACACGATCTTCATCACAGCCTTTGTGGTTATCTTCGATATCGTCTTCTCGTCCATGTTCGGGTATGTACTGGCGAGGAAGCAGCTGAAGGGGCTCAATGTGATGCAGGCGGTCATGGCAGCGACGATCTTCCTCGGCGTCGGCACGATCACGCTGTATCCGAAGTTCATTATTGCCCTTGAGCTGGAGATGCTGAATCTGTGGGGCATTATCTTTGTCGAGCTGGCCGGTATTATGGTCATTCATATTTTCCTGATCAAGGCGTTCTGCCAGAGCTTGTCCAAGGAAGTGTACGAGGCCGCTTCGATCGACGGCTGCGGCTTCTTCCAGACCTACACCAGGATCGCCTTTCCGATGATGCGGCCGATTCTGTCGACGACGGCGATCCTGGCGTTCCAGGCCGCCTGGAACAACTTCCAGATCCCCTATGTCTTCACGATGAACAATCCGGATCTGCGCACCCTGGTCGTAGGCGTCTATGCGCTGCGGAGCTCCAGCGAAGGGGCGAGCGCATGGCATCTGATGATGGCCGGCACGATGATGTCCGTCATCCCGATCGTCATCATGTTCTTCTTCCTGCAGAAATACTTCATGAAAGGGCTGACCGAAGGGTCGGTCAAAGGGTGAGCCGGATGGACAGACCGAATATCGTATTCATCACCTGCCACGATCTGGGCAAGCATCTGGGCTGCTATGGCCAGCAGACGGTGCAGTCGCCGCATCTGGACCGTCTGGCGGCAGAGGGTGTCCGCTTCGACGGCGCATTCTGCACCTCGCCGCTGTGCAGTCCGAGCCGCTCCGCGCTCCATACGGGCCGCTACTCCCATTCCAACGGCGTGATGGGACTTACCCACGCTCACTTCGGCTGGCGGCTGAAGCGCGGCGAGAAGCATGCGGCGCAGCTCCTGCGCGAGGAGGGCTACGCCGCCGCCCTGTTCGGCGTGCAGCATGTCGCCGAAGAGGCCAGCGAGCTCGGCTACGAGCATGCGGCGCCGATCGAACCGGCGGCCGTGCTCGGCGCGCAGGCGGCCGAGTGGATCCGTTCGCGGCAGGGCGCAGCTCAGCCGTTCTACCTGGAGGTGGGCTTCTTCGAGCCGCACCGCCCGTATGATTGGCGGGGGACGCGGCCCGACGACAGCAAGGGCGCCGCGATCCCGCCGTACTTGCCCGTGAGCCGTGAGGCGCAGGCAGATACGGCTGCGCTGCAGGGGATGATCCGGCAGATGGATCTCGGCGTCGGTATGGTTCTTGAAGCGTTGGAGGCGGCCGGCCTGTCGGAGGACACCTGGGTGATCTTCACGACGGATCACGGCCTGGCGATGCCCCGGGCGAAGAGCACTCTCTACGATGCCGGGATCGAGGTTGCATTGCTGATGCGCTGGCCGCGGCGGGGGATCGCGGGAGGCAAGCGGCTTGCCGGACTCGTCAGCCAGGTGGATGTGCTGCCGACGATGCTGGAAGCGCTGGCGCTGGAGGCCGGTCCGCTCGAGCTGCAGGGCGAGTCGTTCTGGACCATGCTGCAAGAGGATGACAGCCAGGGACGGCAAGCGGTGTTCGCCGAGAAGAACTACCATGCCCGCTATGAGCCGATGCGCTGCATCCGAACGGAGCGCTACAAGCTGATCGTCAACCTTGAGGTGAGTCTGCAGGTCGATGTGCCGAGCGATATTGTGCGCAGTCCGGTCTATCCGCTGATGGTGGATGATCTCTCCCGGCCGCGCCCGGCCGTGGAGCTGTACGACCTGTTGGAGGATCCGCTGGAGATGGATAATCTGGCCGAGTCGCCTTCTCATGCCCGGCTGCGTGCGGAGCTCACAGACCGGCTGCTCCGCTGGATGCAGGAGACGGAGGATCCGATTTTGCATGGGCCGGTCTCCTCTCCTTATTATGACGATGCTCTGCATGCGCTCACAAGCGCCGTTGCCAGAGAGGGGGATGGTGGATGATCCAGACGTCTTTTCGGGTGAACGGTCCATTGACGGCGCCCTTCTACAGCGAGTGGGGCAAGCTCAGCTATGTGCGGGAGGAAGCGTTTGACCTTGATCCGTTTACGCTGCCCGCCGCGGCGACGAGCGGCTCGCCGGTGCTCTTCAGCGATGAGCTGTTCGTCGGTTTCCTGGATGAAAGCGGCGGCCGGTTCATCTATGATGGACGGGAGACGCTGACGGTCGTCCACCCTGCGGAGCAGCGATTGTTTGTGCGGGAGCATATGGATCCCTTCGCGGCCTGGGCGCAGTACAACGCGGAAGCCGTCAAGCGGCTGGGTCTGCAGCAGCAGACACCGACGGAGCTCCATCGCGCGCTGGAATACTGCACCTGGGTGGAGCAAAAAGCGGCCGCCCGCAGCAAGGCGGAGTACAGCAGCGTGCTGTCCGAAGCGTTCGTCGACGGATATATGGAGCGGCTGGAGCGGCTGGGCCTGCCCAAGGGCAAGCTGACGATCGACGATGGCTGGTATACGAGACATTCCGAAGGGGGCAGCGGGACGATCGAGCCGAACGAGCGGTTCCCGGACCTGGCTGCGCTGGCCCGCCGGATCGAGGGGGCAGGCTACCAGCCGGGCATCTGGCTCGACTTGGGGTGCGTGTCGCCGCTGTCGGCCTATTACCAGCGTCATGGCGATCAGGTGAAGCCGCATACCTATTGGGGAGACACAGAGACAAATGCGGAGCGCAGATTCCTGCAGGCTGTGCCGGGGGAGACGCTGCGCCGTCAGTTTCATGAGATCTTCTCCCGGCTGATCGATGCCGGGTATGTCAAGTTCAAGATCGATATGCTGTACGGCTTCAAGCATGAGATGAAAGCGATTATGGCGCTGGCTTACGAGACGGCGCACGGCATCCATGATGCGATCGAGATCGAGGCGCATATCCCGGACCTGTTCGTCTCCCGGTATTGCGACGTGGTGCGCACCAACGATGTCCTGATCCGGGAAGGGACGCCGTGGATGCAGCAGACCAAGGCCTACTGGAGCGTCTGCTATCACTCCTCGCCCTGCCGCTGGCTCAATCTGGATCACATCGGCGGCAACGATCCGCAGGTGAGCGAAGCGGACTTCGCGCAGCATCTGCAGTTGTTCCGGCGGGTGCCGGGATATCCCGTGCTCAGTCTGCTGCCCGACCGCTTCTCGGAGCAGACGCAGCGGCTGGTGCGGGATCTGTTGAACGAATATAATGAACATAAAATGGATGCCTCGCATTTCTCGTCCATTCCCTCACTAATACGGCTGTAAAAAGGAGAATGCCATGCGCTACAAAACAGAACAACAGGTCTGGGACGGCTGCAGGATCATGACGCTTGAGGATACGGTCACGGGCAGTGAAGCCTGGATCGTGCCGGAGCTGGGCTGCAATGCAGTCCGTCTGGTGCTGGGCGGGCGCACGATCGTGCTGCCGCCGCCCGGGCTGGATGAGCTGAGACGGCACGCTTCCCTGTACGGCATCCCGGTTCTGTCACCGCCGAATCGTGTCAGGTATGGAAGGTTTACATTTGATCAGAGAACCCACCAGCTGCCGCTCATCATCCCCCAGCACCATATCCATGGCGAGCTCAAGGATCTGCCCTGGAAGGTGATGCGGCACGAGGCGGACGAAGCAGGCGGCGCCAGTCTGAGCTGCGAGCTTCGGATCCCGGAGCATCCGGGCGTCTATGACTACTATCCTCATGCGCTCGTCTACCGGCTTACCTACACGCTGCTGGAGGGCGAACTGCGGATGCATGCGGAGATGGTCAATGAAGGCGCCCTGGATGCTCCATTTGCGCTGGGCTTCCACCCGTACTTCCACTTGACCGGACGGGAGGAGGAAGAAGCGGTGCTAACCTTGCCGGCTGTGAGTGAATGGCCGATCGGCGAGGACCGCTTCGTCAGCGGCGCTCCTGCGGACGGCATGCGCTGCGCGTCCCTCAGGGAAGGCATGCGGCTGGCAGACCTGCCGGCGACGGGGTACCTGTTGTTTTCATTGCCGCCGCGCGCCGTCTGCGAGCTCGATTACGGTCCATCGGACGGGCACAAGCTTGTCTATGAGCTATCCGAAGGGTTCCCGTTCCTCGTCCTGTTCCGCCCCCAGGGCGGCAGCGAGGTATCACTGGAGCCCTATACCTGCATTACCGATGCGTTCAACTATCCTGAGGATGAATCGAGCTATGGCCGTATCCGATTGCGGGCAGGCGAGCGCAGCAGCTTCAGATGGGTGATGAGACTGGAGGCGAAGCAAGGATGAAGAAGCGGTCAAGACCGCATATCGTATTGATCACGCTGGACGAATGCAAGGCGTCTGCGCTCGGCTGCTACGGCAATCGCGACGCCTATACGCCTATGATGGACAAGCTGGCTTCGCAGGGAACGCTGTTCCGCGAGGCGTACTGCACCTTTCCCAAGTGCGTGCCCTCCAGAGCAGCCCTCATGACCGGCCGGTATCCGCATGTCGAGGGACATCGGACGCTGCCGGGCTTCGAAGTCCGGCGCGGCGAGAATCATCTCGTCCAGGAATTGAAACGGGCCGGGTACAAGACGGCCATGTTCGGCAAGAACCATACGATCGAGCCGGAGTGGATGGAGGAGATGTTCGACGAGTGCCGCCGCGCCCGCAAAGGTGCCGACGTGCCTTGGGCCAGAAGGGAGTCCGAAGAAGACGACGATCTGTTCCGCGCCTTTTACCGCGGCGCCTTCAGCGATGTGCACGGCATGTCGGACCACCATGCGACACAGGACGCCCTCTCCTTCATGGAGCGTCACCGCGACAGCGAGGATCCGTTCTTCCTGCTGGTGAATTATAATGCGCCTCATCCTCCCTACACGGATATCCCGCCGTTCATCGATCTGATCCGGGAGCGGAAGATCGCGCTGCCGCGCATCGAGCCGCTGGATGAGGCGCCGGAGCTGCTGCGGGCCTACAGAGAGGTCTATGATCTGGAGCATCTGAGCGCGGCGCAATGGCGCCAGGTTGTCGAAGCCTATTACGGGCTGGTGGCTTTCGTGGATGACCTCGTCGGTCAACTGGTGGACGGCGTGGAGGCCTGCGGATTGGCGGAGGACACGGTGGTAGTCGTCACCTCCGACCATGGCGATTTTGCCGGCGAGCACGGCTGTGTGGAGAAATGGGATACCTTATTCTACGATTGCATGGTGAAGGTTCCGCTGATTATCCGGTATCCGGGACATGTACGTGCGGGGCGGACGACAGAAGCGATGACCGACAATGTCGATGTTGCGCCTACGCTGCTGGAGCTCGCTGGGCTGGAGGTGCCGGACTGGATGCAGGGACGTTCACTCGGCGATGTGCTGACTGGCAAGACGGATACGCACAAGGATGCCGTATTCTGCGAAGGCGGCGTAGAGGAAGCGGCGCTGTCCCGGACGGTGGGTCTGGATACAGAGGCGCACCGGCAGCGGCATCCAAACTACCACTGGAAGCAGGAGCTGATCGTGCGGCATCCCTGGTCGATCCACCGGGCGAAGATGATCCGTACCCGCGACTGGAAGCTGGTCTACCGGCTGAGCGGAGTCAAGGAGCTGTACAACCTCCGCGAGGATCCGGGTGAATACTGCGATGTCGCGGCGCTCCCCGAGCATAGGGAGGTCATCGCCGATCTGATGGAGCGGCTGCTGCAATGGACGATCCGGACGGAGACGGATTATCCCCGTATTGAGACCATGTATTCCTGATGAGGAGCTGAAAGGATGAATGTATTATTAATCACGCCGGATCAGATGCGCGCAGATGCGATGGGATGCAGCGGCCATCCGATCGTCCGCACGCCGCATCTCGACCGGCTTGCCGGGGAAGGGATCCGCTATGAGCAGTGCCATGTGCACAACTGGGTGTGCGCGCCTTCACGGGCGACGATCGTGACGGGGGCCCACCCGAGCGTGCACGGCGTACTGTTCAATGACATGACGACCGATCTGCGGCTGGAGACGGTGCCGGAGCTGTTCCGGCGGGCGGGCTACCGGACTGGACATGTGGGCAAGTGGCATCATTATCCAAAGGGCGAAGCCTTCGGCTTCGAGACGATTCTGGCCCACGACGGGTACCGCGAGTACCTGGCGGCGCAAGGGATCGATCCGGCGCTTGGCGAAGAGTATCCGGCCGACTGGACCAAGCAGTTCTCCACCTGGGTGTCGCCGATCCCGGAAGCGCATTATCTGACGGTGTATGAGACGGATCAGGCGATCGCCTACCTCGACGAACCGTCAGAGAAGCCGTTCTTCCTCTGGCTCTCTTATGAGAAGCCGCATCCGCCCTACAACCCTCCGGCTTCCTACGCCGGGATGTACGAGCCTGCAGCGATGCCGCTGCCTGCAGGCTGGGACGGACTCCAGCCGGGGGCGGCCCCGCACAAGCAGGCCGATTCGGCGGAGCACTGGCGCACCGGCGTGCGCCCGGCTGAGATGACGGATACCGACATTCAGCTGGCGACAGCGCATTACTATGCCTCGATCTCGCTGGTGGACGCTCAGATCGGGCGCCTGCTCGCTCATCTGGAGCAGCGGGGGTGGATGAAGGATACGATGATCGTCTTCACCTCGGATCATGGCGAGATGATGGGTGACCACCGGCTGCTTAACAAGGGTCCGTATCCGTATGACGCGCTGACGCATGTGCCGCTTATCATCTATAATCCCCGGCTGCCCCAGGAGCGCAGGGGCACGGTGGAAGGCCGGCTGGTCGGACAGGAGGATGCGGTGGCTACGTTGCTGGATGCCGCCAAGCTTGACCCTGCGCCGCATATGACAGGCCGCTCGCTGCTGGCTGCACTGGAGCGAGAGGGCGAGATCGTACCGGGCGTCTCTGGACATCATTATGGCCCGCATTATAATGTCAATATCCGGACCTGGCGGACCGAGGATTACCGCTATACGCTCTATCACTATGCGGATGAGGCGTCAGGGGCGGAGCTGGCGGAGGAGCTCTACGATCTGAGGGCAGATCCCAGTGAGCGTTACAATGTAATCGGTGACGACAGCTACGCGGCTGTCGCATCCCGGATGCGGCGGGAGCTGATTGCCGATACGATGCGCAGGGAGCAAGTAAAGCCCGAGGTTCGCGAGATCCGGGAGCGCTTCGCCAGCGCGGGAGGGCGCGGCATCGGCAAGACCTTCGGGTAGCGGCAGCCAGGTGGCAGCCACGGCAAGATGTTCGGACAGCGCCCGCCTGCCTTTGCTGGCGCAATCAGTGCTCCCGAGCAACCTTCGCACGATACCAATAAGAGTAGATCTCTTTATATCCCAGCTTGGAGTAGAGAGCCAGGGCGGGAGCATTGGCTTTCACGACCGCCAGGTAGCTATGCGTTGCTCCGCGCGCCTTGCCCCACTGCAGCAGGTGAAGGATCAGCTGCTCGCCAATGCCTTGATTGCGGAAGCGGCTGTCGACGACAATATCATATAGACCGATATATCCTCCGCTCAGGATGCCAAGACCGCAGCCGATCGCCTGCCCATCATGATAAAGGGTCAGGTAGCCCGTGGCGGCGCCGATATGGGACAGCATGCCCGTCATCGTCGGTTTGTGCCGGGGATCGACGCAGTTGAAGCAGCAGTAGAGGTCGATCCAGGCTGGCGTCAGCTGCTCTTGGATGCTGGCCGACTGCAGCACAGGCGGGGCGAGCCGGGAGAGACCGACCGTCTGGACGCTGCTGGGCTCCAGGATCGTGTATCCTCTGTCCTGCAGCAGCCCATCCAGTTCCACAGGCTGGGCGAAGGGGGTTATTTTGTAGACGGGTCGCAGCCCGCGTTCCTCGTACAGCTCTTCGCAAGCAACGATCTTCTCCTCCACTGGGAGCAGGGAGGGATAGATTGCCTGGATCGAATTGGCCCGTTTCGTATAGCCCCCGGCAAATCGCAGCACCCAGCCGTCATATATCTCGGTAGACAAGGGCTGCCAATGATTTAGTGTCATCTCTTCCAGATGTCTGGGTAACATGTCCTCACTCCTTCGTTAAGCGCGACTGGTTTTGAACCGTGCCACCAGCCGATCCAGCAGCAAGCCCGCCAAAAACCAGATGAACACTGTAGACAATAGGTACAGAAAGCGAGGGATATCGGCCTCCCTGACAGCGGGATAAGCCTCGTATAACCATAGCATCGGACTCGTGAAAAAGAGCAGCAAATTTTTGTCGTCCAGTCCAGTCAGATGAAACGCGATGACGGCCAGAGCAAACGCCGTGAACCAGAAGCAGAAGCTTTTGAGCTGGTTTCTCATGCCAGTCCTCCTCTCCTGTTCGATTGAAACGGTTATTGTGCAGCTGCGCGTCTCGTAGAAACTAATGAACGCGCTGAAGTCTATGAAAAGCGATCCGCAAGAAAGACTGGGCACGTCCTTGGCCGAAGCTGACGATCCATCTTTTTGAGCGTACAGATATGTGTGATATTAACATATATTAGGTTGTAGGAGAAGCGCTAACGTAGGAAGAAGCTGAGCGTGGGAGCTGTTGAGAAAGAAAGTTTCGTTGGCTGGGCTCGCAACCCGGCGGCGGGGTGCTATGGAAAAAGTAAGTTTGATCAAACTAAAAGGCTGCCTTCGGAGTCATCTGACCATTCCGGAGACAGCCATTTTTTTTGGTGGAGGTGAAGTGCGACGCTTCACGGGTCACTATATACGCTAGCTCCGTGGGTCGCCATTTCGCTCGTCTCACAAAAGGACACAGTAGCACCTATATCGAACATTCGCTTGATTTCACTCTACTTGCGGACAGAGGGTACGCTATTGGTCTGGAAATGGCACCAAAACAACAGAAAACCAACAATTAACGGATCGTGTGTCCGCCTCCCCTGCTTTCAGCTAGCGTTTGTTCCGAATAGGCGCTATTGAGTCCGTTAAGCTGGGGGAATTCGCAGCAGTGGTCGATTATGGCAGGGCGTCGCTGGATGCACCTACTGATCGCTACTGATCGCAGCTGCGGATCCAGGAGCAATCGTAGGTAGCAAGTGCACTCGCAACCGCGGGCACCTAGCTCATGCCTAGATGGACAGACGCAGGTTGCAACTGCGGACTCAAGCGCAGCCGCAGCCACAGCCGCGATTTTTGCCGCCGGTGCAGGCGCAAATCGCAGGCACGGACAGCAAGAGGGGACCTGTGCTGGCAGATCGCCAACGGGGTTCGGGGTCAGTCTTACTCCTCGTACACCCGCCCCCAACCATATCCGGCCTCCTTGGAGGTGTCCTCGGGCATGCCCGGCAGGATCAGGCCGCCGTCGATCCGCAGATTGATCCCGGTAATATACGAGGCCTGATCAGAAGCAAGCCAGGCGACGGCTTCGCCGATATCCGCAGGGGTGCCCAGGCGTCCGAGCGGGATTTTGCGCCCCAGCGGCATCGTCAGGGCATCGTCCTCCAGATTGTTGACGGTAGCTCCCGGGGCCACGCAGTTCACCCGGATACCATGCGGCGCCCACTCGAGCGCTAGCGACCCGCAGGATCGGATCAGCGCCGCCTTCATCCCGCCGTAGATGCTGTCTCCCGGATAAGCGCGTTCGCCGCGCGACGAGGTGATGAACTGGATGCTGCCGGGAATCTTGCGCTCGATCATGGCTGCGGCGGCATGCTTGGAGATGAGGATCGGCGCGGTGTAGTCCAACTGCACCAGGGAGGCGATATCCTCCTCTGACATGTCGAGCAGCGGCTTGTTGTTGCCGCCTCCGGCATTGTTGACGAGCAGATCGAGCCGGCCGCAGCCCTCCAGTGTCTCGTCTACGACACGGGCGACGTCTTCTTGCTCCATCAGGTCGCATTGCAGGACGAGCGGCTGTGCCCCGTACGTATGGCGCATGTCCTGTGCGAACGACTCGATCTCGTCCGCGCTGCTGCGATAGGTGAGAGCCAGCTGATAGCCTTTTTGCGCCAGCACGCTGGCGATGCCCCGGCCGATGCCTTGTCCGGCCCCGGTGACCAGGGCGACTTTACGTTCCAGATGTCCAGGTGTTGTTGCATTCATCTCGCATACTCCTCTCTGGCCTTCAAATGCCGACGCAAGGGCGCCGACTTTATAGGCGAAGGTCTGTCTATTCATTACCCTGTCCGCAGGCGTATTACTCGGACTACACGATCGCAGGATTTCCGCGGCCGAATAATAAAACAATGGACAAATGGTTGTTCGTTCCTTTATAGTAATGTTATAAACAAACATTTAGTGTTTGTTAATAACACTAGGAGTCGATGACATGACAAATAAGGTTCGGCTAAATCGAATGTTCAGCGAGGAAGGCAAATGTTTTGATGTTGCAATCGATCATGGTTTTTTTAATGAGTATTCTTTTCTCTCCTCTATTGAAGACATGAAGCAGGCCGTAGAGACGGTTGTAAAAGCGGATCCAGACTGTATCCAGCTCAGCCTCGGCCAGGCGCGCCATCTTCAGCAGATTCCGGGCAAGTCGAAGCCGGGACTGGTGCTTCGTACGGACGCGGCCAACATTTATGGGACGAAGCTGCCTGACTATCTGTTCAGCGAGATCATCGATCAAGCCATCGAACACGCGGTGCGGCTGGACGCCGTAGCGGTCTGCGTCAATCTCCTGCTGCTGCCCGGACAGCCTGAGCTGCATTACCAATGTGTGAAGAACGTCATGAAGCTTAAGAGCGACTGCGAGCGTTACGGCATGCCGCTCATGGTCGAACCGCTGGTTATGCTGGGGAACGAGGCGAAGGGCGGTTACATGGTGGACGGCGATATCGAGAAGATCATGCCGCTTGTGCGGCAGGCCGTGGAGCTTGGAGCGGATGTCATCAAGGCGGATCCTTGCGACCATGTGGAGGACTATCACCGCGTCATCGAGGTGGCTTCCGGCATCCCGGTGCTGGTGCGGGGCGGCGGCCGCGCCTCGGACGAAGAGATCGTCACCCGTACCGTCAACCTGATGGAGCAGGGAGCTGCCGGCATCGTCTATGGCCGCAATGTCATCCAGCATCCGCATCCCGGCCGGATGACACGCGCGCTTATGGGCATTGTGCATAAGAACGACGGTGCGGATCAAGCGCTGGCCGTTCTAAGAGGGGAGGCATAGATCCTATGAGCAAACGTGTGATCCGATTCGGCGTCATCGGCTGCGGCTTGATGGGCAAGGAGTTTGCCAGTGCGGCAGCGCGGTGGCTTCATCTGACCGGGGTTGATTTTGTCCCGGTCATCACGGCAGTATGCGATGCCAATCCGGCCGCCACGGCCTGGTTTGAAGAAGCGGTGCCGAGTGTCAAGCGCTCCTATACGGACTACAAGGAACTGTTGGCAGATCCCGAGGTGGATGCGGTGTATTGCGCGGTGCCCCATAACCTGCACGCAGACATCTATGCAGATATCATAAGAGCCGGCAAACATCTGCTCGGCGAGAAGCCGTTTGGCATCGACCGCGAGGCCAATGCGGACATCATGCGGGTGATGGCAGAGCATCCCGAGGTTGTCGTCCGTTGTTCTTCGGAATTCCCGTTCTTCCCGGGGGCCATGCAGGTGCTCCAGTGGGTAAAAGAAGGACGGTTTGGACGTATTATTGAGGTCGAAGCCGGTTTCTGGCACTCCAGCGACATGAATCCCGACAAGCCGATCAACTGGAAGAGGAGAGTGGCTACAAACGGCGAATATGGTTGCATGGGCGATCTCGGCATGCATGTGCTGCATCTGCCGATGCGCTTCGGTTGGAGACCGCGCAATGTCAGGTCGCTGCTGACGAAGGTAATGGAAGAGCGTCCGGACGGCAAGGGGGGCATGGCGCCTTGCGAGACATGGGACAATGCCATCCTGGCCTGCGAAGTGCGGACAGATGAGCAGTCGTTCCCGATGGTGCTCTCCACCAAGCGTATCGCACCGGGACATGCCAACACCTGGTTTATCCGTATCCAGGGCACGGCGTTCTCCGCCGAGTTTTCGACGAAAAATCCGAAGCAGGTGGCCTGGCTGCCTTATGAGCCGGGCGGAGAACAGGCGTGGCATGTCATGGACGCGCCGTATCAATCGGCGTATGGCACGATTACAGGAGGCATTTTTGAATTTGGCTTCTCCGACTCTATCCTGCAGATGTGGGCAGCGTTCTGCGATGAGATCGCGAACGGTCGGGAGGGCATGAGCCAGCCGTTCCACTGCGCGACGCCGGAAGAGGCTGAGGGCAGTCACAAGGTATTTACTGCCGCGCTGGAGTCGGGGCGGACAGGAGCGACCATCGAGCTTCACTGGGGGGAATAACGTGACAAAGCTGGTACTACCCTATCCCGTCATCGCAGCGGGACATGTATGTCTGGACATCATCCCTGCCATTACGGGCGCTTCCTTCGGTCTCGTACCAGGCAAGCTGGTCAATGTAGGCGAAGCCATGCTGTCGACGGGCGGGTCGGTACCCAATACCGGCCTGGCCCTGCACCGGCTGGGCGTGCCTGTCAGGCTGATGGGCAAAGTCGGCGGCGACGCCTTCGGAGAAGCGATCCTGACGGCGATCCGGCAGGAGCACCAGGGGCTCGCAGACGGCATGATCGTGGCGCCGGGCGAGGCGAGCTCCTACTCGATCGTCATCAGTCCGCCGGGCGTCGACCGGATGTTCCTGCACTGCACCGGAGCCAACGATACGTTCGGAGCAGATGATGTGGGCAGCGAGGAATTGGAGGCGGCAGGACTGTTCCATTATGGCTATCCGCCGCTCATGCGGAGGATGTATGAGAAGGAAGGGGCGGAGCTGGCCCGTCTCATGCAGCAAGCCAAGGCGGCCGGAGTGACGACCTCGCTTGATATGGCCAAGCCCGATCCGGATGGGCCCTCGGGACAAGTAAACTGGAGACGGCTTCTGGAGGCTGTCCTCCCGTCGGTGGATCTCTTCCTGCCCAGCCTGGAGGAACTGCTGTATATGCTGCGCAGGAGCACGTACGAGGACATGGTGCGGTCTTACGGGGCGGAAGGGCTGATCGATCAGGTGGACGGCGAACTCTTGCACGGGCTTGCCGGGGAGCTGTTGGCGATGGGGGCGGCTATAGCAGTAATCAAGCTGGGCGAGCACGGGTTGTACATGCGGACGACGGATAGCGCTGCAAGGCTCGCAGAGACTGGCCGGTACGCGCCGGCAAGCCCGGAGTCGTGGCAGAGCCGCGAGCTGTATGCGCCATGCTTTCAGGTCGCGGTCGCAGGTACGACGGGCGCTGGCGACTGTACGATCGCGGGCTTCCTGGCAGCCTTCATCCTGGGCTGCGGGCCGGAAGACACGATTATTGGAGCTGTAGGCACGGGAGCCTGCAATGTCGAACGACAGGATGCGATCAGCGGCATCCCGGCCTGGGAAGACGTCCGGCAGCGCGTGGTTTCGGGATGGCGGCAACATGAGCCGCGGCTGCGGCTGCCAGATTATAAGCCCGACGACAAGTCAGGTGCGACAATCTATCGGCGGTAGGAGAGCAGGAGGACAGCATCTATGCAGTCCACTAGCGAACAGAAGGAGGCAACAAGCATGTTGAAACGCAGTCAAGTCAAAGCAGCCCAAGAGAGGACAGCCCAGTTCCTGCACGAAGCAGGCATCGTACTCTCGCCCGAGGAGCGCGAAGCGATCGAAGTGGCCTCGTTTGGCCTGGATGACCTGGAGACGCAAGGTCTGGAGATCGTAACGTATATCAATACCGAACGGTACTGCGCCAAAGAGCTCGTGTTGTTCCCACGGCAGACCTGTCCGGAACACATGCATCCGCAGATCGGAGCCGATCCGGGCAAGATGGAGACGTTCAGGTGTCGCTCCGGCTCCGTGTATCTGTATGTAGAAGGGGAGGCTGTGGAGCCGATCCAGGCCGTGATTCCGGCTAAGAGCGAGGCGTACTATACAGTAAGGTGCGAGATCGTCCTGCACCCCGGCCAGCAGTATACGATCCCGCCAGGGACACTGCACTGGTTTCAGGCAGGAGAGCAGGGCGCAGTCGTGTCCGAATTTTCGAGCACGAGTCGTGATGAGCACGATATCTTCACGGATCCTCATATCGCACGGATCCCGGTTATCGCCGAGGACTGAAGCGATGCAGCTATACGGCAGAGAGTGGACGCGCAGAGAGCTGGAGATGCATGTGGGGCGGCTGGAGCAGGTCGGTGGCGTGCGACGATTCACAGGCGCAGACGGACCGGAAGCGGGTATGGACTTCATCCAGGTCCGGACGGGAGCGGGTTTGTCGTATATGGTCACGCCGACGAAGGGACTGGATATCTCCCTCGCGGAGTACGGCGGCATCCCGATCAGCTGGCAATCGGCGGGGGGAGATGTTCACCCGATGTTCTACGAACCGGATGGCGCGGGATGGCTGCGCACCGCCTCAGGCGGACTGATGATGACGTGCGGACTCATGCATGCCGGCAGCCCGTCCACCTATGAAGGCCGTTCGTACGGTCTTCATGGGCGCGCGCATCACACACCTGCCAGGCATGTCTGCGCAGAGGGGAACTGGGCGGGGGAAGAATATGAGATGGTGATCCGCGGGACCGTCGAGGAGTCGATGCTCTTCGGCGGCCATTTGCGGTTGAGGAGGGAAATCCGCTCCCGGCTCGGACACAATGCGATCCGCATCATCGATCGGGTCGAAAACGCGGGCTTTGAGCCGGTCCCCCATATGATGCTCTACCATTTCAACTTCGGGTATCCGCTGCTCTCAGAGCACACCGCCATCAGGTTCCCGGAAGGCTCCACTGCCACTGGCATAGGCGGGGCAGCACGCGAAGGACACAAGGGGTTCCAACAGCCGCAGTCCGGCATCGGCGAGAGTGTCTATTACCATGAGCCGATCGGGTCGGATTCGGCGTCGGTGACATTGACGCAGCCCTATTTTCCCCAGGCGGGGGGAGCCGGGGTGCCGGTCTCGGTTACCTTGGAATGGTCGGCACATACGCTGCCCCGGCTCGTACAGTGGAAGATGCCTGGCGCAGGCGTCTACGCGCTCGGTCTGGAGCCCTCGAACTGCGGTGTCGAAGGCAGAGCAGCGGAAGCGGCAAGCAGGGGCATCCCCATGCTGCAGCCTGGCGAAGAGGTCATGTACACATTGGGGTTGAATGTGGAGGCCTTTCCCGGCAATAATGGAACAAGAGATCGGATTAAGGATAATGGGAGTTGAAGACATGGCAGGTGCGTGGAATGCAAGGCAGCAGCAAATTGTGGATCGGCTCCAGACGGATGGCGAGATTCGTCTGCATGATCTGAAGTCAGCCTTCTCCGTGACGGAGATGACGATACGCCGCGATCTGGAGAAGCTTGAACAGGCGGGCTTGCTGCGCCGTACATTTGGCGGTGCGATCCTGGCGGACAGAGATGTTGCGCTGAAGGATCGCGTCAGTGTAATGACCGAAGAGAAGATCAGCATCGGCCGCATGGCGGCTGCACTCATCCAGAGTGGAGATTATGTCTTTATTGACGGCGGCTCCACAACCTATGAGCTGGCCCGGGCACTCAAGCCCGGTCTGGACATTACAGTCGTGACCAACGCGCTGAATGTGGCCGGCGTGCTCCAGGATAAAGGCATCCCGGCGATCGTCTCGGGCGGCATGATCCTGGAAGCGACCTCGACGCTTATCGGTCCGTTTGCTGAACAGCTGGTCGGCTCCATGGCCTATACGCGTATATTCCTGGGTACGACCGGCGTGTCGGCCCAGCATGGCTTCAGCAACTCCAATATGTACGAGACACAGATCAAGAGAGCCGCGATCAGGCAGACGTCCGAAGTGAACATCCTGGCGGACCACACCAAATTCGGGGCGAAGGAGCTGCTCTCCTTCGCCCGGCTTTCTGAAGCTAACCGCCTGATCACAGATGCTTCCCCGGACCACCAGCTCCTGTCGGCGTGCAAGGAGGCTGACATGGAAGTCACCGTGGCCTAGCAGATTGGTGAAAAAGTGCCGGAAGTGGGGCGGAATTGTCCTGGAGAAGCGGAGCGTTCGCCTTGGTTCCCGGAATTCAACCTCAACCAGAGGTTATGATTCAAGAATTCTGGGAACCACAGCGATCGGAAGGACGATCCGCACAACGTAGGCCTCATTTTCACCACGCTTCTAGCAGAGTGAGAGCTCAGGAATTCCGGTACTGGGTCGGCGTCCGGCCCAGTTTGCGTTTGAAGATCGTATAAAAGGAATTCATGGCGCTGAATCCCGTCCTGGCAGCGATTTCTTCCATGGGAAGCTCCGTATTGCGCAGCAGTTCCGTCACTTTCTCCAGACGCTGTTCGTTGATGTAGTCCGACAGGGACTGCTTGGTGGCTTCTTTGAACGACTGCCTCACGTAGATCACCGACAGCTTCAAGGCATCTGCGATGGATTTGGTAGACAGATTCGGATTGGTCAAGTCCTCCTGGACGAGCTGGATAATCTGGGCGATCAACTCCTGGTTCCGGTTGTTGCCGATCGTCTGCCGGGCTGAAGTCCGGATCGCGTTGCGCAGCAGCTCTGCCATCCAGTCGGCAAAAGCCTCGATCGTCTCGAGCTGCTGCAACAGGTTGTCGAGCTGTGTCAGCGAGCCTGTTGCCGGGATGTCAGTATCCAGATCCATCTGATGGATAGTTTTGGAGAAATTGACGAGCAGCATCATAATGGCCAACCGCGCGTTGGCAAAGGAATAAGCCCGCAGCTGCATGATGAGCCGATCGAAATGCTGCAGGGCTTCTTTTTCATGACCTAGCCGGAGTTCATTCATCAGCAGCCGTTCGATTTCTTCTGGATACTGAAAGGACGGTTCGCCGAGCGCATGGCCTGTCATGCCGTGCTGGAGATGGATGTGCGCGGGACCTTTCAAGAATCGCTCATTGGAATGTTCAAAGGTCCGTACGTATTGATGGTGCAGGTCTGCGCTGCTTTCGACAATATCGCTGATGACAACGGTAAGCGACAGCGACAGAAATTCCTCCACCCGCGACTGAATGACGCGTGACAATTCCTGCAGTTCCTCGGTATGATCCCCGACAGCGTCCACTATGGCCACCAGATGGTCGCTTCGCATATCCACCATTTCCAGAGCCATATGGCCGCCCAGCACCTCTTCGACGATGTTGCCTGCCGCATAACGCAGCAGCCCTTGGTCAAACGCATTGTAGGCGCCCAGAAACTGCTGATAGCCGTCGATCCGAAGCAAGATCATGGCAAGGGATACGTTCGATATCGACAGTCCGTGCTTCCGGAACTGCTCTCCCAGCGCGGCCTGATCGTACTGCGAGGGATAGGTCAGCAGATCCTTCAAAAAATGATTGCGCGATGCCTGGCGAGATTGCAGGCGTTCATTCGTCAGCTCCGAGATCCGCATCTTCTGATGGCGCAGCGCGCTGGTGACGAGCGTAAACTCATCGAGATCCCTGGAGTCGGGCGTCACCGGCGTCTGTTGACCGGCATACTGCACGGTCGCATCCTTGACCAGGGCGCGTATCGGGCTGTACAGCTTCCTGGAGACCATCCAGCCGACGATCAGCGCGGCGATCAGGATAAAACAGTAGAACCAGATGGTAACGGTCTGTGTCTTGCGGACATTCATGAACACCTGATCGATAGGAATGGTCTGAGCGATTACCCAATCACTGATGCCCGAGAAACTAAGATAGGCATAGACATGCAGCAGGTCCTCGCTGTGATCCGAACGCCAGCCCGACTGGGGGCCGCCCAGCGGCCAATGCGCCGTACCCGGCGAGAGGAACTGCACGGGATCGGGACTGGAGATAATCTGTTGATCTTCATTGAGAATGACGATATCGCCATTAGAGCTCTCATATGTATTGGTGAAATAGGTGTGAATAAAATCCGCATCGAGATTGACAATCATCGCGGAGCCGGGCGCACCGGTCTCATACATCAAAACGATCGTGATGTAGTTGCGGATGACCGGCAAGGTATTATTTACGGCATCAAGCTTGCGCACGAAGTACTTGACGTACAGTTTTTGCCCGTTCGGTGAAACGGCACTCTCCACCTGCTCCATCAGCTCCAAGCCTTCCTGATCATAGAAGGTCTCCATGGGAGCAAGACCCGAGTTGGTATCGAGCACTTGTCCCGAATAGGTGTTGACAAGGTAGATCGAATCGGCGAAGGAGATATCCTGCTTTGCCTGCTTCAGCTTCTGCCAGGTCATCAGATCCCGCTCCGGGTCGGTCGAGGCGGATAGTGCATACGTCATCATATCGGGATCGGCCGAGGTGCGCAGAGCCGACAGGGACACCGAATTCATTATGTACGCCAGACTGGCGGCTTTTTCTTCCAGGAGGACCTGCACATTGTTGCCGATCTCCTGAACCGACGAACGGGAGAATTGACTGTAAAGAAAAAACGTGCTGATCGTCATCGAGCCGATGCAAAGACAGATTAAGGAGATCAGGATGCGGATAAAGGTCTGGTGATGCTGTAGCACGCGGAGCAGCGATGGTCTAGGTGAAGTCATGAATGCAGCTATCCCCCCAATTAAGAAAACGCTTTATATATAGGCCATATTATATCACCTTTACCGCTGTCTTTTTCGTTCGTTGGCCCATCTTATTGCGATCTGAGCAAAATCTTTGCTTTTTGGAGCGTGCGGTATGTGGTTTTGGAACCTTCATCTTCGGTTTTGGTAGGTGGTCAAGCCCGGTCCGATCGGGATTTCGTCCAGGGGAGACGGCTGTTCTTCGGTTCTTGAAGGATGCCTTTTGTTTTGGCGATTGTCAGCTGTCTGGCCGGGTTGTTAAGGTGGGTTATGACAATCGAATCCGGGTCAGGCGCATTGCAGACGGCAGGTGCTGCCGGCCGGATCCAGCAGGAGGAGGACGCAGTTGGATAAACAAACAGTCTCAGCGGCCAGCCGCCCCGATAGGGTGCGCGGCAAGAGGGACAGGGGCGGTCAGATGCCGCTGTTCACCCACATGAGGCGCAATCCATTCTTATACCTGATTGCGCTTCCAGGCATTGTTTTTTATTTCGTTTTCAGTTACATGCCGATGTACGGAGTATTGATTGCCTTTAAGGATTTTGACCTTACAAAAGGCATTCTGGGCAGCCCCTGGGCCGGTTTCCGTAATTTCGAGTTTTTCCTGACGTCGGGCAAGCTGGGGGAGGTCGTCTACAACACCCTGTTTTTGAATGTGCTGTTCCTGATCGGTACTACGGTCTTTGCCGTCGCGATCGCCCTGTTTATCAATGAAATCCGGGTGAAGTGGTTCAAGCGCGTATCGCAGTCGCTGATCTTTCTTCCTTATTTCATGTCGTGGATCGTCATCAGTATGATGGTGTCTGCGATACTCGGGGGACAGAATCCGGCTCTGAATGAATGGCTGGCTCTGTTTGGCCTGCCAGGCGCCGACTGGATGTTTACTCCGGAGTACTGGCCATGGATCTTGCTGGTCATCCGGATCTGGCAGGGAAGCGGCTATGCCGCGATTATCTATCTGGCGACGATTACCAGCATCTCGGATGAGCTGTATGAGGCTGCCCGGATCGACGGCGCATCCCGCAGGCAGATTATGGTGCGCATTACCTTGCCGTTGCTGGTACCTACGATTTCGATCTTGACTCTGATCGCGGTAGGCAAAATATTTGCCGGAGACTTCGGCATGATCTATGCGATTGTCGGAGACAACCCGCTGTTGTATCCGACGACGGATGTCATCGATACGTATGTGTACCGGGCGATGAGACAGCTTAACGATTTTGGCATGTCGGCGGCTGTTGGCCTGACCCAGTCTGTCCTGGGCTTTATTCTGATCATTATTACGAATGGCATTGTACGCAGATTTTCAAAGGAATCTTCGTTGTTCTGACACGAATGGGTATCCAAGCAAGGGGGGAGTCGGAGAAATGGTCATCAAGCAATCGGTCAATGACCGCTTGTTTCAAGCCTTTAGTTACGTCTTTATATCGCTGTTTGCCTTGTTTTGCGTCGTTCCATTCTGGATGATGATCGTCGGCTCCATCACAGATGAGACGGAGCTGATTTTATCCGGTTACGCTTTATGGCCCGGTCAGATTTCATTCCAGTCGTATGATCTGCTCTTCAGCTCCGGCACGATCTTCAGGAGCTATGGCGTGACGATCCTGGTTACGACGATTGGCACCATCATTGCTGTCATCATCAGTGCGCTGCTCGGTTATGCGATCGCCAACAAAAGAAACCGGCTGCGCAACCCGCTGGCGTTTTATGTCTACTTTACGATGCTGTTCAATGGCGGACTTGTTCCGTTTTACATCCTGATCCACAAGTGGCTTCAACTCAGCGATACGCTGTGGGCGATGGTTTTCCCCGTCGTGATGCAGCCGTTTCTAGTCTTTTTGCTCGTCAATTTCTTCCGGACGCTCCCGGATGAGCTGGAAGAAGCGGCACGGATCGACGGAGCCAACGAGGTGCGCATTTTCTTCGGCATCGTCCTGCCGATCTCCGTACCGATCGTAGCCACAGTTGCCTTGTTCTTTGCCCTCAGCTACTGGAATGACTGGTTCAATGCCCTGCTCTTCATCAACAGGGAAGAGCTGTACCCGCTGCAAATCCTGCTGCGGCGCCTGATCTCCAACATGCAGGCGGCCCAGAACCTGCTGCCGGCTTCGGTCTCGCAGTTTGTCAACGTCCCCAGCCTGGGCATGCGCATGGCGACGACCGTCGTGGCGATTGGCCCGATTATTTTCCTTTATCCTTTCGTGCAGCGTTATTTCGTCAGCGGACTGACGATCGGCGCAGTCAAGGGCTAGACAATCGACATCATCCAAGGGATCATCAGTAGTGGAAGCTTCGGCTCCGGTGCTGTTTCCATATTGAAACCATCATATAAAGGGAGGCACACGCAATGCATACAAAAACAAGGGGAAGCAGACGTCTGGGTTCAACCGTAGGGTGTGGTATTCTCGCCCTGTCCCTCATCGCGGCAGGATGCAGCGGCAACCAGGAAAGCAACGGTAATGGAGGAACCACGCAACCCGGCAATACGAACAGCAGCGCTGCTCAGGAGGTGGTCACACTCTCCGCAGTGTTCCCTGGTGACACGCCGGTCGGCTTCGACCGCGTGCTGGGTGCAGTAAATGAGAAGCTCGTAACGGACGGACTGGGGATCAACCTGACCATTCAATTCGTGCCCTGGGACGACTACGGCACCAAGACGAACCTGATGACGACGGCCGGCGATGAATTCGATATGTTCCTCGATGCGCCGTGGCTCCACATCCATGACATGATCGCCAAGGGGGCGATCCTCAAGCTGGATGACTATATTGCGGATGCGCCGAACCTGCAGGCTTCGATTCCGGACGAGATGTGGGATGCCAATCGTTTTGGCGGCGACATCATGGCCATCCCGCTGGGGACGACGCAGGGCTACTACAAGGGCTTCACGATCCGCAAAGACTTGAGAGAAAAATACGGTCTGCCCGAGATTCAAACGATGGAAGAGCTGGAAACATTCCTCTACCAGGTAAAAGAAAACGATCCGGATATTATGCCTTACGGCGTGAATGGCGTCGCTGCTGAGCATCAATTCGCCAATTTCAGCCCCGAGCAGTATGAAGACAAACCGCTCTTCCTGCCGCTTGGTGCCGGGATGTACGCCGATCCTGCCACGAATGAAGTTCACCCGCTGTATGACGTGCCCGGTATTGAAACCGCATTCGAGCGTGTGCATCAGTATTACGCGGATGGCATCCTGGAGCGCAATATCCTGCAGCAGCAAAATACGCAGCAGTTGTTCAACAATGGCCGCATCGCTGCGGTTACTTATGATTCCAACGCAGTAGAAGGCCAAAAGTATTATGACGTGGAGAAAAATGTTCCTGGCGCGGAAATTGAATTTGTCTTGCCGTATCAAGAAGGCGTGAAACCGTATTCGGATTTTGTGCAGGCCAACTTCCTGGCGATTCCGGTCAGCTCGCAGCATCCGGAGAAGGTCATCGAACTGATGGATTGGCTGTCGATCAAAGAAAATCATGATCTGCTCGAGTATGGAATCGAAGGCGAAGACTGGCAGGCGATCGGCGATGACCAGTATGAAGTGATTAATGACAGCCAGTACAGTTTCCCCGGTTATGTCATGACCTGGCGTCCGACGCTTGTACGGACACTGAGCTCGATGAAGGAAGAAGACAAATACTGGTTCGACCTCTCGCGTCAGGCCGAGTCGTTCACCATGATGCCAAGTGCAGGGTTTAATGTTAATGTGGAGCCGGTCAGAACGGAAATGGCACAGTATTCGGCGGTCATGGATTCGATTGGCAAGCCTGTAGCGTCCGGAGTATTCGACCCTGCCGAATATCTGCCGCGCTGGCAACAGGATGCGGAGACCGCGGGCATCGGCCGTATTAAGGAAGTGATTCAGGAGCAATATGATGAGTTCCTGCAGAACCAGTGAGCGAGTTTTCCTTCGGAAAACTTAAAGCCTATGCTTCCGAAGCGAGTTTTCCTTCGGAAAACTTAAAGCCTGTGCTTCCGAAGCGAGTTTTCCTTCGGAAAACTTTTAGGAGGATAAAATGAAACAATCGGTTTATAACATCATGGATTACGGTATACAAGAGGGCGGCAGGCAGCTGATTACAGCTGCCCTGCAGCGCGCCGTCGACGACTGCGCCGGGGCAGGCGGAGGGATCGTGTCGCTGCCTGCGGGCGACTATGTATGCGGCACGGTCGAACTGAAATCCAACGTGACGCTGCTGCTGGAGCAAGGAGCCGTGCTGCGCGCTTCCGAACGAATGGAAGATTATCGGCAGATCGGCTTCTATCATAATGAAATGGGCGAGACGGTCTCATTTCTCTATGCGCTGGGCGGCCGCAATATCCGGATTACCGGAGATGGCGAGATTCAGCTGAGCGATCACGCCTTCATCGACTTTAACCGTCTTCACCCGTTCCAGTTCGAGGAGAGCGACTTGACGGAGGAGCAGCGCGAGGAAGCGACGGCGATGTATCTCGACCGTCCCAATCAGCCGATTTTCTTCCACGGCTGTTCGCATGTAACTGTTGACCGGCTCAAGATCAGCCGGGCGCCTTACTGGACGCTCACCTTTAGCTGCTGCGAGCAGGTTGTCGTCGATCAGGTCTGCATCGTCAATCACCTGCGCGTGCCCAACTCCGATGGCATCCATCTGTGCAGCAGCAAGGATGTGCGGATTACGAATTGTCAGATCACCAGCGGGGACGATTGCATCGCTATTACCGGCATCACGGCCTGGGACGGGGTATCGGAGCGAATCCTGATTCAGGGCTGTATCCTGACATCACACTCTTCGGCGATCCGGATGGGCCATCTGGCCAGCAAGGTGCGGGATGTGATGATTAACACCGTCATGATCCGGGGCACCAACCGCGGCCTCGGCCTGTTTGCCGGTGACGGGGGCTTCGTCGAGCGGGTATCGGCCCGGCATCTGACCATCGATACGCAGATCAAAGCAGGCGCATGGTGGGGCCAGGGCGAGCCGCTGATTATCAGCGCTGCGGGCCAGGGAAGCTATATCCGCGACATTGTCGTGGACGGCGTGCAGGCAGCTGCCGAGAACAGTGTGATTGTTCACGGCACGGACGGCAATATCAGCGGGATCCAGCTGTCGGACTGGTCATTATCGCTATCCGAAGGCCGCAATCGTCCCTTGTATGGTCAGTCTCTGGATCTGGCTCCGTTTGCTGCGCAGCCTGTACCGGAAGGATTGCCTTGGCTGTACGTGAATCAGGCTGCCGATGTGCTGCTGCGCCATGTCCGTTATACCGGCGATGACGCGGTGATAGACGAGTCGGCGGAGGTCGAGCAGGCCGACGTCAAGCGCCGGCCAAGAGGTTGAGCGTGGCCCGTATTTTCCATCTTGCAAGTGAAAAGTAAAACCAAACCTCACAACATCGCAAAGGAGACGATTGCATGCAAAACCGCAAAGCACACCTCCGATTAATGATTATGGTACTGGTTGTCACCCTTCTTCTGCCGGTCCTGCCGCCCCCTGTCGCAAAGGCCCAGCAAGCAAATGGAAATGCGCCTTCCCTTCAAGTCGGCGCTTCGCAGATTGTCTTGAGACTGGGAGACCAGCAGCAGTGGATTTTTGATAAGGATGGCAACCAGCAATGGGGCTTCACGGCCATGCAGATCCAGGCAGATGACGCGTCTTGGACGGATTTGTTCAACAACGAGGGCAGTTTCATCCTGGGCGCTGACTATAACTCCAGGGCAAGCGGATATACGGTTCTCAGCAATACCCCGGAGCTTGTAAGCATCCGATTCACGGGGGCGGGCAGCGATGCCGGCAATGACTATACCTGGGAAGGGACACTTGAGGCAAGGGCAGGCATGGATTGGGTCAAGCGTACGTTTACCATTACATATGCGGGGGACGGACTCGTCTATCCGAGCTTCGCGATGCTCTCCGAAGGTGTCATCCGGGAACGAACCATTGCGACGTATAGTCCCAAAAATTCGAATGATCAGCCCTTCGACATCGCCCTGCCGCTCATTCTGGGCAGGCTGGACGTCGGACCGATGGCCGATCTGGCAATTCTGATGGATAATGAGACGTTGTCTGCGCCAGGCGGATGGGCCAGTATTAAATCCAACGAGGGTGTCACAACAATTGGTGCGAATGCGGGTATTCACGGAGCAGAGGTAGAGGGCCAGGCTGTAAACACGGTCGAATCCTATATCTACGCTCGCAATGGCAGCGATTCCAGCTTTCGAAGTCTGACGAAAACGGCTACGGATGCGTACTGGGACATCTTTGATTATCCATCCGGGCTGATCGGTTACCCGCTGACGCCGAATATTCCGACGTGGGAAGATGCGGCCAACGGGCTGCTGGATTACTTTGGCAACGATACAACAGCCAGCTCGGATCATACCTTTATCAGTTCCGATGGCGTAGGCTGGTATATGCCTTACAGCGACTCCGACATGCCGGGTATCGCTTTTGCCGACGTATGGGGCTCGAGCGGCATTTCCAGAGGCGCGCTGACGTATGCGCAGGTGAAAGGAGAGTCCACGTTATATCAGAATATCAAGACGCTGACGGACAACTTTGTCCACGGCGGATTCATCATTAATGACGGCAGCAACGATGACGGATGGCATCATCAGTTTTTCGACGAGACCGGTTTTGTAGGATGGCAGGGATTGGACGGACAGATGCCGTACACCAACCCCAACTATTTCTATGACCCAATCATCAGCGCTTATATGATGTACCAAGTGACCGGGGATGAAGATTACCGCGAGGCGTTCCGCAGCATGGTGGAGTTCGTCAAGCGTAACTTCTCGCTGGATCAGGAGCATTATTCCCAGCCGGCAGGCTATAAGGTGTACGGAGAGCCGGATCCCTATGAGCCCTATGGCGGAGAGCTGGGAGAGCAGGGCCTCGACAACGGCGGCGGGGCAGCTGCGTATGCCCTGACGATGCTGTATGCAGCCAAGGAGTTCGACGATGAGACGTATCGCGAGCTGGGCCTCAATACGGTGAAGCATATGCTAAGCACGCGCTACGATCAGATGTACGGCATTCGCACAACGCCGAAGAATGAATCGTTTGCCTACGCGGTCCGTGCGCTTGTCGAGGCCTATGAGGCTGGACTGGGCGAGGATTACCTGGATGAGGCGGAGGCGTATGCGGCGCAAATGCTGTTGACCTATTTCTTCTACAATTATACCTGGGACAATGACGGGGAGTACAATACGCACCCTACGGTCGGTCTGGCGAGAGCCGATACGATCGAGCGGCAGATTGCATTCCGGGAAGCGGCGGAGAGCATGTGGTACGCGTCGTCTATTCTAAAGTACCGTACGCCGGATACGCTGCTCAAGATGCTGGCCATGGCCAGACAAAACCAGCTGTGGTTCCTGTCCAAAAACGACAGTTATCTCGGGTACGGCGTGGATGCCTATCCTGAATATCTGCCATATGAATTTATCCTGCAGGATCGCGTAGCGCCGAGAGAGGTGTACGGTGCCGGCGATGTGTTCATGATGTATATGCTGTTCGAGGCATTTGGCAACGTCTCGGACGATCAGGTCGTCAGCATCAGTCCGACGGCGGTCGAGGAGTACCAGTCCGAAGATCACACGTTCGTCCTGTATAACACGAGCGACACGGCCAAGACCGTAACCTTCAAGCTCCAGAACATGACGGACGGGACGTATCATATCCTGCGCAACGATCAGACGGACGGCATGCATGAATATGGGGATCTGTCGACCTCCGGTCTGTCCGTCCAGGTACCGGCAGAGGGCAGCTACCGGATCCGCGCAGTACTTGCAGACACCGGGGCGACGCCCCAGACGCCTGCCGCTCCTGCGGCGGCTGCCACAGGAGACGACACGATTACATTAACCTGGACCGAGACGCCGGGAGCGGATGTGGAGCACTATGAGATCTATCGCGGCACAGACGCATCATTCGTGCCGGATCGGAGCAGCAATCGCGTCGGCCAGACCAAGCGCCTTACCTTTACCGATCTCGGGCTGACGCCTTCGACGACGTATTATTACAAGCTCAAGGCCGTCGCCTCAAGCGGCATGGTGTCTGCCGGCGCATCGAGCAGCCAGGGTATCGCGACTACAGCCAATACGGCTCCGTCCATGCTGCACAATCTGGCGCAGGAAGCCGTCCATGACCGGGAGCGCAGCTACCGCTGGATCACAATGTCCTGGGATGCGACCGCTGCTGAGGACTTTGCCAAGTACAATGTCTATCGTCGCCAGCCGGGTACTACCGGCGCAGAGTGGGTCGGCGAATCTTACGTAAACAATTATATCGACGATCAAGCGGAGTCTGGGGCCACTTATGAGTATCTGGTTGCTGCAGAAGACCGGCTGGGCAATGAAGGCCCGCTCGCCGGGCCAGTACAGATGAGCAGCGCTTATGCCGGAACCGCATCAGCGGGAGATGAATTTACAAGTGATGCGGGATGGACGCTCTACTCCGCTGACTATACCGTGGACAACGGGAGTGCCGTCGTAACAGAGAATGGCAATGACAGCTATGGCTATATCGGACGTTCCTTCACCATCGATGTAGACCGCAATCCCTATGTGACCATCCAGGTATCCTCCGCTTCGCAGGAATGGGCGCTAAAGGTCAATGGGGGGCAGAGCGATATTGACCTGCAGCCGCAGACCTCATCGACAGGCGAGCATATCTACAATCTGAAAGCGGCCACCGGCTGGTCTGGATCACAGACGTTTACGATCAAGCTCTTCAGTGTCGGGGAGGGCTCGGAAGCCAGCTTCGGCTGGGTGCGGTTCACGCCGCTTCAGGATGAACTGGCGACAGACCGTCTCTGGCAGGAAGAGAGCGCGAGCATGATGCTCGGCGGCGACGGCACCTTGACGGTCACGCAGTCCGATCCGCAGCAATGGGAGGGCAATATCACTTCCAGCGTGACCAGCGATCTGGATGTCAATACCCATATTAGCGTCAAGGTCGACGAAGCCACATCCAGATGGGCGCTCAGGGTCAATGACGGCAACCAGGAGTTCACGCTCCAGCCGCCGACGACGGCGACAGGCGTATATGACTATGATCTGCGCGCTTTAACAAGGTGGAGCGGCGTCAAGACCTACAATCTGAAGCTGTATGCGGTCGATTCCGGCAGCAGTGTAACGTTCGACTGGATCCGGAATGGGCCCTATCATGAAGGCTTCGGCAAGGTGACAGCCGGGGTACGGACCTACCGGGACATGTTCAAGACAGTTGCTGGATGGGTTGAGCAAGATGCGAGTCTCACGTTGGTCCCCGGGGGGGCAATCTTTGCAGAGGAGAGCCCGGGCAGCTCAGGTTATGCGGCGAAGACCTACAATGTGCATCTGGATCAAAGTCCTTATGTCTTCATCGATGTCCGATCTGTCTCGGGCTCCTGGGAGCTGCGGGCCGATAAAGGCGATGGCAGTCCGGCAGTCGTGCTTCAGCCGGCAACAAGCGAGGCAGGATCCTATGCCTACAACGTAAAACAACTAACCGGTTGGAGCGGCTCGCTTCAAATCTCGCTCCAGCTGCATGCCGTCGGCGAAGGCAGTGAAGTCGATGTCCATGAGCTGGCCTTTGGGGCCTACGACGAGTCATTCGCCAATGCACGCAGTTGGACGGACGAGACGTCACTGATTACCGCCAGCGGTGGCCAAGCGACTGTACGGATGAACGCGCCGCAGCACGGGTACGGCTCGGTCATCTCGGATACCATCCATGCGGATCTGAATGCGACGCCGTATCTCCGGGTGAAAGTGGATGAGGCGACCGATCTGTGGGCGCTCAAGGTCAACGCGGGCGGTGCAGATGTGGATGTCCAGCAGGACACGGGTCAGAATGGCGTGTTCACTTACGACCTTCGTGAGGCGACGGGATGGTCGGGGCAGCAGGATTTCCAGATCCGCATCTACGCGATCGGCAGCGATGCGGAGGTGAAGCTCGACTGGCTGCACCTTTCGCCCGATCCGGCGTGGAATAGTGCAGGTGCCCAGGGGCGCGTCCTCGATGGCAAGCACCTGACGATCGAACAGGTCGACCCCGACACACCATGGGGGATCGTCACGAGAAATATCCGTGTCGACCTGTCGGCCTATCCGCTCCTGGAGCTTGATGTTTCTTATATCACGGCGACGAACGGCTACTGGGCGATGCGTGTGTCCGATGGCAGCGAGACGAAGCAGCTGCAGCTGGACGGCACGATGATCGGCGTACAGACCTATGATGTGGCGGCATTAACGGGATGGAGCGGCGTGACCGATCTGACCATCCAGCTCATCCCCGTGCACCAACATGATGAACTATGGGTGGATGCAATCCGGTTCATCCAGGTGTACTAACGAAGCAGCAATGAAAGGATGAACAATATCGTGAGCAAATGGTTATGTCTGAATGGAAGCGATTGGACCGTAACCGGCTGGTGGGAGCACCAGTGGCGGCTCTTTCGCTCCATGGAATTGGGGAACCGGATCTATCCGGCTTCCCTGCCGATTCCTGCCGTCGTACCCGGGGCGGTTAATGCAGATCTGCTGCGGGAAGGACGCATCCCGGATCCCAATATCGATCAGGACAGTCAGGCCGGCGAGTGGGTGGCCAACCGGGAATGGGTTTATGAGAAAACCTTCTTCGTACCGGAGCAGGCGGGCGGCGAGCGTTATTTTCTCCATTGCGAGGGACTGGATTATTGGGGTGAGATCTGGCTCAATGATACGAAGCTGACGGGCTTCGAAGGGATGATGGTGCCGGTTCGCACCGAGATTACAGATACCCTGAGACCGGGAGAGGACAACCGGCTCAAGGTCATCTTCTATCGAGTGCCCGAGGTGTATGGGCAATACGGCTACACGAGCCGGGTCCGGCATATCAAGTCCCGCTTCAATTATAACTGGGACTGGTGCTCGCGCATCGTGCCGGTCGGCATCTGGGACGACATCTATATCGCGAAGACGCAGAGCCGCACCATCGGAGAGTTTCTGCCGAAGGCGCGGTTGCTGGATAATGAGGGCACCGCGGAGCTTGAGTTGGCAATCGACTCGCACGCCTCATCCACCGGGCCTTATGCCATCGAGTGTGAGATGACGCTGCGGGGCGCACAGGTGGGCAGTTGGCGCTGGCAGGATCTGCAGTCGGATGCGTTCCGTCAGCGTCTGCCGCTGCCGGATGTCGAGCTGTGGTGGCCCGCCGGCTATGGAGAGCAGCCGCTCTACGAAGTAAAGGTACGGCTGCTGGATGCCAAGGGCGAGGTCAGCGATGAGGCCGCCAAGACGGTAGCGTTCCGCAGCATCGAGATGCAGGTGGACGCAGCCGGGATGGATGCAGGAGAGGGGCAGGAGCTTTTTGCGTTAAAGGTCAATGGCAGACGGATCTTTGTCCAGGGCGTGAATTGGGTGCCCGTCAGTCCGTTCTACGGGACGGTCACCACGGAGGATTATGAGCATTATATCGGCCGTTTTTACAAGATGAATGTCAATCTGCTGCGGGTGTGGGGCGGGGGCATCCTGGAGAAGCAAGGCTTCTACGAGGTATGCGACCGTCTTGGTCTGCTTGTCTGGCAAGAGCTGTTTCAATCGTCCAGCGGCGTCGAGAATATGCCCTCGGATGACCCCGGCTTCCTGCGTCAGCTCGAAGATACCTCGCGGAGCGCCATCCGTCGCCGCAGGCATCATGCGAGTCTGTGCATCTGGTGCGGCGGCAACGAGCTGCTGACCGAGGCATTCAAGCCTGTGGGCGGCGGCCATCCGAACTTGCAGATGCTCGCGAGCCTGGTGGCTCAGGAAGACCCTGACAATGTGTTCATCCCGGCGAGTCCCTGGGGCCCGATCTTCGTGGCGGAAGAGACGGACTTCGGCAAAGGGCTGCACCACGATGTGCACGGCCCGTGGGACTATACCGGGGATACGCGGCATTACCGGTACTTTAATAACGATGATGCCCTGTTTCGCTCCGAGCTGGGTACGCCAGGGGTGAGCAGCGTCCGTACGCTGGAGCGAATCGCGCGGAAGATGGAGCTGTGGCCGCCGGACCGGGACAATCGCCTATGGCTGCATCACGGCGCTTGGTGGATCCAGTGGGAAGAGCTGCAGCAGCTCTGGGGACCGTGGAGCGCCGAGGAAGCGGATGTGCGGGGCTATTCCCTGGCTTCACAGTATGTGCAAGCCGAGTCTTTGCGCTATGCGGCAGGTGCGGTGCAGCGCCGGCAGCCGGAAGCGGGCGGACTGGTCATCTGGATGGGCAATGAGCCGTTTGCCAACACGGCCAATACGTCCGTGATCGAGTACAACGGCCGGCCGAAGCTCGCCTACAGTGCGCTGCGGAAGGCTTTTCAGCCCGTTCATCTGACCTGTGCGTATGACCGGATCGCTTACCATTCAGGGGATGCCTTCCGGGCAGCGGTATATCTGCACGACGCAGCGAAGGGGCTTGAGCAAGCTGAGATCAGCGCCGCATTATACTCGCTGGATGGATCGCTGCTGCAACGAGCAGAGAGGTGGTCCTGGCGCAGGACGGACGGCGATGAAGAGGTTGTTCGTCTGGGAGATACACATTGGACGGTTGCCGCGCTGCCAGCGGACGTGTTCTTGTATGTGATCCGCATCGAAGCAGACGATCGGCTGGTGTACGAGGATACGTATCTGTTCACCGTGGATCAACAGCACCCGTTTGCACCGCTGCGCAAGCTGCCGTCCGCCGGGGTTGAAGTGAGCTGGACGTCTGAGCAGAGGTTGACCGTCCGCAATACCAGCCCGTGGGCGGCGGTTATGCTGCAGGCGGAACAGGAGGAAGCGGCAGCTTTCCTTGACATCAGCGAAGGTGCATTTACGCTGCTGCCCGGCATGGAACGCACACTCCGCGTCACGCCTCTGGCTGCCGGCACAGCACGGGAGCGTCCGGCGCTGCGGCTGCAGGGTCTTAATGTCGACACGTTGAAGATCCAGGAGGGACAGGGATGAATACAACCTATCATTTTATAGCGCATACGCACTGGGACAGGGAATGGTATCTGACCTTCGAGCAATTCCGCTACCGGCTCGTCCGGCTGATCGATAATCTGCTTGACCTGCTGGACCGGGATCCGGCGTTCGTCTGCTTCCATCTGGACGGCCAGACGATCGTACTGGAAGATTATTACGTCCTGCGTCCCTATAACCGGGAGCGGCTGGAGTCGTACATCCGCAGCGGCAGGATCATCATCGGTCCCTGGTATCAACAGAATGACCTGTTCCTGACGAGCGGGGAATCCACGGTGCGCAACCTGATGAGAGGCATCGCGGATTCGCGGCGGCTGGGCGGGGAGATGAAGGTGGGCTACCTGCCGGATCATTTTGGCCTGATCGGACAGATGCCCCAGATTCTGCAGCAGATTGGCGTAGACAATGCGATATTCGGCAGAGGCTACGATCTGGCCAATCACCGCGGGCCGCTCTTCCGCTGGGAAGCGCCCGACGGCACGTCAGTCGCTGGCATCCTGATGCCGCACTGGTACAATAGCGCCCAGCGTCTGCCTGCCGATCCGGAGCGTCTGCGGGAGATGTTCGACATGCTGCGCGAACGCGAGCAGGCGGTCGTCCAGGCGCCGCATTACGTCATGATGAATGGCGTCGACCATCTGGAAGCGCAGCAGGATCTGTCTCAGGTGCTGGAACAGCTGCGCAGTGTGGCGGGGCCCGGAGAGCAGATCGTCCACAGCACGCTGGAGGCTTATGCATCGCAGATCCGGGAGCATATGGCAGCGCAGTTGCCGGACGCATTCGAGACGGTGCAAGGCGAGCTCAGGGAAGGCGACGAGTACAGTATCCTGGCCGGGACGCTGTCCAGCCGCATCTATCTGAAGCAGGCCAACGCCCACGGCCACGATCTGCTGGAGAAATGGCTGGAGCCGCTGTCACTGTGGTGCGAGGCGGAAGGGCTGGATACGTATGATGCAGCGGCCCTCGACTATTGCTGGCGGCTGTACATGGAGAACCATCCGCACGACAGCATCTGCGGCTGCAGCCAGGATGAGGTGCACGCGCACATGATGGACCGGTACGCACGGCTGGGCGAGCTGGCTGAGGAGATGATCGGCCGCAAGCTGGCTGTGCTGGCAAGACAGATCTCTTCTGGCGGCTATGCCAAGGAAGACCAGAAGCTCGTCGTCTTCAACATGGCCCAGTTGGAATCGCGGGCCGTGGTCCGCAGCGAGATAAGCTTCCTGGCCGAAGATGAAGTGGAATGCTTTACGATCGAGGCTGAGGATGGTACGCCGATGCCTTATCGGGTGGTCTCGTCTAAGCTGGTACGGCGCCAGGTGCTGAGCCCAGTCAATCTGCCGGGCATCATCCAGATCCGCAAGTATGTCATCGAGTGGCAGCCTTGCGTTCCCGCGCTGGGTTATGCGGCCTATCGCATCCGCCCTGGCGTTCAGGGAACGGTAGCGGCCGACAAGGAGCCGGCAGCGCAGTTGCTGCAGGATGCGGAAGAGGCATATCTGGAGAATGAGCATTTGCGTATAGATGTCGGCAGGGACGGCAGCCTGCATATGGTCGACAAGGCAAGCGGCCGCAGATATGCCGGCATCGCCCGCTTCGAGGACAGTGGAGATCGGGGAGATCTGTATGTGTACAAGAGGCTGCCGGAAGAGAGTCCCCTTATCTGGGATGGAAAGGTGCGTTTCACGGAAGTTGTGCACAACGATTTGTACCATGAGTGCAGCTATGCCTTCGACTGGGAGCTGCCGGAGCGCCTGGACGAGTCGCAGGAGAAGCGCAGTTCTTCTCTGGCCACCTGCAAGTTCCGCGTCAAGCTGAGACTGGATCGGGAGGCGCGTCACCTCAAGATGGCGATTGAAGCGGACAATCATGCCCGTGATCACCGGCTGAGGCTTTTGCTGCCGCTGGACTGGACGCCGACTCATGTGGCTGCCGGCGGACAGTTCGATGTGCTGCAGCGCAGGTGGGACGAGGGCCGCCACGGCGCCCGGGACGCCAACAGTCAGCCTTTCTGGAAATGGGTCGCTCCTGTGCAGGAGACAGCGGGCATCGCATTGTACGCCAAAGGGCTGCATGACTATGAATGCCTCGGCGATTCGACGCTGGCCGTGACGCTGCACCGCGGAGTGGACACGATCTTCCTGCGGGAGACGACCCCTCTTGAGCAGGACCGGCAGCCGCTGGGACAATGTCTGGGAACGCTGAAGACGGAGCTTGCGCTGCGTCCCTTCCACGATTGTCCGGCAACGCGGCTGTACCAGGAGGCGGAGCTGTTCCACCAAGGCTTGCGCTCGCAATGCACTCCGATCGACGCCCAGCGCTGGAATCAGGGGCGGCCGTGGGTGCAGGGCAGCTCGTTCAGCGATCCGGTACACGAGGCCGATCCCCATGCGGACCGTCCGTCGCTGCCGCAGCGTCAACAGTTCCTGACAATTACGGGTGAGGTGATGCTCTCCGCGCTCAAGCGGTCAGATCGGGGAGATGCTGTCGTCCGGTTGTACAATGTCGAAGCGCAGTCCTCTGCGGTACAGGCCCGGTGGCCATTGCTGGGAACACAGGTGAGTGAGGCCAATCTGCTGGATGAACGCGGAGCGGTCGTGCAGACGGACAGCGATTGCTGCGAGGTGTATTTGCCGGCCAAGCGGATTGCGACGTATCTGGTGGGGCGGGGGCAGGCTGACCAGACAGCTGAGGATGAGGAGGATGGCAATGGGATGCGTGCATAAGCATTACCCATCCGACTCCGAAGTCGATGCCTGGATCGACTCGCTCTATGCACAGGCAACTATGGCCTCCTATGAGACTGAGCTTATGCCGCCGGCCTTGCCCGCTCTCCCGCCAAGCGTGCTCCATACGGAGGGGGCAGGGTTTGTTCGCATCTCTTCGCCAGTGACCCCGGCATTCTATCTGTACTGGCAGCCGGCGCCTTCGGGCCCGGCTCCTCTGCTCGTGCATCTGCCCGGCTACGGCGCGGAGATCGTGCAGCATCCGGAGCTCGTCGGGGCTGGCTATCACGTGCTGCACGTCTCGCCGATGGGGTACATGACTCCGACCGGTCCGGATGAGCGCAAGCGTGCCGCGCACGGGCATTGGCCCGTGCTGCCGGATACGGCGGTCTCGCAGGCGCAGCGAGGCTACTGCCAGTGGCTGACCGCAGCTGTGCTTGCCGTACGCTGGGCGCTCGAGCATCAGCCCGTGCTGCCTGGTAGGATTTCGTTCTTCGGCACGAGTCAGGGCGGCGGGACGGCGCTGCTGCTAGCCTCGATGTACCGGGATCACGGGGTACGGTGTGCGGCTGCGGATCTGCCGTTTCTGACCAACTTTCCATTGGCGGCCTGGCGCGGCGCCTATGCGACGGCGCGTCTGACCTGGCCGGAGGGCGGAGACGAGCGGGAGCTATGGCATGCACTGGGCCATATCGATACGTTGTCGCATGCCCGGCGCTTGCAGCTGCCGGTGCTGCTGACATCGGGCGGCAGGGATGAGGCGTGCCCTCCGGAGACGATCGCCTCACTGTATGACGAGCTCCCCGGGAGCAAGTCGCTGACGATACTGCGCGAAGCTGAGCACCGGTATACGAGGGAGTTCGTAACGCTGGCATCAGCCTGGTTTCGGCTCTATGCCTAGACCGCTCGCTCAAGACTTAGAGATGCGATGTCCTTAAGAAGCCCCCGCTCCTTTACCTTTAGAGTGGGGGCTTTGTCCTTGTTTAGGAAATTATGAATTTCGTCTCTTGTGGATAAGTTGTGCTCCCGGCTGGGTTGGATGCCGCGGTCCACAACCAGGGGTAAAAAGTTACTTAAATCCGTTACCGAAGCAGGTTTATCCAGCGTTTGCCGCGTTGTTCACATCCAGCCAATCCAGTAGCCGGATGATCAGGGTGAGTGCTTCGGCTCTCGTCGCTGTGGCGTTTGGCGCCAGCCGGTTGCCGCTCTGCCCTTGCAGGAGACCGGCTGTAACCGCTGCGGCCAATTCATTGCTGGCCCAGGCCGGGACGTCGGAGGCATCCGCATAGGAGGCGATGGCCGGAGTGCCGTCTTCCTCCGGTGTCAATCCAGCCGCGCGGGCGATAATGACTGCCAGTTGGGCGCGGGTGAGCTGTCCGTCCGAACGGAATGTGCCATTGTCAAAGCCGTTGATGATGCCGGCGGCAACTGCCCGAGCGACGTGATCCCGAGCCCAGGCCGGGATGGCATCTGCGTCGCTGAAGCGAGTGTCTGCCGTATGGCTGGCGAGATTGAGCGCACGGCTGATCATGACGGCGAACTCGCCGCGTGTTGCGACTGCATTGGGACGGAAGCTGCCGTCCGTATAGCCGTTCACGATGTCGAGCGTGACTGCGCGTTCGATCGAGGCGCGGGCCCAATGGGTCATCGTGTCTGAGAACTGGATCGTCCTTTGTTCTCCGCCGGATTGATCTGTCGGTCCCGGAGCGGATGGTTCATTTCCATTCGTATTCTCATTGTCGTTTGCATTGTCGTTCTCAGTGTCATTTTCATTCCCGTCTTCATTGGCATCTTCTTCTTTAACGGGGTTGCCGTTCCTTCCATTAGTATCTCCAGGAAGAGTTAGCGGCGGTGGCGGAGTATGGCCGTCGGAGCCGGGTACGGCGGCGCCAGATCCGGCATATGTGGCCCCTCCTTCATTGAAGCTGAACTGGATGTTGTAATCATAATGGTAGTTGTGCTCTGCCCAGTCGATCTTCACCCAGCCGGGAATATTCCCGGACAGATCCGATAGCGTATAGGTCACCACGCGGGTGTTGGCAGACGTATTGGTGGAAGAAACCGTTCCGCTGCTGCCGTTTAACGTCAAGCCTGTAATTTCCGCACTGCGCTTGACTGTGAAGGAAACCGACTTGCTGCCTCCATTGACCCGAACCAAGGCGGGACTGACGACATAATCATTGGCTACAGAGGTTTGGCTGCTGCCTTGTTTCAGTATGGAAAACGGCATCAAATACGTACCGTCCGCAGGGTAAACGGGATTCGTCGGTGCCGGACCTGGACCCGGACCTGGGCCTGGACCAGGATTAGGATCCGTGATTCTAGCATCCTCAAACGCATCCACCGCGGTTTGCAGCGCTGCGGCAGCCTGAAGCAGTTGCGGGCGCGGCGCAGCCAGCATGCCGGCAGTCGTCCGGGCTGTCTCAATCGCCGTATTCAGCGCCGTGAAGGCCGCGGCCGGATAGTCTGCTTCCGCTGCTTGATCGTGCAGCTCCTGGGTCTCCTCAACGAGAGTCTGCAGCGTCTCCAGATAAGCCGCGTTAAAGCTGAGGAAGACTTCTTTTTGTTCTTCTACCGGTGCAGTAACCGGATATTTGAGCTTGAACAGGCCTTGCCACAGCTCGTCGGTCTGAGGGTAGGTTGCATTGTTCGAGCGAATATATGCCTGGTACACTTTGTGGCCGTCAGGCTCACCTGACGCAACCGGCTTGGCCCTGGCGGAAGTATAATTGCCGAAGAATCCGTCTGCCGCCTGCAATGTCACTTGTTGAATATCGGCAGCGCCGAGCTTGTCCTCGGGATCCACGAACGTAATATTGGCATAGGCAGCATAATACGGATCCGCCGCCTGCTGCAGGATGACCGCCTCAGATCCAAAATCGTCCGCATGCGGCGACAGCTGCGCAACAGCCTCGAGCGAATCAAGCACGAGCAGCTTCACTGTGGATGCGGTGTACTTCTGCTTCTCAAGGTCTTCCCAGTCGAAGGCATGGACCAGCTCGTTGTATTTGGCGCTGATATCGGCCTGGGTTGCTGCGGGATCGTCTACGATAGCCTGGGCCTCGTTGATTGCAGTGCGTACTTTTGTTGCCGGTCCGGTAATCGGGCGCTGGCTGGTGTCGACCGGGTATTCACCATCGCTTACCGGCACTGCGTTGGGATTGCCTGGCGAGCCGGTAGCCGTTTCGCCATAATCCTTGGCCGTCGCCGCCCACTCGGATGCGGTCGCAATCCAGGCGATCAGATGAGATTTGTCAATCGGCCCCGAACCGGGCACATCGATGCCGCTTAGATCAAGCTGAAGCTGCGTGTTATACCAATTGTTATAGGGGGATGGCAATTGATAGATATTATCTTCGTCATAGATGTGCATGAGGATGTCTTGCTTTTGAGCCGGATCGATGATTTCCAGCCGCAAGACCGTGTGCTCCGGATTCGCCGCGGCTCTGACGACGGCCTGCGTGTAGCCGTCCCGGCCGGTAATGATCGTTTCGCCGCCGGAAGATGAGATGACGGCTTTGGGCGCTCCATCCTGACGGGAGGCGAAATAAGCGAAGGTGGCGTAATTCCGATTGCTTACTTCATGCTCAAAGAAAGCTTGACCCTCTTCGATAATCAGCTTGCCGGAATCGGCGACCATGAAATGATGAGCGGCGGAAGTATCATTCGAGCCGTCCTTCAAATAAAGGAATGGTACATCGTACTCGCCTTCGGGGAGCGATGGGGCTCCGGCGGCAGTGCCGACAGGCCATGCTCCGCCCAAGAGCAGCGCGAAGGTCAACAAGACAGCAATATAACGGCGGGTCGTCTTTAAAGCGTTCAAATGAATGTCTCCCTTTCAAATAAAATATAATAGCTTCTGCTTCTCAATACCAACGAACGATGTAATGAGCAGCCATCTCCAGCCATCTGTACAAGCTGCAGATGGCTGCTCACTACTTCCCTGGAAAAAGCGGGCCGATGGAACGGCCCGCTTGGTAACAAGGAAGAGTCAGCTTAACCCCACACAAGGGTCAGATCGTACCAGGCGTCATGCCAAGGGGCGACGACGACGTGCAGCGAAAGCTCAATGTCAGAGGATGAACTGCCCGGGAAAGTGAAGGTGGTCAGATCAGTCGCAGGATTATAGCTGCCGCTGTAACTGATGCCGCCGACTTCAATCTCCGGAAAGTAGTTGCCGGACAGCACGATCGTGACGTTGCTGCCGGATACCACTGCGTCGCCGGCAATGTAGCCGCTCGAATGGGCATGGTAGGTACCATCATAGTGGAAGGTGTAGTTGTAGTCGTTATAAGGGTTGGCAAATGCCGAAGCAGCCATGCCCAGTACCATGATCGTCAGAGCGAGCATGATTGTCAGTGTGCGTTTCATCGATTGTGCCATTACTTTTCATCTCCTCATATTCGGGTATTTGACTTGTCAGAGCTCGGACTTCACAAGATAATGATAATCATTATCAGTAACGACTTAAAAAAATTTACCTTTAACGTCTGACCTTCTTGGGAGAGTTGTAAGCTACACCGGTGTTTCATGCCGCCTGCCGATTCATGACTTCGTCAGGGCGGAGACGTGTACATCGTCTTCGCAAATTTATCGTACACATCGATTGTGAACAGAGTATGAACAAAAAATTACAAAATGGATGACATGCCTCCCTATAAAAAAAGTTCTTCGATAAGCACAGTGGCCCCGCCTTCAAAAAAAGGTTGATAGGCACGCAAATAAACTGGTAAATTATATATGTGATAATAATTATCATTATCATCTACATAAATTGTTTTCCGGAAGGGAACTTGCTTAAGGAAGGATGAGGAAGAGATGAATTGCAATGAAGTGGTGCCTTGCCAATGAAGCAGCTGCTCATCACAGACGATGACGCCGATATCCGGTCATTGCTGGGTCATTATATGACGATGGAAGGTTTTCGGGTACTGGAGGCCAAAAACGGCCGCGAAGCGATGAGTCTGCTGAAGGCGCATGCCGTGGATCTGGCAATAACGGACATTATCATGCCCGAAGTGGACGGGTTCACTTTATGTGAGCATATCCGGAGAAATTACGATATTCCGATCATATTGCTGTCGGCAAAAAGTCAGCTCAGCGACAAGGTGCAAGGCTATTTGAGCGGGACCGACGACTACGTCACCAAGCCGGTGGAGCCGCAGGAGCTGCTGTATCGTATCAAGGCGCTGTTCCGCCGCTACTCGCTGGCATCCCATGACAAAATCCGGCTTGGCCGTCTCATAATTGATCGCATCAATTATGAGGTGACGGACGGAGACCGTGTGCTGCTGCTGCCGATGAAAGAATTTGAACTGCTGGCCCAGCTTGCCCAGTATCCGGGAAGGCTGTTCTCCAGAGACGAGTTGATCTGTCTTGTCTGGGGATCCGACTACGTCGGGGACGAGCGGACGGTGGATGTCCATATCAAGCGGCTCCGCAAGCGGTTCGGCGGACATGGACAGGCCGGAGGGTTTGCGATACTCACGGTGAGGGGGATCGGCTACAAGCTTGAGATCATGAGAGACTGACCGTGTTCCGAATGAGCCCGAAGTTTTTTTGTGAACATAGTCCCTTTTTATTGAGAAGGAAGACGCTGGTTGCATTTGGAAAGGAAAAGTAAACTAATAAAAGCGAGGACGATTTAGAGCGAAGGAGGGTTTGAATGATTTCTATACGTTGGAAAAAAACGAGCCTCATCTCGGACAGCAGCGTGCATACCCGCAGAATTTTAGCCTTGTGCGCAGCAATTGTGGTGGCAGCAGTGTTAGTGATTGGTGCGTCTGAGGCGCGCGCGGATCGTGTGGAGGAGAGAATCACTGTGTTCTTCAACGTAGATGAAGACCCGGTTGCTTTTGTGGTAGATCCATTAAATCATCAAGGAACTACACTGGTGCAGATGCGCCCGCTGTTTGAGGGACTGGGCATGGATGTCTCGTGGAATGCAGTCTCCCGGCAGGTTAGCGCCAAGAGGGACGGGGTGACGCTGGAGCTCAAACCAGGCGAAGAGACGGCGACGGTCAACGGCAGGGCGATCGCCTTGCAGGTACCCGCCGTCAACCATGAGGGTCATGTGATGGTCCCTTTGCGGTTTATTGGCGAATCCACAGGCGCATACGTGCACTGGGATCCTGTCGGCCGCTCGATTGTTATTGTGACAGCAGATTGGATGGAAGACAATGGGGTCACGATAGAGCTGGTCAAGGCATTACTGGTGGAGGAGCAGGCCAAACGCAATGCGGAGCATGCTGCCCAGCGAGCGGAAGAGGCAAACCAGCCGCAGACGCCAGTGCCTCCGGCACAGCCGGGTACGTCGGCCAAAGTTAATCTGAATGCATTGACCGGTATGTATTACGGCGGAGCCTATGATTATGGCGGCTATGAGTGCGGCGGGATATGCTGGGTGTTCTATACCTTCCTGCCCGACAACCGCGTGGTCGTGGGGGAGATTGCGGGCGGTGGCCCAGAGACCGTCGACTGCAAGGTAGATAAGTGCCGCACGTATGCGATCAAGAATGGGCAGCTTGTGATTGAAGGACAAGAAGCGCTGACGATCGGCCTGACAGACGACGGGATGCTGGAGATCGACGAGGTCCGGCTGCGTCCGGTAAGCCCGATGCCTGAGGGGACCCGCATGAATGGAGAGTATATCTCACAAGGCTATCATGGACTGGTGGGCATTACTCCCTTCTCGAGTTCGTGGACCGATACGATCAAGTTTTATAGCGACGGGCGTTTCGAGAGCGACAGCTCCTCGATAGCCTCGCTGAATACGGGAGTCGCCCGCACGGACAGCGTCTCTTCCGAAGAGAGCGTATCCGGCCGCTATGCGATTAACCGCAACACCATAACATTGACCTATGATGACGGACGAACAGAGCGCTTTGTGTATGCGGTCCAGCCGCCTCGCGACGATGGACGGGTATACGTCCAGATAGGCAACCGCAGTTTTCATTTGAAATCGTAGTACCTTACAGCAAAAAAAGCTTTTCGCTATTGGCGATCAGCTTTTTTTTACTTCATTTATAAGTTTCCTGGGCTTTGTGGGGATAATTTTTTACTGCCACTTAGGCGGCGTCACTTCAGAAAAACTGGTCCGCAAGAGTAAAAGAGGGGTAATAGGAAATAATCCTAGACATAAGGAGGCAGGTTTCATGAAACTTGAAAAGCGCAAGTTCGGCAGGACGGACATGGAGGTGACGGCACTCGGATTTGGGGCGGCCGAGATCGGCATCACCGATCTGCCTGAGCAGGAGGCGATCCGGTTGCTTCAGGAAGTGCTGGATACGGGAATCAATGTGGTGGACACGGCTTCGACCTACAACAACAGTGAAGAGCTAATCGGCAAGGCGATATCGGACCGCCGGGACTCCTATTATCTATTTACGAAGTGCGGCGAGGCGCAGTCGGTGGGTCTCGATTATCCGGATTGGGATCCACGGGCGGTGCGGCCGAGCATCGAGCGCAGTCTGAAACGGATGAAGACCGACTATGTCGATCTCGTCCAGATCCATAGCTGCTCCGAGGCAATCCTCAGACAGGGCGGGCTGATCGAGGAGCTGCAAAAAGCGCGGGCTGCCGGTCTGACCCGTTACATCGGCTACAGCGGCGATAGTACAGATGCCCTCTACGCGGTGGAGACCGGTGTATTCGATACGCTGCAGACATCGATCAACATCGCGGATCAGGAGGCGCTTGATCTGTTCCTGAGCGAGGCGAGACAGCGGGAGCTCGGCATCATCGCCAAGCGGCCGGTTGCCAATGTTGTCTGGAAGCGCCCCCAGGACGCGGTTAACCGGCCGGATGAATACGAAAAGCGGCTGGACAAGCTGGACTTCGGCTTTATCGGGGAGGACCCGAAGGCTGCGATCGGCACCGCGCTCCGCTTCACGCTGGCGCATGCGGACATCGCGATCGTCGGCACGACCAATATGGAACATCTCCGGGACAATCTGCAGGATGCTGGCAAGGGGCCGCTGGAGCGGGAGCAGTTGGAACGGATCCGGGCGCGCTGGCAGGAGCGGCGCGAGCCGGCCTGGGCGGGCAAGACCTAATATGCTGGATGCGGGAACGGAATAGCTCTGGATGAACATGAAAATTCATACTCGTTTGCGTAAAAAAACTGAAATCGGTCCAATGAACACGATTTTTCGAGCTCGTTGCAGTTATTTGAGCAAAAGTGGTCAAACGAATACGATTATTCGTGTCCATTAGGCCATGGGCGGACTTCCACGCCGTCGGTCAGCAAAAGAAAACGACATATACACTAGCAAAGGAGCCGGGCATCAAATCGCCCGACTCCTTTTGATGATCATTAAAAACGGCTTGACTTGGAGTATGCTCCAGGGCGTAATCTTCAATTGCGAGGCAAAACGAAGCGAAGGGAGGGCGCGGATGAAAGAGCATGGAAACCTGAATGAAAGCGGCGGGAGCCTGACCATATCCGAAGCGGCGGCCCTTACCGGCCTTACTGCAGATACGTTGCGCTACTACGAGAAAATCGGCTTGATCGAATCGCCTGTTCGCGGGAGCGGATCGCAGCGGAGGTACAGCGAGCGGGATATCGGAAAAGTCAGATTCCTTACCCACCTCAAGCGGACACATATGCCGCTGAAGAAGATTCGGAACTATGTAAACAGCTATAATGCGCAGGATGAAGCACAATGCTACGCTTTGCTCGACGAGCATAGACAAGCGATCGAGACCCAGATGGCCGATTTGCAGGAGACATTGAACCTCATTCGCTACAAGCTGGAGCACTTTCAGGACATCAAAGACGGTGAATCGAAGGAGAGATAGTGTTGAACTTACAATCCAATACAGCACAAACCCAGCAGCAGCCTCTGCATTCCGGCTATGGGCCGCGTACGACGGCCAGCGATATATTGGGAGCAACCAAACTGAGCGGAAAAACGGCGCTTGTCACCGGAGGCTACTCCGGACTCGGCCTGGAAGTTTCGCGCGTTCTTGCGGAAGCGGGCGCTCATGTGATCATTCCGGTGCGGTCACCGGAAAAAGCAGCAGCCGTGGCAGCCACCATCCCGGGAGCGGAACTGGAGAGACTAGATCTATCTGATCCGCATTCTATTGATGCTTTCTCCAACAGATTCCTGGAGTCGGGCCGACCGCTGCATATGTTGATCAACAACGCAGGCATTATGGCGATCCCGGAGCAGCGCGACAATAGAGGCTATGAGCTTCAGTTCGCCACCAATCATCTGGGCCACTTCCAGCTCACAGCGCGGTTGTGGCCGGCATTGCAGCTTGCAGGCGAGGCAAGGGTGATCTCGGTATCTTCGGGAGCGCACCGGTTGAGCCCGATTCATTTTGAGGATCCGAACTACAGGGATCGTCCCTATGACAAATGGGAAGCCTATGGACAGTCCAAAACGGCGAATGCGTTATTGGCCCTGGAGCTGGATAGACGAGCAAAATCCCATGGCGTGCGTGCTTTCTCGGTGCACCCCGGCTCCATAGTTACCGATCTCTCCCGTCATTTGTCCGACGAAGAGATGCGAGAGATGGGAGCTTTGGATGAAGAGGGACGGCGAGCTTACAGCGAAACCACAGAGGAGCGCAAGACGGTGCCCGAAGGCGCGGCTACGATCGTCTGGTGCGCGACTAGCAGCCAGCTTGAGGGGAAGGGCGGCGTCTATTGCCAAAATATCGATATCGCGCCACTGTTATCTTCCATAGATGGTGTCCGCGATCATAACCTGCCCGGCGTCAGCTACTGGGCTGCCGACGGACAGGCTGCCGCGCAGCTGTGGTCGCTTAGCGAAGCGTTGACCGGCGTTTCCTTCGATATCTGAACCAATGTACAAAACCTCCATCCCTGCCGTATAAGCGAGGTGGAGGTTTTTTGCTGCTAAGTGGAACGGGAATCATAAAGTTAATCTAAACATATGTAGCGGATCCTGCCGCTGGTCCGTCTAATAGGGTGGAGGTGGTTATCCGATGAAGCCGGCCGGCTCAGACCAAAGAGAGAACTACCCGGACGACCCAGCCCGGGCATTGCAACAGATGATGGATGCGCATGGCAGCGATGTGCTGCGGACCGCTTATTTCTATACAGGGGATCGGCATCTGGCCGAGGATATCAGCCAGGAGGTGTTCCTGAGAGCTTATCGCAACTGGCGAGGATTCAGAGGCGGCAGCAAGGTGCTCACCTGGCTGACCCGAATCACGCTCAATCTGTGCCGCGACAAGACAGCGCTCCGCTCCGCTTCTGAGCAGCCGACAGACCCGGGGCTGCTGGCTCTAAACCGCACAGGCAGCGTGGAAGAAGAAGCGATGGCCCGGCTGGGCCGAAGCGAGCTCTTGCAGCAGCTGGCGAGATTGTCGCTAGCGTACAGGGAAGTGCTGTATCTCTATTATTATCTGGACTTCACAACGACAGAAATCGCTGAAGCGACTGGCGTACCAGAGGGGACCGTGCGCGGCAGACTGCACCGGGCGCGCGAGCAGCTGGCGCAGAAGTTGAAGGAGGAGGTGGCGAGCGATGGTCGATGACAGTAACACAACAAAGCCCAGACCGGCAGAAGACGAGGCGATGGGCAGGCTGTTCAAGGAAGAGCTCGATGCGCATCTGTTCGATGGACTGGCGCTTGACAACGATAAAAAAAAGGAGTGGATGGATATGATTCAACAAACTGAAACGGTACAAGTACGGACGAACTGGTGGACATCCGGCCGCAAACGGCTGGTGAGCGGAGCGGTCGCGGCAGCGCTGATGCTGGGCATCGGAATCCCGCTCTTCCTGAGCAACAATCCGATCCCCTTGCCTGGGACTGAGATTACCGTTCCGGGCACGCAGCCTCCAGACCCCGGCACCAGCGGCGGCATAGTGGATCCAGGAAGCAGCGAGCTGTCGCCGCTCGTCACGGAGCAGGTCGGCTCGCTGGAGGAAGCGGAGGAGAAGTTCGGCGAGCCGATCCGGCTGCCGGAGGCTATGCCTGAAGGCTATGAGCTCGTCGAGATCGCCGCGGTAGGGTACCCGGGGGAATCGCCCCTGCGCGTACATTTCCAGTATGAGAGCGGCGAGGACGGCTACCTGACGTTCAGCGTCGACAAGCAGGATGCTGTGTATCCCGGCGACCTGTTCAGCGCCATCGATCTCGGCGACGCAGAAGGAATGATCTACGCGCAGCCGACGCTGACCGAGCTGTTCTGGAAGGTTGGCGATATCCAGTACAGTATTGTAGGCACGATCAACGAAGCGCAAGCGACAGCGCTGGCGAGTTCCACGCTAGCGTGAAGAGCAGGCTGATCTCTAGTCTGCATGAGTCGGACCCAAGCTTCCCCATCAGGGGGAACGCGGGTCCGGCTTTTTTTGTTGTTGTTTAGGAGTTTAGGTAGTCCAACGAATATGAAATTTCAACCTTATTTCAGGAATATGAAAAATCGAGTTCACGTGGCAAGTCGGAGTCGGCGCCTTCCTACGCTCAGAGCAAGTCCTTAATATTAGGCAAGAACCGCAAAAATGTCCCGTTTCGGGCGGCTGCGGCGGCTTTTATAATCAAGATGCAGACGATAATACATTGTGAAACGAGGGGAAACAGATGAATAAAAAAACAGGCTTGAGCGCAACGGCGCTTCTCTTGTCAACCGTGCTTGTACTCGGAGCATGCTCCACGGGCAATAATGATAACGGCTCCAACACAGGGACCAACGGGCAGCCGGCCGACCCGCCCGCCGCCAATCATGCGCCGGCGGAGCCGCTGGGCAAATACGATCCGCCGATCGAAGTGTCCACGGTGCGTTTCGTAAACCAGGCCTTCAAGTACGATCCCGGAAAATCGATCGACGACAACATCTGGACGGATATCTTCAGAGACGAATACGGGATCGAAGTGAAAAATATGTGGGTTGTCGACGAGTCCCAATACCGCCAGAAGCTGAATATCTCGATTGCCTCCGGCGATATCCCCGACTTCATGGTCGTCAATAAAGAAGAGATGCTGCGGATGTATGAATCGGATCAGCTGGAGGATCTCTCAGGACTGCTGGAGGATTACGGAAGCGACTATCTGAAGGAGCTGCTGGACCAGGACCAGGGAGCCGCCTTGAGCACAGCTACCTTTGACGGTCAACTGGTCGGTATCCCGCAGATGATGGTCAATGGCGGCGTGAGCACGGGAGAGATGATCTATCTCCGCTATGACTGGCTGCAGAAGCTGAATCTGCCCGAGCCCAAGACGATCGAGGATGTCGTGCGGATCGCGACAGCCTTTGCCAAGGAAGATCCGGACGGCAACGGCAAGCATGACACGACAGGACTGGGCTTGAACAATGAACTGTTCCAGGGCCACGGCACGGTGAAGGGCTTCTTCAACGGCTTCAATGCTTATCCGAACATGTGGCTGGAGGGTGAGGGCGGCCAACTGGTCTACGGCTCGATCCAGCCGGAGGTCAAAGAGGCGCTCGCGCAGCTCAGGGAGATGTATGCGGATGGTGTGATTGATCAGGAATTCACAGTCAAACCTTGGAACAAGCTGGCGGAAGAGATCGCAGCCGACCGGCTGGGCATCGCCTACGGCACGGTATCCGACGGCGGACATATTCATAAAGCCAGCAAGGAGAATAACCCGGATGCCGTGTGGCGGATCTATCCGATTGTAGGCGCCAATGGCCACGAGGTCCAGCCGCAATTAGGCGATACGGCCAATAACTTCTATGTCGTGAAGAAAGGCGCCAAGCATCCCGAGGCGATGATCAAGCTGGCGAACATCTATCTGGAGCATTATTACTTGACGAGCTACGTGCCGGATCCCAACCCTTTCATCTCCAGAGATGACGGCATCTATCCGGGCAAATATCCGCCGGTTGTGATCGATCCGCTGAATGTCAATCTGGATGCGTTCCGCCAGGTTCAGGAAGCGCTCGCTGCGGGAGACGGCAGTCAGTTGGGCTTCCCGGCCAGCGTGCATTATGACCGATTGACGCAGTATGCAGAGGGCGACGAGACGATGTGGTTCTCCACGATTGTCTTCGGCGAGCTGGGCTCGTACAGCGTGATTGATTACTATGAGCAGAACGGTATGGGCATCTACAATAAATACCAGGGAGCGGCGACCAAGACGATGTCCGACAAGATGGCCTCGCTCGATAAGATGCAGGAAGAAACCTTCACCAAGATCATTATGGGTCAAGCGCCGCTTGAGGCATTCGACAAGTTTGCTGAAGATTGGAAAAAGCTCGGCGGCGATCAGATCACAGCAGAAGTTAACGAAGCCGCAGCTTCCTAAGTTCCGAATCGCAAGTCCATAGACAGCGCACAAGAGAAGACGGGGGGACTCGTCTTCTCCTAGTCTTTTTACCGGAGGGAATCCGAATGTTCAAAAAATGGAGCATCCAGCTGCCGCTTCATCTCATGCTTATCCCTGGATTAATCGCTATCCTAATCTTCAGTTATATTCCCATGGCAGGCATGGTCATTGCCTTTCAGAATTTCATGCCGGTCCGGGGCTTGTTCGGGTCGGAGTGGATCGGGCTCGACAACTTCCGCTACATGGTTCAGCTTCCCGGCTTCTACCAGATTCTTTGGAACACGATTTTTATTGCGACGATGAAGATCATCGTCGGCCTGATCGTTCCGGTCACCATCGCCATCTTGCTGAACGAGATCCGCAAGGAAGCGTATAAGCGCTCGATTCAGACACTGATCTACCTGCCCTACTTCTTGTCCTGGGTCATTCTGAGCGGTATCTTGATCGATATTTTGTCTCCCAGCCGCGGAGCGGTGAACATGGTAATCGACTGGCTGGGCATGGAGAAGATCTTCTTCCTCGGCGATAACCGGTGGTTCCCGTACACCCTGGTCATCTCGAATGAATGGAAGGAGTTCGGCTTCAGCACCATCGTCTATCTGGCGGCGATCGCGGGGATCAACCCGGCACTGTATGAGGCGGCTGTGGTCGACGGCGCCAACCGTTGGAAGCAGACGTGGCATATCACGCTTCCGGGCATGACGCCGATTATCGTCCTGATGGCGACGCTCAGCATCGGCAACATCCTCAACGCGGGATTCGAGCAAGTGTTCAATCTGTACAGCCCGGTCGTCTACGAAAGCGGGGACATCATCGATACCTTTGTCTACCGGATCGGGATGATCGAAGCGCAATATGGATTGGCGACAGCGGTTGGGCTGCTGAAATCAGTCGTATCCCTGGTTTTGATCTCGGTTTCTTATTTCCTGGCCTATCGTTTTGCCAATTACCGCATCTTCTGATATCGCACCTTTTGAAGGAGGGATCCAAGTGATAGGCCAATCGTGGGCATATCGTTTGTTCAAGGTATTCAATTATACATTTCTGACCGTGCTGGCGCTGCTGTGCGTGATGCCGCTTATCCATCTGTTCGCCATCTCGCTCAGCTCCAACTCGGCGGCGACGGCAGGCGAGGTTTTTCTCTGGCCGGTCGATTTCACCCTGAAATCCTATGAATTCGTCTTGGGGCAATCGGCCTTCCTGACGTCGATGGGGGTGACCATCCAGCGCGTGCTGCTGGGCGTGTCGATCAATATGCTGCTGACCATCATGGTCGCTTATCCTTTGTCCAAAGAATCTTCGGCCTTGAAGGGGAGAACCTTCTATGTGTGGATATTTGTCTTTACGATGCTGTTCAGCGGCGGCATCATCCCCATGTATATGACGATGCGGTTCCTGGGCTTGCTGGATACCATCTGGGTGCTTGTCCTGCATGCCGCAGTGCCTGTATTCAATGTCGTCATCCTGCTGAACTTCTTCCGCAATCTGCCCAAGGAGCTGGAGGAAGCGGCGCTGATCGACGGAGCCGGACACTGGAAGATCCTGTGGCGGATCTACGTGCCGCTGTCTGCCGCTTCCATCGCGACCGTGACGCTGTTCGCCATCGTGATGCACTGGAATGCCTGGTTTGACGGCATCCTGTTCATGAATTCGCCGGACAATTATCCGCTGCAGAGTTACTTGTATACGGTTGTCGTGGGCATGCAGACGATTATCAACTCTTCGACGGACATGGAGCTGCTGACGATGGTGTCGGACCGCACGGCGCGGGCGGCCCAGCTCTTCGTCGGCGCGCTGCCGGTGCTGCTCGTCTATCCTTTCCTGCAACGGCATTTCACCAAAGGCATTGTCCTTGGCAGCGTAAAGGAGTAGCATACATTTATAGAGGCAATACGATAACGTCCACCTGAAGGAGCGACCCCCATGCGACTGGTCTGGCCCGCGATCCGATCCTCGATCTTCAGCAAGCTGGCGCTTGCCTTCCTCGTTGTGATCACGCCGTTATACCTGCTCGGCGCTTTCATCAATGACGGCGGCGCCAAAGCCGTGGATCGGGAGATCTCCCAGTCCCTGAAGCAGCAGGTTCAGTTCTACCTGATGTCTCTGGAGACGGAGATCGAACGGATGACCGTGCTGCAGCGCGAGTTCATGAATGACGAAGACCTGGAATCGCTCTCGATGATGGTGGAGAGGATGACCTTGTACGAGAGGCTCTCGGCGATGAAGCGTCTGCAGACCCGGCTCGGCCTGATCAAGGCCTCCAGCGCGTACATTGCCGAAGCCCGGGCCTATATCCCTTCTGTGTCGCGGGTAATCTCTTCCGTCATGATGGTGGATCAGCTCGATCAGGTCAGCCTGGATGGCTTGAAAGCGGATATCTTGCAGGCCGAGCCTCCGTTTGTTGCGAAGGATGGCCGTCTATATCTGCGCGAGTATTATCCGAGTCCGTATAATCTGGAGACGCGCAATCCTAATTTTATACTGGAGCTGGAGGTGTCGATCCCGGAGCTGCACCGCTTCCTCGAGCAGCTGCCGGGCTATAGTACGGGCGGGGCGATGATGATCCATGATGATACCGTTATCGCCAGCGAGCGGCGTACGGCTTCCTCTGACCTGATCCGTGAGCAGTTGAGCCAGCTCCTGCCCGCATCCGAGCCTGCTGCGGAGGACCAGCCGCCAGACGCCGGCGCGCGCATCGAGCGGCTGACGATGCAAGGGGAACGGTACATGATCGTACACCTGAGCTCAGACTTGCTCAATACCCACCTCATCGCGTATGTGCCTGAACGCGAGGTGATGGGACCGATTGAGCAGTACCGTACGTATATGTGGCTGATCTCCGCGCTTGCGCTGATGGTCATCATCGTCTTTGCTTACTGGATCTACCGGATTATCCACCGTCCGCTGCGCAAGCTTGTAGGCGCGTTCAGGAAGGTGGAGGCGGGCATGATGCAGACCCATATTGCCCATCACAGCAACGATGAATTTCATTATCTATACGAGAAATTCAACGGCATGGTGGCGCATTTGAACAAGCTGATCTATGAGGTATACGAGCATCGCATCCACTTGCAGCATTCCGAGCTCAAGCAGCTGCAGTCGCAGATCAATCCTCATTTCTTGTACAACAGCTTTTACCTGCTGTATCGGATGACCAAGGCGCATGACGTGGACAATGCCAGCCGGTTTACGAAGTTCTTGGGCGATTATTATCAATATATTACCCGCAGCGGCAAAGAAGAGGTGCCGCTGGGAGAAGAGCTGAATCATGTCCGCTCCTATACGGAGATTCAATCGATCCGTTCGGGCGGCCGCATCCGGGTGGAGATCGGGGAGATACCGGAGGCCTTCGGAGACGTGACAGTCCCCCGGCTGATCCTGCAGCCGATTGTCGAGAACGCCTATCAGCATGGCTTCGATACGGAGCTGGACGACTGCCGTCTGGAGATCGGGATGCGCGGCAGCGAGTCGCCGGAAGGCAGGCGGCTGCTGCACATCGAAGTGCGGGACAATGGCGTCGGGATGACGGAATCGATGCTCGAAGCCTGGGCGCGGACGTTCGCGAGCGAGGCGTCTGCGGAGGAAGTGACGGGCATGTTGAATGTACACCGCCGGCTCCGGATCCGGTATGGCGAGGACGGCGGCGTGACGCTGGCGGCCAACCGGCCTGCGGGTCTGCTCGTAATCCTGACGATCCCGCTCGCAATCGGTGAAGCGGGGGAAGTCTGAAGGCCTATCGTTACAGAAAGGAGGCGGCGGCATGTATCATTTGATGATTGTCGATGATGAGCCATTGGCAGTGGATTATCTGGCAGAAGCGCTGGAGGATATGCCTGATCTGGAGTTTGAGATCATCAAGGCTTACTCCGGCAAGGATGCCTTGAACAAGCTGGATTCGAGCAAGGTGGATATTCTGCTTACCGATATCCGGATGCCCGGCATGAGCGGGATCGAGCTGGCCGATGAAGTATTCGCGCTGCGGCCGCGCTGCCGGATCATCTTCCTGACGGGCTACAACGACTTTGATTATGCGCAATCCGCGATCCGGCGGGGTGGCGTCGATTATGTGCTGAAGACCGAAGGCGATGAGGCGGTCGTCCGCGCCTTGAAGAAGGCGGTGCAGGAGATCGAGGCGCAAGTCGGGGAGGAGCAGATCCTGCAGAAGGCCAGGCAACAGTACCATCTGGCGCTCCCTTCGCTGCGCCGGGACTATCTGATCGAGTGCCTGCAAGGGGAAGAAGAGAGCCTGCAGGCCCGTCAAAAACGGTTCGCGGAGCTGACGATCGATCTCGATCCCGAGCAGCCGGTGCTGATGGCGCTGGGGCTCGTCGACAACTGGGGCACGTTCCAGGCGCCGGGCGACCGCGTATTGCTGTTCTACTCGATTCACAATATTGCAGAGGAGTATTTCGAGCCAGATCTGAGGATGCTCCCGCTGCAATATGACCGGACCCGTGTCGTCTGGTTCGTGCAGCCGAAGCCAGGCCAGTCGATGGACGTAGCCCGATCGGCTCTGAACAGCTGCGCAGAGCGGATCCAGGCGGCTTGCAAAAGCCTGTTGAAGGTGTCGCTGTCGCTTGCGCTTGCGCCGGATCCTACCGCTTGGGACGACGCAGGGGAGCGCATCGAAGCTCTGAAGCTGCAGCTTTCCTTCCGGATGGGCTCCGGGGAAGAGATGCTTGTCAGCATGCCGCAGCCGGAGGCCGGGCCCGCCCCGCGCGCGAGCGCGCCGATGCTCGAGCTGGGACGCGTACGCTCCCGTATCCATAAGCTCGACCTGCTGGAGGCGGATATGGATAACGGACGGGAGGAGGCGTACCGGGCGCTGTTCGATCAATTGTTCCGGTTTGATGAGCCTGTTTTTGCAGGGGACGCGGGTCAATGGCTCGGTCTGGAGTTGTTCTCGCATCTTTCCGCTTTTTTCCTGAGCTATATGAACAAGCGCGAGCTGCTGCAGGCGATGGAGGGCCATATTCATCCCGAGAAGATCTACAATCCGAACGCCCATGCCGGCTGGCACGAGATGATTGATTTCTTCCGCGATCTGGGAGCCCAGGTGGCCCGTCACAACAGCCGGAAGCAGGATGAGCACACACATGAGCTGATCAAAAAAGTGCATCTGTACATCGACCGGTTTCTGCACGAAGAGCTGTCGCTGACCAAGCTGGCGGAGCTGGTCTACCTGAGCCCGCCCTACTTTTCCCGGCTGTACAAGCAGATGACGGGCAAGGGGCTGCTCGATTATATCAATGATACCCGCATCCAGCGGGCCAAGCTGCTCCTGAAGACAACCGACCGGAAGATCCAGGATATTGCTGCGGAGGTCGGTCTGGAATCGCCGGCTTATTTTACCCGGCTGTTCCGCAAGAAGACAGGGCGGACACCGCAAGACTACCGGGAGAGCAGCAAGGGGATGGAGGCGCTGTAGATGTGGGGAAATCGGACGAGAACGCTGCTATTGGCAATGCTGCTGCTGGCAGCGGCAGCGGGGTGCGAGAGGAACTCGCCGGCTCTGCCTCCAGCTGATGATGCGGACCTCCGACCCGTGCCCGAGCAACGCCAGGATCCTTTTCATCGTTATGATCCGCCTGTGGAAGCGACGACGGTGCGGGCTATCGATCAGAATATCAATTTTGCCGAAGGCGACACGCTGGAAGACAATATATGGACCCGGATATTCGAAGACGAATACGGCATTCGGATCCGCAATGTGTGGACCGTCAACGCCCTGCAGTACGATCAGAAGCTCAATATCAGCATTGCGGCCGGTGAGCTTCCCGACTTTGCCAGAGTGAACAAAGAGACGATGCAGCTGCTCCATGAAACCGGTCAATTGGCGGATCTGACGGAGATCATCGCGACTCAGGCCAGTCCATATCTTGCCCGATTGCTTCAGCAGGACCAGGGAGTAAGTCTCCGCGCAGCTACTTACGACGGAAAGGTATGGGGTCTTCCTTCGATGATGGTAAATGGCGGGGTCAGTACATCTGAAATGCTGTGGATCCGTACGGATTGGCTGGAAAAGCTGGAACTGCCGGAGCCGCGGACGATCGACGATGTGATCCGGATTGCGTCGGCATTTGCGCATGACGATCCCGACGGCAACGGGCTCGACGATACGATCGGGCTCGGCGTCAATAACGAGTTGTTCATGTATCACGGCTCGCTCAAAGGTTTTTTCAACGGGTTCGGTGCGTATCCGGAGATCTGGCTGGAGAGGGACGATGGTACGCTGGTCTATGGCTCGATCCAGGAAGAGATGAGAGTCGCGCTGCTCAAGCTGTCCGAGATGTACGCGGCAGGTCTGCTTGATGCCGAATTTCCACTCTCGCCCTGGACCAAGGTGGCAGAAGAGATCGCCGATGGCAGGCTCGGCATGGCGTACGGAACGGTATCCGACGGCGGGGTAATCCAGCGGGAGAGCGTGCGAAGCGATCCGGATGCGGCCTGGAGAGCCTATCCGATCGTCTCTTTGAGCGGCGAGGCGGTGCATCCGCAGCTGCAAGATGCAGCGTCCAATTTTTATGTGGTCCGCAAAGACAGTCCGCATCCGGAGCTGGTCGTCAAGCTGGCCAACATTTACTTGCGCCACTACTATGAGATGGATTACCGTCCTGACCCGAATCCCTTTATCTCGGGACCGCACGGGATCGACCCGGGCAAGTATCCGGCCGTCCTGGTGCATCCGCTCGATGTTAATCTCCAGGCATTCCGCGAGGTGCAGGAGGCGCTGCGCACGGGCAATGGCGACGAGCTGGGGTTTCCGTCCCGGGTACACTATGGCAGGCTGAAGGATTATGAAGCGGGCAACCGGGAGATGTGGTTCTCGACAGCTGTGTTTGGGGCGGCGGGCTCCTATGCGGTCATCGATCAGTACGACCAAGCGCAGCTCGGAAGATACGATGCCTATCAGGGAGCGGCTACGGCTACGATGGCCGAGAAGCTGGCCGCCCTCAAACGGATGCAGGACGATACCTTTATCCAGATCATTATGGGGGAGAAGCCGATCGAGGAGTTTGACCGGTTTGTGAGCGATTGGAAACGGCTGGGCGGCGATAAGATCACGCAAGAGGTGAATGATAGGAATGTTACAACCTGACTTTTTATGTTGAAAACAAACATTAATTGACGCATAATTAATACGGGGTGATCTGGATGAAATTTACGATTAAGCCATCGGATACTGCTGCAAAAGCCGTCGGGAAGATGAGCTTCCGGCAGTTGCTCAATCAGGTGTGCTGTCCGACGTTCGGAAGAGTCAAGGAGCGGTTGGAGGATTATGGGGCGCTGTTCTTTCATCCGATGGATCGGCAGGAACTGGTCGGACATATCGGGCAGTTCAAGTCCGCGTGCGCCATCCCGCCTTTCATCGTAAGCGATCTGGAATGCGGGGCGGGCAATATGGTACTAGGCGCCACCAGGTTCCCTTATATGATGGGCCTCAGTCAGACCAATGATCCAGAGCTGGCCTATCAGACCGGAGCGATCGCAGCCCGGGAATCCGGAGCGATCGGCTACAACTGGACGTTCTCTCCGGTAGCCGATCTGGCGCATGACCCTGACAGTCCCGTCGTCAGCATGCGGAGTGCCGGCCATGAGCCGGAGCATACGGTCAAGATGGTGTCCGCTTATATGCGGGGATTGCAGGATCACGGCATGATGGCTACGATCAAGCATTTTCCCGGCGATGGCTGGGGCTCATACGATCATCATTTGACGACGCCGGTGCTTCAGCTGGACCGGGAAAGCTGGCGGCAGGGGCCGGGCGAGGTATTCAAGCGGCTGATCGACGAGGGTGCGATGGCTGTCATGCCGGGTCATATCGCGCTCCCGGCCTTCGACGAGCCGGACCCTGAGACGGGGCTCTATCCGCCGGCGACGATCTCGCGCAAGCTGCTGATCGAGCTGCTGCGCAAGGAGCTGGGGTTCGAGGGGCTCATCGTATCCGATGCCGTGGAGATGGGCGGTCTCGTCGGGTATATGAATTATTATGATGCCTGCGCCTTAACGCTGGAGAACGGCTGCGACTGCCTGCTGTTCCCGCGCATGGACGAGCATTTTTACACGGAGATGGAGCGCAGAGCGACAAGCGGCATGCTCACGATGGAGGCGCTGCAGGACCGCGCCCGACGCATCGTGGCATTGAAGGAGCAGCTGGGCATGCTCGATGAACGGCCGGTTGCGGCTGTGCGGGAGCTGGACCCGGATGCCCACCGCCGGACGGCGGAGCAGGTCGCCGCCCGCAGCATCACGGTTGTCCGCGACCGGCAGGGGCTGATCCCGGCGACGATCGGGGAGGAGACCCGCGTGCTGCATGCGGTCATCATGAACAACCATGATCGCAACGGAGAACTGTATGCCAGGCTCAAGCAGGAGCTGGAGAAGCATACCCCGCATGTGACCCAATGGATCGATCCGGGGCCTGATGCTTTGTTCACCGCGATGCGCGACCGGGACTATGACCTGGTCGTCTGCTCGATCGGCAGCAGGCTCAGCTATGGGCTTAATGTCGTCCGGCTGCATGACGAAGTCGCCAGGAATATGATGGGCGGATGGACGAAGCTGGGGGTGCCGATCATCTTTGTCTCGCATTTCCACCCGTTCGTGCATAAGGAATACGAGGCTTCGATCGATACGATCATCAACACCTATGGTGACATCGACTGTACGGCCGAGCTTCTAATCGAAGGTATTGCGGGCCTGAGAACACTGACTCGCAGCCTGCACGCGCATGATTGAGAGGAGTGGCGAGAGAGCGATGGACAAGAGGTATGAATTGCAGTGGGAGACGGGCTGGAGCGATGGACCCGATCTGCCGCCGGAACGTTGGGTGAAGGCTGAGGTGCCGGGCGCCGTCCAGCTCGATTGGGCGAGAGCGGAGGGCTGGGGACCGCATACGTATGCCGATAACTGGAAGCAATATGGTTGGATGGAAGACAAATATTGGTGGTATCGCGCCGCGGTTCAGCCGGAGCAGGTAGTCGAAGCGGGGCGGCTGGCTTTCGTATCGCTAGGCATTGATTACGCTTTTCGCATCGTGCTGGATGGCAAAGAGCTGTGGCGGCAGGAAGGCATGTTTACGCCGGTGCAGCTCGATCTGACAGGCAAGGTTGGTCAAGCTGGCAGCGAGCTGCTGGTGATCATCGAGCCCGCGCCCAAACGCGAGGGTGCTCCTGTCGGCAGGGATCAGGCTGACCATTCCTGCAAGCCTGCGTCCAGCTACGGTTGGGACTGGCACCCCCGTCTCATCCCTCTCGGGATCTGGGATGAGACCTATCTGGAAGTGCAGCCGGAGACGGGCATCTCGGATGCGGAGGTCCGCTACGAGCTGAGTGATACTTTGGATCGAGCCGAGCTGGAGCTGAAGGTTCAGCTGCGTGCTGCATCGGCAGGCGTGCTCAGATGGCGGCTGCTCGATCCGCAAGGCGTCTGCGTCGATAGTCACGAGAGCGAGCTGGAGGGTACGGAGCAGGAGCAGGTCATGCGAATGACGGTGCGGGAGCCGGAGCTCTGGTGGCCCCATGATCATGGGGAGCAGCCGCTCTATACCTCGGAGGTGTACTTCAAGCCGGCAGCAGGAGATGGCGCGGCTCAGCCCTGCCGGCTTCAGCGGATCGGCTTCCGCCGGGTCCGACTTGTGATGCATGAGGGGGCCTGGAAGGAGCCCTCGCAGTTTCCCAAGAGCCGCAGCTTGCCGCCGGTCACGGTAGAGATCAACGGTAGAGTGATATTCAGCAAAGGGACGAACTGGATCCAGCCGGACATCTTCCCGGGAGCGATCACGGACGCTCACTATCGCCCGCTTTTGGATATGGCGAAGACAGCGCACATGAATATGCTGCGCATCTGGGGCGGCTGCATCGTGAACAAGGAGGCATTCTTCGATTATTGCAATGAGATCGGCCTTATGGTGTGGCAGGAGTTCCCGCTGGCCTGCAATCAGTATCCGGATGAACCGGCTTATCTCCGGGTACTGGAGCAGGAAGCCCGCTCGATCGTCCGGCGGTTGCGGAAGCACCCTTCCCTAGTGCTGTGGTGCGGCGGCAACGAGCTGTTCAACGCCTGGTCGAGGATGACGGATCAGTCATGGCCGCTGCGGCTGCTGAACGCCATCTGTTACGAGATGGATCCGCAGACGCCTTTTCTCATGACGTCCCCTGTCGAAGGGATGGGGCATGGACATTATATGTTCCAATACCGGAACGGGGAGGACGTGCTGCAGTCGATGCCCAAGGCGCGCAATACGGCCTATACGGAATTCGGCGTGCCTTCGCCCGCTTCGGTGGAGGTGCTGCGCACCATCATCCCGGAGGAGGACTTGTATCCGCCCCGCCCCGGCACGGCCTGGGAGAGTCACCATGCGTTCCATGCGCTGTCGGATAACATGTGGCTGATGGCGGATCAGATCGAGCATTATCTGGGGACGTGGGAATCGCTGGAGCAGTTGGTCGCTTACGGTCAATTGCTGCAATCCGAAGGCTACAAGTGCATCTATGAGGAAGCGAGGAGACAAAAGCCGGTCTGCTCGATGGCGCTGAACTGGTGCTACAACGAACCGTGGCCTACGGCCGCCAACAACAGCATCATCATGTGGCCGGATAAGCCGAAGCCCGCATACTATGCGGTCCAGGCCTCCTGCCGACCGGTGCTCGCCAGTGCGCGTATTCCCAAATATATGTGGAAGAAAGAAGAGTGGTTCGAGCCGGAGATGTGGATCTTGAATGATGCGCCGGCGCAGCAGCCCCCCGGAGAGCTGGAGGCTTGGCTGGTCATCGGCTCAGAGCGCTATCTGCTCCTGACTTGGGCGTTTGACGGCATGCAGCCCGGCGAGAACCGGCGCGGGCCGACCGCAAGGTTCCGGCTGCCGGACGCTGCAGTGGACAGCATGAGGCTGGAGCTGCAGGTGCGGGAGCAGCCGGATTGGCACTCGGATTACACCTTGTCCTACCGGAGTGAGCAGCCGCTAGCCCCGTCCGGCCGCTCGCTGCTGAATTTCCAATAGCATGAAGCAAATCCCCGGCCCTTTGAATGGGCCGGGGATTGTTGTATAGGGGACAGCGACTGAGCTTATGGACTGACCGGTCCCGCCTGGAGGTTGTCGAAGACGACATGGGACGTATCGCCGCTGGCGCGTGTTTCTCCGCTTAGGAGGATATACATCTCCTGATTCCAGGATACTGGTACATCCGCATACTCGACATCATCCACATACAGCTTCACGCTGCTGCCGTCATGGACCATCTTCATCCGGTGGTTGCCATAATCGTTGTTGGCATAGATCTGGACGTCGCTGCCGCCGTTCAGATTGTAGGCCCAAACGCCGGTATCCATGTTCTGACTCAGACGCAGATAGCTCGTGTTGTCCACGAAGAGCCAGAGTCCGCTTCTCGTGCCTGTTCCGGTACCGGACATCGATACCCGGTCGACTTCAACGGAAAACGCCTCTCCCGGTCTGACATGGAACGGTGTGACGCTTTGCAGGGTGCGCCCTCCCCAGAAGTTGACGCTGGAGGTGCCGGAGATCGTCAGCACGCCATTGGCTACCCCAGCCGTCAAGCCTGTAGGGGCAGTGGAGCGCAGTCCTCTGTCGATGACCTGCCACTTGTTCGAATCGATCGCGCTGCCCTCGAAGTCGTCCTCCAGCGCATTGGCGGTGGGGACGGCCGACGCGGTGAGCGAGTTGGCGGTTTCCCCGTTGCTGTTGACCGCAGATACGACATACGAGTACCCGACGCCATTAGTCAGCCCCGTATCGAGGTAACTGGTCGTCGTGACTTGGGAAGCGATGGTGGTGAAGGGGCCGTTCGGCGAGAGGCTGCGCTTGACATTGTAACTGGCTGCGCCCGCCGTCGGCTCCCAGGCCAACTGGATGCTTTCATCATCGCCAACGGCCGTTAATCCTTGGACCCGGAACCGGACGATCGCCAGATCATAGTCTTCCGGGTTGGCTTGGCTCGTCCCTTTGACGATCGCCTGCTGCATGGCCGGCATCGTCACAGGCGCGGTGTAGACGCCGGAGCTGTCGATCGTCCCATAAGCCGGGCCGCCGATAACCGACCAGCTCACGCCATGAGATCCGCCGCTCATCTGACTGGCAAAGTCCACTTGGCTGCCAAATGCCGCTGAGACTTCTCCGGGCGTCAGTGCGATCTGTACCGGTTCTGCAACCGTCGTGTAGACGGCCACACTGTTGGCAGGCAGCACGGTATCCGTCAAGCTCGTGCCGATGCTGCTCCATGACTTGTCGCTGGGGATCAGCTGCGCGTCAGCCGACGGCGTCAACGTCCCGCTATACAGGTGACGGCGGACAGACTTGTTCACAGCCTCGCTGAACTGAAGGGTGACTTGCTTGTCGGCGGTCCGGCTTTTGTTGATGACGAAGACAGAGTAGTGGCCATCCGCCCGCTTGACGGACGTCACATGCAGATCGGCATCATCCGAGATCGTCGACAATACCTGGTCATGCGCTTCAATAAAGCGGGTAAATAAGCCTAGAGCATAGTAAGTATAGCGAGGCGTTCCCGAGTGGGGCAGCCACGGCCAGGTGCCGAACTCTGCGCTGTCCAGGAAGTTCAGCGGAGCCGGGATATGCTGATCGGACATCCGCCACATGAGCATCGCAGAAGCCTGGTTGCGCATGCCCGAGACGATCAGGTCCGCCAGCTCAAGTCCGTTCTGATACGTCGTCTTGTCGCCTGGCGCCGCGAATTCCGTCACGAGCAGCGGCTTGCCGGTCGGTTCGACGAAGGCGGCGCGCTCGTCGATCCAGTCGCCCATCGTCTCATAGTCCTTCCCGTAGGCATGCCCCTGGTACAGATCCAGGATGTCGTCCATATTCGCTGCGGCATACTGGAGCCAGTCCAGCCCGGAGGATTCGTCCGGCCCGGAGAGCAGCACGAGGTCGCGGACGCCGTCGGCGGTCAGCCGATCATCGATGGCCCGGTACATGGCTTCATAATAGCTTTTCTGGTCGATATGGGACGGTGTCTCAAAATCCCCGAGATTGGGCTCGTTATAGGATTGCAGATACTTAATGTTGGTGTACCCTTTGTTCACGATCAGCTGCTGCACGGAAGCGGACACCCACTCCGCCCATTCCTCCAGGTCGGTGGGGGCGCTTGTCTCCGGCTTGTCCAGACCCGGGAAGCCGAGCCAGCTCTGCACCTCGGGCGTCATCTTCCAGCCCGCTACGAGCATCACGTCGATCTCCAGCTGCTGCAGCTCATCAAGCACCGAGTACAGGGCCTGCATCTTGGGGCTGTTGGTCTGCATGCCGGACCAGTCGATCACATCCGGATCGCCATTATCGTTGACTGGCTCCATCCAGTCGATCTGGTACCAGACCCGCACGATATCGGGCTGCAGCTTGGCGAGCCGCCGTTTCTCGACTTCCCACCAATTGTTATTGTAACCGTTTGCAATACTTTCGGGCATAAAGCTGAACGGGTCATACTCTGCCCCGATCCCGAGGAAGTTGTCGTTCACGATAGCTTGCGCATCGATCGTGACCGTCGCTCCGGTATGTGCCTCTGCTGCCGGAAGCGAAGCCTGCATCCCCAATCCCATGACCAAAGCCAAAGACAATGCGACCGTCCTTCTCCACGTCAAGGTCAGTTCTGATGTCATCTTTACCCATCACCGCGCTTTCCTCAGATTTGGTTGCTATGCTTGATAAAGCCCAATTTCTGATTCGCCTCCTTCCCTGGCAGGATGAAGTTGCATTATCAGTGTACTTCGAGGCGGCGGTGATGGCCTATATTTCATTTTTGCGGTCATTGACTTATATTGACGACTTGACCGGACGCAGGCCGCAGAGCAGCGGCCTTACTTCCACACCTTCGTCTTCTCCTTCATATAAGCGGATGGCAGGGTGCCGGTCAGGCGTTTGAATACTTTGTTGAAGTACGACTGCTCGCAAAACCCGAGGAAGTCGGAGATCTCGCCTACGTTCATCTGCGAATTAGCCAGCAGGTCGCAGGCGGCGGCGATCCGGATCTGCTGGGTATAGGCGGTGATGGTCTGGCCGGTCGCTTCCTTGAACAGGTGGGAGACGTAGTTGGGCGTGCGGTCGACAAGAGCTGCGATCTCTGCCATCGGCAGCGTCCGCCGGTAATTCGAAGCGATATAGTGCTGCACCTCGGAGACGATGCGGAAGGACTTGTCCTGGCTCGCTCCTGAGCGCGCTTCTTCCTCAAGAATCGCCAGCATCTCCAGCAGGATGCTGTGACAGAAGACGGCGACATGGTCCGATCTGCGCAGCCAGTGCTGGGCGAGAAGGGAGAAACGCTGCTTCATATAATCGAACTGATACAGCCGCTGATGCAGCAGCTTGCTGTTGCGCAGCACATCCAGTCCGTCTCCATCCCCCTCATAATGATAGTGGGCCACATACATGTCATGGGCCTGGCCTGAAGCATGAGACGCGGCGCGGACTGCCCCCCGGGGGATGTGCAGCAGATCGCCCTTGGCGAGGAACACGGTATGTCCGTCGATATGATAAGTCAGAGTACCCTGCGTCACCAGCAGCAGGATCGCGTGCTGCGCGACGGACTCCGGGACATGCCAGCCCGGCTCGCAGTGTTCATAATAGATCGATGCGGGCGCTATCATGTCAATCACCTCCACTCTACATTATATAAAAATCGTAGCATTATTCAAATAAATATAGCTCCTTTCCTTGTCCCGCAACGTTGTGAATTATAAGCTTGAAGTAGATGGAATCAAAGAAAGAGAGGGATTGAAATGCATGTATCATTCCAACGAAAGAAGGCCCGTGTCGGGGTTATCCATGTCGGGCATGAGCCATACTGGCATCAGTTTCCCGGACTGAAGGAGGAGCTCATGGGGTATGGTGAGGTGTTCGAGGCCATGCTGCAAGAGGAGGAGGTCGAGGTGGTCTCCGGCGGGTTCGTGGACAATGTGGACAAGTCTTTTGCTGCCGCTGCCGCGCTGAAGGCGCAGGATATCGACTTTTTATTTTGCTTCCTGACGACCTATGTCACTTCCTCTTCGGCGGCGACCGCCATCATGAATCTGAACGTACCGACCGTGCTCGTCGCGCTGCAGCCGCTGAAGAAGCTAGACTACAACAAGACGACCACTTATATGCAGCTTGCCAACGATAATATCTGCTCTCTGCCCGAGATTGGCGGCGTGCTGGTGCGGGCGGGCAAGCCAGCGGCGGGCATGATCGCCGGGACACTGCACGATGACCCGCGGGCGCGGCAGCAGATCAAGGAATGGTGCAGTGTGGCTACTGCAGCAAGCGCCTTCAAGCAGGCGAAGATCGGCTATCTCGGTCATACCTATGAAGGCATGTACGATATGAACTCCGACCCGACGGCCTTCACCGCTTCCTTTGGCTCGCATGTGCAGATGATCGAGATGGATGACCTGGCCAAGCTGGTCCATGGCGTAAGCGGTGACGAGATGCAGGAGAAGCTGGATGAGATCAAAAGCATCTTTACGATTGCTGATCCCTTCATCGACCCGATTACCCGCCCGATCCGCACGGAGGATCTCGAATGGTCGGCCAAGGTCGCGGTCGGTCTGGATAAGCTGATCGAGCAATTCGGGCTGACGGGGCTGGCTTATTACTACAAAGGGCTGGACGGCAACGAATTTGAGCGCATCGGCTCTAATATGGTATTGGGCAATTCCTTGCTCACAGGCAAGGGCGTCCCGCTGGCTGGCGAAGCCGACCTGAAGACGTGCGCGGCGATGCTCATCATGGACCGCCTGGGCGCCGGCGGCTCGTTCGCCGAGCTGCACCCGTGCGATTTTACAGACAATATCGTCCTGGTCGGTCATGACGGGCCCCATAACATCAAGATCAGTGACGGCCAGCCGATCATCCGCGGTCTGGATGTCTTCCATGGCAAAGCGGGCTCGGGGATCGGCGTTGAATTCAGCATCAAAACCGGACCGGTGACGATCCTGAGCATCTCGCAAAATGCCCAGGGACAGTACAAAATGATCGTCGCCGAAGGCGAGTCGATCGCCGGCGAGATCCCGCAGACCGGCAATACGAATACGCGCTGCAGCTTTGACCGCAATGTAGCCGAGTTCGTGGAAGAGTGGTGTGCAGCAGGGCCTACGCATCACTTTGCCCTTGGCGTGGGGCATGTCGCGGAGCAGATCCGCCGGGTCGGCAAGGTGATGGGCATCGAGGTGCACACCGTGTAGCAGCGGTCCAAGCATGGTGATGCGTGAAGAAGCATGAAGAACAACAGAGGAGGCGGGGGAACAGATGAGTAAAGTGCAGGAGAACAAGCACCTGAAGCGGGTGACGCTGGAGATGAGCCTGAAGCCGTTCCGGAGCATGGAGCCGCAAGCGGTGGAGGCGGTATGCGAGGAAGCGATCCGCCAATGGCTGCCGCTGATCGGACTGTCGGATACGGCATCCGTCCTGCTGTGGGTGTCCGATGGCAGCGAGATCCTGGTATGGGACGGCGACCTGGACCGCGAGATGGAGTGGGCGCGGTATATCGGGTTCGCCAACGAATGGTTATTCAGTCAAATTACAGAGGGTAAAGACGATCCAAAGACGGCGATTCTGTACACGGAGGAGCCGGTGCAGATGACTTATCGCCATCTGCAGACGATCATCGCCACCATGAAGGAAGTTGGCCGGACGCGGTTCGGGCTGCAGCTGGAGGTGGGGGCGACCTTTGATGCCGGACCGGAGTTCGCCTATTCCGACTTCAAATACAAGGATCACCCGGAGATCAACATGGCGGAGCTGGGGGGCGCCTATGTTACTCTGAAAGCCGCTTATACGGTCGTCTGCACCTGGTCCAAGCTGAAGGCGGATCAGGTCCGGTATGCCGCGTATCCCGAAGGGATCCCCGAGGGGACGCCATTCGGGGAGTTCCTGGGCCGTCAGTGCGCGAGCTTCCTGCCGGCGCTTGGCTTCGACTATATCTGGTTCTCCAACGGGTTTGCGCTGTCCTACTTCCCCTGGACGTATCTGGGGGCCAATTATAACGGAACCGAGCTGTCGCTGGCGGACCATCACGAGCTCTCCGCCAAGGTGCTGTCCTTCTGGGACGCCTTCAAAGCGGCTTGTCCCGGCTACCGCACCGAGGTCCGCGGCACCAACTTCGGCACGGGCATGGACCTGGCCAAGGACCATATCCCGCTGCGGGAGCTGTACAAGCGGGAGTATCTGACCTATCCGCCGCCGAATTCGCCGTGGGGGGCATTGAACTTCGACTTCGGGCTGGAGATGGCGGGGTATATGTCCCGCATCGCCGTCCTGCCCGGTGAAGATTATCCGTACCGCTATTATCCGAATGACCCCTGGTTCTGGCAGAATCCGTGGACGGATCTGTACGACAGGGAGCCGCATGATATCTATTGTCCGCTGAGTGCCGCCAGGATAGGTGATGATGGAGCGCTGCAGCCGCCGCGCCTGGTCGAGCTGCTGACGATCGATACGGAGCGGGGCGAGCTGCCGGAGGATACGGCGCTGGAAGTGTCGATGCATCTCCGGCGGGCGCTCAAGAGCTTTCCGGACGAACCGGGCCTGCTGACCTGGGTCTATCCGTTCGATGAGCTGCACGATGCGGCGGCAGCGGGCGCAGCGAATGACCGTTCGATCTTTTTCCACGATTGGTTTGTCCGCAATGCGATCAATGAAGGGCTGCCGCTCAATACCGTCGTCAGCTCGCAGATCTTCGGGGAGCTGACGGAGCAGGGGAGCGCTGTATTCGGAGATACGATCCTGGTCACCTCCACCTTCTGGCTGCAGGAGGAAGCGGGCGAGCGCCTCATGCGTCATGTGCGGCAAGGGGGCAAAGCGCTGCTCTACGGAGCGCTCCGGGATGATGCGCTGATGGCCTTTCTGAATATGCGCCAGGCCGAGGGTGTATCGGGCGAGGCTGAGCTGGAGATGCGGCTGGCGGGCGATGAGGTAAACGGGGCGGCGATGCATAGGATGAAGCTGAACGTGGCCGCGACGATCTCGGACGGTGAGCTGCAGGAGGTGTGCGCCGACCCGCAGGATCCTCATACCCGCGTGCGCGCCACAGTCGTCCAGGGCGAGACAGAGCGGGTATTCGCCCTGAGCCGGTCGCTTCCTGAGTGGCAGGGCGGCCGGATCGCCTGGGTCAGAGGCGCCTTGCCTTATGAGAGCGCCGGCATCACGAATCTTCCGCAGCGGCAGGACTTCACTTACGGAGACAGCGCGGCGCTTGCCCGTTATCTGCTGCAGGATTTTGGATATACGCTGCTCCAGACGAGACAGCGTCCGGAGACGCCGGCGGCCCTGTTCTTCGTCGGACGGCGGGACAATGGCTTCACCTTCACCGGCTGCAAGCAGGATACGTCCGTGCAGCTCTCGTTCGGCTTTCCCGACGGGGTGCCGCTGTTGATCGGGCAGACGACCGAGGTTGGCGGCGACACGGCGGCCTATGCGCTGGACCGTACGTTCCGGGATGAATGCCGGATCTTCGTCAAGCAGGAAGCGAAGACGATGGTGCGATGCCGGGAGATGTCGGGTGTGCCTACGCCGAAGAAACGGTTCCTGCACAATCTGCCGTCGCGCAAGCTGGTCGTCCAGCAGCTGGAGGAAGCGACTGTGACGCTGTATCCGCCGCTGGATGCGCTCGAGCAGGGGCTCGTCGAGGTGAAGGCGGGCGAGGTATATCTGGATCTGTCGGATGCCATCCACGGTAGAAAAATCGTGCTGGAGAAGATGAGCGGCGTCCTTGAAATCACATGGTAAGCGTGCTGGCTATACTGGAAAACAGGAGCGGGTCTGATGAGAGATGAGACATGGGACACCCTCGTATTCATAGGCACGGAAGAGCAGAAGCTGAGGCTCCCTGCGGAGTACACGATCCGCTGCCTCCGGAGCTATGAGGAGCCAGCGGTCATCTATGGGGAGGGTGTAGATTACGGGATCGACCGCGCTGCGGGTACGATCCGGCGTCTGCCAGGCAGCGCGGTCCCCGATTGGCGCGGCCACCCGCATTACGGGCTGGAAGGCTTCGATCACCGGGAGACAAGCGGGTATTCCAATGCGCCTTATACCTGCATCCTGGAATACGCCGAGCAGCCTGCAGCTGCAGTGCAGCCGGATCCTCCCGCGCAGCTGTCGCTGTTTACCAGGCTCCATGCAAGGCTGGCGGCAGGCGAGCCCGTCACCTATGTCGCGTATGGGGATAGTATCAGCGCGGGCTACGAGGCGAGCCGGCCCGAAGCCGGCTATGTGATGCGTTTGGCCGATACCCTCCGTGCCCGCAGCTCTTCGGGCGAGGTTGCCCTGGACAATCGGGCGAAGGGAGGCGAGAGCAGCGGCGGCGGGCTGCAGCGGCTCCGGGCGGATGTCGCCTCGCTTGCTCCTGATCTGGTCAGCATCGCTTATGGCATGAATGATCAGAATCGTCAGCCGGACGGCGGCAATGCGACACCGTTGGCTGAATTCGAAGGCCGGCTGATCGATATGGTGCAGACGGTCCGGGAGCATACAGAAGCAGAGGTGTTGCTGATCACCCCCTGTCTGCCCAACCCGCGCTGGGCCTTGGCCAGCGCCAATGTGCGCGACTACGCGGAGGTGATCCGGCGCATAGGACGCGAGCTGGAGGTGCCCGTTGCCGATGTTCAGATCTTATGGGAGCAGGTCCTTGCAGAAGGCAAATCCCATGAGAGCCTGCTGCTCAACAACCTGAATCATCCGAACGACTATGGTCATGCGTTATATTTACGTGCTGCAAGTAAATGTACTTTCTAATGTTTTGAGATAAACAACCGTCAGGCACATCGCCTGACGGTTGTTTTGGATTTGAAACCTGCAGCTGCGAAAAACGTATTTTTACCTGGGGCCACAATTTGTCGGATATGAGATACAATGGAGACAAGCAGAAGAATATCTGTCCAAACGGAGGTAGCCTAATGCGTATAACGGGAGCAGCGCCAACCAGAGAATACATAGCTGCAATCGAAGCTTCAGAAATGGATTATCTATCCGATCGGATGATTGCAATCCGCGAGCGCTCGGACAATCCGGAGGGGGTGGAGCTCAAAGCCGTCGGCGAAGCGGTTTGTTTCTACAGCCAAGGGATGCCGTGGCCATCCTTTAACACTGTCAAGGGGGCAGGCTCTGCCGAAGCGGCGGCGATTGATGAGATGGTGGATTTCTACAAAACGAGAGAACGCAGACCGCAATTCGAAATTGTTCCCGGGGTAGAGGATCGGCGGACGCTCCAGGCCTTGTCGGAGCGGGGGTTCTTTGCATCGGGGACGCATGCTTCACTTGCGCTGGATCTTGCCTTATGGAAGCCGAAAGCGTTCGATACGCCGCGGGTCCGAATCAGCAAGCTGCAGGAGAGTGAGATTGAGGCGTATGCCGAGATTCATTGCAAGGCCTTCGGCTTGCCTGAGCATGGCATTGCCCCGGTGGCTGCCAATAACAAGGTGCTGCTGGGACGGCCGGGGTGGACGTTCTTCATCGCTCACGTAGAGGATCGTCCCGCAGCAGCAGCTGTCATGTACATAAAGGATCGAACGGCTTCGCTGACCTTTGCAGCCACTTTGCCCGAATACCGCAAGACAGGTTTGCACGAGCAACTGCTGCATCGGCGGTTCTCCGAGGCCAAGCAGCAGGGTTGTGACCTGGTTGTCGGGCAGTGCTCGTTTTTGTCACCAAGTCACCGCAATATGGAACGGGCCGGCATGAAGGTCGCATATGTGCGTACCACCTGGACCCCCATCCTGAAACCAAGGAGTGATGCGTAGATGAGCAAGTGGCAACTGCCGACCAAGGGCGGCGTCGACCTGAAGGGAATCAATCCGCAAGACACGGGCAAGTTCAAGAACAAGCGCGAGACCGTCAAGGAAATGAATCAATTGCGCAAGGAATTGCAGGAGGAGCAGGAGAAGCTGGCTGCCAGACAGGAGCAGGCGCTGCTGGTTGTTGTCCAGGGGATGGACTGCAGCGGCAAGGACGGGGTGATCCGGCAGGTGTTCTCCGGTGTCAATCCGCAGGGCATCTCCTCTTACAGCTTCAAGAAGCCGACAGAGGAAGAAGCCAGGCATGATTTCCTGTGGCGGGTCCACCGGCATGTGCCCGGTCTGGGACGCATCACGACGTTCAACCGCTCCCACTACGAGGAGGTATTGATCAACCGCGTGCATGGCCGCGTATCGGATGTAGAAGCGAAGGCCAAGTTCAAGCAGATCAATCAGTTCGAATCCTTGCTGGTAGATAACCGGGTGACCCTGGTCAAAATCTTCCTCCACATCTCACCGGAGTTCCAACTGGAGAAGCTGCGCAAGCGGATCGAGAATCCGCGCAAGCACTGGAAGTTTGATCCGAGCGATATCGAGGAGCGCCAACATTGGGACCGGTATCAGGCCTACTATGAAGAAGCGATGGCCGAGTGCAACGAGGCCGCCCCCTGGCATGTCGTCCCCGCAGACAACCGGTGGTACCGTGACTACGTCGTGCTGCGGCTCACCGTCGAAGCTTTGCGCGGCATGAAGCTGAAGGAGCCGGATCCGGTGCCGGGGATCGAGAAGTATCTGGAGATGCTCGGGAAGTAGGGGACCTTCATTAGTGTGGAAATCAAAAATAGACTAAGCGGTAGCTGTCCATTGAGGGGAGACGTCGCTTAGTCTATTTGTTAATCAAATCCATAGGGCTCTCGAATCAAACCAAGTTGTATTGAAAAATCATCTAGCATGACTTGTTCAATACGGAGTTTAGAATCTGTTCTCATAGTTTGAAGCATGACGCTTATTCTTGTTCTGCCAGCGTAGATACTCCTGGATGATCATATGATTAGATTATTTCCAGGCTCATCCCGTCGTGCTACAGTAAAGCCAGCATGGCGGCGGAGCAGTGCCGCCGCCATCAGCGATACCAGCGGTTGACCTCCTCGGTCAGCTCGCGCCCGCCTTTCTCCAGCCAAGCGGCTCTGAACTCGTCGAAGGATTCGGGCTGGATCTCGCTGCGGACGTACTGGACGTAGAACGACTCGATCTGACTGGCGTAGATCGAACCGATCTTGTAGCGGCTGTGGGGCATAAAGTGCAGAGCGGGATCGCTCACTCCGAGCGACCGCACCTGATCGAGCATGCTCCGCTGCTGCAGGCGCGTCTCCTCCGGTGCCGTAGTGCTGACATAATAGTATGGGTCGTAACCGTTCATGGGGAAATAGGCGCCGATGCCTTCCGCTTCCATCCGAGCAGCATAGAGCTCGAACGTTCCGTCGGCATGCTGCGTATGATGGATGCCTTCTAGCCCGGAGCGCCGGAGCGCCTCAGCCTCCTCGCCGGACATCCAGTCCAGCAGCTCCACGATACGCCGGGCCTTGTCCTCGGGCACGCGCGACGGGATGACGAACTGGCCGAAGAAGCCGATCTTCGCCGACAGGCCGGACTTGCCCTCCGGTCCCGCAGGCGGCGGCAGCATGATGATCTCCGAGCCGGGGACCTGCTCTTGCAGCCGTTGCAGGAACGGGTGGAAGTTGCTGATCTCGCTAAGGAGGATGCCGGCGCGCCCGGAAGTGAATTGCTCTTGTACCTGGGTACTATTCAACGTGCCGAAGAGTGGGTCGATCCCTCCTTGACTGTACAGCGTCCGCATCCAGCGCAGCGCGGCTTCCCTGCCGGGGGCCAGATGACTGTTCAGCAGGCTGCCGTCCTCCTGCAGCCGCCAGCTGTTGCCTGCGTCGAAGGCGTGGCTGATATTGTAGATCGTCTCCAACGCATCTCCCGCTGCAAAACCGTAGGTGTCAGGCCGGCCGTTCCCGTCCGGATCGTCGCTGGCGAAGCGGATGGCGGCTTCGGCCAGCTCATCCGTCGTGTGCGGATGCGGGAGGCCCAGCGCGTCCAGCCAATCCTTCCGGATGAAATACGCCTGGTCTTCGCGTGCTCGTGGTCGTGGTATGCCATACAGCTGGTCGTCGATCATGGCATTGGTCCATATCTCTTCCGGAATGGCCGCCAGATGCTCGGCCTCTTCAAGAAGCGGATCCAACGGACGGAGCAGACCGGTCCGGGCATAATGGAACAGCTCGGCCTGCGGGAAGTGAGTCCAGACGAGCGCATCCGGTCCGTTGCCGGCGATCAAGCCAATACGTGAGCGGCGGTTATACGTTTCGGGTGCAATCGCCTGCAGCTCCAGCCTGATCTGGAACCGCTCCTCGATGTAGGCGAGCAGCTCCGGGGAGTTCGGCGGTTCGCTGTATAGTGGATACATCAGGGCAATCGGGACCGATGAACGCTCCGAATGCAGGTACACGGTTTCCTGTGACACACACCCGCCTGGCAAGAGGAGGAGCAGCAGCAGGGGAATTATCGCATACAGACCGGATGTTGCTGACGCCTTTTTGGCACGCTTCAGGTTCAAGGGGTCCCCTCCAAAACTGGATTATCTTCCTATTTTACCTGAATGCGATATAATTTGCATTACAACGATAGAGGAAGATGGGATCAAGCATGTTGAACTTACTTGCCGCCAAAGCCTCGATCCGCTCCAAGCTCTTCCTGGCGGGTCTGGTGCTGTCGATCATACCGATTGTCATCATGGCCGGAATGACGCTCATCATTGCCAAGAAGAGCATCTCGGATGAGCTGGAGAAGACCAATCGGAATACGATGAGGCAAATGCAGGAGCGCGTCGAGAGCACGCTCGACCAGGTCGACCGGATGGTCGTGCAAGGCGCCTACAGTCAGGCGCTCCATATCTTGTTGTATGAAGACGGCTTGCGGGGAGAAGGCCAAAGACTGGAAGATGCCCACATGATGCTCTCCGCGCTGGAGCAGCTGATCGACCATGCGGAAGATGTGTTTCTCTATGCTCCCGTGTCGGAGCGTGTAATTGCAAGCTCCGGGGTCTACAACGATGCGCGGGAGCGGCTGGAGCCGGAGCTGTTGCAAGCGCTGGAGGAGACGGAGTCGTCCTTGCTCTGGCTGGAGATGACAGATAGGGACCATGAGCAGCCGTCCGGACATGCGTCCTCCAGGCTCACGGGCATGACGCTAGTGCGGACGATTCCTATTGGCTCTGAAACGCCTCACGGTTATCTCATCGTCCGCTTGGGAGCGGAGATGTTCTCGGTGATCTTCGATCAGATGCGGCTGGGCCGCACCGGCGGCACGGTGCTGCTGACGCCATCCGGCCACTGGTACGCTGAGCCTGCTGTAGAGGCGCTGCTCTCCGCCCGGGACAGCGGCTGGCAGAATCGCTTAGTGCAACCTGCAGGCAGCCGCGCTCCGGATGCTGCTTCTATCCTGACCGGGAAAGATAACAAGCTGTCGGTTCATGCGATGCAGGCGCCAGCCAATGGTTGGACGTATATCTCGATCGTTCCATACAAAGAGATCATGGGTCATTGGCAGGTGATCGAGCGGGTGATGTGGGGGGCCACTGCGCTGCTCATCCTGATCATGCCGATCTTGGCCCTGTTCATGTCGAACGCGATTCACCAGCGGGTCCGGTCGGTCCTTGGGCGGATGCGCGGCCGCGAGGCGGGCGCTGCTGAAGGAAGGGATGAACTGGATCAGATTGTCCTTTACGTAGAATCGGTGCATGACAGGAACGACACGCTCGAAGAGAGGGTGAAGAGCAGTTATCCGGCGCTGGAGACGCATTACGTGCGCAGCTGGCTTACCGAGCCGCTGACTCCGGCGTTGCAAGCCGAGCTGGCTCGGCTGGATGTGGTCCGCGCGGACACAGGATACATCGCCATTTGTATCGACTGGATCGTACAGGACGTCGGTGGGCGGAACAGGGATACGCTGCAGCTCGAGGATCTGCTGACGACGCTCAAAGGCGTTGACGCGGCGCCGGCCCGTTGCTTCCTGGTCAAGCTGGAGCGGGACCGCATCGGCGGATTGCTCGCGACAACGTCAGGCGAGGATGGACCCGCCAAAGCTCAGATCCAGTATATACTGGAGAGATGGATAGAGGAGGTCAGGCAGGGGCTGGGGCAAGATGTCGTCATCGGGGTCGGCCGCAGCGTATCCGGCGCCGATAACGTGCACAGCAGCTTCCTGGACAGTCTGGAGGCGCTGAGGCAGCGGCTGCCCGGAGGCGGTAACCGCATCTATTGGATCGATGAGGTCAAGGCGTGCGCCGCAGGTTTTCACTACCCGGTCCAGCAGGAGCAGGCTGTCATCGCTCAACTCAAGCTGGGCGATCTTCCACGCGCATGTCAAGCCTTGGAGGACTTCAAGACTGTCCTGTCGGAGGAGGGCAGCCTCACCCATGAGCGGATGCTGCAGTATTACTCCGTGCTGATCACATCGTTGATGCGATTACCCGGCCCAGGGGCGGGGAGCGGTGACGATAACGTGTTTGGTGCCAATCTGCTGGAGAAGCTGTCCCGCTTCCGGGAGATCGATCAGGTTCATCATTGGCTAATGGAAGAGGTGCTGGGAGCGGTGTCCAAGCTGCTGGCATCCGAGCGCAGTCAGGAGACGACCGAGGCAGCCCGCTCGATCCGCAGAGCGATGCAGTACATTCAGGAGCACGCGGACATGGAAGTATCGCTCCCAGCAGTCGCTGAGTATACCGGTCTGCCGGAGTTCAGTTCAGTCTGCTCTTCAAGCAGGAGGCCGGTTTATCCTTCACCGACTATGTCATTGCCCACCGAGTAGAACGCGCCAAGGCGCTGCTGACGAATACGGAGCTCAAGGTAGCGGAGATCGCAGTGCGAATGCAGTATACGAATGCCCAGAATTTCATCCGGGTGTTCAAGAGCAAGACGGGGATTACCCCCGGAGAATACCGGAGACGCCATCGCTGAGGCCCAAGAACCGCCGGGTACGCTCGCCTCGCGATAATCATTTGAAATGATTATATAATTAACCGGGGTCTGATGCTATATTCGATACACCTGCATGGTCTGCGGGTGTATTTTTTTATATGGAAGGTGGGGCAATAGTGCAGCAGAGAGTCCGAAGAAGATATACGGCGCTTATGCTTGTAGTTGCGATGGTGGTCGGTCTGATCGTACCCGGGGAAGGAAGCGTAAGCGATCCGTTTCAATCGTCCAAGGCATCAGCCGAGGAGCTGTGGGAGGGGGACATTCAATTCTATCCGACGATTCAGGGGGAAGCCATTGTATACTGGACGTCGGCATTCCATGTTACAGCGCCGCAGTATTACATAACTTTGTATAAGCTCTCCGAAAATGACGAGGAGTCAGCAGTAGCCAGCGGATGGACGGAATCACTGTATTGGCCCTTGTCAGGTCTTGATGCGGAGCAGCAATACCGGGTGCGCATTCAAGTGAAAGCCTCGCCATCCGGGGAATCATTAGGAGAGCTCTCAACAGATTTACTGCTTGCGGAGCTGTCGCCGAACGGCATCTGGCAGTTTTCAGTGAACCTCCAACAGGAGAGGCTCGCGGATAACCGGGTTCGCTTGAATTGGAACGGATATCATTCTCAGTTTGTGAAACATTATGTTGTCGTTTTATATGGGGAAGGAAACTATGTGTGGTCAAGTGACAGGATTGATCTCTCCGTCAATGAAGTGACGACTCCGGTACTCGAGGATGGCAAATCCTATACCGTGAGGATCATGGCTCAGAATCTTATTCCACCCAACATTACCCCGCTCGTGGGAGAGGCGTTTGGCGCGATCCATCTGTCAGATGACGGTCTCCCCCCGTACTGGCCACAGGATGCGTCATTGTCCATTCAGGATGTGACGGACAGCAGCTTCTCCGTTCACTGGCCAGAGGCGATGGATGGCATCGTCGGCTATCGCATCGTGTTGAATGGGCAGCAGGTCATCGAGGCGGCAGCCTACGAGCGGAGCTGTCTGCTAAGCGGTCTGCTGCTGGGCAATCGCTATACGGTTGAAGTCATCGCGGTTGACAGGTCAGGTGAGCTAAGTCCGCCGCTTACCATCGAACAGAGCACAGTGGGGAATTATAAGCTGGGCTGGTCCGCACCAGTGGTCGGAGACCGCAGTCAGGCGCTGCAATGGGGCGGCACCATGACGTTCGAATATGAGAGCATGGCAGCTTCGGAGGCGGAGCTCACCCTTGTCTATCACGTGTGGAAGGACGAACTGGGCGAGCTGCTGGAGGCACCGGAGCAGATCGAGCAGGTTATTCATATGACGGAGGATGCGGAGCGGTCGGGGTATTACACTGCAGCATGGGTCATGGATGACCCGCGGCAGATTGCCGAAGTGGTGTCCGCTCATGCAATATCCCGTTTTGGAGATACGGTATCCGAGCCGGAGCAGGTGTCTATAGACATGAAGGTCAGCGGCCGAATTCAGGTGCAGCTTCAGCCGGAAGGAGGGGATATTCCGAAGCTGAACGTTTTGCTGCGGGGGGACTCCGGGCGCTATAGTCAACTGGCCATGGTCGACAGCCCGCAGCTGCTGACCTACGAGCAGCTCATCCCGTCGGATGACTACGAGATGGTAGTCTATTCGCCGGAACTGCGGCGGGAGATCGTCAAGCTGACTGCGATCGAAGTGCGCAGCTCCGATTCCGTGGGCCCCCTTGTCATTAGCGGGATGAGCAAGGCAACGCTCGAGGTTGCTGTGCAGGATGAAGACGGAGCAGCAGTTGCAGGCACCAGGGTGTACCTGTCGATTGATCACACAGATGTGACCTCGCTGGCGACGGATGCTGCCGGCATCGTCAGGTTTGAGAATTGGCTGACGGAGGGAGATACGGCAGTCATCCGGATTCCGAATACTGATATCCGCTATATGCCGCTCTCGCCTCCTGCCAGCTTCGAGCTCTCCGCTGGAGAGAATAGGCAGCAGATTACGCTGGCCTACAGTCCGCGATCTCAGGTAAGCGGTCAGGTGACGGATCAAGCCGGCTCGCCGGCAGCAGGAGTTGCGCTGACGATCAGTCAGGTAGACCAGCGTATACCGGGAGGGATCAGCACGCATCAGATCTTGACAGATCAGGACGGCCGTTACCATGTCGAATTGTATGCCGGACTCCCTGCCATCGTGACGACCTCGCATCCTGATATGGATACGTATAAAACGACCTGGAGCGCGCTCACGGCAGGCGAAACCACGCATCATCTGGAGCTGTTCAGGAGAGCGGGCAATGCAGTCATCCAGGTGCGCATTGATGCGGATGATCAGTCGGATGAATTTGTCAATCGTCTCGCTTCCACACTGAAGCTCTATCTGCAAGGCAATGGCCAGCGGATCGATCTGAATCCGGAAGATTATATCTCTGCGGAAGGCCTGCCGGTCACCATCCCAGGCAAAGTCAATACCCGCTATTCGCTATGTGCAGAAAGGAGCTTCGGGCATCGCGGGATCTCAGCTTATCCGATCTGTGAGTCTTTCACTATGGATGAGACGTTAACGGGCTCACTTACCCTTGCGTTCCCTTATACGGGCGGATACCTCGATTTGGATATCATGGGTATGGATGCGAATACGAGCTGGCGCGGGTATATTCGTCATAATGGGATGATGAATATTGAGTATTTCGATGGCAATGAATACTTTAATTATTTCCCTTCATCGGGGGACTACCATATTACCCTGTATGAGACAGGAATCGGCAGCAACCGGTTGCGGAACCGTGTATTCGAGCAGAGCTTTGCAATCGTGGAAGGCGAGATAACGAATGTATCGCTGATTGCGGATTCATCCATGGGAAGGTCGGATCCGTTGATGGGCAGCATCGTTGTACAGCCGGAGAGTGTCTCGCCGCGCACCTCTGCCTCGGGCAGGGTGGTCTACACCAATCGCACAGGGGTTATGCAGCACGGCACTTCGCTTCACATTCGTCTACCGGAGCAGATGACACCTTCCTTGTATAGTGTGCTTCTCAATGGAAGCGTGCTGCCGCCGGCAGCATGGACCTGGAATGAAGGGACATCTGTAATGACGATACCAACGGGCAGCCTTGTTCCTAACGGTATGGCTACCGTTCATTTTCAGACGCGGGTACCGGATAATTATCAGGAGGGACCAGTGATCTTCAGCGCGGAGATGAGCCTGCCGGGGGAGGAGCGGAACATTTCGCTAGGTTATCGAGAGGTGCGGGTCAGCAATCTGAGCATGGATGTGCCGACCATTACAGCATTTCGCAATATAACGGCCACCGGCAAGAGCGTGCCTGGCACTGTGGTAAGAATCTATCATGAGTCCACGCTGCTGGGCCAGCAGCAAGCCAATACACTTGGCAACTGGAGCTTGCCGATTGAACTGCCGAATCTCGGAGCAGGGAATAGCGACTATCAGTTGAGAGCGGTGATGGAGGCATGGGATCAGGAATGGCTGAGCCAGTCTACGGTCTCGCTGTTGCCGAATGCCCCGCGGGCGCTTCAGGTGAAATTCGATATGCGAGGCTTGAACTATGTGATCGACACGTCCAGGGGAGTCCGTGAATTCGCTGTCCCCACGGACACCGGCCTGGTGAAGCATCAGATTGTGTTCAATGATCCTGATGCGGTCTCGAATGTCTTCCTGCAAAACGGCAACCTCAAGATACCCGCTATCAAGGATAAGGAAGGCATCTACTGGGCCAGGTATGATTTCAAATCCATGGATGAGCTTCAGGATCTGGGCGATATTATTGTTCATTATGACACCCAGCCGGAGCGTAATCTCGGCAGCAAGGCCGAGACGGAGGAGGAGATGCGCAACCAGCTGCCTTGGTGGCTGAAGCATACGGAGGTACCGGAACAAGAGGATATTCTTGTCACGACGGATGGGAATATTACAACAGCAGAGATGAGCATACCGCTGCCTGATATGCATGAAAACTCGCGCGTCGATGCTACGCTGTCGGTCGAATATGATGTGGATTTTGATCCGACCGGCAAAGAGTATGTCAATGGATTTGGCATGACCATGTATGACATGAAGGTAGAATGGGTGGAGATCGAGAACGCAGATGTTTTCCCTGCTCCGTCAGCCGGCTACAGAAACTCTCTGGGGGTGATGCAAAAATTCCTGCGGGAGACAAAGGAAAAGCCGATAAATCTTCAGGCACGCATCACTGCCTATATTCCCACAGAGGAAGCAGAGCAACTGGCGCGCATGATGAGCAAGGATAAGGGGCAGGCGGTACGGATCGCTTCGATTCCTCTCAATACGATGAGCAAGTTCGACCTGGGGCTGAATATGTTCGATCTGGGGTTGATGTATTCCCAGAGCGGCGGGTTCGAGGGGCAGCTGAATACGATGAATCAGTTGATCGGCTATGCCCATCAATACTGTGACGCGTCGACAGCGCGGTCACTTCAAGATCGTACGGAATCGCTCATGAATCAGGCGATGCTGCAGGAAGCAAGCAAATACGGGTTCGCGCTCGCCGGCTTGGCAGCTGCCGGCGCGTCAACGTTAACAGGCCCAGGAGCTGTTGCTGTAGCCGGCTTGGCCTTCACATTCTCACAGCTGTATGGCTATGCGATGGATGAGAATTTGAATGTAAAGATGAATAGCATTGCTGTTTCGATTGAACGTTGTCACGCGGGGGAAGGCGGACCGAATATTCGGGAAATGATAAAGCCCAAGCCTGACGACGGACAGAAAACGGCTAAGCCCACCTATATTCATGACCCGAGCGGTTATGTCTATGAAGTGACGCCGGACCAACGTCTCGAAGGTGTGACGGCTACCTTGTTCCAGTACGATGAAGAGCGTCAGATCTGGGAGCAATGGGACGCCGAGTGGTTCGGTCAGTTCAATCCGCTTATCACAGACTGGGAAGGCAGGTACGGCTGGGATGTTCCTGAAGGTCTGTGGCAGGTCAGATACGACATGGAAGGCTATGAGTCGGCATTCAGTGAAGAGCTCGAGGTGCTGCCACCGCACTTCGATGTCAACATTCCGCTGCGCTCGCTCGAGGCGCCTGAGGTGAGACGGATTGTATCGCAGAACAACGGTCAGTCCATTGAGCTCGCCTTTAGCCGGCACGTGGAGACGGAATCGGTGAATGCGAATACGATTGTGGTAACGGGTTCGACAGGCAATAGCGTAGATGGCAGCCTCAGCTTCCCGGATGAAGTGCTGTATGAGGGCCGTACGGTTGCTAAGCATGTGGTCTTTACGCCAGCTTCGCCGCTGCAGGCGGGCGACACAGTAACGGTTGAAGTGAAGAGGCTGGTGATGGGGTACAATGGACTGCCGCTTGCGGAGGATGCCGTGATCCAGGTGCAGGTGCTGGTATCCGATGACACGGCGCCTTCGGACGTTGCAGCAGCATCGCTTGCTCCGGGCGAACAGCTGTTGTACGCAGAGTGGAGCGATCCCGCTGATGAAGATCTGGCGAGCATTGAGCTGGAATGGTCATCCCAGAGCACACCACAGCCGCAGGTGATCGTCATCCAGCCGCGTACGGAATATGCGGTCATCCCGGACTGGGATCACACGCAGACCTATGAGGTTCGCATCCGAGCCGTAGATCAGGCCGGCAACAAGTCACCTGGCGTGACCCTGCAGGCAGAGCCGTCCGCATTGACAGCGAGCAGCAGTGCTGCCAGCCCGGAGCAGGTGCGGGAAGTCACAGCTCTAGGCCGTGGGAATGCGATCGAGCTGGGCTGGCAGGACCCGGCTCACCCTGCATTGCAGGCGATTACGGTCTACTGGCAGAAGGGCGATAGCGACGGTCAGCCGCGGTCGGCTACCGTAGAAGCAGGTGTGCGGCAGATGAACCTGACGGGGCTGGATGAAGACACCGATTATACCATCCAGCTCATAGCTTCCGTTGCGGCAGGCTATCGGTCCAGTCCTTATATCCTGACGGCGAACTCGGGTACAGCTGACGAGCCGGGAGGCGGAGATGACGGGAACGGCGGAAACGGAGGCAATGGCGGAAATGGCGGAAACGGAGGCAATGGCGGCAATGGTGGAACTGGTGGCTGGAGCCCTCCTCCTGCGCAGCCTTCCGAGCCTGAAGAGAAACCGGACAGTGAGCCGGGGGCAGTGACGATCGTATGGGCAGATGAAGAAGCCGGCAAGCGGATCTCGCTGTTCGACGGCGAGCTGACGATCCGCGTGCCTGCTCAGGCTGTCTCCGCAGGGACCGTGCAGGTTGAACGGATAGCTGGAGAGGACGGCTGGCCTAATGACAGCAGATACCGCCATGCCGGTGTTCAGTATGAGATCACCAGCTTATCCGAAGGCGGCACGTCCTTCATCCCCTTCCAAGTATCGTGGCAGAGAACGTCCGGTGCATGGGCGGATGTAGAAGCGGTTGGCTTGTATAAGCAGGATGCGGAGCATCCGGCGGGTTGGCGGCATACAGGCTGGCATTATGAACCCGGGGACGTCGATGCGCCCAGCGGCACAATTAATGGTCCAGGCACGTATGCGTGGATGGCGTACGATCCGGAATTTGCCGATCTGCAAGGGCACTGGGCGTCCAGCTATGCCAATCAGCTGGCCGCACGTCATCTCGTCGAAGGGGTGGCCGAGCGCCGGTTTGAGCCGGCGCGGCACCTGACCCGTGCAGAGCTGACGGCACTCCTGATCCGTTTATTGGAGCAGGCTTCACGTACAGGGATCGCGGCTGATGGCCGGCGGCTGCAAGCATTCACTGATGTGCGGCAGGAGGGCTGGTATGCCGAGATACTCGCGAAGGGGCTGGCCAGCGGTCTGTTGCAGGGGTCAGACGGGAGACTCAGACCAGATGCCGCCGTGTCCCGTGAGGAAGCTGCTGTAATGGTGAGCCGGGCCTGGAGCCTGCAGCAGGCTTCATCCCCTGATCGTGCTGCTGATGACAGCAGATCCAAGGCAGCGAGCGCCTTCAGGGATGAATCGGATATTGCGCCATGGGCGTTGGAGTCCGTGCAAAGGCTCGTGGAGCTGGGTATCCTGAGCGGGCATCCGGACGGCTCGTACCAGCCGGATCAGACGCTGACGAGAGCGCAATCGATGAGCATGATTTGGAAGCTGCTTGAGGCTTCAACTGATACGAGACATTAGTGTAACGCGTTATCCAGGGAGGCTCTTATGAGCCTCCCCTTATTTATCATTGACAGAAGCAATCCTATAAAAATAAAATGGAATATATATTAAATATAGATATTCTATATCTAAATAATTGGATGTGAGTCGGGTGGTACAAAAATTACAGGGCAAACGAACTTACACCAGCAAGCTCCGTCAGCAACAACAGGGAATGACAACGGAAGCGATCATGATGGCGGTCAAGGAACTGATCTTGGATGGGCGAATTCATAATTTCACCATTCAAAAAGTTGCGGATCTGGCTGGCGTCTCTTACGCGTCAGTATACAAATACTATCCCTCAAGGGAGCAGTTGTTGATTTCCTTCCGTGACTGGTCTTCCGAAGTCTCTCATCTGAAGGTGGACCCGCCGCCGTATGTCAAGAAGTTGGAAGAACTGCCTTCTTGGGTGGAGAAGGCGATTCCGATGTTTGACGGGCGCTTTGCCGACATTCGCGCGCTGTTTTCCGCCCTGGAAGCTTTGCAGATTCGTGATGTCCTGGAGCAAAGTCGCAACCGGGATGAGTGGATCCGATGCTTGATCGATGAAGCGTTTCCCCGTGTGTCCGAGGAGAGACGGAGAATCTCCTATCATGTTATGCGCATGTTGGTCAGCATGCGTACATGGCTGGAATATGAAGGCCGGCATGGGTTGAGCTTGGCTGAGATCGTCACGGTTGTCTCGGAAGGGATCAAGGCTCAAATCGCTTACTTACATGCGGCAGAGCTGGAAAGAAACTGAAATAAGGAGAGGAATATGACCTATCCAAAACAAACGGACGAACTTGTGAAACATGAAACGATTGTACGGCTATCGGGCGCAGACGTACAGGAGCCAATGGACCTGCCGGAAGGATACTGGGAACGCGAAGCGATCCATTATCCCGAACCGGTGACCGCAGCTACCCGCTCAACGTTTGTACCCGCTGTGAATGATGCATTCCGGCAGGTGTGCGAGGAGTTTTCATTGCTGATCGAGACGATTCATCAAACCGAGATTGGCGGATGGATGTACCAGAGGGCGGTCCCGCTAGGCGGAAGAGAAGGACAGTTGCCACCGGACTCGATATTCCGGCCGAGAGTCGAAAATTGCGCCTTGGCGATTCGCGAGGATAAGGCAGGAATCATTCTGCAAACATGGCGTCTGGAATGGAAGGCGGACATGATTCGGCGCGGCCGGGAACTTGGCGCGGTCGAACTGAAATCGATGGACGATGCTCATTTGGTTGCACATCTGGCAGAGACAAAGACTTTTTTGCACGACTGTCTCCGAAAGCACATGTTGATCAATAACGCCGTCCAACTTATGCTTGCCGAGCATGCTTTTTTGTGCCGTGATGCGCTGGGATGGGAAGAGCAAGAGCTTATGTCCTTGTTCGGAGGGTTGTCCGCTATGTCCAGTGAACCGGCCATCGCAATCGCCGAGCTTGGTCGCCATGCGCGAACACGCCCGACCTTCATGAAGGCGCTTGAGGCAGGTGCTTCCCTTTCCGAGCTTTTGGACATGGATGAAACGTTCTCACGGATGTTCCAGAAGTATCAGGAGGAATACGGATGCAGAGCGCTGCGATGTGAATTGTCCTTCCCAACGATTGCGGAAATGCCCGAGTTGCTGTTTGGCTTGCTGCGCGATCAGCTGTTTGGCGGATATCAACCCGACCGCGAGGAGCGTGAATTGGAGCAAAAGCGACGGGAGCAAGAAGCAAAAGCGCGCGCCGGTTTGCGAGGGCAAACCCTCGATATATTCATCCGCACGCTGGTACGGGCGAGGGATGCGTACCCGGTGCGGGAAGAACACGGATTTTACGATCGCGATCTTCCGTTGGCCCTGCTGCGGTACGCATATCTGGAGGCGGGCCGCCGAATGGTGAATCGGGATCAACTGGCTGACGTCCCCGCTGTATTTCATTTGGAATGGGAAGAGGTTCGGGCAGGCTTGCAACACCGCGAGCCGCTATTCAATCTGGTTCAGCAGCGGGAAACAGAGCATAAAGAGGCGCTTGATCATCCGGGTCCTGACCATTACGGTTCGCCTTCGCCACCATCCACGCTGCCGGACGGATTGCCCGAGGAAGTGTATTTTCAAATCCGCGCACAGCAATGGACGATGGAGCATGCGATGATCGCGCCCATGCGCCGATCCGGCGAGCAAGATGCACACCAACTACAAGGTTTAGCGGCTTCCGGCGGAGTTTACCGGGGGACGGTCCGCATTGTCCGGAATGAATCGGAATTTCATCGCATTCGGAGGGGGGATGTACTCGTCTGCCCGATTGCTTCTCCGGTATGGTCGATCCTGTTCCCCAGCATCGGAGCGTTGGTTACGGAGTTTGGCGGCATATTATCACATGCCGCTATTATTGCGAGGGAATATCAGCTGCCGGCGGTAGTAGCGGTAGATCATGCGATAACGACGCTAAAGGATGGTCAGTTGGTCGAAGTGGACGGAGAGCGGGGTACTGTAAAACGTATTTTGGTTGGAGGAGATTAAACGATGGGTAAAAGCAAGCTGAAAAAATGGGTTACATATATGCTGTTCTTCCTGCTTATGATTTCGCCAGTTCTTTCACCCTTAGGCTATTCCTTAGCGGCAGATCAGGAAGATTGGATATCGATAGTTGACCGGGACGGTCTCGAATCGATTCGGGAAGATTTGTCGGGAAACTATCGTTTGGATAATGATATAGACCTGGGCTCAGACAATTGGATTCCAATCGGTAAATGCACCAATGAATGGGCCGGTGAGGGGCTGTGCGACGGGGATGAAAGCTTTTCCGGCATATTTGACGGCCAGGGCTACGTTATCCGGAATATGACGATAGACGGGTATGGACATCCTTACATCGGTCTGTTTCGCGCAACAACGTCCGAAGGTGAGATCAGAAATGTAGGTGTGACTGAAATTCATATTCAGATTAATAGCAATCCTAGCTATATAGGCGGTCTGGTTGGAAGAAATTATGGCCAGATTGAAAACGTGTCTACGACCGGTTCGATCATTGGAAACACTGACGGCTATATTGGCGGTATCTATAGCGGCGGGATCGCAGGTCAAAATGATGGAGAGATCAGGTCGTCCTACTCGAGCGTCGATGTCAGAGGTAGAAGTTATATCGGCGGATTGGTAGGCCTTAACACGGGGAGCGTCTCTAATGCTTATGCAACCGGAGATATCATCGCAAACCATATATCAGGTCTTCACTTTGCTGGTGGACTGATTGGTGAACATAGAAGTGGAAACGTGTCAACGGCATATGCTGTCGGTAACGTATCGCCAGTTGCTTATTATACAGGTGCTTTGTTTGGCGAAGTTCCCAATAATCTTGGGGCTGTTATTGATGCTTCCTACTGGAATACGGAGTCAACTGGACATAACGCAGGCATAGGAGGCAATTACAGCGGTCCAGATATGGAAGGAAAGACTGACGGGGAGATGCGGCAGAAATCGACTTTTACGGATTGGGATTTTGAGCAGGCCTGGGCTGTGCTCCATACCGAAGAAGCGGATATGTACGCGTATCCTCGTCTGATCGGAGACTTCCATGCCAACCGATTGACCCGGCTTGAGGTGAATTCGGAGAGCGCCGCATCGTGGGATGTTGCATTTGAGCCTGCCGAGCGATCGTACAATGTCGTTTTCGATCGAAATGTGAATGAAGTAGAGTTGTCCATCATCCCCTTTGAAGCGGATTCGGTCATTCAGCTCCTGCATGCTGATCATGGCGATCATAACGGGGCGAGGCTGGATGATGACCGAGTTGCAGTAACCGTCCAGCCCGGGCAGAACAAAGTACTGATCCAAAACTTCACGAGAAAAACCGACTTTGTCGGCCAATATGAATTGATCCTCCATATCCCCTATCCGGGTCCGATGCTATCGATAGACAGCATGGAGGAAACTGCGATTCATCTAAGTTGGGAGAGCGTGCACCATGCGGATGAATATGTATTGGTCCGTGATGATGAGGAAGTATACCGGGGGACATCAACATCGTATGTCGATACTGGTCTTGATCCCAATACAGCCTATGAGTACAGCTTGGTTAGTGTATATGCCAGTGGCACGAGTGATGCATCCACAGTAACGGCAACTACGACTTTTCCCCCATCGGATTTTGAATATACCGACAACGGAGATGGGACTGCGACGATCAATGGATGGAATAATGACAGTGGCCATGTACCGCATATTTTAGTGATTCCCCGTGAAATTAATGGGTTGACGGTGACAAGAATAAGGGATGGTTCAATAGATAGTGCTGCATTTAGAAATCTTTCCATTGAGAAGCTAACCCTTCCTGATTCGCTTGAATATATTGGGGGTTATGCGTTTGCAGACAATTTCCTGAAATCCGTAACGATCCCTGAGAGTGTGACAGAGATTGGAAACGCCGCTTTTTTGGGAAATATGCTAGAATCAATCACGATCTACAACAATGAAGTGAATATAGCTTCTGCATCCTTGAACGATAACAACGCCTCGCTCACCCTGTACGGTTGGGAAGGATCCACTACAGCGGATCACGCTAATATGAAGTGTTATCGATTCATTGCGTTTGACTCTGAACCCCATGTCAACATATGGTATGGAGAAGAAGCAGTTGGCTTAGAATTATCGCTGGATTTTGAGGAAACGGGGCACTTGTCAGCTGAATACAGTCATGATGCGGCCGATATAGAAAGTGTGACATGGCTGGTAGACGGCCTAGAAAAAAGTACGAATGAGATATTGGATTTATCGGACTACACATCGACACCACAAACTTTGACGGTTTCTTTACGCGTGGAAACGGAATACGGGGCAGTTGGTACAGTGCAAATTGAAATCACGGTTAAACCTCCAGTTCCAGGCACACCGAGTATGTCAGTAGACCATACAGAGGAAACGGCGATTCATCTAAGCTGGCAAAGCGTGCAATATGTCGTTGAATATGTATTAGTCCGTGATGATCAGGAAGTATATCGGGGGACATCAACATCGTATGTCGATACTGGTCTTGATCCCGAGACGGACTATGACTATAGCCTGGTGGCAGTGAACGCATCCGGAACAAGCGAAGCCGCTGAGGTCACGGCCAGAACAGCCTTACCCGTGCCAAGTATCGTGGATATCAGGCTGACCCATGTGGACGACAGTCCATATCGATCCGGCGCATGGACCAACAAAAGTGTGACCGCAGCGGTGTATGCTGCCAATGATGCTGGCGTGCCAGTGAATACGTTGTTTTATTCCTTGAATCATGATGAGGATTGGCAGGAATATACTGTTCCGCTTCAATTTAGCGCTGAAGGTGTCCATCTCCTCGCCGTGAGCGCTCAGGACGATACGGGTACCACAGTGGAAGCGGAACGGATGATTCGGATCGACCGGACCGCTCCGTCGATTTATTTCGAGACAAACGGTAATGATTCCTGGTCCACATTCGCAGACACGACGGTGACCGTAACTGACATCGACGGTCCAGTCGATGCCAACAGCGACGTGGACGATGCCAGCTTGCGGTATGCCTGGACGCAAGCTTCGTCACCTCCTTCCGCTGATGACACAGGTTGGGCAACGTTTGCCAACGGCGAACATCTCGTGAAGAAGGATGCGGATGGGATTTGGTATTTGCATATACAAGCAGCAGACGCAGCGGGCAACGAAGCGCAGGCGACGACGAACAAGTTTCGATTGGATACATCGGATGCGCACTTAAGTGACTTGACGCTTTCGGACGGTGAGCTTCGTCCCGCATTTGACGAAGAGATCTATGAATATACCGTACATGTTCCGAACCAGATCAGTGAAGTCACATTGACGCCAGTCACAGCCGAAGACGGCTCAAGCGTAAAGGTACAGCTCGATGACGGTGAATACCAAGAGGTCGTCAGCGGGCAATCGAGCGAGCGTCTGCCTTTGCGCGTCGGCGACAACACGGTGGTCGTGGAAGTGACAGCATTGAACGGAGCTAAGAGACACTACACCCTTCATATTGTCCGGGAAGCGAGCAGGGCTTCGGGAGGGGAGGGAGTCTCGTGGCCGGCGAACAGCAGGTTCGTTGGCAACGGTGGTGCCGCGATTTCCTTCGACGGAGGCCTGATTGAGATTCCTGCGGGCGCTTGGCCAGGCTCCTTTCATTTAAGGATCGATACTAGGGAGGGGAAGCCAGCAACGGATACGTTGCCGTTAACGAATGAGGCGCGATTTGTCAGCAAGATCGTTACCTTGACCAAGGATACGGAAGGATTATTTGAGGAAGCGATCACCCTCACACTGAAGTTGGATCTAGAAATTTTGGACGAGGATCTGAAGCGTGTGATGGAAGCCTGGACGATCAGCTTGTATTGGCTGGATGAAGAAGCGAGCGAGTGGGTGGAGCTGGACAACATCGACTTGGATGTGGAGCAGGGTACGATCAGCGGAGAGATCGATCATTTTACCAACTTTGCTGCGATTGCCCATCCTGTGGAAGCGACAGACGAAACGGATCGAGAAGACCTGTTGGAACCGCGTGATCCGACGGAAGCTAGTCCACAGATGACCTTTTCCGATTTGGACGGACACTGGGCGGAAGAAGCGATCTATGATTTGGTGGGGCGGGATGCGATACAAGGTTATCCCGACGGTACCTTCCAACCGAATCAGTCCATGACTCGAGCGGAATTTGTGGCGATGGCAGTTCATGCCCTGAATTTGAAAGGCAAGGACGTAACCAATAACACGGAACAAACGTTTTTTGCCGATAGTGAAGGTCATTGGGCGCGTGAGGCGATTGCCACTGCCACCATGCAAGGCATCGTGTCGGGATACGACGAGATCACTTTTGGGGTGAACGACCCAATCACGAGAGAACAATTGGCGTTGATCTTATTGCGGACGATGGGGTTGCCATCGGTAAGTAATACGGTGACATTTACCGATCAGGACAAGATTGCGTCCTGGGCTGTGGAAGCAATCGCCGCCTTGCAAGTGGAAGGGGTGCTGACAGGCTACCCGGACGGAAGTGTCCGGCCGCAACAGGAATTAACGCGGGCAGAAGCGGCCGTCGTCGTCAGTAAGGTGCTTGGCCGTATGTAAAATGAAGAGATAAATGTCGACAGGAGTTTAATGAATGTTGCCGAATGTTGAGCGACGGATCATATCTTCGTGTTAGGATGATCAGCGAGGCTCGGGAGAGTTGTTTTGTTCTGTCCGTTTTCTTGGAAAATTGCCCCTACACGATATAATGTAAAATACGGGGTTATTCATCCAAACCGCATAATGATTCGTCTGGAGGGAGGCATGAAATGAAAGATCCAAAAATGCTTGAAAAGAAAGAGCAGTTGCTGCAATTAGTAAAGGGATTTTGTCAACAATATTTAGATGATGATTATGAGCAACTATCAATCAAGATGGTGGAAAAGCTGGGGCGTAAACGGACTGTTCCATTTATGAGAGGGAAGCTTGAGATCTGGGCAGCAGGCATTATTCATGCGATTGGCACGGTTAACTTTTTGTTCGACAAGAGCTTTGAGCCTTACGTATCCGTTCACGAGATATGCGAATACTTCGGTACTGCTCAGAGCACCACCTCACAAAAGTCCAATACGATACGCGATATGTTCAACTTGGGATATTTTGGCGGTGAGTTTGCTACAACAGTGTCAGAGCAAAGTAATCCCTTTAATAAGATGATATCCATCAATGGGTTTATTGTCCCTGCCGATTATCTGGATGATAAAAAGTAATAATTTAGCGCGCGCTTATGAGTTGGATGGGTATGGCGCGAAGTTGCTGTTGACGCCAGATTTGTTCGTTGGCGTCCGTGCGTTGTTGGTTGCGCCTCCGTACAGTCCGACAGGGCCTAATGGATCGTACGATCTGATCCACTAAACATTTTCAGAATCTTGTACCGCGTCTTTGTCGGTTTCAATTCATGGGCCGATTCTCAACCTCGGTCCGATAATCAATGACGACGTTCGGCCGTCTTCCGTGCCGAAGCGGATGATTTCGATCGTCTCATAAAAAGCAGGCATGCTCGTCCGCATCGCGTAAGCGATGCGGGCTTCTTCGCCGTTTACGGTGATTTCATACCCGGTGACCCGCGGGCTGGAGTCGCTTGTAGCTCCTCTCCATTTAAAGCAAGGCAAAAGCTGAATCCTTGCGGTACAATAACATAAAAGACTTGCTGCGGTGGATGGCCAAGGGGGAGGATGCGATGACGGTTCATGTGGATGTAAGAGGCCTCATTTTTGATATGGACAATACCTTGCTGCGCTCGCGGATTGACTTTGATCAGATGAAGCGGGAGACCTATGCCTATCTGAGGAAGATAAGCATACTGGACGAAGACCTGGATATGGAGAGTCACACCACTTCCACTCTGATGGCTGAGGCAGTTCGTACATCGCGGATGACCGAGGCGATGATCGCGGAGATGTGGGGGATTGCGGATCGGATCGAGAAAGCGGGCATGCATCAAGCGGACCTGGAGCCGGGAGTACCCGAGCTGCTCGAGCAGCTGCACGGGAGGCTGCCGCTGGTCGTGGTGACCAATAATTCGAGCGGGGCGGCGGAGCTGGCGCTCAAGGAGAACAAGGTGCGTCATTACTTTGACGATGTGATCGGACGGGACAAAGTGAAGTCGATGAAGCCTGCGCCGGATGCCTTCTTGCACGTTCTCGCTGCCTACAAGCACATTCCTGCCGAGCACTGGCTCTCAGTAGGCGATGCCTGGATCGATGGTGCAGCGTCGACGGCGGCTGGCATCCGTTTTGTCTCGTATAACGGAGATACCGTGCGGATGGAGACGATGGGGGTGCAGCGATATGCGGAGATTCGGGAGATCGGCCAGCTTGCGGATTTTCTGGCGTAGTAGAGGAGCGCTCTCGTCTGACACTTCCGTACCAGTGCTTTCCTCATTTCCTCGTGGACAGCAGCTGGCATTTTCGATAAGATCTTGTTATAAACAGACATTGACATGTGATTAACAAACACAGTCGATCGGATTTGACAATCCGGCGGATCTGGCACGAGTAGTGTAAACGGTATCAATCTTGTTGAGCATTGCTTAGCTAGTAGAGGCCCGGGAGGGAGCGTACTATGTACAAGGTTATTATTGTCGAGGATGAAATGCTCGTGCGAATTGGGCTGAAAAACTCAGTAGACTGGGACAAATTCAATATGACGGTTGTGGCGGATCTGACCGATGGTCAAGCCGCATGGAATTATTGTCAGAGTGAAGGGTATCCTGATCTGATCATTACGGATATTCGTATGCCCAAAATGGATGGTATGGAGCTGATATCCCTTGTGCGAAAAGAAAACAAAGGGACACGCATCGTGGTGCTTTCCTGCCTGGAAGAGTTCGAGCTTGTCCGGAAGGCAATGGGCCTTGGTGTATCCAACTATATCCTGAAACTGACGATGACAGAGGATGAAATTGAAACGGTGCTGGGCGCGGTGTTAACGGAGCTGGAAGCTCAGGAATCGCTGAAGGGCTCGCAGGAGAAGAAGCGGATCCCGACGTCCAATCTGGACTTGATTAAGGAAAAGTACGTCAAGGATTTTTTATTCTATGGGATCTATTCCGCCGAAGAGTTCGAGCAGTTTGCGAGCAATAGCGGTCTTCGGCTTTCTCAAGTCCGGATGATGGCGTGCACCGTGGAGGTGGACAGCTATTATCTATTAAAAGAGCGCTTCAAGGATAAGAACGGCCATCTGATCAAGGCGGCCTTATTGAATATTTTTCATGAGATTATGGACTCTTACAAGCAGGGTGAGACGATATACTTGGATGAGACGCATTATTTGCTCCTCTTCAGCTTTCAAGACCAGATCTCGGAACAAAGCATTCATGAGCAGATTCATACCATCCTGAATCATATCAAGGATGTCATTCACACCTATTTTGGCAGCTCGGTGTCAGTTGGAATAAGCGGTGTCCAGAGCGGCTATAAATCGCTGCGCAAACTTTATTTTGAGTCCATGCATGCCCTGGATCGAAAATTCATCTCGGGTCCGGGACAAAAGCATAAAGCGGAAGACAGCATGGATCTGGGGCCTATCCATATGCAGATCGAAACGATCCGCTCCTACGCACCGCTGCGCAACATGCTGAGCCCAATGAAGCATGCGGAGTTGGATCAATATTTAGATAGGTTGGCGAGCGAACTCGCTGGCGAGAAAAATGCAATCAAAATCATGCTGTATCAATTCATACAATGGGTCGGCTCCAATCTCTCCGACAATCTGCAAAATGAAAACGTCCTGGTGTTTCATGTGACGGACAAGCTGAACCAATGTGATACTCTGCCGGAAATGCTCAACCATATTCACGATTACATCGGACAAATCGTGGAGCAGTCACGTTCTCATCTTCAGATGAGCGGAGAAATTTCCAAGGCGGTTGCGTTTATCAAGAAAAACTATGACCAGAACATCAGTCTTCAGCAGGTGGCCGATCATGTCAACTTAAGCTTTGGCTATTTGAGTAATTTATTCAAAAAAGAATTGCAAATCACCTTTATCGAATATCTGAATTGCTACCGCATTGAACGGGCCAAGGAACTGCTGATCCGCACGAACTTGAAATCCTATGACATTGCGGTCAAAGTCGGCTTTTCGCCGGAGTACACGTATTTCAGCAAGGTGTTCAAGAAAATGACAGGGATGAATCCCAATGAATTCCGCCGGCAATATCTCCCGGGTCCGCGAGGCGCCCAATGAAGCTGTGGGGACGTTATCAAAAGCTCAGCACGCAGTTGATCCTATTTTATATGATTATCAGTCTGCTAGTGCTCTCAGCGGCATCCTATCTGATCTATTCTTTTATGCTGAACATTATCAAGGAGAACAATGAGACCTTGCTGCTTCAGCAATTTCAGCAATCGGATCATAACATCGACGGTCTGATTGACGATGTGGATTCGTTGTCGAAGTTTTTTTTGCTGGATCCCAGTGTACAACGATTTATGAACTACACCCCCGAGATGGGCAACATTGAATTGAGAGAGGTTAAAAACGACCTGCATGCGACGATCCAGGACTATGTCACTACCTATGACTATATTGATTCTATCTACATCATCGGCGACACACAGGGGGCGATCGGCGGGACGGATAAAACCACGCTCGTGCACCCGGATCAGGAATGGATGGATCGCTTTGTAGCGTCCGATATTTTTCGTGACGCCCGTCAGTACTTCCCTGAGTTAATCATAAAGGGGGGGATCGAAAAAGCTTATTACAACCCTTACATGGTCGAGCCCCAGTATGGGACTACGGTCAGCATGGCGCGTGCGATCCGCCCCTTATATGCTCCAATCACCAATGGCGTCCTGATCTTGAATGTCGATGAAAAGTATTTATCGTCGATCTATTCCGCATCCCTGGACGCATCCGAAGGGAAGATGTATATAGTTGATGAAGAGGGGATCATCATCTCCAGCAGCAAGGAAGGGGATATCGGCAGCCGCAGCAACTATTTCCCGTTTATCGATGACGCGACGAATTATGGCAGCTACGGCGGGGACCGTAACGATTCCGTTCAAGTGGTATATTATCGCTTGAACCAGGCAGATTGGTATATGGTGAAGGAGATTCCGCTTGACCAGTTCTCCAGTCAGATTTTTTCCATGCAAGTTCTGCTTGTGGTTATTTTTTTGATAAGCCTGGTTGTCATTTTTGTCATCTCCTATTTCTGGTTGAAGCGGATGGTAGGTCCGCTTCAAGTACTCGCACACAAGATGAAGGATATGAGCCGGGGAGAGCTTGGCATCACCTTCGCCAAAGTGCCTAACAACGAGTTCGGGATGGTGATACGCCGGTTCAACGAAATGTCCCTCAGCATTGTCGACCTGATCCACAAAACCAATGAAATGCAGGAGAAGCGGCGCGAGCTGGAAATGGAGGCGCTGCAATATCAGATCAACCCGCATTTTCTATACAACACGCTGAATATGGTGCGCTGGATGGCTTCTGCGATCAAGGCGGACAACATCGTCAACAGCATCGTGGCTTTGGGCAATATATTGCGCCCTGTATTCGCAAGCAAGGACACGATGTGTACCTTGCGAGATGAGCTGTATTATTTGGAGAACTATATCAAAATCATTAATATGAGATTCAGCAACAGTGTCATCTTCGAGATCGACGTAGACGAACGTGATTTGAACCAGAAGATCCCGAGATTTATCTTACAGCCCTTGATCGAGAACTCGATTACGTTCGGAAGGCAAGAGGATGGGCGAGAGATCACCATCCAGATCCAGGCGTACAAAGACTCGGATTTTATCATATCAGTCTATGATTCGGGGGTCGGGATCGATGCACACAAGCTGGAGGAGATCAATGGTCGGCTGGAGGCGGGAGAGCCTCACGCCACTTTGAATGGAACGGGAAGTGGTATAGGCTTGTATAATATCAACAAACGGATTCAATTAAATTATGGCGTCCAGTATGGCGTGCGGCTGGTGCAGCAATCGGAAGGAACGCTGGCGCTTGTCCGGATTCCCCCAAATAATGACAGTGAATAAAACGACAAGACGGCGCATGATCGCTGTCTTTTTGATTACCAGAAGAACGGAGATGCGGGCAGGCTGCGGGGAAATGTTCAAGCTTAGTCCAAAATAGTTCAATCCTCCAAGGGGGGTTCTGTAGATAATTCAATAGAATCTACATTCTCTTCGTTTCTCAAGTCGTTGCGAGCCGGTATGATCATAAGGGAAGGAAGATTTATTCATATCGAGGAGGTAACAAGATGAAAAATTGGGGGTTCGCCAAATCGGCGACGGCGATGTTGCTGAGCTTGTCATTGCTTCTCGCTGCATGTTCGAACAATACCAATAGCGGAAACCCGGCCGATACCGGAACGCCGGATAACACGGGTCAGAAGGAAGAGGAAGTGGTAACACTTAGGCTGCTTGTTATCGAAACGGGAACCAAGTGGAACACGTACCCTGATAGCGCGATTGCAGAAGAGATCGCGAAGAAGGTGGGTGTCAAGATCGAATATGTAGAGTCCGACGACAGTAAATTCAGCGTCCTGCTCGCCGGCGGGGATCTTCCCGACATCGTCAGAGCGGAGCCGGCCAAGCATGGCAAGCAGCTGATCGAAGGGGATCTCATTATCCCGATGGATGATATGCTGGAAGAATACGGGCAGGACATCCTGCAAAATGTGCCTACGGTGGTAGAGTACAGCAAGGCCAATTGGAGCGAGGGCAGAGATCAGATGTACTTCATCTCGCCGCAGATCCAATCCGAGCCAAGCCCGGTGTACCCGCCGCTCACGATCGGGCCGACGATTCGCTGGGACTACTATAAAGACATCGGAGCGCCGGAATTCAATACGCCGGATGAATTGCTGGATGTGCTGGAGCAGATCGTCGCCAAGAACCCGACCACGGAAGACGGGAAGAAGATCTACGGGGTGTCGATGTGGCAGGATTGGGGCTTGTGGCCTTACATCTTCCCATTCACCTGGTATACGACTCAGGCCACCAACAACAGTGACTTGATGGCGCGGAGTCTGGAAGAAACGCAATACCGTAACATTTTGACAGATGAAAATTCGACGTTCTGGGTGGCCATGGATTTCTATAACAAAGCCAATCGCAAAGGATTGCTTGATCCGGACGCGCTTACTATGAAGCACAATGATTATTTGGCAAAAGCAACAGCGGGCCAGATCGTCATCGGCCCGGCTACTTGGGCAATGGGTGACTTCAATTCAAAATATGCCAAAGACGGCAAAGGCTATGTCGTATTGCCTGCAGGCAAGCGCGCATGGAGCGGTGGCGCCAACCCGCTCGGCTGGACTGGGAAGAGCTACGCGATCTCCAAGAGCTCGAAGCATCCGGAGAAAGCGATGCAGTTCCTGAACTATCTGTATTCCTATGAGGGTGCCAGAACGATGTACAGTGGCATTGAAGGCGTACATTGGGATTATGTTGACGGTGTACCGCAAGTAAATGATGATACCTTTGCGCTTAAGAATGCAGGGGGCGCCGAGTGGGAGCAAACAGGAATCAATTCGGATCCGAATCTGATCGGACTCGGCGGCGCGGTTCTGGATCCGGAAACGCAAATGCCGCTGGATCTCTTCACAACGCCTGACGCGCTGGCAAAAGGCAACACAGCATTGGAGAAAGACTTTAGTGAATACTACGGCGGTCTGCATCCTGGCGATGTACTGGGCAAGCTTATCGAACAAGGCAAGCTGAAGGATAACAACACCATCATCCTGTCCCAGACACCGGAGCAGCGTATTAATGAAGGCAAAGTAGGCTTGCCAGCGATTCCGGAAGATCTGCTCAAGGTAGAAGCCCAGTTGAAAGAACTTGCGTCGCGTCATGCGGCCAGATTGATATTGGCTAAGACCGATGAGGAATTCGCCAAGCTTAAAGAGGAAGCACTTAAAGTGTTTGAAGAAAACGGCGCTCAGGAGTTTACAGAGTTCTATACCAACGATTATGCGGAGCGGCGTGAAGCGAACAACGCTTTGCCTGCCAAGCTTAACGACTGATTGAAGGGATACTAAAAGGACATGGGGCGTTCTAACGCCCTGTGTCCTTTTGCTCTTTGGTAAGGCGAATCTGTAAATTGTTCAAGTCACCACGCAAAGGCAAATAGGCAAGATACGGTTACCCAATAATGTTCAATTGATTCATTAGATTTTTCATTCAGCACAACCGAGCCGCCAGCTATGATTAGACTATACTTGCTGAATCGATCAGGAAGTCATCATGATCCATAAGGAGCGAAACAAAGTGGACCTTTCATATGATTCCAAGCCCGCGGTTCCCAAAAAGAAACGACCCCGCATCCGTAGAGAAGGCATGATCTTGCTGGGAATGGCCATTCCATTTATTATTCTGGCGTTTGCTTTTCATTACGTTCCATTATTCGGTTGGATCTATGCTTTTTTTGATTATCGGCCGGGCATTCCGCTCAGTAAGACGGCATTTGTCGGCTTGGAGCACTTCGCCGAGATGCTGACGGACCCCAATATGGTGCGGGTGCTCATCAATACACTGGCACTCAGCTTCCTGGCTCTAATCTGCGCACCGATCCCGCTGCTGCTGGCCGTTATGCTATCGGAAGTGAAGAGCAATCGGTTCAAGCGATTATTTCAGACCACCTCTACCTTGCCGCATTACATTAGCTGGGTCATTATTTACTCCTTGGCTTTCAGCATGTTCAGCTCCGAAGGCGCGATTAATACGATTCTCATGCGTTTGGGTATGATTGACGTACCGCTTAATGTATTGGGCAATTCCGAGCATGTATGGCTGACCCAGACGCTGATCCTGTTATGGAAGACGATCGGCTGGAACGCGATCATCTATCTGGCGGCGATTGTCAGTATCGATAGCGAGCTGTATGATGCAGCTCGGGTAGATGGGGCAGGCCGGTTCAAGAGCATCTGGCATATTACCGTCCCAAGCGTGATGCCGACCTTTATCGTGCTGCAGCTGCTGGCCATAAGCAACCTGTTGTCGGCCGGCTTTGAGCAATATCTGGTGTTCAACAATGTCATGGTAGCCGACAAGATCGAAGTGCTGGACCTGTATGTATACCGGTTGGGACTTGTGCTCAATGACTATCCATATTCCACCGCTGTAGGCATGTTTAAGTCAGTCATTAGTATAGTGCTGTTGTTCATGGTTAACGGGCTTTCGAAGAAAATCAGAGGCGAGAGCATTGTCTAGCGGGCGGCAGACGATCAGGGAGGGACTACGATGATTAAGAAAAAGACAAGCGCATCGGATCTATTGTTCAACACCGTCAATTATTTTCTGCTTTTTCTGCTGCTTATTGTAACGGTATACCCGTTCTATTATATCTTTATCTATTCGATCAGCGATTCGTTCGAGGCGCAAAAAGGCGTGTTCCTGTGGCCTGCGGGGTTCTCGCTGGAGAGCTATAAAGCTTCCTTTCAATTGAAGGGACTAGGGGATTCAGCCATCATCTCCGTGTCGCGTACCATACTGGGAACTGTCATTACAGTGCTGTGCAGTGCATTTTTTGCCTATCTGATTACGAAGCGGGAGATGCCGCTGCGCAAGACCATTTATCGCTTCGTGCTTATCACGATGTATTTTAACGCAGGCTTTATTCCGTGGTATCTGACGATGAAGGCGTACGGGCTGCAAAACAACTTCTTCCTCTACATTTTGCCCAGCGCCTTGATCGGCTTCTATATCATTCTGATCAAGACGTTTATGGAGCAGATGCCGCCTTCTCTGGAAGAGTCGGCCAAGATTGACGGAGCGGGGTATTTCAAAATCTTTACGCACATTGTGTTCCCGTTGTCCATGCCGATCATTGCTACGATCGCGGTCTTCGCGGCGGTCGCGCAATGGAACACCTGGTTCGACAACTTCTTCCTTGTCTCAGATCCGAAGCTGCAGACTCTGCAGCTGTTATTGTACAACTTCTTGAGCCAGACCAACTCCCTTGCCGGCATGACAGGCGAGGAGCTGACCCGAAACGGCCAAGTACGCGTGATGACGCCGCAATCGGTTCAGATGACGATCACCATGCTCGTCACACTGCCGATCGTCGTGGTCTATCCCTTCCTTCAGCGTTTCTTCGTCAAAGGCATCATGCTGGGCGCTGTAAAGGGATAGTCAAGACAACAGCGGTTGGATGTCCGCTCTAGCAAGATTTTAAAAGGTGCTGCTCCCCAATTGGTTGGGAAGCAGCGCCTTTTTTTCAACTCCACCTAAAATTATTTCAACCGTGCCGGACAAGTATCAGTAGAATCCTCAATAGAATCCTTATATTCTCCGTGTTGTGCCGGCCATTTATTGGATATGATCAGAGTTGTAAACGCTTAATACCATGTGAGGAGGGAGATCTGGACGTGGGAAAAAACAAGGTCGAGATTTTGAGGAAATGGGGACTTGGCATTCTAATGACGGCGCTGCTGCTGCAGATGCCGCTGTATGCGCCTGAGTCTGTTCAAGCAGCAGAGACGGCGGAGGCCGTCACGGTGGATATTGATCTTCAGGATATTGTGAACGATGATTTTCTCGGGGTTGGCGTGAATTTGATTCCGGTAAGCTTCATGGAAGGGACCAGCAGGTTCGGCTACAACGAGACGCATTGGGAGATGGACCGAAAGCGGATTCTTGCGATGAAGCCAAGGGTGGCCAGGGTCTGGTTCCAGACGGACTGGATGGAGGTGGAGAAGGGCGTCTATACGTGGAACAGCGACAAGATGGTCGAGTTCTACCGGTATATGGACGTCTTGCAGGAGGCCGGAACCGAGGTGGAATTCAACTTCGGATGGAAGGTTGGCACCCAGGCACAGGAGTGGTTCAGCTTCCCGGACGTGGACAAGCGGATCAGCGCGCCAGTCGACCTGGATGCTTTCGCGAACGCGGCATCGGCTGCTTTGAATCAGCTGATCCATGTCAAAGGCTATGACCATATCAAATATTTAACCTTCTACAACGAAGCGAACGGCAACTGGGACTTTGAAGCACCTGGCGACCAGAGAGCCTACTTTGCGGAAATGGTGAAGAAGGTGTCCGACAAGCTGACGGTGGACGGTCTGAGGGATGATATCGAAATCTGGGGACCCGAGGAGTCGGGAGCGCCGGCCTGGACGCAGTACATGCAGGAGAACGCCGATGCGTACTTCGACGCTTATACCTTCCATGTCTACGGCCAGTCCTATGAGGGCCTGACCAAGTCCATTACGGACCGTACAAGTGTCGCCGGGGGCAAGCCGGTGATGATGACGGAATTTGGATTTGCCGAGGACAACTCGTCATGGAGCGCGGGGTTGACGGGATCGGTCATTAAAGCCGCCAATATGGGCCTCGGAGGCGCATTGATCTGGCAGTTGAACGGCGTCTGGCTGCCGGACCCTTATGTCGGCAATGATACGAACGGAAATTATACGATGTGGGACTCGTTGGTCCTGGGTACAGATCCCTACAGAAGATACTATGAAAGCAGCTTGCTGACTCGCTACATCCCGCCTCATAGCTCCGTTGCGGCTGTGAATACAGGTACCGAAGATGTGCGGGCAGCCGCTTTTAAGACAGCCGATGGGGACGTAACGGTCGTGCTTGAGACAAAAGCGGGGACGAACAAGGAAGTGACCATCGATTTCAATGAAGTCGTTAATAAGCCCTTCAACAAACATGTATACAAGGCTGATGTGGTCGTTGATGGCAATGCGCTTATTCCAGCGGTCAGTGGCACGTTCCCGGCCGGTCAGACTTTTACGGATACTGCGATCAGCGCAGACCATAACATCATTGTCTACACGACTATGGCAGCGCAAACCCAAGTGGAGGTGACTCCTATTGAGTCGACAGTTGCTGGCGGAGCAACGCTGCAGCTTGACGCCAATGTCATCGACAACACCGGCGGTGTGACCTGGAGTGTAGTAGGAGCAGGTAACGGATCGATTACAAATGGCGGCCTATACATGGCTCCACAAGTAACCGAGGAGAAGCTTGTGGCGATTCGGGCGACCAGCGACCAGGATGCCGAAGGCTACGGCATCGCCTTTGTGAAGGTAAGGCCGGCAGCGCCGGCAGGGCAAGTGGCGATTCCCGAGTTCAGTCTTCCTTACGGCAAGTATCCTTCGGGGGAAGCGATTGTCATCACAACGGCTACGCCGGATGCCGAGATCCGGTATACGCTCGATGGCAGCACGCCGACCGAGACTTCGGAGCTGTATACGTCACCGATCTTCCCGGAGCCGGGCACGACGCGGCTTAAAGCTGTGGCTTTCAAGGCAGGGATGACCCCGTCGCCTGAGACCTTCAGTCTCTATAAGCTGGCCAATGCAAGCTTTGGCCCAGAGGGGTACACATTCTGTGCCTACGAAGACGGGTTTGATTGTGAATTCGAAGGAGAGGCCAGCGTCGCTTTCGGTGCAGATGGGCTGTTCAATTATGCGACGCTCACGGATGGTGCAGCTTGTACCGCAGCTGTCTTCGGCGACCCTCTTCCGGGCACCGACAAGCGCTGCTACTATACGTATAACATCCCTGCAGAGCTGCCGGTTGTGACGGTGTACAACGCCGGGTTCGAGACACCGAACATTGACAATTACAGGACAGGTCCCATGACGAACGGCTGGTATTTCAATGTGCGGTCAGGTGTTCAGCGCAATGGCAGCCAATTCGCGATTGCTGCGGCTCCGCAAGGCAGTCAAACGGCGTTCATGGTCGGACGGGACTTCATTGGCGGTGAGATTAGCCAGCGGATTAATTTCAAGGAAGGCGACTATGAGTTATGGTTCTCTATGGCCTCGCGTACCTCGCCGGGTACAGAACTGCCCTTTGAAGTTTATATCGACGATACGCTGATCGGCTCCTTCGAGCCGGATTCGCCCGAATTCACCTTGCATAAAACGGATGCATTCACGGCCTCAGCCGGCTACCATACGATCAAGTTCGCAGGCGCTGCGACGGAAACGGATCATGCGGTTTTCTTTGATGCCATCAAGATAAGAACGGCAGGCATGGCTCCGCCACCTCCGGACGAGCAGGATCCGCCGCCCCCTGAATTGCCGCTTGAGACCCTTAGCAATGCTGGCTTCGAAGAGCCGGTGGTGACCACACATCGGGCGGGTCCTATGAAGCATAGCTGGACCTTCAACCCATGGTCAGGCGTTCAGCGCAACGGGGGCGCATTTGGCGCCGCAGATGCTCCTGAAGGCATGCAGACGGGGTATCTGCAGACGACAGGCGGTAACTTTGGCGAGATCACCCAGTACTTGAATTTCGAAGAAGGAACCTACAAGCTTGAGTTTGAAGCTGCAAAACGGGCAACGAATGGCGGCAGGACCCAATCGTTTGAAGTCTATTTTGACGATCTGCTGATCGGTTCCTACGCCCTGACTTCCGCAAGCTTTGAGAAGTTTCTGACCTTCACCTTTGACGCGAGTGAGGGCGCGCATACGATCAGGTTTGTCGCCACGCTGACACCCGGCCAAACAGGAGAGAGTACGGGCTTTATAGATGCGATAACTCTTGTCGACTGGGCTGATCAGCCGCCGGTGCCTCCCGTTCTAGTCAACAGCGGCTTTGAAGCGCCGTCCATTCCCAGCTACAAGTTGGGTCCGATGACGAACGGATGGGTCTTCGACAGCTTGACAGGCGTACAGCGAAACGGCGGTGCGATGGGCGCGAATGAGGCTCCGGAAGGCGTCCAGACGGCGCTGCTGCAAACCAAAGGCGACACGTACGGCGAGATCAGTCAATCGGTCATCTTTGAAGCCGGAACGTACGAGATGGAATTCTTTGCTGCCAAACGAACGGCATCAGGCGGCAGGGCGCAATCCTTTGATGTGTATTTTGATGATACGGTCATTGGCTCCTACACCGTTACCGATGCTGCCTTCGAACCGTTCACAACCGACAGCTTCACAGCTTCTGCCGGCCTCCATACGTTGAAGTTTGTCGGCAAGCAGACAGAAGGGCTCAGCACCTCGGGGAACAGTATGGCTTTCATCGATCAGGTGAACGTGCTTGTCTCGGCGGATGAGCCAGAAGAGCCGGAAGAGCCGGCGGGCGAGCCTGTCGCGAAGTTGACGGGCTCCTCCCTGGTGAAAGCCGGTGAAGCGATGGAGCTGACCATCGAACTCGAAGATGTAGGCGAAGGCTATACTGCATTGGATGTGATCGTACACTACGATCCATCCCGGCTGGAGCTCGAGACACTCATCGATGATGAAGGTCATCCTGAACTGGCGCCGCAAACGATCCAATCGTTGACGAGCCAGATGGAGGTGGCCGGGACGGCGGTCAAGCCGGACCTCGGGCAGATAAGGATCATCATGCTCTCCCGGGATACGCCGGTAAGCGGCAACCATCAGGTGCTGACGCTGCATGGCGAGGCAAAAGCGGCAGCAGCCTCAGGTCCGACCGAGATTACCTTATCTGACTTCGCGATATCCAATGCCTCGTCAGTCCGACAGATCAATACAGATGATGTGACTTTAACGGTTCAAGTGAGTGATGTGGATACAGCTGCGCTGAACACGGAGATTGCGAATGCCCAGGCGATTCATGACGGAGCAACGGAAGGCTCGCAGCACGGCCAGTATCCGAATGGCTCCAAAGCAACACTGAAAGCGGCGATTCTGGCTGCGATAGCGGTCCGTGATCATCAGGCAGCGACGCAACAGGAAGTTAATGCGGCATACACCGCATTGCAGCAAGCGGTCTCGAGCTTCAAAAATTCGATAATTATCGTACTTCCATCTGCTGATAAAACCGCTCTGATAGCGGCAATTACCCAAGCGCAGGCGAAGCACGATGCAGCGGTTGACAACGGCAAGCTGGGCCATTATGCGCAGGGCTCAAAGGCTGCGTTGCAGACTGCGATTGATAGCGCCAAGGCTGTCAGAGAACAGGCAGCCGCTACGCAAGCGCAAGTGGATCAAGCGACTGCCGATGTGAACGCAGCTTTGCAACAATTTGGCACGCAGCTCGTTACACTGGTTGAAGGCAAGAGCAAGATCTCGATCGCAGATCTGTCCATCTTGGCGAACTATTACGGTGTGGGTGCAGAGGACCCGGGCTGGAGTGAGGTCGCCATAGCGGATTTGTTCGACGAAGAAGAGATTACGATTCGTGTCCTTGCGGCAGTCGCCCGCATGATATTGGACGACTGGCTGTCTGAATAACAGGCTGGAGGAAGGCGTAAAGCGCCTTCCTCCCATTTTGATTTAGAGGGGATGAGTAGTATTGAGACATAGGCTGGCCGCTGGTTTGGCATTGCTCCTGGCAATCGTATTGGTTTTGAGCGGGGCGGGGGGCTACGCCGCAAGCCAAACGGCATTTCAATTGGAAGTGGCAGAAGAGAAGGATGGACAGCTCCGCGTCACGGTGGATGCCCGCAATCTTGTCGATGTCTATGCATTCGAGCTGCAGTTCAGCTTTGATGCGCAGCGATTGAGGCTGACGGGTGCGACAAGCGAGGTTGCAGGCTTTTCGGTGCCGCCGATCGTGGAAGAAACGCAGATCCAGATCGCCCATACGATGGTGGGCCGAGTAGCGGGAATGGATGGCGATGCGGAATTGGCTGTGCTGACCTTCGATCGTATGGACGCAGGCGAGGCAGTCATCGAGCTGTTGGAAGCAAGGCTGGTGGATTCGGATCTGGAGATGACGGTACATCCCGTGGGGCAGGAAGTCACCATTAGCAGGCAGGGGTCTCTAGTCGCCATGTCGGATACAGCCGGGCATTGGGCGGAGAAGGCCGTTGCGCAAGCCATGGAGCTGGGCTTCGTCACCGGCTATGAGGACGGTACCTTCCGGCCGCAGCATCAGGTGACGCGTGCCGAATTTGCCGCGTTGCTGGTGCGGGCGTTGCAGCTACCTGTTTCATTGGAGACAGCACGGGAATTTTCCGATCACGAGGTGATTCAGGACTGGGCCAGACCTTACATCTACGCGGCTGTGGAGGCGAAGCTCGTGGACGGCTACGAGGATCATACGTTCCGCGCGGATCAGCGGATCACCCGGTCGGAGATGGCGGTCATGCTGGTGCGGGCGCTGGGAGAGAGGGCGGATGCGGCAGGAGATGAAGCGTCAGCCGCGCTTCGCTTTGCCGATGCGGATCAGATCCCGGCATGGGCGGTCCCTTATGTATCGGCAGCTGTAGAAGCAGGTCTCGTGCAGGGCAAAGGCAGCCAGCGATTTGGACCGGGTGATGACACGACGCGGGCAGAATCGGTCACTGCTATCTTGAATCTGCTTTCCATTTGAGCCGAATTGTTCAACTTTATCCCTAAAAAGTTCAACCTCTCCTGAGACGACTCAATAAAATTTCAATCATTTCGCACAATCGATCATTCTGTAAAAGTCGCAGCAGGCTTAACATGAAAGAAAACCTGCGCGTTCGAAACTAGCCATCATGAAGGTGGAAGCAGCAGGGGCAAAGGAGAGGAAGACCATGATGGAGTTACACGAATTGGCGATTACGGATCGATATGATGCCGTGGTGGTTGGCGGAGGCTCGGCGGGGTTCGCTGCGGCCGTTCAAGCGGCGAGAGCCGGTGCCAAGACGGCGCTTATAGAGAAAAACAGCATTTTGGGAGGCACAACAGTAGTCGCGGCGGTCAACTATCCGGGCTTGTTCCATGTCAAGGGCAGGCAAGTGATCGCCGGCGTCGGCTGGGAAGCGATCGAGAGAACGGCAGCCAAAGGCGGCGCGGTCATCCCCGATTTCACCGAGGATGTAGGAGAGAGGCATTGGGAGCATCAGGTCAGAGTCAACAAATTCGTCTACAGCTCTGTGCTGGAGGAGATGTGTCTGGAGGCAGGGGTGGCGCTACGTTATCACGAAATGCCTGCCGCGATCATGATGAGTGAAGCCGAGGAGGAAGAGCATCGTTTAATCGTGAATGGCAAATCAGGGCTGTCGGCGATTGGCTTCAAGAAGCTGGTCGATGCGACCGGCGATGCCAATCTTGCCATGCTGATGGGGTATCCGCTGGAGAGGGATGAGCATCTCCAGCCAGGCACCTTGATCTACAAGCTCGAAGGGTATGAGCTCGATCAGGTCGATACCGACAAGCTGAAGGAAGCTTACGGTGCGGCTCTTGAGGCGGGGAAGCTTAGAACAACGGATCATCTGCCTGGCGACATCCCGTTCTATAGAGAGCTTGTAAGCAGAGGAAGCGCTTCTCTGCACGTGACCGGCATTGACGGGTCGACCTCTGTGTCCAAATCCGGGGCTGAGATTCAGGCGCGTGAGGCATTGATGCGCATTTATATGTATTTGAGAACCATTCCGGGATGTGAAGGGCTGTACGTGGACTATTTTGCCAATGAATGCGGGATTCGCGAGACCCAGCGGATTGTCGGCGAAGCGTATATCGATGCAGACCGTTACATAAGCGGTCATCTATGGCCGGATGCCGTATGTTACAGCTACTATCCGATCGACATTCACCAGCATAACTCCAATGACACGGATATCCGCCCGCTCGCCGAAGGCGTGGTGCCGACGATTCCTTATGGCGCGCTTATCCCGCGCGGCAGCGATCACCTGATTGCGGCTGGCCGCTGTATATCCGGCGACCATACGGCCCATTCCGCTTATCGGGTTCAGGCCACCTGCATGGCCACGGGCCAGGCGGCGGGCGCTGCGGCGGCGTTGGCCGCTCTCGGACAGCTGTCCGTGCGTGATGTGCACGTAGAGCAGATCAGACAGACCCTGCAGGCGCATGATGCAATTGTACCTGCATAATTGGCAGCCAAGGAGAATGAGATATGCACAAACCGATGAGGTTTTTAAGCTTCTGGTCGATCAACGACGCATTGGATCTGGGCAAGCTGAAGCGGCAGCTGGACGAACTGCAGGCAGCTGGCCTGGATGGCGTTGTGTTTCACCCCCGCTACTACCCGAACAAACCGATGTATATGAGTGAAGCATATCTGGACATCGTATCCGATCTTATCCTGTATGCCCGCGAGCTGGAGATGGAGTTCTGGCTCTATGACGAGAACGGCTGGCCATCGGGCACGGCGGGCGGCGAAGTGATGAACAGGCTGCCCGATCTGACCTGTGAATGGCTGGAGTACGGACCGCTGCCAGATGGAGCGCCCGGCGTGACGTTCCACGCTCATACAGGTGTGTCCTCGTTCAATAGAGAAGCGACGGCGTTATTTATCGAGATTACGCATGAAGGCTACCGGAGAGGCTTGAAGCCGGAGGCCTTTGCTTATGTCGAGGGCTTCTTCTCCGATGAGGTAGGGTTTCTCGATGGTCATGGGGTCACCGTGAGCAAAGGCGCAGTCCCCTGGGATCCGCGGTTTCCCGCGATGTACGAGGAGCGATACGGCGAGCCCTTGGAGTCGTTGCTACCGCAGCTGTTTGTTGGCGGCGCAGCACACGGGCAACTCAGATCCCGGTACTGGGAGTTGCTGACCGACGCGCTCATCGAAGGCTTCTACCAGCCGATCGAGGCGTGGTGCGAGTCGCACGGCAAGCGGTTCACCGCCCATTTGAAGGCTGAGGAGCATCCCTATTTTCAATTGTCGTTCAGCGGCTCCTGCTTTCAAGTGCTGAAGGGCATCGAGACGCCGGCGATCGATGCGCTCGAGAGATATCCGGGCAATCACTTCTACCCCCGCCTGCTGCACTCCGTAGCAGTCCAGCAAGGCCGGAAGAGCTGTCTGGTGGAAGCGATGGGCGGCAGCGGCTGGGGCGTCAGCCCCGAGAGCTTCACGGATTATATCCTGTGGCTGGCAGGACACGGCATCGACCGCTATGTCCTCCACTTGAACCAGTTTAAGCTGAAGACACAGGCCGTGCAGGACTGGCCGCCTTCCATGCCATGCCACTTGACCTGGAAGCAAGCCTTCCCGGACGTGCTGGCATCGATTCGGAAGCGGGCAGCGATGCTGCCTGACCTGAGCGGCGAGCCCGATGTACTCATCGTCGTACCAACGCGCGGCATCATGGCCGCCTTCCTGCCTGATGAGGCACAACAGCTCAATGTCCATGATGGATCGCATGTGCCGGATTCGCCAGGCGGGCTGCTCAATACGAAGCTGCTTCAACTGGTGGATGCATGCTATGAGTCAATGCTGCATTATGAGCTGACAGAGGAGCGAGTCTTAGAGGAGGAGGGGCAGATCCAACCCGGCAAGCTGCGCATCGGCGCGCGGGATTATCGTATTGTAGTGTTGGCTGAAGGCTGTCTGTGGCATAAGCCGGAGTGGATCACAGAGGCGAAGACAGCCGGCATAAGAGTGTTGGATGCGGCCACCTGGCGCCCAACTCCGCCGGCGCAAGTTCAACCGATACGCTCCGGCCCGCCTGCCGCCGTCTATACGATAGAGCAAACCGCATGGCGAGCTGAGATGCCTTCGGTCAATCAAGTGCTTCTTGAGCTTCGGCAGACGCCGGAGGGGGGACTGCGTGCGAAGCTCCAGCTTGACGAACCGTCGATCATCGCCGGTACACGCCTCATGCTGCATGATGAGGTGGAGGTGCTGCGGGTGAACGGAATACGGCTGAAGGCAGAGGCGTCTGCGGACGTCTATGAGGCGGCCATTCCTGAGGACTGCTGTGACGGGAGTCATGAGCTGCTGATCGAGGTTGTGCCGCTCCGAGAGGGAGAGCAGGTCCCGCTGGCCTTCCTGCGCGGTCAATTCTCTGTGATGAGCATGTCACCGTATAGGGAGAAAGACGCCACGCAGTGGCAGACCGAGGGCGCGTTTCGGTTGACTCGGGTGCAGACGCCAGACTGCGCGGATCTGGTCGCCTCGGGATGGCCATTCTCTGGGGAGCCTGTTCAAGTAAGCAAAGAGCTGAACATCGAGAGCGGTCATACGGACGGTGGTGTATTGCAATTAACAGGTGTTCATGCTGCCGCTGCCCGTGTCCGATTGGGTGCAGATGAGCTGGGCTGGTGCTGGGGGCCGGACTGGCGACTGGAGACAGAGCCGCTGAAGGCCGGCCGTTACGATTTGCACGTGTCGTTATATCCGAGTACCTTTAACGTATATGGACCGCATCGCCATGTGGATGGAGACCGGCATTTGACCAGTCCGGGACAATACGAAGGCATCAAAAATTTCGCCGACAGGGCCGATGCGCCGGAGCATACCTTGGGCAAGCATTGGCATTTTGTCAAATGGGGAATACAAGGTGAGGTGCTGCATTTGGTTAAATAGAAACGAACCTAAGTTCACCGTATGGGCAAGCGGCTCACTCCTTAGCCCATAACCCTCCGACCCGGCTTCTCACTGCCGATTAACGACGGGTGGGGCGGTTTGGCGAGCTTGCGCCGCTCCATCTCCTTAATCTCACGTATGTACAATCCGTCCTCCATCTTTTCCGCGATCTCACACAGCCTTTCGATGTCCGAGAATGAATACTTGCGCGTCCCGCCCGGGGTGCGCTCAGGGAAGATCAGCCTCCGTTCCTCGTAATATCGTATCTTGCGCTCCGATAAACCCGTCAACTCGCTCACCAATCCGATAGCAATGACCTTCTTCTCCTTGTACATCCGTAAGTGTCACCCCTTCGTGTAAACGATCGGAATGGGATCGCTATTGCTATTCATTCTTGAAATACATTGCTTGGTTTATATATTGGCGTATTTTTTTATGGTTGAACATAGTTCTGTAAGATTATCTTACGTTAAAACTTTGTCGAATTCGTCATAAATCAAAATGTGTGTAAGAAAATATGACGCAAATAATTACAAGCTGGATGGTCAGGTGCTATCCTAGGTTCTGAGAACGACGCTCATCAAGGCGACGAAGGAGGAAGCAGGGTGGCAGAACAAGTGGGATCGCAAATGTCTCGAAGGCAGTTTTTGATGCAAGTAGGCAAAGCGGGCGGTGCGGTGGCCGTGTACAGCGCCATGGGCACGCTTGGGCTGTTGGGCAAGCCAGCCAGCGGAGCGACGCTGCCGCCGCCGGGAGAAGTGAATGCGGCTAGCCGCAATGGCAGAAGGATCGTCATCCTAGGTGCCGGTCTCGCCGGGATGGCTGCAGCCTACGAAATGACGAAATCAGGCTATGAATGCGTGATCCTCGAGGCCCGCTCCCGCCCGGGGGGACGCAACTGGACGATCCGGCGCGGCGATGCCGTGACGGAGGTGGGCGGGGTCAAGCAGGTAGCCCGGTTCGATGAGGGACTGTACTTCAACCCTGGCCCGGCCCGGATCCCGCAGCATCATATTACGATGGATTACTGCAAGGAGCTGGGAGTCCCGTTGGAAGTGTTCGGCAACGTCAACGAAGCCTCTTACTTCTACAGCGAAAATGTGGGGCCGCTCTCGGGCAAGAAGATCACCAAGCGGGCCGCGAAGGCCGATATGCGGGGCTACACCAGCGAACTGCTGGCCAAGGCCATCGACCAAAATGCGCTTAACGTGCCGCTGAGCGCAGACGACAAAGAGAAGCTGGTCGTCTATCTGCGGCGCGAAGGCGATCTTAATGCCGATCTGTTCTACAAAGGCTCAGGTCGAAGGGGGTACAAAGTGCTGCCGGGCGGCGGAGAGACGCCGGGCGTGCAGGAGGATCCGTATAACCTCAGCGCGATCATCCAGTCGGGTTTCGGCAACAGCTTCAGCTCGGAGTACTCGCTGGATCAACAGATGATGATGTTCCAGCCGGTAGGAGGCATGGATCAGATCGGCAAAGCGTTTGCCCGCAAGGTCGGCCGCATGATCCGCTATCAGGCCGTTGTGCAGCGCATCCGCCAGAACGAGACTGGCGTAACCATCGAGTACCGCGATGGCGACGGCGCGCTGCAGGAGGTGCGGGGCGACTATTGCATTTGTACCATTCCGCTTAGTGTGCTTAAGGATATCCCGGCAGACTTCAGCAAGGAGATGGCCGAGGCGATCGGCAGCATTTCTTATGCGACGACCGGCAAGATCGGCTTTCAGTTCCGCCGGCGCTTCTGGGAACAGGACGAGGGCATCTATAGCGGCATGACGACAACCAACATGGATATCAACCAGATCTGGTATCCGTCGAGCGGCTATCTCAGTCAGAAAGGGGTTGTCGTCGGCTACTATAACTTCGGGGACGCTGCGGTGAAGCTGGGCGATATGTCGCTCGCCGAACGGGAGACGCACGCGCTCCAGCAAGGCGCGAAGATCCACCCGCAGTACCACAAGGAAATCGAAACATCCTTCTCCATTGCATGGCAGAAGACAGCTTATAATATGGGCGGCTGGGCAAGTTATTCGTCCAACGACCGCAGCACTTATTATCCGACGCTGAACAAGCCAGATGGCCGCATCTATCTGGCTGGCGAGCACATGAGCTATCTGACAGGGTGGATGGCGGGCGCTTTCGAATCCGCGCGACTGACGGTCAACGCGATCCGCGACCGCGTGATGAAATCATAGGGCGACGTCAAATTCGCTTCTAAGCGTAGCTTCGTGATGGGGAGCGGACTTTATGAAAATATAAGAAGGAGTGGAGCTATGAGAAGCAGGAAGAAATGGATGACAGCGGCTCTGATAGCCATGTCGATCAGTGCGCTTAGTATTACGGCTTATGCTGCAAGTCCGCTGACACCCAACAAGTATACGGCTGAACCGATCCACGAGGTCGAATTCTATGGTTCGCCGTCATCGTCGATCGCCTCCGGCGTCTCGGTACCGCAGGATATGTCTTACCTCTGGACCAGCGGCACCGTCCCGCCTCAGCTCAATCGCGAAGGCAAGACGATCCATGAACGTTTCGGCGATACGAAGACGCAGGCGGTCGGCATCCTGAAGCGGATCGAGACCGATCTGAAGGCGAAGGGGCTGACCATGAAGGACGTCGTCTACCTGCGGGTCTATCTGGTGGCTGATCCGGAGAAAGAAGGCAAGGTTGATTATGACGGATGGTTCGAGGCGTACGGCGAGTTCTTCAATACGGAAGCCAATCCGACGAAGACCGCGCGCTCGACGATGGCGGTCGCTGGACTGGTCAACAGTGATTGGCTGATCGAGATCGAAGCGGTAGCGGTCTATCCTAAAAAGCGTTAAACCATGACGATGTGGAGATCGAGTAGGCTGTCCAATACGAAAGGAGGCGCAAGCCATGCTGCAAAGTATCGGGATCCCTGGGCTGATCCTCATTCTGGTCATCGCCCTGGTCATATTCGGACCGTCCAAGCTGCCGGAGATCGGCCGGGCGTTCGGCCGGACGCTGAACGAGTTCAAACGCTCGACCAAGGAATTGGTGCATGAAGACGAGCCGGAGGTGCGCGAGCTGCGGGAGACCCGTGAATCCCGGGAGATGCGGGAAGCGCGGCCCGGTATCGCTGTAATCGAGTCGCAACCGGAGAAACCGGCAGCCATGTAGCAGGGGAGAGGGGGCGATGGGGAACCGTCGGCCTCCTTTTTTTGGAATTAAAGCCAGGGAGGGGATCGGATGCAGGATACGATGAATCTGGTAGGGCATCTCGGTGAACTGCGCAAACGACTGATGATTACGATGGCCGCTTTTGTCGTGTCGCTGGCGGCGGCCTTTTGTTTTGTGAAGCCGATCTACGACTGGCTGACACGCGGGCTTGAGGTAAAACTTGCTTTACTGGGGCCAAGCGACATTCTATGGGTATACATGCTCATTGCCGCCGTGTTTGCCGCAGCTGCCACGATGCCGGTGCTGGCCTATCAGCTATGGGCATTTGTGAAGCCTGCCTTCACGGAGCGGGAGCATCAGGCGGCGTTCCGGATGATCCCAGCCGTGACGATGCTGTTCATTGTCGGGATCTGTTTTGGGTACTTTGTCGTCTTTCCGGTCGTGTACGCCTTCCTCGGAGGGTTGTCCGACGGTCAGTTCGATACGGTATATACGGCGGAGAAATACTTCACGTTCATGGTACACATGACGCTGCCGTTCGGCGTGCTGTTCGAGATGCCCGCGGCGGTGCTGTTCCTGACCAAGCTCGGCATCCTCAACCCGCAGCGTCTGGCCAAGGCGCGCAAGGGCGCCTACTTCGTCCTGGTCATCGTCGGTGTCATCGTAACCCCACCTGACCTGGTATCGGATATCCTCGTCATCGTCCCGCTGCTGCTGCTGTACGAATGCAGCATCAGCCTCTCGCGCATCGTCTACCGCAGACGCCTGCAGCAGCAAGAGCGAGAAGAACAAGCGGAGCGGAGCGAAGGAGTGATGAGTGTGTAGGAGAAATTGGGGAGGGGAAATCCCCGCTGTGCGTCGCTGTAATGCTAGAAAATAGATCTACAGACGGGAATTCCCCGCCGCGCGGTGTTGCAATGCTAGAAATTAGACCTACAGAGTAGACATCCCCGTCATGGGCGGCGGCCTAGTTACCCGCCGCCGCCGTCGCTTTCCCGCTGCCTACTATGGACGAGTGCCATCGCTTCCTCGCGGCTGGAGACGCGCAGCTTGTTCAGGATGTAGCTAACGTAGTTGGCGACTGTCTTGGCGCTCAGCTCCAGGCGGCGGGAGATGTCGGCGTTGCCCAGCCCTTCGGCCATGAGTGTGAGCACCTCCTTCTCGCGGTAGGTCAGCTCGGGGAAGTCTCCCAATCTCGAGGCCGGTCTGACGGCATATTCGATCATCCGGCTCGCGACGGCCTCGCTGAACACGGCTTTGCCCGTGGCGACAGAGCGGATGGAGTGGACGATATCCTCCCGGTCGGCGTCCTTGAGCAAATAGCCGCGGGCGCCGGCTTTGATCGCCGTCAGTACTGATGCGTCGTCCTTGAACATCGTCAATACGAGGATCTGGGTCCGCTCATGCCGGGATTTGATCTGCGCAGTCGCCTCGATCCCGTTCATCCCTTCCATGCGCAGGTCCATCAGGATCACATCGGGATCGAGCTCTTCCGCCAGTCGTACCGCTTCCTCCCCGGAGACGGCCTCGCCTACCACCTCCATATCCGGCTCTCCTTGCAGCACACTGATTACGCCCTTACGGAACAATGGATGATCATCAACGATCAATATCGTAATGGTTCTCATGTTCTTCCCCCTGGATCTGATTGTGGTCGGACCGGCAGGATTGCTCTTACACGCGTGCCTGACCCTCCCGGTCCGCCTTCGATATGACACATGCCCCCAAGCTCCACCGCGCGTTCACGCAATGAGGTCAGGCCGATACTGCGGCGTCCCGGGTCCGGCGAGGGGGCGGGCAGCCCGATCCCGTCGTCCGTAACCTCGACGATCAGCTCGGATTCCCGCTCCAGCACGAGGCGTACGGTGCAACTCCCGGCCCCGGCGTGCTTGACGACATTGACCAGCGCTTCGGTGGCGATCCGGTATGCGCCGACTTCGATGGCTGCCGGCAGGATCGGCAGCGCGTCGGGCGCGTCCAAGTGAATCTCCAGCCGCGGATCCTCCATGTCGGCGCTAAGCTGCCTCAGCTGTTCAATACGCTGACGGATCGCTCCGATCAGGCCAAGCTCGTCGAGTGCATGCGGCCTGAGGTTGTAGACGATCCCGCGGATCTCTTCGACGGTCTCCCCGATCTCCGTCTTGAACTGCGCCATCAGCTCCGTCGCTCGTGCGGGATCGCGGGCGATCCAGTCTGTCGCCACCGATGCGGTCAGCCGCATCGCCGCCAGCCGCGGGGCGATATCATCATGCAGATTGCGCCGTATCGCCCGGCGTTCTTCCTCTCTAGCGAATATGAGCGCCTCTCTGGATTCCTGCAGGTTGCCGAGCAGCAATCGGATGCTCACCGCCTGCTGGACGCTGTGGACGACGATCGCCGCGTGCCGGGACAGCGCACCGATCAGTTTGCGGTCGGCATCGTTGAACGGCTCGCCGGGCAATCGCGGCGCGAGGTGGAGCCAGCCGGCGATACGCCCTCCGGCAGACAGCTCGATCGTCTCCACAGACGTGTCCTTGAGCGGTCCGGACTCGGCTACCTTGACCGCCTTGCCATCCACATCCAGACTGATCCCGGCATAAGGGACCTTCAGCGAATCTTTGATCGTATGAGCGACAATGTCGAGTGATTGCTCCGGGTTCAGGGAAGCTTTGAGACGATCGCCGAGCTGCAGCAGAGCGGTGAGTGGATCATGCCGGTTGCCGTACAGCATCCGGTTGGCCAGCTGCTGCAGTTTGACTTTGATCGGGGCGAACAGGATGGCGACCACAGCTGCTGCGATAACCGGGTAAACGGCTTGCCCGCTGCTCTGAAACAACAGCGACAAATACCAGATCGTCATCGAGTAGAGAGCAATGATGCTTACACTGAGGAAAAAATAGACAAAGGTGCGCCTGACCAGCGGATCGATATCCCACAGCTTGCGGCGGAGGATGGAGATGCCGAGTGTGACCGGGATGGGGAGCATGCACAGCTGCACTCCCAGATCGAGGATGAACATCCACTGGGCGTCTTGCGTTTCGTAAATCCCGGGCTGGAACAGAGCCGGGACGACGGAGAGCGTGACGATCCCGGCGACGGCTACCAGGATGCCGTAAAGTGCCCACTTCGTCTGCTGCTTTTCGATGACTCCGGCAGTATAGCGGTACCGTGTATATTGATTATAGAGCAAAATCCCGTACTGCAGAGCGAGCCAGATCAGATGACCGGCCACCGGCCAGTGGCTGACGCCCCAGGGCAGATCGGCAAACACGCTGGAGACGAGACGCAGCGCCAGCAGCGACAGCGAGCTGTACAGTACCCAGGGACGGACAGCGCGGCCGCCGGGAAACAGCAGCAAAAACAGGATGAGTGAGACGAGCGACAAGCCGTTGAATGAATCGACCAGCCACCCTTGCAGCTGCTCCTTCATAATGAAAGTGTTCGCCGGCAGCGACAGCAGCATGACGGACGCGACGAGCGCGATCGGCTCTCGCGGACGTCTGATCAGGATTAACAGGGCTACCGAGAAATAGACCATAAAAAAGAAGACGGCAATGCCGGTGTAAGCCGCCGCAAACTGGTCAGCGGATATCCTGAGCTGCTGCAGTACATCCAGCGGCGGCGGCGAAATCGCGGCATACTCGCAGGCGGAGCCAAGGCAGTCCTCTCTAAGATAGGCGTAATAATTGGGCAACTGGGCAGTGAATAAATAAGCGATCATGCCGCATAATCCGATCGTGGCCAGACGCAAGGCAAAAAGCCATCCGGACGGATGGCTTGGCTCAAGTGGGAAGGCGGGATCAGGGGGACCAGACTTCATCTCGGTCAGGCTCCTTTGCTGTAGCCGGCAGGCATGAGTAGGGACAAAGCATATGATTTGAGAGTAGCTCAATTTTTCCAGGTATGCAATATTCAAAACTTGCGATCAGGAAATTCTAGCTGCGTTTTGCTGTAAGTCAGATCATGACAGCTCCTTCGTCATCTGTGGATGCCCGCCAAGGATATCGCTCTCTGAAGTCGCAGCCGGCTTGGTCCTCAGCGTCACCGCGCCGAGCGCGAGTCCGTAGCCGATCGCGGCCGCCCCGCCGCTCAGCCCCCAGCTGCCGGGATGACCGGGGACGGCGAGGGAAGCGGCGCCCAGATACAGGTAAGCGGCAGCGAGGATGAGGCCAAGCGCCCGGGAACCGGGCCTGCCGTCAGCTGCCAGGAAGCCGCCGTACATCATCACGACGCTGAGCGCTGCGCCCTCTCCCCAACGGAACTGGAGCTCCGTCTCCTGGAACTGCCCGATCACCCCCAGGACTAGAAATGGCAGCAGTCCGATCGTTGCCAGTACAGCCATAACCAGCATCCCCCGGTTCCTTCGGAGCGGCGGGGCAGGCTTCACCATCTCGCGCCGCTTTCCGTAGGCGGCATACAGGGAGGTCATAACAATGGCAAACAGGATGAAGACGAACGCCCGCTGCAGCGCGAGCGAGGGATCTGTGGCCGCCAAAGTGACCAGGAACAGCACATGTCCAACGATATAGAACCGCAGCAGCAGCGGCTTCTCGAGCGGCCGCCTCAGCATTGCCAGTAGGCTGAAGTTGAACAGGATGCCGATCAGCGCACCGTGCACCGCCCCGAAGAACCGCATCTCCTCTCCGACAGCAGCCCCCAATCCTCCCGGTATCCAAGGCTCGAGTCCCTCCGAGAGTCCCATCAGCATAAACCAGCCAAGCAAGGCGAACACAACGGCTAATATACGAAATACAATTTGGTTTTGATTCCGCGCAACTGCTGTCTTCTCTTCCATAATAACTTTCCTCCCGATTTGTCATCGCGGAGGGCGCGCCCTCCTGTATATGCAGCATAACCGGGGCGGGTTCCCGGCCAAAAGAGGTTTTCTCCCGGGAGTCAGGGAGTTTTATCGGGAATTGCAGCGCATGTGGTCGGCAGGCATCATATGGGTGCTGCAATCGGTGCGTTGATAAGTATAATTTTTTTTTGGTTGGGCTTCTTTCGGCCTCCTAGCCTCGGACGATACAATGATTACAGATCACACTTGAATCGAGGGGGATGCATGATGGCCCAGGTTTCCACGAGGGATAAGCATGCGTCGCCGAACCACAAAAAGAATCTTATTGTCCGGATGTTCAAGCTGCTTATTTTTGTCTTTCAGTGGTGCTTGCAGACATGCGCCGAGCACCGCATGGCAGCTCCAAGCACCAAAATGGTGCATGCAGACATGCGCCGAGCGCCGCATGGCAGCTCCAAGCACCAAAATGGTGCTTGCAGACATGCGCCGAGCGCCGAGCGTCTTTCAAAAATGCTAGTTTAGAGTGCAAAGTCTCCAACAAGGTTAAAAGTACATCTAATTTGCTGGAAAAGCCTCATATTAGTATTTATAGAGGCATAAGTACATCTAATTCACTTCTTTTATCCACTATATGTAAATTCAGAGGGGGGCAGTGGCACTATTGCACTTAGTATCATCATAAACAGGGACTGGAACGAAGTTAAGTGTATTATTGCACTTGCGATGCTTAGTACTGCAATTGGGAATAATGGCACCCAGGCGTCCGGGGCATCGCATCACGTGTGAGGCAGCCGCTTGGTGCGCCTGATGCCTGTATAGCGGTCTAGCCCGCCTCGCGCCTGAGTGGGGCCTTAGTCCGCGCCCCGCGCCTGCGCCGCTCCGGCGTCCGCGCCTGCGCCTGCGCCCCGCACCTGCGCTGCCGTGCCGCTCCGGCGTCCGCGCTCGCGCCCCGCACCTGCGCTGCCGTGCCGCTCCGGCGTCCGCGCTCGCGCCCCGCACTTGCGCTGCCGTGCCGCTCCGGCGTCCGCGCTCGCGCCCCGCACCTGCGCTACCGCGCCGCTCCGGCGTCGCCGCCCATCCCCGCTTCGCGGGCAATCATGATCGCATGAGCGCGGTTGGCCGCCTGCAGCTTGCTCAAGATGTTGGAGACGTGATTGCGCACCGTCTTCAGTGAGAGACCAAGGCGCCGGGCGATCTCCGGGTTGCCCAGATCGCGGGCGATCCACTCGAGGATCTCGCGTTCGCGCTCCGTAAGCTGAGGGAAGAGCAGGTTGCCGGGCATCCGCTTGACCATCGCATCGAAGTAGAACATCATCTTGCGGGCGATATCGGCGCTGAAGATCGCCTCGCCCCCGCCGACCACCTGGATCGCCCGGATAATTTCTTCCTTCTGCGCCCCTTTTAGCAAATATCCGCGTGCCCCGGAGCGCATGGCCGTAAACACGGACATGTCATCATCGAACATCGTCAGGATCAGGATGCGGATGTGCGGAGAAGTCCGGATGATCTCCTGTGTCGCCTCGATGCCGTTCATCCCCGGCATATTGACATCCATCAGGATGATATCCGGCTGCAGCGCTTCCGCCATGCGGACGGCTTCATGGCCGTCTTTGGCGATTCCCGTCACCTCGAAGCTCTCTTCCGACTGCAGGATCGACAGCAGCCCCTCGCAAAACATGGGATGATCGTCTGCCATCAGGATGCGTACTTTCTCCTTGATCGCCGTATCCAGCATCCTCAACTCCCCTTTCTTTTAATTGAGATTGTCCGAATGTGCAAACGTCATACCGCCGGCAGGCTGACCCGGATAACGGTTCCTTGTCCGGGCTCCGAGCTGAGTGCGAACGTGCCGCTAAGCTCCTCAGCCCGTTCCCGGATCGAGCGGACGCCGATCCCCGGCGTCATCTCGGTCGGCAGACCGCTGCCGTCATCCTCGATCTCGATCCGCAGGCTCTGCTCCTGCAGGGCGAGTCGGATATGGCAGCGGCTGGCGGCCGCATGCTTGACGACATTGGTCAGTCCTTCCTGGACGATCCGGTAGATCGCCACCTCTGTCGCCGCATTCAGCTGCAGGTCCCGATCGGCCCCCTCGAGTGCGATCTGCAGGGCTGGAGTCTGGTACTGCATGACCAGCTCCTGCAGGGCGAATGCAAGTCCGAACTCATCCAAAGCAGGGGGGCGCAGCGAATAGACGAGCCGGCGGATATCGGTGATCGCATGCCGCAGCTGGCTGCGTACTGTCTCCAGCTCTGTTCGGGAGCGGTGAGGATCGCTCCCGTGATGGTGGATCGCTTCATCGAGCCTGAGCGTCATGCTGGCGAGCGACGAGCCCAGCCCGTCATGGAGATCCCTGCGCAGTCTGCGCCGCTCCTCTTCCCGAGCCTGCACCAGCCGTTCCCGGGAATGCTGCAGATCGTCCGCCAGACGATAGGTCTGCACCGCGATGCTCACCTGCTGCACCAGATCCTCGATCATAGACTGGGCACCCGGAGGAACTGCCGTATGGACGTCCGCGGCCCCGAGCAGCAGCCGGCCGACCGGCAGCTGCCCTGCCTGCAGCTCGATTGTGCTGATCTCGCCTCCGGGCTTGCCGTGGACTGCCAGACGTTCGGTTTTGTCCTCTGTGTACACCTCGATGGCGGCATAGGACACCTGAAGCGCTGAGGCGACCTTGCGGGCGACGGATGCGAGCAGCGAACGGTGGGTCGTCGAAGAGGCCAATTGTCTGCTGAGCTGGGAGAGTACTTGGTACGGATTGTCCCGGAAGCCGTAGACGAGCCGGTTCACGCCGCGCTGGACGCGCTCGCGAAGCGGCTGCATAAGCACAGCGAGCAGTCCTGTCGCGAGCAGGGCGACGATGGAAGACGAGCGGCCCTGGATGAGCAGCCCGACCGCGCCGAGCAGCAAGGCGTAGGCGATGACAGCGACGACGCTGAGCACCAGATAGACCATCGTCCGGTTGAAGGCGACGGCCATGCGTCTGGCTCGATCCTCCAGGATGATCACCCCGAGCGGAAAGGGGATGAACAGCAGGCTGGCATACACCAGCGTCTGCAGCATCATCCGGACGAAGCCGTGGTCTGCGAGCGGGATCGTGTTGGCGAGTATGCCAGCGGCGACATAGCCGCAGATTCCGATCAGCAGCCACAGCAGCTTGCGCCGACGGTTGCGCGATTTCTCGCATGTATAACGGTAGATAAGTGTGCCGAAGGCGACAAGATGGGCAATCGAGATGACAACATAATTGAAGGCTGCCGGCAACGGATTGATATGCAGGGAGGCGAGATCGGGCAGCATCACATTGATGACGGTATGCAGGAGCCAGACGACACCTATAGCAGCTGTCCAGCGAGGGATGAAGCGTCCTTCGGGAAAGAGCAGCAGGAAAAACAGATATAAAGTGCCCAGCGCATTCAGCCAGGCAAAGGAATGCTGGAGCAGCGGCCATGAGCTGAATAGCGCCTCATCCACACTAAAGATGGTTCCGGTGACGATCAGGAGGATAGAGGCCACGACGCAGTACAGGTCGCGCCAACCGTAACGGTACAGCAAAAAGCCGACGACCCAAAAAGAAAGGGTCTGGAGCGACAACAGCACTAGCGTCAAGCTGCTGTACAGCTCGGGCATGATCCCGAAGTCCGCCAGTTGACGGAGCTGCTCTGCGTTCATCTGCAAAAAGCTGGCGCAATCTCTGCCTATGCAGGCCCGCTCGTAGACGCCCAGCGCGAGCACGCGGCTGGAGATCGTGGTGGTGATGGCTGCCGCAGCCGCAACCCACCATAACAGATGAATAATGATCCGCATCGGAAGGAGCGCCCGGGTGGAGAGAGGCTCGGTAACCATACACGTTTCCCTTTCTATTCGTTCGCTTTTGATCACGAAAATAGCTGTAGCGACACTCTTTTCATTAGTATAGCACAGGTTTTTCCCGCCCGGCACGGGAAGTATCGTTCCCGGATTATTCCCGGTCATGCCGGGAACAGGTCTCTTGCGGCCGGGAAAAGAGAGCGCGTAATCTAGCAATGTCAAAGAAAGGAAGTGATCAGATGGGAATCAGCCGCAAAAAAACAGCGTGGTGGCTGACGGTTACAAAATTAATGGCTGCTCTTGTACTGGCGCTGATGGCTGCCAGTCCGGCAGCGGTCGCGCAGCAGAGTGTGAAGGTATACGTAGGCGGCCAGCAGCTGCAGTTCAGCGGGCAGCAGCCGGTGATCGTCCAAGGGACGACGCTGGTGCCGTTCCGGGCCATGTTCGAGGCGCTGGACTTTGAGGTGGCCTGGCATGCAGGGAGCAAGAGGGCCGTCGGCACCAAAGACGGTTTGAACATCGAGCTGACGATGAACAAGGGCACAGCGCTCGTGAACGGCCAGTCCCGGTCGCTGAGCGTGCCTGCGCAGGTCATGAAGGGCAGTACGATGATCCCGCTGCGCTTCGTCTCGGAACATAGCGGGTACGAAGTGAACCACGCCAAAGAAGCGGGCGTAACAGTCATCCGGGTGGGCGGAGGCGGCGGACCTGCGCCAGGCGGATCAGGAGCTCCTGGACCTGGCACTGGAGGCAACGCAGGACCTTCGACAGTCGAGCCCGGCGTCCTGAAGGGCCGGGTAGTGGATGTCGACGGTCAGCCGCTGCAAGGCGCACGGGTGACGGCGGACAATCAATTGCTGTACAACAGCAACGCCCAGGCGATTACCGATGCCAACGGCTACTACCGCATCCCGCTGGGGATGGCTGCCGCGACGTATATGGCATACGCAGAGTACAAGACGACACTTAACGGGCGAGAGTATGTCATGGATCTGGAGCCGGTCAACGATACGCCGTTCGCAGGCAATGAAGGAGCGATCCGCGACTTCAAGCAGGTACTGGACAGCTCGGGGCCATCGGGCAGCAGCGGCTTTGTCCTGTTCTATATGATGGATCTGATCCACCCGCTGAATCCGATCGCCGAGCCGCCGAACCGCGACGATGTCACGCTGACGCTGAAGCCTGTGGGTCCGGGGTTGAACGGCAAGGTCGGTCAGACGATCGTCAGCAAAGGCAGCAATTCCAATAACGGCTACGGAGTCCATCATGTCCCGATCGGCACCTATGAGATCTCCGCGACCTACGCACCGCCCGGCGAAGAGCCGCAGCAACTGCTCATCCGTCTGGTGGAGCGCGGTCAGGACAAAGCGTATTTCAAATCGGTGACGACGGATTTTGAAGAATTGGGCTCGAAAATTTATAAAATCGAGCTGGAGCTCAAGCTGGATGTCGTCCCGCCGCCGCCGCCTTCCTACGATCCCGGAGAGTGGGAATGGTAAACCGGCTGAAGGAACTTACTAGAAGAAAGGCGATGACCTGACTATGAATCAACAAAACCTGGCCACAGACCAGACAGATATCGACAAGCATAAAGCTGTTGCCGCACTTGGCTATATCATCTTCCTGATCCCGATCCTGGCGGCGCGGGACTCGCGATACGCGATGTACCACGCCAATCAGGGGCTGGTGCTGCTGCTGGCGGCCGTGGCGATCAATATTATCGGTACCGTGATCCCGATTGTCGGCTGGCTGCTGATCGCGCCGCTTGGGATGATCGGCATCCTCATCCTGGCCATCCTGGGCATCCTCAATGCAGTGAACGGCCAGAGCCGGCCGCTGCCGCTGATCGGCGGCATCAAATTGTTGAAATGATGGCATTGGCATCCAACAGACAAGGAGTTGCATGAACGTGAAAAGGATACGCAAGAGTGGGGCGGCTGGCATCATGCTGGCCGCCATCCTGCTGGCGGCGGGCTGCTCCCACAGCGGGATGGGACATGTCACAGTGGGGGAATCGGGTGGAACGACGACAAAGGAACAAGGGTCGGTCACCTATACGTCCAAGGACGGAGAGGAGACCACGTACTCGAGCAAAGAGGAGCTGCCGGAAGGCTTTCCCGGCGACATCCCGTTTCCTCCGGATTATGTCGTGACGAGTTCGATTACGACCGAAGAAGGATATACGGTAACGTTTGATTCGACACGGCCGTTCGGAGAAGTCGTAGAGTTGTATAAGGAGTATGCGGAGCGGGCGGGATACCAGGAGAGCTATCTGATGGATGAGGCGGACTTTTACAATTATACAGGGAACAAAGGCGATGAGAAGTTCGTCAGCACCCTTACTCTCGATCTGGAGGACAACAAGACCGTAACCGGCATTATCGTCTACGGCAAAGGGCGGGGCTGATACAGGGCGACACAGATACCGCTTCCGCCTTCTGCTCCACCTCCGGTGCCAGTCGGGCCGAGGCCGCGCTGCTGCTCCGGGCTATGAAACGGCCCGCCCTGGTGGACCAGGCTCTATAAATTCGATGTAATCACTGGAGGAATCTTGTCGATGAAGAACGCAGTTAGCAGAAGGAATAAAATGAAAATCATCGCCGTGCTGCTCATCGCTGCGCTGTTGATCAGCCAACTGATGTGGCCCAGACAGCCGTCCTATGGCCAGACGAGCGAACCGCTGTCCGTCTATGGCGATGTCCTATCGGATGAGTTCGTCAACTATAGCTGGGCCAGCCACAGCCTTGAGGAGACTTCCACCGTGCGCAGCGGCGATCGATCGATCCGCTTCGTGCCGGGTGAAGGGCAGGCGCTCTACTTTTACAAGCACCGGGTGATGAATGCCGGAGATTATGACAGCCTGCGCTTCTGGGTGCACGGCGGGCTGAACGGCGGCCAGCAATTCACACTGAGCCTCACGCTCGGCGGCGGCGGACTGGCAGAGATCGCATCCGACGAGCTGCTCCCGGACGGCGTGCCGGCAGGCGAGTGGCGTCAAGTTGTGGTGCCGCTGCGGCAGCTCGGCGTCACGGGCTTGCTCGACGGCATCCAGCTGTGGGGGCGGGGAGAGGGAGCTCAAGGACCGTTGTATCTCGATGATCTCGCCTTCCACGGCGGTACGGGCAGCGGCGATCCCGAGCCTGAGCCGGGCGGTGAGCTGGAGGTAGCCGGACTGGCCTTTGAGCATAGCGAGCTGATTATCCGTCAGGGTCAGACACGGACTGCTGTCCTCCATATGATTCTGGAAGACGGTACGCGGATTGCGGCTCGTGAGTCGGTGGAGTGGCTGACATCGGATGAAGCTGTCGCCTTGGTAAGCGAAGGACGAGTGCAGGCGCAGTCCCCCGGTTCCGTGGTGATCCGAGCCGTCTATGGCGACTTCGCGGCCGAATTGCCTGTGCAGGTTATAGGAGCGGATCCGGAGCGGCCGGTCGATCCTGTCGACGGATTGCATATCTTCGCCGACGGACTGGCCGAGACGGTGACCAATAACAGCTGGGGCGATGTCGCTTTGGATGAAACGGACATCGTCTACTCCGGTACGGCAGCGATCCGCTTCCGTCCGGTCGGCGATGCGGCGCTCTATCTGTACAGTCAGCGGATCCTGACGATGAACGAATACGACAAGCTGAGCTTCTGGATCCATGGCGGCGATGCAGGCGGCCAGGATGTGCGGCTCAAGCTGACGGCCGGGGGAGCAACGGTTTCGGAGCGCAGGCTGAATGACGTCATTCCAGGCGGTATCCCGGCAGGCGAGTGGGTGTTCGTAGAGCTCACGTTGTCTGAGCTGGAGCTGCCTGACCGGCTGTTTGACGGCTTGCAGTTCGCAGGCGGATCGTCAGGCGAGCAGCCGGCGATCTATCTCGACGATATTGCCCTGACAGCCAAGCGGGCGGCGCAAGCTCGCATCGTCGAGATCCGCACCGACAAGCACGGGCTGGTCATGCTGCCCGGCGAGGTGCAGCAGCTGGCGGGAGAGACGTTCCTCGCCTCCGGCGAGACCGGTGACATCACGGCGCTGGCCGAGTGGACGGTGGACCGCCCTGACATCGCTTCAGTAGAAGGCGGCCGCGTCACGGCACATGCCGAAGGCATAGCGCGAATTACGCTCGCCTACCAGAACTTCAGCACCGATGCCTTCGTACAGGTGACCAACGTCGTCGCGGAGACCGTCTATGACGATCGGTTGGCAGCGGGCTACCGCAACTATAGCTGGCATGAGAAGGATTTTGCCCACACAGCTCAAGTCCGTACCGGACAGTATGCGATCGCCTTCGATCCGAGCGGCTGGGATGGCGTCTGGATCTCGGGCGAGCAGAAGAAGCAGGTGGATCAGTATTATGGCTTCCGTCTTTGGCTTCATGGCGGGACGGCGGGCGGTCAGGAGCTGCTCTTGCACGCTTATGACGGCGGCCAGTCGATGGGTGCAGTGAGTCTGGAACGCTTCCTCCCGGACGGTATGCTTCCCGGGGGCAGGTGGACAGAGGTGACGGTCAGTATGGCTGATCTAGGGTTGGAATACGGAACCTTCGACGGCCTGATCCTGCAGGCGGGCACAGACCGCAGCCAGGGCCGGATCTATCTCGACGATGTGTCGCTGCTCCGCAACCCTTCCCCGGGACAGCTGCCGGAGCCGCAGATGCCGGTGATCGATATTCAAGTGGATCAAGAGGCGGAGCGGCTGCCGATCAGCAACTTGATCTACGGCACCAATTACGATGAGCAGCATCCGACGAACTCCGAGCTGGCGTTCCCGCTCGAGCGTTGGGGCGGCAATCAGACGACCCGCTACAACTGGGAGCTCGATACGGCCAATCGGGCGGCCGACTGGTTCTTCATCAACTATCCTTACGGCAATGACGACCCGGGTCAGCTGCCGCACGAATCGATGTCCGACCGTTTCATCGACCGTGTGCTGGGACGTGGCGACGATGTGCTGATGACGATCCCGACGATCGGTTGGACGCCAAAGGAGCGGGCGGTAAGCTCCGGCTTCTCGATCCGGAAGTATGGCGCGCAAGAAGGCTGGGCTCCCGAGCTGCGGGATGCAGGCAACGGTGTCCGCCCCGGAGGCGAGCTGATCGTCGGCAACGATCCGGAGGATACCTCCAAGCGAGTCGACGAGACGTTTGCGACTCGCTGGGTAGAGCATATGGCACAGCGTTCCGGTGATGGAGTACGGTTGTATGCGCTGGACAACGAGCCGGAGATCTGGCATGTCACCCACCGCGATGTGCATCCGGAGGCGCCGACCTACGATGAGCTGTGGGAGAAGACGATGCGATACGGATCGGCAATCAAAGCAGTAGACAGCGATGCTCAGCTGCTCGGGCCGGTATCCTGGGGCTGGTGCGCGTACTTCTATTCCTCCGCCGATCAATGTGCGGACGGACCTGACCGCCAGTCACATGGCGGTACGCCGTTCCTGGAGTGGTATCTGCAGCAGGTCAAGAGTCACGAAGATGAGACGAATGTGCGCCTGATCGACTACCTGACCGTGCATTATTACTCCCAGGAGACCGCTGTGCCTTCGGCGGATGAGAGTCCGGCCACGGCAAAGCGCCGTTTTCAAGCGCTCAAGTCGCTCTACGACGAGGACTTCGTCGACTACTCCTGGATCCAGGAGCCGATCCGGCTGATCCCGCGCATGAAGGAGATCATCGAGCGCAATCTGCCCGGGACCAAGCTGGCAATTACCGAGTACAACTTTGGCAACGGCAGCGGTATTACCGCAGGCCTGGCACAGGCGGAAGCGCTGGCGATCTTCGGCCGCGAAGGCGTCGACCTGGCGACTCGCTTCGGCAACTTCCAGGCGGGCACGCCGATGGAGGATGCGTTCAAGCTCTACCTGGATTATGACGGCAACGGCTCGCGCATCGAAGGCAGCAGCGTACGTACGCACTCGACACTGTTTGATGCTGTAGGGGCCTATACGATCGAAGGCAACGACGGCAAAACCTATGTGTTGTTGTTTAACAAAGATACTTTGAGCCGGCAGATCAGTCTGGATGCGGGCATGGAGGGTGTGAACGCAGCCGCAATGTACCGTTTCGGAGCGGTCTCCCGTCTTGCTCCCGCCGGCACTGTAGAGGCTGGCGAGGAAGGACGATTCGAGCTGACACTGCCCAAGCGGACGGCTACTCTGCTCGTATTGAACCCGTCTTGATCTTTGTTCCTTCTTCTTCGGCTTGACCCTGACCGTCCGGCAGCAAGGGCTCCCCCGGGCGGTGGTGGACCGGCTTCCTGGATTGTGCCGGTCCCGCAATTTTAATTTAAGGAGAGAACCACTCATGGCAATTGTGCCTCAAGGTCTGTTGCGAACAGGCGGATTTATCCTCCTGCTGGGAGGGCTGGCCCACTTTATCACGCATATCTTGCATCTGCAAGAGGATACGCCGCTGTCGCTGGAGCAGCTGCCACACTTTCTGGAGATGGCTGTCGGCACCCATATCGCGCTTTTTCTAGCGACGCCGCTGATGCTCATAGGGCTCACGGCGCTGTTCATCAGACATGCCGGCACCATTGCCTGGTGGGGATGGATCGGCTACTTATGTCTGTTCTTCTCGTTCGTAGTCGAGTCGGTGCACTCTGTACTGCAGGTTTATCAATACCCGGTGTTGTTCGAGGGGATTGCTAGTGAGGAACAACTGGCAGCTGCTTCGGACATCGCCAACCGGACGCTGATGGCGGAAGGCTTCCCCAGCCTTCTGACAATGGCGGGCGGGATCGCGGTGCTGCTTGGGTTTCTTTTGACGATTATTGCATTGTTCCGCGCACGCATCTACACCAGATGGCTTGCTCTCAGCTTCCTGATCATGCCCTCGACGCTGTTCTTTCCTTGGGAGATCTACGGAAGATATGTCTTCCCCATATCCTTCCTTGCCTATGCCGCATATGGCTTGCTGATGGTGACTGAACGGCGGGAGACGGGAAATTATACGCTGAGCGGCTAATCTCGCACAAGAACTGCCCTTCTGCCAATTCCCCTGGCGGAGGGCGGTTTTGGTGTGCGCTGCCATCTTGCCGCCTTTTGCGTACTGTGGTATAATGTGGTTAATTTAAGGAACGGAGGGTTGTCCTGCTATGGGTGCTCTAAATTATGCCAGATTTCGTTTTGAACTTTGTGCCACTAACTAAATAGTGCTCAAGGGCTCTGCCTGCGTGCGGAGCAAACGGAATCGGTCTGCCCATTTCCAGGATACCCGTATAGTTGCTAAGCCGGGAGAGAGGGGACGAAGGTCCGCCTCTTTTTTGTGCTTTTCGGCAAGTTCCATACCGCTAGAAGTTCGGTCGACACAGCGTTTCTCTCCTCAAGAGGAAGGGGAAGCTTCTTTGATATGGCTAAGGCTGCTTGCAATTCATGCCGGTTAAAGCTCGTCGTCGGTTCTAGCGGTCAGCGAGCGAATGGACTTCGGTTGTATGGAGAATGCCATCGCTTCACACGCCGCTCCCTGGACGGGAGAGGTGTGTTCGGGGCTGTCCACGAATTGGCTTAACTCTTGTTTCGTTATCCCGCCGCAGGCTGATGCCTGCGGTTTTTTCGTGTATTTCAGAGACGACAAGGGAGATGACGGAACGATGAGAAATGAAAACAAGAAGCATCGCAAAATCAGAAAGTGTGTCCCGGGCCCCAGCTTTGCAGGTCAGCATCTGCTGCATCATCCAGGAACAATCCGGGAGTTGATCCGACTGCCGCGCCTTAGTCCGGGGGAGACGGTAGTGGAGATCGGAGCGGGCAAAGGGGCAATCACGCTGCCGCTGCTGGAGACGGGATGCAGGATTGTCGCAGTCGAGCGAGATCCGCAGATGGTGGATTACTTGCGGGAGAAGATTGGAGATGGATACCCGCTTGTCATTAAGTCTATTGATTTCCGAAAGATGCGGCTGCCTGAAGGGCCGTTTTGCGTTGTCGCCAATATTCCCTTTGCTATCACAACCGAGATTTTGGAGCGGCTGCTGGGGGAGGGGGGCAAAAGGTTTGAACGAGGGGCGCTTATTATGGAGCTAGGAGCTGCCAGACGGTTTACTGCCGCTTACCCTTCTGATCCGCGTGTGCTGGCGTGGCAGATGAATTATCGGATGACGGTCAGGAAGACTGTGCCCCGAAGTCATTTCTCGCCGCCACCAAAGGTGGATGCCGCACTAGTCAGCCTGGAACGCAGAGGCGACCCCCAGTTGGCAGCAGGCCAGCACCAGCGTTTTCGAGCATTCGCCGGCTACTTGCTGCGACACGCCTGTGAACCGCTATATGAAGCGCTGAGACCGGTCTTTACTGCGGAGCAGATAAAGCGGATGATGAAGCAGGCGGGTACTGATCGGGACCAATCCTCCGCACGCCTCTCCATACGGCAGTGGGGGATACTATTCTCCGCAATGCTGCAATATGTCCCAAGCCATCGCTGGCCGAGGTGACAAACAAGATGCGATTTCTTCGATCGTCTGATCGAGGAAGTCGCATTTTTTAAATACAAGAAAAGTATTCTCACATCTACTTGGCTTGTATTTCTCCGGAATGAAACTATAGCATTTTATCCTCAGCTAAAAGGTTTTCTATTAAACGAAGCGCTTGGAATTTCACAAAAATATATTCAACATCATGTAAACTTTTATGACATATTGAATGGCTTTTCCTAATCTGAGTGTAACTCTCCTTTTTATCCTGAATGGTTGTTTGGATGATAATGTTAGGCGTGTTTTCAATGCAATTTAATACGTTTTTTAAGCTAAAATTGATGACTGAGTGTGTAAATGTATATTGTATACGTTTTATTCATCTCCATATTGATTTGTTATATATCCTCACACAATACTATAATCCGGATAAGATTCACTCAAACATATTACATAGGAGGAGTAGAGAAAATGACGGATATGGTAAAGGGAAGGTTAAGTAGGAAGGTTATTATCCCCTTGTTGGTTCTCTCTTTGATTGCAACAATGTCAAGCCTGTTGGCGATTATGGCAAGGGCGGAAGAAGTACCTGATCTGCCGACGTTTGATATTCCTCCGCTCTCCGCTGAGCACCAGACTTCTCAGCTGCCCAATGTTATCGTCGTTGCTACGGGCGGTACGCTGGCGGGAGCGGCGAGCAACGGAGACAAGACCAACTTCCAAAGCTACCGGGCAGGCACATATCCGATGGCGGAGCTTGTCGCTCAGTTGCCTACGCATAAAACCGCAGATGTAGCCACCTATCAATTTGGAAACAAAGGATCAGGCGGCTATACGATTAAAGAGCTTTACGATCTATCTTTGGCTGTGGACGCCGCTCTTGAGATCTACGACAGCGCCGTAGTTACAACAGGAACAGACACGATGGAGGAGATCGCCTACTTCCTTGATCTGACGGTCCGCAGCGAGAAGCCGGTCGTCGTCACTGGCGCGATGCGCCCGTGGGATGTTATCGGGACCGACGGCCCGGCCAACTTATATCAAGCTATCAAAGTTGCAGGCAGCGGCAAGACCAAATGGTTCGGTACTGTCGTGATGCTAAATGATGTCGTCTTCGCTGCTCGTGAGGTGACCAAATCCAACTCGCACCGGATGGATACGTTTGATGCACCGATGGTAGGCGCCCTTGGTTATGTGGACGATCCTGCCGTACGGATCTACAGAGCGCCTGCAAGAGCTTTTAAGGCGGGTACGCCGGAGTGGGCGACGCCATTTGATCTGCGGACGATCTCCAAAGACAACCTGCCATTGGTCGGCATCGTGTACAACTATCAAGAAGCGAGCGGCGGTGCAATTCGCGGGCTGGTCGAAGATGGTGTCAAAGGCATCGTCACGGCAGGTACGGGAGCTGGCGGCATCTCTTCAGCTCTCGGTTCGGCCCGTTCGGCGGCTATCAGCGACCACGGTGTTGTCTTCGTATCGACGACCAGAACAGGTTCCGGTTCGGTATACGGCGGCTCCGGCAATACGGTGGCCGGGGACAATCTCAACGCCTCGCATGCACGTATGATGCTGCTGCTGTCGCTCGCTTTCTCTAACGACACCACGCAAATCCGCAATTGGTTCCAAACCTTCGGCACGGGTGATGTAGAAATCTCAGTCGACGAGAACACCGTGCTCACCACGTCCGTAGACGAAGAGCCGCTCCTTCCCGAGATCGAGGAGCCTATAGTAAGCGAGCCGACTCCCGAGACGGAAGCTCCTGTAGGGACAGAGTCCGAAGAATCGGAGCCTCCGGCTAATGAAGAAGATACCGACCTGGCTGCGCAAGGACAAGAGGAAGAGCTCGTGGTGACGCCATAAGCAGAGGAGGAGACAGGCAATGACAATCATTGATTCAAAAAGGACGCTGCGCAGACAAATTGCCGTCTTGATTATCGCAGCGCTACTAAGTTCGCTCTGGACCGGATACACGGTATCCGTCCGAGCGGAAGAAGCGCCGGTGCTGCCCACCTTTGCTATCCCGGCGCTGTCAGACGAGCACCAGACTTCTCCGCTCCCCAACGTCATCGTCGTCGCTACGGGCGGTACGTTGGCGGGTGCGGCGAGCGACGAAGACAAGACCAATTTCCAAAGCTACCGGGCAGGTACATACCCGATCGCGGATATGGTCTCTCAGTTGCCCAAGCACAAAAATGCCGATGTCGCGACCTATCAATTCGGCAATAAGGGCTCTGGGGGCTACACAATCAAAGAACTGTACGACCTGTCGCTGGCCGTGGATGCCGCTCTTGAAATCTATGACAGTGCCGTCGTCACGACAGGCACGGACACGATGGAGGAGATCGCCTACTTCCTCGATCTGACGGTGCGCAGAGAAACCGGTCGTCGTCACTGGCGCGATGCGCCCGTGGGACGTGATCGGTACCGATGGCCCGGCTAACCTGTACCAGGCGATCAAGGTTGCGGCGAGCGGCAAAACCAAGTGGTTCGGTACTGTAGTTATGCTGAATGATGTTATCCATGCGGCACGCGAGGTAACCAAGGCCAATTCGCACCGGATGGACACCTTCAAGACACCGATGTTTGGGGCGCTGGGTTATGTTGACGACCCGGCGGTGCGGATCTACCGGCTCAACGCCCGGGCCCTTAAGGCGGGCAAAGCCGACTGGGCGACGCCGTTTGATCTGCGGACGATCTCCAAAGACAAGCTGCCCCTCGTCGAGATTGTCTACAACTATCAGGAAGCAACCGGCGGGGCCATCCGAGGACTGGTCGAGGACGGTGCCAAGGGGATCGTCACGGCAGGTACAGGAGCCGGCGGTATCTCCTCAGCTATGGGTACGGCCCGCACGGATGCGATCCGGGATCACGGCGTCGTCTTCGTCTCAACGACACGGACGGGCTCGGGCAGTGTCGGCGGGGGCGGCACCAACATCATCGCGGGCGACAATCTCAACCCCCAGCATGCCCGGATCATGCTGGTCCTCTCACTCGCCTTCACGGATGATGTCGAGACGATCAGGGGCTGGTTCGCATCGACAGGAACGCAGCAGGTAGAGATTGGCGATGATCGCGAGCCATTCTGGGTAGTAGGCAGTGCGCTTGCTGCGAGCGGAGTCTCGACATCCAGCGCAACGTTGAACTGGCCTCACGCCAAGGATGATGCCGGTGTGACGGAATACCGGCTATATCGGGACGCACTCACCGAGCCAGTCGCTGTCTTACCGAGTACCGCCACCTCATATATGGTGACGGGGCTTGCAGCCGGCAACTTGTACAGCTTTACGATTAAGGCTGTGGACGCCCAAGGCAATGAGAGTGAAGGGCTAACGGTGAGGGTGAGGACTTCTGATCAAGGCGGAATCTACCCTCCGGGCACTGGGTTCCCGGGTTCGCCTGATGAGGCCAAAACTTCGCTGGGGGCGGGCAGCGCAGGCAGCGTCAGCCTGGGTGATCTGGCTACTGTAAGTGTGCCGGCCGGAGCTACCAGTACGCCGACGGAGTTCAAGATTGTCAGACTGGCCGATCCGGCAGGACTTACTGGTCCAGCGGATGTCCTGGCATCGCCAATCTTTGAGATTACGAAGAGTACGACAGGCGATTTCCTTGCGCCGGTCACCCTGTCCTTCAAATTTGATCCTTCTCTGGTGAAAGAGGGACAACAAGCTTCGATCTTCTGGTACGACGAAGAGGCGAAACAGTGGGTCGAGATCGGAGGGGAAGTCAGCGGCGATGTGATCACCGCATCTGTCGATCACTTTACGAAATTTGCCGTATTTGTTGTGGATACCGAGGAATCCGGTGAACCGGGCGGTCCCGATGAACCGCAGGTGCCAATAAGCTTCTCTGATACTGCGGGACATTGGGCTGAAGCCGCGATCCGCGCGGCAGCTGCAGCGGATATCGTGACGGGGTATGAAGACGGGACATTCAAACCGGGCAATACCGTGACGCGGGCGGAGTTTGCTGTCATGCTGATGAGGACTCTGGAGGCAGAGGGCTTGAGCGCGCCACTTAGCTTCACCGACCGCAACAGTATCCCGGCTTGGGCAGCTCCGTCGATCGCGGAAGCAGTCAGAGCGGGTATCATCAGCGGTTATCCGGACGGCACATTCCGTCCTGGCGCAAACGTCACACGGATGGAGATGGCGGTGATGATAGCTAACAGTTTGGAACTGGATACGAGTGCTGCCGCTACGACTTCTTTCGCCGATGACGGAGATATTCCGTCCTGGGCGAAGGGGGCGGTCAAGGCGGTCAGCGACGAGGGGATCGTCCAGGGCCGGCCTGGCAATCTGTTCGCACCGCGGGCTACAGCGACCCGGGCCGACTCGATCACGATGATTATGAATATGCTCGGCAATCGCTAGAGATAACATAGGAGTAGCTCTGCAAGTGAGATAAAAGCTGGTTGGGAATGTAACGTTCCCGGCCAGCTTTTTTTTTGCGTCCTCCTCCAGATAGTTTCAGCTCGCTTTAGGCGCGGCGACTAATTTCCGGAGGCTTTTTTGGGCATGGCCGCACAATGATTCGTAATACAGAATCTCCTATCATGGAATAAAGCCCATGAAGGAGGGTGGTACGCATGAAACTGGTAACCATCGTTGTCCGAGATCGCGAACAGGCGGGTATCCGCCTGGATCAAGGTATCGTTCCTGTCGAGACGGTTAATCGGCTGGCTGATACGGGCTGGGCTACGGATGTGTACGGTCTGTTAGAATCCGGCGAACTGCAGGCTTTATCCCGCTGGCTTGCGAGCTGCCCGCTATCAGAGCTTGCCAACTGGCCGGCACTTGCCGAAGAAGAGGTGGTCTATGCGCCGCTGTACCGCCAGCCGCGCAAGATTTGGGGCGTCGGCTTCAACTACGCTGCGGATGAGGCGGAGTTGGCAAAGGTTGACCGCGAGCAAGAACCGGTCGGCTTCCTGAAGCCGGATACGAGTCTGGTCGGCAACGGCGACGCGGTCCTCCTGCCTCCCCAATCAGAACGTGTCATCGCCGAAGCCGAGCTAGCCATCATCATCGGCAACAAATGCCGCGATGTCTCGGAGGCGGAAGCGGCGGCCCATATTGCAGGATACGCGGCAGTGTTCGATATGGGCGCAGACGATATCCATCAGCGCAATCCCAGATATCTTACGCGCTCCAAGAGCTTTGATACTTTTTTTAGCTTCGGCCCCGAGTTGGTAACGCCTGGCGAGATCGATGATCTCACACAACTGGGCGTGGCGACCATCAAGAATGGCGAAGTGGTTGCAAGCAAACGGGTGGGGGTGATGCGGTATCAACCGGCTTGGATCGTAGCATTTCATTCTCGGGTGATGACACTCCTTCCCGGAGATATCATCATGACCGGGACGCCGGGGCCTGCCGTGATCCGGGCAGGTGACCGCATCGAATGCCGAATCGACGGCTTCCAGCCGCTGGTCAACACAGTCGAGCAAGGGTAGACCGATGCAGCGAAGGCGATACAGGCAAACGAATGCGAAAAATCGAACTCATACGGGCCGACTGGTGGGCGATAGGTCAAACGAGTATGTAATTTCGAACTCGATGGGCGAAATGGCGCGTCGTGAGCGCAACGAATGCGAAAAAAAACGAGTTCGTACAGCGGCGAGGGGTGGCGGAGGACCAACGAGCGAGTACTAATCGAGCGAACCAACGAGAGGATGATAGATATGCGATACGAATTGCTAAAATTGACGATGACCCACCCTGGAGATGTGAGCGAGCTGGAGAAGCTGCTGGTAGACGGCAGCGTTCGTGCAGAGGATATCAAAGGCATCATCGCCCAGACGGAGGGGGATGGTTATGCCAGAGGCTACAGTACGTTGGCGTTCCAGGTGCTGCTATCGGGATATCTGGGCTGGACGCACGAGGAGATATTCGACCGGATCCCGATGATGATGATCGGCAAGACAGGCGGCTTGATGAGTCCGCACTATACGCTGTTCATCCGCAGCGGCGCTGAACATGCGAGCGGTACAACCGTCGATCCCACGGGCGACAAGCGTTTCGTCTTTGGCGTCGCCTCCAGCCGGGTGCTGCTGCCGGAGGAGATCGGTACAACCGTGCAAATAGACGTGGCGGCGGAGACGGTGCGGGCAGCGATTGCCGATAGTGGCATCACTGCGCTCGAAGACGTGCACTGCGTCGAGATCAAATGCCCGTGGGGCATCGGCGGCGCCCGCTCGAAGGCGTCGTCGGCACTGGGCTCGGCGGTGGCGCTCGGTGAGATATCACGTGAGAAGATCGATGAAGCGTCCATCAATGGCGACCATAGCCTGTACTCGCTGCGTACATCGGTTTCGGCTGGCGGAGAGCAGACAGCGGTCCGGGTCATCGTGATGGGCAACCGAGCAGGCGCCGACAGCAAGCTGGTGGCTGCATCCGGTATGATGCAGGACAGCTTTGATCTCGCCGGTCTGCATGAAGTGTTCAGCACCCTAGGCCTCGCCTCCCAGCCGGTTCTGGAGGCAGACGAGCAGCGGCGGATCCGCCAGGTGTTCGTCAATGCAGGGGCCGACGCGCTGCCGCATGTCCGCGGCCAGCGGCACACGATGCATACGGATGCGCTCAGCATGCACAGCGGCATTCTGGCTAAGGCGGTGGCTCATGCTGTCGTAGGAGGCGTAGTGGGCGATGCGACGATCCTGTGCTCAGCCGGTTCGGAGCATCAGGGGCCGCAGGGAGCGAATCTGATCGCTGTCATAGCGGAAGCGGCGGCCGGTACGGGAGGTGGCAGATGATGACGAAGGCTTGGCAGATCCGCGGGTTCTCCAATGAGCATGCTCACCTGGACAAAGGAATGCTCGTCCCCGGCGCCGTCTACAGTGATGCGCCGGCACCGGTGCGGGGCGGCTGGACGCGCGAGCACAAGGCGCGCTTCACCAAACAGGATATCTACGAGCGGGCGGAAGCGGCGCTGCAGCTGATGCTGCAATATGGCACGACCTATATCCGCACCCATGTCGATGTCGATCCGCTGGTCGGTCTTAAGGGCGTCGAGGCGCTGCTGGAGCTGCAAAGCAATTATGCAGATCAAGCTGTCATCGATCTGACCGTGTTCAATCAGGAAGGCTTCGAGCGCTATCCGGAGACCGGGGAGCTGCTGGCCGAAGCACTGACGATGGGGCGGATCGGGATCGGCGGCCACACCTTGACGGATGAGGACGGCCAGGCCCATATCCGGCGGATCTTCGAGCTGGCGGAGCGGGGAGATGCGCCGTGGATCGAATTCCACACCGATGAGAGCGGCCGGCCTGAGCATTTCTTGCTGCCGGCGATCGCGCGGGAAGCTGGGGCGAGAGGTGTCGGCTCCCGTGTCTACGCGATCCACTGCAATTCGCTGGCGAATGTGTCTGACGACGCGGCACAGGAGGCGATCGGGCTCGTCGCGAATGCCGGCCTGCATGTCATCGTCTGTCCGACGGCTATCGCAACAAGAGCGATCACCCGGACCAAAGCGCTGCATGCGGCAGGCGTGCGGATCACGCTGGGCAGCGACAATATGAGCGATCTGTTCAATCCGCTGGGCAGCGGCAATATGCTTGGTTACGCGCAACTGCTGGCTTATGTACAACGGTTCTATGAGCCGCAGGAGCAGCAAACTCTGATCGATATGCTGCTCGCTGAGCCCATAGATTCGCAGGCGTCCCACCGGCTCGCCCAGCTGGATGCGGAGGTGCTCTACAGTACGGATGATGTGCGCCAGCTGCTGGCCCATGCGCCGCGACCGGCCGCGATGCGCAGGGGAGCTGCCGCTACTTCGAGTTAGCCATGAGGATGTGGTGGATCATCAAGGCGATCTGCAGCTTGAGCAGATCGATCGGATCCTTAAGCGAGAGACCCAGCAGCGATTCGCATTTATTGAGGCGGTAAAATACGGTATTGCGATGCAGGAACATCGCGCTGGCTGTTTCCTTGACATTGCCTCCCTGTTCGAGATAGGTGCCCAGTGTCGTCAGCAGCTCCAGACTTTCGTCGGTTTTGGCGTAGGCGAGGCTCTTGAGGATACTGACATAAAATTCGCTGAGCTTGTGATAGGGCAGCAGTCGGATCAGATCGGGCACCTGCTGCACCCGGTAGGAGACGACGGAGGGCTGCTGATTGATCTCCAGTCCATGCTTGAGCGCCTGCGACGCTTCCTGATAAGCCCGGGGCAGCCGGTCGAGCTGGTCGGCCTGATTGCTGATCCCGCATGAGATGGACCACTTGTCCTTGCCCTTCTCCAGGTGATCCTGGAGCTGCTGGAGCAGCCGGATCCACTCGCCTTCCTGCTGGCTGTGCAGCGCCTCCTGTACCGCCATGAGGATGAGTACGACATGCTCGCCCTTGGTCGCGGTGATCGCCCGAATCCGAGCGGCGTCCAGATAAGCCTGAACCTCACGCATCAGATGCTCCAATTGGGGCTGTCCCAGATGGAAGGTAGCGTGGCCGTCAAACGAGTGCGAGAGCGGTTTGCAGACGACGACCCAGTACTGACTTTGAGCTGCGAGTCCGTATTTTTCTCCCCGCTTGACGATTTCCTCCGTCGTCGCAATCTCATTGTCCAACAATTCGCCGAAGAACTCCTCGCGCAGCCGGTTGGAGCCTTCTTGCAGCGCGTCCTGCTTGATGCTCTCGTAAGCGATGATCTGGGCTGCCTGCTCCAGAGGCATCAGCGGCGTGCGGATCGACTCGTCGGTCTGCATGACGACGATGCAGCCTTTGAACATCCCCGAAGCATGGATGGGGTAGATGCCCATCCGTTCGCCGCGCTCGGACACGCAGTAGGTCAATTTGTTCTCGGATGAAGCATGATGAACGATAAGCTGGAGCAGCTCTGTCTGGAAGCTCTGCGAGACGGCCCATTGACGTGCGGTCGCCGACCAACCGACGATCTGGCGCTTGCTGTTCTGGATCAGGATCGGGTGATGGATGACGCCGGTCAGGGTCTGGGCGATGTCGGACATGCTGGCGCCGCCCAGGAACAAGCGGGAAAATTTGCGGTGAATCTCAAACGTGCGTTCCAGCTCGACCTGCTTCTCATTGAGGATGATGCCGAGCACCTGACTCATCATCTCGCCTAGCGATGTTTCATTGGGCAGCTCAATGATCGGCATGCCGAGGCTGTCGGATTGGTCGAGCAGCGGCTGCGGCAGCTGGGCATGGCGGTCGTTGGCCTTGATGACGAGCCCTGAACTCCGTGACAGATGCATCTGCTGCAAGAACTGGAGGAAGGCGTCGCTGTTCTCCTGGATGACGTGCTCAGTGGTGAATAACAGCTGATGGCGCCGCAGCCAGGTGGAGATATCGGGGCCCTCCGCAGTTCCTTGCAGTTTTTCCTGCGGCAGCTTGACCATGACATTGACGGAATCGATCGGGCTTCCCAGTCCCTCTGTGCCGCCGACGACGGAAGCGCCGGCGAACAACGGGAGTTTCAAAATGCGTTGGATGGTTAGCGACATCGCACATCCTCCTATGTTATATTAATTAACCTATGATTTCCGTGTACTCGGTCCGCCTAATCAGGCGGGCTTTTCGTTGTGCATCATGAACAGCCTGGATTATATTCTACAGCAATGGTTTTTGTACATGTTGCTTAGTTTTGAGGGGTGTTTATTGTGCACCGTTAACATGGGATGGGTATGTCATATAATATATCATTAATAGTGAAATAAGCAATAACCCAGCAAGGGGAGATAGATAAATTGACGCGAATAATAGGAGGAGAGCAGGGATGAGAAAGCGACAATGGAAAGTAGCGGTCATGTGGGTGATGGTATTGGTGTTGGCAGGATGCGGGAGCGCCGCGACGAGTACGAATGTAAATCAAGGTGACAATCCGCCAGCGGCCGCGGCCCCTGACAACACACCCGAAAATGAAGTTGCGGCAGACGAGACCGGCCTGCCGCCGGCCGAAAGGAGCAAGATTACGCTGCGGCTGAATTGGAAGTACAAAGGCGAATTTGCCCCATTTTATGTAACAAAGGAAAAAGGCATCTTCGAGAAATACGGCCTCGATGTCGACGTGGAGGAAGGTTCGGGTTCAGTAGCTGTGCTGCAAGTGATCTCGCAAAACCGGGAAGCGATAGGCGTGACCTCTGCGGTGGAGCCGGTGCAGGGCATCGAGATGGGCATGCCTGTGAAGATCATCGCTTCCTATATGTCCAAGTCGCCGATCATGCTGCTCTCCCATCCGGACACGCCGGTACACACGCCCAAGGATCTGGAGGGCAAGACGCTCGTCTCCTCTTCGGGCTCCACCTTTACAGGCATCTACGAGCATTTCCTTAGTTACAATGATACGGATTATGACAAGGTCGATCACATCATGGTCGAGACGGGAGCCCGCAATACGCTGTTCCTGAACAAGGAGGCCGACGCCGTCGCCGTCTTCTCGACCAATGAATATCCGATCTTCGAGCAAGCCATGGGGCAGGAGCTGGTGCCGATGTATCTGGCTGACTTTGGATTCGATCTGACGGGTCTATCGCTGATCTCCAATGACGCATTTATCCAGGACAATCCCAACACGCTCAAACGGTTCCTGGCTGCGGTCGACGAAGGCTTCGCTTACACGCTTGAACACCCGGAGGAGGCGGCTGCCATCTCCAAGTCGCTCTTCCCCGATGTTGTGGATGAAGAGATCGTCATCGAGCAGATCAAGCGTACCGGCGAGTTGGCCATCCGGCCGGAGGGCAAGCCGTACGGCTGGTCGGACGGCGAGAAGATGGAGACGATGGCCCAGCGTATGCTGGAGAGCGGCTTGATGGACACCAGGCAGTCGGCTGACCGCTACTACACCAACGACTATTTGCCGCAATAGCGGCTGTGCGAAAGGAGCCGTCCTGATGAAATCAAGCTTTAGTCTGAGGCAGGCGCTGTCCGTCAGCGCCACCTTTCTGGGGTTTCTGGTCCTGTGGCAGCTGGCCTGCCTGATCTTCGACATCCCGTCCTATCTGCTCCCGACCCCGACCGATATTATCGGCCGGATGATCCAGGACAGCGATGTACTGCTGCGGCATACCGGAGTTACCCTCTTCGAGATCTTGGCCGGCTTCGGCCTGTCGGTGCTCTTCGGCATCCCGGCAGCGGTCATCATCGTCTATTCCAGGTATTTCTCGCAATCGGTGTTCCCGCTGCTGATCGGTCTGCAGTGCGTGCCGATGATCTCGATTGCGCCGCTGCTGATTACCTGGCTGGGCTTCGGTATCGTCACCAAGGTGATGATTGCCTTCCTGATCTCCTTCTTCCCGATCATCGTCAGCTCCGTCGTCGGCCTGAAGTCGATGGAGAAGGAGATGCTGATGCTCGCGACCTCGCTGCGGGCAAACCGGATGCAGGTGTTCCTGTACTTCCGGCTGCCCAAGGCGCTGCCCAGCATCTTCGGCGGCTTCAAGGTCGGCATCACACTGGCGGTCGTCGGCGCGGTGGTCGCCGAGTTCGTCTCGTCGGACAGGGGGCTTGGCTATCTGCAGCTGGTGGCCAACTCCCGGCTGGATATCACGATGCAATTCTGCGTCATCGTCATGCTGGGCATCATCGGCCTGACGCTCTACAATATCGTCGGTCTGATCGAGAAAATCGCGCTGCCTTGGTACCGTGCAGCCAGAGGAGGCGAATAGGATGGCAGCTGAACAGATCATCATTCGAGAGGTCGAGAAGACGTTCCAGACACGCGGTGGAGCCGTGCAGGCGCTGGCCAAGGTGAATCTGACGATCGAGCCGCTGTCGTTCGTCTCGGTGGTGGGACCGAGCGGCTGCGGCAAAAGTACGCTGATGAACCTGCTGGCGGGGCTGGATACGGCTACCGGCGGGACGATCGAGATCGGCGGCAAGCCGATGAAGGGACCGCAGGAGGGCAATGCTGTCGTCTTCCAGAAGGATCTGCTGCTGGAGTGGCGGACGGTGCTGGCCAATGTGCTGCTGCCGTTCGAGCTGCAGAACGTCACCTGGCTGGACCGCAAAGACCGCACGACGAACAAGCAGATGGCGGAGGATATGCTGAAAATGGTCGGGCTGGAGGGGTTCGGCGACAAATACCCGTTCGAGCTCTCAGGCGGTATGCGCCAGCGGGTCTCGATCTGCCGGGCGCTCATCCAGCAGCCGTCGCTGCTGCTGATGGACGAACCGTTCGGCGCGCTTGATGCGCTCACCCGCGAGCAGATGATGTACGATCTGCTCAAGATTTACAAGCGGTACAACTGCACCGTCGTGTTCATCACGCACAGCATCGAAGAGGCTGTCTTCCTCTCTGACCGGGTGCTGGTGATGAGTCCGAGACCGGGCTCGGTCGTCAAGGATATCCCGATCGAGCTGGAGCGTCCCCGGGGGATGAATACGCGGATGGATGCACGCTTCCTGGAGTACGTCCGCGAGATCCGCGGCGTCTTCCAGTCCCAGGGCGTGCTGGCGGAGGTGTAGCGGTGAATAGTGACAAGTATACATTGGAGAAGGTGCTGCAGGAGCCGGCGGCTCTGCTCGTCATCGATATGCAGAATGATTTTGTCCATGAGCGGGGAGCGTTCGCCCAATCCGGGTATCGGGTCGCGGGCTATCAGGCGATCATCCCGGCGATAAAACGAATAATCGACAAGGCACGAACAGCAGAAGTGCCTGTCGTATGGGTAGGCATGTCGCATAATGAGCTCAACGACGGCGAGGATGCCTGGAGCCAGCGCCGCGCCGGCAGCAACCATCCGGCCAGCTGCCGGACAGGCACGTGGGGCGCCGACCTGTATCACGAGCTGGAGCCGGGTATCGCGGAGATGGTCATCTGGAAGCATCGCTATAGCGCCTTTGTGCAGACCCGGCTCCATCAGCTGCTCGCCGAGCGGGGCATCCGGACGCTGATCGCCGTCGGGATCAATACCAACACCTGTGTGGAATCGACGCTGCGGGATGCCCATCTGATCGGCTATCATGTCGTCCTGGCCAAGGATGCGACGACCTGTCTGTTCCCCGACGCCTACGAGCCGAGCCTGCGCAATATCGAGCGGCATTTCGGTATCGTGAGCAATACCAGGACGATCATGCAGGCTTTCTCAAACGCAAGGCAACCAGAGTCATCCAGACCAAACCGGTCATAAGCATTGCCCGCTGCAGCAGGCCCCCGGCCTCTGAATCGTTCTCCCAGGCCATGCCGTAATAAAAGAACAGAACGAGGGTAACCAGACCGGTGAGGAGACTGTAGATCGCCCACCACGGCCGGGCCCGTTTGGCAAAGGCTCGCGCGAAGGCGAAGCAGGCCAAGGGGAGTGACAGGAAGACGACAATTCCGAATACATCATGGATCAGATGCGCCGAACTGACGTCGGTAAGCACGCCGGAAGGCGCGCCTGGCGGATAGTTCTGCATCGGATCCATAGGGAAGACGCCGGAGAAGAACAACCCGATGCCGAATAGACTCAGCCAAAACGGTCCCCACACGGCGCCGCTTCCCGGTCGCAGTGCCCGTCTGATCCCGATGGCGAAGGCGGTCAGGAGCAGTCCCGCGATTAGGAAATTGGCGGTCTGGATCCAGCCGCGCTCGCCCAGGCTGAGGGCGCTCACTGGGTGGTAGATAGGGTTATAGTCCGGACGAGTGGCCCCGTCCAGCAGGAACACAAGCATGAATAGCAGTGAACCAAACGCCCCGCACAGCAGCAGGGCGTTTGTTGTTCGTGGATGCCCCATACAGATCCCCTCCTAAGCTTTCGTTACCTTAAGAGTACGTCGGGGCGGTCATGTGAGATAGTTACAATTGTCATGAAACGAATCTTTACTGAGCGACAGGCGTCTATTCTAGATCAAGGGACGGTTCATCATGGTTTCTGACTATCGGGTGTCCATTCTTGCGGGATTTTGTTGTCGATCAGAAATGTATTGACTACAAACAGCACAAAGGCAAGGAGCAGCAGTGAGCCGCCAACGATAAAGTAGATCATCACGAAGGTTTCGTTCCAGGAGAACGGATTAAGGAAGTACAGCCACATCCCCGAGGTGAGACCGAACGACCCAGTCATCGCCATGATGCCATGGAGGGCTACAAGCGATTTTCGGCGAATCCTGTACACCTTGTAGAAGATGCCCCAGGCAAAAACAGATAACCAGCCGACAAGCAGCATGTGTGCGTGAATGGGCGTCATGGCATAGTCGCTGCGCCCCGCCATGTCGGAGCCGATGAATGTACCAAGAACGCCGAATATTGCAGAAAACCGAATGAGACGTATACTCCATTTTTGTTCCATCATGAGCCCTCCAAATAGTTAAAAGATCATATTTTGTGGAAATGAAATCGTAAATATACTTCCTTCCCCTTTCTTGCTCTGCACCTGGATGTTTCCATTATGAAGCGTTATGATTTCCCGGGCAATGGACAGGCCCAGACCAGTACCATTGTTCTTGCGCGCTTCATCCTCTCGGAAGAAGCGCTCGAAGACGTGCGGCAGGGAGGCTGGGGCTATCCCGATTCCTGTATCCCGAAACGTGACGGACACGCCGCTGCTGTCTGTTCTCATGCTGATTTCAATGCTGCCGGCAGGCCGGTTGTACTTGATAGCATTAGTCAGCAGATTATCCCACACATTCATCAGCAGCTCCTCGTCGGCATGAATGGAGAGCGGCGCCAGCTTGTACGATAAGTCGATCTCGGATTCCTCAAGACGCCAGCGATACCTGCGAATGACCGTCTTCAACTGCTCGTCGAGCCGGAACTCGCTCAGGTTGAGAGGATAATGCGTCTGTTCCAATGAGCTCAACAGCAGCAGCTGCATCGTCAAGGCGGAGAGCCTTCTCGCTTCCTGATCGATGATGGCGGCATATTCCACGCGCTTCTCCTCTGATACTGAGGAGGTTTGCAGCAGTCCGGCATATCCCTGGATATTCATAAGCGGGGATTGAAAGTCGTGAGATACATTGCTGACGAATGCTTTTCGGGCCAGCAGATTGTGCTGCAGCTGAAGCTGCATCAGATTGAAGCTGTCCGAGAGTTGGCCGATCTCATCCTTGCGCTGGATATCCGGCTGGTAACTATAGTTCTCCCGGGCGATCTGTCTGGTCGCCTCGGTCAGTTGAACGATGGGGCGAGTCAATTGCCTGGCGAGCCAGAGCATACCTGCGATATTGACGATCGCGATCGCCAGGATGAATCCGACGAATACCGTGTGAATGTCCGAGGAAAGCCATCTGATATTTGGCCTCACGAATAGACCGTAGCGCTGGTTGTTGTAGGTGAACGGAACGCCGACGGTGTTTTTTAAATCATTGGAAAAATGCCCGAATATAAAATTTCCTCCGGCATAATTCTGAATCCCGTGATAGATGCTCTGATCCGTAATGACCCTCATCGCTTCGGGTGGCAGTGTCCTTCCTTCAAAGGCCTCTCCGAAGATATGCTCCTCCCCGTCCTGACTGCGTACATAGATCTGATAGCCCAGCCTTGCCACGGATTGCAAGTAGACGTCAAAGCCGGTCTCGGATTGATGATTTTGCTCCATGGCCGATACGATCTCCTGAGCAATGGCGACATTTTGCTCATCGCTGCGTTCCTTGGTCACCCGCAGGTAATACTGATTGGCCAAGAAAAATCCGCCGATAATACTGATGGCCAGGATACAAAGCGTTGCCAGGATAAACTGCCGGTACAGCGTCTTCATAGCAGCGTCTCCAATTTATAACCTATGCCGCGCAGCGTTTGGATCTCTACAGTGGCATGATGTCGCTTCAGTCGTTCCCGAATTCGGTTGATATGTGTGTTCAAGGTCATTTCATTGCCCGCGTAGTCTTCGCCCCACACATATTCCATGAGCAGGTTGCGCGTGACTGGTTGATGCGCCCTGGCGACGAGGTGAGAGAGCAGTTCGAATTCTTTCAAGGGCAGGATGATCGTCTCCTGATCGATCGTCACTTCGTAGGTTATCCTATTAATGGAAAGGTTGCCTATGCGCAAATGTTCCGCTAGCGAAGGTTTGTACCGTCGGAGTACTACCGCCACTCGAAATAAAAGCTCTTTGGGTTCGAATGGCTTGACGATATAATCCTCCGTACCTGAGAGGAATCCCAACTCCTTGTCTTCGAGCTGTCCCTTGGCTGTCAGCAGGATAACCGGAACCGACAACTCCTTACTAAGGATGCTTGTTAATTGAAAGCCGTTCATCCCGGGCATCATAACGTCCACAATGGCCAAATGGATCAGCTCGCCATCGATTATCTCCAATGCGTGCTCTGCATGGTCAGCGAGGAGGACCTTGTAGCCCTCCTGCTGAAGATGAATGGAAACGAGCTGCCGGATATTCGGATCATCATCAACGACAAGAATGTTCATGCGTTCTGCCTCCATCTGCACATCGGTTAATCGGATATGGCTGCTTCTTTTTTGTGACCGTCCTTCTCAAAGAACAGGATGAGCGAAGGAAGGAGCATTCCACGAACAAGGAAGGTGTCCATAAGAATGCCGATGGCGACGATAAAGCCAAATACAAACAGATCGGCAATCGGCATCGTCGTCAGTGCGGCGAACGTTGCAGCCAGGATAATGCCGGCTGAGGAGATCACGCCGCCGGTGCGGGATAGCGCACGCTCAAGCGCGTCTTTGACCCGATACGCCTTGCGTTCTTCGAGAAAACGGGAGACCAGGATGATATTGTAGTCGATGCCAAGAGCAATAAGGAAGATGAATGCATAGACCGGCACACGCGTACTGATGGCATCAAAGCCAAAGAGAATGTCGACAAGGAACAAGCCCAATCCGAGCGCGGAGACAAAGGACAGCAGATTGACTGCCATCATGTAGAGCGGCATCCTCCAGGAACGAGTCAATGCCATCAAAAGGATAAGAATCAATAAGGTCTCCAGAATGATAATGGTGATGATATCTCTGTTGTTGACGGTCCGCTCATCCGCCAGCTTGGGCGTGATGCCGGCCAGATGCGCTTCTCCGTCAAGGGATGCAGCCCCCATGAGCCGGGGCAGCTCATCCCGCAAGGCACTCACATAATCCAGCGCTTCGGGAGAATAAGGGTTAATCGACAGAGCGATGCTGTAGGAGACGGCATGCTGCTCCTCGTTCTGACCATGGAGACGGACGGAAGCGACTTCCGGGGAAGCCGTGATTCCTTCCCGAAGCCGAGTGATACTCTCTTCGGTTATCGCTTCGCGGCCAATGACAAGCAAGGTTGAAGGAGCCAGTTCTCCTTTATCAAACTCATGCTCAACGATTTCATATCCGACACGGGACGGCATATCCTTGGGGAAGGATTTGACCGTATCGAATTCAAATGCCAGATTAACTACATTCAGGGCGCTGACAATCAGGAAGACACCGACGATCCCTCCGGATACAACTGGCTTGTTAACGACGAAGCGGGCAATCGCCGACCACGCGCCTGGCTTTTTAACCGGCACAGCTTGTCCGTATACCGGCACTTTCGGCCAGAAGGCTTGGCGGCCAAACAGGGTGAACAGCGCAGGGACCAGCGTAATCGAAGCGGCCATGATGACGATCATGGCCATTCCGAATACCGGAGCGAAGTTCTGATAATCGCGGAATTGTGCCAGGAACAGGACCAGCATTGCGGCCAGTACGGTGCCGCCTGCGAAGAAGACCGGCTCGCCGGTCGCTCGCATCGCCGATGTCATAGCCTCGTGCTTGCTCTCATAACGGATGAGCTCCTCCCGGTATCTGGAGAAGACGAACAAGGAGTAGTCGATGACGGCCGCGAAGAGCAAGATGCTCATAATCGAAGTCGTCGAATTGTTGATGACCAGACCTGCCGCACCCATCAGGGCAACCAATTGGTTGACGATCTGATAGACGATAACTGTCGCCAAAAGCGGGATTAATGCCAAAAGCGGAGAACGGTAAATAACGATCAACAGCACTAATATAATGACAACGGTAGCGAGGAGCAATACGAAATCCGCTTCCATGAACAGCTTCACTGTATCGCCTGCGATCCCTGCCGGGCCGGTGATATAGAAGCTCAAGTCTTGCACGCTCTCGGCGATAGACTGGCCGATGCTTAACGCTGCATCATTAATCTCGGACAATTCGGCGTTGCCAAGACCCGATTCCAGGACCATCGGCAGGATCACGGTCGACTGGCTCTCGGATGTGAAGCCTGCAAGAGCGGGCGGAGGGAGCTGGCTGACGTCGATGATCGATGCTATGCCGCTGATGTTGGCTACCTGAATGGCATCGACGATCTGTTCTACATCTGCCAGGTTTATGGTTTCTCCCTGCTCGTTGTGGAATACCAGGATGCCTGGTGTCCCCCGGTCATTGGGGAAATATTGCTCCAACAATCGTTCGGCTTGGATCGATGGCGCATCGTCAGGAAGAGACTGGAAGTTGGTGACTTTGTAATCTTCCAAGCGAGGACCTGCACTGATGCCAAGCATGACAATGAGCCACACGGCCAGGGTAACTTTCATTCCCCTTTTAGTAGAAACCCAGTCTGTTATTGATTGAATCCATTTTGTCAACACAAGACACTACCTTTCACGATGGTTTCTTGTGTATCATAGCCAATCAATATAAATTGAATCACAACTTTATATGTCATTTCATTGAACAGCGCATAACCTTACTGCAACAGTCCCATCTCCTGCGCCGCCTGCAAAGCCTGGGTTCGGGAAGAAACCCCCAGCTTCCCATACAGTCGGGAGAGATAGACGCGTACCGTACCTTCGGAGAGAGCTAGCGCGGCAGCGATCTGCTTGTTGCTGGCGCCGCTGCGAATCAGTGACAGCATGCCCAGCTCGCTCTCGGTGAGCGGCTCAGGCAGTTGATCCTCTGCAGATGTCTGGGCAGGTGCCGGGTCTTCTGGACGCAGCATCGTCAGCAGCTCGCGCACATACGTCTCCAGCTCAGGGCGGGAGCCAGACCCTGAGTCTTCGATGCTGTGCATATAGGTCTGCAGAAGCTGGGCCAGCGGCTCGCCCTCGTCCAGGAAACTGCGGATATATCGATTGGCATGAGCTGTCGGGAGCACCTCGGAGAGTCGTTGCAAGGCCAGTTTTCGTTGACCGCGCTGATGCTCCAGTAGAGCCTGCTGCACCCCGATCTCGATGATGCTTGAGACGATGCCCTCCCGCTGAGCCTGAGGCAGCAGCCGCTCCAGCAGGCGTAACGCCTGAGAGTGCTTGTGCCGGCGGCCCAGCAGTCTAACCAAGGTCAGGATCTCTATTTCTCGGCTGAGTGTGGGCATGGCGTGTGCGGAAAGCTGCAGCTGCGAGACTTCTTGTCTCGCCTTGCCTAGCTCATCTCTCGCCAGATGTAGTCTCGCCTTGAACGCCGATAGCGCCGACAGCCAGCGCGGATCGGGATAAGCGGCCGCCGCCAGCAGGGCATCGCCGATCCAGGCATGCGCCAGCTCCCACTGCCTGGAGAGGATGTACAGCCGGGTCTGCAGGATACGGTGAGGCACGAACAGCCCCGGTGTGGCTGCCAGCTCATCATAGGCGCCGATCTGATCCAGCAGGCGCTGGCAGTCGGCGATCCGGTTCCATTCATAGTACCCTTCGGCAAGCGACAGCCTGACATAGAGGTTAAACAGGGAATGCCGCCAGCCGTGTGTCTCCAGCACCTGACTGAAACGCAGGCCGACGACCTCCGCCTCCGGCGAGAGCGCGCCTTTGAGGCCGATGCGTGTCCGATTGATGAGCGGCTCCGAGATGTTGAAGTTGTAGCTGTAGAAGATGCCATCGTCGATCAGAAAGTCTTCATCGAGGTTGTCTGCATAGGTCTGCCATTCTTCGTAACTGCCGCTGAAGAAAAGGAGATTGGAACGGATGAAGAACAGCCCGGATGCGATATACGCCTGCTTGTCCTGATCCGTCTCTGTGTCCAGCCGGTCTTTGATCGTGTGCACGAGCTGCTCGGCACGGGTCGTCCTGCCGGATACCGTCAACACAAAAGCGTGCAGGATCAGCCATTCCGAAGAGGCGACGCTGTCTGAGGGCATCTTCTCCAGCCACCTGAGGGCATTGGTAAACTCGCCTTGGCGAAGGATCTCTTCCATATGATGCTCCAGCAGCTGCATGGCGGCTCCATAATCCTCGGCTGTCAGCGCGTGGTCGATGGCATCATCGAACATGCCGCGCGCCGCGCAGGCACCGCTGGCCAACCGATGCGCTTGCCTCAGCCCATCGGGATCCGTGCGCCTGAGCATTGTCCGGAGAAACTCGGCAAACAAAGGGTGATACCGGTACCAGCTGCCCAGGACATCTATCGGCAGGATGAACAGATTGTCCGCTTCCAGACGGTTCAGTATCCGATCGCTGTCTGCCTCTCTGGAGACAACCCGGGACAGCCCCGCGTCTATCCTCTCCAGGACCGAAGTATAAAGCAGGAACCGCTGCAGCTCCTCAGAGAGCGCGCTGAACACCTCTTCGAACAGGTAGTCGGCTACAGCCCGGTGACTGCCGCCTGGCGGTTCGATCATCGGACCTCTATCCGGGGCAGCGCTGTGGGAAACGGCTGCCAGGTGCAGTCCGGTGATCCAGCCTTCAGAGCGCTTATGGAGAGTATGGATGCGTTCCGGGGTTAGACGCAGACGGTGTGTCTTGGCATAGAAGCTGGCGGTCTCTTCTTCACTGAACTGCAGCTTGGCCAAAGAGAGGACGTGCATCTCGCCTCTCCCGAGCCACCTGCCGGTTGAGAACGGGAGATCGCTGCGGGTGCCGATGATCAGATGCCCTTGCTCGGGAAGATATTGGATGGCATAGGCCAGACTGTCATGGATGCACGGGTCTGTCAGGACGTGATAGTCATCGAGGATGAGCACCGCTTGTTCGGGCAGATTGTGCCATTCGTTCATCAATCCGTCCACAAAGGTATAAAGCGATGCATGCGGCAGCATCCCGGCCAATGAGCCGATGCGGGATCCGGCCTCGCCTGGAGCCGCTCCAGCAAGCGCAGCCGCGATATAGCGCCAGAACCGCACCGGGTCATTGTCGAGTTCGTCCAGAGCGACCCATGCAGCTCTGCGTCCGGCTCCTTGCGCCCACTGGCTCAGCAGCGTCGTCTTCCCGTACCCGGCCGGTGCGCAGACAACGGTCAGACGTCCGTCTGCGCACCGATCCAGCTCCATCAGCAGTCGGGGGCGTTCGACAAGGTCTTCGCGGACGCGCGGAACGGTCAGTTTGGCTTTTAGCAGCGTGATTTCATTGAGATGTCCGTTCAACGTAGGTTCCTCCAATAAGCAGGGTATTCCTTTGTTACCAGTATACACGATTTTTGTCGGATTCGGCTGTCGATTGCCTGCGGCTTTCAGTGGGGGAGGCAGTGTCTGTGTCCGGCTGTTTCATGGTATACTGACAAGTAATTCATAGGAAGAAGGTCAGGAGCTGCCATTGAACAAAACTATCCATATGCAAGCGCTCAAACTCCCCGATCGGCCGCATTACGAATGGTCAGGGGAATGGGTCGAACAAAATGACGATTACGTAATGGTGCTGTGCAAGCCGGGCAGGAAGCTGGTGCACCACACCAAGAATAATGTGTTTACGATTAATAACACCTCACTGGAGCTGTTCTTCCTCAAAGAATGGTATACGGTGGCGATCGGCATCGAGGAAGGGAAGGTCGTCTCCTACTACTGTAATGTAGCCATGCCTTCCCTTGTAACGGATGAAGGCATCTCGTTTGTCGATCTCGATCTGGATCTGATCAAGGGCCCGGGCGGCGACTGGCAGGTCGTCGACGAAGATGAATTCGCCGCCAACAGCGTCGCCTTCGGCTACTCTGCAGAGCTCCAGTCGAGTGCCAGAATTGCTTTGGCACGATTGCTCGAGCGGGCCCGCAGCGGCCGATTTCCCTTTGACGACAGTGTGTTGTCACGGTTGCCGGGCGCTGATAGCGTGACACGCTCGTGACTCGAACAAAAAGCCCCCTGTCCATCCTCGAGGATGGACAGGGGGCTTGCGTATTTCTGGGCTATGACTTCGATTCCGCCTGCGCCCGATCCTGGGCAAGCAGTTTATTGATGAGCTTGTCGCCCTCGACATCAAGGTTCGGCAGCATCCGGTCCAGCCATCTCGGCAGCCACCAGGCTCGGTCGCCGAACAGAGCCATAACCGCCGGGACCAGCGCCATGCGGATGACGAAGGCGTCGATCAGGATGCCGATCGCCAGGGCAAAGCCGATCTGCTTGATCATGATATCATGCGTGAAGATAAAGCCGGCGAATACCGCTACCATGATTATTGCTGCGGCCACCACAACGCGGCTGGCTTGCTCATAGCCGTGGATGACGCTCTTGCTGCCGCGGTGTCCGTGGACATACGACTCGCGCATCGAGGAGACGAGGAATACCTGATAGTCCATCGCCAGTCCATACAGGATGCCGGTCACCATGATCGGAATGAAGCTGAGCAGCGGGCCGCCCGTGTCGAATCCGAACAGCTGGTTGAACCAGCCCCACTGGAATACCGCCGTGGTGATGCCGAATGTCGCCATGATACTGAGCAGGAAGCCGACGGTCGCTTTCACAGGAACGATGATCGAGCGGAACACCAGCAGCAGGATGATCAATGAGAGCAAGACGATGATGCCGATGTAGATCGGGAATACCTCGGCCAGCTTGGATGACATGTCAATGTTGATAGCAGTGAAGCCCGTAACGCCAATGGTAACATCATATGACTGTGACATGGCAGAATCGGGATCGCGAAGTGCGGTGACCAATTCCTTGGTCTCGGTATCGGTCGGACCTGTATGCGGGATGACGCTCAGGATCGCGATCGTGCCGTCCGGATTCATCCCGAGCGGCGATACCACGGAGACATTGTCCAGGCTTTGAATATCCTGCACCAGCTGCCCCATCGTCTGAGGCGCGATCGCACCGCCGGCTTCCGATGGCTCTGCTACCAGCAGCAGCGGACCGTTGAAGCCTTCACCGAAGCCCTCTGAGATCGCGTCATAGCTCTGTCTGCCTGGGGGATCCAGGTTGGCAGTGGCGCCTGAAGGCATGCCGAGCTCCATCTGGGCGACCGGAATGGCGGCCGTGCCCAGGATGGCGATGACGGCAACGATGACCAGCCAACGGAATTTGACGACGCCTCGGACATAACGCTCGGCGAAGCCGTGCGATTGGCCGCCCGCCCGGGCACGCTTCTCGCGGGCTTTCTTCGATACGATACGCTCTCCGACCAGCCCCAGCAGCGCAGGCAGGAGCGTAAGCGCGATGAGCACGTTGATGAAGACCGTCGCCGAAGCGACCAGGGCCATCATGCTCAGGAACGAGATGCCGATGACGAGCATCCCGCAGAGCGCGATGATGACCGTCAGGCCGGCGAAGAACACGGCGCTGCCGGCGGTTCCAATGGCCCTTCCCGTCGCTTCGTGAGCGGTCAGACCCTGGTCCAGGATGAGGCGGCGCTGTCGGTTGACGATGAACAACGCGTAGTCGATTCCTACGGCCAAGCCGATCATCAGTGCCAGTACAGGTGTGAAGGAAGTCATAGTGACGTAGTTGGAAAGGGCAAATGCACCGCCCACGCCAATGCCTACGCCAACCAAGGCGATAACGATCGGCAGACCGGCTGCGACCAGAGAGCCGAGCGTCATGATCAGGACAACTGCAGCGACCGCGAGGCCGATAATCTCATGGGAGCCGATTGGAATCTCAGGCACTTTCAGCGAGTCGCTTGGCAGGGCAGTGATGCCGGTGCCGTCTTCGACGACGGTGATCGCGTCGATGACCTCATCGGTCACGCCAGGAGGCAGCGAGTTCTGCTGGACGGTGAATTGAAATTGAAACAGGCCGACACTGCCGTCCGTGGCGATCAGCATGCCGGGCACCGGCATCCCGTCGATCATGAGCGGCATGTACGGCGGCATCTCAGCGGGCATCTCCGCTCCGGCTCCGGGATCAGCTGCCCCTTGCTCGGCGCCGGCTTGCATGCCAGCTTCGCCCATGCCTTGCTCGGCGCCAGCCTGCATGCCTGCCTCGTCCATCCCCGGCTGGCCCTGCATCGCTCCGCTCTGGGCGGCGGCAGCAGCCAACTCGGCTGGATTGATGACATAATCCAGCTCATATACTTGATTGATCGTCTCCAGAATAGCGCCGATCCGCTCCGGCGTATCCAGCCGCTCGCCCTCGGCAACCGTGAAGACGACGCTGGCTTGCCCGCCGGAGGCTTCCGGCAGCTCAGCTTCGAGTTTGTCCAGTACGTTTTGGGCTTCCGTGCCTTCAATCTTGATGTCGGAGCTGACATTGATGCCGTTCACACCCAGCATGGCCAGGACAACGCCGAGGATGACCACCCAGCTCGTGATGACATACCAGGGTTTGGCATAGGCTTTCTTGCCTAGCTGATACAGAAAGGTTGACATAGCAGTAGGTTTCTCTCCCTTGTCGCGAATTAGATTTTATCTTTAGTTTAAAAGCCTTGACGTAAATAGCCGTACAAAGTGTCCAGGTACTGCTCGAATGGAATCGCATGTTCTTTCTCAGCTGCGTGCGAAGTCGGAAGCCGCACATTCAAGCTGCCGTCAAGCACGGGCAGGATCGCACCGTACAGCGCGCCGATCAGCATCTGGACGTAGCCGTCCGGATAACGGCCTTGGGCAATCATGCCGAGCCGCTCCTGGGCATCGATCTGCAAGCTGTGAAAAGCGCTTAGAATATAAGGTTCCAGCGACGGGTGATGCTTGGAAAGCTGAATGACATGACTCATCTTGGCAAACAGTTCTTCCGTAAGCTGCATCTTCAATAACGAGTAGAGTTTATCCAGAAAAGGCAGGTCGCTATCCAAGTTGGCAAGCACCAGCTCAGCTTCCTTTTCCTTCGCCCGGTCGAACAAGATGGCTGCGGTGGCTACGGCCTCTTCCTTGCACGAAAAGTGATTGGCAAAGGTGCGACGGGAATACCCCGCACGCTGGACAACGTCCTCCACAACAAAGCCGTCCATCCCGCGGTCCATGGCCAGCTCAAACGCTGCGTCCGCCAGCGCGTGGGCGGTCGCTTCCTTTTTAATATCGCGCAGGCTTCTAGTGTTCATCTGATACAGGTCTCGTCCTCCTCTTGTTCAGGGATTATTGGGAACTACACTAACTTTAGCATTTCGTTGCCCAATGTGCAACATTGCCTTAAGGGCACTGTTTATCATGGTGGTGTAACCTGCATAAAACCTTTGTAATCCGCCTACCCTATGGGAACTGTCATTTGCCGAACGGCAAGAAGGGAAGATGCGTTCATGGCAAGCCGTAATTACAAAGCTTTGATCGCCACGGCTTCTGTGCCGTTGATTATGACGCTGGGCAACTCCATCCTGATCCCGGTGCTGCCCACTCTGCAGCGGGAGCTCAAGGTGAATTCGCTTCAGATCAGCATGCTCATCACCGTGTACTCAGTTGCTGCCATTCTGATGATCCCGCTGGCCGGATACCTTTCGGATCGGTTTGGCCGCAAGAAGATCATGATCCCCAGCTTGATCATCGCCGGATTGGGCGGCTTGTTATCGGGTCTTGCCCCGCTGTTCGCAGGAGGCGCGGTCTACGCAGTCATCCTGGCAGGGCGGCTTATTCAAGGGATCGGCGCTGCCGGTGCTGCACCGATCGTGATGCCGCTGGTCGGGGATATGTACAAGAGTGAGAAGGAAGTCAGCGGAGCGTTGGGCATCGTGGAGACGTCCAATACATTGGGCAAGGTGGTCAGTCCGATCCTTGGCGCCCTGCTCGCCTTATGGACTTGGACCGCACTATTCCTGTCTATCCCCGTATTCTGTCTGATCTCGATCTTGTTGATCCTGTTCTTTATCCGCGTGCCATCCAGGGATAACAAGCAGCAAGCTCAGGGCATCCGTGATTTTGTCTCGACGCTGAGGAAGACCGCCAAGGCGGATGGCCGCTGGCTGTCTGCAATCTTCATCATCGGCGCTACGGCGATGCTGGTCCTGTTCGGCGTGCTTTTCTATCTATCTGAGGTGTTGGAGGAAGTATATGCCATGAAAGGCGTCCTCAAAGGCGCGATGCTGGCGATTCCGTTGTCGGCTCTATGTCTCTCTTCCTATCTATCGGGAAAATGGATCGGCGAGAGCAAGCTGCACATGAAATGGGTATCGCTGATCGGTCTGGCTCTTCTGACAGCAGCTCTGGTCGTTATTGCGAGCACCGAATCAAAGGCCATCTGGTTGTTGTTCCTCTGCATGGGAGTCGGCGGCATCGGAATAGGCGCTGCCCTGCCGTGTATGGATGCGCTGATCACGGAAGGCATCGACAAAGAGCAGCGCGGTACAGTCACATCCTTATACAGCAGTATGCGGTTCATCGGTGTCGCGCTGGGGCCGCCGCTCGTCTCGATCGGGATGAGCCGGTTTCCGGACTGGCTCTTCTACGCCCTCGCGGGCATCACCGTGCTCTCCATCCTCTATGGCCTGATCGCCATCAAGCCGGGCAGCGACTCCGGGTCTGCACCAGCCAGACTTCAACGCAGCGAATCGCCAACTTGATGTACAAGTTTTGTGTTTGATTGCCGCTGGATGTCCCGGAGTTGGAGAGATGTGGTATGCTGGAGAAAAGGCGAGCAGGAAGCAGGTTGATGTACCAGTGAAGGTAATCATCATCGATGACAAGAAAGCGATGCATTTTATTATGGAACGGCTGCTGGCGGTTATCGAAGGTGTGGAAGTGGTCGGAAGCTTCGTTGAGACAACGTCGGCTTATGGCTATATTCGCGATCATGAGGTGGACTTGGCCTTCGTCGATATCGAGATGCCGCATGAGAATGGTCTTGCGTTTGCCAAGCGGCTGCGGGAGGCTGGGCAGGGACTGAAGCTGGTATTTGTGACGTCGCACAAAGAGTTCGCGCTGCCCGCATTTGAGGTATACGCGTATGACTATCTCATCAAGCCGGTTGACAGTGAGAGACTGCGAGAGACCGTGCGACGAGCGATATCGGAACGACTTGCGCCCGCTGTCGCGAGCAGCCAAGAGCCTGCGAGGCCGCTGGCGGATGATCTGACAAGGCGCGAGGTGGAAGTGCTGAGGCTGATCAGTGAAGGACTGTCCAACAAGGAGATTGCTCAGCGGCTATTTATTATAGAGGGCACGGTGAAGAATCATATCGCCAATCTGTTCGGCAAGCTGGATGTAAAAAATCGCGTCCAGGCCGTAGCGGCCGCGCGAGAGCAGAAACTGCTGCCTTAGGCAGAAGACAGGCTGAAGGTAAACAAGCTGCCCTCGCCAGGTGAGCTCTGACACCAGATCTCGCCGCCATGAAGCTGGATCAGTTTTGCCGAGAGGTAAAGTCCCAGCCCTGCGCCGGGCTCGCCATCGGTGCTGGTTTCGGGCTGCTGCTGAATCCTGTGAAAGAGCGATTCTGACGCGCCAGGTTCCATGCCGATTCCGTTATCCGCAACAGACACGTTGATCCGGGCGTCTATGACAACTGCGCTGATCGTCACGGTACCGCCGGGAGGTGTAAACTTGATGCTGTTGGACAACAGATTGCGCAGCACCAGCCCGATCATTTCCTTGTCCGCTATAACGAGCGTGCCCTTCTCGATGCGCATGTGCACGGTCACGTGCTTTTTCAGGCTTCTGTTTTGCATCGTATCCGCAGCTTGCAGGGCAATCTCGGCCAAGTCCCATGCCGTCGGCGCATAGATGGCTTTACCGGCTTGGCTGCGGTACCAGTCGAGCAAGCCCTCCACTAACATATAGGTTCGCTTAACCTCGTCCCTCACTTCGCGGATCAGCCTTGTATCCCCCTTCCATGCCGTCTCGGCTTCCTCCTCCAGCAGCTCCATCAGATTCATCAATATCGCCAGCGGGTCCCGAATGTCATGCGCGATGGTGGTGAACAGCTTGTCCTTGAACCCGCCGAGCTCGCTGAGCGCCTCCTGGTCCCGAACCATGCTGGTCATATCGCTCAACAGCAGCATGCGGCCGATAACCGCCTGGCTGCTATCATGAAGCGTCGAAACTTTCACACTGTAATATCTCGTTCCCCCGGGGCGCGCGATACGGACCTGATTCTCGTGATGTTCATTCTGGTTTAGTACCGCCAGCAGCTCCGGCACGTCCTTCAGCACATCATGGATGGAGTGTTCGCTGTCCCGGATAGGCAGAAGCTGAGGAAACATGTGACTGGCCGCTTGGTTAATATCTGTCATGTTATCATCATAATCGATGATGATGACGCCGTCTTTCATCGTATCATACACCTGTTGAATAGCTATAGGGACGAGTCGAAGCAGATTGAATTTGTAGATGCCCCATATGTGAGCGACGCCTGTCACGGCGAAGCCGAGCGGGGTAAGGTCGAGTCTGCCGTCGCCCGTCCCGAAGACGTAGAGAACGTTCGTCATGATAGGTGCCAGACCGCCAGCAAGCAGAACCGCGATTTGCTTACGCATGACGGGATTGGATCGGAGATAGCTCAGGATGTAAAGCGCGATCGTGACGGCAAAATGCAGATAGCTGTATGAGACGTGAATCCAGAACCAAAAGCCATGCTCGAGCTGCAAGGGGGCTGCGGGATTCCCGGGAGGCAGGATGCTTGCATAGAACAGATGATGATAGTCATTGGTATAGTGCATAAGCAGTGTCAGCGAAGGGATGACAAACAGCAGCGGGGTCAGCTGCGGCTTCAGCTTGGTGTGGTATCCGGTATAATGCAGCGCCAGCAACAGCCAGAAAACGGGTATGAATGAGATGCCGATATACTCGACCATCAGCCAAACACGCTTACCCTCCAGAGTCGGGCTCATCAGCTCGAACGCATACCCAATCGCATAGACGGCGGAAGCGAACATGGCCAGACCGCTGTATCTGGTAACCGCAAGCCTGTGCTTGCGGAAGGATAAGTAAGCGATGAACAGCAGCAGCACGCCTGCCAGTAGTAGAAGTAGAATGACCAGATTGTACTGGCTCACGGATGGGGCCCCCTGCGCTTGCGAATTGAACAGCTGTGTTTCTCACATGTTGATGACGATATTCGACAAATAGACGCCATATCCTTCATACTTCTCTATCTTTAGTAACATTTAATCGTCCTATCGCCCAGCTATAATAGATATAAAACGAGATAGGAAGGCGATATCATCCATGTCTAAAGTCACTAAACAGTTTGCTTGGTTCATCAGCTTCACGAGTTTGATCCTCCTTTTGAGCGGTTGTGTTGGTATGTATGATTATGTTTATATCACGCTGGATGAGGAGTTGGATGAAGGTCAAGTATTGCACATGCGCTATGCGGATGGGGGGACAGTGTCCCCTGCTGATGCAACAGGTACGCAGCTTACGGTCGATACGGATATAGAGAGGTATACTGTCGGCGGCCATATTACGGAAGGTGGGATCAGTTGGGTTCCGATTTATAGTTTCCCATATAATAGTGAGGCGCTGAGCAATATGCCGAGCCTTACAAACGTTAATGGAACCAAGCCGGAAGCGGCAGCGGCTTATGCAGTTCTGGACGGAGTGGTATCGAGTATTACCCGTGATGGCTACGTCGAGGCCACGTTCCGGGTCTTTAGTTCGGAACAGGAGCTGCTGACCGAGGGGCGAACCTCGGTGTTTGCGCAGGGCAGCGAGCAAACGGTGTTTTATGACAATGACCCAGTGTTCAGCTCTGGTCCAGTATCGCAAGGTTATTCGTCTTACACAACTGGCGGATACGTGACCTTCGTGATCCAGTCTTCAAGTTTAGATATCTCAGCGATTCCGCTTCAACTGTTCTCGGGCGAGACCAAACTCGAACTCATCGATCTCCGGAACAGGCTGGAAGGCCTTGAGCTATCAAACGGTGCGCTAACCCCAACTTTTGACGCAGAGGAAAGGACGTACCAAGCAACGGTAGGTTATACGGTGAGCAGCCTGACCGTGACGCCGACGGCGGCGGATGCCGGGTCAACCGTGACCGTGCAGGTCAATGATGCACCGGCTGTCGCGGTTGCAAGCGGCGCGAGCAGCAATGCACTCACATTGAAAGAGGGAGCGAACACCGTGCTCGTAGTCGTCACCGCCGAGGACAAAATGACGACACGGACTTACACCTTAACGGTAACGCGCGAGGCGCGGCCATTGTCCGCGATTGCGGATCTGAGCGGACTTTCGCTCTCGCAGGGAACCTTGAGTCCGGATTTTGATGCAGAGCTGGACAGATATCAAGCGACGGTAGGTTACACGGTGAACAGCCTGAGCGTGACGCCAACCACGGCGGATGCCGGGTCAACCGTGACCGTGCAGGTCAATGATGGACCGGCTGTCGCGGTGGCAAGCGGCGTGAGCAGCAGTGCACTCGCATTGAAAGAGGGAGCGAACACCGTGCTCATAGTCGTCACCGCCGAGGACAAAGTGACGACACGGACTTACACCTTAACGGTGACGCGCTCGTCGCAGCCATCGCCTCCTGGCAATATATATGTTCCCCCTGTTGTTCAGGGCCCTGTAACATCTACTACTGGTAAGCTGACGCTGCCAGCATCGACGGCAGGTGAATTGAGCCTGCAAGATAATCGGGTGCGCTTGGCGATTCCGGCAGGCGCTTCACCGCGAGCGGTAGAGCTTTCGATCACTGAGGTTATGAATACAGAAGGTTTGCTGCAAGCCGGAGAACAACTCGCAAGTCCGGTGTTTGAGCTTCTTAAGAGCTACACGGATAATTTCAGCCAGCCGGTTACGCTGAGCTTTGCATTTGACCCGGCCAAAGTGCAAAAAGATCAGACAGTGGCAGTGTTCTTTTATGATGAAGCAGATAAAGCCTGGGTGCTTGCAGGTGAATCTAAAGTGGAAGGCAATCGGGTCTCGGTTCAGGTAGATCATTTCACCAAATTTGCTGTTTTTGCCGTCAATGAAATGGAAGAGACGCCGGAGACGGAGTCCCCATCTACAGAGCCTGAGCTTCCTTCCACGGAGCCCGAGGTAACGGTAAACTTGAGCGATATTGTGGGTCACTGGGCAGAGTTGGGGATCCGGCAAGCCGTGCGGAGCGGGTTCGTCACGGGTTATCCGGATGGGACATTCAAGCCTGGCCACACAGTAACTCGTGCCGAATTTACCGTGATGCTCGTGAGTGCCCTGCATCTGGAGGGTGAAGGCTCGCCGCTTACTTTCTCCGATCGCGAGAACATCGGCGCTTGGGCGCAGACATCCATCGCTCTGGCTGTCGAGGCAGGCATCATCCAAGGCTACGAGGATGGCAGCTTCCGTCCGGGCGCAGCTGTTACCCGCGCCGAGATGGCGGTCATGCTCGCCCATGCGCTGAACCTGTCCGAAGCGCAGGCATCAGCAGCGTTTACGGATGAGCGGACGATTCCTGCTTGGGCAAGGTCGGCTGTAGCGACGCTGGCACGGAACGGTATCGTGCAGGGTAATGCAGCGGGGAACTTCCAGCCCGGCGCCATGACTACCCGTGCCGAAGCCGTAACCGCACTGTTGCGTGCTTTGGAGTCAATGGAGTAGATCAAAAAATGTGAGGGGACCTATGCGTATGCGCATAGGTCTTCTTGCTGTGGGGGAGACGGAGCGCTACGACTTTGGTGCCGGTGATCCAAACGCTCCTGCTTGTTGGACTCGCATAAAACAAGGCTTCCTATGCCATAGTAACGGGTATGCGAGCTTATGAAAGGCTCATCTCAAACAGGCAAGAGATTAGTGGACGGAGGATAACAGCGATGCGCACGAATTGCGATAACAGATTATCTATAGCCGCCCTTGGAGGCGTCAGCGAAATCGGCAAGAATATGTATGTTATTCAGTGTGGCGATGATATCATCGCGATCGACTGCGGTTCCAAGTTTCCCGACGAGACGCTGCTGGGTATCGACGTCATCATTCCGGATATCGGATATCTGCTGGAGCACAGGGATTCAGTGCGTGCGCTTGTCGTCACCCACGGGCATGAGGATCATATCGGCGGTATTCCATATCTTATCAAGCAGTTGAATCTGCCGATCTACGCCACCAAGCTGACGCTCGGGTTAATCGAGCGCAAGCTGAGCGAGCATGGGCTGCTCGATACGACGGAGCGGCATCAGATCGACGCGGAGAGTCGATTGAAGCTGGGAGGGCTAGATTTGACGTTCTTCCGGACCAACCATAGTATACCGGACTGTCTCGGCATAGTTATCGGCACCCCGCAAGGCAATGTCGTGCATACGGGCGATTTCAAATTTGATCTGACTCCCGTAAACAAGCAATATGCCGATATTCACAAAATGGCGGGGATTGGCGAGCAGGGGGTGCTGGCCTTGCTCTCCGAGAGCACCAATGCCGAGCGCCCGGGCTTCACCCCGTCAGAGAGCAATGTCGGCAATCATATTATGAAAGCTTTCGAAGAGGCGACGGGCAAAATCTTCCTCGCTACGTTTGCCTCCAACATCAACCGGCTGCAGCAGGTCATCGATGCGGCACAGCGGACGAACCGGCGCATCGCCTTGCTCGGCAGGAGCATGGTCAATGTCGTCGAGATTGCCGCTCCGCTCGGTTTTCTGCAGCTGCAGCCGGATATGCTCATCGAGCCGCAGGATATCGGACGATATGCCCCGCATGAGGTCGTCGTCCTCTGTACGGGCAGCCAGGGAGAACCCGCGGCCGCCCTGGCCAGGCTCGCAAGCGGTACGCATCGTCAAGTGGAGGTGCTGCCTGGTGATACCGTCATCATCGCGGCAACGCCAATCCCAGGCAATGAGCGCAATGTCGCCAAAGTGGTAGACCACCTGTTCGACCGCAAGGCCCATGTCATCTATGGGTCCGGTACGGTGACCGGCATGCATGTCTCCGGTCATGCCAGCCAGGAAGAGCTGAAGCTGATGCTGACCCTGATGAAGCCCAAGTACTTCATCCCGGTGCACGGCGAGGTGCGGATGCTTCATCAGCACCGGCAGCTGGCCGAGGCGGTGGGCGTGGAGCCGGAGCACATCTTCATCCTGGGTAACGGCGATGTGGTGGACATCGAAGACGGCACGGCCCGGCAGACACGCAAGATCCACAGCGGCGACACGCTGGTAGACGGTCTGGGGATCGGCGATGTGGGCAATATCGTGCTGCGGGACCGCAAGGTGCTCTCAGAAGACGGAATCCTGATCGTCATCCTTTCCCTCAGTCGCATCGATGGCCGGATGGTTGTCTCCAAGTCTGATATCATCTCCCGGGGATTCGTCTATGTGCGGGAGTCGGAAGGGCTGATGGAGGAAGTGGGACGTCTGGCTGTAGGGGCGATCACCCAGCTGCAGGAAAACCGCACGAATTCCTGGTCGCTCTACAAGCAGTCGGTGAAGGAAGCTGTCGGCAAGTTCGTCTACGCCGAGACCAAGCGGCGGCCGATGATCCTGCCGATTATTATCCAGGTATAGCTGCACCCCCGGCCTCATGGCCGGGGGTGTCTAGGTTAGGTTTGATTAGGATCTCTTCTGTCTCTTGCGTCAAGTTATATGCTCAACACCCCTGAGGTATAGAGCAACACAAGCAGCATCAGGATTGGCGCGATATACCGGAGGCTGAACAGCCATAGCCGGAACCAGACGGGCCGCAGACCGCTTGCCTCGGCGACGTTCTTCCAGCGGTAGCCGGCAAAAATCGTGATGAGCAATCCGATCAGCGGCAGCAGGATATTGGCGGTGATGAAGTCGACCCAATCGAACAGAGTGCGGCCGCCGATCATAAGCCCAGGGACCAATCCGTTGGAGAGGGCGAGCGGCACACCGAACAGAAAGCAGATGAAGGCGACGGTATACACGGCGCGCGTCCGGCTCCAGCCCCACTGCTCCTTGGCAAATGCAACCGGCACCTCCAGGATGGAGACGGCAGAGGTAAGCGCGGCGATTGCCAACAGGGCGAAGAACAAACCTCCGAACAGCGAGCCCAGCGGCATCGCCGAGAAAGCAGCCGGCAAGGCAATGAATACGAGGCGGGCCCCTTCATCCGGCGCGATGCCAAAGGAGAACGTCGTCGGGAAGATGATCAGACCGGCGATGAGCGCATAGAGCAGATCGCCAACGCCGATTGCAACGGTCGCGGTGCCGAGGGACTGGTTCTTGTCGACATAAGCGCCGTAGGTCATCAGGATGCCCATGCCGAGCGACAGTGAGAAGAACGCATGCCCCAGGGCGATGAGCGCCGACTCGGGAGTTAGCACCGAAAAGTCGGGCTGGAGGAAGAACGAGACGCCCTCCGAGGCGCCGGGCAGCGTCACAGAGCGAACCATAAGCAGCACTAGCAATACCGCCATCGAAGGGATCAGGATCTTGTTGAATTTTTCGATCCCGCCAGCTACTCCTTTGGCGATCACCAAGCCGACCAGCACCATCGAGATGGCTTGCCAGATCAGCGGCCAGTAGCTCGAGCTGAAGGCGGTAAAGGCGCCGCCGAAATCACCATCGGCAAAGAGCCGCCCGCTGAAGGCCAGGATCGCGTAGTGCAGCGTCCAGCCGACGACGATGATGTAGAACGAAAGGATCAAAAACGGCGTCAGTACCTGCAGCAGTCCGGCACCGCGCCACGCAGGTCCGCCGCCGAGCCGGACGAAGGAAGAGGCGGCGCTGGCCCGGCCGTTGCGGCCGATCGCAAGCTCCGCGAGCAATACGGGGAGCCCGACCAGGACCAGACAGACGATGAACAGCAGGAAGAAGGCGGCGCCGCCGTTTTCCCCGGTGATGTACGGGAACTTCCACATGTTGCCGAGTCCCACGGAGCTGCCGATCGCTGCGAGTATAAATCCAAAGCGGGAGAAGCGCTCCTTCGTGCTGCCGCTGCGGTTGTTGCTGGTAGACATGTCATCTCCCCCTGCGGTAAGTCGTATAGCGTTCATGATTGCCATGGGTGATCCAGTTTATTCCAGATGGATGGACAATGAAAGTTGATTCGTTTTCATCCTTTTAACCAGGTGCGGGCGCATTTATGCAGAGCTGGGGGATTTTTGCTGCCTCATTCCTGACAATCTAGCTGTCAGGAATGCCTCTTTATAATGAAAGCTGTGAAGAACAAATACACTTTCTATTAGATGGAGGTTATGAGATGACAATATTGGTAACTGGTGCGACAGGCACGATCGGCAGGCATTTGGTAGAGCATTTGCTAGGGAAGAGTCAGCAGGTCCGGGCGTTAACCCGCAACCCGGACGGCGCCCGTCTGCCGGATGGGGTCGAGGTCGTGAAGGGAGATCTGATGGAGCCAGCCACGCTGGGAGCGGCGTTGGCTGGCGTGCGGGCGATGTATCTATTTCCGTCGAGCGACCAGGAGGGCGCTGTATTGGAGACGCAGCCGGAGGTAGTAGAGCTGGCGCGGGAAGCGGGTGTATCGCGTGTAACTTACTTGACTCTGTATGGCGAAGGGCCGGTAGAAGATGCGATCAGACAGAGCGGGATGCAGTGGAGCTTCATCCAGCCGGTAGGCTTCATGGCCAATGCCTTGGACGATTGGCGGACCCCGATCCGCGAGAAGGGTGAGGTGCGAATGTTAGGCGGAAAGGTACGCAGCGCCATCGTCCATGAAGCAGATATTGCTGCGGTGGCGGCCGCGACCTTGGTAGAAGATGGACACCACGAGCGATGCTACACGCTGACCGGTCCGGAGCTGATCTCTCCGGAGGAGCAGGTTGCGATCATCAGCCAGGCGATCGACCGTCCGATTACGTTCGTCGAGTTATCCGAGCAGGAGGCGCGGGCGCGCTGGGTAGCTCAAGGCTATGATGAGGAGTCGATCGCCTTCTTCGTGGAGATACACAGCACGCCGCCGGCGATTGGGACGACCGTCGTGACGACGGTCGAGCAGGTAACCGGCCGCCCGGCCCAACCTTTCTCCGCATGGGTGGAGCAGCATAGGGAGGCGTTTCTGTAGAGAGCGGGACTGCCCTGAGCATAGCTGCGGACACAGTAGCGGTACGCACTGCCGACCTCGCTCCGGACACAGCAGCATTACGAAGCAGATCCGGACACAGTAGCGCCTAAAAGGGACAACTTGCCGAAAAGGGGAGGCAACGGACAGACGATCCGTTATCCGCCCGATAAATGATCCGAATCAGCAGAATGGCGCGATATAACGGAACGTCTGTCCGCCAAGCGCGGCATTTGGGGGCTTATGTTTGAATTAGCGCCTACTGTGTCCGCAACGAAGTGGAAAAGTAGGCAAGAGACCGAAGAAGTTGGAGACTGGGGCCGAGCTCTCACAGATTTCGAAAAAAGGATCAGGATAGCAATTTGGAAGAACACTAAGAAGTGCAAGACATGGTATAATAACCAATGTTCCCTAAGATTGGCGTGCATAAGGCAGGCAGAGAGGAGTTTGAAAAGTGGTACAAGAACAACAAAATGAGGAGTCCCAATCCGCCTTCGGAAGCAAGAGCAACCGGCTGATCGTGCTCGTGATGGTGCTCGGTGTCTTTGTGGCGATTCTGAACGAGACGCTGCTCAATGTGGCGCTTACGCCGATCATGAACGATCTGGGGGTATCTCCTAATATAGCACAATGGCTGTCGACGGGCTATCTGCTGGTCATCGCGGTATTGATTCCGGCTACCGCCTTTTTGATCCAGCGATTTACAACCCGGGGCTTGTTCCTGAGTGCCATGGGCTGCTTTACGGCGGGCACGCTGATCGCAGCGCTCGCGCCGACCTTTGGCTGGCTCCTGCTCGGACGGATCGTCCAGGCCGGCGGCACTGCGTTGATGTTCCCGCTGCTGACCAACGTAGTCCTGGCGATCGTGCCGATGGCCAAACGGGGTGCAGCTATGGGGACGATCGGGATCGTGATCACCTTCGCCCCGGCGATCGGACCGACGCTCTCGGGTCTTATCGTCGCCCATTACAGCTGGCGGCTGCTGTTCTATGCCGTGCTGCCGATCGCATTGTTCGTCATCGTGTTCGCTTATTACAGGCTGCGCAATGTGACCGATCCGCGCCCGACCAAGATCGACCCCGTGTCGATGCTGCTCTCGGCGTTGGGGTTCGGCGGGATCGTATACGGCTTCAGCAGCGCCGGCGAAGGGCATGGCGAATGGGCGGCGCCGGCGGTATGGCTGCCGATTGCAATAGGGGCAGTGTCGCTGCTGATCTTCATCATCAGGCAGCTGCGGATGAGTGAACCAATGCTCAATCTGCGTGCGTTCAAGCACCCGATGTTCAGTCTCTCGGTCGTGATCATGATGATCGTCATGATGGCCATGTTCTCGACGATGATGCTGATCCCGATCTTCCTGCAGAATGCGCTGGCGTATACACCGCTTGAGGCGGGTCTGGCGATGCTGCCGGGCGGGGTCGTGATGGGGATCATGTCGCCGGTCACCGGCAGATTGTTCGACCGGTTCGGAGCTAGAGGTCTGGCGATCGTCGGACTGCTGCTTATGTCTGCCTCTTTGATTGGATTCGCTACGATGACACTGGCGGTTTCATATGTGTCGATCATGGCGCTCAACATGTTCTTCATGCTCGGAATCTCGATGCTGATGATGCCGATTATGACCAACGGTCTGAATGGACTGCCGCGGTTGCTGTACCCGCATGGCACGGCGATTACCGGGACGGTCCAGCAGGTCGGCGGTGCCGTCGGGATGGCACTGCTGGTGACCATTATGACGACCGGTTCGGAGCGGTTCGCTCTTCAGGAGGGAGCGTCCGTACCGGCCGCACAGCTGCAGGCGCTGGCGATGTCGGCAGGGATGAAGCAGGCGTTCCTGCTGGCGCTCGGCCTGGTAGCACTGGCGCTGGTCCTGGCCGTATTTTTCCTGCGGCGGGCGAAGCCGGACGAGAGCGACAAGCTGCAGCAGGTGCCCGCGCACTGATCAAGAACAATCACGTCCGCAAGTTATGGGAGCAGCTTCTCTCACTTGCGGACGTTTTTTGCGTGCAGCGGGCCGCATCTGCCTCATTCATGGAGTTGTTGATTGATCCAGGCGATCTCGTGGTCCAATTGCTCTTCTTCGAACCGGTCCTCCAGTGATTCAGATGCTTCAGGGGGTTTCCCGTGTGGTGACAAACTTTCGCAGCTCCTTAATGAAGCTTGCTGCATCGGGATAGTGGGGCTGCAGCCGGAACAGCCGCTCAACCATAAGGCGCATCTCCGGCGACAACTGGAGCTCTTCCTGCCAGCTCGGTTCCTGGGCTTGCTCTGTGGTTTGGCCTTCTACTGCTGCGTCCGGTTCATAGCTGGAGTAGAGCATATACAGCATAAAGTGGCCGGTATCTTCCAGATCGGAAGCCGTTTTGGCTTCTTTGGCGGGTTTGGAACGTACCTTCGTGAACCATCTGTCCCACAGGGAACGCGGATCGAATTCAGCATCCGGCGGTTCGCCGATCCTCCGGGCCAGGCCAAAGTCGATCAGCAACAGCCGCTCGTCATGAAACAGCACATTGGGGATCCGCAGGTCGAGGTGCACATACCCGTGTGAATGCATGTAATCGACCAGCTCCAGCAGCTGGAGCGTGATGCGGGCGCATAACGGTATAGTCGCTATTCCAGCAGTGCGCCTAGGCACAGGGGCGGTAAGTATTCCTCATCCGACCATAAGTACGGCAACCGCCAAGGGTACAGGCATTATAAGAGCCGTTATGGGAGTTCTTCTTAAGGGACAAAATAGGGAAAGAGACTGCTCCGGGGAAGGGGCGGCCTAGCATGGTGCGAACCCTAAGCGCACACGAAATCCCCGGGAGATTCGCACCTCAAATCTTGTCGATAAGAGTCGGATTTTATCAGAGTGGTCTATTGCCAAGGCATATGTTATGCTTTTTACAACGAGAAATAGGCTAAGTTATGTCCGATGTGCATGAAAGCCCTCTTTTTCGCTGTCGCACTCCGTGTGAGTGCGTGGATTGAAATATGGCTTGGGTATTGTTGTTAATGGCGGTGATCCGTCGCACTCCGTGTGAGTGCGTGGATTGAAATGCTCCAATGATTGCCTGCTTATTGGCATCCCAATAAGTCGCACTCCGTGTGAGTGCGTGGATTGAAATGCGAATAGGACGGCCGCCCCGCAAATACCAGAAGTCGCACTCCGTGTGAGTGCGTGGATTGAAATTACGTGACAAATCAATCCACCACACTAGCGGCAGGTCGCACTCCGTGTGAGTGCGTGGATTGAAATGAAGCCGCCGCGAACATGTCCGCCAAGATCGTCGTCGCACTCCGTGTGAGTGCGTGGATTGAAATCCGGCCGTCGCCGCTCATGTTACATCGGCTGCCGTCGCACTCCGTGTGAGTGCGTGGATTGAAATTACCGAGATAGACGAAAAGAAAGAGGGGCAGTAAGTCGCACTCCGTGTGAGTGCGTGGATTGAAATAACGCGGTCGAGAAGGGGCCCGGCGGAGATCGCGGTCGCACTCCGTGTGAGTGCGTGGATTGAAATGTGCAAAGTGTCATATCGCATCCCCTCCCCGGGGGGTCGCACTCCGTGTGAGTGCGTGGATTGAAATTCGATATGGACGAAGACATTACGGAGCAGGAACGTCGCACTCCGTGTGAGTGCGTGGATTGAAATTCGCTTTCAGCACTGTGACCGTTTGTAAGGCTCGTCATATTTTGCGTAGATTGAAATCTCCATGAGAATGCCGAGACATAGCGCCGGTTCGTCTTACTCCGTGTGCGTAGTTTGGAGTGATTTTTGACTAATATGACTATCTATAATTGATATTTGTGTCATATTATTAACAGGTGTAATTTCCAATTTAATTGGAGCAAAGAGCTACGGATGTGAAGGAGGATGAAATGGAAAACAGATCTCCGTTATTTAATCTAGACTATCTTCCCATGCTCATACGACTGAGGTGTAAGGAAACCGCGAGATTGCCTGCTTTTCTCGGATCGACGCTCCACGGCATTGTGGGGTGGGTGTTGAGACAGCGTCCGGATGCCTATAGCTATTTATTTGAAAATCGGCGTTTGGGGGGAGCTAGACAGGACATTGTCAATCCCTATATTATTGAACCTCCTAGAACCAAATCGGTGTATCTTCCGGGTGAATTACTCACGTTCCGCTTGATCTTACTGGGAAATGCCGCTCGTTATGCCGAAGACATCGCCATTGCATTTGAACAAGTATATACGATAGGTTTAGGGGCTGAGCGTAAACGCTTTGAGTTTGCAGATATTCTTCATGGAACGCAGTACCAGACCATGTGGGCGAATAGCCGATGGCTAAAGGATGCCGTTACTCCTGAGAATCTGTCATCCCATACTTGTGTGGATCAGGCCTCTTGGTGTTCGTTGCATCTCATAACTCCGCTTAGGATAAGAAGAGGTGGAGAATTGGTGCAGGAAATTAATTTTGCTACGATTCTAAGGAGTATTACGAGAAGGATAGAAACCTTGGCAGAGCGTTATGGTGGTCAATTAGATATTGCTGCAGCCTTGCAAGTATGTGAGTCAGCGAGTGAGGTTCGACTAGTTTCTTCTGCCTTATATCTGAACCAAATGCACCGGTATTCTTCTCGAAAAAAGGAATCCGTGGATTGGAGCGGGATGTTGGGGGCTTTGACTTTCGAGGGGGATTTATCTTCTTTCACCCCTTGGCTCAACGCAGCGCGAATATTGCATATTGGAAGAAACTCAACATTCGGTTGCGGCCAGATCGATCTAGTGTACAGGTAAATTAATCGCGGTGCGAATCCTAGGCGCACATTAAAACCCAGGGGGATTCGCACCGCGAATTTTGTCGAAATATTCAATTGAAGTACAACTTTCGTTAATTTTTATTGAAAAACAAAGATTGTTTGTTTTAAAATGGACAGGGAATGCGCGGGAATTTCAAATGGCAATTCGTGTTTGAGTGAATCCGTCATTTTCCGCTGTCGCACTCCGTATGGAGTGCGTGGATTGAAATGAAACATCCCTTTGCACCCCCGAGATAATAGAGGGTCGCACTCCGTATGGAGTGCGTGGATTGAAATTCAATCGTCTTATACATCAGGAACCCGGCAATCGTCGCACTCCGTATGGAGTGCGTGGATTGAAATGGTGACGAAATGAGGGCAAAGAAGCTCAGTGAGGGTCGCACTCCGTATGGAGTGCGTGGATTGAAATTTTGTTTAGATTCTCTACCACTTCCCATGCTGCGGTCGCACTCCGTATGGAGTGCGTGGATTGAAATTCCTGATGGTGCGCCGCCGATCCGTGCCGATCATTGTCGCACTCCGTATGGAGTGCGTGGATTGAAATCGAATAGGGGGGCTGCAGAAACAAATAGCTTAAGTCGCACTCCGTATGGAGTGCGTGGATTGAAATATTTTGGGGAGGAGTAAAGGGGGAGCGGTATGGGTCGCACTCCGTATGGAGTGCGTGGATTGAAATATATTGATGGTTTGGGGGGCTCAAGGACTCGCTAGTCGCACTCCGTATGGAGTGCGTGGATTGAAATTGCTTGGTCTTGAATCGCTTGTGCTGGGGCTTAGGTCGCACTCCGTATGGAGTGCGTGGATTGAAATGAGAAGGCCGCGAACCTCACCGTAAAAGAAACGGTCGCACTCCGTATGGAGTGCGTGGATTGAAATCGCTCTTTTTGTCTCTCTATGTACGAGATGGCAGTCGCACTCCGTATGGAGTGCGTGGATTGAAATCGGACAAAACCGCCTCCCCTCGCATGATACGATTGTCGCACTCCGTATGGAGTGCGTGGATTGAAATCTGTACAGGGGGAGCACGATCCTGCAGTGGAATACGTCGCACTCCGTATGGAGTGCGTGGATTGAAATATACCATCACCGCCCCTGCAAGGTGGCAATGCCCTGTCGCACTCCGTATGGAGTGCGTGGATTGAAATAATCCTCAAATCTAACCTCCTATCCCGGTTACGTGTCGCACTCCGTATGGAGTGCGTGGATTGAAATACTGACAGTTAGCAGGATGAATCAAACTGTGATAGTCGCACTCCGTATGGAGTGCGTGGATTGAAATGTCGGTGGGGGCTTTTTGGCATTTATCGGATCAGTCGCACTCCGTATGGAGTGCGTGGATTGAAATAAATAGTGTGTTTGCCGTGCTGCCTACCTCGACAGTCGCACTCCGTGTAAAGTACATAGTGACATGAGGCTATTTGTTACATATGGCCCTGAGGGCGTCGAATTCTATCTGAATGGCTCGTTTTAATAAGGAACTTACGTTCGCTGACAACCCATTGTCGTTATGATTTCGTAGAGTAAAGTAGAAACAAGGTGACAGTTTTGTGACATCCCTTTTTGGGAGGAAATAAAATTGTATTTTTAGGAGGAATGTGGATAATTTCGTCGAATATTTACTTTTGTGTAGTTCTTTATAACCAATCCTTTAGGTCTATTTAAGGAGGTGGCGTAAGATTTATATTGCTCACATCAGAGAGAGTGATCAGACGTTGCAGTCGGTAAAGGATCATCTGCTGGAAGTGAAAAATCTCGCTGAACGCTACGGCAGCAAACTGCAGATCCCCCACATCACGGGACTGGCCGGGCTGTTGCACGACCTTGGGAAGCTCACGCCACAATTCCATGATTATCTCTGGAATGCCGTATTTCATCCGGAAAAGGCGCAGAGGCGCGGCGAGGTCGATCATTCTACTGCCGGCGGCAAGCTGTTATTCGATCGTCTGCATCAGGGCAAGCCTGCGGCGTCTTGGCTACTGGCTGAACTGGTCGGCAATGCGATCATCTCGCATCATTCGTATATGCATGATTATCTAAACGAGAATCTGGAGTCCGACTATCTGAGACGGGTGCGCGACAAGCAGGCAGAGAAGATTGACTACGATACGGCGGTCGGGGCTTTTTTCGAAGAGGTAATGAGTGAAGCGGAGTTTCATGCCTATATCGAGCAGGCGATCGCAGAATTAACGCAATACATGAGGAAGTCATCCATACTGACGCCGGAGCAGAAGCAGCTTTTCCTGGACAAATACATATTCAGCGCGCTGATCGATGCGGATCGGACCAATACGAGGCAGTTCGAACAAAATGAACCGCCGTCCGATGGGCTGCAGCATGAGGCAGAGCAGCGCCGCATGTTGTACGCAGGCTATTACGACCGACTGATGCGACGGCTGGACAGCTATACGAAAGATACGCAAGCCCGCACGCCAATCAATCAGTTGAGGCATGAAATGTCTGAACAGTGTGACAATTTTGCCTCGCGGCTCTCTGGCATCTATACGTTGTCCATCCCGACCGGAGGCGGCAAGACGTTGGCAAGCTTCCGGTACGCGCTAAAGCACGCGATTGAGTACGGCAAACGGAGAATTATCTATGTCGTGCCTTTCACAACCATTATAGAACAGAACGCGGAGGATATCCGACGCATCATCGAGGATGACCGTTCACTGCTAGAGCATCATTCCAATGTAGTGCACGACGAGCGGGACGATGACGAAATGACAGATGGTCAGATGACGACCGCTGAGAAGCTGAAGTTAGCCCGAGACAACTGGGATGTGCCGATCATCTTTACGACGATGGTCCAGTTTCTGAACGCCATCTATGCTCGCGGGACGCGTAATATTAGGCGTTTCCATAACTTGAGCGAAGCGGTCATTATCTTCGACGAGGTGCAGAAGGTGCCGACCTCCTGTATCTCGCTATTTAACACTGCGCTTAACTTCCTCAAGGACTATGGCGCATCCAGTCTCGTGCTCTGCACGGCGACTCAGCCGGCCCTGGACTTCGTCCGCCATAAGCTGGCGATTGATCGGGAAGGGGAGATTGTCAGCAATCTGAGGAAGGTGGATGTGGAATTCAAACGTGTCGAGATGATCGATCGCGCTACGATGGAGACGTTCGATACAGACAAGCTGGCGGACTTCGTCCAGGAGCAACTGGCGGAGGCTCCGAGCGTGCTGGTCATCCTGAATACGAAGTCGGTCGTCAAACGGCTCTATGAACGCTTGGCTGATTGCGATGCAGAGGTCTATCACCTGAGTACATCAATGTGTGCGCAGCATCGCAAGGATCGGCTCGATAAGATCCGGGATTTGCTCAAGCGAGGTGAACGGGTCGTTTGCGTCAGCACGCAGTTGATTGAAGCGGGGGTCGACGTCAGCTTCCACCGCGTCATCCGGTCGCTGAGCGGGCTCGACTCCATCGCCCAAGCGGCTGGGCGATGCAATCGTCATGGGGAGAAGGGCATCCAGCCCGTCTACGTCATCGATCATACGGAGGAGGATCTGACGCGACTTCGGGAGATCCAGATCGGCAAGGAGAAGACGCGAGAGATTCTGATCGACCTGCAGCGCGATCAGAACGCGCATGGCGGACACATGCTGTCGCGGGAGGCGTTAGGGCTGTATTTTCAACGGTTCTACAAGGAGCTGGAGCATGAGGTGGATTACCCGGTTCACGGGTTAGCTCAAAATATGATGACACTGTTGATGGAGTCGCGCAGCCATAGAGACTCTCTGTATACCAACTATACAACGAGGTTTTCGGATAAACCTCTTGACTTGCTAATGACCAACAGCCCTCGCACCGCAGCCGATCATTTCGAGGTGATCGACAGCCCGACGGTCACCGCCATCGCGCCATATGGCGAGGGAAGCGAGCTGATCGCAGAGTTGAATAGTGGCAGGAGCATAGCCGAGCTGGGGGCAACGCTTCGCAAGGCGCAGCAGTACAGTGTCAATTTGTTTCGCCATGAGAGGGACGAGCTTGCGAAGAACCAAGGGGTCGAGACCGTCCTTGATGGCAAGGTCTATGTATTGAAGGAAGGCGCCTATAGTGAGGAGTATGGATTGAATACTGCCAACGATAGCGGTTTTAATATGGCCGTGCTGTAAGAAGTTAGCAAGTTAGGAGGTGAATCTATGTTGCGAAACGCGATCGAATTCGAACTAACCGCACCCTACGCTCTGTTCACGGATCCGCTCACTAAGATCGGTGGCGAGAAGCTTTCCTACCATGTACCGACCTACCAGGCACTGAAGGGCATCGTTGAATCCGTGTACTGGAAACCAAGCATCATCATCTATATCCACGCCGTGCGCGTGATGAACCCGATTCGGATGGAGTCCAAGGGCGTCCGGCCGATCGAGTACAGCGGCGGCAATACGCTGGCGAACTACACGTATCTTCGAGATGTGCGTTACAGGGTAAGAGCCTACTTCGATTTCAACCCGCATCGGCCCGATCTTGTCGCAGACCATAACGAACATAAGCATCATAATATTATGAAGCGATCCCTGAGGGCCGGAGGACGCAGAGATATTTTTCTCGGTACGCGTGAGTGCCAAGGGTATGTCGAGCCCTGTGCTTTTGACGAAGGGGAAGGCTACTATGACGACTATGATGAGATGCCGCTCGGGACGATGGTACATGGGCTGAACTATCCTGACGAGACCGGGAACGATCAGTTGGAAGTGCGACTGTGGCGTCCAACGATGGAGAGGGGCGTGATCCAGTTCATCAGGCCGGAAGAATGCGAGCTCGTGCGGACGGTCAAGGAGATGAAGGCCAAGCCATTCGAGGCTGGATCTATCGAGTCTGTGGATGCGCTGTATAACCAACTAGGAGAGGAGGGGATCGAGCCGTGAGCTGGCTGCTGAACCTGTATGAGACGTACGAGGCCAATCAAGGCAGGGTCGGCATCGTAGAGAAGAAGCGCAAGGATCAGGAGTACACGCTGCTGCCAATCGCCCACACCACTCAGAATGCGCACATCGAGGTGCGCGTGACGGAGGAGGGCGACTTCCACTCGGCCATCGTGCTGGAGAAGGGCAAGCTGGAGACGCTCATCCCTGCGACCGAGGACTCGGCGAGCCGGGCCGGCAGTGTCAACTCGCCGTACCCGCTCCATGACAAGCTGAGCTATGTGGCTGGTGACTATGCGACCTATGGCCGCAATCCGAAGAAGCTGGATCATCATGCCAAGTATCTCGAAGCATTGGCGGCGTGGGTCACTTCCCCTCAAGGACATGCCAAGGTACAGAGTATCTATCGTTACTTGAGCAAGGGGACCTTGATCCGGGATCTGACCGCAGAGCCTCGTCCTGTCCTGCACTTGGACACTGACGGCAAGCTCATCGAGCGCTGGGAGAAGACGCATGAGGATAGCAAGGGCCCCAAGCCGGATATATTCGGCATCGTGACGGGACCGCAGGAGGATGCGTTCATCCGCTTTAATGTCTACTCTTCCGGCGTGTATACAGATGTGTGGCGGGATAAGGAAGTGTACGATTCGTTCATCCGTTACTATGGGACAATCCTGGGCGAGGAGGACCTCTGCTACGTGAGCGGAGAGCGGGTGCCGACGACAGAGAGGCATGCGCGGCGTATACGCCACGCGGGAGATAATGCAAAGCTCATCTCTTCTAATGACAATGCGGGCTTCACCTATAGAGGCCGCTTCCTGACCGGCGGCGAGGCGGCAAGCATGGGCTATGATGTGTCACAAAAGGCGCATAATGCGCTGAAGTGGCTGATCAATCGGCAGGGCACCTTTTTCGAACAACGCGTCTTTCTCGTGTGGGGCAATCAGGTGACAGAGCAGGAAGACCTGACCGAGGATATTTTCGGACTCGCCCCAGCCGAAGCTAATCAGCCGGAGCGCATATCCTGGACCTATCCTGAGTTCGCCAAGTCGTTCCGACTGGCCCTGGGCGGCTACAAGCATCGGCTTGATGAGTCGCAGGTCAAGGATGACAAGGTTAATATCCTCGTCCTCGACTCGGCAACGACAGGCCGGATGGCCGTGCTGTATTACCGCAGTCTGTTCAAGGATACTTACGTGGAGCGTCTGGCCGAGTGGCATGCGAGCTGCGTATGGCGGCATCACTATCGCAAGGACGAGGCAGGCGAGTGGGTAGAGTTTTACGGCGCGCCTGCGACGCGGGATATCGCCTTTGCCGCCTACGGATCGCGAGCCGACGACAAGCTCGTGAAGGGACTGGTCGAGCGGATGCTGCCGAGCATCATCGATGGCCGCAAGGTTCCGCTCGATATCGTCAAAAATGCGATGGCTCGCGCCTCCAGCCCGGTGAGCATGGAAGGTTGGGAGTGGGAAAAGACATTAAGCATCGCTTGCGCACTTATTAATCAGAAGGAGGGGAAGTCTGTGGCACTGGATACTGAAACGGATGACCGCAATTATTTGTTTGGCCGCTTGTTAGCTGTAGCTGATGTGTTGGAGACGCGCGCGCTGACAGGCGAGAAACGAACAACCAACGCGATTCGATATATGAATGAATTTTCCAAACACCCAGCGCGGACCTGGATGACAATTCAACAGGCGTTGCAGCCGTATCAGGCTAAACTTGGAGTCAGGGCTATATATTGGAACAAGATCATTGACGAGATCGGTTCCCGCATCCCGATCGAGCAGTTCAACAATCAACCGCTCACCGGCGTCTATCTGCTGGGTTTCTACAGTCAGCGTCACGACCTGTACCAGAAGAAGGACAAAGAACCGAAAATCTCGGAAGAAACGGAACTATCCTAATACCAAGGAGCGATGAAGATGACGATATTAGATCACAAGATAGATTTTGCAGTCGTGCTGTCGGTCACCAAAGCTAACCCGAACGGTGATCCCCTGAATGGCAACCGCCCGCGTCAAAACTATGACGGCCACGGTGAGATCTCGGATGTGGCACTGAAACGCAAGATCCGCAATCGGCTGCAGGACCTGGGCGAGGCGATCTTCGTCCAGTCCAACGACCGCAAGGTCGACAGCTACAACAGCCTGAGGGAGCGTGCAGACGCTAACCCGGAGCTGGACAAGATCATGAAAAGCAAAAACGGATCGGGCGACGAGTTTGCCAGATTAGCCTGCCAATCGTGGATCGATGTGCGCAGCTTCGGTCAAGTATTCGCCTTCAAGGGAGAAAAGAGCGGGACAGGCGTCTCGGTCGGCGTGCGTGGCCCGGTCTCACTCCATGCCGCCACCAGCCTCGATCCGATCGATATCACAAGTACGCAGATTACCAAAAGCGTCAATTCCGAGCCTGGGGCATCCCGGGGTTCGGACACGATGGGGATGAAGCATCGAGTCGATTCGGGCGTCTATGTATTCTATGGCAGTATCAATACGCAGCTCGCGGAGAAAACCGGCTTCACGGCAGACGATGCCGAGAAGATCAAGCAGGCGCTGGTCAGCCTGTTCGCCAACGATGTGTCATCGGCGCGTCCGGAGGGCAGTATGGAGGTGCACCAAGTGTACTGGTGGGAGCACAAGTCCAAGCTGGGCCAATATTCCTCGGCCAAGGTTCATCGTTCGCTAGTGTGGGAACGCAAGGAGACGGAGCCGAAGAGAGTCGAGGATTACGACTTCTCAGTATTACCGCTAGATGGCTTGGAAGTTCAGATCATCGATGGCCTATGAAGAAGAAGACTTCTTGATGATCTCGGGCATCCAGCATTTCCAGTTCTGCAAAAGGCAGTGGGCGCTCATCCATGTCGAGCAGCAGTGGGAGGAGAATGTCCTGACCGTCGAAGGGCAGTATCTGCATCAGAAGGCGGATCAGCCCTTCGTGCGGGAGAAGCGGGGGGATAAGCTCGTCGTGCGTGCGATGTCCGTGCAGTCCCGGGACCTCGGAATAAGCGGACGCTGCGATGTGGTCGAGTTCATCCGGGATGATCTGGGCGTACCGATTCAAGGCATGGAAGGCCATCATATCGCCGTCCCCGTCGAATATAAACGGGGCAAGCCCAAACGGGGGGAAGAGGATGTGCTTCAGTTGACGGCGCAGGCTTTGTGTTTGGAGGAGATGCTCCTTTGCCGGGTCGATACAGGCTATGTTTACTACCATGAGATTCGCAAGCGTGTCGAGGTGCCGATCACCGAGGCGCTGCGCGAGACGCTCAGACGGACGCTGGGCGAGATGCATGAGTACAGGAAGCGTCAGCATACGCCGAAGGTGAAGACGGGTGCCTTCTGCAAGAGCTGCTCTCTCCAGCACATCTGCTTGCCTGAGCTGATGAACAAACGTACGGTGCGAAGTTATATCGAGGGGAAGCTGGAGGCATGAAGAAACTACTCAACACGCTGTACGTTACACAGGCGAATACATACCTTTCGCTAGAGGGCGACAACATTATCTTGCAGCGTGAGCAGGAGAAGGTGGCGCAGCTACCGCTGCATAATTTCGAGTCGGTGGTGACCTTCGGCTATACCGGAGCGAGTCCGGCGCTCATGGGATATTGCGCAGAGCGCAATATCTCTTTGGTGTTTCTAACCATGAACGGACGCTTCCTGGCTCGTGTCATCGGCGAGAGCAAAGGCAACGTAGTGTTGCGGAAGAGACAGTACCTGCTTTCTGAAGACGAGCAAGCCTCCGCCCGGATCGCACGCAACTTTATCGTGGGCAAGCTATTTAATCACAAGTGGATGATCGAGCGTACGACCCGGGACTACCCGCTGCGTGTCGATGTCGAGCTGTTCAAAACCGGATCTGCACAATTGTCTGTCCTCATGCAGGCTGTACGAGACTGCGATGATCTTGAGCGGTTGAGGGGGTTGGAGGGGCAGGCGGCGATTCAGTATAATCGTCTCTTCGATCAGATGATCCTGCAGAACAAGGAGGATTTCTTCTTCCGCGTCCGTTCCCGCCGGCCGCCGCTGGATAACGTGAATGCCATGCTGTCGTTTGCCTATACCCTGTTGGCCCATGATATGCGTTCAGCGTTAGAGGCCGTTGGCCTGGATGCGTATGTGGGTTTCCTGCATCGGGATCGACCAGGGCGCGAGTCACTGGCGTTGGATGTGATGGAGGAGCTGCGGGGCGTGTATGCAGATCGGTTTGTGTTGTCACTTATCAACAAGCAGGTCATGACTGGAAAGGATTTCGTCCGCAAGGAGTCTGGCGCTATACTAATGACTGACGAAGCGCGGCGCACCTTCATGACGGCATGGCAAACTCGCAAGCAGGAGACGCTGACTCACCCGTATCTGGGGGAGAAAATTACATGGGGGCTGGTGCCGCATGTGCAATCGCTGTTGCTGGCTCGTTATCTGCGCGGCGATCTCGACGAATATCCGCCATTTCTGTGGAAGTAGGAGGGGCTGTGAATGCTGGTCTTAATTACATATGACGTAAGCACCGTCACCAGCGGCGGCGAGCGCCGTCTGCGACAGGTCGCCAAGACCTGTCAGGCTTATGGGCAACGGGTCCAGAATTCGGTCTTCGAGTGTATCGTCGACGCGACCCAATTTGCGACACTCAAGTTGAAGCTGACGGATCTGATCGACGAGGATGTTGATAGTCTGCGGTTCTACCAGCTTGGGAACAACCACAAGACGAAGGTGACGCATATCGGAGCCAAGTCCGCATTGGATCTGGAAGGGCCTTTATTGTTGTAGATGTGGAAGAGAACAGACTTTCTCTAATCAGCCATATGGTATAATGTGGACAGGTGCACAAAGTGGCTATAAGGGCGGTCGGCTAATCTCCCGGAAGGGAGGTGAGGCCATGGAGGTTAAAGATGCGATAACATTAATGATTGCGTTCGGTGTGTTGATGATTTCACTCATCGGACTGGTCGTGAACATCGTTGTCGCCTTGACCAAAAAGAAATAGACCGCCCCGTCCAAGGAATCGGTCTATTCTCACGACTGTTATCCGGTAGCCAACCGCCTTTAAAGCGGCTGTGTATCTAGGGGGCTGTTGACGCAGCTCCCTTATCTTAGTGTAATCATAGCATAGGTTATTTAGACGTGCAATGAGACAATCCGACGGTGCGAATGTGAGGCGCACATGATTTTCCTGGGGGATTCGCACCTGGATTTTGATTGGAATGAAATTCATTTGAACCAGTAGTTCATTATTTCGATTGAAAAGATCAATGCGTTCGTGGGGTAAAGAGAGAAGTGAGCAAAAAAGCGAGGGTTAGCTAAATTTTTTGCTTTTTTTCGCTGTCGCACCTCTTGTAGGTGCGTGGATTGAAACAGCAGTTTGAGTGGGAAACGACCGGGATGATACGTCGCACCTCTTGTAGGTGCGTGGATTGAAACGAAGGGAGAGGATAGCACTGAACGCCAAACGTAAGTCGCACCTCTTGTAGGTGCGTGGATTGAAACCCATTAGGACAGTATTCTCATCTTTGATACACTGGTCGCACCTCTTGTAGGTGCGTGGATTGAAACTTTACGCTACAAGTATACTTGCCGTCTTACTCGGTCGCACCTCTTGTAGGTGCGTGGATTGAAACAGAAACTCCTAAGCGGGCCGCTGCCGCGGCCACGTCGCACCTCTTGTAGGTGCGTGGATTGAAACCGGGAGTACATTGGTCATGAAGTGGGCTATCCTCGTCGCACCTCTTGTAGGTGCGTGGATTGAAACCGTGAGGTCAAGGCGAGAATCGACCCGATGACCGGTCGCACCTCTTGTAGGTGCGTGGATTGAAACCCGCGCTTCCGGGTGCTGCCGGGCATGGTCCTGGGTCGCACCTCTTGTAGGTGCGTGGATTGAAACCGTTGCCCGACAACGAGCGAGACGGCGACAAGTGTCGCACCTCTTGTAGGTGCGTGGATTGAAACGATTTGCCGTGATTATGTGACTCCTGGATAAAGGTCGCACCTCTTGTAGGTGCGTGGATTGAAACCGCACAAGACAACGGTGGAGGATCTGTTCCATGGTCGCACCTCTTGTAGGTGCGTGGATTGAAACTCTGCATCCTTGTTGTAGTACTCATCCCGGTAAGTCGCACCTCTTGTAGGTGCGTGGATTGAAACGTGGAAGCACCACGGTTAAAAGCGGAAAATGAACGTCGCACCTCTTGTAGGTGCGTGGATTGAAACACCCGAGAGTTCCTTACGAACGCGCTCAGCCAAGTCGCACCTCTTGTAGGTGCGTGGATTGAAACTATAACTTATGCTAACAATACAAAGTATTCGGGAGTCGCACCTCTTGTAGGTGCGTGGATTGAAACATCAAGAGTCACGCCAAATTTATGGGAAAAGAAAGTCGCACCTCTTGTAGGTGCGTGGATTGAAACTTGTATACGGGGGGTGTTGCGGACGCTCTCCGGTCGTCGCACCTCTTGTAGGTGCGTGGATTGAAACACCGCGAATATGACCGGTCATTACTACACTCCGCGTCGCACCTCTTGTAGGTGCGTGGATTGAAACATGACGGGCTACTACAAGCCGTCAAACCCCGACGTCGCACCTCTTGTAGGTGCGTGGATTGAAACCAATCCGCTGACGAGTACCTGCAGGCTGCCCAGGGTCGCACCTCTTGTAGGTGCGTGGATTGAAACATCTTAACGGTAGACTCAACTGCCCCCGTTTTGCGGGTCGCACCTCTTGTAGGTGCGTGGATTGAAACGGAGACTTACGGGATTACTTGGCGGGGTAAACCGTCGCACCTCTTGTAGGTGCGTGGATTGAAACTAATGGAAGGGCTGTACACCATCGGTGGCTCCATGTCGCACCTCTTGTAGGTGCGTGGATTGAAACAACCGCCAATTTTGGCGAGTCAACATACCGGGTCGCACCTCTTGTAGGTGCGTGGATTGAAATACTTTATTTACTTTGCTTGCACGATCAGGCTTGGTCGCACCTCGTGTAAGTCCGTGGATTGAAATAATGAGGCGTGTCGCTACCTGAAGGTGTCTGATTGTCGCACCTCGTGTTGTTATAAGCCGATTCACGGCTTTTTTTTTTCGGTACAATCTTTCACAAGCTACACCCTCATATGCAGAAAAAGAAATATTAGGACCAAAGGGAACCTTTTTCCTCTTCAGTCGTCTAATGCTCGAGGTGAACGGATTGCAGTTCGATTATCTAAACCATATTACCGGGGGATTGGACAAGAATCTCGTCCTTGAGGAATTGATGCAGGCATACGGCAAAGAGGTGTGGAACTTTGCTTATTTCCTGACGCGCCGGGTGGAGTTGGCCGATGATGTGACACAGGATGTGTTCGTCAAGGTCTACGAGCGGCTCTATTCATTCCGGGGGGAATCTTCGGTGAAAACCTGGCTGTTCGCCATCACCCGCAATACCGCCAAGGATGCCCTGCAGTCCTCCTGGCTGCGCAAAGTGACCCTCATGCCGGTATGGCGGCAGCGGGAGACCCAGCCTTCAGCAGAGAAGGAGCATCTTGATCGTCAGGTCACAGAGGAGATCTGGACTGTCGTCTTATCGCTCCCGCGCAAGCTGCGCGAGGTGCTGCTGCTGCATACCCATCATAGCCTGTCACTCAAAGAGATTGCAGCGGTACTGAAGATATCGGAGGGCACGGTTAAGTCGCGACTGCACCGGGCGAGGGCTGCCGTCAACCGCAAGCTGGGGGAGGTAGAGGAATGACGAGAATCAGCAAGGACTGGGAGAAAAGGCTCTCTGGTCAGCCGTTGCAGGACAACGGATTCACTCCGGCATTGAAACAGAAGATAAGGGAGAGGACTCGCATGAAAACGACAAAAGCCAAGCTGGCTGTGCGCGCCGTGCTAGTCTTGCTGTGTGTCATGATAGCCGGATCAGCTTGGATGTTCCGGGATGATCTGAATGAACTGCTGTTCGGAAATCCGGTCCCCACGATTGCAGCTGTAATCGAGGAGGACCACCTGGCAGAGGAGGGCGAGCTCGCGCTAAGGGTACAGGCCAGTCAATATAATAACTTTATGACAACCTTTGGCAAGCCATTCATCATCCGTCATCCTTCGGTACGGATCGAGCTGGTTACAGAGCCCAGTCAGATCCAGACCCTAGAGGAGTTCCGGCTGTGGGTGGAGCAGGAGCAGCCGGATATTTACAGCATCCCCCTGCCGTATTATGCAGCATTGGCGGCGGAGGGCGAGCTGCAGCCGCTCGATGCCTGGATTAAGCGGGATGGTCTGGACATGGAGGCATTTCATGAGCCGGTCATCCGTTTGCTGCGGGAAACAGGCGGCGGACAAATATATGGTCTGACTCCCGAATTCGCTGCTAACGGCATTTATATTAACAAAGCTTTGTTCGAGCAGCATGGCGTCCCCCTGCCGACCGATGGCATGACCTGGGAAGAGCTGCTGCATACGGCGGCGCGGTTCAACGGTACGGGAGTGACAGGCTTGCGGCTGCAGGCAGCTCCGATCATGCTCACCGATATATCGGCCGGACGAACGGGATTCAGGCGATAACCTCTGACGGAGACACGGTGACGATGAATACGCCAGCTTGGGAGGACATCTGGAGCCAGGTGGTTGACGGGATGAAGCAGGGCTGGATTCAGGCTGACTCCTCCCAGCAGGCGACAGGCGAGCGTTCCATGAAGCAAGTGATGGAGAGTGACCCGTTTGCTATAGGCGAGGCAGCCATGAGGATTGAAGCCAGCTACTATATGAATAACCTGTCTCATTATACGAGTGGTGAGGGGCTGGAGCTGGATTGGATGGTCGTCACGGAGCCTGTCAACGCGGATGAGCCCAACCGGGCTACACATTTTTATGGGGGCATGATCTACGCGGTCAGTGCAACCTCGTCTCATGATAAGGCGGCTTGGGAGCTGGTGAAATTCATTCACAGTGAAGCAATGGCAGAGAAGCTGGAGCGTTCGGGCAATACGTTGCTCGTAAGGAATGGTTCGCTCTCTTCTGCAACAGCCGCGCGACTCGCTCCGTTTTACAGGCTGGAGCCTGATCCGTCCGCAGTATTGGAAGAATACAGGGGAGTTATGGATAGGGGCAGCCGTATAGCTGCTCAGAACGAAGTTATCGATCAAAGAGGCAATGCCTTGCTTCAAGCGGTTGTAAATGATGAGCTCACCGTCCAAGCTGCGTTGCAGCAGCTGCAGTCCGAACTGGAAGCCGTCATGGTGCAGGGAGGGGAACAGGAATGAAAGAGCCGGGTTTCACCAGGCTTAAAAGCAATCATGCCTTCCTATCCGCCGCTGGTATCTGGCGTATGAACGTGTTACTGATGCTGTTGGGCATGAGCGTGTTGCTGTCCGCCTGCTCCGAGTCAGCGGCTGAGAAACCTGCCCCCGTACCGCTCAAAATCGTTTATTCAAGCGAGGAAATGTTTGATTCGCTGCTAAGAGATTACTTTGATGCGGCCTTCCCTGGACTGCCCGTTGAAGTCATCTGGTCGGATGAGATCTACTCGTCAGGGGTGGACTCTCGTCTACGTCTGCGCCAGCTGATCGATGAAGAGAAGCCTGACCTGGTCCTGTTCACTGACTACGGATTGTATCGGCAGCTATCCGATGACGGGGTTCTGGTCGATCTGGGGACAAGAATGAGGAGCAGCAAAGACGTCCAGGAAGAAAGTTTTCATCCCGGCGTAGTTGAATTGCTAAAGGATAATGAGACCGGAGGGATGTTCGGATTATCCCCGAGTTTCGATGCCTATTCACTCTACTATAACGCAGATTTGTTCGAGCAATTCGGTATTCCGCTCCCGCAGGATGGGATGACCTGGCCGGATATCCTGCTGCTGGCGGAGCGGTTCAAGACGGAGGACACAGACCCTGATCGAGTGCGCGGTTATCATCAGATGTGGCTGAGTACGCCCTATGACCTGATGATGACGATCGCGGCTACGGAGGGTCTGCAGGAGTATGACCTGCGGAGAGGGCAGATCACGATGTCGACTCCATCCTGGGAGGTCTTGTTCGGCTCGCTGGTAGATGTGTACAGGAAGGGGGGCTTCGCCGGCAAAGCGCGCGTTGGCGAAGTAAGGGATGGCGTCACCTTCTTCGGCCCTGATGAGACTGCGCAGGCGGATCTGTTCGCGCAAGGCAAAGCGGCTATGACGGTGGCTCCTTATGGCATGATGAATGCTCCGAATCGCAAGAACATTGCGTTCAACTGGGGGATCGTTGCACCGCCGGTCAGCTCCAATGACCACATGCGCAGCAGCGGCATGCAGACCTATCCGATCTTCAGCATGATTGCGGGAAGCCAGCAGCACGATCAGGCTTGGGAAGTTATCCAATATTTTAACGGGTCCCGGATGGCCAAGATTCACGCTGCTGTAGCTGGGGAACAGTATGGGATGGGGGCCTTGTCTTCGCGTGTGGAGTTCGTAGAGCTAAGTGGCGACCCTGCGGTCGAGGGGATCTTCAGACAGCTTCCTGCACAGCAGGTGGCCGTTGCTCCAGTTTCGCTTGACACCTCATTCTTCGAATCCTTCCCCGCCCTCGTTAACCGGGAGATCGAGGAGGCAGTGCAGGATAACAAGAGTGCGGCGGAAGCGCTGGCCACCATCCAGCAGGAAGGCCAGTTGCTGCTGGACGCGGCGCTGAAGTCTGTGGAGTAAATGTATTGGTAACGTGTTGAAGTGCTCTGACGCATCTCATTAATCTTTTGGGTTAAGAATCTTTGACGCCTTACTTAGGGGCGTCTTTTGCATTAGCAAACTGTCATATCGATGCTGGCCTGATTTGAGATTCCCAATTATGAACAAATGGAGTAAAATATATTTCATAGGAAAGAAGTCTTGAGACTTTCTGCTAGATTTCAAAGTGCGCATTCATGGAATGGAGACACGGTTCTTTGGTGCGAATGTGAAGTGAACATGATTTTCCTGGGGGGTTCGCACCAGGGAAATGAGTGAAATGAAATAATTTTGTTCGAAAAATTCATTTTTTTGATTGTAGAGATTAAAATAGATGTTTAAAAAACCAGGAAGTAAATAGAGATCCTGATTTTTGTTTGTTTTCGCTGTCGCACCTCACGTAGGTGCGTGGATTGAAATAGGTCTTGCTCATAAGTGCGTGAATCGATGCTGTCGCACCTCACGTAGGTGCGTGGATTGAAATGCCTGCAGCAGCTGGCGGATCCGCCAGGTGTTTGTCGCACCTCACGTAGGTGCGTGGATTGAAATGCCACACCATCAATTATGCGGCTGGATACCCGGAGTCGCACCTCACGTAGGTGCGTGGATTGAAATGGTCAAGTCATCAATTACAGTGATTAAAGTATGTCGCACCTCACGTAGGTGCGTGGATTGAAATATAAACTGGCAGACGAAGATAGCGGCATCATTCCGTCGCACCTCACGTAGGTGCGTGGATTGAAATGATGAATACGAAGATTGCCGGGCCGTCGGCGTCGTCGCACCTCACGTAGGTGCGTGGATTGAAATCTACAAAGGTGGGTTGTGGGGGCTCACAAGCGTAGTCGCACCTCACGTAGGTGCGTGGATTGAAATGCAAGTCCAATCTGACGCAGATTTTCGATGATACGTCGCACCTCACGTAGGTGCGTGGATTGAAATCCACACCACGGTGTTTTTACGAGCGGATTACAGTCGCACCTCACGTAGGTGCGTGGATTGAAATGGGAGGCGCTGGCAGCGGCAACGCCGGGGAAGTGTCGCACCTCACGTAGGTGCGTGGATTGAAATGGAAAGGCCGGAGACGTGGCTACTGTAACGGAGGGTCGCACCTCACGTAGGTGCGTGGATTGAAATAAGCCTTCGTGGAAGCATTCAGTGATGAAGTATGTCGCACCTCACGTAGGTGCGTGGATTGAAATGCCAATGAAAATTTCGAGACGCAGGCATGGGAAAGTCGCACCTCACGTAGGTGCGTGGATTGAAATTTGTACTCCAATTTGGCTTTGGACAAGAGCAGCCGGTCGCACCTCACGTAGGTGCGTGGATTGAAATCTCTACCTTAATTAGATAATCAATTAGCATGGGTGTCGCACCTCACGTAGGTGCGTGGATTGAAATGAGACAAAAAACAGTTTGGACTTGACCGCGCTGGGCGTCGCACCTCATGTAGGTGCGTGGATTGAAATGAGACAAAAAACAGTTTGGACTTGACCGCGCTGGGCGTCGCACCTCATGTAGGTGCGTGGATTGAAATGGTTTGCCGGATCTTGTCCGGTTGTCCTGATCGATCGCGCCTCATGTAGGTGCGTGGATTGAAATCTTCGCATTACCGGCAGCCGCATGATCTGCTCCCAGATGGAATCGGCATATGCTTCGTCAAGGTATTGCTGCTCTGCTGAGGGGGATAACGCCTTTTGATGGGCGTTGATTCGATCCGTTAACGTAATTTTGCGAAAAAATGCCTGTCGTTTGTAATTTATCGCTGTGTTGCGCGTAATCCTGAGCAGCCAGTGCTTAACCGGACTCGATCCACGGTACGATGCAATGGATTGATACGCTTTGACGAATACATCCTGGGAGATATCGTCGGCATGGTGAATGTTGCGCACAAGGAAATAAGCGTAGTTCCACACGTCTTCCCCATAGTCCTCCATGAACTCCCGGAATGACGATGCGTCAAACTGATCCATGTACTTCAGATGCTCATGCTCCATTGCCTCACCTCTCTCTATAAAGACAGCTCAACACATACAAAGGTTCCCCACCCACCAAAAAACCTCCTTCGCCGGCTGCACCGGTGAAAGGAGGCGTCTTCTAAAGATTACACTCAGCGTTACTTGATCTTCACTCGTACACGCTTGGTCATCAGCCGCATGATCGCCAGCAGGATAGCCGAGACGAGAGCCAGGATGGGTAAACTGACAGCTAAGGACATACCGCTGCTAACGGCGAGCCAATCGAACCGCTCAGTGATGACTAAGGGCATATCGACACTAGGGCTGATGAGAAAACTGACGCCGATGAGCAGCATAACAGCACCGGCTATGGACACTAGCCCAGGCAAGACGCCAAAGCGATAGAACGTGCCATTGATGATCCAGCCCAGCAGGAAGAACAAGTACAACTGAAGGAGGAACATCGGCAATACAGCCACCGTCGATCCTTCGTAACCCATTACCGGCATCCATTCGGCGTTCGTCATCAAGGGGGAGATGATGAGATGCAAGACTCCTCCGGCTGCTGTCACAACCATTGCGATAACCAGCGACGATACAGCTGCACCGGTAAAGTATGCCTTGCGTGTAATGCCTTGCTTGACGTAAAAAGTCAGAAATCCGGAAACGGACATCAGGCCGAGCACCAGCATAAATATACTGCCCGGTTGGATCGTAAAGTCCAAGAATGAGCGGTTCATAATCGAATCGTCTCTCAGGTTGAGAAAGGACAATTCGCTGGCGAAGAAGCGCAGACCAAAAAAGAAAACCAATACGCCGCCGAACAGATAGGCCGTCCACGTCAGCTGCCACTGCGTCATATCCTTGATGACTTTGCTTGTAGGATTCGTCTGATTCATGAAGCCTCCTCCTCTCCGTCTCCCGTAAGATGAATGAACAAGTCCTGCAGCGAGACACGTCCGATCTCCAGGCCATCCGACTGTGCGCGCAGCAATTGTTCCTCGGAGAGCTCGCCGTATACCATGACGGATTTGGTCCCGCCCAGCTGCTGCGAGCTGAGCTGACGCAGCGGCCTCGCGAAGGCATCCACCGCCTCCGCAGGTCCGGTGATCGAAACACCGCGTTCCAGCAACTGGTCGATCGGCTCATGCAGCAGCACCTGGCCTTGATGGATGATCACGACCTCCTCGAACAGATAATCCATCTCGGACACGAGATGCGTGGACAAGATGATCGTCCGCGGATGACGCTCATAATCGGCCAGCACCTCCTGATAGAAAACTTCGCGCGCCGGCGCATCCATGCCGACATACGTCTCGTCGAAGATCGTCACCGGAGCCCGCGCCGCGAGCGCCAGCACGGCGTTCAAGGCCGACTGCTTGCCGGTGGACAGTTTGCTCGGATAGGCATCCAGCGGCAGCTTGAACCGCTTGGCGAGCTGCTCGGCGTATGCCATATCGAAGCGGGGACGGTAGCGGGCGGCGGACGCCAGCAGTCCCTTGACCTTCTCGGTCTCGCCCGAATAATCCGTCTGATGTGCAAATACGACCTGGGTCATGACGCGGCTGTTCTCGAACGGAGCTTCGCCGTCAATCGTCAGACTGCCCGCATCGGGCTCGGTATAAGAGGCCAGCAGGGAGAGCAGGGTAGATTTGCCTGCCCCATTCCGTCCGATCAGCCCATAGATCCTCGGATGGGGCATCTCGAGCGAGACATTGCTCAGCGCGGTATTACTCCGGTCATAACGGTAGCTTACATTGATCATACTAATGTGATGAGCGCTCATGAAGATTCACTTCCTTTCGTTCGTTCGACGATCTGTGTAAGTTCCGACGGGGTGATGCCCAGATTGCGCGCTTCATCCAGCATGGGCCGTACAAAATGCTCCACAAATTTTTCTTTGCGCTGCTCCAGCAGGCGCTCCCGTGCGTCCTCGGCTACGAACATGCCCACACCCCGCTTCTTATAAATAATCCCTTCATCTACGAGCAGATTCATGCCCTTGGCGACGGTCAGGTGGTTGATCTTGTAGAAGCTGACCAGCTGCGTTGTAGAAGGGATCTGTTCATGCGCTTTCAGTTGCTCGCTGACAATCTGATTCTCGATGCGTTCTTTGATTTGTATGAAAATCGGTTTGCTGTCGTCGAAGCTCTGGCTCATCTGGACATCACCTCCCAACATCAATTCGTGTTATGGTTATATAGTCATGTATATAACTATAAGGGTGATGGATGACTATTGTCAAGGCAGTTGTGCCTAAATTACCAGATCGGCAAGCGTAAAAGCCTGGACTGTGTTATGATACGAGGAGTGCGTGGCAGAACGAATAAACTTATATGTGTTCAATAAGATATACTGCATGATTGAAAGCAGCTTTTTGAACGACTTTTCAAAGGAGACCCTATGACATTTGAACAATTGCAACTGATTGCGCCGATTCTTAAAGCGCTCAATGAAGAAGAATATACACAGCCGACTCCAATCCAGGAGCAGGCGATTCCTGCCGTATTGGCGGGAAGAGATGTATTTGGCTGTGCTCAGACCGGCACCGGCAAGACGGCGGCGTTCTCGCTGCCGATCGTCCAGCGGCTGCATGAGCAGCGTGGCAAGGGCGGCGGGCGCAAGCAGATCCTGTCGCTGATCCTGACACCAACCCGCGAGCTGGCGCTGCAGATCAAAGAGAATATCGACGCCTACAGCCGCTACACAGCGATCCGCTGCGCGGCCATCGTCGGCGGCGTGTCGCAGCGCGGCCAGGAGCTGGAGCTCCAGCGCGGCGTCGACATCCTGATCGCTACGCCGGGCCGGCTGATCGATCTGCTCAACCAGAAGCTGGTCGACCTCCGCCATGTCCGTATCCTGGTATTGGATGAGGCAGACCGGATGCTGGATATGGGCTTCATCAACGATGTCAAGAAGATCATCGCGGCGATGCCGAAGGAGCGGCAGACGCTGTTCTTCTCCGCGACGATGCCGCCGGAGATCACGCGACTGGTCAACAGCTTGCTCAAGGATTTTGTAAAGGTAGAGATCACGCCGGTTTCTTCGACCGTCGACCGCATCGAACAATCACTCTATAAGGTAGACAAGGCAAACAAGCAGAAGCTCTTGGATGAGCTAATGCAGGATAAGTCGATCATCTCGGCGCTCGTCTTTACCCGCACCAAGCACGGAGCGGACCGGGTAGCACGGATGCTGAACCGCGCAGGCGTGACGGCTCAGGCGATCCATGGCAACAAGTCGCAGAACGCAAGACAGAATGCGCTTAACAACTTCAAGAACGGTACCACACGTGCCCTTGTGGCGACCGACATCGCCGCTCGCGGCATCGACATCGAGGAGCTCTCGCATGTCATCAACTTCAACCTGCCCAACATCCCCGAGACCTATGTGCATCGGATCGGCCGGACAGGCCGGGCGGGGATGAGCGGTGTGGCGATCTCATTCTGCGAATTCGAAGAGCTGCCTTACCTGAAGGATATCCAGAAGGTCATCCGCAAGACGATCCCTGAGGTAACGGATCATCCTTATCCGATGCAGATCACTTCGGCTGCGCAGCACGAGGCGAGTAAAGCAGAGGCGGCTGAGGGACAACAGCAACGACAGCCGCGCAAGCGCGATGACGGCTCGAGCCGCAACCGGCGCCCCGGAGAGCGGGGCGGCAGCCGCGAAGCGGGAGCGGCGGCATCCATCAGCGGTTCGGCGCAGCAGAACGGCGGCGGCCAGCGTCGCGGTCGCGGTGGAGCCGGACAGGGCAGCGGCGGGTCTGGTGGAGGCGGCCGAGGCGGTGCGCAGGCGGCGGGCACTGGCCGCGGTGGTCAGGGCGGCCAAGGCGGGCAGCGGCAGGGCCGACGCCCTGGCGGCCCTCGCCGGTCAGGCGCGGAGGCGTAGAACGCATAGCAACGGGGCACGGGCATTGCTCGTGCTCCGTTTTGCGTGAATAGTGGCCTTGGGGAGCGGCCTGCGGTAGGTCGGCAAGCTGAAGTGTCAAAGCTGTAATGCTAAAAATTAGCACTGTAGAGTGAGAAGTGGCGATTCGTCGAGCAGCAGAACTAGAAATTAGCACTACAGAGTGAGCAGCGGCTTCTCGGCAAGGTGTAACGCTAGAAATTAGCACTGCAAAGCGATATACAGCGATTCGGCGAGCTGTAGGACTATAATTGGTTTACAGTGTGTCCCCGCTCGCTCAGTAAGCAGACTGCTGCCAAAGGAGCGCTACCCATCAAGGTCTGCTCGGCAAGCACAGAGCAGGGGCGCGCATCAAGGTGTCGGAAGGCATGATCGGCTGGGCGGATCTCATCTTTGTCATGGAAACCAAGCATCGGCGGCGGTTGGAACAGAAATACCCGCAAGCGATCGCGGGTAAACGTATGATTCGATTAGATATGCCGGATGAGTACAAGTACATGGATGAGGAACGGATTGAACTGCTGAAGGCGAGAGTGGCGGAGGTTATCGACGTGCCGGAAAACTCCCTTTCCTAACAAACACCCGACCAAGTGTCACTGACGCGGATCGGGTGTTATTTTGCGAATTAATGAATCGCATCCAGAGGTGCGCCGGTGACCTCTTGGGTTGTATCCAAAGCTTCCTCCGGGATAACGATAGGCTCCACTGGATCGTAGGTGATCAAGAGGCTCTCCACGACATCAAACAAATAAGTGCCTTCATCCCCGCTGACCGTGTAGGAAGAGTCCATCTCTATGCGTACGGGCAGATGATCCGTCTTTCTGACTTCATACGTGATCTTCATACGGTCCGGCCTTCCCCCACCCGTATGGATAACGCCATACTCTGGGTCAGATAGTAACAGATCGTTTCTCCCTTTCACTTCGTCTCCTTCAAGATCCAGGGTTAGCGCATAATGTTCTTCTTCCTCCCTTACTTCCATCTCTTGTGCGTTGTCCCTGAACCGATGCAGTTGCACTAGCGGGCCGGATTGGGACTCCATAGATAGCAGCATATGGTCCCGCATCCCGTCCATGTGCTTGACCCATTCTCCAGACCCGTTCATGAACGTACCCTCTGCGGTGATATACACAACGTTTTCCCATAAGGCACCAGATATCAGATTTTCGTTTTCATTGACCTGATGGATGGCTGCCGGCTCCCTGGTGAAGATCGTTTGACTGGTAATCCGGTTCTTTTCGGTCCGCTCCGGCTCGCCATCCTTGGAAGTGGTAATTGTTCAAATACCAGAAAGTATATGTTTCTCATCTACTTGGCTTGTATTTCTCCGACAAAGCTCTCCGCACGTCCTGGAAGGACGACGGAGTCGTTTTTGCTTGGCTCGGCAACATTTGTAGAAGAGTAGCCCTGAACAGCCATGCTAGCATCTGTAATCCGGGAGATCAGCTCCTGCCGGTTCTCCTCAGGCATCTCGATTACGGCGTTATCACTGCAGGCAAGCAGGAGGATCAAGGGTAAGAGAGTGACGGCGCGCAGCGGCCAATGTTTCATTCTGATAAGCTCCTTCCATTTGATGCATACTTAATTATGCCATAAATGCCCTTTGCCTTCCAATTGCTTGATCCGGCAGCGATGCGGGTAACTACAAAGAACTAAGCAATCTGGGCATAAAGCGACAGAGGATAGGAGGCGGATGAGGATGAAGCAGACGCGTTCTCCACACGGTTCTGAAACAATCGACACCGATATAGACTGGGCGGAGTGGCTTACATCAGACATGCCGGCGCCGAAGGAAGCTATGCAACGGCAGGAGCTGGCGGAACGGAGGCAGGATCTGGAGGAGCTGGCATGGCTGTTGACGGGGGCCTGGAGCAGACTGGCTCTGTTCAACGAGACGTACCCGGACGAGCGGTTCGAGCAGGAGCTCGGCAGCGTCTTCCGGAGGCAGGCCGAGGAGCTGGGGCGGAGACTGGAGGGCTGCGCCGCCGATCTGAAGGGCTGTGATTTTGACAGCTACCTGGCGCTCAAGTACGACATCCGGATGCTCCTCAAGCAGCTGGGGGCTGTGATCGAAGGGAGTGACTGGCAGTCGCCTTGCAAACGGCTGGGCGGGGGAGCGCAAGCTGCGGCCGAGCTGGGTTACGCCCAGAAGGAAGAGAACACGTATGAGCGCAGCTACGGGAGCGATGCGGTCAAATCGTATGAGCAGCTGGCCTTGAAGGCGTGGTACGGTATCGAGGGTTCGCTCGGCAGGACCAGCCTCGGATATCTGACGACCTCCGGGATGAAGGCGCTGGAGCTGGCGTTGTTCGCTTGCCGGGGGGCGGTGGTTCAGTCGCTTCCATTTTACTTCCAGGAAGGTTTTTACGGGGAAGGTGCGGATCTGGCCAAGCTGATCATCAACGATGTGCAGGAGCTGACGCCGGAGGCCATCTATGCCCGGCTTGAGAGCGGGCAGCGGATCGGCGGGCTGTTGATCGATCCCGGAGTGAGCTGGCCCGCGAGACCGCCTGTCGATCTCGAGCGTCTGATGTCTCTGCTCAGCCGTCACACCCAATGCGACCCGCTGTATGTCATCGTCGACCGTACGCATACAAGTATCGCCAACCCGTTGTTCACCCGCTACGCGGAGAAGCTCCCGCCGCACATCGTTCTGGTGAGCATCGAGAGCGGGATCAAGTATCTGCAGTACGGTCTGGACCTGGCCAATAGCGGGTTTCTGGCAGCCACAGGCAGCCGCCTGGAGCAAGAGGGAGAGCGGCAGCGCTGGATAGATCTGCTGGCGCTGCTCGATGCCGGAGCGGCGCCGCTCACGGTCCGGCAGCTGCCGGAGCCTGACAGGGCGAGACTGGCGGCGCGGCTGGCCCGAGTCAATCGCAATGCCGGGCTGCTCCGCGGCTTCCTGGAGCATCAGCTCCGGCAGGGCAGGATCGTGGGGTATCAGAGCTCTGTTCCGCCTAGCGAAGCGTATATGCTAGAAGGCGATCCCTGGCGGGGAGCTGTCTGCTACATCCGCCTGGCGGACTGCGAGACGGAGGAGCAGGTGCAGCGGCGGATCGACGATTTCGTCGCAGCAGCGCCGGGCCGGAGCCACTTCGTCTCGGGCGGGAGCTTCGGCTTCGATACGTTCCGGATGAACGCAGTGAGCGACAAGGAGGGCAAGGCGGCGGCGCTCCGCATCTCCGTCGGCCGCGATCCGATCCTGCAGCTGCTGGGCAAGCTGCGTTACGTGGATCGCGAGTTGCTCGGTTAGATGGTTTTTACGCGTCCAGTAAGCGTTCATGATTCGACTAAACGGGACTACTTTCTGCTTCCTGAGACCGGTCAACGTGCAACCGTACCTATTCCCAATGTCCATGTGGACACAGCAGCGCCTATTTGCGACCAAACAAGGTATTATCCAAAGTAAGCGGACCGACGATCCGTTATTCGCCATGCAGCGGTGGTCAAACGGCCTTTCCGAGGCCGATAGCGGATCGTCTGTCCGCAGACAGCCTCAAATGAGCCCCTATGTTGGGATTAGCGCCTACTGTGTCCGCGTTCCCAGGTTTGCGTTCCCAGGTTTGCGTTCCCAGGATTGTGTTCCCAGGATTGTGTTCCCAAGATTGTGTTCCCCAAGCTTGCGCTCCCTAGAAAATTGGTGAAAAAGTGCCGGAAGTGGGGCGGAATTGTCCTGGAGAAGGGCGTATGCTTTCGAAGTCGCTTTCTTGCAGAAAGCGTTGAAGCGTTCGCCTGAAAGCTTTTCGCAGAAAAGCTAGCTTCAGAAGCATACACTGTCCCCGGGATTCAACCTAAACCACGCGAGAGCCCGCCTACACGGACCACGCTGGCCTGCCCTAACACGACGCCGCAGCCACATCAGACTGACTCCCCAAAAATCAGCACTCCTCCTACTTCTCAAATATTTAGGTTAGCTATATAATATAAATATTAAATCCACCCAATGTCAGGAGGCAAAGCCGTGCACAACGATTTGGAGCATTTCGTCGCGCATCTGCAGACGGTCAACCGTCATCTCCGGTCAGCCGTCTTCGACCGCGGCCAGCAGCCGATCACGCGGGTGCAATGGCTGCTCATGCGCCATCTGGACCGCAGCGGCGGCAGCACGATCGGTCAGCTGGCGGAACGTCTGGACGTGCGGGCGAGCACGATGTCGCAGATGCTGGACCGGCTGGAGAAGCAAGGGTTTCTGCTCCGCCAGCAGGATCCCGCCGATGCGCGGGTCAAGCTGATCCGGCTGACAGCCGAAGGGGAGCATATCATCCGGCAGACGGAGACCTATTGGCTGGAGTCGCTCGCGGAGCCGTTCAATAAGCTGGAGCCGCAGGAGCGGGAGCAGCTGGCCGGGCTGATGCGCCGGCTGGCCGAGCAGATCCAGGGAAGGGAGTAAAGCGCATGCCCTATGGCAAGTATATCCGCAAGTATTGGAAAGGCTTCACCCTGGCGGTCTTCTTCCTCATGGAGGCGGCAGCGGATCTGATGATGCCGACGCTGCTGGCGATGATCATCGACCGCGGCGTAGCCAATCGGGACATGGACGAGGTGCTGCGCCTGGGCGGCATCATGCTGCTGATCACGGCAGGCGGAGCCGTCGCGGCCAGCATGCGCAACATCCTGGCGGTGATCGTCTCCCAGCGCTTCGGCACCGAGCTGCGTTCGGACCTATTCCGCAAGATTCAATCGCTCTCCTTCCAGGAGATGAACCGGTTCGAGCGGGCTTCGCTGATCACGCGGATGACCAACGACATCACCATCGTCCAGAATTTTGTCGGCGGCTTGATGCGGATCTTCGTCAAGGCCCCGATGCTGGGCATCGGCGCACTGATCCTCGCCATCCGGCTCAACGCCGGACTTGCGGTCGTATTGGGTGTTGTCGTCCCCATCGTCGCCGTCCTGGTCATCATCAGCATGAAGATCGGCTTCAAGCGCTTCATGAAGGTCCAGCAGTCGCTTGACCGCATTAACAGCGCCGTCCGCGAGTATCTGGGCGGCGTCAGGGTGGTCAAAGCATTCAATCGTTATACGCATGAAGTAGAACGCTTTCACGAGACGAATGAAGAGCAGCGCCACGTCTCGGTGCAGGCCATGCTGACGATGGCGGTCTTCAATCCGCTGATTATGCTGACCGTCAATCTGGCGGTCGTAGCGATCCTGTGGATCGGCGGCACCTGGGTGAATAGCGGCTCCTCCTCCACTCAGGTGGGAGAGCTGGTCGCATTTATCAATTACATGACACAGATTCTGTTTGCCCTGATGATGGTGTCGATGGTGTTCAATATGTTCGTGCGGGCCCGTGCCGGTACGGCAAGGATCAACGAGGTGTTTGCTGGCGGGAATCATGCCGACCGGGAGCCGGGACGCGACCTGCCTGATCTGCAGCGCCTGTCGGGGCGCATCGACTTCGAGCAGGTGGCATTTGCTTATCCGGATACGAGCGGGCTGCCAGTGCTCCGCGGCGTCACCTTCACCGCTCTGCCTGGTCAGACGATCAGTCTGATCGGCTCGACCGGCTCGGGCAAGAGCACGCTGGCCCAGCTGGTCCCCCGCTTCTACGACACGGGCAGCGGCACAGTGCGGGTAGACGGCATCGATGTGACCCGGATCGATCCGGGTGCACTGCGCGAGCAGATCGCCATCGTCCCGCAGAAGACGATGCTGTTCTCGGGCAGTATCCTGGACAATATCCGTTGGGGCCGGGAAGAGGCGACGCTGGCTGAGGTCGAGGCGGCGGCGCGTCTGGCTCAGGCGCATGACTTCATCTCGGCGCTGCCGGAAGGCTACGAATCGCGGCTCGGGCAGCGCGGAGTCAATCTGTCGGGGGGCCAGAAGCAGCGGATCGCGATCGCTCGGGCATTGATCCGCAAGCCCCGCATCCTGATCCTGGACGATTGTACGAGCGCCCTGGATACGACGACGGAGTCGCGGATCAAGGAAGGGCTGCGGCAGTATGCCCGCGATATGACCTGTCTTATGATCGCCCAGCGCATCACCTCCGTCATGGATGCCGATCTGATCGTCGTCCTCGATGTCGGCGAGGTGGTCGGCGCCGGTACGCATGAGAGTCTGATGGCCGAGTGTGCCGTGTATCAGGAGATCTATCAGTCACAGATCGGAAAGGAGCTGGAGGCTCATGTCCAAGGCGTCACGAACGGATAATCCGGCCGCCGGCGCGCCGCCGCCTCTGCAGCACCGCCCTGGCGGGTTTGGTGGCGGCGGTCCGGGGCGCGGGGCGCCAGCCGTCAAGCCCAAAGACTTCGGCCAGACGATGCGCAGGCTGTGGGGCGAGGTGAAGGGCGAGCGTCGCGGTCTCGGCGTGATCGCGGTATTCGTGCTCCTGCAAGCCGCCATTACGGTGCTCGGACCGCTCCTGATCGGACGGTCGATCGATGCGATCGGCATCGGCTACATGCAGCTGCTTTATGTGCTGATCGTCGCGCTGACTGCCGCTTATATCAGTGAAGGCGGATTTACGCTGATCCAGGGCTGGCTGCTGGCGGGACTGTCGCAGCGGATCGTCATGCGGCTGCGGCAATCGCTGTTCGCCAAGCTGCAGAGGCTGCCGCTCTCGTACTTCGATACCAGACCTCACGGCGAGGTGATGAGCCGTCTGACCAATGATATCGACAACGTCAGCACGACGATCTCCCAGTCGACGATCCAGCTCATGAGCGGCAGCATCGCCATCGTCGGCTCGCTGATCATGATGCTGGTGCTGAGTCCGCTGCTGACGCTGGCTGCGCTCATCACGGTGCCGCTCGTCTATCTGCTGGCCCGGACGATCACCAAACGGACCCGAGTCATGTTCAAGGACCAGCAAGCGCAGCTGGGCCGGCTGAACGGGCATATCGAGGAGACGATCAGCGGCCAGGAGGTGGTGAAGGCATTCAATCACGAGGAGCGCTCGATCCATGACTTCGAGACCGTCAACGGCAAGCTCTATCAGGCAGCCGTCAAGGCAGGCATCTGGTCAGGCTTCATGATGCCGCTGCTCAGCGTCATCAACAACATCGGCTTCGCCGCGATCGCCCTGACCGGCGGACTGCTGGCAGTAAACGGGACGATCTCTGTCGGGATCATCGCCAGCTTCATCGGCTATTCGCGGCAGTTCGTACGGCCGCTCAACGAGATCGCTCAGATCTACAATGTGCTGCAGGCCGGTGTGGCAGGCGCCGAGCGGGCTTTCGAGGTACTCGACGAGCCGGAGGAGACGGCCGACCGGCCGGGCGCCCTGCCGCTCCGGAAGCCGCGCGGCCACGTCGTCTTCGAAGAGGTCAGCTTCGGCTACCGCGAGGATGTGCCGATTATCCAGGGGGTCAGCTTCGAAGCGGCTCCCGGCAGCAGCACCGCGCTTGTCGGTCCGACAGGCGCCGGCAAGACGACGATGATCAATCTGCTGACCCGGTTCTATGACGTCACCGGGGGCCGCATTCTGCTCGACGGCACGGACCTCAGAGACTACGAGCGCGACCAGGTACGCAGCAGCTTTGGCATCGTGCTGCAGGATACGTACTTGTTCTCCGGCAGCATCAAGGACAATATCAAGTACGGCAAGCCGGAGGCGACCGACGAGGAAGTGGAGGCGGCAGCGCGGCTGGCCAATGCCGATCTGTTCATCCGGCGGCTCCAGGACGGGTATGAGACGAGGCTGACGGAGAACGGCGGCAATCTCAGCCAGGGCCAGCGCCAGCTGCTGGCCATCGCCCGCGTCATCCTCGCTGATCCGGCGATCCTTATCCTGGATGAGGCGACCAGCAGCATCGATACCCGGACCGAGCTGCATATCCAGGAAGCTCTGCTGACGGTGATGAAGGACCGGACGACCTTCATCATCGCGCATCGGCTCAGCACCATTCAGGGCGCCGACACGATCATCGTCCTCGAGGGCGGCAGCATCGCCGAACAGGGCAGCCACGAGGAGCTGCTGACCCGGCAAGGATATTACTATCAGATGGTGCATAATCAGTTTCGCAACTTGGAGCCTGTGTCCGGTGAAACGCTTCCGCAGTCTACTTGATTCTGCATACAAAAAGCCCGCTTCCCGAGGAGGCGGGCTTTCAGCTGTCGAGCGAATTTCATCCGGACCCCGGCTTGTCCTTCAGCACTTGCGCTCCAGGAGGCGTTCACGGAGAGAAAAAGCTAAACGGGTTGACAAATCAAATTGTAATAGTTATTATTACGATTAAATGAATGGGAACAGAGGTGCAGTTTGCAATGAATAAGAAAATACCGGTGACCGTCCTGAGCGGCTATCTGGGCGCAGGCAAGACGACGATCCTCAACCATGTGTTGAACAACAGGGAAGGGTTGAGGGTGGCGGTTATTGTCAATGATCTCAGCGAGGTGAATATCGATGCCGAGCTGATCGCTGGCGGCGGCGGACTGTCGAGGACGGAGGAGAAGCTGGTAGAGATGTCCAATGGCTGCATCTGCTGCACGCTCCGTGAGGATCTGTTGCGCGAGGTCGAGCGGCTGGCGCTGGATGGCCGGTTCGACTACATCCTGATCGAGTCCACGGGCGTAGGCGAGCCGGTTCCGGTCGCTCAGACCTTCTCTTATATCGACGAAACACAAGGCATTGATCTGACGCAATTTTGCAGATTGGACTGTATGGTGACTGTCGTCGACGCTTACCGGTTCTGGCATGATTATGCTTCCGGCGAATCGCTGATGGACCGCAAGCAAGCTGTGGGCGAGGATGACACCCGTGAAGTCGTCGACCTGCTGATCGACCAGATCGAATTCTGCGATGTGCTCGTACTGAATAAGTGCGACCTTGTCGGCGAGCAGGAGCTGGACAATCTGGAGACAGTGCTGCGGACACTGCAGCCTCGGGCCCGGTTCATCCGGAGCTCTTATGGCCGCATCTCGCCATCCGAGATTCTGAGCACCGGCTTGTTTGATTTCGATGAAGCGAGCCGATCGGCTGGCTGGATCCGGGAGATGGAGAGCGGGCACCATACACCGGAGACGGAGGAATACGGGATCAACTCGTTCGTGTATGAGCGGCAGCGGCCATTCCATCCGGAGCGGCTGATGGCATGGATGAGCGATTGGCCGGAGGATGTGGTGCGCGCCAAAGGCATCGTCTGGCTGGCCACTCGTCCCCGGATGGCACAGAGTCTGAGCCAGGCCGGGCCGTCGATCCAGTTTGGTCCGGCCGGTATGTGGGTGGCCGAACTGCCGGAGGACGAACGGCAGGAGCTGCTGCAGGACAATCCGGAGCTGGCTGAGGATTGGGATGAAACCTACGGCGACCGGACGAACAAGCTGGTGCTGATCGGGCTTGATCTCGATCGGCAGGAGCTGACCGCCGAGTTGGATCGCTGCCTATTGACGGATGAGGAGTTGGCGTTAGATAGCAGCTCCTTTGCCGATCCTTTCCCAAACCAGACGGAAGTGCAGCTGGAAGAACAATTGATTTGACCGAGTCTGCTGCTTGCAAAGTGATTTTTCCTTTGACAAACTTACAGGAGGTTCTGCAATGAGAGTAACGATTACACTGGCCTGCACGGAGTGCGGCGACCGCAACTATACGACGACCAAAAACAAACGCAATCACCCGGAGCGGATCGAGCTGAGAAAATACTCGCCCCGCTTGAAGAAGGTTACGCTGCACCGCGAAACACGTTAGTTGGAGACGGCGCATGTCCAATTGGCAGCTCGCGCTGCGGTACAGCAACAGCTGCCAATTGAAACGGCATCGCTCAATTTGCAAGGCTAGAGAACGGACGATACGCTATTATTGCATAATGGGGCCAGATTCGGCACTCCCAAGCAAATAGCGGATCGTCTGTTCGTTTAATCACCCCCCAAAAACTTATTGGATTAGCATCTGCTGATTCTCGCTAACGCCGCGATTCGTCTATTTACACGCCCCCCAAACTGAGATAATCTATGTGTATAGGAAGGCGTTGATACGGGTGGGGTTTTGGCGGGTGATCCGGCGTTATATGCTGCCGCACAAATGGATGTGCGGTTTTTTTGTCTTAGCGATATTGGTAGAGGCGGGTTATGCTGTAGCTGCTCCGCTCAGTTTGAAGTTTCTGGTTGACCAAGCGTTCGAGCCACGGGACCTGCAGATGTTCTGGACCATCCTGCTCGTCCTGCTGGCCGGGGGCTTGCTGAGTCTTGGGGCGGGGGCACTGGGAGAATATACGCTGGGCCATGTAAGCGGGAGGGCGGTCCGTTCGATGCGGGACGAGTTGTTCGCCCATATCCAAAAACAATCGCTGCCCTTCTACTCCAAGTACCGTGTAGGCGATCTGGTGACCCGGTTTTCCGCTGATATGGGGTCCATTGAGCGTGTTATCCGCGGGACGGCGCCGATGCTTCTCTCTCAATCACTCAGTGTACTGCTTGGCTTGTCATTATTGTTCATGCTGGAGTGGCGATTGACGCTGCTTATGCTGGCTGGCTCGACGCTGATGTTCATCCTGCCGAGACTGGTGCAGCGACGCGCTGAGGAAGCAAATTCGACCTACAAGGAAGCGCAGGAGCGGTTCTCCAACACGATCGACGAGATGGTCAAGGGCCACAAGACGATCAAAGGTCTGCATCAGCAGCGCAGGTTCGGCTTGCTCGCTGGCTCCCAGATCAGCGATCTGTTCCGCTTTGGCCTGCGGCTGCATATGACGAGTTCGCTGATGGAGCGGCTGCCGGTGGCGGCGCTGCTGCTGCTGAACGGGATCATGATCGGTGTCGGCGGCTGGCTGATCTTTCAGGAGACGATCTCCGTTGGGGATTTTATTGCGTTCTTCACCCTGTTCATGACTGTCGGCCAATCCGGGTCCAGCCTCGCCTATCTGATCCCGGCGCTCATCGAATCCGGTGTCAGCATCCGGCGGATCGGCGAGGTGCTGCAGCATCAGCCGGACGTCCCCGAGCATCCGCAGGCGACTCAGGCGGGCATGACGTTCCGCACGCTCACGCTGGAGGGTGTCAGCTTCGGGTACACACCAGAGACTACCCAGCTGGAGGAGGTCAGCCTGCGTGTCGATGCCGGCAGCTATGTTGCCCTGGTCGGGCCTAGCGGCTCAGGCAAGAGCACGGCGCTGCAGCTGCTCTCCCGATTCTACGATCCCCGGCAGGGACAGGTGCTGCTGGACGGCGTGGATCTGAGACAGATCAGCGAGTCCGCCTTTCGCCGTCTGGCGGTCCTGGTCACGCAGGATACCTTTCTCTTCAATACGACGATCCGCGACAACCTGATGCTCGACCGGGAGGTGGAGGAAGCCGAGATGATCGCAGCTGCCAAGGCGGCGCGGGTTCACGATGCCATCATGCGGCGTCCGGAGGGGTATGATACGCTGGTGGAGCAGGAAGGAGGCTCTCTATCAGGCGGGGAGCGACAGCGGCTCGCGCTGGCCCGGGCGTTGCTGCGGAGACCGTCGCTGCTGCTGCTCGATGAGGTAACCTCGGCGCTCGACCCCGTATCCGAAGCGGATATCAACCGTCTGCTGGAGCAGATCCGCGGGGAGCACACGATCATTACGGTCACGCACCGTCTCGCCTCAGTGGTCAGAGCGGATATCATCCACGTCTTTTGCGAAGGAAGGATCGCCGAGTCGGGCACGCATGACGAATTGCTGCAGCGGAGAGGACTGTATGCCGAGCTGTGGGACAAGCAGCACGGCTTCCAGGTGTCGGCCGACGGCCGAAGCGCCCGGGTGGATGGCGAACGCTTGGCCCGGCTGCCTTTCTTCGCAGGGATCGACGCAGAGCTGCTGGTGGATGTGGCTGGTCAGTTCGAGAGCCAGACCTGTGCAGATGGCGAGTCTGTTGTCGTTGAAGGTGAGGAAGGCGATACCTTTTACATTATCGTACGTGGACGATTCGAGGTGCTCAAGCGGACAGGCGAAGGGGATAAACGGGTGGCAGTGCTGCAGGACGGCGATCATTTCGGCGAGATCGCGCTGCTGCGCGGGATCCCTCGGACGGCGACAGTTCGTGCGATGGGCCCGGCGACGCTCCTGTCGATGCGGCGTGAAACCTTCGATGGTCTGACGACCGCTCATCCCCAGCTGCGCTTGGCCCTGGAGCGTAGTCTGCAGGAGCGGATGTCATGATCGGTTGTCAGAAGAGTCCGGCAAGCCAGATCTACTCGTGAGATGAGAGGAGTGTGGCCGCTATGTGCCGCAATATCAAACCGTTGTTCAATTTCGAACCGCCCGCCACCGATGAAGAAGTGGAAGCCGCAGCCCTGCAGTTCGTCCGGAAGATCTCGGGCTTCACCAAACCGTCCAAAGCCAATGAAGCCGCCTTCGATGCTGCTGTGGAGGAAGTCTCGGCAGCCGCGCGCAAGCTGCTGGATGCGATGGTGACGCCAGCTGCTCCACGGGATAGAGAAGTGGAGGCGCAGCGGGCTCGCGAACGTTCGCTGAAGCGGTTCGGACCTACGGATCATACTTGATGCAGGCATGCTGCCAGCCATACGGACAATTTCACGAAAGACCGCTAGGGGCGGTCTTTTTTTTTTTTTTTGAAATACAAGGTATATGATTCTCCTATTTACTTGGGTTCTATTTCTCCGGAATGAAACCTGCGACGCTAAAAGTTTTGCGAAGCAAAACTAGCTTCGAAAGCATACGGCGATCGGCCCGCGAGAGGGCACAGCAGGCGTTCGGGCAGGACGTGTTTTTATGTAGCGTGGTATCCGAACCCCGGATACGTGACGACCGGCCACTTCACTTTGCGCAGCTGATCCAGCAGTTCGGGGCCGACATGCAGATTGCTTGCCACCAGCTCTGCGGGAGTTAGTGCCAGCCACTGATTCAGCGAGACGTCCTGGAACCGGCCGCTCTTGAACATCTCCAGAAACCACAAGGTCCCAGTGCCAGTGTTCTGGATATAGTGACCCTGGGCAAACGGTACGTAGCCGACATCGCCGGCACGGTAATCGAACGTCCGGGCCGAGCCGTCGCCGGCAAACACGGTCATCCGGCCATGGCCCGTCAGATAATACTGCCACTCGTCATTATTGGGATGCCAGTGCAGCTCCCGCATCGCCCCCGGCTCGATCTCCACCAGCGCGGCTGCGATCGTCTTCGAGACAGGAAAATTGGTCGAATCGACGATCCGCACGCTGCCGCCGGGTGTGCGCAAGGGGGGCTGGGCCAATAAACGGTGCGTGAAGCTCTGCGGAACCGTGCCATAGGGCGACTCTACGCGCTGACTGTCGATCGGGCCGGGCACGCGGTCCTGATAGATGTAGACCTGCTCGCTGGGAATGTCGCGGAAGGCTTCCTCTGGTACGCCAAAATTGGCGGAGAGCACTTCCTTGGGCGTATGCGCGAACCAATCCGACAGGGACAACGTGTTTAGATCAGAGAAGCTGCCGTCATCAAAGACAAGCAGGAACTCGCAGCCTTCCTCAAGACCCTGGATGGAGTGGGGGATGCCCGGAGGGAAGTACCACAGATCGCCTGGTCCGACATCAGCGATAAAATTGCGGCCGAGCTGATCGACGGCGGTAATCCGGGCACGGCCAAGCAGCATATAGGCCCACTCAGCCTGCTGATGCCAGTGCAGCTCGCGGACACCGCCAGGGGTCAGACTCATATTGACGCCTGCCAGCGTCGTCGCGATGGGCAGCTCCCGCACGGTGATCTCTCTCGACCAGCCGCCATGATTGAGCTGCATGTGCGTATCCGAGAATGAGTAGCGGAGATTGGGTACCAGGCCGGCGTCAGTTGCAGGCGGGACCAGCATATCCGGATTTTGCCGGTCGCGCATCACATCCCGGGGGCCCCGGTCGATGCCGCCAGCGCCATCGCTGCGGATCGGCTGGGGGATGGCGGCTGACTCGTGCTGTCCGCGCTTGGGTTGATCCATCGGTTGTACACCTCGCTTCTCACAAGTTAGCTTGCGCTTTGCCCCATACATATGATACTTTTCCTCGCACTATGCCGTGTTAACTGCTCAAGCATCTGTGCCTAAACGGTATTCTGTCGGACGTTTTCGAAAGATTGTGGGATAGAATGCACCGGGATGGTTCTTTATACTTAAGTTATCAGAGGTTGAAGCACGCAAACATACTACTTTTCAGCCACAACAGGAGGGCTTATGCAGATTACAAGACATCCCCAGAATCCGATCGTTGTGCCCGGTCTTTACGAATGGCGCAAGGCTACCGTATTTAACCCGGCAGTAATCATCGAAGACGGCAAATTCTATATGATCGAACGGACAGCAGGCTCGCTGACGCCCTGCAAGAACTATCTTGGCCTGCTGGTTAGCGAGGACGGCGTGAACTTTACGCATGTGACCGACAAGCCTGTCCTGACCCCGGACGAGTTGGGCTTCCCTTACGGCAGCGTGCAGGACCCGCGTGTTGTCAAGATCGACGATACGTTCTATATGAACTACGCGCTGCGCCCTTGCGCAATGAATTACTATCCGACAGGCACAGGCATTCCTGAACGTTCGTTTCCGACTTACCCGGACGGCTGGGGCGAAGAGGAAGGCCACTGGCTGACCCGCTCGAGTATCGCTACCTCCAAGGATCTGATCCATTGGGAGTTCCTTTGCGACACGACGCCGCTTGAGATCAATGACCGCGACAACATTCTATTCCCGGAGAAGATCAATGGCAAGTTCGTATTGCTGCGCCGTCCGGAAGAGTATGTAGGCGAGGCGTATGGTACAGAAAAAGCGGCGATGTGGATTACTTACTCCGATGACCTGATCAACTGGGAAGAGCCCAAGCTGCTGGCCAAAGCAGGCAGCGGCGACTGGGAGCAGAAGAAAATCGGCGGTTCGACACCACCGATCAAAACAGATAAAGGCTGGCTTGTGCTGTATCACGGCGTCGATTATGACACCGTCTATCGCGTAGGCGCGCTGCTGCTTGACCTGGAGAACCCGGAAAAAATTATCGCCCGCACAGCTAATTATTTTATGGAGCCAGAGACATACTATGAGAAATTCGGCTTCCAGCTTCCAAATGTCATCTTCCCGACAGGGAACGTGGTCAAGGATGGACTGCTTTACATCTATTACGGAGTGACGGATACAGCGATTGCTCTGGCCACGGTTCCACTCGACGAACTAGTCGAATACATCCTGGATCCAACGACCTAGAATATGCATCTCGGGAAACGGGCCGCAGTGCCCGAATCCCGGGATGAAGTATGTAACCGTTTGCAAAATAGGGTTTCGTAACTACTATTTTCCATTACTTTAAACCCAATGTCAGCTTTTATTTACCTGTTATCTAAAAAATAAAGGATATAATCATAGAATTCAGGTATATAGCTCTGCATAAATGTCCGGTATACTTTGGATATAACATTATTTGATCGATTAACGGTTGAGTTCAAGTGATGTTTCCTAACACAAATCTCACGAAAAGAGGGTTCAGACATGAAAAAAACAAACACAGTCCGGGTCACGATGCTTTCGGCTTTAGTTGCTGTCATGGCTTTTGTAGCTGCTTGCGGCGGCGGAAGCAACAATAACAGCGCCGGCGGCGGCAATGAAGGCGGCAGCGGTGCAGGCGGCGAACAACAAGTAACGCTTACGATGATGCATCCTTGGACAGCTCCAAATCCGGATAACGATGTGTACAAAGCGCGGATCGCTGCATTTGAAGAAGCGAATCCAAACATCAAAATCGAACAGGACAGCGTAGCAGCTGCACAATACAAAACCAAGCTGTTCACACTTGCAGCAGCCAACAACCTGGCAGACATCAACGTCGTATGGCCTGGAGCCGACCTTGATCCGCTCGTCAACGGCAACCTGCTGCATCCACTGAATGATTACATGGATAACTGGAACGGTCTGGTTCGTGAAGGTTCTCTGGTCGGCTACAGCAAGAACGACAATCAGTATGCCATTCCTACCAAGCAGAACTTCGTAGATATTATCTACTACAATAAAGAACTGCTGGCTCAAGCCGGTCATGACACGTTCCCTGATACGTACGAAGGTTTTATCCAAATGATTAAAGATCTGAAAGCTGCAGGTATCACGCCGATCTCCTTGGGCAACAAAGAAAAATGGCCGCTGCAGTCTTCGTATATGTCCGTCATCACACAACGTTATGCCGGCGCAGACTTCCTGCAAAAGGTTGTGGACGGGGAAGCTGACTTCAATGATCCGCAATTCGTCCAAGCTGTTGCCGTCATCGACGAGCTGACCAAGCTGGAAGCATTCAACGTTGACGCCAACAACATGGATTCCGTACAAGCACAGGATTACCTGATCCAGGGCAAAGCGGCTCTGCACATCTCTTCGGCTACCGTAGACGGCCGGATCCGCATCAACAACGAAGAAGGCGACAAGTTCGGTATTGCATTGTTCCCGGCTGTAGAAGGCGGAGCAGGCGAGCCAGGCATCGCTGCAGGCGTATCCCAATTCGGCATCGCCATCAAGAGCGATCTGGACCAAGCCAAGCATGAAGCTGCTCTCAAGTTCATGGAGTTCTTCGTCAGCGAAGACCTGTACAAAGAACTGACAAGCGTCGGCATCATGATCCCTGCAGACATCGAGATTCCTGAGGATGCCAGCCCGTACCTGAAAGAGATGATGGAGCTGACGAGCAAAGGCTCTACGCCTGTATTCGACGCAGTCATCCCTACAGCGGCTGCCAAAGAGTTCGAGAACGGACTGCAAGCTTTGACAGTAGGCAGAGGCACGCCTGAAGGTGTAGCGCAAGACACGCAAAACGCACTGGGCCAATAATCCGGATTTCATCCACAGATCGTTTTGGCAGTATGGCTGCCGATACAACTACACACAAGCCCTAACCGAAGAAAACCCGGATGAACGGGTTTTCTTCGATTAGAAGGGCCTACTGGCAGAACAGGAGGACGCCTGATGCATACATTAAAACGGACGAAGTGGGCTATCTTTTTCGGTCTGCTTCCGTCATTGATCATCTATATCGGTATCGCTGTGGTGCCGATCGGTTTGTCGATGTACTACTCGCTGTTCAATTGGGACGGCATCACGGACAAAGTCTTTATCGGCTTCGATAACTTTACCAAGATTTTCGGAGACGACATCTTCTGGCTGTCCGTCAAAAACAATGTCATCATCATGCTGACCGGTCTGGTCGGACAAATCCCGCTCGGTCTGGCCATCGCTCTGCTGCTCAACCGGAGCCTCAAAGGGGCCGGCTTTTTCCGGACAGTCAGCTTCCTCCCGGTGGTCATCTCCTCGGTTATGGTATCCCTGATCTGGGGCATGATCTACAATACGGAGTACGGCTTCCTGAACGGTTTTCTCGGCTTGATCGGCTTGGAGAGCTGGCAGCGCAATTGGCTGGGGGATCCCTCCTGGTCGATGATCTCGATCAGTGTCGCGTACATCTGGCAGAACTTCGGCCTGTACATGATCATCTTCCTGGCGGCGCTGCAAAGTATCCCTGGCGAGGTCAATGAGGCGGCGGAGCTGGACGGTTCAACCGGCCTGCACCGGGTCTTCACGATTACGATCCCGATGATCCGCGCCACGATTCTAGTGGCTGTGGTCTACAGCATCAGTAACTCTTTCCGCGTCTTTGACCTGATCCAGATCCTGACCGGCGGCGGACCGGCGCATCAGACGGAAGTCATGACGGTCTATATGTACAACGCCGCTTTCATAAGCAGGCAATTCGGCTTCGGCAGTGCCGTGTCGATCCTGATCCTGTTATTCAGTCTGATTATTGTCTCGCTGGTCAATAAATTCGGCCGCGAAAAGGACGCCTAGGAAGGAGGAATTCCCCATGATGGAAAAAAAATCGCCTTTGGTTAGTATCGTTTCCTATCTATTTCTTGGCTTTGTAGCCATTTTCAATATTGTGCCTTTGTTCTTCATGGTTGTCGGTTCGTTTAAAACAGAGCAGGAGCATGCAGCCAGTCCTTTTGCTTTGCCGCAGGCGCTGCAATGGGAGAATTACTCCCGGGCCTGGGAAGTCGCCAATATGGGTACGTACTTCATGAACAGCTTGATCGTCACATTCGGCTCGCTTATCGTGACGGTGCTGCTGGGCGCGTTGGCAGCTTTCTTCCTGTCGCGTTTCAAGTTCAAGCTTAGAGGCTTCACTTACGCTTTGTTCCTGCTGGGCATGCTCGTACCGATCCATGCGACGCTCATCCCGATCTTCATGATCATGAAGAATCTGAACCTGCTGGATACCTACGCTTCCCTGATCCTGCCGTATACGGCATTTCACTTGTCGCTGACGATCTTCATCCTGGAAGGCTTCATGCGCGGTCTGCCCAAGGATCTCGAGGAATCGGCGGTAATGGACGGCGCCGGAATCTACCGGATCTTCTGGTCGATCATCCTGCCGATCACCCGTCCGGCGATGGCTACCGTACTGATCCTGAACTTCATCTACAACTGGAATGAGTACCTGTTCGCGCTCGTGCTGATCAGCAAGGAAGCGATCAAAACGTTGCCGCTGGGTATCGCCAGCTTCGTCGGCATCGAGACTGCAAGCTTGACGCTGCAGATGGCGGCCCTTACAATTGCACTTATTCCGATTATTATCTTCTACCTGCTGCTGCAGAAGCAACTGGTGAACGGAATGACTGCAGGCGCCGTCAAAGGCTGATATACAACCAATGATCAGCTGTGTCGGGCAAGAAGGGAGCTAACGGGATATGAAGCTGCGGCTGCTGCAGAACTTTGGGCTCAAACGCAAAGCGTTTGTCATCTTCCTGCTGCTGGTTATCTTCCCGACACTGGGAGTAGGCGTATTCGTACAAACCCAATTCAAGGACATCCTGCGCGAGCAATATGTCAATGCGACGATCCGTAATCTCGATTCCGTGGCCGGCCAGCTTGAAGAGCAGACGGCCCTGGTCGAGGATATCGCCAATTATCTGATCTTCAGTCCGGCGCTCAATACGTATCTCCGCCCGGGTGCGCGCGAGTATACGGATGCCACGGAACGGGCAAAGGATGATGTCGAGGGCTTCCTGACCTTCCACCTGATGTCCAAATCCTATATCCGTTCCGTCGACATCCGGGGCTACAACGGCAACAGCATCAGCATCGGCGAGCCGATCATGGCTGCCGAGGAGCCGTGGCTGCAGGCGGCAGCCAAGCGCCGAGGCGGTATCGTCTGGAGCGAAGGGTATAGCACCCAGAGCGGCTGGAGCAGGGAGATCCATGTGGTGTCCCTGTTTCGCGTTCTCAACGCTTATCCCAATATTACAAACCCCCAGGGTGATCTCATCATCCGGATGGATCAGGCGCAGATCGGCAGACTGCTGCAGAACCAGGTGTACCGCGAAGGCGGCAGCGTTCATGTCCTGAATCGCGAGGGCCATTATGTGCTTCAGTCGGAAGTGGAAGCGCCTCCGGGGTTCGAGCCTCATGAAGTATTAGCCCAGATGAAGCAGGCGGGGATCCGCTTCGCTACGGTGGAAGCGGACGGCAAGCCGTATCTTACGTTCACCCGGACGATGGATATGACGGGCTGGACGATCATCACTGCCGTGCCGGAGTCGTATGTCAACGCCCAGTCGGCCGGCGTCCGGATGGTGATGACACTAATCCTCGCCGTGGTGCTGCTGCTCGGGGTGCTGGCGCTGTTCGGCTTCCATTACACGATCATCCGGCCGATCATGCGTCTGAAGAATGAGACCAATCGGGTAAAGCTCGGCGACTATAGCGCGCAGCTGCCGGTTGATTCCCATGATGAGATCTCCGATCTCAACCGCAAGTTCAATGAGATGGTACTGACGATCAAAGAGCTCATCGAGCATAAGTACAAGCAGGAGCTGCGGGAGCGGGAGTCGGAGCTGCGGCTGCTGCAGCAGCAGATGGATCCGCATTTCTTATACAATACGCTGGATATGATCCGCTGGACGGCCCGGCTGGAGAAGGCAGGGAAGACGAGCCATCTCATCGAGACATTGTCGCGCTTCTTCCGTTCCAGCCTCGGCGGCGGACAGTACATGTCTACCGTTGGTCAAGAGCTGGAGTTTGTCCAGTCGTATCTCTATCTCCAGCAGCGCCGTCTGGGCGAGCGGTTTCAGTATTCGCTGTATATGGAGTATAATATTGCGGAGGTGCCGATGCTGAAGACGACGATCCAGCCGCTGGTGGAGAATTATATCAAGCACGGTGTCAGCCGCAAATCCGCGCACAATGTTATTGCTGTACGCTGTTATGCCGTGGCGGATGAGGTCTGGATTGATGTGCGGGACAACGGGCCGGGGATACCTGCCGAGAAGCTGGAGGCGATCCAGGCGATGCTGGAAGGCAAGCCGTATGTCAGCCAGGAGAGGTCCGGGGCGATTCGCAACATACACGAACGGTTATCGATCTACTTTGGGGAAGGCTACGGGCTGTCCGTCGTCTCCAGCACGCCGGCAGGCACAGTCTTGCGCTTGGTCATCCCCAAAACCAGCCGACGGGAGGGCGAAGAACATGAGCAACTTGCAGAGGCCGCAGGACCAAGTGATCCGGATGCTGATCGTGGACGATGAGCCGGTGATCTGCCAGGGCCTAAGGATGACGATCGACTGGGCTGCTATCGGCATCGAGGTCGTCGGAGAAGCTTATGACGGCGAGCAGGCGCTCGAGATGGTCGAAGCGCATCAGGTCGATCTGCTGATCAGCGACATCCGCATGGAGGGTATGAACGGGCTGCAGCTTGCCGAGCATCTGAAGGAGAGCCATCCGCAGACGCGCATCATCATTCTGAGCGGTTATGAGGACTTCGAGTACGCCCGGCAGTCGGTGCGGCTCGGAGTTTTTGACTATCTGCTCAAGCCTGTGGATGTCGATGCGCTGGTGGAGGTGGTGAAGCGGGTGTCGGAAGAGATCCGCAAGTCCCAGCGTTCGGGCACACGCGAAGAGGACCTCCTCTGGTTCACCGCTGCGGTCAGGGGTACGCCGTCCAAGGCGTCCCCGCCCGACCGCAGCCGGTGGCAGAGCGGCAGGCTGCGCATCCTCACGAGCCAGCTGGCGGCATTCGCAGAAGCTTATGCCGAGTTGTCTGCAGATGACTATGAGGCGCTGCTGGAGTCCTGGTCCGGGACGATCCGCGAAGGTCTGCAGACGAGAGGCATCCGCTCGATATCGGTCTTCGACAACCTCAACCTGCTGTACACGCTTGCCATTGATGAGGAAGACCGCGATGAAGCGTGGTGGCAGGCGGAGCTGGAGACGGTGATGGACGGCTGGCAGGGTATACAGCCGATGTACTGCGCCCTCTCGCCGGCCTTTGATCAGCTGGAGGAGACGACAGCGGCCTGCCGGGCGTCCCGAGCGCTGCTGTCCTATTATGTATTGGAGCGGCGTCCGGTGCTATTGCCCGCCTATCCGAAACAGCTGCGCCGTCAGCCGCTAGTTGAGTTCGATGATCAGACGTGGCTGCAGAGCGTGACGACTGCGCTGTTTGGCAAAGACGCTGCCGGGGTGCGGGCGCAAGTGTGCATGCTGTTCGACAAGCTCCAGGAGCAGCGGCTGCTGCTGCATGAAGTGGCCAAGGTCTATGAAGAGCTGATGGTGCTGCTGCGGCAGCGGCTGCGCCAGAGCGGACTCGGCGATATCGAGGCGAGCCGGCAGTCGCCGATCGACCTTTACTTGTACAATTCGTATGAGAGCATCCGCCAACTGGCAGGCAATGAAGTAGGCCAATTCATGGAGCTGGTCGATCGCGGCGCCCGGGAGAAGTCCAACTGGATCGCCGAGAAGGCGATCGGCTATATGCGGGAGCATTCCCGGACAGATCTCAAGGCTTCCGAGGTGGCCGCCTGGCTCAAGATTACGCCGAGTTATTTTAGCTATATTTTCAAGAAACACACGAGTAAGAGCTTTACGGAATATATGAATGAGCTGCGCATCGGCCATGCCAAGGAGCTGCTGGCGACGACCCATGACAAAGTGTTCGAGATCGCCGATCAGGTCGGCTACCGGGAGTACAAATATTTCGTCTCGGTGTTCAAATCGGTCGCCGGCATGACCCCGAAGGAATACCGTGCGATGACAGCCAAGGGTTAGCGCTGGTGAGCTAATATTCAGATAGTGGGAGATCAGGAGGGAATTATGAATATTTATCAAAATGCCGCTTATCCGATCGAACAACGCGTCGAGGATCTGCTCTCGCAGATGACACTCAAGGAGAAAGTCGGCCAGGTCAATCAGCATATGTATGGTTGGAATGCCTATACACGCAACGGTTCGGAAGTGGAGCTGAGCGAAGCGTTCAAGGAGCATGTCGCCTGGGGCGGCGGCATGGGCGCGCTGTATGGGCTGTTCCGTGCCGATCCGTGGTCGGCGGTTACATACAAGACAGGGATCCCGACAGCGGATAATGCCCGTTTCGCCAACCGGATCCAGCGTTATGTGAAGGAGAATACACGTCTGGGCATCCCGGTCCTGCTCTCGGAGGAATGCCCCCATGGCCATCAGGCGCTGGACGGTACGCTGCTGCCGGTGAACCTGGCTGTCGGCGCGACCTGGAATCCGGAGCTCGCTGAACAGGCCTATGCGATGGTCGCATCTGAGCTGCGGGCACGGGGCGCTCACCTGGGGCTTGTGTCGGCGCTGGATATGCTGCAGGAGCCGCGCTGGGGCCGTTCGGAGGAATGTTACAGCGAGGATCCGCATCTGGCTGCCCGTTTCACGACTGCGGTGGTCAGGGGACTGCAGGGGACGGAGCCCGGACAGCTGAAGGAGAATAACAAGGTCGCGGCGATTCTCAAGCATCTGTGCGCGCAAGGCGCCTGTCAGGGCGGCCACAACGCCGCTCCGGCAGCGATCGGCGAGCGCGAGCTGCGCGAGATCCATCTGCCGGCTGCACAGGCTGGCAGCGAAGCGGGAGCGGCGGGGTATATGGCTGCTTATAATGAGATCGACGGCATCCCTTGCCATGCCAATCCGGAGCTGTTGAACGGCATTCTGCGCGGGGAATGGGGCTTCGACGGCCTGATCATGGCCGACGGGACGGCGGTCGACCGGCTGCTGGCGCTGACCGGCGATCATCCTTCGGCGGCGGCGCTGGCGCTCGCCTCGGGCGTCGATCTGAGTTTGTGGGACAAAGCGTTCACGACGCTTGAGACGGCGGTTGAGCAAGGCCTGGTCGATCTGGCAGAGCTCGATCAGGCAGTGCGCCGGGTGCTGACATTGAAGTATCGTCTGGGCCTGTTCGACCAGCCTTATACCGATGAAGAGCTGCCGGCGCAGCGGGTCAAGACGCCGGAGGCGATGCAGCTCAATCTGCAGCTCGCACGCGAGGCGGCCGTCCTGCTCCGCAATGAAGAAGGCATCCTGCCGCTCGGGGCGGACAAGAAGCGGATCGCCGTGATCGGGCCTAATGCCGATCAGCTGTACCACCAACTCGGCGACTATACGAGTATCCAGGCCGAAGGCACAGGTGTAACGGTGCTGCAGGGCATCCGCGCGCTGGCACCGGAAGGTGCCGAGGTAAGCTATGCCCAGGGCTGCAGCGTCCGGTCGGATGACCGCTCGGGCTTCGCAGAAGCGGTCGCGGCGGCGTCCAGCGCCGATGTCGCCGTGCTGGTGCTGGGCGGCAGCAGCGCCCGGCGGTTCGACGAGGTGTTCGACAGCAACGGCGAGGCGATCATCGCCGACGGTCCGCCGTCCGATATGGACTGCGGCGAAGGCGTCGACCTTGCCGCATTGGAGCTCGGCGGTGTGCAGGAGGAATTGGTGCAGGCGATTGCGGCTACCGGGACGCCGGTCGTTGCCGTCATCATCCAGGGCCGTCCCCATGCGCTGACCGCCATCCAGCCGCATTGCCAGGCCATCCTGTGCGGCTGGTATCCCGGCACGGAGGGCGGTAGGGCGCTGGCCGAGATCCTGTTCGGCGCAGTCAACCCGAGCGGCCGGCTGCCGGTATCGCTGCCGCGTTCGTCCGCGCAGCTGCCGGTATACTACAACCGCAAGAATCTGGGCCGTTCCCGTCCGTACAAGGATATGGAGGAGACAGCGTTGTATCCGTTCGGCTACGGCCTGAGTTATACGACCTTCGGGTACAGCGGCCTTGGTGCGATGGTCGGGGACGTTGCTTCCGCTGCACAGAAGGCTGTGGCTGGCGAGGCGCTCGAGGTGCGCGCCGCCGATATCGAGTCAGGCGCGGCCGTGCAGGTGAACGTCGAGGTAGCGAATACAGGTGAAGTGGCAGGCAGCGAGACGGTGCAGCTGTATATCCAGGCGACGCGCTCGACAGTTACCCGTCGCCTCCTGGAGCTCAAGGCGTTCCGCAAGGTGGCTTTGGCGGCTGGCGAGCGGGCGACCGTGACGTTTGCGCTCGGCAAGGCGGAGCTGGCGATCTGGAACCGCGAGATGCGTTTTGCGGTCGAGCCTAGCCGCCTCCGCGTGCTGGTTGGCGCAGACGCCGCCAGCGCTCAGGAGCTTGAGCTGCGTTTGGTGTAAGTTGGAGGAGGGCCCCGGCCATGTTCATGTTGGTCGGGGCCCTTTTTGCGTTGGATGCGGACGCGGGAGGAGGGGCAAGGAGGGGCGGAAGCTGGCGTGGGAGAGGTAGTGGTAAGCGCCCCTCTGTGCCGCTGCAGCGTGGCAATCGCCGACGTGTACGGCTATTCATTGCCAAGCTTCTTAGGCTGGGCGGCAGAATGGAGCAGCGGATCTAATATAGTTTGCGAGGCGAACCCTAAGAAGCGCAGCAACCTTGCGGCTGCTGCGCTTCCCTGGACTGCACCAGCCACGCCCTACAGCGCAGGCTCGGCCAACCGATGCGGCTGCTCGTGCAGCAGCGCATTGGTCTGCTTGGCGATCATCCACTCCTCGTTGGTCGGAATGACCATGACGTAGACGCTGGAGTAGGGGGCGGAGATGATCCGGGCGCCGCTGCCGGCACGCTGATTGCGGTTCTCGTCCAGGGCCACGCCGAGATAGGAGAGGTTGCGGCAGATGCGGCTGCGCAAGGCTGCGCCGTTCTCGCCGACGCCGCCGGTGAAGATGATCGTGTCGAGCCCGTTCATGGCTGCGGCATAAGCGCCGATATATTTGCGGATCCGGTATTCGTACATCTCCATGGCCAACCGGGCGTCGGCATCGCCGGCTTCTGCAGCCTGGCTGACCTCGCGCACGTCGCCGCTTCGGCCGGAGACAGCGAGTAGACCGCCCGCCTTGTTAAGCATCGTACTGAGCTCGTCGCAGCCGAGCGATTCCTTTTTCATCAAGTAAGGCAGGATCGCAGCATCGATATCGCCGGTACGCGTCCCCATCATCAGTCCCTCGAGCGGCGTCATGCCCATGCTGGTATCTACGGACCGTCCCTCCTCGATCGCAGTGCAGCTGGCGCCGTTGCCGATATGGCAGGAGACGATCTTCATCTCGCTCAGCGGCGTCTGCACCAGCTCGGAGGCTTGTTCACAGACATATTCATGCGAAGTGCCATGGAATCCGTAGCGCCTGATGCCATGCTTGCGGTACCATTCCTTGGCGATCGGGTAGCGATATGCGCGTTCAGGCATGGTTTGATGGAAGGCGGTGTCGAACACCGCAACCTGGGGCACATGACCGAGCAGCTGCTCGACAGCGGTGATGCCCGTCATATGCGCCGGATTATGAAGCGGGGCGAGCTCATACAGATCGCGGATCTGCCGTTTGACCTGCTCATCGATGAAGGTCGCTGAGGTAAAGGTCTCGCCGCCATGGACGATACGGTGGCCGACGCCGTCGATATCCTGGAGGCTGCGGATCACGCCATGTTCAGGGTCGGTCAGTTTATGTAGCATCGCCTCCAAAGCGGCAGCATGGTCCGGCAAGGGCATCTGTTCGCTGCGTTCAGGCCCGTGCTGCCCTTGTTCTGTAATGAAAGACTTCGCAGTGCCGATGCATTCCATCCGGCCTTTCACCAGCATGGTCTCGGCGATCATGTCATACAGCTGATACTTGAGTGAAGAGCTTCCCGAATTGATGACCAGTATGTTCACATGTCTCTCTCCCATCGCTTGTAGTCGCAAGCCAAGCTGTCTTGGAGACAGCCCGCATGCGTCTGCGGCGCAGGAGGCAGCCAGCTATGAGCGGGGCATCCCGTACCGCAGCAGTATATCTTCTTTCATTACAACAAACCGGCGCTTCGGGGACTGTGATGTATGCCACAACTTTCAGTGACAGTTCAGGCACGGAACAGTGGATAAAAAGACATGTTTACATGTGATCATTTTCACATACATAGGGTGTCTTGGAAGGTAGACTGGAGTCAGTAAGGGAAATCACTAGCGCCGAGGGCTCCCGCCTCTCTTGAACAGGGCTGCGGAACCGGATGCGCGTAGCGAAAGGATGATTCAATATGGCGATGAAAGAAGCGGAGTTGAAGCCGCAAGCCGGTTCGGCGGCAGACGGGGCATGGCGCGGGTTTGCCGGGGGAGCCTGGCAGGATACGATTGATATCAAAGACTTTTTGGATCGCAATATACAGCCTTACGATGGAGACGAGATGTTCCTCGCGCCGCCTACGGAAGCGACCAGCAGTCTGTGGTCCCGGCTGCAGGAACTGATGAAGCTGGAGCGTGAACGGGGCGGTGTGCTTGATGTCGATGTGCAGACAGTCTCTTCGATCACTGCTCACGAGCCGGGCTACATCGATCGTGACAAAGAACAGATCGTCGGTCTGCAGACGGACGCGCCGCTCAAGCGGTCCATCCAGCCCTTCGGCGGCATCAAGATGGTTCTGGATGCATGCAAAGCCTACGGCTACGAACTGCCGGAGGAGATTGTCCACCTGTTCACCACCATCCGCAAAACCCATAACCAAGGCGTGTTCGATGTCTATACGGCAGAGATGCGCAATGCGCGCAAAGCCGGGATCATCACGGGGCTGCCCGACGCTTACGGGCGCGGTCGTATTATCGGCGATTACCGCCGGGTCGCGCTGTACGGGGTGGACCGGCTCGCTGCGGGCAAACGGCAGGAGCTCAAGGAATTGGAGCGGGAAGCGATGACCGAGCCGGTCATCCGCCTGCGCGAGGAGCTCTCCGAGCAGATTCGTTCGCTGCAGGAGCTGGAGCAGATGGCGGCAGCTTACGGCTACGATATTAGCAAGCCGGCCAACACGGCGAAAGAAGCATTTCAGTGGCTGTACTTTGCTTATCTCGGCGCCATCAAGGAGCAGAACGGAGCAGCGATGAGTCTCGGCCGCGTCTCCAGCTTCCTCGATATCTATCTGGAGCGCGATCTGCGGGAAGGGGCATTGAGCGAGCTGGAAGCCCAGGAGTTGATGGATCAGTTCGTCATGAAGCTGCGAATCGTCAAATTCCTGCGGACCCCGGATTACAACGAGCTGTTCAGCGGCGATCCGACCTGGGTCACCGAGTCGATCGGGGGTATGGCGGATGATGGCAAGAGCCGGGTCACACGCAGCTCGTACCGCATCCTGCATACGCTCTACAACCTGGGACCGGCGCCGGAGCCCAATCTGACGGTGCTGTGGTCGGAGAGGCTGCCTGAGCATTTCAAGAACTACTGCGCGCGGGTGTCGATCGAGACCAGTGCCATCCAATACGAAAATGACGACCTGATGCGGCCGATCTTTGGCGACGATTACGGGATCGCCTGCTGCGTCTCGGCGATGCGGATCGGCAAGCAGATGCAGTTCTTCGGCGCCAGGGCCAATCTAGCCAAAGCGCTGCTCTACGCCATTAACGGAGGGGTTGATGAGAAGCTGGGCCTCCAGGTGGGTCCGGCGGAGCAGCCGCTCGCCGGCAGCAAGCTGGACTTCGAGGAGGTCATGGCACGCTATGACCGGGTGATGGATTGGCTGGCGGAGCTGTATATCCAGACGCTCAACGTCATTCATTACATGCATGACAAGTATGCGTATGAACGGCTGGAGATGGCGTTGCATGACCGCGACATCCTGCGGACGATGGCGTGCGGGATCGCCGGTTTGTCAGTCGCTGCCGACTCGCTTAGTGCGATCCGCTATGCGACTGTGCGTCCTGTAAGGAACGAGCAGGGCATCGCTGTCGATTTCGAGATCGAGGGTGAATACCCGCAGTACGGCAACAACGATGCACGTGTTGACGAGATTGCGGTACGGCTGACCGAGTCGTTTATGGCCAAGCTGCGCAAGCACAACACTTACCGGGATGCGGTGCCGACGATGTCCGTGTTGACCATCACCTCCAACGTGGTGTACGGCAAAAAAACGGGCAGCACGCCGGATGGACGCGCCGCAGGCGTACCGTTCGCTCCGGGCGCCAATCCGATGCACGGGCGGGATCGCAAAGGGGCGCTGGCTTCGCTGGCCTCAGTCGCGAAGCTGCCTTACGACAGCTGTCAGGACGGCATCTCCAACACCTTCTCCCTGATCCCGAAGGCGCTGGGCAAAGAACCGCAGACGCGGATCAGCAATCTCGTCTCGCTGCTGGATGGTTATGCTGCCGACTCGGGACATCACCTCAACATTAATGTATTCGACCGCGAGCAGCTAATCGATGCGATGGAGCATCCGGAGCAATATCCGCAGCTGACGATCCGGGTGTCGGGCTATGCGGTCAACTTCATTAAACTGACGCGCGAGCAGCAGCTTGATGTGATCAACCGGACGTTCCACGGGCAGGTGTAGGGGGAGAGAGGGCTGTTTCTGCAGTCAAGAACATCGGGGACAGCCGTCGGCTAGCGTCGCAGGGCGGGCGGCTGAAGACAGGATACAGAGGGAAGTAAGTATTTTGCAATTTATAAGAGTTTATATGTTTCACACAGGTTCTAATACCTGTTCGGCGTATCTCCATCAAAGCCTTTTACACGTGCTGGCAAGCTGCAGCCTTGGAGGGGATGGCGCAGACAGCAACAGTGGCGCCGTGCGCCGGGGGAATGGAGGCGGTCATGATGGCCAAGGGACGGATACATTCGATGGATACGTTCGGGACGGTAGACGGGCCGGGGATACGGTTTGTATTGTTCATGCAAGGCTGCGCCTTGCAGTGTCAGTTCTGCCACAATCCCGACACCTGGGATACGGCAGGCGGGACAGAGGTGACGGTGGAGGACGTGCTGGCGGAGATCGAGCCTTATATCAGCTATTACAAGCGTTCCGGAGGCGGCATTACGGTCACAGGCGGCGAACCGACCTTGCAAGCGCCTTTCGTCGCCAGGCTGTTCCGTGAATGCAAAGCGCGCTGGGGGTTGCATACAGCGCTGGACTCCTCGGGGTTCTGCGAGGCGAGCAATGCCGCTGAGTTGCTGGATGCGACCGATCTGGTCCTGCTTGACCTGAAGCTGATGGATGAACTCCGCCACGAGCGGCTGACAGGCCGGAGCAACAGCAGGATCCTCCGCTTCGCTCAGCATTTGTCGGCGATCAATAAACCGGTGTGGATCCGCCATGTGCTGATCCCGGGCCTGACAGATGGCGAGGATGATCTGTATAATCTGGGGCGCTTCGTTGGAGGGCTCGCTTCGGTGGCCAAGCTGGAGCTGCTGCCCTATCACCGGATGGGCGTCTACAAATGGCGGGCGCTGGGCCGCGACTATCCGCTCGCGCATGTGCGCGAGCCGGAGGTTCATGAGGTGGAACAGGCGATGCGACGGATCGACGAGGGAAGGTGCGCGGCCGAAGGCCGGCACGCCCTGCGGTCGGGGTGAGTCGGGAGGAGAGACAACTGCTTGCTGCAGGCGGCGAGGCTAGTGGAGTTGCTGCAAGGGAAGAAAGGTTCGTTGCGGCAGACGGCCTCCTACAGCCGGGATCTGCCTGCCAGTACCGCTAAGAAGCTGCAAAAGCCAGTCATGGCGCTTGCAGCTCTTCCTGCTGGCGGACGAGCTCGAGGAAGGCGCTCATCTGCGGCGACATCCAGCGTTCGGGATGGTAGCAGGCATAGATCATGCGCTTTGGATGTTCGCCCGGAAGCGGAGCGCAGGCCAGGCGGCCGGAGGCGATTTCTTCGCGAATCGCCATGTGCGAGATGAAGGTGACGCTCTTGCCCAGCACAAGGGAGCGCTTGATCGTCTCCAGCGAATCAAGCTCCATCCCCCGCTGCAGCTCGATGCCATGAACTGCGGCCCAGCGGTCCGTCATCTCGCGGGTAGTCGACTGCTGGCCGTGGAATAGAAACGGATAGGCCGCGATGTCCTCAGGCGCTGGCTGGGTTAGTGCGTACCCTTCGGCTCCCGCGTCGCCTTCCAAGTCCGCTACTTGGATGGTTCTTCCGACAAGCGTGTGGTTCGCTGCTATCTCATCAGCTGCTTGTCGCGCAGAGGCGGTTGTCCCGTCTTCTGCCCCGGCGGCCACCCGGTCTGCTGATGCGACAAGTGCGTCGTTCGCTGCAATCGCGTCGGAAGCCAGTCGGAGATGGCTGTCCGTTTCAACATCTGCTTCTCCCCCGGCGGCCACCTGACTGGTTCGTACGGCGAGCGGGTGATCTGCCGCGAACGCCACGACCAGCCGGTCCGCGCACAGCGGCTCGCAGTGCAGGCTATCGCCCTCTGTGTGCTGGGCAGAGATGAAGCCGAGGTCGATCCGGCGCTCGGCCAGCAGCTGCCGGATGACCGGCGCTGTCCGGATGGTCAGCCGCACTTCCACTTCCGGATAGGTCTCGCGGAAGCGGTGAATCCATGCTGGCAGCAGGTAAGTGCCTGCTACGTAGCTTGCTCCGATATGGAAGGTTCCCCGATCGGGCGACCGCTGCTCAGCCATGACCCGGCCAGCCTCCAGACCCAGCGAACGGATCTGCCGGGCATAGTGGAGCAGCGCTTTGCCAGCACGCGTCAGCTCATACTTGCCGCCGTTCATCTCGAAGAGGGGGACGCCGTATTGCTCCTCCAGACTTTTCATGTGAAACGTAATCGTCGGTTGCTTGACGCCCAGGGCGCCAGCGACGGCGGTTATTTTTTTGTGCTTGTCGAGCAGGACAAGGATGTCCAGTTTGATAAAGTTCACGGTTGGATCGCCTCCAGGGCTTTGTTCAAAGACGGCGTATATGTTTCACCTAACTACTTGGCTTGTATTTCTCCGACAAAGCCGCACGTCCTGGAAGGACGAAGAAAGATCAGCATAACCAGGAATCGGTCGTTGAGCTGCAACGCACTTTTCTTCCCTTAGAGCGTCGGAGTCGGCCGTCCGCCTAGCTGCAACGCACTTTTTTTCCCTTAGAGCGTCGGAATCGACCGTCTGCTGAGCTGCAACGCACCGGCCCACTTGCCGACCGAACGGACACAGCAGACGTTAATTCGACCATGGATAGGTTTTTAGATGAACTTGCGGACAGAGGATACGCTATCGGCCTGGGGAGGGCGTCCGATGCGCCTAAAACCAGCAAATAACGGATCGTGTGTCCGCCACCCCAGCATTCTGCAGGTTTTGTTCCAAATAGGCGCTATCGTGTCCATACTGCGGTTGCATTCGATCGAGTCCGCGGCTTGGACTCTCAACGTGTCGTACTGCGGTTGCCTCCTCTGATCCCGCCCCAGCGGCGAGGGAGTTTAGTCTGTGCGAGGGGGATCCGCAGCTTCACAGTCAAGGTCATCCAGATTATAGATTATCTCTATGCGATTGTATATAACTTAATAGTTTATTTAATAAACACTTAACACTACGAAAATATCACGCAGATGAAAGGGGGCTATGCTTAAACAAGCAAGTGAAGATGAGAAAGGGGGAACAGCACATATGCAGATAACATTAAGCGGCGTGACCAAGTCATTCGACGGAGCCACCGCGCTGCATCCGCTGGAGCTGAACATCGCGTCAGGATCCTTCACCACCTTGCTGGGTCCTTCGGGCTGTGGCAAGACGACCTTGCTGCGGCTGATCGCCGGCCTGGAACAGCCGGACAGCGGCATGATCCGGATCGGCGACCGCATCGTCTGCGATACCGCGAGAGGCATCATCCTGCCGCCTCAGCAGAGAGAACTGGGGATGGTGTTCCAGGACTTTGCGTTATGGCCGCACATGACTGTCTACGAGAATGTCGCCTTCGGGCTCAAAGCCCGCGGCCGGCGCAAGGAAACGGCGGCTGGCGTCGCGGAGGCGATCGAGGCCGTACGGCTGAAGGGTTTTGAGAAGCGATACCCGCATCAGATCTCGGGCGGGCAGCAGCAGCGGGTGGCGTTTGCCAGGTCAATCGCTGCCCGGGCCGGCCTGATCCTCTTCGATGAACCGCTCAGCGCCCTGGACGCCATGCTGCGGGACGAGATGCGCGAGGAGCTCGTCCAGATGGTGCGGGAGCTGGGGCTGACAGCCGTCTATGTCACGCATGACCAGACGGAGGCGATGGCGATGTCCGACACGATCATCGTCATGCAGCAGGGCAAGGTACTTCAGAGCGGCGAGCCGGAGGTGATCTATCATACGCCGAGCCATCCGTTCGTCGCCCAGTTCGTCGGCCGCTCCAACTGGATCGAGCCGGATCGGCAGATGGTGCGGCCCGAGCATGTCAGGTGGACAGCCAGACCGGGCGATCGCCTCTTCGAAGGCTGTATCAGCCGGGTCTCTTATCTGGGAGACCGCTACGAGGTAGCGGTGCAGCTGGATAACGGGACCATCTGGACGGCTTACCACCATGAACGGTTGGCCGTCGGCGGAACTGTGCAGTTGGGCGTCGGGGAACATCACATTCACACGCTGGCAGACGGCCCCCGGCAAGCAAGCTCAACAACCGCTGAAACCGCAACAACTGTTATACCAGGGCAACACCAACTCAGGGAGGTTATGAATCGATGAATACGGCAATGAATCACATGGCAAAGACGAGAACATGGCGGTGGTCGCTGGCGTTGCTGCTGCTATCCAGCAGCTTGCTCAGCGCTTGCGGCGCAGCAGGCAGCAGCAACAGCAGCACCAATGCAGCCGCCAATGCAAATAGCACTACAGGCGCCCCAAGCGAAACTACGGCTGCCGAGCAGCCTGCCGAGCAACCTGCTGCGCCATCGGGCAAAGTCGTCGTCTACACGGCCGGGCCGGAAGGACTGGCTGCCAAGATCCGCGAAGGCTTCGAGGCCAAGTATGGCGTCACGGTCGAGCAGTTCGACGGGACGACAGGCAAGGTGCTGGGCCGTCTTGAGGCAGAGAAGGGCAACCCGGTAGCCGACGTAGTCGTCCTGGCCTCGTGGCCATCGGCGATGGCGATGAAAGCCGAGGGCTGGACGCAAGCCTACCCGGAAGCGGCGCAGGCAGACAAGCTGCAGCCGGACTGGGTCGACAGCGACCGTCATTTGTTCGGCTACAGCGCATCGGCGCTAGGGATCACTTACAACACGAAGCTGGTCGATGCGCCGCCTGCCGTCTGGTCCGAACTTACCGACGAGCAGTGGAAAGACGTCGTCAACATCCCTGATCCGTCGCTGTCGGGCTCGGCGCTCGACTTCATCTCCGGTTATCTTAACGACCAGGGCGATGAGGACTGGAGCCTCTTCGAACAGCTCAAAGCGAACGGCGTAGCGATGGCCGGCGCCAACAAAGAAGCGCTCGATCCGGTTATCACCGGGGCCAAGAGCATCGTCATGGCTGGTGTCGACTACATGGCATATAGCGCCAAAGCCAAGGGTGAACCGGTCGACATCGTCTATCCCGAATCCGGCACGGTCATCAACCCGCGGGCAGCCATGATTATGAAAACTTCTCCGAATCTGGACAATGCCCAGCTATTCATCGATTACTTGCTCTCCGACGAAGCCCAGGCGCTGGTCACAAGTGCATATCTGCTGCCGGGAAGAGCCGATATCAAGGCCGACAATCGCGTCAACACCGAGGACATCAAGCTGCTGGACTACGACTGGAACTGGATGAGCGAACAGGGCGAAGCGATCAGCGCGCGCTTCCTGGAGCTGTTCAAGTAAACCATGAATAACCAGCATCGCGGGGGGCTTCGGCTCCCCGCTGCTTCATGGCGGATGGGACTTGGCCTGCTGCTCCTCGGCGTGCTGGTGCTGGTCCCGCTATCGATGGTGCTGCTGCATAGCCTGTTCCCGGATGGCGTCTTCGATGCGCTCGCCCCGCTGAGAGTATTGTCCGATCCGGGCCTGCTCGGCATCTTCTGGAACTCGATCGCCCTGGGCGGCTGGGTCGTGATGGGCTCGACGCTGCTCGCGCTGCCGATGGCTTTCCTGGCGGCCCGGACGACGGTCGGTCGTCATGCCTGGCTGGATGTCGTGCTGATCATTCCGTTCATGACCCCGCCCTATATAGGCTCGATGGGCTGGATCCTGTTCATGCAGCGCCGCGGCTTCGCAGAGCAGCTGCTGCCAGCCGCCGCCGGTGTGACGCCTGCATTCTTCAGCCTGTTCGGCATGGTGGCCATCATGAGCCTGCATCTGTTCCCGTTCCTGTATCTGATCCTGCGCAATGCGCTGGTGCGGATCGGCGGGTCGCTGGAGGAAGCGGCCGGCGTCCATGGCGGCGGCATGCTCTACCGGCTGCGCAGGGTTGTCCTGCCGCTCTTGGTTGGGAGCTATGCGATGGGCGCGCTGCTCGTCTTCGTCAAGACGATCGCCGAATTCGGCACGCCAGCCACCTTTGGCCGGCAGATCGGCTACTACGTGCTGACGAGCGAGATCCATCGCTTCACCTCCAGCTGGCCGATCGACTTCGGCAAGGCAACGGCGCTGGCTTCGGTGCTGCTCGGCGCCTGCCTGATGTTCTGGTATGTGCAGAGCATCATCAGCCGCCGCCACCAGTACCGGACGCTTGGCGGCAAGGGCATGCGCATCCGCATGCTGCCGCTGCGCGGCTGGCGGGCCATCCTCGGGTGGGGGTATACCGTGCTGCTGCTGTGCTGCTCGATCGGCATCCCGTACTTCTCGATCATCGCGGCTTCCATGCAAAAGCTGCGAGGAGACGGCCTGGCCTGGAGCAATGTGACGCTGGCGCACTACGTGGAGCTGCTCCGTCCGGGCTCCAAAGGCTGGCAGGCATTGACCAACAGTATGGGACTAGCCGCATTGGCGGCGACTGTGGCCGTGCTGATCGGCACATTCCTGGTGCTGCAGATGGGCAATATGAAACGCCTGTCCCAGCGCAGTCTGGATCTGTTCAGCCTGCTGCCCAACACCGTGCCCGGCATCGTCATCGTCGTCGGTCTGATCCTGCTGTGGAATGCGCCGTGGATGCCCATCCCGATCTACAATACGTACACGATGGTCGTCCTTACCTATGTGGTCTTCTTCCTGCCTTATTCCGTGCAGTACATCAAGTCATCAGCCGGGCAGATCGACGGCAGCCTGGTCCAGGCTGGCCGGGTGTTCGGCGGCAGCCCGTTTTATCTGTTCCGCCGGATCGTCCTGCCTCTGCTCGTCCCCGGCATCCTGGCGGGCTGGATGATGACGTTTACGATCTCGGCGCGCGAGCTGGTGGCATCACTCATGGTGCTGCCGCCGTCGATGCAGGTCACAGCCACCTTTATCTTCAGCCAGTTCGAGCAGGGGGAAGTGTCGCTGGGCATGGCGATGGCGGTCGTCTCCGTCGGCCTGACTACGCTCGTGCTGGTGGTGATGAATCATCTGGGAGCTGACAGAAAGTGAGGCACGCATGATAGAACGAATCGAACTGGAGGTATGGGGAGGCGCGGGGGAGCATGGCCGTTCGTGCTACCGGCTGGAGGCCGGGGGGATCTCGGTGCTGCTGGATTGCGGCGGCAAAAAAGAAAGCGGCGGCCGCTATCCCCGCATCGTCCCGGAGCGGGCCGCCCAGCTCGGAGCGGTATTCCTCTCCCATGCCCATGAGGATCATATGGCGGCACTGCCGCTGCTGCTGCGCTGGGGCTATGACGGCGAGGTGTGGCTGACGCGGGAGACCTACCTGCAGCTGCCGGGATATGCCAAAGCCTGGCGGGCGTACGCGGAAGGTCGCGGTGCGGCCGTGCCCTATGAAGCTTCCGATTGGGAGCGGCTGCGCTATCGCTTCCTGGACGAGGAAGCGCCATCAGGCAGCTGGCTGACGGTCGCGTCTGGGCTGCGGGTCTGCTGGGGGCCCAGCGGCCATCTGCCGGGAGCCGTCTGGCTGCTCCTGGACATTGCTGGCCGTCTGGCTTTCTTCTCCGGCGACTACAGCTCCGAGTCGCCGCTTCTACAGGCGACGCTGCCGGATGCCCGCCTGTTCGGAGGCCGTGTGCTCGAGCTGGCCATCCTCGATGCGGCGTACGGCGACGCTGCCGGCAGCCAAGCTCTGCATCTGCAAGAGCTTGCCGGCAAGCTGGCGGAGGTGAAGGCGCGCGGCGGCCATGCGCTGCTGCCGGTACCGCTGCGCGGCCGCGGCATGGAGCTGCTGGTCGAGCTGACTGAGCGGCTGCCGCAGTTCCCGCTGGCCGCAGAGACGGCTCTGGCGGAGGAGTGGGCGCGCCTCCTGCGGTCCGCACCTGTCACCGGCTGGCTGCGTCCCGGTGCGGCAGAACGGCTGGCTCACGCCTTGCATCGCATCCGTCAGGTCGGCTCAGCGGCGGCGCGCCGCCGGCTGCTTGCGGATGAACCGCACATCATCCTCTCGCCTGACGGGATGATGCTTGCTGAGCCGGCGCGCACCTATGGCCGACTGCTGCAGGGCGAGGCCCGGCATGCCGTGCTCTTCACCGGGCACCTCAGCATCGATGCGCGTGCCGCCCAGCCTGGGCCTGTCAGCCAGCTGCAGGCGTGCGAGATCGCCTGCTTCCGCTACAAAGTGCATCAGGGCTTGCCCGATGTGCTGGCCATGCTGGCGGCGCTGCAGCCGCAGCGCACGCTGCTCGTCCACACTGGCGCCGATGCTACAGCCCGGCTGATCCGCAGACTCGCGCCATTGGCGGATACCGGGTGGATCGAAGTCCGTCCCGCCGATCCCCTGGAGCGCGCAAGCAGCGGATGAAGTGATCGTACTATGCACGCGGCCCGTGTTCATCTCCATACCGGAGGAAGAACACGGGCTTTGTCATGCCGGGAGATGCCGCCGCCCGTCTCAGCCGGCGCTTGGCCAGCCAATGCAGCCTCGAGCGCAGCGAGCTCATGCACGGCATCGGCTCCCACCGCAAACCGCTTGGCAGGCATGGCTTCCAGTCCATCTGTCTGGACTCGTACGGTCAGCATGTCCTTATACAGATAGCCTACGATCTGCGGCTTGAACAGATAAACGGAGCCGCTGATGGCCAGGATAATGATGAATGGCGCGAAGATCATCTCCACACGGAAGCGTAAATCGCGGACATCAAGCGGGATCTGGAGCCGGTGCGCGGCCCGGGGGCAAGGATTTTCATTGGAACGGTTCAAGTTCGTAATCATTCTTGTCTTCTATCACATAAATCCTCTATTTTTAGTCAGTATAGGACGGGACCAGGTAGCCGCACATGACTCTTTGGAGTTAATCCTGGCGCAGAATATGTCTGTTTTGTGAGCGCAGCAGCGTACTTCATAGAGCGGAAGTCTCCTGCTGCCGGCTCTCTTCTGATATAATGCTACTATCCTACTACAGTCACAGAGGTGCACTTTGCATGACTTTCTCATTAAGACGATTACGAGAATATCTATTCGAGCAGACGACACTGCGCAAGCGGATCCTGCTCATATTCGGAGCAGCGACGCTGATTCCATTTCTGTGTGCCGTGCTGCTATCGCATCAGGCGATCACGGCGATTCTCAATAAAAACCTGAATTCGGGCGTACAGAGCAACCTGCATCAGGTCAAGCTGTCACTGGAGAGCACCATCAGCAATCTCAATCACGTCTCCCAGCAGCTTGCTTATCCGGGAAGTGTCGGCCAGCGGCTGGAACAATTGCTGATGGAGGTCCAGCCTTACGAGAGAGCCAGTCTGGTTGAGAGCATCAAGTCGGAACTGAACTTGATCACCTTTACGAATCCTTCGACGGGACTGGTCTTGTACTACTTTACCAATCAGGATCGGCATATGTTCGAGAGCACGGCACTGAGAAGCGACTTTTCGCTCCAGAATCTGCCACGGCTGGCAGAGTATCATCGGATCACTTATTTCGGACCTCATGTCAGCAACACACTTTATAACGATCAATATGTGCTGTCGGCGATGCGCCAGATTGATCTGCCGGATCAGAACGGGGTATTCGTCTATATCGAATCCGATTTCAAGCTGACCCAGAACATTCTCGAAAGCGATCGCATTGCCAAGCATTCGTATCATCTCATTCTGGACAATGACCAGAGGATCGCTTACAGCGAGGTGGCCGATGTTTTTCCGAGGGACACGTATTTTGAGGGCCTGTCGACAGGTGGCGGGGGCGGCTACGGCGACATCGCCGCCTCGGGCCAGTTGGACGGCTACTATTGGTTCAAGTCGGTCAGCAATCAAGGCTGGAGCATCGTCTCGCTGATCCCGTCCGCCGAATACAACGAAGAACGCAATACGTGGCTGTTGCAGATGGGGGGATTGCTGCTGTTATTCACAATAGTAGCGCTATTGATATCCTGGCTGCTATGGAAGATGGTTTACAAGCCGCTCAACCAGTTCAGTCTCGAGATGAAAAATGTCATCGGCACCCGTACGAACTTGCCGCCGCCCCAGACGACGATACCTGAATTTGTCTACCTGATCCATCAGTTCCGCAACATGAAGGATCAGATCTCCACGCTGTTCCAAGAGGTTGAGCAGAAGGAGAAGCGGCGCGCCGATCTGGAAGTGGAGAAGCTGCGTCATCAGATTAATCCTCATTTCCTGATGAATACGCTGGATACGGCGCACTGGCTCGCGGTCATGAACGGGCAAAAGGAAATCGACCGGCTGGTGCTCTCGCTTAACAAGCTGCTTCATTACAATCTGGGCAAGCTGGGCGAGGGCTCGACGATCCGGGAGGAGATCGACTCGCTCCGGCAGTATCTCATCCTGCAGCAGATCCGCTACGACTTTGAATTTGACGTACGGATCGATGTCGATGATGCGGTGCTGGATATCGAGGTACCCCGGTTCATCCTGCAGCCGCTGGTCGAAAATGCGCTGTATCACGGGCTCGATGACGGCGGACAAATCTTCGTAGGCGTAGCGCTGCATGAGGAAGTGGAGATCACGATCGAGGATAACGGCACCGGCATTACCGATGAGAAGATTGCAGAGCTGCTCGAAGAAAAGCAGGATGCCAAGGAGAAGGTCGGTATGGGAATCGGTATGAGCTATGTCAAGCGGATCATCCATTCCCACTACGAAGGTCAGGCGCGGTTGACCATCGACAGCGAGCTGGGCAAGGGGACGGCGATCCGTCTGTTCCTGCCGTATCGGAAGGAGGACAAGGGATGAACGTGCTGATCGTAGATGACGACAAGCTGGTGCGCAAAGGGCTCATATCGGCGATGCCATGGGAGAAATACGGCTTGCGTGTCGCGGGGGAGGCCCGCAATGGCGAGAAGGCGCTTGAGCAGTTGGAGACGCTGCAGATCGATCTCCTGCTCACCGACTTGTCGATGCCGGTCATGTCAGGGCTGGAGCTGATGCGGGCGGTCCGCAAGCGGTACCCCCATATCTTCATCGTCGTACTGACGCTGCATCAAGACTTTGAGTACATCCAGGAAGCGCTGCGGCTGGGCGCGATCGATTATGTCGCCAAGGTGCAGCTGGAGGAAGAGCAGTTCGATGAAGTGCTGGCCCGCATCTGTGGACGCATCGCGGAGGAGCAGGGACGTGCCCGCGGACAAGCACAGCCAGAGGAGGGAGCACCTGGCGAGCCGGCTCCCGAGAAGGGACTGGCTGTCATCGTCCGGGAGACAGAGGGGCCTCCCGCTGGTAGCGGAGCTGACCTGGACACGGCGTTGCCCGGGTACGCTGAGGCAGCTGACGGCCTCTATGTCGCGCTGCCCCGGGATGAGCGAGCATTCCGCGAGGAGCGGACGCGGCTGGAGGAGCTAAGCGGACAGTATCCGCACCTTGCCTTGCTCTCGGTGGAGGGACTGGCTCATCTCGAACCCGGTCATCTTGAACGGCGGCTGGCCGCCTATCGGGGACACGGTTTTTTCTATGACTGGCGTCCGCAGCAGCTGTGGTATAACATCGACTTGTCGGTGGAAGAGCATCCCGAGCCGCTTGCCAAACCGGACCAGCTGGCATTGAGGGAGCGGTGGCAGTCGCTGGCATGGCTGCACCGGGAAGCAAGGTTCGAGGAGCTGCTGGACGAGCTGCGCGAGCTCCGATTGCCGCCAGCCCAGCTGCTGGCAGAGCTGGAGCTGTGGGTGATGGCGTGGCACCGCTTCTACGCGCCGGAACGGCTGGAGCTGCCGGAGCGGCTGACCTCCTGGCATGAGGTCGCGCACTGGCTGCGGGCATCCCGCAACCTGCTGGCTGACCGTCTCAGCAAACCGCTCTATTCGGCGGAGGTGAGAGAGGCGATCCTGGGAGCCGCATGGCAGGTTCATGAACGGCTGGCCGAGCCGCTGCAGGCGACAGTGCTTGCCCGCGAATCGCATATGAGCCGCAGCTACTTTAGCCAGTGCTTCCGTGACCTCCTGGGCATGCCCTTCAATGAATATGTCCGGTATCACCGGATGGAGCAAGCGAAAGCATACCTGCGCGAGACCAATCATACCGTTCTTTGGGTAGCCGAGCAGATCGGGTATACAGACGAGAAGTATTTCAGCCGGCGCTTTCGCGAGCATACCGGGTGTCTGCCCAGCGAATACCGCCAGCGCGGCAAGCTGGCAGATCCGGAGGGGCGGGGTTAGATATATATCGATTGGATCGGGTAAGCTTCGGCGAGTAAATACTACGTGGTCCGATGATCTACCAAGGCAGTCATCCTTCCCGGATGACTGCCTTGATTTATTTAAATATTAGACTTCGCAAAACTCTTAGGCGGAGCCGTTTCACCTTGTTGGATTGTATTTTTTACTTGCACGTTTTTCGCGTACTGGCGGGCTTTCCCTGTTTGAATAAGAACTCGATTGTACAATACATTAGTAAAGTTTAAATTAAAATGAAGGGGTGTACTTCATAAAATCTCTTATTTTTACGTAAAAATGTACTTTATTCTGATCGGTAAGGTGAGGGGGAACGAACTATGGTTACAATGGAGACCATCGCTGCTCTGGCAGGTGTATCGGTGTCAACCGTGTCCAATGTATTGAACGGACGCTCCAACGTCGGCCAGGCCACCCGCGAGCGGGTCTTGGAAATCTGCAAAGAGCAAGGCTATCAATTAAGCACCCAGACTAGAAAAGAGCGATCCAGCAAGGCGAACCGCATTTTATTTGTCTTTCAAGATTTCGACCGGGACTTCTACCTCAAGATCATCCATGGTATAAGCGATTACTTGACCGAGAATGGCTACGATCTGGTCATCTGCACGAATCGCTCCAGCACCAGCTTCATGCGCAGCAGCTTTGCAGGCGGGGCGATCTGTCTGGATGGCAGCATGACCGATGAGGATGTGCTGGCCGCTGCAACGCCGGAGTTTCCGATCGTTGTTATGGACCGCATCATCGAAGATGAGAAGGCCAATGTCAAAAGTGTTGTCGTGAACAACTATCCCGTCATGTGCGAGATGGTGCAGACGTTGGTTGAGATGGGGATGAAGCGGTTTGGATTTCTCGGCGGCCAGGAGCACACGCTGGATAACAAGGAGCGTTACGCTGGCCTGACGGATACGCTCGCCAAGAATAATCTGACCTTCGATCGCAAATATTATTACCATGGCAATTACCGGGAACAGAGCGGTTATCAGGCGGCCAAGATTATGGCGCTCGGTCCCGATCTTCCGGAAGCCCTGATCTGTGCGAACGATAATATGGCGATCGGCGCGATCAAAGCGTTTGAGGAAAGCGGCATCCGGGTACCCGGACAGATCGCGGTCACAGGCTTCGACGATTCGGAGACTGCCGATATGGCCGGTCTGACGACGGTTTCTATTCCCCGCTATGAGAGCGGCTATCTGGCGGCGAGGGAACTCCTCGAGATGATTAAGGGACAGGCGCTCACGCAGCCGTTCAAGCTCAATGCCTCCGTTACTTGGCGACAGACCACCCCTGACAATTCGTGATGAAGGTGCGAGGTATAATTTTACTTGTCGATCAATATATTTTACTTAGATATTATACTTAATTTTATTAATGGAAGTGTTTACAGTACGCAATATGATGGTAATAGTAACTGAGAATGAATAAAACTGAGGGGGCGTGTATCTTGAAGCGAGTAAAATATTTTTCGTGTTTACTGACTGCAGTAACGGTAGCGGCTGTCGTGACGGCATGCGGCAATGGGGCAAACAATCCTGCACCGGGCACCAACACCCCGGATAATGGGGGAACGGCTGCCATGCAGCCCATCTCGATCTTCCAATCCAAGGTAGAGATTGCGGGAGAGCTGGAGGCTTTGGCCCGGACTTATACCGAAGAAACAGGCAACCAGGTAGAAGTATGGGGCTCTGCAGGGGATGCTTATACGACGCAGCTGCAAGCCCGATTAACGGCCAACGAAGGTCCGACGATCTTCAGCATCCAGCCGGGTCAAGAAGCGGAGCGTTTCAAATCCTACTTCTACGATATGTCTGACCAATCCTATGCTTCCTATCTGGCTCCCGGCATGGGGCTGGAGATCGACGGCAAGATTGTAGGCATGCCGACAAGCGTGGAGGGATATGGCCTCGTCTACAATACTGAGCTTGTAGATCCTTCCGACGTGACAGACTTGGCCAGCTTCACTTCGACGCTGCAGCAGCTCAAGGCTGACGGCGTGAATGGACTGAGCCTGTCGGAGGAAGCGTATTTCCTGATTGGCCATCTCATCAATACGCCGTTTGCGCTGCAAGAGGATCCGCAAGCCTTCCTGGCGAGCCTGGCGGCAGGCGAAGTAACCATGGCAGAGACGCCGGAGTTCCAGGAGTTTGCACAATTCCTCGAGGTGATCCGGGCGGAGGCGGTCAACCCGCTGGAGGTTACTTATGACCGGCAGATGGGCGACTTTGCCACGGGACGCAATGCGATGGTCCATCAGGGCAACTGGAGCTACAGCATGCTCGCGGACTTCGACGAGATGGACATCGGCATGATGCCGTTCCCCTTGATGGGCAATGACAAGCTGGCGGTCGATCTCGCAACCGCATTTGTCATCAACGGCGGAGCGAGCGAAGGCGAGATCGAAGCGGCTAATGCGTTTCTGGAATGGCTGTTTACTAGCGAGACCGGGCAAAACGCGATTGTCAACGACTTTGGCTTCATACCGGCGGTCACCAACATCGAAGTGACCGAGATGAACCCGCTGTCTCAAGCGGTCTACGATGCTACCCAGAGCGGTAATACAATCCCGTGGGCCTTTACATTCTTCCCGTCCGGCATCATCGTCAACGACCTGGCGCCGCTGGCGCAGGAGTTCTTCCTCTCGTCATCCATGACCGGGGAGCAATTCCTGGAGCGCCTGGACCAGGTATGGGCAAACGCCAGTTAACCCATGAATGCATAGCACATGCGAAAGCCTGACTTGCCAGCCATGTTAGGCTTTCGTCTTGTCTGAAGTTCAATACACGGTGGAAAAGAGGCATACGGATGAAGAAAAATAGAGACCGGGCATGGTTTGCCCTATTTACCGTCCCGCTGCTGTTTGTGTTTTCGATTGTGGTCATTATTCCGTTTCTGATCGGGATCTACTACTCGTTTATCAGTTGGGATGGAATTGCCGCTAATCCCAAGGTGTTTGTAGGCTTGGACAACTATATGCGTCTATTCCAGGATTCGCGTTTTATCCAATCGGGTTGGGTGACGCTGCAATTTACAGTGCTGGCGCTCATCATCGTCAACCTGTTCGGACTCCTCTTCTCTCTGCTGGTCACCAGCAAGCTGCGCGTCCGCAACGCGGCCCGGACGATGCTCTTCATGCCCAATCTGATCGGCGGACTGATCCTCGGCTATATCTGGAAGTTCATCTTCAGCGACGCTTTCCGCAATATTGGCGAAGCGACAGGGTGGACCGGCTTTTTCTTCAATTGGCTGCTGAATCCCCAATATGCGCTGTATGCGCTGGTCGTCGTCTTTGCCTGGCAGATGGCCGGCTACACGATGATCATCTACATCGCCGGTATCCAGGGGATCCCGGATGATGTGATGGAAGCCGCCCGCGTCGACGGCGCCAACCTGTGGCAGCGCATCACGCGCATCGTCTTCCCGCTCCTGATGCCTTCCTTTACGATCTGTCTGTTCCTGACCTTGTCTGGCGCCTTCAAGATCTTTGACGTCAATCTGTCGCTCACCGGCGGCGGACCGGTCAACTCGACAGAGCTGCTGGCGATGAATATCTACAATGAAATCTTCGGCTACAGCAGGTATGGACTCGGCCAGGCGAAGGCGATCGTCTTCTTCATCATGGTCGCCGCCGTTACGATAACCCAGGTGATCATCACGAAGCGAAGAGAGGTGCAGATGTAATGAACAAGCCGGGAAAATGGTTGCTGGAGGCGCTGCTCTTTATCGCTGCACTGGCCTTTCTGTCGCCGATCTATATCATGTTGATCAATTCGTTCAAAAACCGCGCCGAGCTTTATGAGAATGTGCTGTCGCTGCCCTCGACCTTCAGCTTTCAATATTACCGCGAAGCCATCGACAAGATGAACTTTCTCACGGCCTTCGGCAATTCGCTCTATGTGACGATCGTCTCGGTCGTGTTCATCGTCGTGCTGGCGTCGATGACGGCCTGGATGCTCGTGCGCACGGACAACCGGCTGAGCCGGATCATCTTCCTCGTCTTCGTCTCGACGATGCTCATCCCGTTCCAGACGCTGATGATGCCGCTGATGCAGGTGATGGACTCGATCCGGACGAACACGGGGATTCCGATGCTTAATACGCATGAAGGCCTGATCTTTATGAACATCGGTTTCCATGCAAGCATGGCAGTGTTTCTGTACCATGGCTTCATCAAATCCGTGCCGATCGCGCTGGAGGAAGCGGCCACGATCGACGGCTGCACCAAGTTCGGCGTGTTCTGGCGGATCGTCTTCCCGATGCTGAAGACGATCACGGTGACGGTGGCCATTCTCGACGTGATCATGATGTGGAACGACTACCTGCTGCCATCTTTGGTCCTCTCATCGACGGCCTTGCGGACGATACCGCTGGCGACGTTTTATTTCTTCGGCGAGTTCACGATCGTCTGGAACCTGGCGATGGCCGGGCTGACGCTGACGATTATTCCAGTCGTCATCTTCTACGCATTCGCTCAGAAGTATATCATCAAAGGCATCGCGGCTGGTGCTGTGAAGTAAGGAGGGAATGCGCATCATGACAGAAACGCAACGAAACTCCCGCTCTTCCGGTCCTCTCAAAGCCTGGTGGAAGGAAGCGGTCGTCTACCAGGTGTACTGGCGGAGCTTTTACGATTCGAATGGCGATGGCTTCGGCGATCTGCAGGGGGTGATCGAGAAGCTGGATTATATCCAGGGGCTGGGGATTGATATCATCTGGCTCAATCCTGTCTTCGAATCGCCTGATCTGGACAACGGCTACGATATCTCCGACTACGAAGCGGTCATGCCCAAGGCGGGCACGATGGAGATCTGGGAGCGGCTCCTGGAAGAAGTGCACGCCCGCGGCATGAAGCTGATCATGGATCTGGTCGTCAATCATACGTCGATGGCGCACCCGTGGTTCATCGAATCCCGTTCCTCGCGCGACAATCCCAAGCGGGACTGGTACATCTGGCGGGATGGGGACGACCTGCAGCCGCCCAACAACTGGCGCTCCTACTTTACGCCGTCGGCATGGGAGTGGGATGCCGGGACGGAGCAATTTTACTTTCACTCCTTTGCGACCGAGCAGCCTGATCTCAACTGGGACAATCCCGAGCTGCGCCAGGAGATCTATGCGATGATGCGCCGCTGGCTGGACAAAGGGATCGACGGCTTCCGCTTGGACGCGATCGCTTTGCTGGCGAAGCCGTCTGTCTTTGCCGATGCCCAGAAGCCGGAGCATATCGCCTATCTGACGAATAATCCGGGTCTGCACGACTATTTGCAAGAGATGCACCGCGAAGTGTTCAGCCGGTATGATGCCGTCACGGTAGGGGAGGCGGCGTTCGTCAGTCCCGAAGAGGGATTGAAATTTGTGGATGAACAGCGGGGCGAGCTGAACATGCTGTTCCACTTCGAGGTGTGCGACGAGATGGCCGCCTGGGACATGGTCAGGTTCAAGCAGATCCAGCGGCGCTGGTACGACGGACTATGGGGACGGGGATGGAATTCCCAGTTCCTCAACAATCATGATCATACCCGCCAGGTGACGAGATACGGCAACGACGGGGCGTTCAGGCTTCAGTCCGCCAAGCTGCTGGCGACGATGCTGCATACACTGCCCGGTACGCCGTATGTGTACCAGGGGGAGGAGATCGGCATGACGGGCGTCCGTTTCCCGTCGATCAACCATTACAATGACATCGCGATGCGCAACCGGTATGAGGAGGAAGTAGGCAAAGGACGCGACCCCGAAGAGGTGCTGCAGGAGCTTCAGCCGCTCAGCCGGGATAACTCGCGTACGCCGATGCAGTGGAACGACAGCGAGCATGGCGGTTTCTCCAGCGGACCGCCGTGGCTTCATCCCAATCCCAACTACAAGGAGATCAATGTGGAGAAGGATGCGGCTAGCCCGGACTCGGTCTACCGCTACTATCAGAAGCTGATCGCCCTGCGCAAGCAGTATGAAGTTATGGTCTATGGCGAGTTCGAGGAACTGGAGCCGTGGCGGGATGATGAGCATCTCTATGTGTATACTCGAACGTATGGCGAGATGGTATGGCTGGTCGTGCTCAATCATGCTGACCAGCCGGCTGTACTGGAGCTGCCGGAGTCATGGCGTAAGCGTGAGCGCGTGCTGCTGCTGGACAACTATGCCGGAGCGGATGACGAGCCTGGCGCACCGTTGCAGCTGGGCCCCCATGAAGCGAGGATCTACCAGATGAACTGAAAGGGTTAGTTAAAGGAGGCGGGTTTCCCCAGTGTCGAAGGGCGGGGATCCCGCCTTTTTGGCGCGATCCAGCGGGAAGCCCGCCCGATGCTGCGATCCAAGTAACAATTTCAGGGTGTTGAAAAATAAAGCCTCAAGGTAACGGATCGTTCTTCCGATCGCTGTTGTTCCCAGATTTCTTGATTTTGGCACTCTTTTAAAGGGGGAAATCCGGGAACAAAGGCGAACGCTTCGCAGCTTATGCTCCCGAAGTCGCTTTCTTCCAGAAAGCGTCGACCAGAATCGATTCCGCACCCATCGGCATTTTTTCAACAAGCTGCAATTTGCACCTGAATGGCGGGAATCCCGCCCGATGGTGCGATCCAAGTAACAATTTGCATTTGGTTAATGTTCATCGAACTGCCAAACGGCAGTTGGACGCATCTGCGGCCAGCCTGAGCATCAGATGGCGAGCATTATCCATCCATCCTGCGCTTCGATAGCTTATTGCTGTGGCATTGCGCAACCGCTTCCTTTACAATGGGAAAGGAACACGGTGAAAGGAGCGGATGACCAATGAACAAGCACCAAATTATAATAATCGGTCATGGCACCATCAGCAAACGTTATCTCGACGCCTTTGGCAAGCTGCCGCAAGCGGAGGTGGTCGGCGTGGTGGGCCGAGACGAGGGGCGCGCCCGGGCATTCGCCGAAGCGGCAGGCATCAGCGTCTGGGGTACCGATATCGCCGAGGTCGCCGTCCGGTCCGGGGCGACGGCTGCGGTCGTCTGCACCCCCAATGCAGCGCACGAGGCAGGTGTGCTGGGGGCGGCGACGCAAGGGTTGCATTGCCTGTGCGAGAAGCCGCTGCACATCGATCCGGCGAGACAACGAGTGATGCTCGAGGCTTGCCGGCGACAGGGCGTCAAGCTGGCGGTCTCTTATATGCGCCGCTTCACGCCGCATATCCAGACCGTCAAAGCGCTGATCGATTCCGGCGCACTCGGACGGCTCAAGGTGCTTGATGTCACGCTGAAGCATTATCGCGATGCCGCGTACTACGATTCGTGGCACGGTACGTGGGCGGAGGACGGCGGGGGGCCGTTCATGCAGCAGGGCAGCCATATGATCGATCTGGCGAACTGGCTTGGCGGCGGCTTCGCTGAAGTGATCGGCGCCCACATGTTCAGGATTGCTCACGACATCGAGACCGAGGATCACGGCTATGCCGTCATCCGTTACCGGAGCGGAGCGGTCGGCATGATCGAGGCGTCCACGGGCTGTGTCGGCGCGAGCAGCGACCGCATCGAGATCTCGGGCGAGCGGGGCAGTATCGCTTTCGATTTCGACAGGGTCCTCTCCTGGAATCTGCCGCATGTGGAGCAGCCGCTGCCGGAGTCAGATCCGGATGCCGTCCCTGACGTGCTCTTCGAGCGGCTGTGCGCAGATTTTATAGCCAGCATCGAGGAGGATCGGTCTCCGTATGTAGATGGGGAATCGGCAGGTGCAGCAACGGAGCTGATCGCCGCGATCTATGCCAAGGCGGGAGCGCCGCAAGACCTAGAAGATTGGTGAAAAAGTGCCGGAAGTGGGGCGGAATTGTCCTGGAGAAGGGCGTATGCTTTCGAAGTCGCTTTCTTGCAGAAAGCGTTGAGCGTTCGCCTTTGCTCCCGGAATTCATCCGCACAACGTAGGTCTAATTTTCACCACGCTTCTAGTAAATAAAGGATGATTTTACAGGAGAGGGCCGTGCGAACGGTCTTCTTTTTTTCAGTCCAGCCATGGGCTGAAGCGTATTTTCCCATTCCTTGCATCCCTTTACATTCCTGATCCAGAGCGGTACATAGGATATTATTGCCATGGTTCCTATCAATCTATCTGTAGTAGAGTAGACAACGGATAGGAGGAATCGATGGATGAAATTTACAGGTAAAATGCTAGGCTGGTTTGTTGTAATGGCAAGCATCATCGTCATACCGGTTGCCGCAAGTGCTGCACCAGTACAGACATTGAAGCTTACCGTTGACGGGACTGAGATCCAGACGCCTGCGGCAATTCGTCATGACCGGATGATGGTACCGGCGGTTCTGTTCAATCAATTAGGCGTTCAAGTATCCTGGAGCACCCAATACCGCTCGGCCGTGCTGCGGCAGGGCGCGCTCACGCTGGCGTTTCCCGTACATAGCAGTCATGCCGATTACGACTGGGGCAGCAATCAGTGGCGCAGTGAAGAACTGATCGCCTCGGCATTCCTGCAAGGTGGGCGAGCTTTTGTTCCGTTGGCTTATACAGCCGACAAGCTCGGTATGACGACTGCCTACGACGCAGCCAGCCGCACGGTATCGCTTCGCACGAGCAGCGGCAACTACAAGCCGCAGTCCATTGCGAATATCAAACGCGTCTCGGCGACGGCTGAAGATATGACCTGGCTGTACCGCATCACGGAAGCGGAAGCCGGCGGGGAAAGCTACACAGGCAAGGTAGCGGTTGCGGCTTCGATCATCAACCGTGTGTTGGATACGACGGGGTATTGGCCGGATACGATCAAAGATACGATCTTCCATGTCACTTCCTATAACGGGAAGTCCTACTATCAATATTCACCCGTGCTGGACAAACGAATCTATAGTGCCGTACCGTCCGCAGAGACGATCCGTGCAGTTGACGAGGCGATGACCGGCAGCGATCCCTCCAAGGGGGCGCTCGTCTTCTTCAATCCGGACAAAACGGACAATCAGTGGGTGCGCAGCCGCCCGGTCACGATCGTTATCGGCAATCATATCTTTACAAAATAAGGTTGTGCGAGGCCCCGCTGCGTCATACGGCGGGGTCTTCGCGTGCAAAAAAAGCACTTGGCACTCAGTGCCTAAGAGTGCTAAAATAGCCATAGTCCAACCTTAACAACATCCGTTTTCTTAATTGTGAAGGGAGAGAGTGTGGAAGTGGAAAAGAAGCAATTCCAGGCAGAATCCAAGCGGCTCCTGGAGATGATGATTAACTCGATCTATACGCAGCGGGAGATTTTCCTGCGCGAGCTAATCTCCAACAGCAGCGACGCCATCGACAAAATCTACTACAAGGCCTTGACCGACGATTCGCTCGTCTATGACAAGGACAGCTACTATATCAAGGTGACGGCGGACAAAGACGCCAGGCTGCTGACGATCTCCGATACCGGGATCGGCATGACCCAGGAAGAGCTGGAGAGCAATCTCGGCGTCATCGCCAAGAGCGGCTCGCTGGCCTTCAAGAAGGAGACCGAGATCAAGGACGGCCATGACATCATCGGCCAGTTCGGCGTCGGCTTCTACTCGGCATTCATGGTGGCGGATAGTGTGACTGTCGTCAGTAAGGCGCTGGGCAGCGACACAGCTTACAAATGGGAGTCCGACGGTGCTGACGGCTATACGATCGAGCCTGCTCAGAAAGCTGCAGTAGGTACCGATATTACGCTCAAGATCAAGGAGAACGGCGAAGAGGACAACTACGACGAGTTCCTCGAGCCATACCGGCTGCGGGCGATCATCAAGAAATATTCCGACTTCATCCGCCATCCGATCAAGATGGAGATCCCCTCGTCGCGCCTGAAGGAAGGCAGCGAGTCGGAGTACGAAGAGTACACCGAGGAGCAGGTCGTCAACAGCATGGTGCCGATCTGGAAGAAGAATAAGAGCGAGCTGACAGACGCGGATTACGAAGCGTTCTACCAGGAGAAGCGCTACGGCTTCGACAAGCCGCTGAAGCATATCCATATCAGCGCCGACGGCGCGGTTGTCTACAACGCGATCCTCTTCATCCCGGAGAATACGCCGTTCGATTATTACACCAAAGAGTACGAGAAGGGGCTGGAGCTGTACTCTGCCGGTGTCCTGATCATGGACAAATGCGGCGATCTGCTGCCGGACTACTTCAGCTTCGTCAAAGGGATGGTCGACTCCGAGGACCTCTCGCTCAACATCTCGCGGGAGATGCTGCAGCATGACCGTCAGTTGAAGCTGATCGCCAAGAACATCAAGAACAAGATCAAGAGCCAGCTCCAGAGCTTGCTGAAGGACGAGCGCGAGAACTACGAGAAGTTCTACAAAGCATTCGGACGTCAGCTGAAGTTCGGGGTATACAACGAGTACGGCCGCGACAAGGATGTGCTGCAGGATCTGCTGCTGTTCCATTCGTCTACGGAGAAGAAGCTTGTTACGCTGGATGAGTATATCGGCCGCATGCCGGAGGACCAGAAATATATCTATTACGCCGCCGGTTCGTCGATCGAGCGCATCGAGAAGCTGCCGCAGGCCGAGATGGTCGCCGACAAAGGCTACGAGATTCTCTACTTCACCGACGACATCGACGAGTTCGCCATCAAGATGCTGACCAGCTACAAGGAGAAGGAGTTCAAGAATGTCTCCAGCGGCGACCTTGGTCTGGGTGAAGAGGAGAAGGAGGACAAGGACGAAGCGGCCGAGAACGAGCACAAGGAGCTGTTCGAGGCGATGAAGGAGATCCTTGGCGACAAGGTCAAAAACGTCCGCGTGTCCAAGCGCTTGCGCAGCCACCCGGTCTGTCTCACCACTGAGGGCGAGCTGACGATCGAGATGGAGAAGATCCTCGCGGCGATGCCGAACAACGAAAACGTCAAAGCCGACAAGGTGCTGGAGATCAACAGCAGCCACGAGGTATTCGAGTCCCTCAAGAACAGCTACGCGAACGACAAAGAAAAGCTCGGTCTGTATACCAATCTTCTCTACCATCAGGCGCTGCTTATCGAGGGTCTGCCGATCGAAGATCCGGTACAGTTCACCAACGATATCTGCAAAGTGATGGTCACGCCAGGCGCGTAACAGACTTCTGCGCATCACCAGGCCAAAGCCCCCCGCAGCTTCCCGTCCGTCAGGGAGCCGCAGGGGGCTTTGGCGTGTCTGGTGTATAGATGAAGGCTCAGCCGAACCGGCCGCTGATATAATCTTCCGTCCGTTTGTGCTCGGGACGAGCGAAGAGCTGCTCCGTCGGAGCTGCCTCGACCAACTCGCCGTTTAAGAAAAATACGGTTTGCTGGGAGACGCGAGCCGCCTGGTGCATGTTGTGCGTGACCATGACGATGGTATAGCGGTTTTTCAATTCCTGGGCCAGCTCCTCGATTTTCAATGTGGAGATCGGGTCGAGCGCGGAAGTCGCTTCATCCATCAACAGGATGTCGGGATTGACGGCGATCGCCCGGGCGATGCATAACCGCTGCTGTTGACCGCCGGAGAGGCTGAGCGCCGACCGCTTCAGATGATCCTTGACCTCATCCCACAACACGGCTGAGCGGAGGCTGGTCTCGACGATCTCGTCCAGCTTCTTCTTATTGTGGATGCCATGCATGCGGGGACCGTAAGCCACATTGTCATAGATGGACTTGGGAAACGGGTTGGGCTGTTGAAATACCATGCCGACCTTTTGGCGGAGCGTCTCGACATCCACCGTCTGATCGTAGATGTCCGTGCCATCGATCTTGATCTCACCAGTGATGCGAGTGCCCGGGATTCTGTCATTCATCCGGTTCAGCGTCCGCAGCAACGTCGACTTGCCGCAGCCTGACGGACCGATGAAGGCGGTGATGGATTTGCTGGGAATGCTGAGCGATATGCTTTTAAGAGCGTGAAAGGTCTTATAATACAAACTAAGCTCATGTGTGGTGATATAAGCTTCCACAACGGAAACCTCCCTTAAGTCATGATCTGGCGCGCCGCGAGTTGATCCAGAGTGGAACACGGAATAGCAGGTTGATCAGCAGGACGGCGAACACGAGTACAGCAGCGGCTTTTTCTGCGATCGCCGTGGCGTCCGGGACGATCGCTTCCGACTGTACATACCAAAGATGAACAGCAAGCGTCTCACCGGGGGAGAAGATGTTGAAGTCCCACATCTGGCCTGAGGTCGTGACCCCGGCAGTCAGGATGATGACGGCGCTCTCGCCGAATGCGCGTCCTGCCGTCAGACAGATGCCGGTGACAATACCGTTCAGCGCCACAGGCAACATCACGTTGCGGATCGTCTGCAGATGCGTAGTCCCCAGCGCAAACGAGGCGTTCTTGATATCGATCGGCACGGCTTTGACGGCTTCCTCGGTCACGCGGGTCAATACGGGCAGATTGAGAAACGCAAGACTGATCGCGCCCCCAAGGATCGTTAGGCCGATCTGGAACACTTCGACGAATACGGCGATACCGAACAGGCCAAAGATAATCGAGGGAACGGAGGCCAGACCCTCGACGCAGATGCGGATGAAGCCGACAAACCGGTTGTCGGGCGCGAACTCGGCCAGATAAATGCCAGCGGCCATGCCTAGCGGGATGGCAATAGCCATCGAGATGACGAGCATATAGACAGAGTTGAACAGCGTCGGGCCTATGCCGCCGCCCTCTTCGATCTCGCTCGGCAAGCCGACGAGGAATCCCCAGTCCAGCTGCGGCAGCCCCCGCTGCAGGATGACGAACAGCAGGGCGAGGATGAACAGGACAATGGCAATGCCCACGGTCCATACCATTCCCGTGAAGAACCGGTCATACAGCCGGTTGGAGCTGCGGCGGGACGAGAAAGGATGCAGAGGCTCGGATGGCTTCATCGGACATCGCTCCTATTCTGGAAGATGCGGATCAGTACGATCATCAGCAGGGAGATGATCAGCAGGAGCAGCCCCATCATATACAAGGCATGGTTCCAGGTGGAATCGAACGGCACGTTGGAAATCTGCATCACGATGTTGCTCGTCAGCACCGCTGTTGGCTTGAATAGCGAGTCTGCCAGCTGCGGCGTGTTGCCGATCACCATCACAACGGCCATCGTCTCACCGACCGCGCGCGCCATGCCTAGAATGACAGCGTACAGAATTCCGCTGCGGGCGGCTGGGAGCACGACCTGCACCGTTGTCTGGAAACGGGTGGAGCCGAGTGCGTAGGCGGCATCCCGGTACTTGTGCGGCACGGCTGTGATCGCATCATCAGTGATCCTGCTGATCGTCGGCAGCACCATGATCGTCAGGACGATGGCGGCGGCCAGCAGCCCGTCTCCCATGAACGAGCCGGTGAGCTCTCGCAGCAAGGGGATCAGGATGGTCAATCCCAGAAAGCCGTAGACGACCGAAGGGATGCCGACGAGCAGATCCATGATCGGCCGCAGCGCATTTTTTAGCCAAGCCGGCGTCATCTCGGCAAGGAAGATGGCGACGACCACCGACAGCGGCACCGACAGAGCCATCGTCAGCAGCGTCAGGGCAAAGGTGCCGAAGATGAATACAAACGCGCCGTACTGGTCGTTCTCGGGCACCCACTCATTGGAGAAGAAGAACGTAAGCGGCGATACCGACTGGAACGTGAGCAGACCGGTGCGGGCCATGAAGATGAGGATAGCGAACAAAATCAGACAGACGAAGACGGCGCTGCCGATGCAGAGCCATTTGAACAATTGATTATACATCGAGAGACGTCTCTTGCGGTCCAGCAAGCGGGCAGGACCGGAGGTAACAAGGCTGCGGCCCTGGTCCGCGGCCGGCAAGCTGGCGTTGGAAGGCGGGGCTTCGATCATAGGAGTTCATCCTTTCGTTCATTTAAGAAGAGAAGCCAGCCGCTCCGCCGTAAGGCGCCGAGTGCTGGCTTCTCTGCTTTCGAAATACAAGATTGTATATGATTCTCCTATCTACTTGGCTTGTATTTCTCCGGAATGAAACTAACTGCGCCGCCAAAGACGGCGACAGCCGTTTCACCTTGAAATACAAGAAAGTATATGATTCTCCTATCTACTTGGCTTGTATTTCTCCGGAATGAAACTAACTGCGCCGCCAAAGACGGCGACAGCCGTTTCACCTTGAGGAGCGATTACTTCATCGCGGAGATGGGGATGAATTTCAGCTTTTTCAGCGATCCATTCTGGAAGTTCTTGCTTTGCACGTACTCGATGAAGGCTTTGGTGGCGCCGTCCGGCTTGCCTTTGGTCATATAATAGCCGTAGCCCCAAACCTTGTATTTGCCGTTGATGACGTTGGCCTCGGTCGGCGCGACACCGTCGATTTTCAGAGGTGTCATCTTATTGGTGACATAGACCAGATCGAGATATCCGATGGCGCCTGGCGTTGTCTCGATAGCTGTTTTCATGTTGCCGCTGGAGGAGACTTCTTTGTAATTGTCGCCTTTGCTCATGAACTCTGTACCTTTGAGCGCCTTGTCCTGGAAATTGACGCGTGTGCCCGAGCCGAATGCCCGGTTGACGACGACGATATCCAGATCCTGCCCGCCAACATCCTTCCAGTTTTTTACCTTGCCGGAGAAAATGTCCTGCAGCTGCTTTGTCGTCAGCCCGTCTACTTTTACTCCGCTGTTCACAGCAGCCGCAAATGGAATAACGGCGATTTTGTGAGCAACTTGGCCCTCGAATTTTTTGAAGCCCGGCACATCGGTGGAGGCATCCCAGTCGCAAGCGCCGATATCGGCGATGCCTTTGCGTACGGCCTGCGGACCGGTAACGGAGCCGGCAGCCGAAGCCGAGATTTTGACCTTCGGGTGCAGTTTTTTGAATTCATTGGCCGCTTGCAGCGTCAGCGGCAGCAGAGCGGAGGAACCATTGATGACGATGTTGCCGCTCAGCTTGCTGGAAGCTTCGACGACAGGAGAGACGGTGCCAAAAACCAGGGAAAGTGCGACAGCGGTAAAAGTAAGCGAACGAAACCATTTTATCTTCATAGAAAACAAATTCTCCTTCCGGACCCGAGGTCCTGAGCTTAAGGTTGTTTGATAACCGACATCCACTGGCCGTCGCGGTTAACATGGACATGATTGTCTGTAAGGACGGCCAGCGGTGTGCCCGGGCCAGCAACAAGATGGGTGAAGCTCTCCGGCAGCGCGTACAGCTTCGTGGCTGCATCAGTAGCGGTTTTGAGCTCGTAGATGCTCTCTTCCCCCTGTTCGTCCACGACGACGTAGAGGCTGCTGCCTGCCATAACGGCATAGAGCACCTCCCCGCCTCTGAGCAGCGTAGTGGCTTGCTGGTTTCTGCCGATCGAGATGAGCTTCGATCTCTGACCATCCTCGATACTGATATAGTAAGCCTTGCTGCCGTCTCCGGCAGCGCCGATCAGCCATTTGTCGTTGGTGTCGGAGGTTAGCGCGATCGGCTTCGGTTCTTCGGCAGCAGCGTCATAGTAATAGATTTGCGGCTCGGTGCCTGTCATGTCGATGCTGACCTCGTCATCATCGACAGACGCGGCGCTATCGGTTTTGACGGCCCCTGGCTTCACAACGGAGTAATAAAAGGACTTGCCGTCTTTGGATACGGCAAGGTTCGACTTATAATCGACCTTGTCCTCGAGTACTTTGGAGATGCTGCCGGTCATCGGACTGATCTTGGCGATGACGCTGCCTTTGTCTCCCTGCAGGAAGTAGATGGCCGAGCTGTCAGCAGCCCATACGAGCTCCGTCTTGATCGTATCGTCGGCGCTTAGCTGGCTGGAGGCAAGAGTGATCAGATTGACCAAATGAACGGAACCGTCCTCAAGTGTATATACGGCTAGCTTGCCGCTCGGAGCAACGACCAGATCCGAGGCGTCGTCAGAAGTCATAAGTTCGGCATAAACCCCGCTGGCAGCGTCGACGATGTAGTCTACTCGTCCCTCGTCCGTGATCTGAGATGCCAGGAGGCGGCGAGCGTCGATCCAGACCGCGCGGTCAGCACCCTTGAGCTTTTGAACTGTACTGATCGACGCCGTTCCCGAAGCTCCCTGCTCCAGGTCGGCATCAAAGAGAAACAGGAAATCTTCAAGAGCGATAAAATACGACTGGTCGACTTTTACCATACCGTGCCTAAGTGTCACAGGAGAACCGTTCTTGCGGGCCGCAGCGGAGTTGTTGCTGAGCTCTACCCGGTTCAGGCCATCCCAAGCGACAACGCTTTTGCCTTCTACGGCAAAATAGATGTGCGCTGCCGTGCCGAGATCGCGCAGGGAGAACATAGGAACGCCGTTCACCTCAACGGATCTTGCGGTAGTGTGTGACTGATTGATGAGCAGTGGAATCGATTGTATGGCTCCTTGCGTGGCAGGGGCGGCTGTAATGCTACTCACCGAAGCAGTGGAGAGTGCGGTTACGAGCGCAGTGATGACGAGAGACTTCTTCATCGACATGGGGGTCTGATCACCTTTCTCAATAGTCTATAGGGTACGAAACTGATTATATGGTCCTATTGTAAAATGATGATCAATTTGATATTGGGATATTGTAAATATTGTCAATTCCATGTATACTGTCGCGCCGTATTCGTCACAATACAGACAGAACCATGACAGTTGTCATGTGTAAGAGATGACGTTTATGACTACGAAGGGATGATACTTTTCCCTATACTTGAGAAGAGAAAACATCCGGATGCTGTTTGCGGCAGCCGCGTAAGTTACCCGAGGAGGCACTGCATAATGAATATTTCAGATTCCATTAAAGAGCTCAAAAAAACAATCAGACCCTATGAGAAGACCAATACCAGAGCCAGTTTGATCCAGATGGCCAACACACTGATCCCGCTCGTAGCATTATGGTATCTGACGTATTTGAGTCTTTCTGTTTCATATTTTCTTACGTTGCCCTTGACGCTTGTGACCGCAGGATTTGTCATACGCACGTTTATTATTTTTCACGACTGTTGTCACGGTTCCTTCTTTAACAGCAAGCGCGCCAACGACATCATCGGTACGATCACAGGCGTGCTGACCCTGGTCCCGTACCAGCAATGGAGAAATGAGCATAATATCCACCACGCCACGAGCAGCAATCTCGACAAACGCGGGATCGGCGATCTGTGGATTATGACGGTCGACGAATATCGCCAGGCCTCCTTCTGGCAGAAAGCTTTCTATCGTCTTTACCGTTTTCCCCTCTTTATGTTCACTGTTGGTCCAGTGTTCGTGTTTTTGCTCCAGTATCGCTTCAATCGTAAGGGCGCCCGTCGCAAAGAGCGCATGAATACGTACCTGACCAATGTTCTGTTGGTTGGTCTGTACACCCTGCTGATCTGGGCGATCGGCTGGCAGAGCTTCCTGCTCGTGCAGGGGCCGGTATTTTTCTTTTCCGGTTTGCTGGGGATCTGGCTGTTCTACGTGCAGCACCAGTTCGAGGAATCCTATTTTGAAAAAGACGACGAGTGGAGCTACGTCAAGGCTGCAGTAGAAGGCAGTTCCTACTACAAGCTGCCCAAAGTGCTGCAATGGATGACTGGCAATATCGGCTTCCATCATGTACATCATCTCAGCCCCAAAGTGCCAAACTATTACTTGGAGCAGGCACATAATGAGACGCCGCCGCTGCATAAAGCAACGACGATTACGTTGTGGTCCAGTCTGAAATCGCTGCGATTCCACTTGTGGGATGAGGAACGCAGGAACTTTGTCACCTTCGGCAGCTTGAGGCGTTTCGCAGCCGCGAAGGAAAGCGTCTCCGACAAGCTCAAGCTGGCCAGCGAACCGCTCCGCAAAAAAAGCACAGCCCGTCCTTAGATTTGGTATAATGACAAAGAATGATTCGTTCCGAGAAGGTTTTTTCATCACTCTATAATTGGGGCAGAGGGGAGACGGCGGTTTGAAATGGTATCAAATCTTGCAGCGCAATACGGGGCTTAGTCCGTATGTGTGGGTCGTCTTCTACATTCTGCCTTTTTATTTTGTCTTCAGCTCCACTTCGATGTATCAAAGTATTGTCGGCGGTGTAATGATCGTCGGCTTTTTCATCTGCTATGTATTGTCTTTTATCTCCAAGAGCTGGATCGTATACCTATGGACGAGTATGCAGCTGGTCATCTCGGTGACGATGACTTTATGGTTCGGATATGTCTACTTCGCGATATTTCTGGCCTTCTTCATCGGCAATATCAAGCATCGTGTCGGTTTTTATACACTCTACTCGCTCCATCTCATGACGACGCTGGCCACCATCAACTTCGGCCTGTTGGAGCGTAATCCGGTGATCATCTCGCAGCTGCCCTTTGTCCTGGTCAGCCTGATCGCGGTCATCCTGCTCCCGGTTACAACGTACAACCGCAACAAGAGCGACCAGCTTGAAGGCCAGCTGCAGCACGCCAACAAGCGGATCTCCGAGTTGGTGAAGCTAGAGGAGCGGCAACGGATTGCCCGTGATCTACACGATACGCTGGGGCAAAAGCTCTCGCTGATCGGTCTGAAGAGCGACCTGGCGGGCAAGCTCGTCCACCGCCACCCGAACCGGGCGCTTGCTGAGATCACGGATGTGAGCCAGACCGCCCGAAGCGCGCTCAAGGAGGTGCGCAAGCTGGTGACCGAGATGCGCGGAGCCCGGCTGGAGGAGGAAGTGCAGCGGATCCGTCAGCTGCTGCAGGCGGCAGGGATCTCCTTTGAACTGGACGGGGATCCCCGGCTCAGTGAAACAACGCTGCTGGGCGAGAATGTGCTGACGATGTGTCTGAAGGAAGCGGTGACCAATGTGGTGCGTCATAGTGAAGCAACTGCCTGTCGGGTACGCATCGCACAGACGCCGAGCGAGGTGGAGCTTGAGGTCAGCGACAACGGCAAAGGTTTGACAGTAGGGGTGGACGACTACCGCGGCCATGGGCTGCAAGGCATGAGAGAGCGGCTGGAATTTGTCAACGGGCGGCTGGCAATTCAGTCGGTGGAAGGCACGAGCATCACCTTTACCGTCCCGAACATCCTGCAAGGTGAAAAAAAGGAGGCGTGAGCAAATGCTGCGTATCGTCATCGCAGAGGACCAGCGGATGCTGTTAGGCGCACTGGCTTCGCTGCTGGATCTCGAAGAGGATATGGAAGTGGTAGGGAAGGCGGGCAACGGCGCGGAGGCTGTCACGCTCGTGCGCGAGCTGGAGCCGGATGTGTGTATTATGGACATCGAGATGCCGTTGAAGACGGGGCTGGACGCGGCAGAAGAGCTTAAGGGCGCTGGCTGCAAGGTCGTCATCCTGACCACCTTTGCCCGCAGCGGCTATTTCGAACGGGCGGTCAAGGCCGATGTTCACGGCTATCTGCTGAAGGACAGTCCCAGCGAAGAGCTGGCGGCATCGATCCGCAACATCATGGCGGGCCGGCGGATCTATGCTTCCGAGCTGGTAGACGAAGGCTTCAGCGAGGAGAATCCGCTGACCTCGCGGGAGAAGGAAGTGCTGGCGTTGATTGCCGGCGGCAAAAATACCAGAGAGATTGCAAGTGAGATGTTCATCACGACCGGCACCGTTCGCAACTATATCTCCGTCATCCTCGACAAGCTCAATGTCAGCAACCGCATCGAAGCGATTACGCGTTTCAAGGAAAAGGGCTGGTTTAAGTAAATTGCCAGCAACAACTCAAACGCCTGCCATCCTCAGGATGACAGGCGTTTCTTGATGCTGGATTATTCGATCGGCTCGTTGTTATCGATCACGATCTGAGATTCGAACACATAAGCGTTGTTCAAGCCAACCACGTCCTTGAAGAAAGACAGCGGCACATACGTATTGCCTTCTACGAGTGCTGGAGCAGCTCCCAAGTCGATGGCGTCATTGTCGCCGTTGGCATAGAGCGCTCTCCCAATCGCCAAAGTAATGTCTTCTTCGATAATGATGCTCTTCTCTGCGCCAACCCATTTCAGTTCCAGGTCGAGCGCTTCGATGATGGCGCGCAGGGGTACCATGACATTGTCTTGCTCATCAAGGTATGCTGCAGGTGCATCGATGATCAGGTCATTCACGACCAGATCCTTCTCGCTCACATCACCGATAGGGAGGGTAGGCTTCGCAGTCTCATCGCGATCTTCATCTACAGGAGGTTCAAGATCACCATCCGTAGGGAGTCCCGGGTCATCCTCCAGAGCGACAATATGCACCGGTGACGTTTGCGGCGGCAGGCTTCTGGTCGTTACGGTATAGGAGACCAGAAGGACATAGTCGGTGAGCTCGCCCTCGAATGGTGTACCGTCGGCAAACACGATCTCGGTTTCATCCGAGATATTCAGTATCAGATTACCGTCTGCGCTGAGCAGATTCTCGTCGAAACGGTCCACTTTGTAGTTCATGTCTTCCTTTACTTCAGCGACCACTTCTGCGGTATATTGCGGTGGATAGATCATCAGCATGGGCTTGCCGGTATCATAGAAAATCACGAGCTTTTGACCGATGGCAGGCTCTACATCGTCGACAAAGTAAGTATCCCCGCTGATGGTTGGATTGACGATATTCCCATCCTCCAGCTCGAGCGTGAGCATCTTCATGTCGCCTTCTGCGCCATGATTCTGGATCTGAGTTACAACGCCAGTGACGGCTGCATAAGGAGCGACCTCATCCTGAACCGGCGCGTTGATCGGTACGGCATCCTGTTGCGCTGGAGCCGAGATCGGCGCGCTGATCGGCACAATATTGGCAGGGCTTGCCGAGATGATGGAGGCTGCGGATAGGGAGAGTACACTGACGGATAACAAACTGGTCAAGCCTTTTTTTACATTGCGTTTCATAATTGGTAAATCTCCTTTCTATAAAAAGGTTATTCGATCGGATCGTTGTTGTTGATGACGATCTGGCCTTCGAACACATACGCATTGTTCAGACCGGCTACTTCCTTGAAGAAAGACAGCGGCACATACGTGTTGCCTTCGACGATGACCGGAGCGGCACCCAGCTCGATCGCGTCATTGGCGCTGTTGCCATAACGGTTCTCGCCGATTTTCAGGGAGATGTCTTCATCGATAACGATGCTTTTATCGGCAGCGTTCCACTTGAGCTCGAGACCAAGCGATTCGACAATGGCACGCAGAGGGACCATAACATTGTCTTGCTCATCCAAGTAAGCGGCAGGCGCATCGATGATCAGATCGCCTACGACCAGGTCATGGCCGCTGACATCGCCGATGACATCCGAGATCGGCACAGCCGGTTCAAGCGCTTCGTCGTCCGAGCCGAGCGGCTCATCGACGTCGATGTCAGTTGGCGGCGCAGTGACCTCATCCGGTTCCAGAACGACGATATGCGTCGGCGTCGTTTGGGCAGGGAGACTCAGCGTAGCGATCGTATAGGTGACGAGCAGGACACGGTTACCGAGCTCGCCTTCGAATGGTGTGCCGTCTTCGTTCACGATCTCTGTCTCATCTGTGACGTTCAGCTTCAGCGTACCATCCGCGCTCAACAGGTCGCTATTAAAGCGATCGGTCATATAGTTCACGTCTTCCTGAACCTCGGCCAGAACTTCTGCGCCGTACTGCGGCGGGTAGATCATGATGACAGGCTTGGCTGTGTCATAGAAGCCGACGAGCTGCTGGCCGACGGCCGGCTCAAGATCGTCTACCAGGAATGTCTTTTCATTGACGACGAAATTAACGGTCTCGCCGTCTTCAACCTCAAGCGATACGAGCAGCGTATCTGGGATATCGCGATAGGGTTCAACTTTGGTTACAACCCCGTAAACGGCCTGGTAGGAAGCAATCTCGTCACCAGCTTCCGCGCTGATCGGTAAGATGTCCTGCTGGGCAGGAACCTGAATTGGAGCGCTGATCGGGCGCACATCAGCCGGACTGGCCGAGATGATGGATGCGGCGGACAGCGAGAGTACACTCACAGAGAGTAAGCTGGTCAAACCTTTTTTTACATTGCGTTTCATAATTGGAAATCTCCTTTCTGCTTTTGTCTTACGACCTCTCTGACGCGAGATGGAGCGGAAAGGTTGCATTTATTTCTTTGCGTAATGAATTCAGACGGTTTCCTAGTCAGCGGTCGTCATCACAACATAGCGCACCGTATCCCCTTCGAAGTACAAGTGGAGGTCATCCCAATTATCGATGTCGTACCTCCAATGGATGCTGGTCTGGATATGCGGCGTACCGAGTGCCTCCAGCACCTCATCCTTGGACATGCCGACGCGGACGCCGTCGCTGGTCTGGTAGGCATCGGTGGTGAATGCTACAAGCAGGTCCCAACTGACGATGCCGCCTTCATCATGCGACCGGACGGCATCGAATCTGCCAGTCTGCGTGTAGTAGGGGAGCTGCACCTCCGCAGGCGATTCGACAAGCTCTTCGTACCACTGATAATAAGTCTTGCCGTCTATAGCCAGGCGATCGGCTTCGTAGCTCTGCGAACGATCTTCCACTTCTGTCTCCGTACTGCCGATTACCGCATTATGGGCAGTTACGAACTGGCCTATTGCGGAGTCGGGATAAAGCGTCGCGTGCAGCTGTCTGGCCGTGATGCTGTCGGCATAGACCAATCCCGGGCCCAGATCCAGGATATTGGCTCGCGTACGGAATCGCGTAGAGCGCGTCACCTGTCTCGAATCTGAGCATCGTGTCGAGCTGTGGCTGGTCTGCTGATTGCTCTTCATCGACGGTACTTTGGCTCAGCGACACCTGGCCCAGGAAAGTCACCAGGTTATTCGGTCCTTCTTCTACGATTGTGATTTCTTCGTTGTCGGCAGTCCGTACGGACACCTCGTTCACTTCGTCCAGCGAGAAGGGCAATGCTTCACTGAGCATCACTTGGTCCAGGGAAGCCAGTTCGACCAAGGTCTCCTCGCCAAGAGGTGCGATATCGGGCCCTGGCGTCTGATCATCCGGCGGCGGTTCAGTGGGATCATTGGTGCCGACAGGCGGCTCACCGGGATCGGTAATGCCGGGGCCGGCGTTGCCGTCATCTGGCGACGGGCTTGTGAAGCGGTCCAGATTAAGCGTGATACCAAGCAGCAGTACGACAGCGGTCGCGCTCAGAGCCGTGATCGGCAGCCAGCGCTTGCGCTTGTCTTGTTTCTTGCTTCGGCTCACTTTGCGTTCGATCTGCGTGATATTCTCGGCAGTGAATGTTTTTTTGCGATGCGGCCCGGTTTGGAGATTTTTGTACCATTCGGGCCTGATCTCTTTAGTCATACTGTGCACTCCCCTTCCAATAGAGATTCATTTTTTGTCTGGCACGCGACAGTCGGGATTTGACGGTTCCTTCCGGCAGCTGCAGCACATCCGCGATTTCTTTCGTATTCAGCTCGAACTTGGCATGCAGGATCAGTACCTCGCGAAGCTTGAGCGGCAGCTTCAAGACGACGCTCCAGATCTCGTGGGTAAACTGATTATCCAACGCTACTTTTTCTGCGGAGTCGTTGCCGCCGTCCATGGACACCTTGCCCATCAGCGTGACCCGCCGCAGGAAGGCGGACCTCAGATGATTGATCGACATGTTGCGCGTAATCGAGAGCAGCCATGTCTTGATCGAGGAGGTACCGCGAAAGGTATGGATCGAGTGATAGACTTTGAGGAACACGTCCTGTGTTACGTCGTCGGCCATATCATGTTTTTTGGTTATCGTAAAAGCCAGGTTCCATACATCCTGACCATGCAGCTCCATGAGATGACGGAAGCTGTCCGCGTCCATCCGTTCGAGATAGTTCCAGTTGATTTCCCCCAATGTGTTCACCTCCATAGATTAGACAATATGGGCAGCTGAATAGTTCCATTATATATTTACCCAAGAAGCTGCTGAATAATGGGGGCTTGATCGGATACTAGTGTGATCTGCGTTCCCGTCGTAACAAGCAAACAGCTCTCCCGTCATGGCCGTGGGCCGTAATGGGAGAGCTGTTTGCATGTATATCTATTGGTGCGGCAAGTAGATGCGGAAGCGTCCGCTGAGAGCCAGCAGGCTAAAGAAGTATAGGCAGTTGTCGTAATAGCGGCGAACGCCTCGGCGCAGCGGAGTGTCCCAGAACAGCCGGACGAAATGCTCGGCGTCTGGACCATCGGCAGCCAAGGAGGCCATGGCGTTGGTCGCGAGCAGCCCGACAGGGTGGAGGGACGATTCGTCGAAAGGCCGACCGTCAATGGTATAGCGCCGGTAGTCCGCCATAGCGATCGGGCGGAAAAACCGCTGCAGCCGGTTGGATTGTTCCACCTGCCACGGATCGGCGCGAAACCACTCCCAATCCAGGCCGATGTTGGCGGCGACACGGTAAGCGTCACTGAAGAAATGCCGGAAGTCACCGTGCCGTTGCGGCTCTGCGGGGGTACCGTCGTAATTGGCGTACTCCGGAGACAGTCCGGTTACCGGGTGGCAGGCCTTCTGCAGATAGGCTCTGCTCGCGGCAGCAGCCTCCCTCCAGAACGGCTGGTCGCGCGCATCGGCTTGCAGAGCGAACAACTCGTAGAAGTGGGGCAAATGGTAGGACGGATCGCTGAACGGGGATTCCGGGATGAACTTGATCAAGCGCGTCGCGCGATCCCACATCGGATCTCCTTCGCCGTCTTCCCCCTGGTGCAGGCAGGCGCGCAGAATGATCCGGGCCTGCTCGGCATAGTCGTATGGGGACGGACCGTCGCCCCAGCGGGCAGAGGCGAAGAGTAGCGCCATCGCGAAAAATTCTTCCCCGTCGGGAGCGGGACCTTGCGAGATCCGTGTGCCGTCGGGCTTGCAGTGCCAGGCAAAATAGTCCTTGTAGCGACCCTCGGTATGCTGCATATACGTTTTGGCAAAGGTCCAGAGTCGGTCGAAAATCTCACGATCGTCCATCTGTACCGCCATCATCATCCCGTAGGACATGCCTTCGGTACGGACATCCAGATTGCCTGTGTCCAGGAAATAGCCTTTGTCTTCGCCGACCGGGTAGTAGATCCGGACATCTTCGTCTCCCCTCAACAGATCGGACCAGCTTTGCTCCAGCCGCTCATGAATTTCCTGCTCTGTATAACCAGCTTCTTGGAACCGATTGCGATAATGGCCGGTATAAAACGCGCCTTGTGAAGGTGTTGTCATAAAAGGCAGCCCCCTGTTCAGATAGATATCGATTCTATCTTACCATTTGCAGCGGGAGGGAGGATTTAGGTTATCCTTTGAAAAGTATAGGACTTTTGTGAGCGGCGGAAGCAGAGCTTCAATCAATTGGTGAATATATACAAAAAAAGTGTAAACGGTATTACAAAATAAGCGGGCGATCTAAAACAGGAGATATCTTAAATGTAATTATACCTAACTTCAATTTGAAAAAACACCCATGTTTAATAGGGTTTAAGTAATAATACATAACGTAAACGTGTTAGATTTTAACGATGTAAGCGATTTTATTTTTATGAAAACGAAAACCCCTCTTGTAATCTTTGAAATCGTGTAATAGAATAAAAACCATAAGTTGCGTAAACGTTATGACAAAAGCAATTGGCGGGGTGATTATGTCGAATAAGGAAATTACGATAAAAGATGTTGCCAAGCAGGCCGGCGTCTCCGTGGCTACCGTCTCGCGGGTGCTCAACGGCCGCGATCGCGTCAGCGATGAGACGCGCAAGAAGATTCTGAAGATCATCGACGAGCTGAATTTTGTGCCGAATACGATGGCTGCGTCGATGGTCAACAAAAAAACACGCATGCTGTCGGTCGTCGTCCCGGAGATTCAGAATCCGTTCTATACTGCAGTAATCAGCGGGACGGTGGAGGTCGCCAAAAAAGCGGGCTTCGTCACGCTGGTGGTCTCTACCAATAACGACGAGGCTGAGGAAGAGGAGTTCTTCGAGAGCTTCCTGGGCAAAAATGTCGACGGCATCATCCTCATCGGCACGCATCAGCGTCCCGAGTTCTATCGAAATATCCGCAAGCCTACAATCATGGTGGATCGTTATATCAATAATTGCGGCCACGACGGGGTTATGATCGACAACTTCCGGGGGGCGTACGAAGCGACAAAGCACTTCGTGGATTACGGTCACAAGCGGATTGCAATCATCGATGGCGAGCATGACTTCAACGACGGCAAGGACCGCTACTGGGGCTACCATCAGGCGTTGCACGAGAGCGGCTTGGCGCCGGAGGGCCGCTATCACAAGCAGGGGACCTGGTCGGAAGGGGACGGCTACCGCTTCACTCGCGAGCTGCTGCAGTCCGAGGAGCCGCCGACGGCGATCTTTGCAGCCAACAACGTAATCTGCTGCGGAGCCATCAAGGCGATTCGGGATCTGGGCCTGCGCATCGGCGAGGATATCTCGCTGATCGGCTTCGACGACAACGAGCTGGCCCAGTTCGTCCAGCCCCGCGTGACGGTCGTCAGCCGGCCGACCAAAGAGATGGGCGTCCAGGCAGCAGAGATGCTGATCCAGAAGATTGCGGATGAGTCCAAAGCTGAGAAACAGCTTAAGAAAATGATACTGGATGTGGAACTGCTGGTCTTCGGCTCCGTTAAAAAACTCAACTAGTACCTGGAGGAGATTCTATGGCGAACATCTTGGTCGTCGGCAGCATGAATATGGACATCGTTACCCGTGTCGAGCGTCATCCGGTGCCGGGGGAGACGATACAAGGTCTGGGGACCGCCTTTTATCCGGGCGGCAAGGGTGCCAACCAGGGGGTAGCCGCCGCCCGTTCCGGAGCTTCTGTGTCCATGGCGGGCGGCTTGGGCTCCGATGCCTTCGGCCAGGACCTTCACGACCGCTTGGCTGAGGAGGGCATCGACCTCTCTCGGGTCCTCCGGATGAAGGAGACGACAGGCATCGCGCTTATCACGATCGATCATACGGGCGAGAATAATATCATTTTATCGGCAGGCGCCAACGGCGAGTTCGGTGAGGCAGAAGCGGGGCTGCTGGATGTGAAGGGATTCGACGCGATCCTGCTGCAAAACGAGATTCCCATGTCCGCCGGCCGCAAGGTACTCCAACTGGCCAACCAGGCAAATGTCCCTGTCTTCGTCAATCCCGCTCCGATCACTGATTTCGACCCTGAACTGCTTCGTCTGGTCGATTGTCTCATCCTGAACGAGGTCGAAGCGGAAGCGCTGACCGGCCTGCCGGTCGGAGATGACGACCAGGCGCGGCGGGCCGGCAAACAGCTGTTGAAAGCTGGCATAGTTCGGATTATCCTTACGCTGGGAGGCAAAGGATCGCTGTATATGGACAGTGCCGGAGCAGATATCAGGCTGCCTGCCTATTCCGTCAAGGCTGTGGATACGACGGCGGCCGGCGACACCTTCATCGGCGCTTTTACTGCCCGGTACATGGCCGGCGAGTCCGTGCTTGCGAGCCTGCGTTATGCAACAGCCGCCGCGGCATTGGCCGTCACGGCGGCGGGCGCCCAAAGCTCGATTCCGGACGAAACGGCGGTTACGTCATTCCTGGCCAGCAGCCAATCGTAGCTGAACACCTGCATCACTGAAGAATACGCGGGACCTTACATCCGGATGGCCCCCGCGCATCTTGATGCTTTTGTGATTTAACGCTGAGACTTGTTAAAGATTGGAGGATAAGCCATGAGTCAGCCTGTATTGACAATGGAAGGCATCAGCAAGGAGTTTCCGGGCGTCAAGGCGCTCTCCGATGTCCGCTTCGAGCTGTATCCCGGCGAAGTTCATGCGCTGATGGGAGAGAACGGCGCGGGCAAGTCAACCCTGATGAAGATCCTCTCGGGTGTCTACGCGCCGACAGCAGGCGCGATCCGCCTGAATGGCCAGGAAGTGGCGTTCAGCAATCCGTTGGAAGCCCAGCGCCAAGGAGTCTCGATCATCCATCAGGAGTTCAATCTCTTCACCAACCTGTCGGCTGCAGAGAACATCTACATCGACCGGCCGGAGATGGTCGGTCGATTCGGCCGCATCCAGTGGTCCAAGATGGCCCGTGAAGCGCAGCGGCTGGTCGACTCGATCGGAGGCGGCGAGATCGATGTAAGACAAGAGGTGCGCCATCTGGGCGTCCACAGCCAGCAGGTGGTGGAGATCGCCAAAGCGCTGTCCTTTCAGGCCGATGTCCTCATCATGGATGAACCGTCGGCAGCCCTGCCGGAGAATGAAGTGAAGAAAATGTTCGATGTGGTCAAACGCCTGCGGGATCAAGGTGTAGCAATCGTGTATGTCTCCCACCGGATGAAGGAAATCTTCGAGATCGCAGATAAGGTGACGGTGCTGCGGGATGGCGCTTGGATCGATACCCGTCCGATCGGCGAGGTCACCGAACAGCAGCTGATCCACATGATGGTCGGCAAAGAGGTGAGCCGGCTCTATCCTGACCGAGAGCAAAAGCCGGGGGATGAGATCATGCTGGAGGTGAAAGGGCTCTCGCTTGATAGCACGCATCATGTATCTTTCAAGCTGCATAAAGGTGAGATCCTCGGGTTGTTCGGCATCCCCGGATCCGGAACCCACACCATCGCTGAGCGGCTGTTCGGCCTCCGGAGCGGCACCGGCGAGATCATCGTCAGCGGCATACCGGCCAGCATCCGCAATCCCGGCGATGCCAAGGCGAGACGGATCGCCTATGTGCCGCCTGACCGCCATCGGCAGGGGATCATCAAGCCGATGACGATCCGGCAGAATCTGACGCTGCCGATCTTGCCCCGACTCTCCAAAGGCGTCGTTATCGACGAAGCGCGTGTCCGCGAAATGAGCAGCGAGTACATGGAGAGTCTGAGGATCAAGGCGCCCGGCGACGGACAAAGCGTCGATTACCTCAGCGGCGGCAATCAGCAGAAAGTCGTTATCGGCAAATGGCTGGCTACGCATCCCGACATCCTGATCCTGGAAGAACCCACCCGGGGCGTGGACGTCGGAGCCAAGGCGGAGATCTACGCGATCATCCACAGGCTGGCACAAGAAGGTCTCAGTATCCTTTTGATCAGCTCAGAGATGCCGGAGGTGATCGGGCTCAGCGACCGGATCCTCGTCCTGCACAAAGGCGAGATTGTCCACGAATTTGCACATGGAGAAGCCGATCAGGAGCAATTGCTGCAGCGCGCTTCACATCCGCTGAGAGAAGGAGGCCACGTATGAAACGCCTATTGAATATGCACGAAGCGCCCATCATCATCTTTACGATGATCGTCATCCTGGCGTTCTCCCTGTATTCCTCCGGTTTCTTCGGTATCGACAATCTGCAGATGATCCTGGATCAGAACATCTCCATGTTTATCGTGGCGATCGGCATGACTATGGTAATCCTGCTCGGCGGCATCGACCTCTCCGTCGGCTCGGTGCTGGCTGTGACCGCTACTTCGGTCGGTTTGTTTCTCAGCCACGGCATCCACCCATGGATTGCTGCTGTAATGGGGATCGGCATCGGCGTATTGTGCGGCATGGTCAACGGATTCTTCATCGCCTATGTGAAGATCCCGGATATTATCGTCACCCTGGCGACAATGTACATTTTCCGGGGCATCGCGGTCGGCATCAGCGGAGGCACCTGGATGACCAATTTCCCTGCCGGATTCCGCTTTTTCGGACAAGGTAAGCTGTTTGGTCTATCCTTCCCGCTGCTTGTGGCTATCGTGTTGATCGCTATCTTCATCTACGCGCTGAAGTTCACTCGGTTCGGCAGACGGATCTATGCGATCGGCGGCAATGGACCGGCAGCCAAGCTTGCAGGCATCAGCGTTGCGGGGTCCAAATTCAAGGTATATGTGCTCTCCGGCTTGCTGGTCGGCATCGCCGCTGTCATCTTTGCCTCCAAGGTAGGCAGTGTACAAGCCTCTACAGCAGGGAACAGCCTGGCTTTTGAAGTCATGGCAGCCGTACTGATCGGCGGAGGCAGTATCTTTGGCGGCATTGGCACCATAGCGGGCACGATGCTCGGCGTATTGTTTATGGGCATTATCAAAAACGGTTTGATTATTTCCAAGGTGTCGCCGTTCTGGGTCGATGCTACGACCGGTTTTCTGATTATTCTGGCGATTTCGATTAACACCCTGCAGCGATACCGCCAAAACAAAGGCAAAGAAGGTGATTTGGTATGAATGCCTGGACAAGCCGGCTTTCGCTCAGACCCGATACATTGCTCGTTCAATTGATTGTGCTGTTCTTCATTCTCGTCTTGTTCAGCTTCCTGTCGCCTTATTTTCTGTCCGTATCCAACTTCATGAATGTGTTCAACCAGATGGTCGAGATCGGACTGATCGCCATCCCGATGACGATGATCATCATCTCCGGAGCGATGGATCTCTCGGTTGGCTCGATGCTCGCTTTCTCCGCAGTTTGTATGGGCGTGGCCTTCGAGCAAGGCCTCAATATCTGGGTGTGTGTCGCCATCGGCCTTATCGCGGGGATGCTGTGCGGAGCCTTAAACGGCTATCTGATTGCAAGACACAAGATGCAGGCGATCGTCGTGACGATCGGAATGCTGGTCATGCTGCGGGGGCTGGTCTATGTGATCAATGAAGGACGGCCGATCAGCGGTTTTCCAGACGGATTCTACTTCCTTGGACAGCAGTATATCGGCGTCGTACCGTTCAATGCGATTGTACTGATGATCATGTTTTTGCTGGCGCACTTCTTTATGAAGAAAACAAGGTTCAGCACCTATATCTACGGGATCGGCAACAATGAAGAGGTGGTGCGTTACTCGGGCATCTCGGTCGTCCGCGTCCGGTTCATTCTGTTCGTACTCAGCGGTTTCTTTTCGGCATTGGCGGGTGTATTCCTGGTGTCTCGTCTGGCAAGCGCGGAGGCAACATCGGGTACCAATATAGAGCTTGACGTCATCACGGCCACGTTGATTGGCGGGACGCATATTTTCGGGGGGAGGGGAAGTCTAGCGGGCACGTTCGTCGGCCTGCTGATTATCGTGTTTTTGCGCAATGGGCTGAATCTGATGGGTGTCTCGGTCTTGTATCAAGCCGTAATTTTAGGTGCATTGCTGCTGCTTGCAGTAGGAAATCAAAAATTTAATGGAGCGTGAGAACGATGAAGAAAATGATGACGGCTGTGCTTACTGGTGTACTGGCATTGAGTCTGGCGGCATGTGGAAATGGCGGCCCGGCACCGGGCAATGGCGGGACGGAGGGCGGCGCTCCGATCCCGATGCCAGAACTTATTTTATTAATCCCAAATCGATCGGTCCGGCGTACTGGGCTGCTGCGGAAAAAGGCGCTATCCAGGCGGGCGAGGATCTCGGGGTCAACATTTTGTATAACGCACCGACCGAGGCAGACTCCTCCAAACAAATCAACATGATCCAGGATATGCTGACCCGTCAGGTTGACGGCATCGGCATCTCCCCCAATGATGCCAAAGCCGTCGGGCCGGTATTCAAAAAGGCGATCGGCGACGACGTCCAGGTCGTCACCTGGGACAGCGACGCGCCGGAAACGGAACGCCAGTATTATGTCGCTCCGGCAACGGACGAGGAAATCGGCGAGCTGCTGGCCCGGACGATCGGCGAGGAGATCGGCGGCGAAGGGGAGGTAGCCTTCATGGTTGCCGGTCTGGGGTCGCAGAACCAGATTGCCAAGTCCGATGCCGCCAAGGCCTATTTTGCGGAGCACTATCCGGACATAGAGGTCGTAACGACCGTATCCAGCGATGACGATCAGCAGAAGGCGTATGCTAACGCGCAAAACCTGCTCCGTACGTACCCTGACCTCAGAGGCATCATCGGCTTTGCGGGCGGCGAGCCGCCTGCAGCGGCAGAGGTTGTGGAGCAAGCGGTCCAGGCGGGAACACTGGAAGCTGGCCAGATCGCTATTACTGGTATTGCTGTGCCGAGCGTGGTCAAAAACTACATCAAGAACGGCACCATAAACACCGACATCATCTGGGATCCGGGTAAACTGGCCTATGCCACCGTCTACATTCTGGATCAACTGGCGCAAGGCAACGAGATTACAGACGGGATGGACATCCCCACAGTCGGTCCGGTCACTGTGGAAGGCCAGAACGTATTTATCGGCATGCTGGAAGTAACCAATGACAATGTGGACAGCTTTGAATTCTAGAGCTGCACGATACAGGAGGCAACACAATGGAGCGTAAGGTACACATCGAAGAGTTGACCGCGGAAGCCTTCGCTTCGTACGGCAAAGTCGTCGATCTTCCCGCAGGCGAGCCTTCGAAGCATGGCGAGGGTTGGGATTGCTGGAGTTATGTGCAGATGCTGGACGTCTATGAGCCGATCGGCTTCGGTCTGGTCGTCACCAAGCCCCGCGAGTTCGTCGTAAAGGCAATGGAGCGGCATGTCAGCCGGGAAGAGCTGCTGCTCACCTTTGATCGGGAGATCATCCAGCCCGTCGCGCTGTGCAGTAATATCGAGGATCCGGACGAAGCGCCGGATGCCGCGACGGTCCGCTGCTTCCGTATCAAGCCGGGGCAGGCGATCGTGATTCACCGGGGGGTCTGGCATAGTCCGGCTTACCCGGCCGCCGAAGAAGCGCGGTATATGTTCGCTATCGAGAAGAAGAAGGACAAGTTCGGGGATGAGATGATTAATCCCTGGGTCGATTTTGCAGATGGGCATTCCGTTCGATTCCAATAACAGATGAAGCACTACACCTGCCAAGAAGGAGCAAAGTCTATGACCTCTGAACAGCAAGTAATGGCGTGGATCGACGAGCACCAAGACGAGATTATCGGTTTTTTGCGGGATCTTATTCAGATTCCCAGTGTCAATCCCTGGTTCTTCGAAGAACCGGGACCATCCAAGGAGAAGGAGCTCCAAGAGTTCATCGCCCGCAAGCTCGAAGGGCTGGGTGCGGAGATCGAGATGTGGGAGCCGGTCGCAGATGAGCTGAAGCAGTATGAAGGGATGGCCGGGTATTACCCGGGCCGTGACTTCACCGGACGGCCCAATCTGGCTGCGACGTTCGGCAAGGAGACGGGAGGCAAGTCGATGCTCCTGTTCGGCCACATCGATGTGGTGATGGCTGGCTCCAAATGGACCAAAGATCCGTTCGCGGGCGAGATCGTGGACGGCAAGATGTACGGCCGGGGCACCGTCGACATGAAAGGCGGCGTCGCAGCCATGATCATGGCTGTGGAGGCGGTCCTGCGAAGCGGACTCCAACTCAAAGGCCCGGTCGTCGTCGGCACCGTCGTCGACGAGGAGGCGGGTGGGATGGGTGCCTTGGACTTCATCCATCATGGCTATCGAGCCGATGCCTGCATCCTGACCGAGCCGACCTCGCTGACGATCGCGCCGCTGTGCCGGGGCATCCTCTGGGGCAAGATCAAGATCCAGGGCCGCAGCGGTCATATCGAGATGCCGCAGGCCGACTGGCAGGACGGCGGTGCAGTAGACGCGATCAAAAAAGCGAGATATATCCTTGATCAGCTGGATGAGCTGAATGAGGACTGGGCGGAGCGCAAGACACACCCGTATCTGGCGATTCCGTGCCAGGTCCATGTGGCGCAGTTGAACGCGGGAGAGTATCCGACGTCCTTTGCCAATGAAGCGGAGATCGTGTTCAATGCACAATATCTGCCGTCTGAACGCGACGACAAGCTGGTAGGCGGCAATGTGAAGCGAGAGCTGACCGAGTTCCTGCGACAGGCCGCAGAGTGGGACCCTTGGCTGCGTGAGCATCCGCCGGTCATCGAGTGGATGGTTGACGCCGACTGCGCAGAGACGGAGGTCTCGCATCCGTTCGTCCAGACCTGCGTCGCGTCGTTGCATGCGATCGGCGAGGCAGGCAAGATCGAGGGCCTAGGCTTCCACACCGATATGGGCTGGCCGGTCAATGTCGGCATCCCGACGATCAACTTCGGCCCCGGAGATCCGAGCTTGGCGCATCACAGCGACGAGTTCACGCCGGTTGACGAAGTGATCCAGGCCGTCAAGATGATCGCCAAGACAATCATCGATTGGTGCGAGGTGGAAGAAGCGGAGCTTACCGCTGCACAAACCCAAACATATAATGGAGGGAACTAAATCATGAAAATCCTGTTTGTAGGCGAATCGTGGGTCGTGCACATGATTCATACGAAAGGCTATGACAGCTTCACCTCGACCAAGTACGAGGAAGGAGCGACGTATCTGCTGTCCTGTCTGCGCGAGCAAGGCATCGACGTAACGTATATGCCTGCGCATGAGGTGCAGGTGCGCTTCCCGCAGTCACTGGAAGAACTGAAGAGCTACGATGCGATCGTCATCAGCGATGTCGGTGCCAACACCTTCCTGCTGCAAAATCCGACTTTCTATCAGATGAAGATTGTCCCGAACAGCCTGGATCTGATCAAGCAATATGTGGAAGAAGGCGGCGGACTTCTGATGGTGGGAGGCTATCTCACGTTCATGGGCATCGAGGGAAAAGCCAATTACAAGAACACTGTGCTGGCAGACGTACTGCCGGTCGTTATGATGGATGGGGACGACCGCGTGGAGATGCCGAGCGGATTCGCACCTATCGCGGCAAGCTCGCATGCGCTGGTGGACAAGCTTGGCGACTGGCCCAGACTGCTTGGCTACAACAAGCTGACGGCAAAGCCGGACGCCGAGCTGCTGCTCAGCAACGGTGACGACGCGATCCTGGCGGTCGGCACTTACGGTAAGGGCAAGACGGCGGCATTCGCCAGCGACTGCTCCCCGCATTGGGGCTCGCTGGAGTTTATGGACTGGGAGCATTATTCCGGTTTTTGGTCGGAACTCGTCAAGTATCTCAAACAAGCCTAAGGGCACACAGAGCGGTCCGGACGTATGTCCGGGCCGTTTTTAGTACATATTTGTGGATTGATTCGCCTTGTGAGGAAGGGGAGAATGAACTATAATAAATCCTTAATCGTCTTCCTTATAGAGACATGCAATCATGGGCTTTAAGACCAGTGAAGGAGTGAAGGATTCATTGTAACCAAGCTGAATCGAATGGATTATGTGATGCTAGCTGTGCTATGTGTGCTCATCGCCATTGGTACAGTTTCAGTCTATACCGCGACCGTGGATACGAAGCTGGATGGCTTGCACGTCAGCAATTTGAAATTATTCGGCTTTTTTTGTATCCCGATGATGATCATAGCATTCATGGATTATCGTTATCTGGTAGGGAAACTGGCCTACGCAGCGTATGGGATAGGGTTGGTGCTGCTGGTCATCGTAAAACTGCAGGGCATCACCATCAACGGAGCGGTGCGATGGCTGGTCGTCGGCGATGCCCAGCTTCAGCCTTCGGAGCTGATGAAGCTGGCGACGATCCTGATGGCAGCCCATCTGCTGCATCGGCGGGGCGGCGAGAAGCTGCGCCTCCTGAAGGATGTGCTTCCGTTATGCCTGGTCTTTCTGGTTCCCACTTATCTCATCTATGACCAGCCTGATCTCGGGACGGCGTTAGTGTTTCTGGGCATCTTTGCAGGCATGATCTGGATGGGCAATATAAGGGCTATTTATGTGTTTATCAGCACGGCAGCGTTGGCGGCGGGGGTCTGGTTATTCTTTTGGATGCTGCAGACCGAGCATGCGCTGCTGGATGTGCTGATCAAGAAGCATCAGATGGACCGCATCCAGACCTTCCTTAATCCGACCGAGGGAGACTGGCATGTCGCCAATGCCATGCGTGCGATCGCAGTCGGGGGGAGCTTCGGGGATGATGGGTATTATCTGAAAAATGGGTTTATTCCTTATGCCTATTCGGACTCCATCTATGTCGCGTTAGCAGAAAATTTCGGTTTCATGGGATCGGCAGTCATGTTGATGTTTTTCTATCTGCTGGTCTATCGCATGATACTTGCCGTGCATGAGAGCAGGGATCTGGCGGGCTCCTACCTGGTGGTGGGGATCATCTGCATGCTGGTGTTTCAGGTATTCGTCAATATTGGCATGCACATCGGCATCCTGCCGCTAACCGGTCTGTCCCTGCCGTTCATCAGCTATGGCGGCAGCTCGCTGTTTACGAATATGATGGCCGTCGGCATTGCGCTGAGCGTATGGATCCATAGAGCAAAACGTTAGACCTTGAGAGTTGTTGCCTCAAGGTCTTTTCGTTTTCACCTTCATAATAACTTTAGAAAAAGAGACAACACATTTTACGCAATAAAGGTAAATTTAGGTTGTTTCCTAATAAAGTTTTATTATTAACGGAGGTGCGTATGGACGATCGGTTGGTGAAGCACAAGAGAGGGATAAGCTTTGTTCTGGCTGTACTTTTGGTGGTGACTGCAATGCTGCCTGCAGGACTGATGCGGAGCGCGTCCGCGGCTGCGGAAACGATCGCCAGTTGGACGTTTGCCGCCGGGCATACGGGCCAGACGTCTATCGCAGCTGTTGGCGGGAACGATGCCAACAAGGAGATCAGCACGTTCCGGACAAGCAGCGAGCGCGCAATGACGTATAGCACGACAGGCAACACCGTGTATGCGAGCGGCTGGAACACCCCGGACCAATACTGGGAAATAAAAGTAAATACAGAAGGCTATACAGACCTCGGTTTGTCTTTTAACAGTTACGGCTCGAGCACGGCGCCCCGGGATTTCAAGCTGCAGTACAGCTTGGACGGGGCGGGCTTTGCAGACGTCCCGGATGGTACCCTTACGCATACGAGCAATACAGCTCGCTTTGTCTTTGCACTGCCATCCGAGACGGACAACCAGGCGGAGGTCTATATCCGCTGGCTGAATACATCGGATGTCTCGATCAGCGGGAGTACCGTCTCGCCAACCGGCAACAGCCGGATGGCTGATATCGTCCTCGAGGGCGAGTCGGCGGCCGGTCCGAGAGCAAGCGCCATAACGGCGTCCCATCCTTCGAATGCATGGCCTGCCGGCACGGAGGTAGAGCTCCGGCTAGGCAGTGTCGGTGAGACGATTCATTATGCCGTGGATGGGGGGGCCTACGAACCCTATACAGCTCCGATCGTCATCGACGGTCCGCTGACGATCGAGGCATACGCCTCTGCGGATGGCTACGCTGACAGCCTGCCCCAGACGTTCCGGTACTCGGTGCTGGAGAAGCAGACGATTGCCGAAGCACGTCTGACACCGCGAAGTGCGAATGCCTGGATTGAAGGAGTGATCACACATATAGCAGGGCAGGAAATCTATGTGCAGGATGAAACCGCCGGGATCGTCTTGTATGGCTACGACCTGCTGGCATCACCTGGAGACCGTGTAGCTGTCCAGGGCTGGATGGATGTCTTCAACGGGCTGGAAGAGTTAAGGCCGGATGACCGGCTAACCTACGAAGTGACAGATGACAATGCAGGGATTCCTGCGCCATTGCTGCTGACGGGTGCGGACCTTGCCTCCGATCAGGGAGAGCAGCACGAGGCCAAGCTGGTTTCGCTGGAAGACGTGACGGTTACCGGCAAGAACGGACTGCGTGTGACAGCGACGCAGGGCGGCGCGGAATTCATTATTTACTCCCCTTCAGCCAAGCTTGAACCCGGTGCGACATTTGTCCGCGTGACGGGGGTCGTCAAGCAGTATCAGAACGATTACCAGCTCATTCCTCTGAACGATGCGGCGCTGGTCGACGACCTGCTGTCCGTGACCGCATCGCCAGCGGCAGGGAGGATTATTATCGGCAATGCCGTGGCGCTCTCCACGCCGTCAAGCAGCTCGGTTATCTATTACACGGCAGATGGCTCGGAACCCGCGGCAGGGACAAGCCCGGTGTATGCGGCTCCGATCGTCGTCACCGAAGACGTCACGATCCGGGCGGTAGCCCTCGACGGCGATCAGTCTGGCGATATCTACGAGTTCGCCTATACAGCTGTGGAGCAGCCCCGCATCCATGACATCCAGGGCGAGGGACATCTCTCAGAATATGCCGATCAGAAAGTCGAGGACATCGTAGGCATCGTTACGCAGTATGGCTACCGCTTCACCAACGGCGCTTATACCGGCTTCTACATGCAGGATCCCGAGCCGGACGGCAATGACAATACCTCGGAGGCTATCTACGTCTACTCTACCTTCGAGGACAGGAAGCCGGCCATCGGCGATCTGATATCCGTATCGGGCACCGTCGTCGAGTACAACGAAGGCAGCAGCAGCAATCTGACGACGACGCAGATCACCTCTCCTGTTATCGAGGTGCTGGCTCACGATCAGGAGCTTCCGGAGCCTGTCCTTCTGGGTAAGGGAGGCCGGCCGCTGCCAACCTCGATTATCGACAACGATTCGTTCTCGGCGTTCGATCCGGAGGAGGATGCGATCGATTTTTACGAATCGCTGGAAGGGATGCTCGTACGTCTGCCTTCGCCAACCGTGTTGAGCAATTACTGGGTTAGCAGCGGTCAAGTCTACAATATACCGACCCGTGTAGAGAACGACATGGACGATGTACTGACGGATGCGGGAGGTCTGATCCTAAAAGAAGAGGGAAATCTCAATCCGCAGCGTCTGATCCTGGCCTATGGCGATCCCGGCATGGAGTTTGGCACAGGGGATCGTTTTACAGAAGACATCATCGGTGTCATCGGATACAATTTCGGCAACTTTAAGGTTATTCCACCGAACGGCAGTCTGCCTGCCGTCGAGCTTAGCGAATTTGAAAGAGAAACGACAACGATCGAGATCGATGAGGACAAGCTGACTCTGGCAACGTATAACATCGAGAATTTCTATCCGGGTGTCCCGGAACCCAAGCTCCGTACGATCGCAGAATCCATCGTGTCCAATCTGAAGGCGCCTGACATCATCGGGTTGGTGGAGGTCCAGGACAACAATGGTCCGGCGGATGACGGCACGGTCTCTGCCGAGCTGAGCTATCTGAAGCTGATCGAGACCATATCAGGGGCCGGCGGCCCGGCGTACAGCTTTGCGGAGGTTGCACCGTTGGACAAGCAGGACGGAGGCCAGCCGGGCGGCAACATCCGCGTTGGCTTCCTGTACAACGCCGATCGCGTCACGCTCAGCGAAAGCGAGACGGGAGAGGCGGCTACAGCAGTCACGGCGATCACATATGATGCGGATGCGGACCGGCTGTCGCACAATCCGGGGCGCATCGATCCGACGAATCCGGCGTTTCAGTCTTCTCGCAAGCCGCTGGCGGCACAATTTGAATTTAACGGTGAGAAAGTGATTGCCATTGTCAATCACTTCAATTCGAAGAGCGGCGATCAAGGACCCTTCGGCGCAAACCAGCCGCCGGTATTGTCCAGTGAAGCGCAGCGTCACCAGATTGCGGCTGTGGTGAACGGGTTCGTCAAGGACGTCGTCACGGCAAACCCGGATGCGAAGGTAGTCGTGATGGGCGACTTCAACGATTTCCAATTTACAGAGACGTTGTCCATCTTAAAAGGTGGCGAGCTGATGAACCTCGTCGACACGCTGCCGATCAACGACAGGTACTCCTATACGTTCGACGGCAACTCCCAGACGCTGGACCATATGCTGGTAAGTCACAATCTGGAGGCGGCCAGCGAATTTGATATCGTGCATATCAATGCCGATTTCCCGGTGTCGAGAGACCGGGCTTCTGACCACGACCCGATGCTGGTGCAGGTCGACTTGCACGCCGAGTCGCAGCCTGGAGGGGCATTCGAGCTTCGCGTGCTGCACACCAACGATACGCATGCGCGCCTGGACAGCGCACCGAGACGCCTTACGGCCATTGCGGACAACCGGACGGCCAACACGATCCTGCTGGATGCAGGGGATGTCTTCTCGGGCACGCTTTACTTTACCAGGTTTAACGGCATGGCGGATCTGGAATTTATGAATATGGCCGGGTACGATGCGATGGTGCCGGGCAATCACGAGTTCGATAAGGGACCGGCGGTGCTCGAGGCGTTCATCCGTGAGGCTAAGTTCCCGATCGTCAGTTCGAATATTGATTACAGTGCCAATGAAGGCCTGTCCCAGATCTTCAGTAACGAGATCGGCGGTCTGACGGAGCCGATCGAAGACGGCAAGCTGTATCCAGCGATCGTGCTGGATGTGGAAGGCGAGCAAGTCGGAGTGATCGGCCTGACAACGGAAGAGACGGTGGGTATATCGTCGCCAGGCGACACGATCGTGTTCCAGAACTATATCGATCGTGCGAAAGCGACCGTAGCGATGCTGCAGGACGAGGGCATCAACAAGATCATCGCACTGACTCATCTTGGCTATGGTTACGACGAGATCCTGGCCGAGGAAGTGGCAGGCATCGATATTATCGTCGGCGGTCACAGTCATACGCTGCTGGATGAGCCGGTGGTCAAGCATGCCGACGGTGAACCGACCATCATCGTGCAAGCCGGGGAATACGGAGACTGGCTGGGCTTGATCGATGCTACTTTTGACGAACAGGGCGTGTTGACAGCATGGGATGGTCGGCTGCTCGCAGTAAAAGACTTCCCTGAGAATGAAGCGGCAAAGGCTATCCTGGCCGAGTTCGCCGCCGAGATTGAGGAAATGAAGCAGACCGTGGTGGGTCGGACTAATGTGGAGCTCGTCTACGCCCGTATGATCGACGGAGTGATGACCCGCATCGTCCGCAACGAGGAATCGAATCTTGGCAATCTGATTACGGATGGAATGGCAACCGCTGTTCGCGAGAAAATGCAAGGCTTGCTCCCGCCAGGTGAACTGGCCGAGATCAAGGGCTATGTAGCCATCCAGAACGGCGGCGGCATCCGCGACGGTATCCCGGCAGGCGACATAACACTGGGGCAAGTCAGAACGGTTATGCCGTTCGACAACAGCATCGTGGCATTGAAGGTCACAGGCCGCGAATTGATCCTGGCGCTGGAGAACGGCGTTGCAGATGCGCCTGTGGAGAGAGGCTCGTTTGCACACGTCTCTGGCATGAGATATGATTTCGACTCGACGAAGACCAAGCAGACGATCAACCCGGACACGGGAGAGATTACATTCGCTGGCGAGCGGGTCGTACGCGTACAGGTCAAAACTGCCAATGGAACGTACGCACCGATCGATCCGGACGGCTATTATATGCTCGGCACCAATTCATTTGTCGCCGGCGGCGGGGATTTCTATTACTCCCTGAAGCAAGCCAAAGACGATGGCCGCTATTATGAGTTGTATCTGCCGGACTACGAAGTGTTCATCGAGCATCTCGAACGACTCGGTACAGTGAGAATCGCCAAAGAAGGACGGATCGTCGATCTGAAGGGCGGGAAGCTGCCGAGCGAACCGGTAGGCGGAGGAGGGTACTTCCCCTATCCTCCGAACGAGTCGGATCCGGATGGCGAGGAGCCTGGCAGCGAGACGCCGGGCGGCGAGTCGCCAGGAGGCGGAACGACGGCTTCAGGCGTACAGCTGGACATCAATCCAGACTGGATCATAACCGAAACCGACGCAAGCGGCAGAACGGTCACAAGAGTCGTGTTGGATGGGCCGCTGCTGAATGCCGCGATCGGACAGTCACTGCGGGAATCGAACGGGACCGTCCGGATCGCGATGGGCGACACTCCGGGGCCTGCAAAGTTCGAGCTGCCGGCTTCCGCTCTGAGCGGTGCTGGAGGAGCAACGATCGCGGTCTCGGCGAATGGGGCGTCCTATGAGCTGCCTGTCCAAGTGCTTGATGTGCAGAGACTGGCAGCGGAGCTGGGGGTTGTCGCTGATGCCATGGCCATCACGCTTGAGATTGCGGCACTGACTGGCACCGAGCGGCAGCAGGCAACGGCTGCGGCACAGCGCATCGGAGCTTCCCTGCTGGGGGATCCGGTAAGCTATGTCTTGGCGGCGGAAGGCGGCGGCCGGACGGTGGAGATCAATGGTTTCGGTACAACCTATGTTACCAGGACGATGACGCTGCCCAACCGCGTGGACAATGACCGGACGACGGCCGCCTTCTATAATCCGGGTACAGGTGAGTTCCGTTTCGTACCTGCGGTCTTTGAGGCTGCGAACGGAACGACGATCGCTACGATCAAGCGCAACAGCAACAGTGTATATGCTCTGTTGACGGTGTCCAAATCGTTCGCTGACATGAACGGACACTGGGCGCAAGCCGATGTGGCCTTGCTGGCGTCGAAGCTGATCGTGAACGGCCAGAGGGCGGATGCCTTCGTGCCGAATGCAAACATGACTAGAGCGGAGTTTGCTGCTCTGCTCGTACGTTCGCTCGGGCTTGTAGAGACGCAAGGAGCAACTGGCTTTTCTGATGTAGGCGCCAATGTCTGGTACTCGGGTGTTGTCGGTGCATCTGTGCAGGCAGGGCTGATTACGGGCTTCGAGGACGGCACATTCCGTCCGAATGAGCGCATCACAAGGGAGCAGGCAGCTCTGATGATCGTCCGCGCTGTGGAAGCGACTGGCGGTCGGACCAGCGGCGGCGCGGACCAGCTGGCAGGCTTCCGGGACGGCGACTCTGTCAGCTCGTGGGCTGCCGAGGCGATGGCGATGAACATCAGGGAAGGGATTATGCAAGGCGACGGCGCTTTGCTGAGACCGCAGCATTCGGCGACGCGAGCCGAAGTGACGGTCATGCTCAAGCGACTGCTGCAATACTTGCAGTTTATCAACTGAGCAGACGCCAGAGCTGGCCGTTTCGCAGGTTAACGGCGGAGCAGTAGGCATGAATGCGAAAATTCATATTCATTTGGGCTTATGGGGGCGGAAATAGTCAAACGAATATGAAAAATCGTGTTGGATGAGCCAGTTTTGCTATTTCGCCCCAAATGAACACGATATTTCATACTGATCGGCTGCACCTATGGCGAATTGGCGGCTTGAATGTGAAAAACCGAGCTCATTCCGCTAAGAAACTAACTCCACAGTCGGCCGGCACCCTTAATAGCAGGGTGCCGGTTTTTGGTGCGCCTGCAGCAGCCACTTTTCTTCCGTCGAAGCGCCGCCGCCGGTCACAGTGTCAGCCGCTCAGCTGAGACGCTTGACGGTCTCTCCGAGATGCAGGTCGCCCTGCAGCAGGATGTGCTCGTAAGGGGCGCCGGGGTTGGCGATCCGCCACAGCATGCGCTCCACAGCGCGATGGCCGGTCGCCTGGACCGGCAGCAGCGGACGCGCCACGTCAGGCATCAAGCCCTGCAGGGCAGGCTCAGGCTCCAGAGCGACCAGCGAATAGTCACTCGGGATATGCCGACCTGTCGCCCCGCAAGCCGTGTACAGGCGGACCACTGCGGCCTGGGTAGCACAGACGAACGCCGTCGGCTGCATCCGCTCGACCTTCGCCAGCCATCTGCTGCTCCAATCCGCCGCATCGCCCTCCATTTCCAGCATGCAATCGTCAGGGGCAGAGGGCAAGCCGGCCGCCTCGAGCGCTGCAAGATACGAATGCCAACGCACCCTAAAGCCGCGTACGGTAAAACCTCGGATGGTGCCCGTCGGACCGACGTACATGATACGGCGGTGGCCGGAGCGGGCGAGCAGATGGACGCACTGCTGCATGCTGTCTGCGATATTCCAGATCACGCTGTCGACATTGGCGCCTACCGGCGGGAAGTTCAGCATAATGGCGGGAATCGGCAGCGCGATCAGCCGACGTTCCAGCTCTTCGCTCAGATTGGGGCTGAGGAAGAGGCCGTCTGCAAAGTCCAAGTCATGCCTGAGCGCCCATTTCTCCCAGCCCTTCTCGGCGTCCAGATCATCAGGAACAAATAACAACTCGATCTTGTGACCGGCAAGCGTCAGACGTTGCTGAACGCTTTCCAGCAGCGCCTGATGGAGCGCCGAATTCAGGCCGATTCTCGAAGGCAGCACGAACAGGAAACGGCGTGCGCGGTTGGCATACAGCGGCGTACGCTCGAACAAGGCGCTGTTCTCCTGCTCCTTGGTCCGGTAGCCGCGCCGGATCGCCAATTCTCTCACTTGATGGCGGGTCTCCTCTGACATCCCCGGCAGCCCCCGGAGCGCCTTGGACACGGTATGGGCAGATAGACCGAGCTCCTCAGCCAGATGCTGCAGCGTTACTTTTTTGGGTATCGGCATCCTCATAATCCCTCCACATAAAAACGAAACAAAAGCGTAACTAAACCATAGCTTCGTTACATTATATACTGGGAACAAGAGAACGTAAATGGAGGCGAGGAAGGATGCAAACGGTAACGATGCCGGCGCAGCAGGTGCCTGTCAGCTATGAAACCGAGATCTTGGTCGTAGGCGGCGGCCCGACGGGGATTGCCGCGGCTGTAGCAGCCGCCCGTAACGGGGCGAAAACGTTGATCGTCGAACAGAGAGGCTTTCTGGGCGGGATGGGGACGGTCTCGCTCGTCCCGGCGTTCTGTCCCTATACCGATCATGAGAAGCCGGTCATCCGGGGCATCGGCCTGGAGATGCTGGAGCAGATGAAGCAGCGGTGCAGCGACGAGTACCGGTCCCGGTACGACAAGCAGCTGGATTGGGTGCCGATCGACAGCGAGGCGCTCAAGCTCGTCTACGATGACGCATTGCAGAACAGCGGTGCAGAGGTGCTGTATCATACCTTCGTCAGCCAGGTAGCGCTGAACGCTGAGGGGACGCGTGTGCAAGGAGTCTATATCGTGAACAAGACGGGTATCTCGTTCATACGATGCGACTATGTCATCGATGCGACGGGCGATGCGGACATTGCGGCGAGAGCTGGCGCACGCTACCAGCAAGGAGGAGAGCGAGGTGAGCTGCAGCCCGGCACGATGTGTTACTTGCTGACTAATGTCGATAGAGGACGATTCAAGGCTTATCTGGAAGCAAGCGGCGACAAGTCGCAGATTCCGCAAGCGGTACAGAAGGCGCAGCAGGCGGGTGATCTGCCGGAGGGACGCAAGGAGGTATCCGGCTTTGCCTGGGTGTCCGATTATCTGGTGGGCGTCAACTTCGGCCATGTGTTCGGCATTGACGGGACGAAGGCGGAGGATCTGACGCGCGGCGCCATCGAAGGTCGGCGAGGCGTACAGGTGCAGGTGGCCTTCCTGCGCAAGTATGTCCCCGGCTTCGAGCAGGCGCATGTCGTCTCCACCGGCGAGCAGATCGGCATCCGCGAGACCCGCCGGATCGTGGGCGATTATACGCTGGTCCAGGAGGACTTCCTCGAGATGCGCGGCTTTGAGGACGATATTGCACGCAACAGTTATTTTATCGATATCCACATGGCCACCTCCAAGGATCAGATGGCGATCCGCCATCTTCCTTCCGGCAAGTCGCATGGAGTGCCGTACCGCTGCCTGCTGCCGGTCGGTCTCGACAATGTCTGGGTGGCCGGGCGCGCCGCTTCGTCCGATCGGGTCGTACAGGGATCGCTGCGGGTGATGCCCAACTGCTTTGCGATGGGAGAGGCGGCTGGTACGGCGGCCTATCTGGCCAGCCGCCAAGGACTTGGCACCCGCGAGGTGCCGATCCTGGAGCTGCAGACCTTGCTCATCAAGCAGGGCGCTTGGCTCGGCGAGGACATCCATAGCCGATTGCAAGCAGAGGTGTGAGCAGGGAAGCGACGAGGCAGTGATAGGATGACAAAGAAAGAACCGGTATCCTCTGGGGACCGGTTCTTTCTTTGCACGCGAATCGACTCTAATGGAATTCGACAGCCTTACTCGTCAAGTCCGACTAAGCTCTCGCTCCAATCGTGCCGGACAGAATCTGCTCGACAACGGCAGCCACGCTCGGTGTGGTGTAGGCGGCATGGGCTTGCACATCCGGGTGGCTGGCCGCGATGGCATAGCTGTTCGGCGTAATCTCGAAGAGCGGCAGGTCGTTGAACGAATCGCCGATGCAGACGACCTCGCCAACCGTCAGGCCGAGCTCCTGCAGCAGGGCTTGGGCGCCGATGCCTTTGGAGATGCCGCTGGGCATGATGTCCAGACAATCAATATCCGCGATATAGGCATCGATGGCGTCGCCGAACTTTTCCTTTATGAGCGGAAGATACTCCCGCAGGTCATCCACCTCGCCGAAGAACGACATCTTGCTGCTCAGGAGATCATGTCCCAGCCGCTCTGTCAGGTCGGGGATGACTTTCAACGGAGCTTTGAGCCGCGGCTCCAGACGCCGGGCATGCTCTGTATCTTCCTCAATGACATAATACTCCGGTGCGCACAGCAGCATCTGATAAGGCGTGTTGCGGCCGTGGCGGATCAGGTCGAGCTGGAGCTCCCGGGGGAAATAATCGGCCTTGATCCGTGTCCCGTCAGCCAGGTGCGCATAAGCTCCGTTCTGGGAGACGGCGTGGACCTCCATGCCGATCGAACGGGCCACATCCTGAATCTCGGGGTACATCCGTCCCGAGGCGAAGGCTACTGCGATGCCGCTGTCCTGTGCCCGCTTCAGCGCTTCAATATCGGTATCGTGAATCGTCGAATGATCGTGGAGCAAGGTGCCGTCCAGATCGCTGATGAGCAGTTTTATCATGCGTGATGCCCCTTTGCAGCAAAATAGTGTTGATCTTATTCATATTAATCGTTCTTCGCAGCAGGTTCAATGACAGAATCTGGCCCGAGTGTGCGCCATGGGAAATCCGAACTGTACATGCATGAGTGGCCGTTTCGTCTGGACCCAATGGATGCCGATGGTCCTGGTTCTTTAGATCGAACACTGTCGTTTTTTGTCCAGAATTTGTTCAGAATAACCTGATATGCTTGGGACAGCGGGCGCATGAGGCCCAGTATACCCAATATGGATATCAGAACAGGAGACTGCAATGAACGGACAATTCAAGAAGACGATGAAGGTTCAAGCGCGCAAGGGACTGTTGTTAATGCTCTGTTTTCTCTTGCTGCCTGTGGTGTCGTTAATCGCTCCAGGGGGAGTGGCGCAGGCGGGGCCTGTTCCGGGTCCTTCAGTGACGTCGATGTACACGAATGGCCAGACAATGGTTAACGATATTGTCATGCATAAAGGCTATCTTTATATAACGGAGGGACAACCGAACACGATTAGCCGGATCTCAATAGAGGAAGACGGCAGCGTAAGTGCGGGTGCTGAAAAGGAAGTAGTGATCGAAGGACTGCTCGAAGAAGTTATGTCCGTCGCTTTCGACCGTCAAGACAATCTCTACTATACACTGAATAGCGGTGGTCTTTACAAGGTGGATGCCGGGCTTCTGACACTTGAAGAAGGCCCCATTATCAGCGACGGCAATGAAGCTTATGGAGAAATGATCCTGGGCAAGGAAAAAGTTTATTATGGACTAAGCTTCAATTCGATTGGAGATCTTTATTTCACCAGTTTTGCTGGGGAACCGTTCAGATATGAACTGTTCCAGCTTACGCAAGAAGCATTAAGGACGAATCAAGAGCCGGAGGTAATTGCAGAAAGCTTATTTTCTTTGGGGGAGAATCTTGCCTTTGACAGCCAGGATAATCTGTATTTTGTAAATGTTAATCCTAATGCCAGTGCAGACAAAAATAAGCTTTATCGTATCGAGTACGCTGATCTGGCTGACAAATCGATTGACATGGATGAGCAGCAGCCGGTTTACGAATACGAGATTCATACCGTCTTCGGATTGTATATCCATAACCACCTGTTGTACTATACAGCCGGGAATGAAGTCTTTCGCATCGAGGACTTGGACCTGAGCCCCCGCGAACCATGGGAAGCGGTCACGACAGGGACAACGGAGGATCTCCACAAGCTGATCTATGCCGGTGACACATATGTAGCGGTAGGTGATCAAAGCGCGGTAGTGCACGCCAGGGATGGAAAGACTTGGCAGGCATCGACAGCAACAGCTGGCGGGGCTACCCCCTACTCGCTCTGGGCTGTCGTCTATCAGGACGATACGTATTATGCGGCAGGCGAGCAAGGCTCGATCTTCCACTCGACGAATCTGCAGGATTGGCATGAACTTGATGTGGAGTGGATCGAGGGCGCGCATCCAACGGATCACCTCTACGATGCGGCAGCCAGCGAAGGTGGCGGATTCCTGATCGTAGGCGCCCATGAGACGATGGTCGCCTACGACGAAGAGTGGATCAACCTGACGCAGCCCGGCGGCACGGCTGTGCTGCGAAGCTATGATAATGCCGGAGCCGTCCAGGTCGCCGTGGGCGAGAATCGGACGCTCTGGTATCTGGAAGCACCCGATGATGATCGTACAGGCGAAGACGATCCGGTGGACCCGACATGGCAGTCCTGGACCCCTCAGGGCCCGGCCGCTTACCATCTCTACGGTGTGGCCTCGCATGACGAAGCTTATGTGGCGGTCGGGGAAGAGGGGGTAATCTTCACTTCCGGCGATGGTATCGCTTGGCAGCAGCAGGATTCGGGCACGGAGGCAGATCTGCGCAATGTCCGGTATATCCACGACCGGTTCTATGCTGTGGGTGATCAAGGCACGCTGATCTCCTCCGAGGATGGGGTGCAGTGGACGAAGCATAAGCTGGCCGGCGACCCGAGCTTCGATTTCTATGATATCGCACGGGGACCGTCAGGAACGGTCATCGTCGGCTCGGGTGGTCATGCCATCCTGTTGCCCCTGGTTCGGGTAGAACGTGTAGAGGTGACACCGGCAACACTTACACTCACCGAAAATGGCGACACAGGTGAGCTGACCGCGACGGTACTGCCTGAGACCGCAGCCAACAAAGCCGTCACTTGGAGCAGCAGCGACGTGACGGTCGCTACGGTAGAAGACGGCATCGTGACACCTCTGAAGGAGGGGATGGTCACGATTACCGCCACCCCGGAGGATGGCGGTCAGCCAGGAACGGCAGTAGTCACGGTCAGATCAAGCTATATCGATGTCGAATCGGTACAGCTTGCTCCCAAGACGTTGACATTGGAAGTCGATGAGACCCGTCAATTGACAGCTACAGTACTCCCGGCGGATGCCAATAACCGGAGTCTGGGCTGGGTGAGCTCTGCACCGGGTATCGTATCCGTGGATCAAGAGGGCAATCTGACTGCTCTCGCCACAGGAAGTGCGACGATTACAGCTGCCTCGATTGATAATCCATTGGAGTTTGACACGGCGATTATTACTGTGGTCCGCTCGGTGACTGGTGTTACGTTGTCTCCTCAGCATGAAACCTTGATCGCACGAGGTCCAAATTTCAACTTGACTGCTGAAGTGCTGCCAGCCGATGCTTCGAACACAGAGCTGCAATGGAGCAGTGACGAGCCTCATATCGCAAGCGTCGATAATGGCGTCGTGAGACCGCTAAGGCCGGGCACTGCTGTCATCACGGTCACGACTGTGGACGGGGGGTATACAGCCACTGCGACGATTGCAGTGGTACGTCTCGTCAGCGGTATCGTCCTCGATGAGAGCAGCTTCTCCTTGGACGAAGGGCTGACGCGTCAATTGACCGCTACCGTTGCTCCCGAGGATGCTTCACAACCGGCGGTGACCTGGACCAGCAGCAACAATGATATTGCCACAGTAACGGAGGGACTGGTGAGCGCTGTGAAGAAAGGGACGGCAGTTATCACTGCAACTTCTGCTGACGGCAAGCAAAGCGCTTCAGCGACCGTCAATGTCATCCGGCGCGCGACAGACATGACGGTCTCCCCCGAGACGCTGACGCTGTATGAGAATGGCAAGACAGAGACGCTGATCGCATCGGTTCTGCCTGAGGATGCGAACGACAGGAGAGTTACCTGGAGCAGTGAAGATACGAGCATCGCAACCGTATCGGCAGCCGGTGTCGTGCAGCCGCATGCGATCGGCCAGACGAAGATCACAGTGAAGTCCGTGGATCGCGAGCACATCGAACGTGAAGTTAACGTGATCGTCCTGCCGAATCGGGCTAACGATGTCACGCTGGACACCTATGCCTTAACGATGCAACAAGGGGATGCCCCGGTCCAGCTCCGGGCGACGGTGTGGCCGAGCAATGCGTCGGACAAGCGTGTAACCTGGGAGAGCAATAGGCCGGAGGTAGCTGCGGTGGTCGATGGGCTCGTCACACCGGTAAGCGGCGGGACGGCGGATATTACGGTCCGTACCGTCGACGGGGGCTACAGCCGGCAGACCAAGGTCACTGTCGTACAGACGATATGGCCGGTAACAGGCGTCAAGCTGGATAAGCCAACGCTGGAATTGACGGTGGGCGGAGCCAATGGCCAATTGACGGCAGCAGTAGCGCCTGCCAATGCTACGAACAAAGCTGTCCAATGGAGCAGCAGCAAGCCGGAGGTGGCTGCCGTCAATAGCAATGGTGTCATCACAGCGGTCAGCGCCGGCACCACTGTCATAACTGTGACGACAGTGGACGGCGGCCACACGGCTGCTGCTACCGTCACTGTCAAAGCGGCGGCTCCCCAGCAGCCGCCGGGGGGCGGCACTGGCGGCGGCGGAGGCTTTGGCGGCGGAGGTGTAGCGGCACCTCCGGCAGCCAATCCGACGGAGGAGATCTCCGCCCCGGCCGATGGCGGGACAGGCAGCGAGAATTTAGCTGCCTTTACGATCAAGAGAACTGCCGGCGGGGGCACCAAGCAGGATGTTGTCGCGCTTGAGGCGGCCAAGACCAAGGAGGCTGCAGACAAAGCCAAAGCGGCAGGTTTATCGATCATTCGCGTCCTGATCCCGGATGCCCGGGATGAAGTGAGCGAGACAGCGGTGACGCTGCCGGCCGGAGCGCTGGAGAGTCTGCGCGGCAGCGAGCTGGGCTTAGAGCTCTCCACAGTGAATGCAAGACTGATCATTGGCAGCGAGACGCTTGCTGCGCAGCAGGAAGAGCTGTACTTCCGCTTGAAGCCGCTGAAGACGGCAGGCGAGCAAACACAGCTCGAAAATCGCGCCGGGGCGCAGCAAGTTGTACAGGCTGCGGTTGGCGCAGGCACATTTGAAGTGGTGGGGCGTCCGGTGACGATCGAGACCAATATGAAGGGCCATCGCGTCGAGATTATTTTGCCGCTGGCGCCAGAGCTGCTGCCGGCGGGCCTGGCGGCACGGGAAGCCTGGCTGTCCCGCTTGATGATCTTCATCGAGCACAGCGACGGTGAGCGTGTCCTGGCACAGCCGCAAGTGGTAACCGATCCGGCAGGCCGGTTGGGACTGTCTTTTGAAGTCACCAAGTTCAGTACGTTCTCGATCCTGGAGATCGAGGCGGCTGAGGTGCCGGCAACGGGAGCCGAGGGCGATCATGGCGCCTACATGAACGGCTATGAGGACGGCAGCTTCCGGCCATCGCGGGAAGTGACGCGCGCAGAGCTGGCGGCTATCCTGTCGAGGCTGTATCCGATGGCTGCAACGGAATCGTCTGCGAGCGAGCCTACAGATATCGCGACGCACTGGGCGGCCGCATCGATCCGGGCCGTAGTAGCTGCAGGATATATGCAAGGCTACCCGGAGGGGAGCTTCCAGCCGGATCGCGTGCTGTCACGGGCAGAGATCGCTGCGATCCTCAGCCGGATCGAAGGCTTGACACATACCGGCACCGCGACGTTTGGAGACGTAGCTTCCGGACACTGGGCCGAAGGCTATATCGCAGCTGTGGCTCAGGCCGGACTGATGACCGGCTATGACGGCAAACTGTTCAAGCCAGGTCAAGGTGTGACGCGAGCGGAGACGGTGGTCATCTTCAACCGTCTGCTCGGGCGGGAACCGCTCATTGATGGATCGGAGCCGAGCTGGGCCGATGTGAGCCCGCAGCACTGGGCATTCGGTGACATCGAGGAAGCTTCTCGTGCACGTACTTCTTAGCACCATCTAAAATGCTCCTCCCCGCGGCAGACAGTCGAAAGACGGTCTCCACGAGGAGGAGCATTTTTGTCGTTGCTGCACCATAAGATCCGATTACGTCTGGTCTGTATGCTGCAGCGACAGTCCAATAACGATTCTGCCGATCTCTTCCTCGAAACTTTGCGGCTCGAAGGCGACAGAGCGGGGGTGCTCATCCATGTACGGGCGGCGCTCCAGCAAGTACTGTTCATACCGACGGACAAACATGTCGATGGTCGGACAGGGCGAGTCTGCACGGCGGGCGATTCCCTGGATGATCTTCAGCCGGTAATAGTCTTCCTTGGGCATGCGCGGGATGTCCCACTCGCCTTCGTGATTGACGAATACGCGTCGAATCGGCACGGCGGAGAAGTCGAAATAGCGGCCGTCCGAATCCGGCTCCGAATAGGGGTCGATCAACAATGAAGCATACCGAACAAAAAGAAGATATTGCTGGTGGATCGGCTCGAGCGTCATGAACCGGTCGATGTCGTCTCTGGCCAGACTTTCCGGCCGCAGCGGGTAGTTGTCGTCGACCATGAACTGCAGCAGGTTGAGCGCCCGGACGCCAAGTGGCCCAGCCAGCAGCGAGATCTCCCGCCACTGCGCGAGCATCTCGCGGATCAACGTCTGCGTGATCGGACCCTCGGGGAATAGCTTGTATACATACCTTGGGGCAGCTGGAGGACCAAACACAGCTTCCAGCGCAATCTCGTTCATAAACAAAGGCGGGTGCACATAAAGTGAAATATTGCGCGTCTCGGCCTCTAAGGCTGAGAGACTGGCTTCCAGCGCAAGTCCTGTCTGGGCGTACAGCTCCCGGAACGCCGCCAGGCCGTCTCTGGCCCCACCGGAGCTTGTCCTGGACGAGCCGGCATATACCTTGCGCTTGATCGCAGCTGTCCGCACGCGGGTCGGGTCATTGCCCGCAGCAAGGCGGGTGTCCCCCAGATAGGTGGAGAAACTGATCGTCTCGGCAGAAGCGCCTTGCTCCTCCAAGTATTGGCGCACGAGGGCGTTCGAGCCGAACGTGGGCGACAGCAGAGCCACGCACTGCAGGTTGCGTACAACCTCCGGCTTCAACTGGGAGAGCACCGGCAGATAGGCATCCGCCGTAACGGCCAGCAGCAGCGTATCCCACTCGCCCTCGACCGATGCAAAGCCATGGTAGCATGCGTCCAACCGGCATTCACCGGCAAAGGGCGCCAGCTGCGGCTTGCTCTCCTCGGCGGTCAGCAGGCTGCCGTTGTGGCGCAGGGCGGTAAAGAACGGCTCCGATCGAACGGAGCTCCTTCCTGCAATGCCGACGCGGCTGCCGCGCCAGCGCTTCAACAGGACGGCGAGCTGGATGGCAGCCGGGCCTGTCCCGGCGATCAGCACGCGATCGAGCGGGCTCATCGGCTGCCTCCTTCCATGAGGCTAGCCGGCACAAGAGCTTTGCGGTAGACGGCCACATCAAATATATGCTCTGGCCGTACGGTCGTCTCGACGAGCTCCCATTTGCGGGAATCGGTATCCTCCATCGGATAATTGAACAGCGATTTCAGGCCGTTGCCGTAACGCATGATGACGACGGCATCTTGGCGTGCTGCTCCGTAGAGCCAATCGAGGAGTTGGTACTTCACAGAAACGGTAGAGCTGAAGATGACATGCGAAGCGCTACCGATCCCCGCAAGCCGATCCAGTGTCGTATGTTCCAGCCGGATCGGCAGTCCGGGTCCGAGCCTGTCTACGACCTGTCTTCCCAATTCAATCGCCTCCTTGTCGACGTCAATGCCGACGACGCGCGCTCCCGTGCGTTGCGCGATAAGCAGCGGCGTCATGGGGAAGGAGCCGGACCCGACGAGGACGACTTCCGTAACGGGTGTCTGGGCGAAACGGCCGAATTCCTCTTCGATGGAGGCTTCGATATTCCGGAAATAATCGTGAGGAGCGTCGCCGCTGGCCAGCAGCCTGCGTGCCCGGATCTTCTCCATCCTCGCTACGCAGCGGGCGGAAGCGTCCCGCAGCTGCAATATTAGCGGCTCTGCCACAACGAGTGCAGGCGCATCCAGCAGCTCCCAGGCCAGACGCTGCTCAGGGGCGGTAATCCATGCGCCATATTCATCGATCAGACGCTGCAACTGCTCGCCGTGCTGCAAATCGCCGTTATCCCGGTCTGCAGCTTCCAGGAATCTGGCAAGGTAATGGTCAAGCATGGATGGGATAGCGTTCACAATATTCCTCCTGACAATGAGTGAAGTAACAGGCTTGGACGTACATAAGCAGTACCGGAGGCGACGATGCCGACGCGGCATTTGATGCGGACGGAAGAGATACGGTCGCCGTTCCAGACGGCTGCGGCTTCGATCGTGCCGCCGGGCTGAGCAACATCGAGGGTGACGGAGCGGCCTTGACGCCATGCCAAGTAGCTGCCGAGGGAAGCGGTGCCGGAGCCGCATCCTTGCTCCCAGATCAGGCTGTCCAGGGAGGGAAGGTAGATGAGCGGCGCAAGCTCACAGGGATCGACCGAGTAGAGCATCACCCCGACCAGATTGCCTTCCGAGATGACGCCAAGCAGTCTCGCCAGCCGCTCCGCAGCCGCCCGATCGATCCCGCACCGGTCCCGGTCGATGATGAGGTGGAAGAAATCGCGATACCGGACGATGCCCAGCTCAAGCTGTCTCCCTTCAAAAGAGAGAGCGACATGCTCGATCGATCTTGGCAGCGGCATCGCTGCCTCGCACACATAGTCGCTATCGACCTTCTCGACGCGGCAGATGACCGGCTGCTCCGCGCTCGAGACTTCCAGCGAGAGCTCCCACGGATCGCCTTCTTGCAGATGCCTTTGCGATGCCAGGCAGGCTGCTAGCGCGAGAGCGGCATTGCCGCAAAACTCGCCACCGGCCATATGCAGACTGGCCATGCTGCCTGGCTGCGACGGCAGCCCGACGAAGCCGACCTGCTCCGCATGGATATGGCCGTAGGCCATCATCTCAGCGGCAACCTGCGCATACTGGTCGGCTGCAAGCTCGCTCATGACGAGGATCGTCATGTTGTTGGATGGACTGCACTTCACGAACGTGATCTCTTGTACCACACGCGCACCTCCAGTAAATATGTTGATTAAACGTAACCATTACTATTTACTACGGGAACATTTTATACATAAAATGTAAATCGGTCAACCCCTTTTTTTTAGAAGTGAACAAAGCAAGAAATCCATTGACAATGATAATAGTTATTATTACTATTAAGTGGTGCTGGAATCATTTTTTAATATTGGAAGAGGAGTGTAACTGTCATGAACAGAAAGAAGGCAGTGGGGTTGGTGGCGCTAGTATGTGTCCTCCTATGGGTGGCTGGCTGCAGCGGGGCAAAGGAAAGCGGAGGCGACGAGGCAGCAGCGGAGCAGCCTGCGGCACTTGTCTATGCTGTGGCGAAAGATACGAACGATATGAATCCGCACTTGTACCCGGGGTCGATGCCTGCTCAGGGGATGGTGTATGAGTCGCTGGTGGAGAATACCGCCGACGGAATCAAGCCGTTGCTGGCGGAGTCATGGGACATCTCAGAGGACGGCAAGATCTACACGTTTCACTTGCGGCAGGACGTGACGTTCCATGATGGCGAGCCCTTCAATGCCGAAGCAGTGAAGCTGAACATCGAAGCGGTGCAGCGCAATGCGGAGAAGCATACCTGGATCAAGCTGTCCACGCAGCTGGAGGACATTGTCGTCGTGGACGAATTCACTTTGCAGCTGACGCTCAAGGAGACGTATTATCCGGCCTTGCTGGAGCTGTCCATGACCAGACCTTATGTCTTCCTCTCGCCGAAGGATTTTATCGACGGGGAAACGAAGGACGGCGTAAGCGGCTATAACGGCACGGGTCCTTATAAGCTGGTCGAGCAAGTAACCGATCAATTCGCCCGGTTCGAGGCCAATGAAGCGTACTGGGGCGGAGCGCCCGAGATCAAGCAGATTACAGCCAAGGTACTGCCGGCAGGGGAGACAACGTTCCTGGCCATGCAAAAGGGAGAGATCAACTTTGTATTCACCGACGATCGCGGCACAGACAGCCTGGATGTCGATGCGATGCAGCGGCTGGTCGATACCGGCAAGTATCAGATCGTCCGCAGCGACCCGATGAATACAAAGATGCTGGTAGCCAACAGCAGCAACACCGGCAGTCCGGTCAGCGAGAAGGCTGTACGGGAGGCGATCTGGCATATGATCGACCGGCAGACGATCAGCGAGACGATCTTCAGCGGCACAGAGACGCCTGCCGAATCGCTATTCTCTTCGAATGTGCTGTATGCGGACATCGAGCTTCCGAAGCGGGCCTATGATCCCGCAGCTGCTCAAGCGTTGCTTGAGGAAGCCGGCTGGACGAACGGGGGGGACGGCATCCGCTCGAAGGACGGCAAGCCGCTCACCATGAAGGTCTACTACGATGTCAATTCGGGCTCCCAGAAAACCCAAGCGGAGCTTCTGCAAAGTGTGGCGCTCGAGAGCGGCATGCAGCTCGAGCTGGTAGGCGAGGAATCGCCTTCGATCGCGAGCCGCCGGTCGACAGGCGAATATGAGCTATTGTTCAATCAGACGTGGGGACTGGCCTACGATCCGCAAAGCACGGTAACGGCGTTCGCCGCATCCTCGTCTTACCGCTACACGACGAGCGGGATCCCGCAAGCGGAGGAGCTGTATGAGAAGATTGAAGAGGTCATGGTATCCACCGATGAAGATACGCGCAAGCAGCTGTACAAGGACATCTTCACCATTGTACATGAGGAGGCGTTGTTCATCCCGTTGACCAACGGCGCAGTGACGGTGGTGGCTCCGGTCGAGCTGGACGGGATTGCGTTCAAACAGACCCAATTCGAGCTGCCGTTTGAACAGATGAAATTCGAGTAAAAGGAGTGGAGGAGGGATGCTCCCTTACTTGATCAAACGGATAGGCGTGGCGCTGCCGCTGCTGGTTGTCATATCCTTCGTTACCTTCATCCTGAATCAGTTGTCCCCGATGGACCCGGTTGAGGTTGTCTTGCGCGCGCAGGAGGTGCCGATCATTACGGAGGCGCTGATGGCTCAGACAAGAGCGGAGCTCGGGCTGGACCGGCCGTTTCTCGAGCGTTACTGGGACTGGCTGCTGAGCAGTGTACAGCTCGACTTCGGCGATTCCTATATCACGGGGAAGCCGGTATGGTCGCTGCTCGGTCCGGCCTTTCTGAACACGTTGAAGCTGACGCTCATCTCATCCTTCCTTATCATCTTGTTTTCGATCGGTCTTGGCATCGTGTGCGCGCTCAGAGAAGGCAGGCTGCTGGATCTTTCCATCCGCGGCCTCTCGTTTCTGATGACGTCGATGCCGGCCTACGGATTGGCTGCGATTATGATCTGGTATTTTGCGGTGCAGCTGGATCTGCTGCCCACGAGCGGGATGGATTCCGCGGCGAGCTATGTCCTGCCGGTAGCAGTCATTGTCATCGGTTATGCCGGCATCTATTTTCGGACGATTCGCAGCTCTATGCTGAGCAATCTGAATGAAGATTATGTGTTGTATGCAAGAGCCTGCGGATTATCGGAGAGGCAGATTACGATGCATGTGCTGCGCAACTCCATGCAGGTCGCCGTTTCGGTCTTCGGCCTGGCCATCCCGATCATCCTGGGGAGCACCGTGGTCGTGGAGAATGTTTTTGCCTGGCCCGGACTGGGAACACTCACGGTCAATTCGATTCTCGGCAGGGATTTCCCGATCATCCAGGCTTATGTACTGGTGCTGGCCGTGGCGTTCGTGCTGTTCAACACGGTATCGGATCTGATCAATGCGGCCTTGAATCCAAGGCTGAGGAAGGAGCTGTAGATGAAGCTGTTCCGGCGTTTGTTGAAGGATCGACTGGCCGCCATCTCGCTTGCCATCGTGGCGGGGACGATGCTGATCGGATTGTGTGCGCCGCTGATCGCTCCCCATCCCCCGAATCTGGTCCAGATGGAGCTGCGCTTCGCGGGGCCCTCCTGGCAGTACTGGCTGGGCAATGATCATCTCGGCCGTTGTGTGCTGTCGCGGATGATCTACGGCATTCGTCCGAGTGTGCTCTGGGTGCTGGTAGCCTTGCTGGCTTCCACGGGCCTTGGGGCAATTGTCGGCTTTATCTCCGGCTATTACAGAGGGCGGATCGACGCTTGGCTGATGCGGGTATGCGACGTCATGCTGTCCTTTCCGGGTTATGTGATGACGCTCGCGATCGTCGGCATCATGGGTGCGGGGTTGACTAATATTTTAATTGCCTTTGTCGTGATGAAGTGGGCGTGGTTCGCCCGCGTGACCCGCACGGCGGTCATGCAGTACGCCGATACTGATTATGTAAGATTTGCCAAAGTGACCGGTGCCGGGAGCTTCCGGATCATGACGCGGCATATCCTGCCTGTCACCGGTTCCGATCTGGCCGTGATCGCCAGCAGCACCTTCGGATCGATGATCCTGCAGATCTCGGGATTGTCCTTTCTCGGACTAGGGATCCAGGCTCCGCATGCGGAGTGGGGGATGATGATGAACGAGGCAAGGGCGGTGATGTTTACACGTCCCGAGATGATGGTGGCGCCAGGTATTGCGGTGATCCTCATCGTATCGGCGGTCAATTTCCTCTCCGATTCCTTGCAGAAGTCACTGGATCCGAAGTTGATGGCTACTCCCAAAAACGCTGCAGCAGGCGCCGGCAAATGGCTAAAGGTCCTCAACAGAAAGGAGGCGGCTTAAACTCGTCATGCATCTACTCGAAGTTGAACAATTGAGAATATGGAATGCGAGGGATGGCGCGGTGCTGGTGCCGGGAAGTTCCTTTCAGCTGAAGGAGGGGCAGTGTCTGGCCATCGTCGGTGAGAGCGGCAGCGGCAAGTCGCTCACCTGCAAAGCATTGATGCGCCTTAATGGCTCCAACCTGCGGCAGTCGGGCCGCATCCTGCTGGGCGGTGTCGATCTCGCCGGGCTGTCTGACAAGGAAATGCGCGGTTACCGGGGCAGACGGCTATGCATGATTATGCAGAACGGCATGAGCGCCTTTGATCCTTCCAGGCCCATCGGCGAATTTCTGAGAGAGGTGCTGAGCGTGCATTACGACTGGAGCCGGAGCCAGATCAGGGATAGTCTGGCCGTCGCGATGCTGAGCGTCGGCCTCAAGGAGCCGCTTGCCGTGCTGCGCCAATACCCGCATGAGCTCTCTGGCGGAATGCTGCAGCGGATTATGATCGCCCTGGCCATCGTTCTGGAGCCGGACATCATTATTGCGGATGAGCCGACGACCGCCCTTGATGCCGTGACGGCCTATGAGGTTGTGGAGCAGTTTGTCCAGCTGCGGGAGCGGGTAGGGGGGGCGATGATTTTTGTGTCGCATGATCTGGGTGTGGTCCGTCGTCTTGCGGACGAGATCCTCGTCATGAAAGACGGAGAGATCGTGGAGCGGGGGACGGCGCAGCATATCTTTGTCGGCGCCAGCCATCCCTACACCCGCTATCTGGTCACGGCGAAGGAAGAGCTGAGCCAACGCTATTCGTCCTTGATGGGGGGTGGGCTGCGTGCTGAGCGTTGAGCGTGTGAGCCATTCGTATCGGGAGCAGGGCTGGCTTCGCCGCGGCAGGAAACAGGTGCTTCACGAGATTGGCTTTGAATGGCGGCAGGGAGAGTGTCTAGGCATCATCGGCGAGAGCGGCAGCGGCAAATCGACGCTCGGCCGGCTGCTGCTCGGTATCGAGAGACCGGATGGCGGGACGATCCGCTTCAACGGCCGGGATGTGGCGGATCGCAAGGTGCGGTTGGGGGCGATCAGCGCAGTTTTCCAGGATTACCGCTCCTCGATCAATCCTTTCTACACGGTCAAGGAAGCGCTGCTGGAGCCGCTCGCCATGCTGGGGCGAGATCTGACGCTGTCTCAGCTCGGCAGTCTGCTCAGCCAGGTGGGACTGGACGCAACCTATCTTGCCAAATATCCGCACGAGCTGTCGGGCGGCGAAGCGCAGCGCGTGTGCATAGCGAGAGCGATCGCAACGGAGCCGCAGTGCATCCTGCTCGACGAAGCGATCAGTTCGTTAGACGGCTCGGTTCAGATGCAGGTGCTCCGGCTGTTGAAGGAATTGCAGTCGGCTCTTGACTTGGGCTACATATTCATTACGCATGACATTCAGGCGGCGGCATACCTGTGCGATCGTATCATGATTATCCAAAGCGGCCGCATGATGGAGCTGGTCGAGACGTCGGAGCTGTCGCAGGTCCAATCCCCGTACGCCAAGGAATTGCTGAGGAAAGTGATGATGTAACGGCTCTTAAGAGCGGTTACGGATGAAAGGAGAAAGTGGCGGTGAAAGGCGCATTATCCTGGCCGTTTCTGCGATTGTATGCGCTGACGCTCTGTTATTTCAGCGCCAACGCAATCTTGAATGTCATCATCCCTCTCAAGGGAGAATCGCTTGGCGCATCCAATACGACGATCGGCATCGTCATGGGCGCCTATCTTTTGACTACGATGGTCTTCCGACCGTGGGCGGGACAAGTGATTCAGCGCCATGGTCCGGTTCGGGTGCTGCGCATCCTTCTCGTTGTGAACGGCGTCGCATTGCTGCTGTATGCCTTTACCGGTATGGGCGGTTACTTCTTCGCCAGGGTGCTGCAAGGGGTCTGTACAGCCTTTTTCTCGATGGCGCTGCAGCTGGGCATTATCGATGCCTTGCCCGATAAGGACCGTTCGCAAGGCATATCGATGTATTCCCTGTGCTCTTATCTTCCCGCCATCTTCGGCCCGTTGCTGGCGGTTGGCATGTGGCAGAGCGAGCTCAATCTATTTGCCATGGCGATGATCGCGATCGCGGTGTTGACCGGTGCGATAGGCTATACGGCGAAGATCGAGCGACAGCCGGAAGAGAAGGAAGGAAGCTCTGGGGATCATCCGGGGACGGCGATGCGCAGGTCGATGTTGAGGTTGTTCACGCATGGGGAGCTGCGCCGGTGCAGCCTGATCATGATTGGCGCATCGGTGGTATTCGGCGCTGTAACGACGTTCGTGCCGCTGTATGCACCACAAGTCACAGGCGGCAGCGCTGCGATCTACTTGATGATCCAGGCTGCAGTCGTGGTGGCAGCGCGCTTCCTGTTGAAGTCCCGGATCCCCTCAGACGGCAGATGGCGGCCGGGTTTCGTCGGGGGGACGCTGGCGTTGATGATGACTTCGGCGCTGGCGATCAGTTTTGCCCTGCAGGCAGGCGCGGTACTGTTCTATGCAGCCGCCGCGCTGATGGGTGTCGCTCAGGCGCTCGTCTATCCGACGCTGACGACGCATCTGAGCTTCGTCCTGCCCAAGGCGGAGCGCAATGTGCTGATCGGCTTGTTTATTGCAACTGCCGATCTCGGCGTATCGCTCGGCAGCATCGTGATGGGACCGATCGCCGATCTGACCGGCTATTCGTCGATGTATCTGATCTGCGCCGGCCTTGGCGCTGCGGTGATGCTCCTTGCCCTTTTCTCGCCCAAGGAAGCGATTCCTGCGCGGACGGAAGGAAGCAACGGACGTCCCGCATAAGTCCGCAATTCTATTTGCGATTCGATGGTTCCTTGCGCTGCCAAACCGTGCTTCGGCCGGTGGCGGCTCCCGGATCCATCGAATCGCTTTTTGTTATGGTGCTCGCCTTTGACAAACAGGTCGCCGTTCTTCTACGATGGGTGTTAGAAGAGGATACTGATGTCAGTATCCCGATAGAGGAGGTTACGAAAGTATGGGCAAGCTCATATTTGTCGTCGGCAGCGCCGGAGCGGGGAAGACCTCGGTGGCGCGGGCGCTGGTCGCCAGGCGCACGGCTGCGTTTCTCGATATGGACACGCTGCTGCGTCCAGCTGCAGAGGCGATCATGACCATGGCTGGTCTGGATCCGTCCGACCGCGACTCACCGCTCTACAAGGAACGATGCCGCGATCTCGGCTACCGGATTACGATGGATGCGGCGCTGGAGAACGTACAGCTCGGCATCGATGCGATCATTATTGGGCCATTTACACAGGAGACAGCTGATCCCGACTGGCTGGACGGCGAGCTGGCCCGGATCGGCGCCCCGCGGGACGCCGTCCGGGTGATCGTCGTCGCCTTGCCGGATACGGACCGTTATTATGAGCGTATCCGGGATCGCGGCTCCGAGCTCGACGTATGGAAGCTCAACAACTGGGAGACGTTCAGCCGGTCGCTGGCCGAGCGGGAGATCCGCTGGCCGCTGCCGCCATCAGCGGTACTCCGTTACGACAATGCCGGCCCGCTCGACACGGAGGCGGTCGACCGGCTGGAGCAGTTTGTCTGGGCTTGAATGTATCCACTGCCTCATAACATTCCAACAGCAAAGGCCCTGTGGGGTAAGGAGGCTAATCAATGAACCCTAGATCAAACGATGGCAGAAAAGGCCGATCCAATCGAATATGGGCGGGATGGCTGTTGGTCGTTCTTCTCTTCACAGTTGTATTGCCGGGGACTGCCGCTGCCGACTCCTTTGAGATCGAGCTCGTAGAGATTGATGCTCGGCTCGACGCGGAGGGCCATATGCATGTCACAGAGTACGACACGTATGTGTTTGACGGCTCGTTTAACGGCATTGTAGTCCGATTGGACAGCAGCGGCTCGGACGGTATAGCGGACTTCCAGGCCGTCGAGCTCACCGAGTCGGGAGAAGAGCTCCCGCTCGAGGCGCAGCGACAGCAGGATACGGGCGATGTGTGGGAGTACCGGGTATTCTCCGCCTCGGAGGATGAGACCAAGCAGTTCAAGATCGAGTACACCGTCCTCAATGCGGTGACGGTGCATGAAGATACCGCCGAGCTGTATTGGCAATTTTTCGATGACCAGAATGACACGGAACTGAAGCAGGTGCGGGTGCAGATCACACCGCCGCAGACCGGTGTTCCGGGAGAGATGCAGGTGTACGGGCATGGTCCGCTCCATGGCACGACAGGGATAACCGAGGACGGCGCTGCCCGCCTGGACGTCTCTCCGCTCCGAGCGGGACAACTGCTGGAGGTCAGGGTGCTCTATCCTCCGGAATGGTCGGCAGACAGCGACCGACGGAGCGGTGAGGCGGCGCTGCCGCGGATCGAGTCGGAGGAGCGCGCCTATCTGGCGGAAGCGGAGGCGGAGCGGGAGCAGCGGCAGGCGGATCAGCGCTTGGCCTGGCAGGCCAGTCTGCTGGTGCTGCTGTTGAATGCCATCGTCATCGCGGTGTTCTATCTGCTATACGGCAAAAAGTATCCTCCACAGGTCACAGGCGCATCCTACGACAACCTTCCGGGTGATATACCCCCAGCGATGGTGGCTTATCTCGTCCAGGGACGGTGCACAGACGGGGCCCGTTCAGCGACGCTGTTTGACCTTGTCAGACGGGGTTATGTGTCGATGAAGCCCTTGGAGCGGAAGGGAGAACGCGATGAGGATACCGGATCTCCGTCATCGGAGAGTAGTTATGCGTATGAACTGGACTTTGAGTTCGAGCTGCTGCGCAGGGGTGAGACGCCGGAGCTGCATGCCTATGAGCGGATGATACTGGACTGGCTGTTTCCGGCGGAACGGACGTCTGAACCCGTGCGCTTCTCCGAGCTGCTCGCCCGGAGAAGCGGACACGGAAACGGCCGATGACACCTACGCCTTCTTTGGCGGCTGGGAGGCTGCGGCTGACGAGCATGGCAAGCAGCAAGGCTACTTTGAGCGCTCCACAGCGAAGCTTTGGGCAGCGGCAGGACAGGCGCTCGTGCAGATCACGGTGATCCTGATGGCGGTGCCCGGTTGGGGTAAACTGTCGGCAGTAGTGCCGCTGCTCTCGGCTGGCTACGGCATGCTGGTCACCCGGCGTACACCTGAGGCCAGCACGGAGCATGCCCGGTGGCTGGGCTTCAAGCAGCATATTGAGGAACAGCTTGCACAGGAAGCGGCAGCCGGCACAGGCCTATCCGGCATGCAGCCGGACGAAAGACTGGCCTATGCCGGACAATACGAGCGCTTCATGATCTACGCGCTGGCGCTTGGAGTATCCGAGTCCGAGATCGGCCAGATGGGCCGCTCCATAGTGTCTTCGGATGAGTCGATGCAGACTCTTGCTGAGCGCCATCCGATACTCTATTACAGCCTGCTGCATCACACCTTGTTCAGCACCATTTCCCAGGGCATGAATGACGCTGCTTCCGCTGCAGTCAGTCACCTGGGCGGCTCTTCAACCACGACAGGAGGCTTCACCGGCGGCGGTGGCGGAGGAGGGGGCGGCGGTCGCGGGGCCTTCTAGGCGCCTTCTTTCTGTGCTCCTTCCGGGAGTCTGCTGCCCGCTGTTGATATAGATGACCGCGTCCATGTAGGTGTTCCAGTGATGCACGGCAAGGCAGCGGAGCCGGTCACCGTACCGCTCAAATACCCGCACTACAACGCCTCCAACTACCGGGGGGAATTTAATTATCCTGCTGATGGCAGTTTGCCGAAGGGCGGGGCGGTGGAGGAACTGAAATGAACTAAGGTGAAACGGCTGTCGCCGTCCTTAAGCTGACACTTACGAAGCAAGTTTTGCTTCACAAATCTCATTGGCGTAGCAAGTCTCCTTCCGGTGAATTCTAAGCTGATATAAAGGTGAAACTAATACGTTTAGAATTTAAAAAGAAACCTTTCCTAGGTGCGATCAATCACTACGTACCTAAGGAGAGGTTTCTGTATTTCTGGACGACTGCCTTCGACTTTTCTATGCTTGGTGAGATGATAAATGCAAAAGTACTTCTATTCCTCCCGTCGTCGTCCTTTTTTGGCTTGCTAAGTGCAAAAGTGCACTTGAAATCAGCGATTTTACCTATACATTTCGAAAACCATCCCGATAAGTGCACTTTTCAGGCTGTTGAAAAAAGAAAGCCTACAGTCACGGATCGATCTTCCAATCGCTGTTGTCCCCAGATTTCTTGATTTTATACCCCTTTTAGGGGTGAAATCCGGGGGACAAAGGTGAACGCTTCGCTTCTCCAGATTCGATTCCGTGCCTCTCCGGCCATTTTTCAACAGTCTGACTTTTGTATCTACGACCTCGCAGCAAGCCCAATCTGCCGAGAATAAGTGTGCATTTGCCCTTATCGAGAAAATCTGTCATCGGCTATAACAAGCCGCTCCCTCTCACAAGAAAGCTGTCAGCTCGTCGGGCGAGAACGTATAGGCTGCTCCGCACTTGTGGCAGACGAATTCGACTGTTTCCGAAGCGAACCTTGCCTTCTGTAATTCCGCCCGGTCCAGGGCATACAGCATCGGGTAGAAGAGCTCGCGGGAGCAGTCGCAATACCACCTCAGGGGTGCTTCCGTCAGCGCCTCCGTCATCCCGAAGAGCAGGGCAGGCAGCGTGTGAAGCGGTACATGCGGATCCGAAGCGATCGAGACACCGGCAGCGAGCAGGGTTCTAAGTTCGTGTAATAGGGATAGGGGAGCGCCGGGCAGCAGCTGGATGGCGATGCCCCGTCCAAGCGTCAGGGCGCCCTCGTCGCTCCACTGCTCGGAGGACCAGAAGAAGGTGGGGGTCTGCTCGCTCTGCGAATAATAATGGGCCAGATCGTCCGTAATCGTCCCATAAGGCATGTCCGTAATCCCTGTAAATAAACGCTGCATGCCGATATCGCGCAGTACCTGGACACAACCCCGCGTCCCCGTCAGCTGCCCGATCTCATCACCCCCTATCACGAGCGCGTCGGACAGGCAGGCGTCGCTTACATATCCCCGTACATGCCCCAGATCGTCCGCCTCGGCGAACAGCACGCGGCTGCGGTCGCTGCCTTTGATCTTGTAAGTCACCCGCTCGTTGTCCTTCATAAAACCTGTCGTCAAGCCAGCTACAGCAAGCAGGCGCGCCAAGGCCACTCTGACCCCTTGGGACAAGTGCGGGCCACGGCAGCCGCTGCCGAGCAGCTCCGTATGCTCGGTGAAAACGAGCCGGGCATTGCTACAGGGTGTCAGTCCTTTAAGTTGTATGTCAGTCATAGCAGTCACTCCTTTCCGCTGCCTGTCAGGGCAGTTGCCAAGTCTGACTAAATAGCATTATAATTCCTCACGTAACGTTAGGATCAAGAGCAGATTAGCCATAGCTAGGCAGAAGGAGGGAAAGACATGCCAGAGAGACAGTGGAAAGTAGGCGCATTGGCCAAACAGAGCGGCGTTACCGTGAGAACGCTGCATTACTATGACGAGATCGGCTTGCTCTCGCCGTCCATGCAGACGGAGTCGGGACATCGCTTGTATACGAATGAGGATGTGGGACGGCTGTATCAGGTACTTATGCTGAAGCGGCTGGGGTTTGCCTTGGAGGATATCAAGTCCATCCTGGACCATCCGGATACGCATCCGGCAGGGATCCTGAGCTTGCAGCTGGAGCGCCTCGACCAGCAGATCGAGGCAGCAACCAGACTGCGCCTTGAGCTGGCACAGATGGCAGAGCTTGTGCAGCGCGGTAGTGTGCTATCGGGGAGCGGCATGCTGCGAATGATGCAGATGATGAACATGCTGGATAGTCCGTACTTTGAGCCGGGGCAGGCTGCCGAGCTCAAGTGGCGCATCCAGCATGGGCATTCATCCTTTCAGCATCAATATGCCGAAGGCGAGCAACTGCTCGCAGCGTTCAAGCAGGCGATGCAAACGGGGAAGCGACCGGATGATCCCGCCGCGCAGGTACTGGCTGAGCAGTGGCTGGCTGCGCTGCGGGAAACAGGGGGAGACCGACAGGAGCTGATGCAGGCGGCAGAGCAATATTATAGCGAGCATCCGGCAGAGGCTGTGCAGTATGGCATGAGCGCGGAGCTCTATGATTATATACGCACGGCTGTCGCTCATCTTCATACCGGCGAGAATTAACAGCCCGTCTGCGCCGCCTATCCCGTCGCTTGGGTGCGGTATTCCGAAGGGGTCATGCCGGTGATTTTCTTGAACACTTGCGTGAAGTAGCGCGGATCCTGATACCCGACCAGAGGCGCCAGCTGGTACACCTTGACCTCGGTATGCTCCAGGATATAACGGGCCTTATCGATCCGGCAGCGGGTCAGGTACTCCAGGAAGGTCAGTCCGGCAACCTGCTTGAACAACGCGCAGAAATGACTGGTGCTGAGGCCGACGAAGTCCGATACCTCATCAATGCCCAGATCATTGCGGTAGTGGTTGTCGATATAGCGCTGCGCCTTGCCGATCAGCGCTGCGCCGTCTTGCTGATCCCGAGCGCCCAGCTGCAGCTCGGTCCAATGCCGATAGGCTTCCTTCAGCGCGGCAATCGCCATCTCCAGGGTGACCGCTTCCTCCATCTGCTGCAGCAGTCCGTCGATGGGCAGCTCGCTGGCGAGCTGCAGCTGGCCGAACTCGCGGTGCGAGACGATGGCGATCTCGGTCATGAAGCGCAGCAGTGACTCGCGGGACATCCCGCCGCCCTCCAGCTCCAGCTGGAGCTGATCGAGCAGCCCGAGCAGCCGAAAGAGGTCGAGAGACCGGATCGCCTGCATCAGCTCCTCCTCGATCCAGCGGGGATAAGGCCATTGCTCAGGGCGGCCCGTCTCTGGCGAGGTGTCAGGCCGGTCAGCGAATACCGTCTGCTGACCGGCGAAGAAGCGCTGGTACAGGGCGCTCTGCGCGCTGCGGTACGCGGCGTTGAGCTGGTCCAGCCCCCGCACCGGCCGGCTGAAGCCGACGGAACAGGCCAGCTTGGCGTAGGTTGCGATGTGCCGGACGATCTCCCCGCCCAGGCTTTCCTTGCGCCGGTCCATCTCCGCTGGGAAGAGCAGGATCCATTCGCCGCTATGGAAGGGGAACATCGCCAGCCCTTCGTTTTGCGCGGACCACTCCTCGAGAATATTGCGGACGGCGAACATCCAGAGCCGCTTCTCGTCCGGCGTCCACTGCTTGTTGACGGAGGCGAAACGGTCGAGCTGGACGATCGCCATCAGATAAGGCTGCTCGAGCAGACTCATCTCCAGCCATTTGAGATGCTGCAGAGGGCGTGAGTTGCCCTCGGTCAGCTCCGCGAGCAGCCGTTCGCGTGCCAGCAGCGACAGCGCCTGCACGGAGTGCAGGAGCTGATCGCTCTCCTCCCGGGCCCGCCGTTCGGCCTCCAGTTTGACGACGGACTTGCGGATGATATGGGTCAGCTCCTCATGATCGATCGGCTTCAGCAGATAGTCCGATGCGCCTTCGCGGATCGCCCGTCTGGCGTATTCGAAGTCGCCGTACCCGCTGATGACGATGAAGATGAGCCTGGCATCGCAGCTCCGCACTTCCGACATGAGCGCGATGCCATCGATGGAAGGCATCCGGATATCGCTGATAATGATGTCAGGCTTGTGCTGATGATACAGCTGCAGCGCCTCCTCGCCATTGCGGGCTTTGCCGACGATGCTGACGCCGAGCTCCTCCCAGGGCACGGCCGCTTCGAGCGAGCGCAGGATGATCGGCTCGTCATCGACAAGCAGGGCGGTATACGGCTGTTGTTTCATCATGGATTCCCCCCTGTACTGTTTCGTAGTTGCCAGTAAGCCTCAGAGGCATCGTCCATCTGCTGAAGCGCCTCCTCCGGCCGGATCGCCAAGTTGAGGAGCTGATCGTTGACCGCGAGGAATGTTCGCCTCACCTCGGGAGAGAGGACATTGTCATAGGCGATGAACGTCTGCGGTTTGCTCTCCATCAGCATGTGCAGCTGGGCGAATACCGGCCCCGTCCGGGACGGATCAAAAGTAATCGGCATCGAGGGCAGGCGGAGACCTTCATAGACGATCCGTTGCTGCACGTCTTCTGTATAGAGTCTGCGCATCAACTCGAGCGCCAGCTCCAGGCGCAGCCCGCTCAGTTCGGCTGAGAGCGCCAGCCCGATCGAGTAGCCGCCAGCCATGCTGCGGGTCTGACCTTGATGAAGCCCAGGGAAAGGCATGACGCCGATATCCCCGGGACCCAGAGCCGCATCAGGCGGGCTCAGCAGCGTAATGTCCCAATTGCCGTTGAGATACATCGCCGCCCTGCCCTCGGTGAACAAGGCGATAGCTTCTTCCGTCGAGACGGCAGAAAAACTATCATTGAACGCGCCCATCTCGATCCAGGAGCGGAGCAGCGCCAGCGCCTCCGTATAAGCCGGGTTGAGGAAACGCTCCTCCCGGCTTCCCCGGGCCAATGCACCGATCAGTTCCGGGCCGGCAAGCCGGTCCATCAGATAATGGGTATAGATCGCGCCGGGCCATTGTTCTTCGTTGCCCAGCGCAAATGGGATCGTACCCTGCTGAAGGAGGACCGGTATAGCCCGGGACAGCTCTTCCAACGTCGTCGGCGGCGCCAGTCCGGCTTGTTCGAACAGACGGCGGTTATAAAAGATCGGCTCGGCATGGCCCTCAAAGGGGAGACCGTAGATCCGCTCATCCAGCACCCACAGGCTGAGATCGTGGAAGCTGAGTCCCTCGGAGGCTACGAAGCCGGTCAGATCCATCAGCCGCTCGGAACGGGCATACGGCTCGAACTCGGCGCCGCCGAACAACACGAACAGATCAGGCGGGGTACCGGTGACCATCTCGCTCTTGAGCTTCTGCTCGCGGTGGATCGTCTGATCGATGCCCTCGAAGTTGACTTTGACATTGGCATGCTCCTGCTCGAAGCTGCGGACGGCATCCTCGAAGATCGCCAGGATCGGCCGGTCATGCTCCTTGGTCCAGAAGTGGCGGAAGGTCAGCGTTACCTTCTCGGGATCGGCTACTGCCGGCTGCTCGCGGCTTCCTGTGAAACTGTACAGGATCACGGAGGCAAGAGCGAGGCCGTAGAGCGCAAAGAGCAGCGTTTTGTTTCGTTGACGGACACTCATACTCTTCCTCCTCACGGGATAATCTTCGGCACACGGATACGGATGGTTGCGCCGGCTCCCGGAGATGAGCATATCATCATGCCGTAGGGCGCACCGAACCTGATCCTTACCCGTTCATGCACGTTGCGCAGTCCGACGCCGCGGTCCTTATCCTTCGCCTCTGACGAAGCATCCTTTTGTCCGAGCCGTAGGAGCACGCCTTCGTCGAAGCCCGGTCCGTTATCGGCCACCTCGATCCAGACATCGCCGTAGGCTTCATAAGCGCGGATATGAATCAGTCCCTGCTGCTTCATCGACTCTATCGCATGATAGAGTGCATTCTCCACGATCGGCTGTACGATCAGCTTTTGGGTCACCACATGCTCCAGCTCTTCCGGCAGCTCCAGCGTATAGTCGAACTGGTCCTCGAAGCGGAACTTCTGGATGTTCAGATAATGCTTCACATGCTCGAACTCGGTGCAGAGCGGGATGAGCTCCTTGTTCTCGCTGATGCTGATCCGCAGCAGCCTGCCGAGCGAGATGACCATACGGCTGATATCCTTGTTGCCCTGGAGGACCGCCATCGAGTTGATCGATTCCAGCGAATTGTAGATAAAATGCGGATTGATCTGCGCGACCAGCGCCTGCAGCTCCGCTTCCTTCTTGAGCTGCTGCTCGGCCTCGACCTGGGCGAGCAGATCGCGGATCTGACCGCTCATCCGGTTGAAGCCGTGGACGAGCATATCCGACTCGTCGCTGGGGGCGCCGGCGCGGCGGATCGGCTGAAAGCTGCGCTGCTCCACCCGGGCCATGCCGCTCACCGTATCGCTGATGCTGCGGACAAGCCGACGGACGAAGAAGCGGTCGAACATGAAGGCGGTCAGCAGGGAAAACGCACCGAGCAGAAGCGCCGTATTGCGGATCGGAATCGATTCGGCCTGCAGTGCCGTCGTCGGCGTGATGGCGATCAGATACCACTGCGGGTGATGCGACGGCAGATAGGTGATCAGCGAGCTCACCCCTTGATAATCATCAATATAATAGCTTTTGGATCCGGTCTGCTCCTCGCGCAGGAACGGGAAATCGACCCGCTCGCCGATATGTTCACCAGACTTGTCATAGATGATAGCGCCGTCTCTGTTTACAAGCAGGATATCGCCTTGCTCGAGCGTTGCCGTCTCCCAGAAGACCTGGTCGAGCAGCTCGGGCTTGATCGTGAGGACGAGGGAGCCGATATTCTCAAGCGAATAGTAATCCTTGATGACGCGGGCATGGACAAGTACAGGCCTTCCTGCGCCGGCAGAGCCGTTTTCTCCGGGACCGGACCAGACGGGACGGCCGGCTTCGCGGCTCATCTCATCGTACCAGGCCTGCTGCCGCAAGGGCTGCGGTTCGTCCAGCAGATTGTAACTGTAGACCGGCTGATCCTGGGCATAGAGACTGTAGGACTGGATCATCGGATGATGAATGAGCAGATTGTTGATCTCCTGGCGGCGGTCGTAATCCGGCGGGATGCCGGGAGATTTGAGCGTCTGCTGGATGACGGGCTGCGTGATGGCCGAGCTGGTGATCGTCGTCACTTCGCTGAGGGCGAACTTCAGCTTGCGGTCGGTTTCCAGCAGGGAGATCGAGTAGAAATGGCTCGATTTGGACTCGATCACGTCCGAGAACTTAAAGTACGAGATTGCCCCCATGACGATGACCGGAATAAACACAAGCAGGATATTGGCCAGCATGATATTGTGCCGCAATTTCAGAGCGATTCACACTCCTTTAAAAAGCATGGTGAAAAGTAGGCCAACGGGTAGTGGATCGTTCTGTTGTTCCCAGAATTCTTGAAATAACCTCTGAGAGAGGATGAATTCCGGGAACAGTGTATGCTTCCGAAGCTAGCTTTTCTGCGAAAAGCTTTCAGGCGAACGCTAAACGCTTTCTGCAAGAAAGCGACTTCGGAAGCATAGTCCAGCGCTTCTCCAGAATCGATCCACACCTCTCCGGCACTTATTCACCAATCTTTTATGAGGGTGCTCATGAAAGAAAAATGAAAGCGCCTGCTTCTACTATTCCTTGATGGCCGCGGCTTGTCAATAGCTGCCTGAACAGGGAGCGGTCCTAATCCTCAACTCTTCACCGCTCCTGAGGTCAGACCGGCGATGAACCAGCGGCTGAACGAGAGGAAGACAACCAGCAGCGGCAGCGTCGCCATGAAGGTCGCGGACATGATCATGCCGTAGTCCAGGCCGTCGCGGGTAGTGAACAATTGCTGCAGCGCGATCTGGATCGTATAGTTGCTTCGGTCCTTCAAGATGACATAGGGCCAGAAGAAGTCGTTCCAGATATTCATGAACGTAAAGATGCCTAGCGTCGCCAGAGCCGGCGTGATGATCGGCACGACGATGGTCGTGAAGATCCGCAGATGTCCGGCCCCGTCCATCCGGCCCGCCTCCAGCAGTTCGCCATGCACGGAGGTGGCGATATACTGCCGCATCCAGAAGATGCCGAACGCATTGACCATGGCAGGCACGATGAGCGCCTTAAACGTATTGATCCACTCCAGCTTGGTCATGATGACGTAAGTCGGCAGGATGCTGAGCTGCTGCGGTACGAACAGCGTACCCAGCACGAAGAAGAACAGGAAGTGCTTGTACGGAAAATCATACTTGGCAAACGCGTACCCGGCGAGCGAACAGAAAAACAGAACGGACAAGGTGACGGCCGAGGATACGAAGAGCGAGTTGCCCAAGGCGGTCCAAAAATCCATCCGGTCAGTTGCCCGGGTGAAGTTGGCGATGAACTGATCGCTGATCGTCACCGTCGGCGGCAGCGTGGAAGCCGCGCCACGAGGGTTGGAAGCGATAACGAACATCCAATAGAAAGGGAAAAATGAAACAAAAGCTCCGAAGCCGAGGAAGGCGTAATAGCCGATCTTGCTCGGCAGGCCGGGCTTGTCGCCAATCTTGCTCATAACGCACCTCCATCCGTGTCGCCGCTCATCCGGCGAGACACCCACATGTTGATTAGCGAGAAGACGATGGTGAACAGCAGGAGGAGCACGGCAGTCGCTGCGGCGGTGCCGAAGAAGCTGTTGCCAAACGCTTCGGTGTACAGGTAGATGACCATCGTCAAGCCTTCCTCACGGGTGGAGCTGGTGCCGCCCTGGCCGAGGTAGACGAAGGGTTCGGTGAACAATTGCAGCGAACCGATCGTCGACATGAGCACCGTGAAGAGGATGAACGGCTTCAGCAGGGGGAGCGTAATCTGCAGGAGCTGCTGGAAGCGGCTGGCGCCGTCGATCCGGGCAGCCTCGTACAGGTCTGTCGGGATGCTCTGCATGCCGGACAGGTAGATGATCGTGTTGTACCCGGTCCACCGCCACATGACCATCGTCGCGATGGCGATCTTGACGCCCCACCAGTCTGACCCCCAGGCCGTAGGGTCGATCCCGATCTGCGCAAGCAGCCAGTTGGCCATCCCGCCGTTGCTGAAGAAGGCGCTGAAGACGAGCGTCACGGCAACGATCGACGTAATATTCGGCATGAAGTATAACACGCGGAAGGTCTTTTTGAACTTCGTAATCGATGAGTTCAGGAAGACGGCTAACAGCAGCGCGAGGATGAGCTGCGGGATCGTGCCCAACGCGCTGATGAGCAGCGTATTCGTAAAGGAGGTCCAGAACAGCGGGTCTTCCGTGACGAACTGGTAATTCTGGAAGCCGACGAAGCTCATCGGTCCGAGTGCATCCCACTTGTAGAAGGACAGATAAAAAGTAAACAGAATCGGATATAGGCCAAAAATCGCGAACAGCAAAAAGAAAGGTGAAATGAACAGATAAGCTGTCAGACTGCTGCGCTTGCGTTCGGTCAGCCAGCCCTGCTTGCGGACGGCAGCGCTGCGGGCGGGGGCAGCGGGTTGAGACTGGGGCATGATGCACCTCCATACGATTTCAATGCGGCGAGTCCGCAGGAGAAACTCCCGCGAACTCGCGTTGGATTGCTATAGCTTAAGGGTTCGGCTGTCAGCTGCGGGCGACGAGGCGTTCGATCTTCTCGATCGCTGCTTGCCATTCTTGCTCCGGATCGGCATTTTTCTCTTGCACGTTCTGCAGTGCTTCCTTGATGAAAGCGTCCGTCTGATCGTGCAGCGGACCGTAGTAGACCGACTGCACGCGGCCGGCTGCTGTGGCGAATGCGGCAGCGGACGGCTGGCCGCCCAGGAATTCATCCGTGAAGTCCGTGAACGTCGCGTCTTCGAACAGTGCCGGGGTCGAAGGCATCAAGCCTTTGTCCTCAAACGATTTCAACTGATTCTCTTGGTTCAGCATCCAGCTGATGAAAGCAAAGGCTTCTTCCGGATGCTTGCCTTCCTTCGGCAGCGACAGGAACGATCCGCCCCAGGTGCCTGCGCCTTCTGGAAGCTGGGCGATCCGCCACTGGCCTTCGGAATCCGGACCATTGCTCTTGATGTTGCCGAGCATCCAGGCCGGGCCGGGCAGGACGGCAAAGCCGCCGTCATTGATCGCTTGCGTCCAGTCGGGCTGCCAGAGCTGGTTCGGAGCGACCCAGCCTTCCTGGATGCCTTTGACGGTGAAGTCATATGCTTTTCTGACTTGCGGGTTGTCGGCACCGATGAACGAGCCGTCGTTTTTGTCGTAGTAGATCTGTCCGTCGGATTGGTCACGCAGCGCGTTGTAGATCAGATCGCGCGAATCGACGAACGCCTTGCCGGTTTTGTTTTTGAAGTCCAAGGCAACCGTAGCGAATTTGTCCCACGAATCGATAGCGGCAGTGAATGCGTCAGGATCCGTCGGGAGACCCGCTTCCTCGGCGAGATCGATACGGTAGTAAGCAACAGTAGGCGCGATGTCCGTAGGCAATCCGATCTGGAACGCACCGTCGGTCGAGGTCGCTTGCTGCCATTTCCAATCCAGGTACATGTCTTTCAGGTCGGCTGCGCCCAGGTCATTGAGATTGTGGAATTTGTCTTGGGCGCCGATGAACCGCTCCATGAAGCCGATCTCCAGCTGGAAAATGTCCGGTGCACCGGAGTTGGCGGAGAGGGCAGTCGTCAGATTATTGTGGTGAGCCGTCTGATCGCCAGTGTTCTGAACCGAGATCTTGATGTTCGGATGCTCAGCCATGTACTCCTGGGCCAGCTCCTCGTAATTGACATTGCCCAGTGTCCAGAAGGACAGCTCGATCGTCTCGCCATTACCGGCTGCTGGCGGGTCATTCTTTGGCGTCTCTTCGGCGCCGCCGGTGTCGGCGGGCGGTGTGTTGGTCTCTGTAGAGTTGCCGCTGCTGCAGGCGGCGACGAAGATCAGCATCGCGCATAGCGCGATCAGCAGCCAAGGTTTGGACTTGCGGTTGGACATAGTGGTAATACCCCTTTCATTTCAACGAATGGTTACATCTCCCACTATAAAAGAGCGGGCTTGAAATGAAGAGGCGGCATATGGACGATTTAGGGTTGAAATTATTATGATCGGACATTTTACATACATACTGTATGTATGTTAAACTGTAATCAGTTCATTGAAAGAAATGGAGGAGGAAGGAAGATGAAAGTAAACAGCTTTTATCCTGTTCTGATGACAGACAAGGTGGCGGAGACGGCAGCGTTTTATACCCGGTATCTCGGGTTCGAGACGACGTTTGAGGCAGACTGGTATGTAAGCTTGCGCTTGCAGGGGACAGGGGCGGCCTATGAGCTGGCGATCCTGGACGGCACTCATCCGACAGTACCTGAGGCTTACCGGACCGCGGTGCGGGGGATGATCCTGAACTTTGAAGTGGAGGATGTAGACGCGGAGTACGAGCGGTTGATCAAGGAGGCGGGGCTGCCGCTGCATCTGGAGCTCCGGGATGAGGAGTTCGGGCAGCGACACTTCATCACCAGCGACCCGAGCGGCGTGCTGATCGACATGATCCAGGTCATCCCGCCGACAGAGGCTTTCTTGGCGCAGTATACCGATGGTGCTGCGGTGGAGCGGTCATGAGAAGGACGAAGGAAGCGGCATCCGAGACGATCAATCAGCTGTTGGCGTTGGGCAAGATCTACTTCGCGGAGCGGGGCTATGCGGATGCCTCAATGGAGGAGCTCGTTCAGGAGGCTGGGCTCACGAGAGGGGCGCTTTACCATCATTTCGGCAGCAAGCAGGGACTGTTCGAGGCAGTGCTGACCTCGCTGCAGGAGGAGATCGGGGAGCACGTAGCGAGAGAAGCGGAGGCTGGCAGCGATCCATGGGACGAACTGCTGCGCGGCTGCCGGGCGTTCATCACAGCGGCTGTCGAGCCGGCCCACCGGCAGATCCTGCTGATCGACGGCCCGGCGGTGCTGGGCTGGGAGGCGTGGCGGCGGATGGACGAGCAGAACGCGATGCGGCACCTGAAGGAGCAGCTGCAGCAGATGCAGGAGGCCGGCTGGCTGCGGCCGGTGCCTGTCGAGGCGCTGGCTCACCTGCTCTCCGGCGCGATGAACGAAGCGGCGCTCTGGCTGGCCGGACTTCCGGACTCCACTCAGGCGCTGGAGGAGACGATGACAGCACTGGAGCAACTGTTGTCGGGGTGCAGAGTGCACTGACTGGATGATAAGGATGGCTTCGGCCACAAAAAGGCTCGCCCCGCAGCCACTAGTTGGCTAGCGAGCGAGCCTTAATCCATTTGTAGCGCCAGTCCGTCCGGGCCCTTACACGGGTTGCAGCTAAAGAAAGTTTCCTTGGAGCATCTCATAGACCTCGCACGGGCGACTGTAGCGAAAGAAAGTTTCCTTGGAGCAGCCCATACCCTCCGCAAGGATAGCTGCAGAGAAAGAAAGTTTCCTTGGAGCACGTATTCAGTCAAGTGCTAGCCCTGCTCCACTTCGCCAGTCATACCAGTGTAGATCCGGACTGCATCTCGCAGGAAGACGGCTGTCCCCGGATGGTCTTTGTCATAGTGGGCCGTGAAACGCTCATCGTCCACATACATCTGGGCAACGCCGGCATGGGCTTCTTTGGCGTATGTTCCCCAATAGAACGTCAGCCACTGTCTGTGCAGATCGGCTGCTCGTTGCGCGAGCTCCGATGCGGGATCACCTACGGCAAAGGCTTGCGCGAGCACGTCGTAAAGCTCGGCTGTCAGACACTCATGGGCCTCATGCTGCTCCGGCGTCTTGGAGAGGAAGGCCTTGTTGGAGCGGTCGATGGCTTCGTCCCCGTACTTTGCCCGGATGTCCTCGCCATATTTACGCTCATTTTCTTCTACCTGTTCTTTTTTGAAGCCTTCAAATTTTTGACGGTCTGTCATCGTTATCATCCCTTCTTTTTGAGCGATCGTCTGCTCTACCGTGCGGATCAATTGATCGAGCTGCTTGCGCTTATCCAGGAGCATCGCGTGATGCGTCTTCAGCGCTTGCCGGCTGTCAAAGGAAGGGGAAGCCACAATCGATTTGATCTCTTCCAGTGGCAATCCCATCTCACGATAAAACAAAATTTGCTGCAGCAGATCCACCTCAGCCTGGCCATAGATCCGGTATCCGGAAGAGTTGATGCGGGACGGCTTCAAAAGATCGATCTCGTCATAGTACCGCAGCGTGCGTGTGCTGACTCCCGCCATTTGTCCCAGTTTATTGACCGTATATTCCATTTCAGCCGCCTCCTCGTTTGTACCGTATAGTATAGCTTGCTTTGTGGCTGCAGGACCATACTACACCTTTACGCAACGTCAATGTCAACAGCGGAAACTGGCAATGTAAATAATCATACATTGACCGATATGGTTATCATTGCTAAAGTTTGGGTAATGGCAACTGGGAGATTATACATAGTAGAAGGACTCCCTATTGTATCCATCAGAGGAGGAGCAGGGTCATGGAAGAAGAACGCAAGTTGGCTATGCCCATTTTGGGCGCATTGGTGGCCGCGCTGCTCGGCGGCGTACTGTGGGCAGCGGTGGTGGTCATATCGGATTATGAGCTGGGCTTGGTGGCCTGGGCAATCGGCGGGATGACGGGCTTTGCCGTAGGTTTTCTCTCAGACAGACGGGCGACGCAGGTGCATCAGATCATTGCAGTGGCGGCCAGTCTGGTCGGTATCCTGCTGGGCAAGTTTTTTGCATTCAGCTACATACTCAATGATGGATTAACGGACTTTTTCGCGTCATTTGTCGTCTCGTTGTTTATGGAATTTTTCCCGGAGCTGTTCTCGATGTTTGATCTTCTGTTCGTGTTGTTCGCGGTACTGACCGCCTGGCGTCTGCCGGCGGCGATGTCGGCCAAGCCGCAGCAGCCGAGCGAGCATCAACCGCCTGCTTCGCCGGCTGATCATACCTAGCAAGTCCGCAAAAAGCCTCCCTCTCCACACATAAAAGTGGGAGGGAGGCTTTGTCGGAATATAAAGTATATGTTTTCACATCTACTTGGCTTCTATTTCTCCGGAATGAAACGCGCTGCGCTCAGAGTTTTGCGAAGCAAAACTGGCATCGTAAGCACACAGCGACAGCCGTTTCACCTTATACTTAATAGCTATATGCTTCCGGGCCCCCTCCGCAAAGTACATAAGCACGCTTCGAAGCGAAGCCACACTTTAGTCGGGTTATTTACTTTGGGGCCGAGTCCTGCGTTATAAGGGCGTTTGCAAGACTAGAAATTAGCCATGCAATGCGCCATGTGCCGAAAACCAGAGCTCTAAGTATAGAAAGTAGACTTACAGCCATCCGCCCGCCGGAAATCCGTGCTCCAAGTATAGAAAGTAGCATTACAGCTTGCCACCCGCCGAAAATCTGAGTTCCAAGTATAGAAAGTAGCATTACAGCCCGCTTCTTGTCTCTTGCCAAAAACCAACCCCCGCCTTCGACAACGAGGCAGGGGCTGTTTGCTTGTTTAACTAACGGCATAGCCGTTTCACCTTGATAGTATAGCGTATGGCTCCTGGTAGTCAGGCTAGAAAAAATGCGACATTAGCGGCAGAAAGGGTCGCTGCAGCAGCTCAAGCCGTAGATTGCTCACAATAGCGGCAGAAAGGGTCGTTGGAGCAGCTCAAGCCGTAGATTGCGACGCAATAGCGGCAGAAAGGGTCGCTGCAGCAGCTCAAGCCGTAGATTGCGACACAATAGCGGCAGAAAGGGTCGTTGGAGCAGCTCAAGCCGTAGATTGCTCACAATAGCGGCAGAAAGGGTCGCTGCAGCAGCTCAAGCCGTAGATTGCTCACAATAGCGGCAGAAAGGGTCGCTGCAGCAGCTCAAGCCGTAGATTGCGACGCAATAGCGGCAGAAAGGGTCGCTGAAACTGCTCATGCCGGGGATTTCGTGGCACTAGCGACTGGTCTGACCGTTCACGGCGCTCCGTAAGTACCCTTTCTTCTAACAGCGCGCCGGAGTTGGGCGTCTTTCAAGGACGCCGGCAGGCGTTTTTCTAAGTCCTTACGTTATTCTGATGTCGGTACCGGCAAGCCGAGACCTTCGGCGACCAAGCGGCCGTAGTCGGGATCGGCTTTGTAGAAATGACCGATCTGACGCAGCTTGATCTCATCGCGCTCGACAGGAGCCATCGCACCGACGATGTTGCGTGCGAGCCGTTGCTGCTCCTCCGGCGTCATCAGCCGGAACAGGTCGCCTGCCTGGGTATAGTGATCGTCGCTATTATAGGCCACGCTGTCTGCCATGCCGGAGACAGGGTAGGCTGATGTCCGGTGAGCAGGAGATTCGGCCGGCCCGCCATAGCTGTTGGGCTCATAGTAGACGGAGCCGCCGCCGTTGCCGTCGGAGCGCATCTGGCCGTCCCGCTGGTAGTGATGCACCGGGCATTGCGGACGGTTAATCGGCAGCGTGTTATGGTTGGCGCCGACCCGGTAACGGTGGGCATCAGAGTAGGCGAACAGCCGTCCCTGCAGCATTTTGTCCGGCGACGCTTCGATACCGGGGACGAACGAGCCGGGGGAGAACGTCGCTTGTTCGACTTCGGCAAAGTAGTTCTCGGGATTGCGGTTCAGCACCATCCGTCCCACCTCGATGAGCGGATAATCCCGCTGCGACCACACCTTGGTCACATCGAACGGGTCAAAGCGGTAGCGGTCCGCATCCGCCTCCGGCATGATCTGAACATAGAGCCGCCAGGCCGGGAAATCACCTGTATCAATCGCCTTGAACAGATCTTCGATATGGTAATCCGGCTGCTCGCCGGCTAGCCTAGCGGCCAGATCGACGTCTAGGTTGCGGATGCCCTGCTCTGTCTTGAAGTGATATTTCACCCAGACCGCTTCACCCTCCTGGTTCACCCATTTGAAAGTATGGCTGCCAAATCCGTGCATATGCCTCAAGGTCGCAGGGATGCCGCGATCGGACATCAGGATCGTCACCTGATGCAGCGACTCCGGAGAGAGCGACCAGAAATCCCATACCGCATTCGGATTTTTGAGATGTGTCTGCGGATGACGTTTTTGCGTATGGATGAAGTCAGGGAACTTGATCGCATCGCGGATGAAAAAAACCGGCGTATTATTGCCTACCAGATCATAATTGCCCTCGTTGGTATAGAATTTGACGGCGAAGCCGCGGGGATCGCGCACGGTGTCGGCAGAGCCCAGCTCGCCGGCAACGGTGGAGAAGCGGATGAACATCGGTGTGCGCTTGCCAATTCCGGAGAGGAAGTCGGCTTTGGTATACTGGCTTACATCGCCGGTCACTTCAAAGTAGCCATGCGCGCCTGCGCCTTTGGCATGGACGACGCGCTCGGGCACGCGTTCGCGGTTGAAGTGGGCCAGCTTCTCCAGCAGATGCACGTCCTGGATCAATGTCGGGCCGCGGTTGCCGGCTGTCATCGAATGCTGGTTGTCGCCGACCGGGGCGCCCCAGCTTGTAGTTAGTTTGTTAGTATTGGTCATCGTTGTTCCACCTCGTTTTGGAGTCGTATGTCTTCCTCTACTATATTTTATTGTTAATTGAAAATCAATACTAAATTATAATTATTATAAATAAGGTGCATAAGAAAGCCCCGTCAGTCATCCAGGATGACTTAACGGGGCGGGGGTTAGCGTGTATGCATGTTACTCAAACGCGGTAAACGGCACCGGGAATTCCGGGATGCCTTCCGCATATGCGGTGTATTCGTATACGCCGAAGTAGACGACAATGGCGTCATGCTTCAGGAAGAAGTTCTGATCGGCTGTATCAATCGACTCGAACGGCTCCATGAAGTGGTAGGCTCCTGCATCGAGCTGACGCTGGATGGAGTCGTTGATCACCTCAACGTAATCTGCACGGCCGTTGGCAGCATCCTGAAGCGATAACTGCTCGCCGGTCGTCAGGTCAAAGGTATAGGCGGCCCGGTCGGTGATGCCGTGCGCACCACCGGTGTAACTGTAGTAGTCCACATACAGGCTCAGCTTGTCCTGCTCGTTGTAGGTGACGAGGTAGGTGCCATCAAAGCTTACCGGCGGGATAGTCAGGTCGGGATTATCCGCCTCGGCGGCATCATTCTCCGACTGGGCCCGGGCGATCTCCTCGGCGCCAGCCGCAGCGCGCTGCTCGGCCTGCTCCTTCAAGAAAGCATTGACACTTGCCTGGGCTTCTTCATCGGCATATCCCGATACCTGCGGATAATGAACAAGCACATGCGGTTCACCTTCCCCGGACTCGATCTTATGCGTCTCGATCGTCAGGTCGTTTTCCTGAATCTGCGTGATGCCTACCGTCTTGGCTGCAGCATCGTAAGAGATGCCATAGCCCATCCGCTCAAGGAGGAAGCGGACCGGCATATAGGTCGTGCCGTCCTGCACGATCGCGGACATGCCATAGACACGCTGGTCATTAAAGAAGTACGCGCTGACAGGCTCGGACAGATCGATAGTCATCGTCCGGTTGTTGCCCTCGACATGCACCTCCCGATTGATCGGGCTGTAGTTGGTATTCAGGCCAAGCGATGTGTTGAGCGAGCGCAGCCCGATATACGTCGTCCCATCGATATTGATGGTCGGCAGATCCACGCGAGTGCCGTCGATCGCATACGTCTGCGTCTGCACCAGGTGTTGTGCAGAGGCTTGCGGGATAGGCGCCGCAACCGCCGGTACGGATAACGCGATGGCAGCGGCCAGCGCGATCATTGGCGTTTTTTTGCTTCTCTTCTTCACAGGTTTTGGTCTCATCATGGGTTACATCATCCTTTCGTGTTGTGACTACTCGAAGGTATAGGTCTGTTCCCAATTGCGTCCGCCGTCAACCGAAACGAAGAGGGCGGAGGGCTCGCTATGGTCGGTTGTGATTAACCAGACGTGCTGGTCGTCCAGCGCGCCCAGGAGCTGGGTACCGTGACCGGGCCAGGAAGCATCCAGCTCCGTCCATGTCATACCGCCATCGGTCGTCTTGCCCAGCGTATTGGCATCATCGCAGGCCATACATTGTCCGCCCATAAAGGCGGTCTCGGGGTCTACCACGTAGAGCGCACCAGGTGAGGTGCCGCTGCCTCTGGGCAAGCCTGTTTCTTCCTGAATGGCATATCCCGGCGCGGGCCCTGAGCCAGCGCCATCGTGTGCAAGCACCGGCAGCCATTTGCCATCCGTTCCAAGATGGAATAGCGAGTAAGAAGTTTGCGACATGCCGCTGTCGCCGACCAATTGGACCCAGGCATCGTCTTTGCCAGCCGAGCGGATAAGGGCGTCGTTGACCGGCGCGTCGCTGTCGCGAGACATGACCACATGCCAAGAATGGCCGCTATCCGTCGTCCGGATGATATCGAAGCTGCCCTCTTCCTGCGCCATAACAGCCCAGCCATGATCGCGATCATGGAAGTAGGGGGATCCTGCGATTGGACCCGGCACCGGAATCGTAGACCAGGTTCGGCCGCCATTGGTTGTCCGGGCGTTGCCGCTGAAGCCTTCCTTGGCAGAGACGAAGTGGAAGAAGCCGGCTTGGGGCACCGTTCCCGTCTCTACCCAGCTCTTGCCGCCATCTGCGGTGTGCATCAGCTTGAGCGGCTGGTTGTCTCCATTGCGCAGGGAGGCCCAGGCGAGCTTGCCGTTCAGGGCAAACAGCTGATCCACCGTGAAGCCGTGCTCCATCTGGGTCGACCAGCTGGCACCGCCGTCATCCGTGCGGGCGATCCAGCCTTCGCCACCGATCCATGCGGATTGTTCGTCGATCAGACGCAGAGCTGTCACCGTACCGCTGAAGGACGAGCTGACCGGCGTAGTCCCCACGGTTTCTTCACCCTTGTCTGGCGGGGGCGGGGGATTGCCGCTGCCGCTGGAGACGGGGCTTGGTGGCGAAGCAGATCCTTCTGCCGCGCTGGAGATGCCTGATTCCGCTCCGCTGTTCATGCATCCCGCAGTCACGACAGCGGTTAGCAGCAGCAGAAGCATGACGGAGCAGATCGTTTGGCGCTTGCGCATGCTTAACACTTCCTCTCACTAGATAAGACGATGCTCAGAGTGAACAGGTTGAATTCCGAGAAAGGCCTATAGTTGTTTTTCACCGAACTGGCGGGTGTTTAAGCACCAAAAAAATCTAAACGTTGAGCCGAAAACCGGCAGTTGACATGATGTAAAAGGACGTACCCTTACAAAAACTTCACACAAATCATTAATGTAATTTACAAATTGTCACTATACTTCTTGAGTCGGTGACGCTTTGCATGTCTATCAAATCTCAAGGAGTGAAGAAATTGATGAATGTGAAAAAAAGACTCGCTGGGTCAGCATGGAAGGGGCATGGAAAATTACGCTTTATGGCTCTTCTGCTCGCAATCGCATTGCTGGCGGCCAGCATCGCCCCGGCCGGAGCGCAAACGATGCAAGCGCAATCAGAAGAACAGGCTCCCGAGCTTATCGTGACGGAGATTCATCCGAATAATACCGGCACCGACGATTACGAGTTCTTCGAGCTTTACAATAATTCAACGAAACCACTCCATCTGCAAGAGTATTCCTTCCTGTATCGTTATACGACGACCAATAGTGCCGATGTGCCGCTGCTGGTCCCGGCTGTTACGCTGGCGCCGCAGCAGTTGCTCGTGGTATGGTACAAGCCCAAGGATAACCATACCTTTGCCGACTTCAACGCCAAATATGGCGTGAACCTGTCGGAGGAGCAACTGGTAGTGCTGGAGAAGAACAGTTTTGCGGGCATGGCCAATACCGGCAACCGGGCGATAGCCATTCGCAATCCCGCCGGCGCAGAGATTGCAGTTGCCGACTACCTGCCGAGCGATGTGACGGACGGCAAAGGAGTCGACTATGGACTGCCGGTCTCGGGTACGTCGCAGTCCAAGCACGCCATTCTTGCCGACCCGACACCGGGCAGCGCAGCGGCTGATCAACTTCCGGCCGAGCCTGTCGAACTGCCGGATCATATTAACCTGCAGCCGCGCATCGAGCATACGCCCCTCAACCAGGGGGCAGCCGGAGAGCCGCTGTTGGTTACGGCTGTTGTCACCAACCCCGACGCTGCCATCCCGGGCTCGCCTTATGCCGATGAATCGCTGACGGCGCATCTGCACTATAAGCTGAAGTCGGAGGAGACCTTCGACAGCCTGGATATGGTCAGGAGTGGTGACCGTTTTGAAGCGGCCATCCCAACCGACCTGTTCAAGGGCATCGTGCAAGTGGACTATTACATCGAAGCCTCCGACAGTGAGCACACTGTCCAGACGTCGGTATACACCCTGACGGTGATGGGGGAAGGTGGCGATCCGTCGATGGCGCCGGAGCTGCTGATCACCGAACTCCTGCCAGACTCGACCAATGTTGACGGAGCGGACGGCTATGAATACATCGAGGTGTACAATAATACCGATCAGGAGATCGACCTTCAGGATTATAAGATCAAGTATCGCTATACAAGCAGAGGGCCTGCTGGCGATGTCATCTGGCCGACGGACCGAGAGGATATCCGGATTCCTGCGGGCGAGGCGGTCGTCTTCTGGATTATCAATGACAAAAATACCGGCGTGCCGGTGGAAGCATTCAACGATCTGTTCGGCACCTCACTGATCGAGGGCGAGAACCTCTTCAAAATGTATAGTGCCGGCATGGCCAACGGCGGCGAACGCGGCGTCGTCATTGCAACCAATACCAACCGCGAGATTGCCGTGGCTTATTACGATCCTGGCGACGCCAAACCGGACATGGGCATTTTTTATGCGGCGCCGTATGATGGCTCTAAAACGATGATCAAATACAGCGCGGGCCTCATCGCAGGCACTCCGGGCAGCGTGGACCCGATTCAAGTCCCTGCCACCAGAGTCAGCCTGCCTGAGGATACAGAGCCGCCAGTCATCGGCAGCATCGCTGCGCCGACGGAGCATAACCTGTCCCGCGACTTGATCGTGAAGGCCGATGTGAGCGACAATCGTCAGCTCAATTCCGTCGCCTTGTTCTACAAAATCGATCAGGACGCAGACTATTCCAAAATGTATGTGCAGCAAGATTACAACGATCTGCTCTACGCCGGGAAGATCAGCTCGGCTGATCTGATCGGCAAGACTTCGGTCCAATTCTACTACGAAGCTTCCGATGGCCAGAATCGGGTCCAATCGGACACGCATGAGGTGCGTCTTACCGGAGGATTGGACCGTTCTCCGCTCCGTCTTAACGTGCAGGAGGGAGATATCCTTAGCGGCACGCACACGATCAAAGCAACAGCGCAGGAAGCGCAGCCAGAGTCGGTGGCCATCGAGCTTGGTAGTGACGCTGCCGAGCTGTACAGGGCGCTGGAGCACGATGCCTACTTTGTATTCGACGCCATCGACGTCAATTATTACTTCAAAAATGCAGTCACCATGGGCAACGAAATCTTATATACGTTCATGGATACCATTAATGAATACACGACCCTGACCTATCCGATCGAGGCATGGCGACTGCAGCAGGGAGAGAATAAGATCCAGATCCGTGCGGGCAGCAAGGCAGGACCGTTCGACGATCGGCCGGAGGAGAACAAAGACGACTTCCAGGTCAAGAACGTCCGGTTGGTTCTTGCGGACGGCACGACGTTCTACGATCCGACCTACGGCAGCAGAGAGCTTCGCATGGGCGACAGCGCTGGCAAACTGGAGGATGCGGAATTCGTCTTTCATCTGCCGCTGGACCAATTGAAAGCCCAGGCCACGGACTGGGATACGAGGGCGGTGCCCGACGGCGAGCATATCGTGACCGCCAAGACGGGTGAGGAGACGGTATCCGTCGAGATTCTCGTTGACAATACACCGCCAAGTATCGCGGCGATGGTCGAGGATGGCCGCATGTATCGCGGCGCCATCCGTCTGGATGCGGTAGTGAGCGATGCGTTGTCCGGCGTGGATACGGTGGAAGCCGAGCTGGACGGCAACAGCATCTCGCTGCCGTACGCCACTTCTTCTGGCCAGTTAGTGCCAGGGGAACACCAATTGATCATCCGGGCAACGGACAAGGTAGGCAATCTGCAGGAGCAGATCATTGTCTTCTCGGTACCGGACGAAAATCCGCTTCAGCCGCAGTTGGTTGGACCAAGCCACGGACAGAGCGGGGTCAGTCTGAATCCGGAGCTGCGCGTAAAGGCGAGCGATCCGACAGACGACCTGCTGACCGTCAGCTTCTTCAGAGGGTTCAAGTATGATGCGAACCGTGCTGCGGGATTCAAAGCGGTGCAAGGCGCGTCGGCGACTGAACCGCCGCCGGTAATGACTCCGGCAGGCGAGACGCCGCTTACGGCAGCTGAGCTTGATCTGATCGGCGCCAAGGACGGCGAATATCTAATTCATGACGCTACGGAGAAATTCCCGTATCACCGTTTCGAGATCGCGCTCGATGGTTCGGTGAAGCCCACCGACCGCGTCGATATCGTCTGGTCCGGCAAATCGCTGGACGGGCGCAAAGTAAGTCTGTATGCGTGGAGCCCGGGGGCGGGCAAGTGGGCGCTGCTCGATGAGCATGTTGCGGTCCTGGAAGAAGACTTCGAGCTGACAGCTAACGTAGCAGCCGGCGATTACGACGTGGACAGAACGATCCAGGTTATGGTTCAGGACGAGGTGACGGCCTCCGAGAAGTATGACTTCACCTTTGTCTGGATGTCCGATACGCAGTATTACTCCGAGAGTTATCCGGAAATTTACGATAGAAATGTAGAATGGATCGCCAAACAGAAGGATGCGATGAACATCCATTATGTCATCCATACCGGCGATGTCGTCGACAAGGCGCATCAGGAATTCCAGTGGGTGAATGCCGACCGTTCGATGAAAGTGCTGGAGGAGAACAATATCCCTTACGGCGTGCTGGCGGGCAACCATGATGTGCTGCTGAACAGCGAGAATCCATACCAGGAATATTATAAATGGTTCGGTGAGGATCGGTTTAACGATCAGCCGCATTACGGTGGATCGTACCAGAACAACCGCGGTCATTACGACCTGATCTCCGCCGGGGGCGTGGACTTCATTATCGTCTACATGGGCTGGCTGATTGGCGATGAGGAGATTCAGTGGATGCATGATATCGTCGCTGCCCATCCCGACCGCAAGGCAATCATCAGCTTGCATGAATACCTGCTTGTTTCCAACAACAGGGCACCGATCGCCGACGAGATCTACGAGCGTGTCGTTGTGCCGAACAAGAACGTCTTTGCCGTGCTGTGCGGCCATTATCATGATGCACAGACGCTGATCGACGAGATCGACGACGACGGCGACGGCGTGCCGGACCGCAAGGTGTACCAGATGCTGGCGGATTACCAGGGCGCGCCCCGAGGCGGGCTGGGTTACCTGCGACTCATGCATTTCAACCTGGAAGGCGACACGATTCATATGAAGACTTACTCCCCTTACTTGGATGAATACAATTACTACAAGCCAGGGCCTCATCCGGGCAAGGATGAATTCGACATTCCGCTGGACCTCTCGCCGATGGTCAAGCGGGTTGCGACTGACTACTTCGCCGCCAGAGTGTATACCGATCAGCGGATCGGCACGCAGAGCCAGGTAGTCAGCGGCGGCGAAGCGGCCGTTACGTGGAGCAATCTGGCACCGGCTGCCGGCTTCGAGTGGTATGCCGTGGCAGAGGATGAGTACAGCGGCCGCACGCTCTCTGAGATCTGGCGCTTCACGACCAGGGGCGGAGGAGGGCAAGTGCCGCAGTATCCTAACCCGCCTGTGATTCCGCAGGAGCCTAAAGAGGATCAGGAAGAGCCGGGCAGCCCGGAGACGCCTGAAACGGGTGCGGAGGCGATCCGTCCTGAGCGGACGGGCGATGGCTACGCCGTGACCGGCGAGCAGTTGAAGAGCACGCTGGAGCTGTCTGGACCGGTCCGCATCGCGATCGAGGCGGAGCCTGCGGAGCTCGTGCAGCTGGAGCTGGATGGCGACGGTCTGGAAGCCGTGCGGCAGGCGGATAAGGAGCTGCAGATCAGCGCTGGCCCGCTGATGCTGACGCTCCCGGCCGCGGCGCTGCGTGAAGCTGGCACCATGGACCGAGTCACCCTGCGGGTGAAAGCGGGAGCGCCGTCTGCGGAAGAGTCGCAGCGCCTGTCACAGCTGGCAGAGAACGACAACGCCTACCGTACCGGGGGATTGATCTTCACGCTGGAGCTGACCGGTGTCCGTGGAGACACCGAGACGCTGATCAAGCAATTTGATGCTCCGGTCACTGTCTCTTATGCATGGACAGCTGCGGAACGGACAGAGATTGACACGGATTATGCCGGGATCTACTATCTGGGCGACCAAGGCGCCAGCTACATGGGCGGTCGCTTCAGCAGCGATACTGTGCGTTTCAATACCGATCACTTCTCCAGCTTTGCGCTGCTGGAATACCGCAAGTCCTTCAGCGATATGACGGGCCACTGGGCGGAGGCCTATGTAGGCAAGCTCGCTGCAAGGCATGTCGCTAACGGTGTGAGCGATCAGTTGTATGCACCGGGACGCTCCGTGACACGCGCCGACTTCGCCGTTCTGGCCGTGCGCCTGCTCGGCGAAGCGCCGGGCGCGGCCGGATCGGCCTTTGAGGATGTACAGACGGCCAAATATTACGCCGGCTATGTCGCCAAAGCTGCTGAGCTCGGACTGATCGAGGGCTACCGGGGCAACTTCCGTCCTGAGGAGACGATCAGCCGCGAGGAAGCGGTCGCGGTGCTCATGAAGCTGTACCGTCTGCAAGGCGGAACGCCAGGCGCACCAGGCCAGGCTCCGGATTTCGCCGATCTGGACGAAGCTGGCGCCTGGGCGGTCCCAGCGATCCGCGAAGCGCAGGCGCTGCAGCTCATCTCGGGCCGGGGCGACAACCGACTGGCCCCCAAGGCTGAGGTAACCCGTGCAGAGGCCGCGAAGATGATGGCGGTGCTGCTGCCGTAACCATGCACGAAGGAAAACTCCAAACCGCTGCCACTGCGGTTTGGAGTTTTTTAAATAATAGAAAGTAATTGATTCTCCTATCTGCTTAGCTTTTATTTCTCCGGAATGAAACTAACTGTGCCGATGCTTACGAAGCTAGTTTTGCTTCGCAAAACTTTAGGCGTAGCCGTTTCACCTTGTATAACAAAGTTTACCGGCCGGTTTACAACACTTTAATGTGGGGCTGACACTCCGCTAACAGGCTTGTCCTGGACTACCGTTGATGCCTTTGACGAAAGCGGGGGTGGCCACAAGCACTGCAGCGGCCCGTGTGCACCGTGCTGGTTGCTCCAGGTAAACTTTTTCTCTACAGCTGCTCACCCACAGCAAAAGACCAGGCATCGAGGCCTGGCCTTTTGCTGTGCTTGCAAGCTACATCCTGAACTTCCCGGCCAGCTCCTTCATGCTGCCAGCCATCTCGTTGAGCCTGACTGCCGAGGAGGCGATGTCCTCCATCACAGCGAGCTGCTCCTCGCTGGCAGCCGATACGGACTGGGCGGCACCGGAAGTATGGGTGGCCATCCGCTCCATCTCCTGCAGCGAAGCCGCGATCTGCTCCGAGCTGGCGGACATCTCCTCAGCAGCAGCAGATGTCTCCTCGACCTGGCGCACGACGCTGCGGGTAGCTTCGAGGATCCGGGCAAAAGCGTCCCCGGTCTCCTGCATGGCCTCGACTCCCTGAGCTACCTCTTGCTCGCCCTGCGCCATCGACACGGCCGCCTGGCCGATCTCGTGCCGGATCCCCTCGATGAGGGCAGCGATCTGGCCGGACTGCTCGGCCGTCTGCTCGGACAGCTTGCGAATCTCGGCGGCGACGACGGCGAAGCCTTTGCCATGCTCGCCGGCCCGCGAAGCTTCGATCGCAGCGTTGAGGGCGAGCAGATTGGTCTGCTTGGCGATGCCTCCGATCGCCTCGACAATCTGACCAATCGAGGCCGAGCGGTCGCTCAGCTGCTGTACAACGGAGCCGAGCTGCGCCACGGTGCGGCTGACGGAGCCCATCTGCTCCGATGAGCGGCGGATCAGCTCGCCGCCGCGCTCCGCCTGCTCCAGCGTGCCAGAGGACGCTTCGAATGCCTGCGACGAGGTGCCGGCGATCCGCTGGATGCCGCCGGCCATCTCTTCCATGGCCCGCGAGCTTTCCTCGATACTGCCGGCCTGCGTCTCGGCATTGCCTGATACTTCGGCGATCGCCTGCGAGGTCTGGTGGATCGCTTGCGTCGTCTCTGCGATCACGCCAGACAAGCTGCGTGAGGAAGCTGCCAGGGCGTTGGCACTGAGCATCTGATTGCCGGCCAGATCTCTCAGATTGTGGAGCAGATGGTTGAAGGAGCGTGCCAGGACGCCGAGCTCATCCTTGCGGCCTTCCGGCACTTCATCGCCGGAGAGGTCACCGTCTGCCATCTGCTCGGCCTGTCGGGCCATGCGCATGACCGGCTTGGCGATATGGTTGGCGAACAGATACAGTACGAGCGAGCCGATGAGAAGGCAGAATACGAGCGTCCAGATCAGATTGCCCAGGATGCGTTTCTGGCCTTCGTTGAAATCCTGCATATAGGAGCCCGCCGAGATGATCCAGCCCCATACCGGCGCTTGCTTGGCGTAAGATACTTTGAGCGCCGACTTCCCGGCGTCTTCGGTGACGGGCAGCGCCCAGTCATAGTACACGAAGCCGCCGCCAGCCTGTCCGGCTGCGATCAGATCTTGTATGTAGTACGTACCATCGTCGGCTCGTTCATCCCATATATTGTCGTCCTCTCTCTTCGGATGAGCCAGCAGCGTACCGGCATCGTCCAAGACGAAGAAGTATCCGTTCGGGCCCAGATCAAGCGCATCGTTAATCGGACGGGTGCCGTCTGCCTGTCGTTCGCCCAGCAGCATGACGCGGAACGTATTCTGAGCTTCTTCCAGCGATACCAATCCATCCTGTACGGCGCGGTCGAGCACGATCATCGTTTCGATAGCCAGGTTGACGTTGCCGCGCAATCCGTTCTCGATCAACGCCGTCGTTTCCTCGTGCGCCGTCTTGTAACTGATAATGCCCATGGCGAGTATAGGTACGGTCAGCAGAAAAAAAGACATCCACAACAGTTTTTTGCGTATCGTTAGCTTCAACATGGTCTCCCGCCTTTCGAAAGGGTTCGATTACATCTAGTAAGCGTGGTGAAAAAGCTTTCGGGTAACGAATCGTTCTTCCGATCGCTGTTGTCCCCAGATTTTTTGATGATAAGCCCATTTTAAGGGGAAATCCGGGGACAAAGGCGAGCGCTTCGCTTCTCCAGAATCGAGTTCGTTCCAACTAGTAAATTTTCACCAATCTTTAAGATGTATTTCTTTTAGACTAATACTTTTGATCCACTAAATCAAAAAACAGGAGGTGGATGAGGTAGTTCCTAAGTCTTATTTTGTCGAAAATGTGAACGTCCAGTAAAAATCATCCAAATTTAGACGGAGCTACATGGTAGTGCTTTTTGAAAGCTTTGGAGAAGGTGTATGCGTCAGGATATCCGAGCAGCGCAGCAATCTGTTTGACGGAGTATTGGCCTTCCTGCAAATAGTCGCGGGCCCGGTTCATCCGGAGCTGGTTGATATATCGCCCGGGTGTCAGTCCGACGGCCTTGCGAAAGTAAGGAATAAAATATTTCTCGGACATCGCCGCCATCGCCGCGAGCTCACTGACGGTTATCGGACGGTCCAGATGGTCGTGAATATAGGCGATCACAGGACGCAGGGCAGAGAGCTTGAGATTGCTGGACTGGCCGCTATGCTGAAACAGCACGCCCGCACGCTCCGAGTCGCGAAGCTGGATGACGCGGGAGAGCAGCAGCTGCAGCGCTCCCTTGAGGCTCAGCGACGCTACGGGCTCGTGGGCTTCATATGCTTGATAGGCCTGCAGCAGCAGCTCTCTTTCTTGTACCACATCCCCGGCAGCGACGATGCCCGAGAAATTGAAATCGTTCAAAATCCGAAAATGCTCGCCGATGCCGAACTCGAAATGCAGGTACAGGAAGCGGCAGCCGGCTTCGGTCGTTGTCGCCGTATATGGTGCATTGGGATAGAAAAAAATCACATCCCCAGCATATGCAGTATGCGTGCCTGTCTCTGACTGGATCAGCACCGAGCCGTCCGTGATAAGCCAGAAGTCATAGTCGGGGTGAAGCTTGCTCTCGGACCACTCCCGGTTATGGGACTCGATCTTGCAGGAGTGGATGCGGAGCTGGATATGCTCGGAGAGCTCGTTGAATATCGATAGATCGGTCATGGAACCTCCCGGAATCGAACGATTTGGTAGCAATATGTCTATAGTATATCATGTCGCTGACCTGACTTTTTGACATGGACTGCGTACCGGCTTCTATTTTATCTGCCTCGAGAACCTCTATAATTAAGTCATGTAAGCGAGACCAAAAGAGGAGGCAATAACTTATGAAGCAAACGGTGAAGCAGCCGAAGGTTGTCGTTGTCGGCGCAGGCAGCTTGTTTTTCGGACGGCAGTCGATCTGGCAGATGGTTCATTCCGAGCACTTGAACAAGGGGACGCTCGCGCTGGTCGATACCAATGAGGAACGTCTGGCCAAGCTGGTGAAGCTGGCCCGCATGGTTGTGGAGCATGCCGGCGTCGAGCTAACGATCGAGGGCGCAACAGACTGGAAAGAGGTTCTTCCCGGCGCGGACTTCGTCGTCCTCAGCTTTGCCCGGGATACGGTGCGCTATCGCGGCATCGACTGTGAGGTGTCGGAGAAATACGGCATCCGGATGTGTTCCGGCGACACGATCGGGCCAGGGGGCATCTTCCGGGCGATGCGCGAGCTGCCGCAGATCATGGCTTGTGCGCGGGATATCGAGGCGCTCTGTCCCGATGCATGGGTGATCAATTATATCAATCCATCGGCGATCCACGGCATTGCACTTGGCCGTTACGCGCCGAAGCTGAAGAGCTTTGCGCTGTGCGACGGTCTGCACATGCCGCATGTGAAGCGGCGGTATGCGATGCATGCCGGCATCATCTCCGCACCATCGGAGTATACGCCTGAGGTCGAGCAGGACTTTGACTTCCGGATCGCGGGGGTCAACCATTTCACATGGCTGCTGAAAGCCGAATACAAAGGACGCGACGTCGCTGGTGAAATCGCTGCTTCGCTCAAGCGTGCTGCCGAGACCGGAACCGACGGCGGCGATCAGGGCGCCAAAGCTCTCCACAACGATGCGATCAGCTATGAATTGTACCGCGGCTTTGGCTACGTTCCTACCTGCGTCGCGCATACGAAGGAGTATGTCCGCTTCTGGCAGGGCAAGAATGTGGCTCCGGAGTCGCTGCCCCAGCTCTCGCTCTGGGAGACGGAGGAACGCTACAAACGGCATGACGAGATGTGGGCGGATATCGATGCTTTTGTCAGCGGCAAGCGTCCAGTCGGAGAGTACATGACGGCGTACGGCCCCGACCACGCGACCGACATTATCGAGAACATGGTGGCGGGGCTGGGCAAACCGTTCTATATCAATACGTGGAACAACGGAGCCGTCCCGAATATGCGCGACGATGCCTTCCTGGAGCTGCTCTGCGATATCGATATGAACGGCGTGCGGCCTCGTCCTGTGGGTGATATGCCGCGCGGTCTGCGCGGGATGCAGGAGCTCGTGCTCGATACCCATGAGCTGACGGCCGAAGCGGTCGTGGAGGGCAGTATGGATAAGCTGCGGCGCGCCATGCTGACTGATCCGCTCACCCAGTCCATTGCCGATACCGATGCGATCATCGAAGAGCTGCTGGAGCGGGAGAAGGAGGCGCTTCCGGATCACTGGCAGCAGCAGCTGGCGGCCCAGCCGATCTAGCAATCGGTAAGCGCGGCGTCAAGTTCCATAGTGAGCCGCAGGCGGTTCCCGGCTGCAGAGGCGCAGGGTGCGAGGATTTCTATGGCAACCAGCTGGATATGTATCAGCTTGATCTTTGAAGACATAATGTTTAGGGTTGTAAGTAAACCAAAAAGAAAACGGCGCCGGGAGCACCCGGACGCCGTTTTCTTGCTGTTGCTGTCTATAGGATAATTGCACCAGCCTACGACTGGTTCAATCGGGCAATCCGGTCATCGAGCGCGGGGTGAGACGAGAACAGCTGCATCGCCTTCGGCGTGTTGCTGATCTTCATCGTGTTGAGCGATGGCTGGCGGTTATCCACCTGATTGAGCGTCGCTTTCAGCGATTGCAGCGCATGGATCATTTTGTCTTTGCCGGCATAAGCGGCTGCTCCGGCGTCGGCATGGTACTCGCGGTATCGTGAGAAAGCCATGACGACCAGGCTGCCGAGGATCGAGAAGACGATCTGGAAGACGATGATGCAAGCGAAATGCACGAGATGACGGATGCTGTCATTGCGCACCAGATTGGAGACGATGTAAGCCGCGATCCGCGACAGGAAGATGACGAAGGTGTTGATGACGCCTTGCAGCAGAGCCATCGTCACCATGTCGCCATTGGCGATATGCGCGACCTCATGGGCGATGACGCCTTCGACGGCATCGTCGTCCATCCGTTCCAGGAGGCCTGCAGAGAGGGCGACCAGCGAGCGTTTCTTGGAAGGCCCGGTAGCAAAAGCGTTGACCTCCGGCGAATGATAGATGCCGACCTCGGGCATATGGGTCAGACCGGCGGCGCGGCTCAAGCGGTGAACGGTATCGACGATTCGGCGCTCGGTCGGACCGAGCGGGCCGTCCGGATCCAGTACCTGGACATTCATCGCTTTCTTGGCCATCCAGCGGGACATCGCCAGCGAGATCAGCGCGCCGGTGAAGCCGATGATGGCAGAGAAGATGAGCAGCGCCGTAAAGTCGATGCCGCCTTCTTCGCGGATATAACCTGAGATGCCGAACACCGAGAAAATGATCGATATAGTGGTGATGACCAGAACATTCGTCAGGACAAACAGCATAATTCTTTTGAACAACAGACATTCCCCCTCCATGATGGTGATTACTGCAACCTATACCTATAGCTTAGCATTCCGGAGCCCTCACGTCCAACGCCGATCCCGTGAAATTCTGTCCCAAGAAAACCAATCGCCTGTTATGTCGTTTTTGACCTATTTATATATCCTATTTGGACTATAAAATCTGCCGAGTTGGCGTTTACAATGAAAGCAGCTACAAACATAACAAGGAGATGAACACAATGAGTAAGCAATGGCAGGCGCAGTGGATATGGGGCGGCGAAGAGGAGAGCCCGCGCAATGAATGGCGCTGCTTCCGCAGCAACGTGGAGGTGCCGGAGGAGGGCTGGCGCGATGCCGAGCTGGCGATTACGGCGGATTCCAGATATGTACTGACCGTAAACGGAGCATTCGTGGGCAGAGGGCCCGTGCGGTCATGGCCGGAGGAGCTGGCTTACGATACGTATGAGATCGGTCACCTGCTGGAGCGGGGCAAGCGGAATACGGTCGCTGTGTTCGTCAACCACTATGGCATAACGAACTTCTATTACTTGCGGGGGCGTGGCGGTCTGTTGGCACAGGTCGATCTGCTGGATGAGGGCGGCGAACGGACCGCTCTATTGGCTACGGGAGACACTTGGATCACCTCTCGCTATCTGGGGTATAACCGCCGCTCCCAGCGGATGTCGTGTCAGCAGGGCTTCGCGGAGCATGTGGACGCCTCGGCGTGGGACGGCGCATGGACAGCGCCGGACTACGACGACTCGGGATGGGCTAGGGCACATACGATCGGCCCGGCCGGGATCGGGCCGTGGAGTCGTCTGCAGCCTCGGGATATACCGATGCTGACCGAAGAACCTGTCTATCCGGTGCGTGTCGAATCGCTGAAGCAGGTTCGCAGCCTCAGTTGGTCGACGGCGCTGGATATCCGTACGATCATGGCCCCGGACAGCATCGATCACGCCAACCCGATCGGTCATACCGGCTATGTCGCCACGATCCTGCACGTGCCTGAGGCATGCAAGGCAGAGTTGGTCCTGACGCATGGGTCGGACTGCTTCCGAGCCTGTTCGATTAATGGTCATGTCATCGAGGATGCAGCGTATACCGGCATCCAGCCGGAGAAACGGGTGGAGATGGAACTCGTGGGCGGCGACAACCTGCTGCTGATCGATACGTCCGGCCATTCCCATACGGGCAAGCTGCATCTGGGCATTTATTGCGACTCCGAGCTGGAGGTGAGGCAGCCGATGGGCGAAGGGACTGACGCACCTTTTGTCTCGATCGGACCGTTCGGCCGGGTCGAGCACATCGATCATCAGCCGCGTGTTCATCTCGACATGGAGGATCCCGACTACCTCCGCGTCATGCAGCAAGTTGTTGTGCCTGCAGATCTGGCCGCTCTTGGCGCACTGGTGCGTCCGGTCGACCCGCTGCTGGCGAGCGAAGCGGATGTGCTCGGTCTGAGCATCTACAGGCATGCCGAGCAGCAGCATTCCGTGCCGGCCGAACTGCAGCGGATGGTGATGCCGCACGCGCTCGCCGCCGAGCTTCCGCTGTATGCAGGGTGGGATACGGAAGTCGTGGTTGATTTCGGCAAGGAATGGTCCGGCTACCTCAGCTTTGAGCTCGATGCGGCAGAGGGGACGATCATCGACTTGTACGGCTACGAGTATATGCTGGATGAATATCGCCAGGATACCTACGGGCTGGACAACACGATCCGGTATGTGTGTCGGGCCGGCCGGCAACGCTATGAGTCGCCGATCAGGCGGGGCTTCCGCTATGTCATGGTGACGGTGCGCGGAGCGACTGCCCCCGTGAGGTTCTACAACTTGCAGGTCACCCAGAGCAATTATCCGGTAGCCGAGGTCGGCACCTTCCGCTGCTCGGACGCGCTGCTGGGCGAGATCTTCACGATCAGCCGGCATACGACGCGGCTGTGCATGGAGGATACCTTCGTAGACTGTCCGGCCTACGAGCAAGCGTTTTGGGTCGGCGACAGCCGCAACGAAGCGCTGGTCAGCAACTATCTGTTCGGCGTCAGCGAGATCGTCAAGCGCTGTCTGCGGCTTGTCCCCGGCTCCCGGGAGCAGACGCCGCTCTATGCGGACCAGGTGCCGAGCGGCTGGAACAGCGTGATCCCGAATTGGACGTTTTTCTGGGCGATCGCTTGTCATGAATATTATGAGCAGACGGCTGATCTGTCCTTTGCCGAAGAGATCTATCCGCATATCGCCTATACGCTGGAGCACTATCTGCAGAATATCAACACCGACGGGCTGCTGGAGATCAAGGGGTGGAACCTCTTGGACTGGTCGCCGATGGATCAGCCTGGCGAAGGCGTCGTGACGCACCAGAATCTCTTCCTGACGAAGACACTGCGCGTCGCAGCGGCGATGGCGGAGCTGGCGGGCCGGGATGACGAGGCTTCGCGCTGGCAATCTGCTGCGCAGTCGCTGCATGATGCGATCAACACTCACCTGTGGGATGAGGAGCGGCAGGCATACCTGGATTGCATTCACAAGGATGGCCGCCGTTCCTCGATCTACAGCATGCAGACGCAGACGGTTGCCCATCTTACCGGCGTGGCCGGAGGCCGGCAAAAGGAGCAGATGGAGGCTTACCTCCTGAGCCCTCCGCAGGAGTTCGTACAGATCGGCTCGCCGTTTATGTCTTTCTTCTACTATGAGGCACTGGCAGCGGCCGGGGAAGCGGAGCGGATCGTTGATGACATCCGGCACAACTTTGGCCAGATGGTCCGTTATGGCGCGACGACTTGCTGGGAGATGTACCCGAACTTCAAGGAGAACCGCGCCAATCCGAACATGCTGACACGCAGCCACTGCCACGCCTGGTCGGCGGCCCCGGCTTACTTCCTGGGGACGCAGGTGCTGGGCGTACAACGCACGGCTCCCGGCTGGCGGACGGTCGAGATCGCACCCCAGCCATGCGGATTGACATGGGCGCGGGGCTCGGTACCGCTGCCTGAGCTCGGCCGCATCGATGTCGACTGGCAGATCTCCGGAGAAGGAGAGATCCGCATCCGGGTAGAGCATCCGGCGGATATTGAGGTGGATGTGCGCGTGCCGGAGGGATATGCAGGCAAAGTGGAGACGATTGCGATCTAGCTGCGTCAATGCAACATCCGCCTGAGAGGCCGGATGCGCCGACAGGATGTAATTGAGTTAGCTTTTGTTCCAGAGCCCCCTGCTGCCGGCAGGGGGCTCCTTGCATGGCCGCTCTAAGCGCCAAAAAATGGCGCTTGCAGCTCCGCCGCCCGCGCCGCCAGGCCACTCCAAGCCTCTGCCCAATGGATCACGTTTCCCCGCCTATTACACTTCCTTATTATTCCAACTTGCAATTTGGGCACTGACTATTCGAGGTATTGTTCCATTGCATCACCCCAGATTGGCGCGGGCGGTTTTCTTTCCCGCTTGTATTCTTTATACTGAGATAAAAAGCACCGGGCGCATAGCCGTCCGGATCAAGGACAGGAGTGGAAGTGCAGCATGAGTTACAAGATTGTATTTTTTGATATCGACGGGACATTGGTCAATGAGCAAAAAGAAATTCCCGAGGATACCCAGCGGGCGGTAGCGGAGCTTAAGGCTAGCGGCATCGAGCCTGTCATTGCGACCGGCAGGGCGCCATATTTCATCCAGCCGCTGCTGGAGCAGTTGGGGATCGAATCGTATATTTGTCTCAACGGGGCGTACGTCGTCTACAAAGGCGAAGCGCTGCTGAAGCGGGAGATCAGCAAGCATAGCCTCGAAGCGCTCGTGCGTGCCGCCCGGGAGCATGGGCACAGTCTGGTCTTCCAGGGCGAGCACGGATACTTCGCTACTCATGAGGATCACCCGTTCGTGACGAGCTCGGTCAACTCGCTGAAGGTAGAGCTGCCGGGCTTCGATCCGGACTTCTGGGAGCGTGAAGGCGTATACCAGGCGTTCCTGCATTGCGAGAGCGGAGAAGAGCAGTTGTACGAAGGCAAGCTGGCCGATCTGAAGCTGATCCGCTGGCATGAGCAGGCGATGGACGTGCTGCCGGAAGGCGGCTCCAAGGCGCTGGGTATCGCGGCGCTGCTGGAGAAGCTGGGACTGACGCCGGAGGACGCAGTCGCTTTCGGAGACAATCTGAACGACAAGGAGATGCTGTCGCTCGTCGGTCTCGGGGTAGCGATGGGCAACTCGCATCCCGAGCTGCTGCCCTACGCCGACTATGTCACAGGGGATGTCGATGAAGGCGGGATCCGGCAAGGCCTCATCCATGCGGGACTGCTCAAGGAAGAGTCGCAAGCCGTAACGGGCTAGTCTGACGGCAAACAGCACGGAGGAGGTGATGCGTGTGAAGGACGATGAGAAGAGCGGCCTGGAAGAGGAGGGCCAGGACGGGAATCAGGAGGATGAGCACAGCGGCAGCCAGAGCGGACAGGATAGAGAAGCCGCCAAACATCCGGAATCCGGATCAGACGCAGGCGAAGAAGCGGCTGCGCGCGAACAGGACGATTCGGATGCATCGGCAATAGCAGGGGGAGAGAGGTCGGCAGCAGACTCCGGGCATGTCGAGGACGAGCCGGAGAAGCTGCGGACGCCCAGAGAGCGCTCCGGCAAAGTCGTGCAGCTGCGCCGTGACAGGGAACGGACACCGCCAGACGGTGCTGCAACTAGCGAGACACCTGCCGGGGAGCGGCGCGGCGGCGGCAAGGTGGTGCAGCTTCGTCCCAAGCCAGCCGTCCCGGTAACCGACGCTGACAGCGCCGGAGACCCGTTCGATCCCGATTCGGACGCTTTCTGGGAGGAAGATGAGGACGAGGAACTGACCGAGGCGCAGGAGAAGAGGCGGCGCCGGATCAAACGGTTCATACTCATCTTCCTTGCCTTGGCTCTGCTCGGCAACGTCATCGCCTTTTGGCCGCAGATCTACAACCGCGAGACGCTGCCGTTCCTCTTCAACTCGCGGGAGCTCTCGCAGGACGAACAAATCCAGATATACAAGCAGGCGGTGGTGCAGATCGGCACAGATCAAGGCAAAGGCACCGGCTTCCTCATCCCGGAGGGCTATATCGTGACCAATCACCATATTATCGAGGAGCGTACGTTTCAGAGGGTTCAGTTCAGCAATGAGCCCCGGACCTATCCGGCGACCGTCGTCGCTACGGATCTGGCATCCGATCTGGCCATCCTTCGCCTCGAGGAAGAGGTCCCCAACGACCTGACCACACTGACACTGAGCGATCAGGGCTGGAATGCGGATATGCCGGTCCACATCATCGGCAACCCCCTTTATTTCAGCGGTATCGTGAGTCAAGGCACCGTCATGGGCGAGATGCAGCTGAGCAGCATGCGGCAGCCCGTGCTGGCGCTCGATGCGCCTGTATTCCAGGGCAACAGCGGCAGTCCCGTGATCGATGAAGAGGGGCGGGTCACTGCCGTCGTCTTCGCCACGACCAACGTAACCGTCGATGAAGAAGAGAAGAAGATCGGTCTGGCGATCCCTGTCGATCGCGTGCACCGGCTATTGAACGGACTGGCTGGACGATAGAAGGCCCGGGATCGTAATTAGCAAACCGCGCCCTGCCTCGCATCAGCGAAGCAGGGCGCGGGAATTTGCAGATGTCTCGCAGCGCTCGTCCGTCCTCCTAGAAGACTCCCAACTGCTCCATCAGATGCAGGCCGTCGGAGCTGACCCAATACGCCTTGAACAGGCCATCCTCGATCAGGAACAAGTCGGTGCCGCCGAAGGACATGACTTTACCCGCTTCCGCCTTGGCGCCTGACATCTCGCCGTTATAGGTTCCAGTGAACTTCCAGCGTGCCGAGACATAAGGGGCATCCACAAGGGGACCTACGACAACCTCCATTTGCACTTCATCAAAGTACCGGCGTCCATCCGTAATGATACCATTCAGCGCTTCTGCACCGGACAGCTCGTCGGACGCCTTGCCGTCCGTGCGGGCCTGGTGTACCCGGCAATCGGGATCTGTGATCTGCTCCAGCCTGCCTTCCTCGCCATGCCAGGCTTTGACCCATGCTTCATACAGCTCGCAGTAAGCCTCTTTTTTCATCTGGATCACTCCTCTACCCTACATTAAACAGCATGACTGGGATTGGAAACTAGCCAAGCGAGTGCCGTCATAGACAGTTAACCGGGCCCCCTTATCCCTGTCAATTCCGTCCCCGTAATTGCTCTTGCAAATACGGCTTGAATTCGGTCTCATAGCTGACCGGCGTAGACGATGATGCGGGAGTCGTCTTGCCGTCAATGACCGCCTGGGTCATCTGCATCAGATTCGCTGTGCCGGCATCGGAGAATCCAACTTCCAGTAGCGTAGATTGCCATGCCTCCGGCGCGATGTGCTGGACGGAAATGCTGCGACCCAGCACGTCTTCGCTTATGGCGGCGATATCCATGGCGCGATAAGAGCGCGGGCCGCTGATCTCGACGATCCGCTGCTCCTTCTCCGGTCCGGTCATGGCATCCGCAAGGCAGCGGGCGACGTCGGTGGGAGCAATCATCGGTACAGCCAGCTCAGGCGGGAAAAAGGGGCAGCACGCCATGCTGCTGCATCTGCTCCAGGTAACCTAGCCAATTGCTGTAGTAGTAGGCCGGACGGATGAACCGACACTCGCGATCCGTACCGGCAAACGCTTGTTCCAGCCAATGGGAAGCCAGTAAACTTCCCGTTCCGGAATCATGCTGGGCCCCCATGGAGGAGAGGCCGACGATTCTGCGAATGGATGATGCACGCACCGCTTCCTGATAATTTGCGATGATCTGCCTGACCTCCTGGTCTGGCTGCTCCAAAAAGGGATTCTCTGGTGTCAATAAAAAGACTGCGTCCCCCCCGTGAAAAGCTTCTTGCAAAGCTGTGACACTCAGATAGTCGGCAATAGCGACTTCCACTCCCATCTCTCTTAACCGCTTCCCTTTACTTGCATCCCGAATAACAGCTCTCACAGGCTTTCCTTTTCCTGCAAGCTCCCGTACCAGCAAAGAACCGATCTGTCCGCTTGCTCCCAATATAATGTTAATCCTTAATCCCTCCTCGTGAAATTGACCTGTCACGACTCGAAGTATAGACTATAAACTAGTCAAGATCTGTCATGTTATGAGGTGAGTATGGGTGTCAAAATCAAAACTGCTATTTGATCTTATTATGTATATCAACGCGAAGCGGAGCTTTACGGCCCAGGAGGTGGCCTATGAATTGGGCGTATCGGTTAGGACCGCCCACCGTTACTTGCTGGAGCTAGGCGAGATGGGCGTACCGATTTATACGGAACAGGGCAGGCATGGCGGTTATCGGGTGCTGGATGCTAGGACGCTGCCGCCCGTCTTGTTTGACGAGCAGGAGGCGTTTGCGATTTTTTTTGCTTTTCAATCACTTGCCTATTACGAGTCCTTGCCGTTCCAACTGAATGTTCAGACTGCAGCACACAAATTGGCAGCCAATCTCCCGGAAGACACCAAGGCCAAAATCGATCGACTGGCAAAGGTGCTTTTGTTCTGGCATCGCAAACGAAGCGTACCGTCTCCCTATCTCATGGACATCCTCGATGCCGCGCTGGAGGACAAAGTTGTAAGGATGACTTATGATTCCGGAACCGGAGATAAGGAAAAAGAAGTTAAGCCAATCGGCGTCTACGCATATGACGGGTTATGGTATATGCCGGCACTCGATATCAAGAAGCGGTCCGTGCGGCAGTACCGGGTAGACCGCATCCGGGCAGTTGCCGTTACCGGACAGACGCAGCACGTCTCGGTGAGCCTGCGGGAATGGCTGGACGGACAGGAGAGGAATGAGGCGACTGAGCCGATCCGCCTTTATGTGCGATTGACCCGGCAAGGCATCCGACACTGCCGGAGCGAGCCGTGGCTGGAGCCTCATCTGACGCTATCCGGAGAAGATGAGGGTATTATCGATACCGAGATTGATGTCAGCGAGACGGCGTATGTGAGTGACTACTTCTTCCGCCTGGGTACAGATGCCAAGGTCGTCGAGCCGGCAGCGATCATCGAGAATATCCGTCAGCGAGCCGAAGAGGTGATGCGTCATTATCAGACCAACGGGGACATGGGGACAATTTAGTGAGAAATTGCCCCATTGTTCATTAATAATTTGAGTTTAGTACCTTACATTATGATCGGCTGATACCCGTTGCGGATATATTCCGCGAATGGAAGGTGGCCGTTGGCCGTTTCTTTCCCAACAAGTGGAATACCGGACTTCACTAAGTCCTCATGCTGCTCGAAAAATCCAGCGCAAGCTTCGCAGCCTCCCTTAACGATACCGGCTTTCATTACTTGCTTGAAGAGCGGATGGAAGGGATGCTCGGACTGGCCAAAGCGTTCCGGCCACTCCGTACCCAACCCGTCAAATACGATCTCGACCTCATAGCCAGTCTCATGCAGTTCCTGCCCATAAAGCAAACCGTGCACAGCCTTGCCTACGTCTTGTTCGTTCGCTTGAATAATGATGACGAATTTATTGTTTGATTGCATGTCATTCTCCCTTTCAACGATTTATCAGACTGACTCCCAGCGAATCTTCGTGAGATTCTGGGTGAATAAAACTTCTTCCAGTTCAAACCGTACCAGCCGTTCGGCGGATGGAATCAGTGCTTCCGCTTCTTGATCCCAGATGATGGCGGATCGCCCCGTAAGCTGCAATGTGTGTCCGTTAGTAAAATCCATAAACAACAAGCCGGTTTGCGGGTTAGTGTGAATATTGCCTAGGGTGTTGTACATGGAATTGCCGACATAGTCAGGGAATATTAATACCCGTTCATCCTCCATCTGCACAAAACCGGGACTTCCACCGCGATGTGATGCGTCAGCCTTGCCCGATGCATGCGCACTGCCGATAAAGAACGTATCCGCATTCCTGATCCATTCTCGCTGCGCCCCGCTAAGGAATCTCTCTCGGGTTGAGATCCCTGGCAAGCGCAGCATGGAGCTCCCTTCCTCACATGTCCGCTTCTGAATATACTTCGGGCAATTGCCGTATGCTTGCTCTACCTTAACAATTAGGTGGTGATTGGCATCCAACATTCCCTGTCCATTCATCCTCACTCGACGTTTCTTTAGTAAATCAATGACCAGTATCCCGATCTCGGGCTGGAGCTTCACGTTAGGGAGGAAGGGATCACCCTCCACCGGTCCCGCCGTGAGTTGGATTGTCTGGGCATCAATCACTCGGATAAAGCCTGGCTCTCCTGTAATACAAGAGCACCATACTTTTCCCAGCTTATCGGTCGAACTGACGATGGCGAATGTTTGATCTTGAAAGAGCCTCACTGCTCCCGCCGGAAGTTCATTTCTTATCGTACGCCCGTTCTGGCGTGCCGCCGCTTCTTCGCCGGTTCGCCGCTGCACAGCCAATTCGCCCTCATGATACACATGTGCCTCTGCCATCATCAAGAGTTACACCCGCTCGGCAGCTCGCTCAAGATCCGACCGGTACAGCTCGTATGCTTGATGGTACTCCATAATACGGGCGGTATCCGCAATAAACGCATGGTCGTAGCCGGCGCGCTCAAGAAGATGGAAAGCGAGTTCCATCCCGGAAGAGATGCCTCCTGCGGTGATGATCCGACCGCTGTCCACTACACGGGCGCGGCTGATCCGGCAGGCTGGCGCGATCTCAGCCAACCGTTCAATCGGCACTTTGCCCGCTTGCGACGCTTCCAAGCGGTCAGGTTCCTTGCGGTTGGTCGCGGCAATGCCATCAAGCAAGCCCATCTTTCCATAGATCCACGATCCGGTACACACGCTAGTCAATAAGCACGCATCCGGCAGCGTTTGGATGAAGCGGTGCAGACGGCCATTGTGCATTTCCTGCCGGGTCCCAAAGCCGCCGGGAATGAGAAACGCGTCCATGTCCGGCTCATCCTGGAAGCTATAACTGGGAAGCACCGTCAAGCCCGCTTGAGTCTGAACCGGACGCAGCGCGTCCGCCACCAGAAAAACATCAAGCTCGGGATCCATTCGCCGGGCCACTGAGAACACGCCGTAAGGCGCTGCGTAATCGATGATCTCGGCATCCTTGAACACATAAATTCCCAATCGGAAACCTGCTTTTTTCATGTTTCTCACTCCATTCTTTTATCGTTTACCTCAGGCAATTCCTATGCTATCATGGTTCCATCCATCTGAATAACGAAAGGTTTCGATGTTTGCCATCGAATAATCCGATACATGGAGGAGTTGCGATGCTTGAACGATTGGATGGTCGTTTTCTGGTGACTTTTCTAGCCGTGCGGGATGAAGGGACGATTAGCGGAGCGGCGGCCAAGCTTGGATACGTGCAATCGACCGTCACCTCACACATTCAACTATTGGAGCAAAGCTGCGGACAGAAGCTGTTTCACCGTCTGCCCAGAGGCGTGAAAACGACCGAAGCTGGAGACAAGTTAACCATTTACGCACGCCAATTCGCCCAGTTGGGGCAGTCTCTGGGAGAAGCGCTTCACAGCTTAGAGCATCCCCGGGGAGCGGTATCCGTTCGCGCTTTGGAAACATTTTGCGTAACCCGCTTGACCGGCTTTATCCCACCGTTTCTCAGCCGCTACCCGGAGACTTCGATCTATCTCGAAACCGGATTTCAAGGCGATATCGTGGAACAAGTATTGTCCCACTCGATCGACTTTGGCATAGTGCCGAAGGATCCGGGGCGCGAAGAACTGCTCTTCGATCCGTTGATCGAGGAGAAGATGGTGCTCGTAGGTTCTGCGGAGCTGGCCCGCACCATCGCAACACAAGGATGGAATCAGTTGAACGGCGTCCAAATGATCGGCTTCGGTCCACGGTGCCTGTATCAAACCGATGGCTACAAGATCCTGACTGAGATGGGCTTGCCGGCAGAGAACCGGCAAGCGGAATTTTCCAGCACGGAGCTAATCCGCCAACTGATTACCGGCGGGATGGGGATTGCGTACTTGCCGGAAGCCGCCATGGCGCGGGAGCTTGCTGAAGGTGTGGCAGCGCTTCTGCCGATGTCTCAGCCAGTGACCTTGACTCACGGCCTGCTGCGGCACCGGGACCGGGTGCTGAACACACCGGCCAAAGTGTTCCGCCAAGCGCTGCTTGATTATTTCGGATAGGAAGCGAGGACCTTCAAGTGTCGAGGCGTTCTTGGTAAATGCGGCCCTCGTCTCCTGTAGAAGATCGCTCCCTTTCGTGCCGGGCTAATGATATAATCGAATGAGAATATCATGATCGCTTGTGCAGCGTGAGCTAAGGGGAGAGATACGAGAATGCCAAAGATCGTCTGGGGAATCATCAAACTGGTCGCAGTAGTGATCGTCATCGGCGCTGCTTTCAGCGTAAACTGGGTAGCAGGCATTGCAGCTGTGGCACTGCTGGTGGGATATGTATATTATAGCAACCGCTTCGCGTTGTATGCGATGAAAGCCAATGTGGCGTATACGCGAGGGCAGAAGGGCAAAGCGCTGGCTCTGCTGGAGAAGACGACCCGTCAGCCGTCAGCACACCCGCGTCAGTTTATCCAGTACGGCTATGTGCTGATGAAGGAGGGCGAGCTGGAACGGGCGGAGCAGGTGTTGCGGGAAGGGCTGCGCAAGTCAGGCGAGCGCGAAGACATCATGCAGATCAAGATTAACCTCGCGACGGTCTTTTGGCTCCAGGACAAGCGGGCGGAGGCGCTGGAGCTGCTGGAGAATGTGTTCCAGTCGTTCAAGACGACGATGGTGTACGGGAACCTTGGATATCTTAAGCTGTTAAGCGGACAGCTTGAGGAAGCGCTGGCCTTCAATCTCGAAGCCTATGAGTACAATGGTGAGGATCAGACGATCCGGGACAATCTGGCCCAGACCTATTATCTGCTGGGACGCTACGAGGAGGCCGAGCAGATGTATGTCAAGGTGATGGAGAAGTCGCCCAAGTACGCGGAATCCTATTATTATTATGCCCTGACGCTGCAGCAGCTCGGCAAAATGGAGGAGGCCCGCACACAAAGCGCGACCGCGCTGGAACGCTCGCCGGCGCTCATTCCGTCGGTCACGAAGGCGGACCTGGAGAGGCTGGCCGGCGAGCTTGGACAGGGGGAAGCGATGCCTGCCCAACAATAGATAACTATCGGCCAGATGGGCGTGCTATACTGGATACAGCTTGGCCTATCACGCGCATGGACGCAAAGGAGTTGAATGACGCATGATCAGCAAAGTCGGTCAAATCATGTTGTACGTCGACGATCAGGACGCAGCCCGTACCTTCTGGACGGAAAAGCTGGGTTTTGAAGTCGTCTCTGAGGAAGACAGCGAAGGGATGCGGTGGATCGAAGTGGCTCCCAAGGGCGCGGCTACATCGATCGTCCTGCACAATAAAGCCGTCGTGGCGGCGATGTCGCCGGAGCTTAATCTCGACACGCCTTCGCTCATGTTTTTCTCAGAGGATCTCGACGGATTGTATCAGCGTCTGACCGAGCAAGGGGTTACCGTTGGTGAGCTGGTTACACTGCCATCCGGCCGCGTCTTCAACTTCGCCGACGATGAAGATCATTACTTTGCCGTTATGGAGTCGAAGTAATCCCTTGTATGAACGTACGACATCTTATGACGGCTGATCGCTAGGATTAGCCGTTATTTCGATTGAGCAGGCTCAGGCCGCATCTTGCTTGCGGCTGACTGAAGCGGAGGTGCGGGCATGGATTTGTACGAACAGGAGAAGCGGGTGTCAACCTACTATGCAACGATCGGCGCCGTCATCCGCAGCGCTTGGCGGATTACGGAGGTGAGCGAGCTGCTGCGGACGTTTGCCCGGCAGATCGGCCGTTCTTTTGGCTGGCATACAGTAGCCATCATCCTAAGACATGGGGACCTTCTTCATCTGGACACTCTCTATCGGCAAGGAGAGCTCTGCCTGGTGGATCAGACCATCGATATGATGAAGCTGTCCGCTTCCACAGATCCTATCCTCCTGGCAGCAAGGCAGCAGCAAGCCGGCCAACATCAAAGGCAGCCTGTAAGTTTCCCTGTCCTTCAACCTGCCGATAAGCAGCTTCATTTGCTGGCGCTTCCTTTACTGAATCGTCAATCGGTTGTCGGCATCCTGGTGCTTGGCAGGAGCGAAGCGCCCTTTGATGATTGCGAGACCGAGATTTTCCACGATCTGGCGGAGCATGTGGCGCTGGCTATCGACAATGTACGCCTCTATGAGGAAAACAGACAGCTCGTGCTCGAAGAAGAGAGGGGCCGGTTATCCCGCGATCTGCACGATTCGGTCAATCAAAAGCTGTTCTCGCTCTCTCTCATCGCACAAGGTCTCAGGCTTAGGCTGCAGCCGCAAGACGGTGAGTTGGCCGAGGGGTTGGGGGAGCTGGGAGATCTCGCGCAACAGGCGCTGACCGAGATGAAGGAATTGATCTGGGCGCTTCGTTCCGAGGGCGATGCCGTCATAGATATGGCAGTACAACTGCGAAGCTATGCGGAGCAACTCGGACTGGGAGGGGTACATGTTGCTGGAAGCTTGCCTGGGTTGGCACCGGAGCTCGGGGAGGCGCTGTGGCGCGTCGGCCAAGAAGCGCTCAACAACGTCAGGAAGCACGCAGGTACGGACAAGGTCGAAGTGGAGCTGTTCGAAGTTGCAGGGCAGGCTGTGCTGCGCATCACCGACAAGGGATGCGGCTTTGACCCTTCCAAGCCTCCTCAGGGATCGCTGGGCTTGACCAGCATGAAGGAGCGGGTAGAGCGGCTGCAGGGCACGCTGGAGATTCATAGCGCGGAGGGGCAGGGGACGAAGATCATCGCCAAAGTCCCATCGGCGCAGGGAGGAGGAGAAACGTGATGGCCATCAAAGTGCTGCTGGTGGATGATCATCTCGTTGTGCTGCGCGGGCTGCATTATTTCCTGGGCGCCCAAGACGATATGCAGATCGTCGGCCAGGCCGGCAACGGCCAAGAGGCATTGGCCTTGATCGCCCGGCTTGCGCCGGATGTGGTGCTCATGGATATCCAGATGCCCGTCATGGACGGGATCGAAGCGACAAGGCAAATCACCCGCCAGTATCCGAACATCAAGGTCATCATGCTGACCAGCTTCTCGGACCGCGAATCGGTATTGCCTGCCATCCGGGAAGGCGCGATCGGGTATCAGTTAAAGGATGTCGAGCCCAAGGTGCTGGCGGACACGATCCGGGCAGCGGTGGCAGGAAACAGCACCTTTCATCCCGAAGTTACGCAGCAGCTGGTCCTAAACGCGACGGGTAATCGGCAGGAGGAAGCGGCCTTGGAGCAGTTGACGCCCAAGGAGAGGGAAGTGCTGTATCTTATCACCCTGGGTCACAGCAACAAAGAAATCGCCGCGCAGCTGTTTATTACCGAGAAGACGGTCAAAACGCACATCACCTCCATATTGGGCAAGCTGGAGCTGCAGGACCGGACCAAAGCGGCCGTTCACGCGCTGCGCAACAAGTGGTTCGACTGAGGACTCCAAGTACACGGCGCTGCCGGTTCTACGACTATTGTCGTAGTCTCGGGCTCAGACATTCGCTGGATTTCATCGACAACTAAATCCGCTAGGATAGATTCATCACGATCGATGAAGAGGTGGAGCTTGTCATGGAACAGCATCGCAGTGCACAGAAGCCGGAAGCAGCCGGGGTAAAGGAATGGCTCGGCCTCACAGTACTCGCTTTGGCGACGCTATTATTGGCGCTGGATTTTTCCGTGCTGCATCTGGCCCTGCCCCATGTGGTGGCGGATTTGCGGCCTTCCAGTACGCAGCAGTTATGGATTTTGGACAGCTATGGTTTTATGATTGCGGGTTTTCTGGTGACGATGGGCACGCTGGGCGACCGGATCGGCCGCAAACGATTGCTGCTGATCGGAGCAGGTGCATTTGGACTGTGTTCGATTGCCGCGGCGTTTGCCGTCAGCTCAGAGATGCTGATCATCACCCGGGGACTGCTGGGCATCGCCGGCGCTACCCTGATGCCTTCTACCCTGTCTCTCATCAGCAACATGTTCAGCCAGCCCAGACAACGGGGGATCGCTATCGCCGTGTGGCTCAGCTGCTTTTCGGCAGGTGGGGCGATCGGTCCTCTGGTCGGCGGCATCATGCTCGAGTGGTTCTGGTGGGGAGCGGTTTTCCTGCTCGGGGTGCCGGTGATGCTCCTCCTCCTGGCGACCGGACCCTTCCTGCTGCCGGAGTACCGTGACCGCGACGCGGGCAAGCTGGATCTGCCCAGTGTCCTGCTGTCGCTGGTTGCGATTCTCTGCACGGTATACGGACTGAAAGAGATGGCAACCTATGGTTTTGGCGCAGGACCGTTTATCGCGGTTGCTCTCGGACTGGGGGCGGGAATTATCTTTGTGCAGCGGCAGCGCGCCGTCCGTGCGCCGTTGCTGGACCTGGGGCTGTTCCGCAATCGTACCTTTAATGGCGCGCTGATCGGCCTGCTGGCAGCCGTTCTTACCCTTGGCGGGTTCGTCCTGTTTTTTGCCCAATATCTGCAGCTGGTGGAAGGGCTCTCCCCGCTTCAAGCGGGACTGTGGATGATCCCGTATGCGGCGGCCAATATTATCGGCGCGCTGGCGACGCCGGCGCTGGCGCGCCGAGCCGGCACCGGCCGGCTGATCGCGGGAGGCTTGCTGGTCGCGAGTATCGGGTATCTCTCCTTCAATGCGGCAGTTTGGTTTGGACTGCCAGGCCTGGAGACGATGGTGAGCGGAAGCATCCTGATCATGTTTGGGCTTAGCCCGCTCATGGTGCTGAGCACGGACCTGGTCATCGCCTCTGCCCCGCCGGAGAAGACGGGCGCGGCCTCTTCGTTGTCCGAGATGAGCAGCGAGCTCGGCATGGCGCTAGGCATTGCCGTTCTTGGTACGGTAGGGACGACGGTGTATCGGCTGATCATGGCAGACCAGGTCCCCGATGAGATGCTGCCGGAGGCGGCCGCAGCGGCCCGAGACACGCTGGCCGGTGCGGTGTCTGTAGCTGCCGCACTGCCTGGCCACGAGATGTTGGCCGCTGCTAGGGAAGCCTTTATGACCGGTGTCCAGGTCGTGGGCGGTATCAGTACGGTATTGCTTCTGGGACTGATGCTCATGTATTTGACGGTCCTGCGCGACCGGTAATTGACATATAGGCGGGCTTCCGTTAATCTTTATTTATTCCGACTGGTCAGTATAAAAAAAGGAGGCGGAAGCGTGCCCAAGCTTGGCATGGAGCCCAAACGACGGGCGGAGGTCATCAACGCCGCTCTGACCTGCATCAGCCGCTTCGGCATGGATGGCATGACGCTGGATAAGGTGGCCGAGCAGGCTGGCTGCTCTAAAGGGGTGGTGACGTATTATTTCAAGAATAAGGACGAACTGACGATCCAGGCCTTTCGGGCGTTTATGGCTTACTTTGGTGTGAAGATCCAATCCGAGATAAACGGTTCGATGACGGCAGCCCAGATGCTGGAGGTCACTCTTCAGCACATCCTGCCAACCGATGACGAAGAGGAGGATGGCGAGATCCAGGTGTCCGCTGCGGATGGCCCCGCAGCGATGACGATCCCGTTTGCACAGCAGGGCCGGCTGTTCGTGCAGTTTTTCTCCAAAGCGATGGTCGATCCCTCGCTTCAGGACGTCGTAGCCAAGAGCTATACGGCAGACCTGCAGGGCATTGCCAGAATTCTCGAATACGGCAAGCAGACGGGCCAGATGCAAGTTGAGGACAGCTACGGTGCAGCTTACGGGTTGTTTGCGATGGTCGTAGGGCTTAGCTTTTTCCGGACAGCCCAGGTGCCGGCCCCCGGGGGCGGGGATAACCGCTATATCGGCGAGGCCTATGTGCAGCGTTTCATGAAGGATGAAGGAGATAAGGGAGGAGCGAAAAATGGAGGTTGTTAAGATAGACACAGACGGGGCGCCGGTCGCGGTTGTCCGCAGTTGGCCGGATGTCATCGACGATGTGCAGACGGCCCTGGATCTGATGGCGTCGGTTCATTATGAGACTGACTGCACCCGGATGGTGATCCCGCAAGCTTTGTTCAGCGAACGCTTTTTTGATTTGTCGACCCGAGTGGCAGGCGATATTTTGCAGAAGTTCACGAATTACGGGACCAAGCTGGCAATCGTCGGGGATTTCTCGGAGCTCACGAGCAAAAGCCTACGTGATTTCATCTATGAGTGCAATCAGGGGCGGCAGTTCTTATTTGTACCAACCGAGCAAGAAGCGATTGACAAGCTTGGTGCGTTCTAGCGATCAAACCAATGGGAGGAAGATAGGTGTCCGACGCACAAGCTACCGATGAAGCATATCCGATGATAAGGATCCCGGCAGGGGAGATTCACATGAGGGATGATCGTAAAAAGACAACTTGGACGGAAACGATCCCTTCCTTTCTGCTGGCACCGGTTCCTGTAACAAATGAGTTGTACAACTCGATCATGCTGCCGGCTGCAGCAGTTCAGTCTCCTGCTCTGGCACCGGTAGTAGAGGTGTCTTGGCATGACGCGATTGCCTTCTGCAATCTGCTGTCTCGCAGGTCGGGCCTGCAGCCATGCTATTCATTCACCGATGAAGGCGAGCGAGTCTACTGTGATTGGACTGCGGATGGTTATCGTCTGCCTACGGAAGCGGAATGGCAATATGCCTGCAGGGCGGGAACGACGGCATATCAATATGGCGAGCTCGATGAGATCGCTTGGTACCGGGATAACGCCGACGGCAGGATCCAGGAGGCAGGTCGCAAGCAGCCGAATCCGTGGGGTCTCCATGATATGCTCGGCAATGTGTGGGAGTGGTGCTGGGATCTGTATGATACCGAAGTATATGGAACTTATCGCGTATTCCGCGGCGGCAGTTGGGCGGAGGAAGCCAGGGGCTGCGGAGCGACCTGCCGGCGCCGCAGTCATCCGACGTTTCGCATTGACGATCTCGGCTTTCGGCTAGCCAGGTCCGGCAGCTAAATTAGGGTTATCTTAAGGAACAAGCCGCTCTCTTGTAGAATGGAGGGCGGCTTGTCTGCGCTATATTCAGTTGAAGCCCAGCACGGGATGAGGCACATAAGGCTCTTCCAGCCTGGCAATCTCCTCCATGGTTAAGCCCAGGCTGAGGGCCGCCACGGCATCCTCGAGATGGTGAAGCTTGGTAGCGCCGACGATCGGTGAGGTGATCCCGTCCTTCTGGAGTACCCATGCGAGCGCGACCTGAGCTCTGGGGACACCCCGCTCGGCGGCGATCTCTGCCACCCGCTCGATGACACTGCGATCGGCATCCACCGTATGGGCATAGAGGGTCTTGCCGAACTCGTCGGTCTCGGAGCGCGCACTATGCTCGTCCCAATCCCGGGTCAGGCGTCCTCTGGCCAGCGGACTCCACGGAATGACGCCGATCCCGTCAGCCTTGCAGAGCGGCAGCATCTCCCGCTCTTCCTCACGGTAGAGCAGATTGACGTAGTTCTGCATAGAGATGAATCGTGTCCAGCCGTTCTGTTCGGCCGCATGCTGCATCTTGAGGAACTGCCAGGCATACATCGAGGAAGCGCCGATATAGCGGGCCTTGCCTGCCTTTACGACATCGTGCAGCGCTTCCATCGTTTCTTCGATGGGGGTATGGGGATCGAAACGATGGATCTGGTACAGATCGACGTATTCGGTACCCAGACGCTGCAGGCTATGATCGATCTCGCTCAAGATGGCTTTACGGGAGAGCCCGGCGCCATTTGGGCCTGGGCGCATACGTCCGTTGACCTTGGTGGCGATGACAACGTCGTCGCGGCGAGTCAGTTCTTTCAGCGCACGGCCTACGAATTCCTCGCTTGTCCCATCCGAATACACATTGGCGGTATCAAAAAAGTTGATCCCCAGCTCCAGCGCCTGCTTGAAAAACGGACGGCTGCTTGATTCATCCATCGTCCAGGGATGCGTGCCCCGCTCGGAAACGCCGTAGCTCATGCAGCCGAGGCACAGCCGGGAGACTTCCAGCCCGGTACGGCCAAGTGTGATATACTCCATTCGTGCGACAACTCCTTTGCCAAGGAATTTTAGGCCTGTTGCTTGGCCTCGTATTCTTCTTGAATCTTGTACAGCCCGTTGATCAGCGGTTCAGACGGATCGCGGTTCATCAGATGTAGCGTGAGCAAGAACTGCAGCGGCATCGCGCAAGCGTTGTTGCCGTCCTTGAGGTGCGGGAAGCCCGCTTCGAGTACAGGCCCGGCCTGCTTGTGCATGTTGAAGCCAACCTTGGCCTCGGTGCCGAATTCTTCCTGGACGGAACGGGCACAGTGCGGCACGATATGTTCATCGAGCACCTTTTTTGCCTCTTCTTTATTGGAAGGGGGCTTGAGCAGCGGCCGGCTGACGCCCTCAGCGATCATATCGATATAGAAAGAAGCGAGCCATTGGCCGGCTCGTCCGGCTTCCTGATGCTTCTTCAGCATTTCATTCATAAAGAAGCCGCACGCATACTCCTTGTCGCCTTCGTTCTCTTTGAGCCGATAGACGAACATCGGGCCGAAGTTCGGATGGTTGATGATCTGGCCTTCGACCTTATAGGCGTCAAAATCCCCCTGCAGCATCTGGAGCGAACGGTTGTGTACCGCAACAATGATTTTTTTGGCTTCTTCTTCGCGTTTCTTTTCTTCTTCTGTTTTCTCTTTTACAGGGTTTTCATTAGGTTTGTTTTCACTAGCTTTGTTTTCGTTTTCGTTGTTTTCCATGGTCATTGCTGACCTCCTTCCCACTATCCATTCTACCACGAGAAGTCGGGTGAACAATAGACCTGCCGTAACATCCCTATCCATGTCAAAAAGCCGCCCCTTCCGTCCGCATGGGACAGGAAAGGGCGGCTTGCTTCGGACACCGACTTATGGCTGCTGCCATACTCTGGGATCCCGGGGTGAATCGAAATGGTAATCGGAATAGCTGGCATCAAAAAAACGGTAGCCCAGCCGCTCCGCAGCATCGAGCGGCGAGCCGGGATCGCCGGCAACCTCCCCTCTGCTGTTGCCGATGCCGCGGACGACGCCGACCAGCTCGGAGTACGTGTAACGGGTGTATTCCTGCAGCTGATGGATCACGCCGAGCGCGGCGCCGGGATACGTCTCCTCCGATGCGATCGTCAGCGCCAGCCGCTTGCGGGACATCCGGGCAGTCACCTGGGCAGCGTCGGGATATGAAGCGGCATAGTAGCAGAAGGTGCGGTCGAAAAACGCTTTGATCTGCGCGGATACACCGTACCAGTACAATGGCGTGCTAAAGATGACGCCATCGGCAGGCAGGAAGTCGTTTTTGAAAAGCTCCTGAAACCGGTCGGTAATCGAGCAATCGCCACTCGGCAGGCGGCAGCTCCGGCAGTCCCGCAGGAAGGATTCAATGTAGTCATCGATATAGCGGAGCTTGGCCTGGTGGCCTGCGGCTTCGACGCCTTTCCTTGCAGCCTCGGCCATAGCCGCCGAGTTGCCGCTGCGGCGGGGACTGCCGACGAGAATAAGAACAGTTTTGGGAGATACTGCGTTTGACATGAAAGATGCCTCCTATCCAATATGTTGGGATGGGCCTATTGTATCGTTCGCTGGGGAGTATGTATAATGATTAGAAATCATATTGATATCACGAAAAGTGATAGCAAGGAGAGTATTTGATGGAACTGACCGACCTTCGCATATTTTTGAGCATTGCTGAGCAAGGCACGATCTCACGGGCGGCGGAGCAGCTTGGTTATGTCCAGTCCAATGTGACCGCAAGGCTGCGAAAGCTGGAGGAGGAACTGGGCACCAGCTTGTTCCGCCGTCTGCCCAAAGGGGTGGAACTGACGGAGCGGGGCAATGCCTTCAGGGAGTACGCCGTCCAGATCGTCCGGCTGGCTGAGGATGCGGTCGACGCCGTTCGGGAGCCAGACATGCCGGGCGGGAACCTGCGGATCGGCGTTGTGGAGACGGTTACTTGCGGCAATTTTATGGGAATCCTGTCCGCATTCCAGCAGCAGTACCCGCAAGTGGCGTTATCGCTGGTCACCGGGCAGTCGCCGGAGCTGCTAGAGCAGGTACTGGACTACCGCCTGGACGGCGCTTTTCTCTCGGGAGATCCGGCGTCTGCCGGACTATCGGTGGAGTATGAGCAGCAAGACGAGCTCAAGTGGCTGAGTCAGTCGGAGGCGGGCCGCACATTGGAGTTATCGGGGTTAACGTGGGCGGTCTCGCCGCGTGGCTGTCCATACCGGGCTGTACTGGAGAAGTGGCTGCACAGCGAAGGGGTGGAGATCAGGCAGCTGATCGAAGTCAGCTCGCTGGAGACGCTGCTTAGCTGCGTCCGGTCGGGCTTGGCTTCGACATTGCTGCCCGCCTCTGTGCTGCAGGGAGGGTATGAAAGCCTGCGTGCCGTATCGATCCCGGAGGGCTACAGACACGCAGCGGTTCGGCTGGTTCGGCGGGAGTGTCGGTTCGCGCCGGCAGCTTTCCGGGCATTCGCGGAGATGGTGCGGGCGAGAGGGCTTTAGGAAGCTTATTTTCTCGAGAGCCTAGAGAGGTTCTTGAGAAATATCGATCATTAGTGTAACATACACTAGTATATGTTACACTAATATACGACAAGGAGCGCCCACATATGTCTTATGTAGAATGTATGGTACTAGGTATGCTCAATGAAGGCTACCGTTATGGGTACCAACTGGATCAAGCAATGGAGGAGCGCAAAATGCGCTACTGGGCCAATGTTAGTCGGAAATCCATCTACCTTGCTTTGCAGCGCATGGCCGACAAGGGCTGGATTGAAGCCAATACACATCAGGATGGGAACATGCCCTCCCAGAAGGTCTATACCTTGACTACCGCCGGCAAGGACAAACTGGAAGCGATGGTATACGAGGGACTGGCTTCCCAAGAGCTTGTGAAGTTCGACTATAGCATCCCGATTGCGTTTATCGAGTTGCTGCCTCCGGATGAGGCCTTAATTCAGGTGAAGAAACGGTACGATTGGGTGGCTCATTTCCTGGAGAAAATTCCTTCCACTGGCGATGCTCGCGATAGGCCGGAGACTTTGGGAAAGCGGGCTAACCTCCGGCTGCTGGGGGCCCATTATCGGATGGAGATGGAATGGCTGGATTGGCTGGCTTCCGAGCTTACAGACCGTCTTGATCGTCAAGGAGGCGACATAGGATGAGACCGGAAATGATTTTCGGTATGTTGGACGGCTACCGGCCGATAACGAATCTATTGGGTGCCGGCGATCCAAATGTTCATAAGATTGGCGAGCAGTGGTGGATGTTTTTTGGCGGTTTTCAAAAAAGTTTCAAGAACAATCTGTTCAGTGCCAGCCTGCCAATGGGAGAGTCGCTAGACAGCGATGCGAAGTGGGCCATCACGCATGAGCCCGGTCAGCCTGCCCAGGCCCGTCCGCTTATACCGCAACCAAGCAAACAAGAATGGGACGGCTACGGGCTCCATGAGCCTTGTTATGTCGAGGGAAGGGCAACAAACAGCCAAGGAGTTGTCGTACCTTGCAGCCGCATCTATTATACCGGTCGACAGTCCAAAAGCCCCTTGAGCAATACGAGTCCTTTCTCCATCGGTTTCTTGGAGAAAGGACCGAACGGCTGGAGCCGGCATCCGGAACCGGTCGTCACCGGGACAGACCGCAACCCGAATGCGCTTGGACCAAAAGTTGTCTATGCGGACGGGAAGTGGCGGATGTGGTACCGAGCCAACCAAAAAGAGGCCGTCAAGGGAATCAGGCAGCAGGATGAGATCTATTATATCGAAAGTGAAGACGGCATCAACGGTTGGTCGGAGCCGCTGCTCTTTTTCTCGCAACAGGTCAGCATCGCGCATGCTTATGTTACCAAGACATCAGACGGGTACGAGATGCTTGTGAGCACAAGCCCTAATCTGTACGGTAATCCTTCCTATCCGGATCAAAAACTGTGGATTTTAAAATCCGATACGCCAAGCGGCAACAGAGAAGAGTGGAGTACGGATCCAGAGGAAGTGTTGGATGCCCGTACGGGCGAGCCGTGGTACAAAGGGGGATTCTTTGGCTCCAGCTTGTGCGTTCCCGGTCTAGGACAAGACGAAGGTGCGCGTTACGTATTTTTTACGGGAGTTCACGAGCCCTTTCATTACCTGCCTTACTTCCTGAAAAGGATCCTCTCGTTCCGCAAACCGCCTATACCGGCACCTTTTTACTTTTCGATTGGCTGCTTCAAGCGATCAAGCGGCGTTACTCGATCATAAAATTACTGTCGCCGATCTGGATGCTGTCATCGTCGTCATGGATGAAGAAAAGCGCACGCGAGACGTCCCCGCTGCTATCGGTCAGCTCAATCGTATTGCCGCTGATCCGGTAGGTGCCGCTGGAATCCCCGCCAGCCGCGCCAGTGGTCGGTGCGCCGCCGGCTACGGAGCCGATCATCAGGTCGCTGCTCTCGTAGGTGCCGTCGGGCTTAAAGGTGATCGTCTCTCGCCAGGAAGTCGATCCAGCTGAGATCCCCGCCAGACCGCTGAAGCCCTGATGCTCATACTCCTGATCCAAGGTCAGATTATCTTCTACCGGCTGCACAGGCGCCAACTCGACTTCGTCGATAACTAGGAGGCCGCCTGCAACCTCGATGCTGCGGGTCTCGCCATCCTCCAGAATCAGTTCCCCGTTCTCGATCGTATAAGATTGGCAGATGCCTTCGCCGCAATCGATCGTCTCGGGACCGCCTGAGGGCGGGGCGTCCAGTACAACCTGCTGGTCCGGCAGGAAGGTGATGATATTCCAGCACATGCCCCCGCATTCTGATCCGTCAAAGTCGGGGCTGAACCCGTAATACATCCCCTGAAGCCGCTCCAGATTGACGCTTCCGGGTTCGGCAGGCTGATAGTGTCCGCCGTTATCGGTACCGCCACCGGGCGAGACGTTGCTGGTGCATCCTGCGAGCAAGACCATCGCGACGAGCAGGCATACAAATATATAGTGGCTCTTGCAGGCGGACCTTTTTGTTTGCAAAATGATTCAATCCTTCCCATATTTTTCTCCAACAAGATCTGATGAAATATACCCAGGGCGGCACGAATTGAAACAGCAAAAGCCTGGTCATCGTAAGTGGTTATGCATAAAGCGACGACTATGTGCGGATTCTTGTGAACACCGGACTCATGGGAGCAGTAGAACATCGACATTAAATCCAGTCGGGATATGTGCGCTTTGTCATGTGCATTTATGGGAGCATTCGTGTAAAATATAGGCTGACGGCCTCACCGGGACATGTTCTTGGCGACAAGGACTTGACAATCCCACTGAGGATAATTAATATTAGTTTAGAATGAGTTTAATAATCAATTACCTTTAGGAGGGAACCATCACATGTCTCTGATTGGAAAAGAAGTCGCACCGTTTAAAGCCCAAGCTTACCAGAATGGCCAGTTTATCGAAGTTACTGAAGCTAACTTCAAAGGCAAATGGAGCATTGTATGCTTCTATCCGGCGGATTTCACATTTGTATGCCCGACAGAGCTCGGCGACCTGCAAGACCAATACGACGCACTCCAAGCGCTGGGCGTAGAGGTATATTCCGTGTCGACAGATACGCATTTCACGCACAAAGCATGGCATGACAGCTCCGAGACGATCGGCAAAATCAAATATATCATGATCGGCGATCCTTCCCACACGATCTCCCGCAACTTTGACGTACTGATCGAAGAAGACGGCCTGGCTGACCGCGGCACGTTCATCATCGATCCGGACGGCATCGTCCAAGCCGTAGAGATCAATGCCGGCGGCATCGGCCGCGACGCCAGCACGCTGGTAGGCAAAGTGAAAGCTGCTCAGTACGTACGCAACAACCCAGGCGAAGTATGCCCGGCCAAGTGGCAAGAAGGCGGCGCAACGCTGAAGCCTGGACTTGACCTGGTAGGCAAAATCTAAGTTCGCTGTTGATCACGAAGAAAGAAAACGTCCCAACCACGTGCCGGAGAGGTCGAGCGGATCTGAGCTATTCCCGCTTGTGCCGCTCCGGCCGTTTTAAAAATCTATCCGATGAGGTGATCCCATGGCTTTGGATGCTGATATCAAAGAACAATTAAACCAATATCTCCAGATGCTCGAGAGCGACCTGGTGCTCAAGGTCAGCACGGGCGAGGGCAAGTCCTCAGAAGAGATGCAAGAGCTGATCGACGAGCTGAGCGGGATGACATCCCGGATTACCGTCGAAAAAGCAGACCTGCCGCGCACGCCGAGCTTCAGTGTGAACAAGGTGGGAGAGGAATCGGGGATTGTCTTTGCGGGAACGCCGCTTGGACATGAATTCACTTCACTCGTCCTGGCCCTGCTGCAGGTAAGCGGCAGAGCGCCCAAGGTGGACCAGAGCGTCATCGACCAGATTAAAGCGATCAAAGGCGAATACCGCTTCGAGACGTATGTCAGCCTGAGCTGCCACAACTGTCCGGATGTCGTCCAGGCGCTCAATGTCATGAGCGTGCTGAATCCCGGCATCTCCAATACGATGATCGACGGCGCAGTGTTCAAGGATGAGGTGGAAAGCAAGGAAGTGATGGCTGTCCCATCCGTCTTCCTGAACGGCGAGTTCTTCGGCGGCGGCCGCATGAGCATCGAGGAGATCGTCGCCAAGATCGGCGGCGGGCCGGATGCGTCGGAGTTCGAGAACAAGGAGCCTTATGACGTCCTGGTTGTCGGCGGCGGTCCGGCTGGCGCCAGCGCAGCGGTCTATGCCGCGCGCAAAGGCATCCGCACCGGCATCGTAGCCGATAAGTTCGGCGGTCAAGTAATGGATACGCTGGGCATCGAGAACTTCATCAGCGTGAAGTATACGGAGGGACCGAAGCTCGCGGCAAGCCTGGAAGAGCACGTCAAAGAGTACAACGTCGATATCATGAAGCTGCAGCGTGCCAAGCGTCTGGAGAAGAAGGATCTGATCGAGGTTGAGCTGGAGAACGGCGCAGTGCTGAAAAGCAAGACCGTCATCCTCTCGACGGGTGCCCGTTGGCGCAATGTCGGCGTGCCTGGCGAGGCCGAGTTCAAAAACAAAGGCGTCGCATACTGCCCTCACTGCGACGGTCCGCTGTTTGAAGGCAAGCATGTGGCGGTCATCGGCGGCGGCAACTCCGGTGTCGAAGCGGCAATCGACCTGGCAGGTATCGCCAGCCATGTGACGCTGCTTGAGTTTGCCCCGGAGCTCAAAGCGGACTCCGTGCTTCAGGATCGTCTGAACAGCCTGCCTAATACCACCGTACTGAAGAACGTCCAGACCAAAGAGATCACGGGCACCGACAAAGTGAACGGCATCACCTATGCCGAACGCGAGAGCGGCGAGGAGCACCATATCGAACTCGAGGGCGTGTTCGTACAGATCGGGCTGGTGCCGAACACCGACTGGCTGGGCGATGTCGTGGATAAGAACCGGATGGGCGAATTGATCGTGGACAATCACGGGGCGACCAGCCTTCCCGGCCTGTTCGCTGCAGGCGATTGCACCAATACGCCATACAAACAGATCATTATTTCCATGGGTTCGGGAGCCAACGCGGCTCTGGGCGCCTTCGATTATCTGATTCGGAATTAAGCGGCTTATATATCCTGATGCAACAGCCTCCTGCCGGGTTCTTGACGGCCAGGGGGCTGTTTGTGCAGGTGGACGTTAATAATGACAATTGTAACTTCCTAACCGCGAGGCCTTCCTTCATAGTAAGATAATATAGGATAAGGATATAAACCCGGGATAATCGTAAGCAAAGGGGGGCTTGCCTGTGGATCCGATCGTTTTTGTGCGAATCTGGCGGTTTCTTCAGATTGGCATGTTGACCCACCTCTGGATCGTCGGCGATTCGGAGAGCGTTTCCTTCCTGCTTATCCTGCTCCTGCTGGTTATGGTCTGCCTGCGGGTGCGGTTCAAGCTCTCGCTGTGGGCAGTGTTAGGCGATATATTGATCTGTCTCCTCTTCTTGCCTGCGACCCCGCTGGCTGCCTATGCATTTGCGCTGCCGATGCTGGAGCTGATCTTAGCCGGCCGATGGCCGGTTGCGCTGCTGCTGTTAGCTGCCCTTCCGTTGTCGCAGGGCTCCGCAGCGCTAGGCTTGTGGTATTATGGGGTGACCTTCTTCGTCGCCGTCTTCTCACGAACGATGCTCGGGGAGCGGCAGCGGTACCAGCAGGAAGCGGACGAGCAGCGGCAGGGTCGGCTGGAGCTGGAGCGGGTCAAAAGCGAGCTGCTCACTGCCAGCCGGTCTGTCGCCCAGCAGGCGGAGCTGATGGAGAGGTACCGCATCGCCAGACAGCTCCACGACCACCTCGGCCATGATCTGACGGGTGCGACGCTCGCCCTGCAGGCTTATGACTACGTCAAGGAACCGGAGGAAGCGGATAAACTGCTCTCTGAGGTGAAGCGCCGGCTGGAGCGCAGCACGGCAAGCCTGCGGGAGACCGTACACAACGCGACACCTGTCACGCGCATCGGGATCGAGCGGCTGGAGGCGGTCGTGCAGGAATACGGGGGGCTCGAGATGAGCTTCAGCAAAACGGGGGATATGCAGCGTATGCAAGCGCATCACTGGGAACTGCTGGAGGCATGCCTTAAAGAGTCGCTCACCAATGTCGCACGGCACAGCAACGCAAGCTATGTCCGGATCGAGGTGCAGTCGGGGGAGAAAATTGCCCGTCTGCTCGTCCAGGATAACGGCACGGCTGCCAGCTCCGGTCCAGCCGGCAGCGGGCTCAAGAGCTTGCAGCTGCGGGCGCGCGCTTATGGAGGCAGCCTGTCGGTCAGCCGGGACAACGGTTTCATGCTGGTATGTGTCATTCCTATAGAGGGGGAGGTAAGCGGTGATGAAGCTGCTGATCGCCGATGACGATCCGCTGGTCGGGCAGAGCCTGAAGCTGCTGCTCGGCAAGGAAGAGGATCTGGAAGTTGTAGGTGTGGCCCGCCATGGTCAGGAGGCGATCGAGCTGTGCCGGCGTCTTGCTCCCGATATCGTCCTGATGGATATTCAGATGCCCGTGATGGACGGGATCACCAGTACGAAGGCGATCAAGTCGATGTTTCCAACCGTCCGGGTGATGATGCTGACAACCTTCCGGGATGAGAGCAACATCCGGCTCGCCCTGCAAGCGGGAGCTGAAGGTTATCTGATCAAATCGGCCTCAGTGGATAATATGGCTGCGCAGCTGCGGGCATTGTCCAGCGGGACAACGGTGCTGGATCCGGAAGTGCTCAAGACGATCATCTCCCCGGGGCCCGAGCCGATCGAAGGACTGACGGAGCGGGAGACCGAGATCGTCGACGGAGTGGCGCAGGGACTGTCCAATAAAGAGATCAGCGAGCAGCTCTTCTTGAGTCAGGGAACGGTGCGCAATATGCTGACGATTATCCTCGACAAGCTGGAGCTGCGGGACCGTACGCAGCTAGCCATTTTTTACTGGCAGCGCAAGTAGCCAATGCCGCTTATGACGGTACCTAAAAGTATACTATCTCACAAATTTGTGCCTACTTACATTAAAAAGGTTTATAGCTCATAATTAGAAAGTGGCATCGCTCCGTATAGGGACGTCTTGTATCCGGAACACTAATAAGTGGAACGAGCAGTGAATCAGAACAGCCGCAGTGGCGGCAACCTATTCGAGCTGAGCCTATATAATCTAAAGATGAGAAGGAGTGGCGATAGTGAGCAATACTTTTCTGGAACAGGTAAAACAAAGAAGAAGCTACTATGCAATCAGCAGCGAGGCAGTCATAGGGGACGACAAGCTGGAGCAGATCATCGGCGATGCCGTTAACTATACTCCATCCTCGTTTAATTCACAAAGCTCCCGTGTCGTCATCCTGCTCGGCGAGCATCACCATAAGCTGTGGAACATCGCCAAAGAAACGCTGCGTGCCATCGTGCCTGCGGACAGCTTTGCTGCGACCGAAGAGCGCTTGGCCGGTTTCGACAGCGGCTATGGCACTATCCTGTTCTTTGAGGATCAAGAAGTGATCAATGGGCTGCAGGAACAGTTCCCGACCTATCAGGACAACTTCCCGATCTGGTCCAATCAGTCCGGCGGCATGCTGCAATTCGTTGTCTGGACCGCTCTGACGGCGGAAGGCTACGGCGCATCCCTGCAGCACTACAACCCGCTGATCGACGAGCAGGTCAAGGCAGAGTGGGGCCTTCCGGAGAACTGGAAGCTGCTGGCACAGATGCCTTTCGGCAAGCAGGAGGCACAACCCGGCGAGAAAGAATTTGCACCGCTGGAGACCCGCCTCAAAGTATTCAAATAAACTGCGGCGCATCCCGTGTCAGGCGGCCTCTGTCTCTTTGGACAGGGGCCGCCTTTTTACTCGCCTACCTGCTCCTGTGATAGACGCTTATTGCGCGCTTCCATATGCTCCAGATGCTTGGCGCCCCACTCATGCATCGAGTGCAGAAGCGGGATGATGCTCTTGCCGTACTCGGTCAGGGAGTATTCTACTTTGGGCGGTACCTGGGGATAGATGACCCGCTTCACAAGATCCTGCTCCTCGAGCTCCCGCAGCTGCAGGGTTAGCATCCGTTGGGTAATATCCGGCATCAGCCGCCGCAGCTCATTGAACCGCTTCGTTCCCCCAAACTCCAGCTGCATCAGGATGATCGGTTTCCATTTACCGACGATGGTATCCAGCGCAACAACGATTTTGCAGTGCTCTGCTTTCTTCTCTTCCATGCGCATGCTCCTTTTTCGCTTGAAGTATCTATAGAGCTACTATAGCATATTTCCGTACCGACCTACATTTCTGCCGCCATGATTTTAATTGGGAGGAGATGGGTAAAATACTCTAACGCATGCATTCCCGACAGGAGGCGATGACTGAATGAAATTAACCAAGGAGCAGCGGATCACCCTGCATGGCTTCAACAATCTTACCAAATCGCTGAGCTTCAACATGTACGACATCTGTTATACGAGGACCAGGGACGAGAGGAAAGCCTATATCGAGTATATTGATGAACAATACAGTGCCGAAAGGCTTACAAATATACTGAAAGCGGTCGCCGACATCATCGGCGCTCATGTGCTCAATATCGCCAAGCAGGACTATGATCCCCAAGGTGCGAGCGTGACGATCCTGGTCTCCGAGGGGCCCGTCGCCGGGGCGCCCAACGAATCCTTCGACGAGTCGCCGGGACCATTGCCGGAGACGGTGCTGGCGCATCTGGACAAGAGCCATATCACCGTGCATACGTACCCCGAATACCATCCGGACGAAGGCATCAGCACGTTCCGTGCCGACATCGATGTGTCCACCTGCGGCGAGATCTCGCCGCTCAAGGCGCTCAACTATATGATCCACTCCTTTGATACCGACATCATGACGATGGACTACAGGGTGAGGGGCTTTACACGGGATATCAGCGGCCATAAGCTGTTTATTGATCATGAGATCAGCTCGATCCAGAGCTATATTCCCGACAATGTCATCGAGCAGTACGACATGATCGACGTCAACGTCTATCAGGAGAATATCTTCCATACGAAGTGCAAGCTGAAGAAGTTCGAGCTCAACGATTATCTTTTCGGCTATACGAAGGATACGCTTAGCGAGCAGGAGCAGGCGGAGATCACCGAGTCGCTGAAAGCGGAGATGGATGAGATTTTTTACGGCAAAAATATGTACTGACGCCTTCGGTCCGGTGTATGATGGTAGCATGACCAGGAGAAGAGAGGGGAAGCACCATCATGGCACAGGAAATCGAACGCAAATGGCTGCTGGAGCGGCTGCCGGACGAGCTGTCTGCTGGCGGGGCTCTGCGAGTGGCCAGCGAACAGCGGATCGCCCAGACATATCTGGCGATTCATGACGGCGAGGAGCTGCGGATCCGGGCCATCACCGACATTCATTCGGGCGAGATGATTCATACTCATACCTTCAAACGGGGACTCGGCATTGCCCGGGAGGAGATTGAATATACGATCAGCGAAGGCATATACGAGCAGATGATGAGGTTGTCGGGGACGACACCGCTCATCAAAGTCCGCACCACCGCGGACACTGGGGAGTTGCGTCTCGAGATCGACCGGTACGAACAGCTTGACCTCACGGTTGTGGAGGTGGAGTTCGCCAGCGTGGAGGAAGCGGAGCGCTTCCAGCCGCCAGCCTGGTTCGGACAGGAGATCAGTACGGACCGCCGTTACAGCAACAAGAAGGTTTGGCAGGATCTTAATCCTGATGCGGTGCAGCGCTGAGCAGCTCGTAACTGGTAATGGTCATTTCAGCCAGCGGAAGAAACTTTACTTGGGGCTTCCTGTTGTCGGTTTTCACTGGCATCAGGACAGCTCCTTTTGTTATGCAGCTTGAACCTCCCTTGTCGCAGCGGCTCATATAGTCCATACTAAGAGAATAGAGAGCGCTGCAAAAGCGGGTAGAGGACGGGGAGCATGTGCAGGAATCTATACATAGCGTGAATACGGATCATGGGAAGACGATCGTCAAATACGGGGTCGTTTTTTTGTTATTCCTCGGGCTGCTGGCCGGTGTCCGGTTGGCCTGGACACAAGCTTTTCAGACCATGGGCGGATCACCGGCAACAGGCGGCATAGTGGATCTGCGGGGGTTGGGACTCGAGGATTCCGACCCCGTCTTCTTAGATGGCGAATGGCTGTTTTATCCGGGAGAGCTGCGGGGGCGGACGGGGGAGCGCCCAGGCGCCGATAACGCCAGTGCCATCCAGGTACCGGGCAACTGGCAGGCCGCGCTGGATGGCAGTAGCGACGCTTACGGCTATGGCACGTATCGGCTGCTCATCCGCACCGACCCGCTGCGGCATCCGGTTACCCTGTGGCTGCACGGTATTCAGGCCGCCTCGGAGGTCGAGATCAACGGCGAGCTCGCGGGAAGTAGTGGGCAACCGGCAGACATACGTGAGAACTATGTGCCGCAGAAGGGCTCTTATCTGGCCACCTACTACGAGCAAGGAGAGACCGAGCTCGAGGTGCTGATCCGCGTAGCCAACTTCCACAAGCCGGATCAGGGAGGGCTTCTCAGCCCCATCCGGTTCGGCGCCCAGTCTTCGATCGAGCGGATGCGGGACTTGTCCATCCAGTTTCAAGTGGCGATCTTCTGCATCCTGCTGCTGCACGGGCTGTATGCCTGCATCCTGTTCCTGATCCATCAGGAGCGGACACTGTTCTATGTGGCGCTGCTCGTGCTGACGGTAGGGCTGTTGATCGTAAGCGGTTATGACCAGGTGCTGCTTTCCTGGATGCCGATCAGCTATACGTGGACGACGAAGCTGCGGCTTATTTTGTTCATCTGGCAAAATGCGCTCATCCTGCTGATCTTCCGCAGACTGCTGTATGGCCCCGGCAACAGCTACTGGAGTGCAGGCCTCGTCACAGCGCTCCTCGGATTGAGCGTCTGGCTGGCTGCGGCACCCGCAAGCGTGGTGCACAACAGCGTCTATACTCGCCCTCTGCTCGTGGTCGGTTTCGTACCGATCCTCCTGCTGATTCCGGTTCTGGTCCGGTTAATGGGGAGGCTGCGCAACAATCGGGATCTTGCGTATCTGCTGCTGACCGCCGCCGGCATCCTGGCCAATCTGGGCTGGCGGACACTGGGGACAGGGCATGCATACAGCGGGATCTATTATCCGGTGGATGTGCTGGTGACGATCGTCGGCTTCTCGACCTACTGGTTCAGCAAGTACTTCCGTCAGGCCAAGGAGAATGCCAGACTCAATGAGCAGCTGCGGCAGGAGGATGCGCTCAAGGATCAATTCCTCGCCAACACGTCACATGAGCTGCGGACACCGCTGCACGGGATCATGACTATGACCGACACCGTCGTTCGCAAGCATGGAGCCATGATTGACAGCGAGGGCAAAGAAGACCTGGAACGGGTCGTGCAGATCAGCCGGCGGATGTCGCATATGTTGGATAATCTGCTCGATGTGGCGAGGCTCAAAGAGCAGCGGATCCGGCTGAGCCGCAAGCCTGTGCTCATCCAGTCCATCGTGCCGGGAGTGGTGGGCATGCTCCGTTACCTGCTGGAAGGCAAGCCGATCGTGCTGCGGACCGCGATGGGCGATTCGCTGCCGCCGGTGAATGCCGATGAGGAAAGGCTCGTCCAGGTGCTCTACAATCTGGTACATAATGCGATCAAATATACGGATCGCGGGGCTATCACAATCTCGGCCGAGCTGCGGGAAGGCAGATTGTTCATTCAGGTAGCAGACACAGGCATCGGCATGGACGAGAAGACGCGCAGCCGGGCCTTCCTGGCCTATGAGCAAGGACAGGCAGGCGTACAAGACGGACGCGGTCTCGGCTTAGGCCTGAGCATATGCGAACAACTGGTGAACCTGCACGGAGGCGCCTTGACGGTGCAATCGGCACCAGCCGAAGGTACGGTTTTCGCATTCGACCTTCCCTTGGCCGAGGATACGGGTGAAGCCGTCGTTGCTGCAGCAGAGGCTGCAGTCACGGCCGCAGCTGAGACCGCCGGAGCAGAGCGAATCTCGGTTTCCCATCAAGTGGTGGAGGCGGATTCGGGCCAGGCGGAAGGAGAGGGAGGGCCAGAGAGCGCCGGACAGATCAAGATTCTGGCTGTGGACGACGACCCCGTCAATCTGAGCGTCCTCTCCCGCATGCTGGGCGACGGGGATTACCTGGTTCAAGGGGTGACTTCCGGGGAGGAAGCGCTGGCGCTCTTGGAAGCGGGCGGCTGGGATATCCTGATCGCGGATGTGATGATGCCCGGCATGTCCGGATACGAGCTGACGCAGCGGGTGCGCGAGAGGCATACGGCTCTGGATCTGCCGATCCTGCTGCTCACCGCCCGGAGCCAGTCAGCAGATATTTATACGGGATTCCGCGCGGGAGCCAATGACTATGTGACCAAGCCGGTGGACCCGCTGGAGCTGCAGTACCGGGTACGGGCGTTAGCGGCCATCAAGCAGTCGATCGAGGAGAAGCTGCGCCTGGAAGCGGCCTACCTGCAGGCACAGATCCAACCCCATTTTCTGTTCAACACTCTCAATGGGATTGCTTCTCTGATCGAGATCGACAGCGGGCGGATGTCGAGGATGCTGGATGCCTTTGCGTCTTATCTGCGGATCAGCTTCGACTATCTCAATACCGGTGAACTGGCGCCGCTCTCCCGCGAGCTGGAGCTGGTGCAGGCTTATCTCTACATCGAGAAGGAGCGGTTCGGCGAACGGCTTACCATCGTCTGGGAGATGGACGAGGACCGCGAGCTGCTCCTGCCGCCGCTGTCCATCCAACCGCTGGTGGAAAATGCCGTGCAGCACGGACTGCTCCGCAAGAGCGGGGGCGGGACACTGACCATCCGCATCCTGCGGGAGACCGATCGTACGCGGATCGAGGTGGAGGACGACGGCCAGGGGATGGATGCGGACACAGCCAGCCAACTGGTGAGCCGCTCCGGCAAGGGCAGGCGCGGCATCGGCGTTGCCAATACGCACCGGCGGCTGCTCCGGCTCTATGGCCGTGGCCTGATGATCCGCAGCACACCCGGCAAAGGCACGATGGTGGCGTTCGACATTACGGGCTCAGCTGGGCAGGACCTCACTGACAGAGACGAGCCAGGTGACTGAGTCGCAGACTATACTGACAGTATGAGCAAATCCAAGTAGAAAGGACGGGAACCTGTGAATATAAAAGCAGTCATACTCGATCTGGATGGCACACTGCTGGACTCGCATAAACAGGTCAGCCGGCGCAATGAAGCGGCGGTCCTGGCCTGCCACCTGCAGGGAATCCGCGTCGTGTTCGCGACGGCCCGCCCGCCGCGCACAGTGGCGAGGCTGCTGCCCGGGTCGCTGCAGGAGCTGGGGGCGTTTGTATACTATAATGGGGCTCAGATCGACTGCCGGGCTTCGGACTTCCGCTACCACGAGGCGATCGGCAGCGAGTTGACGGCTGCCGTGATCGATCACTGCCTGGCCGCCGACCCGAATGCCGATCTTGGGCTGGAAGTGATGGATACATGGTACGCGCTCCGCGAAGTGCCAGAGCATGTGCGGATGAATGTGACCGGCGCGCCGATCGTGCAGGAGCTGGAGCTGCTGAAGCGTCATGAAGCGACCAAGATTCTTGTCTCCAGCTATGCTGCGGTCGACGCGCTTATCGAGGCCTTTGGCGATCGGCTCAATATCGTCGTCACCGATCAGGGCGAGCTCGTCCAGATCGCATCTGCCAAGGTGTCCAAAGAAGCTGGCGTCCGCATGTTATGCGAGCAGTACGGCATTGGACTGAAGGAGGCTCTCGTCTTCGGCGACGATTATAACGACCTGGGCTTGTTTGAAGCTTGCGGCTACCCTGTCGCCATGGGCAACGCTGTAGCGGAACTGAAGCTGGCAGCCCATGAGGTGACAGCAACCAATGACGAGGATGGCGTAGCTGTTGTACTGGAGCGATGGGCGGGAGGGGGAACCGCATGACACAGAATCTCGAACTGGCGCAGGTGATAAGAGACTGCCCGGCGCTACAGGAAGGCACAGGCTGGAGGCGCATCACAAAGGGCTACTCGGGCGACCGGCTCTATACGGGTGTGCTGGAGGGGGAGCGGACGCTGCTGCGGATTTTCGATGCAGCCGGGTATGCGTCGAAGCGGCAGGAATACGAGATGCTGGGACAGCTGGCGGCGCTTGGGGTCCGCTGCTCCAGGCCGCTGCAGTTCGGGCTGCTGGAGGAGCAGGGGGTCGGATATATGCTGTTGACGTATATCGCGGGCGAGGATGCGTCGGTGGCGCTGCCGCAGCTGCCTGTGGAGACGCAATATGCGATCGGTCTCGAAGCGGGCCGCGAGCTGCGCAAGCTGCACCAATTGGCAGCGCCGCCGGACTGGCCGGGCTGGTATGAGGCCAAGGCAGCCAAGCATCGCCGGTATGCCCAAGCGTACCGGATATGCGGCGTCCAATTTCCGGGGGATGAAGCGGTCCTTGCGTTCATCGACCGTCATCTGGAGGCGATGCGGGGACGGCCCAACCTGTTCCAGCATGACGACTATCACCCCAGCAATCTGATCGTGGAGGGTGGGCGGTTCGCCGGGGTCATCGACATCGGCCGCTTCGACTGGGGCGATCCGGTGCATGAGTTTCTGAAGATCGGCATGTTCACCATCGAGACGAGCCTGCCTTTTGCCGTCGGTCAGATCCGGGGATATCATGAAGGCCGGGAGCCGGACGAGTCATTCTGGCAGCTGTATGCCCTCTATATGGCGATGTCGGTCATCTCGTCGGTCGTCTGGGTCGTCAAGCATCATCCCCAGGAGCTTGAAGAGATGATGACAAGGCTGAACCGGGTCATGGACGATCATCAGGGCTTTGAGCTTCATCGGCCGATCTGGTATCCGTCTCTTGGCTAAGAGCCACAAGCTAACGACTTACGATAAGTCTGACGGTTCCAACCTCAGGCTTATTTGTGTTGGATGCTTATCGTATTTCGTACACACACCGATAACTAATATAAGGAAGAAATAGTATCTATCATATAGTGGAGATGATGAGGTTGAAGAAGGGGATTATCCTGCTGCTGACGGCAGCGCTTTTGCTCGTCCCATGCGGCAGCAGCTTCGCTGCCAAGACGAGCATGATCCAGGCATCGATCAACAAATTGCAGATTAAGGTGAACGGTCAATTGGCGGGAGGCAATAATATTCTTTACAACAATACGACCTATGTACCGATCCGCAATGTTACAGAAATGCTCGATGGCGTATCGATGAACTTTGATGCAAAAACAAATACGATTCACTTCAATAAATTAACCGCAGGCGGAGAAAAGGCGGGATCGAGCGCTCAAAACGATGTGAAGGACAAGCAGCGGGACGGCAGGATCGAGGTCGCCATGAATACAGTGAAAATCCTGGTGGACGGCAAGCAGATCACCACTAGCAATTTCATGTACAAGGGACGCACTTATGTACCGATGCGCGCCATCTCGGACATCCTCAAGGTTGAAGTCTACTACCACAAACCCAATGCTACGGTGTACATAGGGACGATCCCAAAGGGTGAGCTGACGGCTGCGGCCCAAGCCCCCGCAAGCAAACTGGGCAGCGTAGCGGGGACAGGCGAGATGAGCGGCTGGCGCAAGCTGACCGGTCATCCTTATGAGAATCAGGCGGCGTTTTATTATCAGCTCGAAGGGTCCATCGTAAGATATGCGGTCAAGGATATCCGTTCCATCAACCTGGACGAAGTCATCTACTGGGTTGACGACGAGGGCCGGCAGCGGGCCAATACACGCAGGGATCTGCACCGGGTATTCGGTCACGGCCAGTACGCCAGCGATTGGCTGCTTGCCACATTCGGCGAGGTGTATATGGATTATTTTGGCGCTTCTGTACTGCCATACGTGCAGTTGATTAATCAGTATCTGAGGGAAACAGGGCAGATGAAGCCTGCGGCCGGCCAGGTAACCCTTGAGCCGGGGACAGTTTTGACCCCAGTGCTGCCGGATCCAGGCTACGGCAAATGGGCCGACGGCCAAGTGGTTTATTACGCTTATGACAAATACGGCAATCACAAATATCAATTCGTCGATACAAACGATAATCACTGGAACCGTTATGGCGGAGAACCGGGCATGCCGGTGGCGCCAAAGCTGTCGGAAGGCTGGATGGTGGAGGGAATCCTGGAGCAGATCTACGGCCGGCAAGCTTCTTACGACAAGTTCAAGTACACCCTGCAAAATGAAAAAGAAGTGATCCTGCAGCTGCAGTTCCCGGCTAATTGGCATAACATCGATGTGCTGGAAACGAAGGTGGGCGGCATTCGCGTCAAAAAGTTCTACTATGACCTGCGTTCGCGGATTGGCGGAGAGTGGGAAACGGAAAAGGCGTTGGAGACGAAAGCCGGAATCAAAATGCATATTGTGGGCAGAAGCGCTACGGTTGATGGTGCGTTCGAGCACCGTCTTTACAAAGGCGACGGCTGGGAAGAAGGCTCGACGCTGATGAACGTCGATATCCCGGGCGGCCTGACAGCGCCGTTCGAGTCGGGTGGTCTGCGGATGAAAAAGGAAAATGGACAGGTGCATTTCAATGTAGCGGATCTCTACCGGTTGGGCATGCTCGAACCGTTACAGGAAAGCGAAGGCTTCGCTATGTATTTCAATGTCGAAGATCTGACGGCTGCAGGCATCCTCAAATAATCCCGTGCACCTAGCCGCATTTTACAGTACAGGACTTTCCGGCTATCCGGAGGGCTCCTGTACTTTTTTTTGTGTCGCGGCTTGACTTCTCGTTTAAATATGTCATAATGACATTATTAAAACAAACAACGGAGGCTGCTAACGCACTATGGTCGAGAATGAAGCGAACTATTCCACAGCCAATTATCGTACCCCCGACGGCGTGCCCTCGGATATCGTCATCTTCACGATTCTCTCCACCGAGCGCCAGGGCGCCAAGAAATCGCTGCCGCTGCGGGAGCTCTACGTGCTGCTGATCCGCCGCAAGGTATGGCCTTATGAGGGCTGCTGGGCGCTCCCGGGCGGCTTCACGCGGGAGACGGAGACCGTCTATGACTGTGCCAGACGAGAGCTGGAGGAGGAGACGGGGGTCAGCGACGTCCACCTGTCGTACATGGATGTGTACAGCGCTCCCGGACGGGACCCGCGGGGCTGGATGATCTCCCACGCCTTCCTGGCGCTGGTGCGGGAAGAGGTGCTGCGCGAGCGGCGGGCGTCTGCCGATGCCTCCCACGTCCAGCTGTTCCGGGTGGAGGAGGCGCTGGAGATGGAGCTGGCCTTCGATCATCGCCGCATCCTGCAAGACGCCCTCCAGGCCGTCCGCACGCAGATGCTGACGACGACGATCGCCAGGGAGTTCCTCCCGGAGGAATTTACGATCAGCGAGCTCTACCAGGTTATCCAGACGGTCGTGCCGGAGTTTGCCGAACACAACTTTATCCGCAAGATTACCTCGACCCGCAGCCGCGAGGGGCTGATCGAGGAAGTCCGGGACAGCCGGGGTGAGTTAAAGCAATCCAACCGCTATTCTCAGCGGGCGGCGCAGTTGTATCGTTTTACCGGGAGGAAGCCGGGGTTATCCATTTATAGCTGACTGAGAGGAGTGGTGCAGCATGCTGATGCTTAACGGGCAAGAGCTGGCGTTTCGTAGTTTTCCTAACGGGGAAACGTTGATCGATGGCGAACAGATTCTGGCTGCGGCTAATGAGACGAATACGGTAGGTTTCAAATATGCGAGCGACGGCGACCTCGTCCGTCTGATGTTCCTCAAGCGTTACCTTGACGACCGGGGAATGACGGCTTCACTGGTGATCTGCTATATGCCCTACAGCCGTATGGACCGGGTGGAAGGCAGTTCGGCCTTTACGCTCAAGTATGCGGCACAGTTCATCAACACGCTGCAGTTCGAGAGCGTCCGGGTGATCGAGCCGCACTCTGATGTGACCGCGGCGCTGCTTGATCGCAGCACGGCCAGCTATCCGACACTGGCGCTGCTGGAGGACGTGATCGACAGGACCGGCTTCGACCGCGAGCGCGATGTGCTGTTCTTCCCGGATGCCGGCGCTCAGAAGCGGTACAGCCGGCTGCACGGCTACCGCGAGCTCGTCGGCTTCAAGGCCCGGGACTTCCAGACGGGCACGATCCAGCGGCTGGATGTGATCGGCGAACCGCCGGAGGCTGGCTTCAAGGCGATCATCGTCGACGATCTCTGCTCCTACGGCGGTACGTTCCTGCTAAGTGCCGAGAGGCTGAGGGAGCAGGGCGCGTCGAAGATCTACCTGCTGGTCGCCCACTGCGAGAAGTCGATACATGAAGGCAAGCTGCTGAGCAGCGGCTTGATTGACCAGGTTTTCACGACCGATACGATCCTGGACGAACCGGGAGACGATCGGATTCACATGTATACCATAGGCTAAGCAGATCCGTTAGAATCTGGCGGCAAAAGTTGAGGAGGAATGCAAGATGAGCGAACGTTATATCTATCCGGCCACGCTGTTGTGCGATTTCTATAAAGTGAGTCACAAAAATCAGTATCCGCAGGGGACCGAGCGGGTCTACTCGACCTGGACGGCCCGTACCAGCCGGCTCGCCGATGTCGAGGAAGTGGTCGCCTTCGGTTTCCAGGCCTTCGTCAAGGAATACCTGATCGATTACTTCAACGAGCATTTCTTCGCCAGGCCGCGCGCCGAGGTGGCTGCCGAGTATAAGCGTGTACTGAAGCATGCGCTGGGCGTCGCCGACCCGGACGCTTCGCATATCGAGGCATTGCATGATCTGGGCTATCTGCCGGTGAAGGTCAAAGCGATCAAGGAAGGGACGCGGGTGCCTGTCAAGGTGCCGATGCTGAGCATCGAGAATACGGTTCCTGCGTTCTTCTGGGTGACCAACTACCTGGAAACGCTGATGTCGTGCCAGCTGTGGATGCCGGCGACCAGTGCAACGATCGCCTACGAATACCGCAAGATCCTGCAGGACTACGCGCTCCGCACGAACGGCGATACGTCGGGCGTTCCTTTCCAGGGCCACGACTTCTCGATGCGCGGCATGGCCTCGCTGGACGCCTCGAAGAGCTCGGGAGCAGGCCATCTGATCTCGTTTACCGGTACCGACTCGATCCCGTCGATCCTCTACGTCGAGGAGTTCTACAAGGGCAATATCGAGCAGGAGCTGATCGGCAGCTCGATCCCGGCGACGGAGCACAGCGTCATGTGCGCGCACGGTACGGATGAGACGGCATCGTATCGTTACCTAATTAACGAGGTCTACCCGGATGGTTTCGTCTCGATCGTCTCGGATACGTGGGATCTGTGGAAGGTGATCGACGAGGTTGTGCGCGGGCTGAAGGAAGACATCATGCGGCGCGACGGTCGGGTCGTCATCCGTCCGGACAGCGGCGATCCGGTGAAGATCATTTGCGGCGACCCCGATGCGCAGGATGAGCGGGTGCGCAAAGGCGTCATCGAGCTGCTCTGGGAGATCTTCGGCGGGACGGTGACCGAGAAGGGCTACAAGCAGCTCGACAGCCACATCGGCGCCATCTACGGCGAAGCGATCACGCTGGACCGCTGCCGGGAGATCTGCTCGCGACTCGAAGCCAAGGGCTTCGCTTCGACCAACATGGTCTACGGCATCGGATCGTTCACTTACCAGTACAATACGCGGGATACGTTTGGCTTTGCGCTGAAATCGACGTTTACGATCATCGACGGCGAGGAGCGCAAGATCTACAAAGACCCGAAGACAGACAGCAACAACTTCAAAAAATCGCAGACGGGCCTTGTCCATGTGTATGCGGACGAGAACGGCATCTGCGCGGAGGATAACCTTGGCGTGGCTGAGTATGAAGCCCGTGCAGACAAGGACTTGCTGGAAGTTATCTTCCAAGACGGCAAGCTGCTTCGGGATGAGCGATTTGCCGATATCCGCACCCGGTTGTTGGCGGGATTGGAAGGGTAAGTCGAGAGAGTCGGGGCATTTGCAGATCCACGAGCCGTTCCGGGGGTTGGTGCAGGTCCCAGGGTGTCGTGCTTGGCCCTGCTGGGGCAGAAGGGGAGATGGATGTAATATGGATGCAGCTATAAAAGAAGCTGTAAGAGGCGGTCTGCTTGGTGTGGCGGCAGGCGATGCGCTCGGTGTGCCGGTGGAGTTCTTGTCCCGTTCACAGCTGCGGGCTCAGCCGGTGGGCGTCATGCTGGGCTACGGTACGCATGATCAGCCGCCGGGCACCTGGTCCGACGATGCGGCGCTGACGTTCTGCCTGGCGGAGAGCCTGTGCGGCGGGTATGATGTCGAGGCGATCGCGGCAGCTTCGCTCCGATGGTACGAGGAGGGCTGGTGGTCGCCTCATGGCGAGGTGTTCGACATCGGCATCGCCACGCGCAAGGCACTGGAGCGGCTGCGCGAGGAGGGGATGCCGGCGGAGCAGGCCGGACTGGCCGATGAGTACAGCAACGGCAACGGCTCGCTGATGCGGATCCTGCCGTTGGCCTTCTGGCTTCGCGATATGCCGCTTGCCGAGAAGATACCCTATGTAACCGCCGTTTCATCCATCACGCACCGTCATCCGAGGTCGATCATCGCTTGCGTTATTTATGTCGAGCTGGCTTGTCAGCTGATGAGCCTGCATACGCCGGCTGAGAGTGTGCGGCGTATGCAGGCGTCCGTAAGGGAACAGTTTCGCGGCGACCCGGAGCTGCTGCACTACAGCCGGCTGCTGGAGGGGGAGATCACGGAGCTGGGAGAGCCGACCATCTCCTCATCGGGGTATGTGGTGCACACGCTGGAGGCGGCGATCTGGTGTCTGCTTACGAGCGGCAGCTACGGAGAGACGGTGCTGAAGGCAGTCAACCTCGGCGAGGACACGGACACTACTGGTGCGGTGGCAGGCGGACTGGCCGGACTGTGGTACGGAGCTGATGCAATTCCGGAGGCATGGCTGGCGCAGCTGGCCAGGCGGCCGGACATTGAGGCGCTGGCGGCACGGCTGGCCGCTTCCCTGTAGCGCCCTCTGGCAAACGGAAGGGTAGCGGCCAGCCCCTGTATCAGCTGCTCCGGCGCCGCTTGGCCCGCAGCTGCTTCCATTGAAAGTAAATGAAACAGCCGACACAGAAGCCGCTAAGCGCCAGTACGACAGCTGTAGTCAGCATAGCGACAAATATATAGCCTACCGTCGGTGACTGCAGCAGGAAGGCGCTCAGCGCCGCCACCAGGAACAGGATCGCCAGCAGATTGTTGAACCGCAGCAGCTCCCGGCTCTCCGTCTGCTGGCTGCGCGGCATCAGCCGATGGAGCAGACGCACGAACGGATTGTAGCGGATCCCGAACCAGCGCGTAATCAGCTGGACGGTGAGCGGCAGCAGCAATAGAAGCGGCTCTCCGAACCCGACAGCAGCGATGATGCTGAGCAGGATCCCCGTCTGGTTGGCGCGGACCCAGTGAAGCGGCACTTCTACAGCGCAGGAGAAGCCGGCGGCAGGAGGGGAGACTGGCGGCATCGCTTTGTCCACCTCTAGAATGCCCAGTTGCCCTGGCGGAAGACCGGCTCGCGGGTACCGTCCGCCAGGACGCCGTCAATATCCATCTCCGCAGAACCGATCATAAAATCGACATGCGTTAAGCTGTCGTTGAGACCCTGCGCTTCGAGCTCTTCCTTGCTCATCGACTTGCCGCCTTCGAGACAGAAGGCATAACCTTTGCCAATCGCCAGATGATTGGATGCATTCTCGTCGAATAGCGTATTGAAGAAGATCAGGCCCGTCTGAGAGATCGGCGACGTGTGCGGCACCAGCGCCACTTCTCCGAGGTATTGCGAGCCTTCGTCCGTCTCGATCAGTCCTTTCAGCGTGTCGACTCCGTGGTCGGCATCGTATTCAGCAATCTTGCCGTCCTTGAACGTAATCCGGATGTTCTCGATCAGATTGCCGCCGTAGCTGAGCGGCTTGGTGCTCGTCACCGTGCCGTTGACGCCGGTCTTGAGCGGCGCCGTGAACACTTCCTCCGTGGGCATGTTGGCGATGAACAGACTGCCCTGGGCATTGTGGCTGCCGGCGCTGACCCACAGATGGGCTTCGGGTAGCTCGATCGTCAGATCGGTACCCGGTGCGGTATAGTGCAGTGCTTTGTACTTCCGTTCGTTCAGCCGGGCAGCTTTGCTGTCCAGCAGATCGGTATGCGCTCGCCATGCCTGGACCGGATCGTCCAGATCGATGCGCGTAGCCTGGAAGATCGCCTCCCACAGCCGGTCGACCCGCTCATCTTCGGGAGCATCCGCGAATACTTTGTCGGCCCACGCCTGCGAAGGAACGGCAACGATCGACCAGCTCACCTTGTCCGACATCGTGTAGGTGCGGAACGGCTGCATAGCTTTGCCTGCGGCAATATTGGCCGTCTTGATCCGAGTCGGGTCGATGCCCTGCAGCAGATCCGGGTTGGCGGCGATGACCGACAGGAAGGCTGCATTGTCCTTTGCCAGCTCCTCCCAGCCGTCAGCCCGCCACTGCGGGAAGTAATCAAAGGAATCCCCCGGCGCCAACTCATAGCGGGTACGGGTAATCTCATCATCGTTCCATTCGACATGGACGAAGCTAGCGCCCGCTTCATAGGCCCGTTTGACGATCAGCCTGACATAAGGTGCTGCGACAAGCGGCGCACTGACGACCAGCTTCTGTCCCGGCTGCACGTTGACGCCAACTTCCACGGCCAGTGCCGCGTACTTCTGCAGATTCTCTTCAAATCCCATTTGTATCCCTCCATAATCGGCGACAACGCCTAGTATTGTATGTAGTCTTCCAATGATGCTACAGCTATTATAGCGCAGGATCCCGCCAGAGCCAAAAACGTGATATAATCCGTTCATACCATGCATCGTGAAGGAGTATACATGAGGAAGCTGAAGAAATGTTATATCGAGATCACGAGCGTCTGCAATCTTGCCTGCACGTTCTGTCCGCCGACCGCCCGCGAGAAAAGCTTCATCTCCACGGATGACTTCCGCCGACGGCTGGAGCAGATCCAGGGGTATACGGACTCGATCTATCTGCATGTCAAGGGGGAGCCGCTGCTTCATCCGAAGCTTGATCAACTGCTCGACATCAGTCATGAATATGGCATCAAGGTCAATATTACGACCAACGGCACCCTGATTGCCAAAAACCGGGCGAAGCTGCTGGGCAAGCCCGCGCTGCGGCAGATCAATTTCTCGCTGCACAGCTTCGACGGGCACCCCGGCTCGCAGGATAGAGCGGGCTATCTCGCGGACATCCTGGCCTTTACCCGCGATGCCCAGGCCACGACCAAGACGATCATCTCCTACCGGCTGTGGAATCTGACGACGGACAACCGGACCAATCTTGAACGCAGCCGCAACCGGGAGCTGCTGGCGATGATCGAGGAGGCATTCGGCCTGCCCTTTCGGATCGAAGAACGGTTCGAGCGTGGCAAAGGGCTGAAGATCGAGGAGCGGGTCTACCTGAATCAGGATCATGAATTCGAATGGCCGTCGCTTGATGCGGAAGCAGATGAGGGACGAGGCTTCTGTTACGGTCTGCGCACGCAAGCGGCCATCCTGGCCAATGGCACGGTTGTTCCGTGCTGTCTGGACGGAGAAGGCGTGATCAATCTGGGCAACATCGGTCAGCAGTCGTTTGGCGATATCCTGGCGGGCGAGCGGGCGGCAGCCATAGTCGATGGCTTTTCCCGGCGCGAAGCGGTGGAGGAGCTATGCCGCAGATGCGGCTATCGCAAGCGGTTTGGCATGGAGCAAGAGGACGCGCCTGCCGTGTCGCTTTAACGGGATTCTGTGCGGACTTGTATTTACGATGCAGCTAGATAGCACGCTCTAACAACAAAACGCTGCAGTCCGGTAGTCCGGTACTGCAGCGTTTTGATTTATATAAAGCCTGCCTATCCTGACGAAGGACTGCGACTAACAGTCGGGCCAGGACATGTATTCAGGCATGCCTAGAAAGCATGGCCGACCTGCCGTATATGCAGACTATTTATTCGAATTACTCTTCATTAAGGTGTTGTAACTTCTTCTTCAACCGGAGCATCCGGATCGACAACTTCATCGTCAGTCAACGGGTCATCCGCAGGGTCGTCAGTAAGCGGATCTTCGTCAATCGCTGGATCGTTAAGAACCGGATCGTTGTTTTGCGTAACATCAGACGGCGGGATCGTATCAGCCGGTGCGTTATTATTCGCATTGTTGCCGCAGCCAGCGCCTACGAGCATCACAGACAAAGCAAGAATGAACAGACCAGTTTTTGTTTTAGACATGTTAAAAGACCTCCAATTTTGTTTTTGTGCCACTATTTATGTTTTCTCTAGGTGAAATGCCAGTATGACTATGCTCTCTATCCTCCCTTCTCTTGCCATAAATGTACCCCCGTAATCTGAAAATAAACTTAAAACGAACTTAAAATCCCATTAAATGAGAGCTTTTTAAGATCATCATTATTCTCTAAATAAGAGTATTCTAATTTTTGTAACTATTCAGATATGGTATAATTTGGGGTGTGACTGAATAAACCAATTTGTGATGAGGAGCTGATTTATTTATGAAGCGAACCAATCTGTTCATCAGCGAGCTTGAGACAAGACGGTCCAACCGGGTATTGTTCAGTGAAGAGGAGAAGAAGGGTTTCCTGGATGTGACGACCTTTGCCGTCGGCGAAGAGGGCGGGGACATCTATACTACAATGGCTATAGGTGAAGAAGGCGGCTGTTAACATAAGGCCTCGTCAAATGTATGCGCTTTATAATCTGTGCCCCGATCACCAGTCTGGTGATCGGGGCACATTTTAACTATAGAGGGAGATGAGTGGATGACCAACGAGCTGACCATTGGAATCATCGGTGCGGACAAGGAACGGCATTGTCTATATCTTGCCGAGGAGATCAAGCGTCAAGGCGGCAAGCCTGTCATCATGGATACGATCAGCGAAGCGGCTTACCCGTTGTCGATGAGCTCAGTCAAGGCCGGATATGGCGCCGCCTACAACGATTATGATGCAGAGGCGATTCATGTCTACTACCTGCGGGCTTTGTTCCTGCCGACGCCGGCGTTTGACGCAGGTGAGATCGAGGCGCAGATCCGGGAGGAGGGCTATGTCGCTTATGCTGCTCAGCGCGAGCGTTATGCCGCCTGGTTGTCCTGGCTCAAGTGCATGCCGCTGCATGGCAAGCTGTTAGTCAATCCTGTCGATACGCTGCTGATCCATTTTGCCAAGCCTTATCAGATCGAATCGCTGCGTCAAGCAGGGATCCCCGTACCGGAGACGCTGGTTACCAGCAGTGCAGAGCGGCTGCGCGAGTTCGTCCGCTCGAGGCAGGTAGTGTACAAGCCGGTCGCAGGAGGGGCGCACTGCCGGCTGCTGGGCGAGGAAGATCTGGCGCCGGAGCGGCTGGAGGCGCTCGGACATGCGCCGGCGATTTTCCAGGAATATATCGAAGGCCAGGATGTCCGGGTGTTCGTGCTGGACGGCAAAGCGATCGCCGCCTTCGAGCTGGACAGCGACGATGTCGATTATCGGCTCGGAGGCAAGGCGATGCGGCCGGTCCACGTCCCCGATGAGATCGGCAGTATGTGCATCGCCGCATGCAGCCGTCTGAACCTGCTGTTCAGCGGAGTCGATCTCAAGCGCAGGCCGGACGGGTCTTATGTGCTGATCGAGTGCAACCCGAGTCCGATGTTCGAAGGCTTTGATCGTCATGCCCTGCAGCCGATTGTGGAGATATTGGCTCGTTATTTGCTGGCTGAAGCAGAAATCCGTGTGCTGGCGGCCGTAGGTCAGCGATAATTTGGCTCCAAATGCCGTAAGCGCTGAGCAGCCCCTGGATAAAGCGGGAACGTCACAGCGCCAGCAACTTTTCCCGCAATTTTGCTCCGCAGCTTCGAATTCCGCCCATATGCTGGTCTGATCGCGACTCGCATCACCGAGGAGCGGTTAGGTATAATTAAACATATGGATACGTTCCAGGGAAGGAAAGGTGTCGCCGGAATTGGAACAATGGAAGCGTACACTTTGGATTCTCTGGGGTGGCGTGCTGCTATGCAGTGCTAGTTATACGATGGCTGTGCCGTTCCTGCCGCTCTTTTTGTTTGATCTGGGCGTAGAGGAAGGCGCGGTTAATCTGTGGGCAGGGGCGGTACATTCCTCTGCCTTTCTGGTGGGTGCCGTGATGGCTCCCCTGTGGGGCTCGATGGCGGACAAATACGGCAAACGCAAGATGGTCATCCGGGCCGGACTCTCTCTGGCGGTTATCTATGCTTTGATCGCCTTCGTCCAGACGCCGGGACAGCTGATTATCGTGCGTATGCTGCACGGCTTGGTCGGCGGCTTCGTCCCGGCATCGATGGCGATTGTCGCCTCCTCAGCTCCCGGAGCCAAGCTGGGCTGGAGCCTTGGGATGATGCAGGCCGGCACGATGACAGGCGGCATCCTAGGACCGCTGATGGGCGGACTTCTGGCAGTCTGGTTCGGTCAGCGGATGTCATTTATCATCGCTGGCGTGCTGATCCTGCTCGCTACGATTGCGGTGATCGTCTGGGTCCGGGAAGGGGTAACCGCGTCAGCACCCAAAGAAAGCAAGTTGTGGCGCGATCTCAAGGAAGCGATGCAGGACGGTGTGCTGACGCGGATGCTGATCCTGCTGCTGGTCTTCCAGCTTTCGCTCAATATGATCCAGCCGCTGTTGACGCTGCATATCGCCAATTTGCAAGGCGATCTGAGCGGGGCGGTGCTAACCTCCGGATTTGTCTTTGCCTTGATCGGGGTTGCCGGCATCATCGCCTCCCCTTTCTGGGGAAGACTGGGCGAGCAGCGTGGTTATGGACTCATTCTGACCTTCTGCCTGATCGTCTCGGGCGGCGTGGTGGCGACGCAATACTTTGTGCAGGATCTATGGTTGTTCACGACCGTGCAGTTTATCTTTGGTCTGTTTATGGCGGGGATTGTGCCGAACATCAACACGCTGGTCGTTCAGCACACCAGTGAGTCGTTCCGCGGCCGGTCGTTCGGCTTGACGACTAGCGCCAACCAGCTTGGCGCGATGATCGGTCCGCTGATCGGCGGCGGCTTGGGTTTCTTTCTCGACATCAACTGGATCTTCGTTACGACAGGGCTGATCATGGTCAGTGCCGGACTGTCGATGTTCATGCGCGGCAAGAGCAGCCAGCAAAGCTTGGCGAGGCGCTTGCGCGAACGGGAAGTGTAGTGGTTGTATTATTTCAAAAAACCGTCCCTCGGCGAACGTTGAACGTTCGTCCGAAGGACGGTTTTTTGTATTTTAAATTACATATGAAGCTAACCAAGGCCTACCGGGAGGCATAACGTAAAGGTCGAGCCTTCATGCTCGACACTCTCGACGCTGATCGTACCGCCCATCAACTCGACGATCTTCTTGCAGATCGCCAGGCCCAAGCCGGTCCCGCCATAGATGCGGTTGATCGCCGGATGCAGCTGAGAGAAGGAGATGAACAGCTGATCCAGCTTTTCCGCTGGAATCCCGATCCCCGAGTCCTGGATCGTCAGCGTCAGGACGGCGTGACTCTCGTCAGTAAACGGCTCAATATCGGCAAATAGGGAGACGGTCCCGTCGTTGGAAAATTTGACCGCATTGCCGATAAGATTGATCAGCAGCTGACGTAGTCTTGCACCGTCGCTAATGATGATATCCGGAATGGTCGAAGGGATCGAGGTTGTCATCGACAAGCCCTTTTCCTGGGCTCTGGCCTCAAACAGCTGCATGGAGCTGCGTATAATGGCCCGGATGTTGACCGCTTCCTCTTCGAGTCTCATCTTGCCCGCTTCCATCTTGCTGAAATCGAGGATTTCATTGAGAATCTTGAGCAGCGCTTCGCTGCTCTCCTGGATAACACGGGTATAGTGCTGTTGTTCCTCGCTGAGCGGCGTTTCATCGAGCAGCGCAGCCATCCCGACGATGCCGTTCATCGGTGTGCGGAGCTCGTGGCTGATAATCGCCAAAAACTCGGATTTGGCTTGATCGGCCCGTTCCGCTGATTCCTTGGCCCGGATGATCTCCTGCTCGCCTGTCTTGTCACGGAAGACAACAACTGCTCCTTTGCGTTCTCCCTTGTCGTAGATCGGCGTTATCTGATAATCGACGAGCAAGCTGGTCCCGTCGGCCCGCCAGAAAACCGCCTCCTGGCGACCTCTTGTACGTCCATCCAGCAGCGTCTTGCGCATCGGCGACTCGTCTCCGGAGTCCGGCAGCCCTCCCGGCGTCTGGAACAACTGCTCGAAACGCGGATTGCTCAGCCACTGGCGCGACGTATATCCCAGCATCGCAGCTCCGGCGGGATTGATGAACATCGGCATGCCTTCTGCGTCTACCCCGAAGATCCCCTCGGATACGGAGTTCAGGATGAGCGAGTGCTCGTAGCTGAGCTTCTCGATCTGCTCCAGATACCGTTTGCGCTGGGTAATGTCGCTGGAGATGCCGAACACGCCGACGATGCGATCGTTGACGATGATCGGTACATTGGTCACACTGATGTCGACCAGATGCCCCTCCTTATGGATGATGGATATCTCGTAGTTTTGAGGGTAACCTTCACGGGCCAGGTTGAAGTGGTGCAGCGTCTTCTCGAGATCCTGCTCCGGCACGATCGGGCCAAAGTACATCCCGTCAGCTCCTCGATCGTATAGCCGGTCAGCACTTCCATACTGGCGTTGGCAGTCAGGTAAGTGCCTTCCATGTCCATAGAATAGACGCTGGCGGGATTGTACTCAAACAGCGATTTGTAACGCTGTTCGCTTTCTTTGAGCTTCTCTTCCATCAAACGCTGCTGGGTAATATCCTGGGCGACACCAATCAATTGCATCGGCTGCCCCTGATCATTGCGGGAGACCTCCCAGCGGCAGTGGATGTAGGCAGTCGATTGATCGGGATGGACGATGCGAAAAGTCATCGAGTGATTGCTGCCATGTTCTACGGACGAGCACAATGCACCCGTCACCCGATCAGCATCGTCCGGATGGATACAGTCCCTCAAGGTATCGAGCCCAGCCTCGCCGATACGATGACCGAAGATGTGACGCATCTCCTCGGATAGTGTCAGCTGTTCGTTCATCAGGTCATAATCCCAAGCGCCGATCCGGGCGATCCGCTGGGCTTCGGAGAGAGCGAGTGCATTTTTTTTGCGTTCCGTGACATTACGACCGACAGCTATGACCCTCTCTATCCTGCCATCCTCGTCTTTCATAATCTGAAAGGAAGTCTCGAACCAAAGATAATAACCATCCTTGTGACGGATGCGCCGGGTGAACGTGTCCGTCTCCGAGAACAGCTTGTCCGGATCCCTCATATCCTGCGCGTCGTCCGGGTGATAAAAATCTCTGCGGTTCCTGCCGATCATCTCCTCTTCTTCATAGCCCAGCAACAGATTGATGGAAGGCGAGACGAATTCCAATGTGCCGTCGGGAAGGCTGATGGACAGAAGATCGTTGGTGTAGCGGGTAATGAGTTTGTATAGATTTTGAGTTTCCAACAGTTTTTTTTCGTTGGCTTTCTTATCCGTAATATTGACATACTGAATCATGAGACAATCGAGCTCATCGGTGTCCGGACAACGGATCAGCGAGATATGCAATGAAGCCCAGATGGTCTGGCCCTTGGCATGCAAGAAACGGAGCTCCATCTCATATACGGGCATGGTGTCTTTGGAGCGTAACAGGTAATTGCAGATCTCCCGGCTATCCAGCTTGCCTACATCTTCGGGGTGGGTGATGTCGGGGAAGCTCATCTTCAGCAGATCATCCTCTTCGTAGCCCAGCATATCACAAAGATAAGGATTAACGGACTGCCAACGGCCATCCTCTATCCCTATTAGCGAAATGCCCATTGGTGCATAATTATACATTTGTTCGTATATTGTCGTCTGTCGAGGCTGGTTGATCATCAAGTGAGCCTCCCTTAGAGATCTCTTGTGAGTATAGATGAATCCAAGCATTATCTTCACATGCTATGTTCCATTACCCATTTTACACAGGTTGTAAAAGGGTTTCCAGAGGAAAGTTATATGCACAAAAAAAGCCCGTGTTTCAGGCGGCGTCGGGAAGACCGGCGCGTGAAATACGGGCGGACAAGATGCTGAGGCCGAGGCGGCAGTTCAATGGGCTTCCATGACGGCGACGAACTTGATGCAAACCGGCTTGGACACAGACAGCTCAATTCCTGCAGGAGTTAGCCGGCCGGTATCCTCGTCACGTCGGAACGTCACGATATGGTTGCCGTCCCGATTGGCGACCAGGACGAACTTGCCGTCTGGAGACAACGCGAAGTTCCTGGGATGTCCGCCAAGCGTCGGGACGATCTCTACCAGCGTCAGCTCGCCTGACGAGGCTGCGATCTCGTACACAGCCAGACTGTCGTGTCCGCGGTTGGAGCCATACAGAAAACGTCCATCCGGTGAGATGTGAATATCGGCGCAGCCGTTGTCACCCTCGAAGACATCCGGCAGCGTAGATACCGTCTGGAGCTCGCGCAGCGTACCTTGTTCTTCGTCGAATGCAAAAGCCGTAATCGTGCCGTTCAGCTCATGGATCACATAGCCGTAGGGCAGGGACGGATGAAAGACGAAGTGACGGGGGCCGGAGCCCGGCGCTACTCTAACTTCCTGATGCGGGATCAGATGATAGCCTTCCACATCAAGCCGGTAGACGAACAGCTTGTCCAGGCCGAGATCGGAGGCTACGGCATACCGATTGGAGCGGTCGACAAATGCGGAGTGAACCCGCGCCTGGCTCTGTACAGGCAGGATGCTCGTCCCTTCGTGACGGTGCAGGTCGGCGTTCAAGCCGATGGCGCCATCCTCCAGTATAGGCGACAGGCCAAGCAGACCGCCGTGATAGCTGGATACGAGCACACTGCTTCCCGAGTGATCCAGCTCGATATGGCAGGTTGGCGCGGGTACGGACTCTTCTTTGTTGATCAGCTTCAGCTGCAGGGCTGCGGGATCCAGAGCAAATGCGCTCACATAACCTTTCCGCTGACCATCGTCTCCGGTTTCCTCGGAGATGGCGTAGACGGTGAGCTTGCTGCCGTCGATGGCGGCAAACGTCGGATTGTGCAGTCCGGAGATTTCTTGAAGTATGCGCAGACTGCCGGCTGCAGTATCGAACTCGCACAAATAAAGGCCGGGATCGGCGGCGTCGGCATAAGAGCCGACGACCGCCAACGTTTTGGTCTCGGGGATCATAGTCATGATATCCAACTCCTTCATGAAGTTTGTGTAGATGCTGCCGCCTGCTGCTGCAGCTGTTTTTTCTTCTCCACCAGCATGGCATGGAGCTGCTCGGTCGCCAGCCCGTGGAGCACCAGCCGGTAGCCGGCCTGCAGCGTGATGAGCGGCACCATCGGGTGCTTGTTGTTCACCAGCGCCAGCCGCTGCGGCTCGTTGACGATGGTCGCCGCATAGATGCCGATAATCTCATCGAGCTGCAGGGAGTTCGAGGCCCGCCAGAAATCGTTGTCGCTCAGGAACAGCTGATAGATCGGCGTGAAGAATTCGATCGCCGTTACCAGATCGATCCGGTTCGTCCAGCGGCGCGGCAGCGGCTCGATCGGATACGGATCAAGCGAGATGGCGTCCATGTTCAGCTGCGGCTGGTACGTAATCTCGATGTTTTTGGCTTTGAGCTCCTTGTTGAGATTGATGATGAAATTATAAATATTGAGGTCGTGGGTCAGGAACAGATCGTCCTTGACCGCTTCCAGCGTATAAGGCTTCAGCGGGTTAAGCGTGACGTCCACCCCCGGCACATTGTCGCGGATGAACTGTAGTATCTCACTACCCAGAATGAAGTGTCTTAGAATCATTGTATTGGCTTCCGGCGAGACGAACGTCTTGAGCCCCCAGTGCAGCACCCGGTGCAGCACTCTGGATGAGGTGAACGAGTTGGGCAGCACGGTCCGCAGCAGTTTGATGAGGATAATCGACAGTCTGGCAAACGGACGCAGGATCGGCAGCAGGAACTGTCGCGACCTGCGGGATGAATCCTTCAGGAAAGCCGCTTTGGCGTCCTCATCGAACGGAATGCTGCGGTCGAGGAAGACGGCCAAAAACGGGTTGGGGTCCTTGGGATTATGCTCCATGTCATAAAAGTAGTCCGGTGTAGGCATTGCGGTTCCCTCCCATCATACTAATCATTGTCAAGTTCTTCAAGCTGCAGCAGGTAGAGCCGGGCCGTCACTTTGGCCGTCTTGACGATCCGCCGGGCGATCTCTTCGGTCAGCATATCCGAGCGAATGCCGGTTTCAAGTCGTTCGAAGTGATTGACGTCGCTCTCGCTGTGATAGAGGAGAAAGGAGACATGCTCGTCCGGCAGCTGCAGCTGCTCCTGGATCTGCTCGCCCCAATATCTGGCCATCCTGCAGCCGAGGCCTTCGATGATCCACATCGCGCCCAGCAGGTCGAACGGATTCTCGCGGCTGGCCCTGTGGAACATGTAGGCCGAGAGGGCTTCGCTGCCGATGTTTTTCTCGCCGCTGTTGATGCGCTCGGCAGATCCGCCTACGGCCAGATAATTGCGCTCAAGAATCTGATAGTCCTTATGTTCGTCGCTGGCATGCGAGATAAAGGCCGAGCGGAGGTCGATACGGTCGATCGAAATATTGGAGGCGGCGCGGGCGATCCACTGCGAGCCGTCGATGACCTGTTGGCGGATATTATAGAGCAGCCTGAGATAGTCTTCCAGCGTAAAACGCCCCCGGTTGAGCTTATCGATGATCGGCACCTGACCCAGCGATTTCTCGAAGTCGATCCACACCTGCACCAGTTGTCTGACCAGCCATTGCTGCAGCTTGTTATCCTCGTCGTAGTTCAGGTCCGGGGCTGCCGGCTCGCGGAGCAGCGGCGGCTCGGACGGGGCCAGAGCTTGCTTGGGCGACGTCGGGGAGACAGCCGCCGCGTTCAGCGGGCTGCTGCCGGCCTCCTGCCGACTCGGTAGGGGGACGTCCTCTGGAGTGTCGATGTGATCGTCGGCATCCACTACCGTCACATACATGAAGGTCGTGAGGAAGCGGCCGCTCTCCGGCACCATGCACAGGATGCGCTCCCCCTTGGCCAGCATGCCGCTGTTCAGCATCTCCTCGAGCATGATGAAGATCGATGCAGAGCCGGTATTGCCTTTGGTGTACAGATTGGTGAACCATTTCTCTTCCGGGATTGGGGCGCCCCCGAGTTCCAGCAGCCGGAATACTTCGCTCCGGAAGAAGTGGGAGGAATAATGGCAAGCCATCCAGCTGATCTCTCGCGGGTCCAGCTTGCCTTCGTCGACCAGGGCAAAGAAGTCCCGTACGCCAAGCTTCGGCATCTCATTGACCAGCTGGATGTCCTGCTTCATATTAATGGCACCTGCATCGGCTGCTTCCCGGTAGGTGGGATAGTCCAGCCAGCTCTTACCCATATAGCCGTCATCGGTCTTGTTGGCTCCCGCATACATACAGGTCTCATAATCGCTTGCATACGAGCGGATGTCAATCCACTCGACGCGCAGCGACAGGCCGCGCCGCGCCGGCTTGCGCTGCAGGAGCATGGCGCCGGCGCCGTCCGAGAGCATGAACCGCAGGAAATCGGTATCGAACGGAATCCGGCCGGTGTCCTTCCAGATCTGTTGATCCTCATAACGGCTGCTCTTGAATACCCGGCTGGGGAATTCGCTTGCGCAGGCCAGCGCGTGCTGCTTGCCGCCTGCTTTGACCTGCAGGTAAGCGGAGCGGATCGCCGCTACGCCGCTGCCGCATACGCCATGCAGATTGGCGATCTCCATCACCGGCAGCCGGGCGCTGGCCTGGACCATGCTGGCGAAGCCGGGAATGATCAGCTCGCTGTGCGTGGTGGCTGTCGCCAGATAGTCGATATCTGCATGCTGGACCGAGGAGCGGCCGATCGCTGCTGCGATCGCTTGTGCCGCCATATCGGTATTGCTGTACACGGTGTTCTGCTCTTTGTCCAGCGCATAGTGCCGGGTCCTGATGCCGTTTTCCTTGAGAATTCTAGCCTTGGTCCGCGACGGTCTGCCGCCGATGCGTCCGAGATAATCCTCCATCTCCTCGTTGCCGACCGGCTCTCCGGGCAGGAATGCTCCGATGGCCGTTATATAAACAGGGCTTTGATGGTGCGCGGTCACTGTAGCCATGACGATCACATCCTTTGGTCAATTTTGCTATGGTAATAATGATACCGTCTGCGGAGGATTCGCGACAGGCCTAAGTTTTCCTGGTACCGCCCTTGTCGACAGTCCGCAGAGCAATGTGATACATTGGTTCCATTGGAGCAAATGAAGGAGATGAGGCACATTGGAGCTGAATGAAGCGATACGGGGCCGGCGCAGCGTCGGCAGAGTGAAGCAGGATCCGGTGGAGCGGGAGACAATTCTGGAGCTGCTCGAGGCGGCGAACTGGGCGCCCAGTCATCATGCGACAGAACCGTGGTTTTTTATCGTCATGACCGGCGAGGGCCGGAGCAGGCTGGGAGAGGGCTATGCCGCCGTCGTGCGGGCTGAGACCGATCTGCCTGATGAAGATAGCGAGGCGAAGGCTGCCAAAGCGTATGCCAAGGCGTTCCGCGCGCCGGCAGTGATCGCCCTGGTGTGCAAGCCCTCCAAGCAGGACAAAGTGATGCGGATCGAGGAGCTGGCGGCGACTCACGCGGCTGCACAAAATTTGCTGCTGACCGCGCATGCGCTCGGGCTGGCCGCGATCTGGCGTTCGGGCGAGCCGATGTATCATCCGCTGATGAAGCAGACATTCGGACTGGCGGAGGACGATGAGCTCGTCGGCCTGATCTATCTGGGTTATCCGGATATCCAACCGCCGCAAGGCCGGCGCGGACCGGTAGAGGAGAAAATCCTCTGGCTGGAGGGGGAGTATATTTAATTCTCAGAAAATATAAGTTTCACATTCATACTCAGCTTAGAATTCTATGGCATGAAACGTGCTGCACCATATGCTTACGAAGCTAGTTTTGCTTTGCAAAACTCTTAGGCGAAGCCGTTTCACCTTGGAAGAATATCTTTGATTTCCTTAGCATAGGGTCAGCTAAATGTATAATTCATGTGACGTAAGCATATAATACGTGTTATAATCGGACTAAAGATAAACCTCATTGCAAGGAGAGCCGTGTGGGGACACGACTCTCGGGGCAATAGCCGCTTTTAAGGGCGGTAGGCTTCATAGGGATATACAAATAAGACCGCATACCTTTCCTAGAGGGCGGTCTATTTGTGTTTCGAGAGTAGCGCTACGATTAGCAACCCAAAAGTAAGCATAATCATGAGAGCTTCGAACACTGACATAGGGCATCCCTCCCTTCTAACGAGAGGTAGCCGACCGCCCTTATAAGCCTATTCTATTGCTTCTAGTGATTATATCATGATGACTGCAAAGCGAATAGCATGATTCTACTCGCCAAAAAGTCATTTTGTCCCCTCTCACAAGTCGGATTCCCTATCCTTTGTCTCTTCGAGATTCCCTTATAATGATGGCAGCCAATTCGAATACAACGGGGGAGAGATTCCGATGCGCAAAAAAATCCACGCGTACATCTTCACATTTCCAAGCATCTTTCTGACATTGACGCTCGGAGTATATCCGATCTTCTGGGCGTTGCGCTACATGTTTTTTGATTATCAGGGCTTCGGCCAGCCCCGCTTCATCGGACTGGAGAATTTTGCGCGGGTTGCCCGCGACGATCAATTCTGGGCCTCCGTCTGGAACACGTTCATCTATACGGGAGGCAAGCTGATCCTGACACTGCCGATGTCCCTGATCCTCGCGGTCATCCTGAACCGGGCGATCCGGGGACGCCAGCTGCTGCGCTCCGTCTACTTCCTGCCGACGATCTTCAGCGCCTCGGTTATGTCGATCGTCTTCTATATCATCTTCAACTCCTATAACGGTGTCGTCAATCAATTCCTGCTGAAGATGGGGCTGGGCTCGCTGGATTGGCTGGGCGCCAAGTATGCGATGCTGACGGTCATCCTGATCGCCGTATGGGGAGCGGTCGGCAACTATATGCTGCTGTTCCTGGCGGGCTTGCAGAACATCCCTGACGATGTGTACGAAGCCGCCTCGCTTGACGGCGTCAACCCGGCCCAGCGCCTGTGGTATATTACGATGCCGATGCTCGGGCCGGTGATGCAGATGATCATCATGCTGGCCATCACGACCTCGCTCAAAGGGTATGAGAGCATTATGGTGCTTACGGAAGGCGGTCCGTTCGGCAAAACAGAGGTCATGTTCCTCTATCTGTACAAGCTGTTCTTCCCGCTCGTGTCGGATAGCGCCAGTGTCCAGAATATCGGCTACGGCAGCGCGGTCGGCTTCACTTCGGCAGTCATCGTAGGACTCATTACGCTGATCTACTTCAAGATTTCGAAGAAGCTTAGCAACACATACTAAAGGAGGCTGTGACCATGAATGTTTCCCGTCTGATCTCGCGTTCGGTGCTGTGGGTGTTTCTGATCATCACAGCCTTGCTGATGCTGTTCCCGATCATCATTGCGGTGTTCGGTTCATTCAAGACCAATCTGGAGGTGACGACCGGCGCGACGCTGCTCCCTTCCAGCTGGCAGTTCCAGAACTACGCCCACGCCTGGAAGCAAGCCAACTTTGCCCAATTTACATGGAACAGCGTATTCACCAGCGTATTCGTCACGATCGGCACGCTGCTGGTTACGGCAATGGCCGCTTATGCGGTGGACCGGGTAGATTTTAAAGGCAAGCGGTTCTATATCGTGCTTCAATCGAGCACGCTGTTCATCTCGATCGGCGCAGTGGTGCTGAAGCCACAATTCGACCTGATGGTCGCTTTGAACTTGCAAACCTCGTTGTGGGGTGTCATTATTATTCTCATCAGCGCGCACGCCACGGCCTTTTTTATGATGATCGGTTTCTTCAAAGGCATCCCGCGCGAACTGGACGAAGCGGCACTCATCGACGGCTGCAACTTTTATTCGATCTTCTGGCGGATTATCCTGCCGCTGCTGAAGCCGGCGCTCGGCGTAACGGCGCTCTTCACCTTCCGCGGCGCATGGAATGAATATATCCTGCCGCTGGTGTTCTCGATGTCGCGGCCCGATCTGCAGACGCTGCCTGTCGGACTCGCCAATCTGCGCTACGGCTTCGGAGCGGCTTCGGAGAACCAGTACCTGCTCGCAGGTGCGTGTATCTCGATCCTGCCGATGCTGATTGTCTACATCTTGGCCAACCGTTCCTTTATGCAGGTCAATGTCGGAGCGGTGAAGGGCTAGCGAATACGGCTGGAGGAACTTGGGATGACATCCTTTATTATGCGCCTTTCCCTCAAACGGAGGACCTGGATGGCCTTCGTCATGCTTACGATCATCTGTATCGCCGTTACCGGTCTGTTCGCCTATTATTTTGCGGCGCGGGTCATGGAGCGCAACGCACTGCAGATGAGTCAGGATACCCTTAACAAAACCGCTCAGGTACTTGATGAGCGGTTAAGGAACGTTATCGTGGCCACCTCGACATTTATGATGGGCGATGCGTTCCAGCGGGCGATGACCGACGTGCAGGCGAAGCAGGGCAGCAGCTACTTCAATCACCTGTCGTCGCTGCAGACGCCGTTCTCCCAGATGAAGCTCAACGAGCTGTCGATGGATTCGGTATTGATCCATACGCCGATCGGCGATTTCTACCCGACCGACAAAGCGCGCCGACCGGTACCGGCAGCGGACAGTATGGTGCTACAGACGGCGATGAACGCAGAGGAGCCGTGGAATACGGTATGGATCGCCGGCCATCAGGAGGAGCTGTTCAGCCGCAGTCATCCGGTCATCACGCTGGTCATGAAGCCGCTGCTCAATGAGACGCTGCCGGATGTGTACATCATTGTCAATATCCGCGAGGATGTGATGCGGCAGCTGCTGACGGATAATCTGGACAATCAGCAGATCGAGCAGGTGCTGCTGACGGGCAGCGGCGAGCATGTATTGCTGACGCAGCAAGCCTCTCCCTATCGCCTGACATCCGAGATCCTGGAGCAACAGGGTGGCAGCGACCGCGGTCACTTCGAATACACCGACGATGCCGGCAGGGCCATTCTCTCAAACTACGCGACGCTGTCGATGCATCCCTCCTGGAAGCTGGTCAGCTTCCAGGTGAAGGCGGAGCTGCTGGCGCCGATGAAAAATATATTGTGGTACATTCTGATGATTATGGGCGGCTGCATCGTGCTTGCCTTCGTCCTCTCCAATCTGTTGTCCGGTCTGCTGCTCAGGCCGCTGTACAAGCTCCGGAGCCTGATGCTGCGGGTCGAGCAGAATCATCTCGATGTCCGTTTCGAAAGTCAATACGAGGATGAGGTCACGCAGGTCGGTTATAAGTTCAACCGGATGCTGGAGCAGATCGGGACGCTGATCGAAGAGGTGAAGCTATCGGAAACGGAGAAGCGCAAGTCGGAGATCAAAGCGCTGCAGGCGCAGATCGATCCCCACTTTTTATATAATACGTTGAACACCATATTTTGGAAAAGTGAAATGGAGGAGCATGAGACCGTCAAGGAAATGATCGTCTCGTTGTCCATGCTCTTCCGGCTGGGGTTGAATAACGGCAACGAGATTACAACAGTAGGCCAGGAGCTGGAGCACGTCGAGCAGTACATGAACCTGCAGCAGAAAAGCTATCAGGGGTTGTTCGTCTATGACATCCAGCTCGCAGACGAAGCGCTGCGCAAACTGCCCATCCTCAAGATTATCCTGCAGCCGCTGGTGGAGAATGCTATCAATCATGGCTTCCAGGAAATGCCGGGACGCGGCCTGATCGTCATCAGCCTGGAGCAGCAGGTTGACCTGCTCGTGATCCGCGTGACCGACAATGGTACGGGCATGGATGTGGAGGATGTACGCCGGCGCATGGGCATGACAGGCAAGGCCAAGGACAGCTATGCGCTCTCCAATGTGGAGAGTCGGCTGGCACTGTACTATGGCGACCGGGCAGCGATGGAACTCGAAAGCGAGCCGCTGGTCGCGACGACAGTGACGCTGCGGATACCGATCGGCGAATAGCAACATCGAGGAAGTGCAATTGTAGAGGGGGGATGAGTGAATGGATGGCAAACCGGTTACCTTATGTATTATTGATGATGTCCAGACCGTCGTGGAGGGCATCAAAACCAAGATCGACTGGGCCAAGCATCAGATCGAGATCGTCGGCACGGCGGCCAATGGCGAGGATGGGCTGCGGCTCATCCGCGAGCACAGGCCGCAGATTATCCTCACCGACATCCGCATGCCCAAGCAGAGCGGCCTGGAGATGATCCGGACGGCGGGAGCGGAGCAGGCAAAGGTGATCTTCCTGAGCGGCTACTCGGACTTTGAATATGCTCAGGAGTCGATCCGGCTGGGCGCTTTCGACTATGTGCTGAAGCCGTTCACTCCCAAGCAGATTGCCGATGTTGTGCTGCGGGCCAAGCGGGAGCTGGAATCCGAGCAGCTGGAGCTGGACAATGTGCGGGAGCTGCAGCAGAAGGTGAGGCAGAGCATGCCGTATTTGCGCGAAGAATATTTTCGGCTGCTGCTCCAGTGTGTGGGCAATCCGGAGACGATGCGCAAGAAGGGCGAGTTTCTGCAGATCGATATGAACGAGACAGGCTTTCTCGTCTTTATCGTCGAGATTGACGATCTTGAGCCGGATATCCAGCGCTTGCCGGCCGGCGAGGTCGAGCTGATCCGCTTTGCCGTGCACAATATTCTGGAAGAGACGATCCACAAGCATACGAAAGGCATCGTCGTCCGCGAGAATCTGCACCGGCTGGTGGCGATCGTCAACATCCCGGAACATATCGACATGCGCCAGGTGGCCGAGGCGTGCCGTCAGCATGTCGAGCAGTACACCAAGAAGACGGTATCGATCGGTCTGGGCACCGGAGTGGAGCGGATGGAGGAGATCCATCTCTCTTATGAGCAAGCCAAGACGGCGATGAGCTATCAGTTCTACTCCGGGGGCAATAGCGTCATTCATTTCCGCGATATGGAGCCGCAGGGCGTCAAGCGGCCGAGGTATGCCGCGGAGAAAGAAACCGAGCTGATCTACTGCTTGCGGTCGGGCAACAAGGAGGGCGTGCTGGAACAACTGGATGAGATCTTTGCCGAGCTGTCCCGCTATCCTGTGCCGCCCAACCCGGATCTGATCATCCACCTGCTGTACGGCCTTGGTTTTTCGATCTTCCGTGTCGTAGCGGAGAAGGTCGATACGGACAAGCTCTCTTTGCTCGAGAGCCGGCTGGCGGCGATGAAGAACGGCAAGACCGCTTCATTGACTGAGCTGCGGGAGGCGCTGCGCGACATCTGCCAGCTGAGCTGCGAGTGGATGCAGCAGCAGCAGCGGAGCGACAGCAAGCAGCTGATTCATCAGGCGATTGACTATATCAAGGCGAACCTGGGCAGCGAGCTGAGCATCCACGAATGCGCGAGCATCGTCCATCTGAGCCCGAGTTATTTCTCCAACCTGTTCAAGAAAGAAACCGGCATGACCTTCATGCCCTACGTCACAGCGGCCCGGATGGAGAAAGCAAAAGCCATGCTGCTGGGCGGCGTTCAGGTGCAGGAGATTACGTACGCGCTTGGCTACAAGGACCGGCCTTACTTCAGCGAACTGTTCAAGAAGCATACCGGGATGACGCCGACGGAATTCAGACAGCGCTACGAGGAGGCGGGGGAGTAGGGAATATAGTTATTTTGCCCTCCCCAGATCGTAGATTTGTCCTTCCTGCTCCGGACAGATATGATGGTAGACTAGAGTCATTCCGGAGCCGCCCGCGCGGCGGCTGCAACGGAGCATATAAAAGGGAGGTTCGACTCAACATGATGAAAAAATGGGCAAAAATGAGCACGATCGCGTTAATGGCAGTCAGTCTGGCAGCCTGCTCTTCGGGCAATACAACGAATGGCAATGGTGCCACCTCTGCGCCAGGCAATAATGAAAGCGGTACAACCGGCGAAGCCGTCAAGCTGAACTTCTGGACGATGGACCGTCATGACATGGAGTTCATGCAAGGAAAGGTAGACGAATTCAACAGCTCCAACACCGACAATATCGAAGTGGAAATGACCGTCATGGCAGACAACTACAACCAGGCGCTGGAGGTGGCATTCTCTAGTAATCAGGCGCCGGATATTTTCAAGGTGTATGATTTCGTCACAGGCGTCAAGAAGGGATATATGACGCCGCTTGACGATCTGATGAGCGATGAATTCAAAGCCCAGTTCGAGAGCGTGCTGGCTGAAAATGTAAATATGCTGGACGGCAAGATCTATTCGCTGCCAAACACGGGTCAGTACTGGCGGCTGATCTACAACAAGGATCTGTTCGAGCAAGCTGGACTGAGCGAAGCGCCAAAGACGCTCGATGAGATGGTCGATGCGGCCAAAAAAATCACAGAAGCCGGCAAAGCTGACGGCGTCTATGGCTTCGCGAGCAACTTCAAGAACGGCTCGGGCTTTACGCGTCCTGCTTTTGCGATCGCTACGCTAAGCAAAGGCGAGGGCCTGGAAGGGTATAACGTCAACAGCGGCGAATTCGACTTCAATGTCTACCGTGAGGTGGCCGAGGCGCTGCATCAGATCAAGGAAGACGGCAGCATGATGCCGGGCGTTGAGACGTTGGATATCGATCCGCTCAGAGCACAGTTCGCGCAGGGCAAGATCGGCATGTATGTCAACCACTCCAGCGAGCCGGCCGTCTATACTGACCAGTTCCCTACCGAGGTCAACTGGGAAGCGGCTGTAGTGCCGTCTGTTGACGGAAATCCGCAAGGCGCGCTCTGGGTGAATGCGGGCAACTATCTGGCGATCAGCGAGAACACGCCTCATAAGGAAGCGGCTTTCAAATTCATGGAGTATCTGTACGGCACGGAGCTGCGTGCCGAATATCAGGAGGAAGGCTACGGCCTCTCGGTGCTCCCTTACGTCAACGAGGCGGCCAATGAGCCTGAGCTGCAAGGCATTACCGGCTTCCTGCCGACTGAATATGACGCCATTTATCCTGCAAGCCCGGTGGCGATAACCGAATCCCGTATCGAAGGACTAAAATACACGGATGCCTTCATCCGTTATATCCTGACCGGCGGCGATCTCGACGAGATGATCAACGATCTCAACACCCGATATAACGCGGCGCTGGAAGCCGTTCGCGCCGAAGGCTCCACCAGCATCCAAGCTGATCCCGGCTTTAACGTCATGGATCTGCGCGGAAGTTTGGCTACTGAGTAATAATAGAAAGTAAAAAAATAAGAGCGAGAAATGCCAAGAAGACCCTCAGCCGCTGTAGCTGAGGGTCTTTGATGCACTTTATAGCGTAAATGATTCCGGGTCCCCAGCAACGCACCTGAGTACGCTTCGAAGAAAAGGCTCCATTTTGTAGGGATTGATTATGCCTCCCGGGCCATATCTAATACTGCCTGCTCGTACTCGAGAAACGGATCAGGGATATCGATCTGATACGCTTCGGCATCGCTTACGCCTACGGACAGCAAGGCGCGGCCGTTCTTGCTGCGGACCAGTCCGCCGCTGAAGATGACATCTTCGAGATCGGGCCGTTTGCCCGGACCCGGTGGGAAGTCGCCTCGCACGGCGATGATCTTCATCGGTGACTTCTCCATCGTCTCGGGATCAAGCGCGAATACGATGGAGTAGTAGTGCTTGTGCTTGTTCTGGTCGAAGCAGGCGATGTGGCCCAGCACGCCTACCAGTCCGTTGCTGAGCAGATGCGCTTCATTGGCCCCGCCCCACTCCTCGGGGATGAACTGATCGTGCAGGATGTAGGCGGCTTCAATCTTCTCGACTGTAAGATCGGCCAGCCGGTCGATGACCGTGAAGCCGATTTGTCCGCGGCCGCCGATCTTGCCTTGAGGCCGTGTGAGGACGCCGATCCGTCCGTCGGCCAGCGTGACCAGCCGGATATCCTTCATCTTCTCCGGGCCGCTGGCAAAGTGGCACAGCGAATCGATCGACTTGCCGCGGTAGAATTGTGTCACCCAGGAGACGATGGTATCGGGATCGTCCAGGGACGGGATCACCTCAACGCCGCCAAACACATATTCATCTTCGATACGGGCGATACAAGGATCCTGAAGCGGATAAGTATGGGTATGTTCCCGGGGATGCCATATGTTCTTGTCGAGCTGGAAGAAGAAGACCTGGGAGAACTCGCTGTTGCGTTCTTCTACCCGGCCGATGACGATCTCCCTGCCGCTCTCGACAAACGGGGAGGTGATATTGTAGACATCGCGTTTGCCGACTCCGGCAAATATCATTTCGTGCACGGTCGTCTCACGCGGATTATCGTAAAATTGCTCCAGCATTTCCTGGCAGGTTTGCGGTGTTGAGTTAAGGCTCATCATAAGTCGCATTCTCCTGACTTGGTAAGAGTTAAGAAGTCGAAGGACAAGCTTGCTTGCCTTCCACATACTATATACTGACACTTTTGCATAGTCAATTGCTGCTATGCTGCGGACGCCGGGTACTACGGACGAACGCGGCCACATATAATGAGGGATAGTTGAACCTACCCGAGTATCCTTTGCCGGCAAACACTTTTGAGGGCAAGCTGTTCGTTACGAATAATTTTTTTCAATACACGGTTAAAAAACATGTGGAAAGTTTAATAACCTTATAGGCAGGCTTACCGAGAAAATAAAGGTGCACTTTATTTTCTTTTTTTCACCACCATATGGATATCATTACCTTTTATTCCTGATCAAATGACATAGCTATCCAAGGATCGCCTTGCAGGACAATGTCAGCCTGCTTATTTGCTGCTGCATAGGGCTACGATCCTGTTTTTCTGTTCCATGGCAAGCGTCATGTCGCTTTCAGGTGTCGGATATTCCTGCAGTTCGCGTTGCTCCGTGGCGTATCGCGGAGGATCCGATAGCTGCTGGCATAGCAAACATTTCAATCGCAGTAGGAGGGATTTGCAGATGCTAGAGAAAAACGGGAAATGCAATGTAGTCTTCCTGGGAACCAGCTTGCCGCGGGAATGCGGGATCGCAACGTTCACACAGGATCTAGTAGACCAGTTTGCACAGATCCAGGATTTTAATACCCCCAAGGTCATCGCGGTGAACAACAACGAGACCTATGATTATAGCGATCAGGTCATCATGCAGATCGACCAGCACAAGCGGACAGACTATGTGCGGGCCGCTGACGAACTGAACCGCTCGGAAGCCGACCTCCTGGTGATCCAGCACGAGTTTGGCATCTATGGCGGGGAGAGCGGTGAATATTTGCTTGGTCTGACGGATTTGCTGACGATTCCGTATCTTGTAGTGTTCCATACTGTTCTGACGGAGCCATCGCCCAAGCAGCGCTATATCATGACCCGACTGGCTGCGGGCAGCGCCAAAGTGATCACGATGGCCCAGAACACAGTGGAGCATCTGACCACAATCTATCAGGTTGAGCCGGCACGAATCGAAGTCGTCCATCACGGCGTTCCCTACGTGGCGACGGGCACGCGCGAGCAGCTCAAGGCGTCCTACGGCTTCGAGGATCGCAAGATCATCTCCACTTTCGGATTCCTCAGTCCGGGCAAAGGGATCGAATACGCCATCGAAGCGATGCGAGGCGTCGCGGGGCATCATCCCGAGGCTCTCTACATTATATGGGGCAAGACGCATCCTGTTGTCAAACGGGAGGTCGGCGAAGTGTACCGCAACCGGCTGAAGGACCTGGTGCGGGAATATCAATTGGAGAATAACATCCTGTTCGTCGACAAGCTGCTGACCCAGGAGGAGGTCATCCAGTCTCTGGTCATGTCCGACATCTACATGACACCATATCTGGGCAAGGATCAGGCGGTCAGCGGAACGTTGGCTTACGCTGTCGGTTACGGACGCGTCATCGTCTCGACGCCTTACCGTTATGCCACTGAGATGCTGGGCGGGGGACGTGGACTGCTCGCGGACTTCCGCAGCGCCGAAGGCTTGCAGTCCAGCATCTTGGAGCTGCTGGAGCATCCGGAGCGGATGGCGCAGATGGAAGCCAACACGCGGGCGCTCGGCGATACGATGATGTGGAGTGAGATTGCCAAGCGGTATGCCGCTCTGATCCGGCAAGGAATCAAGGGACATAAGCTGGAGAACAGGAGTGTGATTTGATGGCTGTGCAGCTCGTTGATACGGTACGGGATGATTATTTGCGGCGTTTGACGGACGATACCGGCATCTTCCAGCATACGAAGTTCGGTGTGCCTGACCGATCCAAAGGGTATACGACCGACGACAACGCGCGGGCGCTGATTGCTGCGGTGCTGCTCTACAAGGAGCGGCAGGATTCCGCAGCCCTTGATCTGATCCATACCTACCTGTCCTTTGTTCATCATGCCCAGCATGACCGCGGCAACTTCCGCAATTTTATGGATTATAACCGCAATTTCCTGGAGGAGAGAGGCTCGGAGGATTGCCAGGGGCGCACGGTGTGGGCGCTAGGCTTCGCCGTCTCGGAGCCGACTGTCCCGGATAATCTGCAGAATACGTGCCGTTACCTGATCCACGAGGCACTCCCGCAGCTTGCCGAGCTCCGCTCGCCTCGGGCGATCGGGTATGCCACCGTCGGGCTGAGTATGCTGCTGGAGACGCCGGGTGCGCTCGATTATGCTTTCCCGTATCCGCACGAGGAGGAGGGCGGCGGCAGCTTCCTCTCGTATGACGAGATCGCCTCGCTTGTCGAGTCTTGGGGGCAGCGGCTGCATGACCAGTATCACCAGTATCGTCGGGATGACTGGCACTGGTTCGAGGACAGCATGACGTACGGCAATGCGATGCTGCCATGGGCCTTGTTCAAGGCTGCGGCGCTGACCGGACGGACGGATCTGCATGCAACGGCCCGGGAGAGTCTCGCTTTCCTGATCCGTCACACCTTCGCGCCGGAGGGCTACTTCCGGCCGATCGGCAGCAGCGGCTGGTTTGAGCGGGGCAAGGAAAAGGCGTTGTACGACGAGCAGCCGATCGAGGCTTGCGAGACGATGCTGGCGCTGCTGGAGGCGTATCATATCACGGGCAGCCAGCAGTACAAAGACTGTGCATCGGCCTGTCACGATTGGTATATCGGGCGCAACTCGCTCGGCGTATCGCTGATCGATCCCCAGACCGGAGCCTGCTATGATGGCATCCATCCGAGCGGCCTCAACCTCAATCAAGGCTCGGAAAGTATTATCTCTTACTCCATTGCAAGGTCGGTGATAAAGGGTGAATAAATTCGCGACGATCCTGGCAGGCGGAGGAGGCACGCGGTTCTGGCCGCTCTCCCGCCAATCCATGCCCAAACAGCTGCTCAACATCAGCGGCAACGATATCATGCTCAACGATACGATCGAACGTTTCGGCGACGTAATCCCGCCAGGCCAGACCGTCATCGTGACCAATCAGTCACAGGCTCCCAAGCTGGAGGAGATGATGCATGCCAGCGTCAAAAAGGAGCATATCCTGTGCGAACCCGTCTCACGCAACACGGCTGCCAGCATCCTCTATGCGGCGATGTTCATCGAGCATCATTACGGCAATTCGGTGATGGTCGTGCTGCCATCAGACCACTACATTACCGATCTGGAGCCGTTTCGACGCACGCTGGAGACCGCTTGCGAGCTCGCGGAGCAGATGGAGAAGATCGTCACGATCGGCATCAAGCCGACATTCCCCTCCACGGGTTATGGCTACATAGCGTATGATACGCAATCCGGCAACGGCACGGCCGCGCACGAGGTGTCAGAATTCGTAGAGAAGCCGAATTATCAGAAGGCGCAGCAGTATGTCCAGGCAGGCAGCTATCTGTGGAACAGCGGCATCTTCGTCTGGACGACCTCGGTCATCATCGAGAGCTTCCGGCGCTATCTGCCCCGTCTGTACAAGATGATGAAACCGCTGCAGGAGGGCTTCGGTACCGATCAGGCGGACGAACTCCTGGAGACCATCTATCCGCAGCTGCAGAGCATCTCGATCGACTACGGGATTCTGGAGCGCTCGGACGATGTGCTGGTCGTGCCGGCCGACTTCGGCTGGAATGACATCGGTACCTGGGATGCGCTCGGTTCGATCTTCCCGCCCGATGAGGAGGGCAACATCGTCAAGTGCAATCATGTCGGTATCGATACCCGCAACTCGATCATCTACAGCAATTGCCGGCTGATCACGACGATCGGTATCGACGGGCTCATCATCGCGGACACCGACGATGCGCTGCTGGTCTGTCCGAAGAACGACGCCCAGGCCGTCAAGGAGATGGTGGATCTGCTGAAGGAGAAGGGGATGACCGAATATCTTTGAGGCTGCGCTGCGGCTTTGGCCGGTGACGGCGTCAGCCGTAGCTGGCCGAAGCCGTTGCAGAGCGAAGCCGTTGCAGAGCGAAGTCTATTCAGGGCCGGTCCATGCGCAAATGGCCGCCGCGCTGCATCCGTCCAGGACGGGTGCGCGGGGCGGCTTTTTTGTGTTGTGGAGCAGCGGAGGGGCTTATGGTCGTACCCTGATCATAGTCTGACTACATCCGGTGTTGCTCTGGGGCGAGAAGCTCCGGGCAACCACCCCGACAAGTGCAAAAGTACATCTAAAAGCGCTGAAAACATAGCATCTGCCTTCTCTAAATGCAAAAGTACAACTATCCTGCTCGGAATGGGTATAATCAGGCTAATAATACTTGCAGCAGATGCACTTTTGCCTCTATTGTCATGGTTGCTAGCCAAAGGAGGGAAAACTGATGCACTTTTACCCTTATCATCCGGCCACGAAAAGGGGCCGCTGCGGGGAACGGTGAACATCACGTGTCTCGCCGACCTTCTTTCCAGGCTATCGTTATTTCATTTTGTTCTTGTTTAGGAAATGATGACTTTCGTCTCTTGTGGATAAGTTGTGCTCCCGGCTGGGTTGGATGCCGCGCCCCACAACCAGAGGTAAAATGTTACTTAAATCCGAGCGGAATGGCGGAAGTTTGCCCAACCAGGGGTAAAATGTTACTTGAATCCGACCGAATGGCGGAAGTTCGCCCAACCAGGGGTAAAATGTTACTTAAATCCGAGCGGAATGGCGGAAGTTCGCCCAACCAGGGACAAAAAGTTACTTAAATCCGTTCCAATGGTTGGTCCGATCAGTTATCGGGGCTTGACCCGATAACGGCATGGTGTCCGCACTCCTCGCCAATCTGCGTTAGCAGGTTTTGTTCCGGCTGGCTCCCGTGAGCCCCAGAGCACCCACCAGATGAGCAGCGCTTGGAACAGCAGTCGAATCCAGAGTTCGGTTTGACGGGTCTCGGCCTGACCCGGGGCGGAGATGCTGTAGAATAGTTGCCCGCCCGTCGGCGGATTGCCGGGATGAGCAGCAGGATGGCGAGTATGAGCTCCAGGATGCCCGTGGCATGGACGAGCTCCAGCTTGAGCGGCACGAAGTCTGCCAGCATGGCGGTGAAGACTTCTGCCTCGCGAAAGTGGTATGTCACAAGTTTACCCTTTCTACGCGATTGCAACGCACAGAAGGGAGCGCTCCTGGATCGGAGTGCTCCCTTCTGGCGTTCGTATGGATATTGAGGCCGGCCAAGGCAATTACAGCTCTTCGGAGCCGCCGCCATCCGGACCATCCGCGATATCCGCTACGCCCACAACCAGCGCAGCGGCAGCAGCTGCCAGCACGATCCCTTTGGCTCCGGTGCGGAGCTTGCTGCGGTCATCTTCCTGGATCCCTTCGACCACCTGCTTGCCGCTGTTATACACGTATTTGGCAGAGTTCACTGCGCCTTTGGCTGTATCCTGCGCCGCGTGGCTCATATCCTGCATGCCGATGTTCTGCTGCCCCTTGTCGCCAGTGATGGTGCCGGCCGCAGCATCATAAGCGCCGCTTACGAACTCGCCGGCGGTTGTGCCGACTTTAACGGATGCGCGCTCGACACTATCGCCGATCTCCTTGACGAAGCCGCTGCCCGCCAATTCGCCAACGACCCGCACACTGCCTCCGACGACACGTCCGGTTACTTGTCCGGTCAGCTGGCCGAGATTTTTCAGAAACGTCATGCCCCTCATTCCTTCCGGGTAATTTGTTGCTTCAATTATAAGCGCTGCGCTGCCGCTTTACCATCCGTCCCGGGACGGAGATCGGGTCCAGCCCCGAGGCTAGCCTTCGAGCTGGCGTACGGCTCCCATGAAGAGGATGGAGGAAGTACTATCATCATGGATGGCGAAGAAGAAGGGCCGGTTGACCTCCATATCAAACGTGGCGCTCGTGCCGGACTGGTCCCTGAGCACAATACTCGTCACCGCAGCGGCCACCGTCCCGGTCTCGCTGACCTCGATCGTTGACTTGTGTTTGGCCTCGTGCAGGTAGATCTTGTCTGCCTCCAGCTCTGTCAATTCGCCGAAGGAAGCCTTAACTGGGTCGAAGGGATCCACCATCCCAAGCGCCTTCAGCGGGTCATTAAGCATGATCTCGTCTTCGATCTCGAATCGCGGCAGCCGCAGCGCACCCATCGCATCCTGGAAGCCGGCGAGCCACTCGCTCCATCGCTCGGGCGTCAGTTGAGCAAGCCAATCGTCCAGGGCGACCGACTCATCCGGGAGGAAGACAAGCATGCTGTAGGCGTGATCCTGGTAGGGAAGCCGGATGGCCTGGAAGTCCTCCCCCTGGAGATAAGCGAATTTATCCTCGGTCAACATCATATCTGCCTCAGCAGTTTTGCCGCTCGCTGATGTAAAAGGACGTTTGGAGGTCAGATTTTCTTCGAAGGGGTAAGCCCAGTTGGCTTTGAAATAGACGGCGTTGAGCAGAACCATGACATCGAGCGGATCGAGCGGGCCTTGGATGATCTCTTCGATCTGCCCTTCCGTCTGCCTGCTGACCCATCCGTTAATCTTATCGGCGGTATCGGGTGCCGCGAGGTCAAGCTGCGCGATCTCTGCGCCAAAATATTCCCGATTGGTCCCTATAAAAGAAGGCTTGAAAGGCACTGACTCGTCGGCAAACAAAGCGTTGGCGATCATCAGACGCGTCGATTCGTTGCTAGACTTGAGCTGATCCAGCAGAGTCTGATAGCCCTTATTGCGATCCGTATCGTCCAACTCGTGCAGATGCAGTGTACGGAGCATGGACTCGCGGGTCTCGCCCTCAGCGCCATTTGCTGTCATAGCGAGCGCAGTGGCGATGCTGACAGGGGAGAGCAGCAGGTTGCGGTCGCTGCCGTCCTGACGGATCTGATGGAACAGGTCTATGGCAAATGTGACTTGCGCTTCGGCGATGCGAGGATCGAGATCCTCCTCCGGGACATCAGACAACGAAGCAACAGGCTCATCCAGTGTATCAGACATGCTGCTGGACGGCTGCTCCGCCTCCGGTGAAGGGGTCGGGGGAGATGCGGGGGGAGCTTGCCCGCAGGCCGTCAGCAGCAGAAGCAGAGCGAGCGTGGCGCAGAGATATGGGGGAAGCAATGGATTGCGACACATGGGAAAAACCTCCTAACAGTGAATAATGAATGTGTTTGTATGCTCACCCGTTAAGACTTATTCGGGAATCTGGCGCACTGAGCCCATGAACAGCAGGGCAGAGGTGCGCTCATCCTCGATCGCAAAAAAGAACGGCCGATCAACCACCATATCGAATGGGTCTTCAGGCTGCGCGCTTCCCGCCTCCATGCCTACACTGGTGGCCGCGGCTGCCTCGGTTCCTTTTTCATCGACTTCGATAAAGGTCTTGTGCTTGACCTCGCCGATGAACACATTTTCCTCCAGCTCGATCATGGGCGTGAAGTCGGCTTGCCCGACATCAAAAGCCTGACGCATGCCGAGTGCTTGCAGCGTATCGTTGAGCACATACTGGCTCTCCAGCTTGAACTTGGGCAGCCCGATATGACCTTGCCTGGAGTCCAGTCCGGCCTTCCAGGTCTGCCATTGCTCCGGACTGAGCTTGCCGAGGAGCGCATCAAGCGTGAGTTGCTCGTCCGGGAGGATGACGATCATGCCCAGGCCGCTGTCCTTGTATGGCAGCCGGATCATCTGCATGCCGTCTGCTTGGACATAGGAAAAATACCCTCCGTTATGCATCATAGACACGTCCTGCTGTTGGCCTGCAGCAGTTGTGAAGCTGCCGGTCCTGGTGCTTTCAGGTTTGAATTCTTGCTGCCAGGTTCCTTTGAAGTATACGGTGTTCAGCAAAAGCAGGATGGTCTCGTCGTCGATCGGGTGCTCGAACATCTGCTGGATCTTGCCGGCGGTCTGCTCGCGCACCCAGCTGTTGATACGCTTGGTCGCGTCGTCATCGGCGAAGTTCAGGGAAGTCATCTCTGTGTTATAGTGCGATTGGTTCTTCGTGAGGAAATCATCCTTGAACTGCAGCGGCTCCCGCATCCACAACGAATTGGCAAGCGAGACCTGCGCCCCCTTGCCGCTGTGAGTGAGAAGATCGGCCAATACTTCATAGCCGAGATTACGCGCTTCGGCTGTTCTGTCCGTGCTATGCAGCGCCTGTTCCATTTCGGTCAAAGTGTCTGTAGCAGCTCCGTTCATCGTCATGGATAAGGCCGTAGCGATACTGACCGGCGAGATCGTATCGTTGTCCTGCGGGTTGTCCTTGTGCGGCTGCAGCTCACGGTATAGGTCGAAGGCAAAAGCAAGCTGATCTTCGGCAAAGGCCGGGTCCAGATCACTCGGTTGGTGAGCAGCTTGATCGACTGACGAATCCATCATCTCCACGGCATACTGCTTGTCACGGCCACTGTCCATCCCGCAGCCGCCAAGCATAAGAGCTGCGCATAAACTGCCTGTTATCCATTTGGTGGAATGTGTGTATGGTTTTTTCATCTCTTTATAGCCCCCCTGACGCGATTTTCCTTATAGACGTCAGCCAGGCTGATCAAGTTGCAGCAGGAAATGGAAGAAATCTGTCGAATACAGTTGGGTATCCAGTAACATACTGGAAACTAACAAGACAGGCAGGGGTTACAGATGAGAAAAACGATTCTATTGGTGCTCGTATTCGTATTGATGTTCAGCGCCAGCGCGGCCGCGCACTCGGGCAGAACCGACTCGCGGGGCGGGCACAATTGCTCGGAGAAGTCCAAGGCCAAAGGGTTATGTACAGGCTATCACTATCACAATGGGGGTGCCGGCGACAGCAGCTCCAAAAGTAACGGTTCGACAAGCGGCTCCAGCACAACCAGTAAATCTTCAGGCACAAATAGCAGCGGCACCTCGTCACAGAAGCAGACAAGCGCTGTCCAAACGTCGGACATCATCATCTATATCAATGACAAAAGGTTCTACCCGGAGCCGAAGCCGATCGTGGCGCATGCGACCACCATGCTGCCGATCCGCAGCATCGGTGAAGCGCTCGGCGCTCAGGTGAACTGGGACAAAACCGAGTCGGCGATTACTATCACGAAGCAGAGCCATACGGTAAAGCTCAAGCTCAGCAGCAAACAAGCGCATGTGAACGGGAAGGAGACGGCATTGAGCACAGCGCCGATCCTGCATAAAGATGCGGTGTTTGCGCCGATCCGCGTCGTGGCGGAAGGCGTCGGCGCCAAGGTTCACTTCGATAGCGGAGCCAATACGTTGTACATTACTTATTAATGTCCGTGCAAACCAACAAGCCCGAATGCACTTTCACAGTGCAGACGGGCTTTGTCCTTGTTATAGAAGAAGACCGCAGAGGGTAGCGCTCGCTCACGAGCGGACACAGCAGCTCTTATTTCGAGCATGGGCGTGTTTTTAGAGCTGCTTGCGGACAGAGGATCCGTTATCGGTCTGTAACCGGGGGCTAGCGGGCAACAAACCAGCACTTAACGGATCGTGTATCCGCAGGACCTGTTCCTGGCGGGTTTTTGTGCCAAATAGACTCTATTGTGTCCGTATCGCAGTGCCAGCCTGAGTGAACGTTGCGTGACTATTGAATACTCCCCACCGTACCCATAAACAAAATGGAATCTGTCCGCTCATCGACAATGGCATAGAAGAACGGACGGTTGACCTCCATCTCGAAGCTGTCGCTCGGAGCTGAGGTCGGCATCATGCCAATACTGGTCACGGCGGCAGCGATCGTGCCTTTCTCTGTGACTTCGATCATGGCTTTGTGTCTCGCTTCGTGCACGTATACGTTGACTGGCAGATCGGACAGCAGACTGAAGTCTGCCTCAGCGCGTTCGAAGGCGGCATTCATCCCGAGCGCACGGAGCGGCTCGATGAGCGAAAATTCGTCCTCTACGGCGAACCTCGGGAGACGCAGGTCGCCAAGCGACGGTTCAAACTGATCCAGCCAGGACTTCCACGCGGCGGGCTCCAATTGCTCCATCATTCCGGATAAACCCAATGTCTCATCGGGCAGGAAAACGTACATACTGAGCAGATGGCCCTCATAAGGCAAGCGTACCGCCTGGAAGCCGTCCGCCTGAAGATGATCGAGCTGATGGTTCATGTGCATCATCTCTACATCAGCGGTCTGACCGTCTGATCCGGTGAACGGGCGACGTGTCGTAGCTTCCTCATCAAACGGATACGCCCAATTGGCATCGAGATAGACCGCGTTGATCAGGTACAGCAGCGTGTCGGGGTCCAGAGGCGGTTCCACTATCCCGTCGATGCGCTCATTTGTGTGCTCTCGCACCCAGGCATTGATAGTATCCGGCGCCTCCGGCGATCCCATGTCCAGACTCTCGAGCTGGGCGTCAAACGAGGACTTGACAGTCTGGAGGAACGGCTCTTTGAAGGTCACGTCCTCGTTGCCCCACAATGAATTGGCGATCAGGACGCGGGCTTCTTCGCCGCTATGTCTGAGCAGATCCAGTTGGACCTTGTGTCCCTTATTGCGCTGATCGTCGGACAAGCCTTCCAGGTACAGCATCCGGAGCATCTCATCCCGCGTCTCGCCATTGGCGCCGCCCACGGTCATCGCCAGCGCCGTAGCGATGCTGACGGGCGAGAGCAGATGATTGTCACCCGGCTCGGCGCCGCTGATCTCACGGAACAGGTCGAAGGCAAAGGCCATCTGGGCCTCGGCAATCTGCGGATCTGTATCCTCTGGCTTGTACGTCGCCTTATCGACGGCAAACGCTTCGCCGCCAGGATCGGACGGTGTCTCATGGTTCACCGACGGATCATTCGACTCACCCGCCGGATCGTGCACGGCGCGGCCGCAACCTTGCAGCAGCAAAGCGAGCAGGAGCACGCTCAGCGCAACCATACGAACCGATGAGCTTGATCGTAGCATCATGTAGATCCCTCCTTTTTGTCCTTATAGACGGGAGTGTGTGCGGGAAGGTTGCATCAGAAGAAGGCATGGACATTTACTTATAAGTCATAATATGAGATGCTGATATGAGCCTGAGACCATGCGATGGATCTTCGAAGTAAGATCTGGCGTATAATGGAGGGATAGAAGCTGAGCAAAGCAAAGGGCGGGACAGGCAGAGGGACAGGCAAAAAGGGCTGGAACCGCTGGCAAGCCAGCGCAAACCGGGCCAAGAATGCTCCCAAGCCTTACAAAAGCAAAGGAACGAAAAGCAAAGGAACCGATAAGGGCACCGCATCTGATTCTGTCAAAAAGGACTAGCATGCCCCCCGGGGATACCACTATATGGAGAACAGGGTGAGTTAAGATGGAAAATAAAGAAGTTGAACTTGAGAATGAGCAGCAGCCGGAAACTCAGGAAGCATGGGTCGGTGCGGCGAGCCGTACTTCCAGCTGGCGGGAACGTCTGCGCGCGGTAGAAGAGCTGAGCAAGTGGGATAACAAGCTGACGGTTACTGTGCTGACCCACCGAATGAGAGACGATAAGGTATTCAAAGTCCAGGAGGCTGCCTACCGGAAGCTGCGCGAGCTCGGTGAAGACGTGCAGCTCCCTGCCAAAAATAAAGGCGAGCTCTTTAAGGGCGTCGGCAAAATCTTGCTGCGGATTAAGAAAAGTCTGCCCGCCGATCATCCCTTTGAAGAATTCAAAGAGAAGCTGAAACGAACACGACTCGATGTGTATGATGCGTATGAAGGTCATATGGGCGATGAGTTCGAGAGGTGGCTTGAGGAGACCTGGTCGGGTTTGGGCGGGAAGAAGGCTTAGACGGACAAGCTCAAGTAATAATGATAGTAAACCCGGAAGGTTCTGCCGGGTTTTTCGTCGTGCGCCGGATTCGGCGATTCGCCGTGAAGTAAGGGCAACGGCTCACTAGCCTGATAAGTGCAATAGTGCATCTAAAAGCTTCGAAAGCTTAAGATCCACCTTAGCTAAGAGCAAAAGTGCAATTAAATTACTCGGAATTGGAAAAATAAGGATGATTCAGTTATATTAGATGCACTTTTGCCACTATGATCCTGGATTCGAGCCAAAGGAGGGCAAACAAATGCACTTTTCAGGCTGTTGAAAAAAGAAAGCCTACAGTCACGGATCGATCTTCCAATCGCTGTTGTCCCCAGATTTCTTGATTTTATACCCCTTTTAGGGGTGAAATCCGGGGACAAAGGCGAACGCTTCGCAGCTTATGCTCCCGAAGTCGCTTTCTTGCAGAAAGCGTTGACCAGATTCGATTCCGTGCCTCTCCGGCCATTTTTCAACAGCCTGAGTTTTGCCCTTATCACCTGCCGGAGAGCAGGTGGGGCTGAGGGGGAGCAACAAACAGGAGAGCCTCCCCGACTGTCCTTCCAGCAATGATGCGGGGATGGGTGATTCGCTGTGCTGTAGCGCACTTTCCCTCTACAGCGCCGGAGTCGGTGATTCGCCGAGCTGTAGCGCACTTTTCTTCCTCTACTGCGCCGGAGTCGGCTGTTTGCCGAGCTGCAACGCACTTTTTTTCCTCTACAGCGCCGGAGTCGGCTGTTTGCCGAGCTGCAACGCACTTTTCTTCCTCTACAGCGCCGGAGTCGGCTGTTTGCCGCGCTGCAACGCACTTTTCTTCCTCTACAGTGCCGGAGTCGGCTGTTCGCCGTGCTGCAACGCACTTTTCTTCCTCTACAGCGCCGGGGTCGGCGATTCGCCGAGCTGTAACGCACTTTTCTTCCTCTACAGCGCCGGAGTCGGCGATTCGCCGTGCTGCAACGCACTTTTTTTCTCTTACAGCGCCGGAGTCGATGGTTTGCTGCGCTTCACGCTATTTGATCCCTATCCGCATCCGATAGCTGAGCATGATGGGTTTGGTCACTCCGCCGAAGTGGTCATGAACGGTCTGGGAGAATGCCGCAAGCGGCGCCTCCAGCTCCTGAGAGCCCAGCTTGAAGACGGTCTGCAGTCCGCCTTGACTAAGCAGCAGTCCGATCAGGCGTTCCGCACCGAACGGCTCCATATGGTGGAAGACGATCTCCTTCGTGTAGCGGAAGTGGCCGGAGTGTTGGATCGCCTCGAGATGACCGGATTTGTCCCACTTCCGGACCAGCCGATCAGGCGCATCCAGTCTGGCGATGATCTCGTCTGCCTTGGCATGCAAAGCATCATAGGCTGCTTCGATCTGCCAATCTATCGTGGGCGGCCAGTCGCAGTCATAGGCAGCGAAGACGCCGCCGTCCCGCAGCACTCTGGCGAATTCGAGCAGCGTGCTCTCCGGCTCCATCCAGTGGAAGGACTGGGAGCAGGTGGTCACATCGGCAGCGTCAGCCTCTACGGGCAGTTGATGCGAATAGCCGGCCGTAAAGGAAAGCACCTCCTGCAGCTGCCGCTCCTGAACCCGCCGCTCGGCAACGCTGCGCATATCGTCATTCGGCTCGACGCCGAGGACACGATCCGCGCGATCCTGCCACAGGAAAGAAGAGAGTCCGGTGCCGCAGCCGACATCAACGACCAGGCCGGGACGGCGACCGAGATAGGCGCCGATGATGTCGGCGACGATCGGCGGGGCGGCGGGACGATGGGTATCATACGTATCCTGGAATCCTGTGAACCGGTCGATGTTATTCTGCACGTAGCTCTCTGCACGCATGGGCATGCTCCTCTGCTTTGGATTAGGCATTCAACTTAGTATCGCCGGATCGTCTGCTTGACCTTGCCGACGATGCGGACCTTCTCCAGCTCGCTTCCTCTGAATATGCGCGGCGGATAAGCCGGATTGGACGACTGCAGCATGATCCCGTCATCCAGCTTGTAGACGCGCTTGATCGTTCCTTCCTCGCCATCCACCAGGACAACGGCGATATCCCCGTATTCGACCTCGGGCGTCTCGCGCACTAGGGCAAGATCGTTGGGCAGGATGCCGTCGCCGGTCATCGAATCGCCCTTGACCCGCAGGTAGAAAAAACCGCCGCCCCGCACATCCTGGGCGTCCGTCCATTCATCTCCTTCGTAATCCTCATACGCTGTTCCATTGGGGCCGGCCGTTACTGTGCCGATGATCGGGATCTTCACCGGCTGACCGACAGGATAGGTCTCCAGCGCCGGCTCCGCAGGCGTCAGCGCCTGCAGGAGTTCCTTGCCAGTACGGGAAGTGGACGCCTTCAGCCGTTCGAACAGCACCTTGGGTGCCCCCGCCAGCTCGCCGAGCGCCTCTAACAGCTGTTCTACCGCAGCCTCATCATGCCGCGAATCGGCAAGATACCGCTGCATGAGCTGCCGGTCTTCCAGCGCCTCTATAGGAGGAGCAAAGGCAAGACGGCCGGCCTGCTGTTCGAGCAGTGCCGCCAGTTCATCGCTGATGAAGGAATAGAGCCGGTTGTCGCGGCTGAGCTTCTCCAGTGTAAAGTCGATCAGCATCCGCTTCTTCACCTGATTCTCGTACATTTCCTTGTGATCGGCATCAAGCTTCTCCAGGTTGGCCTCAGCGATCAGCAGCGCAGCGTCTCCACCCACCACCTCTGCGAGCGTCCTCGTGATCTCGGGGGAGGGGGCAGGCCGCTTCCCCAGACGGAGCTTGCTGATATAGGTGGGATGAACCGTTATTTGACGTTGGGCGCATTCCTGTGAGATCTGCTCAAGCGTCTTGCCGGATTGTTTGATGTAGTCGCTGAGCAGGCGTGCATAGGACATGGAGTTTCCTCCTTTCAATATCGTATAGGAGAACATTTACGCGTTGCCTTCATTTTATACACAACTAGACTTATTTGTCAAAGTGGTCGTTTTTGACTAGACAATTTAGTCTTGACACTTCCGAAACAGGCAGGGTATATTTTCCTTAGACAAAAAAGTCTAGTAGATAGAAACTGTCAGACAACATAGTCTCGATAATATGGGAAGGGGATGACGAGGATGAAAACAGCGGCGAAGCATCATCCGGACACAAACGGTAAGCAGACGGAGGCGGCGATCGACATCGAGCAATGCCGGGATCAGGTCTGCTCCAGCTGTCCAGGCACCGTGTGGGGCAAGAAGAGCATCTGCCGTGTGCACAATCTCTCGATCGGCCAGATCGACAGCTGCCCGGAATGGCTCACCCATTCGCTCCGGGCCTCCGTAGCCGACAAGGCTGCGGCGGAAGATCAGGACCTGGAGCCGATCATGCAGTATGTGCAGAAGGTGGACACCGAGCTGCGCGATTTCAGTTGGACGGTGAGGGAGATACAGCGGCTGGAGGAGGTACTGGCCAAGGCGGCGGTCGAGATCGGCCCGCTCAATATCCGGCTGGTGGCGCAGTACGGGATCGAAGCGGCGCTGCCCAAAGGCAAAGGCGCCAAGGTCGGCGAGCTCTCGCTGTCGGAGATGCAGTACGAACGGACGGCCAAGCGGTTGGTCGAGCTGAAGCAGCGGGTAGAGGACTTCACCAGCGCTTCGGACAAGATCATGGAGGAGCGGGAGCGGACCGTGCTCGACTGTCTGATGACCGGGGAGCGGATGAATGATATCGCCAAGCATATCGGCGTCTCCCGCCAGCGGCTGCATGAGATCCGGCAGACGATCATTCGCAAGCTGACGCTCGATATTTACAAGCAGTACCTGGAATCCGAGTGAGGCGGGCAGTGGTTGACATTTCTGACACGGCAGACAAAATAGACAAAAATAGAAACGTATGTTCGTATAATGCTATACTGAGCTCAGCGGAACACAAGAACACAACAAACGAACGGGCCATTCTTCTCCTGAGTGAGATGGGTGGCCCTTCGTCATGGAAGGGTTCGGCAATCCGCAGGGAGGTGAGAGAGATAGCGACTATTAGCGAAGTGCGTGACGGCGTGATCGCCGCCCTCGGGGAACGGTTCCCGGACTTCGCCGTCTACGAGGGCGAGCTGCCGGAGGTGCCGGTGGTGCCTTTCTTCCACGTCCGGCCGTTCCCGGTCACACAGACCCGAGAAGTCGGACGCCGCTACAGGCGGACCTTCAGCTTCGATATCCTGCTCAAGGCGAGCACGCAGGACGAGCTGCTCGAGGCAGCCGACGGTCTGCTGGACGAGCTGGTCTACATTGAGGTGGATGGCTTCCCTTGCAGGGGCAATGGTCTCAAGCACGAGATCGTGGACGGCGAGCTGCATGTGTATGTGCAGTATACGCTGCATCTGTTGCGGGAGCGGCAGGAGGTGACGAGGATGGACAAGCTGGCACAGGAAGGAAGGATCAAGGATGCGTAAGAAACAGACAGACCGCAAGCTCAGTAGAGCTTACAGTCCGGACCAACTGCAGCGCTCGCAAGCGATGGCAGGCTGGAACCGGGACGTGCTGCAGGCGATCCTGAAGGCGCACGAGAGGTGTACGCTGCAGGAAGCGGAGCAGGCGATCCACCAATTCATGACAAGGGAGGCCAACTAAATGGCTGGAGGGACATGGACAACACAAAACAAGGTAAGACCAGGCGTATATATTAACTTCGAGAGCGAGCCGAGACCGCTCGGCACGGTCGGCGAGCGCGGCATCGTCACGATGGCGCTGACGCTCGGCTGGGGCGAACCGAAGAAGCTGACGCGGATTGAGGCAGGCGAGGATGTACAGGAGAAACTGGGCTATGCCCTGACGGATGCCCGGCTGAAGCTGGTGCGTGAGAGCCTGAAACGGGCACAGACACTGCTGCTCTACCGGCTCAATGAAGGCACGAAGGCCGAAGCAAGCCTGGGAGAGCTTACCTTTACAGCTCAATACAGTGGCGTGCGCGGCAACGATCTGGCGATGCGCGTGCAGACTGATGTGGACAACGAGTCCGCTTTTGTCGTCACGACACTGCTGGATGGTGTGGAGGTTGACAGCCAGACAGTGACAGGGGCCGAAGCCTTGCAGGACAATGCTTGGATCGTCTTTGGCGGCACAGGCGAGCTGGAGCCGATTGCCGGATTGCCGTTGACCGGGGGCACGAACGGCAGTGTGACGAATGGCGATCACACCGCGTATCTGGAGACCGTCGAGCTGCAGGAGTTCCACACGATGGCGGTGACAGCAACGGATCCGCTGCTCAAATCCGTCTATGCCAGCTTTGCCTCGCGGCTCCGCGAGCAGGAGGGCAAGAAGATCCAGGTCGTCGTCGCAGACTATCCAGCCGCAGACAGCGAGGGTGTCATCAGTGTTAAAAACGGCGTCGTCCTCACAGACGGTACTGCGATCTCCGCTGCTGAGGCAACCGCTTGGGTGGCAGGAGCGCTCGCCGGTGCGGGTCCGAACGAATCGCTGACTTACCAGGCCTATGACGATGCGGTGGACGTCGAACCGCGGTATACCCACACCCAGATCGAAGCTGCGCTCAGAAACGGCGAATTTCTGTTCACGCCAAGCCACGGCCGCGCGGTGGTCGAGCAGGACATCAATACGCTGCGCAGCTTCACGCCGAGCAAGGGCAAAGCATATGGCAAAAACCGCGTCATCCGGGTGCTGGACGGCATCAACAACGATTTTAAACGGATCTTCGAAACGTTCTTCCTCGGCAAGGTGGATAATACGGCGGACGGCCGCAATCTGCTGCGCAATGAGTGCACGTCGTACCTGACCAATCTGCTGGAGCTCGGGGCGATCCAGAACTTTGATTCCCAGACCGATGTCATCATCGAGCAAGGCACCGACTCCGATGCCGTCGTCATGAGCGTATATGTGCAGCCGGTCGATGCAGTCGAAAAAATCTACATGAAAGTGCAGGTGAGGTAAGATGGCATTCTTGAAAGCGCGGGATACGATTACCGGACAGGAAGGAACGGCATTTGCCGCTATCGATGGAGTAGTCGAAGAAATGTTCTACATCAAGAAGATCGAGGCGACCGCCGAGAAGCAGAAGGCCGAGGTCAAAACGCTCGGCCGCCGCGGCGTCCAGCACAAGGCGATCGGCTGGACCGGCACCGGCAATATGACGATCTACTATATCACCTCGCGGTTCCGTCAGATGATGCTGGACTACATCAAGTCGGGCAAGGACACCTACTTCGATGTCATGATCACCAACGCCGATCCGTCCTCCAGCGTCGGTCCTCAGACCGTCACGCTCAAAGGCGTGAACCTGAACAGCATCGTCATGGCTCTGCTTGATACCGATGCGGAGACGCTCGAAGAGGAAGTCGAGTTTACGTTTGAGGATGTTGAGCTTAACCAGAAGTTCAAGCAGCCTAGCTTGGGCTAAAGCCGGCTAACGCGAAGGTCCATCTGATCCTATTTTATACATTGAGAGGGGTACAACCATGAGTGATCTGAGTCTGTTTTTTGCGCAAAATGCGGGACCGGAGGTTCTGGAGGAGTTCGTCGTCTCCGAGCGCTACAAGGATGCAAAAGGCGTAGCCGTGCCGTGGAAGCTTCGCAGCATGACCGAGGCGGAGAATGAGGAGTGCCGCAAAGCGTCGACGCGCCGCGTCAAAGGCAAAAACGGCACGTACTCGCCGGAGATCAACTATGACGACTATCTGGCGAAGCTGACGGTGGCCAGCGTCGTCTTCCCGAACCTGAAGGATGCGGAGCTGCAAAAGTCGTATCAGGTGCTGGGCTCCGAGTCGCTGCTGCGCACGATGCTGCTGCCGGGCGAGTATGCCTCCTTGGTGCAGAAGGTGCAGGAGCTGAATGGCTATGATAAGGATATTAACGAGCTGGTGGATGACGTAAAAAACTGATCCACGAGGGCGATGCAGAGGCGAACTATGCCTATTACGCCCTCCATGAGCTCGGCATCCTGCCCCACGATCTGGTGAAGATGGGCCTTCGCGAGAAGGCCGCTCTCTTCGCCATGATCGACATCCGCATCGAAAGCGAGAAGAAGAGCATGAACAAGTCCAAGCGCAAATAAAGGCTGGGACTGGAGAGGAGGTGAGGGGATGGCAAAGGTTATAGATGTTTTCACAGACTTAAAGCTTCTATGGCATGTTCCAGTAATAAAAGTCATCGATCCGAGCAAACAGCAAAAAAAGCTATCTGAAAGACAGCAGTATAAAAACTATAAAACGGGTTTATTAAATCTCAATTGGATGCAAGATCAGTTGGCAAAACGAGAGAAGCAGATCCAAAAGGAATTGAAAAAAGCTCAGAAAGCTGCTCTTAAATCCGAAAAAGTGGAGCAGGTCCAAAAAGCTGCCATTAATTCCGTTGACTCTGGTCCCTCCGCAGAAGAGATGCCTAAACGACCAAAATCTTCGAATAAAACAAAAAGCGGAAGGCGACAACAGAAGAAATATAATCGGGAGATGGCTAAACGAAAGAAGGAAAAACAAGCGGCAGATAAGGAAGAGTCTGCTGCTCAGACACCAGTAAAACAGAGGGAGCTGAAAAAAAACGACTTCTTTGATGATAAGGCAATCAAATCAATGAAGATGGTTTTTCCATTGGAGGCTGCCAAAAAGCAACTCAGTAGCTTGTACAAATTCTCCAAAGGTGCCCTCGAAGCTACGAACGCTCGCATATCTGCGGAAGCCCTGTTGCAGTCTAATCTTAATAATCAAGCAAGCGGCATGACGCCCGAGATTGGCAGGCAGATGTCTGCCCACGTTGATCAGCTTCAAAATAGCAGTACTATCAGCTCTGTAGCCGGTATTGGAGGAATGACAGAATTAAGCGAATCTGTTATGAATCCTCAAAACATTATGAAAATGACAGGCTCAATGTATGATCTTGCAGCGAGTACCCATGGTGCAAAAGTAAGCCAGGAGCAGGTCGTGAAGACGGCTGAGGCAATGGGCGATGCAATGAAAGGTAAGGTAAGCAGTCTTGAAGAACTGGGTGTCAAGTTTACGAAGCAGCAAGAGCAAATTATGCAATATGGTAATGAGGCCCAACGAACTCAAACCTTAGTTGGATTGTTGGAAAAACAGGTTGGCGGTGCAGCTGCGGCTATGGCTGATACGCCGGAGGGTCGCATTTTGCAGCTGCAAAATGCGTGGACTGGCATACAGGAGACAATCGGTCAGGCTTTATTGCCTGCAGTGATGTCATTAGTGGAGTTTATCATGGCAAACATGCCTGCGATTGAAAACATAATGACTCAAGCCTTCATGGCGGTTGGAGCTGCTGTCCAGTTCATTGTAAGTGCTCTTCAGATTGTGTTTAATTTTATTGTGGACAATTGGGCAACCATACTTCCGATTCTTGTTGCGATTGCAACCGTGTTTCTTGTTGCAATTATCATCCAATTGTATGCCATGGCTGTCGCTTGGCTTGCGGCTGCTTGGCCGATCCTCCTAATTATTCTTATTGTTGCTTTACTTGTCGAGGCAATAATGATGATGGGGGGCACAACAGAAGAGATTGTAGGGGCGATTGTTGGTTCATTCGCTTTGCTTTTTGCTCATTTGTGGAATGGAGTAGCCGTAGTATGGAACTTGTTCGCTAGCTTTGCGGAGTTTTTGATGAATCTCTTTATTGATCCTGTATATGCGATTCAGAAGCTGTTTTATGATTTATCAATGACGATCTATGAGCTTATCCTTTCGATTGTAAAAGCAATTGAGGATATGGTGCTTCGTGTGGCTAACATTTTGAACAAGTTAGGATTAAACATTGATGTCAGCGGAGGCTTTGATTTTGTAAGTGGCAAAATTGAAGACATCATGGACACGCTCGAGAAAAACAAGCCGGAATCGGATAAAAAAATTATCGAAATGGCTCGCATGAGTCTGAAGGATCCAACGGCAATGGCCGAAGCTGGGTTTAATTATGGAAGCAACCTTGTGAATCAAACAAGGGGAAAGCTGGATGGATTCAAAAATAAAGTTGGGACAGCAGCAGGCTCGGATGTCGGCAAATCCATTCCTGCCAATATGCCGATCACCGCTTCTCCCGGCGGCCGCGAGCCCAATATCGGGCAGGTCGGCAGAGTCGGCGAGGTGGGCAAGATCGATAAGGAAGTGGACATCTCGCAGGAGGATCTGAAGCTGATGCGCGATCTGGCCGAGATCAAGGCGATCCAGAACTTCGTGACCTTGACGCCAACGGTGCAGGTGACGACGGGGGATATCGTCGAGAAAGCCGATCTCGATGAGATGATCCGGCGGTTCCAGCAGAGCATGGAGCAGGAGATTGCTTATGCCGCGAAAGGGGTGTATGGCTGATGAGCCAATATGAACTGCGACTCAGTTCCAATCTCGATGTCTTCTATTTCCCCGTACTGCCGGAAAAGCTGGAGCTGCAGAAAAAAGGCAAAGGCAAAGTGTACGACATCGTCGGTCTGGGTGAGATCAATGCGATCCAGAGCCGGGAACTGGCCCAGATCAGCTTCGAGAGCGTATTGCCTGCGGTGGATTATCCGTTCATCAGCGAGCAAGCGCGGGCTCATAATCCTGCGCTGTTGAAGCCGCAGTGGTATGTGGACAAGATCAACAGCTGGATGGAACGCAAGCGGCCGGTCCGGCTGATTTTCACTGGCGGTTCCTTCCCGATCAACCTGGCGGTCAGCATCGAGCAGTTCGACCGTTGGGAGGAAGCGGGCACCAGCGGTTCGATCGGCTTCACGCTGACGCTTCAGGAGTATGTGTTCTACGAGGCCAAGCGGGTCACGACGATCCAGGTCGACGGTCAGACCAAGCTGACTGAAGGCGAGTCGCAGCGTCCGGATGAGCGGGAGCTGCCAGCAACTTATACGCTCAAAGCCGGTGATACGCTGATCAAGGTTGCCCGGCAGGTGCTCGGCAGCGATGCCCGCTGGCGGGAGCTGCAGCAGCTCAATGGACTGACCGATGCACAGCTCAAACGGCTGCCCGTCGGACACGTCCTGAAGCTGCCGGCGAGGTGATGCCGATGTTCGAGATCGTGATGGATAACCGTGACGGCACGCTGTGGGATATGAGCCGGATCGTCTCCGGCATGACCTGGAAGACCGAGCGGATCGGCAAAGCCTCTACGCTCGAAGTGACTTTCGTCAAGGGGGCGCCGTACCAGGACCGGTCGTTCGCTTTTGAACCGGGCAATATTATCCGTGTCTGGGTACGCGGGGCGCCGCTATTCTATGGCTATGTGTTCTCGATCGAGCAGGGTCAGGGCGAGGAAGTGAAGATGACCGCCTATGACCAGATGCGGTATCTGATGACAAGCGATACGTATGTCTTCGAGAATACGACGGCGACCAAGGTGATCGAGAAGATCGCCAGCGATGCGGAGCTGCGTGTCGGCTATCTGGCGGATACGAGGTATGTCATTCCCGGCCTGATCGAAGACGGACAGCAGCTGATGGACATTATGTACAAGGCGCTGGACAAGACGCTGATCGAGCGGCAGGAGATCTATATCCTGTACGATGATGCCGGTTATTTGTCACTGCGCAATATGACCGAGATGACGGTGGCCGTCATCCTGGGCGATAAGAGCATGCTGTTCGATTACAGCTACAAAAGGTCGATCGACAGCGATACTTTTAACCGAGTCAAGGTCGTGCAGGATAACAAGACGACGGGCAGACGCGATGTGTATATCATCCAGGACAGCTCCACCATCGCCAAGTGGGGCAGATTGCAGCACTATCACAAGGCCGATGAGAAGATGAATGCCGCCCAGATCCGCGAGATGATCGAGCGGACGATCGAGCTGAAAAACCGCGAGCAGCGTTCGTTGTCGCTGGAGGCGCTGGGCAATCCGTCGGTGCGTGCCGGCTGCATGGTGCGGATCCAGATTGCGGAGCTTGGCGTGGAGCAGTATTTTTTGGTGGAGTCGTGTTCGCACCGCTTTGCTGGCGGGGAGCACACGATGTCCCTGGAATTGAAGGTGATCGGATGAGTATGCTGGACATTATCAAACGCGCCAGCGTGGAGGCGGTCGATGCAGGCAATCCTGTGGCCGTCTTTTTTGGCGTGGTCGTGGCGAGCGCTCCGCTGAAGGTGCTGGTGGACCAGCGTTTTACCTTGCCGGCGGAATTCCTGATCGTACCCGAGCGGCTCACGGAGCAGCGGGTATCGGTGGGGGAGGCGGATGTGTTGATCCGCAAGGGACTGGAGGTTGGCCACAAGCTGATCCTGCTGCGGTTGCAGGGAGGACAGCAATATCTGATTGTAGACAGGGTGGTGAGTACATGATCCCACAAGGCGGGACGCTCCCGGACGATTCATACGTCCTGGAGGAGCAAGCAAGTCTGACGTATGCCCTTGACCCCGTCGGCGGACGGATCAGCGGCAAGGCGGATGGCCTGGCGGCGATCCGGCAGGCGGTGTTCAAAATTTTGCAGACGGACCGGTTCGCCCACGCCATCTACAACGGCAATTACGGGTTTGAATCGTCCTTCGATCTGCAGGGCGAAGTATTCCGGCTCGAGACCGGGCGGAGGATTACGGAAGCCTTGCTCGCCGACAGCCGGATCCGGGCGGTAGAGCAAATGAGGTTCGAAGAGCAAGGCGATGCGGCGACGGTGAGCTTTACGGTCGTGACGGATCAGGGCTCCTTCCTCGCGACAGGGGCGGTGAGCGGTAATGGCTGAGACGCGTGACATGGAAACGATCTTGCAGCGGATGCTGGACGGGGTACCCGATGGCATCGACAAGCGGCAGGGCAGCATCATCTATGATGCGCTGGCTCCGGCGGCGCTGGAGATGGCGGGGCTGTATGGCGAGCTGGAGGTCAATCGCAGGCTGTCATTTGCCGCTACCGCCAGCGGCGAGTATCTGGAGCTGCGAGGCAAGGACTATGGCTTGGAGCGCAAACCAGCCACGCGGGCATTGCGGCGCGGTGTGTTCCTTGACAATGAAGGCGCACCGGTTGCGGTCCCTGTGGGCAGCCGTTATGCGAGCGGCGGCGTCACGTATGCGGTCCAATCGCAGGAGCCTGCGGGTTCTTATGTGCTGCGCAGCGAAGTAGCCGGGGAAGCGGGCAATCTGCCGCTTGGCGCCCTGCTTCCGCTCGACTACATGCCTGGGTTGGCCGTGGCTGAGGTCACGGATGTCATCATGGCCGGCGAGGAAGCGGAAAGTGACGAGGCGCTGCGCCAGCGGTATTATGCGCGTGTTCGTACCCCTTCGGCAGGCGGCAGTAAAGCAGATTATCTCAACTGGGCGATGGAAGTGCCTGGGGTCGGTGCAGCGCGGGTTTTCCCGCTATGGGATGGGCCCGGGACAGTCAAGGTGGTCATCGTCGATACCGACAAACGCCCGGCAAGCGAGCAGACCGTGGAGGATACGGCGACGCATATCGAGCGACTGCGTCCGATCGGCGCCTCCGTTACGGTCGTATCCGCGACGGCCCGGGCGGTACCGGTGTCAGCGGTCATCGTGCCGGCTGCCGGTTATGCGGTGAGCGTCATTGCCGCCGCGTTTGAACAATTGCTCAGCGAATACCTGGCCCGCAGCGCTTTCACAATTCCCTGGGTAAGTGCGGCCATGATCGGCACGCTGCTGCTGCAGACGCCGGGCGTGATCGATTACAGCGACTTGCGCGTGGATGGCGGCACCGTCAACATCCCGCTAGACGAGGATGAGATCGGCGTCCCCGGCGAAGTCCGGCTGGAGGTGTCGCCGTGATGGCCTATCCAAGTTCGATTGATATTTACCAGGACAAGCTGAACAGGAAGCAGGACGATAGCACGTATGTGATCGAGGAGCAGCTCTCGACGGTGGCTGGCGTATACGAAGGCGTGCTGGCGCATGACCATATCCGCCGGGAGAGCATCCGGATCTACACGGGTCCGGGACTGAGCGGCGAGGAAGTGATCCAGTATTTCCTGACGGTGCCGTCCGAGACGCCATGGAAGCTGATCATCAAGGTGTTCAGTTCCGCTGAGGTCATCTATGTGACCTATGAGACCCCGGGTGACCGGGTCGAAGCGGAGGACATCAACCGGCTGCAGGACAGCATGACGGCCGTGCAGACGGAGCTCGACCGGTACAAGGACGATTCGGAGGATCAACTGACAGCTCATCATCAGCAACTGGACCAGTTGGAAGCCGCCAAGGCAGACAAAGTATTTGTGGACGAAGAGCTGCTGAGCAAGGCGGACAAGACGAACACGTATACGAAAGAGCAGACGGACGAGCGCATCCAGACAGTCATCGGGGCGGCGCCGGAAGCGCTGGATACGCTGCAGGAGCTGGCACAGGCGCTGGACAACGACCCGGATTTTGCAGCGACGATGACGACGCAGCTCGCGGGCAAGGTGGACAAGGCAGCAGGCAAGCAGTTGTCGACCGAGGATTACACGACGGCGGAAAAAGCCAAGCTGGCAGGCATCGCAGCCGGGGCCAATCTGTATGTGCATCCATCCGCGCATCCGGCAGCGATGATCACGCAGGATGCGGCGCACCGTTTTGTCTCGGATACGGAGAAATCGGCGTGGCAAGCCAAGGAGAGCGTGGCTGGCGCACAAGCGAAGGTTGATGCGCACGCGTCTGATGCGGACAAGCATATCACCGTTGCGGAGCGCGACGCTTGGAACGCCAAGCAGGAGGACCTCGGCTTCACGCCGGAGGATGCCAGCAGGCGCGGTGCCGCAGGCGGGTATGCCGAGCTGGATGCCAACGGCAAAATTCCCGATCATCGCATCTCCTCGAACTTTGTGACCCAGTCCCAGCTTGGCGACGTCGGCTATGGCGATATGACCAAAGCCGTCTACGACAGCAATAATAATGGACGAGTCGATCAGGCCGAGGCGGCAGACAGCGTGCCGTGGGCGGGCGTCACTGGCCGCCCGTCCACATTCCCGCCGGCTGCCCATACGCACAATGTGCTTGGTGTGCAGGCGGACAATGCGCGTGACGGACTGGCGCTGCCGTCTGCTTACGAGCGCGGGGTGACGACTTTTTTTAGCAGCAACCCAGCCAACAAGTTCAACGGCGTATCGTATGGCACTGTCATGACGATCAAAGGGTACTCCAACATGGCGGCTGTGCAATACCTGTATCCGTATAACGTCGATGCGCCGATCAGCTACCGCTATGCGCTCTACAACAGCGACTCCTGGCGGGAGTGGCGGTCGCTCGCCGTGGCCGGAGAAGTCATGCCGCGCGGGCCGCTGACCTGGAATCAGGTAAAGGGGGTGTAGGCGGTGAGTTATGGACAATACCTGTACGGTGTGTTGGATTACGGTACGTTGGGTGGAAGGGCGATCGGTCCGGAAGAGCATGAGCCGCTCGATCTGATGGCCTATCTGCCGTCCTATTATCGCGGCATCCGCGAGATGGAGGCACTGCAGGGCCGACAGGGTGAGGAGATCGGCAGACTGCGTGATAGCTTGGATGACGGCTTACGGCAGGCGTTCGTCGAGACGGCGACGTGGGGGCTGGAGCACTGGGAGCTGGAGTTTGGACTTGCCGTCGATCCGTCCAGACCGGACGAGTGGCGGCGCGAGGTGCTGCGGGCCAAGATCCGCGGCTCCGGCACGACGACCAGGCAGAAGGTGATCCAGGCGGCAGCGGCATTCTCCGGTGGGGAAGTCGATGTCGTGGAGTACCCGGCGGATAGCCGGTTCGAGATCGTGTTCATCGGCGTGCTCGGCATCCCGCCCAATATGGCGGGGTTCATCGATATGCTGGAGGACATCAAGCCGGCCCATCTTGCCTACAGCTTCCAGTACCGGTTCACCTGGTGGGAGACGCTGCGGGAGCTGACCTGGGCGCAGGCCGGAGAGAAGACGTGGAGTGAATTGAGAGTATACGAAGGAGTGTGAGCAACGCATGCAAAGAACAGGCAATCTGAACCTGAAAAAACCGGAAGGCACAGATATCGTCGATATTACCGACCTGAACGACAACATGGACATCCTCGACAGCGAGGTGTCCCGAACCGCATCGACCGCTGCACCCGGCCGGATGTCGGCAGCCGATAAGGCCAAGCTCGACGGCATCGCCGCCGGTGCGAACAACTACGTCCACCCGGCCAACCACCCGGCGTCGATCATTACGCAGGATGCTAGTAGTCGCTTTGTTACTGATACTGAAAAGGCGGCCTGGAACGCCAAGGCTGGGACATCGGTGGCGACGACTATTGCCAATGGGTTGATGAGCTCGGCAGATAAGAGTAAGTTGGATGGGATTGCGGCTGGGGCGCAGCCGAACGCGGTCACCAGCGTGGCTGGGCGCACCGGCGCTGTGGCGTTGACCAAGACCGATGTGGGCTTGGCCAGTGTGCAGAACTATGGCATTGCTACGCAGGCGCAGGCGGAGGCGGGGACGCACACGACATCCTACATGACCCCGCAGCGGACGAAGCAGGCGATTGACAGTCTGACGGGAAGTGTGCCGTTGCGTGTGCAGGACGGGCAGTTGGAATATTTTGATGGAATGGGGTGGTTGAGTGTGGGGCAACCAAAGTATGAACCTATTTCTATTGATACTAGTTTGCAAACTGTAACCACCGGCTGGAGTACAATTTATGAGATTTCTGGAGCGGGACGCGTAAGTCGAGCTTTGATAATCGGTAACTACTCAGGAATTCCTAAAATAAGGGTTAGAATCACAGTGGACAACGCAGTTAAATATATTGGTGGAGGCTCCTACGGCAATCTAATACTTGGTTTTTCAACATCGGAATCAACAACAACAATGCTTTCATCAAATTACGCTAGTTTGGTTAACTATTTACAGTTTGTAAGCCTAAATCTTCAAAGTTCTTCTTTTTCTATGTTTAGAAATTGGGGATATATAGGTGAAGAATCGGGAGTTATTATTTCAAGTGATCCTATTGATTTTATCTCATCATTTAAATTAGAAGTGGATAGTCCTTCAACGAATATGTCACATCGATATCAGATATGGGGTTCAGCTGTGAAGAATTAATAAAATGAAAAGAGGTGATAACATTGGAGCAACTCAACCCGAAAAAATCTGAACAATTGCAGAGTATGGAAGAGCAATTGCGAGGAATGCAAGGTGAGTTGCTCCAGGCAGCCGCCAACTACCTTGTCGTTTCAGATAAACTTCAACTAGTGGAAGAAAAAACCGTTCGTAATACCGAGGAACTTCGTGAACTAATGAGTCTTGCCAACGACTTACAAAAGCAATACGACCGCTTCGGCGAGAAGATCGACAAGCTGGAAAACAAGCTGTTCAGCTGGATGCAGCAGATGCAGCGCGACAATGCCGAGCTGATCAAAGCCGCCCAGACCGAGGGGGCGTTGGAACGCCAGACGACCCTGAAGTCGTGGATGACCTTCCTCCAATATGTCCTTGGCGGTACGATTTTTATTATTGTTGCATATGTCTTTGGCGTGAATTTCATCCAATAGGAGGGATTATCTATGGAATGGGACGTTGTACAAGAGGTGCTGGATCCAGCGCTGATCGTGGTGCTTATCGCATGTTGGACGCTTGGGTTTATGCTGAAGCAGACACCGAAGGTGCCTAATTGGGCCATTATCTATATTGTGACGTTGTTCAGTCTGACCTTTGCAGTCTGGATCCTTGGGTTCGGGGCGCTACAGCTGCTTCAGGGTTTTCTTTGCGGAGCAGTCGCCGTATACGGTTATGAAGTGGTGAAGCAGGGGCGAGAGGGTGCGCGGAATGGCCAAGCTTAGCCGAAAGGCGTTCATCGCGAAGCTGGCACCGATCGTCCAGCAGGTGCGGCGCGAGGGATCGCCGATGTTCCCGTCGGTGCGGCTGGCACAAAATGTGCTGGAGACCGGCGGGGTGATTCACCCGTGGAATAACCTCGGCGGTATCAAGGTGGGTGGCGGTTCACACAATGCATATTGGCGGGGCGGCGTCGTCCACAAGGGCACTTGGGAGGTATACGACGGCAAACGAGTTGATATCCAAGCCGCCTTCCGTGCGTATGATACGCTATATGATTTCTACATGGATCAGGATCTGCTTTTCCGCCTCCCTCGTTATGAGAGGGTGCGCCGGGCGGCAACGCCCGAAGCGCAGGCAGAGATGCTGCAGGCGTGTGGTTATGCGACGGATCCGAATTATGCCCGCAAGCTGATCTCGATCATCCGGGATGAGAACTTGAGGTTCTATGATGAGGTGGAGGAGGAATGGACGGTGAGCGAAAAGCAAGCAATGGAAGCGAAGCTTCAACGGCTGGAGCAGCGGCTGCACCAACTGGAACAGGCGCACGATAGCGCCGTCCCGACCTGGGCGCAAGGGGCGGTGGATGCAGCTGTAAAGCAAGGCATCATCGAGACACCAGTCCGCGGCAGCTATGATTTCTACCGGATGCTAGCGGTGGTGCACCGGAGTCAAATGGCGGGGAAATGATTGAACACGATTTTTCATATTCGTCGCAACGTTTTCTCTCATAAGTGGCAAACGTATATGAAATATCAAGCTTAATCGAGCTCAAAAGCTAACATATCGCCGATTAAACACGATATTTCGAGTTCGATGTGGCTTCGCGGCAAGCGCGATACGAATGAGTATGAATTTTCGAGTTCGATGTACAATTCAACGGGGATGATGCACATGAACATGATTTTTCGAAGTTCGATATGGCAGTAGCAGCAAGTGTAATGCTAATGAGTATGAGTTTTCGAATTCGATGCGACATATAAGCAAGTATTAGTCAAATGAGTATGAAAATTCGAGTTGGATGCGGCAAAACAGCAGGGTCGAGTCGAATAAGTATGAAAAGTCGAGTTCGATGAGGCACTATCGCAGGTGTGAGGGCAAATGAGCTTGAAAATTCGAGCTCGTTGAGTCGTATCCGTAGTTATACAGCAGAATGAGCATGAAATTTCCAATTCGACGCGCACTCAGCAGACTACTCGGGACTTAGCATCAATATCGAGGTTTAAACTAATCACCATCATGAACGTACCCTATGCAACCCCGCAACCACGCAACGCTACAAAAGACCGGGACCGTCCCAAGGGACGGTCCCGGCCTTCCTACATAATCTCACTATCTATCCCTGAAACATTATTACGCCTTCACCCCACCACGCTCCATCGCAGCCATCGCCTGCAGGCCGGCCTGGTTGAGCAGGTTCCACGGCTTGCTGTAGTGCGGCTGGAAGAAGAAATCGACGAAGGCCAGCTCGGTGACGGTCATGCCGTTCTGGATGCAGACCGACAGGGTGTTGATCTGCTGGGTCAGATCCGCCTTCGAGAGGATCTGGCCGCCGACGATGCGTCCGGTGTCAGCTTCATACACGAGCCGCAGCAGCACTTGCTCATAATGCGGCATGAACTCCGGGACGTCATGGTCTTTGATTGTGATTTCTTTCACATCTATGCCCGCAGCAATCGCTGCCTGCTCGGTCATGCCAGTCGAAGCCAGGTTGTAGTCATACAGCTTGAGGCCCGAGGTGCCCTGGGTGCCCATGTAGCGGACGGTCGGCTGCATCAGGTTTCGGGCGATCAGGGTGCCCATCCGCACGGCGTTGGTGGCGAGCGGGATGTACGCCTGCCCTCCGGTCGGATTGTACCGAACAGCACAGCTGTCGCCGGCGGCGAAGATGTCCGGGTTGCTGGTGCGCATGTACTCGTCGACGATGATCGCACCGTTCGGCAGCATGTTCACTTGATCCTTCAGCAGCTCGGTGTTGGGGCGGAAGCCGATACAGAGTACGACCATATCAGTCTCGAATGCGCCCTGGGTGGTGATGACCTTGCGGACAGCGCCGTCTTCTCCTTCGAACGCCTGCACGCTGCGACCCATCGCGAGCTCGACACCGCGCCTTTGCAGCTCGGCCTCCAGCGGATCGGTGAATGGCTGGTCCAGGTATTTGCACAGGATCCGGTCCATATTGTCAATGAGCGTCACCTGTTTGCCCATCTGCTCGAACGCTTCGACCAGCTCGATACCGATGTAGCCTGCACCGACGACAGTGACATGCTTCGCATCCTGGGCTTTGGCCATGATGGTCTTGGCGTGGGCGTAGTTTTTGCATAGCAGGATGTTATCCAGGTCCATGCCGTCCATCTTCGGGATGATCGGCCACGAGCCGGTCGTCATGACGAGCTTGTCGTACGTATCGGTCACGATATGATCGCCTACCAGGTTGCGTGCGGTCAGGGTCTTGGCTGTAGTGTCGATACCAAGCACTTCATGGCGCATTCTCATCTTCACGCCCATACCCTCGAGCTGCTGCGGCGTGGCATAGAAGAGTTGTTCGGCATCCTTGACGACACCACCGACAGCAAGCGCGATGCCGCACGAGAGGAACGAGATATTATCATTACGCTCGTAGACGGTAATCTCAGCCTCAGGATGTTGCGCAGCCAATTGGGTGACAGCGGCGGTGCCGGCATGGGTACATCCGATAACAGCAATTTTCATAGTTTTCATAAAATTAACCTCCTGTTAGTGGTGAATTATTTCACAAAGTTGGGTGGGAGAAGTGCGGCAACGAAAGCTTGGTCGGTAGATGAGGCTTCAGTAAGGTGTGCTGGTCGAGCTCCCCACGGCCAACCACCTTGATCTTCTCCTGTACCGCAACGTCTGATTTCTCCTGCAAAGAATGTCATTCTTGCATGCTTCGTCAACACCCACCTCAGCTGTTCACTTTGAATTCTAAGAAATTATTTGTTAGCACACATATATCAGCTTAGAATTCTCCGGAATGAAACTTGCCGCGCCGTGAGCTTACGAAGCTAGTTTTGCTTTGCAAAACTCTTAGGCGAAGCCGTTTCACCTTGTCAACCGCGTACGTGGCGACGTGTAGCTCAATTTCTTTGACCTCTTTTAGTTGTGATTTAATTCACAATGTTTGGCGTTGATCTAACTATATAACGAATACGAATCGAGTGCAATAGGTTTTCGTGATTTTTTTCACAAGCAAACAGATTTCGTGAAAGAAATGTGAACAAATTCACATACTCTGTTAATTAACTCTAAAAAGTCCGTTCCTGATAATCAGATCCTCCAATAAAAGCCTTTACAAAATGGCTCGCAGCGGGTTATTGTGGGTGAAACGGACAGGACCAGGCGGGCTGCAAGCCACCCTCACCACCAGTAACACTCGCACCGGTCCGAGAAAGGAATGAATGACGCTGAGTTTTGTCACTAAACGAATTACCGAGCTCGAGCAGTACACGGCTCCACAGACGTCGCAGGGGGATCTGGCCGAGTACTGGGAGGACACGCTGAAGGCGGCTGCAGCAAGGCCGCTGCTGGACCAAAGGGAGGCGCAGGACAGTCTGTCGCCGCACATGGATGTATGCAAGATTACCTACAAAGGCTATGACGATACGCCGATCCACGGCTGGTATCTGCTCCCGCGGTTTGCTCCTTCCGAGCCGGGCAAGGGATTGCCTTGCATAGTCATCTATCACGGGTACCACGGCAATAAAGGTTATCCGGAGCAATATGCGGCGTGGCTGTTGCTCGGCTACGCGGTGTTCGCCATCGATGTCCGAGGTCAGAGCGGCGAGACGGGCAATATGCTGGCGCAGGAGCATGGCATGACGAGCGGTTGGATCACGCAAGGTCTGCTGGATCCCCGGGGATGCTACTACCAGGCGATCACGGTCGATGCGATCCGGGCGGTCGAATGGGCAGCGGCCCAGCCGGAGGTGGATGCGAGCCGGGTCATCGTCATGGGTGGCAGCCAAGGGGGCGGACTGGCGCTCATCACAGGGGCGCTCAGCGACATCCCCAGCCAGGTGATCGCGGACGTCCCCAACATGTGCCATATGGATTATGGGATCTATCATTCCCAGGGCTCCCTCTCGGAGGCGGCGAGCTTCGTCTCGCGGCAGCCGGAGCGGCTGGAGCAGGTGCTTCGGACGCTGAGTTACTTTGACATGCTAAATCTGGTGGGGCGGCTGACAGTGCCGACCTTCGTCTCGGTGAGCTTGAAGGATCCCATATGCCTGCCGGAGACGATCTTCGCTTTTTACAACCGGCTGGAGGCGCCGAAGCAGCTGCAGATCTACCCGTTCAACGGCCATCATACGAGCGGCGATCATCTGCGCAAGCAGGTGGCCTTTATCCGGGCGCACGGCTAGTTCAGATTGGATGGGCCCGGCAGCGGGTAATTGGGTGGTGTGTTCCTGACATCAACCGCCTATAATGGGTTTGTTTCGTGTTGAGGCTAGTCAAAACGCTTTGGGCAGGTGATGCGTAATGCAATGGCTCCATGTCATAGCGATCGGGGTCGTCGTGCTCGGCTTGGTCGCGACGATCATCATCGGGCAGTCGAAGAGCAACCGGGAGACTGATCCGCGATATATGAAAAACACCGGACGCAAATGGCTGCGTCTGAGCGCGATTTATGTGGTCGGTGTTCTCATCGTGGTTGCGATTATGTTCATGCTGGACTGAAGGAGCAATCTGAAACTGCAATCCCAAAAAAACCGCCAGGGAGGCTGGGCTCCCCGGCGGTTTTTTTGGCGTTGCATTAGCCGTCCGGCGCCGTCACCTCACGCAGTGCCTGTGCAAATGCTGCGATGCCTGGCGCGACGCCGAATAACGAATATGAATTTTCATATTTAAAGTGGAGGTTTACGCCAAAATTGCGAAATAAGTATGAATTTTCATATTCGATCAGCAAAAAATGCTGTGATTCTCAAAATAAACTTGAAATTTCATATTCATCACGCGCCGCAGCCGCGAAAGAGCGTCGATACACGACAAAAACCCCGTCCCTGCGATGAGTCGGGACGGGGCTTAGCGAAGGCGTCGCTTTGTAGCGGGCGGTTAGCGCTGCTGCCGCTGATGCGTAAGCAGCTTCTGCGAGAGCCGGATCAGCATGCGCTGCCAGCGGTCCTGCAGCGCCAGCAGCGAGAAGCCGGTGCTGGCCGGCTGCGAGGCAGCGTAGGTACGCTGCTCCAGCTCCAGCTGGGCTTGGAGCTCCGGCGCCTTGGCGCCTGCCGTATGCTCGAGCATCCGCTCCTGCAGACGCGTGATGGCGGCGTCCCATTCCTCCAGCTGCGCCAGCGTGATCTGCTGACACTTTTTGAGCTTGCCGATCCAGGCTTCGACCGCCATCGCGATCAGCTCATGCTGGCCGCTCGTCACGGCGAGCTCCCAGTCTTTGGCGTACGTGTCGAACAGCGGCGTGCCGCTGTCGCCTCCGTGCCCGTCCTCTGACTGGCCGGCGTGATGCACATAGCTGTCGCTCTCGAGCAGATTGCGCGACCGCAGCGCCTCCACCGCCTGGACGTACAGCTGCGGGACCTCGCCTGGGAACGCACCCCGCCTGCTGATGCCAAAGTGCATCCGGCGCTGCAGCGTAGTATATAAACCTTCATTGATCTCGTTGATCAATACAGTCAGACTCATCTTGCTGTCCCAGACCATCAGCGTGATCTCGCCGGCTTCGCCCGGATGGCGAAAGGCGGTGCCGAGCTGCCGCGGCTGGAGAAATTCATTGCAGATGTTGAGCAACGCAAAATACAGCAGATCCGCGTCATTGCCGAAGCGTTGAAACAGCTTGTAGTCTGTCTCCTCCACCTGGAGGATCGCGACAGCTGCGGTGTCGAACGACTCGGGCAGCCCGCACTCATCCCTTAGCATCCGCATGGTCGATTCATGCTGCGCAGGATCTGCGACCAGGCCGGAGAGCAGTTTGTCCGCATACATCGGCATGAAGCGGCTGCCTTGCGGCTGCTGCCGCTCACGAATCTGGCGCTCCTGCTGCTCCCGCAGCGAAGCCGTCACGGCTTTGCTGAGCGCAGCGCTCAGCACCTTGGCTTCGACCGGCTTGAGCAGATAGTCGATGCCGCCGTACCGCATCGTGCTGCGGACGAAGTCGAAATCGTCGTGGCCGCTGATGACGACAAATTTGATCGCCGGCTCATGCTCATGCACCCACTTCATCAGCTCCACGCCATTCATCTGGGGCATCATCATATCCATCAGGATGATCTGCGGACGTTCTCGTGCGATGATATCCTTGGCTGTCAGCCCGTTATCCGCTTCGAGCACTTCCTCGATGCCGTACTCTTCCCACTTGACCAGCTGGTGGATGGTTTTGCGGGCACGCTCTTCGTTGTCCACTATCAATAGTTTCATCGCTCTCTCACGCTCCACATCCGTTAAACATATCTTTTCTATTACCCATCCTACATAATCCGAAGCCGATTATCAAATGTGGGTTGTATTCAATCTAATACAGCTTGCCTTGTCGGTAGAGCGCCGCCGACAGCTTCAACACCGCATGGTTGTAACAATGGCTCCGCAGGCTGTGGCGGCCGCCAAAAAAGGCCGGCAGCAGCGATTCCATCGTCTGCTCCATCTTGCCCATAAGCAGCTTGAACACTTCTTCCTCTGTATAGAACTGGGTCTCACGACCTTGCAGCCATTCAAAATAGGAGACGATGACGCCGCCGGCGTTGGCGAGAATGTCAGGGATGATAATCACGCCCCGGTCGCCAAGAATGCGGTCGGCATCTCCGGTTACCGGCGCGTTGGCGCCTTCGACAATGATTCGCGCCCGGACCTCCCCGGCATTGCTTGCATGGATCTGATCCTCGAGTGCGGCCAGTATGAGCACATCCACATCCAGCGTCAGCACCGCTTCGCGGTCCTTGAGCGTGGCTTTGATGCCTGCTGCGTCGAGCTGCTCGGTGGAGAGGGGCAGATCCCCGCCATGTTCGGCCGTATAGTCGACCAACGCGGGGATATCCAGTCCGTCCTCATTATAAAGCGTATGGTTGCGGTCGCTGACAGCGACAATTTTATTCTGCAGCACTTTGCACTGGTAGGCTTCCAGCGCCGCTACCGAGCCGACGTTGCCGAAGCCCTGAACAGCCAGCTTGAGCGGTCTGTCGGTATGGGCCATCGCAGTCTTCAGGAATGGATTATCCTGTGTCTTCTTGTCAGAGAACCATCTGCTCTGGTTTTTCATGAAATCGTGCAGCAGGTGCCGCAGCGTAAAATACACGCCCTTGCCGGTCGCTTCACGTCTCCCGAGCGAACCGCCGCTGACGACGCTCTTGCCGGTGAAGCTGCCGCGGTAGGGCTCGCCGGGATGGATGTTCTTGAACTCGGACATCATCCAGTCCATCTCGCGCTCGCCGCTGCCCATGTCGGGAGCCGGGATATCCTTGTCCGGCCCCAGCACATCGCTGAAGTACTGGACATATTTCTTGCAGATCATATACAGCTCGCGCACCGAGTAGTCCCTGGGGTTGATGATGATGCCGCCTTTCGCGCCGCCAAAGGGAACTTCGTGCAGCGCATTCTTGAGGGTCATCAAGGTGGCGAGATTGGTCACTTCATCTTCATTGACGGATTCGTGGAAACGGATACCTCCCTTATAAGGCCCGAGCGTATCGTTATGCTGGATCCGGAAGGCAGGTACCCGCTCTACGTTGCCGCTGTCCATGACGATCCTCAGGTAGGATTTGTGGACGTGGTTGGGCGTAGAGAGGATCGCGCCCAGCGAGCGAAAGGCCTGCTCCCGGTCCAGCCCCTTCAGATGGGGGAGAAATTCCGTATCCTGCAGCAGTGCGTCCAGCGATTGCTGGACGATTAAACCGGTCTCGTTAGCCATCGTAACATCCTCCTGTTCGTTATGTAGGGATAGAATATTGCAGGCAAGTGGATGATGCTCTCTATAATATTCTACCACACTCCTGTGTGAATCCAAGGCGTGCACACAAGGGATCTGAAGCACTCTGGTCAGTGCAGGAGGGAACGGGGTATACTTAGGTTGAAGAGCGTGCCATAATAGGGGACGTTCATGACGCATAGCACCATGAGCTACTGATACTTGAGGAGGAATAGAGTTATGGATGGCAGGACAAGAGCGAATATCAAGCCGGGGCTGACCGTGGATATCGTGTTGAAGCAGGATCAGCGCAGCGGCGCTACCACCAGGGGCGTCGTCAAGGAGCTGCTGACCAACTCGCCGCAGCATCCGCACGGCATCAAAGTCAGGCTGCAGAATGGACAAGTGGGGCGCGTAAAGGCGATCATCGCCGAATAGCGGTTCGGGAGCCTGTGGACAAGTAAGGGAAGAGATCCGGCTGGGCGTTTGGAGGTGAGGGGCTGCAGGCAGCCCCGGCAGTCAAGGACGGAGCGGGTCAGAGCAGCTGCTTGATATGCGGCTCGATCTTGGCTGGCGTATCCTGGGGACCGAAGCGCTTGACGACTCGGCCGCTGCGGTCGACGAGAAACTTCGTGAAGTTCCACTTGATGGCCTTGGAGCCCAGAATGCCAGGCGCTTCCTGGACCAGATGCTGGTAGAGTGGGTGGGCTGCCGGCCCATTCACATCGATCTTGGCGAACAACGGAAAGGTAACGCCGTGATTGATCTGGCAGCTCTGTTCGATATCGGCGTTCTCACCGGGCTCCTGATTGGCGAACTGATTGCTGGGAAAGCCAAGCACGCGCAGCCCTTGCGCCTCGTATTGCTCGTGGAGCTGCTGAAGACCGGAGAACTGGGGGGCAAATCCGCACTTGGTGGCCGTATTGACGATCAGCAGCACATCGCCCCGATAGTCTGCCAGCGGTCGGTCCTCGCCCCGGATCGTCGACACGTTATAATCGTAGATGGTCATAGATTAAACCTCCTGTCGTGTATTTTTCACAATTAAATTTTATACAATTCAATTAACGGGTGTCAACACGTGGATAATTAGACGGGCTTTGACACTCTTTGGCAGAGGATGCTATAATGATTGGAATTAGATTGCATGCAATTTAATTGCGAGGTGACCAGCATGAGCCGTCAGACGGCCAATCAACCGCCAGAGATTCAATCGTTGGCTGAAGCTCCCTATGAACCTTTGAAGCTGGAGCATCAGCTTTGTTTCACCATGTATGCATGTTCGCGCGAGATTACAAGAATCTATCAGCCGCTGCTCAAGGCGCTGGATCTTACCTATACCCAATACCTGACTATGCTCGTACTCTGGGAGAGGGATGGACTCTCGGTCAAAGAGCTGGGCGCTCGGCTCTATCTGGACTCCGGCACCCTTACGCCGCTGTTGAAGAAGCTCGAGACAGCCGGCCTGCTCACCCGGGAGCGGGATCGCGCGGACGAACGCAGCGTGCTCATCCGGTTGACCGATAAGGGTACTTTGCTGCGCGAACAGGGCGCTTGCGTACCGCAGCAGGTGTTCAAGCAGTCGTCGCTGGCGCCGGAGAAGCTGATCCAGCTGTACCAGTTGTCAAGGGAATTGTTGGAAGATCTCGATCGCCAGGATGGTTAAGATGAAGTGCAAAAAACCGGCAAAGGAAAACCTTCTGCCGGTTTGGTCCAAAAAGTTGCAGATTAAGTCGTTTCCTTTTCAGGTTCGGTGCCGACCCCGTTGATCAGGTCGATGCCAGGGGTGATCTCCTCCGGCGCAGCCGGATCGACAGGAGTTCCTGGTGCAGCTTCATCCTGGGCGGATGACTCGTTTGGCGGCAGGTCGTCAGGGATCACATCTTCTTCCGGATAGAGCTCCGTCAGCTCGCTTTCGGCATCGGGTACATATTGCGCTTCTTCTTCTTCCTCGAACAGTCCGAAGGACGGGTCGATCTCACGCTGCGTGACTAGACTATCCGGATGATTGTTTTTTTCTTTCATGGGAGCTGCCTCCTTTTCGGGTTGCGGCGTCGCCGCGGATATAGATATCCTTAACCGTATTGTTCCCGGAACGAATCGGAAGATTACTTCGATCACGTCCCCGCCCCCCCCTAAAGGATCATTAGCAATGAATTTTATTTTTTTGAAAGCGGTCTTTCCAGGAGGACGAGGCGGGAATTTGTCGAAATTTAATACATATTCAAATGTAATGAAATTGATGGGGGTATTATGAAAGCTTCTCCTGCACATTGGCTGGTTCTCCTCGTAATGATGGCGTTCTTCTGGTCTGGAGTGCCGACTGGCATGGTGGCCCGGGGGCTCGAGCTTGCTCCTGGATCGGACAGATCATTGCCGCTCGCTCACACCGTCCAAGAAATAGAAGAAAAAACACCTGCCAATGTTTTGATCCGCAAATGGGAAATGAGCTGGGGTCCCGACACATCTGAACCAGGCGGTGGTTCGCAGGTCCCGGACACATCGTCCTGGTTCAACCTGGGTGATCACGAACCGCTTCCTCCGTTGCCTGACGGGGTTTCCTCGGCATGGCTGAGACTCCGGCTGCCGGAGTTGACATGGGACAATACTGTCCTGTATTTAGAGCGTTTGTACGGTCAGAATGTGCGCATATTTGCCGGCGACAAGATGCTATATGAGATGAATCGTGATTATATGTATGATGTCCATCGCATCCTGCTCCCTTTACAGCGCTCGCACTCAGGCGAGGAAATCCTGATCTGGGTCGATACACCAAAGGACAGACTCGGCATCGAAGAACCCGCCCTTGTAGGCGACTTTGAATCGCTTCATCCGACTTATGTCCGGCAGGAATTGCTGGATCTTATTTTGGGCAGTGCATTTATTTTTGTCGGCTTTGTGATGCTGATCTGTTTGGTCTTTCTCCAAAAGGAGCAATTCCGGAGGTGGCTGTCGCTAAGCTTGATTATTTTGTCGACCGGTCTGCTTGTCATTACTTATTCACCTTATCTTTACACCTTTTATCCGGAGCTTGGCGTCGTTGCGTTTCATCTGTTCGACTTGTCGTTATTGGTCTTGCTGCCATCATTGACCTATTTTTTCGAGCGGATGATCGATGATCGGCGCATGAGCTTTATCTCCAAGTTCCGCAAGTTCCAGGTCGGCTTCTCCATATTCTGTGCGGTTTGTTCAGTTATCAATGTTGCGACCGGATACGCGTACTACACTCTTTACTATATCGCTACTGTATTGTTGTTGGGCGTTATAATGCTCATACAGCTATGCATGCTTTTTGGCTGCTCGCTGTTCCTGGCCTTCAGGGGCAACAAGGATGCGCTTATCTTCTCTACGGGGTTTATGATCTCCGCGATGATGGGGATTATCGATCTGATCCTGTTCTATATGCGAGCGGGCAAGTATGACCTGACCCTGTGGAAGTGGGGCATCGTCACCGTGTTGCTCTCCCTCATCATCATCCTCGGCCGCCGGCTAGCCAGCAATCATAAGCAGCTGATCGCCTACTCCAAAGAGCTGGAGATGTTCAACAGCCGGCTCGAACGATCGGAGAAAATGGAGATCATTAGCGGACTGGCCGCCTCGGTCGCCCATGAGGTGCGCAACCCGCTGCAGGTTACCCGTGGCTTTCTTCAGCTGTTGCGAGAGAGCTCTTCGGCCAAGGACAAGCATTTTATGGAATTAGCGATTGATGAGCTGGATCGGGCATCGCATATTATTACCGATTTCCTTACCTTTGCAAAGCCTGAGCTTGAAGAAATATCTGTGCTCAATATTGCGCTGGAACTCAAGCATATCGAAGGCATCCTGCTGCCGCTGGCCAATCTGCAAGGGGGCACCATCCGTTTGGATATCCCGGCGCAGTTGTACATCAAAGGCAATTCTTCCAAGCTGAAGCAGGCTTTTATTAATCTTATCAAAAACAGCATCGAGGCATTAAACGGTCAAGGGGAAATCCGGATCTGGGCTTACAAGGAGAGGGAAGAAATCGTCATTCATATCAAGGATAACGGTGAAGGCATGCTCGAAACGGAGTTGGCTATGGGAGAGCCTTATTTCTCTAACAAAACGAAGGGGACAGGACTGGGGTTAATGGTAACCTTTCGGATCATTGAGGTCATGCAGGGGCGGATCGAATTCAAGAGCACCAAAGGCATCGGGACGGAAGCTGTGCTGCGCTTCCCGTCCGTCAGTGCCTCTGCCTAGCAATTACCACATGCCGTTCGGTGCGTCTGTGTCAAATACGTCTGCAGGGTTGGGAGGAATGACTACATAAAACTTGGTAGTCGTTTCCTCAACTGCCACAAGCTCGATCTCGCTGGGTACGGCGACGTCAAATGCATCTTCAATGGCTTTTGCCGGATTGGCCAAAAGGGCTTGTTTGAATGTGGCGTCTTCCCAGGCTTTTTGAATAATCTGGATTTTTAAGGTCTGCATGGCTGTCATTGTGTCATCGCTCCCTTTATTTTATAAAATGGATACCATTTCCACTAGAGTATAGCATGGGAATTGGGTAATTTCTACTATTTAATTTAAATTTTTATAGATCCAATGATTCAATGCGCCCAGCTCCAAAGACCTTCGTTCTTCTTCGAAGCGAACGCTGGCCTGGGCCAACTGATCTACGAGGAAAAGATGGAAGTCCAGAAGCTTGGGGGCAATAAAGTCCAGTGTTTTGAGTCGCTGGTGGGCGGCTATTGCTCTGGCGCTGTACCGTGACATAGCTCCACTCATATATAAAGCTCTGCGTACCTGCTCAGAAGTGATCGTATGTTGACTAGTTAATCCTTCCATGGATTTGATGAGCGCAACCAGTCCGTTGTAGCTTCCGGAGGCGAGGTCCTCCTCCCAATCTGCCCAATCGTCGTTCATCTGCAGCGTGACGAGCAGCAGGTCGACCATTTCCGATACCGGATAAAGAAGTTGCGCGCGGTCGCATAATAATAGCGCGCCTGTACTGGCAAGTTTGACTGGGCCGGCTTTTTTGGCGATGCGAAGCGGATCGGTCAGGAAGTAGTTTTCGTCGCGCTCGTTGCAGACCGTCGAAGACCACTCGGCAATATAGTTATCGTGGTACTGCCAGAACGACGAGTCATGGGGGAATAGCTTGCGGTACAAGCTAAGGTACTGCAGCATGAACAGCTCAGAGAGCGCCAGCTGCTCCGTCCAGCCGGAGGGCGATGAAGCCGCATCCATGACATCGTCCAAAATAAAGTAATGCAGCATGCCGAACACATTGGCCAAAGCGAGCTCTCGCGCATGCTCGCGGCGAAGCGGCAGGGCATCCTCAAGCCAGTAGGGGAGAAGATAACAGACATAATTTTTGGTGCTGCCTTCTAAAAGAGGGTTGAAGGCATCCATATACGTGTGCCCCAATTGTCCAAGCGGATCGGGGAAGCGGGAGACGCGCAGACGGGCATCATCAAAAATGTAAGCAAGCTCCTCCTTGTAATCACCAAACCAATGCATCCGCTTTACCTCCCGAGTCTCAGGTAGTAGGAATATAGTACCAGAATCATTATATGTCGAATGGAAGAAATTCACAAGAGTCATAAGGAAGAGAGGTTGCCGAGGATACGGCTTTTCGATATGATAGAAGCATCTTAGCAATGGTAAAGGATGGTGGTCATATGATGAACGATACGCTGCACAAGGCCCTTAACGACCAGATGAACTTTGAGTTCTATTCCTCCCAGGTCTATCTCGCGATGGCAGCCTATTTATCTGGCGAGAGCCTGGATGGCTTTGCCAACTTCTTCATCGTCCAGGCGGAGGAAGAGAAATTCCATGCAATGAAGATCTATACGTTCCTCAATAACCGGGGCAAACGGGCGACCATTACCGGCATGGACACCCCGAAAAATGATTACAAGTCGGTGCTGGAGGTATTCGAGGAAGGGTACCGTCATGAGCTGGAAGTGACTCAGCGTTTCTATCAGTTGTCTGACATCGCCATGAATGACCGCGAGCATGCGACGATCCAATTCCTGAAATGGTTTATCGATGAGCAGGTCGAGGAAGAATCGATGTTCGATTCCATCATCCAGAAGCTCAAACGGATCGATAAGGACAGCAACGCCTTCTTTATGATGGATGCCGAGTTCGCCAAACGCAGCTTTACGCCTCCGGCCGAGTAAGGCCGGCCAGGCACAGCAAAGCCCTTCCCGCTTTACCAACGGGAAGGGCTTTTTGCGCATTCACCAAAAGGCGAGAAAGTTCGGTTTTCAGCACCGAGAAGGTTGGAGGCAGGAGGAAATGAGGAGCGGAGCGTAGGTGAACCTACGTGAGCACCGGAATTTCCGACTGCATTCAAGATTCGATGTCGAATCCACTTCTATGAAACCCATCGTGCTGGAAAGCGACTACCGCTCCCAGACTTTCGTCTCCATGTCCGGACCGGTCAATTCGATGCGTTCCGGCGTGATGTCCAGGATGACATAATCGGGATCGTCCGGTCCGCTGAACCAACGTTCGAGCTCCTTGCTCCAGACCTTCTCGCGCAAGCTGTCGTCCTTGGTCACCTCGCCTTTGCCTTCGATGGAGAGGACTTCCCGGCCCCACTTGCCGTCGTAACCGACGAGCAGGAAGACCTGAGGGTTGTCCTTTAATTCTTCGACCTTATGCGTCTTGCGGCTGGTCGCCAGATGCAGCTGCAGGCCGTCATGGAACAAAGCCATATACCTCACCTTCGGCCGGTTGCCTTCTACTGTACCGAAGGAACAAAAGGGATTATCTTTGAGCACGTCGATGATTTGTTTCTCCAATGCCTGCTTGTCTGCCATGATTATTCCTCCTCTGTTGTCGGGTATAGGTTATGATACCCCGCTTAACCGGGTATGAATCGGCCGCATCCATGCAGGGAAGGCATTTCATTTTGCTGCCCGATCAACTATAATAAGGTAAGTGGAACAGAGCGGGCGACTGTTCCGGGCAGCGTGAATGACAGAAGGTTTTATTGCCGTATACTAACCCTCAAACGACCTGAGACTGGGAAGCAAAGGAGACGATGAGGATGTTTGAGCCCAACACAATCGAAGCGCAAGCTTCCGTATATCTGCTGGCCGGTGTCGCGACGAAGCCGAGTTTTTTTGAGAACTGCAGCGAACATGTCCGGGGCTTGTGCGGCATATACGGCTGGCAGTCCGGCGTGCACGTCATCTACCCTTACGGTGATCACACCCGCAGCCTGTTTGCTCAGGTTCGCGAGGTTAGCGGCGATGTGACCCGCCGTTTTCAAGCCTTCCGGATCGGCGGCAGGCTGGCGGCAGATGAGATCCGCAAGACGTACAACGGCGGCCTGCTCATCCTGATCGGCCACAGCGGGGGCGGGGCAGCCGCCTACCAGGCTGCGAGGATACTGGCGGACGAGGGGCGGCTGGATGACTGCCGGATCGTGCAGATCGGCTCTCCTCGCGTGCCCATCCTCCCGGAGTTCCGCGACCGGGTCTGCTACATCCACGCCGTGGATGAGCTCGGCAGACTCAAGGACCCCATCACCAAGCTGGGAAGCTGGGGCGGCTGGTCGCGACAAGGATTGAAGCTGCCTCGGTGGGACGGCGCCAAGTACGCCCCAGCCCATATCAAGCCGATCACCGTCGTGGGCGGACATGCCGATTATTTCCGTCACGAGGCCCCGTTTGTAGATGAGCAGCAGGTATCCAACATGGATAAAACGATCACCAATGCATGGACCTGGCTGCAGAGCGTCACCAAGCCGCCGCTGCAGCCGGAGTAACTTGGAACAGGAGTGTTAGCCATGATCGCTCATTATCCTGCAGAAGAACGGTATCAGAAAAATTTGGATTGGTTGAAAAGCCGCTTGAGCTTCTCTTTTGGCGATTTCTATGATGAAGACAATACAAACTTCGGCTGTCTGCGCGTCTTCAACAATGACATTATCAGCGGACATCGGGGCTTCGGCGCCCACCCGCACCGGGAGATGGAGATCGTCAGCATCGTGCTGAGCGGACAGTTGAAGCATGAAGACAGTACCGGCCACACGGCAGTTACCGGCTTTGGCGGCGTCCAGCGGATGAGCGCAGGCACCGGCATCATCCACTCCGAGGTCAATCCTGCGGATGAACCATGCGAGCTGATGCAGATCTGGTTCACCCCGTCACAGCCTGGCTTGCCGCCTTCCTATGAGACCTCGACTTATGAGATCGGGGAGCTCCAGGACAGGTTGCTGCCGATTGTCTCCGGTCAAGGGCATGCAGGGAAAGGGGTCGCACATATCCATCAGGATCTGACGATCTATATGTCTGACCTGAGCGCCGGTCAATCGCTGGTCCACGCAACAGGAGCGGGTCGCAGGCTTTATCTGTTCGTCATCGAAGGCGCCCTGGCGGCAGGCAGCTCGCAACAGCTGCAGCCCCGGGATGCGGCGAGGATCACGGGAGAGACAGAGCTGCTCTTGCAGACGGAGGAAGGCGCACGACTGCTGCTGATCGATATGCCTTGATCGTGTATATACAGGAGGAGGGGAGACGCTTGGAGGAGAACGTGAAGAAAAAGCTGCTGGTCAAACAGGTAATCGGCCGTCTGCTGCTCGATACGGATGATCGCCCCAATCCGTTTGCTCTGGAGGAGCAGGAGGAGGGATGGCGTATCATCATCGAGGAGGTGGCTCCCGAGCGGGCGGAGGAGATCGGCCGGCTCAGCGACGATCTCAATTTGTTTTATTTCGAGGAAGGCGCAGAGGGGATCAGCAAATGGTGGCTGTATGGCAAGCATACACCGCTTCGGCTGACGTACGACGGCCAGGAGAAGGTATTGGAGCTGACTGTCGACACCCGGGTCGCTTACTCCAACGAGAAGGTCTAGTAGTTAGGGCCAGAAATAAACGACCATAGTAACGTTATTTCAGGTTCGATCTACTCGTTCAAAGTCCGGACTGGCAAGGCAGCGCCAAACGCGTTATGATAGGAGTAACGTTTGATTAAGCTGAGGTGATAAACAATGACAGAACCAACAACCGGCTCGCAGCAGCAAGCGGAGGCGGCGGAACCTCGCAAGGTCTCCCTTGCGGAGGCGATGAAGCAGAAGCTGGAGCAGAAGAAGCAGGCCCAGGCCGCAGGCGGCAAGCAAAAGCATGATATCGCGGGCAATCAGGCGACGATGCGCAGCCAGAACACCAAGAAGATCAACAATCAGCGCAAGCGGATGGGCGTCTAATGGCGGCCACTCACGTCTTTTCCCGCCGGGAAGAGATCGCCAACAGTGTGACACACGGGATCGGGGCGCTGCTCAGTGTCGCGGCGCTCGTCCTGCTGATTGTGTTCTCTTCGCTCAAGGGAACGGCGCTGCATGTGATCAGCTTCACTGTCTACGGCAGCTCGATGCTGCTGCTCTATCTGGCGTCGACGCTTGTCCACAGCTTTCCTGCCGGCCGGGCGAAGCGAGTGTTCGAGGTGCTGGACCATTCGTTTATCTACGTATTCATCGCCGGCACCTACACCCCGCTGCTGTTTACGGTAATCAAGGGAACGCTGGGCTGGACATTGTTCGGGATCGTCTGGGGGATCGCTGCGGCCGGAGTCGTGTTCAAGTCCTTTTTCGTGAACCGGTTTCTGTTCACATCGACGATGATTTATGTCCTGATGGGGTGGATCATTGTCTTTGCCTGGAAGCCGCTTGTCGAGGGATTGGCTTCAGGCGGACTGAAGCTGTTGATTGCCGGCGGTCTTTGCTACACTGTGGGGACGATATTCTATATGTGGCGGAGCTTCCCGTACCACCATGCCGTCTGGCATCTGTTCGTGCTGGCCGGGTCGTCAACACATTTCTTTGCCGTATTGTTATATATGCTCCCTTCCTAGCTCCACTCCGGAGCCGGGCAAGCCTACCTAAGAGACGTCCTGCAACATGCAGCCGTCTCTTTTGTCATTTGCTTGCAGAGGCATCAGGCTATTCCTTCGTGTAAGGCCTGGAGGAGTCTGCGGTGCGGTACTTGCGGTACAATTCGAGCGAGGCGCGCAGATACCCGGCTTCATCCGAATTTCTAACTTCCATCACTACAGTATTCTCATCTGCCGGGCGGCCAGGCTTGTCCGGGGAACGTCTCCCCAGCAGATCGTCTACGGACACCCCGAAGCAGTCCGCGATCTTCATGACCGTCTCCAGATCCGGCTCATTAATATTATTCTCGTATTGCGAAATTGTCGACTTGGCGGAGTTCAGGATCAGGGCCAGATCTTTTTGCGTCATGCCGCGCGCCTTCCGAAGCTCGCGAATTCGTTCACCGATCATGCAATCATCCCATTTGCGTAATTATAGTTACTATGTATTGTACATGCAAAATGAACTTTCGTGCACTTAAATAAGTTACGATTCACGAAATGTGAATTATAGCTTGAAAAAATGGTAAATATAGCCTACAATAAGTGGTGTGTTCATGAAACGTGAACAGGAGTGAGAGGAATGAATGCCAGATTAAAAGCCGCACGCAAAGCCAAGGGACTAACGCAGGCGGAGATGGCTCTTCTGCTCGGCTATCGCTCGAAAAGCGGATATGCCATGGTGGAAAACGGCAGGAATGTACCGCCGCTTAATGTCGCACTGGCGATTGCGAAGATCGTCGGGCATGACGTGGAGACGTTATTCGTCAAGGATAGGGAGTAGATGAAAGTAGGAGGTATGAGACATGCTGCTTGACAGTTCGCCTTGGCTGCTGTTGATTGCCGTACCGATTGTCGGAATCCTGGTGGTGCTGGAAGTGAAGACGCGGAGAGCGCGCGCCGGCAAGAGCAAGTAGACGCGAGGAGGGGAGAGCGGCCGCTATCCTCTTCCTGAACGCCGGACCCTCACCGGACACCAGCCGGCAGGCTGGCTGCACATCGTGGCGGCGTAAGCGGGGTCTTCCAGGGCGAGCGCATTGAAGTAAGCGGCCAGCAGATGATTGCCTGAGACGGAGCCGCCTTTGAAGTCGAGCTTGTATTCTCCCTTGACGTGGAGATAATAATAGAATTTGTCGTTCTTGGGTGACTGATAGATGAGCGGGGGAAGACGGGGGACGATATCGGAGCGGTTGCTGACCCGGCAGCTGGTCTCCACGTGACGGTTGAAGAACCGGGCGAATACCGGGTCGCCGACACGCGGAGCGCCGTACGTATAGACACGGGGTTGGGCACGGGAGGAGCTGAGGGCTATGTCCAAGCCTGCCAGCGTAGCCAGTGCGCCGCCGAGGCTATGGCCAGTGACATACATGGCTTTGTTGGACGGGAGACGGTTCAGCAGCTTCAGCAGCGGCTCCCTGCAGGAAGCGTACAGCTCCGTGAAGCCGATATGGGTCAGTCCCGCTTTGCGGGCATAGGGAAAAGCCATCTGGCGGGCCACCATATCTACAGCCAGATCGGCGGCTGTGCCGGTACCCCGAAAGGCGACCACGATCGATCGGTCGGACTCGAGTACGAAGCCGAAGCGCTCCAGCGGGTTGCCCAGTGCCTGGGCGTCGATAATGCCCCTGATCTGGAACGTTCTAGGGACGAGGAAGGTCCCGTTGGTATCATGAAACTGCTGATAGGTCTGGCTGCATACCGCCGCGAGGAATATCGCAGTCCTGATGTCTATCTTCTTGTCCCGCATGATCGTCACTCCCGCCACAGGTCTCAAGCGGCTCCCGCCTGTATAGCCATCTTATGCCTACAGATGACAGGATGCTTGTGCCAAGTGACGGGTGTAATCCGCCCGAATCGCAGCTCACAGCTCCTCGATCAGATCTCCGGCGATGATCGATCCCGGAGAGCGGCGGCGGTCGGCGGCGGAATCGCCGGCCGACCCATGCAGATAGACCCCGAGCACGGCAGCCGCAGTGGCGGGGACTCCTTGCGCGAGCAGTCCGCCGATGATGCCGGCCAGTACGTCGCCGGTCCCCCCGGTAGCCATGCCGGGATTGCCGGTAGGGTTGACGTAGACCGCCCCTGATGGGTCGGCACAGACGGTGCGCGCTCCCTTGAGGACGACGATGACGCCATTGGTCGTCGCGTAATGGCGGGCGATGCCGATCCGATCGCGCTGGACTTCATCCGTGCGGCAGCCGCACAGTCTGGCCATCTCGCCGGGGTGCGGTGTCAGGATAACCTCTCCCGGACGCGGCGGCCAATCGGCGAAGTCCCCTGCTTCGGCGAGATGATTGAGCGCGTCCGCATCGATGACCACCGGCATCGCTGCAGGCAGCTCTTGCCACAGCTGGCGCAGCCAGCTCTGCATCGGCACTTTGCCGGTGCCGGGGGCGACCGCCTCGATCTCATACAGCGGCAGATCCGGCTCGGGGCCTGTGAGGCCGGGCAGTTGACCCATACCGGGTCCGACGACGAGCACGTCTCGCGATCCGGTCAGCTCGACCAGCTGGCCGGGGTCCGTCGCTGTCCAGTCGCCTCGCCCGAAGTCTGCGATAGCGGCCAGCATGAGCTCCGGCTGGGAGCCGATGACACCTTCGACCAGACGCTCCGGCAGCGCCCAAGTAACCAGCCCGCAGCCGCTGCGCAGAGCGGCTCTGCAGCAGAGCAGACCTGCGCCGCTCATCGCCCGTGTCCCGGCCGCCACCAGCACATGACCGTACGAGCCTTTGTGGGTATCGTCTCCGCGCGGCCGTTCGGGATCGACCCCCAGCTTGCCCCGCAGCAGCTCTGGCGTTACCAGCCAGGTCGGGCTGATCACCGGCGCTTCGGCGTCACAGGCCGCATCCAGCAGTGCTGGCGGGATGCCGACCGGCGCGACGAGCACCGAACCGGCCTGGGCTGCGCCCGGATGCTGGGCAAGTCCGCACTTGGCCAAGGCAAAAGTCAATGTGGCGTCAGCCCGGATGCAAGGCTCGGCGATTTGACCAGTATCGCTGTCAAGGCCGCTGGGCACATCTGCTGCCAGGATCGGCAGCCCGCTGGCGTTGGCTTCCCGGATCAGAGCGGCGTATGGCTCCTTGGGCTCGCCGCGCGTGCCCGTACCGAGGAGAGCATCGACGATCCCGCCCCATCTGCTCCAATCCAGCGTCTCCGGACGGTACACCGTGCATGCGATGTCCAGCTTATGGATGCTTCGGAGCTGCCGGTCCGCTTCGACACCGAGCCGTTCCGGCTCCTCCGCCAGGAGGATGTGGACCCTGACACCGAGCTCATGGAGATGCCGGGCGGCGACCAGACCATCTCCGCCATTGTTGCCTTTACCGGCCAGGATGATCCAGGGCTTGTCCGTCTGCAGCCGCTGCCGCACGTCCCCGGCAAGCGGCGCTGATCCTGGCAGCCGACGCACGGGTCCAGAGGCTTCCGGTTCTCCCCGCTGCAGTCTCAGCACCAGCTCAGCCAGCGCCCGGCCTGCATTCTCCATTAGTGACTGTACATTCACGCCGATATGTTCGATCGTGTACCGATCGAGCCTCCTCATTTCCTCAGACTGCACTAATCGCATCCAGATCCCTCCTTGCTAATAATTCTTTTTTACCACCGATACCCAGAGCGCAAACGACTTGTATCAAGCCAATCCGGCACATCCGAGGGTTGGATTTCTTTCATTGTCTGCTATACTGAAATTATTATAACCTACTTGAGGGGGAGCAGCATGACATTAAGCATCGGCCTTATAGGCACAGGCTCATTTGCGGCAAAACATGGAGACATCCTGGCAGCGATGGAGGATGTGAAAGTGACCGGGGTGGTCGGCAGCAGCCGGGAGAAAGCAGATACCTTGGCCAGCCGTTATCCAGGCGCGTCGGGCTACGGTGCGGTGGCCGATATGATAGAGGGCGCCAAGCTGGACGCCGCATACATCTGTGTACCGCCGTTCGCCCATGGCGGGGCGGAGCTGGCGCTGGCCGAAGCGGGGATTCCTTTCTTCGTGGAGAAGCCGCTTGGCGTCGACCTGGCGACGCCATCTCGCATCCTGGAGCAGGTAACCGCACAGAGCCTGATCACATCCGTCGGCTACCACTTCCGATATATGGACAGTGCTGCCAGAGCAAAAGAGCTGCTGGCAGGCCAGACAGCCGGGATGGCGATCGGACGCTGGCTGGGCGGCATGCCCGGCGTCTACTGGTGGCGCAAGCAGGAAGGCTCCGGGGGCCAGCTAGTAGAACAGACAACGCATATCATCGATCTGCTGCGATACTTGATGGGGGAAGTGACGGAGGTCTATGCGGCCTATGCCCAGCGGGTCATGCATGAGGAGATGGAAGGCGTAACCGTGCCGGATGTCGGTGCTCTTACGCTGAAGATGGCAAGCGGCGCGGTAGCGAGTATCACCAATACCTGCATGTCGCCGCATGCCGGCTCGGCCGGATTGCAGATCTATGCCAGCGGCGGTCTCCTCGAACTGGAACATCAGCAGTTGATCCATACGACAGCGGATCAGAAGGTGCACTACAAGAACAAGCAGGATCCTTATCAGCTCGAGAATCAAATCTTCATCGAAGCCGTCCGCACCGGCGATCCGTCAGCGATCCGCTCCACTTACGCTGATGCCTGGCGCACCCAGCAGGTGACAGAGGCAGCCGGACGCTCCGCGCAGATCGAGCAGCCGGTCCGTATCATCTGACGGACGGAAGGCAGACGAAAAGACCGCAGCAGGCTTGGCCTGCTGCGGTCTGGCGCGGTTCATGGCATGGAAGGCTATGCACCGCCGTACACTAAACATAGGGTATTGGCTATACTGACCCTCTTCGTCCTGTAATCAAGGATACTACGAACAGGATCAGGAAGATAAAGAACAGGACTTTGGCTACACCGGCAGCTGCATCTACGATGCCTCCGAATCCGAAGATTGCCGCTACGATTGCAATAATGAAGAAAATTGCTGCCCATCTTAACATAGTCATCACGCATCCTTTCTACATATGATTTTTTGGAAGTCAAGGTCTCGGTATGTTCCGGACTGCGTCCGCCGGATACGTCCTTCCCATCCGGGATGGGACCCAGTGTATAAAGCGGCTGCAACCTCGCTTGGTGGAGAATTAACCGTGAAACCTGGCCTTGAAACAGCTTTGCTCGTCGTATTCATTTGCCAGCAAGGTCTGATTCAGTGACAGTGCCGGAGGGTAAACGATATACAAATGAAAATTAAGTGTGTTCGGTATAACGAACTCGCGAATGGAGGTATGGATGATGATAATGGAAATCAGTGTATTGATCATGGCCATCTCGGTGGCAGTATTGGTAATCTTCTTGGTGCAAACGCTCCGGAAAGCCCAGCAATCCATCGAAACGGCCAATGAGACGCTGCGGGAAGCGCGGGATCTTATCAATACATCCAAGGACGATGTGGAAGGACTGGTCGGCAATGTGCGGGATCTGATCGGACAGGTCAATGCACAGGTTGGAGCGGTCCAGCCGCTCATGTCCTCCGTCCGTGATGTCGGCACTGTCGTACACGAAGTAACGACGGCGGCCCGAGAGGTGTCTACGACTTGGGTAGACAGCATGAAACGCAAATCGAAGCAGACGGTAGCCCAGGTAGATCGCATCACGGCAGCCAAAGCAGCTGCGCCTGCTCCGGAAGGCAGTATGAAGTGGCTGGACTGGATCGACACTGGCGTCAAAGCAGTGCGAGGCATTCAAAATGCGCTGCAAGCCCTTAAAAATACATCTGCCGCGTCCCCTCAGGTCGCGGCCACCAGCGAGCTAGTCGCGACACAACCCAATAAGGAGCAACCGGTCGCAGAGGAGCAAACGGCTAATTTGAACAGACGGTTAAGCTAGAATAGGAGACGGTGCATGGACAGACAGGAAAGACTCTCAAAAAGCTGGAAAATGAAAATTTTAATCGTCGATGACAATCCGATGAATGTCACCGTCGTGCAAGAAATGTTGAAACGCGCGGGTTACCGCAACGTGCATGCGGCCAGCTCAGGCATGGAGTTGTTCGAGCTGGTCGGACTGACACCAACAGGCGAGGAGCCAGAGGGACATGTGCTCAACGATCATGGTTTCGATCTGATCCTGCTGGATATGATGATGCCCAAGATTGACGGCATCGCTGCCTGCCGAGCGATGCAGAACTCGGAGCGGCTGCGGGATATCCCGATCATCATGGTCACAGCGATCGGCGACTCCAAGAAGCTTGCCGAGGCGCTAGATGCGGGAGCGAGCGACTATGTCACCAAGCCGATCAACAAGATCGAACTGCTCGCCCGGATCCGGGTGGCCTTGCGGCTGAAAGAAGAAAAGGACTGGCATAATGAACGGGACCGGCGACTGCATGAAGAGCTGCTGCTTGCCAAGGAGGTTCAGTCGGCTGTTCTGCCTCAGCCGGTAGCGGAGAGCGGTATCGATATTGGTTCGATCTTTTCCCCGTCCGAGGAGCTGGCGGGGGATCTTTATTCATGGCACCGGATCGATACCCATCGGTACGGAGTCGCGGTAGTCGATGCAATGGGTCATGGGATCTCTTCGTCGCTGGTGTGCATGTTCATTGCTTCAGTACTGAAGGACGCGATGATCAAGCTGGTCGATCCGAAGCGAGTCGTCCGCGAGTTGAACCGGCGGGCGATGCAGCTGCAGTTTACCGATCAGCTGATCCAGTACTATTACACGGCGATCTACCTCGTGGTCGATGTGGAGAAGGGCATCGTCGAATATGTCAATGCCGGACATCCGCCGGGGGTGCTGCTCCGTGAGAACGGCGAGACGCCAATCCGGCTGGAGGGTGGATGCTCCGCAATCGGCTTGTTCGAGGACATCGAGATTCAGAAGCATACCGTATCGATCAACAAAGGGGACCGCATCGTTCTTGTCACCGACGGTATCCTGGAGATGATCAACGCTTCCGATGACGAGAAGCTGGATCGCCTCTATGAACAGCTAGCTCAGACGAATGGTCCGGATGCGGCCGAGCAGTGGTCCGAGCAGTTTTTTAGCTCGGATATTCCTGCCGAACGGCCGGATGACCGCTGCCTCGTGTGGGTGCATCTCAAGTAGGGCAGACTTAAATGTAGAGCAATAGAGACAGGCCCGTTCTTCATCCCTTATATGGAATGAGGAACGGGCCTTAGCTGATATAAGGCTTACTTGCGCCTGCTGTGTCGTAATTTTCGCGATTGCTTGATGACATTGCCGTCAGAAGGCTCCGTGGGCGCTGCTCTTCCAGGCTGCTCCGTCAGTTGCTGCTTCCTGGATCGTCGGCGCTTGCGGCTGAGCAGCAGATCGCCTGTCCAGCCTTTGCGCCAGAGCCATAGATAGATGAACAGGGTGAAGGCAGTAACGACGGCACAGATGAGCAGGAAGCCTGCAGGCTCGGCCGACCATGGGAGGAGCCGGAAGTTCATGCCCCACAAGGCGCCGGCGACGGTAGCGGGGGTGAAGAGCGCGGTAAAGATCGTCAACGTCTTCATGATGTCATTGCCTCGAAGACTGGCGATCGCGTCGTCCATCGAGATCAAGGTGTCGATCTCAGCGCTGTAATGCTGGAGCAGAGCTTCGATGCGGAGCAGTCGGTGCTGCAGGCGCCGTGCGGTATCGGTCTGCTCCAAGGCCGTCAGGAAGGCCTCTCGGGCGGCGCCTTCAATCTCGCGGATCGGGATGAAGAGGTGACTCCAGTGCAGCAGCTCGTAACGACGTTCGAAGATCTCATCGAGCAGATCCGCCCGGTTTCGCGATTGCATGACACTCTCCAGGGCGCTCAGACGCTGCTCGAAGCGGTCCAGACCTTCATGGAAGCTGTCGAGCAGCGCTTGCAGCACGATCAGCAGCGCTTCTGGCGCGCTGCCGCACCGCTCCAGCCTGCTCTGCCAGGGTGGGAGCTGCAGCCGGGAGACCAAGGTGGCATCGGGCGGCAGAAGGACCAGCTTAGTCTGTTCTGCCCGGAAATGCAATGGGGCGGTATCCCATTGAGTCCCCGGCTGCTGAATCATCAATGTGCCTTCGATTACAGAAGCGCCCCCGTGCAGCTCGGAAACCTGGACATGATTCATCTGGCGGCCCGCTGACCGCTCCAGCCAGGAGTGCAGCTCCGGAAGCGGGTTGCGTGCGTCAACTGTCTGTCCCTTGGTCGATGAGGGCAAAAGCAGATGCCATTCCCAGCCAGCCGGGTAACGCAGACGGCGGTGATCCATAACCATTACCTCCACAATCCCGAGTCAGATAAAAAGGCACGCTATCAGCTCTGCATGGGCAGGACTGAAGGTGCCTAGAGGTTGTTCGTGAATGTATTATTCCGCTTCCGTCAACAACTGCTTCAGTTTGTCGATCGCACGCTTCTGAATGCGCGAGATACTCATCTGCGAGACGCCCAATTGATCCGCAATCGTGCGCTGCGGCAGACCTTCATCGAAGACAAGGAGCAGTACCTGTTGTTCTTCCGGCTTCAGCTTGGCCATAGCCGACTGCAGGTCCAGCTTCTTGTCAACGGTATCAAAATCGTCAGCCTGGGAGCCGATCAGCTCGCCAAGCGTCGTGTTGCTGTCTTCTTCGGAGATCGGTGTGTCCAGAGACACATAGTGATAGAGATCGCGTCCGGCCAAGATCTCCAGCGTCTCTTCATAAGACAATTCCAGGTAGCTCGCGATCTCATCCACGTTGGGAGAGCGTTCCAACTGCACCGTCAGATGATCGATGGCTTGCTGAACGACAATGCCCTTCTCCTTGATCCGCCTTGGAACCTGGACGTACCAGGATTTGTCACGCAAATAGTTTTTCATATGGCCGATAATGCTTTTCATGGCGTACGGCTCGAATTGGACGCCTACAGTGGCATCGTATTGACCGAACAAACGGAGCAATGCCATCTGTCCAACCTGGTACAAATCCTCGTACAAGTCGGGACGATTTCTCGATATTTTGCCGGCCGCCATTCGAACCATAGGCTCATAGAATTCGATTAGCTGAGTCGCCGCCTCGTTGGTAGGGTTCTCCTGGTAAGCCAGGATGAGCGCCGCAGGCTCGAGGGACGAAGATTCTGCCGGTTGCGTACTCATGCCGTTTCTTCACTCCTGACAAGGCGTTTGGTCAGAATAACTTCAGTACCCGATTCGCTGTGCACCTCCACCTGATCCATTAACGCCTGCATAAGATATAATCCCAGCCCGCCTGGATTGATCTCACCGATCGACTTGCCCAGCAGAGGCGAAGCTTGGGGAGCTCCGACTGCAGCTACAGCATCGAAGCTTTGTCCTTCATCCTTGACGACGATCGAGAGTGAATCCTCTTTCTTAATATAACGAATCTCCATCCGGGGTTGTTCATCCGGAGCTATCGCGGCAGCGCCTGTGGCGGGGTTGCCGTAGGCGTGCAGCACGGCGTTGTTGCAAGCCTCCGATACGGCAACCTTCATATCCTCAATCTCTTCATACGAGAATCCCATCTTAGCGGCGATCCCATATAAGGTGACCCGGACCAGATCCACATATTCTGCGGTGGCCGGCAATTGTAGCGTAACCATCTCTTCGGTCGCTTTCATCGCGTTCATCCTCGTTCCCTTCTTTACGTTCTGAATTCTATACGATCTTCTGAGAGAAAAACGGCGTGATGCCGGTCATGTCGAAAAGTTTCTTAATCGTCGGCGGAATCGCCTCTACAGTAAATGGAGCATTTTGAGCGCTGCGGGCCTTAAGCACACTCAGCAGAATACCGATCCCGGTGCTGTCGATATACTTAAGATCTCTAAGATTAAGAGTCAGTTCACGATCGGTCAGCTCCACCAGAGGGGCCATTGCGGCACGCATCTGCGTCGCTACTTCAAGATCCAATTCGCCGCTGACGTACACAATGCATTTGCCTTCCTTGGTTTCCGTGCGCAGTTGAAATTTATCCGGTTGCTTCATCTTTTCCTCTCCTGACTCTAGAAATACGTAACTGTTCTAACTATTATCATACCTTATTCAAATGATTATTAACCAGTCTTCCAGACGTTTAAACATCGATTCCTCAAAGTTTTTATTAAGAATTAAAAGACCGCTTGACTTGAGACTGCAACCCTGTTTGGGAGCGTATGCAGGCGGGTAAGAAAGCTCATCAAGGCGAATCAAGCCACTTAGGAAAGGGGACGATAAGAATGCAACAGAACCGTCATGTGGATGTGGAGGAAAGACATGTTGAGAAACGGAGCGAACCGAGTCATGTCGCAGCAACTTTCATTAAATACGCAGCGTACATCATCATATTCTTCGGCGCGTTGTATTTCTTGGTCAACTATGTGTTCCCGATGTTCTAGATCATGCAAGCCGGGATCACCCGGGTAAGTCTGGTTCTATAGATTTAGGCAAGCTACTATAAGCAGGAGGGATTATCCAATGGGTAAAAAAATAGGCGTATTCAAAACGGAACAGCAAGCGATCGATGCGGTAGAATTGCTGGAAAAAGAAGGCTTCGTCACAGGTGAACTGCAGGTACTGGCCAGAGACGGAGATCATATGCACCGGATTGAGGCGGAAACGGATGTGCCTACGGATGAAGTACAAGAGATCGCCGAGAACAATGATGGCGGGCGTGTGATCGGCATCCCGCTGGCTGCCGGCGGCATGGGAGTGGGCAATCCGGGTGGAGCTACAGCCGCAGGACACAGCTACGGCGCCGCTCCGGCGGTCGGGGTAGGCTTCTTCGGCGGATTGTTCCGACGCGATTTCCGAGCCGATGACAATGACGGTATCCGCGATGCCCTCAGGGCGCTCGGACTGGACGGTAAGGAAGCTGACACTGCGCGTGACGCGATCCGGGAAGGCTCGCTCATCGTGGTCGTTGATCTGGAGGACGATGCCGAGAAGACCGACAGCGGCATCAGCCGCCTCGACAAGGCAGAAGCGGTCTTCCGCAGCAGCGGCGCGATTGATGTGCACTAAGCCGCTCGCTGAATAATTGAATGGCACTAACTACAAGGGCTATCCCATAATCACGCTTGATGATTGTGGGATAGCCCTTGTACGCATACGCGCATGAAGCATATAACGAGGCGCAGTGACGGATAGTCAGCCAAACTGCCGTAAGACTCCTCCTAGATGGAGGAGCCGGCGAGACTTGGTCTGTCAAGGCGTACGGTCTGCCATACCGGATGGGGCTCGCGGCCAAGCATCAAGTCGCGGACGATTCCGGAGGCCAGCATGCTGTAGACGGTGCCGTTGCCTCCGTAGCCGAGACAGTAATACACGCCTGGCCAGGACGGGTCGCTGCCGATAAAGGGGAGATTATCTCGGGATTCGCCGAAGGCGGCACACCATTCGTATTCAATCGGCTGGTCAAGCGTCGGGAACATCGAACGGATGCTCCGCTCCAGCTTGTCGATCCGCCGGGCTCTGGCATGATCATCCGCCACCGGCACCGATTGTTCCTCATCCAGTCCGCCGACCACAACGCGGCCATCCTGAGTAGTCCGCATATAGAGATAAGGGCGCGCGGTCTCCCAGATCATATAACGTCCAGGCCATACATCCAGAGAATGCTGAGGAGCGGTAACGGCAGCATAAGAACGGTTGATATCGGCTTTGATCAACTGTCCCCGCAGCTCTTCCGGTTCGTATCCGATCGCATATACGACGTGGTCCGCCTCCACGATATGACCGTTCGCTGTCTCAAGGAGATGCTGACCATCGACAGTACGATGAACGACGACCTCGGTCTGATTATACACCTCAACGCCTCTCCGGACATTGTCTTCCATAAGGCTGCGGACAAAACGATAAGGGTTGACCTCAGCATCTCCATGCAACAGGAGCGCAGCTGGCTTGGTGAAGGGGAAACGGGAGGCAAGCTGCTCTGCCGACCAATACTCCACATCGAAGCCGTATCGTGTGAGCATCTCATACTCGCGCTGAAGTTTAGGTACATCATCCACGCTGCTGGCCAGGTATAAGCTGCTGCGATCGACAAATTCGATCTCCTGGGGCAATCGTGCCGCCAGCTCCCGGAGCTGATGCACCGCCATCCGGCATGCGGCATAGAATTGTACGGCGGGTCCGGTACCAATCTGATCGCAAAGCTCATAAAGCATGACGTCATTGGCATACTGGAGCAGACCGGTGTTGGCGGAGGTGCTGCCGCCGGATATTTCATCACGCTCCAGAATGACCGTCGACAATCCGGCTTCGATCAACGTATGAGCGCAGATCGAGCCGGACATGCCGCCGCCGATGATCGCTACGTTCTTGCGGAGATTTCGGGTCAGCGGGGTGTACGTCTCCGACCGCTCCCAAGTCGTTGGCCAATATAGATTTCCATAATGATGCTCCATGGATGGTTGCTCCTTTTCCGAGTGGTGGTATGAGGTCGCCGCTTGCCGGAGGATGGCTCCGGGTTTTAAATATGGGGTCCATAAAAAGCCGGAGCCTGGGCCAATGTCATTAGTAATCTTAGCTTAATGACATTAAGCCTGCGGCTCCGGCATTCGCAGCATGCGCCCGCTGCGTATGGCTAGTCTTGAATCGGGTCGGGAACAAGTCCTTCTTCCTCAAGCTCAGCATTGGTTTTCACCTGCTCCATATCCTCACCAAGGCGTTTGAGATCTTCCATATCCTGTGCCATCGAACCATTCTCCGCCAGTTCGACCGGCTTGGCTTGAGCGCCGGCCTGTCCTGATTGCGGATGATCGGCCAATCTGCGGTGGTTGGCAGTCATAAGATCTCCTCCTGATGCGGTCTTAAACAGATCGTCCACAGCCTTCAGCTTACTTATTGCTTGATACGGAACTGGAGACGGATTCGGCAGATTCCTGCACTTTGTCCTGTGCAGAATCTACAGCTCCATGGGCACGCTCTGCCGCAGTCTCCGCAGCTTCCTTGCCTCGGATACCCACGACTGTAGCAGCTTCCTTGGCTTTGCCTGCTACTGTATCTACCGCTTCATGAGCGCGGTCTGCCGTAACGGCAGCTTTATTGCGGGCAGCCGAAGCCAGGTCCTGGACTTTACCTGCCAGCACAGTTGCTTGCTCGCCTACAGCTTGTGCAGCGCAGGTTGCAGTCTCAGCCAGGGCTGAGGCTTGCGTTTTGATAACCTCGCTCGCGCCTTCTGCTTTGACTTTGAGATCGCTTCGCAATTCGCGCCCGGATTTTGGTGCCAACAGGAGCGCTGCTGCTGCTCCGATCAACGCACCAACAATCGCGCTTTTCAGAGCTGTGCCGCCGTTAGACTGCTTTACTGTCTCTTGATTATTTTCCATGTTGGTTCATCTCCTTTATTATGGCTCAATTGGGGGCCTTCCATCGGCCCGGCTTGATGTATTTTTAACCCGATGGCGCTTTATTGAAACTTTTGTTGACGGAAGAGCATGGATGATTAGAAATGGGGGTAAAGGAATACAATGTAGAAACTGAGGGAAAGCCATGGGACTGGAACCAGGAAGCTCGGGAAAGGCGGGGTTGACGATGCAATCAGGAGAGTACAACAGGGCAGTGTCGCTGGCGGATGTCTGGCGCGGAGAGATGATCGAGAACGTCCATGTGGGCCATGCAGCCGTCACGGATGCCGAAGGGAGATTGCTGGCCTGGGCGGGGGATCCGGGAGCAGCGGTCTATATGCGATCTACAGCCAAGCCTGTGCAGGCGCTGCCGGCTCTGCTGCACGGCACGTTCGAACAGCTGGAGTGGGGAGATGAGGAACTGGCGCTGATGACAGCCTCGCATCGCGGCGAGCCGGCGCATATCGGCGTGCTGGAGCGGATGCTTGCGGCATCCGGAGTGTCGGAGAGCGACCTGGGACTGCCCGAGACGCTGCCGACAGAGGAATCAGCAAGGGAACGGCTGCTGCTTGAAGGGGGGAGGCGGCGGCGGATCTTTCACAATTGTGCAGGCAAACACATCGGCTTGCTCGCTGTGTGCCGGCAGCAGCAATGGCCCATGGAGAACTATATGTCGCCAGGTCACCCGGTTCAGGTGGAGATTCTGAACCATGTCGCAGAGCTGGCTGGTCTTGAGCCGTCAGCGGTGGGCCGTGCTACGGACGGCTGCGGCTTCCCGGTGTTCGCGCTGCCGCTATGGCGTATAGCACTGGTCTATGCCCGGCTGGCTGCTCCGCCCGCAGGCAGGATAACCGGACCAGTACACGCCGCACTCGGACGCATCGCCTCAGCGATGAGAGCCGCGCCGCGCCTGGTGGAGGGGGCGGGGCGGCTGGCGACGACTCTGCTGGATGGCGGCGTGATCGCCAAGAGCGGGGCGCAGGGCATCTTTGGGTTGGCGTTGCCTGCGCTCCGGATCGGCGTTGCAGTCAAGATAGGGGACGGTTCCGAGGCGGCGCTGCCGGCTGTCGTCGCTTCGCTGTTGCGCTCGCTGGCCGCTTCGCCCCTGGCCGGCCATGAATCGCTTGCCATCGAAGGAGTGTGCAGCACTGTATTGCAGGAGCATCCCGGCACAGTGCTCAGCGACCGCGGCGAGCCGGTCGGACTGATCGAGCCGACGATCAAGCTGTCCTTCGGCGAACGCCCGCGCAGCAGAGGACGCAATACCTGGCTCGCTTAATCGTCCTGCGCCTGTCTCATCGCTTCGCGGTAAGCGGTAGGCGACTGCTCGTACAGACGGCGGAACTGCTTGGAGAAATAGAGCGGATCGTGGAAGCCGACCGAGGCTGCGATCTGCTCGATCGTCAGCTCCTGGCTCCCCCGCAGCAGCTGACGGGCTTTGTCCAGGCGCAGCTTCAGCAGGAAATGCACCGGCGTCAAGCCGGTGCGCTGCTTGAAGATTCTGGACAAGTAGGCCCGGTTATAGCCCATCGTGTCTGCCATTCGTTCAATGGACACCGGCTCGGCATATTGTGTCGAGAGGTAGTGGATCACCCGCTGGATCAAGCCGCCTCCCTCGTCGTCACGGTAGGAATCGTCAGCAGCGGGCTCCATCGCCCGGCCAAGCTCGACCATGATCAGGTGGAGGTAGCCGAGCGCCTGCAGATCCGCCATCCTGCCGCTGCTGCGGAAGACATGCCGGATGCCGCGGAACAGCACGGCAAGACGCCTGCTGCCGCCATCCAGGACAGGCAGTCCCTGTCTCAAGCCTGCGGAGCCTACCAATTGGGAGGCTTCCGAGCCGGCGAAGGCAACCCAGCGATAATGCCACGGTTGCTCGGCGTCGGAGATATAGCTGACCAGCTGCTGTGGCTCGATGACGAACGTTTGTCCGGCACGCAGATCATATTGCGTGTCCTGGAAGGTGAATGTTCCAGCCCCTGCAAGCACATGATGCATCAGGTAAAAGTCATACACCTTGGGTCCCTGCTGATGCCTGGCTGCTGTCTGGCTCTCGCCGGCAAACAGGACATTCAGTCTGCCATGCTCAATCGTGACGGGATTGGATGCTACGGTATAAAACGGCTGCTTCATTCGTTTCGCCGCCTCCTTTGCTATGTTTATCCAGCTTATCATCAAATACAAGGCATGTGAAAGTCACATAATTCCATGCGCCCTTCACATCATGCCATTTCTTTCGTCCATTTGTTGTACTATACTGAGATCAAACGATACAGAAAGCGGTGGAACTAAAGGTGGCAAATATCGAACAACTAACCGAACAGTTTTTGCAGCATTATGGAGGCGTGGCCGACGGACTGCATGTCTTCCATGCGCCTGGCCGGGTCAATCTGATCGGCGAGCATACGGATTATAATGGCGGCTATGTGTTCCCGGCAGCACTCACCTTCGGCACTACGCTGCTGATCCGCGAGCGCGGGGACCGCAAGCTGGGTCTGGCATCGACGAACTTCGAGCTGGCCGGCGAGCTGGAGATCGACGGGATCGTGTACAAAGAAGAAGACGACTGGATGAATTATCCCAAAGGCATCGTCAACGAGCTGCAGCAGAGGGGATATGCGCTGCCGGCAGGCTTTGACCTGCTGTATCACGGGGAGATCCCCAACGGCTCGGGCCTGTCCTCCTCGGCGTCGATCGAAGTCGTGACCGCTTATGCACTGCTCTCCCTGAGCGGCCACCCGACGGATACGGTCGAGATTGCTCTGCTCGCTCAGCGATCCGAGAATGAATTCAACGGCGTCAAGTGCGGCATCATGGACCAGTTTGCCGTAGCCAACGGCAAGAAGGACCATGCCATCCTGCTGATGTGCGACACCCTTGCTTACGAGCTCGTACCATTCAACAGCGGCAGCTACCGGCTCGTCATCGGCAATACCAACAAGCGCCGCGGCCTCGTCGATTCCAAGTACAATGAGCGCCGCAGCCAATGCGAGCAGGCCGTGCAGGATCTCAAGGCGGCTTTTCCCGAGCTGACGCTGCTCGGTCAGCTGACCGTGCAGCAGCTGCAGGACAATGCCCACCTCATCAAAGATCCGCTCGTCATGAACCGGGCCCGGCATGTCGTCGAAGAGATCGACCGCGTCGTGCGCTCCGTCGATGCGCTCAAGGCTGATGACCTGATCTCCTTTGGCCGTTATATGAACGAATCGCACGATTCGCTGCGAGATTTGTACGAAGTGACCGGCGATGAGCTCGATGCCATGGTCGAATCGGCCAGGGCAGTGCCGGGCGTCCTCGGTTCCCGGATGACCGGCGCGGGCTTCGGCGGCTGTACTGTATCGCTCGTTCATGAAGACAGCGTCGATACCTTCATCGCCCAGGTCGGCGAGCAGTACAAGGCCGCCACCGGTCTGGAAGCTTCGTTCTACGTCTGCTCGATCGGCAACGGCGTCGAGCAGCTGCGATAATCCATTGGGATGATAATGCACCTACAATTGGAGAGGAGAGAGGAATCATGGCTGTATTGGTAACTGGAGGAGCGGGCTACATCGGATCACACACGGTAGCGGCCCTGTTGGAACGAGGAGAAGAGGTCGTAATCGTCGATAATCTGCAGCAGGGTCACTTGCAGGCGGTACTGGGCGGACAGCTCTATGAAGGAGATCTGCGGGACAGCGGCTTCCTGGAGAGGGTATTCCTGGAGAATGAGATCGATGCCGTCATTCACTTTGCCGCCAATTCCCTGGTCGGAGAGAGTATGCAGGTACCAGGAAAGTATTACCATAACAATGTGTATGGCACGCTCTGTCTGCTGGAGAAAATGCACGAGCACAACGTGCGCCGCATCGTCTTCTCATCGACCGCAGCAACCTACGGCGAACCGGAGAATATCCCGATCGACGAGCATGACCGCACCCTGCCGACCAATGCATACGGCGAAACGAAGCTGGCGATGGAGAAAATGATGAAGTGGTTCGACACCGCTCATGACATCAAATCCATATCGCTCCGCTACTTCAATGCAGCCGGCGCGCACGAGGGCGGCAAAATCGGCGAAGATCATGCGCCGGAGACCCATCTCATCCCGATCGTGCTGCAAGCAGCCCTGGGACAGCGGCCGCACATCTCCGTGTTCGGCGATGATTATGATACGCCGGACGGCACCTGCATCCGGGATTATATCCACGTCAGCGACCTGGCGGACGCCCATGTGCTCGCGGTAGACAAGCTGCGCGGCGGCGGGGACAGCGCGATCTACAATCTTGGCAACGGCCAAGGATTTTCGGTGAAGGAAGTCATCGATATCGCCCGCGAAGTGACCGGCCGCGAGATCCCGGCCGTCATCGAAGCGCGCCGCGCCGGCGATCCGGCTACGCTCGTCGCTTCATCGGAACGTGCGCGCCGCGAGCTGGGCTGGAATCCGTCTCGCAACAAACTGCATGACATCATTGCCAGCGCCTGGGCGTGGCATCAGACTCATCCGCACGGCTATACCTAATGGAGGAGGAAACTATGAACACGATGAATGCAGCCTCCCGTGAGATCAGCCGATCGGAGCTCCAGCAGGTCCAGCAGGCGATCGAGGAGCTGGTGCAGTTCGGTCTCAAGAAACGGTTGTTCGCGCCTCTGGATACCGTCTTTACGCGCAATGCGCTGCTGGATCTGTTCGGGCTGAACGAGCCGGCAGGCGGCGAGCCGCCGCAGGCGCCGGACGAGCCCCTCGGAGCCCTTGACGTGCTGCTGGCGCACGGGGAGCGGATCGGTCTCATCCCGGATGGAACGACAACATGGCGTGACTTGCTCGATGCCCGGATCATGGGACTGCTGCTTGCCCGGCCGTCCGCGACGGCGGCAGCCTTTCGGCGGCAGGCCGAGACGGAGGGCATCCGGGCGGCCACCGATGCTTTTTATCAGCTCAACATCGATTCCAACTACATCCGGATGGACCGGATTCGCAACAATCAGTATTGGCAGTATGCTTCGGACAGCGGTCAGCTTGAGATCACGATCAATCTGTCGAAGCCGGAGAAAGACCCTCGGGAGATCGCGCTGCTCAAGTCGCTGCCCCAGAGCGCTTACCCGCTTTGTCTGCTGTGTCCGGAGAATGTCGGCTATGCGGGCCGGCCCGACCATCCGGCCAGGCAAAATCTGCGGACCCTGCCGCTGCAGCTGAACGGCGAAGACTGGTTCTTTCAATATTCTCCCTACGTCTATTACAACGAGCACTGCATCGTCTTCCGCAGCGAACATCTGCCGATGTCGATCTCGCCGGTCACTTTTGTCCGGCTGCTGGATTTCGTTGAGCAGTACCCGCACTACTTCGTCGGATCCAACGCCGATCTGCCGATTGTCGGCGGCTCGATCCTGAGCCATGATCATTTTCAGGGGGGACGTCATACCTTCCCGATGGAGACGGCTCCCTCTGAGGCGTCCTACTACCATGGGGACTTTGACGGCGTGAAGGTCTCGATCGTGCGATGGCCGATGTCGGTGGCGCGGCTGAACAGCACGAGCAAAAAGACGCTGCTGCGGGCAGCAGAGCATATGCTGGAAGCCTGGCGGAGCTACAGCGACAGCGACGCAGACGTCGAGGCATATAGCGTTCAGGACGGGGAACGCATCCCGCACAACACGATTACGCCGATTGCCCGGCTGCGGGACGACGGCACCTATGAGCTCGACCTCGTACTCCGCAACAACCGGACGAGCGAAGAGCATCCGGACGGGATCTTCCATCCGCATCGCGAGCTGCACCATATCAAGCGGGAGAATATCGGTCTGATCGAGGTGATGGGACTGGCGGTACTGCCGGGCCGTCTCAAGTCTGAGCTGGAGCAGCTTGGGGCCTATCTGACCGGCGCCGCGACCGATTCTCCCATCAGCCTGCGGGATGACGGGCATCCGCTGCATCATCATGCGGTCTGGATGGAGGAGCTGTGCGGCAAATACGGCACAGCGCTGTCCGCCGAAGCCGCGGCCCAGGCGCTCCGTGAAGAAACAGGAGAGAAGTTTCATCAGGTTCTCTCCGATGCAGGGGTTTTCAAGACCACATCTAGAGGAAGAGCTGCCTTTGACCGCTTCCTGAGAGGCGCCGGCTGGCTTGCCGAATAATGATCTATTGTTAATTATGCAACCTGCCGGGCGGCAGGTTGTTTTTCCTTTTCTTTTTAATATCTTTATGGTAATATTTTATAATTAGTAACAAATTCAATATTGTTGCATGGTCACAGTGGCAGCTACTCTGATACCTACAGCAGCTAGTATTTAAAAAAAGAACTGGAGGATTATATGATGACAGGGCCGATTATTCCCTTGGACGAATTTTTGAAACTGGAGAAGGAAGAGCAAGTCGAACGGCTGAAGCGCTGGAAGATGGATTATACGCTCAAGGATATCCGCGAGGCATGGGGCTTTAAGCATTCGGCGCAGTATTATATGCTGCTCAAGAAACTGCGGATCTACGAGCAGGTCGTCAACAAATCGGACAAGTTTTTCCCGGAGCAGCTCATGAACGGACGCGGCTCGGGCGAACGGGGATTCGGCGGCGTACAGCAGCTGCAGGCTGTCAGTCCGCCCCAGCCCCGGGCCGATCATTTCGATTATCAGCTCAATCTGTCGATGACCGGGCCGGAGATTGCCGAGAAGTTGGAACGGCTCGCGCAGTTCCTCAGAGGGGAGCAAAAGGAGATCTCCATCAAGCTGACGCTGGCATCGGCCGAAGAGAAGCCGGCAGCCGAGACGGAGAAAGAAGAGACGGAGAACGCCTGATTGGCAGGAGTTGCAGGGGAGCAGAATGCTCCCCGTTTTTTATTGAAGTCATAGGAATGTCGAAAAAAGCGGAATTTTGGCATAATGTGGATAAAAATGTTATTTATTACGCATCTTGCCCAATTCAGCTACAATACCTTCAACTTCGCTGATGCTGATGTTGTTCTTTTCATTCACCAAGTCGTACAGCTCTTTGATGTCTTCATAATGGCTGATGCTGAAGTGCGATGGCTTTATCGCAGCGGCTGAAGCCATGCGCAGCTTTGATTTGATTGCTTCGATCATGAAGGCAATATTGTCCTCTGTTGGTTCATTAAGATTAGCCATGGCCGTTCCTCCCTTCCGAATCCGGTGCTATTTATTCTAACATGATAATGAAAAGCCTGCCATTCGATTGATGCGATGGACCGAATTAGGTACAATGAATGCACAAGGAAGGCAAGAGTGGAGGTGCATATCCGATGAGGCGAACGGCGGCAAAAGCCGGGCCGGCGCATACTGGCCTGTTTATCCCGGAGGCTGAGCGAAAGCTCGCTGCACTGCGTAAGCGGGAGAAGGTCGACAGCACAGGGCTGCTTCGCTTCCTGAAGGGCATCGCCGGCGAGCAGCCGGACCGCGAACGGATTGCGTTCCTGTGCATCGGCAGCGACCGCTCGACCGGGGACGCGCTGGGTCCGCTGGTGGGCGACCTGCTCCTGGGCAGAGGCTGGCCGCAGGTGAGCGGCACCCTGGCGGTACCGTGCGATGCCGGCAGTCTTGCTGAGATGACGGCCGCACTGCCGAAGGGATGCACCGTCATTGCAGTAGATGCATGTCTGGGCAGACCTGAATCTATCGGCAGCTTCCTCGTCTCCGACGGTCCGCTCAGGCCCGCTCAGGCCATCGAGGGGACGGTGCTGCCCGATGTCGGTCACTACAGTATCGCCGCCGTGGTCAATCTGCAGAGCGCCAAGCCTTATCACACCTTGCAGACCACTTCGCTGCATGCCGTGATGCTGATGGCAAGGACCTTGGCCGATGCCATCTGTGACGCTTGGCCGCAGTCATCCAATCTTGAAGAATAGCAGGTGATGAACGATGAATACGATAGCAGATAAAAAAATGCTGGGCGAAGACGGTATGACAATCGCCTATTATGATAATGAAAAAATCGGCAAAGATGCCGGGCCGACAGTGATCCTGCTGCACGGTTATTGCGGCAGCTCCGCTTATTGGAAGGATGTGCTCCCCGTGCTGCAGCACGCCGGGCGCGTCATTGTCCCGGATCTGAGAGGCCACGGCGCTTCTTCCGCGCCAGCGGACGAGGTCTATGGGATGGAGGATTTTGCGGACGATATTATCCGGTTGATGGATCATCTTTATGTCCGGCAAGCGACGCTGATCGGGCATTCGCTCGGGGGCTACATTACCTTGGCTGTAGCCGAGCGGTATGCCGAACGTCTGAACGGCTTCGGGCTGGTTCATTCAACGGCCTACCCGGACAGCGAGGAAGCCAAAGCCGGCCGCGACCGGGCGGTGGAGACGATCGAGCGGGACGGCGTGGCAGCGTTTGTCGACGGTCTGGTGCCCAAGCTGTTTGCGCCGGAACATCTGGAGAGCATGCCCGATCAAGTGGCGCGGGTCAAAGAGATCGGCAGAGGGACGAGCCGCCATGGGGCCGCTGCGGCCGCCCGGGGGATGAAAGCCAGGCCCGACCGCAATGACGTACTGAAAAGCACGCTGCTGCCAGTGCTGCTGGTTGCCGGCGGCAAGGATGGCGTCATCGCGCCGGAGCGGACATTCAGCGTCGATAAGCCCAATATTACAAATGCGCTGCTCGCGGACGCGGGTCACATGGGAATGATCGAGAAGGCAGACGAAGAGGCTGCTCAGCTGCTGCAATTTTTGCAGTCCTGACATGCGACAGGGGTGATAGAGCGATGTTCCAAAGGGATTACTTTATGCGTATGATCGAGCAGATGACGCAGTCGATCGGCCAGGTGATGGGGTTGCGCGACCGCAAGGAGCACCTGCAGGCGCTGGCGATCGTCGATGAGCTGCTGGACCGGGAGTTCCGCCTGAATTCCCGCCTGATCGACTCGCTGACGGACAAGGAGCTGATCGGCATGCTGACCAGAGCCGGCGTCGTCGATCACGGCAGCCTGCAGGGGATCGCGCTTTTGCTCCGGGAAAAGGGCGAGATCTATGGGGAACAGGGCGAACCGGAAGCGAGCTATGCGGCGCTGCTCAAGTCGCTTCATCTCTTCGTCCGGGGCGCCCTGGAGGATGACGAACCGGTCACGGCCGAGCCTCGCAAGGAGATCGCGAGGCTGCGGAAGCTGCTGGACGAATATGAGCTGCCTGCCCAGACCAAGCGGCTGCTGCTCGATTGGCATGAGCAAGAGAATCGGCTTGATGAGGCGGAGAATCTGCTTCACGAGCTGTTGGAGGACGGTCAGCTGCCGCTGCAGGAAGCGGAGCGTTTCTATCATAGGCTGCTGGAGAAGTCTCCGGAGCAGCTCGCCAGCGGCGGTCTGCCGTTAGAGGAAGTACGGGAAGCTTATGACGAATTGCAACGACAGGGAGTGCAACATGGAGAAAGCCGATAACTGGGAGCGGGCGCTGATCTCTGCGATCGAGCAGCAAAGTCTGAGGCAGGCTACACTAAGCCAGCTGCGCAGCAAAAGCGGCGGCCACCCGCCAAAGACGATCATCCGTCCGGTCCAGCTCAAGCAGGGTTTCCGTTACCAATTTGAATATCATGAGCCCGGCCGCGTCACTCACGACAATCTCGAACCGGAGGCGGCGGCGCAGCTGGCGGTAAGGCTCTTGCAGGAGCAGTACAGGCAAGCGCTGATCAAGACGGAGGCGGCGGACCTGCAGCTGCTGTTCAGCAAGAAAGGCAAGCCTGCGCTGCTGCGCAAGCCGCCTACTGCGGCCAGTAGCGAGGCGCAGGACCATGACCGCAAGAAGCAGCGGGTGCTGGATGCCGAAGCTCCGGCACCTTTCCTTGTAGAACTCGGGATTCTCTCGCCTGCGGGCAGAGTGCTCGCCCAAAAGCAGGACAAGTACCGCCAGATCAACCGTTTCCTTGAGATGGTACTGGATGTGGCCGATGAGCTGCCGCAGGACAGAACGGTGACGATTGTCGATTTTGGCTGCGGCAAGTCCTATCTCACCTTTGCGCTGTACCATCTGCTGGCGATCCAGCAGCAGCGTCAGATCCGCATCATCGGTCTGGATCTGAAAGCGGATGTCATCGCCTGGTGCGAGCAGTTGGCGCGCAAGTTGAATTACATGAATCTCCGTTTCTTGCAGGGAGACATCGCCCGTTACGAAGAGCTGGAACAGGCGGATATGGTCGTGACGCTGCATGCGTGCGATACGGCAACCGACGCTGCGCTGGCCAAGGCTGTCAGTTGGGGAGCCTCTGTCATCATGTCCGTACCGTGCTGCCAGCATGAGCTCCTGCGGCAGGTGGACAACGAGATGCTGGAGCCGCTGCTTGCGCACGGACTGCTCAAGGAGCGTTTCTCGGCGCTTGTGACGGATAGCGTACGCGCCAGATTGCTGGAAGTGTTGGGGTACAAAGTGCAGCTGCTTGAGTTCATCGATCCCGAGCATACGCCCAAAAATCTGCTGATCCGGGCAGCGCGCGCAAGCGGCGGCGACCGGGCCCGCAAATGGAGCGAATATGTTGCGTTTCGTGACGGTCTCGGGATACAGCCCTATCTGGAAAAGGCGCTTGCCGGACGGTTGCCGGACGGTTAGAATAGCGTATATAGATTATTTTTGATGAATGGGTGAACCTTTTGGGATTCATGATGTGGTTTGATTTTTCGATACTCCTGATATTGGTTATCTTGTTTTTCTGTATCTTTCTCATTCAAACCATCACCAATCTACATAAAGTGTATTTCATGTTCCATTTTTTCATGCTGTTCTGGCCAGCCGGCCAGTTCGCCGCCTCCACCACTTCAGATCCGCAGTTCCAGGTTTTTTATATCAGCCTAGCTTATGTCGGTCTGGCGATGCTCGGCAGCGGCTGGTACCTGTTCTCAGTGTTCCTCAGCGGGAGTTCCTATCAGGTTAGCCGCAAATGGCTGATCCTGCTGCATGTCCCTGCACTCTCGGCAGCTGCTGGAGTCATGCTCAACCCGATGCACCTATTTATTCGTCCCATGCCGGAAGGCGGTTATGAAGAGCGTTTGTATGGACCGCTGCTATACTATCTGATTGCCGTGTTGATCGGTTATTCGGTCTTCTCGCTGATCCGGTTAATCCGCTCGCTTCGCTCTCCCTTACCGGCCCGTCAGAAACAACGGATTAGAATTTCGCTTCAAGGTGTAATATTATTTGCGGTGTTTGCATCGACGGATTTACTGTTTAGCATCGTTTTCAGGGAATCGCTGCCGACATTGAAGGGATTCACTTCGCTGGGAATCCTGCTGGCGGGGATTTATTTTGTCGTTGCCATCACCAGATACCGGATGTTCGATATCAAGGAGATTGCGCAGCAGGATATCGTTAACAGTGTGAATACGGGTATCCTGGTCATCGACGAGCAGGGAACGGTGTTGGAGGTCAACAAAGTGCTGCGCCCCTTCGTCAACCTGCGGGTCGGCGACTGTATCGACATAGGCAAATTCCTGAGTAAATATCAGCATGAGCAAGAGCTTGCAGACTTCCTGGTCGCCTATCACAGCAGACCGCCGAGGCATGCATATCTCGAGATCGTTCTGGGACACCCGAGCTTTCGGAATGCGGCCATCTATGCATCGCCCATCATCGATCATCGCGGAGTGGTGCTCGGCAGGGTGATCACCTTCCAGAATGTAACGGAGCTCCGTGAGCTCGTAGAGTCGTCGCGCAGACAAAACGATGTGCTGCAGGACCGCAACCGGGCGCTTATCCTGATGCAGGATGAGCTGTTCCAGGCCAATCAGAAGCTGGAGCATATGGCGATTACCGACAGTCTGACCGGTTGCTTCAACCGTCGTTATCTGATGCAGCAGCTCGAGCATGAGGTGCTGACCAACGTCAGATACCGGATCCCATTTGCGATCCTGTTGTTTGATATCGACCTGTTCAAAAATATTAATGATACTTACGGTCATCTCGTAGGCGATGAGGTTCTCCGCAGCACAGCCGAGGTTGTCAAAGGAACGCTAAGACGTACGGATATCCTTGCCCGCTATGGCGGCGAAGAATTTACAGTCTATCTGCCGCATACGAACAGCGAACAGGCGCAGATGCTGGCAGAACGATTAAAGTCAGCCATTGCAGGCAATGTAGTAGTGACAAGAACTGGTGAAACCCCGGTTTCGGTCACTGTCAGCATGGGCATGCTGGCCGTAGAAGAGGTAGAATACCGGATTGACGATCCCAAAGCCTATCTGCGCGAGTTGTTCACCAAAGTGGATGTCGCATTGTACAAGGCGAAGGACAATGGTCGTAACCGAATTGTAATTGCTGAGGAGACTTAAAGGCGGGGGATCCATGAAAAGAATTTCGATACATGCAGTGCGAGCCGGAGATGTGCTGGCCAAGCCCATCCTGCGGGAGAATGGACACGTCCTGCTTGGAATGGGTGTGGAGCTTACAGATCGTTTCATCGAGAGGCTGCGGGATATGCAGGTGGATACCTTGTTTATCGAGGACAAGTTGACGGAGGATATCCTGCCTGAGGAAGTCATCCGGGAGGAGACGCGCAAGCAGGCAGTCGATACCATCCATAAGACGATGACCTCGATTATTGACACCCCCGCCACGCGGGGCCGTGCAGTAGCGCCGGAGATGGGCCGGACGTTCCGGACGGTGTTTGGCCAGATATTCCAGGACCTGGTAGGCAGGAAGGATATCCTCGTCAGCCTGACCAATATTCATGTGGCGGATGCCTATCTGTTCCAGCATTCGGTCAATGTAGCCGTACTGGCGGGGATTATGGGAATTGCCAAAGGATATAACCGGACACAGATCGAGGAGCTGGGGATCGGCGCTCTCCTGTTCGATATCGGGATGACCAAGGTGCCGGTCGAGATCATCAACAAAAAAACGCCGCTCACCCCGGAGGAGCGCAAGATCGTGGAGCGTCACACGACAGATGGCTTCGAGTTGCTCCGCAGAGAGCATGATATCTCCCTGTTGTCCGCGCATTGTGCGCTGCAGCACCATGAGCGTTATGACGGGTCCGGCTATCCCCGCGGCCTTGAGAAAAACGAGATTCATGAGTATGCCCAGATTGTGGCCTTGGCGGATGTCTATGATGCGATGACCTCGCCGCGCTCGTACCGCAACCGTCATACGCCGTCGGAGACGATTGAGTTTTTGTTTGCTGCGGGCAATTCAATTTTTGATCTCGAGCTGATCAAGCTGTTCTGCAAGCATATTTCGATCTACCCGGTGGCGACCAGCGTGCTGCTCAACACCGGTCAAATCGGTGTCATCTCGGCCAACAATCCGTTGGCGGTGCATCGCCCAACGGTACGGATCGTGAAGGAAGCGGACGGCAGCTCGCCGAAGACGCCTTATGAGATTCACCTTAAAGATCAATTGCATATTTTGATTGTCAAAGAGTTGTAGTGCTTTCTTGACGCCATCACATATAGGCAAACTTGTCGAAAGGCAGGGACGCAAAGCTAAAGGGTCTACCGTTCCGCAGTCCGGAACCACCGACAGCCTGGCTGCCGATTTTGCGATAAAATCGTATCAGCCAGGCCGTCGCTGGAGATGGGCTTTTTTGTGCTTTGCGGGGTTATTTTTATTGTGTATGATTATTCAGCCTCCCTGTTCTACGGAACATGGGGGCTATCGACCGTTCATTCGAAGCTTCGGGCGCTACTCGGTGGCCGCCAGGCTGTTCAGCCGGCTGCCCTTGCGTACTTCCGCCCAGAAGTTGCCTGCGCTCTCGCATACCGGCTTCAACATATGGTAAGCGGGCGAGTCCGGCTGGACGTGGAAGGTGCTCTGTTCAAAGGAGCATCTGTCGAAGGCGAAGTTGTTGTCGGTGATCACGACGATGCAATCCCGAAAGGAACAGCCGATAAAATGAAAACCATCAAACATGATCGATTCTTTGGTAAACGTCTGGTTCGTAATAAGCTCCATAAATAACACTCCTTCTTGTTTGCACAGACATAATTTTGTAAGGGGGACAACCCTTTTGTGCGGTGGAATACCAGCATAGCAGACGGGAAACGAAATGTTTGTCGCAATGTCGTGCCGAACGAACGTTTTTCATCGACATTCAGTCTACAAATTCCGATCTGTTTATAAGGGTACACAGGAGGTTATACAGGCATCCCTTTATGGAAAAGCTGAGATTATATTCAAATTATAGAACTCACGTTCCCGACAAAGTGAGGACCAGTCATCATACAAGTCTATTTATTAAACCATTCTCACAGAAATGAATCACGTATGAGCCGTTTCTCATTTCCCGGGAAATGGGTTTCTTCCTTCAAGACGGTTTGCAGCGGCCAACTTGGTTGCACTGACGAGACAGGCAGGTGACGAATGATGAAGCAGCGGTTGATTGCCGCAGCCGGCTGTGCGATCATTGCAGCTTTGCTGATCACTGGCGTTGTAAGGGCCGGCTACTATTTTGATGCGACCTACTATCAGCCAGCAGTTTTGATCTGTCTGTTGGCTGCGTTGCTTGTGGCACTGCCGGATGTCCTGCAATCGAAAGAGCAAGCGGCTGTGCAAACGAAGCCGGCCCTGCACGCCGCATGGGGCTGGCTGATGCTCTGTCCGCTAGTAATCGCCGGGCTTTACCTGACGCAGCCGCTTTGGCTTCCTGTGTCTGTTCCCGCTGCGTTGGCACAAGGCTCGCGCTGGGGCAGCTATGGCGCTTTCCTGATTCTCGTGTTCTTCGTACTGCGGAACGGCGGTTCATTGGGAGCTGGCGGTCTGTCGCTCGCTCTTCGACTGACTGGGACTATCCTGGTATGGAGCGGGATGACTGCGTGGCTCGGCTGGCTGGAGGACCCCCGCTACCTCCTGATCACTGGCGACGGTCAATTAAGCGCCTTTGGCATACGGGCAGCCGGTCCTGTGCAATATCCCAATATGTATGGAGCGCTGCTGGGGGCGTATCTGGCCTGGCACTGGCAGGCGATGATATGCGCAGTTAAACGAAGCGGTCTGATCTGGTCGGTCGTGCAAGCCGTACCCGCTGGAGCCATGCTGCTGCTGACCGAATCCCGGGGAGCCTGGCTGGCAGCTGCTGCGGCATGGGTGGTAGGTCTGGCTGCTGCAGGGAGGGGGAGAAGAGCGGCTTGGCTGCTGTATCCGTGGGCTGCATTTGCCGGCAGCGCCTTGCTGGGCAGCAGCTTGCTGGCTGTGCGGTCGATGACGATGTCGTCTGCCGCTACGGCAGCGGGAAGTGTAGCAGCGGTGACCGGCGCAGCCCTCTTGGTGCTGTGTCTCCGCGCAGCGCTCGCCGGATCGGAAGGGCACTTGCGCCCCCGCGTCGCCACAGCTGGCGGCGCGCTGCTGCTTGCCGCTCTGGCCGGTCTGCTGCCGGGGGCGGCGGCAGACCGGCTGGAGAGTGGAAGCTACGCCACAGCGGGAGCGAGGTTGCAGTTCTATGGCGATGCCTGGAGGATGATCCGCGAAGCACCTTGGTTGGGGAGCGGTGGAGGGGCGTGGCGGCAGCATATCGGTCGTCTGCAAAGCGCGCCTTATGTTGGCAATGAGGTGCATAGCGGGTATGTCCATCAGCTGCTGGAGCTGGGCTGGATCGGATTGGCCTTGCTGCTGGTGCTGGCTGCCGTGCTGTTGCATACGCTCTGGCGGCACAACCGTCTAGGCGTGCTGCCTCCTGTCGTATTGCTGCTTCATGCGGCCGTGGATTTTGATATGGCTTATGGTTTGTACTGGTTATTGCTCTTCGGCTTTGGTGCGTATGCGCTCTCTCGACCTGCTGACCGAAGTCCCCCTTCGGAGAGGGGGCGGCGTGCCGATACACCCGCAACCTCCCGGGCCGGGAGCGCCGGGCTGCGGCATAGACGCCCCGTCCGCGCCCTCTGCGCTGCGCTGGCTGCGGCCGTGCTGGCTTCGTCCGCCCTGGCCGGGCTGCAGGCGGACGCCGCGCTCACCGCCCGGCAGAGCGCGCTCGCGGCGTCCGGCGACGCCCGCCTGCACGCGCTGCGCGCGGGGCTCCAGGCGCATCCGTACGATACACGGATGCGCCTGGCGCTGGCTGCGCACGCTCCGCTGCCCGAGCGTGCGGCGCTGCTGGCGGCTGGACTGCGGTATGATCCGCAGTCCGTGCCGCTGGTGTGGGCGCTCGGCGAGGCGTATGCCGAGCGCGGCGACGTGCAGCAGGCGGCGGTATATCTGCGCCGCGCGCTGCGCCGGGACCGCTACGACAAGGCGAAGCAGTCGGCAGCGGTCCAGTGGTTGGCCGCCCTCGCTGCCAGCCATCGCGAGGCGGGGCGGCGGGAGCAGGCGCTGGCGGCAGCTAGCGCCGGCGCCGAGGTGTATGCGCGCTATGAGATGCTGGCGCGCATCGTGGAGCTGCGCGGCGAGGCCGCAGCGGGCCGCCGCTTCGTGATGCTGGCGGAGGCCGAGCGGGCAGCCGGCTACTGCCGGGAGCTGCTGCTAAGCTATGGCTACGCCTAGCGCGGGATTTTGGACGACTGGCCAGGGCAGTTTGTCCACGCCACCGGTTCTGCTGCAGCATAAGCTGTTGCAAACGGATAAGGAGTGGATGATATGGCATCTCCAAGAGTGAAGCCGCGGCTGCGCTCGCGCGGCCGGCGGGCCAGCGCGGTCCTGATGAAAGCGGGTCCGATCAAAAGCGCCAACCAGTCAGGACCGATCTTCAACCGGCTGACTGTCGTCTGGGTTCAAAGCAACGGTGTGCCGTTCGATACGACCGGTTTTTTCGCACGTCTGTACCGCGGCAATACGCTGGTGCAAACCTCGTCCTTCGACCGCTTCGGTGTCGTCCGGTTCAGCCGGGTGGAGACACTGACTCAGGTGAGCTACACGATCCGCGTCTTTAACAGCAGCGGCGTCCAGTTCCGCAGCCGCAGCATCCCGGCCGGTGTAGAAACCTTCGCCGTGATCGGTTGATTTAGCAGCAGGCGGCTTCATCAAGTGGCCGCCGTGCCGTGCCGTCCGTTTTTCTGTTCAGGAGAGCGGACGGTTTTTTATTATGCTTCAAGCTGGGAAGGCTCCCGTTTTCAGTAAGCGGGGCTGAACCGGTTTTTTATGTTGCGGCGAAATTTTAACGCTTGAGGATGCAAGGAATTGCTGCCTGTCCCGTCGAATTTAGTAACCAGTACGAACCGACAGGGAGCGGTGATTTGATGTCATCCACAACGCAAAGTAAAGGTCGGGACGTCGACCGGCCGCAGCTGCTCAGTTTTTTGAAGACGATTGCAGACGACTTCGACGGTACCCTGCTCCAGGCCAGACACGGTTTTCCGCCGCGCGGTTGGTTCTGGATGCTCCTCCTGCGCTCGCTGCTGGGCATCAAGTACGTCCAGGTTCCTGAGGAGACCGTCAGCAAAGCGGTCCGTTTCTTCTCCTATCCCGGCACGATCTGGGCTGCGCTGTTTGCGGGTGCCGCGGGAGGGGCGATTGGAGCTTTTGCAAATGAACACCTCCAGCCATGGCCGCAGACGATTGCGATCGTGCTGCTGTTGCTTACTTGGGCGATGGCGCTGCGCGCCAATCTGCTGCGCATGCTCACGCCAGGCGATCCCTGCTTCAATGCGAATGCGTATCGGATTTTCCGGCCGACGGAGTACTTGATGTTCCTGAATTACATGAAAGAGCCTCATCTGTCTTTTCAATCTCTATACGATTGGGTAACGCTTATCTATGAGGAACATAACATTACCTCGATCATCGAAGATTACCAGTCGACCAACCGTCTGCTCCGGCGAGAGGTCGAGCAGCTCCAGGCGACACTAACCGAACGAGAGCGCGATCTGCAGCAATCCGAAGAGGATATCGATCTGCTCAACTCGACGATCGAGCTGCTGCGGGATCATGTGGAGGCTAATGAAGAAGGCTACAATCAGGCGATAGATATCTTATTCCGGCTCCGCCGGGATCGGGGAAGATCGCTGTTCGGGCCGGGAGATCTGCGGGTGCTGAGCGCGTATTCGCTCTTTGAAGTAAGCGATGATCAACTAGTGATGGTGCATGAGCAAGGAACGACAGAGACGCCGGAGGTCATTAGCCTCGGAGATGCGGATTATGCCCATTATTCTTCTGTTAGGCTAGTGAATAGCAACGAGACGATCGAATATGCGACAAGCGATCGCGAAGGGCGTGAGGTGGCCAGTTATTGGCTGGAGCTGGGCGGCCGGGAATTCGTCTATAATTTTCACTATGAAACTACGGATCGTACCCGATTCCGTGCTATAATAGAGTCAAAGGAAATGTACCGGTTGATTCGCGGCATCTGCTTCCATCTGGAAGAACGCGGATTATTGCAAAGGGAGGCGATGGATTATGAAGAAGCGTGATGCTCGTTCTGTCGAACGACTCGTGGCGAATAGCCAGCGACTGGAGCGGATTTTGACGGAAGTTGATGAGATCCAGGCCAGAGTGATGAAGCGCCGGGCGGGGACCCGGATGTCCCAGCAGCAGCTTATGGGCATCAGCGACAGTCTGGATCAGACACTGCGCCGGCAGGAGCAGACGCTCGAAGAGCTGAAGCGGATTGCTGCGGTGCAATAACGCTAGATTGACATTGACGATTTACCTCCAGTCACTAGGAGTGACGGGAGGTTTTTTTGCATGCCTATGCGACGCTCGCGCCCATCAGCGTCGTTTAGAGACTCTAGTGAATGCACATACTATAGAGATAGGCTGCCTCTTCCGGAAAATAGACGGAATTTTAGCATAGGTCGGCCCATAGGCGAGAGGGGACGGGCAAGTTATGAAAAAGGCGGATGAGCGTGTCATCAAGGGGAAGTTTCGCGGGGGGGAGAGGGCACTGCCCTCTGCCAGACAGAAGACAGAGCAACTAATGAAGAAGGTAGCGGAAGTCCGCTGCCGCACGGCTGCCAGACGAGCCAAACGCTAGCCGCAGTTCATCAAGAAGGCCACGCATCTCAAAGGGCTTCCCGCACAACACAACGGGAAGCCCTTTGACGATCCGCCTGCCCTATCCCCCAAAAGCGTGTCGGAACGCGGCGGCTAATTGTTCTCTGTCGATCCCCCACAGGGCGGCGATCTCTTCGCTCAGCTGTTCGTCCCACCAGTCGCAAAGCAGCTTGCGGTTGCTGCGGTTCTCATGAATCCAGATCAGATTCAGCATGACCTTGCGGATATAAATTTGCTCGGCTTGCTCCACGAGGGCGGGCGGGATCCAGCGGTCGAGACGTTTGACGGTGCGGTACAGCTCTTTGCTGCAGGCGCGTTTGATCTTGCGGGCGGTTGGCAAGTCCGGCGATGTCTGGGCACGGGGAGGCGTCTTCATAAAGGCCACTCCTCTCTGCCCTATCTATATGCAGACAGCAGCCCGGGTGTCACAGTGACTAATTGACCTCGATGTACGCGACCATCGGACTGAGCTGCGTGCTGGCCGTATGGGTCAGACAGAGGATGGGATAGGTGCCGGCACGCTCTGCTTTGAAGTCGACGATCGTCGTCTCGCCTTTCCTGACCTCGCCTTTGATGCCGAGACCTTCGATGACGAAGGGATGGGACTGGCCATTGATGCCGGTAATATGGAGCTGGACATGCTCGCCGCGATTAACCCGGATGGAGCCGGGGTCCCAGCGGTACACCTCCAGCTCTTTGCCGTCGTTCAAGGTCGTCTTGTATTCCACCGTGACAAGATGGAAGATGCGCTCGGCATCTGCGTTGCTGGTAACGGTCTGGGCCTGATTCCACTTCAGGAACACCGCGACGAGTAAGATGAGCAGGACGGCGAGACCGAGCAGGCGGAGCTGCTTGCGGCCGACGACGAATACTTTGGACATGATGGCACCTCTTCTCGGTAATTTTTACTGCTTCCAGTGTATGCAGAGGCTTGTCAGCACATGACACTTGTCCGTCCCAGGCATGTCCGGCAGATCGTCGTAATATGATGGGAGTAGGGTTTAAATGAGGGGAAGCGCAGGGGGGCGTAAGGCATGCATTGGCTGGCAGAGTTGGCGCAAGTACTGCTGGGGTGGATTCAGGGACTGGGAGGACTGGGCATTATGCTGGGCTTGATGGTCGAAGTGATCCCCAGCGAGATCGTGCTCGCCTATGGCGGCTACCTCGTGGCTGCTGACGAGATCAGCTTTGGCTCGGCAATGCTGTTCGGCGTCATAGGCGGGACGCTTGCGCAGGTAATCCTTTATGCGGTGGGGCGCTACGGCGGCCGGCCGTTCCTGGACAAGTACGGCAAATGGCTCCATATCAGCGGCAGACATCTCGACCGCTCGGAGGACTGGTTCCGCAAGTACGGGACAGCCATGATCTTTTTCGCGCGATTCGTGCCGGTGATCCGTCATGCCATCTCGATCCCCGCCGGTGTCAGCCGGATGCCGTTGCCCTTGTTCACGCTCCTGACTGCGCTGGCCGCCGTTCCCTGGACACTGCTGTTTTTGTATCTGGGTATGCAGCTCGGCAACCGCTGGCAATCGGTGCATGAGGTAGCTGGACGTTATGTACAGCCGCTGACGCTGACGGCACTGGCACTGGCACTGGCGTACGCGGTCTACAAATACGCCAAAAACCGGGGCCGCAGTCTGTAAGAAATACCGTCAAATCAGGTGTTTTATGGGGGCCCAATGTATTCAGGTAGTTCAGCTGTTACAAACCTTCTTTCTACTCACAGTCCCGTGCAGTCTTCCCATCCGCTGGCTCCTCCAGGTAATCTTTGATACAATTAAGAGGAAGTGTACATACATTGATACAGAGAGGGATGGGACAATGAGCAAGAGCGTAGCCGAGAAACTGGGCCAGGGCATCAGCCCGCAGCAGTTTATGGATGGCATGGACCGCAACAAGGAGCAGTTTGTATCGCTCTACAACAATTTCGAGTGGCCGGATGAAGAGTCCAAAGCGTTCTTTGAATCGCTGAACAATCGCGACGATCTGCGCGTGTTGATCCTGATGGCGGAGTGGTGCGGGGATGTCGTCAAAAATATCCCGGTCGTCTTCCGGGCGCTGGAGAACAGCGGCGTGCCTACGGAAGTGTTGATCAAGGAAGAGCATATGGATACGATGCAGCAATTCCTGACGATGGGCGGAGAGGCCGTGCCGATCGTGATCATCGCCGATACCGGCGGCCACGTGCTGGGACAGTGGGGGCCGCGTCCGGCGCATGTTCAACAGGTGATGACGGCGTTCAAGCAGGCCAACCCCGACCGTGAAGCGGCAGACTATCAGGATAAGCTGGGCGCAGCGCGTCAGGAGATGGGCCGTCAGTATGGGGAAGGCACTGCCTATCAGGCGGTTATTTTGAAAGAGCTCTCCGAGCTGTTCTCCGCGATCTGATATGCAGATTCAGAGCTATGTATTGGGACCGTTGCAGACCAATGCCTATGTCATCACGAATGAAGAGACCGGCAGGGCGGTCATCATCGATCCCGGCATGAACCCGGCCAAGCTGCTGGAGCGTTTGCGGGAGCAAAAGACAAGCGTCGAGGCGATTCTGCTGACGCATGCGCACTTTGACCATATGGGCGGTGTCGAAGAGACACGCAAGGCGTTCGGGGCGCCGGTGTACATCCATGATCTGGAGGCCGAGTGGCTGACCGATCCGCGCAAGAACGGCTCGCTGCGGTGGTCGGAGGTGACGGGGCCGCTCGTCACGGACGCCGCTGAATACGCACTGGATGAAGGCCAGGTGCTGGAGTTGATCGGTTATAAGTTCCGTGTCATGCATACGCCGGGACACTCTCCGGGCAGCGTCAGCTTGCTGTGCGGCGAGCATCTGTTCTCCGGCGATGTATTGTTCCGGCAATCCGTCGGCCGTACCGATCTGCCTGGCGGCTCCGAGCGGGATCTGTTCGACACGATCCGGGGCAAGCTGTACAAGCTCGCTCCGGAGACGATCGTCTATCCCGGTCATGGTCCGCGGACATCGATCGGCTATGAGATGCAGCATAACCCTTATGTCCCCGGACAAGAAAGGTAGTCTGCCTACAGTTAGCAACACCGCCTGCGAAGGAGCCCTTCAGCAGGCGGTGTTTTTGACATCCTGGAGGTCCGGGCGGGCGGTTTTGCCACTGGCTAATCGGCGGCGAATCTGCCACAATGGACGTAGGTTCTATCAGAGAAGAATAACCACTCGGCAAAGGAAGGTGCACAACCGTTGGCAGAATCACAAGTGAAGGATGCTTCGCAGGCCGCCCAGGAGGCGGAGCAGCAGCGGATGGAACGGCAGATTGCAGCAGAGCTGCAAATTCCGGCAGGTAAAGTGAAAGCGACGATTGCCTTGCTCAATGAGGGCAATACGATTCCGTTTATCGCTAGGTACCGCAAGGAAATGACTGGCGAGCTGGATGAAAATCAGCTTCGGGATATCGAAGAGCGGCTGGCCTATCTGCGCAGCTTGGAGGAGCGCAAACGCGAGGTGCTCCGTCTGATCGAGGAGCAGGGCAAGCTGACTGACGAGCTGCGCGGCTCGATCGAGCAGGCGGCCAGGCTGCAGGAGGTTGAGGATCTCTACCGCCCCTACCGGCAAAAGCGCAAGACGAGAGCCAGCGTCGCCAAAGAGCGGGGGCTGGAGCCGCTCGCAGATTGGCTGCAAGCGCAGCCGAGGACAGGCGAGCCGATGACCGAGGCAGCCAAGTACATACGGCCGGGCGAAGGCGTGGAGACGGCACAGGAGGCACTGCAGGGCGCGATGGATATCCTGGCGGAGAATCTCGCCGACGATGCGGGAATCCGGGCCTGGGTGCGCAAGCATACCTTTGAGCAGGCCGTGCTCGTGACCGAAGCCAAGAACCGGGAAGCCGAATCGGTGTACGAGATGTACTATAGCTACCAGGAACCTGTACGCAAGCTGCCGCCGCACCGGATCCTGGCGATCAACCGGGCGGAGCGCGAGGACGTGCTGCGCGTATCGCTGCAGCTGTCGCCGGAGCGTATCCATGACTATATCGCCCGCCATACGCTGCGGCATCAAGTGTCGGCAGCGATCCGCGAGGTGCTGCTCGCAGTCATCGAAGATGCCTACAAGCGTCTCATCGCTCCGTCAATCGAACGCGAGGTGCGCGGTGCCTTGACTGAGAAGGCAGAGGAACACGCGATCGGCATCTTCTCGGCCAATCTGCGCAATCTGCTGCTGCAGGCCCCGGTCAAGGGACACGTCGTGCTGGGCGTCGATCCGGCCTTCCGGACGGGCTGCAAGCTGGCGGCGATCGATGAGACGGGCAAGCTGCTGGAGGTTGCCGTGACGTATCCGACAGCGCCGCACAACAAGGTTGCCGAAGCCGAGCGGGTCATGAACGGGCTGATCGACCGGTATCAGGTCGAACTCATCGTCATCGGCAACGGCACGGCTTCGCGCGAGACGGAGCAGTTCGTCGCCGAGCTGATCCGCAAGCGGGTATCCAGCGGAGCGAGCGAACTCAAGTATATTATCGTAAACGAAGCGGGAGCAAGCGTGTATTCGGCATCGAAGCTGGCACAGGAGGAATTCCCGGCGCTGGACGTCGCCGAGCGCAGCGCCGTCTCGATCGCCCGGCGGCTGCAGGACCCGCTGGCTGAACTGGTGAAGATCGAGCCCAAAGCGATCGGTGTCGGACAATATCAGCATGACGTCAGCCAGAAGCGGTTGGACGAAAGCCTCTCAGGCGTCGTCGAGTCGGCCGTCAACCATGTCGGCGTCGACGTCAATACGGCCTCGCCCTCGCTCCTGTCGTATGTCGCGGGCATCAACAGCACGCTCGCCAAGAATATCGTCAAATACCGGGAGGAGCACGGCAAGTTCGCCAGCCGGGCGCAGCTGCAAAAAGTGCCGCGCCTGGGCGCCAAGTCATATGAGCAGTGTGCGGGCTTCCTGCGCATCCCCGGCGGCGTCAATCCGCTCGACCGCACGGCGATCCATCCGGAATCGTATGGCGTCGTCGATCGGCTGTTCAAAGAGCTGCGGCTGGAGCTCTCCCAGCTCGGCACCAAGGAGCTGAACAGCCGGCTGGCCGCCGTCGATGCGGCAGCGCTCGCGCCGAGTCTGGATGTAGGCTTGCCGACACTGCGCGATATTGTGGACAGCCTGCAGCGGCCGGGCCGCGATCCCAGGGAGGAACTGCCGCAGCCGATCTTCCATACGGATGTGCTGAAGCTCGAGGATCTGCAGCCGGGTATGGAGCTCCAGGGAACCGTGCGCAACGTTATCGATTTCGGCGCTTTCGTCGACATTGGCATCAAAAATGACGGTCTGGTCCATATCTCGCAATTGAGCGACCGCTTCGTCAAGCATCCGATGGATGTCGTCGCGGTAGGCGACAACGTAACCGTATGGGTGCTGAACGTTGACGCCAAGAAGGGGCGGGTCGGCCTGACGATGAAGAAGCCGGGTTAACCATGCTTGTGTGAATGATGACAAAGGAGCTGTCTCCTGCCGCCCTGCGGCGCGGAGATAGCTCCTTAGCTGTTAAACGCTCATATGGCGATACACGGTCTTCCGGCCGGCAAGAACCCGGCCAAACAACCGTGCCCTCAGATGCTGCCTGGGCTGCGGCCCTCCGGCTGCATCCGGGTCCGATAGAAGTACCAACAATCATTGAGCAGGCGTATCTGCCGGCGGTCTCCCTTGTTAAATGCGCGCATCAGTTGGTTGCACAGCCACTGCGGCATACCGGTGTCCCTCCCCCAGAAACATGATGTATGGTTTAAGCATATGGGGTCCGGCGGGCATCCGTGCAAGTCCGCTTCAGAAATTAACTTATAGGTCCGCTTCCAGCTCTTCTTCGTACCACTGTTCCAATTGCGCCTGCAGCGCGCGAATCTCGGTCAGCAAAGAGATCAGCGGGTAGGCTTTCTCCTGGATGGCGGAGAAGGAGCGCTCCAGCTCATTGATGTACACCAGTCCGTCCGTAATGGCGATGGCGTCATCATGCAGTTCCAGCTCGCTGCATTCGCCGATCGCGTAAGGAAGCTCCGGTACAGCGTCGGCTGTCAGCTTGTCGATCTCCTTGTGCAGACGCAGATTGAGCGCGCTCAATTGGTAGGCGTGTGACGCGGGCATCTCCACGACCGACAGATGGTCCGCATCTTTCATTAGTACATAACGCATAGTAGGCATGGCCAGGTTACTCCCCTCGATAATTAAACTCACGCAGCTGTTCATTTCTACTTGACAGTGTATCGCATGAGGGATTATAAATTCAAGTAGATAGGGGAGAATATACGATGGACAATAAGACGCTGCAGCAGTGGGTGGAGCAGATATCCATAGAAAGCTTCGGCCGCCCGTTCCGGCACCGCGCTACTTTCAACGCCAGATTGCGATCGACGGGGGGGCGCTACTTTACCCGCTCTCATGATATCGAGATCAACCCGAAGCAGCTGGAGAGCTTCGGCAGGGAAGAGACCGAGAAGATCATCAAGCACGAGCTGTGTCACTATCATCTGCATCTGATGAAGCGTGGCTACCGGCACAGGGACGCTGACTTCAAGCAGCTGCTTGCCCAGGTCGGAGGCAGCCGTTTCTGCAGCGCGCTGCCGGGGCAGGCGAAGCGTGCGCAGCCATATCGGTACAAGCTGGTCTGCCATTCGTGCGGGATGGAATACTTGCGCAAGCGCAAGGTGGATCCGACCAGATATGCCTGCGGGAAATGCCGGGGAAAATTATTCATAACAATGCTTGACATTGATTTGGAACCGTGATAAATTATTACTTGTCACTTTCGTCAAACACATTCCCTGATAGCTCAGTTGGTAGAGCACTCGACTGTTAATCGAGTTGTCACAGGTTCGAGTCCTGTTCGGGGAGCCAGCATGGAGAGATACCCAAGTGGCTATAAGGGGACCCTCTGCTAAGGGGTTAGACTGCGCAAGCGGTGCGAGGGTTCGAATCCCTCTCTCTCCGCCATTTATACGAATGTTGATGAACGAATGGGCCGTTCAGCCGGCCCTTTTAGTTTGCCTGAAGCGGCAGGGCGAAGACATGGTTTTGAGGCTCGCATGAGCTTCACAAGAAAATGCTTGCCAAGCTCTGAACAATCAGATATAATAACTTCTGTTGTCGCTTGTGGCGCACTCATTCGATGAACAAGGCCCGTTGGTCAAGGGGTTAAGACACCTCCCTTTCACGGAGGTAACAGGGGTTCGAATCCCCTACGGGTCACCAACTTCCCAGAGCCATTAGCTCAGCTGGTAGAGCACCTGACTTTTAATCAGGGTGTCGAAGGTTCGAGTCCTTCATGGCTCACCATTTTCTTCAACCTCAGAAGAAAATGCATATATAATAGAAGAAACACAAGTTATGCGGTCGTGGTGGAATGGCAGACACGCTATCTTGAGGGGGTAGTGGGCTTACGCCCGTGGAGGTTCGAGTCCTCTCGACCGCACCATATAGTACATGACAGAATCCTTTCGTTGAAGGGATTTTTTTGTTTGGCGGCTCGCCCCCGAGTGAACATAGTAGCGGCTCTTGTGTCGTCAGAATGAAACGAGTAAGCTGCCCGTTGTCTTCCAATAAATATTGACCTCGCTGATGTTTTCAAGGCCTCAGCGGGGTCATTTTAGTCTGGGCAGGTTAAATGGATGTTGACATAAAGACGGAATATATCGCATTTTGAGTAATAGCATTTGCCAGATAGAGACTGATGGCGTTATTTCTAGTTACGGGATTACCAGGGATGTTGGTTAACCAAGTTACGGTGGCATTTGGAGTAACGACGTAAGGCGCGCCATTTGAAATGCGCACCGGCTGAGCGCCGACATCGGTGGAGCGGCTGGAAAAGACGATCGTCCCGGTCAGGGTAGCAGTGGTGGTGAGAATGACGGATGAAATGACATTTCCCACAAGCGGTGCAGCTGCATTATTGATCACATCGAAACAGATCTGCAGCGTATAAGTTCCGGCAGCTAAATTATTGATGCTGATCGAGCCCGATAAGCCAACAATGCTACCGTTAGCAGCAACTACATAAGGCACAGCCTGTGAAAGTGCGCCAGGTGAACCGGCAACACGTTGAAAGCCAAGGTTATTTCCTCCGAAATTTACAACCTTTGTGAACAGTGTTGGCGAAGGACCAGTGGCTCCAGTAGGGCCAGCAGCGCCAGTGGCTCCAGTAGCGCCGGGGACGCCAGTAGCGCCAGTCGCCCCAGTAGCGCCAGTCGCCCCAGTAGCGCCAGTAGCGCCAGTAGCGCCAGTAACGCCAGTAGCGCCAGTAGCGCCGGTGGCTCCAGCAGCGCCAGTGGCTCCAGTAGCGCCGGTGGCTCCAGTAGCGCCGGTGGCTCCAGTAGCGCCAGTGGCGCCAGTAGCGCCGGTGGCCCCAGTAGCGCCAGCGGCCCCAGCCGCGCCAGTAGCGCCAGCAGTGCCAGTAGCGCCAGCAGCGCCGGTGGCCCCAGTTGCGCCAGTGGCTCCAGTAGTGCCGGTGGCGCCAGTAGCGCCAGCGGCCCCAGCCGCGCCAGTAGCGCCAGCAGTGCCAGTAGCGCCAGTAGCGCCAGCAGCGCCGGTGGCCCCAGTCGCGCCAGCATCCCCAGCGGCGCCAGTGGCCCCAGTCGCGCCAGTAGCGCCAGCAGGGCCAGCAGCCCCAGTAGCCCCAGTGGCGCCAGTATCGCCAGTAGCGCCGGTGGCTCCAGTAGCCCCAGTCGCGCCAGTAGCGCCAGTCGCGCCGGTGGCTCCAGTAGCCCCAGCCGCGCCAGTAGCGCCAGCAGTGCCAGTAGCGCCAGTAGCGCCAGCAGCGCCGGTGGCCCCAGTCGCGCCAGCATCCCCAGCGGCGCCAGTGGCCCCAGTCGCGCCAGTATCGCCAGTAGCGCCGGTGGCTCCAGTAGCCCCAGTCGCGCCAGTAGCGCCAGTCGCGCCAGTAGCGCCAGTATCGCCAGTAGCGCCGGTGGCTCCAGTAGCCCCAGTAGCGCCAGTAACGCCGGTGGCTCCAGTAGCGCCAGTCGCGCCAGCAGCCCCAGCGGCGCCAGTGGCCCCAGTCGCGCCAGTAGCGCCAGCAGGGCCAGCAGCCCCAGCAGCGCCAGTAGCGCCAGTAGCGCCAGCAGCCCCAGCGGCGCCAGTGGCTCCAGTAGCGCCAGTAGCGCCAGCAGGGCCAGCAGAGCCAGTGGGTCCAGTCGCCCCAGTCGCCCCAGTCGCCCCAGCAGCGCCAGTCGGTCCAGCATCTCCTGTTGGACCAGGAGGCCCTCCTGACGGACCGGTAGGCCCTGTGGCACCTGTTGGTCCAATGGAGATAGGAGTGGATAATATGCTTTCCAGCTTGTTTTGCAGGAGCCACTCTTTTTTGGTCAATTCTCGGATCGTTTCTCTGACGCTGGCATTCACATTCAGAATTTCGCTTATCGTAGCCGGAGGCCCGGTTAAGCCGGGGAGCGTGCCTAGTATGTACTGGAGCTTCTCCCCTTCGGCATTAATAATATGGCTGAGTCCCAGCTCCTCCAAAGCTATGGATGATAACAACAAGTTGACCGCATCGTCTCGCGTAATTGTTATAACGGGCGTTATATTGGGAATGTTGGATTGCGACATATAATCACCTTCCTTTTACGCTTTATTTAATATATAACCGCTAGCATGGACATGTTCGTTGATAATTGCAATTGTGGCTTTGTCCTGGGTCGTGGTAGGCGGAATAGTGCTCCCGGGAACTGGAGTACCATGACGGTTCAGTTGTGTGCGCATCAGTTATCTGTTTCAATCATCCTCCGGCGGGGTAAAGTCATTTGTTTGATACAGGCAGTTAAGATCCGAAGGGGAGAAGCAGGAATGAAAGAAAGATGGTTCGTAGGAGCGGCGGCTGTACTGCTGCTGGCAGGCTGCGCCCATAGCAGCGGGACGGATCAAGCGCCGGTGGACGGGATGGCTGCCGAAGAAGGCTGTTTCGTCAAAAAGGAGCCGTCCGGAGAGAAGGTTTGCTACGGTATGAAGCGGTCAGAGGTCGAGCTGGTGGCCGGTACCGGTGAACCGTTGGAAGATCTGCTGCTGAGCTACAAATATGCAGGCGGTATCAGAGTCAGCTACCGCGGCGATAAAGCTGTGTTTTTAAACCTGCAGGCAGGCGGAGATTATGCAACGATACGCGGCACGACCGTAGGTACAAGCAAGAACGAGATGAAGACGCAATATGGAGAAGCGTATGCATTGGACGAGGCTGAACCCAATCTGGATTATTTTTTTGATTTGGATAAAGAGACACCGCTTGATCAGGACATATTAAAGGGTCAGCGGACACCGGAGGAGATGGAGCGGACGCTCGTCGTCTCAGCGATGTTCGACAGCAATGGCAGCGCCGATCGACTGATGATCCTGGATCGTCGTATGGCGGTTTATTTTAATTGAGACCAGCAGAGGTTGACATTTCGAGACGGCCCGGTACGGGTGGTCTTTTTTTGTCGTGTTTTGGTTACCCGCCGCGAAGCTCCCGGGACTCTGCGCATACACTGCTTGTATGAGAGGAGGGACTGGCATTGGTAACCTTGGAGCAAGTAAGGAGCCGGTCTGCGAAGGCGATATCCGGGCTGCTTCCGGTGGTACAGGAAGCGGCAAGGAGGCTGGTAGACCGCGCTTACGCCAGAGGCGTGCCGATCGTCATCACCCAGGGGCTGCGGACGATCGCCGAGCAGGATGCACTCTATGCGCAGGGAAGGACAAGACCAGGATCGATCGTCACCAACGCCCGCGGCGGGTATAGCAACCATAATTATGGGGTGGCGCTGGACTTTGCCCTATTGCTGCCGGACGGCCGCGGCGTATCCTGGGATATGACGCGCGATGGCGACGGGGACGGGCAGGCGGATTGGATGGAAGTGGTCGAGGAGGCCAAGCGGCTCGGCTTCAGCTGGGGCGGCGACTGGATCAGCTTCAAAGATTATCCCCATCTGGAGATGACCTTTGGACTGACAACGGCCCAATACCGGGCTGGCCAGAGGCCAAACCAGGCTCAGATCGACGCTGCGATGGCAATCATTAGAAAAGGAGAGGATACACCGATGACAGCAGCAGAGCAACAGGCATTTGAAGCGCTGCGGCAGCAGGTAGAGCAGCAGGCACAGCTGATCCAGAGCTTGCTGGTACAGAAGGAGGCACCGGCATGGGCCAAGCCGACGATCGACAAGCTGGTCCGGCTCGGCTACCTTAGCGACCCGATCGGCAATCACAGCTTTATGAGGATGGTTGTCGTTTTGGACCGGGCCGGTGTGTTTGACACCTGAACGGGAGTGTGCCGCTGATTTGTGATACAGCTGTTATCAGATTGTAACGTTGACCGCCACCGTTAGACAAGCTTCGCCCGCCTGCCATGATATAATGAGCTTGCAATGATAAAATTTGATGGAGGGATCGGTATGAGCGAGTCAGAACAGCTCCCGGTGGAAGAGCTTCAAGAATCAGAAGGCATCGCGTTCGTCATTGACGAACAGGCGGCAGCGGAGGAAGAAGCGGATGCCGTCGAAGAGGATGACGAGGAAGCAGAGCAAGACGAGGAAGCGCCGGAAGACACCGAGGACGAAGCGGACGAGGAAAACTCGGACGACTAGCCTTTCCCTTCATTGCATCTAACCGCAAGAGCCTTATCCCGACTCGGGACGAGGCTCTTTTTCATGTTCGCGGGGCTCCCGCGATCTGGCCTGATTAGGCATCGCCCGGTAACAGCAAAGATTACTGGACCTTGCGGTAGTTGCGTGGTGATGTTTTAGTTATTTTCTTGAACGTCTTGCCGAAATGGGAGAAATTATCGTACCCGACTCTGGCGGCGATTTCGGTTACCGCAAGATCTGTCTCCTTGAGCAGCTGCTCAGCAGCCCGGATGCGCACGAGATTGAGATACTCGTTCATCGTCAGGCCGATTGCCTTGCGGAATGTGCGGCTCAGATAGTAGGGACTCAGATAAAATTGTTCTGCCAGAGCTGTCAGATAAATGGGCTCCGCATAGTGTTCGTTAATATAACGGGCGACCTCCGACATCTTGAGATGGAGCGGTGTATCCAGCGGTTCGGCTTCGCTGGACGCGGCATGCCGCGCAGCCAGCAGCAGGAGGTCGGACACGGTCTGGCGGATCGCCAGCTCCTGCCCGGGTGCGGCGCTGCTCATCTCCGCCATCAGCCTATGGATGAGCTGCTCGGACTGCACTTGCTCGCGTACGGGGAAGCGGATAACCGGAGGAGCCTGCACGAACGGCTGGAGCAGCAGCTCATGGTGAGGCGCATAATACCGGCTCAACCATTCCTCCTCAAAATAGATCACCAGGCGTTCATGACCGCCGCCGCCCGTGCCCGACGTTTTGTGCAGCTCGCGCGTGTTGATGAAGACGAGGTCGCCCTTGCGGACATGATAGGAGCGGTCGCGGATAAAATAAAAACGCTCTCCCGAAATGAGATAGTATATCTCGTAGCTGGCGTGATAATGGTCCGTATGCATCGAGAAATCCTCAGTACGTTTGATATATTCCAGAATCAGGGATGGTTCGGCGGATTTATAATAAAGTCTCGTGCTCATCCTGCACCTCCATGGTGCAAATTATGCGGGGTTTGATTAATAAAGTCAATTTATGCGGAGATTTTATTCAAAATTTGCGTTACCCTTGATTCATATCCCAGGAATGGAGGCGCTTTAATCAATGAGCGGCAAAAAAAAGTATGTCTTGGTAGGCTCGGGAGGCCGGGCAGAATTTTTCTACGGTGCGATTGCCACGCAATATAGAGAAACGTCCGAACTGACGGCGTTTTGCGATACGAACCAGACCCGGATGGATTATGCCAACCGGCGGCTGGAGGAAAAGTATGACTATCATGCAGTCAATACTTATAAAGCCAATGATTTCGAGCGGATGATCGAGGAGGAAAAACCGGATTCGGTCATCGTTACAAGCGTGGACCGTACGCACCATACGTACATTATCCGTGCGATGGAGCTGGGCTGCGATGTCATTACCGAAAAGCCGATGACTGTCGATGAGGAGAAATGCCAGGATATTCTGGATGCTGTAGAGCGGACCGGGCGCAGCGTCCGCGTCACCTTCAACTACCGCTATGCGCCGCACCATACCAAAGCGCGCGAGCTGATCCGGGACGGCGCGATCGGCGACGTCACCTCGGTTCATTTCGAGTGGCTGCTTAACACGCGCCATGGCGCCGACTACTTCCGCAGATGGCACCGCGACAAACGCAACAGCGGCGGACTGCTGGTGCACAAGTCGACCCATCACTTCGACCTGGTCAACTTCTGGATCGGCTCCCAGCCGGAGACGGTATTTGCCTTCGGAGATCTGTTGTTCTACGGCAAGGAGAACGCCGAGCGGCGCGGCGAGAGCCGGTCCTATCAGCGCTCGACAGGCAACCCTCATGCCAAGGACGACCCGTTTGCCCTGCACATGGACCAGCATGAGTCGCTCAAGGGGCTGTATCTCGATGCCGAGCACGAGGACGGCTACATCCGGGATCAAAGCGTATTCGGCGACGGCATCAGCATCGAGGATACGATGGGGGTGATGGTACGCTACAAGAACAAAGCGATACTGACCTACTCGCTCAACGCATATCTGCCTTGGGAGGGCTATCGGATCGCCTTCAACGGGACCAAAGGTCGGATCGAGATGAATATCGTGGAGCAATCGTATGTCAACTCGGGCGGCGACAAAGCGCTGGAAGGCGCGCTCAAAAACAAATCGATCCGGGTGTTCCCGATGTTCGATGCTCCTTACGAGGTCGAAGTCGAGGAGAAGGCCGGCGGCCACGGCGGCGGCGATCCGGTATTGCTGAACGACATCTTCGGCACGCCGACGGAGGACGAGTTCAACCGCGCAGCCGACCATGTCGACGGCGCCCGTTCGATTCTGACGGGAATCGCGGCTAATCGTTCGATCCGCACCGGGCAGTCGGTACGCATCGACGATCTTGTCCAATTCTACAAGTAGTCTGTTGCTGTAGCCTAAGAAGAAGCTCACACTGCGTGGTCAATCGCGACCCGGTGTGAGCTTCTTTTGGTAAGGAGCGTCGCTTGGGCTCGGAATGCTGTCGGGTGTAAGGAACCGCCGCTTGAAGGCGAGCGGTGTGGTGCCGTTGTGCTGACGAAACATCCGGTGAAAATAGGACATGCTGTCCACCCCGCATAGCTCGGCTATACTCTTCACCGGGTGGTCGGTGTGCAGCAGCAGCTCGGCTGCCCGCTGCATCCGCTTGGCCGTGACATAACTAGATACCGTCATCCCTGTGAGCTGTTTGAATACGCGGCTGTAATGGGCTGGTGTCACTGAGGCCAGCCGGGCCAGCCGGGAGAGGCCCAGATCCTCCTCGGGATGGATATCGATATGCAGCAGGCTCTCGCGCATCCACTGCGGGCCGGCTGTCTGAGACTGTCCGGCGACGGCGGGGGCGCGGCTGTGCTGGAGGCGGTATACCGCGAGCAGCAGCCTCATGCAGGAGAGGCGGACCGCTTGCCGGTAACCGGCTTCCCGGTCCTCCAGCTCCGTATGGATATCTTCCATCAGAGAGGAGATGGCTTCCCTAACGCGCGAAGGCAGCTGCAGGCGATACTGCTTGTACTGGCGGGCATAGGCAAAGCAAGCCAACGGCAGTGCCTCTGTCTCGCCGGATGGCGAGGGCAGGACCAGGGGCAGCAGGAATAGAGCGGTAGAGGTAACCGGCTGCTGCTCGTCCGGGCGGGCATGGTGGATCGTGCCTCCGGGGATGAGGAAGAGGTCGCCCTCCGACATGGTGTAAAGACTCTGGTCGATCAGGAACGTGCCTTCTCCGCTGTAGACATAGACCAGCTCGTACCAATCATGCAGATGGTCGGGCAGCTCCGTTTGCGGAGACTTCGTATCCCGGTAGACGAGAGCCAGCGGGAATCCTTCCTCATACGGCAGTGTCTTGCGGACGCTGGTCACGGTAGGTCACCTCCTTGCGATATCAATATAGAGCACTTTATTGCGAATATAAGCTCTTTCATTATACATCCATGATGTTAAAATGAAAATAAATCAAATGCCAAGGAGGAATACAAGATGAAGTACAGAGCATTGGGAGAGACGGGACTGCAGGTGCCCGTGCTTAGCTTTGGCGCGTCCTCGCTGGGCTCGGTATTCCGCGAGGTGGACCCCGCCGAGGGCATCCGCACCGTGCATACGGCAGTAGAGCTGGGCATGAATCTGATCGACGTCTCGCCCTATTACGGGTTGACCAAAGCAGAGATCGTGCTAGGTCAAGCGGTCCGCGAGCTGCCCCGGGAATCCATCATTCTCTCGTCCAAAGCCGGCCGCTATGGCGAAGATACCTTCGACTACAGCACTAGCCGGATCATCGCCAGCGTGGATGAAAGTCTGCAGCGTCTGCAGACGGACTATCTGGATATTCTGCTGCTTCACGATTTTGAATTTGTACCGTGGGAGCAGGTGCGGGAGCAGGCGCTGCCGGCTCTCGAGCGATTGAAGCAGCAGGGTAAGGTCCGTTTCACGGGACTGTCTGCGCTGCCGCTGTCCGCGTTTCGCCGCGCCCTGGCCGATGAGCAGACACAGATAGATGTCGTGCTGTCTTACTGCCATTACTCGCTCAATGACAGTACGCTGCTGGAGCTGCTGCCGCTCCTGGAGCAGTCCAGGGTCGGCCTGATCAATGCGTCGCCGCTCTCGATGGGCCTGCTCAGCCAGCGCGGGACTGCGTCTTGGCATCCGGCGGATGAGGAGCTCAAGCGGGTGTGCAAGGAGGCTGCGGAGCATTGTGCGGCTCGAGGCACAGACATCGCCAAGCTGGCTGTGCAGTACGCTACCAGCGACGAGCGCATCCCTACCACACTGGTGAGCTCCGCCAGTCCGGACAACATTCGCCGCAACGCAGCCTGGGTGGAGGAGCCGATCGACCGGGAGCTGCTGGACGAAGTGCTGGCCATCCTGGCGCCCGTGCAGGGGCGCACCTGGCCGAGCGGCCTTGACGAGTATCAGGAATCTGGTCTTGGAGGTGGCCGCGCATGAGGCAGATCGTCTGCGAAGCGCCGGATAAGCTGGTTCTGACGGAGGGAGTCATCCCGCCTTGCGGGGAGGGCGAGGCCAGGGTCCGGATCCGCAGAGTCGGCATCTGCGGCACCGACCTGCATGCCTACAAGGGCAATCAGCCGTTTTTCAGCTATCCCCGCATCCTCGGCCATGAGCTGTCGGGAGAAATCGAGCAGCTCGGCAGCGATGTCCAGGGGCTCGCGGTCGGCGACAGGGTCAGTGTCGTCCCGTACCTCGCCTGCGGCAGCTGCATCGCCTGCCGCAAGGGCAAGAGCAACTGCTGCGTCTCGATGCAGGTGCTGGGCGTCCATCTCGACGGAGGGCTGAGGGAGAGCATCGTCGTGCCAGCCAGCCAGCTGCTGCCTGCGAGCGACCTGACATGGGATCAAGCGGCGATGCTGGAGCCGCTCGGCATCGGCGCCCATGCCGTCAGACGTTCGGGTCTGGAAGCGGGGGACACCGCCCTGGTCATCGGCGCAGGCCCGATCGGGCTTGGCGTGATGGCGATGGCGAGGGAACGCGGTGCGCGTGTTATCGCCATGGATCTGCAGGCGGAGCGTCTGCGCTTCTGCCAGTCATGGGCGGGCGTCGAGGCGACGGTGGCCGCAGGTCCGGATGCGGCGGGCGAGCTGCAAGCATTGACAGGCGACGCCTATCCCGATGTCGTATTCGATGCCACGGGACACGCCGGCTCGATGAACGGAGCGTTCGCCTATACCTCTCATGGGGGGACGCTTGTCTATGTGGGACTGGTCAAAGCGGATATCAGCTTCCACGACCCGGAGTTTCACAAGCGGGAGCTGACGCTGATGGGGAGCCGCAATGCGACCAGAGAGGACTTCGAGGCTGTGCGCCGCGTGATCGCCAAGGGCGACATCGATATTGAACGCTACATTACGCACCGTGCTGATTTTGGCGGGATGATCGATGTCTTCGAGGACTGGCTGCTGCCGGAGAGCGGGGTTATCAAGGCGGTCGTAGAGCTGTGAAATTCCCGCTTTGTGTTCGAAGCATGATCTGAACCTTTGCGCGGGCCCGGAACCTTACAACTTCAATGAAGAACCTTAAAAGCCCTTTGCTGTCTAATAAGACGGCAAAGGGCTTATGGGTTTCAACAGACTCAGATGGGATGGTGGTCGTTGCAATCATAGGGTAGGAACCTTGCAAGGTCTGCGCAGCCGGCTGCCTGGGGGCAGGGAAGGGCAACGTGTTAGTATAATGAAATAGTAAGGGTATCTTTTTCATTAATGGCATGAAGCGTTGCTTCGCTGCCATCAATTTCTACGCTGATCAGCGAGCGCAAACAGTGCTTAAGGGCATTTTTGCCGGTGGTCCACTTGCGGTTGAGTGTATCAGCCAGCTTGTCCAGCGCCTTTTTATTCGTTTCGGTGAGATAGACAGGGATGGTTTTGTCCTGGAACAGTATAATGGTTTTCACGGGCATTCACTCCAATCCAATTCTTCTAGTGTGTAAACAGTATACATTACGATTGTTAAAAGATTCTTAAAAAGGGTTTACAAAATTGTGATCTTTCAGACATTTTCGCCGTGTCAGCAGACAGATGTGGTTCCGGGCAGCGAGGTCTTGAGAACTATTAAACAATTCCGTTACAATTGAAAAGAGAAAGGAATCAAAGATAGTAATTATGCACAAAATGTTTTATAATTGCAAAGGTAGAAGGATGGCGAAAGATGTCGAAAAATAGATATATTGACACATTCCGATCGATCTACTAGGATATATGTAAACAAGCTTATCAAAGGAGCGGGAGAGAAACTTATGAAAAAACAACTACTGGTCATCGTAGCGATGCTGCTCGTAGCGGCGTTGGTGGCTGCATGCGGCGGCGGCTCTGGCGGCAACACGCCAAATAATAACTCCGGCGGCACGAATGCTGGCAATAACGGCGGCAGCAATGAGCCGAGCAACCAATCTGACAAAACAGCGGTATTGGTACTGCCAGAAGAAATCGGCGTCAATCCGTTTTTTCAACTGATGGATGAAGGCTTCAAGCGCGCCGGCGAAGAGTTCGGCATGAATGTCCGGACGATCGAATCGTCTGACCCGGCAGCCTTCGAGCAGAACCTGCGTGCGGCTGTTGCGGACAATTACGATCTGATCGTAACTGCGACCTTCCAGGCGGAAGACGCCCTGAACAAGGTGGCGCAAGAAAATCCGGACAAGACCTTCGCGATTATCGATACCGTGGTTGATCTGCCGAACGTGCGCAGCGTCGGTTTCCGCGAGTATGAAGCTGCCTATCTGATGGGCGCTGCTGCAGGTCTGTCGACCGAGACGAACATTGTTGGCGCGATCGTCGCGATGGATACGCCGCTGCTGAAGAAATATACCGGCGGTTTTGAGCAGGGCTTGCAGGCGACCAATCCGGACGCGAAATTCCTGATCAACTACGTCAATGGCTTCAATGACCCTGCGCAAGCGAAAGAGTTGGCTCTGCAGCAGCACTCCCAAGGCGCGGACTTTATCGCGGGCATGGCTGCCGTAGGCGACGAAGGCGTCTTCGAAGCTGCAAGAGAACAAGGCTTCTATACAGCAGGCCAAGACGTTGACCGCACGCTTGCCGATCCGGAGCACATCGTCCTTTCCCAGCTCAAAGGCACGGATGCGGTAGCTTATGAGACGGTCAAGTCGTTCGCTGAAGACAACTTTACGTTCGAAGCAGTCGAATACGGTCTGGAAGAGGGCGGCGTAGGCATCACGTTTGTCACGCATGATTCCGAATCCGAGCTGAGCGATTTCATCGGCCAGGAAACGATTGACCAACTGAAGGAAATGGCCGAGCAGATCAAATCCGGCGAACTCGAAGTCATCAATCCGCTGACTCAATAAATCGACCTTTGTAACACTCACATACCGGCTGCAGCCCATGGCAGCCGGTTTCCTGTTGCAATCCCTGAAAGGAGAGAGGCCGCCCCATGTTGCTCGAGATGAAGGGCATCACCAAAGCCTACGGAGGCGTCATCGCCAACAAACAAGTGGATTTCTCGCTCCGCAAGGGCGAGGTGCACGCCCTGGTCGGCGAGAACGGCGCCGGCAAGACGACCTTGATGCGCATCCTGTACGGCATGGAGTCGCCGACAGACGGTATGATATCCCTGAACGGCGCTCCGATGTTTTTTTCTTCCCCGGCTGATGCGATTGCCAATGGAATTGGTATGGTGCACCAGCACTTTATGTTATATCCTTCCTTTACGATCGCCGAGAACATCGTCATCGGCCGGGAGCCGCGGAGGTTCGGCTTCATCGACCGGATGGAGTCAGAGTCGGCAGTGGCAGGGCTCTCCCTCCAGTATGGGATGCCTGTAGATCCGCGCCGGGTGATCGCCGACTGTCCGCTGGGCGTCCAGCAGCGCGTCGAGATCCTCAAGGTCCTCCATCAGGGCGCCGAGATTATCATATTAGACGAACCGACCGGGGTGCTCACGCCTCTGGAGGTCAAGGAACTGCTGGATTCGGTACGGAGGCTGGCCCGCAGCGGCAAAAGCTTCATCATCATCACACACAAGCTCCAGGAGGTCATGGATGTGGCTGACCGCATCACCGTGCTGCGGGACGGCGAGGTTACCGGAGCTGTCGAAGCTTCCGATACCAATGTGGACGAGCTCTCCAGGATGATGGTCGGGCGCGAGCTCATCAATCTGCAGCGTCAGCAGCAGGCTCCGGGGCAACCGGTGCTGGAGCTCGGTTCGATCACGCTTGTCGGCAACGGCACCAAGCCCGTTCTGGACGATGTGAGCCTGACTGTGCATGCCGGCGAGATCGTCGGCATCGCCGGCATCTCGGGCAACGGCCAGTCGGAGCTGCTCCAGGTGGTCTCCGGATTGGCCCAGCCGGACGCGGGAGTGCTGAAACTGCTGGGTGAGGATATCGCCGGCGCTTCGGTGCGCAAGATCCGCGAGCGGGGCCTGGCCCATATCCCCGAAGACCGCTATCAGTGGGGCGTGTCCAAGGAAGCGACAGTCGCCGAGAATGGGCTGATGGGGCATACGGACAAGTATCAGCAGTACGGTGTGGTGCGCCGGGGCAAGGTGCGCGAGATGGTGCGCAGCTGGGTCGAGCGGTTCTCGATCAAGACGGGTTCGCTGGACACCAAGGCCCAGCATCTCTCTGGCGGGAATCTGCAGAAGCTGATCGTCGCCCGGGAGCTGGAGCACCGTTCCCCATTCCTGATCGCCGCCGAGCCGACACGGGGCGTCGATGTCGGAGCGATGGAGGTCATCCACGGCGAGCTGCTGAAGCGGCGCGACGAAGGTGGAGCCATCCTGCTGGTGTCCTCGGAGCTGACCGAGATCCTCAAGCTGGCCGACCGCATCCTGGTGATGTATGAGGGGCGGATCGCCGGCGAGGTTCGGGCCGAGGACGCCTCGGAGGAGCAGATCAGTTTGTGGATGGCTGGAGGGAAGAAAGATGAATAAAGTTGTGCAGATCGCCACATCGCTGCTGCAGCCGCTGCTTGCGATCCTGGTCGGGCTGGCTGCCGGCGCGGTAGCGATTATGATCGTCGGCGGCTCGGTGACGGAGACGTATGCGGAGATGTGGAAAGGCGCTTTTGGCAGTTTTTATTTCTTCACGAATACGCTGTCCCGAGCGACGCCGATCATCCTGATCGGACTTGGGGTTGCCTTGGCGTTCCGGGCAGGCTTCTTCAACCTCGGAGCAGAAGGCCAACTCGTCCTGGGCGGACTGAGCGCCGCCTTGACCGCCCTGTACGTGCCCGGACCGGGCTGGATGAAGCTGATGCTGGCCATCGTCGCCGCTATCGTAACGGCCGGCATCTGGTCGGCATTTGCCGGCTGGCTCGATGCCCGTTTCCGGATGAATCTGCTGATCACGACGCTCTTGTTGAATTATATTGCTGTCTATTTCACCCAGTATATGGTATCTCATCCCTTTATGGATCGGACGGGCTCCGCAGCGATGGCGCAGACGCCGATGGTGGAGAACGCCGCCTGGCTGCCGAAGCTGTTCCAGGGGATGAGCGTTCACGCGGGCTTCCTGTTTGCACTGGCAGGCACTATCCTGCTGTTTCTCTACATGCGTTACACGGTCTCCGGATATCAGGTGCGGATGCTGGGCGGCAATCCGCTGTTTGCCGCATACGGCGGCGTGCGGCGGGGAAGGCTGATGCTGATCAGCATGTTCATCAGCGGCGGCCTCGCCGGACTGGCCGGGGCGGGCGAAGTACTGGGCGCGCAATACCGTTTTATCGACGGAGCGTTGGAAGCGCCCGGCTATGCCTGGTCCGGCATTATGGCCACGCTGCTGGCGAGCTCGCATCCGATCGGTACGGCGCTGGCGGCGCTCCTCCTCGCCGCGCTGCAGACCGGCGGGATGGGCGTCGAACGAAACACCGACGTGCCGCTGGAGATCTCCAGTCTGATCCAGGCGGTGCTGATCCTGTTCGTATCCGCGCGGATCAGCTACAGCTTCATCAAAAACCGTAAGAAAGCGAGGGCTGCCGCAGATGGATCTTCTACTTGACGCCAGTCTCTACAGTTCGATGCTGCGGTCGGTCACGCCGATCCTGCTCGCGGCCCTGGGCGGCGCACTCTGTGCTCGGGTAGGCTTGTTCAATGTCGGTCTTGAAGGGCTGATCCTGATCGGCGCTTTCTCGGCGATCGTAGGCAACCATCTGACCGGCAGTATCTGGCTGGCTCTGTTGTTCGCGATGACCTGCGTCGTCTTGTTCTCGCTCTTGTTTGCTTATATGACGATTCATCTGAAAGCCAATGTCATCGTTGTTGGCGTCGCCTTGAACTTCCTGGCTGCAGGGTTGACCACCTTTAGCCTGCGGGCGATCTTCAACGTCAAAGGCTCTTATGTTGACCGGAGCATGGACGGACTGCCGCGCTGGGAGATTCCCCTCATTCACGACATTCCATGGATCGGCAGGGTCGTCTCGGGGCATTCGCCGCTTGTCTATCTGGGACTGCTGATGGTTGGCGTCCTCTACGTGTACATGTTCCGTACGGTGTCCGGTTTCCGGCTGCGGGCAGCGGGTGAGAATCCGATCGCCTCCCGCTCGCTGGGCATCTCGGTGACCAAGTATCAATACGGCGCCATGCTGGGCTGCGGGGCACTGTGCGGTCTGGCAGGCGCGCAGCTGTCGCTGGGGCAGCTGACGATGTTTACCGAAGGGATGTCCAGCGGGCGCGGCTTTATCGCTCTCGTGGCGACGATGCTCGGTCAGGCCAATCCGCTCGGGGTCGGTGCTTCGAGTCTGCTGTTCGGGTTCATGGGCAGCTTGAGCACCAGGCTGCAGGGGATGGCGCTGCCAACCCAGTTCACAGCCATGCTGCCTTTTGTCGTCACCCTGCTGGCGATGTTCTTCTTCCGCAACAAAGGCCAGCTCGCAGATGCGCGCCGGTCCAATGAAAGCTCGCGTTAATGGAGGTGTTAACATGCAACACGGCAAAGCTGAACGTCTGAAGAAAGCCAAGCCTTCTCCGGCTGTCAACGTTGATCCTTCGCTCGCCCACCGGCTGCCGCCGGGGCAGATGCTGACGGAGCGTTTCCCGATCCTGCATGAAGGCGAGGTGCCAGAGTACGATCTTGCCGACTGGTCGCTGCGCGTCTTCGGGGAAGTGGATACCGAGCGGAGCTTCGCCTGGGACGAGCTGATGCAGCTGCCGCGATCACGGCAGGTGAACGATATCCACTGCGTCACCCGCTGGTCCAAGTTCGATACGGCGTGGGAGGGCATCCGCTTCACGGACCTGCTGCCGCTGCTCGGCGTCAAGCCGGAAGCCGCTTATGTGATGATCCACGCGGATCAGGATTACGAGACGAATCTGCCGCTTGCCGACCTGCTGAGAGACGATGTCATGCTGGCCACCCATTACGACGGGGAGCCGCTGACTCCCAAGCATGGCTGGCCGATGAGGCTGATTGTCCCGCATCTGTATTTCTGGAAGAGCGCCAAGTGGATCCGCGGGATCGAGTTCATGCGTGAGGACCGACCGGGATTCTGGGAGCGCAACGGCTTTCATAATACGGCTGATCCGTTCGAGGAACAGCGGTTCTCCGGCGAGGATCTGCCGATCCCCGAAGACGAGTGGGTACGGAAGGAGTTCGATTGACACGATGCTGATGCCAATCCTGCAAGTAAATAGCGAAGAGATCCCGTCCTTTGCCATCGTCTGCGGTGATCCCGGCCGGGCCAAGCTGATCGCAGACAAGCTGGAGGACACCAGGGAACTGGCCTTCAGCCGCGAATACCGCACATTCACAGGCAAGTATAACGGGACGGAGCTGGCTGTCGTCAGTCATGGCGTCGGTTCGCCCGGCGCGGCTGTCTGCTTCGAGGAGCTGATCCGGGCGGGTGTGACGACACTGATCCGAGTCGGGACGGCGGGCTCCTACTCCAGCGAGACGCCGGCAGGCAGTCTGATCGTCAGCACGGCGGCGGTGCGCGCCGAAGGCCTGACCCACCAGCTTGTCCCGCACGGTTATCCGGCCGTAGCCGACCATGACGTATCCCAAGCCCTCTATGAAGAAGCGGTGGCGGGAGGCGGTACGGTCAAAAGGGGCATCACGGTGACGATGGACGTGTTCTTCGCAGGCGCTCTGGAGATCCCGCACAGCCAGTACAAGCAAGCAGGGGTGCTGGCTGTCGAGATGGAGATCGCGGCGCTCTATGTGATCGCCTCGCTGCGCGGCGTCCGTGCCGGAGCAATCGTAGCATTGGACGGTTACGCGGACGCCGATCTGGCGGCCGAGTACGATCCGCATACCGATGTTGTCGCGCTCGCTGTCGAGCGGGAGATCGAGGCTGCCCTGCGGGCGGTGCACAAGCTTGCCGGAGCGGCGGTCTAAGACCGCCCCCGGCAAATTTTTTTGCCGGTCGGTCTGCTAGCGAAGCGTCCTAGAGCAGATGCGGCGCAATAGCGGCAAAAAGGGTCGTTGCAGCGTTCGAAGTGGGCAGTTACGAGGCAGCAGCGGCAGAAAGGGTCTTTGGAGCGTTCGAAGTCGGGGGTGCAGCGCAATAGCGGCAGAAAGGGTTGTTGCAGCGTTCGAAGTGGGCAGTTACGAGGCAATAGCGGCAGAAAGGGTCGTTGCAGCGTTCGAAGTGGGCAGTTGCGAGGCAATAGCGGCAAAAAGGGTCGTTGCTCGGCCTACTGCGTCCACCCTAGCCAAACGAATATGAATTTTCGCATTCGTTTGACCGATTTGGGCAAAAATGACGCAATGAGCACGAAATATCGTGTTCGTTGCGTCATTTTTCTCCTATCACGCGAAATAAATACGAAATATCGTGTTCACTTCGATGGTACAACGTTTCGCTGCCGGTGCAGGCGGGGAATCACTGCATGACCAAAACTATCTTTCGGCGAGCAGTTCCCGGCATGTCGGGGTCGGCAGCATGGCGGCGATCCGACGCCCCCTGTCATTGCTCGCCGCACCAGCCCGGCGCCGCATTCAAGCAGCTTAGCCCAGTGCCGAAAGTTGAGCGATAGTGTGTGAAGTACGCACGAAGGTTTTGAGGCAGATGTTACACTTTCCGTACAGCGATCTCCGTGAAGGTGCTCACTTGCGCTCTCGGCGCGAGCGAGCGGAATCCTGTAAGCTCGTCCGACAACGGCACATTGGGCGCATTGGTCACCCACGTATACGGTTCGGGACAGAGGAAGCCTGACTGGCCGTCTCCGTTATAGATGACCCAGTGGCCAAACTGCTCATCGCAGCGATAAGTTACAGCGAGGCCGGCATCGGGGTCGGTCATGACCGCTTCATTGGGCGCCCCGGCAGTGGCCGAATAAACATCATCGAGCAATACGCCTTCTACTGTCATGCCTGCATTCAACTGAGTCTGGTTAGCGATCGGGGTAATCTCTCCTGTAGGCAGGTTGCGATCGTTAAGTGTCCAGCGCCGGTCAGCCTGCAGCTGGAAGGTGCAGCGCGCGAGACTGCCCTCGGGAGAGAACGGGAAGCGGAAGGTGGTGTGATAGCCGAGCCCCCAGGGCAGCGGCTCCTCGTCACGATTGTCAATCGCGAAGCGAATGCTTACAGCGGGACCCTTGAAGACGAAGCTCATTGTCACCGTAAAGCGGTGCGGCAGACCTGCGAAGACAGCAGGCACGTTCTCCGAGACGATCATCGTCTCGACGACAGCTTCATCGCCTTCGACCTCGGCCTTGCTAAGCTCCCATGCCGAGCGCATCAGCACGCCATGGATATGATTGCCACGCTCTGCTTCATTCACAGGAAAGGTATACGTGCGGTTATTGAACGTAAATGTGCCGTCCTCGATCCGGTTGGGCGGGAACAATACCGGTGTTCCGTACAGCGGCGGTTTGGCATGATAAGCCTCGGCACTGTCCGGCGTGCGCAGCAGCTCCAGCTCGCTCTCGCGCCAGGTGAGGCTGATCAGGTTGCTGCCCCAGCCAGGCACGATAATACCGCTCAGCTCAGACGTATGTACGAGCACGGCGGGTTCTCCAAGATAGTCGATTCGTTCGATAACAGGTGCGGTCATTGCGCTTGCATCTCCTCCGTTGTGGATTGGACCGGTCTTCCGATCTTGTATCATTATATAATGAAGCCTGCGACTTGTCTTGCTGAATGAAAGGCCAGTCTGCTATACTCCAAGTGAAACCGCCATCATCGTTTTTGACAGGCGACGGACAGGAGGAGAAGAAAAGATGTCTTTTACTTTGACCATCGGCGAGCAGGCTCCGGCATTTGAGCTTGCTGCGACAGACGGCAACCGCTACTCGCTGGACAGCTTTGCAGATGCAGATGTACTTGTCGTGTTTTTTACGTGCAACCACTGCCCTTTCGTTGTTGGCTCCGATGAGGTGACACGGGCGACGGCCCTCAAGTATGAAGAACAAGGCGTTCGGTTCGTCGGCATCAATGCCAACAGTGTGAATACGCATCCAGACGATTCGTATGAGCATATGGTGAAGCGGATGGCAGAGCAGCAGTTCCCGTGGGTCTACCTGCGCGATGAAAGCCAGGAAGTCGCAAAGGCTTACGGTGCGCTGCGAACGCCGCATTTTTATGTGTTCGACAAGGATCGCAAACTGATCTATACTGGCCGGGGAGTCGACAATCCACGCGAGACTTCGAAGATGGAGGTCAATGATCTGGACCGGGCGCTAATGGAGCATCTGTCCGGTCAACCGGTAAGCGTCCCCTTGACCAATCCGATCGGCTGCAATGTGAAGTGGGACGGTCAGGATGCGCATTGGATGCCTGCGGAAGCTTGTGATTTAGTGTAACTATTTATAAATTCAAGTGAGGCCCATTTTGCTGACAACAGGCAAGATGGGCCATTTATAATGAAGGCAACCTCTCTAAAGGTTACAATTCCGAAACAATCCAGACGTACTATAGAGATACAGAGAGGATATAGTAAATATAAACTGACGGAGGCTGGCATTATGGAACATCGCATACTGGTCGTAGATGACGAAGCGAGCATAGCCAACGCAGTAGCCTACGCCTTACGGCGGGAAGGCTATACCGTGGCTGTGGCTCACGATGGGGAGGATGCGCTTAGACAGACAGCTGAGTTCAAGCCGCGTGTCCTCATCCTGGATGTCATGATGCCCAAGCTGAATGGGTATGAGGTTTGTCGAAAGCTGGAGAACCGGCAAGGTCTCGGGATCATCCTGTTGACGGTAAAAAACGACATCGTGGACAAAATTCTCGGTCTTGAGCTTGGCGCTGATGACTATATGACCAAGCCTTTTGATCTGAGGGAGCTTCTGGCCAGGACCAAAGCGCTGTTCCGCAGGATGGAGCGTGCGGTACAAGAGGAGAAGCCGGCGGATATTGCCTTCGGCGGCTTGACTGTCCAAGTGCCGCACCGTACCGTTAAGATTGACGATGTCCCGGTAGAGATGACGCCCAAGGAATTCGACCTGCTGGTGCTGCTCTTGTCCCATCCGGAACGGGTCTATACACGGGATGAGCTGCTCGATCTGGTCTGGAGTCTGGACTATGCCGGCGGTACCCGGACAGTCGATATCCATATGCAGCGTCTGCGCAAGAAGCTGGGTGAGCCGTACCATCAGCTGCTGCAGACCGTCTACGGGATCGGCTACCGGGCTGCCGCGCTGCAATGAGGTGGATGCGGCGTATCAGTCTCAAGGTCCAGCTCGGACTTGGGCTGGTACTGCTGCTGGCGATGACCACTTGGCTGCTCAGCGTGCTGGTCATGGAAGGCATCGAGCGGCAGAAGCTGGATGAGCTGGAGCAGGACCTGCTCCAGCATAGCGAGATCGCCAATCTGCGCGTCCGGCAGACCTATCTGCTCGGCGAGCGGATGGAGGATCAGACATTCCTCCGTCTGCACGGCCAGGAGCTGGCGAACGGTGTCGGCATGCTCATCGGACTCCCGGTAGTCATCTATAACTTGGAGGGTGAGCCGGTCGGCAACTCCCTGTTCCAGGTGAACGACACGGATATCGGCGAGGCGCTTGGTTATGCGCTCTCCGGCAGGATCGCCTATCAGTCCTCGGCCGAAGCGATAGATTATCTGGCACCGCTGACCGGCTCTGCCGGTCAGATGGGCGTTGTGCAGTTCCATTATTCGCTGACGGACCAGCACCAATTCCAGCAACGGATTGAACGACTGTTTCTGCTGACAGGGGCTGCTGTAACCTTGGGCGGACTGTTGGTTGGCTACTTGTTTTTCAACCGGCTGGCGGCGAGAATCTACAGGCTCCGGGACGCTGCCGGAGAGATCCGGCGCCGCCGCTTCCTTAAGCGTATGCCGGTAAACGGGAGAGATGAGCTGAGCGAGCTGGGGGAGAGTATCTTTCATATGAGCCGAGAGATTGAGCAGAATATCCGGGTGATGGAGGATGAACAGCGCAAGCTGCGTCTGGCGGTTGCCAAGCTGCAATCGCTTGAGCAGCAGCAAAAACAGTTTATCGGCAACATCAGCCATGAATTCAAGACACCGCTCACCTCCATCAAGGCTTATGTCGACCTGATGGGCATGTATGACGACGACCCGGAGTTGATCCGCCAGGCGCATGCGCAGATCGGCCAGGAAGCGCAGCGGCTGCAGGAAATGGTGGAGAAGGTGCTGCACCTGTCTGCGCTGGAGCGTTACGAGTTCGAGCAAGAGCAAGAGGCGCTGGATATGAGCGAGCTGCTGGCCGAGCTGTGCCTCCGGATGACGGGCAAAGCGCAGCGGCACGGACTAACGATCAGAGAACGGTTGTCGCCTGCGGTGATCTGGGCGGACCGGGAGAGCATCATCCAGATCTTTATTAATCTGCTGGACAATGCGGTCAAATACAATGTTCCGGGCGGATCGATCACGGTCGAGTGCGGCCAAGAAGAAGGAATGGCGGTCATCCGGGTCAGGGATACGGGGATTGGCATTCCGCCGGATGCCAGGGAGCGGATTTTTGATCCCTTCTATACGGTGAACAAGGACCGGTCCCGCCAATCGGGCGGCAGCGGTCTTGGACTGGCGCTCGTGAGCCAGGTCATAAAAAAACTGCAGGGCGAGCTCGATGTAATGGCGGGAGACGGCACGCCGGAGCAGCCAGGATCGGTTTTTATCGTGCGTCTGCCGTTGCATCAGATGCTGGATGAGCCGCCAAGAGAGGAGGGATCGGATGAAGAGCGGCATTAACAATATCATATTAGCTGTACTCTCGACTGCGCTTGTTCTGGCAACGGCAGGCTGCGGAGCGGAGCGCCAAGCTGACCGTCAGGTAATCGAGCGACAGGACAAACAGATCACCGTATTGGAACAACCCGCCCCAGGGACGAAAGGCGAGGTCGTGGTCGAGCGTCTGTTGGAAGTGCCGGATGTACGAGGGATGGATTGGCTGGACGAGGAGACGATCCTGGCCAGCAAGGCCAACACCGACCGTACACCGCTGGTGCTTGAGGGCAACACCCGCTATCCGGTCAATCTGATCCTCCATGATCTGACAGATCAGGAGCAGACGGTCCTGCTGCCAAGCGATCGGGATCAGGATGCAGGCATGCTCTCTCCGGACAAGAAGCATCTGTTCTTCAAATTGATGGAGGAGTCGCTCGGCTTCGGATATCTTCGCAATATGGAGACGGGCAAGGTGCTGCCGGTAACGGAATCGCAGGGACCCGATGACCTCATCCTTGGTTATGAGGGGAACTGGATCGACAGCGAGCATGTATTGTTCCCGACGATGTCAGGCAAGATCTACCTCGCCGACGTGTATGGTCAAACGGAGGTTGCAGCGGATACGGAAGACCTGACCGTGTCTGACGTACATCTCTTCGGGGATCGGCTGTACTACATCAGAGGGCAGCAGTTATACGTCCAAGAGGGAGACGAAGCGCCGCAACTGTTGGACGATCAAGCGATATGGGTTATCCCTTCACCGGATCAGCAATCCCTCGCATTGGTCAATCGCACCCGTGAGCGTGAGATGCAGCTGTCGATCACCGATCTGGAAGGCAGAGAGAAGTTCGGGCTCAGCAAAGCCGTGCAAATCTTCGGTGCAGCTTGGTCCAGGGATGGCACCCGTCTGGCCTATAATCTGATCAATCCGGATAAGGGGACGAGCGGTTTGTTCGTGGCCGATGTGGTCACGGGGAAGGTGACACAGGTCACGATCGAGCTCGAAAGTCTCTCTAACCGCCTCCAATGGAGCCCCTCGGGGGACCAACTGATGGCGGCTGCCTTTGTCAGAAAGGGCAACAGTAACGAGCCGGTCACCTATATTATTACGCTGCGGTCATGAGCCGCAGCGTGTTTGCTGTGCTGGCTTGAAATGAATATCGTTACATCGGCGTGAAAACACTTTTATATCCTTCTGGCGCGGGCTGCTCTATAATAGGATTCAGAACCTACTGAAAAGGAGCTGAAGCAAGTGTCTAGAACATTACGCTGGGGGATCCTCGGTTGCGCCGGGATCGCCGAGCGGTCCGTCATCCCCGGCATCCAGGCGTCGGAGACCGGCGAAGCCGCCGCGATTGCCAGCCGCGATGCGGACAAGGCAGGCAAGCTGGCAGAGAAGCTGGGCATTCCTGCGGTCTACGGAAGCTATGAGGCGCTCCTCGAAGATTCTTCCATCGATGCCGTCTATATCCCGCTCCCCAATCATCTTCATAAGGAATGGTCGATCCGGGCGATGCAAGCGGGCAAGCACGTACTGTGCGAGAAGCCGATCGCGCTGACTGCGGAGGAAGCGACGGCAATGGCTGTGTGCGCTGCAGAGGAAGGCGTGCATCTGGCGGAAGCCTTTATGTACCGCCATCATCCGCGCTACGATCGGATCCGCGAGATCGTGGCAAGCGGGGAGATCGGTGAGCTGCGGGGAATCCACGGCACCTTTACCTTTAATAGTGCGTCGTCTGAAGGCAATGTGAGATTCAGACGCGAGTGGGGTGGCGGCTCGATCTATGATGTCGGCTGCTACCCGATCAGTGCGGCCCGCCTGATCTATGGCAGCGAGCCTGTGGCCGCTACGGTCCATGCCCTCATCTCTCCCGAACATGACAATGTCGACATGATGGCCTCCGGTCTGCTCGAGTTCCCGGACAGCCGCGCACTGACCTTCGACTGCGGCATGTGGGCAGCCTTCCGCAATACACTGGAGGTGCTCGGGACCGAAGGCCGTATCGAGGTGCCGTCTGCCTTCATCGGTTCGCCGCATGTCTTCGTCGAGACGAAGCAAGGGCGGCGCGAGGAGCAACAGCCGGAGCTAAATCAATACGCCCTGCAAGCGGATACGTTTGCAGCCCATGTGTGGAAGCAGGCGGAGAACAGGTTCACACCTGACGACGCCATAGCCAATATGAAAGCCATCGACGCCTGTCTGCGCTCGGCTTATGAGCGTCAGCGCGTACAGATCCAATCATGAGGAGGAATAACCAATGAAACAGATTGCCATTCCCGGCCTGCACAACGGCGTGTCCACGCTGATTATGGGATCGGATTATTTCACGCCGGAAACCTATGAGCTGGCCAGCACCAATCTGGATGCCTATGTCGCCATCGGCGGCAATACGATCGATACGGCATTTATCTATTGCGGCGGCAAAAGCGAGCAGGCGCTCGGCATGTGGGTGGAAGAGAGGGGCAACCGCAAGGACATCAATATCTGGACGAAAGGCGGCCATCCCAACAAAGACGGCAACCGGGTCAACAAGCAGGCGATCGACGAAGAGCTCAGTATCAGTCTGGAACGGCTGCGCACGGACTACATCGACCTGTATGCGCTGCACCGCGACGACCCGGCAGTCCCGGTGGGAGAAGTGCTGGAGATCCTCAACAGCCACGTGGAAGCCGGCCGGATCCTGGCATTCGGCGCCTCCAACTGGACATGGGAGAGATTGCAGGAGGCCAACCGCTACGCGGCAGAGCACGGACTGCGGGGCTTCGAATTCAACAGCCCCAATCTGAGTCTGGCCAAAGCCAATGAGCCTTACTGGAAGGACGCGATCAGTGTTGACGAAGCGCTCCTGGCCGAGCATGAGCGTACCGGACTGCCGCTGTTCTCCTGGTCCTCGCAAGCCAGAGGCTTCTTTACCGGCCGATTTTCCCCGGAGGATCGCTCCGATGCGGATACCGTCCGTGTATTCTACAGCGACGATAACTGGGAGCGTTACCGGAGAGCCGAGCAGATGGCCGGCGAGAAAGGCGTTACGACGATCCAGATCGCCCTGGCCTATGTACTGAACCAGTCGTTCCCGACTGCTGCGCTGATCGGTCCCCGCAACGAGGCGGAGATGATCTCCTGCAGTGAGGCGACCCGGATCAAGCTGACGCCGGAGGAGATCAAATGGCTGGATCTGAGAGCGTAGATCACATCTTGTGGCCAGGCGGGGCGCCAGGCGCTCGCGGCGCGGATCCGGAAGACATCCCTGCGCTTACCCCCTACCTGGCGGCCGGGGCGACGTCGGCTGTGATCGTCTGCCCCGGCGGCGGCTATGCGAGGCGGGCTGATCACGAAGGAGAGCCGATCGCGTTATGGTTGAACAGCTTGGGCATTACGGCATTCGTCCTGCGTTACCGAGTCGCCCCTTATTCGTATCCTTGGGCCTACAGGGATGCCCAGCGGGCAATCCGCTACGTCCGCCATCATGCTACTGCGTGGGGATTGGACAAGGGCAAGATCGGCCTGCTCGGCTTCTCCGCAGGCGGCCACTTGACGGCTACTGCCGGCACGCGTCACGACAGCGGCGATCCGTCAGCCGAGGATCCGATCGACCGGTGCTCTTCCCGTCCGGATCTGATCGTGCTGTGCTATCCTGTCATCACGATGAAGGACCCTTATACACATGAGGGATCCCGCAGCAATCAGCTGGGCAGCGTACCGACGGAGGAGCAGATCGCTCATCTGAGCAATGAGCTCCACGTGGGCCAAGACACCCCGCCAGCCTTCTTGTGGCACACATCTGAGGATGCCGGGGTTCCTGTCGAGAACAGCTTGTTCTTTGCGGCCGCTTTGAGTCGTGCCGGGGTCCCTTTTGATCTCCACGTCTACGATCACGGCGGCCATGGGCTTGGGCTTGCTTCAGATGATCCGCATATCGCTGGGTGGAGCCGCGTATGCGGCCAGTGGCTGGCAGGCCATCATTTTTGAAATAGTAAGCGTATATGTTTTAGACATCTGCTTGGCTTATATTTCTCCGGAATGAAACTTGCGACGCCGTGTGCTTACGAAGCCAGTTTTGCTTTGCAAAACTCTTAGGCGAAGCCGTTTCACCTTGCCGGATCTGATTCAAAACGGGCAGAACGGGTAATTATAAGCAAGAGCTGGCCTTAAGACCTGCTCTTACACCCGTTACAAAGGTGAACAAGCCTAAAAATGCTCAAATTTCATCAAATTAAACGAAAAATCAACAAATTGATCGTTTTATAGGTCAGTTTGTTGATTTTTCTTTGTTTAACTCGCCCGCAATCGGTCTAATAACATAATTATGATGGGGGGTAAACCGTTGTAATTGCTAACATACGGGAAGATAAGGGAGGAATAAAGAGAATGAAGGTAGCAGAACCCTTCTCTTACCAAGTCAGCATGAAATCGCTTGAATTATGATAGTTTACTGGAAATGACCTCCCACCGGATACATGTTAGCATTATTAGTGTTGTTGCGCGGGGGAGTCCCAAGTGAGCTTCCAAGACGCTGAGAAGCGATGTAAAGCTCTGGAATGCGGGAAAATCCTTGCTGCGCTTGGAGATGTGTGAGCCGTTACATGCTCGTCATCTCCTCAAAAATAAAGAGGGGTAGTGAGAACAAAGTGAAGAAGAGTATGTTGTTAGTTTTGTTTGTAGTGATGATGGTGTTAGCAGCTTGCGGCTCCAATAATGGCAACAATCTGCCGGAGACGTCGACGCCGCCACCGCCGCCGCCAGGATCGGAAAATAATGAGACGAACGGCGAGAATGGCGCAGAGACAAGTGACGGAGAGAGCACGCTGGAAAAAGCCAGAGAGCAGGGCTACATCAACGTTGGGTTCGCTAACGAAGCTCCTTATGCGTATCAGGAAGCGGACGGTACCTTGACTGGTGAAGCGGTCGAAATCGCCCGGGTCATCCTGAGCAACCTCGGCATTGATGAAATGCGCGGTGAGATGACTGAGTTCGGCGGATTGATCGGCGGTCTGCAGGCTGGTCGCTTTGATATGATTACAGCTGGCATGTTCATCAACCCGAACCGTTGCGCGGAAGTGGCATTTGCCAATCCGGAGTACAGCATCGGCGAGGCGCTTGCCGTGAAGACGGGCAATCCGCTGGGTTTGAACAGCTATGAAGATATTGCAAACAGTGGAGCAAAGGTCGCGGTTATGACCGGTGCGGTGGAAATTGAGTACCTGGAACAAATGGGGGTACCTGAAGATCAAATTGTCGTTGTACCGGATCAGAATGCAGCCGTGAGTGCGCTTCAGGCTGACCGGGTGGACGCTATGGCGATGACTGGCCCGGCACTGCAATCCCGCTTGGATGCTGCAGGCGATGACAATCTGGAGCGTGTCGAAGGGTTTGAACAACCGGTTATTGATGGCGAGAGTGTGAGAGGCTACGGCGCATCTGCTTTCCGTCAAGCGGATACTGAGTTCGTAGAAGCGTTCAACGAAGAATTGGAGAAGCTGAAAGAATCCGGGCAATTGCTGGAGATTCTCCAAGAGTTCGGATTTACCGAAGAAGAGCTGCCGGGCGATGTGACCGCTGCGGAGCTGTGCGGGTAACCAATGATTGACTATTGGCTGGAGTGGATGCCATTGCTGTGGAAGGGGACGCTCACGACTGTACAAGTGACCGTTCTCGCCGCAGTATTGGCTCTGCTGCTCGCGGCATTGACGGGTATCTGCCGCTTGTCTAAATTTAGATTAATCCGAGGTCTGGCGCTGGTCTATGTGCTGACCTTTCGCGGTATAGCCTTGCTGGTGCTGCTGTTCTGGATTTACTACGTTCTTCCCTATATGAATATCGAGCTATCCAAAACCATGGCTGCCGTGCTGGCATTAGGCCTGAATTACGGCGCATTTGGTTCGGAGATCGTCCGCAGCTCGATATTGGCCGTACCCCAAGGACAATGGGAGGCGGCACGGGCGCTTAATATGACTCCCGCCCAGCGAATGTTCCGGATTATCTTCCCTCAAGCGCTAGTCCGGATGATTCCGCCCTTCAACAACCTTATGATCGAGCTGTTGAAGGCATCCTCCCTGTTATTCTTTATCGGTATGGCCGATCTGGTGCAGCAAGCGGATATTTTGCGCGGACTGTACTTTCAGCAGAGTACGCAATTGTATTTCACTTTGCTTGTGATCTACTTCATCCTGGCCTCGATGATTTCGTATGCCGCCCGGCTGTTCGAGCGCAAAATGTCAGCGGGGAGGTTGTAAAGCATGATTTGGAGTTGGGAATATGCATGGTCCGTGTTGCCTCTGCTGCTTGATGTAATCGGGACAACACTGCTGGCCACGCTCTTCGGATTTCTGATTGCCTGTACATTTGGGATGCTGCTAGCTGTTCTGGGACGTTCCCGGTTCCGCATCATTCGGATGGCAGTCACAGGATTCATTGAATTTGTCCGCAATACGCCACTGCTGGTTCAATTATTTTTCTTGTACTATGCACTGCCTCTGTCCTTTGGCATCACCATGACCGCTTTCATGACAGGGATTATCGGTCTCGGGCTTCACTACAGCACTTATCTGGCTGAGGTATATCGCTCCGGCATCGATGGTGTGGAGAAGGGGCAATGGGAAGCTGCGCGTGCGCTCAACTTCTCCAAGCAGCAGACCTGGACGCGTATTATCCTGCCGCAGGCGGTGCCGCCGATCCTGCCGATTATGGGCAATTATCTGATCGTCGTCTTCAAAGAGACGCCGCTGCTGGCAGCCATCACGGTGATGGAACTGCTCTCGCGGGCGAAAAATATCGTCTCCCGTGATTGGCGGCCAACAGAGCCGTATACGCTGGTAGGTATTTTATTCCTCATCATCAGCTTGCTGCTCGCAGCGCTTGTCAGTCTTCTGGAATACAAAATGGCGCAGCGGCAGAGCAAATAAACAGCGTCTTGTCCGATTAACCGGATAAGGTGAAGTTTTACACAAAATTAACGTTTATCGATAGGGATAGATGGTTATATATCAAACGAACAGGGGGTGGAAAGGTTGGGCACAACGATGGAAATACAGCCGCAGACGTCACCCGCAACGGCCGACAAGCTCACAGTTGCTGAACAAACGGGTGCACCGATGGTCAAATATACCGATGTGAAAAAGTCGTTTGGCGATCTGGAGGTGCTGCATGGCATCAACCTGGAGATGGCTGCCGGCGAGAAGATCGCCATCATCGGCCCCAGCGGTTCCGGCAAGACGACCTTGGGTCGGATGCTCATGACGCTTGACCATCCGACGTCGGGGACGATCGAGGTCGAGGGCGAGCATCTGTGGCATATGGAGCACAAAGGGAAGCTCGTGCCGGCGAACGAGAAGCATCTGCACAGGATGCGGACCAAGATCGGCATGGTGTTCCAGCATTTCAACTTGTTCCCGCACATGAAAGTCATAAACAACGTCACTGAGGCGCCGGTCAAGGTGCTTGGTCTCTCCAAGGAAGAGGCTCATGAACGGGCTGTGGAGATGCTGCGCAAGGTCGGTCTTGAGGATAAGCTGGACGTCTATCCAGCGAAGCTCTCCGGCGGTCAGAAGCAGCGGGTCGCCATTGCACGGGCGCTGGTGATGCGTCCGAAGGTGATGGTGTTCGACGAGGTCACGTCGGCACTTGATCCGGAGCTGGTTGGCGAGGTGCTGGAGGTCATCAAGGAGATTGCCGAAGAAGGCGAAATGGCGATGATGCTGATCACTCATGAGATGGATTTTGCAAGAGAAGTAGCCGATCGAGTGGTCTTCGGCGCTGACGGCCTGATTGTGGAGCAGGGGCCGCCCGAGCAGATCTTCGAGAATCCGCAGAGCGAGCGGCTGCAGACGTTCCTTAAACGTATCAAATAATGAGAAAAAGGGGTTAACAAGCCATGTCCCAAGTAGCAAGCTTGACGCTTCGGCAGCCGGTAAAGGAAGACGGCACGAAGGTATATGACTTGATCCGCAGGGCAGGCACATTGGATCTCAATTCGGCATATTGCTATCTTCTGCTGTGCGATGCGTTTAGCCAGAGCTGCGTAGTGGCAGAGGAGGAAGGCCGGATCGTTGGCTTCATCTCCGGCTTCTACCGCCAGGAACAGCCTTCGACGCTGTTCATCTGGCAAGCGGCTGTCGATCCCGCGATGCGGGGCCGCAGACTGGCTTCATCGATGCTGGAGGAGCTGCTGCGGCGCGAGCATCCCCAGCCGCTGCGTTTCGTAGAAGCGACTGTGAGCCCGTCCAATGCCGCATCCCGCAGGTTGTTCCAATCCTTTGCCGAGTCGTATCGGGTGTCCATCCGGGAGATTATCGAAGACGGCTACGGCCCCGAGATGTTTCCGGAGGGACAGTCGCATGAAGCCGAGCCGCTTCTGCGCATCGGTCCTTTCCCGCAAGCTTAGGAGAATAACCTTGTATCAAGTTTGGAAAGTTCGGTTTTCAGTATTTTAAAGGAGTGATTAGATGAATTATTTAAACCAGAGTGAAGAAAAACCGTCCATGCAAGTGTTCGAGGATATGGAATCCGAGGTGCGCAGCTATTGCCGGAATTTCACTACTGTATTTCATAAAGCCAAAAACGCCAGACTATGGGATACGAACGGAAATGAATACATTGATTTCTTCGCAGGAGCGGGCGCGCTTAACTACGGACATAATAATCCGAAAATCAAGCAGAAGCTGATTGAATATATGCTTGACGACGGGATCACACATAGCCTGGATATGGCAACGCATGCCAAAGAGAATTTCTTGCAGCAGTTCAACGATAAAATCCTGAAGCCGCGTGATCTCAGCTACAAAGTGATGTTCCCCGGTCCGACAGGGACCAATGCGGTGGAAAGCGCGTTCAAAATCGCCCGCAAAGTAACGGGCCGGACAGGGATCATCTCTTTCACCAACGCGTTCCACGGCATGTCGCTCGGTTCGCTTGCCGCTACCGGCAACAAGTTCAAACGCGGAGGTGCCGGAGTGTCGCTAGATAATGTAGCTTTCATGCCCTATGACGGATATATGGGTGAAGGTGTGAATACGGCGCAGTATCTGGAGAAGATGCTCGATGATCCCGGCAGCGGGGTCGAGATCCCGGCAGCGATCATCCTCGAGACAGTCCAGGGCGAAGGCGGTCTTAACCGCGCAAGCACGCCATGGCTCAAAGAGATCGCCCGGATCTGCCGGCAGAAGGATATCCTGCTCATCGTCGATGATGTACAGATGGGCTGCGGCCGCACAGGCAGCTTCTTCAGCTTCGATAATACCGGCATTGAACCGGATATCGTCTGCCTCTCCAAGTCGATCGGCGGCTTTGGTCTGCCGTTTGCCCTGACCCTGATCAAGCCTGAATATGACAAATGGAATCCAGGCGAGCATAACGGCACGTTCCGCGGCAACAACCTGAGTTTCGTTGCGGCTGCTGAAGCGCTCAGCTATTGGGAGGACGGTAAGCTGGAAGCGGAGTTGAAATCCAAATCCGAGATGATCCGTCAAGCCTTGGAGAAGATGATCGCCGCTCATCCAGACTGCGGTGCTCATGTGAAGGGCAAAGGGATGATCCTGGGGATCGCTTTCGATGAACCTGAGCAGGCCGGCAAGCTGTGCAAAGCTGCCTTCGAGCGCGGCATTATCATGGAGACTTCCGGTCCTAAGGACGAGGTTGCCAAACTTATGCCGCCGCTGACGATCGAGTCCGATGTGTTGGCGCGCGGCTTGGCCCTGGTGTCCGAAGCAATGGAAGAGATTATGAATGAAGTCATGCAGCCTGTGCTGCAATAAAAAATATCAACTAACTTAGTGGAGTGTGAGAATACATGATCGTCAAGCATCTGGAAGACGTCCTGAATACGAAGGACGATGTCGATACGGAAACGTGGAATTCGCGGCGCCTGCTGCTGAAGAAAGACGGGATGGGCTTCTCCATGCACGATACTCTGATCAAGGCAGGCACGGAAACGCTGATCTGGTACAAAAATCACGTCGAAGCGGTGTACTGCATCGAGGGCGAAGGCGAGATCGAGCCTGAAGGCGGACCGGTATATCCGATCCGGCCGGGCACGATCTACGCCTTGGATGGGCACGAGAAGCATCTGCTGCGGGCCACCAAAACGATGCGTATGATCTGCGTGTTCAATCCGCCGCTCAGCGGGCAGGAAGTTCACGATGCCGAGGGCGTCTACCCAGTCGCTGCGGACTGATTTGGATACGCAGCTGCACTGGCCAGAAATTTTTATACAATGAGAAGGAGGATGTTAAACGATGAGTTCAACTGTTCAAACCCCAAACAAGATCGATAAGTACCCTTCCCGAGTGAGTGACAAACCGGAAGTTCTGGAGCGCAAAGATCCTGTCGTCTATTCCGAATGGACGCCGAACAGTCCCCTTACCAAAGAGCAGTCCGAGTTCTATGAGAAAAACGGCTATCTGCTGCTGGACAGCTTCTTCAACGACGAGGAGATTGCCGATTGGCGGGCGGAGCTCGGCCGTCTGCAGGAGAAGTTCAAGGACAATCCGGTGGACGAAGTCATCCTCGAACCAGAGAGCAAGGAAGTCCGCTCGATCTTTGCGATTCATAAAAGCAACGCGGTATTCAGTCTTGTAGCGAAGCATCCGCGACTGCAAGCGATCGTTTCTTACCTGCTGGGCGGTGAAACCTATATTCATCAATCCCGCATTAACTACAAGCCGGGCTTCAACGGCAAGGAGTTCTACTGGCATTCTGATTTTGAGACTTGGCACGTGGAGGACGGTATGCCGAGCATGCGTGCGCTTAGCTGTTCTATCGCACTTGAAGACAACTACGATTATAATGGCGCGTTGATGGTCGTGCCGGGATCGCACAAAAAATTCATCACTTGCATCGGTCAGACGCCTGATGATCATTACAAAGAGTCGCTGCGCCGTCAGGAGTACGGCGTACCGGATCAGGACAGCTTGACCGAACTGGTGAAAGAAGGCGGTATCGATACTGCGGTAGGCAAAGCTGGCTCGATCCTGCTGTTCGACTGCAATACGATGCACGGCTCCAACAGCAACATTACACCGCTTCCGCGGAGCAACGTGTTCCTTGTCTATAATCATGTCGACAACCGGATCGTCGAGCCGTTCTCCGGACAAAAGCCAAGACCGGAGTTCATCGCTACACGGGAACAATGATTTCCTGGACGCTTGTCGGTACCATCATCGTCATCAATATGGTGTACGTCTCCATATTTACGCTGCGTCTCATTCTGGTCATCAAAGGCCGAAGAGGCGCAGCCTCCTTTCTGGCGATGGCGGAAGTTTTCGTCTATCTCACGGGCTTGAACCTGGTATTGTCCAATCTGGATAATCCGGTCAATATGGCGGCTTATTGTATCGGCTTCGGCATCGGTGTATATCTGGGCAGCAGGATCGAGGAGTATCTGGCGCTCGGTTATCTGGTGGTCCAGGTTATCGTCGACGAGCTCGAAGTGGAGCTGCCCAACAAGCTGCGGGATCTCGGATATGGCGTGTCCTCATGGGCGGCTGACGGCCGGGACGGCAAGCGCTTAGTGATGCAAGTATTGGTAAAGCGGAGCAATGAGAAGCGGTTGATGAAAAGCATCCGCAATCTCTCGCCTAAAGCTTTCGTGATCTCACATGAGCCCAAAGAATTCAAGGGCGGCTTCTGGGTGCGATTGACGAACAAATAGAGCAATAGCAAGAGGCTTCTGCCATGTGCAGAGGCCTTTTTGCGCTGTTGCAGGCGTGCGATACATATATTGCCCCGCAATCGCATAGCTATCCAAGGGGCCCGCTGTCCGCGGGAAAAAGGTCATAGAAAATTGGATATGTTGTCCCATTGTAAAGTTTGATATAATTGGTAATCAAAAGAAGTCATCATAGTCAAAGGAGTGAAAAGCTTGGAATCTATCTCATCCTTGGCGGATCTGATCTCACAGAAGAAGCATGCTTCCCTTATCGAGGTGCCGGGAACGACGGCATGGACCTTCGGACAAGCGACATTGTCCACGACGCTGCCCATGAGCAAGCTTTTTCAGATCTATGAGATCGATCTGGAGGTTCAACGACAGCTGATCCCCCAGAATTTGTCCCGACTGATGGATTATGTACTGCTGTACCTGGATCATGACCAGACGATTTACTTTCCCGGTATTCTGCTCTCCGCCCGCGGGGCAGGACATTATGACGAGGAGACGGGGGCGCTTTATCTGCAGCCCATGGAGAAATGCTATGTCGTGGATGGTCAGCATCGGCTGGCAGCATTCCGCAGGCTGACAGAGATGCTGCAGAGCAATATGGCCAGAGCGAAGGACAGGCGGGAGTACGAGCGCATGGAAGAGATCACGACCAAGCTGCGCAAGCTGTACGACTTTCCGATGTCGGTCATGATCTACCGGGATATCGACGCTAAGCAGGAGAGGCAGCTGTTCTCCGATATCAACAAGCTGCCGCGCAAGATCGGCGGCAATCTGGCGGTCATGCGCGATCAGCGACGGTTTTATCATATCATGGCCAGCCGCCTGGTCGAAGAATACGAGGTGATGGGCCGGATTCCGGTAGATATGCTGTCCGAGCGAGGGAAGGGACCGGATTATTTATTCTCGTATGCGCTTCTTATCGAGCTGCTTATTGCTCTCTTCGAAGGCAGGCTAAAAGCCGCTGCACGCCATAATGGGTATCACTATACGGAACAGGAGTTGGAACGTGCGCTGGATCAAGCTTCCCATTATATGAAGCTGTTGCTTGCCTACTTACCCGAACCAGGCAAGGGCGAGCTCTGCTGGTCGGAGAATATCCAGGTTGCCCTGGGACTGTTCTTCCACGAGGAAGCCTTCAAGACGTCGCAGTTCAATCCGTATCATCTCGAGTATGCGATGAAGATCCTGCCTCATGTGCAGTGGCACACCATCTATCATGCGGACGAGAAAGACCGCTTGCCGCGCAGGAGCCGCATCATGAAAGCCTATCAGCATGTGCAAACTTTCTTCCAAGAACAGCATATGTTTCTTATCGAAGACAAGGAGGGGGCGAGCTAATGGACGGATTGCGGCTGATGATGGCGATCCACCCTTTCTGCGAACGCTTCGGCCTGGCGACGGTATCGCTGAAGGTGCAGGATCTGTTGAATTATACGACCATTGACCCCATGGTGCAGCGCAAGCTAAGTACGCTGCAGCGTCGCAAGATCGCTGCCTATCTGCAGGAGCGGGATTTGGACCGCGTGTTTTTTGGTACGGTAACGCTTTCATTGCGTGACGTCAGTTCCTTGGCCAAGGATGGAGAATCGCTGTTGCTCAAGCACGGCTCCAAACTGAGCATCCTCGATGGACAGCATCGGATCGTCGCGCTTGGCTACGTCAATGAGCAGCTGCTCAAGGAAAGCCGGCGCTACGACAAAAGGGCGTCTCAATTGAAGCTTCAATGCAGGCGGGAGCCGGATAACGCCGAGCTGGCAGAGGAGCTTGCCCAGACGGAGGGACTGTTGGCTGAGCTCGAGACACGGCGGCTGGATCTCAATGAGAGTGAGCTGTCCGTACAACTCTACATCGGTTTGAGCGAGGAAGAGGAGAGGCAGCTGTTTGGCGACATCAATGCCAAAGTTCAGCTGGTCAGCAAAGAGCTGGGCCATTCCTTTGACTCCACAGATCCGCTTAACCTCGTCCTGCAGCAAGTAGCGGAGCACAACGAGCAGTTGAAGGCAGCCGGTATCGAGCAGCGTAATAACTTGACCTCATTCAACAAAAACTACACTTGCTATAGCTGGCTATACGCTACGGCAACGCTGCTCTTCACCGGCAAAATGCAGCCCACCTACGAGCTTGCGCGCCGAATCCGCAGCGATCTCGCAGCACATATGGAGATCCTCCACCAACTGCTGAACGCGGTTCTGCCGCATATGCCGGATCAGCCCGGCCAGTCGCGATATATTTCCTCCAATCGGGTCGTGCAGGAATCGATTGCATTATACGCACATGAATTCCTGTATGTTGATGGTGTTTACAATCCGGAATGGACGGCTTGTCTTCAAGTGCTCCAGGGGATGGACTGGTCGCACGACAATCCAGAGCTGAGTGAGCGCTTCGGCCGTTTGGACAACGGCAAGCTCAACCTGGTGCATGAGAAATCGATGCGCAAGCATAGCAAGATGGCTGATTATTTGCGGGAGCGTTACCTGGTTTCCCAATAATTATGGCATGAATCCTCCTCTGTTCCATGTTACCATGGTAGACGTCGGGTACAAGACGTATCCAAACTATCATCAGAGGAGGCAATTCATCTATGAATAGTCGTAAGCTGCGTCGCTCGCTTGCAGGTGTGCTGGCTGCTGGTATGCTGCTCACTGGAGCAGTAACGGGTGGAGGAGCCGCTCAAGCTGCGGGGAACACTCAGGTTCAAACTTTCCAATTCTACAAAATGACCAATCAGAATATGCTCGATCAAATAGGCCAGCAGTACGGCATCGATCTGCAAAAGCTGTTCGAATCGTATCCGCAGCTGCAAAATCCTGGTATCCCGCAGGATGCAACTGCGCCTTCGCAGCCGGCCGATAACGTAACACCTCCGGCCAGTAACGGTAACACCGGCAACACCGGTTCGCAACCGGCAGACACAGGTGCTCAGAGCCAGGATAGCGCATATGCTGCCGAAGTCGTCAGCCTCGTCAACCAGGAGCGCAGCAAAGCCGGCCTGGCTCCGCTTGCTTCCGATGCGGCCCTGAGTCGTGTAGCGCTGGACAAAGCCAAGGACATGTATCATAACAATTATTTTTCTCACCAATCGCCAACCTACGGATCGCCGTTTGATATGATGCGTTCGTACGGCATCTCTTATTCCTATGCGGGCGAGAACATTGCCAGCGGCCAGCGGACGCCGCAGGAAGTCGTCACTGCCTGGATGAACAGTCCCGGCCACAAGGCTAATATCCTGGGCGCTAACTTTACGAAGATCGGCGTCGGCTTCTATAACAACCAATGGGTGCAGCACTTTACAGGTTAGTTGTAACACCGGGCGGTCCCTTTCTTCCCTGCGAAGAGAGGGGCCTTTTTTTATGTTTCCGGGGCCCCCGCAAAGTACCTGAGTACGCTTCGAAGCCTAGCCGCACTTTGTGGGGTTATGTACTTTACAATTGCACAGGATCGGAGTAACATGGTCATGAATTTACATAATCACTGATTGAGAGGACGAACTACATGCCATTAGTCGATCTGCCATTGGCGCAATTGCACCAGTATGAGGGAATCAACCCGAAGCCGGATGATTTCGATGCGTATTGGACGCGCGCTTTGAATGAAATGAAAGCGGTTGATGCCAAAGTTGAACTTATCCCCAGCTCATTTCAAACCCCGAATGCAGAATGTTTCGATTTGTATTTTACCGGAGTCCGCGGGGCACGTGTCCATGCCAAATATGTCAGGCCAACACATAGAAGCGGCAAGCATCCGGCCATCGTGCAGTTCCACGGCTACAGCGGGCACTCCGGGGACTGGTACGACAAGCTGGCGCTCGCTTCCCTGGGCTTCTCCGTGCTCTCGATGGACTGCCGGGGGCAGGGCGGGCTGTCCGAGGACACCGGCGGAGTGCAGGGGACAACCCTGAATGGTCATATCATACGGGGGCTGAAGGATGATCCCGATCAGCTGCTGTTCCGACACATCTTCCTGGATACGGCCCAACTGGCGGGGATCGCTCTGGAACTGCCTGAAGTGGATAGGAATGCCGTTTATGCAATGGGCGGCTCGCAAGGAGGGGCGCTGACGATCGCTTGCGCCGCACTGGAGCCGAGGATCTGCAAGCTTGCGCCGCTGTACCCGTTCCTATCTGATTACAAGCGGGTGTGGCAGATGGATCTGGCGAAGGATGCCTATCAGGAGCTGCGCAATTTCTTCCGTCATCATGATCCGCAGCATCTGCGCGAGGATGAGTGGTTCACCAGGCTGGGCTATATCGATATCCAGCATCTCGCGGACCGGATTCAAGGAGAGGTGATGATGGCAGTGGGTTTGATGGACACGGTATGCCCGCCTTCGACGCAATTCGCCGCTTATAACAAGATTCAGTCGGCCAAACGGCTGGAGATTTACCCGGATTTCGGGCACGAGCATCTGCCGGGCTTTATGGATAAGACCGTGCAATTTTTTCTGGAACCAAAAGCGCAGTAGGTCTGCGTAACGCCGCAAGCGAATGTCCAAATAGCCACAGCCCGTTTATGTAACAACGGGCTGTGGCTATGTGTGTATCAGTCAGACCTAGAGCTTGAAGACGGAGATCGTCCGCTGGAGCTTACCCACCATCTGCTGCATCTTGGTCGTCTCGTCGACAACATCCTGGACGGATGCGATCTGCTCATTCATGGAAGCCGAGACCTCTTCGGTGCCTGCTGCAGATTGCTCGGTGATGGCGGAGATGCTCTGGATCGCACTGGAGATCTGGCGTGCCGATTCCAGCATCGCGTCGCTCTCTTTGGTAAATGCCGCGATCTGGGTCCCGATAAACTCCACGCTGTTGACGATTTCCTGGAAGATCTGTTCCGTCTCGCGGATCATGTCGTTCTGCTGGCGAACGACTTCCTCGTTGTCCGCGATATTGGCAATCGCCTGCTGGACCCCTTGCTCAATGCTGCGTACCAGCCCGAATACCTCCTTGGTTGAACTGGCCGATTCTTCCGCCAGCTTGCGGACCTCCTGAGCGACGACAGCAAAGCCCCGGCCGTGCTCGCCTGCCCTCGCCGCCTCGATGGAAGCATTGAGCGAGAGCAGATTGGTCTGCTCGGCGATCTCGGAGATCGAGTGGGTTACCTTGGTGATCCCGTTCGCCTGTCTGGCCAACTCCTCGATCGTGCTGGCTACGACGGCAGTTGCCTCGACGTTTTTGCGCATCCCCTCCGTCTGGCTCTCCACGGCCAGCTTGCCCTTGGCGACCAGCTCCAGCGTCTGCTCGGAACGTTCGTTCATCTGCCTGGTGGAGGTGGCGTAACCGGTGACCATCGTTTCGATCTGGCTGATCGACTCGCTCATGCCGGATACATCCTCGGAGATTTGGTTAGCTCCTGTGGCCAGCTCGCCGGATGATTGGGCGACCTGCTCCATCACCTGCTTCAGCTGCTGGTTTTTTTCGTAGATGTTCCTTGTCGTATCGGATACATGGCGGGTTATGCCGGACGTTTCATTGAGAATTTCCTTTAGCTTGTCGATCATACTGTTGAAGGAATGCCCAAGCTCGCCCACGGATGAAGTGATATCCACTCTTTGCGAGAAATCCCCCTTGGCAATGCGAAACGCGACAGACGTCATCTCGTCGATTGTTTCTGTAAGCGCTCTCTCAATGAGCCGGGTAATTGGAAAAGTGAGAGCGGCTACGATCGCAATGACCAATAGACCGACCCACAGGCTGCCTCCGCTTACAAGGGTAACGATGACGATGGCAAGCGAGAACAAGGCGGCGATCACATAGCTGCCCAACAAAATTTTGTTACGGATGGACAATGATTTCATCCACGTCATAGTCATTGCTCCTCTTTTGTTAGAATAGCCATATTATAGCATCACCTGTCGTTATAGGTCTATAATTGCGCGCCATAATCTTGCAGTCGCACGAAAAAGATCGAAAATGGCCGGATTAGTGAGACTTTTGCCGTAAAAAACAATTGCTTTATAGTTTTGACGGTTTTATAATGAGTCTTAAGAACTAGATGGCAACATCAAGAAAAAAAGGATGAAAGGAAGTGAATAAAGATGAATTTGGAGGGACTACCATTGGCTAGACAGATCGATTATGTATTTCGTCAGTTGGAAGACGAGTTAACGAATGCGATTGCAGGCACGGTCACTATACATATCCGCAATAATGCAATCGGCAAGTATGGAATTCGCCACAATCCAATCGAATTCCGCAACGGTGCGACAGAACATACGGAGAAAGGGCTCACAGCTGCACAGGTCATGGCGTTCCGACAAATGGCGATCGATGCACTTCGCTATAAACGCAGCTGGACACATGGCGAGATTATGTACGATTTCTCCGTGCGCCCGCAGGCGAAGTCCTGGACGGCGAGCGTCCAGTTCGAGTCCAATTACAATGCGGCGAGCGGGATGTTCCGCTACCAGTCGCCCAAGAACAAGCAGCTGCGGGAGACCAATTAAAGAGGAGCAGGAGAGCTGCTGAAGGCCGAAAGCGCCGGAGCAGCCCCCATTGCTGCTGCTGCAGCAAGTATAAAAAAATGGCGATACGCGGGCTAACCCGCATATCGCCATTTTAGTTCAATGCTCTATGTTCATGGAAGGGGAAAATCCTTATCGGGAAAAGCGGCCTGCCAGCTGCTCTTCAGCCATTTGCACCAGGCGGCGGGTAATGTAACCGCCGATCGTACCTGTATCGCGGGTCGTCATATGCCCGTAGTAACCATCTTGCGGAATCTGGATGCCGAGCTCCTGGGCAATCTCGAACTTCATTTGGTCAAGCGCCGCGCTTGCTTGCGGTACAACCAAAGAGTTGCTGCTGCGGGATTGATTAGACATGGAAGTCACCTCCTTTGTCCCTTAGTATGGTCACAGCGGAAAATTCTATGCGACCAATACTGCAAGGAATCACAAGGAGAAGAATCCAATTAATTACAAATCAAGCCCAAAGTCATAATCGGGATAGACATACGGTGTATCAGATGGCGGGATCGGCTTGCTAGCAGTGGCCTGCAGGATCATGACTTCATTGCCATTGTACGTTGTCAGCTCGAGCGTGCCAGTTACCTGAAGCCAGCTGTCATCCTCAAATGTACCGGAATTCGCGTAACGAATCATCAGTCCGTAAGGCATCGAGTCGGCGGAGCAGCAATTCATGGCGAAGCGGCTGACGACGAACTGGTCAGGCGGCATCGCGCTCTCCCGATAGACAAAGCCGCTGATCCGCACAGTTTTCCCTATATAGTGCTCCCTGTACAGGTCGAGGGTGGTCAGCGTTTCGATAAATTGCTTCTCCTCTACCTCGATCAGCTCCTGCTGGTAGAGCTTCTTGGCGTTTTTGGCATAGGACTCTGTATAGATGTCGGCCGGAAACAGCGCATCGAGCGGGTCGACTGGCGCGGCAGGGTCGGCCTGCGCTGCCGGATCCGGCTGCGTCTTCGGCCCTGCCGCCGGCGGCTCCGGGACAATGGCTTGACGATTGATACTTTCCGAACCGCTGAGACTCATCCCTTTTTTGGCGGCCAGCATGCTGCCCATCAGTGTATCAGGGAGCAGGAAGCCGAGCAGCAGCGGGAATAAAAACAAGCCATACACGATCATGTTTTTTAGACGCGAAGGCGAGGGGGTGTGGTCGCAATCACAGTCTGGTGCTGCGCTACGCCCCATCCACGACTGCAGCGCGGCAAATAACTGGTACACTGCGGCGGCGTACAGAGCAAGCGCAGACAGCTTCACGTACATGGTCATGCGGGGGGCGATGTACAGAGTCAGATTGCCATTCCTGTCAAGCTGGACGATCAAAAAAGCAAAACCAGCGAGGATGACTGCCCGGAGCAGCTGATGAGCAAGACGGCGTCGGGTTTCTGTGTCAAGGGTCATTGGATATCCATCTCCTCTCTATAAACATGCATAACTTAGTTAATTGAAGAACAACCGTTCCGTCACAATCGAGCCAGCAAGCACAAGAACGAAGCACAAGGCAATCACCCATAATACGATCTTGGTCTTGAATGCGGATAGTAGCATCAGCGTCGTCTTCAGATCGATCATCGGACCGAATACGAGGAAGGCCAGCAGCGAGCCGCCGCCGAAGGTTCCTGCAAAAGATGCCGCGACGAAAGCGTCAGAAGTCGAGCAAATCGATAAGATAAAGGCAAAGCCCATCATGAACACATGCGCAAACCAGGGATGATCGCCGATCCCGATCAGCACTTCGCGGCTGAGACCGGTGTGGATCAGGGCTGTCAGAATCGCACCGAAGATGAGATACTTGCCCATCTCAAAAAACTCGTCTGAAGCATGGGACAGCATCGATCTCAATCGGTTGCCCGGTTTGCCGGAGGGACCGTGTGCGTGATCATGAGAATGGGCCTGATGCAAGGCATGAGCGGACACAGCAGCTCTAGGCTCGCGCAGCGGGTTGTTCTTCATGAAGCGGTACAGCAGCAAGCCGATCATAACGGATACGACAAAGGCCAGTCCCATCCGGGTATAGACGATCTCGGGCCGCGACCGGAAGGCGGCAAAGGTAGCGGTGTAGACCACCGGATTGATAATAGGGCCAGCCAGAATAAAAACAATCCCGATATAGGCAGGCATACCCTTGCGGATCAGCCGCCGCACGACGGGGATCATGCCGCATTCGCATAACGGGAACAGGATACCGAGCAGACTGCCGAACAGGACGCCGAGGACAGCGTGCCGAGGCGTAAATCGGCGGATCATATCGTCGGAGACGAACACCTGGATCACCGAGGAGAACAGCACCCCGAGCAGGATGAACGGAAATGCTTCCAGGATGAGACTGAGCAACATAATCTTAAAGGATTGCACATGAGCCCCATCTACACGCCAGGCCGCCAGGTCGGAGAATTGGGTGCCGGTAAAAATCATGACGACTAATCCGAGACAGCCGAGCGTAAGCGGGGGCAGGATCCGCAGGAGGAAGGTATTCAATACATCCGCCTCATTTCTTGTAAACATTACGATTTATAGTATAGCTTATGCTCGAATAGGCGTCTATAGGACAATCCTGTGAGGGAACTTGGGTAAAGGAACATAAAAAAACAACCCGTCGGGTAACGGGCTGCCCTGCAACTGGAAGAACGGGTTATGCGCGATAACGGTAATTGACGGCGGTCCGCTTGCGTTCCCGGGACTCCATCTCCTGGGTGAGCACCCGCCGGATATCGGTCTGGATACGAGACGAACAGCCGTGACACAGGTGGCCGGCATGAACAGGCGCCCCGCACAGATCGCATGCGTCACAAAGGTTGGGATAACTGTCATTGCGGAGCTTGCCGGATCTTAGCCATCCTCGGATACGAGAGGGGAGGATCCCGGCATGGGCAGCAGCTGCTTCGGTATCAGCCGCAGGATAACGTGCCATATAGCGTTCGACCGACAGCATCTGACGATCAAGCTCCATGGCGCAGCGTTGACAGAGACCGCGGAGGTTTTTCTGATAGATCTCGCCGCATTCCGTACAATGGGCTACTTTTAACTCGGTCAACATGTTGTCCATGCCTCCTGTCTCACGACGTAATAGTTCTAATGGACTAATATTACCATAGTTATTTAGATATTACACCACTTTTAGGTATTTTGAATCACCATTTTTTGATAGCGATCGGGTTTGCATGCCCTTGACAAATCTATTCCGGACAGTATAATCGTCTGTAATGGCCATGACAGGAATGAGTATCCTCGTGTGAAGCTGGAGCAGAGAGCCGGTGGTTGGTGCGAACCGGAGCAGCCGCGTTGCAGAATGGATCCTCGAGCCGGATATCGGAAGGCAGGCATAAGTGACTGCTGGGTAGGGTATTCCGTCGGTCCCGCGTTAAGGGATGTGAAGGCTTGCCGGTTAGGCAAGCGAATTAGGGTGGCACCACGGTCTCTCGTCCCTTGCGGCGGGGGCTTTTTTGCGTTCTGTCCGAATGAGAAGCGATATGGAGGGGTTCCAATGAAACGAGTGTTATCAGGCATACAGCCGAGCGGCCAACTGACGCTGGGCAACTACATCGGCGCGATTCAAAATTTTGTGAAGCTGCAGGACAGCCATCAATGCTTCTTTATGGTCGTTGACATGCATGCTGTTACGGTACCGCAAGAACCACAAGCGCTGCGCGAGCAGACCGAGTCGGTGGCGGCGCTGTTCCTGGCCGCCGGCATCGATCCTGCAAAAGCCAGCATGTTCCTGCAGTCGCATGTTCCGGCGCATGCCGAGCTTGGGTGGTTGTTCACGACGTTGTCCTACATGGGCGAGCTGGAGAGGATGACGCAGTTCAAGGACAAGTCGGAAGGCAAGGATTCGGTAGGCGCTGGGCTGTTCGTCTATCCCTCGCTGATGGCAGCGGACATCATGCTCTACAATGCGGACCTGGTACCGGTAGGCGATGACCAGAAACAGCATCTGGAGCTGACGCGCAACCTGGCGCAGCGCTTTAACGGCAAATACGGAGATTACTTCAAGGTGCCGGAGCCGTATACGCCAAAAGTTGGCGCTCGCATCATGTCGCTGGACGATGCCAGCAAGAAGATGAGCAAGAGCAATCCGAATCCAGCGAGCTATATCGCTCTGCTCGATCCGCCCGATGTGATCCGCAAGAAGCTCAGCCGGGCGACGACCGACTCGGGCAGGGAAGTCCGATACGATCCGGCGGGCAAGCCGGAGATCAGCAATCTGATGGGGATCTACGCTCATTGTGCAGGCAAGACGGTTGAAGAGATCGAAGCGGAGTACGAAGGCCAAGGCTACGGTGCCTTCAAGAAAAACCTGGCCGAGCATGTCGTGGCGCTTCTGGAGCCGCTGCAAGCCAGGTATTATGAGATTCGCCGTTCAGGCGAGCTGACCTCGATTTTGAAGGCCGGTGCGGAGGAAGCCTCTGTCATCGCAGGACAGACGCTGCTGGATGTCAAGGAGAGAATGGGCTTCGTCCTTCCGGGGTGACTTGGGTTTACTGTGACCGTCTGCGGATTCGGGCGCGCATGACAAAGCCGGAGCCGATCCAGCAGACGGTGAGCAGGGCCAGGGCGGCCGCCAGCCAACCATTGTGACTGAGGGCGATCGCGGTGGCGAACATAAACACTACACCGATGACGGCAAAAAATAAAGAAAGCGATTTGGACACAGAGAACAACTCCTTTCATAGGGCCGGAGCAGGCCCGAAAGTTTTTTCTCGAAACTTTTAAAAGCAGAGCATATTCTTCAACATCCCGCGCATACTAAGCTTGCACCAACAAACATTCGCAGAGGATGAAAGGAGAATTCCATATGGCAGGCCAATCCCGTAACAGCAACACTCTGGTAGTACCGCAAGCGACTCAAGCTTTGCAACAAATGAAAATGGAAGCTGCTCAAGAACTGGGCATTCAAATTCCTGCAGACGGATACTACGGCAACGTAGCTACTCGTGACGCAGGTTCCCTTGGTGGCTACATCACAAGAAAGCTTGTCCAAATCGCTGAGCAGCAACTGGCTGGTCAATCCCGTTAATCCGGCGTAAAAGCATCATCACAGCTCCGTCCTCGCAAGAGGGCGGGGCTTTTTAATTTGTTTATCAGCGAAGTTCATCGTGCTTGTAAAATGAAGGCCTCAAGGTAACGGATCGTTCTTCCGATCGCTGTTGTTCCCAGATTTCTTGATTATGAGTCCCTTAAAGGGGGAAATCCGGGAACAAAGGCGAGCGCTACGCTTCTCCAGAATCGATTCCGCACCCATCGGCATTTACTCACAATATGAAACCTTCACTTACTTATTTAAATTATTTAGTGAAAAAATGATTGCCCTTCCTCATTGTGCAGGAAGGGCATTGGGACGTCAATAGGTATTCATCCGCAGCCGCTTCTGCAGCCGGTCATCGCTGAGCCAGCCGACGAAGGAGCCGAGCGTATGGCTCTTGTGATCCATCAGCAGCACGGCAACAAACGGATATTGCTTGCGGTGGCGGTAGCGGACATCGGACCAACGCACTTCGACGCCCCATGAATGCTCGATGACCTGCGCGCAGGCAAACGACGTAAAGTAGAGAAAGGCAGCAATCGACGGGTCGGTTTTGGATTGTTCGACTGCCGGATGATCGGCGCAGTGGACATGATCCAGCCATGTCAGACGGCCATGCTTGAGCGAGCCGACATGATAGCTGCCATCGTTCATCTCCTTCAGCACATGCCAGTCGTAGGTGGAGATGGTAGGGATGAGGTGGTAGTGTGCCGCGCCTTCCGCGGCTCCCTTATCCAGTCTCAGCAGCTGATCCCAGGTGGTGCGGTGAAGCCAGCTGCGCCATAAGCAGTAGATCGTCAGGAACAGATACAAGATCGGGAAGACGACAGCCGGCTGCGCTCCCGCAAGCGCCCATAACAGGATGGCGAGCATGTGGGTTGTGAAGATGACAGGATCGAAGATCGGCAGGATATTCCACGCGATCCAGCGCTTCGAGAACGGCCACAGAGCTTGGGTGCCGTACGTATTGAGCAGGTCGGTGAAGACATGAAGCGCGACGGCAAGCAGAACCCAGCCGCCGATCTGCAGCCAGGGCAATGAACCTCTGAAGCCGACCTGCAGTGCTCCTGTAATCAAGAGCGTCCACAGCAGGACCGCAGGGAACGAGTGGGATAAGCCACGGTGATTCCGGATGTATGCCGCGTTGCTCTTGAGCCGCAGCAGTGAATCCAGATCCGGAGCCAGCGACCCGGCTATCGTGCCGAGCATGGCGGCAAAAAAAATCGTCTGATTCGAAGCAATCACGGGATCGACGCAGGCCAGTCCGGCCAGGCCGAGCCCCATGACAAGATGCGTACCGCTATCCATGAGACAACCTCCTTGATGGGTGAGCACGGATGACCGCTGCGCGGTTCGTGCGCTATACTGAGATCAGTATTTCTTAAAAACGCGCAAATTATGAAGGAGGTCAATTCGCTTGTATGTATGTATGATGGAGTATCGCATCGCCGGTGAGCAACGGACGGAATATCTGAGATGGGCGGAGCAAATGATGCAATCCTTTCCCGGCACTATTATATATGAAGGAATAGATCAATCCGGGCTCTTCGTGGAGATCTGGACAGCGGAGACTGCGGAGCAGGCGCAGCAAATCCAGGACGCTGCCCGCTCGGGAGGTGCGCCCTGGAATGAATTGCCGAAGTGGATAGGCGGAAGCAAAGTCAATGCCTGGTCATTCCGGCAATTATCTCGATAATTGGGCTGTGCCTAGTTTTGCAGTTGCGTTACCGTCCATGGGCGTCGTATTGGAGACGACTGTGCCGTGAAACGGATATTCATAATTGATCGGCTCGTCAAAGGTAATGTAATCCAGGTTGAGTGTAAGCAGCAGGAAGCGCATGCCGGTTACGGGATCGCTGAGGATAATATGGTCGCGTCCCGCAGCCTCGACAATGCCTTTGAATATTTTGGCGTTCCACTCGCGATTGTTCTCGTAGGTCATATAGATCGTGGCCATCTTGCCGCGGTTCAGGCGCAGGATGTTCTCGACATAGGATTCTTCGACGAGCGGGGCAGTCACAATATTGCCGCCGCTGGGGGTGACCACTGCGCCGCTTGGCACAGTGGGCGGCATCGTTGCGGCAGGCATCGCCTGCGCGCCCATACTGGACGGCATCATCGCAGGTGTGGCGTAGCCATAGCCGGTCGATGCCGGATAGCCTCCGTAGGCGGGGTGGTACCCGTGGGGTGTAGACATATCATTTCCTCGCTTTCACTGGGTTAGAGTCAGCAAGCCTCTATTCTGCTTGCTTAATAAACTTCCGGGCAATCCCCGGGTGTCGGAGCAAAAAAACAATGTGCCTTGAAACGTCCCGTATTGGCCTGATCATACCATGTGGCCGGGCAGGCGCCTGCCGGCCTGAAAAACCACAGGGCGTTGGAGGCGGGATGCTGCCGTTCACCGCTAATAACCCGCCTGGCCAGCCGGATCTCGCTTTCTCTGGCCCGTTGATAAAAGTAACCCTTTTGTGTCGCTTCAAAGCCGCCGGGCGATTGAAATACCATTTGGGGGATGGACCGGATATCGCGAAAATCAATGCAGTTTCCCAGCACGCGGTTGACTCCGACATTGCCCACCATCAGCATACCGAGTTCTCCTTCGCCTTCCGCCTCCGCACGCATGAGTCGAGCCAGCATTCTTACATCGTCCTCTGTCGATTTGATGACAGCCATGGGCCTGTGCTTCACTCCTTTCTTCGGCCATGTCAGCGTTTCGCCCGGATGCAAGCCCATGGGCGAAAACCACACTGTCATTGTATTGGCCCAGGACCAAAATGGTGTCTGCCCAGACAGAAAAAATGCGGAATGACCCGATTTGGCAGACGGCAGCGACTCATGTCAATATGATGAACAGGCGGCTGCATACATTGTCAAAGGATTGTATTTTCGGTATGATTAAACACGATTACTCGCCGTGCTTTAAGGACGGCAAGCAGCAGCATCAGGGAGGGACTTGACATGAGCGTGCTGAAGCGGCACGGATTCAAAATTGCGATATTGGCGCTGTGCGCCTTGATGGCCGGGTACCTGTACTGGTCTTCGGCGGAGGAAAGCAGGCTGCCCAAGATGTCGGCGGCTCCTGATTATGAGCTGACCGATCTGGACGGCAATCCGGTGACGCTGGCTGACAGCAATGGCAAAGTGCGGCTGTTCTACTTCTACTTCTCATATTGTCCGGATGTCTGTCCGCCTTCCACGGCGCAGCTGATCCAGGTGCAGAACGAAATGATCAGCCAGGGGCGCTTCGGTGAGGACTTCATGATCAACTCCATCACGATCGATCCGGAGCGGGATACGCCGGAGCGGATCCGCGAGTTCGCCGGAAAGTTCCAGGCTATCGACTTTAGCGGCTGGGATTTCTTGCGGGGCGATGAGACGTATACGGCCGAGTTGGCCAAGTCTTACGGGGTAACGGTAATCAAAGATCCGAGCGGCAATTTTACGCATACCAATTATTTCATCCTCGTCGACCGCGAGGGCCAGGTGCGCAAGTATATCCGCGCCGATGCGGAGCTGACGACCGAATCCATCATCCAGGATGTCGAGGCGGTGCTCAAAGACTAAGGCAAGTCCAATAACTTCTCCTTCCGTGAAATACAAGAAAATATATGATTCTCCTATCTACTTAGCTTATATTTCTCCGGAATGAAACTTGCTGCGCCGTTGCTTACGAAGCTAGTTTTGCTTCGTGAAACTTTTAGGCGAAGCCGTTTCACCTTGGAACTGCAGAAAGAAGAGAACCAACATGACGATATTTTGGCATATTCTTATGCATAATGTGCTCCCGCTATCGGTGATGATTGCCATCGGCGTCATCATGATGCGGGCTTTTCATTTGGATATTAAAACGCTTTCCAAACTGAACTTTTACGTATTTTCACCGGCCATCATCTTCAAGCTGCTCTACACAACGAATATTACGCTGGGCGTGATGGGCAAAGTGCTGCTCTTCTTCGTGCTGTTCATGCTGCTGCAGTATGTTGTGCTGGAGATCGTCGTCAGGCTGAGGCGATATCAGGGCGGGATGCGGGCAGCGATGCGCAATAGTGTGTTGTTCTACAACAGCGCCAATTATGGGATCCCGATCAATCAGCTGGCGTTCAACGGCAACCCGGATACGCTGGCGATCCAGGTGATCGTTATGATGATGCAGTCGCTCATCCCCAACACTTACGGCATCTACAGCGTCAATGCGCATCGCAGCGATCTGCGCGCCGTCTGGCGGACCATCCTGTCGATGCCGATCATCTATGTGATCCCGGTGGCGCTGCTGATGCGCGGCTTCTCGGTGCCGGTGCCCGGATTTATCGAGACGCCGGTCGACTATATGGCCGATGCCTTCATCGGTACAGCGCTTCTGACGCTGGGCGTCCAGCTCGGCAGCATGAAGTGGCAGATCAATCGGTCGCTGCTTACGGATGTGGGGATCTCCAGCTTCCTGCGTCTGCTCGCCGGACCGGCGTTGGCGGCACTGATCGTCTGGGCGCTCGGGATCGAAGGCATGATGGCGGCAGCGCTGATCGTCTCCTCGGCGGTGCCGACATCGCTGAGCAGTGTGCTGCTTGCCGTCGAGTTCGACAATGAACCCGAGTTTTCTTCGCAAGCGGTGTTCCTGTCGACGATGCTCAGCGTCATCTCGGTCACCCTCGTCATCTTCATGCTTCAGATCTGATCTTCTTTGCTCCATCTGGGGGCGGGACCGGCATCCGGGTATACGATGTACTCGCCGAGTCCCGCCTTTTCGAGCTGCTCCACCAGATATTCAACCGGCGTGCCTTCGACGCCGGGATAACCTCTGCGGGTATAGATATGCTCTGCATCGGGGAACGCATCGCGCAGCTTGCCGCGAATCCGTTTGCCGGAGGAGTCGTTATCCATGAACAGATAGACTTCCCGGTCCTCGGTCTGCCGGAGCAGGCGCTCGATCTGCTCGGTCCCGGGTGTGCCGTAGGAACAGTGGATCGCGACTTCTTCTGTGACGATTTGCTGCAGACGGCGCCGGTCGTTTTTGCCTTCGACGATAATTGCGATACGCATGGAACTCACCTCATCCCTATTGTACCCTGATCCATGGCGGTTGGTACACCGGGGGGCGAGAAGCCGTCAGCTCAGACGTGTATGCGGCTCTGTCGGCCGGAGCAAGTGGAAGGGGAGCAGAGAGACGGCGATCATCAGGACGGCGAAGGCAAGCAGATAAGGCGAGACATGCGCTCTCAGCTGTCCTGCCAGCATGGGACCGAGGAAGGCGCCGATCGAGAAGGCAATGGAGAGCAGCGAAAAGGTGCGGCCGTAGCGTGTACCTCCGCTGAGCTGGATGAGCAGCGTGGACAAGGCCGGAAAGATGATGCCTTTGGCCATGCCGAGGAGGAGCAGCATGACTGCGACGGGAAGCGGCGCGTCCATCGCCAGACCGAAATAAGCCAAGGCCAGGACAAATGCCCCCCACAACGAGCGGTGGTAGGCGGAATAGCGATTGAGGAACAGCATGCTAAGTGTGATCAGCGCCCCGAAGCTGACGACAGAGAACAGCAGTCCAGTCGTCATCATCGCATTTGTGCTGGTGGCCAGCAGCGGCAGCTCGAAGGAGAGGATGCCCTGAGCGCAAGCCATGGCGATCGGCAGCACGTAGACGACGAGCGGGACGGGCGTCGGGATCGGATGCTGTTCGGCCGCGGCGGCGGCATCTCCCGGCAGCTTCGGCGCCTCGGGGACGTCGCGGATAAAGAACAGCGCACACAGCGAGATCATTATTAGCAGCACGCCAAGCATGAAAAATGACGTATTGAAGCCGAGCTTGGCGACGAGGAAGGCTCCGGCAGCTGGCGAGATGACCGAGGCCAGAGTATGGACCAGCGAATTGCCGGCCATCAGCTTGCCTTGCTCAGTCTGGTTGGTAGCGAGGCGGGCGAGCAGCGCCATACAAGCAGGTGACAGGAAGGCGAGTACAAAACCGCTGAGCGAGCGCAGCGCCAGCAGCTGCCACGGGTCGGTGACACGCGCCTGCAGCAGCAGGATGATCCCTGCTGTCATCAAGCTGAAGACGATAAAAATCCGGCTGCCGTAACGGTCCACGCTGAACCCGGCGATCCAGTTGCCCGGCAGATGCGTGATCGAGTAGATCCCCATCATCAACCCGATGAAGGAAGGCGCGGCGCCGATCGAGATCGCAAACGGCGTCAGAATAGGATATTGCGCATGCAGATCGAAAAACGCGACAAACAGAAACAAATAAAGCCATATGGCCGTCTTCATATTGCCAAATCCTCCTGACCGGTCGTAAGTTGAATCTCCGCTATATAGATAACTTGTACGCTTGCGGAGAGGGGGATATGCCAATCCCGTGAAAATGGCTAGCGCTTCGTTTACGCTCCCGGCGCGGTAAGGTATAATGGGTGTAGCCATGTCAACTTGCGAGCCAACAGATAAATGAGCTTACTTGAATGGTTTGTGTATACATAAAGGGGGATATTGTGATGAGTTATGATTGGGAGACCTGGTCGTTATTTTTTCAAGAGAACTGGCTGGTGCTGCTGATCGCGCTGCTCGTGCTCTTGATCGTTGTCAAAGTGGTGCGGACCGTCATCAAATGGGCGATCGTCGCAGTGATCATCATTGCGGTTATCGCCTACAGCGGGTACAACCTGCAGGATCTGAGCGGCAGCCTCGACGACCTCCGTTCGATCGGCTCGCAGGTAGCGGACTCCGTAAGACAGGAAGCGTTCCAGGCGATGGTAGGGGAGGCCGATAAAGCGGTCTATACCGATAATGGCGACGGTACCCATAAGGTCGAGACACCGACGCTGACGCTGGAGTGGACCGGCGGCGAGCAGGAGGTGGCTGTCACCTACCGCGGCGCTTCGCTGGGCAAGTGGAAGCTGGACGAGACGGTTCGCGGACTGATCGATCAAGCTCGTCAGAACAGCTAAGGCAGGAGGGGTAATATGGACCAATGGCTGGATACGCTGCTCCGCTTCGAGTGGGTCTCGGTCCTGCTGCTGCTTGTGCTCGCCGGCTCGCTGGTCCAAGGGCTGTTCTACGGCGCCTCCGGTTCGGCCAAGCGGCTGTTCCGCTTTCTCTGGGAGGCAGTGTGGATCGCCATCTCGCTGCTGCTGGCTGCGCAGGCCGCCGGTCTGCTGTCGCCGCGACTGCAGCGCTGGCTGATCGACCGGAGCATCCGCATCCCCGATGAAGAGATGAACACGCTCTTGCAGATCTGGTATGCCTTCATTACCGGTCTGCGGGATTTTGCCCTGTTGCGGTTCGGCGTCGTGTTCCTGCTCGCTTATATCGTGCTGCGTGGCCTGTTCGCGCTCTTGACGCCGATCGTCCTGCACAAGCAAGGCAGCCGCGGCGAAGCCTTGACCTCATCAGGCTGGCTGGCCGGTCTCCTGAGCAAGCTCACAGGCGCTGCTATCGGAGCCGTTCATGGCATCGGCCGGGCGTTTGTGCTGCTGGCGCTGCTGTTCATCTATGTCACGCTGCTGCCGACCGCGCCGATGGCGGATCATATCCAGGCGTCGACGACCTACCGGGAGACGACAGAACGGTTGATCGCGCCGCTCGCCGGCCCGGTACTGACCCGGCACGGTCCGGTCATCACCAAGGCGGTGGAGACCGAGTTCCGGCAGATGCTGCAGCGACGCTACGAGATTATCGACCATGCGGTGCCGGCGGAGATCGGCGAAGCGGCGCGTCACGTCACCGAAGAGCTGGACGGGGCCGAAGCGAAGGCGCGGGCGCTGTATGACTGGGTTGGCACCCGGATCGCTTATGACTGGGACAAGGCCGATAACTACATCGACCATGGCGTCTGGCAGGAACAGACGCCGCAGGATACATTCGATATGCGCCGAGGCGTATGCATCGACGTGGCACGGCTGTATGCCGTGATGGCCCGTTCGGTCGGGCTGGATGTTCGCGTCGTGACCGGACTGGGCGGCGAAGGGGGCAATCTCGGACCGCATGCCTGGAATGAAGTGCGGACGGAGGATGGCTGGATCCCTCTGGATGCCACCTGGGCAAGAGCCGGAGATTGGTTTAATCCTCCGAATTTTGACGACACCCATATTCGCGACGTTTAGGAAGCTTTTGGGAGGTAATGTAAGTGAAAGGATTTTCCGAAGATCCGCAGAAGCGGGAGGCCGCCAAACGGCGCGGCTTCTCGTTTCGGCTGAATGTCTTTTTCTTCAGCACGTTTCTACTATTTTGTATCCTGATCATCCGGCTAGCTGTCCTGCAGTTCGTCGAGGGTCCGACCTATGCCGCCGAGAAGGCGCGGCTGACGACCGGGGACGTCAGGATCCCGCCGATCCGGGGCAATATCTACGATGCCTCCGGCAAAGAGATCGCTTATTCGACGTCGACGATGTCTCTCTATTACCAGATTGAAACGGGGATCAACGCGGAACGGGGCAGAGAATACGCAGAAAAGCTGCATGACGTGTTCGCCCGCTACGGCGACCCGGACAACCTGATGGAAGTCGAAGATATCGTCAAGCAGATGGACCTCGACTACCGGCTGAACAATGCTTATACGCCGCGCCGCATCAAATCCGATCTGACGAAGGAAGAGATCGCCTACTTCTCGGAGAACCGCGACCAGTTCCCCGGCATCGATATTATGGAAGACAGCATCCGCCATTATGATACCGATACGATCGCTGTACAGCTGGTAGGTTACCTAAAGAAGTACAGAGGCGTCAAAGAATCGGTCGACCGCTACAAGGATCTCGACCGTGTGGAAGATCCGAGAGACCGCTACCTGGATCATGAGGATGTCGGGATGGACGGCCTGGAGTACATGTATCAGGACGAGCTGCGCGGCCGCAATGGACTCAAGACGTATCCGATCGATGCCAGAGGCCATATCGTCGGTCCGATGGAGATGACCAAGCCGGAGAAGGGCAACGATCTGCACCTGACGATTCATCGCGAGGTCCAGTCCCGGACCGAGGATGCGATCATGAGTCATCTCGAGAAACTCCGCACCTCGCCGCGCCGCCAGGAGCGGGCGCCTTATGCCAACACGGGACTCGCCGTCGCGATGGAGGTCAAGACCGGCAAGGTTGTCGCCATGGCCAGCATGCCGGATTACGATCCGAACCTGTGGCACGGCGGGGGCATTAGTACAGCTGATTTTCGAGAGATCGAGTATCTGTATCTGAACGGTGCGATCCGTCAGGTCTATCAGAACTATGCAGACCCTGAGGAACGGGCCAAGCATCCTTCGTCGCTGGTGCCGCTGGGCTCGACGATGAAGCCGCTCACCGTGCTGATCGGGCTCAATGAGCAGTTGTTCGGGCCGGGGGCGACCTACAATGATCGCGGGGTATTCTACTTCGGCCGCGAAGGGACGCATCGCACCTCGATCAAAAATGCGGGCTCGCGCGCATACGGAATGATGGACGGCGCCCGGGCGATCGAGAAGTCCTCCAACACGTTCATGGCCGAGATGATCGGCAACCGGCTCAATGCCCGCGACGGCTCCAAGGGCGTCGAGCTATGGGACGACTACATGAAGCAGTTCGGGCTTGGCGTCGTCACCGGCAGCGGTCTGCCGGGGGAGTCGGCGGGCGTCGTCGACTACTTCCACGAAGCGGAGAACGCCAGCTCGCAGTCGGCGCTGATCCGCGCGTCCTTCGGACAGCAGGGGCGATATACGGCGCTGCAGCTGGCGCAGTATACAGCGACGATGGCCAGCCGCGGCCAGCGGTTGAAGCCGCAGTTCGTCGAGAAGATCACCGACAGCGAAGGCCGTGTCGTCCAGTCTTTTGAGCCGGAGGTTCTCAATGAAATCGACATCCCGGATGCATACTGGAACGTGATCGAGCGCGGGATGAGCCGAGTAAGCTCCCAAGGCTTCGAAGGGGTGGATTACACCTATCTGCGCAAGACGGGAACATCCGAGCAGCAAGTAGCGGGCAAAGTGATCGAGAACGCCGTGTTCATCGCCTATGCGCCGGCCAAGGATCCGGTGCTTGCGGTGGCTGTGATCGTCCCCGAGGGCGGCTCCGGCGGCTACGGCGCGGCACCGATCGCCCGTCAGATCTTCGACGCTTATGACGATTATTATGGACTCTCCGGGGAGCCGAAGCTGAAGCAGCAGCAACAATCGCAAGCGGAAGACGAGCAGGGCGAAGAAGAGTAGAACGAGCATGCACTTAAAATGTAACGTAAGACGATAGCGGACGACCCGTTATCGTCTTTTTGATGCTAAAAAAATAAATGTTGCACTAAGGAAACTTTATTGTATAATATAAAAAAAGAGGCGTTAGGGGAATAAACATTACTCGGACTAACTTTTATTCACCCAGGCAATATGATTCCTGAACAGGAGGGGTTGTCCATGAAGATCAAGCTTCCGCCGCCGCTGCAACGCGGTATGATGACGATTCTGTATGTATTGCTGATGCTGCTGCAAGTATAAACTGCTGCCGGCTGCTGCCGGTGGCTCACCACTATATATCCGAAAGAAGGCTGAAGAACGATGTCTACGAACACGGCCATCTCCGTCGAACATCTGCACGTATCCTACAACGGCGTCGAAGCGATCCGGGACGTCAGCTTTGACCTGGATACCGGCAATCTGGTCGGCGTCATCGGACCGAATGGCGCGGGCAAATCTACCCTGCTGAAGGCGCTGCTTCATCTGATCCCCCGCGACCGGGGCGACATCACCTTCCTTGGACGGCCGATCAAGGAGCTGCGCAAACAGATCGCCTATGTGCCGCAACGCAGCGAGATCGACTGGCACTTTCCGATCACGGTGCTGGATACGGTGCTGCTGGGCACCTATCCCGCTCTCGGTTGGTTCCGCCGACCTGCCAAGGCGCAGCGCGAGTGGGCCTACAGCTGTCTGGAGCAGGTCGGGATGGCGGATTTCCACAAACGTCAGATCGGCGAGCTGTCAGGCGGCCAGCAGCAGCGGGTTTTCCTGGCCCGGGCGCTGGCACAGAAGCCGGATCTGTTCTTCCTGGATGAACCGTTCGTCGGCGTCGATCTGACGAGCGAGCAGACGATCGTGACGATCTTGAAGGAGCAGCAGGCCAAAGACAAGACGATCGTCGTCGTCCACCACGATCTGAGCAAGGCAAGCGACTATTTTAACAAGCTGCTGCTGATCAACCGCGAGCTGGTCGGCTTCGGCGAAGTCAAGGATGTCTTCCGTCCGGAAGTGATGGCCCGGGCCTACAGGGGCGAGTTTTCATTCATGCGCGAGCTGGGGGTGAGCATCTGATGGAATTTATCGATGCCGTCATGAATTACGGTTTTATGCAGAAGGCGCTGATGACGGCGGTGATGGTCGGGATCATCTGCGGCGTCATCGGATGCTTTATTATCCTCCGGGGGATGGCGCTGATGGGCGACGCGATCTCGCATGCGGTGCTGCCTGGTGTAGCGATCTCTTACATGCTGGGAATCAACTTTTTCATCGGGGCTGTGATTACGGGCGTGTTAACGGCGATCGGGATTGGTTTCGTCAGCCAGAACAGCCGGATCAAGCATGATGTCTCTATCGGCATTATGTTCACCTTCGCTTTTGCGATCGGGATTATCCTGATCACGATGATGAAGAGCAGTACGGATCTGTATCACATCCTGTTCGGCAATGTGCTGGCAGTCCGTCCCTCGGAGATGTGGTTTACGCTGGTGATTGGTCTGATCGTGGTCGGCTGCATCTATCTGTTCTACAAGGAACTGCTGATCAGCACCTTCGATGCGACGATGTCGGCGGCCTACGGACTGCCGGTCCGGCTGATCCATTACCTGCTGATGACGCTGCTGACGATGGTGACGGTCGCCTCGCTGCAGACCGTCGGCATCATCCTGGTCGTGGCGATGCTCATTACGCCTGCAGCGACCGCATATCTGCTCACGGACCGGCTGTGGGTGATGCTGTATCTGTCTGCGCTGTTCGGCGCGCTGGCGGCAGTGGCCGGGCTGTACTTCAGTTACACCTATAATCTGGCATCCGGAGCGACGATTGTAGTCGCCTCTACCGTCATGTTCTTCACCGTTTTCGTATTCTCGCCGAAGCAAGGCATGCTGATGAAGTCAATCCGCAAGCGGCAGCAACGGGAACGGGTGAAAGGGCGGGCATTGGAACAATAGATCAAGTAGATGAATGAGGAGTGGAAGAGTATGAAGCAACGCGCTAGAGCAAGAAAATGGAACGTATGGGTGGCAGGGTTGCTGGCTGTGCTGCTGCTGGCAGGCTGCGCCAACAACGGAGGACCGGCAACCGGAGGGGGAGAGGCAGCGGGCAACGACCCGCAAGAAGCGGCCGACAAGTTGAACATCGTCGCCACATACTCGATTGTGTATGATATCGTGAAGCAGGTGGGCGGAGAGCATGTCGAGGTAATCTCACTGGCGCCTGTGGGCTCGAACCCGCATGAATTCGACCCGCGGCCTGCCGATGTGACCCGTACCGCCGATGCCGATGCGATCTTCTACAATGGCATCAATCTCGAAGCCGGCAATTCCTGGTTTGAGAAGCTGCTGGAGACGGCGGGCAAGGATGGCGAGGACGCGCCGGTCTATCTGATCAGCGAAGGCGTGGAAGTCAAATACTTAACCGAAGCGGGCAACGAGGGCGAAAGCGATCCCCATGCCTGGCTCGATCTGCGCAACGGCATCCGCTATGCGCAGAATGCGCAGGCGGCGCTCAGCGAGCTGGATCCGGCACACAGCGCGGAATACGCGGCAAATGCGGAAGCCTATATCGCAGAGCTTCAGCAGCTTCATGACGAGGCGGTCGAGCGCTTCCAGGAGATCCCGGAGAGTCAGCGGTTCCTCGTAACGAGCGAAGGAGCGTTCAAATATTTCAGCGACGCTTATGGCATCGAGGCTGGGTATATCTGGGAGATCAACTCGGAGAGCGAGGGGACGCCGGCACAGGTGCAGTCCATCGTCGACGAGATCAAAGGGCGCGAGGTCAAGGGGCTGTTCGTCGAGACGAGCGTCGATCCACGCAGCATGGAGGCGGTATCGAGAGATTCGGGGGTGCCGATCGTCGGCGAGGTGTTCACGGATTCGCTGGGTCGTCCGGGCGAAGCGGGAGATACGTATCTCGATATGATGCGGTATAACATCGAGACGATTATCGAAGGCCTGAAATAACCGGCAGCTGCAGCCGCCCGGCAGGAGAATCTCCTGCCGGGCGGTTTTGTCGTGCTTCGAAAGACGGCATGCTTTTGGAATCGGCCCAGAATATGATAAACTGGAGCTACTGTGTTGGAAGGAGGCGCCTAGATGAATAAGTACAAACTGATAGCACTCGATATGGACGGCACGCTGCTCAATGACCGAAGCGAGATCAGTGAAGAGAATGCCAAATGGATCCACAAGGCGCTGGATGCGGGCGTGACGGTCATCTTCTCGACCGGCCGCGGCTTCCGCAGCGCGCTCCCCTTTGCGGAGCAGCTGGAGCTGACGACACCGATGGTGACGATCAATGGCGGGGAGATCTGGCACCGGCCGCATGTGCTGCATAAGCGTACATACCTGGCAGAGAGCATCGTCGGCAAGCTGCGGGAGCTGGCCGATACGCATGGGGCGTGGTACTGGGCTTATGCGGTCGAGGACATCTACAATGCCGAGCGCTGGCTGGAGCCCGGCGAGCAGATCAGCGACAAGCATTGGCTCAAATTCGGTTTTGACACACCGGATGACGAGGCGAGAGCCGCCATCCGTCGCGAAATCGAAGGCTGGGGCGGACTGGAGATCACGAACTCGTCGACGACGAACCTCGAGATCAACCCCGAGGGTGTATCCAAAGCGGGCGGTGTCCGTGAAGTGTGCGGGATGCTGGGGATCGAGATGTCGGAGGTGATCGCGGTGGGTGACAGTCTCAATGATCTGTCAGTCATTCAGGAAGTGGGGCTCGGCATTGCGATGGGCAATGCGCAGGAGCGGGTCAAGGCGGCTGCAGATGCGGTTACCGTCACCAACAATGAAGATGCGATCGCGCGTGTCATCGAAGATTATATATTCAAGGGCAAATAAGTTATTACTAGCTGGGGGAGGTTGATGGCGTGGAGATCGTTGCATGGATCCTGATCGTCATCTTGTTTATTGTGGGCATGGCGGGTGCCATCTTCCCGATCCTGCCCGGCGCGCTGGCGATCTACGGCGCATTTTTCGTGTACGGGCTGATGATCAGCTTCGAGCCTTTCGGCTGGGTGTTCTGGACGCTGCAGACGTTGATCGTGGCGGTCTTGTTCATCGCGGACTATGCGGTGAGCGCCTGGGGTGTCAAACGGTTCGGCGGCTCCCGGGCTTCGATCATCGGCAGCACGATCGGCATCATCATTGGTCCTTTCGTCATCCCCGGGGTCGGCCTCCTGATCGGACCTTTCGCCGGCGCCGTGATCGGCGAGCTGAGCACGCGCTCCAGCATGGATCATGCGCTGCGTGTCGGCTACGGGTCGGTAGTCGGGCTGTTCACCAGTACGATCGTCAAACTTATATTGCAGACCATCATGATCGTGCTGTTCATCATCTGGCTGGTGGTCTGAAGAAAACAGGCAGGAGTCATTATACATGATTAAAAAGGATTCATTGATCAAAGGCACGCTCGTGCTGGCGGCGGCGGCGCTGATCGCCAGGTTCCTGGGGCTGTTCCAGCGCATACCTTTCGACTTTATCTTCGATGATGCGGGCGGCGCCTACTTTACGGTGGCTAATACCACTTATCTACTTTTGCTGGTGATTGCTACCGGCGGCATTCCGAGCACGATCAGCAAGATGATCTCGGAGCGCTATGCCCAGGGGCGCGTCGACGAGGCCCAGCAGATCTACCGGGCGGCGCTGCGTTTTGGCATCGCCGCCGGGCTCGTCATGTCCTTCGGGCTGTTCTTCTCGGCGCCGCTGGTTCTGGACAAGCTCGCCCGCAATCCCGGGGCTACTCTAGCTGTACAGGCGATCGCTCCGGCGCTGCTGCTGTTCCCTGTCATCGCGATGATGCGGGGGTACTTCCAGGGCCGGCAGATGATGACTGCAGGGGGCATCTCGCAGATCATCGAGCAGATCCTGCGCGTCGTCACAGGTGTCGGACTGGCGCTCATCGTCGTCTCCCTCGGTTATGACCAGGAGTGGATCTCGGCGGCAGCGACGCTCGGCAGTGTGTTCGGCAGCGTCGGCGCCTTCGGTGTCATGTTATGGTATGCTTACAAGTTGAGGCGGCAGGATGCCGCTGAAGCCTCTGCCGGCGGGATCTCTGGTAAGGCTGCGGTATCACCTGCAGTCAAGACGCCGCTCAAATACAGGGCGATCTATAAAGAAATATTCCGCATGTCGATTCCGATCGTCATGACGGCTATGACCGTACAGTTAATTTATATGATCGACTCTTTCTTCTTCATCCGGCTGACGGGAAGCTATTATACGCCGGCCGATGCCGCCAACGCGCTTAACATCCTCGGCATCAAAGCGCAGGCGATCGCCGGCATCCCGCCGATCCTCGCCATTGCGCTCAGCACGTCGATCATCCCGGTCATCTCCAGCGCCTTTGCCGTCGGCAATATGCAGGAGGTGCAGCGTCAGGGATCGCTGGTCATGCGTATCGTACTGTTCACCGGGATTCCTGCGGCATTGTCGCTGACTGTGCTGGCCACCTCGGTAACCGGTTCGATCTATGAGACAGCCGGAGGCAGTGCGATCGTTGCTGCGCTAACGGCAGGTACGATCTTCCAGATTACGATGATGACGAGCAACTCGATGCTGTTCGGTCTCGGCAATGCCCGCACGCCGATGATCCATACGCTGTTGGGGATCGCCGTGAAGATCGCCGGCAGCGTCATGCTCGGACCGGTGCTTGGCGTCTACGGATTGATCATCGCATCGACGCTCTGTTTTATCCTGATCACGATGCTCAATCTGCGGGTGATCGGAGGCGTCGTCAAGCTGCAGGTGCTGGGCAGCCGCTGGGCGGCTTATCTGCTCGTGATCGCCTTAACCGGCGCCGCCGGCTACGGCCTCGACTGGGGCGGCCGCCAGTTGCTGGAGGCGTGGCCTGACCGGCTCGCTTATATCGTGACCGCCGCGCTGGCCGGATTAGTGATGCTGGGCCTCTATCTCGTGCTGCTGATCCTGTTAAGGGTCGTCCGGGAGAGCGATGTTCAGACGTTCCCGGGTCCGCTGCGGAAGGTGTTCCGGCTGCTGATGCGCTTCATTCCGGCGCGCGTTAGGGGAACAGGTTAGCGATCGCTGGCCAGTTCATCCCTTTATACAAATTTAAGGCTGAGCGGCCGCCGTTTTCATGCTTACAAATCTTCCAATCATTCCTTCTCCATGGTAGAATGTCTTAATGGCATTCTTACGATGGAGGAGGTTTTTTATTCATGAATTTATCAAGTTGGGGCAAAAAGTCCTGGACAGCCTTGCTGCTATCGGCGGTTCTGATCATCGTCGCCGGCTGCCAGGCGGTGGGCGGACTGGATCTGAACGCGATGCTGAAGCAATCGCTCAAAGTTACCTCCATGGAAGGCAAAGAACAGCTTGAACTGCAACTGCTCTTCAAGGAAGATGCGCTGGCCGCGATGGAGGCAGACGAAGCGGCGCTGCTGGAGCTGTTCTCTTCGGTGAAACTCGAGGTCTCCGATATCCGGATGAAGGATGCGGAGAACATATCTATGAAAGGCAGCCTCACCCTTGGTGAGCGGAGCATGGACTTCTCCGTTGCTGTGGCGGGGGAGCAGGCTCGCATCGAGTTGGAAGGCGCCCAGCGGGCATTCTACCTCGACCTGGCGGATCTGGGACTGGAGGATTGGGAGGAAACGGCCGAGTTCGAGCTGGACGCCGAGACCGAAGCTTCTCTGACAGAGCTGGGTCATGAACTGCTGGACTACATAGGCGGTTATGTCATCGACAATCTGCCGAACCCGTCCAACCTGACGGTTGCGCCCGCGCAAGCAGAGGTGAACGGGGAGACGCTGCAGCTGACGCGAGTGCAGGCAGAGATCGGCGGCGATGAGGTGCTGCCGCTCGTCCAGGCTTACCTGGATGCGTTGATCGCCGATGAAGAAGGGCTCACCGAGCTGCTTACTGCCATCATTTCGCTGTTCTCGGATGAGACGCCGATCTGGGAGGTTGCAGGCGTTCCGAACCCGTTCGACGAGGGGCTGCCGGAAGGGCAGACCGAGGACGAGTTCATCCAGGAAGGCGTTATAGAAGTACTGGGGCTGCTTCGCGAGCTGCAGGCCGAGCTTACAGCTGCGCAGGAAGAAGATCCGGAATCGCTGGCGGTCTTCTTCAACGAAGAGTCCTATCTCAAGACCGAACTGTTCGTGGACAGCAAGCTGAATATTCGCAAGACTTCCTCCGAGCTCGTATTCAAGCCGGCGATCCCTGCAGACGACGAGTATGGCTATGACTTCCCGCTGGAAGGCTTGGTCATCCGCAGCAGCGGCGAGCAGTGGAATGTCAACGGCGAGGTCGAGCCGGAGCGTCTGGTCACCAAGCGCGGCGACATCTCGCTCGAGCGTCTGTTCGAGATGGAATCGTACGAGATCGTCCGTCTGTTCGAGGAAGGCTCGCTGATGAACGACTTGCTGCGTTATACAGGGATGAATGTGCAGACTATAGAGCTGTACCCGGAGTTCGATCCGAACCCGCCGGTTGTGACGCCTGGCGGCATCACGCTGATCCCGCTGCGCGATACGACAGAGGCGCTGGGCGGCCGCCTGGCCTATCTGCCGGAGACCGGCACCTATGATATCTATGATCCGGCCACAGGCACCTATCTGAAGTTCCGTAAAGGCAGCAACATCGTAACGGTGAACGGTAGCGACGCAAGCTGGGCGTTCCCGGCAACCGTCATCGGCGATACACTGTATGTGCCAGCGCGCAACTACATCGAGGCGCTGGGCGGCACGCTGTACTGGGATACGTTCTACTTCGCCGAGGATGAGAAATATCTGGTCCTGGAGCGGGAACTCTAGAAGAGAGCGATATTTCTAAGATGAGGTGATCAGCGATGAAATCAATCGAACGTGAAGAAGAATTTCGGGAGCAGATCGAGCAGGAGCAGCTGACCATCGCCGTCTTCAAGACGACCTGGTGCAAGGACTGTCATTACATCGAGCCATTTATGCCCGAGGTTGAGCAGCACTATGCGGGGCGGGTAACATTCGTCCAGTTGGACCGCGATGATTTTCCGGAGCTATGCAGCGAATTGAATATTCTCGGCATCCCCAGCTTTATTGCGTTCCGCAAAGGGCAGGAGGTCGTCCGGTTTGTGAACAAGCTCCGCAAGTCGCGTGAGGAGATCGAGCAGTTTGCCGATCGTGCCCTGCAGGTCGCCGAAGCTCTGCCTAACTAACTCATTGATTGATCCAAGCCTGACCCGGTTTCACGGGTCAGGTTTTTTAAAATTCTAAGCTTATATGTTCCACATGTATATCGACTTAGAATTCTCCGGAATGAAACTCGCTACAGCGCCAGGGGACGGCGCCAGCCGTTTCACCTTGTACTTAATAGATAAAGAAGCCTCTCAGCTTTGTGGCTGGGAGGCTCCCACTTGTCTTGCTAATGGTTAACGGCCAAGGCATCGGCTGGTGAGCCGAGTAACCGAATGAATTTGCTGATGACGGGAATCATGGCTTCCTCCAGCCCGGACGTAATGACCGACAAGTGGAGCTGCGGCGAATCCGGCTCAGCGTATGCCCGCAATCGGTCCACTGCGGCCAGCGAGATTTCCGTGTTGACGTTGACTTTGCAAATTCCCGACAGAACCGTTTGGGCAATGATGGCTTCAGGTGTTCCTGAGCCACCATGCAGGACAAGCGGCACCTGGAGCGCATCGCGCAGCGACGCCAGCAGCGCAAGGTTAATATTGGGCGTCCCGGTATACATTCCGTGTACGGTGCCGATCGCTGCAGCCAGGCTGTCGACGCCAGTGTCCGCCACAAATCGCTGGGCATCCGCAGGTGAGGTGAGGCGGCCGTCGCCTTCTTCTTCGTCAGAGTGAGCGCCACGCGCCACCGAACCGATCTCGGCTTCGACAGCCACATCGAATGCGTGTGCGAGTTCGACTATGGCGCGGGTCTGGGCGATGTTTTGCTCCAACTCATAACGCGACCCGTCATACATGACGGAGGAAAAACCACATCGTATCGCCTGCTCAATGGAGCTCTTCTCATATGCATGATCGAGATGAAGAGAGACGGGGACAAAGGACGCCTCTGCGATCGCACGCACCATAGCGGCGAAGCCTTCAATTCTTGTGGCAGGCAGGTAACGTTCACCGAGTGCGATAATGACGGGGCGCTCGGATAATTCCGCTGCATGGACTGCCGCTTGCACAGTTTCCATGTTAAACGCGTTGATCGCAGCAACGGCTTGCTGCTGCCGCTGCGCTTCCAGCAGCAAATCTTGTGTTCGGGCCAGCATGGCTGGTGCCTCCTTCATACCTCTGGATTAAGATAAGTAAGCGTCCAATTGCTCAACAGTAGCCTTTAACGTATCGACTTCACCTACATTGCCAGGGAAGATAATGTAGGGAAGACCGGGAAACTTGCTTTCGCTGCCGGTAAGCCAGACCGGGATGCCTGGACGGATCTGTCCGGCGACCGTTGCCCGCTGAACGCTTAAGCCTCGGGTACCGATATCGCTGGAAGTAATGCCACCCTTGGCAATGAGATAGCGCGGACGCCGCTGCAGTCGCTGCACGATGCTGGTAACCGCATCCGAGATACGGATCGACTGCTTAAGCTCATCCTCTTGCCTCCCGTCGCCAAGGTCTAGACGTTCCCGCTTTGTGTAGACGGTAACGGTTTTGCCTTCTGCCAGCAGGTTTTCGGTCTCTGCTATGACACGGGTGGTCTCTGCCTCAAAGGCCGCCGTATCCATAACAAGATGCACATTGAATTCAATACACTGCATACCGCTGAGCTGCTGCAGAGCTTCGAGTTGGGCGGTTGTTTTCTTGACATGGGAGCCGACGATAATTAAACCGCCGCCATCGGGCTGGTCCTTCAGCAGCTCATGAGCACTTAGCAGCGGCCGGTCGCTGACGCCGCCGATGATTTTGGTGAAGGAGGCGGCGGTCCGGAACAAGAACTGCTTGCCAGCCCCAATGGCCCGGATCAGCGCTGCGGCGAACACCCGGACATCAGCATCTTCGGTAGCATTCACAACGACCTTGTTGAAATGCTGCACGCCCATCAACTGACCGACAATCGTGTCCAGATCCAGCGCCCGCAGACGCTCAAGTGTAATGAAGGTGGTGTCGGCAGCCCGGTACGCACCGCCGCTTTTCTCCTCCACCCATTCGCCCAGGTCAGAGCTGGCATAGCCGAAGGTCCGGTCTTTGGCAAATTCCGTTTCACCCGCCGGCACAAGACGATCGCCATCCTTCACATAGTGCGTGTTATCTATAGTCAAACGTCCGCCTTCGCGAAAATACGGTAGAATGACTTCGCCATCATACCTTGTGTCCGACACCGACTCAATGGTCTGTCGCAGCACCTCGGTCTCCAGCGGATAATGGCCGCGCAGGGTGGAGTCGCCCCGGCTGACGATCAGGTAAGGCATTCCCAATTGCTTGGAGGCTGCTGCGGCATGTTCTGCGATGTCACGATGAACCGCAGTTGTTTCACTCGCGACCAGTCCTCTGGAATTCGTCAGAATGAAGAAGATCCGGTTCGTTTCCCGGAAGCCAGCGAGCATCGTCTCCAGCGACCAGTCTGTATACACCGAGACGCCGTGCACGGTCTGGACTCCGGTAGGATCATCATCGAGCACGATGATTTTCCCTTGCAGCCCGCTCAGCGCGTCCTCCAGCAGCTGTTCAGCTTGCTGCCGCTGCGCGGCTGGCCATTCTGGCCATGCTGCCAGTTTGTTCTCGTAGGTTTCTCCCATTCCTATCCCATCCTTTTTTTGATCAAAGTAGATATCAGTGTTAGACATGGACAGCGGAGCATCGTTGCGAGAAAAAGGGACTTTCGATCGCTGTTGTTCCCGGATTCCTTGAATTATTCCCCTAAAAGGGGGAATCCGGGAACAAAGGCGAGCGTTTAACGCTTTCTGCAAGAAAGCGACTTCGGACGGAAGCATACGCTTTTCTCCAATCTCCCTTTTTCTCTCCGCTTAAGCTACCTCAGCCTGTCACAAGCTGATTCTAAAAATGAGCATTATTTATCTATTTTTTAAAGTCCCGGCAATATGCCGCTGAACAGGCTCAACACATATACCGTTGTCAGAGCTGTCAGGCCCGAGATAAAGCCGCCGATCGTCCAAACGCGCAGGGTCTGTGCCACCGTTAGTTTGCCGAAGCGGTTAACGACCCAGAAGCCCGAGTCATTAGGGAGTGACAGGCCAATCCCGCCCGCACATATAGCAAGTCCGATCAAGATTGGCGAGATCCCAAGATCTACAACAAGGGGTCCCATGATACTAGATGTAGTCACAAGTGCAACCGTGGAAGAACCAAGGGAAGCCCGCAAGATCTGCGAGAAAATAAACGCCAGCAGCAATACAGGAATGCTCCAACTTTGCATTGTTCCAATAAGATAGTCGCCGATTCCGCTTTTATTGATCACTGCGCCAAATGCTCCGCCTGCACCGGTGATGAGTACAATCATCCCTGCACTTGCAATCGCTTCTTTATAAAGAGTGCTGTTGCTTTCTTTGATATAGGGACGCAACACGAGGATGGCAACGAGCACGCTGATTAGCAAAGCGATATTCTTATCACCCACAAAACCAAACAACGCAGCCACCGCTGTATCGGGGAAAAGCATTTTGGACACCGTGTTTGCAAGGATGAGCAGAATCGGAAGCGCCAGCACGCCAAACGACAATGCAGTACTAATTTCTTTACGGCCTGTATGAACTTGAGGTATTTCTTCATTTAAGGAAACATCAGTGTGGATGCGCTTGCCGATATATTTTCCATACACATATCCCCCGACCAGGGTAGCCGGAATGGCGCAGATGATGCCATACAAGATGAATAGACCCAGATCGGCCCCGGTGTTCTCCGCTACAATCATTGGCCCTGGAGTAGGGGCAATCATATTATGAGACGTGATGAGCCCAATACCGAGAGCGGTTACAAAGGTCATGATCGAAATCCCTGTCCGTGTCGCCAGACTTTTCAGCAGACCGCTCAAAATAACAAAGGCGGCGTCGAAGAACACAGGAATCGAGACGATAGTACCTGCAATGGACAATCCAGCCGGTGAGCGGCGAATGCCAAAAACCTTCAGCAAAGCATCGGCAATTTTCTCTATCGCCCCGGAAGCGCCGAGGAATTGGCCGAAGATAACGCCCAGACCAATCAGAATACCGACACCTGCGAGCGTGTTGCCAAACCCGGCAGTTACGATCCCGGGGACCTCCGCGATCGGCAGGCCGATCGCGATGGCGGTAACAAATGCGGTACAGATGAGAGCGAGAAACGGTTCAACCTTCCATTTCATAATGAGCAAGAATAGAAAAGCAAGCGCGAGAACGAAAACACCAATAAGCAATGGACCTGTTAACATGGAAGACACTCCCCCACTAATGGATATGAAGCTTAAGAAGATGCGCCGACTTGGACTCCGGCGAGATTTTCATAGTATTTCACAATGCCTCCATGATCATCAGCCTGTTTGCCTTCAGCTGCGAGTGTCTCAAAAACATGGCGTACATGCTGTGTGAGTGGAAGCTCCAGATCAAGTGCATCGGCAGTCTCAATAACGTTGTTCAAATCCTTGAGGTTGATGTCGATGCGTCCGCCAGCCTTGAAGTTGCGCTCCAGCACCATCGGCACTTTGGCATCCAGTACGGCGCTGCCGGCGAGGCCTCCGCGAATGGCTTGGTACATCTGCTGCAGATCAATACCTGCTTTGGCGCCAAGGATCAGAGCTTCGGACATAGCAGCAATATTAACATTTACAATGATTTGATTGGCAAGCTTGGCCGTTGATCCGCTGCCGTTGCCGCCTACCCGGGTGACATCCTTGCCCATAGTGGACAATACAGGCCGGGCCTTCTCAAAGACATCCTCATCCCCACCAACCATAATAGCAAGTGTGCCGTCGATCGCCTTGGGTTCTCCTCCACTGACGGGCGCATCTAGCATGGCTATGCCTTTCGACTTGAGCAGATCCGCCATCTCGCGGGAAACAACAGGCGAGGTCGAGCTCATATCGATGACAATACTGCCGGCTGCGGCTGACTCTGCGATGGTTCCGACCACCTGGCGAACCACGGCGTTATTGGGCAGCATGAGAATGATGAGATCGCTTTCAATAACTGCAGCTTCAACAGATGCTGCGGCAGCTGCCCCGGTTTGCTTCAGCTCGGCGACCGCCTCTGTATTAATATCATACACGATGGCACTGTAACCGCTGTTAATTACGTGCTTGGCCATGGGTTTGCCCATGATGCCAAGACCGATGAATCCGATGTTCATGAATAGTCCTCCTAAAATGATAAGGGTTTCAAAAGGTGAGCTCAGCACATATTGTACACAATAAATTTAAATTTGTATACAATTATATTTAAAATGGATGCATTTTATTGTTTGCTCTTTGAATTAACTAGCGGTAGAGGCTATAATTCTAGTATGAGATTTTTGAGGAAAGCATTGAAGGGGAAGGGGCATGCATTTGAGCAAGCAAGTTTCACAATCCGCCAACATCCAGTGCTATGAGCAGCTGCGTGATAAAATACTGACGGGTGAACTCGCAGGAGGTACCAAGCTGGTAGAGGAGCGGTTGGCCGAGGATATGGGAGTCAGCCGGACGCCCATTCGAGAGTCCATTCGCAGACTGGAACAAGAGGGACTCATAAAAAACAAACGAGTAGTCAAGCCTGACGATGAGGAGCTGCGTCATATTTTTGAAGTCCGTAAGCTGCTGGAGGGCTTCTCTGCGCGCTGTGCGGCAGCCTATCTTGATGAAGCAACGATGGCCCGGCTCCAGGACTGCATTGACCGGGCGTTTGCAGGCACGTACGAAGAGACGATGGACGCCAATAAAAGCTTCCATGACCTTATCGTCGAAGCGAGCCGTAATCCGGAAATCGTAAAAATTATTGACCGCATGCAGTCCATCGTGTACCTGTTCCGCAAAGCGGTCGTCTTCTACAAGCGACCGATGTTGATTGAGGAGCATCAGCACATTCTGGATGCCATCCGCGCACGCGATGCAGACGGGGCAGAGCAGCTGATGAAGCAGCATCTTCAAGCGGATCTGGATTTTTATCTGCATTTGCCGCGCGAAGCCAAGCTGTAATGGAATAAGCCGCGGATTGTCACATTTTCAACATGGCTTTTACCGCGCCTTATCGCTATAATGAGATGGGATTATATTCGACAAGAAGTGGTGATTTTTTTGGTATCCAAGCGCTTACGCGTGCTTATCATAGTCGCATGTATCGGCATGCTTATCGTACTCCTGCAGGGGGCGCTGGTAACGAATACCGACTCGGGGCGGGGCTGCGGCGACCATTGGCCGCTGTGCAACGGCAAGTTTGTCCCGGCCTACACGCTCGAATCGATACTGGAATACTCGCATCGGCTCGTCAGTGCGATCGTCGGCTTCCTCGTACTCGCCGTCTTCATCGCGACGATGATCAGGCATCGTCGGGAGGGGGAGCCTGTGCTCTACGCTTCCAGCGCCCTGTTCTTCACGATCCTGCAAGCGCTGCTGGGCGCGGCAGCTGTCAAATGGCCGCAGTCGCCGCCGGTCATGGCGCTGCATTTCGGATTCTCCTTGCTGGCGTTTGCCAGTACGCTGCTGTTGGTCATCTGGGCCTACCGGATGAAGCGGGGGCTGGCGACAGCTGTGCAGACCGACCTGCCGCATTCCGTCTACAAGTTTGCATGGGTTATTTTCGGGTATATTTACGTCGTCGTCTACATTGGCGCCTTTATCCGTCACACCAAGTCGGCAGGCGGCTGCGTCGGCTGGCCGCTATGCAACGGCGAAGTCATCCCCGAGCTGAGCGGTGCCTCGGGACTCGTGTTCCTGCACCGGGTAGCCGCGCTCATCATCTTCCTGCTGATCGGCGCTCTTGCCTATCACATCCACAAGAGAGCATCCGGCCACCCGGGCTTGAAGCGGACCGCAGCCTGGGCATTCGCGCTAGTGCTGACTCAGGTGCTCAGCGGAGCGCTCGTGACGGCGACGCTCGGCAACGAACAAGTCTATATCTTTACCAGCCTGCTGCACAACGTCATCATTTCCGTCCTGTTCGGACTGCTGGCGGAGCTCTCCATCCGATCCTGGAAGCTGCGGCGCAGGTAACCGTACATCGGGCCGCCATTCATATCGAATGGCGGTTTTGTATAGGGACGGGCAGGGCAATCTAAGTAAAGTACAAGGTGAGGAGGAGCGGCCGTGCTGCGATTCTTGTTTGGCCAGGAGCCGCGTCAGGCGGAAGGACTGCTGCTGGAAACGATGACAGAGATGGAAACCTTCGTAACGCTGCTGCAAAAGCGGATTGCCCTGGCAGATGAGCGTCAGCACCAGTACCGCAAGCTGGAGATCTGGACGGCTGGGCTGCTGGCCTCGCTTGACGAACTGGAACAGAGCCAATATGCAGCCCATCAGTTCGGCGAACGGGTCACCTCACGTTACCAGAGCGGGATGACACCGCAAGAGACGATGGATTACTACCGTCACATTTATTTTGACAAAAATGCGTTTATCCGGATTTTTGCCTTGCTGGATAAGCTGGGCACGTTTCTTAATGAATGGCTGCTGCTGGATACCGCCAACGTGAAGAAGCACTTTTCCTACTTTACAGTCTTGCGTCGTATCCAGGAGCGTGGGGTTGAGCCCCGGCTGGGGGAGCGGCTGCAGCGGATCAAGGATCAGTACCGGGAGCCGATGTCGAGGCTGCGCAAGCGCCGCAATACAGAGATCCATTATATGAACTCCGAGCTGCAGGACGATCTGCGGCAGATCCGCGCTGCCTATGGCCAGGACATCCCGCTCGAGGATATCGGCGCGCAGCTGGCCGATCTGGACCAAGGCTGCGAGATGGTCATGCGGACGCTGAAGGAGACCTACGCTTACGCGCTTGGCATGATGAGGAAACATGGAAACTGTGGTATACTAGGGCAGGAATAGGGCCATGACAAGGGGGAGAAGCCATGGACTTGAGCGGCAAAACCGCTCTCATCACCGGGAGCGCCAAAGGACTTGGCAAAAGCACGGCCGTCATGCTGGCAAGCTACGGGTGCAATATTATATTGAACTATGTCACAAGTGAAGACGCTGCAAAAGCGCTGGAAGCACACATCCGTTCCATGGGCGTCAACTGCATTGCTCTGCAAGCCGATATCGCCGATCCCGAACAGGCTGAGCAGTTGGCCGACCGGGCAGAGGAAGCATTCGGTGGCATTGATATTCTAATTAATAATGCTGGCCCATTTATTCGGGAGCGCAGGGTATTCTCGGAATATCAGCGCTCTGAAATTACAGGCCTGCTCCATGGTAATCTGCTCGGCGTCATGCTGTTGGACCACCGGGTGCTGCCGCTCATGCGGTCCCGCAATTGGGGACGCATTATCCACTTTGGCTTCGGTCATGCGGGAGAGGCGAGAGCCTGGCCTCATCGGGCCGTTTACGCTGCCGCCAAGACCGGACTAGTTTCCTTTACCAAGACGTTGGCTGTCGAGGAAGCCGCCCATGGCATCACAGTCAACATGATCTGTCCCGGAGATATTCGGGGGGAGAATAAGGAGAAGACGATCAATGAGGTCGAAGGGCTGATTGATGATGAATCGCCGCGCGGCCGCCCTGGAACTGGCGAGGACATTGCAAGGGCGATCTGTTTTCTTTGTGATAGCAAATCGGATTTTATTACGGGCAACATTTTGGATGTGACAGGCGGGCTCGATCCCATACGGCGCACCTTGAAGGGCTAAACAGCGTTGGATGCCTATAGGCCTATAAAAAAAGTCTCGCCGCATAGCGGCAAGACTTTTTGTTACAAAATGGTCGTTAACCCTTATCGGGTTGTTAGAATACTTGTACGACCTCTTCAATGCCTTCGACTTCTTCCAGCAGTGCGCGCTCGATGCCTGCCTTGAGGGTAATCGTGGAGCTCGGGCAGCTGCCGCAAGCACCCATCAATTTCAGCTTGACGATTCCGTCTTCGATCTCAACGAGTTCGACGTCGCCTCCATCACGCTGAAGGAACGGACGCAACTTATCCAATACATCCAGTACTTCATCATACTTGGAAGAGGTTTGTGTATTATCACTCATGCTTATCGACTCCTTTCTTTCTTTATTATAGTACAAAGTGAAGCAAATGAAAATGGATGGCGAAAAGGTAAGGTGAAAAAGATATGAATCCTATTGTAGAATTTTGTGCCAGCAATATGCATCACGGGACTGACGAACTGCTGGAGCAGCTAGAGGCAGACCCTACAATCGATGCGATTGAATATGGATGTCTGGGCAATTGCGGCGAATGTTATTTGTTCCCGTTTGTCCTGGTGAACGGAGAGATCGTCGCTGCAGAGACGGCCGAGGGGCTCTCCAATAAGATCAAAGCAGCGGTTAAAGAACAACAAGCGCATCAGGATGCACTGGACAAGCTGCTGGACGACCTATGATCATTCAGGCAGGATACGACCCAAGCACCATTAACGGTTAGCCGGAATGATGCTTGGACCGCCATAACACGCCGGACTTCAGCACGCGGGGGACGCGACCCATAATTGCCGTCCGGCCCATCGTGCCGAAGCCGGCTTTTTTGCCTAGCGATCCAAGCACGCCTTTGAGCTTGATGCGGCCGAGCTTGGGGGGACGACCCCGCCACTCGGCGGAGATCACCTCGGCGATCTGCTTGCCCTGCGCTCCGGCAGCTTGAGCGCTGGGTGAAAACGGCAGCGAGGCGCAGTCGCCGACGACAAACACCTCGGGATGCTCAGGGAGCCGGTGATGCTCATCGATAATGAGCCGGCCTTGCGGGTCCTTGGGCAGATCGATCCGCTGCACGATCGGCACCGGCTGGATCCCGGCCGTCCACACGGTGACATCGGTGTCGATCCGCTGGTCCCTGTTGTAGATCACCCCGCGCTCCAAGCGGCTGACGGAGACGCCGCCCACTGTGCGCACATCATGATCATTGAACCAACTGGACACATAGCGCTGCAGCTTGACCGGGAATGCGGACAAGATATTCTCGCCTCGGTCCAGAATCTGAATATTAAGGTCGCGGCGCGCTTCCCGCAGCTCGGCAGCGACCTCCACGCCGCTGAGCCCGCCGCCGACGATGCAGACCTGGCCATAGGGCTTGACATCGCCCAGCAGCCGGTACGTCTGTCTAGCGGCAGAGAACGTCTGCAACGAGGTGGAATGCTCCTCGGCACCGGGGATGCCATGATATCGGTCTGTGCAGCCCAGTGCAATCGCCAGCCAGTCATACGTGATGGGATCTTCATCTTCCATATGGATCAACCGAGAAGTCAGATCGACATCGGTGACTTCACCATGCTTCATAACCAGACGGGGATCGGTCGGATAATGAACCCGCAGGTCGTAATCAGCTACCGTCCCCGCCACCAAGGAGTAATATTCCGTTTTGAGCCCTTGAAAGGGCATCCTGTCAATCATCATGACCACGATGTCGTCCGGGATGTGGCCCTCCAACAGCGTTTGGGCGATCGTAATGCCGCCGTAGCCGCCGCCCAATATGACAAATCGTTTCATAGCACACCAACCTTATGTTCAATTCTAAGTGTGGTGGGACTCCAGCAGGAGCGGTCGCGTCTATAGTATGCTCCGGAGCAGCTTATTCGTACACCTTGATCTCATTGTAAAATGTGTCCCGCTCTACCGGGATGCGACCCGCACCCTTGACCAGCCAGACCAGGTCCTCGCGGGTGATGCCCTCTGGTGTCAATGCGCCTGCTGCATGACTGATCCGCTCTTTGACAATCGTACCGTGTACGTCATCAGCTCCCATAGTCAGGGCTACTTGGGTGAGTTGGGTCCCGATATTGATAAAGTAAGCTTTGATATGCTGGATATTGTCCAGCATCAGCCGGCTGATGGCGATCGTCTTCAGATCCTCATATGCCGAGTTGCGGCGGCGGATGCCGGCACGCGGGTTGATCGGCTGCATGGACAAGGGGATGAATACCTGGAAGCCGTCCGTCTCTTCCTGCAGCTCGCGGATATGCACCATATGCTGGATCCGCTGTTCATGCGACTCGATCGAGCTGTAGAGCATCGTCGTATGCGTCTTCAAGCCGAGCTCATGCGCAGTCCGGTGCACCTCCAGATATTGGCTGACATCGGCTTTGGTGACGCGCATCTTCTTGCGGTACTGGTCGGAGAGGATCTCGGCGCCGCCTCCGGTGAGCGTAGCGAGACCGGCATCCATGAGCTGTTGCAGCACTTCACGGTAGCTCAGGCCGCTGATCCGTGAGAAGAAGTCGATCTCCGCTGCGGTGTAGGCTTTTAATGTGACCTCTGGATATTTATCCCGAAGGGCGCGCAATGAATCAACATAATATTGAAAAGGCACATGCGGATTGTGGCCGCCGACGATGTGGAACTCCCGGACGCCGGGGTGGATATGTTGTTCGACGTATTCAATCATCTGCTCGCCGCTAAGCGTATAAGCGCCTTCCTGCCCTTCGTCTTTGCGGAAATTGCAAAAGGCACAGTGTGCCTCGCATACATTAGTGAAATACAAGCTCATATTTTCAATGAAGTAAACCCGTTTGCCGTTTTTACGAAGGTTGACTTCATTGGCCATCTGTCCAATTGCCAGGAGGTCATCGGACTGGTACAGAAAGACACCGTCCTCGAGCGACAAGCGTTCCCCTTGGCGGACTTTGTCAGCGATGTCCTGCATTCGTTTCTCGGGTGTGGATACCATAACATTCATACTCGCAGGCGCCTCCTTTTGAATAATAATAAATAAGTGGATGAAGTGAGATTGTGAAAAAAAGAACATCCCATCATGCAATGAACACCTTCCATCTATTATAAACCTCCCATGGGAGAGGGGCAACAAGAAAAGTCCGTTCCTAATGGAAGACTGACCCGAATCGTTAATCTCCTTGAGGAGCGCGGAGAAGTGGAGTATAATAAAAATATAAAGCAACTTACTTAGGCAAACCGGATGGGAGGAATAACGATGATCGCAATCAGCGAATCCGCAGCTTCGAAGATCAAAGAAATGCTGGCACAGGAAGAGTCGGAGGATTTGTTCCTGCGTATTGGCGTGAAGGAAGGCGGCTGCAGCGGTTTTTCATATGGGATGGGATTTGACGATGAGATGCACGATAATGACAAGCAGTTGGAGGTCGAAGGCCTTAAGGTTGTCGTTGATGACGACAGTGCCAAGTATTTAAACGGGCTGCAGATTGACTTTAAAGAGACGGCTATGAGCGGAGGGTTCACGATTGAGAATCCCAACGCCAGCGTGACATGCGGGTGCGGTTCCAGCTTCCGTACGGCGACGGATGCCGGCAAGCCTGCTGAAGCCGGTGAGTGCTAATCACTGCTTTTTGAATCACTTAAGTTACAGCTCAGCCTTCTGCGGATTTAGTCCAGCAGGAGGCTTTTTCGTTTATACAAGGGAAATAGTGGGTAATAGGATACATATGGAAGCGGCTCGGTATTACGTTAACGGGGCCAGCAAGCAGTCAAAGGAGGGGAGCGGCATGTTCACGAGCGGCAAACGGAGAGGGCAAGCCTTTTTTGTAAAGACGCGTGCGGGCAATTGGATCGAATTGCGACTTTTGTGCTGCAAAATTTCGTGATCATGGCTCGTTTGAAACCTTCCTGCCCGCAAATACGTCTTAGGTTTATAACAATCTCGTAAGACTTATTGCAAGACTAGACATCCATACAAGAGATTTCAGACTCTCATTCATATACTGTCCTATCAACTTGCAGAGGAGAATGGGAGATGGGTGAAGCAACCGGCAGGCAATATGCCAGCAAATGGGTTAAAACAGCAGCACTGCTGTCCCATCCGGCAATCGCTCCGCATATTCCGCCAACCCGCATGTACAATGATGCAAATCTGAAATCGATGCTCGGCACGTACGGCATGGTTGTAATCAAGCCTGTCAGGGGAGCAGGAGGCCACGGAGTGATCAAAGTATCGAGCCAAGACGGCCGATACGCGGTCACCCATTATCACGACAGACGTTTTTACGACTCCTTCGGGGCATTGACAGTCGCGCTGGCAGGGATCAAACGCAAGCGTCCCTACCTGATCCAAAAAGGGATCCATCTAGCTACGATCGGCGGCAGGCCGATCGATTACAGAGTCAAGTATGTCAAGGATGGTGGCAGTTGGAACTGCCGAGCCATGGTCGGAAGGTTGGCCAAGCAGGGCTTGTTCGTCACCAATCTGTGCCGGGGAGGTACGCAGATGACTGCAGCCGAAGGCATCCGGCGCTCTTTATCGTCCGCACAAGTAAAGAACAAGAAACGTGAAATGAGGCGACTTACTTCGTTGTCTACTGCGGTGCTCGAAGCCAGACTGCCGGGAATCGGCCAGCTCGGATTTGATTACGGCCTCGACCGACAGGGCAAGCTGTGGATCTTTGAAGTCAATACAAGACCACAGTAGAGACATTTAAAAGATTAATAGATTTGAAGCTAGCAATTAAATTATTTTATTGAATAATGGTTGATATCGAGTGTGAATAAAGCTATCCACATCATCCCCATCGATTCCATACGGATATTTTATCACTACTCACAATCTACACACAGGCTATCCACAAAGAGCTGTGGATAACAGAACACTTGTTCCTGAACGGGGGAAATGCTAAGATGTGAAGGAACAAACAGGAAAGGAAGGGTTGGTAATGGAGATTCTTTCGGATGAAATGCTCATCGACACGTACCAAACGGCAGTCCATCTGGAACTGGAACCGGATTTCCTGCAATTGCTGCTCGCAGAGATTCGTCGTCGCGAAGTCGAAGCTAACTGCTCGCTTGTCGGTGCCTGAACGTAATCCCCATGTGTATATCGACACCTCCATTCTAGTTAGACACCTTTAACAGGGTATGCCGATCCGATAGAGACCGTCATACCCTGTCTTTTTGGTGCCTGGGGCTACATCTTCATGTTGCTGCTATGACCGGGGGATAGCTTGGCATTCGGATCGATATACACTTTGGCATTGTTGATCGCTGTAGGCGCCTCGCCAAAGCCAACGGCGATAAGCTTGAGTTTGCCAGGGTAGGTGGTGATATCCCCTGCCGCAAAAAGCCCCGGTATGTTCGTCTCCATACGCGAGTCGACGACGATTGATCCGCCCTCAATGTTAAGACCCCATTCGGCGATCGGACCAAGCGAAGAGACGAAGCCAAAGTTGACGATGACGGCGTCCACATCGAGCGTGGTTTGTTCCTTCGTCTTGATCTGCTCCAGCGTGACGGCCTGTACCCGCTCGTCTCCGTGCAGCGCCGAGATCTCATAAGGCGTCATGATCTGAACCTTGGAATTCATCAGATTCTCGACACTGTGCTCATGCGCTCTGAATTTGTCCCGGCGATGCACCAGGGTCACTTGCTCGGCGATCGGCTCGAGCATGAGCGCCCAATCTACTGCCGAGTCACCGCCGCCGCTGATAAGCACCTTCTGTCCCTTGAATTGATGCAGGTCGTTGACGAAGTAATGCAGATTGGTCTTTTCAAACTGAGCTGCTTCGGGGATATCGAGCCTTCGCGGCTCAAAGGCGCCTACCCCGCCAGTGATGATTACAGCTTTGGCGGTATGTTTGCCTTTGTTAGTTATAATTTCAAAATGGCGTTCTTCCTTTTTGATGACCTGCAGCACTTTTTCCTCCAGATATACCTCGGGATTAAAATGATCCATCTGCCGTTTAAGCAGATTGACCAATTCCTGTGCGGTCACCTTGGGGAAACCTGCCACATCATAGATATATTTCTCCGGATAGAGCGCCGCCAGCTGTCCGCCCAGCTGGGGCATGCTTTCGAGGATTCGGACGGATGCTTGGCGCATCCCGGCATAGAAAGCCGCGAACATCCCCGCCGGTCCTCCACCGATGATAATAATATCCACTGCGTTGTTTTCCTTCTGACTTGTCACAGTAGGCACCTCCAAATATAATATCTGTCTCTATATCATCATACGCTTTTATTTGCAAAAAAAACAGATTTGTATATTGTTCTAAAGTTTTTCGTGTAATTTGTGCTTGAACTTTTTACGAAAAGCCTATATTATTTCAATGTGTATGTCGGAACGGGACGATTCGACGGGTCCTGGGCCTTTATTATAATGGACCTCAGCAAGACACAAACTAAAATGAGGTTGGTTGACAAACAAGAGAACTTTCAAGTTTATCTAAGTTTGTGTAATTTTTCACAATGTGAAAAGATAATAGAGGAATGGAAGGGATTAAAAAGATGAGCAACATACCGAAGATTGTTATTCTGGGAGCAGGTTACGGCGGGGTCTTGACTGCTTTGCGCCTGCAAAAGGAATTGAATTACAATGAAGCTGATGTAACGCTGGTCAACAAGCATGACTACCATTATATCACGACACATCTGCATATGCCTGCCGCGGGTACGGACAACCCTGAGAATGCCCGGGTGAGCATCTCCAAGCTGATCGATGAATTCAAGATTGATTTCGTGAAGTCGACAGTCGTTCAGATCCGCCCGCAGGACAAAAAAGTCATCCTCGAGGACGGTACGCTTTCCTATGATTATCTCGTCATCGGCGTTGGCGGCGAACCGGAGACATTCGGCATCCCGGGCCTTGGCGAGCACGCGATGAATATCCGCAGCATCAACTCTGTGCGTCTGATCCGCGAGCATATCGAGTATCAGTTTGCACGCTACAAGCGCGAACCGCATCGCACGGACTATCTGACGTTTGTCGTCGGCGGCGCCGGCTTCACAGGCATCGAATTCATCGGCGAGCTGGCTGACCGGATCCCCGAGCTGTGCAAAGAGTTCGACGTCGACCCGGCGATCGTCAAGATCTACAATATCGAAGCTGCGCCTACTGCGCTGCCTGGCTTTGATCCCGAGCTCGTGGAATATGCGATGGAAGTGCTCACCCGCAAAGGCGTCACGTTCCGCATCGGCACCGCGATCAAGGAATGCTCGCCTGACGGCGTCATCGTCGGCGAAGGCGAAGAGATCCGCTCGCAGACCGTCATCTGGACCGGCGGTATCCGCGGCAACCGGCTGATCGAAGAAGCCGGCTTCGAGACGATGCGGGGACGCGTCAAGGTAGACGAGCATCTGCGTGCGCCGGGCCATGAGAATATTTACATCGTCGGCGACAACTCTCTGATGTTCAACCCGGAAGGACGGCCTTATCCGCCTACCGCCCAGATCGCCATGCAGCAAGGCGTCGTGTGCGCGCACAATCTGGTGGCGGCGATCCGCAACCAGCCGCTCAAAGTGTTTGAGTTCAACAACAAGGGCGTCGTAGCTTCGCTTGGCAAAGGCGAAGCGATCGGCATCGCATTTGGCAAGAAGTACAAAGGTCGCGTGGCGGCATGGCTTAAAAAAGCTATCGATATCCGCTACCTGTTTATTATTGGCGGCATCCCGCTCGTCCTGCGCAAAGGCAAGTTTTTCTAATGCGACATTGCAGCGTACAAGTCCGAGGATTGCTGACGAGGGATGAACTGGACCGCTACAATGCATTGATGGAAGTGGGGGCTTATCTGGAGTCCCAAACCCGCTACGATCTCGTCTACACGGTGCAGAAGGAAGTCGATCTGCTCGTCCAGCCGGCGATCGAGCGCTTGAAGGAGAAGGGCAGAGACCGCGACAGGGCTACCCAGGAATATCTGGCAGCCAAAGAGCGTCAAGGCCTGGATGAAGACAACGAAGAATAGATATACCCAAAAGGGATGTCCCGAGCCGGCGAGCGGCAGGGACATCCCTTTGTTTGAAATATTAGAATGGGCCCCCGCAAAGTAGCTGATTGTGGGGATTTCTTGCCTGCTGTTACACGCTCAGCATCGAGCGGACGCCGTCTGTCGACAGCAGGTTGCCGACATAGAAGTCGCCGAAGTCGCCAAAACGGGCGCTCACTTCGTCAAAGCGCATCTCGTAGACGAGCTTCTTGAACTGCAAGGCGTCGTCGGCGAACAGCGTCACGCCCCACTCCCAGTCGTCGAAGCCGACCGAGCCGGTGATAATCTGCTTGACTTTGCCGGCATACTGGCGCCCGATCATCCCGTGGCTGCGCATCATCGCGCGTCTGTCATCCATACTGAGCATATACCAGTTGTCGTTGCCTTCGCGCCGTTTGTTCATCGGGTAGAAGCAGATATGCTTCGCTTTGGGCATGACCGGCTTCAGCCTGGCGACGATCTCCGGATTCTCCATCGGGTCGGTGCCCGGCTGGGACATGTAGTTGCTCAATTCTACTACGCTGACATAGGAATAAGCCGGGACCGTAAAACGGGCAAGCTCGGTTTTGTTAAAGGCGGTCTCCAGCCATTGCAGATCCTCCAGCGTCTCCCGGAGATGGACGAAGACCAGATCGGCCTTTTGGCCAAGCACCGCATAGACGGCCGTACTGCCGGCCCGGCTCTCCTCCAGGGCGCTCCACTCGCCCATCAGACCAAGCAGCTCGTCCTCGGCACGGCGTCTTGCTTCGGGGGAAGCTTCCTTCCAGGCCGTCCAATCGATACGTCTAAAGTCATGCAGGGCATACCAGCCCTCCAGCGTTTGTGCTACTTCACTCATGTATTCAGACTCCTTTGCTATTATGGCTTATCTTATTGAATTCGCACGTTATGTATCATTTTAGCGTACAAGCCGGAATGGAGGCAAATGGCAACCTTGTGACAGCTCCCTTGCTTGTGAGCAATTAAGGCAGCCGGATGGTAGCGAGCAGCGGCAGGTGGTCGGATGCTGACGGATCGCAGGATACTGCTTCGACGCTAAGCGTCGCAATACTTGGCGAGACGAATATGTAATCCTTCTGGGTTACCGGCCGGATCGACGGGAACGTCGGATAGGTGCTCTTCGGTTGCCCGATACACACATCGCTCGCCTTGGCCATCAGCTTGCGCCACGAACTGCCGCCGGAAGGCATATTCATATCGCCCATCAGCACTGTGGGGCCGGGCGACTCTCCGATCCGTCTGGCGAGCAGATCGACCTGCACGCGCTGCATCAGATGAATGATGCTCAGATGGGTGACGAACACCTTGATCAGGCGGTCCGGGGCGACTTCGATATCCGCTTCGAGGACGGACCGCGGCTCGCTGATCGTAAGCGATCTTGCTTTGAGTCCATGATTCTTATAACTCGTCAGGGGATACCGCGACAGCAGGGCGTTGCCGTACTCGCGGATGCGCTCGCGCTGCCTGCGGGCGATTGAGGCCCCGAAGGCGCCCTCCATTCCGAGTGTGCGGGAGAGCCAGGTGAACTGGTCCTCGAAGCGGCTGCGCCTTGAGAAGAACCGGTCCACCTCATTAAAGCCGACGATATCAGGCTGATGACGCTGGATGAGCGCAGCGATCCGGTCCAGATTGATCATGCCGTTCATCGCCCGGCCGTGATGGATATTGTAGATCATTAGCTTGAGTTCCAAAACGAATTTCACCTTCTCCATACGTTGTTCACATCTGCTTTATTGACTTCACTTGTACCTTCACCTAAACTAAAATAACTGAGAAGTCATAAGGGGGCAACTGGTTGTGCTGCAGGTGATCATTGCGATGCTTTTGTTCTTCGTTATGATGTTCGGAATCGGTTTTATCCTGAACATGCTGATGAAGACGACCTGGTTTCCGATTTATCTGTTTATTCTGGTGCTCTTGCCGCTGGGCATCTATTATACGTGGAGTTCCAATCTGTCGTGGCAAGACAACCTGACGGCGTACACGTACGTAGACATTCTGCCCGCCATAGCGGCCCTGTTCGGCGCCATCGTCAGCGGCTGGGCGATCAAGGTGCTTAGGAAGAGCGGTTATAAGATGTACTGATCACGCCAACGATCCTCCATAGGGAGGATTTTTTGTATTCATGTATGATACACTGTATTCAGCAGAGTTAAACAGTCAGGCAGACACATGATTTAAGTCTATAGGACGGATGGGGTAGATGCAATGCGCATCAGGAATATACATCAATTCACAGAGCATCATCGATTCTACATGTATCGAGATTTTTCGCTAAGCGGCATCGACATGAAAATGCTCCAGCTGATCTATCAGCCGATGGTCGGCGCGGCAGCGGCGGGACTCTATCAGCTTCTGTATTATCAGGTGGACTCGGACCGTGTCGGCTACTCCGGGCTGGAGCCGCAGCGCCGGCTCTTCCTCGGTCTGGGCCTGGAGATGAATGACGGCGGACGCCGTCAGCTGGCGACACAGGCTTCGCGACTGGAGGCCGTCGGCTTGCTGCAGAGCTCGCAGCTGCTCGTGCCGGAAGGCGAGGACGTCATCTACGAATATGAGCTGCTGGCGCCGCAGTCGCCAATCGAATTTTTTCGCAATCAGCATCTGACGATGTATCTGCGGGATCAGGTCGGCAAGCATGCGGTTATCCATCTGCGCGAGCAGTTTTTTGCAGCGGAACCAGATGAGCTGGCACACGCCGAGCCTGCCAAAGAGAATCTGTCCGTGCCGTTCTATGAGCTGTTCCAGCTCGGTACGGCAGCGGTCGATCACGAGCTGGAGCAGGCGCTCACCGAGGTGGCGCCGTCGCGGGAGCCGGCGCCGCGTCCGGCAGCGGAGACTGCAGGCATCCAATACGGCGAGATCATTATGCGGTTTCCTCGGCATTCGGCCAATCGTCCGCATGTCGAGAAGCTGCGCAGCGATGTCGAATCCATGGCGACGCTCAACTATGTCGCTTATAAATACAGTCTGACCGTCGTCGATCTGTGCCGACTGCTCGATGAGGATGGCATCTTCACGGCAAGAGGGGAACTGCTGGAGGACGAGCTCCAACTGCGGGCCAACAAAACCTACCGGCAGGAACGCAAGCGGGGAGAAGACCGTCAGCGGGTGCTGGCCCGGATGTCGGGCGGTACGCCGTCTCAGGCGGAGGACGAGCTGCCGACCGAGCACGCCGTCGATTCCGACCACCGTCTGGATGTGCCAGCCCAGCTGGCCGGACGCTGCGATATCGCGCAGTACAATATGCTGATGCGCAACGAGCCGCACACCCGGTTCCTGATGAGGTTTTTCCCGGGCGCGGTGCCCGAATGGCTGGACCGGGTATTCGAGCGGATTGATCTGAATTATCGTCTGGCCGCGCCTGTCATCAACGTCCTAATTCATTATGTACTGGGTCAGGCGGACAACAAGCGGGTCAACAAATCATTTATCGATGCGGTCGCTGCCAACATGCTGCTCAAGCAGGTAGATACCTTTGAGAAGGCCGTGCGCTACGTACGCGAGCAGGGCGAGAAGGATCAGCAGGGCGGCAGTCACGAGCAGCGCTCGCGGGAGAGCGGCGGATCAGCCGGGAGCGGACGTCGGAGCAACACCAGCTGGGGAGGTCGTCGCAAGCCCGACCTGCCGATCATCGAGGATAGCGGCGAGCAGCCGGAGATCAGCGAGACCGAGCTCGAGGAGCTCCGGCAGCTGGCCCGCAAGCTCGACGGCAAGGGATAGAGGAGGTGGCGGGAGATGGAATCACTGAGTCAGGTGTTGAAGCAATGGCCGGGCGGCAGGCAAATGACGCGGAAAGCGGATGAGCTGCTGCAGGAACTGATGGCAGAGCCGCTTGTGCGGCGGCTGCGCACGCAGCATCCCGAAGTGGATGAACCGCTGGTCAGGCTCAATCTTAATCGTGTTTACCAGTATGTCAAGGAGCACCGGAATTGCAGCAGCTGCCCGGGGCTGGACCGCTGTCCCAATGATTTCGGAGGCCATTATACATTGCTGGATGTAGACAGCCCATCCGGGCATCCCCAGTTGAACGATCGTAAAGTACCGTGCAAGCTGCAGCTGGCGCGGGAGACGGAATCGCGAATCCGCGGCAGGGTACGCAGCTTTTATGTGGACGACCGGGCGCTGGAGCAGGGGTATTCCGCAGATGAGATCATGCGCAAGGATGCGGAGCGGATCAAAGCGGTCGGCCAGATCATGCGTTATATCGACCAGACGCGGGAGTCGGGGCTGCAGACCAAGGGTCTGTATCTGGCGGGCAAATTCGGCACCGGCAAGACGTTTTTGATGTGCTACATGCTCCACGAACTGGCCAAGGCCGGTTATTCCGGCGTCATCGTCTATGTCCCCGAGTTCGTAGAGGATCTCAAATCGATGTTCAACGAGCCTCAGCGCATCAAGGAAACGGTCGAGATGATGAAGCAGACCGACTTGCTCGTATTTGATGATATTGGGGCCGAGAACCTGAGCCCCTGGGTGCGGGATCATGTGCTGGGGACGATCTTGAACTACCGGATGAACCGCAAACCGACCTTTTATACGTCCAATCAGAATCTTGATGTACTGGAGCGTCATTTCAGCTTTACGAGCAAGGACGGGGATGAGCTGCACAAGGGGCAGCGTCTGATGGACCGGATCCGGCCGTTCGTCGACTTTGTCGTCGTCGCCGGGGAGAACAAGCGGGGCGGTTAACGCTACCGTCTGTTTATGAGATGCAACAAGTTTTATGTTAAGGCTTCGCTGACGTTCGTTTCCCGAACGTCGCACGAAGCCTTTTTTTTAATTATATTGACAAAGACAGCCAGTCACTGGTATTATTCATCCATTACCAACTAAACAGATTGGAATAGTTTTTGCCACCGGACCGCCGGAGTAGAAATGAGGAAGAATCTGTTAAAAACGCTAAGGGGTGTTTTTGAAGATGAAATCATTAGTTTCTGCTCGTCTGACGCTGTTATTGCTCGTTGTTGCCGTGATTGCCTCCGCATGCGGCGGTGGCGGCCCATCAGAGCCAGGGGGCTCGAACGGCGGCGCTACACAGACGACAACGACTCCAGCAGGCGGAGAAGCGAAAGCAGACCCGCCGAAGCCGGTAGAGCTGCTGAACGTTTCCTATGACCCGACTCGGGAATTATATGTGGAATTCAACGAAGCTTTTGCAAAGCACTGGAAAGAAGAAACCGGTCAGACCGTGTCGATCAAACAATCGCATGGCGGCTCCGGCAAACAGGGGCGTTCGGTCATTGATGGGCTAAAGGCCGACGTGGTGACGCTCGCCCTGGGCTATGATATCGATGCGATTACCGAGCCGGGCCTGATCGAGCCGGACTGGCAATCGCAATTTGAGAACAACAGCTCGCCTTACACGTCTACCATCGTATTCCTCGTTCGTGCGGGCAATCCGAGTGGCATCCAGGACTGGGATGATCTGATCCAGCCCGGCATCGAAGTGATCACACCGAATCCAAAGACGTCCGGCGGTGCCCGCTGGAACTATCTGGCAGCCTGGGGCTATGCTTTGAAGCATAACGGCAATGACGAAGCCAAAGCTGAGGAATTCGTAAGCGCCCTGTTCAAAAATGTGCCGGTACTTGACTCTGGTGCGCGCGGATCGACAACGACTTTCGTGGAGCGCAAAATCGGCGATGTGCTGCTCGCTTGGGAGAATGAAGCCTTGCTGTCGCTGGATGAGTTCGGCGAGGGAGAATTCGAGATCGTCACGCCGTCGCTCAGCATACTGGCAGAGCCGCCTGTAGCGATCGTAGACAAAGTTGTGGATGACCGCGGCACGCGGGAAGTAGCAGAAGCTTATCTGCAATACCTGTACACGGAGGAAGGTCAGGATATCGCGGGCAAGCACTACTACCGTCCAACGCTGCCGGCAATCGCAGAGAAGTACAAAGATCAATACCAGGAGATTGAGCTGCTCACCATCGACGGTGATTTCGGCGGCTGGCAGACCGCGCAGGAAAAGCATTTCAGCGACGGCGGCACCTTTGACAAGATCTATATCCCGGGATCCTAGGCATGACGGCAAGCAAAGGAGCTGACTTCACATGAAAGGTTCCAGAAAGTCGCGTCGCGTGCTGCCCGGGTTCGGAATATCCATGGGCTTCACCATCTTTTACCTGGGACTGCTGGTCCTCATCCCGCTCGCAGCGGTATTTATCAAAACCTCAGGGTTGTCCTGGGGCGAGTTCTGGGAGACCGTAACAGCTCACCGGGTATTGGCTTCCTATAAGATCAGCTTTTTAACGGCATTCTTTGCCGCACTGGTTAATCTCATCTTCGGTTTACTCGTTGCTTGGGTGCTGGTACGCTACCAGTTCCCCGGTAAACGGCTGGTGGACAGTCTGGTAGATCTGCCGTTTGCTCTGCCGACCGCTGTTGCCGGTATCGCCTTGACGGCGATCTACGCCCCGAATGGCTGGATCGGCCAGTACCTCGAGCCGCTTGGCATCAAGGTCGCTTTCTCGCCCATCGGGATTACGATCGCTCTCATCTTCATCGGTCTGCCGTTTGTCGTGCGCACGGTCCAGCCGGTTCTCCAGGATCTGGAGCAGGATACGGAGGAAGCGGCGGCGATGCTAGGCGCTTACCGGGCCCGCACCTTCCGTTCCGTTATCCTGCCGCAATTGATCCCGCCGCTGCTGACGGGCTTCGCGATGGCATTTGCTCGAGGGATCGGGGAATACGGCTCTGTCGTCTTTATCTCGGGCAATATGCCGATGAAGACGGAGATTGCGCCGCTGCTCATCATGACCAAGCTTGAGCAATACGATTATATGGGTGCCACGGCGATCGCCGCTGTGATGCTCGTGTTGTCCTTTCTGCTGTTGTTACTGATCAACTACTTGCAGTGGCGGTCCGGACGCCGCGTCATTGCGGAATAGGAGGCTGCTATGGCTGGAGTGGTTACCGCACATTTATCACGAGATCCGCAGCTGCGTCCCAGACACCGCAATGAAGCGAGATGGGTGCAGTGGGTATTGATCGGCATTGCGCTGCTCTTTATGCTTCTGATTGTCGCACTGCCACTGGTTTCCATCTTTATCGAGGCATTCAAACGAGGCGCCGATGTACACCGCTGCAATTACGGAGTCGGATGCTTTGTCTGCGCTTCGCTTGACCCTGCTTGCCGCCGTCATCTCGGTGCCGATCAACACCTTGTTCGGCATCTCGGCGGCCTGGGCGATCAGCAAGTTCCGGTTTCGGGGCAAGCAGCTGTTAGTGACGCTGATCGACTTGCCTTTTGCCGTATCGCCGGTCATTGCCGGTCTGATCTTCGTTCTGCTGTTTGGCGCTCAAGGCTACTTCGGACCTTGGCTGGACGACCGCAATATTCAGATTATTTTTGCGCTGCCGGGCATTGTCCTGGCGACGGCCTTCGTCACCTTTCCCTTCGTAGCGAGGGAATTGATCCCGCTGATGCAGGCTCAAGGCCCGCACGAAGAGGAAGCGGCGGTAACGCTTGGTGCGAAGGGATGGCAGATTTTTTGGCGAGTCACGCTGCCCAATATCAAATGGGGACTGCTCTACGGCATGATCCTTTGTAATGCGAGAGCGATGGGGGAATTCGGTGCCGTCTCGGTCGTCTCGGGCCATATCCGGGGCCAGACGAATACGCTGCCCCTGCATGTTGAGATTTTGTACAACGAATATCAGTTTTCGGCGTCGTTCGCGGCAGCATCGCTGCTGGTGCTGCTGGCCGTATTCACCCTGATCATGAAATCATTCATCGAATGGAAATCCCACCGCGAAACCGTTAAAGAAGCGCACTAGCTACAGGATGGAGGAGATCAGCATGGCAAAACCATTGGAGATTGATGAAGTGTGGCAAGAGAGAATACTGGGTCAGGTGAGCGGGCTGGAATACGGCTCAGTGCTGATTACGGTGCATGACGGCCGGATCGTCCAGATCGAACGTACCGAGCGCAAGCGATTTGACAATCCTCCCGCATCGCCTCCGGCCCCCGCTGCCAAGACGAGCGCAGGGAACCCTCAGAAGTGACCCCCTGAGGTACACGAATACGGCAACTGCCGGCCTTTCCAGAGCATGCTCTGCGGAAGGCCGGCAGTTGCCGTTATGGCAGCAAAAAGCCCTTCCGCGGGGCGGAAGGGCTCGTGCATGCCGGAATGTTACGTAATAATGAATTTGACAACGACAGCAATCGTAAATACGACAAACATGAAACCGCCCATAGCAACGGCACCCATGGCTACGTCATTAAAGTCATGGCGCGGTTCTTCGTTTACATGCTCTCTAGGATCTCTGATATTCTCCATAGCTTCTTACGACCTCCTCGATGACGATGAAGCAGCAGGCGTCAGACCGGCTCTCCATCCTTGCCCCTGTGCAGATGAACTCACTTTCTCCTAGTATACCCAAACCGCAGGATAAATGTAAAGATGAGCTTCGTGACAATTGTGAGGCGGCGGGATGCCTAGAGTGCTCTACATATGCTACAATAAGACTATATGTTCGTATTATAGGAGGTAAGCGTATGACAGACAAGCCAGACATCCGGGAGGAGCAAGCCCGGGAAAGCGCCTCCGACACGGAAGGGACGAAGCCGACGCATATGGAAGGGCCGACCCGTGAAGCGGCGGAAGAACTGATCCGCGGCAAGCTGGCGCTGCTGCCCGACCAACCCGGCTGCTATCTGATGAAGAACGGCCAGGGGACGATCATTTATGTTGGCAAGGCCAAGGTGCTCAAAAATCGCGTACGCTCTTATTTTAACGGCAGCCATAACGGCAAGACGCAGCGGCTGGTGTCGGAGATCCGCGACTTTGAATATATCGTCACCTCTAGCAATATGGAGGCGCTCATCCTCGAGTGCAATCTGATCAAGCAGTATCATCCCCGTTATAATGTGCTGCTCAAGGATGACAAGTCGTTTCCGTACATCAAGATTACCAATGAAAAGCATCCCAAGCTCGAGGTGACCCGGCGCATCGTCAAGGACAAGGCCAAGTACTTCGGACCTTATCCCAACGCCTATGCTGCCCAGGAGACCAAAAAGCTCCTGGACCGCCTCTATCCGCTGCGCAAGTGCAAGACGCTGCCGGACAAGGTATGTCTCTACTATCATCTGGGGCAGTGTCTGGCGCCTTGCGAATATCCTGTCGAGCAGTCGGTATACGACGAGATGATCCAGGATATCTCGCGGTTCCTCAGCGGCGGTCAGGATGTCGTCAAAGCCCAGCTCCAGCAGAAGATGGCCGAAGCGGCGGAGGCGCTGGAGTTCGAGCGGGCCAAGGAGTACCGCGACCAGATCGTGGCGATCGAAGCGGTGATGGAGAAGCAGAAGATCACGATGGCGGACAGCCTCGACCGCGACGTCTTTGGCTATGCGACAGACAAGGGGTGGATGTGCGTCCAGATTCTCTATATGCGCCAGGGCAAGCTGATCGAGCGCCATGCCACGACCTTCCCGTATTACGGCACCGAGTACAGCGACTTCATGACCTTCGTCACGCAGTATTACAGCGACAACCCGGCGCTGCCCAAGGAGATCTTCCTGCCGGAGCAGCCGGCTGAGGCGGAAGCCGCAGCAGCGGAAGCGGGAGCGGAGCAGGCGGCTGAGGATGTCGGTGCCGTGCTGCAGACATGGCTCAAGGTGAAGGTCGTCGTCCCGCGCAAAGGCCGCAAGAAGGAAGTTGTCGATATGGCGCGGAAAAATGCGCTCATGTCGCTGGAGGAGAAGTTCAAGCTGATCGAGCGCGACGAGGAGCGCAGCGTCAAGGCCGCAGCCGGATTGGCCGAGTGGCTCGGCCTGCCGCAGGTCAGACGGATCGAAGCGTTCGACAATTCCAATATCCAGGGCACGGATCCGGTCTCGGCGATGGTCGTGTTCACAGACGGCAAGCCCGACCGCAAGGAATATCGCAAGTACAAGGTCCGTTCCGTCAAAGGTCCCGACGATTATGGCACGATGCGCGAGGTCATCCGCCGCCGTTATGAACGGGTCCTCAAGGAGGGGCTGACGCCGCCCGACCTGATCGTCGTCGACGGCGGCAAAGGCCAGATCTCGGCGGCGATCGAAGTGCTGGAGGATGAGCTCGGCCTGCAGATTCCCGTCTGCGGGCTGGTCAAAGACGCCAAGCACAAGACGGCCCAACTGATGGTGGGCGATCCGGCCGAGGTCGTGCCGTTGCCGCGCGACAGTCAGGAGTTCTATCTGCTGCAGCGCATCCAGGACGAGGTGCACCGCTTCGCCATCACCTTCCACCGCGAGACGCGAGCCAAGTCGATGGTCGCCTCCCGGCTCGATGCGATTCCGGGCATCGGCGAGAAGCGGCGCAAGCAGCTGCTCAAGCACTTCGGCTCGCTGAAGAAAATAAAAGAGGCCGAAGTCGAAGACTTCAAGCCTCTGTCGATCGGCGAGAAACTGGCCGCTCAGATCATCACGGCATTGAGGGAGGAACCGTAACCTGCGGTTCTTCTTTTTCTTTGTGGGAATCCCCTCGATGCTCCGACCACCAGCGCATCACCCAGGCGACCAGCACCGGCAGGAGGATGTAAAAGATCCCGGCAGTGACGTTGATCGGCTCGCCGAGGAAGATCAGCATGAGCGACATCATGATGCTGTTGACGATCGCGTGCGTGAAGACGGCCGTGAGGAAGCCGTACTTCAGGAAAATGTAGCTGAACAACAGCCCTAGCACAGTCAGCTCGATCAGCCGCGTTGTCGCAGGGTAGAAGGGATACGAGACGTGTCCGAGCGCCCAGATGACGGTCGGAATCAGGGAAGCGACGAACAGATTTTTGAACCATTTGCGCAGCAAACCGATGCCGAACAGGCGATAGACGGCTTCCTCCGAGATGGCTGCGCACCAGGCGAGCATCGGGTAGAGCCACGGCATGCTGAGATTATAGACAGAGCTTGCCGCATCCGACGTTGTCCAAGTGCCGAATCCCTGCTCCAGCAGCAGGAAGATCAGCGTCTGCAGGCCCAGCAGGATGAAAGCCCACAGATAGGACAGCTTCATGCTGCGCCATACATGCGCGCCGTATCCGGGCTCGCCGAACCGCGGCCACAGATTGCGGCCCTCAGCCCGCCATAGCCCGTCGCCAGCGATCAGGGCAAAGTAGACGGAAGCCGCCATCGCTACTGACAGCAAGATCGTCACGACCATGCCGGCGATCGCAAAGAGGCCGGAGTCGGGATCTTCGCCCAGACCCGCGCGTACGCCGTCGAGCATATTGAGATTGCTGATGATATAGAAGATCAAGAAGAAACCGGTCAGGAACAACCCGCGGACAAACGACGTATGGCGCCGATAGAGCGCGGCATAGACGATCGAGAGGATAAACAGCACGATAGTCATGCCGAGATAGCCGATTAGTGTTAGCAAGGAGCCGAGTTTGTCCTGGCCGTTGACATAGGTAATGTAGTCACTTGGCGGCACGAAAACCGGCTTGTAGCCGACTGCCAAGAGCTCGCCCTCCTCCGAGACTGCCGAGCGGATGCGCAGCTCGAGCTTGGCTTCGCCGATCGTGCTGCCGGTGACGTCCAGGATCGCGAAGCCTTCCCGGTCGAGCATCCCGCGCGGTGCCAGTTCTTCTTCCATGAACCCTTGGCGTACGGCCAATTCCACGGCATTTGCGATGGCCTCTTCCGTCCTGGTGACGAGAGCCTCCCCTTCGGGCGTCCCGCCCAGACGATTCCAGGCAACCACCTCGCCCGATTCCATATGTAGATACACATAATAGAAGATATCCTGCTTGCCGCTCAGCTCATGCGGCGTACGCACCTCTACCTGATACGTGTCCGGCGGGAATTGGGCGCCGTATTGCTCGTCATAGGCTTCGAGCTGCTTTTCTTTGGACAAATAGCCGTTCAGCAGACGATCGGTCTGATGCAGGGCATGCGGCTCCGCCACCACAGCACCGAACCGCTCCTTGACGAACGTGACGGCGCGCTGCTCGGCGTCGGCCTTATCCATCACCTGGGGAGCACTAGTGCTGAAGAAGGTGGCAGCGGTCTGGGGTACGATCTGCAGCAGCAAGTAAATCGCCAGGCTGATCATGCTGAAGACGAGCAGCCGCTGCCACGGGGGTTCGATACGGTGTGAGTTCATATTTGCACCTCTGGTTTTGGAATTTGGGATATTATCGTTAACCTTACCATATTCATGACTGCTGACACCAATGCCAGCCGCTTGTGCTCCCTTTACCGAACGGTACTGCGGGTAAAGTGGATTTTGATCTCATCCAGCCACAGCCGCATCGAGGCGCCGTACTGCTGATCATCCGGGGAGTAGATCAGTGTCGTAGTCCGCCGGGCCTGCACGAGCTCGCGGATCGGCAGCAGGGTCAGCTCATTGTCTTCGAGCAGTTGGGCGCGCAGATACGATTGCGGCAGAAGGGTTGCCGCCCGGCACGTATAGAGCAGCCTCAGGATGGCCTCGAAGGAATCGATCTCCATCCGGACATCGGGGGTAATCCGATAGGTCTGGAACAGCTCGTCGGTAAGCACGCGGTACCAGGTGCCTTTGGAGAACAGGATCATCGGCAGGCCGTCGAGGATGCCGATCTCCGGGACGGATTTGTCGGTGACCAGCAGGTTTTTGGGCAACACCAGCTGCAGATGATCTTCAAACAGCGGGACGCAGTTGAGATTCCTCTCGTCTATTATAGAAGCGACTAGTCCCAGATCCGCCCGTTTGTCCCTGACCAGCGAGACGATCTCATGCGTCTTGCCGGTGACGGCCTTGATCTCCAGCTCCGGGCTGACCCGTGTCAATACCTGGATGAGATCCGGCAACGTCGTCTGCAGCGTCGTCAGGGAGGCGCCGATCGTCAGCTGCCGACGTTCCGTGTGGCGGAATTCGGCGACGGATTGCATATAAGCGAGCTCGAGCGTCCGCAGCTCCTTGGCGAACTGGTAGGTAAGCTGGCCGACGCTCGTCAGCTCCAGCCGCTTGCCGACGCGGCGGAACAGTTCCACATCCAGCTCCTCCTCGAGCTTGGCGATTTTGCGCGAGAGTGCGGGTTGTGACAAATTTAACAAAGCCGAGGCTTTATTAAGGCTCGACTGTTCGACTACGGTGGCGAAGATATGCATCTGTTCTAACACTGCGAAACTCCTCTCGAATGACCCTTTTTGAACGCACAGCAATAAATATGATGTTGACGCATACATATAACCACAAGTTATAAGATATTATACTAAATAAGCAATTCCATTATAAGCGAAAAAGGAGTACCATGGAAAGTGTGACTAAGTTGTGTCATGTGGTGGCGGTTTTTGTTGACGCTTTATGGGGTCAGGAGTAAAATGGAATACGTTGTTTACAAATGTACGTTTGAGTCTGGAAAGGAGAACACAAATGTCATGAAGGGAAATTCGTATTACGCTCGCCGGATTCATTCCTTGCTCGGGGTGATTCCACTTAGTTTGTTCATCATTTCACACATGCTGACGAATTTTGCGGCTTTTGAAGGGGGGCCGGAACGGTTCAACAGCGCAGTAAGTCTGATTAACAGCCTGCCGCTCGTATGGCTCGTTGAGCTGGTGTTCATCTTCCTCCCGCTGTTGTTCCATGGGGTATATGGGCTCTACATCGCTTACCAGTCCAACAGCAATACCGGACAATTCTCGTATGGCCGGAACTGGGCGTTCACTTTGCAGCGCATCACCGGCGTCATCACGTTTATCTTCATCGTATGGCACGTCTACCAAACTCGTTTTCAAGTGGCCATCGGGGAAGTGGGACATGAAGAGCTGGGCGGCGTCATGCATTTGATTTCAGTCAACAATCTGTTCTTCGTTCTGTATACCATTGGCGTACTTGCAGCCGTGTTCCACTTTGCCAACGGCATGTGGGCATTCCTTGTGAGCTGGGGCATCACAGTCGGCCCGAAGGCACAGCGCATTTCCTCCTATGTATGGATGGTCGTATTCGTCATCGTGTCCGCCATGTTCATGATGTCGCTGGCTGCGTTCCGGGGCGATGAGTTCAAGGAAGCTTCGGCAGCGCTGGACATTCTACGGCACCTATAACCAATCCACAGCTTAACTGGAAGACAAGGAGCGAATAGACAATGGCTAAAAATAAAGTAATCGTCGTTGGCGGCGGCCTGGCAGGCTTGATGGCGACCATCAAGGCAGCCGAAGCGGGGATGCATGTCGATCTGTTCTCGATCGTCCCTGTAAAGCGTTCTCACTCGGTGTGTGCGCAAGGCGGCATCAACGGCGCAGTCAATACAAAAGGGGAAGGCGACTCCACTTGGGAGCACTTCGACGATACGGTATACGGGGGCGACTTCCTCGCCAATCAGCCGCCGGTCAAGGCGATGTGCGACGCGGCACCCGGCATCATCCACCTGATGGACCGGATGGGCGTTATGTTCAACCGGACGCCTGAGGGCTTGCTCGACTTCCGCCGTTTCGGCGGCACCAAGTATCACCGGACCGCCTTTGCCGGCGCTACGACCGGCCAGCAGCTGCTCTATGCGCTGGACGAGCAAGTACGCCGCTGGGAGACAGCGGGGCTCGTAACCAAATATGAGCATTGGGAATTCCTGGGCGCCGTTATCGACGACGATGGCGTATGCCGCGGCGTATCGGCGCAGGATCTGCGGTCCATGGAAGTACATGCGGTCTCTGCCGATGCGGTCATCCTGGCCACTGGCGGTCCCGGCATCATCTTCGGCAAGTCGACCAACTCGGTCATCAATACCGGTACGGCGGCCAGCGCTGTCTACCAGCAGGGCGTCAACTATGCCAACGGCGAGTTTATCCAGATCCATCCGACGGCGATCCCCGGCGACGACAAGCTGCGTCTGATGTCCGAGTCCGCTCGCGGCGAAGGCGGCCGGATCTGGACGTACAAGGACGGCAAGCCATGGTATTTCCTCGAAGAGAAATATCCGGCTTACGGCAATCTGGTACCGCGCGACATCGCTACACGCGAGATCTTCAATGTCTGCGTGGATATGAAGCTGGGTGTGAACGGCGAGAACATGGTTTATCTGGATCTCTCCCATAAGGATCCAAAGGAATTGGACGTCAAGCTCGGCGGCATCATCGAGATCTATGAGAAATTCATGGGCGACGATCCGCGCAAGATCCCGATGAAGATCTTCCCGGCGGTGCACTATTCCATGGGCGGCATGTGGGTCGACTACAACCAGATGACCAACATCCCGGGATTGTTCGCGGCCGGCGAGTGCGAGTACCAGTTCCACGGGGCGAATCGTCTCGGAGCCAACTCGCTGGTATCGGCGATCTACGGCGGCATGGTCGCAGGACCAAAAGCGGTGGAATATATCCGCGGATTGTCCAAATCTTCGGAGGATGTCGCTTCGTCCGTGTTCGATCGGGAGAAGAAGCGTCAGACGGACAAGTACAACAGTCTGCTCAAGATGGACGGTACAGAGAATGCCTATGTGCTGCACAAGGAGCTTGGCGAGTGGATGACCAACAACATGACGGTGGTCCGCTACAATGACAAGCTGCAAGATACGATCAACAAAATCAAGGAACTCAAGCAGCGCTACGCGAAGATCAATATGAACGATACGGCTAGCTGGAATAACGCCGGCGTCGCATTCACAAGGCAGCTATGGAACATGCTTGAGCTGTCTGAGGCAATGACCAAGGGTGCCTTGCTCCGTGATGAAAGCCGCGGCGCGCACTACAAGCCGGAGTTCACAGAGCGTGACGATGAGAAATTTATGAAGACGACGATTGCGTCGTGGTCCAAGGACGGCCCGAAGATCTCTTATGAGGACATCGATGTCTCCCTGATCCCGCCGCGCAAACGCGACTATACGACCGACAAGAAGAAGAAAGGAGAATAAAGATGGCGGATACAGCAGTAGCCAACAAAACTGTCAAGCTGGTCATCACCCGTCAGGATAGTCCAGAATCCCAGCCCTACACAGAGACATTCGAGATTCCTTACCGGGCAAATATGAATGTCATCAGCGCGTTGATGGAGATCCAGCGGAACCCGACGACTTCTGGCGGCCAATCGACATCTCCGGTATGCTGGGACTCCAACTGTCTGGAGGAAGTGTGCGGCGCATGCTCCATGCTCGTCAACGGCAAGCCTAGACAAGCGTGTACCGCGCTGATCGACAAGCTCGAGCAGCCGATCAAGCTGGCCCCGATGAAGACGTTCCCGATCGTCCGCGACCTGATCGTCAACCGTGAACGGATGTTCGGGGCGCTCAAGCGCGTCAAAGCATGGATTCCGATTGACGGCACCTATGATCTTGGTCCCGGTCCCCGGATGAATGAGTCCAAGCGTCAATGGGCGTATGAGCTGTCCAAATGCATGACCTGCGGCGTTTGTCTTGAAGCCTGCCCCAACGTCAACGACCGCACCAGCTTCATCGGTCCTGCAGCGCTCTCTCAGGTCCGGCTGTTCAATGCTCACCCGACAGGAGAGATGAACAAGGAGGAGCGCTTGGAGACGCTGATGAGTGATGGCGGCATCGAAGGCTGCGGCAACTCGCAGAACTGCGTGCGCGCATGTCCGAAGGGCATCCCGCTCACGACGTCGATTGCGGCGCTTAATAAAGATACGACGAAGCATATGTTCAAGAAATGGCTTGGTATGTAAACCATAGGCTATGGCTCTCAGCAGTATCAAGCGATACTGTCGGGAGCTTTTTCTTTTGATACAATTGAAAATGATTCTCATTATTAACAATATAATCGTTGGCATCGTATCTGTCAATACTTCCTTTGGCCACAAGGGGACGGCGGCAGGCCGTCCGGTATCGTCCGTTTTACAGCTTGGGTCGTGGACCAAACAGAAGCCAGACCGGAGGGATAAGCCGGTACAGCGCCACCAGAAGGATCGCGGAGCCCAAGAGAGCAAAGAAGAAGCCGCCGGCCTTCCAGAGGTGATAGACCATCGGAGTGAGCTCGCTAGGCGGAAAAGAGCGATAGAGCAGCAGGAGCATCGGGTGGATCAGATAGATGCCGAATGACAACGCGGCGAGCCGCTGGAGAACGCTGGTCAGCTGCTCAGGACCATGACGATACAATTGATAGGCCAGCTGGGTCAGGACGATGATCGAGGTCATCGAAAACAGGTTGTATCCCAGCTCGTACCAAGTCGAGTTGACAATCATCCAGCCGGTGTAGTTGGCGTACCACAGCCAGATATAACCAGCGGAAGCTGCCAGCCACGTAAGCCACAGGATTAACTGCCCGAGCTTCGCGCGGGCTGAACGGGATGTCGGCTCCGGACGCAGGGAGAACCACGATTGGATGCGCTCGTAGTAGATCCCGACGAATACGCCGAGCAGGAAAGGGGCGAAGTACGCGAGCGACACGCTGCCCTTGGACGGCACATCAAGCCAGAGCTTGTTCACATAGTAGAATCCCCACTGCACTGCCAGACCGATTACGATGGACCAGCGGGCAAGTACGGGCCAACGCTGCAGCACCCACAGGAGCAGGGGGAAGAGCAGATAAAATTGAATCAGTACAAAAATGTAATATAAATGAGTATAGGCGGTCCCGTTAAGCAGCCGCTCCAGCAGCTCCGGCACCATCGCCTGCCACGGGCCGAGATCGTCGTTAAGCGCTTTTCTCGTAAAGAAAAACAGGATGGAGATCAGCATGTATGGAATGACGATTTGCAGCAGCCGTTTGGAATAAAATGCTTTCAGCATGGAAGCGCTGATTGGCTTGCGGTAGTAGTTGTAAAACAGCACAAATCCGGTCAGAAATATAAAAGCCGGCACGCAAAACATGGCAAAGGTATTGAGTGTTACGTAAACAGGATAGACGGAAGACGTTTTTTCAACCATGGCGATGGCTTCAGACGTTGCGTGAACCATAAGCACGCCAAGAATACTGAATGCCCGGAGCAGATTGAATTCTTCGACAATCGGGCGTCCCTTGGCTGGTATCGACATGCATCATCCATCCTTTCAGACATCGAGTACCGTCTGCCGGCAGCCTGCCGGACGAACGGCCATCCTTCCTTATCTTAAACCAGTTGACACTTTTTCTATCACCGCAGGGCGCATATCGTCTCCCCGGATACTCTGATACCGCGTACGGCAAAAAACCCGTTCGTCGAAAGAGACGTACGGGCTTGCTGGTCACTGCAGTATGGCTGACAGGGCGCTTACATCCAATGCTCTCCCCAACCCTGGATGGATTGGATGATAGGCTCCAGTCCCCTGCCTTTCTCGGTCAGTTCATATTCGATGCGGACCGGCATCTCGGGATAGACAGTCCGTTTGACGATATCCATGGCTTCGAGCTCTTTCATCCGATCCGTAAGCATTTTGTCGCTCATATCAGGGATCTGTTCTTTCATCTCTTTAAATCGTTTTGGACCGTCCAGCAGAACCCGGATGATAAGACCCGTCCACTTTTTGCAGAGAATCTCAGCAGCGGATTCATATTTTGGACACATTTTTGAATAGTCCACAGATATCACCCCACTTTATACAATGTATTGTAACACGCCATCATCCAAAAGGTAAGGCTGTTTACAAAAAAAAATATAAACTACTCATAATATATATACTAACCTATTTAAAGAAAAGATAACCACACGTGGATCGTTCAGTTGAACCTTGGAATTCAAACGTTTAGACTAGAAGGATGGAGATCCGCATGAATGAAAAGGAGGCTGTCCAACATGAAACAGAGAATGGAAAGGGATTCGATCGGCGAGATCGGCGTGCCGGCGGAACGGCTGTGGGGAGCGCAGACCGAAAGAAGCCGGCACAACTTCCAAATCGGCACGGAGCGGATGCCGGACGGACTGATCCATGCGATGGCGATATTGAAGCTGTGCGCCGCCCAGGCGAACCGGAAGCTTCATACGCTGGATGCCGACATTGCAGAGGCTATCTCGGCAGCGGCTGAGGAAATTTTGGACGGACGCCGGGAAGCAGAGTTCCCGCTGTCAGTGTGGCAGACCGGAAGCGGTACACAGACGAATATGAATCTGAATGAAGTGATCGCGCGGCGGGCTACTCAACTGTTGGAAGAGACGGGCAAAAGTGGCGCTGTCCATCCCAATGATCATGTCAACCGTTCGCAGAGCTCCAACGACACGTTCCCTACAGCGATGCATATCGCTGCCAATATGGCTATCGAGCAGCAGCTGCTGCCGGCGCTTGCCGGTTTGACAGCCACTTTGGAAGCCAAAAGCGCAAGCATGGATCATATCATAAAGATTGGACGCACGCATCTTCAGGATGCGACGCCGCTTACTTTGGGTCAAGAGATCAGTGGTTGGGTACAGATGCTTAAGAAAACAACGCGGATGGTGCAACAGAGTCAGCTGGAATTATCTGAGCTTGCGATCGGCGGCACGGCTGTCGGCACAGGCTTGAATGCTCCGCCGGGATTTGGCGAACTGACGGCAGAGTTGATCAGCGAACGTACGGGGATGAGCTTCCGGAGCGCGGCCAATAAGTTCCATGCGCTAACCAGTCATGATGAGCTGGTCTACGCGCACGGCGCGCTCAAAGCGCTCGGGGCAGATCTGATGAAGATCGCCAACGATGTCCGCTGGCTGGCCAGCGGTCCCCGCTGCGGGATCGGCGAGCTGCGGATTCCGGCCAATGAACCAGGCAGCTCTATTATGCCTGGCAAGGTCAATCCGACTCAGAGCGAGGCGGTGACGATGGTGGTCTGTCAGGTGATGGGCAATGATGCGGCCATCGGATTTGCCGCAAGTCAGGGCAACTTCGAATTGAATGTATTCAAGCCGGTAATTATCTACAATTTCCTGCAGTCCGTAAGACTGCTCGCAGATGCCGTCCGCTCCTTCGACGAGCACTGCGCCAGCGGGATCGAGGCGGATGAGGAGCGGATCGCCGCACTTCTCAATGAATCACTCATGCTGGTCACTGCGCTGAACCCGCATATCGGCTATGAGCATGCGGCAACGATCGCCAAGAAGGCGCATGACGAAGGATTGACGTTAAGAGAGTCAGCGATCAGTAGCGGGCTGATCAGCGGTGAGATGTTCGACCGCGTCGTGCGTCCGGAAGCAATGGTGCGTCCTGTCCAAGATTAGCTGTGAGCTGTAACGCCGGCTGACCGGGTCGCAGAAGGGAGGAGATCGTCATGGCTGAAAATTGGGGTTTCTTCGAACGGCGGACCGAGCAGGAGCAGATGCGTATCCTTGTCAACATGGGCTGGCGCGATCAAGAGCATCCGGGTGCCCACACCGAGCTGATGTCGGCAACAGTCAATCTGATGCAGCTGATGTCCGATAGCAAGGACAGACGGCAGGCGGTGCGTGTGCTCGAAAGGCTGGAGAGCCAATTGGAGGAGGCGGCCGATGCAGCGCTGCACGCACAGTACGTCGGTCGTATCAATACTGCCAAACGACTGGAGTTTTATTATTATACAACCCCGCGCCAGGATCAGGACGAAGCGCTCCGCCAGCTGCGGACATTATTCGGGGACTATCGCATCGTCTTCTATAGCAAGCCGGATCCGGAGTGGACGTTCTATCGTTACCTGCTCCCGGATACGCTGGAGGAGATGTACATTCATAATGCGCAGATGGTGTACGCACTGATCCATAAAGGCGATCATATCGATAGACCCCGCCAGGTCTACCATTGGCTGCTATTCAAGCAAGATCAAGACCGCAGCGTCATGAAGGCGGAAGTAGAGCATATGGGTTATACGGTAGAAGAGGGAAAAGCGCCGGAGGAGAGGCCCGAGTATCCGTACTCGCTGGTAGTCAGCAGATGGGAAGATGTGAGGCTGGAGACTGTAAATGAACGGGTGGGCGAGCTGCACAAGCTCGTCCGCAAAGTGGATGGACATTACGACGGCTGGGGGGCGATGGTACGTCTGTCCTGGCTCAAGCGGCTGCAGCTATCCGCCGGCCGCCGGCTCGGCTCGCTCTTCAGGCGATGAATCGCTGGCCAGGCTGTCAGGGAAAGCCCTGATCAGCCTGCGCTAGAGCCGGATGACGATAAGCCCGGCCATCATGCATAGGAAAGCGGCGCTCTGCAGTCGCGTCAACCGTTCTTTATACAACAGGATTGAGCCGAGGGCGATCACAAGCGCATTGGTGGCGAAGATCGGTGCGGCCAGGCTGGCCGGGCCGCTCGCGAGTGCCTGTGCATAGAGCTGTAGTCCGCCGTAGGAGAATATCCCAGCCAGCAGGCCCCAGCGCCAGCCGGTGCGTCTGGCGGCGGCACCCACAAGCCTTCGCTGCGGCGGCAGGAACCAGAGCGTCGACATCAGGTAGGCGGCCAGCAGGATGAGCGTACCGTTCAGCTCCAGCTCATCGGTAACTTTGAGACCGCCATTGCGGAGGCTGAACAACAGGATCCCGGCAGCGACATAGACGCCCCAGGTCTTCTCTTTGATCGTGAGCGGCTCCTTGCGGCGGACAGCGATCAAGATAACGGCAAGGAGCAGCAGGCAGACCCCCAGAAGCTCCCGTCCCGTAAACGGCTCATGATAGAGCCAGGTCCCCATCAGGATGACCAGGACGATATTCATATTGACCAGCGGCGATGTCAGCGAGGCTGGACCGTAGGCCAAGGCTTTCATGAACACGGCGTTGCCCCAGGCCGAGCCTGCGCCGATGACAGCGCCGGCAGCCCAGATCCGCCAATCGGCGAAAAGGTCGGTGAGTGCGCCGGTAAGGGCGCTATGAATGGCAAAGCCCAGTGTGCCGCTGCTATAGAGAGCCAGCAAAAGGGCGGTATTCGAGCCGCCCCGCATCTGCGATATTTTCATGGCCAGCCCCGCCAATCCGAAGATCAGAGCGCTGCCGACCGCAGTAATCATCCACATCTCGTATTTATTCCCCGTCTCGTCAGCATTTGTTACACAAATGAAATATTTCTGTTATCGTTCTTTCACAATGATCGGCTATTATAATAAACAAGACCCCCTTTTTTTTATATAAAGCCTTGGGACCCGCGAGTGAAGCGGGTCCATTTTTTTTGATTATTAATGCGTTTATAAGGTTTCGCGGCTCCCGCAAAGTACCTGATTATACTTCCAAGACAAGGCTTCACTTTGTGGGGAATAGCGGCACGGCGACAGGCTGCAGCTTGCGGTAGAAGACCCACTGGCGGAAACCGATCTCCCGCAGCCGCACCCGCACTTTATCCCAATCCTCGCCGATCCGGCACGGGTTATGGCTGTCCGAGCCGAATGTGACCTGAACGCCGTAATGGTGCGCACGCTCCAGGATCTCATCCGAGGGATACCAGCCGCCGACATCCTTGGTGCCGCCCGATGTATTGACCTCGATCGCGATTCCGCACGAGGCTATCGTCTGCAGCGTCTCGTCGATCGCCGCGGCCGCCGGGATGTCGGAGAACGATGGATAATAACCCTTCATCGCATCGATATGGCCGAGGATCTGGAAGAGTCCGCTGCGGGCCGACTGCCGGATCAGATCGTAATAATGCTCCTTGTGTTCGATCTGGCTGGCTTCATCCAGTCCCTTCCACCTGTTGCGGTTGAAGATGCTGACCCCGCGGGTTTGGTGTACGGAGCCGATGATATAATCGAAAGGATAGCCCGTGTAGGCTTGCCGGTAGATCTCGATGTGCTCCGGGAAAAAATCGGATTCTACGCCAAGCAGCACTTCGATGCGGTCTGCATATTTTTCCTTTAACTGCAATACTTCTTCGATATACCCTTGAAAGTGGCTCTTGGCCATCGCAATGTAGGGCTGCGGCTGATCTTCCTCGCTGGCAAAGTAGGGGGAGTGATCCGAGATGCCGATCACGTCCAGCTCCGCCTCGATCGCTGCGAGGATATAATCCTCGATGGCGCCTTCCGCATGGCCGCAGCGGGTATGATGAGTGTGCAGGTCAAACTTCATGTCTCTATTCCTCCCAGATCCAATTATTCGGTGCTGATAAACTGGTCCTCCGGCATGCCCTTGAGATCGCTCAAAAATTGGCGCATGGCCGAATTGAGGTATCGCCCTGACTTGTACAGGACGCCAACCGGATGACTCAGCTCCAACTCGTTGACCTTGATCATTTTTAGTGTGCCCAGCCCCAGCTCATTGGCAATCGACAGCTTGGAGACGACGGCGGCGCCGAGGTTGATCTCCACCATCCGTTTGACCTCTTCGCTGCTGGAGAGCTCCATGACGATATTGGGCTGGATATTGTACTTGCGGAACATCTGGTCGATGAAGCGGCGGCCCAGCGTATCGGGAGACAGCATGATGAAAGGCAGATCCTTCAGCTTGTCGACAGTCGTGTGCTTGAGATGGCTGAGTTCGTGGTCGCGGGAGACGACCAGCTCGTATGTATCGTAGTAGAGGATGGAGGATTCCAGATGGGGGCTGCGCTCACCGAGATAGGTGATCCCGATATCGACCACGCCGTTCTCTACGCTTGGCATCACCATGGATGAAGGCATAGATTGAATCGTGGTCTTGATGAGCGGGAATTGATCCTGGAAATACGACAGCACGCGGGGCAGGATCTGGATGGCGATCGTCGCTGTCGTCCCGAGTGTAATATGGCCCTGCGGCGTCTCGTTGATATCGGAGAGCTTCTGCCGCAGTTCTCCTACGATAGCCAATATGCGCTCCGCATGGTCGAGGAACACCCTGCCCTGATCTGTGAGGGTGACGGGCTGATTGCGATCGAGCAGGATGACCTTGAACTCGTCCTCGAGACTTCGCATCTGGGCGGACACGGCTGGCTGCGTCAGATTGAGCTGCTCGCCCGCCTTGCGAAAGCTCATTGTGCGCGAGATGGTCAGAAGCGTTTCGAGCTGGCTGATATTCATCTACGTTCCTCCTGGTCTAGACCGTGGATTACAACAACAACTGCTAATACAATTATTATAGGGGATTAATGGGCAATCGGCAAAGGCACCTCGATGGCTGGCCGCGGGGGTGTTTTCACAATCTTAATTGTTCTTACGGAAGGAAATACCCGGTCGTTGTCGAATGTTTTGGTCAACTGCAGACATAGGAAGGGGACATGACGTGGAACGCAAAGCGATACGGGGCTGGCTTATGTACGACTTCGCCAATTCGGCCTTTGCAACGACGATGCTGGCGGCCGTGCTGCCGGTTTTTTACGAATCCGTGGCGGGCCGCGGACTGACAGGCAACCAGGCGGAGATCTATTGGGCCAATACCCAAACGATCGCTATGCTCTGTGTGGCGATAATCTCGCCGATCCTGGGAGCGGTCGCCGATCATATCGGCGCCAAAGTCCGCTTCCTGCGGATGTTCGCACTAATGGGAGCGCTGGCCAGCTCGGCCATGGCGTTCGTCGGGGAAGGCGGCTGGCTGCTGGCGTCGATGCTGACGATCATCGGTTCGATCGGCTTCTCGGCTGGCAATACCTTCTATGATGCGCTGCTGCCAGAGCTGGTGGACGAGCGCAGGCGGGACGACGTCAGCAGCCGCGGGTACGCCTACGGCTACATCGGCGGCGGCCTGCTGCTGGCCGTCAATGTGGCGATGATTGAAGGGTGGACGTGGTTCGGATTCCCGGATCGGACGTTTGCGACGCAGGCGGCGTTTTTTACAGTGGGCATCTGGTGGTTCATATTCGCGCTGCCGCTGTTCCGCCATGTCAAGGATACACCCAAGGCGCATGGCGAGCGGGCAGGTGCGATTGCTCGTGCCGCGCTGCGCCGGCTCGGGCAGACGCTGCGGGGAATTGCCGGATTTCCGGAGTTGCTCAAGTATATGATTTCCTACTGGTTCTTCAATAACGGGATCAATACGGTGATCATCATGGCGACGATCTACGGCAGCGGCATCGGCATCGAGATGAGGCACCTCATCATTGCGCTTCTGATCACTCAGTTCGTCGGCTTCCCGGCGACGCTGGCCTTCGGCAAGATCGCGCTGCGAACCGGCGCCAAGCCTGCGCTGTATGCGTCGCTGCTGATCTACATCGTCATCGTATCGCTGGGCTACTTTATGGCGAGTGCCGCTCATTTCTACGCGCTGGCCATTATGGTCGGACTCGTACAGGGCGGCAGCCAGGCTTTGGCCCGCTCGCTTTACGCCAACCTGGTGCCGCCGTCCAAGGCTGCGGAGTTCTTCGGCTTCCTCAGCCTATCCGGCAAGTTCTCCTCCGTCGCAGGGCCGCTGCTGTTCTCCATTGTGGGCACGCTGACCGGCTCGAGTCGGCTCGCGATCCTGTCGCTGGTGGCCTTCTTCATCATCGGCATTGTGCTGCTCATGTTCGTCAGTTTGGAGAAAGGCCGCCGGGAGGCGATGGGTTTCGAGGCGGGACTGAAGACGTGATCGATATGGAAACTGTCTTGACGTGTATAACGGAATGCGTTAAAGTAAATGGTAGTTATAAGAAGTCGCACCTGAGTTCAAACAATCACATAGCAAGCTTTCTTATCAAGAGCAGGCGGAGGGACTAGCCCGATGAAGCCCGGCAACCGGCATAGCGATATGTACGGTGCTAATTCTTGCGGAGACTTCTGGTTTCTGAGAGATGAGAGAGGCGTACTGTGCATTTGCACTGCCCATACGACCCCCTCTCGCCCGAGAGGGGGTTTCTCTTTTGAAGTACAAGACTCATTTACTTGGCTTGGACCAGCAGCCCGCACACCACCACCACAGTAGGAGGAGTGATTCCTGTGCCCATCAAAGTCCCGGACAGTTTGCCGGCCAAAGAAATTCTGACCAATGAGAATATTTTTGTCATGGACGAAAGCGTCGCTTACCAGCAGGACATTCGTCCGCTGCGGATCGCGATCTTGAACCTGATGCCCACCAAGGAAACGACGGAAACGCAGCTGCTGCGTCTGATCGGCAATACGCCGCTGCAGGCCGAAGTGGTGCTGCTGCATCCGCGCACGCATGTCTCCAAGAATACGTCTGCCGAGCATTTGGAGTCGTTTTACAAAACGTTCGACGAGATCTCTCATCAGCACTACGACGGGCTGATCATCACCGGCGCGCCCGTCGAGCAGCTGGATTTTGAAGAGGTGACGTATTGGGAAGAACTCAAGACGATCATGGACTGGAGCGCCCGTCATGTTACATCGACACTTCATATTTGTTGGGGAGCCCAGGCCGGGCTGTTCCATCATTACGGGGTGCCCAAGCGTGCGCTGCCGGAGAAGCTTTTCGGTGTCTTCCCGCATACGGTCGAGAAGCGGAATGTCAAGCTGCTGAGAGGATTCGACGAGCTCTATTACGTCCCCCAGTCGAGACATACGGAGGTGCGGCGCAGCGATATCGAGCAGGTGCCGGATCTGGACATTCTATCCGAGTCGCCGGAGGCCGGCGTCTATATCGTGGCTTCGCACAACGGCCGGCAGATCTTCGTCACCGGTCATTCGGAGTATGATCCGCTCACCCTCAAGTGGGAGTACGACCGTGATCTGGCCAAGGGACTGCGCGTGGCCATCCCCAAAAATTATTATCCGAACGACGACCCGACGCGGCAGCCGTTGTCGAGCTGGCGGGCTCATGCCAATCTGCTGTTCTCCAACTGGTTGAACTATTACGTCTACCAGGAAACGCCCTATGAGCTCGGAGCCGGCATCTAAGGTCCGGCTACTACCGATATTTAATAATAAAGGAGTCCGTTATCCATGAAAATTGAAAGCCGTCTAGCGCAAATCGGCTCGATCCAGGAGCCGGTAACCGGGGCCGTCAGCTATCCGATCTATCAATCCACCGCCTTCCGTCATCCTCGGCTCGGCGAGAGCACCGGCTTTGATTATGCCCGCACCAAAAGCCCGACCCGAAGCGTGCTGGAGCAGGCGGCCGCCGAACTCGAATCAGGAGACGCCGCTTTTGCCTGCAGCTCCGGCATGGCAGCGCTGCAGACGATCTTCGCCCTGTTCAAGCAAGGAGACCATCTGATCGTGTCGCTGGACTTGTATGGCGGTACATATCGCCTGTTGGAGCGGATCATGACGCGCTTCGGCGTGAGCGTGTCTTACGTGGATACCAATGACATCGAGGAGATGGAGCGGCATGCTCGCAAGGAGACGAGAGCGATCCTGATCGAGACGCCGACCAATCCGCTGATGATGATCACCGATCTGGCGGGAGTGTGCGAGTGGGCCAAGAAAAATAAGTATCTCACGATCGTCGACAACACGCTCTTGACGCCTTACTATCAACGTCCGCTCGAGCTGGGTGCGGACATCGTCATCCACAGCGCGACCAAGTATCTGGGCGGGCATAATGACGTACTGGCCGGATTGATCGTCACGAAAGGCGAAGAGTTGTCTCAAGAGATGGCCGTCCTGCATAATTCGATCGGCGCTGTGCTCGGTCCGCAGGATTCGTGGCTCCTGATGCGGGGGATGAAGACGCTGGCGCTGCGCATGGAGCGTCATCAGTACAATGCGACGCGGATCGCAGAATACCTGCTCGAGCATCCCGCCATCGAGGAGGTTTACTATCCTGCGCTGCCGCATCACCCGGGGCATGAGGTGCAGAACAGGCAATCCTCGGGCAATACCGGGATTTTCTCTTTCCGGTTGAAGGATGCGCGTTATGTGGAGCCCGTCCTGCGCCACATCCGTTTGATCGCCTTCGCAGAAAGTCTGGGCGGCGTAGAATCGCTGATGACCTATCCGGCGGTGCAGACCCATGCCGATATTCCTGAGGAGATCCGGCGCCGGGTCCGTCGATGATAGGCTGCTGCGTTTCTCGGTCGGTATCGAGCATGTCGAAGATCTGATTGCAGATCTCGGCCATGCCCTTGAAGAGGCGCGGCTGGAGATCGATTCGAAGTAATGGCAGCGGCGGCGCCCGGGATGACGGGCTGCCGCCGTTTGTGTTAGACTAGAGAGATCATATGTAAGGCTAGCACGGACACGTGCAGGAGACTGCCGGACGTCTGTCAGGGAGAAGGAGGCTGTTTCATGCCAACTGTAGACACGATATTGAATCAGGCGCTTGCAGGACAGCGGCTGCAAGTGGACGACATTGTCACATTGTTCGAGTCCGACCAGATCGAGAAGATGGGGCACGCGGCCAACCAGATTATGCTTCGCAAGCATCCTGAGCCGATTACCACCTTTGTCGTCGGTCGGAACATTAATTATACCAATGTATGCGATGTATACTGCAGGTTCTGCGCTTTTTACCGGGCGCCGGGTTCGGACGAGGGGTATGTCCTGGACGAGACGATCTATACCAAGATCCAGGAGACGATCGATGTCGGCGGTACCGAGATCCTGATGCAGGGGGGGACCAATCCGAATCTGCCCTTCAGCTATTACACGGACATCCTGCGCGGTATCAAGGAGCGTTTTCCCGGGATTACGATGCATTCGTTCTCGCCTGCGGAGATCCGCAAGATGCAGACGGTCTCGGACGGCCTGTCGCTCGAAGAGGTGATCCGGCAGCTGCATGAAGCGGGTCTCGACTCGCTGCCCGGAGGCGGCGCAGAGATTCTCGATGACCGGACCCGCCGCAAGATCAGCCGTCTCAAGGGAACATGGCAGGATTGGATCGAAGTGATGACGACCGCTCACCGGATCGGGATGAACACGACGGCCACGATGGTCATCGGCTTCGGAGAGTCGATGGAGGAGCGGGCGCTCCATCTGACACGGGTGCGGGATGCTCAGGATATCTGTATCGAGAACGGATATAACTCCACAGGCTTCCTTGCCTTTATCCCGTGGACGTTCCAGCCGGACAATACCAACATGAAGCGCGAGAAAGCGACGCCGGAGGAATACCTCAAGACGCTGGCGATCAGCCGTCTCGCCCTCGATAATATCGATAATTTCCAGTCGTCCTGGGTAACGATGGGGCCGGAGATCGGCAAGCTGTCGCTCTCCTATGGCTGCAATGACTTCGGCAGCACGATGATCGAAGAGAATGTGGTGTCCGCTGCCGGGACGACACACAAGGTCAATATCGAGCTGATCCTCAAGCTGATCCGCGAATGCGGCAAGATTCCCGCTCAGCGCAACACGCGCTACGAGCTGCTCAAGGTGTACCACGAGTCGGATGCCGTCGCTCGCGATTTTATGATGCAGAACTGATCGATCTATTAGATGCCCACTGCCCGGCCATGCGGCCGGGTTTTTGCTGTGCTCAGTTTTGGGGGAAAGGTCGTCGGGGGCGCCCCAAAAGTAATCGGACCAGGCTACAGCGCATCACGTCACTTTTGGGGGGGGGGGTGGGGGACTCTGTGCCACATCCTTCTTCGTATACTCGCTCCACCTGGACCATATACTGTTTAGGAAGGCAGCAAACAGCCGCGCGGAGGTGGGAAAGCGATGGAGTTGATAACGATCGGCATGTCTCCTCTTCAGGAGCAGGCCATATGGAAGCTGTCCAGATGTCTGAGCGAGGCTTTCGCACCGCTGACGATGGAGCCGGGGCTGCCGAGCCTGCACTGGGATATCGATCCGGACCGCTCGGAGATCGTATGCCATGCAACTACGGCAACCTACAGCGCAGACAAGCACCGGGAGACACTCTGCCGCCAGGCAGCGCTGGGCATAGCCGAATATATCACAGGCGATCTGGAGCCGGTCACCTTGCGGCGGCTGATCGGCAAGCATTACAGCTACCAGGACCCTGAGGATGTACGCAAGATCGAGGAATACTGCCTGAAGCTGTTGCGTGACGGAGGAGAAGCCGGATCCGGGCAGGACCTGACCAAGCGCAAGCAAGCTGTCGCCCGGGAAGCAACAGCATATCTGATGGAGCACAGCGGCAGCATGCATATCCAAGGCTTCCTGACATTCCGGCTGGCGGATTATCGCGCGGTCTTGCGAGAGATTGTCCAGTATGCGGTGGACGAATTCGTCATGGAGAAGCAGTATCAGGATTTTCTGGCCCTGCTCCGATACTTCGTAAGCACACAGGAACCGCGACTGCCGCTGGTTCATCTGGTTCACGAGGAGGCAGCCCGGTTCAGATTGTATGATAGCGATTTTGAACCGCTGGAGTATCAAAGCTCTGACCGCTTGGTGAGCGAGATGCTGGAGACGGAGATGCAGGCAGATGACCGGATCGTCAGCAGCTTGATTGCTTCCTCACCCCAGCGGATCTTGATTCATACCACGGAGCCTGAACTGCAGGTGGTCGCGACGATCGAGTCGATCTTCCATGGCAGGGTGCAAATCTGCAGCCACTGCCGCCCAGGCGCAGTCAATTGGGAAGACTGTCGGTCTTAAGCCCTGCAGATCGCTGGGATGACGAGTTGAAGTCACTCTTGACCACTGCAGGCGTTGATTGTATAATGTTCTACATCAACGGCGTCGACGAAGACAACGTTCTGCCATTTGTTCGGTCCAGAGAGAGGAAACTCGGCTGCAATTTCCTTCCGTGACATCGGCAGAGATACCCCTTCGGAGCTGTGCGGCTGAAGCCCTATTACGACGGGTGAGTAGGCGGCAACGGATCATCCCCGTTAGCGGATGCTCAAGGATCGGATGCCTCAGGGGCATGTCGGTCGAATGAGGGTGGAACCACGGGTAAATGTCAAGCACTCGTCCCTTTTGCGGGATGCGTGCTTTTTTTGTGCTCCCGCCGCTTGTCATCATGAAAACAGGAGGGAGATAGACAGATGTCGATTCAAATCAAACTGCCGGATGGAGCCATGCGAGAGTATGAAGCAGGCAGCACCATCGGCGATGTGGCCGCTTCGATCAGCAGCGGTCTGAAGAAACAGGCAATCGCTGGCAAACTGGATGGCAAAGTTGTAGATGTTTATGAGCCGCTGGTGGAGGGCGCCGTCGTCGAGATCGTTACTGTCGACAGCGAGGCCGGGCTCGAGGTATACCGTCACAGCACCGCCCATCTGATGGCGCAGGCAATCAAGCGGGTGTTCAAGGATCAACCAGTCAAGCTCGGGATCGGTCCGGTCATCGAAGACGGCTTCTATTACGATATCGATATGGAGCAATCGCTCACGCCGGAGGATCTGGCGAAGATCGAGAAGGAGATGGAGCGGATCGTCAAGGAGGATCTGCCGATCCGCAGACGCGTTGTTAGCCGCCAGCAGGCACTAGACATCTATACAGAGCTGCAGGACAACCTGAAGCTGGAGCTGATCCGTGACCTGCCGGAAGATTCGGTCATCACCATCTATGACCAGGGTGAGTTCTTCGATCTGTGCCGCGGACCGCATCTGCCCTCCACCGGCCGGATCAAGGCGTTCAAGCTGCTCAGTGTAGCTGGCGCTTACTGGCGGGGAGACGCCAAGAACAAGATGCTGCAGCGCATCTATGGCACAGCGTTCGCCAAGAAGTCCCAACTGGAGGAGCATCTGCATCTGCTGGAGGAAGCCAAGAAGCGGGATCACCGCAAGCTGGGACGAGAGCTGAAGATGTTCGGCTTCTCCCGCGAGGTTGGCCAGGGCCTGCCGCTGTGGCTTCCCAACGGGGCGCGGGTGCGTCGGACGATGGAGCGTTATATCGTCGATCTGGAAGAACGTCTGGGCTATGAGCACGTCTATACCCCGGTATTGGCCAATGTCGAGCTCTACAAAACATCAGGACACTGGGATCATTACTCGGAAGATATGTTCCCCAAGATGGTCATGGACAATGAAGAGCTCGTCCTGCGCCCGATGAACTGCCCGCATCACATGATGGTGTACAAAAGCGACCTTCGCAGCTACCGGGATCTGCCGCTCCGGATTGCCGAGCTCGGTACCATGCATCGTTATGAGATGTCGGGTGCACTGACCGGCCTGCACCGGGTGCGGGCGATGACGCTCAACGACGCGCATATCTTCTGCCGGCCGGACCAGATCAAGGAAGAGTTCGCCCGCGTCATTAAGCTGATCCGTCAGGTGTATGAGGATTTCGGCATCAGCGAATATCGTTTCCGGCTCTCTTACAGAGATCCCCAGGATACCGAAAAATATTTCCCCAACGACGAGATGTGGGAGATGTCGCAGCGAATGCTGCGCGAGGTCGTGGAGGAGCTGGATCTGCCTTTCTTCGAAGCGGAAGGGGAAGCTGCATTCTACGGTCCGAAGCTCGATGTCCAGATCAAGACCGCACTGGGCAAGGAAGAGACGCTCTCGACCGCTCAACTCGATTTCCTGCTGCCTGAGCGCTTCGAGCTGGAATATATCGGCGAGGACGGCAAAAAACATCGGCCAGTCGTCATTCACCGCGGCATCATCAGTACGATGGAACGTATGACGGCGTTTCTGCTGGAGAACTTCGCAGGCGCGCTGCCGCTCTGGCTGTCTCCGGAACAGGCCCGGGTCATCCCGGTCTCCACGGCTTACGAAGCTTATGCCCGTGAAGTCCAGGAACAGCTTCAGGCGGCTGGGGTCCGCACCGAGAGCGATCTGCGCAACGAGAAGCTCGGCTACAAGATCCGTGAAGCCCAATTGGAGAAAGTGCCGTACATGCTGATCGTCGGAGAACAGGAGATGAGCGCGCGTTCCGTCTCTGTCCGCAAGCGCGGCGAAGGCGACATCGGCGCCCGTCCAGTCGTGGAGCTGGCTTCCCAACTGGCCGAGGAGATCCGGTCCAAGCAGATCTAGCGCGTATAGGATGCGCGACATGGGGGAACCTTTCATGCAGGAGGGAAAAGACCACATGTCAATGCGTAAACTTACGCCTGCCGGTATCCTGCTGCTGCTTTGGACGCTGTCAGCCGCCGCGCAATCGGCTGCAGCGTCCGGCGAACCGTCGGTTGCAGCTGCCCAGACCGACACGCTGGCTACTTTGGAAGTGACCGCTACAGGCTACACCGCCGGGTATGAATCAACCGGCAAGCGGCCCGGCCAGCCCGGTTACGGCATTACCTATTCTGGTGTGCGGGTAAGACGAGACCACGTATCGACGATTGCCGCCGATCCCAAGGTGCTGCCGATCGGCACTCTGCTGCACATACCAGGCTACGGCTATGGCGTCGTAGCTGATACGGGATCAGCGATTAAAGGCCATAAGATCGACCTTTACTTCGATACCGTCAAGCAAGTCTATAAGGAATGGGGCAAGAAGAAAGTGACCGTCCAAGTGATCTATAAAGGCCAAGGCCGGCTAGACGAGACCTGGCTCAAGGAGATCAACAGAGCGATGGAAACCAACCGACAGATCCCCATGTCGATGTTGAAATCCTAGCCGGAAGATTCGTCCCGCGTCAAATATCGGGACGAATCTTCTTTTTTTTTCCAACGATTGATGTTATAATAGATTCATTAGAATGAGATCATTGATGGGGCGGGTTGGACCATGCACAGATGGTTATCTCATGGGCAGGAAGCCGGCGCAGCGGCCGAGCATGAAGAACTGCTGCGCGATCTTTACAATCAAATGATGCGTGTCGCTTATGCCCGAGTGCATAACAAGTCCGATGCGTATGATGTCGTTCAGGACGCCTGGGTGCGCATTCTGTTGAAGCACGATACGCTCCGAGAGCGGAGCAAGCTGGCCGCTTGGGCCAAGGCGATCACTGCGAACATTGCTACCAATGTTAATCGTCAGAAAGCCCATGCCCGTGAAACAGGCGAATGGATTGAAGGCTGGGATGTCCACTCCTCGCCGTCACCGACGGAAGCCGAACTGATGGTGGAGATCTCGGAATTGCTTGGTGCTCTGGATCCCCGTTCTCGTACGATGATTCTTTACAAGTTTTATTACGGTTTCAAGGATCAAGAGATCGCCGATGCGATGAATATCCCGCTAGGTACCGTCAAAGCAAGAATTCACCGTAGCCGTGAACGGCTGAAGGCCTGGATTGCTACGCCGCATCTGTAGACATACATAATATTGTCGTCATCCTCCCATACTAGCATGCAGGGAGGTGATTATCGTGGCCAAGAACAACAAGGTTAAGCTTAATCAACAAAACCAGAATCAGCAAAACCAGCTGAATGAAGAATATGCCGAAGAGTTGAACGCCAATGTGGCGAACAACAACAACCAGCAAAACCAGGTAAACAAAAATAACAATAAATAATATTTGCGCATAACAGAGAGGAATCCGCCTTGGATTCCTCTTTTCTTTTCATAGGGCATCCCTTATAATGTTAATAAATGTAACCTAGTGTCGAAAAATGGAGGGGTACCCGTCATGGCCCAAGCATGGTGGAAATCGAAAACGCTAACGAACGATGGCGAGCGCAGTCCGCAAGAGGAGTCAGTACTGCAGAGACTGGTCAATGAGTCTCAGGTGACCGTGGATCAGCTGCAGGCAGCTGTGGAAGAAGTCCATCTCGCAATGGCTGAATTGACAGCAATCGCGGACAGGTCGGCTGTCCAGGAGGAGAAATTGCGGAGCCAGAGCAAGCATGCGCTTGAGCGGATCGAAGGAACCTTCTCCTCCTTGCAGGAGGTGGCAGCGGCCGCCGAGCAGATCCAGGGTACGTCATCGCGTCTGAGCGAGGAGAGCAGCCAGACGAGAGACGTCGTGCTGGAGGTATGCCGATCGCTGACCACGACTGATCAGGTCATGAACGAGCTGTATGAGCAGAACGCGACGATGAGTCGTCATATCAGCCAACTGATCGAGCAGACCTCGCGGATTCATGAGATCAACGCTTCGATCCACGGCATCGTCTCCCAGACCTCGCTGCTCGCTCTCAATGCCTCGATCGAGGCTGCTCATGCCGGCGAAGCGGGACGCGGCTTTGCGATCGTCGCGCAAGAGATCAAGAAGCTGGCCGAACAAAGCGGCGAAGCCGTGAAGCACTCGACCATGATCGTCGAGGAGATCGAACAAGGTGTCGAGCAGGTGGTTGCATCCGTAGAGGTGGAGCGGGCTGCGGTTGCCAGCGGGATCGCCGAGATGGGATCGATCAAGGACCATATGGACCTGATCGTCGGCAGGATCCACGAGGTGGACCAGCTTGTCGGCCAATCGAGCCGGGCGAGCAGTCAGCAGAGCGAATTGACAGCAGGCACGACAGTTATGCTGGGCGATGTTGTAGAGACGGTCAATGAGACGCTGCAGCGTGTGGATGAGACATTGGAGCTGACAGAGCAGCAACGGCGTCAGATCGCCAAGCTGGATGTCGTCGGCCGTTCGCTGCAGAAGTCTTCAACCGAATTGGCAGCTTCTATAGGGAATGCCGGCATCGAGCGCAGCCAGCAGCGGGCCATGACCGAAGTGTCGGAGCTGGTGAGGCAACTGCAGCAGCTGGCAGCCGACGAAGCTCTGGTGTCTCTGGAGGAGTCGCTGCACCAGGAACGGCTGGCGGCGGTGCTGCTGGGCTCCAAGGATATTGAAGCGGTCTGGTCCAATCGCGCCGATGGCTCTTTCATCTTCTCCCTGCCCGAGGCAGGTCTTGTGAACGCCCGAGGACGCGGGTGGTGGAAGGCAGCGATGGAAGGCCGCTCGTTCACTTCGGAAGTATACATATCCGCCATCACCAAAAAAGCTTGCCTGACGCTGTCAGTTCCTATCAAGGACCGTGCCGGCTCGCCGGTCGGCGTCATTGGCGTAGATGTGCGAGTGGGATAAGCATAGCGTGTTTTCAGCCCGGCTTGCGTACAATGTTTCCATTATTGATCTGTTCTAGTGTTATGTATAGGTTTCCCGCCCCCGCAAAGAATCTGATTACGTATTGAACCGTAATCGCCGCTTTGCGGGGGTGTTTTTGTAAGTTAATCCCAGCCTCTCGGTCTGGAGACGTAGTTCGAATTCAACCCGCCGTCCATTACATCGATCCTTGGTTTTCCGTTATACTAAGGTCACAGCAGCAATCAAACAGGAGTGATGGATATGCAATCAGGGGTTTTCATGCGTGTGCTGATCGGACTCATGGTCGTGGGGGCGGGGGTGATGTTCCTTCTCAATCAGGCCGGCTATATCAACTTTGGCCTAGGCGATGTGATTCGTACGTTCTGGCCGGTCATCCTGATCGTGATCGGTGTAGGTGGTCTTCTGGACCGCAAATTTTCGTGGGAATATATGGTCCCTCTCGGTATCGGGATTTATTTCCTCGGGAGCAATCTGCATCTGTTCAGCTTTTCTATGGGCGATCTGATTCGTTTTGCCATACCGCTTGTCATTATCGGATTTGGTTTGTCGATGATCTTCAAGAAACGCGACAGCCAGCAATCGCAGCGTGAAGAGGAGTGGCAGGCCTATCCGAACGAGCAGTCGCCGATCCCGCCGGCGCCGCCGCTTCATCCGGATCCAACCAAGACGGGGGGAGCGTATGAGCAGCCGACAAGCAAGGATGACACCAGACGGGACAGAAGCGGTCCCATCCATGACGATGATAAGTATTATACCGGTTCGTCCAATGCATCCAAGGGGTATGATTACGACAAAGACTGGGAGCATAGCCACGGTCACGGCGGTCATGGTGGACATGGTGGTTATGGTGGCGGGCATGGTGGACACGGCGGCCATGGACACAGCCACGGACGCCGCGAACGAGTCGAATGGTGGAATAATGATCCCAATGTGCAGACCCGCTCCAATTTTATCGGGGACATCCATATGGGACAAGATTATTGGGAGCTGAAGCCGATGAATATCTCGCATTTTATCGGCGATACCGTGCTGGATCTGACCAAAGCCCAGATTCCGTATGGCGAAACGCGGGTGACGATCTCTTCCTTTATCGGAGACGTCAAAGTATTCATGCCGAGTGATTATGAAGTGGGTATTCATGTCGCTTCGAGCGCATTCATCGGCGATTCCAAGATACTTGACCGCAAGGAAAGTGGATTTTTCCAGAACAATCGCGTCGAGAGCAAATCGTATGAAGAATGCGATAAAAAAATCCGTCTGGTCGTCAGCACCTTCATCGGCGATGTCAAAGTGACAAAGGTCGGGTGATGCAGGGGTGATGGTGCAAATGCTTAGAAGCTCCAAGTGGGAGCTGATCCTGTTCTTCGTCTTCTCCTCGGTCATCTCCTCCGCACTGTGGTACTGGGGCATCGATCTGATGAGAGAAGCGGGTGCGGGAGAGCAGCAGAGCCGACTGACCATCCCGCTCATCATCCTGCTGGTCAATCTCGCGCTTGGCTACTGGGCGGCCCAGCGCTGGCAGCGCCGCATTGATACGCTGCACCTGGCGCTCAAGCAAGCGGCCAACGGCAATCTGGCCGTGCGGATTCCTGAAGAGGGCGCGCGCTCCTTCACAGCCGCTTTTCACGAGTTTAATGTGATGGCCCGTGCGATGGAGCGGCGGATGCAGCTGCTGCAGCGGATTGGCGAGGAGCAGGTGATGCGCGAGGCGGCTTCCAATGAAGAGGCGGTTATGGAAGAGCGCAAGCGTCTGGCCCGCGATCTGCACGATACGGTGAGCCAGCAGCTGTTCGCCATCCATATGTCGGCTTCGTCGCTGCCCAAGCTGCTGGAGATGGACTCGGAACGGTCGGAACAATTGATGCAGCAGTTGATCGAGATGTCTTCCTCCGCGCAGAAGCAGATGCGCGGATTTATTGCGCAGCTGAGGCCGATGGAGCTGGAAGGACGCTCGCTACAGCAGGCATTGGACAAGTGGTTTCCGGATTATTGCCGGCAAAATCACCTGCAAGGCGTACTCGACTGGCGTGTCGATGAGCCGCTCTCGGAAGCCAAGGAGCATCAATTTTTCCTGATCATCCAGGAAGCGATGGCCAATATCGTCAAGCACGCATCGGCGAGCAAGGCGACGCTGACGTTCTCGGAAACAGAGCATCAATTGATCCTGACCATCCAGGACGATGGCGCGGGCTTCCGTGCCGATCAAGTAAAACGAGGGTCCTACGGGTTGTCCACGATGCGCGAGCGGGCGCAGCGACTGGGCGGCGATGCCGAGATCATCAGCAAGACCGGAGGGGGCACACGGGTGCGTGTAAGCATCCCCAAATATACGTTGAAGGAGCATGAAGAGCATGAGTGAATCCGACCGCTGGCGGATTATGATCGTCGATGATCACGATATGGTGAGGGCGGGCCTGCAGACCTACCTGATGCTGGATCCGAGGTTTGAGGTAACCGCCCAAGCGTCTAATGGCGCAGAAGCGCTGCAGATGCTGAAGGACGGTGTCCCGGGAGGCGCTCCTCATATTATCCTGATGGACCTGATGATGCCTGTCATGGACGGTGTAGAGGCGACGCGCCAGATCATGGCACTGGACCCGGGCATGCGGATCGTCATGCTGACGAGCTTCCTCGAGGACGAGAAGGTGGTTGCAGCCATCGAAGCGGGCGCAGTGAGCTATGTCCTCAAGACGGTTTCCGCCGAAGAGCTGATCTATGCACTGTCCGGCGCCGTCAAAGGGATGCCGGTCATGACGAGCGATGTATCCCAGGCGCTGACGCGCGGGCTGCGGCTTCGATCCGCGCAGGGGGACGATGAAGGGCTGACTGAACGAGAACGCGAGGTGCTCCTGCTGATCGCCGAAGGGCGCACCAACAAGGAGATCGGCGAAGAGCTGCACATCAGCATCAAAACGGTCAAGACGCACGTCAGCAATCTGCTGATGAAGTGCGAGCTGGAGGACCGGACACAGCTGGCTGTATACGCGCACCGCAAGGGCTGGGCCGGCCAAGCGTAATCCACTCCGTCAACGGGACAGCAAATCGACGGCTACATTCGTTCGTCCTTATTTGACGGACATACATAAGAGCCGTGCGGTCCGGGAAGGTTAAGGGAAATGATAGAAGGAGACTTGTGATATGATACCTTTACCTTCCCGACTGGAATCGACCGAGCATGAATATTATGAAATGCTGCAGCTGCTAAAGCCTCTAGAGTTTGCCTTGGGCGGCGCCTGGGACTATAAGCAGGGCTCATTGGACCGGTACCTGGATGGAGCTCACAAGGTGTGGCTGCGTCTACCGTTTGAAGTCATCAATGGCAATCTGGACGCCGATACTTCCCAGGATGCCAAGATCCGGATGGGCCAGCCTTACGTGCTCAAGCATGTGTACAATGAAGGGCTGGATCAAGAGGCTAGAGTCAATATCGTCGGTGCGCTTTTTGACCAGTTCTCACAGCCCATCGATTCCGATGCCGAGATCGAGCCGGAGTGGGTGGAGGCAGGCAAGAAGCTGCTGGCGCAAGTAGAGCGTCTGGTTCCAAAATGACGAAAATCGGGACTTCCGGCCCGAGACAACCTTCCTGCCTGCCGGGAAGGTTTTTTTAATTTTATGTTCGTTTAAATTCCTTTTAATCTTGTTTTAAGGTACAATGTGCATCATAGATGTAGTGAAGAAAACGCTATATTGTTATCCCGGCGGACATCCGCTGAGACTATAGGTTGCGAGTAAGTATTAATCATAACGGGAGGTAAGCAGCGATGGATGACAACAACAAAAAATCGTACGATGATTTTTTTCGTTCCAACCGTCCCGAGGAGCCGAAGGATGACGAGCATCGCCAGGAACATGCGGGGCCAGCGGAAGAGCGGGACGGAGAAGGAGAGCGGAAGCCTTCCTATTACTACTCCTACGGTCCTTTCAAGGCAGTCGATCAGCAGGGCTCTGAGAGGACAGACAGCCGCTACGGCCAGGACCAAGGTCGCAGAAGCGCAGATCCAGCCATGTCCCATACGACTGACGTCCAGATTACGCCGCCGCCGCGCCCGCGTCCCTACGCGCCATCGTCTTCGGCCACAGGCAAGAATGGCTGGCAGGTCAAGGAAAAGCGCAAGTCTTCGTTCAAAGCGATGTTTGCCTCATTTATGGCCGGCGTGCTCGTCGTAGGTACGCTGATGGGACTGGCGGATTACAACAACTGGTTTACCGGCAGCGGCCTGCTGCCCGGCAATTCGTCCCAGACGACCGCATCTTCATCCGGAGAGGGTCAGCCGCCGACACCGGTATCCAGCGTACTGGACACGTCAAGACCGAACAATATCGCCCAGATTTTTGAGCAGGCATCGCCAGCTGTTGTCAAGATCGAGACGTATGCATCGGTCAATAACAGGCAAGGCGGCTCGCGGGTGGACCCGTTCTGGGATTTCTTCCGGGTCCCCTCCGCTCCCAACAATGGCGGTGAGAGCACCGTGCCGACAGGCGTCGGCTCCGGCTTTATCTTCGAGGATACCGGATATATCCTGACCAATGAGCATGTCGTCTCCAATGCCACCAGGATTGAGGTGACGCTGCAGGGTTATCCCAAAACGTTCGAAGCCCAGAAGCTCGGCTCGAGCTATGAGCTGGATCTTGCCGTGCTGAAGATCACAGATGACGAACCCTTCCCGACGCTGAAGCTAGGCGATTCCAGTGCCATCAATATTGGAGACTGGGTCGTGGCCATCGGCAACCCGCATGGCTTCGACCATACGATTACGGTTGGCGTCCTGAGCGCCAAGGAGCGTCCGATCAATATCCCGGATGCCCAAGGCGTAAGACAATATGAACACTTGCTGCAGACCGACGCTTCGATCAACCCGGGCAACTCCGGCGGTCCGCTGCTTAATACGAACGGTGAGGTTATCGGCATCAATACAGCGGTCAGCACCGACGCGCAGGGCATCGGCTTCGCAATTCCGACGAGTACGATCACCGAGGTTGTCGAGAAGCTGAAGGCCAATGAAGAGATACCGAAGGAGCCGGTACCATTCATCGGGGCTGAACTCCGCACGATCACAGATGAGTTCGCAGAGCAGCTGGAGCTTGAAGATCTGAGAGGCGCTCTGGTCAACCGGGTATACTACAGATCGCCTGCTTATCAGGGGGATCTCCGCCAGTTCGACGTCATCACCGGTATCGACGGTCAGAACATCGATACGACGGAAGCCTTGATCGAGGCGATCCAGAGCCGCCAGGTCGGCGACGAGATCGTCCTGAATGTGGTTCGAGACGGGCGGGCGCTGGAGCTCACGATCGAGCTTGGCGACCGCAACGCATTCAATCAATTGGAACAGTAACGGGAAGATAACCAGACGGGAGATGAGGAGCGCAGGAGGCCGCCCGGCCGGCCTGCGCTTTCTTCATGCCTGCTGCAGGACGCCGCGTGATTCGGTATCCGTTCCTTGGTATAATTAAGTTGGAGAAATGCAGATGCGAGACCTGTCGGGGATAGCGGTCCCGGGCAGAGAAGAAGGGGGAAACCGGGAGTGAGACCACATATCATCGTTGTCGATGATGATGAGAAGATCACGTCGCTGCTCAGACGCAGCTTGGCTTTTGAGGGATACGAGGTGACGACGGCCAGCAACGGACTGGAGGGGCTCAAGACGATGCTCGCCCATGATCCGGATCTGCTCGTCCTGGATGTGATGATGCCGCAGGTCGACGGCTGGGAGGTGTGCCGCCGGGTCCGCGAGAGCGGCAGCTCGGTGCCGATCCTCATGCTGACGGCCAAGGACGACATCAATGACCGCGTACGCGGCCTCGATCTCGGTGCCGACGACTATCTGGTGAAGCCGTTTGCGCTGGAGGAGCTGCTGGCACGGGTGCGGGCGCTGCTGCGGCGCAAGCCGGACAAGCTGGAGGAGGCAGGCAGCCGCTTGTATTTCGAAGACCTCATCCTCGATCTCGACTCGCGGGAAGCGATCCGATCCGGCCGCAGTGTGGAGCTGACGGCGAAGGAATTTGACCTGCTGCATCTATTCATGCAGAATCCCAGACGCGTGTTGACGCGGGAGACGATCATGGAGCGCATCTGGGGCTACGACTTCAGCGGCGAGTCCAATGTTCTGGAGGTCTACATTGCTATGCTGCGGCAAAAAACCGAGGACGGCGGCGCCAAACGGCTTATCCAGACTGTTCGAGGGACGGGATACGTGCTGAAGAGAAGGAGGATAAGCCATGTCCATCCGGCTGCGGCTGACGCTATGGTATTCCGGACTGCTCGCGTTTACCCTGCTGGTGTTCGGCGTATCAATCTACCTTTTTGTCAATTACTATACGTATACTGGCTTGAAGAGCCGGATTATACAGCAGGCCCAGACGATCTACATCGAGCCAAGCTATGACTTCATTGAGAAGTTCAAGCTTAATATCGACCGCCGCTCAACGATCCAGCTCAATGAATATTTCATCCAGGTGGTCAACTATGCCAACCCTTCCCAGAGCATTCGTACGCGCAATCTGCCGGAGAGCATGGCTTTTCCATTCCCTGAGGCAAGCACCCGGATGAAGCGGGAAGGCGAGTTTCGCAGCATCCGGATCGACAGCTTTCCGTTTCTCGTCTATGAAGTCCCGCTGATCCTCCGAGACGGCTCAATCGTCGGGCTGCTCCAGGTGGCGGCGATGACGGACCGCGAGGAGAATCTGCTGCGCAATGTACGGACGATTCTCGTCCTGTCTTCGCTGTTCCTGCTGGTAGCGGCGTTTACGATCGGCCTGTTTCTGGCGCGCAAGGCGCTCAAGCCGATCGAGAATGTCATCCGCGCGACCAATCAGATCGAGAACGGCTCCAATCTGAGCGTCAGGATCGCCAGAGAAGGGCCCAACGACGAAATGGGGCAGCTGACCGACACGCTGAACGGCATGCTGGAGCGTCTGGAGACGACGTACAATGAGCTGGACGGGGCCTACAAGACGCAGCGCCGCTTTGTCTCGGATGCCTCGCATGAGCTGCGAACGCCGCTGACGACGATCCGCGGCAATATCGATCTGCTGGAGAAGATGTGGGTGCCCGAGCTGCAGGCCCCCGGCGCCAAGTCCGAATCGTTCATCCGGCTGGACGCGGACAAGGCAGCTCTCTCCATGGAGGCGATGCGCGACATCTCTGACGAAGCCAAGCGGATGACCAGGCTGGTCAGTGATCTGTTATCGCTGGCGAGAGCGGATGCCGGGTATCAGATGGAGAAAACCGAGGTTGCGTTGCTGCCGCTGGTGGAAGAAGTCGCCAGGCGTGCGCAGCTGCTGCCGCGCACGGTGGAGCTGCGGCTGGGCGAGAGCCTCTCGTCGCTGGCCGATACGACGGTGCGGGGCAATGAGGATTATCTGCGCCAATTGATCTTCATCTTCATCGAAAATGCATTCAAATATACGCCGGAAGGTTATGTCGAGCTGCAGGCGATTCTTGTGAGCGGTCAGGCCGGTCTGATTATCAAGGATACGGGAATCGGGCTGGACAAGGAAGAGGTGCCTCATATCTTTGAACGATTCTACCGGGCCGACATCTCGCGCGGCAAGACCTCAGGCACCGGACTGGGCTTGTCGATCGCCAAATGGATCATCGACGAGCATGGCGGCTCGATCGAGGTCAAGACACGGCTCGGCGAAGGCACGACGTTTGTCATCTGGCTGCCGATCTTCTTTGCAGAACAGACGGATTCCGATATAATAGAAGATACCGACCGGCAGTAGCGATTGGCCGGTCAGAAAGCAGGTGAAGCGCATTGAAGGTACTGAAAATATCGCCAAGAGGTTATTGTTACGGCGTTGTCGATGCTATGGTGCTGGCCAAGCAGACGGCCAAGAACCTTGATTTGCCGAGACCGATATATATTTTGGGGATGATCGTTCATAACCGTCATGTGACCGAGTCCTTTGACAACGAAGGGATTATTACCCTGGATGGCGAGAATCGTCTGGAGATTTTGGATAAGGTGGAGAAAGGGACAGTCATCTTCACGGCACATGGCGTCTCGCCCGAGGTCCGTCAGCGGGCGCGCGACAAAGGGCTGACCGTCGTCGATGCGACCTGTCCTGACGTCACCCGGACGCACGATCTGATCCGTCAGAAGACGGAGGAGGGCTATGAGATCCTGTATCTCGGCAAGCGAGGCCACCCTGAGCCGGAAGGGGCAATCGGCGTGGCTCCGGATCGCGTCCACTTGATCGAGCGGCTTGAGGATGTCGAGCAGCTGGAGCTGCAGTCCGATAAGGTCATCATTACCAATCAGACGACGATGTCCCAATGGGATGTCAAGCATCTGATCAAGCGACTGCTTGAAGTGTTCCCGACGGCCGAGGTGCACAACGAGATCTGCATGGCGACGCAGGTGCGCCAGGAAGCGGTAGCCGAGCAGGTCGGCGAAGCGCAGCTCTGCATCGTCGTAGGCGACCCGCGCAGCAACAATTCCAACCGACTCGCTCAAGTCTCCGAGGAGATCGGCGGCGTGCCGGCGCACCGGATCTCGGATCTGAGCGAGCTCAAGCGCGAGTGGCTGGAAGGCGTAGAGACGGTAGCGGTGACTTCGGGGGCGTCCACGCCGACACCGATTACCAAAGAAGTGATCAGTTATCTGGAGCAGTACGAGCCAGCAGACCCTTCGACGTGGGAGCTCAAACGTACGATTAACATGAGCAAGCTGCTGCCTAAGATACGCGAAAAAACGAACGCCTGAAGTTCACGATGGTCCTAATGTGCCAGAAGGGCTATTGAGAGTGAAGAGCCTTCTGCAACCAGGTACTAATGGTTGACGGAGGCTTTATTTTCTTGTATAGTTACTTTATCGATTAAAAGCATAAAAGCTTAAAAGCTTAAAAGCGTATAAGCGTTGAAGCGCGAAAAGGAGAGATGAACATGATCGTCATTACTAACAAGCATGTATCGGAAGAAAGAATCGGAGAAATCGTCGCATATATCGAAAAAACCGGCGTCAAAGCTCATGTATCCCGAGGCGAGGATCGTACGGTTGTCGGCATCATCGGCCAGGCTGAACCAACTCTTGCGGAGCAGCTGCGGCAGATGAAGGATGTAGAGAACGTCATCAAGATCTCCAAATCTTACAAGCTGGCCAGCCGGGACTTCCATCCCGACGATACGATCATCGATATTAAAGGCGTCAAGATTGGCGGCGAGCATCTGGTCATCATGGGCGGCCCGTGCGCTGTCGAGAATCCGGAGCAGATCGACGAGATCGCCCGCCTTGTCAAGGCTGCAGGCGGCCAAGTGCTGCGTGGCGGCGCTTTTAAGCCGCGTACCGGACCATATAGCTTCCAGGGTGTGGGAGTCGAGGGTCTGGCGATGATGGCCGAAGCGGGCAAAAAGCACGGCCTGCTGACCATCACCGAAGTGATGACGCCGGAATATGTCGATGTATGTGCCGAATATGCCGATATCCTGCAGGTGGGGACGCGCAATATGCAGAACTTCGACCTTCTGCGCAAGCTCGGTACGATTCAGACACCGGTTCTTCTCAAGCGGGGCTTCAGCAGTACCTATGATGAGTTCCTCAACGCGGCCGAATACATCCTGGCCGGCGGCAATCCGAACGTCATGCTGTGCGAACGCGGCATCCGCACTTTCGAGCAGTATACGCGCAATACGCTGGACTTGACTGCGATTCCTGTGCTTCAACAGCTTAGCCATCTGCCGGTGATCTCCGACCCGAGCCACGGCACCGGCCGCAGAGAGCTGGTCGAGCCGATGTCCAAGGCGTCGGTAGCAGCCGGAGCCAACGGTCTGATCATCGAGATGCACACGGATCCCGACAATTCGATGACCGGCGATGGCGTCCAATCGCTGTTCCCGGATCAGTTCGCAGCGCTGCTGAAGGATCTGGAGAAGCTGGGCGAGCTCGTCGGCCGCAGGTTTGACACCGAGAAAGCGCCGGCCGAAGCATTTGCAACATGGAAAAAATAACGCCAACCGCTCCGCCATGCCATTCCGAGAGGAATGCATGGCTTTTTTTGTGTTGATAGCTAAAGCTGAACATTCGGTTTGACGGAAATGTGAACATTCCTCAAAAAATGTGAGAATACCTTACACTTGCTTAAAAAATACCTGACATAAGTATTGACGATGCAGATTGCTCGTTTTATAATTACGACAGAGTTTAAAGCGAAACTTGAACAATTTGGGTTTAAATCAACGTTAATGTTCGGAAATGGAGGAAATTTTAGATGTCAGCTCAAAAAGTGTTGGACCTGGTTAAAGAAAATAGCATTCAATTCGTGGATTTCCGTTTCGTGGACCTTTCCGGTCGCGCGCATCACATCACACTGCCCGCTTCGGAGGTGGATGCTGATACATTCGTAAACGGCGTTGCATTCGACGGTTCCTCGATTCCCGGGTTCCGCGGGATCGAAGAATCCGATATGGTCATGATGCCGGATACTGAGGCGGTTTATGTTGATCCGTTCACAGACCATCCGACACTGAACGTTATGTGTAACATTCATACGCCGGAAGGCGACCGTTACGATCGCGATCCGCGCAGCATCGCTCACAAAGCTGAAGAGTATCTCAAAACGGCCGGCGTGGGCACGGATGCCTTCTTCGCGCCGGAGTCCGAGTTCTTTATCTTCGACGACGTTCGTTACGAGAGTTCCATGAATACGGCCTTTTATTCGGTCGATTCCGAAGAAGCGGATTGGAACACAGGACGTAAAGAAGAGGGCGGCAACCTGGGCTTTAAGGTCGGCGTTAAAGGCGGCTATGTGCCAGTAGCTCCTATGGATACTCAACAGGATATCCGCAGTGAGATGGTACGTCTGATGCAGGAAACCGGCCTTCGCGTCGAGCGTCATCACCATGAAGTGGCGACTGCAGGTCAAGGCGAGATCAACTTCCGCTTCGACACGCTGACCAAGACGGCCGACAACCTTCTCAAATACAAATATATCGTGCATAATGTCGCTCGCCAATACGGCAAAACGGCAACCTTCATGCCTAAGCCGATGTTCGGCGACAACGGCAGCGGCATGCACGTCCACACGTCGCTGTTCGACAATGGCGAGCCGCTGTTCTACGAGAAAGGCGCCTATGCCAACCTGAGCCAAACGGCTCTCCATTACATCGGCGGCATTCTGTACCATGCTCCGGCTTTGATCGCGCTCACGAACCCGAGCACGAATTCGTTCAAGCGTCTGGTACCTGGCTACGAAGCTCCGGTTAACCTGGTCTTCTCCAGAGGCAACCGTTCTGCAGCTGTCCGTATTCCAGTGGCTGCCGTTACACCAAAAGGCTGTCGTATCGAATTCCGTACGCCTGACTCCACTGCCAATCCATATCTGGCATTTGCCGCTATGCTGATGGCTGGTCTGGACGGGATCAAGCGCAAGCTGGATCCGAAGGAACTGGGCTATGGACCATTCGACAAGAACATCTATGAGCTCTCCGACGAAGAAAAGGCCGAGATCCGCAGCGTTCCTGGGTCCCTGGACGAAGCGCTCGACGCCCTGGAAGCTGATTCCGAGTTCCTGACGGAAGGCGGCGTGTTCTCGCAGGACTTCATCGCCAACTACGTGGCGTTCAAGCGTCAAGAAGCCAAAGCCGTATCGATCCGTGTACATCCGCACGAGTACAGCCTGTACTTCGACTGCTAATTGCACTCATAGAGTCTATCCTATCGGAAGGCGAGTCCTGGCAACGGGATTCGCTTTTTTCTTTTGTTTGTAAGTCGAATAGGCAGTTCTGGGCCTAGAGGACTTGAACCCCAGGTCCAAACTTGCTATGATTAGCGTTATATATACATAGCAACTATCCAATGAAACTAGAGGTGGAGTACGGTGACCAAACGGGCGTTTAACTTTAATGCCGGACCGGCTGCGCTGCCGCTTGAGGTGCTGCAGCAAGCCCAGGAACAATTTGTCGATTATCACGGTGCAGGGATGTCTATTATGGAGATGTCGCACCGCAGCAGCCAATATGAGCAAGTGAACAATGATGCCCAGGCACTTATGAGACGGCTCTTCGCCATACCAGACCATTATCATGTTCTTTTCCTCCAGGGCGGTGCCAGCACCCAGTTCGCCATGGTGCCGATGAATCTGCTGCAGCCCGGTCGGGCGGGAGCTTATGTCATGACCGGCAGCTGGGCGAAGAAGGCACTCAAGGAAGCACAGACAATCGGCGAGACCGCGATCGCGGCCAGCTCGGAAGCCGACAGCTTCACCCGGATTCCGGGCCTCAGCGACATCGTGGTGCCGGCTGAGGCGGCTTATCTGCATATCACCTCCAATGAGACGATCGAAGGCACGCAATATGCAGCCTATCCCAATGTGTCGGATCATGCGACGCTGATCGCCGACATGTCCAGCGATATCTTGTCGCGTCCTGTCGATGTCAGCAAGTTCGGACTCATCTACGCCGGTGCCCAGAAGAACCTTGGCCCGTCGGGCGTGACGCTGGTCATCATCCGTGATGATCTGGCGGCGGACAGCCCGAAATCGGTGCCGACGATGCTGCGCTACGATACCCATGTCAAAGCCAAATCACTCTACAATACACCGCCATCCTTTTCGGTCTATATGGTCAAGCTGATGCTGGAGTGGATCGAGGCCAGAGGCGGGGTGGCTCAGGTCGAGCAGTACAATCGCGACAAGACCAAGCTGATCTATGACACCATCGACCAGAGTGGCGGATTCTATCGTGGCGTGGCTCAGGCGGCGAGCCGGTCGCTCATGAATATTACGTTCCGTATACATGATGCCGAGCTGGAGAAGCGGTTTATCCAGCAGTCGGAGGACCAGGGCTTCGTTGGCTTGAAGGGGCACCGCGATGTCGGCGGATTGCGGGCTTCGACGTACAATTCTGTGCCGCTGGAGAGCTGCAGGGCGCTTGCGGAGTTTATGAAGGAATTCCAGAAGAACAACGGTTAAGACGGCATCTTGCCGGGCCGACACATTTACACAGCAAGAAGCCTTTTGCCGCTGCGGCGCATCGGCAAAAGGCTTCTTTGGTTTGAATAAGTGCGGCAAGCGATTCTTCTAGCCTGAAGAGTCTTTGAGCTGTGGTCCGGTCAGCTTATAGCCGACATTGCGGACGGTCATAATATATTCCGGCGAACGCGCATTTTTCTCGATCTTATCCCGCAGATGACTGATGTGGACGTCGACGATCCGGGTATCGCCCAGAAAATGATAATCCCAGACCCCGTGAAGCAGCTGCTGCCGGCTGAGCACTTTGCCCCGGTGGCTGCAGAGGAACAGCAACAGCTCGAATTCTTTGGGAGTCAGATCAACAGGCTGCCCATCAAGGTGGACCTCACGCTGCTCGCCATTCACCCGCAGACGGCCAAATTCGTAAGCCTGGCCCTCGCCGGCAGAAGGAAGCGACTGAACCCTGCGGAAGACGGCCTGGATGCGTGAGATCAACTCCTGCGGACTGAACGGCTTGGTCATATAATCATCCGCCCCATTGTCGAGTCCGGCAATTTTGTCGGTTACATCCTGCAAAGCCGTCAGCATGACGATCGGCACGGCGTTTTGCTGCTTGCGCAGCTCGCGGCATACCTGGATACCGTCCATCTTGGGAAGCATCAGATCCAGGACGATCAGATCGGGCCGGTAAGGCTTGAGCATATCGAATACCGCTTCGCCATCCTCTACGCAACGGACGTCGAAGCCGGCAAGCTTAAGATTGAACTCGATCAGCATCGAGATGGATGGCTCGTCGTCGACGACCAATATTTTCTTTTTCATCGCTTAAGCTCCTTTTTCGGCTTATGTGATCCCATTATGACACGGGACGTTCTGCGGCAGGTTAAGCTTACGTTAACCGAATGTAAAATTTATAATTATAATCGCGGAGGAATAACTATGGCCTTGCACATCGTACTTGTCGAACCTGAGATTCCAGCCAACACCGGCAATATCGCACGCACCTGTGCAGCGACGGGAGCCCATCTGCATCTGGTGCGTCCGCTGGGCTTCCAAACGGATGATCGCACCTTGAAGCGCGCTGGACTGGATTATTGGCATGCCGTCAACGTCGCTTATTATGACAGCTTCTCTGAGCTTAAAGAGCGATTCCCGGCCGGCCGGTTTTTCTTTGCCAGCACGCGCGCCGAGAAACGGTATACGGAGTTCAGCTATCGGGACGGTGATTTTTTTGTTTTCGGCAAAGAGACCAAGGGACTGCCGCAGGAGCTGCTGGCTGCTCATCCTGACACTTGTCTGCGGCTGCCTATGACGGGCGATGTACGATCGCTTAATCTGTCTAACAGCGCGGCTGTCGTCGTCTTTGAAGCGTTGCGTCAGCTGGACTACCCCGGTATGAGTTGAGGCACCCTAGCATCTCCTGTTTCAAAACGAATCTCATCGTTTAAAAACATAAAATGAGCAACGAGCCAGCAATTGGGTGACGCTTGCCGTTCTATTTGAAGCCGATTCGCCTTGCAGTTGCAGAATACTAAGAAATAACGGATGACGGAAGGAAACGGTGTGAACGTCGCGAAGGTTATGATACACGGAGGTTCACAAAAAAGACTATCAATTTAGACACAGGAGTGGTGAATACAGTGAAACCGGCAGGAGTTGTACGCAAAGTTGACCAATTGGGCCGTATCGTGCTACCCAAATCATTGCGCAAGCGATATCAGATGAATGAAGGCGATCCTGTAGAAATTCTGGTGCAAGGCGACCATATTATACTGGAGCGATATCGGCCGAGATGTGTATTCTGTACGTCGATGGAGGATGTGCATGAGTTCAAAGAGCGTTATTTGTGCGCCGCCTGCGCCAGCGATATGAGTCAGATGCGCGCATAGCGCAGAACGTGACACATAAAGAAGCCCCCGGATCTTGGATCCGGGGGCTTCTGCTTGTCAGATTCAGTTTTGATCAGGGTTACAATCCCTTGGTCTTATCATCATTGTACGATGAGGTGAAGATAGCGAGCAAAAACATCACCATGACAATCATGATTACCCAAAACGTTCGGGTAAACTCCATTGGAAACTCCATAACGCACACCTCCAGTAAACTGCTTATATTATACCCAAACCGGGAAGAAAAGAAAACTTCAAATGTTGTGAACAGATTGTTACAGTTCCTTTGGCGCGATCCGGTTGCCCATCCCGGGGTTTAGGCGTACAATGAAGAATAGCAGTTTTTTGCCGCTTTGATCGCGGCCACTATGACACAGATGGGAAGAAGAGAGATGGACTATCGTATTTCTGAACGTATCGGCAAGCTGCATTCGTCTGCGGTTCGGGATATTTTGAAGCTCACGCAGGGGAAGGAGATTATCTCGTTTGCGGGGGGATTGCCGGCTGAGGAACTGTTCCCCCTTCAGGCGGTGCAGGACGCTGCAGCAAGGGTGTTCGAGAAAGGCAGCAGCTCGCTGCAATATGGCCTGACCGAAGGCTATCTGCCTCTGCGGGAGCAGCTGTGCGGCCGGATGTCGGCCAAGGGTATGACGGTCGATCCCGACCAGATCATCCTCACGACGGGGTCCCAGCAGGCGCTCGATCTGCTCTCCCGGGTATTGACGAATCCGGGGGATGTTGTACTTGTCGAGAATCCGACGTATCTGTCGAGCCTTCAGGTCTTCAGTATGCACGGACTTACCGTCATCCCGGTGGAGAGCGACAAGGACGGCATGATCATCGGGTCGCTGGAGTCGCTGCTGCGTCAGCACAGGCCGGCCATGGTCTATGTCGTCCCCACCTTCGGCAACCCGACAGGCCGGGTCTGGAGCCTCGAACGCCGTCAAGGGCTGTTGTCGCTATGCCGTGAGCATGGTGTGCCGATCCTGGAGGACGATCCATATGGCGACATCCGGTTCGACCCGGATGCCCACTATCCGACATTGTACTCGCTGGATGGCGGCGGCGATGGTGGTGCCGTATTCTATATGGGGAGCTTCTCCAAGACGGTCGCGCCGGCATTGCGCACGGGATGGGCAATGGGAGACCGAGGCATCGTCCGCAACCTGGCCAAAGCCAAGCAGGCATCCGACCTGCATTCGAGTACGCTGGATCAGCAGACGCTCAGCGAGCTGATCGCCCATTATCCGCTGGATGACCATATCCGCCGCGTATCGGCGGCTTACGGCTCCCGGATGCGACAGATGCAGCAGCTGCTGCTGCAGCGGAGGTGGAGCGAGCTGACTTGGGAAGAACCTCAGGGGGGCATGTTCCTGTGGCTGGAGCTGCCGGATGGACTCGACGCCGAGGCATTGCTCCGTGCATCCGTTACCAAAGGCGTGGCCTTCGTCCCCGGTTCGCCGTTCTTCGCCGGCGTACCTAAACGCAACACGGCGCGTCTGAACTTTACGTATACCGAAGGCGAACGGATGCGTCAGGGTATCGAGCGATTCGCCGAGGCGGTTGATGAATTTCTGGCACGCTGCTAATTGTGAGAAGACGTCGAATCAGGTACCGTCATTCGCCAGCGGCGGATGATCTCGGCGTACTGCTCCAGCGCTGCTGTGCCGGCTGGCCGGAGCCGGTAGACGCCCCGTTCGACCCGCTCGAACCAGCCGTAGTAATCTTTCTGGAGGATGTCCGCCGCCTTGCTGCAGCCGCTGAGCTCAGCGACGCGGCGCGGCGCCGCGGTTCCTGCCGCCTGCAGCGCCCAGGCGCAGCGCAGCGCTCTCTCCCGATAGGCGGTAACCAGCTGCACGCTGCGGATGCCGCCGATGTTGTAGTCGCCGCTGCGCTCGCGGAATTCCTGGAGCAATCTGGCCTCCCTTGTTCTCCGTCTGCCCGCTCGGGGCAGTTCGCCCGGCTCGCAGAGCACCTCTATAAATGGCGCCTTCGTCTTAAAGAAGGTGACGGTGATCAGGCCGAGTCCGAGCATCCGGCAGAGCTCGGTGAGCTCGCCGAATCGCTGGTTATGAGCGCCGCTTTTTTTGCGGTTGCGCTCTACGGCCAGGATAACCTGGTCGCTTAATCGGAGACGTTCAACCCCTTGCAGCAGCAGGGCGAGGTTGAACGTCTTTTTCATCTCGACGATCAGCAGCTCCTCTTCGCCCGGTCTGACGGCTACCAAATCGCAGTTCTTGACCTCGCCCTTCACTTCATACCCCCTCGCTTCAAAGAATTGCTTGAGCGGGGGGTAAAGCTCGGCTTCTTCCTTTACAGCCACTTGGCATCCCTGCCTTTCCTTAGAGGTGGTTCAAAAACTCCGCTTTTGATCACGAAGTCATTCCAGAGAAGCGGACTCGACATCGAATCTTGAATAAAGTCGGAACTTCCGGTGCTCACGTAGCTCCCACTACGCTCCGCTCCTCATTTCCTCCTGTCTTCAACCTTCTCGGTGCTGAAAACCGAATTTTTGAACTCGATTTAAAGAGGTGGTTCAAAAACTCCGCTTTTGATCACGAAATCAAGGTGTATTCCTAAAAGTCCATTATACCACAGGGCTTGTATCAGCTCACCTTCCACGCGGGGTTAGATGCCCGGCAGGGCCCAGCAAAAACAGCGGCAGCGGATTAAAAAAGGGGCAACTTCGCCCAGTCCACTGCATAGTTATGTAATACTTCAAAAAAAGATAGTGTTCGCGTTGGCGTGGGATCAGGCCAGACCTGGCGCAAAGAGACGAGGAGAGCATCAGGAGCGATGGGAGGAGGTTCGGTATGGATATTTTCGAGAAAATATCGCAGTATAACGCAGAGAGTGAGCAGTTATTGTGGACGGGTTCGTTTAAGGAATATATTGATATCCTCAAAAAAGACCCCACACCGGCGATGACGGCACACTCGCGGGTCTATGCGATGATCGAAGCTATGGGCACGGAGGAAATAAACGGACGCAGACGCTACAAGTTTTTTGAGCAGGAGATCTTCGGACTGGACCGGGCTGTGGAAAAGCTGGTGGAGGAATACTTTCACTCTGCTGCCCGCAGGCTGGATGTCCGCAAACGGATCCTCTTGCTAATGGGTCCTGTGAGCGGGGGCAAATCAACGATAGTTACGATGCTGAAAAAAGGGCTGGAACGCTTCTCCAGAACGGAGAAGGGGGCCGTATATGCGATCAAAGGTTGCCCGATGCATGAGGAGCCGCTGCACCTGATCCCTCATGAACTGCGCAAGGATGTAGAAAAGGAACTGGGTGTACGAATAGAAGGCAATCTATGCCCCTCGTGCCAGATGAGGCTGCGGACCGAGTACAATGGGCGGATCGAGGATGTGCAGGTGGAAAGGGTGCTGATCTCCGAGGACAACCGGATTGGCATCGGGACCTTCAGTCCTTCAGATCCCAAATCCCAGGATATCGCCGACCTGACGGGCAGCATCGACTTCTCAACCATCACGGAGTACGGCTCCGAGTCCGATCCGCGGGCCTATCGGTTCGACGGCGAGCTGAATAAAGCCAACCGGGGATTGATGGAATTCCAGGAAATGCTCAAGTGTGATGAGAAATTCCTGTGGAATCTCCTCTCGCTGACGCAGGAGGGCAATTTCAAGGCGGGCCGGTTCGCGCTGATCTCGGCCGATGAGCTGATCATTGCCCATACCAACGAAACCGAGTATAAATCGTTTATTAGCAACAAGAAGAACGAAGCGCTGCAGTCCCGCATGATCGTCATGCCGATTCCCTATAACCTCAAGGTATCGGAGGAAGAAAAAATCTACAGCAAGCTGATCCAGCAAAGCGACATGAAGCATATCCATATTGCGCCCCATGCCTTGCGAGCTGCAGCGATCTTCTCGATCCTGACCCGGCTCAAGGACACCAAAAAGCAGGGCATGGATGTAGTGAAGAAGATGCGTATGTATGACGGTGAAGAGGTAGAGGGCTTCAAGGAAGCGGATCTGAAGGAGATGCAAAACGAATATACCGACGAAGGCATGTCGGGCATCGATCCGCGTTATGTCATCAACCGTATCTCCAGTGCGCTGATCAAGCAGGATCTGCAATGCATCAATGCGCTTGATGTGCTGCGGGCGCTCAAGGACGGACTCGACCAGCATCCGTCGATTACGAAGGAGGAGCGGGAGAAGTATCTCAATTATATTTCCGTGGCGCGCAAAGAATATGATAACCTCGCAAAAAAGGAAATCCAGAAGGCTTTTGTTTATTCCTTCGAAGAGTCGGCGCGCACGCTGTTTGAGAATTATCTGGATAATATCGAAGCATTCTGCAACTGGAGCAAGATCAAGGACCTGCTTACCGGGGAAGAGATGGATCCCGACGAGCGCCTGATGCGGTCGATCGAGGAGCAGATCGGCATCTCCGAGAATGCCAAGAAGGCATTCCGTGAAGAAATACTGATCCGGATCTCCACTTACTCACGAAAAGGCAAACGGTTCGACTATGCCAGTCATGACCGCCTGCGCGAAGCGATCGAGAAGAAGCTGTTCACAGATCTAAAGGACATCGTCAAAATTACGACCTCGACCAAGACGCCGGATGAGTCCCAACTCAAGCGGATTAATGAGGTCACCAAACGGTTGATGGATGATCATGGCTACTGTCCTGTATGCGCCAACGAGCTGCTGAGGTACGTAGGAAGCCTGCTAAACAGATAATCTAATAGAAATCGAAGCAGACTGCCCAGGTGCAATGTCATTAGCATCTTAATGACGTTGCACCACCCGTGGTCTGCTTTTTTTCATGGTATCGGCACATTTTGCGATTGTTGATAAAGGAACATACGTTCTGTATAATAAAGAGGCCAGTATAGAGGACGGAGGAGATACGATGCGTTTTTTGTTAGTTGGTCAGGATGGTTTGTTGAAGGAAGTGGCGATCTCGGAAGTGCTGTTGATCACGCTGACGACCAGCGGACCGCTGTTTCACACGGCATCCGGGGTGTACCGTTATGCGCGGACGATGTCGCAGCTGCTGCCAAGCCTCCAGGAGCATGGATTCGAGACGTTGGATCGCGGCAATATCGTTAACCTTGACCGGGTCGGGCATTACGATCCTGTATCCAGAGTCGTTTATTTTGAGGAGACGGACGAATCGGACATCAGAGCATCGGTGTCGGCTGCGGGAGTCCGGAAGCTGCCTGACCGGCTGCTCGAATCAACGGCCCTGTACATGACGGTCGCCGCATCATGATTAATGCGCTTTCAAATAGGGCTTGCGTGTCATTCCCTTATGCCTAATAATGGAGAGGAAGCTATGATACTACACCATTGTTATGGAAGGACAGACATACCAGATGATGAACTTATCTCCTGAACGATTAAAGCAAGTTCAATTTACCGGCATTACAGAGGAAGATCTTCAGCTCCTGGCCGCGCATCTCCCGCTTTTTGAACGGATCGTCGAAGAGGTTGTAGACCGGTTTTATGACAGAATCCAGCAAGAGTCCGAGCTGTGCGATCTGATCGAGCGGTTCAGCACCATTCCCCGCCTGAAAGAGACACAGCGAGATTACTGGCTGTCTCTTGCCTGTGGCGTGCTGGATGATGACTATATCGCCAACCGGATCCGGATCGGGCTCGTCCATTCCCGGATCGGCTTAACGACCAACTGGTACCTGGGGACCTACATGGTCTATTCGGACCTGGCGGCAGAGATTCTGCAGCGTGTGCTGCCGGAACGCTGGCAACGCGTACTGTACGCGATAACCAAGATGTTCAACCTTGATTCGCAGCTTGTCCTGGAAGCCTATGAGCAGGCAGAGCAGGAGCAGCTGCAGGCGCTGGCCAGTCAGCAAGATCGGTTGCTGCATACGATTACCGAGGCCGTGCAGCAGCTGGCAGGGATGATCGTCCAACTCGACGAGAGCTCCCGGGTGATCGCCGAGACGGCAGTCACAACTGCAGAGGCTCAGGACAAGTCGCATCACCTGCTGGGCGAGCTGCGGCATGAGATCGACGATATCAGTGAGATGGGCACGCTGATTAGCGAGATCTCCGACCAGACCCATCTGCTCGGGCTCAACGCAGCGATCGAGGCAGCCCGAGCAGGCGAGCATGGCAGGGGATTCGAGGTGGTAGCTGGCGAGGTCCGCAAGCTTGCGGCGTCATCGCGACAGACGCTGGAGGACATCCAGGGGCGGCTCGATAGGATCGTCAGGAAAGTGGCCGAAGTGCGCGAAGAGTCAGATGCCACGAGCAGGCAAGCGCGACTGCAGGCGGCCCGCTCGCAAGAGCTGGCGAGCTTTGTAAGCATGATCGAGAAGGTGTCCCGCGATCTCGAACAGCTCAAGAAAGAAGCCATCTAATGAGTCGGTGTAATCAAAGACATCTTTATGCAATGCTATGTTAAATAAGTTGACATATAATGGCGATATCAGTATGATTGTAAGTATAAATCATGTTGATGTCGCCATTTTTGTCAATTATAATTACATACACCTTGACATCGAATGAACGGCATCCACATCACTTGGAGGAGGGATTGGCATGTCGATTGCCAGGCAGCCGGAGCCGTATTATTATGATGCCCGATCTTTTTATGACGAAATGTACGATTCGGATCTCTCCATACGTCCCCATTACGACACGATTCAAGACCTGTTCTCGCGGCTGAAGCCATCAGAGCTAGTAACCCGTCAGCAAGCGTTGGAACAACGGATGCTCGAAGAAGGGATCACCTTTACCTTGTATGCACCTGACCAGCAAGAACCGCTTGAGCGCACCATCCCGTTTGACTATATCCCGCGTGTCATCCCTGCCGAGGAGTGGGAGGTAATCGAGCGGGGCTTGAAGCAGAGGGTACGCGCACTCAACGCATTTACCCACGATATCTACCACAGGCAGCATCTTATCGCCGACGGCTTGATTCCGCGCAGGATGGTTGTCGGCAACAAGTATTACCGTCCCGAGATGGCTGGACTGGATGTGCCCGGACAGGCGTATATGACCACAACCGGAATCGATCTGATCCGTGACGAGACAGGGCGATATTTGGTGCTGGAAGACAATCTGCGCTCCCCGTCCGGTTTTTCCTATCTGTATACTGGGCGCTCGCTCATGAGTGAGCTATTCCACGATCTCTATTTCTCCTGTTCGGTTCGCGGCATCGACCATAGTCTCAATGTTTTTCTCCGTTCATTGCGCTCCCTTGCACCTTCAGGCAGACGGGACCCGTTCATCGTGCTGCTGACTCCTGGTCCGTACAATTCAGCTTTTTTCGAGCATACCTTCCTCGCCCAGCAGATGGGGATTCATCTCGTAGAGGGTAGAGACCTAGTGTATAAGGATCAGAAGATCTATCTGCGCGATCTCCGCGGCTTGCGCCAGGTCGATGTGATCTACAGACGCATTGATGATGACTATCTCGATCCGCTGGCATTTCAGCCCGACTCCATGCTTGGCGTGCCGGGTCTCATGAATGCGTACCGTGCAGGCAATGTAGCGATCGCCAATGCGCCGGGTACCGGTGTTGCAGATGATAAGGCCGTCTACGCCTATGTGCCGGACATGATCCGTTACTACCTCGGCGAGGAGCCGATCCTGGGCAATGTGCCGACGTATCTGCTCAGCAATAAGGAGGATCTGGCTTATACCCTGGCCCATCTGGACCAGCTCGTCGTGAAGGAAACATCGCTCTCGGGCGGCTACGGGATGCTTATCGGTCCTCAGGCCACGGCCCGGGAGATCGCGGCCTTCGCCGAAGAGATCAAGAAAGCGCCTGAGCGTTATATCGCTCAGGAGACGATGAAGCTCTCCCGGGCTCCCATCATGAAAAACGGATCGATGTGTCCGCGTCATATCGATCTACGCGCTTTTTCGCTCATGGGGAGCTCGGAGCTGCACGTCATCCCCGGCGGTCTGACGCGGGTCGCGCTTCAGGAAGGCTCGCTTGTGGTCAACTCCTCGCAAGGGGGCGGCGTGAAGGATACTTGGGTGCTCAATCGGTAGTCCAATATTGATGGTTTGGAGGCGATGGGGATGTTGAATCGGAATGCGGAAGCGTTGTTCTGGGTAGGCAGGTATATGGAGCGGGCAGAGAATCATGCCCGGTTGATTGATGTCCATTATCATCTGCAACAGGATTATCTGCCGACGGAAGGAAACAGCTCGCACTTGCCTGGAGACAAGTGGGCCCGGATCGTGGATGCGCTCGGCAGCAGATCCGATTACGAGCAGCTGTACGGTCAGTACAACGAGGAAGATGTGCTGCACTATATTACGCTGGACCGCGATCATCCCAATTCGCTGGTCTCCTGTATCAGCTACGCTCGCGGCAATCTGCGGACCTTGCGGGAGAAGGTGCCGACCGAATTGTGGGATGTCGTCAACAGTTTCTATCTCTGGCTGCGAGAGCGGCATCGCGATGAGCTGATCAAAGAATCGCCGCATCAGCTTTACAAACGGGTCAAGGAATGGACGGCGCTCTTCCAGGGGGTAGCGCAATCCGTGATGGCGCGGGAGAATGAATGGCACTTCATGGAGTGCGGACGTTATCTGGAGCGTGCCGAGAATACGCTGCGGATCATGCAGGCGATCCGCAATACGATGGAGGCCGGCGAGACAGGTCAACCGCCGGCATATCCTTATCTGCAGGCAGTGCTGCGGTCGGTGAGCGGCTATCAGGTATTCCGGCGGTACTATGCAGACGGGATGTCGCCTGATGGGATCATCGAATTCCTGGTGCTGCATACCGCCTTCCCGCGCTCGGTGCGCTTTGCCTTGCAGGCGATGGATGAGCATCTGCGCCGTCTGGAGCTGCAGGAGTCGCAGCTCAAGCTTGCCCACAGCAAAGTGGTTCGTCAAGCCGCCAAAGTGCTGGCGGAACTATCGTGCCTGGAGCGAGAAGATCTGCAGCAGGATCGCGAGGGACTGGTGCTGACGGTGCTGCTCGGTACCTGCCAGCAACTCGGCACAACGTTTGCGAAGACGTTTTTTCGGATCGGGGAGGCCAGCGCATGAAGCTGAGGATCATGCATGTCACGGAGTATACTTATACGCAGCCGGTAACGGACAGTGTCAATGAGGTGCGCCTGACTCCTTGCACCAATGAGTGGCAGTCCTGCTATCAGCATGCGATCGCCGTTGAGCCCAATGCTCCTCTGCAATCATACGAGGATTTCTTTGGTAATCGAGTGACCGCCTTCTCGGTCAACGAGCCCCATAGCAAGCTGACGATCCGCACCCAGATGACCGTGGTGACGACAGATCCCGGCAGCGGGCGGGGAAGCGCGCGGAAAGGGAGGTTGTTCACCCCTGCGGAAGCATGGGACTGGCTTGCCAGGGACGAAGCGATGGACCGGTTTGCCGAATATTTGCTGCCAACTTCCTATACGACTGCCACTCCCGAAGTATTGGTCTTCGCCGGACTGGACGAACGCGAATCCGAAGAGCCTGCCGCCGTCTACGACTGGCTGGCGCAGCTGTCCGAGCGCATCCGGCAGGAATTCACCTATGATGCCGAAGCGACGGATGTGAAAACGAAGGTGGCGGATATGATCGGCACCCGGCGCGGTGTCTGCCAGGACTTCGCGCATCTGATGATCACCATCTGCAGGAGCCGCAGCATTCCTGCACGGTATGTGAGCGGCTACCAGTTTATCGGCGACCTGCAGGAGGAAGGCACCAGTTTTCAGCATGCGTCTCACGCCTGGGTAGAGGCGTATGTCCCCAATCGCGGCTGGTGCGCCTTCGATCCGACCAATCCTTCTGAGGTTGGCGAGCGTTATGTCAAGCTGGGGCATGGCCGGGATTACAAGGATATCGTCCCTGTCAAGGGCGTCTACCGCGGAAGCGGCGGCCAGCATCTTGACGTTTCGGTAATTGTCGAGCAACTGGAGGGTTAGCTCCGTGTAGATCAAGCAAAAAGGACCTCGGGCGAGGTCCTTTTTGCTTGGGGTGTGTTGATATAAACTTTCCTTTACAGCTGAGTCGATTGGTGAAGTACACGTTCCCGGTCGAGCTCTTGCAGCGCAGCCTCGGCACGTTCTCTATCCTTCGGCTTGATCTGCAGCTTGATCATCTCATGCTGTCCGGCTTCCGAGCCGACCGCATTCATGGACATGCCGCCCTGGGCGGCAAATCCGGATGCGCCGGCCGCCGTTTCTGATTTAAGGCGGGAAGGGATGTCTTTGGATTGCAGGTATGAATATTTGGATTGCAGCTCTTCTGCCTGATTGCCCCTTGCGGTTGCCAGAGTCGTCCAACGGCCTTTGCTAGCAAATACAATGATGCCAACCACCAGTAACACACCCAATACAATAAGGATTGTTTCCAACATGTGAATCACCTCTGTATCCGGGGCGTTGCCCCTGTGTTATTTCCCCTGTAAGTAAGGATGGGGAAAGGTTGTTGATCATTTATACCCGCTCGCGGGGGGCATGAATCAAAACACAGGTTCGTGCCGATCCGGACAAAGCCTAAATAAATTTGCGGCTCGTTTTGGGGCCGTCGCAGCTGAAGACGATATTTTTGTCCTCGACGACCGTCTCCAGATGGACGGGTTTGCCCCATAGCTTTACTATATGCGGCATGGTGCGCTCAACATATTTCAGATCCAGCTCGACGCCCTCATATTGATGTTTGAGATACAGCTCTCCCGAACGGTTCCAGTCGCCATCGGTGACGACGATACAGGGGAAACCGCCATTGACACGAGAGTAGACGAGTTGATCGCGAATATTCTCCCACGATTTATCGGTAATTTTCCACTCCGGCCCTTTCTTCTCGAAGATGTACAGATCCAGATCGGTGACCAGCTGTTTCGTCAGATAGTTGCGGATGAAGGATTGGTCCGAGTCGGTCTCCCGCACCTCGAAGATTTTGTCCCGTCCTTGACCAGGAACCCGGCCGTATCGATCTTGCTCCTCTTTGGTCGGCTCATTCCAGCGCTTCTCGATGTCCTCGAACATTTTGAGACCGAGGTAGTAGGGGTTGAGGCTGTTTTTGGAAGGCTGGACGACCGCCGAGTTCAGTTTGGCAAATTCGATCGTCTCTTCGCTCGTCAGATCTAACTCCCGGAGAATGCGCTGATGCCAATACGACGCCCAGCCCTCGTTCATAATCTTGGTCTCAATCTGGGGCCAAAAGTAGAGCATCTCATCACGCAGCATCGACATGATATCCCGCTGCCAGTCCTTCAGTCCCTCCGAATGTTCCTCGATAAACCAGATCAGGTCTTTCTCGGGCTGGGGCGGGAACCGCCGTTTGTTGCTAGCCGGTTTCTCTTCGGCGCTTTTCATGTCGGGATCCAGCGACCACAGGTCCTCGTAGGGCTGGACAGGCGCCGGCAGTTTCTTGCGCTCGCCTTCGCGTTTCTCCAGCAGCTCGATATAGCGCGTCTTGTCCATCTGGTAAGGCTTGATCAGGGTAGGATCGACATGCTCCTGGATCGCCAGCACCGCATCGATAAACTGTTCGACCACTTCGGAGCCGTAGTCACGTTCATATTGCGCCACCCGGTCCGCCGTCGCCGACATGCTCTCGACCATATTGCGGTTGGAGCGGCTGAAGCGGGCGTTATTTTTGAAGAAGTCGCAATGGGCCAGTACGTGGGCGACGATGAGCTTGTTCTGGATCAATGAGTTGCCGTCGAGCAGGAAGGCATAGCAGGGGTTGGAGTTGATGACGAGCTCGTAAATTTTGCTGAGACCAAAGTCGTACTGCGTCTTCATTTTATGAAACGTCTTGCCGAAGCTCCAGTGGCTGAAGCGGGTCGGCATGCCGTAGGCGCCGAATGTATAGATGATATCAGAAGGACAGATCTCGTAACGCATCGGATAGAAGTCCAGGCCAAAGCCCTGCGCCACTTCGGTAATCTCGTCAATCGCACGTTCCAGTTGGCGTATCTCGTCTTGCTTCATCTCTCGTCCCCTCCAGTTGTGGCGATAAGTTTCCTATTCTATGTGTATGGGAGGCGCGGAGGGAATATGCGGTGGGCAGATTGAACTGGTTTGATGCCTTCTACGTTCATGCAATGATGAGGGAGAATTATTATAACGGAAAGCATCAATAGCTGGTTGTAATTAACCAGAGCGATTTATAGTTATGTGGTTTCGTTAGTAACGTCCTGTGATATAATTCTAATAACAACTGCATGCGAAGGGGGCCTCCAAGTGACAAAACCGGAAAAGGAATCAAACCACACCTATCAGGATTGGCTTACATGGGACGGATCGTGGGAGTTGATAAATGGCAAGGCATATAATATGTCACCCGCTCCGAATGCCTTGCACCAGTTTGTCGTTGGAGAGCTGCATTTCGCACTGCGAGCCCACTTTCAGAATAAGAGCTGTTATGTGTTTGCCGCTCCGTTCGATGTTTTCTTCAGCGAGAACCATCAATACGATTTGCCGGATCATGTGTTACAGCCGGACCTGACGGTCGTATGCTCGAAAGATCAGATCTTCAAAAACGGCTGCCATGGTGCGCCAACCATGATTATCGAAGTGCTGTCTCCCTCTACTGCCTTGAAAGATTTTAATGAAAAGTTTAATTTGTACCAGAAGTTTGGCGTTCAAGAATATTGGATCGTCGATCCGGGAAATGAGACCGTACATGTCTTCGCTTTGCAGGATGGGGCCTATCAGAAGAGGGCATTATATACCGAGCAAGAGATGGTTCGCTCTTTCATATTTAATGATTTCCAAGTGTCAAAGACTAGGCTTTTCAACTTAACCTCTCAATAAGGATCTATCGCCGAGACGTCATGAAAAATCGAGTTCAATCAAAAAGATGCGATTACCAGATGGCTCGCAGGCTTCGCCGGTTTCTGACACGGTGCAGCCCGTTATTTACCGTCAGCTTCGGCTGATGCTCGCCAAGCAATGGCAATCAAGGAAGGCAATTAAACAAGCGGCCCCTGTCCGGAATGGACAAGGGCCGCTTCGCCTTGCAATGGAGGTCAATGTCAGGTAACCGGCTCTTTTTTGGAAAAGAAGGTTTTCAGCGCTTGGTAGACGTCCTGCTTTTCCTTGATAATCGCGTAGATAAACTTCTGCTTCTGGATATGCTTATAGGCCGACATGAGGGTGCTGCTCCTGTTGTACTGATTGACCTCGCCGTATCCGAACATATTGCTCCGGTCCATCAGCTCGGAGATCAGCTTGACGCAGCGCTCATTGTCCGAGGTGAGGTTGTCGCCGTCCGAGAAATGAAACGGGTAGATGTTCCACATATGCGGCGGATAGCGGCTGTCGATGATGTCCAGGGCTTTGATATAAGCGGAGGAACAGATCGTGCCGCCGCTCTCGCCGCGCGTGAAGAAGTCTTCCTCGCTCACTTCCTTGGCTTCCGTATGGTGGGCGATGAAGACGATCTCGACCTTCTCGTACTGGTGCCGGAGGAAGCGGGTCATCCAGAAGAAAAAGCTGCGCGCCGCATATTTCTCAAAGCTGCCCATCGAGCCTGACGTATCCATCATCGCCAGGATGACGGCATTGGATTGGGGCTTGATGATCTCCTCCCACGTCTTGAAGCGCAGATCGTCAGGAGATATCCCGTGTATGCCCGGTTTGCCGCCAGTGGCGTTGCGCCGCAGATTTTCCAGGATGGTGCGTTTCTTGTCGATATTGGATTGGATGCCCTTCTTGCGGATATCATTGAAGCGGATGTCTTTGGTCTCCAGCAGGTCCTTCTCCTTGCGCTTCAAGAAGGGCAGCTCCAGCTCCTCGAAGAGCATATTTTCCAGCTCGGCGAGACTGATCTCCGCTTCCACGACATCTTCGCCGGGCTGGTCGCCCGCCTTGTCCCCCTTGCCGCCTTTTTTGGCGGAAGCGGGATCCGTACCAAGCACATCACCGACGCTGCTGTCGCCGTCACCTTGCCCGACATGCTTGTTTTTATTATGGTTATACACAAAGTGGTACTCGTCCAGACTGCGGATCGGCACCTTGATGATCTGCTTGCCGTCCGAGAGGACGATGCTTTCCTCGGATACCAGGTCCGGCAGATTTTGCTTGATGGCATCGCGGACTTTTTCCTGGTGGCGGGCCTGGTCCTGATACCCTTTGCGATGCAGCGACCAGTCTTCACGGGAGACGATATACAACGGCTCGCGGTTTGAATCCATCTGCAGCTACCCCCTCGTCGAATGCTTCGTATATTTACTATATTCAGACAGAGGGAGGTTATGTGACCAATCGCTGCCGAGCTCTAGCCCTCTTCGTAGCGGCCGAGCGCCATCAGGGCTGTCTGGCGCATCCGCTCCTGCAAGCCTTTGCTCTTGATGACGCGGATCCGCCGCCCCAGAAACCGCAGCTTGGACAACACGTATTCGCGTTCGTTATTGGCAAAGTGAAGGGTGATTGTATAACGATCAAGCGCTTCATCATACTGGACCTGTTTCTCGAAGCAGGAGAAGGCATAAAGGATGCGAGAGAGCTCGCGGTTATACTGGCTCGGCACCTCCAGCACAGCGGTGTCTTGCTGCAGCTCATGGCTGCGGCGAATCTGCTCCTGGGCGAGCGTCCATTCCTCTGCCGTACAAGGAGCCCCGCGAAGCTGGCTGATCTTGTCCAGCCGGGTGATCTGCAGTCGCCGCAAGCCGCTGTTGTACCAGAGCAGGTACCACTCCCGCTTGACCATCGAGTACTCCAGTTTGTAGGGGATACCCTCGGACGGCTGTCGGGGTCTGCCGGATTTGCCGGCTGGAACGAAACATACGTTGCATCGGCGCCGGATCAGATCCCGCAGCTCCGGCAGCAGCGGGTGTCCCACTTGCCCTTCGCGGCTGCGGGCTTTCTCGGTCAAGCTGCCTTGCAGCTCCAGCGCCTCATCCTCGTCCAGGATCGCCTGCAGGCGCTCACGGTTCTCATCCGATAGGACCAGCTGGGAAGCAGGGTCCGCCAGCATCGTCTTGAGCCAGCTCCGCTCGGCCGCAGTAGTGACGAAGACATCGGCTTCATCCAGGCGGGCAAGCAGCTCATAGTTGGTGATTTTCTCGAACAGGTTCATAACTGGCTGCGATCTCCTTCCATTCTGCGATCATTTCCTCGCGCAGCCGGAGCGGCTCCAGCACCTCGCAGCTGGAGCCGAAGCTGCGGAGCCAAGGCTTGATCTCGGTCGTGTCGTTGACATCGATCTCATATCGAAATGACTCGCCGCCGGCTTCCTCCGTCAACTCGCCCCATTGGCCTTGCAGTTCCACCCGTTCCTTGACGAAGCTGGGGATGCCGGGACCGGGATGGTAGAAGCGGGCCTTGACCCGCACGGTCTTCCCCGTATCGATCAGCCAGCTATGGCGGATCCGCTCGAGCAGACGCTGGCGGTGCTGCGCATATTCGGCTTCCGGGACGACCTCCGCCTCGGTGAGCTGCGTCATGCCTTCCAGACGGAATTTGACGATGCCCACAGAGGTCTGGTGGGCCAGCAGATACCACCGTCCAAACTGATGGTCATAGACGACCTGCAGCGGCAACACAAGCTTCTCGCGTCCGGAGGGTTCCCTCTGGAAGCGGGGGTTGGTCTGGCTGGCGCTGTAGCTGTGCTTGCTCTTGGGCGAGAAGTACAGGAAGCGGATACGGCAGCGCCGCCGCATCGCCGCGATCAGGCCGAATACATGAGCTTCATCCAGAATGCGGGAATAATAATGATATTTGTAGAGGGTAACATCCAGCTCTGGCACTCCTGATTCCGAACGGAGCAGCAGCTTCTTGAGACTGTCGCGGAGCAGGTAGCCGTGTACCGAGGGCAGCCTGGTGGAGGCCATCAGATCGACGTAATCGTACAGTTCCAGCAACTGGTCGCCCGGCAGCGCCGCCAGTTCGTTCTTCAGCCGGTACCGGTAGGGACGCTGCCCTCCGAGGCGGCTGATGACGCCGGACGCTTCCAGGTACCGCAGATCGGAGCGGATCGTCTTCTCATCGGGCAGTGCCGTGCCCGACATTCGCTCCGAACAGCAGTCGAGCAGCTCCAGCGCGGTTTGCGGCTGATGCCGGAGTGCTTCCAGCAGCACGGCAAGCCGTCGGCTCTCTGTTGCCTTCACGGATTTGGCCTGGAACAGCAAGAGCAGCAGGGGGTCGGTTGTGTCATAGTAGCTATAACGGAAGGTAGCTGTAAACGCGGAGTTCTCCTGAGAGCTTTGCTGGCTCCAGACGGAACCGGCAATCGTCTTCAAACGTTGCAGCATCTTATCGAAGGTGTGAACGGAGATGCCCAGCCGCTGGGCATATTGCTGTCTGCTGTACGAACCGCCGGTCATGGCAAGCATGCGCAGGAACTGGATTTCTTTGTCGAATTGCTCGCGGGCCATCTCTAAACCTCCTTGCGCGGCCGCTGCCTCTGGACATGCGCAAACAACCTGGCGAGCAGAAGCTTGCCAGGCCGCCAGCGTATGTTCGCGTTATGCGTTTGGCTTGGACCATGGTATAATCGTTGTAGGTAAATGTATGCAAACGGAACTATATGCCCGCCAGAGCAATCCCCAGCAGCAAGAGCGCTCCGAAACCGAAGACGATCAGACCGTTCAAGACGACGCCGATGATGCCGAACACTTTGCGGCGATTTTTCATGAATAAGGATACGATACCCAATACCAGTCCAACCAGGCTGACCAGAATGGAGAAGAACAGCAAGATGCCTGCCAGCATGGCTTCACTGTTGGATGCGATCACTTCCTCGGGAATGGTACCGTCTGGCTGGATGGTATCAGCGAGCGATAAGACAGTGGTCATCGACAAGACGATGATGGCGATAATCGCCAGCAGGCCGATAACGAACGAAGCGATGCCAAGACCAGATTGCTTGCGGTAAGGCTCCCCCTGCTCATGCTCGGGGAGGGGCTGGAAGGGTCCAGAGGGATTGCGATCATCCTGAGATTGGTATGGATTCTGATCCATGACGTGGCTCCTTTATAGGTTTTTGTAGAATTATACACCAAATGCAGGGAAGTGAAAACTACGCATGACAGCAAAATATATAGGAACTGGAGCGGTATATGCTCTGCTGGCCGTGGCATTTGGCGCTTTCGGCGCCCATGCGCTGGAAGAGCAGCTGAGTGAATCGATGCTGGCGACATACGAGACGGGCGTCCGGTATCAGATGTACCATGCGCTCGGTCTAATACTGATCGGCCTGCTGGGAGATAAGGCCGCCGGGCAGCAGGCGCTGGCATGGGCGGCCAGACTGCTGCATATTGGGATACTCGTATTCTCCGGCAGCTTGTACGTGCTAACGTTGACCGGATTTTCCAAGCTGGGCATGATTACACCGATCGGCGGCGTGGCTTTTATAGCTGGTTGGGTGATGCTGATTGTCGCCGTTACGCGCAGCAAGTAAGCAGATTGCCGCGCCGGACTTGCGCTGCACTGGCAGGGACAAGATTCAAGCCTCCGGGCTACAGGAAGGAGAACATTTGTGGCGGATCGAGGAATACGGCTTCTTGACGAGCATGGGGGGAAAGACCGTTCATACAAGCGCATGGTCTGGACGACGGCTGGCTTGCTGCTGACTGCGGTTTTGTGGACTGGCTTCGTGCGATTGCCGTTGCCTGCCCGGACATCGGCCTGGCTGACCGCTGGCGTGGTGGCGGCTGCGGGCTTGGCCGCGTGGATGATCTTCATCCGGTTCGCTCGCCGGGCGCGTGCCGCAAGGACGTCCTTCCATTATCAGCTGACCGATGCCATCATGGACGACAGTCCGCTTCCGGTGATCGTGGCGGATAGGGAAGGGCAGATCGTGGAAGCCAATAACGGGGCGCTTCAGATGATGGGCTATGACAAGCCGGACTTGATCGGCAAAACGTTGCAGTCGCTGCTGGGAAACGGCGGCCAGACGGCGGCCTGGCTTCGGGCAGATTCGGGGCCTCCAGGGGGAGAACATTATCCTTTGACGCTCCTTCACCGCTCCGGATTACCGATGGATATCCATGTCAGTGCCAGCCCGATGTACAGGGAGGGAAGCTGGAGCGGCACACTGCTCTTGATACAGGATACCGGTGACCGCAAGCGCCACAAAGAGCGGATCCGTTATATGGCCTACTATGACGACATGACTGGATTGCCCAATCGCAGCATGTTCATGATCCAGCTCACGGAAGCTCTGGAGCGGGCAGGACTGCATGAAGAGCGGGTTGGTCTGCTGTACCTGGATCTCGATCACTACCGCCTGGTCAATGATTCCTTCGGCCGGGAGTTCGGCGATATGCTGCTGATGCAGGTGGCCGAACGGTTGACCCGGCGGCTGACCGAGCAGGACATGACGGCAAGAATGGAAGGTGACGAGTTCGCGGTGCTGCTGATGGGGGCCGGCTCGGAGGATGAGCTGGTGACGCGGACAGCGGAGCTGCTTGCGGAGCTGGAAGAGCCGTTTGAGCTGCAGGGGTTTCCGCTCCATATCACGGCCAGTGTCGGGATCGCGGTCAGCGAACCGCAGGATGAACCCGGACAGCTGATGATCAAAGCGGAGAAGGCGCTCAGTAAAGCCAAGGATAGCGGTAGGAACGGCTACATCCTGTACTCTGAGGCGTGGAGCAGTTCGTCGCGCGAGCGGCTCACACTGCAGCACGAGATCAGGCAAGCGATTCAACGTCAGGAGTTCATCCTCTACTATCAGCCGCAGTACGATCTCTCGAGCGGCGAGGTCGTCGGTCTGGAAGCTTTGCTGCGCTGGCAGCACCCGGAGCGAGGACTTGTGCCGCCGGGGCAGTTCATCCCGGTGGCCGAAGACTCCGGTATGATCGTCCAGTTAGGGGATTGGGTGCTGGAGGAGGCGTGCCGGCAAAACAAGCTTTGGCAGGATGCGGGGTTGACGGCGGTGCCCGTGTCGGTCAATCTGTCGATCCGCCAGTTCCTGCAGCAGAATCTCGCGGAGAAGGTAGCGGGCGTGCTGGAGCGGACCGGTCTTTCTCCCGAGCTTCTTGATTTGGAAATTACGGAATCCATGACGATGGATGTGGATCATGCCACCCATTGCTTGCTGGAGCTGACGAGAATGGGCATCAACATCAGCATCGATGATTTCGGCACCGGCTACAGCTCGCTCAACTACCTTAAAAAGCTGCCGATCGGCCGGCTGAAGATCGACCGCTCATTCGTTCGCGATATCCAGCATGACCCGGGCGACGCTGCGATCGTGGCGGCGATTATTGCGATGGCCCACAATCTCAATATGCAGGTGATTGCCGAAGGCGTCGAGAACGAAGGACAGCTGCAATTTTTGAAACGGCACGGCTGCGATGAGATGCAGGGTTATTTTTGGAGCGCGCCTGTGACCAGCATGCAGGTAGAGCGGCTGCTGCAGCCCGTTTAGTACCCTTGCAGAATGAATCAAAAAAGCTCCCGGTGATCCAACGCAGCTCCGGGGGCTTTTTGTTTGGCGTACTTCAAAAGTTGCGGCTGCTATTCAATGAAATCGTCGATTTCATTGACCGAGAAGGTATACACTTGTTTCTCATCGACATGATATACCGTAACATTGCCTTGCTCCTCATCGAACTTGACGATCCGGCAAGGAATGCTCAGCTTGATGCCCCGCCCTTTATTGACATGCAGACGAATCAGTTTGTTCTGCTCGATAAAAGCATGGATCCGCTGATCGGCTGCCATCGGAGAGAGAGCATCAGACCGTGCCTCGCTGGCTGCAGCAACAGTGGACTTGGGTGTACCGGTCCGCTTCTTGGCCAGTGGGGCTGCCTCATCCGCAGCAGTGTGCTGAAGCGGCGGAACAAGGTTCAAACGCGGTCCGGAAGCTTCATCCGTGGACGATTCAGACTGGTTGGTCAATGACTCGATCATCCTTCCCAGCTCGATGCCGCTCTGGATGCGGAAGTCAGCCGCCCCCGAACGGTTGAGCAGATGCAGCAGCCGCTCAAGCGCCCGTGCATTGCTCTCTTCTTCGATCAGGATATCTACATTGAACAGATAGGAGCCGTTGGTTTGCTTTTCTTTCATAATCAACGAACCCATTCCCCTTTCAGTAACTTGGGTATAGTGCATGAGTACTACATATTACATAACCATTACTAATATATCATTAAACATCATGAGTACATAGTCCTAAATACGAATCAGGGAGTATTTATTTGTGGGAGCCTGATGTACTGGGCTGCTGTCATTGGAAGGCAGCTCCCCACACGACGCCTGCTGGCTGGCATATAGTATAAGGTCAGCGTCACTTGTCTGGCGCAAAACGTTAGCAGGAAGGGGGCGAAATGAATGATCCGTATGGTGCCTGTCGTGATCGGCCCGATGACTGCGCTCGGAGTCGAAGTGAAGCTGCCCAAAACGACACTGCTGAGCATTTCTACTGATCGTGGTTATATTATGTGCGGCGCGCTGGACGTGGGTCTGCTTAATGAAAAATTGCGGGAAAGAGGCATTATTGCCGGCAGGGCAGTAGGTGTACGTACATTGGAGGAATTGCTCGAAGCACCGCTCGAATCGGTAACGGCAGCCGCAGAGGAACTGGGAGTCCACGCCGGTATGAGCGGGCGCGACGCCTTAACTAAGATGGCGTAAACGATCCCCGCATTAAATCTATCATTTGAAAAAAATCAGCCCCAGACTTCGCGGCCTGGAGCTGATGCGTTACATATATGCATTAGAAAGCTTCCGACGCTACAGATTCTCGAACAAGCGTTTCAGACTGTCGTTATAAGGAGGGCGAAGAATGCCTTTCTCGGTAATGATCGCACTGACGTATTCGTTTGGCGTAATATCAAAAGCAGGATTGAATACTTTTACGCCTGCCGGCGCCGTACGTTTGCCGAAGCCTTCGGTGATTTCCTCATCGGGTCGTTCTTCAATCGGAATATCGGCACCCGTTGGCGTCTGCATATCGATCGTCGACATCGGACAAGCGACATAAAAAGGGATACCGTGTGCCTTGGCCAGGACGGCGACGCTGTATGTGCCGATCTTGTTGGCGACGTCGCCATTGGCGGCTACGCGGTCCGTACCGACGATAACGGCGTCGATCCAGCCCTTGGACATGACCATGCCGGCCATATTGTCGCAGATGAGGGTGACGTCGACTCCTGCCTGCTGCAGTTCAAATGCGGTCAAGCGGGCGCCTTGCAGCACGGGACGGGTCTCATCCGCGAAGACGCGCAGATTGACTCCCTGCTCCTGAGCGAGGTAGAAAGGCGCCAGCGCGGTGCCGTACTTGGCCGTAGCCAGTCCGCCAGCATTACAGTGGGTGAGCACCCCCATATCGTCCTTGAACAGGGACAACGCGTGCTCGCCGATCAGTCTGTTCGTCTCCTCGTCTTCGCTCTGAATCGCGATCGCTTCGAGCAGCAGCGCCTGCTGGCATTCCTCTACAGTAAGAGCCGATGCTGCCAGTTGCACAGCCTTGGCTTTCATACGGTCCAGCGCCCAGAACAGATTGACGGCAGTAGGTCGCGATGTCGCGAGATATTCGGCGTGCCGGTTCACGGCCGTGAGCCAGTCCTCCGTCGTCTCGAAGCTGCCGCGGCTGCCGAGCACGACGCCGTAAGCGGCAGAGATGCCGATTGCGGGAGCGCCGCGAACCTTGAGATGGCGGATCGCCTCCCATATGTCTTCCGGCGTGGTCAGCGGCAGATAGACGATTTCCTCGGGGAGCAGCCGCTGATCCAGCAGCTCGACCTGCTCGCCCGACCAGATGACGGATTGCAGTGCTTCGGTAGTTTGTTTCATCTTACATTTCCCCTTCTAATATGTCATTGCCCGTTAGGTTCATTTTGGGGCGGCAGAAGCGGCCAGATCAATGAGTTCTTCGATGGACTCGATCTGGCGGTTGCGCTTGATCAGCGAAGTGCCGATCTGCAGGGCCAGACGCTGGGCGCGTTCTTTGGCCTGGGCGTCAGGGATCGTATCGACATCTGCGACATGGGACAGGCCGACGATGCGGCGGACGATTTTGCAGCCGGCAAAGCCTGTGGTATCCTGTAGCAGATTGGACATATACAGTCTTTTGTATCCGGCTGCAGTATTCTGCAATCGGTCGATGCCGTGCTCGTCCCAGAGCTGCAGGAACTTGCGCTCGAACAGCGTCCAGATCTCGCGGATCGTCCCCAGCAGGTAGAGGCGGTAGTCGGCCCTCTCCTGAACGTCCTGATGCCAGTGCTCCTGAGCCGCATAGTTCAGCAGCAGATTGGCGATCGTGGCGCCGACGTCGAAGCCCGACGGACCATAGTAGGCAAATTCGGGATCAATGACCTTCGTCGAATCTTCCTTGACGAAGATGCTGCCGGTATGCAGGTCGCCGTGCAGCAGCGCTTGTCCGCTGGTGAGGAACTTCTGGCGCAGGATGGCAACTTCGAGATGCAGCGCATCATCGGTGTGCAGCGCTTCGGCTGCGTCCGCGATCGCGGCGTCATAATTGTTATTGGGCGAATCGGTATACGGGTCGTCAAAGATCAGGTCTTCCGTAATCTTGCACAGTTCGGGGTTGATGAACCGTCCCGACTGTATTTTTTTCTCTTGCTGATTCATCCCCAGATCCGAAGTAAAGAACAGCGTGTTCGCCATAAAGGTAGAGATATCTTCCGCAAACTGCGGATAACGCCGGCCTTCGATCAGGCCGCGCCTCATGATGATGTGATCGCTCAAATCTTCCATAACGGTCAGTGCCAGCTCGGGATCATAGCGGTAGACTTGCGGCACCAGACCTGGTGCAAGCTTGCCTTCTATTATAAGAGCTTCACTCTCGATACGCGCTCTGTCCAGCGTGAGCGGCCAGGATTCGCCAACCACCTTGGCATAGGGCAGCGCCTGCTTGAGGATGAGACTCTTGCCGCTGATGGCATCCGTAATATGAAATACGAGATTCAGGTTGCCGTCGCCGATCTCCCTGCATGCCAACTCGGCATGGGGAGGGAATATATGGTCCAGCGAGCGGGCCAGTTGGATAGCTTCCTGTTCAGTAAGTGGATGATAGGTTGACAAAGGGGTCCCACCTCCGGTTATAGTACGAAATCGCGGGGTTCGGTATTCGTCTCAGCTTAGTATAGCGAATATTATTTCGCGTTGGAATACCTTGAACTGATATAATGGAACTTAAGCATAACCTTACAGTGCGGTTTTCCTTCGGGAAACTTTTGAGGAGGACGGAGCATGCACAATTTGACTATAAGCGGGCATAATGATCCTGTAGCTTTGAAAGAATGGTCCGTTGTCGTCCGGGCGCTTGCTGCGGGAGAGCAGATTATCCTGCTGCGCAAAGGCGGCATCATCGAGGAGACGCGGGATTTCCGGCTGCTTAGTCCGACGTTTTATCTCATGGAGACCTACGAACATCAGAAGGCGGAGCTGCTCAAGCCCGAAGCCAGACAGATGCTGGAGCAGACGCTGCTGGACTGGCAGCCGGGCGCCGAGCATATGCGCCTGTCACTGTATGGACAAGTCACGGAGGAGTTGGAGATCCGCGACCAGGAAGCACTGGATAAGCTGTATCCTTTTCATATCTGGACCGGAGAGTTGGCCGAGAAGCGACTGAAGTGGAAACGCAAGCAGCCTCTGCATTTGCTGTTTATCCGGGCATGGCGGCTGTCGGAGCCGGCTGAGGTGCCGGTAAGAGCGCCATATCTGGGCTGCAAGTCATGGGTAATGCTGGAGGATGGCGTGTCTGAATCTGCCCTCACGCCCGTGCTCTCGGAAGACGCGTACGCTTCTCGTTGCTTGCAGATCCGCCAAGCGTTGGAAGGATAGGGAGCGGCGTCCTCTGCTTTAGTTTGGAAGGAAGGTCTGCGGTTTTAGGCTGCGTTGATTGCTTTGTAACAGGAATTATTATAAGATAAGATTGAGAATCGTTGAGAATGCGCCTGCGGGCGATTAGAAAATTCGACATTAAGCGGAGGGAGCAATAATCATGTCCACGAAGTTTGTCATTAACGGGCTGAAGGCAACAATCGAAGATAAGGAGATCCTGAAGGGGATCGACCTGGAGATAAAAGGCGGCGAAATTCATGCCATCATGGGACCGAACGGAACAGGCAAAAGCACCCTTGCATCGGCATTGATGGGCCATCCCAAATATGAGGTAACCGGCGGCACGGCTGAGCTGAACGGTGAGGATCTGCTAGAGATGGAAGTCGATGAGCGCGCGCTGGCAGGGGTCTTCCTGGCCATGCAATATCCCAGTGAAATCTCCGGCGTGACCAACTCCGACTTTCTTCGCAGCGCCATCAATGCCCGCCGCGCGGAAGGCGACGAGATCTCGCTGATCAAGTTTATCCGCCAGATGGAAGCCAAGATGAAAGAGCTGGATATGAATCCGGAGTTCGCGCATCGTTATCTCAATGAAGGGTTCTCCGGCGGCGAGAAGAAGCGCAATGAGATCCTGCAAATGCTGCTCTTGGATCCGAAGATCGTCATTCTCGACGAGATCGATTCCGGTCTGGACATCGACGCCCTGAAGATCGTCGCTGCCGGCGTCAACAGCATGAGATCCGAAGAGCGCGGCTTCCTTATCATTACACACTATCAGCGGCTCTTGAACTATATTACGCCTGATTATGTCCACGTCATGATGCAAGGCCGCATCGTCAAGTCGGGCGGCCCTGAGCTGGCACAGCGCCTGGAGAATGAAGGGTACGACTGGGTCAAGGAAGAGCTTGGCATCGTCGACGAAACTGTCGGGCAAGCCTAAGCCGAACGAAAGGAGAAGAGCAAATCTATGAGTACACAACTATCGACTCCGATAAATCGCAGTTCGGCAGAGGCGTTGTCCCGCAGCAAGCAGGAGCCCGAGTGGCTGGCATCCCTGCGGGCGGAGGCGGCGGAGCTGGCAGAGACGCTGGCCTGGCCAAAGCCGGAGAAGACTCGGATTGAACGCTGGGCGCTGGGCGCTTTGGGTGAGTACAAGGCACCCCAGCCAATCGCGCAGGTGGAGGATCTGCCTGCTGACGTTCAGCCCTATGTGCCGCAGCAGGCAGGCGCCGATTTTATCGTGCAGCGCAACTCGGGCATCGTCTTCCGTCAGCTGTCGGATGAGCTCAAGGCGCAAGGCGTCATCTTTACCGACCTGGAGACGGCCGCTGCCGAGCACCCAGAGCTGGTGGAGCCGTATCTGTTCAGCGCCGTGAAGAAAGACGAGGACAAGCTGAATGCGCTGCACGCAGCGCTCTGGAACGGCGGCATCTTCCTGTACGTGCCGAAGAACGTCGAAGTCGAGCTGCCGGTGCAGGCGCTGTTCCTGACCGACGATCCAAAAGCGACCTTTGCGCCGCACATCCTGATCGTTGCCGAGACTAACAGCCGCGTTACTTATGTGGACCGGGTCATCTCCAGCAGCACTGGCGATGCCGTCCCTTCGATCCATCACGGAGCGGTGGAGGTTTTCGTCAAGGCGGGGGCGCTGGTTCAGTTTGCGTCCGTTCATCACATGCATCCTCAGGTGATTGATCTCTCGGTCCGCCGTGCGGTTGTCGATCGCGACGGCCGGATCGAGTGGATCATCGGCGATCTCAATGACGGCAATGTGCTGTCCGATACGACTTCTCGTCTGGATGGCGTAGGCTCGACCTCCGATGCCAAAGTGATCAGCATCGGCGCTTCCGATCAAAAGATGAGTCTGACAACGCGTGCCGTCCACTTCGGCAAGAATACCGACTCGCTTATGGTGACGCGTGCGGTGATGAAGGATCAGGCAACGGCGATTATTAACGGCATCACCAAGATCGAGAAGGGCGCGACCAAGGCGAATGGCGTGCAGACGGAAAAGGTGCTGATGCTCAGCCCCAAAGCGCGCGGCGACGCCAATCCGATCCTCCTCATCGACGAGGACGACGTCACGGCCGGACATGCCGCCAGTGTCGGTCAGGTGAATCCGGAGCAGATCCATTATCTGATGTCCCGCGGCATCTCCAAGGCACAGGCCGAGCGTCTCATCATCTACGGCTTCCTGGCGCCGGTGGTGTCGGAGATTGCGATCGAGGCTGTCCGTACCCAGCTTCGCGAATTGCTTGAAAGGAAGCTGCTGTCATGAATGCCCGTGAGCTGCGCGAGCAGTTTCCGATCCTGCAGCAGCAGGTGAACGGACATCCGCTTGTGTATCTGGACAATGCTGCGACCTCGCAGAAACCGCGGGCGGTGCTGGACGCGGTCAGCCGCTACTACGAATGGAACAATTCCAACGTACACCGCGGCGTTCACACCCTGGGCTCGCGGGCAACAGATGCTTATGAAGGCGCGCGCGAGCGGGTAGCGCGTTTCATTGGGGCATCCAGCACGCAAGAGATTATTTTTACGCGGGGGACGACGACGGCGCTTAATCTGGTGGCAGCCAGCTATGCCCGGGAAGTATGCGGCGAAGGCGACGAGATCGTCCTGACGCCGATGGAGCATCACAGCAACCTGATTCCCTGGCAGCAAGTGGCCAAGGTGACGGGCGCAGTGCTTCGATACATCCCTCTGCAGCCGGACGGCACCATGCTGCTGACGGATGTGGAAGCGACGATTACGGATCGCACCAAGGTCGTCTCGGTGATGTATGTCTCCAATGTACTGGGTGTGATCAATCCCGTGAAGGAGATCGCGGAGATCGCTCACCGCCATGGCGCGGTTATGGTCGTCGATGGCGCCCAGAGCACGCCGCACCTCAAGGTAGACGTGCGCGAGCTGGATTGCGATTTTTACGCGTTCTCGGGACACAAGATGTGCGGGCCGACCGGCATCGGCGTGTTGTACGGCAAGAAGCAGCTGCTGGAGCGGATGGAGCCTGTGGAGTTCGGCGGAGAGATGATCGACCATGTCGATCTCTATGATTCGACCTGGAAGGAGCTCCCCTGGAAGTTCGAGGGAGGCACGCCGATCATTGCCGGAGCAGTTGGTCTGGCGGCGGCCATCGACTTCCTGGAGGAGATCGGCATGGATGCCATCGACCGTCACGAGAAGGAGCTGGCAGCCTATGCGTTTGACCGGCTGAGCGCCACCCGGGGCATCAAGCTGTATGGACCGATCAGCGGTCGGGTGGGACTGATTACATTCAATCTGGATGACGTGCATCCGCATGATGTGGCGACGGTGCTGGATGCCGAAGGCATCGCCGTCCGGGCCGGACATCACTGCTGCCAGCCGCTGATGCGCTGGCTGGAGGTTACGGCTACCGCACGAGCCAGTTTTTATCTATACAATGACGAAGCGGACGTGGACGCCTTGGTGGACGGCTTACTAAAAACAAAGGAGTTCTTCGGTCATGCAATTGGATGATTTGTATCGCAGAGTCATAATGGACCATTACAAAAATCCGAGAAACCGTGGCGCTCTTGAAGAAGACGCAGTTACGGTCGATCTGAACAATCCGACCTGCGGCGACCGCATCTCGTTGCAGATGCAGCTGCAGGACGGGATCGTCAAGCAGGCGAAGTTCACCGGCGAAGGCTGCTCGATCTCGCTGTCCTCCGCGTCCATGATGACGGATGCCGTCAAAGGCAAGACACTGGAGGAAGCGCTGGCGATGGCAGACCAATTCTCCTCGCTCATGCAAGGCGAACCGGTAGAATTCGATTACGAGGAACTGGAGGCTCTCTCGGGCGTCAGCAAGTTCCCGGCACGCATCAAGTGCGCGACGCTGGCCTGGAATGCGCTGCGCAAGGGCATCGAGCAGGATCAGCAGAACGGATAAAATATAATAGGAGGTTGAGGATAATGGCGAAGAAAATGCCGGAAATGGAAGATTACAAATACGGTTTTCGCGATGAGCACAAGGCCATCTTCGAATCAGGCAAAGGTCTGACTCCCGAAATCGTGCGCACCATCTCCGAGATCAAAGGCGAACCGGAATGGATGTTGGATTTCCGTCTGAAATCGCTGGAGCAATTCTACAAGATGCCTACTCCCAAGTGGGGCGGCAACCTGGATGAGCTGAACTACGATGAGATCCAATATTACGTGCGCCCTTCGGAGAAGCAAGGCAAGACATGGGAAGAGGTGCCTTCGGAGATCAAAGAGACCTTCGACAAGCTGGGCATCCCGGAAGCGGAGCAGAAGTTCCTCGCGGGCGTCTCGGCGCAGTACGAATCCGAGGTTGTCTATCACAGCATGCAGGAGGATCTGGAGAAGCAAGGCGTTATCTTCACCGATACGGATACGGCGCTGCGTGAGCATCCCGAGATCTTCAGAAAGTTCTTCGGCACGGTGATTCCGCCAACCGACAATAAGTTCGCCGCGCTGAACAGTGCCGTCTGGTCCGGCGGCAGCTTCATCTACGTGCCTCCGGGGGTCAAGTGCGAAGTGCCGCTGCAAGCCTACTTCCGCATCAACTCGGAGAACATGGGCCAGTTCGAGCGCACGCTGATCATCGCTGACGAAGGCAGTTCAGTACACTATGTCGAGGGCTGTACGGCTCCGGTCTACAGCACCAACTCGCTGCACAGCGCCGTCGTCGAGATCCTCTGCCTGAAGAACTCCAGCGTCCGTTACACGACGATCCAGAACTGGGCGCCGAATATCTACAACCTGGTGACCAAGCGTGCCGTGGCGGAAGAGAACGCCACGATGGACTGGGTCGACGGCAATATCGGCTCCAAGCTGACGATGAAGTACCCGGCAGTCGTCCTCAAGGGCCGCGGCGCCAAGGGCATGGTGCTCTCGATCGCGGTAGCGGGCAAGGGCCAGCACCAGGATGCGGGCGCGAAGATGACGCATCTGGCTCCGGATACGACTTCGACGATCGTCTCCAAGTCGATCAGCAAGCACGGCGGCAAGGTCACGTACCGCGGCCTGACCTCCTTCGGACGCAACTCCGAGGGCTCCAAGGCCAACGTCAAGTGCGATACGCTGATCCTGGATAATGAGTCGACTTCGGACACGATCCCGTACAACGAGATTCTGAACGACAACATTACGCTGGAGCACGAAGCAACGGTGTCGAAGGTATCTGAGGATCAGCTGTTCTACCTGATGAGCCGCGGCTTGTCGGAGGACGAGGCGACCCAGATGATCGTCATGGGCTTCATCGAGCCGTTTACCAAAGAGCTGCCGATGGAATATGCCGTTGAGATGAATCGATTGATCAAATTCGAGATGGAGGGCTCCATTGGTTAACGGCTCTTCGTACGTTTGGTAAAGTGTAGAAATCCGCAGAGCTTCTCTGCGGATTTTTGTCTTTCCAGTATGTTTGTCGCATGCATAATTCTCTGCTATTGGCTTATCCTAACCAGGCAGGATCAGTTCAGTGCAGGAGGAGCGTCAATGATCAACAAGAAACGTTTATATCCACGGCGGCGCGCGGCGCTGCTGGCGGTCTGCTGCGCGCTGCTGGCTGCACAGCTAGGCGGGTGCGGCGCAGGAGCTCGGCAGACAGAGCCGCAGGAGCAGGGTACGACAGAGATGCGTCTGCTGGCGCAAGGTCAGTCCGCCGTCGAGATTTTCCAGCTGGATGGCCTGGATTATGTCGATATCGGCCAGATGGCGCAGCAGATTGGTTTTAAAACCATCTGGTCTGAGGATCGAAGAGAATATCTGATCGGCGATCATGATATTATCTGGCGGTTCGCTCCCGACTCGCGCAAGGCGAACAAGGAGGAACAGGATACCGAGATGGAAGCACCCGCCCGCAAACGGGAGAACAGCTTGGCGATTCCTGTAGCTTCGCTCCAGCCATTGTTCGGAGACGAAGCCGTGTTTGCCGCCCAAGAAGAGGACATCATCATTTTCCCTTCGCCGGATTACAAGGATCCGGAGGCGGAAGGCGGGGAGAGCTTCGCAGACGACCCCCAGGACCCTTCTAAAGAGCCTGAGCCGGTACAGGAGCAAGAAGAGGGCGGAGAACAGCAGGCGGGTCAGACAGGGCGTCAGGACCGTGAGGTGCTTAAGGCGCTGGTAACTAACGGTGGGGAAATCGTCCAGGAAGCGAAGAGGTACGACGGGGTGCCCTATCTTTTCGGAGCGTCCCCTTACAGTTCCTCCAAGCGCTTTGACTGTTCTTCTTTTACCCGGTATATCTATGCCAAATTCGGACATTCGCTCGCGCGGACCGCACGTGCGCAAGCTCAAAAGGGGACGTATGTGCCCAGATCGGCCTTACGCGTAGGGGATCTGATGTACTTTTACGTGCCGGGCAGGTTCAAGAGCAACAAAAAAGTCGGGCATGTCGGCATCTACATGGGCAATCAGAAAATGATTCACTCCAGTCCGCTGCCGGAAGACGGCGTCCAGGTAACGGATATTAACAAAGCCTACTGGAAGCAGACCTTCTTGTATGCCAAGAGGCTGGCAGATTAATCACGCCAAGCAGCGGGTCCCGCAAGGGGCCCGCTGCTTGTTTGCATGACTATCTACATACGGATATGTACGATTGCATCCTCCGGGTGAAGCGACAGATCCAGGAAACCTTCCTCAAGCTGGATTAATGGCCGGAAGTAATCGTTGGCATTGGTCATGACAATGATGCCGGTACGGCCCGACATCAGTTCGACCTGTTTGCCGATAAAGTTCGGAATCATATGTCCGATAAAGCAGTGAACGGCATGGGGATCAAGCTGGCCGAAGCTCAGCAGATGAAGCTCGCGCAGCACATACAGAAGATCACGGCTTTGCTGGTAGACGCGGGAAGAGATCATGGCGCTATAGACATCCGCTATGGCAACGATGCGGGAGATCGGCGTAATCTCTTCCCTCTCCAGGCTGCCGGGATATCCGCTGCCATCCATCCGTTCGTGATGCTGCAGCGCTGGGATGGCGAGCTGTTCATCCTCGAAGGATTGCCGGATAATCTCGTAGCCGTATAAAGGATGTTTTTTGATCTCAGCGAATTCTTCAGCAGTCAATTTGCCGGGTTTATTCAAGATAGCGTTTTCAATACGGCACTTTCCAATGTCATGCAGGAAGCCCGCTTTGCCTGCGATGGAAGCTTCAGACTCGTCCATGCCCATCCAGTTGGCCAAGTAGTAGGACAACATGCCGACCTGAACGGAATGCTGGTACGTGTAGTCGTCTTTGGTATTAAGCTGGAGCAGCATGGAGACGACGTCGCGGTGCTGCTGTACTGTCTCGGCTAAGGGTTGGAAGGTAGCGTCGACTGCTTGGGGATCGATCCGCCCCTCGAGACGCGCTTCCGCGAATAACGCCTCGCACTGGATGACCGCATCCCGATACACTTGTTTGACGTCCGTCTCTTGCGTGTCCCCGTCAGAGGAAGAGGAAGTGAGGGTCTCTCGTTGTACGATGTCGACATAATCGATCCTGTGTTGAAATAGCTTTGATATTTCTTGCGCGTGAAGCAATGTGCCTTGGGATAGGACATTCAGACCATAAGGGTTAAAAATGTCGTTGCTGAGGCGATCGCCTTCAAGCAATTCTGTAACGTGCACCTTCATATGACACCTCATTTACGTCATTTGTCCTATTTTAACAAGTAGCGTGTCATATGGCAATATTAGGGACTGAAAAAACGACATCTTTCTAAATCTTTCGACCTAATTATCGGCCGACCAACGGGTTCCAAGGTCCTTGCTGATGCCCCTTCCATTCTGATCCATCCTCCCAGATCTCCTTCTTCCAGACGGGTACGATCTGTTTGAGCCGCTCGATCGCATACCGACTCGCCTCATAACACGTCTCGCGATGGGGCGCCGAGACGGCAATCACGACGCTAATCTCGCCGACGGGGACGCTGCCGATCCGGTGCGCGATGGCGCATAGCGCACCGGGCCAGCGCTGATCAATCTCCTCGCCGATCTGACGCATCGATCGCAGAGCCATCGGCACGTATGCCTGGTACTCCAGCAGGACTGTCCGCTGGCCCGCAGTCCACTCCCTCGTCGTGCCGATAAAGCTCAGGGTAGCGCCGTGGCCGGGAACGATGACCTGTGCTTCGGTCTGCTGTGGAGCGAGCGGCAGCGACGAGATCAGGTAACGGCCTTCTGACTCGTGGACCATCTCTGCGGCCTGTTCGGTATCCTCGCCTCCCGATACGGGCGGAAGAAGCGCCAATTCGTCTTGATGACTAGTCACGTCGGCATCGGATGCATAGTCCTGGTTGCGAGCCAGGAAGCTGGCGCCGATCGCATCAGCATGCTCAGGGTACCTGCTGCTGAGGAGCGTTTTGAGCTCGCTGGCCGTCAGCTCCGGGCGCTCTGCCGCCAACTGCAGAAAGGGCTCGCCGAATCGTTCTGATAGGCCGGCGAACAACTGTATAGTAAATGTGTATTTCATGACAGAATACCTCGCATTATGAATATTGTGAATCAGAACTAGCATACCATAACGCTCCGAAAAATGTTATGCTAGGGCAGTGGAATGAAGAAAGGAGTGCAGGCGATGAGTGGATTGATTGACCGGTTCGGCCGCGTTCACAATTACTTGCGTATTTCCGTCACCGATCGCTGCAATTTGCGCTGCTTGTACTGCATGCCTGAGGAAGGTGTGGCGTTCGCCGATTCTTCGACTTTGCTGACCTATGACCAGATCGTCGAGGTGGTGGAGGCAGGCAGCAAGCTTGGCATTACCCGCTTGCGTATTACGGGCGGTGAAGCGCTGGTACGTCCCGGGCTCGCAGATCTGATCGGCAGATTGTCAGCCATCCCCGGGATTGAAGATATTGCATTGACAACCAACGGCTTGCTGCTGGCGCCGCATGCCGAGGCTCTCAAGACTGCGGGCTTGACGAGGGTGAATATCAGTCTGGATACATTGGAGCCGTCGCGCTTCAGGATGATTGCCAGACGCGGCGAGCTTGCCAAAGTGATGCAGGGCATCGAGGCGGCAGCGGCTGCAGGCTTTACCCCGATCAAGCTGAACTGCGTCCTTCTGAGGGGCATCAACGAGGATGAGATCGCGGCTTTCCTCAGGCTGGCTTTCGAACAGCCGCTGCATGTCAGATTTATTGAATATATGCCGATCGGTCATGCCGACGAGAATTGGAAAAAACACTATCTCCCCTTGTCCCGCGTCCAGGAGATTGCTGCGGAGCAGGGCTATGTTGTCGAGCCGGGAGAGGCGGTCAGCGGCAATGGCCCCTCCGAGAACTGGAAGCTGCTCGGCGGGGCCGGATCCTTCGGCCTGATCCATCCGATCAGCGACCAGTTCTGCAGCCAGTGCAATCGGCTTAGACTGACCGCCGACGGCTTTATCAAGCCTTGTCTGTATTGGATGGATGAGCTTGACGTGCGTCCGGCGCTTGGGGACCGCACGCGCATGCTGGAGCTCTACAGCCGCGCGATGGATCTCAAGCCCGAGAGTCATGAGATGGCGGCCAAGCTGGCAGATGAAGAGCAGAGTCATGAGCCGACGAGCCGGCGCATGTCTCAGATCGGCGGTTGATTAGCAGAGGAGGATGAGGAGAATGACGATAGATGTTTGGCGTATACACATCGAGCACGATGGGCTGGAGCCCCAGTCTGTAACTGTAGAAGAGCTTCGGTCGCTTGGCGGGGAAGTGTTCCCGATCAGCGAGCGGGTAGCCGGCGCATCCGGTCTGGCCGTCGACTTCCGCAGCTGGTATATACAATGGCGCAGCCTCATGGACCCGTCAGGGACGGCACCAGAACCGATGACGCTGAAGGTGCGGGCCAAGGATACATTTGCCGCGCAGATTCCGTGGACGCAGCTTGAAGGCGCCGCCTTCGGAATTGCGGATAATGACGGAGGACCGCTCAGCCGCGGCGGGCCTGTGCGGCTATACGTGCCTGCAGGTACGAGCGACTGCCTGCATGTCAAGCAGCTCGTCGCCCTTCAGTTTGACCAGGCCGCTTTGCCGGCTGGCGAAGCCGCCTACGGCTTCAAAAACGTCTTTGCCCCGGAGGAGCTGCGCAAGGGATAGAAGGAGGTCAGTATGGAATTCACAGCGGCGGCTACAAGACAAGTGGTCTTGCTTCACAGTAACGATATCCATAGCCGCTTGGAGCAAGCGGCCCGCATCTCCTCCCTGATCACCGAAGAGCGCCGCAGCTGCGGCTCAGAGCGGGTGCTGGTGCTCGATATCGGCGACCATATGGACCGGATGAGGCTCGAGACCGAAGGAAGCGACGGTCTGGTCAATATCGAGCTGCTCAATGAAGCTGGATACGATGCGGTTACGTTAGGCAATAATGAAGGACTCACCTACGGGAAGCAGCAGCTCGAAGAAGCCTACAGACGGCATGCGCGATTTCCGGCTTTATGCGCCAATCTGGCAGCGCGCGAGCAGAGCGAGCTTCCGGAGTGGCTGCTGCCCCGGCTTGTTCTTGCCAAAAACGGCATTCGGTTTGGATTGATCGGCGTTACTGCGCCTTTCAGTGAATTTTACTCCCTGCTGGGATGGGAAGCGCGCGACCCGTTCGAAGCGATCCGCAGCGAGGTCGGCCTGCTGCGGAGGGCGGTGGATGTCATTGTCGTGCTGTCGCATCTGGGCCTCGCTTCAGACGAGCGGATCGCCCGCGAGATCGTGGGCGTAGACCTCATCCTGGGCGGCCATACCCATCATCTGCTGGAAGAGCCGCTCGTCATCGGGAGCACGACCATCTGCGCCGCGGGCAAGTTCGGCGAATATCTGGGGAGGGTAGAGGTCGAGCTGGATCCGCTCACGCGACGTCCGAGCTTCCGGGCCAGCTGCATCCCCGTGGCTGCGGCTCCCGAGGATCCCGAGGCTGCGCATATCATTCGCAGCTTCCGTCAGCGGGGCGAACGCAGGCTCAGCATGCAGGTCGCTAGACTTCCCATCCCGCTGCCCGCCAGCAGCGATCGCGAGACGCCGCTTCCCAATCTGCTGGCTGCCGGCTTGCGGCGCTGGACTGGCGCCGAGATTGGCCTTGTGAACAACGGGCAGCTGCTGGGAGGGTTGGCCGAAGGCGCAGTCAGTCAAGGACAGCTCCATGCTCTTTGTCCGTCACCTATCAACCCGTGCCGGCTTCTTCTGCGCGGCGCGCATATTCGCCAGGCGCTGGAGGAAGCGCTGCTGCCGGGATTTACGGGCATGGCGATCCGCGGCTTTGGTTTCCGCGGCCTCGTGCTCGGCACATTGGCTGTCGACGGTGCGCACATTCGATATGACGCCTCGGCTCCCGAGTACGCCAAGCTGATCTCCGTAACCGTAGGAGGCGAGCCTCTGCAGGATGAGCGCCTGTACAGCGTGGGCACCATCGACATGTTCACTTTCGGGATCGGCTACCTGAGCCTGCGCGAGAGCGAGGAGTCAGCGTTTTACTTGCCGGAGTTCATCCGGGATGTATTGGCCGGCGAACTGGATGATGAGGCAGCTGTCGAAGCCAGTCTGCTGCCCCGATGGCAGGCTGCACACCGTTCACTCTAATGCTGCGCGGGCGATGGAAGTGGCCTGCGTATGGCTTACATTAACATTACGGGACGGTATTGCCGATAATCAAAGTGACGACAAAAGACGACGGGCAGGGATCGATAATTATGCGTTTGGTGCCCATTACCATGTGCCAGCCTGGCATGAAATTGGCCAAAAAAATTTTCTCAGAGGACGGGCTAGTCCTGCTGGGGCAGCATGTCGAATTAACCCAGCATCTGATCGCTAGGCTGCAGCAGTGCGGCGTAGCATTCGTATATATAGAAGACGCGATGACGGAAGACCTGGTAATCCCCGAGATGATCAGCGACGAAACAAGGTTGCGGGCGCTTAGCGAGATCCGTACCGGCTTTCGCGAGCTGACCAATCATTCCAGGCGAACCAAAGGCAGCCGTACGCCTTATATCGCGAAGCAGTTCCGCAGTGTCATGTCGATGGTGCTCGACGAGATCAGCGACCACGAAGGCGCCATGATCATGCTTATGAATATGGGATTGGTCGATCACTATTTATTCCAGCATTCACTGAACGTCTGCATCTATACGACGTTGCTGGGCATGTCGGATGGTCTCGGCCACGAAGAGCTGATCACACTGGGGATGGGAGCGCTGCTGCACGACATCGGCAAGACGCAGATCGCGACCGACGTACTGATGAAGCCGGGGCGACTGACCGCCGAAGAGTTCGAGGAGATGCAGAAGCACACCGAGCGGGGGTTTTTGCTGCTCAAGGATGAACCCAATATCCCGCTGATCGTGGCCCATTGCGCCTACCAGCACCACGAGCGGCTTGACGGCAGCGGCTACCCGAGAGGAATCCGGGGAAAAGAGATCCACGATTATGCGAAATGGATCGGCCTGGTCGACTCGTATGATGCGATGACGACCAACCGCGTATATCGCTCTCCGATGCTTCCTCACCAAGCGATCGAAGGTTTGTATGCAGGGACAGGGACATTATACGAACAGCGGATGGTCAGGACGTTCCGCGACAAAATCGTCATCTATCCGGTGGGCGTCACAGTTACGCTCAATACGGGAGTGAGCGGTGTCGTCGCCGGTTATAATCCGTTGTGTCCTCACCGGCCAATCATCCGTGTGCTCTACGATGACGCCGGTGAGCCCGTCGCCCAACCGTATGAGATCGATATGACGCGGCAGTTGTCTGTCATGGTGACGAGCGTCAACGAACAGCGGGTGGTTCTCCCTACAGCAGCGGAAGGTACTGCAGGCTGATACACTATGCTTGCATACGGCTTCATCCATAACTTCAAGAGTCAGGTGCTGATAAATAATGCAAGTGATGACTAACGGAAGCCATAAGCTTCCTGATATATCTCCCTCCTGGGACCCTTGGGATCCGATCCTTTCGCTTCGCGAGCACGGCAAGCATGTGCTCACAAGCGTTGAGATGACGATGTCCAATCTGTGCAATATGCGCTGCGAGCATTGTGCAGTTGGCGATACGCTCGTCTGGAAAGAGCCGCATAAGCTGCCCCTTGACGATATGCTGCGGCGGCTCGATGAAGTCGAGCATCTGCAGACGATCTCGATCACCGGGGGCGAACCGACCTTCTCCGAAAAAACGGTTAGAGAGTATATCGTCCCCTTGCTGCGTTATGCACAGGAGCGGGGCGTCCGCTCCCAGATCAACTCCAATCTCACCCTCGATTTGGCGAGATATGAACAAATTGCTCCTTTTTTGGACGTGATGCACATATCCTTTAATTATACCGGAGTGGACGACTTCCACGAAATCGGCTTTGCCAGATCTCCGCACCCTGTTGCGCAGGCGACCGCAGCCAAAATGTATGAGCGGATGATCGACAATGCACAGCAGCTCAGCCGAGGCGGACTGTTCGTGTCTGCCGAATCGATGATCAATTACCGTACGCACGAGAAGATCGACGAGATCCATCGGCTGATCACCCAGATGGGCTGCCGCCGCCATGAAGTGCATCCGATGTATCCGAGCGCATTTGCCGAAGGTCTGCCGGTCATTTCAAGAGAGCAGATGATGGCGGCCATTGAGCGCTTGCTAGGTAGCCGCGATCCGGACGTGTGGCTGCTGTTTGGCACGCTGCCCTTCTACGCATGTAGCGATGAACCAGCGGAGCGTGAGCTGCTGCACAAGCTCCAGCGTTCACCGGCGGTGACCGTGCGCAACGATCCGGACGGCCGCAACCGGCTCAACGTCAATCTGTTTACCGGCGACGTCTTTGTCACTGATTTTTCAGATATCGCATCCTTTGGCAATATTGAAGGTGACAGACTGGACGATCTGTTCAGGCGTTGGTGCGACAGCAGATTGGCCCAGAGTGTGGATTGCCGCTGCTTGGCGGCGGGCTGCTGCGGACCGAATCTGCTGGTGAAGGACATGTACTACCAGGAAGTCGATTTCACGATCAGGAAGGCCGTAGCCCCGGTATAATCGTTCTCCGGAGGGGAAGTGTATCGGATGTCCCTGCGTGCGCTTGTTATGGTGGTCGTCGGGCTGATCCTGTTGTATCTGCTGTTTACAGCGGGGGCGCCTTTTATGCTGGCTTTGGTGGTCGCCATATTCCTGGACCCGTTCATCGAACGGTTTGTCCGGCTGGGCCGGATGAACCGGGTCGGCGCGGGGGTTTTGGCCAGCTCATTGTTTACTGTCATGCTTCTCGGGACGATTCTCGTCTTAGGGGCCAAGGTGATCGCTGAGCTTGTTGCGTTCTGGGAGCGGGTACCGGAGTATGCCAGCGATGCCAGCCGCTACGCCCAAGAGGCATTCAGCCAATTGCAAACCTATTATTCCGGCCTTTCGCCGGAGACGACAGCCCAACTGGAGCGTTGGCTGTCAAGCTTCTCCTCCTCGGTGACCGGCATGGTCAGCACAATCTCCGTCTCCTTCGTCAATTTTGCCGCCGGCATCCCGGGCCTGTTTATCTTCTTCATCGTCTTTCTGGTTGCAGTTTACCTCTTCAGCTTCAGTCTTCCTGCGTTAAAAGCTGCTTTTCTCTCGTTTTTTGACGACAACTCGCGCGAGCAGGTCGATGCCGTTCTGCAAAATCTGCGCCGCTCGATTTTCGGCTTTTTGCGGGCTCAGCTGGCTCTCAGTGTCATGACGTATCTGATCTCGCTTGTAGGCTTGCTCATCCTCGGCGTCAAGTATCCGCTGGCGATTGCGCTGTTGATCGTGCTGGTCGATATCCTGCCGATCCTGGGTACAGGCTCCGTGCTCATGCCCTGGGCCGCGTACCTTATCGCGACAGGCCAATCCTCGACCGGGATGGGGCTTATCGTCTTGTTCCTCGTCATTACCGTCATCCGCCGGATTATCGAACCCAAAGTGCTTGGCGACGCTGTGGGCATCTCTGCCTTGGCGGCGCTCATCAGTCTGTACGTCGGCTTCAAGCTGGTAGGTATCGTCGGCGTTTTCCTCGGTCCGCTGGTCGTCATCATTTATATGGCGGCCCGGAAGGCAGGTCTCTTCCAGGTGAAGATAAAGCTATAAACAGTCAAGAACAACCGTTAGAAAGCCTGCCTGCACGGGTAAGTACTCCCAAAGAGGCAATCCCGGTGGACGGGATCGTTCTTAGACGAGGAGGGATAGGCATGGCTATATACGCGGTGAACAGCTGGTCTTTCGAACGCCAACTTGGCCCCCTGCGGATGGTAAGTTGGAACAGCGACAAGCGAGAACACGAATTGACGATTGAATCCCATCCGGAGAAAATGACGCTGCCGGAGTTTATCATCCGTCTGGGCGAGGCCGGATACGAGGCGCTGGAGTTGTCGTACGCCCAATTCCAGGACAGCTCGCCGTCTTACCTGGAGGAGCTGCGGATCGTCGCCGAACGCTCCGGCGTAAGACTGGCTTCACTCCTTATCGATGATGGGGACCTCTCTGCCACAGATGAACACCGCCGCAGGATCGAGGCGGCCTGGTACAGCAAGTGGATCGATGTTGCGGCGTCGGCGGGCTTTGAGCGCGTCCGCATCAGTGCCGGCCAAGGGGAGAGCGGGGACAGAGAAGCGCTGCGGCGGGCTGCTGCGGGTTTCAAGATGCTAGCCGATTATGCGAAGCCCAAAGGGGTGCGGGTCGTAACCGAGAATCTTGGCTCCCTTCTCTCGGATGCGAAGAGCTGCTTGACGCTTCTGGAGCTGTGCGAAGGAAAGATCGGTTTTACAGGAGACTTCGGTAACTTCAAGACGGACAAATACCGTCAGCTGGCAGAAGTCATGCCGCATGCGGAGACCGTCCATGCCAAAGCGGATGTGAGAGCGAACGGCGGGCTTGATCTGGAGGACTTCAGGCGCTGTGTGGAGATTAGCACGGACAGCGGCTTTTCGGGTCCTTATTCGCTGACTTACCTTGAGGAAGCCGATGTGTGGGAACGGCTCGAAGAGATGAGACAAGCGGCGGACCGGATACTTACATCGGCGGGCGGCATGCAGACGCGATAAAAACTTAGGAGCGATAGGAGAGGATGAGGATGTCACATTTGACTTCGGTTCAGCTCCAGCAGTTGCGGACACAGCTGCGGGAAGAGCAGGAAGAGCTGCAATCGCATCTGAACGAGGCGGCAGAGGGCCAGGAGGAGCAAGCCGGCGAGCTGTCCTCGTATGACAATCACCCCGGCGATCTGGGGACGGAAACATTTGAGAAGGCTCGCGATATGGCAATCGACGACTCCTTGTCGGAGCGTCTGGGCGAGATCGAAGCGGCGCTTGCCAGGATGGAAGATGGCACCTATGGACACTGTGAGATCAGTGGAGAACCGATCCCGTTCGAGCGGCTGGAGGCGGTGCCATATACGACCCGCACGGTGGAGCATGCGGAAGATCCGCCCCTCTCCGAGGAGCGCCCGGTGGAGGAGGACGTCATGACACGCCCGCCCGCCGGAGCGGGCGGGCGCCGACAGACGGGCAGCGGCAAGTTCGACGATGCGGATGCCTGGCAGACGCTGGAGAACTACGGCAATGCCGATTGAACGCTTACAGGCAGCGACAAATAACGGCAAGTCACCGGCGCTATGCGGTGACTTGCCGTTTTGCCCTGTAAACCGTCAATAATACGGGGAGATCAGCAGATAGACCAGCACGCCGGTACCGCTGACATAGAGCCAGATGGGCATCGTCCAGCGGGCGATCCGCCGATGCTGCTCGACTTTCATCGTGAGCCCCTTGAAGACAGTGATCAAAGCCAGCGGCACGTTGAGGATGGCAAGCAGGATATGGGTGATCAGGATGAACAGATAAATCCCGCGCATCAAAGAGCTGCCACCGAAAGTAGCGGGTTCCGACAAAAAGTGATAGGTAACGTAGCAGATCAGAAAAAAGAATGTCGTTACAAAGGCGGCGAACACGAGGTTCCGGTGCAGCTTGATATTTTTCTTCTTCACGGCAATCAGCGATAACACTAGAAAGGAAAACGTGAAAACGTTGAAAATCGCATTCATTAACGGAAGAATCGTAATATCAAAGCCGACATCGCCATCATATTGCGGCATGAAGAACAGCGCCGCGATTACTCCGATCAATACAATTGAAAAAATATAAATCGCTACGGTGTAGTTGCGTGATTTGCCCACTGTGTCCAGAGCCTCCATTCGATCTTTTCACTTAATAGAATAGACGATATGGGACACGGAACACAACAGCGTATTGTTACAGCTTCTTGACAGCTTGGGATGGGCTAGAAAATCTTCTGCTCCTCCCGGTCGGCCTTGATCATCTCTACCGCTTCCTTGAACCGCATGGCATGCACCACTTCGCGCTCGCGCAAAAACTTCAGGCTGTCCTGCAGATCCACGTCATCGGTCAAATCGATCAGCCATTGGTACGTTGCCCGGGCTTTTTCCTCGGCGGCGATATCCTCGTACAGATCGGCAAGCGGATCGCCTTTGGCCTGGATATAAGCAGCCGTCCACGGCACACCTGCAGCGTTGTTGTAAAACAAGGCGCTGTCGTGACTTACATAATGGGGTCCGAGACCGGCAGCCTCGAGCTCCTGCGGCGTAGCATCCTTGGTGAGCTTATAGATCATGGTGGCGATCATCTCCAGATGCGCGAACTCCTCGGTGCCGATATCGGTAAGAAGACCGATCACTTTGTCCGGGATTGTATAACGTTGATTAAGATAGCGCAGGGCTGCGGCGAGCTCGCCGTCGGCACCGCCGTACTGTTCGGCCAGCAGCTTCGCCATGCGTACGTCGCATTTGCCGACTCTGACCGGGTATTGCAGTTTTTTATCGTAGATCCACATCTCTCAAGCCTCCTCACACTTGCCACGGCCATGGACTTTGCGCCCATTGCCAAGGGAACTTGCTGTAACTGTGTCCGTATTGGAGCAGCGGTCCGTAACGGAGCTCGAAGGAGTGGGCGCACTGCTGCCGCTGCTGGGCCAGCTGATTGAACTGGGTCAGCGCCTGCATATCCTTCGGATGCGTGTCGAGATACAAGGTCAGCTCCACAAGGGCAAAATCGAGCTGCTGCAGCTCCAATAGACTGCTGTAATACTGTTCATCCAATGTGGCGTTCACTACGGATTCCCCCTCGGATATCTGGGCTGGTAGGGACTGTACAAGGCGGGCCACAGCGTGCCTGCCCGGAGGGCTTCGGCCAGCGGAAACTGCGGCAGGTTCATCGGCTGGAAAGCGATGAACTGATTGGGCGGCACGACATACGTCTTGACGCCGATCGGCGGACACGGGTCATAGGGGCCGCGGAACGGGTGATACTCTCGAATCTGATTATTCATGGTTGTACCTCCTTCTCCATCTGGTTAGGGGAAGATTGCCTGCCGGTCACCCCATGGCTCGCTGCTTTTTGCAGCTTGACCGCTTCAATGCCGCGTGCGGACATGGTACAATAGTCTGGCTTGAGGAGATGGCGCTGAATCTAAGATCGAAGGACGGTGAAGCGTGTGAGAAAATGGTCGGCTGTTCTGTTGGTTGTTGCCGGCATTCTGGTCATCACCCGGCTGCTGCCGTTTTCGTCGTTCTTCCGCATGCTGGATACGATGGTTCACGAGTTCGGCCATGCCGCTGCCACGCTTCTTTTGTCGGGACATGTAGAAAGGATCGAGCTCAACAGCGACCACAGCGGAGTCACCTACTCGGCGTTGTCCACGAGGTGGCGGATGATCCTGGCATCCCTTGCCGGTTATCCTGCGGCTTCGTTGTTCAGCGTCCTGCTGATGTACCTGTTCCACAAACGTAAGCAGGCAGTTGGACTTATGATCCTGACAGTGATGGCGGCTGTCATGCTGCTGTTTTTTGTCCGTTCGGGGTATGGTGTGTGGTGGTTGTCGGGCTTTGGGGTGTTGAACATTGTTATATTATTCCTGGGACCAAAGGTGCAGAACTTTTATTATCTTTTTTTGGCTGTCCTGGCGTTGACCGAGTCGCTGGTGTCTACGCTCTTCCTGCTGCTTGCAGCGCTGATCGAGCCAGCCACGGCGGGGGACGCAGCCAATCTGCAGCGGCTGACGGGGCTGCCGGCAGTCCTATGGGCCGGCCTGTTCGCAGCTGTCGCTTTATGGTGTGTGAGGGCGGGACTGCAGCTGCTCGTCCAAGAGCGTCATGCCCGGACGCCCGCACGTATACAAGGTTGAGCGGAAGGGAAAGGACAAGATTAGAACACAAGAAATTATTGTAATGCTAAGCATGGCTGTTGGAGGCTGATGAAAAGATGAACACGCGTAATATCGCTACACTTTCTCTGCTAGTCATGGGTGTCGGATTTGCCGTGATGCTGTTTTTGCCGGACAATCTTGCCGTGGAACTCCTCAAGGGAGGCTTCGAGGCGGGACTCGTCGGCGGGATCGCCGACTGGTTCGCGGTTACCGCGCTGTTCCACCACCCGCTGCAGATCCCGATTCCCCACACGGCTTTGCTCATCAAAAACCGGGTCCGGATCATCCAATCCCTGATCTCGGCATTGGAGAACGAACTGCTGAATAAACAAAGTATCCAGGAGAAGCTGCGGGCGTTCAAATTGATGGAGGTGCTCTCGGGCGCTGTGCTTCGCCAGCTTAGACGGCCTGCGTTCCGCCGCGCCGTCCTGCGCTCGGCGCAGGGGGCGCTGGCGGAGCTGCCGCTGGCGAAAGCCGTGCAGCCGATTCAAGCCGCCGTGGGCAATTATGCCCGCCAGGCAGACATTGGGGGGACGGCACAGCATCTGCTTACCCGGATGATGGAGCGGGGATACGACGAGAAGGCACTGGATTACGTCCTGCAGGAAGCGATCGAATGGGCGCGTAAGCCTTCTACGCAGGAGATGCTGGGCAGACGAGTCAGCGAGAAGCTGTCGGAAGTGCAGATGGGCGGATTGATGGGCTTCGCCATTCAGGCCTTCTCCGGCTTTATGAGCGAGGAGAAGCTGGGACCGCTGTTGCAGAACATGCTGCTCGAAGAGCTGCGCAAGCTGCGGGAGGCGGACAATGAGTCGCGGGCGGCCTTGCTGCGGGAGCTGCGGATCAGAATGCTGCTGCTTGCAGACAATGAGAAGCTGATCCACCAGCTTCAGAGTACGGCGGATGAATATTTGCAGAGCGAAGCATTTGCGGCATTTATCCTGGCCCGTCTGGAGGAGCTCCGAGTGGCGCTGGCTGCCAGGCTGGCAGCCGAAGAAGCGAGTGGAGGCGGAATCCTGCTGCGCAGCTACATCTCTCTCGTCCGCTACCTTGCCAGACGGCCGGAGCTGCCGAAGAGCTGGGAGGACCGGGTCATCGGGTACGTGATCGACCTGGTCGAGACGCATCATTACCGGATCGGCATATTGGTCAGGGAGAATCTGGAGAAGCTGGATAACAAAACGCTGGTAGCGATGATCGAGCAGAAAGTGGGCAAGGATCTGCAGTGGATCAGGGTTAATGGCGCATTGTGCGGCTTCGTAGTCGGTGTTGTGCTGACGGTTCTGCAGCTTGCCCTAGGTCGGTAAAGCCTCCGTGATCAGGCGAATCCAACAGGCAGGCGGGCCGTATAAGGTAAACGGCTGACAGCCGCCTGTTTTTTGTTTATAATTGGGTTGGACACACGGGGCCAAACCGGTTTTGCGTCCCGCTTCGTAAAATGTGCTGAATTTGTCACATTTTCAATTGAATTGACGATTGAATTTTCATTTTCCCGGATTCATGTTTTTCTTCTGGCGCCAAAAAGGGTATTATTAATATTAGTGCTTATTAATAGATGCCTGACTATGAATATAACAGAGGATGGAGAGATTTACGTATGACAACACGTGATACGAAGGCAGGCCCCTGGGCGTCCTACTTCGGTCCGAACCTGGGTTATGTGTATGAGCAGTATGAGCTTTTCTCGGACAATCCAGAAGCGGTAGACGCTGCTACCCGGGCGTTTTTTGAAGAGTGGGGAGCTCCGCCTGCAGGCCTGGAGACGGCTCCCGCACCGCAAGCAGCGGCTGCGCCGGTCCAGCAGGATCAGATGGCTCTGCTCAAAGACGTGGTGGCTGCTGACAAACTGATGTGGAACATTCGTACGCATGGTCATCTGGCAGCTGATACGGATCCGCTGAACCTCCGGGTTCCTTCGGACACCCGCTTGCTGGAGCCCGAGACATACAGTTTGAGCCCGGAGAGACTCAAGGCAATCCCGGCTTCGCTGATCTGGGAGAATGCCGGGGATGACGTGGTGACAGCGTGGGATGCGATCCAGAAGGTTACCAAGCTCTATACGAGTGCAGTCGCCTATGAATTCAGTCATGTTTACGTTGAAGAAGAGCGCAAGTGGCTTAATGAGCAGGTTGAAACGAATATGGAGCTGTTTACCTTGTCTTCTCAGGAGCGTATCGAGCTACTGAAAAGGCTGATTCAGGTTGAGCAGTTCGAGCAATTCCTGCACCGGACGTTCGTTGGGCAGAAGCGATTCTCGATTGAAGGACTTGATGCGCTTGTGCCGATGCTGGATGGTATCGTCAATCGGTTTGCGGACGAGGGCGCAGAGCATATCCTCATGGGTATGGCGCACCGGGGCCGTCTCAATGTGCTGGCTCATGTGCTGGGCAAGCCTTACAGCAAGATTTTCTCCGAGTTCCATCACGCGCCCAACAAGGATCTGATCCCTTCCGAAGGCTCGATCGGCATCAATTACGGCTGGACCGGCGATGTCAAATATCATCTTGGCGCCTACCGCTCTGTCCAGGAGAGCGGCAAGACCCGGATCAGGCTGGCCAACAACCCGAGCCATCTCGAGTATGTCGATCCAGTCGTCGAAGGCTTCACCCGTGCGGCTCAGGAAGACCGCAGCAAACGGGGGTTCCCGGAGTTGGAGTTCGCCAAGGCTGTGGCGATTCTGATCCACGGCGACGCAGCCTTCCCTGGCGAAGGCGTCGTTGCCGAGACGTTGAACTTTAACAAACTGACGGGTTACCGCAACGGCGGGACGATTCACTTCATCGCCAATAACCGACTGGGCTTCACGACGGACAACAAGGACGCCAGATCTACTCATTATTCCAGCGACCTTGCCAAGGGCTATGAGATCCCGATCGTCCATGTCAATGCCGACAACCCGGAAGCCTGCATCGCTGCCGTGCGGCTTGCTGCGGAGTATCGGATCCGGTTCAAGAAGGATTTCCTGATCGATCTCGTCGGCTATCGCAGATATGGGCACAATGAGTCGGATGATCCCGATGTGACTCAGCCGCTTATGTATGACAAGGTGCGCAAGCACCTGACGGCGGGCGCCCTCTATGCCAAGCAGCTGGAGGAATCGGGAGTAGTCACCGAGGAGCAGGTTGCGGCGATGCGTCAGGAGAGCTGGGACACGCTGCAGGCGGCATATGACCTGATCAAGCGGGAGGACAGTGCGGATAACGACCAGCACATCAGCGAACCGGTTCGTGCGCACGATGAGCCTGTAGTTACAGCGGTTTCCCTGAAGCTGCTGCAGACGATCAACAAAGAGCTGCTTGATTTCCCAAAAGACTTCAATGTATATCCGAAGCTGAAACGGATCCTGGAGCGGAGAGCAGATGCGCTGGAGGAGGGCGGCAAGGTGGACTGGGCACTCGCTGAGACCCTGGCGTTTGCGACGATTCTCTCGGACGGCAAACCGATCCGGCTGAGCGGCCAGGATGTGCAGCGTGCGACATTTGCGCATCGCCATCTTGTGCTGACCGACTCCAAGACAGGAGCGACTTACTCGCCGCTGCACAGGCTCCCGCAGGCCAACGCTTCATTCGCCATCCATAACAGCCCGCTCTCTGAAGTGTCTGTATTGGGCTTTGAATATGGCTACAATGTGTTCTCACCGGAGACTTTTGTACTGTGGGAAGCGCAATACGGCGACTTCGTCAATTGCGCTCAAGTCATCATCGATCAGTTTATCTCCGCCGGACGTGTCAAGTGGGGACAAAAATCGAGCCTGGTGATGCTGCTTCCTCACGGCTACGAGGGCCAAGGACCGGAGCATTCCAGTGCCCGGCTGGAGCGCTTCCTGCAGAACTCTGCAGAGGGCAACTGGACTGTCGCCAATCTGACCAGCGCTGCCCAGTATTTCCACCTGCTCCGCCTGCAAGCGGGGTTGGCGGAGACGGTGCACGCCAAACCGTTGATTATCATGGCGCCTAAGAGTCTGATCCGCAACCCGCGGGTTGCTTCACCTGGTCAAGAGCTGACCGAAGGCACCTTCAAGCCAGTGCTGGAACCGGCACCGGCAGTTCCCAAGCAGACGGAACGACTCATCCTCTGCTCCGGCAAAGTCGCGATCGATCTCGACGAAGCGCTGTCTGCGGAGAAGAATCGGGACTGGGTGCATGTCGCCCGGGTAGAGCGTCTGTACCCGTTCCCGGAAGAGGAGGTCAAAGCGATCGTCGGCAGTCTGCCGAAGCTCAAGGAGATCGTTTGGCTGCAGGAAGAACCCAAAAATATGGGCAGCTGGACTTATATGGAACCCAAGCTGCGCACGCTCGCGTCAGAAGGCATCACCGTCCGCTACATCGGCCGTCCTGAGCGTTCCAGTACGGCGAGCGGCTATCAGACGGTGCATGCCTTCGAACAGAACCGGCTGATCTCGCAGGCTGTGACTCCGGTCGAGCAATTAAGCAAAGTGAAATCCTAGCCGGCGGGCTCTCCGCCCTTCCGATTGCTAGGCAACTATATGATACAGATCACAGGAGGCAGCTAACTCATGGAAATCAAAGTACCTGAAATGGGCGAATCGATCACAGAAGGTTCGATTGCCAGCTGGAGCAAGAAAGAAGGCGACACAGTCCAATTCGGCGAGCTCCTGCTGGAGCTTGAGACGGACAAGGTCAATCTTGAGATCAATGCTGAAGCAGACGGCGTGCTTGAGAAGATTTATAAGCATGAGGGGGACAATGTACAGGTCGGCGAAGCTGTCGGGCTGATCCGCGCCGGTGCAGCCGGAGCAGCATCGGCGGAGCCGGCAAAGTCGGAAGCTGCGCCTGCACCTTCCGATCCCAAAGAAGCGTCCCAGGCACAGCAACAGCCAACGCCTGTACAGCCTGCTGACACGGCTGCGATGCATGCATCGCCTTCTGTCCGCAAGCTCGCCCGCGAACGCGGCATCAGCTTGCAGGAAGCGACGGAGCTCGCTGGCAAGGTTTCCAAAGAGCAGATCAGCGGCACGGCAGGCAAGCAATCTGCAAGCAGTCAGCCAGCTTCTGTCTCGGCACCCAAAGCAGCGGCAGCTGAACAAAACCCTGCCAAGCCGGTAGACCGCCAAAAGATGTCCCGCAGAAGACAGACGATCGCCAACCGTTTGGTGGAGGCGCAGCGTACAGCTGCAATGCTGACAACCTTCAACGAGGTCGATATGACTGCGATTATGGAGGTGCGCAAACGACGCAAGCAATCCTTCCAGGACAAACATAATGTCAATCTCGGCTTCATGTCCTTCTTTACCAAAGCTGTCGTCGGCGCCCTCAAAGCGTTCCCGCTGCTCAATGCAGAGATCGACGGGGAAGATATCCTGGTCAAGAAATTCTACGATATCGGGATCGCGGTGGCTTCCAAAGAAGGGCTGGTTGTACCCGTTGTCCGCGACGCCGACCGTCTGAGCTTTGCCGATATCGAGCGGAGCATCGGCGACCTGGCAGGCAAAGCTCGTGAGAACAAGCTGTCCCTGTCCGATCTGCAGGGCGGCACATTCACGATTACTAACGGCGGGGTGTTCGGCTCGCTGCTGTCGACACCGATCCTCAATACGCCGCAAGTCGGTATTCTGGGTATGCATACCATTCAGCGCCGGCCGGTAGCAACAAGTGAAGACGGCATGGAGAATCGCCCGATGATGTATATCGCGCTCTCCTACGACCACAGAATTGTCGATGGCAGTGAAGCGGTCCGCTTCCTCGTCACCATCAAGAATCTGCTGGAAGATCCGGAGTCTCTCCTTTTGGAAGGCTAGACGACGCACCAGCAGCGCGTAAAGCGTCCAGCTGTCAACCAGGTTGCAGGCCTGGTTGACAGCTTTTTCTTTACACCGTTTGGGAAGGAGCAACAATGATGACTCAGATCAAGTGGAAGCAGCCGGAAGCCATCCTGTTCGACATGGACGGAACGCTGCTGCAGACAGAGACGCTGCTTGTGCATGTGCACGAACGGCTATTCAAGCAGCTGCGGGAGGAAGGACTGTATACCCGGGAGATGCCGCCGGTTGAGCTGCTGTTGGGCTGTCTGGGAATGCTGCTGGAGGACATCTGGCGGAAAGTGATGCCGGACGGCTCACCGGAAGCCCACCGCAGGGCGGATGAACTGATGCTGCAATACGAGCTGGAAGGGCTGGCTGCCGGACAGGGCGATTTATATCCGGGGGTTGTCGAGACGCTGCGAGAGCTGCATGCCCGGGGAATCAAGCTGTTCGTTGCCAGCAACGGGCTGGAAGATTATGTACGCGGCATCGCCAAGGTCAAGACGCTGGATTCGCTCTTCGACGGCTTGTACAGCGCCGGACAATACGGGACTGCTTCCAAGGTTGAGCTGGTGTCACGGCTGGTACAGGATCACGGTCTCACCTCCGCATGGATGGTGGGTGACCGTTCCTCCGACGTCGAGGCCGGCAAGCGGAATGGGTTGCCGGTTATCGGCTGCCAATATGCCGGCTTCGGTCGGGAGGAGGAGCTGGCGGGAGCGGATGCGCTGATCGCTTCCTTCCCTGAGCTGCTACAATTGCTGCCAGACCGCTAGAGTACGCACGATCTTCAGCGAACACGAGACCCGCAAAAGCGTTTAGGCTTTTGCGGGTTCTGTTTCCTTTGCTTCGGATTCCGGACGGCGAGATTTCTGATTGTACAGCCACAGGGCATACTCCAGCGGCTTCGTAATGGCCCGTTGATACGTAGCTCGGTCGCCGGCACGGGCGAACACTTCGCGAGCCGGTTTGGGATTGACCTCCAGCAGCCAGATCCGGCCGCTGCGATCGATCGCAAGATCGAGCGCAAGCTCGCAGAGCTTGCCATAGCTCTGCTCCAGATAAGCGGCGACATCCACGCTGAATTCCTCCGCTTGCTTCACAATCTCGGTCCGTTTGGCCTCGTCCCCGATCCACCGCTCCAGCAGGGACTGCATCGTAGTGGCATGGCCGCCGCCGTGCAGGTTGGAGGTGATGCTGCCGGGAGCGCCGACGCGGCCCGCACAGCCGGTGACCTCCCACTTGCCGAAACGGTTTTTCTGGACCAGCATCCGGTAGTCATGCACTCTGCCGCCGGAGAGCTTGATGGCGATTCCTTGCTGGATCAGATATTTGTTTTTATTCATATGCCATGCATCCAGTTTGCTATATAGTGCAGAAGTGGGAACCTTGACCGGCTTGATGATCCGCCTGTTGTGGTCCCGCCCCTGGATAAGCCAGCTGCTCTTCTGGAGCCGTTCAATGCGGAGGATGCCGCGGCCGCCCGTGCCGTTGATCGGCTTCAGATAGAGAAGCGGATAGCTGCCCAGCATCTTCTGGATATCCTGTCTGCTCTCTACGATTCGGGTGTGCGGGAGGAATGGTCGAAACCGGTTCTCGCCGGACAGCTGTTTGTAAACCGTCCATTTGTTGCGCAGCGGGCGGTTGAGAAACGTCAGATGGCCGTAGACGGCACGGAAACGTTTGAGCTGCTCGAAACGGTAGCTTTTCTGGATGCGGCAGCGGTCGAAGATCAGGCTGGGAAAGCCGGTCCATTTGCGTGTCCACCGCTTGGTCTCGGGATGATAAAACATCGCATGGATGCGATTCTGCTTATAATTGACGTCTGCAGGGGTAAACACGAATACCTGCAGCCCCAGCTTGGCGCCGGCAAGCGTCATTTTCTGATAGATGCTTCGCTCCTCCAGCATGCGATTTTCATTGAGATAAAGCGTTAATATGCCTAGAACAGGCTGGGGCATTCCCTTACCTCCTATACTGATTTAACCTTTTTTTGCTGCTTGCCCGGGATGTTGCTTGATTAGATACATGCTGTAATGGAAGATGCGTTCGAGCGATTTTTTGCGGATATGCTGTTCGTCGAATTTCATCGGCTTGGAGTTTGCTTCGAAAAACCAGATCTGCCCGTTCACATCGACTCCGAGATCCATCGACATCTCGCCCAGCCGCTTGCCGCTGCCCCGTTCGATCTGCTTGGCGATCAACAAGGCGCTGTTGCGCACATGGATCAAGATTTTGCGGGCTTGCTCATGACCGAAAAACTGGATAAGGAGCTTCTCCGGATCTTCGATCGAGCCGCCGCGGGGGACATGTGTTGTGATGCTGGCGGTGCCTGCCAGACGTGCGCCAATGCCGGTAATGTCCCACTGACCGCGCTGGTTTTTTTGGAGCAGCGCGCGCAGATCAAAGGGGCGGGACTGGTAAGAGGCGAGCTCAATGCCTTGCTGGGCGATATAAGGCTCGCCAGTACTTTGCTTTTTAATCCTCAGCCATAGTTTGGCAAGATTGGCGCACCGGTAGGTGACGCTTTTTTTCTTTTCTTGGTACTTGAGCCGGTAGGGCATCTGTTTCTCCGGCTGCAGCTTGATCGTCATGATGCCCATGCCGGCCTTGCCGCTGATCGGTTTGAGATAAAGGAACGAATGCTTATGCAGCATTCGTCCCAATCCGACTGGGGTAACCAGCCGACGTGTGGCCGGGATGAAAGGCTTGGTCGTGCGTGAGAGATGGAGCCATTCGAACAAACTCCATTTGTTGAAGAAGGCAGGGTTGAACAGCTGGATCTGCGGATGCTTCTGCAGCGCGGCAAGCTTTCTTTTGACGGACGGCAGGAGTTCATCCTCCCGCTGGGGGATGCGGTTATAGACGACATCGGGCAGCGGAAACAACTTTTGTACCCAAGTCTGCGAATCATCCGAGAAGGTGAATCCCTTCAGACGTTTTTGCGATAGTTTGACTTGCCTGGCAGTCAGTACATAGGCGATGAAGCCGGAGTCGCGTCCGGCTTTGATCAGATCGGCAAAGTTGTTGCGGTTGCCGCGGAATTCGTGCAGGTCATCGTCTACGGTCAGAATCGCCATGACCGGCTTGCGGTGGGTCAGATATCCCATGGAGCCGCCCTCTACCCGTTCGAGTTCCATCAATTATCCCTCCTGTGAAAACGGCTCAGGTAGAGACAATGCTCGAGAATATAAGTCAGCGAGGCGCGTCCCTGCTCGCGCAGCGCGGGATGCTTGAAGATCGACCGGCCCGGTTTGGCATTGGCTTCGAACATATAGACCTCGCCCTGTTTGTCGATGCCCAGGTCAAGTCCGAGCTCACCGAGCGTATGCGGGAAATTGCGCTCGATGGCTTCCGACAGCTTAACGGCCGTTCGTTTGGCGTAGTCCAGGATGTCTGCGGACCGATCGCCAAATGTCCGGCCCAGCGCTTGTTCGGGGGTCATCAAGGAGCCGCCGTTTTTAATGTGCGTCGTCACGCTGCCGCGTCCGGCTTTTTTGGCGCCGATCCCGGCTGGAACCCATTCGTTTTTGCCGTTCTTGTGCATATGGAACCGGAAATCGATAGGACAGCCGTCGATCTCGATCAGACGGATGCCCTGCTGGATCACGTATCGGCTCGACGAAGCGCTGCCGTGCCTGGCATGGAGCATCCGCATCAGCGCGTTAAAGCTATTGAAGCGCAGCAGCACATTGCTGCCGCCCCGACGGTATCTGGCGAAGTAGCCCCGTTTGGGGTGGTAAGTCAATCTGTAGATGCCGTTGCCCAGACTTCCGGCGGATGGTTTGTAGTAAGCGAACTGGTGGCGTTCCAACAATTCCTTGATCCGCTCGGAGGAAGGGTTGGAGTACGATTCCGGCAGATGCTTTGCCGCTTCAAGGTCGCCGTCAAGCAGTTTGTATACATCCGATTTATTGAAGAAGCTCCAGTTGAAGAAGGGAATCTTCTTGCGGATGAACCGCTCGCGCAGAGAAGTGATGGAAGTCGTCGTCTCTGCCTTGCGGCTAGGCAACCGGTTGTAGACGACATCCGGCAGCGGCACAACCTTCCTGTACCAGCCCCCCTGAGCATTCAGAAAATGGCCGTAGATCGTCTCTTCCTGCCAGTTGATATCCCGGGGCGTGAAAGCGAACAAATAGGCTTTCTTCTCGCCGATCTTTAATAACTGGCGGATAAAGCCGGTTCTTGACCCGAACGGCAGACCGGAAGAGCGGAAGCCGGAGTCGGTCAGGACGCCGATCAGCGGTCCCAATTGCACTTCATTATCGGAGATGTTAACAACCTGAATATTTCCGATCTTGGGTACGCGGATGCTGCGACGGACACCTGCCGAAAGGTACAGGTGATTGCCCTGCCGCTTCACGGGACGGATCGCCGCAGTTACGACCTCTTTGCCGAGCTTGAGATGCATCGATTTTTTGCCCGATAGCTTCAATTGTTTCATGAGCGGGCGGGACAAGTAGACGACTTTATCAGGTTGCTGGGAGAAGTGCACATTGCAATAAGTCAAACTCATGAATGAACCTCCTGAAAGTTGTTTCCGCAACTTACCTGGCGGTCAACCAGGATACGGGCATATTGCAACGGGCGATGAATCGAGCGTTCATCGGCCTCATGATTGGCTGTCAAGGCAAATATACTCCGGCCGGGCTTGCTGTTGGCTTCAAGCAGCCACAATCGTCCGTTCTGAGCCATACCATAATCCAGCCCCAACTCGGCAAGACGGCCGGCGCGTTGTTCCAGTAGGTGAGCGGCTCGCAGACTAAGGGAGTGGAGCTCCCGCAGCATGCTCCGGGAGCGGCCATCTCCCGCTATGCTGGACAGCATCTCGGCAGTGTCCAGCGCTTCTCCGCCGCCATGCAGATTGGAGGTGACGGATCCGGCTGTGCCGCGTCTCATCGCAGAGCCGGTCACACGCCATCGCCCGCGACCGTCTTTTTGGACCAGGACACGGATATCGAACGGTCTGCCTTCGTCATCCATCAGCCGCAGATAAGGCTGGATCAGATGACGCCTGCGGCCCGCGGCATGGCGGATTTTCTCTAGCGCCTCGGCCACCGGGTAGAGCATGCGGTAGGTGCGGTTGGCATGTGTTCGACCTTCAATCTGCAGGCTGCTCTCACCCGCAGCCGTCAGCTTTATCACACCCCTGCCCTGCATCCCGCCGTCCGGTTTGAGGAAGAGACCGGATGGGTAGTCAGCAAGCCATCTCAAGAGATCTGCAGGCTCCTGAAGCGGCGCGCACGGAGGCAGATAGTTCCGGATGGTCTCATCATTCCAGAGCCATTCATGAACGCGCAGCTTGCCTGGCAGCTGTCCGCCAAGGCTGACCCATCGATGCCTGCGGGACATAGCGAGCATGCCCTCGCGGCTGCGCTTGCGCTCTTCGGCAGTCCGGCAAAAGCAGCGGTTAAACACGATATCTGGCAGAGGCACTGCCTGGCTTCGCCAGCACTCTTCGCGCAGCTCCCAGCCCCTCAGTTGTCCGCTTCCGATGTCGAAGCCGTCAGCAGAGAAGACAACCACTCGCATGCCGTACTTGGCAGCATGTCGGTGCATAGCCCGGCACAAGCGATCCTCCGGCATCCGGATGGAGCATCCGGCATCGGTCTCCTCACAAGCAATGGATCCCGGCGCAATCTGAATGCCCAGTGTCCAGCGTTTTTCTTTCATATTTATTCCCACCTAAAAGCCGGACAAGTAACGTGCGTAGTGTACCATTTGCTTGACGGATGGTCTGATTTTTTGCTCGTTCAGCGGCGTATTATCGTTCTTGGACGGCTTGGAATTAACCTCCAGCAGCCAGACCCGTCCGGAGGTATCGATCGCCAAATCGATGCCAAGCTCGCCGAAGTGGGCCGGGATATGCTGTTCGATCGCTTTAGCAATGTCCAGCGCGGCTCGCTGCAATCGCGCGCCGGCATCCGGTTTGGCTGAGGCGCTCATATTGGATCGGAGCACAGCCTCCTTCACAGGACTGAGTGTGCCGCCGCGCGCCAGATTGGACACGAAGTGTTGGCTGCTGGCTACCCGGGCTACGATCGAAGTCAATGCCCAGGCACCGGTCAGATTCTTTTGCACAAGCGCGCGAAAATCCACCGGCCGCTTTTGGATTTCGATCAGTTGAAGGCCTTGCTGGATTTGGTAACGGACAGTTTTCATCTTGCCGCTGAGCGAGTCATACATTTTGAGGAGGGTAGGAAACTGTTGCTTCTTGGTTCCGGCAGCAGTAGCGTAGAGTGCCTGGCAACCGCCGGATTCCATGCGCGTAAGCCGGATGATACCTTTACCGAGGCTGCCGCGTACAGGCTTCAGGAATATGCTGGGATAACGGCTGCACATCGACTTTAGGGTGGGGAAATTACGCAGGACATGGGATTCCGGCAAGTAGCGCTTCACCGATGTATCGTGGCGCAAAGCGTCAAAAACCTCGGATTTGTCAAGAAACTTTTCATTGAATACATGGACGCGCCAGCGGGATTTTACTTCTTTCAAGAAATGTTGTACGCTTGGTTTGTTCTCCAATTTGCGGGAGGTCAGCCGATTGTTGATGACATCCGCAACCGGCACTGGAATCGGACGCCAGCCCCCGGCATAGACCCACCCTTGCAGACTGGACGTACTCTGTCCGATCTGCTCTGGCGTAAAAAAATAAACAAAAGCACCTTGCGCCTGGCAGGCTTCGACAAGCTCTCTGCAGAACATCGTGATCGAACCGAACGGCTTGTCGGACTGGCCAGGGTAATCGCGGCTGATCAGCACGCCGATCAGCGGTCCCAGAGCCAGCGTGTAGGATGAGGGATGATAGCGGAGCCGCAGATTCACACCCATGTGGATACCCATTCGCCGGGCGAGACTTTGGCTCATGCGCATGCCATCGTAGCGTTGTACAGGAATCGCTTTGACTTGCTGGCGGAACGAACCGAATTGCAGGGTAAGCGACTGACCCTGCGGGATCTTCCACTGTCTCAACACTTTTTCTCCGACCATGAGTACATCGTCCGGTAAGATTCCGGAGCCTACAGTCTGTATGGCGACTTTCGATTTAAGCATCCTTGTTCTCCTTCCAACCGGCTTGGAAACGAAACGTTGTGAAGGTTGTTGGCCTTTTGAATTACTTCATCATATGAGGACATCTATCCCTTGGTGATTGGCCACCTGGGGGGCTAAGGATAAAAAAACGCGATTCGGGCATATTCGGGCTCGGCTTGGCGGAGCAAGGGCTGCAGTGGTATGATTTAACTAGATGAATCAACTGCACGAGTCAGCTGTGCTGTACATGGGAGGGAAACGGATGAATGTATATGACAGAGCCTATGAGCTTGCAAAAGCCATGCAAGCGTGTCCCGAAGCCCATGATCTTCTGGGGGCGATACAGGCGGTGGAGCAAGACGACGAAGCAAAGCTGCTGATGAATGATTTTCGGCAGCGGCAAGCGGGCTTCCAGCAGCAGATGATGGCTGGCGAGGAGCCTAGTCCGGAAGAGATGGCCGACATGAACCAGTTATATGAGGAGCTCAGTCTCCACCCGTTGTTGAATCAGCTGTTTGAAGCCGAGCGGCGGTTTGGAGTTGTCTTCGACGACGTAACCAAGATTATCTCCGAGTCGCTCAAGAACGTTTTTGAGTAAGCTCCAGCCGGCTGACTGCAGCTGCAGGAGAGACAAGCCGCGTCATATCCTTGCTGCCCGAAGCATATATATCCCTATAGGAGCTTGGCCGACCGTGTGAGATGAGGCCAGGTGAAGGGAGGTCATGCGGTGAAACCGAAGAAGTGGCGGCATGTGGTCTATCTCGCGCTTGCCCTGGGCATGCTTGCAATAGGCCTGCCGGAGTTGAGATTTGCGGCAGAGTGGTCCGCGCATGTCGTATTCAGTTACAGCTGGGTGTTGTTCGTACTGTTGATCATCGCAGCCAATCTGTACGCGCTGCTGGGTATCGACGAGGAGACCGCCCGTCAGCTGGCCAGAGTCCGGCGAGCCAAGACACTGGCGTGGCAGCGCAAGCTTGAACGGCATGCCGGCAGGCTGATGAAAGCCAAAGGCAGCTGAACAGCCAGCGGCTCTGAAGGCTAATAGTGGAAGTGCACTCACAAGAACAACCCCTTCGGGCACTGGTCCCAAGGGGTTGTTCTTTTGAATCTTATAGAACTTATGTTTTCGGCGCCCCCCGCAAAGTACCTGACTGCGCTTCGAAGCTAAAACATCACTTTGTGGGGATATTTTATGCCGATTTGGTCTCTATGGGCAGGGTGACCCGGAAGACGATGAGCGGCTCCTCGCATGGTTCGAGCTGCACTTCCCCGCCATAATGCTTGACGAGGTCGCTGACGATGGCCAGCCCCAATCCAGAATGCCCGGAGTGCTTGGTCGTAAAGCCCGGCTTGAACATATGACGGCGCTCGCGTTCTGTCAACAGGCCGCTATTGGAGAGCCGGATGATCAGCAACCCGTTTGCCACTTTGATGATGAGCTTTACCTCACGCTCTTGCTCGGGCAGATCGACTACGGCGTCGAACGCATTGTCGATAAGATTGCCGATGATTCTGACCAGATCTACGCTCTTGACAAGAGGCAGCTCTTCCGGTAGATCCGTACATTCGCACTCAAGACGGATGCCCTTCTCCAGGGCAATCGCCAATTTCGCCTGAATCAGTGCCGAGAGTGCCGGTGTCGGGATCTGCCGGGCCATAGCGCTGACGGTCTGGATCTGCTCTACTACCTCTTCCATGTACGCGCTGAGCTGATCGTGCTTCTTCATCTTGAGCAGCGAATACATCACCTGGACATGGTTGATGAAGTCGTGTCGCTGACCGCGGATCGTCGTCACCATCTGCAGAAGATCGCCTACGTAAGCCTGCTGTGTCGAACGGATGGCATCGTCCCTCGTCTTGAACAACAGCCAGACGGAGATGATGCTGACGGCAAGAATCGTCGAGATGGCCAGGAAGAACAATATGGTCAGATGATCATCATATCCGCTGATGAACCGGGCGGCCATAAATAAGCTCAGCATGGACAGCTGTAGTGTGATGAGGACGATAAAGGCAAAAATATACGGCCTGCGCTGACGCTGCAAAAACTTGCGCAATCTGGCCGCAGGCGAATACGCCTTGCGATGCATCCACAGGCAGAGCAGGCTGATCGCCAGCAGCAGCGGCCATATCCAGATGATCTTGTAAAAGAACGGTCCCGTCTTGATCTGATCCGTCAATGCCCCGTCGTATACAAAGTGGCTGATCAGCAGCAGGATCGAGTCGGTAAAGGTAATCGTCGTCGACATGGTAATCTGGATAAGAATCCGGTCAGACCACTTAAGCTCGCGAAACATCAGGTACATCATGACAAAGTAGATCAGATTGGCATTGATGGCATGCAAATGGGTAGGCAGGGCCAGGAAACCGATATCAAATAAGGCCGAAGTGAGAATGCAAAACAAAAGCAGCCGCCTGACCATCCGCTCCGGTCGGATGCCCCAGAGCAGACAAGCGAGCCAAGTATGCAAAAAGGTTTGCGGGATGGAAACCAACAGCCAAATATTGAGTGTATCTAAAACGTAAGTCATAAACAAACCCCTTCTAGATGGAAAAAAGGAAATGCGTCCGGACTGTCGAAGCAGTACCGGCATAGTCCAATCTTAACTTTACTTGCTTTTGGAGCAAATTGGAACGTTTTTTTGAAAAAAGGAGGGAATTCAGATCATGATACCAGGCAATCCGGATCAGGAGGCACTGACCAAGCACGAGCGTATCATTCAGCATATCCAGAATTTGAAGGTGGGCAGCGGCATCTCGGTACGCTCGCTGGCCAGAGAACTTGAAGTCAGCGAGGGAACGGCTTACCGCGCGGTCAAGGAAGCGGAGAAGCTGGGTATCGTCAGCACGAAGGAGCGGATCGGAACGGTACGGATTGAAAAGAAACACCGCAGCCGCCCCGATCGTCTCACCTTCGCGGAAGTTGCAGACATCCTGGAAGGCCGGGTGCTGGGCGGCGCGCAGGGACTCCATAAGACGCTTCACAAGTTCGTCATCGGCGCGATGCAATTGGACGCCATGCTGACCTACATTGATGCGGATAGTCTGCTGATCGTCGGCAACCGCGAGAACGTGCATCGGATGGCGCTGCTTGAAGGCGCTGGCGTGCTCATCACTGGCGGCTTCGATACGAGCGAGGAAGTGAAGCGTCTGGCAGACGAACGTCAGCTGCCGATTATCTCGTCCGGTCATGATACGTTCACGGTAGCATCGCTGATCAACCGGGCGATGTACGACCGTGTAATCAAGCGGAAGATTATGCTGATCGAGGAAATCGTGACGCTGGGGAGACCGTCTGAGCTGCTCCGAGCCAGGGACACGGTGGAGGCTTTTGATGCCTTGCAGCAGGAGACGGGGCATGCGAGATTTCCCGTTGTCGACGACTGGCACAGGGTTATCGGGATGGTGACGGCACGGGATGTGGCGGGCTCGCCCCGCAACCAGGTGATCGAGAAGCTGATGACTCGTCAGCCGATCACGATCCACCCGGGCACGACCGTCACTTCAGCCGCCCACACGATGGCATCCGAGGGCATTGATTTGCTGCCCATCGTCGACAGGCAGCGCAAGCTGCTGGCGGTCGTCAGCCGTCAGGAGGTGTTGGCGGCCCTTCAGTTTGCCAATAAGCAGACGCAGTCCGGAGAAACCTTCGATGATCTGATCTGGAAACGGTTCGCGATGGAGGATGGGGAAGTGAGAGAGGATGGCCGTTCCTACCGAGGCCGGATCACGCCCCAGATGTCCGGGCAGCTCGGCACGCTCTCGGAGGGGGTGCTGATGACCTTGATGATGCATGGGGCGCGGCGGCTGATCCGGGAAGTCGGGAAGCGGGATCATGTGCTTGAGAGCATCACGACCTATTTTGTCCGGCCGATCCAGATCGACAGCGAGATCGCGGTGCTGCCGAAGCTGCTGGAGATGAGCCGGAAATCGGCCAAGCTGGAGATCGAGATCGAGGATGAGCGGGGGCTTGCCGCCAAAGCGATGATGACGGCGCAGATGATCGATACCTATTAGAGGAGGTGCGCCATGGCTCATGACTTCAACGTAGAAAAGTGACGGTGGTTGCGCAATCCGGCGAAGAAGTTGAAGAGGCCCAGCAGCAGGAACAGCGTGCCTACGATGACGCGTACGGTGTCGCCGGTAAACATGATCATCTGAATGCCCGCCATCAGGATCAGCATGATGCCCATCGAGATGTTCATGCGGGCCGCGTACAGGCCCCGCAGGCGCTGGTCCTTGGATCTGCGGGCGCGCAGGCTGAAGAACACCGACGACAGCAGAGCAGTGATGATCCCGGCGATAAACAGCCATTGAAGAATTTCCATGGGTGAGACTTACACTCCTTTATCGGTTTCATGCCTTATAGAGGTTGACACGAACGTATAGTTGGTTCACGCTCGTCCTATTGTATCACGTCAGCTCCTCGAATGCCTACTCACCTTTACCCACACCTTAAGCTCATTATCGACGACCAGCATCGTCTTGATCTCCAGGCTGTAATCTTTCTCATATACGTTCAGATACAGCTTGTGGTCCAGCAGCACACGAGCCAACTTTGCTTCTGAATCGATCTCGTAGATGCTGCGTCCGATGAAGATGCGCAGATCGGCAGTCACCCGCCGCTTCAGCTCGGTCTGCGTGCGGCTGTCCAGCACCAGGCCGCCGGCCTGCTTTTCTTCCTCTATAAAAACCTGGATTGTCTTGATGACGGTATGACTATCCTTGAAACGGGTCAACTGTTCAATCTCCTGAGCCTTCCCGTCGATCTCGCTGCCGAGCTCGCCGATCTGCTGATACAGCGCACTGAGCTGGTAATGGTAGATGCCGTTGAAGATCGCGGCGCCGATCACAATCCCGATGGCCAAGACGCCCATGGTATACATGCTGCGTGTGAATCGCTCAAATTGGGGGACCCGCATCGCTATAAGCCTCCCCGGCAGACCAGCCGCACCAGCTCGGTCCCCATATGGGCGCCCAGAAAAGCGCAGATGATATAGAAAATCTGCTGGACCACCGGAGAGAGGTTGCCCTGGAGCATATTGAAGTCAATCACGCGCATCGGATCGATCGTGCCGCCGACAGCGGCCACGATCGCCCAAATTTTGAGCTTGTCCGCTGCGAGCATCATCTCGTTCGTTGGCGGCAGGAAGACGAGCACCGCGCCGATCCCGGCAAGCATGGCGCCCCCGATCACTACTCCGAATGCGATAAAAAAATCCAATGCCGCCTTGCTGAGAAAATATTGCATGTCCCAATCACCGCCTTTATTGCGCCGGATCTGCTTGTCCGGGGCTACTAGTTCATTTTATGGGCGGGGGTAGGGACAATATGATAAAATAGAAGAAATATAGGTGCGACATGAGAGGGTAACAGCTATGGGACGTGAAGACGGATTTGTGCACCTGCATGTGCACAGCGAATACAGCTTGCTGGACGGCGCGGCACGGATCCGCGATCTGACGGCAAGAGCTGCCGCGCTCGGCATGAAGGCACTGGCGCTGACCGATCATGGCGTCATGTATGGCGCGATCGGTTTTTATCAGGCATGCAGGGCGCAGGGGATCAAACCGATCATCGGCTGCGAGGTCTACCTGACGACGGGCTCTCGCTGGGAGAAGGGGGCACGCCAACAAAACCCGATCTACCATCTGATCTTACTCGCCAAGGATGAGAGAGGCTACCGCAATCTGATGAAGCTGGTCTCGATCGGTCATCTGGAGGGCTTCCACTATAAGCCCCGGATCGACCTGGAGGTGCTGGAGCGTCACGCCGAAGGGCTCGTCTGTCTGAGCTCCTGTCTTGCGGGAGAAGTGTCGCAGCTGCTGCTGCAGGAGAAGTACGGGGAAGCGAGAGCAGCTGCCGAGCGCTATCGGCGCATCTTCGGCGAGGACTTCTATCTTGAGCTTCAGGATCATAGTCTGCTGGAGCAGAAGAAGGTTAACCAAGGCATGATGAAGCTGGCCGAGGAGACCGGGATTCCGCTCGTCGCTACCAATGACGTGCATTACATCGAGGCGAAAGATGCGGAAGTCCAGGACGTGCTGATCTGTATCGGTACGGGCAAGAGTGTGGAGGATGAGGGTCGGCTGCGCATGACGAGCGATCAGAATTACCTCAAAAGCGCAGCCGAGATGGAGATGCTGTTCCGGTATGCTCCGGAGGCGATCGCCAATACTGAGCGGATCGCAGCCCAATGCAATCTGGAGCTCCAGCTTGGCAGGGCGCTGCTGCCTGCCTTCTCGCCGCTCCCTGAAGGGCAGGACTCGGACAGCTATCTTCGCCTGCTCTGCGAAGACGGACTGGAGTCCCGCTACGCGTCGGGAGAGCGGTGGAGCTCGGAGCCCGGCTTCCCTGATGAAGCGCGGGCAAGGCTGGACTACGAGCTGTCGGTCATCAGCAAGATGGGATTCAGCGATTATTTCCTGATCGTCTGGGACTTTATCCGCTATGCGCACCAGGAAGGGATCCGTACGGGACCCGGGCGGGGATCGTCAGCCGGCAGCCTCGTCGCCTATGTGCTGCGCATCACCGATGTCGATCCGCTGCGTTACAAGCTGTTGTTCGAGCGGTTCCTCAACCCCGAGCGGATTACGATGCCGGATATCGATATCGATTTCGACGATGAGCGGCGGGACGAGGTGATCGCTTATGTATCGGCGAAGTACGGCGATGAGCATGTGGCGCAGATCATCACCTTCGGCACGATGGCAGCCCGCGCAGCGGTGCGCGATGTCGGCCGGGCCCTCAATCTGCCGTATGCCGATGTCGACCGGGCGGCGAAGCTGATCCCGCAGCAGCCGGGCATTACGCTCACAGGCGCGATAGCACGGAGCCCTGAACTGCAGGATGCGAGCAAGCGCCCGGCTACCGAGCGGCTGCTGGCCATGGCCGCCAAGGTCGAAGGCATGCCGCGGCATGCCTCGACTCATGCTGCGGGTGTGGTGATCGCAGGCGAGCCGCTGACACATTATGTGCCGCTGCAGAAGGGCTCGGATACGACGCCGCTAACCCAATATGCCATGGAGCAGCTGGAGACGGTCGGTTTGCTGAAGATGGATTTCCTGGGCCTGCGGACGTTGTCCGTTATCGAGCGGACACTGGGATGGATTCGCGAGTTGTACGGCAAAGAGATCGACTTGAGCCGGATCAGGGACGATGATCCGCTGACCTACGAAGGGCTGGGCAAAGGCGAGACAACAGGGGTCTTCCAGCTGGAGTCCGAAGGCATGCGGCGGGTGCTGCGGGAGCTCAAGCCGAACGTGTTTGAGGATATTATCTCGGTTAATGCGCTGTACCGGCCGGGTCCGATGGAATTTATCCCGACCTACATCGCCGGCAAGCACGGCCGAAGTGAAGTCACCTACCCGCACCCCGATCTGGAGCCTATCCTATCGGACACGTACGGGATTATCGTCTATCAGGAGCAGATCATGCAGATCGCTTCCCGGATGGCCGGATTCTCGCTCGGCGAAGCAGACCTGCTGCGCCGAGCCGTGTCCAAAAAGAAACGCGAGGTGCTGGATGAGCAGCGAGCTCATTTTGTAAGCGGCAGCGCCGCGCAGGGCTACAGCGAGACGGATGCCAACCGTGTCTATGACATGATCGTCCGCTTCGCCGACTATGGCTTCCCGCGGGCTCACGCTGCCGCTTATGGTGTCCTTTCGTACCAGACGGCGTGGCTCAAAGCGCACTACCCGGTACCGTTCATGGCGGCGATGCTGGCTTCATTTACAGGCAATCAGCGCAAAACCGCAGAATATGTCGATGAATGCCGGCGTATGGGGATCGAGGTGCTGCCCCCGGACGTGCAAGAGAGCGGCGTATCGTTTACCCCTTCGGGTTCAGCGGTCCGGTTCGGCCTGGCAGCGATCAAAAACGTTGGCGCCCAGGCGATCCAGGCCTTGATGAAAGAGCGGGAAGAGCGTCCGTTCGCCAGCCTGCTCGATCTCTGCCAGCGGGTAGACCTGCGTATCGTGAGCAAGCGTGTGTTGGAGAGTATCATCCAGGCGGGTGCGGCGGATTCGCTGCCGGGCCACCGGGCGCAGCTGCTGGCGGCGCTTGATGAGACGGTGGAGGCGGCCGTCAAGTGGCGCAAGGAGCGCGAGGAGCTGCAGATCGAATTGTTCGGATTCGCAGAAGTGCAGAACTGGCGCGTCGAGCTGCCCGAGGTGCAGCCGTATACCCCGACGCAAATGCTGGAGTTCGAGCGCGAGCTGCTCGGACTCTACATCTCGGGGCACCCGCTCGATGAGCATGAGGGGAGTCTGGAGCCGCTTGGTCTGGACCGGGTAGTCGATCTGGCAGACCAGCCGGACGGCGCTCTCGCGGTCGTGGCGGGTATGATCGTCTCGGTGAAGCCTTTTACAACGAAGAAGGGGCAGCCGATGGCATTCCTGGAGCTGGAGGATCGTCTGCTGCGCGTCGAAGCGGTTGCCTTCCCGACCTTGTGGAAGCGGAGCGCTCAGCTGCTGAAGCCCGGCGCGTTGGTCATGGTGCTGGCTACCGTCCAGCAGGAGGAAGAAGACTTCAAGCTGATCTGCGAGGAGGCAGTCCCGCTGACAGGCGTGAATCTAGCGGGAGAAGCAAGCCGCCTGAGACGCCAGGCGCAGAGCAGAAGCGGTCGCTCCAGGAGCACTAGGCAAGGCAGCTCTGGTGCTGCTCCGGCAGCTCAGCATAGTCAGCCCAAACCGGCTCCTGCAGGCGCAGCTTCCCGCAGTTCTGCACAGCAGCGGCTCTACGTCAAGGTGGCGTCCGGCCGCAGCCAGCCGCAGCGCCTGGAGCAGCTGCAGACGCTGCTCAGCCGTCATGTCGGCCCGTTGCCTACGGTGTTGTTCTATGAGGAGGGTCAGCGCACCGTAGCGCTCAGCGAGCGTTACCGGGTGAGGCCGTCGCCGGAGCTGATCGCCGCCATCGAGCAGCTGCTAGGCGAGGGCTCGGCCGTCGTCAAGTAGCTTGCCTGCCAAAATTGTGGAACATCTACGCTTGTCCCTGCATACATTTAGGAGACATACAAGCTTGCGCCGGCTATTCGGCCGTGCTCGCGCCTTGCTTGTGACCGCGCAGGAGGGATGCAGATGTCTACAGGACTGGAGCAATGGCTGAAAAGGCGTGGCGTGGAGGTAAGACAGGTTGCCGATATCGTCTATACCCTGCAGCGTCCGTACAACAACCAGCTGACGCTGGAGGAATGTATGGAGAGCGTGAGGACTGTGCTAGGCAAGCGGGAAGTTCAGTATGTGATGTATACCGGGATGGCCCTGGATGAGCTGGCGGAGCAGGGTCTGCTGCCTGAGCCTCTACAGTCCATCATGGCTGCAGATGAATCGCTCTACGGAGTGGATGAAACGCTGGCTCTGGGCATCACCAATGTTTATGGCATGATCGGGTTGACAAGCTTTGGGTATTTGGATAAAGTCAAGCCCGGGATCATCCAGCAATTAAACGGAAAAAGCCAGGGCATTCATGTGTTTCTGGATGACCTGGTAGCCGGTCTGGCCGCCGCCGCCTCCGCCAGGATTGCCCATAAGGATCCTGCCGCCAACCAGTATATGCTCGCAGAGTGGCCAGCTGAACCACAGGACTAACCGATCGCTTTCTTGCGGTAAAAACCGTAGTTATGGTATCATTATTGCATTATGCGGCCTGAACCAGGGATTTAGGGGGTACCTTCATGTGGACGGTTATCTATATCGCGCCTACCGCCAAGATTGCGGAGAACATCACGAAGCGGCTGACCGAAGAAGGATTTATGATCCAGGCTCGGCCTGTCAGTCTCTCCAAACAGCAGTTCGAGATATTGGTGCCCTCCGGAGAGTTGGAAGAAGTGCAGGAAGCGCTCAACTCCATTCTCCATTCCTAGAAGATAGAACCCCCGGTTGTGAGGAGAATCGGCCATGTTCGGAAGCGCGTCCCTTAGGGGGCGGCCGGCCGGTTCTCGTCACAATACTTTTGCGCCTTGAGAGGTGTCCTCTTCATGTTTAAGGATTTATTCCATAAAAAAAAATACGCTACCATCCCTTCCAAGAATACGAAACGCGATATTCCGGAAGGTCTGATGAACAAATGTCCCAAGTGCGGGACGATCCAGTTCAGCAAGGAACTGGAGAAAAACCTCAAGGTTTGCCCTTCTTGCGGTCATCATTTCCGCCTGAGCGCGTGGGAGCGGATCCAGCTGATCATTGATGATGGCAAGCTGGAGGAGTTTGATGCCCGGATGGTCTCCGAGGATCCGCTCGGCTTTCCGGGATACGCCGACAAGCTGGAGCAGCAGAAAAAAAACTCCGGTCTGCTTGACGGCGTCGTCACCGGACAAGGCGCGATTGGCGGCTTCCCCGTTGTGATCGCCGTCATGAGCTTTGATTTTTTCTCCGGCAGCATGGGATCGGTCGTCGGCGAGAAGATCACTCGCGCCATCGAAACGGCGATGGAGAGGGAGCTGCCGCTGCTGATCTTTTCCACTTCCGGAGGCGCTCGCATGCAGGAGAGTATCCTCTCTCTGATGCAGATGGCCAAGACAAGCGCCGCCCTTGCCAAGTTCCAGTCAGCTGGCGGATTGTATATCTCCGTGCTGACGGATCCGACGATGGGAGGCGTGTCGGCCAGCTTCGCAATGCTTGGCGATTACAATTTGGCCGAGCCGGCCGCCCTGGTTGGCTTTGCGGGACGTATCGTCATCGAGCAGACGATCCGCCAGAAGCTGCCCGACAATTTTCAAACGGCCGAGTTCAATATGCAGCACGGCCAGATCGACAAGGTCGTACATCGCAAGGACCTGAAGCAGATGCTGACCAAGCTGCTTGATATGCACACGGTAAGGGAGGATGCTGTCCATGGCGGGTGAACTTCAATTCGAGAAGCCGCTTCACGAGCTTCGCAAGAAGATCGACGAGCTTAAGCGCTTCGGCGAGGAGCGGGGCATAGATTTCGGTGACGAGATCGCCAGGCTGGAGCACCGTTACAAGTCGCTGGAAGACGAGCTGTATGAGGAGCTGTCGCCAGCGCAGAAGATGCATCTTGCGCGGCATCAGCAGCGACCGACCTCACTGGATCTGATCCAGCACATGTTTACCGACTTTATCGAGCTGCATGGTGACCGTCTGTTCGCAGACGATCTGGCGATCGTGGGCGGACTCGCCAAGCTGAACGGCGTCCCCGTCACGGTGATCGGCCATCAGCGGGGCAAGGACACCAAAGATAATATCGCCCGTTTTTTCGGCAGTCCGCATCCCGAGGGCTTCCGCAAAGCGCTGCGGCTGATGCAGCAGGCCAACAAGTTTAATCGGCCGATTATCACATTGATCGACACCAAGGGCGCTTACCCCGGCAACACGGCCGAGGAACGCGGCCAATCGGAAGCAATTGCCCGCAATCTGCGGGAAATGGCGATCTTCGGCGTCCCGATCATCTGCGCTGTCATTGGTGAAGGCGGCAGCGGCGGCGCCCTTGCGCTCGGAGTCGGCAACCGCGTGTTGATGCTGGAGAATGCGATCTACTCGGTCATCTCGCCTAATGGCGCGGCATCGATTCTTTGGAAGGATGCGTCCAAAGCGGATCAGGCTGCGGAAGCGATGAAGATTACAGCCAAGGATCTTCTGGAGTTCGGTATTATCGAGGAGATCGTCCCAGAGCCGCAGGGCGGCGCTCATCGGGACACGGCGGCTCAGGCCGAGTCGCTCAAGGATGCGCTCTGGCGTCATCTGCAGCAACTGACGGCGATGTCACCGGAAGAGTTGGTAAGCGACCGTTATGAGAAGTTCCGTCGGATCGGTACGTTTTCGACCCTGGAGGAGCCGGGCGAAGAGACGGTCGATCAGGCGCCACAATCGGTCAATGGTTAATTTTTTGTGAATGACCCTGTACAAGCCGCCTCGAATCGTGTAATTTTAGGAAGAACATGTCTGTCATACAAGCGAAACAAGACTTGACCGAGTATGGCCAAGTCGTTTACGCATGAGAGCAAAAACGGAGGAAACGAACTAATGCGCAAAACAAAAATTGTCTGCACCATCGGGCCGGCGAGCGAATCGCTGGAGAACACCAAAAAACTGATTCTCGCCGGCATGAACGTCGCTCGCCTCAACTTCTCCCACGGCGATTTTGAAGAGCATGGCAACCGGATCAAGAATATCCGCACCGCCTGTGAAGAGCTTGGCCGCACGGTAGCGATCCTGCTCGATACGAAAGGCCCCGAGATTCGTCTGGGCAAGCTGAAGGAAGAGCCGATCGACCTGAACCAGGGCGATGCGATTGTCCTGACGACCGAAGAAATCCTGGGCGACCGGACCCGCATCCCGGTTACTTACAGCAATCTCCCCAACGATGTACAGGTAGGGTCGACCATCCTGATCGATGACGGTCTGATCGGTCTGACGGTTGAAGAGGTTGAAGGCACCGAGATCAAATGCCGGATCGTCAACAGCGGCCAGATCAAGAGCAAGAAGGGCGTTAACGCCCCAGGCGTCGATATCTCCTTGCCTGGCATTACGGAGAAGGACGCAGGCGATATCGTATTCGGCATCGAGCAAGGCATCGATTTTATCGCGGCTTCCTTTGTGCGTAGAGCGAGCGACGTCCTGGAAATCCGCGAATTGCTGGAGAAGCACAACGCCTCCCATATTCAGATCATCTCCAAAATTGAAAACCAGCAGGGCGTCGACAATCTGGATGCGATCCTGGAAGTATCCGACGGGCTGATGGTAGCCCGCGGCGACCTTGGCGTGGAGATTCCTGCCGAAGAGGTGCCGCTGGTCCAGAAGATGATGATCCGCAAGTCCAACCTGGCTGGCAAACCGGTTATTACAGCTACGCAAATGCTGGATTCGATGCAGCGCAATCCTCGTCCTACCCGTGCCGAAGCAAGCGACGTGGCCAACGCCATCTTCGACGGCACCGACGCGATCATGCTCTCCGGCGAGACGGCGGCGGGCAAGTATCCGGTAGAGTCCGTACTGACGATGTCGCGCATCGCAGAGCGTATCGAGTCTGCCCTGAATTACCGCGAGATCTTCAATAAGCAGGCTACGGCTCAGCGTTCGAATGTGACGGAGGCGATCAGCCAATCCGTAACCAACTCGTCGCTGGATCTCGATGTCAAAGCGATCGTCACTTCGACCGAGAGCGGCTATACGGCCCGGATGATCTCCAAGTACCGGCCCAAGGCACCGATCATCGCGGTCACCCCGGTCGATCAGGTGATGCGACGTCTAGCCCTCACATGGGGCGTAATCCCGGCCAAGGGTGTCGCTGCGGAGACGACGGATCAGATGTTCGATATCGCGGTTAACGGCGCGATGGAGACCGGCCTGGTCAAGCTGGGCGATACGGTTATCATCACTGCCGGCGTACCGGTCGGCCGCTCCGGAACGACGAACCTGATCAAAGTGCATCATGTCGGCGATCTGATCGCCAAAGGGCAAGGCATCGGCAGCCAAAGCGCCACCGGCAAGGTCGTCATCGCCCGCAACGCGGAAGAGGCCAATGCCAAGACGGTACGCGGTTCGATCCTGGTGACTACCCAGACCAACAAAGATTATATGCCGGCATTGGAGAAAGCCGCGGCGGTCATTACGACGCAAGGCGGCATTACCAGCCATGCGGCAGTGGTCTGCCTGAACATCGGTATTCCGGTTGTTCTCGGCATTGCCGAAGCATTCAACCTGATGCATGACGGGATGGAAGTAACGATTTATGGTGAGGTAGGTGTCATCTACACCGGACAAGCCAACGTCCTATAGAGAGGTAGGTCAAAAAATCCGCTTTTGATCACGAAGGTGATTCAGAGATGTGGATTCGGCATCGAATCTTGAATGCAGTCGGAACTAAGCTTATGCTTTCGGAGTGAGTTTCCTTCGGAAACTTTTAGGTGCTCACGTAGCTTTGGCTACGCTCCGCTCCTCAGTTTCAACTGCCTTCAACCTTCTCGGTGCTGAAAACCGAATTTTTTGACCCTGATTGTAGTTTAATTCAAAAAACAAGATACAACTTCTCAAGAGCGATGGCCCTGCGGCCGTCGCTCTTGCTTTTGGTTGGGCTGGCATGTCAAACTAGAGGTAGTTATGTTTTGTTGGAAAAGTGCCGAGGGGTGCGGAATCGATTCTGTAGAAGCGTAGCGTTCGCCTGAAAGCTTTTCGCAGAAAAGCTAGCTTCGGAAGCATACGCTCTCCCCGGATTTCTCCCTTTAAGTGGATCATCCAAAAAATCTGGGGACAACAGCGATCGGAAGAACGATCCGTAACCTTGAGGTCTTAATTTTCAACAGCCTGAACTGGCTAATTCATGAAACGTATACAGGAGGTTAGGATGGCATCGCCCTGGCATTTGCACCCGCTGCGCGTCCGTTATCAAGAAACGGATCAGATGGCAGTGGTGTATCATATCAACTATTTGAACTGGTTTGAGATCGGGCGGACCGAATGGATCCGGCACGCCGGCTACCGGTATGCAGACATTGAGCAAGCAGGATTGCTGCTGCCGCTGATCGATCTGGATACCAGCTTCATGCTGCCGGCGCGTTATGATGAACAACTGCTCATCGCAACACGTGTCGCCAGCTTCTCGCCGCTCCGTCTGACCTTTGACTCGCAGATTCGCCGGGTCCCGGGCTGGGAGGGAATGCCTCAGAGCACAACGTCCGCTGACGAGCTGCCCGGTGAACTGCTGGTCAAGGGCTCGACCCGTCATGTGTGGGTGAACCGGGAATGGCGGCCGACCCGATTGGATCGCCAACTGCCCGATGTCTATAACAAGCTCAAGCTGTTATGCGAAGGAGGCGATTAGATGAGAAGATGGTTGCTTTTGCTGTTAGTCCTCATTCCCGCGCTTGAGCTCTGGATCATCACTTTAGTTGGCTCATGGATCGGCGGCTGGACGACGTTTCTTTTGATCGCCGCCACGGCTATAACCGGTCTGTTGTTGATTCAGCTGGAGGGACGCAAGGTTTGGCAGGAGGCGCAGATGCAGATGCAGGCAGGACAGATACCGGGATTATCGCTGCTAGACGGCTTATGCATCCTGGGCGGCGGCATTTTGTTGATTATACCTGGTTTCCTAAGCGATCTGGTCGGGTTATCGCTATTATTTCCGATCACCCGCCCGTTTTTCCGGCAGCGCATGCTGAGATGGCTCGAGCGGCGGATGCGCAGCGGCGGCGGGGGCGGATTTATGATCCGCAGGTGGTAACTGTCAACGGCAAACTGATTTACCCTGGATTTACATTGCCTTAATATGATTAAAACAAAAGAAGAGGATAATAGGATGGTATTGATATGTTTTCGGGGCCCCCCGCAAAGGATCAGAGTACGCTTCGAAGGATAGCTCCACTGCTGGTGAAGCTAAGCCTCTCGAAGCAGGGGCAAACCAGGGAGGCGTGAGACATGAACAGGCAGCAGATTTCCCATTATGTGAATCGTGATTTGAGCTGGATTGAATTCAATCGGCGCGTGCTGGAGGAGGCGCAGGACCAAACCACACCTTTGCTGGAGAGGGCCAAGTTCCTGGCCATCGTGACAAGCAACTTGGATGAATTTATGAGTGTTCGAGTGGCCGGTATCCAGGATCAGTTGAAAGCGGGGTATAACAAAACAGACTTTACCGGCTATACGCCATCCGGCCTTTGGAAACGGCTGTTCAAACGGACGACCCAGATGCTTACAGAACAATATCGGACCTATCGCGAAGTGATGCGCGGGCTGGCGCGGGAAGGGATAGCATTCAAGGAGCTGCATGAGCTGAGCGCAACCCAGCAGGCAGCGATGGAGCTCCATTTTCGGGAAATCGTCTTCCCGGTGCTGACGCCGATGGCGGTGGATCAGAGCCGGCCGTTCCCGCTTGTACATACGAAAGAGCTGTACCTGGCCGTACTTTTGACAAATGAGGATCAGGAGCCGGAGGAAGAACCGCTGTTTGCCATCGTGCAGGTGCCTTCCATCCTATCGCGTTATGTCCAGGTTCCTGGCCGGGGCAACAGCAAGAAAATGGAATTCGTCCTGCTCGAGAAACTGATCGAGAAATATATGGACACGTTGTTTAACGGTTATGTGGCCAAGGCGGTGCATCCGTTCCGGCTGACCCGAAACGCGGACCTGACCCTGGATGAAGAAGGGGCGGAGGATCTGCTCGAGGAAATCGAGAAGGAACTGCGCCGGCGCCGCTGGGGGATGCCGGTGCGTCTGGAGATCGACAAAGGAATGCACCCGTACGCCCTGCAATTGCTGCAGGAAGAGCTGGAAACGGGAGACAATGTCATCGAGATCGACGGACCGCTCGACCTCAGCTTCCTGATGAAATTCAGCAGTGCTCTCCCTGGGCGGGACAATCTCCGATACCCCAAGATCGAGCCTGTCTATCCGGTGGAGCTGGATGAGGTGGAGGATATGTTCGAAGTGCTGCGGCAGCGGGATGTCCTTATGTACCATCCGTACGAATCGTTTGAGCCGGTCAATGACTTCGTCAGGCAAGCGGCCGAGGATCCGGATGTACTGGCCATCAAGATGACCTTGTACCGCGTGAGCGGCCGGTCAGAGCTCGTACAGGCGCTCGCTTCGGCGGCGGAGGCGGGCAAACAGGTAACGGTTGTGGTAGAGCTTAAGGCTCGTTTTGATGAGGAGCGCAACATCGCCTGGGCACGACAGCTGGAGAAGGCCGGCTGTCACGTCGTATACGGGTTAGTCGGCTTGAAGACGCACGCTAAGATCCTGCTTGTGGTGCGAAGGGAGCAGGGAGCTCTGCGCCGCTATGTCCACGTCGGGACGGGCAATTATAATGACAGTACTGCCAGGCTCTACACCGATGTCGGACTGTTCACCTCTCATCCCATCATCGGCGTGGATGCATCGGCGTTGTTCAATGAAGTGACCGGATACTCCGCTCCCCACGAATGGAAGGCGTTTGCGGTCGCGCCTACCGATCTGAAGGATCAGTTGTTCGAGCTGATCGACCGGGAGATCGCCCACGCGCAGGCAGGGCGATCCGCCGGCATCATCGCTAAGATGAATTCTTTGTCCAATCAGGACATGATCGACAAGCTGTATGAGGCATCACAGGCGGGTGTGCGAATTGAGTTGATCATCCGTGGCGTCTGTTGTCTGCGGCCGGGCGTAGCGGGCATCAGCGAGCACATCCGGGTGATCAGCATCGTCGACCGCTTCCTGGAGCACTCACGGATCGTGTATTTCAAAAATGGCGGCGAAGAAGAAGTGTACCTCTCCAGCGCCGACTGGATGACGCGCAATCTGACGCGGCGGATCGAGCTGATGTGCCCGGTCTTCGATCCGGTGCTCAGGCAGGACTTGGTGCGGATGCTGCAGTTCAATCTGGATGACAATGTCAAAGCCAGAGAGCTGTTGCCGAGCGGTCTCTATGAGCAGGTGAGCAATAAGCTGCCGCCGTTCCGCAGCCAATTCGAATCAGGACGGATCGACAGCTGGAAATACTTGCAATGACAGGCGCTTCTGGTTAGCGCTGCAGAACGGGAGTCAGCTGCCAGATTTTTTTGAAATCGTCTGCGAGCGCATCGATTTCCCGCCGCTCCACTTCCAGAGAAGTGCTCGCTTCCAGCGGCCGCAGGGTCAGCAATGGCGGGGTCAGATCGATCTGAAGCCGCCCGATCGTCTGCGCTTCGCTCCGGTCGAGGGCGACTGCGAGCTGGAGCAGGGTGCCCAGACGGCAGATGTGCTCCAGGTCGTCCGCTTCCAGAATGTTCTGGTAAGGCTGTATGGCCTGCTTGGCTTTGCCTTTATTTTTATAGGAGGCAATGGCGGCAGTCAGCACGATCTCACGATGGCTAAGACCGTTGAGATGGCTGTTCATGATCAGGTAAAACGAATGCTGGGCATACTTGTAATAGTCTATGCTCGCACCGATCCTGAACAAGCGGGAGGCTGCTTCCATCCAGCGGCGGGCGCGCGCAGGGAAAGCGTAGGCGCGGCTGCCGTTCTCGAAGAGCTCCATGGCCATCTTGTGCACTTGTCTGACATGAACAGCAGGCGCCTCCGGGTGGAGGGCTCCCAGATTGTCGATGCTGTAGGCCAGTACGTCCTTCACCATATCCTGACTGCTCAAACCCGAATGCAAGAACAGTCCGTCCCGCAGACCGGCGCCGCAGATCAGATATCCGCTGCAGCCGCTAATTGCGAGGATGGTTTGCAGTGCCGCCAGGCCGGGAACGATTAGATCCACCCGGTCCTTGGAAAGGCCCGGGAACTTCTTGCGTTTGTCCAGCGGCAGTTGCCGAAGGGTTGTTAATAAGCCTTCTCCTTCTGCAGCAGCGATAGGGTAGTTATGTGTCTGGGTGAATGGGTAATCTGTGCTTGCCTGATGGATTTTGCCGAAGGCTCTCGCCGTTCCGCCGATACCGACTACCGGCAGCCCGGCCGCTTCGGCAATCCAGCGCTCGCCGCGGACCAGCTCCGCGACATGGCTTTGCAGCTCGGCCAGCGCCTTGTCGTTCATCATGCCGTTCTCCATGAAACGGCGGTTCAGGTTGACGCAGCCGAACGGGAAGGAGACGCTGTGCAGCCGCACGCGGTCGCGGAAGAGCGTGATCTCCGTGCTGCCTCCGCCGATGTCGACCAGCAACCCGTCCCTTACATCGAGGGTGCTCAACATGCCCAGAAAACCATACTCGGCTTCCTGCTCGCCAGAGAGGATCTCGATCGGCAGCCCCGTCTTTTCCCGCAGTAAGGTCAGCACCTCTTCGCGATTGGTACTGTTGCGGATAGCTGCGGTAGCGACCGCCCGGATCGAGCTGACGCGCTGGTGGGAGCAGATCAGCTTGAAATGGTTGAGGGTGCCGATCAATTGCTGTATTGTCGCTTCCGGCAGCCTGCCGTCGCGATCGATTTTTTCGCTCAGCCTGGCCGGGCGTTTGGTGCCGTCGATGACGCGGTTGGCTCCGGTTGCCGTCTGCTCATAGATGACCAGACGAATGGAGTTGGAGCCGATATCGATGATGCCGTTGCGTATTTGAGTCATCCGTTGCCTCCGAATATAAGCGGGTTATTGGAACAGTCTCTGTATCACATTCGAGCTTGTTCTACGTCATTTTACCACTGACGCGCATGAGAAGAAAGCAGCGGCGGACTTGCCTGCCATATCATAAGGCGAAAGTTAGCGTCAATGAAATATTTTATGGCGCCGATAAATCTTTTTTATTCGGGTTTTGGTTCACATCCCTGTCGAAATCCTTTATGATGATAAAGACGATAAGAAATCGAAGTTGAATAATGGGATTTCTATGGCGAATTTCGATGTTAAAGGAGAGAGAAATATGACAGCAACCAAAGGTCTGGAAGGGATTGTAGCCACAACCTCCTCCATCAGCTCTATAATTGATGGCGTATTAACGTATCGCGGTATTGATATCGACGAACTTGCTGAACACGCGTCCTTTGAAGAGGTTGCCTATCTGCTCTGGTACGGCAAGCTCCCGAACAAATCCGAGCTGGAAGAGCTGAGCAAGGAACTCGATACGCATGCAAGCGTTCCCGCCGAGGTTATCGAAGCAATCCGCCTGTATCCGAAGGATACCAACACGATGGCTGCCCTTCGCACAGCTGTCTCCAGCCTGTCGCTGTATGACGCTTCTGCCGGGGACATGTCTCCAGAGGCTAACCTGAAGAAGGCGATCAAGCTGCAAGCCCAGCTGCCTACGGTTATTGCTGCATTCTCCCGCATCCGTGAAGGCAAGGAGCCGATCGCTCCGAAGTCCGGCGTCTCCCTCGCCCATAACTTCCTGTATATGCTAAACGGTGAGGACCCTGATGAGGTAGCGGTCAAGGCGCTTGACCAGGCTTTGGTGCTGCATGCCGATCATGAGCTCAATGCTTCGACGTTCGCCGCCCGGGTCACTGTGGCGACGCTCTCCGATATCTACTCCGGCGTTACTTCTGCGATCGGCGCCCTCAAAGGACCGTTGCACGGCGGAGCCAATGAAGCTGTCATGGTCATGCTCGAAGAGATCGGTTCGCTGGACAGAGTCGAATCCGTCATCCAGGAGAAGCTGGCCAACAAGGAGAAGATTATGGGCTTCGGTCACCGTGTATACAAAAACGGCGACCCGCGCGCCAAGCATCTGCAGAAGATGTCCCAGGAGCTGGGCAAGCTGACCGGCAATATGGAACTGTACGAGATGTCTGTTAAGATCGAGGAGATCGTCACCGGCCAGAAAGGGCTTAAGCCCAATGTCGATTTCTACTCGGCATCCGTGTACACGACATTGAAGATCGCCCGCGATCTGTTTACGCCGATCTTTGCGATCAGCCGGCTCTCCGGATGGACAGCACATATCCTCGAGCAGTATGAGAACAACCGCTTGATCCGTCCGCGGGCTGAGTATACTGGTCCGTCCAGCGCGCGTTACACACCAATCAGCGAACGTCAATAACGATCTAACCCAAACCAAACAAGAAGATGGAGGAATTATACTCATGGCTCAATTCGAAAAATATCAACTGCCTACTGAAGGCGAAAAAATCACGATTCAAGACGGCTTGCTGCAGGTGCCTAACCAGCCGATCATCCCGTTCATCGAAGGCGACGGCACAGGCCGCGATATCTGGCGTGCTTCCCAGCGCGTACTCGACGCCGCTGTAGAGAAAGCTTATAAGGGTGAGAAGAAACTTGCCTGGTACGAAGTATTCGCCGGCGAAAAAGCGTTCAACGAGTTCGGGGAGTGGCTGCCGGCCGACACGCTGACAGCCATCCGCGAATATATCGTCGCCATTAAAGGGCCTCTGACGACGCCGATCGGCGGCGGCATCCGTTCCCTGAACGTTGCGCTTCGCCAAGAGCTTGATCTGTATACTTGCCTGCGTCCGGTCCGTTACTTCGACGGCGTGCCATCGCCGGTCAAACGTCCAGAGCTGGTTGACATGGTTATTTTCCGCGAGAATACAGAAGATATCTATGCGGGCATCGAGTACCAAGAAGGCTCGGATGAAGTGAAAAAAGTGATTGCTTTCCTGCAAGAGGAGATGGGTGCGAATAAAATCCGGTTCCCGGAAACATCCGGAATCGGCATCAAGCCTGTGTCTTCCGAAGGCTCCAAGCGACTGGCACGCGCTGCTATCGAGTATGCACTCAAGCATGGCCGCAAGTCGGTTACGCTCGTTCACAAAGGCAACATCATGAAATTCACCGAAGGTGCATTCAAGAACTGGGGCTACGAGGTGGCCGAGCAAGAGTATCCTGAGCAAACCTTCACTTGGGGGCAATACGACCGCATCAAGGAAGCCGAAGGTACGGATGCAGCCAACAAGGCGCAAGCAGAAGCGGAAGCAGCCGGCAAGCTGATTGTGAAAGACGCCATCGCCGATATCGCGCTGCAGCAGGTGCTGACTCGTCCGACCGACTTTGATGTGATCGCGACGCTCAACCTGAACGGCGACTATCTCTCCGACGCTCTGGCTGCGCAAGTCGGCGGCATCGGTATTGCACCGGGGGCAAACATCAACTATTTGACAGGACATGCCATCTTCGAAGCAACTCATGGCACGGCACCCAAGTATGCTGACAAGGATGTTGTAAACCCTGGCTCCGTCATCCTCTCCGGCGTCATGCTGCTTGAGCACCTGGGCTGGCAGGAAGCGGCTGACCTGATCTACAAAGGCATGGAGACTTCGATCAACAACAAAACGGTGACTTATGACTTTGCCCGTCTGATGGAAGGCGCCAAAGAAGTAAAATGCTCCGAATTCGCCAACGAGATCATCGCTAACATGTAGAGCAAGTTCCAATCGATGTCGGAGCCGCTAAATCAAGCTGCTTCGTAATCACATCGACCAATCGAAGTACGGCATCTCCCACCGGGCGATGCCGTCTTCCTCATAGAGGGATCCGAATCGTCATAGAGGAGGTAGATCAGAGTATGGCTATCAAGCGTAACAAGATTACGGTAGTAGGGGCGGGATTCACAGGCGCTACCACGGCTCTGATGCTGGCGCAAAAAGAGCTCGGCGATATTGTGTTGGTCGACATCCCGCAGTTGGAGAATCCCACTAAAGGCAAGGCGCTGGATATGATGGAGTCGACGCCTGTTCAGGGCATCGACGCCAAAATAACCGGTACGTCCAGTTATGAAGATACCCGTGAGTCGGACATCGTCATCATCACGGCAGGCATCGCCCGCAAGCCGGGGATGAGCCGGGATGATCTGGTCAATACGAATGCCGGCATCGTCAGATCCGTCTGTGAGCAGATCAAAACGACCAGCCCCGAATCGATTGTCATCATTCTGAGCAACCCTGTCGACGCCATGACTTACGTCGCTTATGAGTCGCTGGGATTCCCCAAGAACCGGGTGATCGGCCAATCCGGCGTGCTCGATACGGCCCGTTATTGCACCTTTATTGCTGAGGAGCTCAACGTCTCGGTCGAGGACGTCCGCGGCTTCGTCCTGGGCGGCCACGGCGACGATATGGTGCCTCTGGTGCGCTACTCCAATGTCGGCGGGATCCCGATCGAGAAGTTGATCCCCGCCGAGCGAATCGAAGCGATCGTCCAGCGGACCCGTGTCGGTGGCGGCGAGATCGTGAACCTGCTGGGCAATGGCAGTGCCTACTATGCGCCTGCCGCATCGCTTGTACAGATGGCTGAGGCGATCCTGAAGGACAAGAAGCGGATCATCCCGGTGATCGCCCTGCTGCAGGGCGAATACGGCTATGACAATCTATTCATGGGCGTCCCTGTAATCCTGGGCGCGGACGGCATCGAGCGGGTGTTCGAGCTTGATCTGACGAAAGAGGAGAAGACGGCGCTGGACACGTCCGCCGACTCCGTCCGTAAGGTCATGGCCATCATCACGGGATAGCGGGATGGGGAAGCAGGTAGGTCCGACATATAGCGATTTAATCGGGAGACCCTGACTTCGCAGCAGGGTCTCCGCTTGATTTAGAACCATTTATTTGTACCCGGGGCCCCCGCAAAGTATCTTTTTTGTGGGGATTTGAAGAGGAGGAGAATTATGCTGGAAGAGGCGCTCGCACTGTTGAAGCGCGTATACGGGTTCGATGCGTTCAGACCGGGTCAGGCAGATATCATCTCCGGACTGCTTGAGGGACGGGACACCCTTGCCATCCTGCCGACCGGGGGAGGCAAGTCGGTCTGCTACCAGATCCCGGCACTGATGATGGAGGGGACGACGATTGTCATCTCGCCGCTTATCTCCCTTATGAAGGACCAGGTCGATGCTTTGAACCGGCTGGGCATTCCTGCTGCGTTCCTTAACAGCTCGCTGAGCGGCGCAGAGTACCGCAATGTCCTGCGAGGGGCAGCCCAGGGGGAATACAAGCTGCTGTACATCGCCCCCGAACGGCTGGATGCACCGATGTTCAGTTCTCTCATGGAGCAGATGGCGATCCCGCTCATTGCTATCGATGAGGCCCATTGCGTCTCACAGTGGGGACATGATTTTAGACCGAGCTACAGGCAGCTGGCGTCATGGATCGCCAGACTGGCTGACCGACCGCTGGTAGCTGGCTTTACGGCCACTGCAACCAGAGACGTAGCGCGAGATATCTCGGAGATGCTGGCGCTTCGCTCGCCCAATGTGTTTGTCACCGGATTTGCCCGCAGCAACTTAGCATTGTCCGTCGTTACCGGAGCGGACAAGCGGCGTTTTCTCCGCGACTTCCTGGCGGAGCGGCCGGACCAGTCCGGCATCGTCTACGCAGCGACCCGCAAGGAAGTGGAGCAGGTCTACGAAGATCTGCAGCGGCAAGGCGTCACGGCAGCCAAATATCACGGTGGTCTGGCAGACGAGGAGCGGATGCAAGCGCAAGAGCGGTTCCGCTTTGACGAGGTCCGGGTGATGGTGGCGACCAATGCGTTCGGGATGGGCATAGACAAGCCCAATGTCCGCTATGTCATCCACTGGCAGATGCCGGGTGATATCGAATCATATTATCAGGAAGCAGGCAGAGCGGGCCGCGACGGCGACGACAGCGAGTGTGTGCTGTTGTTCAGTCCGCAGGACGTGCAAGTGCAGCGTTTCCTGATCGAACAGGGTACGGGAGATGAAGACCGAAAGGCGATCCAGCTCAGCAAGCTGTATACGATGATGAATTACAGTCGTACCGAGCGCTGTCTGCAGCAATATATCGTCGAGTATTTCGGCGAAGCCGACGTACCGGCTTGCGGGCGCTGCAGCAGCTGCCTCGACGATACGGCGGCGACCGATATGACCGCAGAAGCGCAGAAGGCGTTGTCTTGCGCGGGGCGGATGAAGGGCAGATTCGGCCTGACCATGGTGGCCAAGGTGCTGAAAGGTTCGCGAGACAAGCGGATTTTGGAGATGGGGCTTGAGGCTGACTACGTACGGATTGTTCCGCGACTGGGCAGAGAAAGAAATTACGGAGTGGCTGTATTGGCTGGTCGCGGAAGGGTATATGCGCGTCAGCGACGGCGCTTATCCGACGGTCTCCATCACCGCCAGGGCGCTCCCGGTGCTGGAAGGCAAAGAGCAGGTGTTCCAGAAGCGCAAGCAGTTGAAACGCCGCGCATCCAGCTCCGCAGTGGCTGCAGACTCGCCGCTGTTCGAAGCGCTTCGAAGGTGGCGCAAGGAGGCTGCGGCAAGGGAGAATGTACCTCCGTTCATCCTGTTCTTCGACGCGACGCTCCGCGAGATGGCGGAATCCAAGCCGCAGACCGAGGAGGCACTGCTGGGCATCAAGGGCGTAGGTACAGCCAAAGCACAGAAATACGGTGCGCAGATTATCGAGGTCATCCGATCCCATGCGGACCGTGAGGCACCCGCTGCCGGAACTGCCAAGCCTCTCTCCGGGCAGGAATCTGCAGTGATGGAGGGTACGGAGGATCAGCCGAGTCACCTCGTCTCGCTTGCTTTATTTCAATCGGGCCACACGGTAGCCCAGATCTCCGAGCTGCGAGGGATGGGAAAGGTTACGGTGGAGGGGCATATCATTCGTGCAGCCGGCGAGGGGCATCCTGTCGATTGGCAGGCGATCATCCCTGAAGGCCAAGAGGAGCTCATCCTTGAGGCCGTGCAGGAGCATGGCGCAGACAAATTAAAGCCGATAAAGGATGCCTTGCCGGATGATGTTGCTTATTTTGCCATCCATGGCGTGTTGTGCAAACACGGGATTCGCTAGTTTGAACGGTAGGCTAGCTGCAGATTAAGCTGTCGGCCGGGGCAGGTTCATTTTGTGTTTGCTGTGACCTTTTAGTATACTAAAGGGGAGTTACCTACTGAAATGGAGGATGGACATGAATCAGTTTATGACTTTTTTACATGTGATCGGAGCCGTCGGGATGGGCTTCTATGTCGTCTTGCCCTTCCTCATCGGCCGCGCTTCACGGTTGGCCGGCGAAGGCCAGAGCGGACTTGCAGAGGGACTGGTCAGCGGCAATCGGATCGCCCAGTATTTTCTTATTCTTCAGCTCTTGACGGGCGGTTATCTGATCTCGCAAATGGAGTACGCTATCTTTTGGATCATCCTGACTATCGTACTGTTTCTGGCCATCGCCGCCGTCGCGGGCATGATGACCAAGCCCATCAAACAGATTGCGATCGCCATCCAAGCCGGCCAGAGCGCATCTGGACATATCGGCAAAGCCAGAACGATGAGCTTTATTGTACTGCTGATTTATCTTGTGATTATTTACCTGATGAAATATCCTGTATACAGATGAGGAGGGATGGTTCATGGCATATTCACCGGATTTGATCACCTTTGGCGAAACGATGGCGCTCTTCATGCCTGCGGAAGATCACCGCAGCCTGGAGAGAAGCCCGGTGCTGCAGCAGGGTTTCGGCGGCGCTGAGAGCAACGTGGCGATCGGTGCTGCCAGACTCGGCTGCTCCGTCGGCTGGTTCGGCAGGCTTGGCGATGACCCGTTCGGGGCGGTCATTACGAAGACGCTGCGAGGCGAAGGGGTGGACGTATCCCGCTCCCGGCGGGCAGCCGCGGAGACGACCGGTCTGATGTTCCGCGAGCAAGTCGCAGGGCGCGTGGCAGTACACTACTACCGCAAGCACTCGGCAGCCAGCCGGATGCAGCCAAGCGATCTGGATCAAGACTACATAAGAGGTAGCAAGATTCTCCACGTCACAGGCATTACGGCAGCGCTCAGCCAATCCTGCCGGGAGACGGTCTGGGAGGCGGTACAGATGGCCAAGCAAGCCGGAGTCAATGTATGCTTTGACCCGAATCTGCGTCTCAAGCTCTGGTCAATCGAGGAAGCCAGACAAGTATTGCTGCCGCTGAGCGAGCAAGCTGATTATTTCCTGCCTGGCTGGGATGAGCTGCAACTGCTCTATGATACGGAAGACGAGGATAAGATCATGGCTGCAGTATCCCGGCTGAACGCAACTACGATCATCAAGGGCTACGGAGAGAAGACGCTGATCGTCGAACAAGGCAACGTGACAGAGGTGCCTTTCTATCCTGCTGATACGGTAGTGGATACAGTGGGGGCGGGAGACGGCTTTTGCGCAGGTTTCCTGGCTGGCATACTCAAAGGCAAGTCTACTCGCGAGGCTGTGAAGTTGGCGAGTATCAACGGCTCTCTGGTCGTGCAGAGCCGCGGTGATTGGGAAGCGCTACCGGAGTGGAAAGCTGTGGAGCAGCGGCTGCTCGGACAAGCTTGGGTGGAGCGATAAGATGCCCGGCCCACTGCTATCCAAAGGTGACCGGAGAAGAGCTGAGATCATGCTGCTGCTCAAACAGCAAGGCCGCATCACAATCCAGGAGCTGGTGGAGCGGCTCGGCATCTCCGAAGCGACTGCGCGTCGCGACTTGGAGATGATGGAGAAGTCCGAGCCGCTGATCCGGACGATCGGCGGTGCGATGTACGACGGGATGAACAGTGTGCGGGATCTTCCATTCGAAGAAAAAAAAGGTCTCTCCTACCTGGAGAAAGAACGAATCGCCCAGCAGGCGGCTGCATTGATCGATGAAGGCGATGTTATCGGCCTCTCCGGCGGCACGACCAATTATCTGCTCGCCAAGCTGCTCAAACCGCGCAAAGGCATCACAGTGGTCACTAATGCCGTTAACGTGGCGATGGAATTGGCCGGCAGCGCCATCCAGGTCGTCGTGACCGGCGGCATTATGCGTCACAACAGTTTTGAACTGTGCGGTCCGCTTGGCGAGGCGATGGTAGCACACTTGCATATCGGCAAAATGTTCATCGGCGTCGACGGCATATCCGTGGAAGGCGGTATTTCCACATACTCGGAACAGGAGGCCCAGATCGCCAAAGCGCTCATGACGCGAGCTCAGCAAACCTATGCGGTGTTTGATCATACGAAAGTAGGGAAAACCTCGCTTTTTTCCACTGCAGCCTTATCTGATGTACATGCCTTTATTACGGACGCGCCGCTCGAAGGGCCGTTGGCCGCTTATGCACAGCAGCACGGCTCAAAGATTTATCTGGCAGAAACCTGAGACATGTCCTCTTTTGAGGACATGTTTTTTGATTGCTCGGCATATATACAATTAAAAACACAATGCCACAAAAAAAAGCCCTTGACCAAGGCAAGGGCAGGGTAATGCTAGGCTTGAATAACGGGTCTGCCGTTGACCCACGTCTGTTGTACCCGAAGTTCATGGTCGCACCAGACCAGATCTGCGAGCTTGCCCACACTCAGGCTGCCTGTCGTCTCCTGCAGGCCGAGCCTGCGGGCAGGGTTGAGGCTGGCCATCCGGCTGATCTGGGGAAGAGTGAGAGCGGTATGTTTCAGCATGAAGCGTACCGCTTCAATCATCGTCAGCGTACTGCCGGCCAGATTGCCGCCTTCTTGAAGTCTGGCGATCCCGTCCTGCACCGTGACAGCGAGCCCCCCAATTCATAGTCGCCGTCGCCCAGACCGGCGGCCGACATGGCGTCCGTGATCAGGACTAACTGATCCGCAGGCTTGGCACACACGAGCAGGCGGATCGCGGCGGGATGGACATGATGTCCATCAGCTATCAACTCGGCGCAGATCGCATCCTCCGTGAGCACGGCTCCTGCGGTGCCTGGCTTGCGGTGATGAAGCGGAGTCATCGCATTAAAGGTATGGACAGCCTGCGTCAGCCCAAGCTCGACGGCATGGACGATCTGTTCATAGGTCGCGTCGGTATGACCGGCAGCTGCGATGATGTCTTGCCGGTGGAGCCATGTGATGACCTCGTCTGCGGAGTCTGACTCCGGTGCGAGCGTCAGTTGTCGGATAACGCCGGGATATTCTGCCGTCCATTGTTTCAACCAGCTTAATTGTGGTGAAACAATATAATCCGGATTCTGTGCCCCCGGCCAGCGGGGAGAGATGAACGGCCCCTCCAGATGGACACCGAGCAGCCGGGCGTATGGCATCTCACCGGATTGATAGCGGGCCGCACAGGCAAGGACGGCTTCGATGTCCTTGGGCGGGGCTGTCATGGTGGTGGCCAGCATGCCCGTCGTGCCATGGCTGGCATGATACCGGGTGATCGCCTCATATGCGTCGCTGGTAGCATCCATGAAGTCGCTTCCGTAACCGCCATGTACGTGCATGTCGATAAAACCGGGAAGCAAGTATCCGTTATGGCCATCAATGACCAGTCGGTCAGTTGATGTTGACGGCGGCACGTCACCTTCGTGAATCAAACTGATCTTTCCGTTCTCGCATTGCAGCGAGCCGCGGATGACGGTCTCATCCATGACCAAGTTAACGTTATGAATAGACCAAGTGGAGTGTTGTGTCATCTGGAATCAAATCCTTTCCGGCTTCTTTGTCCAGCAGCACAGTAACATGGGCATGCGTCTGCAGCAGAGAGGCGGGACATGCAGTTGTGATGGGTCCGGATAAGGCCTGCTTGATGATCGGCGCCTTATCGGCACCCCGGGCTACAAGCAGGATGCTGCGGGCTTTGAGGATGGAACCTACGCCCATGGTAAGGGCCTGACGAGGCACCTGCTCCTCGTGCTCGAAAAACCTGGCGTTGGCGGCGAGGGTGGCCGCTTCCAGCTCGGCGATATGTGTGCCGCCGATCAGCTCGGCCGCCGGCTCGTTAAAGCCGATATGGCCGTTATGTCCGATCCCCAGCAGTTGGATATCGATCGGCTGACGCTCGAGCATCCGGTCATATCTGGCACACTCGGCCGACAGGTCGTCAGCCATGCCATTGGGCAGGTTAGTCTGGGCGGACGGGATGTCCAAATGGCTGAACAAATGCTGTTTCATAAAGTATGCATAGCTCTGATCATGCTCGGGAGTTAAGCCTACATATTCATCTAAATTATACGTGGTTACGCCGGCAAAGGAAAGACGCTGCTCTGCAGCTTGCTTGATTAATGCCTTGTAGATACCAACCGGCGTCGAACCGGTAGCCAGACCCAGAACAGCAGAAGGACGCTTCGCTACGGTCTGAGCAATCATGTCAGCCGCCTGCCGATCAAGCTCTTCATTGGACTCGAAAATAGTTACTCTCATGGAAGCCACATCCTTTTTTTCTTCTACCTTATATTATAGTGTGTTTGTGATTGATTTTCAAATTAAAATGATTTTTAAGATCAATAAATTGAAAATAATGATCAGAACTTATTGGATCACCCTTCGTTTACACGCCTCATTGATGTGTGTATAATGATTGTATAACCTTTTTGATGCTTGGCCATATCTTTTAGGAATGGAGAGGCTCGCATGGGACTGCTTAAAAAAGTTGCCATCATCGGGGCGGGGCCGGGCGGGCTGGCTGCCGCCATGCTCTTGTCGTCTCAGGGCTATCAAGTCCATGTGCTGGAGAAGCAAAGTTACGTAGGGGGACGCACCTCGCGGCTTCAGATTGGGGATTATCTCTTTGACCGCGGGCCGACATTTATGATGATGCCCCAGATTATCGAAGGCCTGTTTCATTCAGTTGGCCGCTCCTTGCATGATTATGTGCAGATGGTCGAAGTCGATCCGCTGTATCGGCTGCAGTTTGGCAATGTGAAGTTCGAGCCGACCCGAGACAAGAAACGTATGGAAGAGCAAATGAACCAGTTATTTCCTGGGGAATGGGCGGGTTATCAGCGTTACTTGAAAGAAGAGAGTTTAAAGTTTGAACGCGTCATGCCGCTCCTTCAGCGTCCATTTACAAGATTGACGGATTATATCCGCAGTGATCTAGCCAGAGCGTTGCCAAGGCTGCATCTGACCGATACCGTTTACAGCAGGCTTGCCAAGTATTTCAAGGATGAACGGCTGCGGTATGCCTTTGCCTTTCAATCCAAATATCTGGGCATGTCGCCCTGGGAATGTCCCGGTACCTTTACTATGTTGTCCTATATCGAGCACGCTTATGGCTTATGGCATCCGATAGGCGGTGTCAACCGGATGTGCGAAGCGATGGCCGAAGTCGTGCTCGAGCAGGGCGGTGAGATTCACTTGTCCTCGGGAGCTTCCCATGTGTTGACGGAGCGCGGCAAGGCTGTTGGCGTTCAGCTCGAGAGCGGCGAGCGTCTTGCTTCCGACCATGTGGTCATCAATGCTGATTTTGGCACGGCGGTAACACAGCTGTTCCGGCCCGAGCAACTGCGCAAGTACCGCCCGGAGAAGCTGGAGAAGCTCAAGCTGTCCTGTTCGACCTACATGCTGTATCTGGGCGTGAACCGCAAGATTGACATGCCGCATCACACAGTGATGTTTGCGGATGATTATGCCGGCAATGTAAAAGACATGATGCGAGGCACGCTGTCTGAAGACGCTTCGATCTATGTGCATAACCCTGGAGCTGTCGATCCGACATTGGCGCCTGAAGGCAAGACCGCGCTCTATGCGCTGATGCCGGTGGCCAATCTGGACGGCGAGACGGATTGGCGCGACAGCAGCCAGCTGGCGGCGATCCGGGCGCAGATGCTGCGCAGGATGGAACAGGAGCCCGAGATGGCAGGGATCGCCGGGGACATCGAGGTAGAGCATGTCATCACGCCGCTGGATTGGCAGCAGTCCATGTACGTATACAAAGGAGCAGCCTTTAATCTGGCGCATTCGGTGGACCAGATGATGATCCTGCGGCCGCACAACCGGTTCGAAGATGCGGACAATTGCTGGTTGGTAGGCGGAGGCACACATCCGGGCAGCGGCCTGCCGACCATCCTGGAATCAGCCAGGATCAGCACGGAGCTGTTGATGCAGCAAGATGGACGCGCCTTTACAAAGGTTGCCGGACAACAATTGGCGGCAGGGGGGCAGACAGCTGTACCGCTGCTGCATAAGGGGGGATTACGATGAGAGCAGGTATAGTCGGAGGCGGTCTCGGGGGCATGATGAGCGCTCTGCAACTCGCCAGAGCAGGCTGGAAGGTCGATCTGTACGAGCGTGCGGAGCTTGGCGGAAGGCTGGCTTTTGAAAGCGATGGCGGCAAGTACCGCATCGACCGGGGGCCGACCATCGTGCTGCTGCCGGAGATGCTGCGGTCCTTGCTGTCGGAAGCCGGGATCTCACCGGCAGAATATGAGCTGATCGAGTGCGATCCTTTATACCGTATCCACTATCCGGACGGTATGACACTGACCAAATACCGGGACACCGAGCGGATGACGGAAGAGCTGGAAAGGCTCTTTCCCGGAGAAGGCGCAGGGATGAGGCGATATATGAATGATATGGCCCCAGCCTTTGCTGAAGGGAAGAGCAAATTTTTGGATCGTGCCTTTTTGCGAAGGCGAGATTTTTTTTCGCTGGATAATCTGAAGCTGCTTGGCCGCCTTAAAGTATACCAAAGCACACGTCAGCTGGCTGCTCGCTATTTCAAGGCGGAGCGCGCGATCGACGCCTTTTCATTGCAGACGCTTTATATCGGCGGAATGCCGGCATCGTCGCCATCATTGTACAGCTTTATCCCTTATGCGGAGCATGCTTTTGGCATCTGGTACTGGAAGGGCGGATATGCGTCGCTGGTCCCGCTGCTCGAACAGCATTTGCTGGATAACGGCGTAGAGATTCGGCGAGGGAGCCAAGGCGATGTCTCGGCGGTTCAGATCGAGCGTTCCACAGTCAAAGGACTCCATACGTCAGACAGGTTCCAGCCTTACGATCATGTTATCTACAATGGAGATTTTCCGAACCTGGCCCGATTATTGCCTGCAACACGTTCCCCCAAACGTACGTTTAAGCCGTCATCTGGGTGTATTCTTGTGTATATCGGGGCGGAGAAGCGCTGGCCCGGCGATGAGGGGACTGGACAAGCGTCACCGACCGACCGGTCGGTCATTACCCATCAGTATTTCCTCCCGAGCTCGCTGAACGATAATCTGCAGCGGATGGAGGCCGCGGGGATCAAGGCAACCGCCGACGCTGAGGAGCTGCCCCCGTACTACATCTTCAATCCGGCAGCTGCAGATCCTGACGCAGCTCCGGCTGGCCATTCCGTTCTCTATGTGCTGATTCCTATCCCTGCACCGCGCACACACAAGACCGAAGTGACGGACTGGCACACCCGTGAAGAAGCGCAAGAACTCGCAGATCGGATTATTGACGATGCCGAGCAGCGCGCCTTTACCGGTCTGCGTCAGGCGATCCGGTGGATGAAGATCCGCACACCGGCAGATGGCGCGGCAGAGGGATGGTACCAGGGCGGCAGCTTTGGAATCGCACCGACGTTGTCCCAGTCCGGTCCCTTCCGGCCACAGATCGTCCCATATCCGATCAAGGGTCTGTACAGTGTCGGGGCCTCGATCCATCCCGGGGGCGGCGTACCGATCGTGCTGCAGGGAGCCAAAATATTGACAGACCATATAGCGAAGGAGAGAGCGTCATGGACAGGAGCCTGAGAAACGTTCTGAAGGCATGCGAGATGAAGATTAAAGAAGGCTCGACGACCTTTTATAAGGCATTCGGTTTGCTGCCGAGTCCGCGCAGGGAGGCTGTATTCGTCCTGTATGCTTTTTGCCGGATGATCGACGATGCCATGGATGAGCCTGACCAGTCGCCTTATACGTTAGACGAGCTCTCCTTGAAGCTTCAGCACTTGGAGCAAGCCGAGGGTCATTATATCTGGCCGGCGCTCCGCTGGCTGTTCGATGCGTTTCCGCTGACGAAAGAGCCGTTCTGGAGGCAGATCGAGGGGCAGCGGCTGGATGAGCACCTTACCCGCTATGAGACGATGGAACAGTTCGAACAGTACTGCTATCTGGTCGCGGGTACGGTCGGCGAGATGCTGCTGCCCGTCCTCCATGACAGCCCCGACCCAAGTGTAATCGAAGCGGGGATCAAGATCGGCAAAGCGATGCAGATCGTCAATATTATCCGTGACGTGGGGGAAGATCAGACGAGGGGCAGACGCTATATCCCCCTGGAGCTGATGCGGGCGCACGGCTATACCGAGCAGGAGTTCGAGCAGGGACTGGTCAATGAAGCGTGGGCAGGAATCGTCCGTGAGCTGAGTCTGCAAGCCAGACAATGGTTCGACGAAGGGCTGAGCCAGACGAAAGGCTATCCCCGCATGAGCGCCTTTTGCGTGGAACTGTCCTCGCGGATGTATGAGGCGATCCTCGATGACGTCGCCGATCATCACAGCGAGGTATTCCGCAGAAGAGCCTATGTGTCAGCGCTTGCCAAGCTGACCATTCTGCAGCGTCTGATGAAGAAGCATGGCGTGGCTCTGCCCGGGCAGGAAGCCAAAGAGAACGCGGCGGTATGATGATGCGAGAAGTGATGACAACCTCTCGTCCTGATGAAGGCCCTTCCATCCCTGGCAGGACGATAAGAATCGTCTTTTGGAGCTGGATGCTCATCGGCTTGGCGATGATGATCTTTTACCGGGTGCCGGAGGGGCTGTCGTTCAGCAACGGGTTATTCCTTGTCTTCTTCGGTCTCTATACATTCAGTCTGCTGCTGCAAGCCGAACAGGCGCAGGCAGCGATAAAGCCTTGGCGCCTTGCTCTGCTTGCGGCGATCGTAGGGAGCGTCACGATGTTTGCGGAGTGGTTGGGGACGAAGACCGGCTTTCCGTTTGGACATTACGTCTACACCGATGTACTCCGGCTTGGCCCCTGGGAAGTGCCTATCCCGATCGGCTTTGCCTGGGTCGGCGTCGTCGGCAGCGCGCTGCTGATCAGCCGGGCCCGGACGAAGGCCGGTCGAGCGCTGGAGGTCGGCTTGTACGCCTTATGGTTCGATTTGATCCTTGATCCCGTCGCTTATAGCAGGGAATTCTGGATCTGGCTGGATCAGGGCTCATGGGGAGCTTACTATGGCATCCCGACGCAAAATTTCATCAGCTGGTTTGTCCTGGCCGCCCTGCTGTCGATGATGTTCCCGATGAGACAGGTCAGAGGACGTCTGCATCGGGAGTCTCACCGTTTGTATGCTGGCATGTGTCTGATGTTCGGTCTGCTGGGCTTCAAGGAAGGACTATGGGGCCCGGTAGCGATGGCTGTGGCTGCGGCCATAGCGATGGAATGGAGGGCCCGCCGTGATTAAAGCTCTCAAATCTCCATCTTTTGATCGGTTGTTTTTTTTCTATAATAAATATTATTTGCTGCGCCGACATTTTCATTTCATCGGGCTTAAGGGCGACCTGGATGCCGGAACCCATGCAGGCGGGAGGCTCTATGTGATGAATCATAGCTCCTGGTGGGACGGGATGATCATCTATCATGCCTTCCGAACTTGCTCCACCGGCGACCATTACGTTATGATGGACGAAAAGCAGATGCGCAGTTTTTCCTTTTTTCGCAAGCTTGGCGTTTTTTCGATCGACAAGAGTCATCCCAGAGGCATCGTTTCTTCGCTGCGCTATGCGCAAGCTTTGCTGGAGAAGGGGAAACGTGTATGGATGTTTCCCCAAGGCGATATCCGGCATTTGGAACAACGTCCGCTCGAGTTCCAGAGCGGCATCGGATATCTGCTGGAGCGCTGTCCGATGACAGAGGTCATGCCGGTGACAGCCTACTATTCCATGTATCACCACCAGAAGGCCGAAGCGACCTTGACTGCCGGAAGTCCGCTGTGGCAGGATTGGAGCGCCCTGGGCAAACGGAGAGCCACAGCCTGGGTCCAGGAAGTATTGGAGGGGCAGCTGCAGACTCACCGCAGCCGCTGTGTACATGGACCTCCACAGCTGACGGTCGACTTCAGGCCCTTGCTGACGGGGGGCCGATCCACCAGTGAAGTGTTCCTGTCGATGAAGAAGAAGGTGGGCGCATGGAAATCGTTCTTTGGATCGTAGTCGCGCTGTTGTCCGTTCAGCTTGTCTTCGTCTGGTGGAACGTAAGACAACTGCCGGTCTTGTCGCCGTCGCCGCAACTGGCGGAGGGGCGGGCGGTAGATCCAGGAGACCGGCCGAGGCTCTCCGTGCTCATCCCGGCCCGCAACGAAGCACGCAATATCTCTGATTGTCTGGGAGCAGTGCTCGCCGCGGGTCCCGATGATGGCAGCTACGAGGTCATCGTGCTGGATGACCGTTCTGAGGATGACACGTACCGGATCGCTGCAGCTGCCGCCGCGGCTGACCGCAGGGTACGGGTGATCCACGGCGAGCCGCCGCCGCTCGGCTGGGTCGGCAAGGCTTATGCTTGCGATCAGTTGGCTCGGTCAGCCGCGGGGCGATGGTGGCTGTTTCTGGACGCGGACGCGAGGCTGGAGCCGGGAGCCGTCATCGCTGCGCTGGAAGCCGCTGACCGGCAGGGCAGCGGCTTGATTACCGGATTTCCGCGCCAAGTGACCGTCACCTGGCTGGAGAAGCTCGCGGTGCCGATGATGGGGTTTACGATCGGTTGTCACCTGCCGATCCGGCTGGTCCGACAGTCGCCTGATCCACGATTCATTGCCGCGCACGGCGCCTGCATCCTCATCCATGGACAGACTTATGACGAAATCGGGGGACATGCTGCCAACCGGAGTCATCTGGTCGACGATATGGCCCTGGCTCGAGAAGTCAAAAAGCATGGCTACCCGGCAGCTTTGATGGATGTGCGGCACATTGTACATATGCGGATGTATCACAAGGCAAGCGAGGTATGGCAAGGCTACAAGAAAAACATGTATGCCGGTACCGGCCGCAAGCCGCTGCTGCTCGGAGCGGTGCTGCTTCTGTATCTGCTCCTGTATCTGCTGCCGGTGGCTGCGCTCGCGCTCTCCCCGTTCCAACCGGCGTGGCTGCTGCCGGCAGCGCTCGCTTACGGCTTGGGCGTGCTCATCAAGCGCGCGACCGACCGCATGCAGTCCCAGCCGGGCTGGCTGGCCTGGTGTATGCCGGCCAGCATCGCATGTTTTATTGCCATCGGACTATCCTCCTGGCTAACTGCAGGACGGGGCAAAGGCTATGAATGGAAAGGAAGATACTACTCGTGAAGAAGCGTGTGATTATTATCGGGGCCGGCCTTGGCGGTCTCTCAGCCGCGATCCGCCTCGCTTCGCACGGGTTTGCCGTAACGGTGCTGGAGCAGCAGCCGAGCGGAGGCGGCAAGCTGCAGCGGATTGAAGAGAAGGGCTATCGTTTTGACCGCGGTCCGAGCACGATTACGCTGCCTCATATGTTCGAGCAAGTGTTTGCGGCAGCGCATAAGCGGATGGAAGACTATGTGACATTTTATCGGCTGGAGCCTTCTGTGCGCAATGTATTCCGCGATGGTTCCGTGGTCGATCTTCACCGTTCGGCAGATGTGATGACCGCGCAGATCGCCGCCTATAGCCGGGAGGATGCGGTTGCTTACCCGGCGTTCAAGCGGGAGGCGGCGAGGCTGTACCGGATCTCCGAAGAACGCTTTCTGGGCAAGCTGCTGCTGGATTGGCGGGATAAAGCTAATCCCGGCATGGCCTCGGCATTTTTGAAGATCCGCCCCTTCACTTCTTTGCAGCGGCTGCTGCAGCGTTATTTCCGCCACCCCAATACATTGGCCATGTTTGGCCGTTATGCCACCTACGTCGGTTCCTCTCCGTTCCAGGCGCCTGCCATCTTCGCCATGCTGGCGCATGTGGAGAGCGAGCTCGGCGTCTTTGGCGTCAAAGGCGGCACGAGCTCGATCGTCGAAGCTTTTGTCCGGCTGGCCGGCGAGCTCGGCGTAGATCTGCAGTACGGTGTCGAGGCGCAGCGCATTCTCGTCCGGGATGGCAGCGCCTCAGGGGTTGAGAGTACAGCGGGGCAATGGGACGCGGACATCGTCATCGCCAATGGCGATGTACTGACCGTTTGCGAGAGGCTGCTGCAGCCGGAGCACCGGACATCGATGACGAATCAGCGGATCGAGCAGTATGAGCCGTCGCTTTCCGGTTTTGTAATGCTCCGCGGGATTCCACGCCCGCAGCCCGGGCTGCTGCATCATACGGTCTATTTTCCCGAGCGCTATCCGGATGAATTTACAGCGATTTTCCGCGACCGCAAAGCTCCCCGGCAGCCCGCCATCTACATTTGCCATCCCGCCGCTTCCGATTCTTCAGCCGCGCCCGAGGGCGGCAGCAGTCTGTTCATCCTCGCCAACGCGCCTTATCTCTCGGACCGCTGGTCTTGGGATGAGCAGCAGGAGCGCTACGGGGCTTGGCTCGAGGGGGAGCTGTCCATGCTGGGCGTTCGGGGTCTTGCCGATGCGGAAGTCAGGCAGCTCTATACCCCGTTGGATTTGTACCGGGATACAGGGGCGCATCGGGGCTCGATCTATGGCATCTCTTCCAATAGCGCGCGACAGACCTTCTTCCGTCCGGCCAACCGATCCAGCGATGTCCGGGGGCTATGGTTTGTCGGCGGCACCACGCATCCCGGCGGCGGTACGCCGATCGTGTCGCGGTCCGGTCAGCTCGTGGCGGAGCAAGTGATCCGTCTATACGGGTAACATAAGCATTAGCAGTAACTTCGCATGGTGTATCAAAAACTACCTCATATAAGGAGGACCAGGATGACTGAAGAGAGAATCGTACAACACGAAGAAGCCGCTACGGCCAAACGTAAAGGCGAGCATATCCGTATCTGCCTGGAAGAGCCGGTCTCGGCAGTCGGTATTGGCAGCGGCTTCGAACAACTGCGCTTCCGTCACAATGCTCTGCCAGAGCTCTCCCTAGGCCGGATTTCACTGAGCGCTTCTTTCCTGGGCAGGCCGTTGCAGGCACCCCTGCTCGTCAGCTCGATGACCGGAGGGACACAGCAGGCGGAGCGCATTAACCGGCGTCTGGCAGAGGCGGCCCAGGCCAGAGGCTGGGCGATGGCACTGGGGTCGATGCGGGCGGCTATCGAAGACGAGTCGCTCGCCGCTACGTTCCAGGTTCGCCGGGAGGCGCCGACGATCCCGATCATCGCCAATCTGGGTGCTGTGCAGTTAAATTATGGCTATGGTGCAGATACATGTCTGCGGGCCGTTGAGCTGGCGGAAGCCGACGGACTGGTGCTCCATCTCAACAGCATGCAGGAAGCTTTCCAGCCCGAAGGCGATACTGATTTCAGCGCACTGCTGGAGAAGATCAGAAGGCTGTGCCATGAGCTCTCCATTCCTGTCGGAGTGAAAGAGGTCGGCTGGGGCATCGACGGCGAGACGGCAGGGCGGTTGGTGGAGGCGGGGGTATCGTTCATCGACGTTGCGGGTGCTGGTGGGACTTCATGGAGTCAAGTGGAAAGGTACCGTACCCGTGATGCGATTAGAAGAGAAGCTGCTGCAGCCTTTGCTGGCTGGGGCATCTCGACGGTCCAGAGTATCCGGGAGGTCCGTCGCGAGGCGCCTCACATGACTCTGATCGCCAGCGGGGGCCTCCATACCGGTGTCGATGCTGCCAAAGCCATCGCGTTGGGCGCAGATCTGGCAGGTTATGGCCGAGCGCTGCTGCCCGTCGCGGCGGATCATGGGGCAGAGGCGGGCACGGAGGAGCTGCTGCACCAGTTCGAGCGGATTGAGTTCGAGCTGCGGGCGGCGATGTTTGGCATCGGAGCGGCTTCGATTGACCAGCTCAGACAGACGAAGCGTCTGGTCTGGGCCGGGACCCCGACCTTGGAGTCAGAGGGAGGGTAACCTTGGGCCTGCAACGAAGGGAAGACAGGAGGTAAGGGAATGGCTTGGTATGAAGACAGCTTTGGCGACGATTATAAAGTCGTCTACAGACACAGAAATTGGCAGCAAGCAGCTCATGAGGTGAGCACGATGGCGGCTTGGCTGCAGCTTCCCCCGGGCGCAGCGCTGCTCGATGTCGGTTGCGGCATGGGGCGGCACGCGCTCGCACTGCAGGAGCTGGGCTATAACGTTACAGGCATGGATCTCTCCAAGGCACTGCTCCGAGAAGCTCAGGCGCGCGACGGAGAGAGCCGCGTCAGCTGGAAGCATGGTGACATGCGGAACATGCCGTTTCCCGCAGCCAGCTTTGACGCCACCGTCAATCTGTTCACCTCATTTGGCTATTTTGAGTCGGAGGCGGACAACGAGACTGTGCTCCGCGAGCTGCGCAGAGTGTTGAAGGCCGGCGGGAAATTTCTGATCGATTATCTCAATCCCGTTCAAGTACGCCGCACGCTGGTGCCGCACTCGGTCAGACTGGACGAGCCCACCGGCTGGACGATCACCGAAGAGCGGCGTGCCGACCAGCAATGGGTTCGCAAGCAGATCGTCATCGAGCTGACGGACGGGCAGCAGAGGCGTTATGAGGAGCAGGTCCGTCTGTACGGCCTGGACTGGTTTGCAAGCCGTCTCGAAGCGGCCGACCTTCGCCTGATGCAGGTGTACGGGGGGTATGACGGCTCGGTATATGACGTGGAGCAGTCCAAGCGTCTGATCATGGTAGGGGAGGCTGGGCGATGAACGGCGCCGGTCTTCGTCAGACAGTACGCCGTTGGCCCGGGGACTGGATGCAGGTCAAGGTTCCGTTGCCGTACTCGCTCCGCTGGGTCAACAGCTATCTGGTCCCGGACAGCCGCGGATATACACTCATTGACCCCGGACTTCATACGCCTGAAGCAGTCCGGCTGTGGGAAACCGTGCTGGCGGAGCACGCGATCGACTATGCAAATATACATACGATTCTTTTGACGCATCAGCATCCGGATCATTACGGTCTCGCGGGCTGGTTCCAGCAGCGCAGCGGCGCCCCTGTGAGGATGTCCGCCGCCGCACGCGCCTATACGCTGGAGCTTTGGAACGGCAGCCCGGATTTTGCAGAGCGGCTGACGGATCTTTATACCCGGCATGGCATGCCTGAGCCGCTGCTGGCCGGGATACGCGCCCACTTGGAGAGCTTCGCGGCGCTTGTCTCGCCCCAGCCGCAAGAAGTGCTTCCTTTGGCGGCTGGCGAGCCGCTGGAGCTGGGGGAGGAGATCTGGGAAGTGCTGGATGCGCCAGGGCATGCCTTCGGGCAGCTTTGCTTCTACCAGCGGCAATCCGGCATCCTCCTGTGCGGCGATCAGGTGCTGCCTGATATTACACCCAATATCAGCCTTGTGCCGGGAGGCGAGCCTGACCCGCTGGCTTCGTTCCTGGCCAGTCTCGATGCGCTTGCGTCATTGCCCGTCGTCCGGGCTTTCCCTGGGCACAGGGATCCGTTCACCGGCTTTGCCGCCCGGATCGCCGAGATCCGCGCGCATCATGAGCAGCGGCTGTCCGATATCGCGGGCTGGCTGACGGAGCCGCAGAGCGCCTATGAGGTGTGTCAGCGGCTGTTTGGCGCCCGAGCCGGAACGGACAGCCACAACCTTCGATTCGCCATGGCAGAGACGCTGGCGCATCTCCAGCACCTAACGCTTGCAGGCAGCATCGTGCAGCTTGAAGCCACCGGTGCGCCAGGCGGTCTGCTGTACAAAGCTATGGACCAGTAGTTTGCCGCGCTTGCCGGGCCGGAAGTCGCTGCCCGACAGCCAAGCGCGTCGCGTTCCTGGATCAACTGCATATGTTTTCTGGGCCCCCCGCAAAGTACTTGGTACGCTTCGAAGCCAAGCCGCCCTTTGCGGGTTATTTTAGTCCAGTGGCGGTGTAGTGACGCCTTCGCGTTCGGCCTGCTTGCGGTGAGCGATCCGGCTGCTGGCGGAAGCGGCGATCGCACCGACGATATCGTCGAGAAACGTATGCGTGTGCTTGCCGCTTTTATCGTTGAGCTGCACCAGCACACCAGGCTTCAGCTTATCGATATACCCAAAGTTGGTGAACCCGATGCTGCCGTAGACATTGACGATGGACAAGGCAAGAATCTCGTCACAGCCGTACAGACCTTCATCGTGGACGATCATCTCCTGCAGCGGCGGCAGCAGCTTGCCTTCTTCAGCGAGTATATCCAGCTGGATCCCGGTCAGAACGGCGTTCTGCACTTCGCGCTTGGACAGCACAGCTTCCACATTGACCACACATTCTTCCATTGACAGCTCGGGGAAATAGTTTTTCTGCAGCAGCATGACCAGCTCGGCGATCTGCTCTTTCGTCACGCCCCGTTTTTCCAACCATTCGTGAGTAGCTTCGGATACTTGTTTACTGTTCAGACTGTATTTGCTCGGATCGGACATGAGGACACCCCTTTAATCATGATAGTGGGACAAAACTTGGTCTAAAACCGGTAAGGGCTCGTATACATAGTACTACAAAACAGAAGTTGTACCAAATATCAGAACCAAATTGACAGGGAGGCACGGTGACTATGAGACAGTATCGATGGATGCGGCGCAGCCTGCTCGCCGGCGGAATGGCAGTAGTAATGACGGCGGCGTCCGGCTGCAGTCTGTTTTCAAGCGAGCAGACGTTCCAGGAGATCGACCCGCCTCAGACGATAGCGGACTTGGTCCTGGGCGAACAGGAAACGGCTGTGCCGCTGGAGGGAGCTACAGAGCTGACGGTATTTTTGAAGGATCCAAACGGGTACATTGCCCCGGTAACGCTCCAGGCTGTCCTCGAGCCGGACGAGCGGCCGGAGATGCGGGCGCTGGCGATGATGGTAGAGAATGGGGCTTTTGCAGATCAGCTGCCTGCAGGGTTTGAGCCGGTGCTGCCGCAAGGGGCGGAGGTCATGACCTTCAATATCGTCGAGAATCAACGCAAGGCGGTCGTCGATTTCTCCAGTCCGTTCCTCGACTATAATTTGCCGGATGAGCGCAAGATTGTCGAAGCCCTCACCTGGACGCTTACCGGCTTCCCGGACATTGAACAGGTAGAGCTGTGGAGTGAGGGAGAGCGGCTGGAGGAGATGCCGGTAGACGGCATGCCGCTGGCAGGCCCGCTCACGCGCAAGATGGGGATCAATCTGGAGAAGGCTGAAGGGGTCGACTACGGCAGATCGATGCCGGTGACGCTCTACTTCTCATCGGTATCTGAGGACGACGAGCAGTATTATGTGCCGGTGACCCGACTCATCGAGCGGTCGCCTGAGCCCGCCAAGGCGGCGATGGAGCAGCTGATCGCGGGGCCTGGTCCGTTCAGCAAGCTGCACGCTGTGATGACTGAGGATATCGAGGTTAGCGAGCTGGATCTTGCTGGTGAGGTCGTAACCGTCGATCTGAAGGATGACATGTTCAAGGCGGATCAGAAGCTGCCATCCGAGATGCTGGAGGCTGTTATCCTGTCGCTGACCGAGAACACAGGCGCTTCGCAAGTGAAGATTCAATTCAACGGAACATCGGATGTCAAGGATACGGATAACCGCTCGTACAGCGAGCCGGTCGACCGGCCGGATCATGTCAATGCACTGAAGTTTTAACTGCAGTCAAGTGCGATGGAGAGGGGCAACCCTCTCTTTTTGTTTGTATCGCCCGGTGTACGCTCTTCCCGGGAGTGGTGCTTTTGCGATGGGGATTTGGTAAAATAAATAAGGACTGCGAAAAAATAAGGTTTGACGAATCAGGAGGCAAATACATGCGAGTAGAAGGACGGCTGAATTCACAGCTGCGGCCGGTTATGATAACGTTGCATGCCAATAAATATGCGGAAGGTTCTGTGTGGATAGAGGTGGGGGATACCAAGGTGCTGTGTACGGCCACCATCGAAGAGCGCGTGCCGCCCTTTATGAAGGGGCAGGGCAAAGGCTGGATCAACGCGGAGTATGCGATGCTCCCCAGATCAACGCACACCCGCAATCAGCGGGAAGCGGTAAGGGGCAAACTGACCGGACGGACGATGGAGATCCAGCGTCTGATCGGCCGGGCGCTTCGCTCGGTGGTTGATCTCCAGGCGTTAGGCGAACGGACCATTACGCTGGACTGCGACGTCATCCAGGCCGACGGCGGCACCCGGACGACGTCCATCACCGGAGCGTTCGTAGCCTTGGCGCTGGCCGTTCACAAGCTGGACAAAGCACACCGATTTGCCAAGTATCCACTGACGGATTTTCTGGCCTCGGTCAGTGTCGGGGTCATCGGCGATTCGATCCGGCTGGACCTGAACTACGAAGAGGATTCCAAAGCCAAGGTGGATATGAATGTAGTGATGACTGGCAAAGGCAACTTCGTGGAGCTCCAGGGCACGGGTGAAGACGCGCCATTCTCCCGCCAGGAGCTGAACAGTATGCTGGAGCAGGCAGAGGAAGGCATCCGCACGCTGATCGGACATCAGCGGGAAGTGCTTGGCGAAGCGGGCGAGCGGATCGGCGGCGAGCTGGCATGAAGCTGATCGGCGAGCTGATTGTCGTAGCGACGCAGAACCAAGGCAAAACGTCGGAGTTCCGCCATGCCTTTGCCAAGCTTGGGCTGTCGGTACATAGTATGGCGGACTATCCGGCGCTGCCGGAGATCATCGAGGACGGCACCAGCTTTGCCGAGAATGCTCGGATCAAAGCCAAGGTAGTCGGCGATGCGCTGCAGATCCCGGTGCTCGCCGACGACTCCGGGCTCTGCGTAGACGCTCTGGGTGGCGCGCCAGGCGTGTACTCGGCGAGGTATGCGGGAGAAGGCGCTGCGGATAGCGACAACAATGCCAAGCTGCTCGCCGAGCTTGAACGGCTAGGCAGCAGGCTGCCTGAAGCCGAGCTGCCTGGAGGTATCACCGGCTTGAGCACTGGCCGTTTCGTATGCGCGCTGGCGCTGTACGATCCGACATCCGGCCAGTTCGTGGAAGCTGAAGGGACGATGGACGGGATCATCGTCAGCAAGCCGCAGGGAGCAGGGGGCTTCGGCTACGACCCGCTCCTCTGGGTGCCGGAGCATCAGCGAACGGTGGCCCAGCTGTCCAAAGACGAGAAGCAGGATATCGGACATCGCGGCCGTGCCCTTGCCAAGCTATTAGATAAGCTGTCTTAGCCTATATTACAGCAGCAGCCAAGCTCTCTTTGGGGAGCTTGGCTGCTTTGGCATGGACTCTTTATCGGATGGATACACCGTATTCTTTGAGCCAGGTATTGGTCTGCGCCAGATAGGCAAACAACTGCGGTCCCGACATGAGCTGTCCGAACCAGGGCAGGTTGGACGAGGCATCAGCCGATTCCGCCAGTGCCCGGATTTTTTTGACATTGATCAGGGGCAGCAGCGGAGACGAAGGATCATCCAGAATCTCCAGTACACGCTGACGTACGGCGCTTAGATAACCAGGATTGTGCGTTTTCGGATAGGGGCTTTTCTTGCGTTTGAGCACATCCTCGGGCAGTACATCCCGAAGCGCCCGCCGCAGGATGCCCTTCTCGCGGTCTCCGGCCGTCTTGATCTCCCAAGGAATGTTCCAGACATACTCGACCAGCCGGTGGTCGCAAAAAGGCACACGCACTTCCAGTCCGGCCGCCATACTCATCCGGTCTTTGCGATCCAGCAGCGTCGGCATGAACCGTGTGATGTTCAGGTAAGACATCGTCCGCATCCGATGCTGCTCCGGTGTCTCCCCATCCAAAGCTGGCACCTCCGAGACAGCGTCACTGTAACGGGAGGCGATATACTCCTCCGGCCGGATCCACGCTGCGATATCGGGGGACAGCAGCTCGGCGCGCATCCCGGAGGCGAGCGCCCAGGGGAAGGTGCCGGCCGAGAGTGCATCCTCCCGGTGAAACCACGGATAGCCGCCAAAGATCTCATCGGCAGCTTCGCCGGACAAGGCGACGGTCGCCCCCTGTTTGATCGCCCGGCAAAACAGCAGCAGCGAGCTGTCGACATCAGCCATCCCCGGCAGATCGCGGGCGCGCATCGCGTCATCCAGCGCCTCTGCCAGCTCAGGGGTATCGAAGGTGACGCTGTGATGCGCTGTTCCCAGGTGCTCCGACATCCTCTTGATCCAGGGAGCGTCGCTGCCGGGCTGGTAGTCATGCGCCTTGAAGTGCTTGTCATTATCAACGAAGTCTACAGAGTAGGTGTCGACGCTGCCGCTGCTCCGGCTGGCATAGTGCCGGGCGGCAAAGCTGGTCAGCGCACTGGAGTCAAGGCCGCCGGAGAGTAGCGTGCAGATGGGCACATCCGAGACCAGCTGCCGGCTGACAGTATCCTCCAACAGCGCCCGTACCCGTTCAGCCGTCTCGTCGACACTCTCTGTGTGCGGGGCGCTCTCGAGCTTCCAGTAGGTGCCGATCCGATGGCCTGAGCGGTCCACGCTCATATATTGGCCGGGCCGGAGCTCCCGGATATGGCGGTAGACGCCGTGTCCCGGTGTCCGTGCGGGTCCGATCATGAAGATCTCTGCCAAGCCTTCGCTGCCCACTTCAGGGGGACAGGCCGGATGAGCCAGCAGGGCTTTGGGCTCGGAGCCGAACAGAAACAGACCGTTTATGGTGCTGTAGAATAACGGTTTTACCCCGAGGCGGTCGCGGGCCAGGAACAGGGTTTGCCGGCTATCATCCCAGACTGCGAAGGCGAAGATGCCGTTGAGCCTCGCGAGGCATGCTCCACCCCAGACGATATAAGCAGCCAGCAGCACTTCGGTGTCGCACTGCGTCTGGAAGCGAATGCCTTCGCTTTGCAGCTGAACGCGCAGCTCCGGTGCGTTGTACAATTCACCATTATATACAATCACATACGTATCCTCGTCCATGAGCTTGACCATGGGCTGGGCGCCGTTCTCGGGGTCGATGACGGAAAGACGGCGATGTCCCAGGGCACAATGGGCTTTGATCCAGGAGCCGGAAGCATCGGGTCCGCGGAGGGCCAGTGTTTCTGTCATCTGCTCCAGAGTCGCGCTTTGCTGAGTCAGGTCATGGGTCCAATCGATCCACCCGGTTATACCGCACATAGCGTTCATTCCTCTCCTGTCGATTTTGCAGGGCTATGACATAAGGTCTAAGAGGTATATGCGTGCGGCAAGCATAAAATGTCTGTCCGGCTGGGAAGCTATACTCGGATGCACACATCCGGTTAGTCGAAAGGAGGCGCTAGCGAAAGATGTCAGAGCACGAGGTACAGGAGCAGCCTGATGAACAGACGCAAGCCAGCGGAGACGCCGCTTTTTACACGCGCAAAACGTTCTATGTCTCGGTAGGGGCGGGCCAGATCCTTGAGGATCAGCAAGCGGCAGCTTACGAGCTGGTGATTCGGGCCAATGAAGAAGAGCTGAATCGGCTGCAAGAGCTTTTTGAAGAGCTGTCAAGCTGGGATGAGGCGCAAACCTTTCATTTTGCCTACACGCCTTATGGCAAACTTTCCACGGAACGCATCAATTTGGGCTACGAGCTGCTGTTGAAACGGGTGTATGGTCTGCTGTATGAGCTGGGGACAGAAGAGACAAGAGCGCATATCCAATCGATGAACTTTGTGGAAACGGACGGGATGGGAGATGATACTTGAATGAACGTTCAGCGGGCAAGCGTCAGGAGGATCGTCAATCGCGGCGGTGTGTTGTGCGGGGAAGTCGAGGTCAAAACCGATGATCCGGAATGTCCAGTACTGCTGGCCTATATGGCGCCGGCTTATGGCGATGAGTATGAACTGGTCGCCATGCTGGGAAATGACGCCAATACGGCAATTGACTGGTATGACAACAATATGCATGAGGCATTTACGAATGAGATGGATCAATTCGCGCAAAGCGCAGAGGGACAGGAAAACTTGGCGACGCTGAAGGAACAGATCCTGGCCAGCGGCGTGGTGAGGGAAGATCTGGCGCGGGAGCTGTCAAGATCATAACGGCGGCCACCCGCATCTGCAGCACAGTGCAGATGAAGATGGCCGCCGGATGGACTGCGGTGTGGTTTGCGCGACTCAAGCTTTGGCGTCGCCCGATTTTTTGCCGGCCCATGGCAGATCCATGCTGTAGACCTTCGTGCCGATTTTCTCTCTGCCTTCTCGCTTGAAGGCCAGCGCGGCGTTGATCTCGCCCCCTGTCATGATAATAATTGAGCTGATATACAGCCAGATGAGCAGGACGATGACGCCGCCGATACTGCCGTACGTATTGGTGTAGTTGCCGAAATTGTTGACGTAAAAGGAGAATCCCAGCGACGTCGCGATCCACCCCAGTGTTGTAAAGACAGCGCCCGGAATGACATCCTTGATCCGTATCTTCCGATTGGGAGCAATCCAGAACAGCAGCGTGAATACGGCGATCATGCCGAGCAGGGGCACGACCAGTTTGAACACGCTCCAGGCTGTCTCGAAACCGGCAGGAAAGTCGAACAGTTCAAATAAATACGTGCCGATCCCCCTGCCGAAGACGAGCATTACCATGGCCAGGATGATCACGATGGACAGTACGAGGGTCAGGATGATGGAGATGCCGCGTACTTTCCAGAACGGTCTTGTTTCTTCCTCGTCATAGGCCTTGTTGAGACCTTTCATCATCGCATTCACGCCGTTGGATGCCGCCCAGATCGTACCTAGTATGCCGAAGGAGAGGACGGCTCCGCTGGAACTGAGAGCGACCTCGTCGAGGATGGAGCTTACCGTGTTGGCTGTTTCAGTAGGCAGCATCATGACCATCTCCTGGATGAATTGCTCTCCCGATACCTGAGCAAAGCCTAGCAATGTCACAGTAAAGATCAGGAACGGAAAAAAAGAAAGCACGAGATAATAACTGAGCTGTGCCCCTAGCGCTGGCACTTCGTCAGCTTGAAAACGAACGATCATTCGTTTGACAAAATCGACGGTTTTTTCTTTGAACGTCATCGCGTTCCCCCCCCTTACAGCTTTGAATAATTCCCGATAGCAGGCTATGCAGATAATTACCCCTGCCGCCATTGATGAAACGAGGCAGCAGGCATGAAAAAACCGCCATTCCTTTATAAAGGAGCAGCGGTCTGTAAGTGTGGTCATTATGTAAACCAAATGGCGTCCCAGGAGGGATTCGAACCCCCGACCCACGCCTTAGAAGGGCGTTGCTCTATCCAGCTGAGCTACTGAGACATGTACTGGTCAACTCGGACCTGAATTATCTTACCACGGGTATGACTAAAATGCAATGAAATTTTGCCAATCAATCTGTATAAATGAACAGCCAGATTATAATAGCATACGGGTCGTTTTAACGCAACCTGTGCAGAGTCTTCGTATTTTTGCAGCGCGCATGGTATAATCAACTCGATTTGTGTTAATAACTTCGTAAGATTGTCGTCAGAGATAAGGCGGTGATACCATTACTATGTCTAATACGCCAGAGGGTGACAAAACCCAAGACAATGTGTATTTGTTCCCTAACATGCTGGATCATTATCAGTTTCAGCTTACTCGTATGCTGGAGGCGGAGCAGTACGAAGAAGCGCGCGAGCTGCTGCAGTTCCTGCTGCATTGCAAAGGCGAAGACCAGCGTCATTACGAGGAATGGAGCAATCTATTGAAATGGGTCGAAATGGCCTTTCCCGAGAGCTTGTCAGAACAATCCCGGAATCAGCCCTCCGAGAGTGAAGATGAGCTGCGGAAGCAAGTCCTGAGTACAGCCGAACAGGACGAAGAATACATAAATCAAGTGCTGTATATTATGAAGAACCACCCGATGATCGATCAGCAGATGCTGGCGCTCGAGCGAGCCGCGCTGCTGGATTCGGACATCGTCAGTCCCGAGATCAGAGCGTGGCTGGCCTCATCAACTCTGCATCCGGTAGTCCAATTCAAAGCGCTGCAATGCTTGCGCAGACGCGGCGAGGCTGGGATGATGGCGCTGGAGAGGCTGGGGGAGCAGGTGCAGTTGGAGATCGAGGCGACGCCGCTGGCGCTGGAGGATTTTCCCCAGCCGGTGCTGGCTGTGCTGGAGCGGGTCGAGCGGGTAACCGAGGTCATCGATGCCAGCCTGCCTCATTTTGCACGAGAGCTTTGGCGGGAATGCCTGCAATTCTTGTACGGAACATCTACCTATAACTGGATGCTGGATGATCGGGACGAGATGGTCGACTGCTTTGCGGCAGCGCTGCACTTGGCGCTTGCCATGGCGGCCTACGGCAAGGCCGAAGAGGAAGAAATCCGGGAGCTGTACGGGATAACAGAATCGCTGCGCTTCAGATATGAACAGGCTTGCCGGATGATGCGGCTGGTCGCTGATGGAAGTCAAGGACCGGGCAACGATTCTGAGTCTTGATATTCGGGCTGATGTTGTTTATAATAGAGTGGTTTATAAAACGGAACAATTGATGCATTGCGCATTTTTGGAGGGGAAAGCATAAAATGAAAGCAACTTGGGAAAAGATAGAGAAGAACCTAGTGGTTCTTGATGTGGAAGTCGAGGCGGATCAGGTCGCCGCAGCTTTGGACAAGGCGTTTAAGAAAGTCGTGAACAAAGTCAACGTGCCGGGATTCCGCAAGGGCAAAGTGCCGCGGGGAATGTTCGAGAAACGATTTGGCGTCGAAAGCCTGTACCAGGATGCAGTCGATATCCTGCTGCCTGAGGCTTATGCCGGTGCGCTGGACGAGACAGGGATTACGCCAGTTGATCGTCCGGAGATCGAGGTAGAGCAATTCGCCAAGGGAGAATCATTCAAGTTCAAAGCCAAAGTTATCGTCAAGCCTGAAGTCGTGCTGGGCGATTACAAAGGGCTGGAAGTCCCTGCAGCCGAAGCTGCAGTTGCAGACGAGGATGTCGCTGCCGAGCTGGAGCGTCTTCAGCAGCGCCATGCCGAACTGGTCGTCATCGACGATGGACAAGTGCAGGAAGGCGACACGACCGTTATTGACTTCGACGGTTACGTCGACGGCGAGGCGTTTGAGGGCGGCAAGAGTGAGCGCTACACCCTGGAGATCGGCTCCGGATCGTTTATCCCGGGCTTCGAAGATCAGATCATCGGCATGAACATCGGCGATTTCAAGGATGTCGAAGTGACATTCCCGGAAACCTATCATGCGGAGAACCTTGCCGGCAAGGCTGCCGTGTTCAAGGTCAAGCTGCATGAAATCAAGCGCAAGAACCTGCCTGCGCTCGATGATGAGTTCGCCAAGGATGTCAGCGAGTTCGACACGCTTGAGGAATACAAAGAAGATCTGAAAAAGAATCTTCTCGAGAACAAGCAGAAGGAAGCGGAGCAAGCTCGTGAAGTAGCGGTAGTGGAAAAGGCTACTGAACTGTCCGAGGTCGAGATCCCGGAAGTGATGATCGAGAATGAGACGAACCAGTTGCTGCGCGATTTCGAGAACCGTCTCCGGGGCCAAGGGATGAATCTGGATCTTTACTACCAATTCTCCGGCCAGGACGAGGATGCATTGCGCGGCCAGATGAAGGGCGACGCAGAGAAGCGTGTCCGCAATAACCTCGTGCTTGAAGCGATCGCCAAAGCCGAGAATATCGAAGTCACTGAAGATGAGCTGACAGAGGAACTTGAGAAGCTTGCCCAGGCCTATAACCGTTCGGCTGAAGAGATCCGCGAGATCTTCACAACCAACGGCAATCTTGAGAATATGAAAGACGACCTTGCACTCCGCAAGACGATTCAATTTTTGGTCGAGAACAGCAAGTCTGCCACTGGCGTTGCATAACATAATTAGGACATAGAAGATAAGGCACGTGTTCGAGCGCGTGCCTTATTTTAAAATTCGGGCGAGCGTCAACGCCGCCCGCTACATAATCGCAAGGCAGTGCTGCTCGGCGGGCCTTACAACCCTCGTGCAGAGAGGGGTTGGAACCGGACGAGCGAACATGGTAAAATGGAATTATGCCAAAAGAGAAAAGAGGTTGGTCGTATGAATCTTGTGCCTATCGTGGTCGAACAGAGCAATCGGGGAGAGCGGTCGTATGATATCTACTCGCGTCTCCTGAAAGACAGGATTATATTTCTGGGGAGTGCCATCGATGATGACGTCGCCAATCTCATCATTGCCCAATTATTGTTTTTGGCTGCGGATGATCCGGAGAAGGACATCCACCTCTATATCAATTCACCCGGCGGTTCGGTGACGGCGGGAATGGGTATATTTGATACAATGCAATACATTAAGCCAGACGTTTCTACGATCTGTGTCGGCATGGCCGCCAGTATGGGCTCGCTCTTGCTCACGGCGGGAGCCAAGGGCAAGAGGCTGGCTTTGCCGAACAGTGAAGTTATGATTCATCAGCCGCTCGGCGGTGTCCGTGGTCAGGCAACAGACATCAAGATCCATGCGGACTGGATCCTCAAGACCAAGCAGAAGCTGAACCAGATTCTTGTGGAGCGGACTGGCCAGCCTTATGACAAAATCGACCGCGATACGGACCGCGATTATTTCATGAGCGCAGACGAAGCGCTCGCGTATGGTCTGATCGATAAGGTTGTTGCATCGCCTGAGCTTTGATTATTTAACTCTGAGGGGTGAACCGATGTTTAAATTCAACGACGAAAAGGGCCAGCTCAAATGCTCTTTCTGCGGCAAATCGCAGGATCAGGTGCGCAAGCTCGTCGCCGGTCCTGGTGTATATATATGTGATGAATGCATCGAGCTGTGCACGGAGATTGTCGAGGAGGAGCTCGGACATGAGGAAGAGCTCGATCTGAAGGACATTCCAAAGCCGCAAGAAATCCGGGGCATCCTGGACCAGTACGTCATCGGACAAGAGCAAGCCAAGAAATCCCTGTCCGTTGCCGTATACAATCATTATAAGCGCGTCAATTCCCAAAGCAAGATTGAGGATGTCGAGCTCCAGAAGAGTAATATTTTGCTCTTGGGACCGACCGGCTCGGGCAAGACGCTGCTGGCGCAGACCATGGCCAAGATCCTTAATGTGCCGTTTGCCATAGCCGACGCAACCTCCCTTACCGAAGCGGGCTACGTTGGTGAGGATGTCGAGAATATCCTCCTGAAACTGATCCAAGCAGCCGATTACGACGTAGAAAAAGCTGAGCGCGGGATTATCTATATTGACGAGATTGACAAAGTAGCTCGCAAATCCGAAAATCCATCCATCACGCGGGACGTGTCCGGCGAGGGTGTGCAGCAGGCACTGCTCAAGATTCTGGAGGGCACGGTCGCTTCCGTTCCGCCGCAGGGCGGGCGCAAGCATCCGCACCAGGAGTTTATCCAGATCGACACGACGAACATCCTGTTCATTTGCGGTGGGGCCTTCGACGGCCTGGAGCAGATGATCAAGCGCAGAATCGGCAAGAAAGTGATCGGCTTCAGCACGAGCGGCGAAGGACAGAAGGATCTCAAGCCGGGCGAATACCTGTCGATGGTGCTGCCTGAAGATCTGTTGAAGTTCGGCCTGATCCCAGAGTTTGTCGGCCGCCTCCCTGTAATCTCGACATTGGAGCCGCTGGATGAGCAAGCGCTGGTACGGATTCTGTCCGAGCCGAAGAATGCCCTTGTCAAGCAGTATCAGAAGCTGCTCGAGATGGACAATGTCAATCTCGACTTCGAACAGCCGGCACTGGAAGCGATCGCCAAGGAAGCGATCAAGCGCAATACCGGCGCACGGGGACTGCGAGCCATCATCGAAGGGATTATGTTGGACGTGATGTATGAGGTACCGTCCCGCGAAGATGTGAATACTTGCCTGATTACGGAGAAAGTCGTACAGGACCGGATCATGCCCGAGCTGACGGCGACCAAGAAGCCGAAGAAAAAAGAAGAAAGCGCCTGACCATAAATATTAGCCGGTTGCCCATACGGAAAAGGTCCTCCTAGAGCAGTAGAGACGCCTTTTCCGGGTCCCTCTGTGGTCCAAGCGGACCGGCACTCGTATCCACCCGTGTCGGGCCCCTTTGAACGGAGCGCAAGGCATGGGTGGACTTGATTTATAAGAGTTTATATGTTTCACACATATATCAGCTTATAAAGGTTCGACGCTGCAAGCGTTATACTTGCTTGCAGCGTCGAACCAATCTCAGGAATGAAACTTGCGACGCCCATGCTTACGAAGCTAGTTTTGCTTCGCAAAACTTTTAGGCGTAGCCGTTTCACCTTGAAATATTAGAAAGTATATGTTTTCACACATCTACTTGGCTTATATTCCTCCGGAATGAAACGCGCTGCGCCGCCAAGGACGGCGACAGCCGTTTCACCTTGCTTGTCCAGAATTTACGTCAGCAGTGAATGACGGGGCCTACTGGTCTTTGGAACATGCTGCTGCCTGATGGGAGAGATTAGGGGATGTTCATGCGTACGGATACAGTACCGGTTCGGGTCGGCGATCTGACGATCGGAGGCAACAACGAGGTCCTCATTCAAAGTATGTGTACGACCAAGACGGCGGATGTAGAGGCCACGGTAGCGGAGATTCTGAGACTGGAGGAAGCGGGCTGTCAGATCGTACGCGTCACGGTCAACAACAAGGAGGCTGCAGCGGCGATCAAAGAGATTAAGAAGCGCATCCATATCCCGCTTGTTGCCGATATTCATTTTGATTATCGCCTGGCGCTCGAAGCGATCGATAACGGCATCGACAAGGTCCGGATCAATCCGGGCAATATCGGACGCCGGGAGAAGGTCGAGGCGGTCGTCCAGGCTTGCAAGGCCAAAGGAATCCCGATCCGAATCGGTGTCAATGCCGGTTCGCTGGAGAATCATCTGCTGGAGAAGTATGGTTATCCAACGGCCGAAGCGATGGTGGAGAGCGCTTTGTTCCACATCGGCATTCTAGAAGAGCTGGATTTCCACGACATCATCGTCTCCCTCAAAGCGTCCGATGTGCCGATGGCTATCGAGGCCTACCGGCTGGCCGCGGAGCAGATCCGCTACCCGCTGCATCTTGGCATCACGGAGGCTGGTACGCTATATTCCGGTACGATCAAGAGTTCCGCAGGCATCGGCGCGCTGCTCGCGATGGGGATCGGCAATACGGTGCGCATCAGTCTTAGCGCAGATCCGGTGGAAGAGGTCAAAGTCGCTCGCGAGCTTCTCAAAATCTACGGCTTGATATCCAACGCGGCTACGCTCGTCTCCTGTCCGACTTGCGGCCGGCTTGATATCGATCTGTTTGCCATCGCCAATGAAGTGGAAGACTATATCGCGAATATCCGAGTACCGATCAAAGTATCTGTGCTGGGGTGTGCGGTCAATGGTCCGGGCGAGGCGCGCGAGGCCGACATCGGCATCGCCGGGGCAAGAGGTGAAGGCATGTTGTTCCGCTACGGTGAGATGATCCGGAAAGTGCCGGAAGCGGATCTGCTGAACGAGCTCAAAAAAGAAATCGACGAAATCGTCCGTGTGTTCGAAGCGACCGGCGAGATTCCCGGCCGCAAACACGCACAACTTCAATAAGGCATCGGTTTTTCGAGCGTTAGCGATTATTCCGATCGGCAGGAGGCAATACTACCAAGTATTAGTCCTTTCTGCCGATTTTTTGCGTGTTGCGGAAAATCGCTGACTACCGGAGGTGCGGAGAAACGATGAGCTTTAATATGATGTTGATGCTAATACAAGTGTTTTTTGCTATTGTGATCGGCCTGTACTTTTGGAACCTGCTGCGCAATCAGAAGACCAACCGCAGCGCGGTCGATCGCGAGTCTCGCAAGGAGATGGACAAGCTGCGCAAGCTGCGCTCGATCTCGCTGACCAAGCCCCTGGCAGAGAAGACGCGCCCGCAAGCGATGCAGGATATCGTCGGCCAGGCAGATGGCTTGCGGGCGCTCAAGGCGGCGCTATGCAGCGCCAACCCGCAGCATGTGATCATCTATGGTCCTCCGGGCGTAGGGAAGACGGCTGCTGCCCGTGTCGTACTGGAAGAGGCGAAAAAAAATCAAGCCTCGCCATTTCTTAGCGAGGCCAAATTCACCGAAATCGATGCGACAACAGCCCGCTTCGATGAGCGCGGCATCGCCGACCCGCTGATCGGCTCTGTCCACGATCCGATCTATCAGGGGGCAGGCGCGATGGGAGTGGCCGGCATTCCTCAGCCCAAACCGGGAGCGGTCACCAAAGCCCATGGCGGCATCCTGTTTATCGATGAGATCGGTGAGCTGCACCCTGTCCAGATGAACAAACTGCTCAAGGTGCTGGAAGACCGCAAGGTTTTTTTAGAGAGTGCCTATTACAACTCGGAAGATGCCAACATTCCGAATTATATTCACGATATCTTTCAAAATGGGCTGCCAGCCGACTTTCGGCTGGTGGGTGCGACTACCCGATCGCCTCAGGAGATCCCGCCGGCCATCCGTTCCCGCTGCATGGAGATCTATTTTCGCCCGCTGCTGGCCGAGGAGATCGGTCTGATCGCCACGAATGCTGTGCGCAAGATCGGATTCCGCCCTTGCCCGGAAACCATCGAAGTGGTCAAGAAGTATGCGACCAACGGACGTGAGGCAGTTAATGTTGTCCAGCTTGCCGCAGGACTCGCGCTCTCAGAAAAACGGGATGATATCGAAGTAGCGGATATGGAGTGGGTGGTGAACAGCAGCCAGATCCCGCCTCGTCCCGACCGCAAGGTGCCGGCGTCGCCGCAGGTCGGCTTTGTCAACGGTCTGGCGGTGTATGGACCCAATATGGGTACGCTCTTGGAGATCGAGGTCAGCGCGATTCAGGTGCGCGAAGGAGAGGGGAATTATACGATTACGGGCGTTGTCGACGAGGAGGAGATCGGCGGCGGCACTTCTCGTACACTGCGCCGCAAAAGCATGGCCAAGGGCTCTGTTGAAAATGTGCTCACGGTCTTGAGGCGGCTGGGCTGGCAGCCCCACAACTTCGATCTGCACATCAACTTTCCCGGGGGCACACCGATCGATGGCCCGTCGGCCGGCATTGCCATGGCTGTAGCAATCGCTTCCGCGATTGCCGGGGAGGCGGTGGACAACAAGCTGGCGATGACAGGGGAGATCGGCATCCACGGCAATGTCAAGCCGGTAGGAGGCGTGCTCGCCAAGGTCGAGGCCGCGTTTCAAGCCGGAGCGGAAACGGTTATTATACCAAGAGACAATTGGCAGGCGATCTTCAGTGATCTAAAAGGCTTGCAGGTGATCGCAGTGGAGACGTTGGAGGAAGTGCTGAGCCATGCCCTGCCGCAGGCGCAATCCGGGGTTGTGGAGGCAGATCCGGCCGCTGTTGTTCACGAAGGTTTCATCGGAACGGGTGTTTCGTATTTGCAGGCTGAATCCTCGGAGTGATAAAATAACGGAAGACTCAAACTCAAGGGAGGTGCTGGTATGGGACCTGGCAAATGGAAGGGTCGGAAGCTGCCCCTGCTGCCGCTCAGAGGGCTGCTTGTTTATCCCAGCATGGTGCTCCATCTCGATGTTGGCCGGGAGAAATCGGTGCGTGCGCTCGAGCGTGCCATGATCGACGATCATATGATTCTTCTGTGCTCGCAATCGGAAGTGAACATAGAGGAACCTACGACAGATGACATTTATCGTGTAGGGACGATTGCCCGTGTTCGACAGATGCTGAAGCTTCCCAACGGGACAATCCGTGTCCTGGTCGAAGGCGTCGTGCGGGCAGAAATTATCGAATATGCCGATAATGACGAGTTCTATGAAGTCAATGTCAAGGAGCTGCCGGAGGAAGAGCCGACAGATCCCGAGATCGATGCGCTGATGCGCTCGGTGCTGACGCAATTCGAGCATTATATCAATCTCTCCAAGAAAGTCACTCCGGAGACGCTGGCGGCTGTGTCGGATATCGAAGAGCCGGGAAGGCTTGCCGATGTGATCACAAGTCATCTGTCGCTCAAGATCAAGGACAAACAGGATATATTGGAGACGATCGATGTGAACGCGCGTCTGGAGCGGCTGCTGGATATCCTGAACAATGAACGTGAAGTGCTGGAGCTCGAGCGCAAGATCAGTCAGCGTGTCAAAAAGCAGATGGAGAAAACTCAAAAAGAGTACTATCTCCGTGAGCAGATGAAAGCGATCCAAAAGGAGCTCGGGGATAAAGAAGGAAGGGCCGGCGAGGTCGAGGAGCTGCGCAATCAGCTGCAGGCAGCAGGCGTGCCCGAGAAGGTCCAGGAAAAAGTCGAGAAGGAAATTGACCGGCTGGAAAAAATGCCTTCGACATCTGCTGAAGGGGGCGTCATCCGCAATTATATCGATTGGCTGCTTGCCCTGCCCTGGAATAATCAAACCGAAGATCATCTAGATATCAAGAGCGCAGAGGCCATCCTGAATGAAGACCACTACGGCCTGGACAAACCAAAGGAGCGGGTGCTTGAGTACCTGGCGGTGCAAAAGCTTGTCCAGAAGCTGAAAGGCCCGATTCTGTGTCTGGTAGGTCCGCCCGGTGTGGGCAAAACTTCGATGGCCCGTTCGATCGCCAAGTCCCTTGGCCGCAAATTCGTGCGGATATCGCTTGGCGGCGTGCGCGACGAAGCCGAGATCCGCGGACATCGTCGCACGTATGTAGGCGCGATGCCGGGCCGGATCATCCAGGGCATGAAGACCGCGGGAACGACGAATCCCGTCTTCCTGCTTGATGAGATCGACAAGATGGCCATGGATTTCCGCGGAGATCCGGCCTCAGCACTTCTGGAAGTGCTGGACCCCGAACAGAACAATACGTTTAGCGACCATTTCGTGGAAGTGCCTTTCGATCTCTCCAACGTGATGTTCGTGACGACCGCCAATGCGATGCATAATATTCCGCGGCCGCTGCTGGACCGCATGGAAGTGCTCTATATCCCGGGTTATACCGAACTGGAGAAGCAGCAGATTGCGCAGCGTTATCTGCTGCCCAAGCAGAAACGCGAGCATGGGCTGGAGGAGTCGCAACTCGAGGTGGACGAGAGCACGACACTAAGGCTGATCCGGGAGTATACCCGGGAAGCGGGGGTCCGCAACCTGGAGCAGCAGGCGGCGGCGCTTTGCCGCAAGGCTGCCAAGGAACTGGTCACCGATCCCGGCTCGGCACCTATTGTCGTCGACGAGCCCAGGCTCAAGGATTGGCTCGGTCCGCCCAAGTTCCGCTACGGTATGGCTGAAGCGGAGGATCAGATCGGGGCGGTTACCGGACTCGCATGGACCGAGGTGGGCGGCGACACGCTGGTCATCGAAGTAACGGTGATGCCGGGCAGCGGCAAGCTGACGCTTACAGGCCAGCTCGGCGATGTCATGAAGGAGTCGGCGCAGGCGGCGTTCAGCTATACCCGGTCCAAGGCCGGTGAGCTTCAGATTGAACATGATTTTCATGAGAAAAACGACATTCATATCCATATCCCCGAAGGGGCGATACCCAAAGACGGACCATCGGCAGGCATCACGATTGCGACAGCTCTGATCTCGGCGCTCACAGGCCGGCTCGTTAACCGGGAAGTGGCGATGACGGGTGAGATTACGCTGCGGGGGCGAGTGCTGCCGATCGGCGGCCTCAAAGAGAAATCGCTAGCCGCGCATCGTGCGGGCATCCGCAAGGTGCTGATGCCTAAGGACAATGAACGGGATCTCCGCGATATCCCGGACAGTATCCGTGCGGATCTCGATTTTGTACCGGTTGCCCATATGGATGAAGTGCTGCGGCATGCGCTCGCAGAAGCAACAGTGGATGTGCATTAGGAAAGCAGGGGAAGTTATATGAAGATTACACAAGCCGAATTCATCATCAGTGCGGTCAAGCCGCACCAGTATCCTGAGGACGCCTTGCCGGAGATTGCTCTGGCAGGGCGTTCCAACGTGGGTAAGTCATCCCTCATCAACAAGCTCATTCTTCGCAAAAACCTGGCCCGCACCAGCTCGCAGCCAGGCAAGACGCAGCAATTGAATTATTACCGGGTAAACGATCAACTCTACTTTGTCGACTTCCCGGGCTACGGTTATGCGAAGGTCTCCAAAACGGAGCGAGCAGCATGGGGCGTCATGATCGAAAATTATCTCCAACAGCGGGAACCCCTTAAGCTGGTACTGCAAATGATCGATCTGCGTCATCCGCCATCCAAAGACGACCAGCAGATGTATGCTTGGCTGAAGCACTTCGGCATCCCGCTCTGCATCGTCACCACCAAAGCGGATAAAATTCCGCGCAGCCGTTGGGATAAGCATCTCAAGGTCGTTCGGGAAACACTGGGGATGAATGCTTCTGAGCCGGTCGTTTTATTTTCGTCGGAAACGGGTAAAGGAAGAGAAGAACTGTGGGAAGTCATCCTGGGGGCAATCGAAGGATAGGTTCGTAAGCCAGCCGATCTTTGGCCGAAAACCGAGGAATCACCCCAAAACGCCGGACTTATCGTGGATTACTCCCGATTATTCTGAAATATGCGGAAATACAGCATCTGCCGGGCAGGCATAATGCTGCGGGATCACGTATAATATAGTTAGGCAGATTGTAATAAACTGTGCAAGTTTAAAGAATTGAGGAGATTTTTATGGCTCAGCGGTTAGCCACAGAATATGTTAAAGGCCGTCTGCAATTGACAAGTGATGAGATGAATCGGTTCATTCGCTTTTTTGGCGATCAGCATGTTAGATTGGGTGTGCGAGTTCTCGAAGGTGGCAACCAGGAGCTGGTGCTGGAGGATGTTGCCGGAGGAGAAGAAGTGCATCTGACCTTTGAACGCCAGAAGGATCTTTACGTTGGTGTGCTTACTTGCCGCTTACTCAAACCCAAATTGACCAACGCGATGCGCAAAGCCGTTTCCATGTTCAAGGGCGATGCGGTCGTACACCGGATTTATCCGACCTATACAATGATCTACCACTATGCGCAGGGCAAGGTAGGGAAGATCATCGAACAGTCGGCAGGCCAATCCCGTCTTATTTTTGAATGGAAAGATACGTTGGGGCAGCTTGAGCGACAGTTCAACAGTCGATTGGTAGAGCAGGAGATCGCAATGGCCCAGAATGCTATCAATGAACTTCTTGATCTGCGTAATCAGAGCTTGTCGACGGCGGAGATTACTTCGATTGATAGCAGATTGGCTGAGCTTACCCGCAAGTTGTTCGTGCTGGAAGCTTAAGGATGTGAACCGCCCAGGAGACAGCAGTTATTGCTGACCGGGCGGTTTTTTGTTATAGAAGAAGGAAGGCACACGATGCCCTTCTGTATCATAGATTGGATACGGGACTCCAGGACCGTGTGAAGGCCCATCATTCTTTTTTTGTTAAATTTTTAAAAAGGTGTTGCAATTCTTCGTGATAGATGTTATTTTTATTCTCGTTGAAATGAATATTAGGAACCAGGATTCACTCAGGACATGGTATGTTGCGAGAGATAACTCCCTCGGGTAGTGAATGACGTAGGTCCTAGCGGATGAAATTTTTTCAAACATTTTATTCCTAGGAAGGGGGAACCGAAAGATGGAATACTCAACTTTCGGAAGACACGTAGCTGTTGATACTTGGGGTGTTGATTTTGATCTCCTGAACAGCTCGGAACTGTTAGAAGCCCACATGGTGGAGGCTGCTGAAGCATGCGGCGCTACCGTACTCTCTGTGCAAGCCCAGCAATTTGAGCCCCAAGGGGCAACGGTATTGGTCATGCTGTCGGAAAGCCATCTGTCCATCCATACGTATCCCGAAAGAGGATTCGCTGCACTCGACTGCTATACCTGTGGCGAAACGGTTGATCCTCAGCTGGCGATTGATTACATGCTGGCTGTACTGAAACCTACATCGACTCATGCCAAGAAGCTGATTCGCGGCCTTGGCGAGCTGCAGGTGGAAGAACCGCAAATGAAGCAAACTGAGCTGGTCTAGGACCTGCTCTAGTCCCAAAGCCATGGAGCTCGCTCCATGGCTATTTTATTGCAAGGTGATCGGACAGGGTATAACTTCTTAGCGTTCGTTTACAATAGGAGATAGAGTATTCATACTTTCTTCATAAATGCGGAAGAATGAGATGTCGAACTATGTTATACTGATCAATAGAAACGAGACAAGGCAGGTGATTGCGCAGTGCACATTGTAGTGGTTGGTCTGAATTATAAGACTTCTCCAGTGGAAGTCAGGGAGAAGTTTACGTTCGCTGAGCGCGATTTGCCAGAAGCGCTGCGTGGGCTTAAGCAGACGAACAGTATTATGGAATGTGTTATTGTGGCGACTTGCAATCGGACGGAGTTGTATGCGGTCGTCGACCGTCATCAATTATGCGGTCACCACATCCGCACGTTCATGGAGCAGTGGTTTGGGCTTCCGCGAGAGCAATTCACCAATCACCTCTACATGTACGAAGATGATCGGGCCATCGAGCACCTGATGCGCGTGACGTGCGGGCTGGATTCGATGGTGATCGGCGAGACGCAGATCCTTGGTCAGGTCCGCGACGCATTTCTGCTGGCGCAGGAGCAGAAGGCTACAGGCACATTGTTCAACATGCTGTTCAAGCAGACGATTACACTGGCGAAGCGTGCCCACTCCGAGACTTCCATCGGGGAAGCTGCGGTATCTGTGAGCTATGCAGCGGTGGAGCTCGGGAAGCGCATCTTCGGCCAGTTTGAGAACAAGACGGTCATGATCATGGGCGCAGGCAAGATGAGCGAGCTGACCGCCAAGCATCTGTATGCCAATGGCGCCGACCAAGTGCTGGTCGTCAACCGGACGTATGACCGCGCCGTGCAGCTCGCGGACAAGTTCAATGGCGTGCCGCTGTCGATGGAGGACGCCGTGCGCCGGCTGCATGAAGCCGATATCGTGATCAGCTCCACAGGTGCTGGCGGTCATGTGCTGTCTCGCGCCCAGGTGGAGACCGCGATGCAGCGTCGGACCTCCCGTCCCTTATTCATGATCGATATTGCTGTCCCGCGTGATCTGGATCCCCGGATTGCGGACGTCTCCGGCGTGTTCCTGTATGATATCGATGATCTTGAAGGGATAGTAGAGAGCAACCTGGAGCAGCGTCGCAGCGAAGCGGCCAAGATCGAGACGATGATCCTGGTCGAGATGGATGCGTTCCGGCAATGGTACAAGACGCTTGGTGTCATCCCGCTGATCCGTTCCCTGCAGACGAAAGCTGCCGCCATCCACGAAGAGACGATGGACAGCCTCGCCAACAAACTGCCCGATCTCGACGAGCGAGAAATGAAGGTCATCCGCAAGCTGACCAAGAGCATCGTCAATCAACTGCTTCAGGATCCGATTCTCCGGGTCAAGGAGATGGCGGGTGAGAAACAAGCCGCCCAGTCGATGGATATGTTCGTCAAGCTATTTGCTCTGGAGGAGCCGCTGGCACTGGCTGCCGCGGCGGAGCGCCAGGCGGAGCTGGAAGCCGAGGCCGAGCTGAAGCTGCTCAAAGCCAAGGCGCAGGGCAATGTCCAAACAGCCGGAATGGCTGCCATCACGCCTTAGGGTCGCAGTCGTCGGGAGGCGCATGGATGGTGTTTAACAACTATTTATATGATATGATGATTTATGTGTATGCCCTGAGCCTACTGTTTTACTTCTCTGACCTTGCCGATGCGAGTCAGAGAGCTAAGCGGATGGGAACAGGGCTGCTTATTTTCGTCTGGGTGATTCAGACGGCGATCCTAGTCTATCAGTTAACCACGCACAGGGACATGTCTACAGTCTCCATGTTTGAATACTTATTTTTATTTTCTTGGCTCTTGATTACAATTTCACTCATGATGAGCCGGTTCTTCCGGGTCGAATATCTCGTTTTTTTTGTAAATGTCATCGGGTTTGTCATACTGGCGATCAATCTCTTCAGTCGGCCAGCCGCTGTAATCGGACTGCAAGCATGGGAGCGGGCGATTGAATTGCTGTACATCCATATCACGCTCATCACCTGTGCCTACGTGGTTCTGACGATCGGTGCGATTTTTGCCGGCATGTATCTGTTTTTGCACGGCAAGCTCAAGGGGCGCAAGTGGTCGCCTGCAATGCGACGTCTGCCGTCGCTTGCGACCATCGAGCGATATGTTTACCGGACCGCGCTGATCGGTACGCCGCTGTTGATCCTCTCGCTGGCAGTTGCTATCGCCTCGATCATTGTCGAAGGGCAGTCAGCGCTTTTGCTCGACTGGAAGGTATTTTCGTCGGTGCTCGGGCTTGGGTTTTATCTGTATTATCTTATTCGCCGCAATATGCTGAAGCATTCAGGAGTAAGTACAGCCCGCTGGAATCTGATCTCCTTTGGGCTGCTGTTGATCAATCTGTTTTTGAATTCGGCCTCTCAGTTTCATAATTGGACATGAGGCAGAGCGAGGAGCTAGTCCGAATGAGCCGATATTATCCCTTGATGGTACAGCTGGAGGGACGGCTATGCGTCGTCGTGGGCGGCGGCACGGTGGCTGAACGTAAAGTGGAAGGGCTGCTGGCGGCCGGAGCTTCGGTAACGGTTATCAGTCCCGCCTTCACAGATGGTCTGACCCGGTTGGCTGAAGGTGGAGAGATAATCGTGAGGAAGAGACTGTACTGCACCGGTGATCTAAGGGGCGCCTGTCTCGTCTATGCCGCTACTGATAATCCCTCCGTCAACCGGCTTGTCCTCGGTGATGCCGAGCAGCTGGGGATATGGGTCAACGCTGCCGATGCTCCGGAAGCCGGTTCGTTCGTCACACCCGCGAGCGTGCGGCGGGGAGATCTGCTGCTGAGCGTAACGGCCTCCGGTGCCAGCCCGCTGCTGGCTTCCCGTATCCGCGAGGAACTGGCGCAGCGGTACGGCCCGGAATATGAACATCTTACAGCCTGGCTGGGCGAGCTTCGCCGCCGCGTTCACCAGTTGGACGAGCCGGCCTCCATCCGACGTGCGATGCTGCAGCGGGCACTAGACATGGATCCATCATGGTGGCAGCCCGTACAGAGTGAGGACAAGTGGCAGCAGCTGTTGGATCGGCTCCGTCCATTATAGTACGAGAGTGGGCATTGCCTCTTATTCAGAAAGGAAGGTACATATACGTGAAGGACCAGAAGAGGAAGATTATCGTCGGCACGAGACAAAGCTCTCTGGCGCTTACCCAGACCGGTCATGTTATCGAGGCGTTGCAGCAGTTGAGTGACGATCACGGATTGGGACTGACGTTTGAGCTGCGCAAGATTGTGACCAAAGGCGATCAGATCGTCGACGTCACCTTGTCCAAGGTGGGGGGCAAAGGTTTGTTCGTCAAGGAAATCGAACAGGCGCTGCTGGACGGCATCATCGATATGGCCGTGCACAGCATGAAAGATATGCCTTATGAATTGCCGGCCGGCCTGCTCAATGGGGCCACGCCGAAGCGCATCGACCCTAGAGACTGTCTGATCACCAGGGAAGGCGTGTCGCTAAGAGAGCTCCCGGCAGGTGCCGTCGTAGGCACCAGCAGTCTGCGCCGCTCGTGTCAGCTCCTGCATGCCCGGCCCGATCTGGAGGTCAAGTGGATCCGCGGCAATATCGATTCGCGCATCCGCAAACTCCACACCGATGGTTTCGATGCGATCGTACTGGCGACAGCCGGTCTTGCGCGGATGGGCTGGACCGACCGGATCACGGAGATCCTGCCCGCCGAGGTGTGTATCCCGGCAGTCGGTCAGGGCGCGCTCGGCATCGAGTGCCGAGAGGCCGATACCGAGGTGCGTGAGCTGCTTAAGCTGTACAACGACCTGGAAACGGACAGAGCAGTCCAGGCCGAGCGCAGCTTCCTTGGGGCGCTGAACGGGGGCTGTCAGGTGCCGATCGGCGCTTATGCGACCGTGACGTCGTCCGGCGGGATCGAGCTGACAGGGATGGTCGGCTCCCCCGACGGCGGGCAGATGCTGCGGCATTCGCTATCTGGTCAGGAGCCGCTGCAGTTGGGTCTCGATGTGGCCAGAGTGCTGCAGAGCAAGGGCGCGGATCGTATCCTGGCCGAAGTGAGGAGCTGAACCAGTGGGGAGTGGAATCGTCTATCTTGTCGGCGCCGGACCCGGCGATCCGAAATTGATTACCGTCCGCGGACTGGAGTGCATCAAGGCTTGCGACGTGGTGGTCTATGACCGCTTGGCCAGCCCCCGTCTGCTCAAGCATCTCAAGCCGGGGGCGGAGAAGGTATACGTGGGCAAACTTCCTGATCGTCATACGATGAAGCAGGAGGAGATCAATCAACTGCTTGTCGACCTGGCTTTGCAGGGCAAGGTAGTCACCCGTTTAAAGGGCGGCGATCCGACGATCTTTGGACGTGTCGGCGAAGAAGCGGGATTGCTCAGAGCGCACGACATCCCTTTCGAGATCGTGCCGGGCATTACTTCGGCGATCGCGGTGCCGGCCTATGCGGGCATCCCGGTTACGCACCGCGACCTGGCCTCCTCGATGTCGGTTATTACCGGACATGAGAGCCCGGACAAGCTGGACCGGTCCATCCATTGGGACAAAGTTACCCTGGCCACCGGCACGCTTGTATTCCTGATGGGAGTGTCGAAGATCGGCTATATCAGCGAGCAGTTGATCCGCCACGGCAAGCCGCCTTCCACTCCCGTGGCGTTGATCCGCTGGGGCACCCGCGTCGAGCAGCAGACATTGGTAGGCACGCTGGAGACGATCGAAGAACAGGTGCGGGCTGCGGATTTCCAGCCGCCGGCCGTCATCGTAGTCGGTGAGGTAGTCAAGCAGCGGGAGCAGCTGATGTGGTACGAGCTCAAGCCGTTGTTTGGCACCCGTGTGCTGGTGACTCGGGCAAGAGCGCAGGCAAGCGGACTGGCGGATCGGATCGAAGAGCTCGGCGGCGAACCGGTCGAGTACCCGGTCATTGAGATTCGCCAGAGTGCCGATCCGGATACGGCGGCCGCCATCCATGAAGCGGTCCGGACCGCAGAATCCTTTGACTGGCTGATCTTCACCAGCAGCAACGGCGTCGATTATTTCTTCCGCTGGCTGCGGGAGATGCGAGTGGATATCCGGCGGTTCCACCGGGCACGGCTGGCGGCCGTGGGCCCGGGGACAGCACGTGCGATTGAAGCGTATGGCTTGATCGCGGACGAACTGCCCCAGACGTATCAGGCGGAAGGCCTATTAGCCGCTCTGCAGGGGCTGCTGCAGCCCGGACAACGCGCATTGCTGCCCCGGGGCAATCTGGCCCGCGGGGTGCTGCCGCAAGAGCTGCGGCAGGCTGGCGTGGAAGCTGTCGACATCCCGGTCTACGAGACGGTGCTGGCACAGAGCAGTGATGACGAAGAGGTACTGAGGCAGCTTCGGGAGAAGGAGATCGATATCGTCACCTTCACCAGCTCTTCCACGGTCACCAACCTGATGCAGCGGCTGCGGCAGCAGGGCGTATCTTCGCCAGCTGCGCTGCTACAGGGAATTGCCGCCGCATGTATCGGCCCGTTGACTGCGGCCACGGCCCGCGAAGCCGGGCTGGAGGTTAGGATCGAGCCGGAGGAGGCGACGGTTGAAGCGCTGCTCTCCGCCATCGCAGCCTATCGTCAGCGTAGTAAGGAGCTTTAATTGGGATATAAGTTTGGCTCGCCGAGTTATAAAGTGTGAATATTAGGTTTTATTATTACTTATAAGGGTATGAAAAGTGCCTAAAGGACGGTATTGTGCTGGAGAAGCGGTAGCGCTCGCCTTTGTCACCGGAATTCATCCCAATAGGGAAAATAATCCAAGAAATCCGGGGACAACAGCGATCGGAAGCACAATCCGGTCCAAAAGGGCCCTATTTCATCACCCGCCTCCCCCAACGAAAGGAGTTGCACCCATGAGTTTTCCAACCGTCAGACATCGCCGCCTGCGCGGCAGCGGCGCCTTGCGCGCCTTGGTAAGAGAAACGGCCCTCACCGTGGACGATCTGATCTACCCGATCTTCGTCACTACCGGAGCAGGAGTGAAAGAAGAGATTCCCTCGATGCCTGGCGTATATCATTATTCGCTGGACATGCTGGCTGAGGAGATCCGTGAAGTGGAAGAGCTGGGCATCAAAGCCATCCTGCTGTTTGGCGTGCCTGACCACAAAGACGCCGAAGGCACGTCGGCTTATGATGCCGGCGGCATCGTCCAGCAGGCGATTCGTCAGGTAAAAGCGCTCGTCCCGGGGTTGATCGTCATCGCCGACACTTGCTTGTGCCAGTTTACCGATCACGGTCATTGCGGAGTAGTGCGGCAAATGGAAGGCGGCGAGGCGTCCGTGGACAATGACGCCTCTCTGGAACTGCTCGTGCGTACCGCCGTATCGCAGGCCGAAGCGGGTGCAGATGTGATCGCCCCCTCCAACATGATGGATGGCTTTGTACAGGCGATCCGCGCCGGTCTCGACGAGGCGGGCTTTGAAGCATTGCCTATCCTCTCCTATTCGGTCAAGTATGCTTCGGCATTTTACGGTCCGTTCCGAGACGCGGCGCACTCCACCCCGCAATTCGGAGACCGCAAGACGTATCAGATGGACCCGGCCAACAGCCGCGAAGCGCTCCGCGAAGCTGAATCAGATGTGCTCGAGGGCGCGGATATGCTCATGGTCAAGCCGGCGCTGGCTTATCTCGATATCATCAGGGAGCTAAAGGTGAATTTTGATCTGCCGGTAGTTGCCTACAACGTCAGTGCCGAATACAGCATGATCAAGGCAGCGGCGGCCAATGGCTGGCTCGACGAAGCGGCGGTCGTCCACGAGACGCTGCTCGGCATGAAACGGGCTGGAGCAGATCTGATCATCACATACTTTGCCAAGGACGTAGCGCTCCGGCAGCGCGGCGGCACGCCCGGGCAAGCTTAAGGAATCCGATCATTTAACTATATCTACAGACAGGTGGGATAGCGATGAGCAACATTCAAGGCGGGCTTTCGGACGCCCGCTCACGTGAAGCATTCGCCAGGGCCAAACAATCGATTCCCGGCGGGGTCAACAGTCCGGTCCGGGCATTCAAATCGGTCGGACTGACCCCCCGATTCATCGAGCGCGGCGCAGGCAGCCGGGTGACGGATATCGACGGCAACAGCTATATTGACTATGTATTGTCCTGGGGCCCCCTGATCATGGGGCATGCCCATCCCGAAGTCGTGGAAGCGATCAAGCGGACCGCCGAGAAGGGGACAAGCTTCGGGGCTCCTACAGAGCTGGAGACGGCGATGGCTGAGCTCGTCACGGAACGCATGCCGTCCGTCGATATCGTACGTATGGTCAATTCCGGCACAGAGGCTACCATGAGTGCCCTCAGACTGGCCCGGGGATATACGAAACGAACCAAAATCATTAAGTTTGAAGGCTCGTATCACGGACATGCCGACAGCCTGCTGATCAAAGCCGGATCTGGAGTCGCCACCCTGGGCCTTCCCGACAGTCCGGGCGTCCCGGAGAGTGTAGCCAGCCATACCTTGACTGTGCCTTATAACGACCTGGATTCGGTCAGACTGGCTTTCGAGCGGTTCGGGGAAGAGATTGCCTGTGTCATTGTCGAGCCGGTCGCCGGCAATATGGGCGTCGTGCCGCCGCTCCCCGGCTTCCTGCAAGGTCTGCGCGAGATGACAGAGCAATATGGCAGCCTGCTGATCTTTGATGAGGTGATGACCGGTTTTCGGGTCCACTACCATAGTGCCCAGGGACTATACGGGATCACACCGGATCTGACATGCATGGGCAAAGTCATCGGCGGCGGCTTGCCGGTCGGGGCTTACGGCGGCAAGCGGGAGATCATGGAGCAGATGGCGCCGGTCGGGCCGATCTACCAAGCGGGGACGCTCTCGGGCAATCCGCTGGCGATGGCCGCTGGGTACACGACGCTCCAGCTGATGACCAAGGAGCGGTACGAAGCCGTTGAACGGCTGGCGGTCAAGCTGCAGCTCGGACTGGAGCGCAATGCGCAGAAGCATGGCATTGCGGCCACGATTAACCGGGTCGGTTCGATGATCTGTCCGTTTTTTACCGATACCCATGTTATCAATTATGAAACGGCCAAAACATCGGATCTGGAACGGTTCAAAGCGTATTTTGCGGGTATGCTGCAAGAGGGGATCAGTATTGCCCCTTCGCAATTTGAAGGGATGTTCCTCTCAGGCGTGCATACAGATGCTGATGTCGAGCAGACGATCGAGGCGCACGATCGTGTGCTGGCCAGGTTGTAGTCGATGATGATGGAGGATTGGCTTATCGCCAGACGAGATGCCAAGCGCAAGGGGGAGTGGCTGGAGATGCCGCTCCCTTTTGCGCTGAGGAGGGAGCCGCCCCGTCATGCACATGATGCGAGGCGGCTGTTGCTCGATGCAAGCGGGCTGCCTGCCAAATGGATCAATCGGCTGTTCTCGATTGGCGGCATTATGACTGCCGAGGGCGTGATCCGGCTGCATGCTTTCCCTGATGTCGATCTGAAGACCCATCCGCTGTACCGGCTGGCCAGCCGTCCCGCTGCAGCCGAGACACCCCAAGTGCTGTACGAAGACGACTATTGTCTCGTCCTGAACAAGCCTGTCGGCATGGCGGTTCATCCTGCGGTGCCCGGCGAGTCGGGAACGCTCGACGAAGCTGCGCTTCGCCATTTGCTGGAGAGCGGCCAGCGGGCCTCCGCTCGCCATGTGCACAGGCTGGATCAGGACACGTCCGGACCGGTGCTGTATGCCAAGAACGATCTGGCCCAATGGCAGCTTGATGAGGCGCTCAGGCGCAAGTCGATGGGAAGAGAGTATCTGGCCGTTGCCAGCGGCCGGCTCAGACAGGAGCGCGGTACCATCGACTGGCCGATCGGACGGGATCGTCATCATGCTTCCCGGCGCAGGGTGACGGCCGGAGGCGAGCCGGCGGTGACGCACTACGAAGTAATCGGGCGCACACGCTCGGCGACACTCGTCAAGCTGCGGCTGGAGACGGGGCGCACCCATCAGATTCGTGTACATATGAGCCATCTCGGTCATCCGCTCCTCGGCGACCGTCTCTATGGCGGCTCAGGAGCGCTGCTCTCCCATCAGGCGCTTCACGGCGAGCGGCTCTGCTTTGATCATCCGTTGACGATGGAAGCCGTGACAGTGGTCTCTGATCGTCCAGAGTGGCTGCTTGACTTATGGTCCGCGCTCGTCGGAGGCCGAAAATCATAGGCATGCGCGTCCTTTCAATCCCATATAGATAGATAGTGATAGTGAATGATGCATAGAGCATACACACTGAAGGGAGGATGTAGCGTGCTGGATCATAATCAAGGCTTGCGGTTTGACGTATACGAGCGCGTTCACTTGTCCGATGAGGCGGCAGCGATCGATGAGCTGGAAGAGATCGAACTGACTCCGCATATCGAGATTGTCGATCAGCAGGAGCAGGTTCTGCTGCGCGGCAATTTGCTGCTGAGCGGCATTTACCGGTCACAAGAGGCCGAGGAGGCACGGCAGCTGGAATATTGGATTCCGGTCGAGATTACATTGCCGATGAACCGGGTGGAGCGTCTGGAGGACTTGGCAGTGGACATCGATAATTTTGACGTCGATCTGTTGTCCAGCCGGACACTGAGCATCACCGGCGTGCTCTCTTTGCGAGGGTTGGTGGCAGAGGAGCAGCCGGCCTATGCGGGGTGGGAGCCGGAACAAGAAGCATTTACTGTCGTTACTCGAGTCGAACAACCAACGGAAGAGGTCGAAACGCCCGGCGACAGCTCCGCTGCCCAGACCCTAGCTCGCGCAGAAGGGCCGTCCCGGCCGTTTGCCCCGCCGGAGAGTCCGCTCCATATCGCGCAGGAGCCTGCTTCCAGTGAGCGGCGACAGCAGCCCGAGGAGCCGCAGGCAGCGCTAGCCCCCAAGGCAGAACCCCCCGTGGCAGAGGAGCCGACCAGGGCGCCGGAGAAGACGGCAGAGCTTCCCCAGGCCGAGCCTGCTGTGAGGCCGGTCACCCAGCCTGCTTCGTTCAACCCGCCGCTCCCGCCAGCCCCGGCTGAACAGCCGGTTGCTCGAACGCCGAGCGCAGAGCTGCATGAACCGCTAGAAGCGACCAAGGTTGAAACGCAGCCATCATCCGCAGGAGGGGAACAGGAGCCTGTATCCTGGGCCGGATTTACGGAGGCGGACGAGCGTGAGAAGCTGGTCCAGGCGGGCGAACCGGAACCTGTTGCTGCGGAGGAAGATCCGTTGGCTGAAGCAACGGTAGAAGAAGCGCCTCCGAAGCCGGAGATGAAGATTGCTTTTGCCGGGAAACGGCCGGAAGCGGACGATTCGGAGCATGTCGGCCTCAAGAGCCTGCTCACGTCCGGCCGCAGAGAAGCGGAAGCGCGTCAGCAGGCGCAGCAAGCCGCAGAAGCAGAGGAGCTGCCGCCGGCCGACGTGCCGTCTGGCGACGAAGTGGAGTGGAAGCGGCTATTCCTCAGCAAGACAGGCGAGGAAACGGAATTCCGCAAGATCCGCATGTGCATCGTTCAGCGCGAGGAGACGCTTGAGGAGATCGCCGAACGTTACCAGCTCGGATCGCGTGAGATCGTACTCTACAATCGGCTGCCAGACCATAGCGTCACGGAAGGACAGGTGCTTCACATCCCCTAAACGCGGGGAGTCGCGCTGGGCAATCTGGCGGCCTGTATTGACTATCCTCCTCAAGAGGGTTATCATAGAAGGTGTGCTTCGTGCACATCCTATTATTACGGATAACAACCTTGAAGGGGAATGTTTGCAGCGAAGCCTTCAGAGAGCGGAACTGTCTGCGCTGTGAGGTTCTGCAGGAAGTAGCTGTGATCCTGTCACCCCGGAGTTGCTTGTACAATGCGCATTTGCCGCCTGCTTGCCAGGCACGGGCATGCCTAATACAGGCCGGTAGCAGCCGTTATATGTTTGAGTGTCGTGACGCCCTTGCGCCGCGAAACAAAGGTGGTACCACGGAAGCTGAAGCCTTTCGTCCTTTGAGGACGAAAGGCTTTTTTGTTTTTCTATCCCAATGATATTGCTAGCCTTGATTTTTTCGACTATTGGAGGGTTCTGGAATGTCTGATGTAAAGGATAATGCAACTTTGGAAATGCCGACCACGTATGATCCGCGGGCAGCGGAGCAAAAATGGTACCCCTACTGGATGGAAGGCAAGTTTTTTGAAGCCGGGAAGCGGCAAGGAGCTAAGACGTATACGATCGTCATTCCGCCGCCCAATGTGACCGGCATGCTGCATATCGGTCATGCGCTCGACTTTACGCTGCAGGACATCCTGGTACGCGTGAAGCGAATGCAGGGGTATGACGCATTGTGGCTGCCGGGCAGTGATCATGCCGGTATTGCGACACAGACCAAAGTCGAGCAAAAGCTCCGTGAGGAAGGGAAATCCCGATACGATCTGGGACGGGAAGCGTTTCTGGAACAGGTCTGGGATTGGAAGGAGCACTATGCCGATACGATCCGTGAGCAGTGGGCCAAGATGGGATTCTCTCTGGATTACTCCAGAGAGCGGTTTACGCTCGATGAGGGGCTCTCGCAGGCGGTGCGGGAAGTGTTCGTGCAGCTGTACAACAAAGGTCTGATCTACCGCGGCAAAAAAATCATCAACTGGGATCCGGCGGCTCGCACAGCCCTCTCCGACATCGAGGTGGAGCACAAAGAGGTGCAGGGCCATCTGTATCATCTTCAATACCCCCTCAAGGAAGGCGGCGGCACCATCACCGTGGCGACGACGCGCCCGGAGACGATGCTCGGCGATACTGCGGTGGCGGTGCATCCCGAGGATGAACGCTATCGTCATCTGATCGGCCAATCCCTGGTGCTGCCGATTATCGGCCGCGAGATTCCGATCATCGCGGACGAGTATGTCGACCGTGAATTCGGCAGCGGCGCGGTGAAGATTACACCTGCACACGACCCCAATGACTTCGAGATGGGGCTGCGCCACGACCTGCCGCAGATTATCGTGATGGACGAATCCGGTATGATGAATGAAGAAGCCGGTCCGTACGCTGGGTTGGACCGCGCGGACTGCCGCAAACGGATCGTCAAGGATCTGCAGGATCAGGGGGTATGCGTCCTGATCGAGGATCACGTCCATCAGGTCGGCCATAGCGAGCGCAGCGGCGCCGTCGTCGAGCCGTATCTGTCGACGCAATGGTTCGTGGACATGAAGCCGCTGGCCGAGCAAGCTATTTCCGCTCAAAAGTCGAGCCGAGGCGTCCGGTTCGTGCCGGAACGCTTCGACAAGGTATACCTGCAGTGGATCGAGAACGTCCGCGACTGGTGCATCTCGCGCCAGCTCTGGTGGGGACACCGCATTCCGGCCTGGTATTGCGGCGAGTGCGGCGAGATTCATGTCGCCCATGAGGCGGTGGAGAAGTGCGGCAAGTGCGGATCGAAGACGCTGACGCAGGATGAGGATGTATTAGATACGTGGTTCAGCTCTGCGCTGTGGCCGTTCTCCACGCTCGGCTGGCCGGAGGCGACCAAGGATATGGAGCGTTATTACCCTACCAGCGTGCTCGTTACAGGGTATGACATCATCTATTTCTGGGTAGCGCGGATGATCTTCACGGCACTCGAGTTCACCGGTACGATCCCGTTCAAGGATGTGCTGATGCACGGACTAGTGCGGGATGCCGACGGCCGCAAGATGTCCAAGTCGCTTGGCAACGGCGTCGACCCGCTGGAGGTCATCGAGAAATACGGTGCCGATGCGATGCGATTTATGATCTCTACCGGCAGCACGCCTGGTCAGGATCTGCGCTTCCGCTGGGAGAAGGTGGAGCAGGCGCGCAACTTTGCCAATAAAATCTGGAACGCCTCGCGTTTTGCACTGATGAACCTGGAGGGTGTGAAGGCGGATGAAATCCGGCTGGATGGCAAGCTGGGCACGGCGGACCGCTGGATCCTCCATCGTCTCAATGAAACGTCCAGGGACATCACCCGTCTGATCGACAGCTACGAGTTCGGCGAAACCGGACGTCTCTTATACAACTTTATCTGGGACGATCTGTGCGACTGGTACATCGAGTTTGCCAAGCTGAGTCTGTACGGGGCGGACGAGGAAGCGAAGCGGGCCACTCAGTCCGTACTCGCTTACGTACTCGACCGGACACAGCGCTTGATCCATCCGTTCATGCCGTTTATAAGCGAGGAAATATGGCAACACTTGCCGCATAAAGGGGATACGATCACCCTGGCGGAGTGGCCGCAATACGATGCTGCGCTGGAATCGCCGGAGTCGGTTAATGAGATGGGACTGCTCATGGAACTGATCCGGGCCGTCCGCAATATCCGGGCTGAGGTCAATGTGCCGATGAGCAAAAAGATCGAGCTGCTGCTCAAGCCTTCAAGCCTTGAAGCCGATGCGATCCTGCGTCGCAATGAGGAATATCTCCGCCGTTTCTGCGGAACGTCCGAGCTCGTGATCGATCAGGCTCAGAGCGCTCCTGACAAGGCGATGACCGCGATCGTGACCGGTGTGGAGCTCTATCTGCCACTTGCTGGCCTGCTGGATATCGAGCAGGAGATCGCCCGTCTGAACAAAGAGATCAGCCACCTGAACCAAGAGGTCGAGCGGGTCGAGAAAAAGCTCGGCAACCCCGGCTTCGTCGCCAAAGCTCCAGCCAAGGTCATCGAAGAAGAACGGGCCAAGATGAACGATTATGCAACTAAACGCGAGAAGGTGCTGGCGAGAATCGCCGAGCTGCGCGGCTAAAGCAGAAAGAAGGCAAATCCAATGACCGATACAAAAGTTGTCCCATCGGCCTTTACAACCTATGAGGAAGCAAGAGCGTGGATTGAATCGCTGGTGCCCTTTGGCATCCGCCCGGGACTCGAGCGGATCAAGCTGTTGCTCGAGCGGTTCGGCCATCCCGAGCGGCGGCTCAAGTTCGTCCATGTCGCAGGCACTAACGGCAAAGGCTCGGTATGCGCTTATCTGACGCGAGTGCTGGTCAAGGCCGGTTACGATGTCGGCACCTATACCTCCCCATATATCACATCCTTTACGAACCGTATTCAATATAACGGGGAAGATATGGATGAGGCGGTGCTGGTGGAGCTCGTTAATGAAATCAAGCCCGAGGTCGAAGCGGTTGCAGCCAGCGAGCTGGGCTCGCCTACGATGTTTGAAGTATCCACTCTGCTCGCTATCTTGTATTATGCCAAGCGATGCTACCCTGACTTTGTGGTGTGGGAGACCGGGCTTGGCGGTCGGCTTGACGTGACCAATGTCGTCACGCCGCTCGTCTCCGTCATTACGAATGTAGGCCATGATCATATGGATATCCTCGGCGATAGTCTGGAGGCCATCGCACGGGAGAAGGCAGGCATCATCAAGCCGGGTGTCCCTGTCGTCGCCAGCGTGTCGCAGCCGGAGGCGGTCGCGGTCGTCCGCGATACCGCCAAAGCTTCTAAGAGTACGCTTTATCTGCTGGGTGAGCAATTCCGCGAGCATCTGCTCTCGGGACGGGAGGACGAGCAGGTCTTTGGCTTTGATGGCTTGCTGCGTTCGATCGAGCCGCTGACGATTACGCTCAATGGCCGCCACCAGGTCACCAATGCAGCTGTAGCCGTCATGACGCTGGAGGTGCTGCGTCAGTATTATGCCGTCATCATCGACGATGAGGATCTGCAAGCAGGGCTGCGCGAGACGACGTGGGCCGGACGGCTGGAGATGGTCTCCAAAACGCCGCGCATCCTGCTCGATGGCGCGCATAATCCGGAAGGAGCGGCGGCTTTGGCGGCAGCGCTCAAGGATACTTATTCCTACAGGAAACTCCACTTGATGATAGGGATGCTTGCCAACAAGAATCATCGGGAGACACTTCGGCATATACTGCCACTAGTGGATTCGCTGATCGTGACCGAGCCCGGGTTCCGTAAGAAAATGACGGCCGAGGCGCTCACGGAGCTGATTGCGGAGGAAGGGTTCGATTGCGAGGTAACGACCCAGCCGGATTGGCGGCAGGGACTGGACCAGCTGCAAGCGAGAACCGGCTCCGAAGACCTGGCGGTGGTCACCGGCACGCTCTACTTGATCGCCGATGTCCGTTCCCGTTTGCTATACCATTCGGATTCTGAAAAAGGTTGGTGAATCGCTTTTGAATACAGCAGAACACGTGCATTTCATTGGCATCGGCGGTTACGGGATGAGCGCTATAGCCAGGGTCATGCTCGAAATGGGGTATACAGTGACTGGCTCCGATGTGGCCAGGGCGGAGCTGAGCGAGAAGCTGGCTGCCAAAGGAGCCCGTATCTACCTGGGGCACCAGGCGGAACATGTGCAGGGGGCGGATCTGGTCGTATACTCTACGGCTTTGTCGCGCGACAATGTTGAGCGGCAGGCGGCAGAGGAGCAGCAGATCCCGATCCTGCACCGCGCCCAGATGCTCGCCCGGCTCATGAATGCTGGCAAAGGGATAGCTGTCGCCGGAGCCCATGGCAAGACGACGACGTCTTCGATGATCGCACTTGTGATGGAGGTCTGCAAGCTGGATCCGACGTACATCATCGGCGGCGAAGTCGTCAATATGGGGACCAACGCCAAAGCCGGAAAAGGCGAGTTTGTCGTCGCTGAGGCTGACGAGAGCGACGGTTCGTTCCTGCAGTATCATCCTCAGTTGGCGATCATCACCAACATCGAAGCGGATCATCTGGAAAATTATGATAGCGACTTTGGCAAGCTCAAAGCTGCCTATGTCACCTTCCTCTCCCAGGTAAAGAAGGGCGGCAAGGCGATTCTGTGCGCCGATGATGCTAATATCCAGGAGATGCTGCCGGCGCTGCACAGCGAAGGCTGCTTGGCTTCGCAAGGCGGACTCATCACCTACGGCATCGACCGGGATGCCGATTACCGCGCAGAGATGATCGAGCTGGGAGACCGCAGGGCTAGCTTCGAAGTGGTGGCCGGCGGGCGCTCGCTTGGGCGCGTCGAGCTGTCAGTGCCTGGCCGCCACAATGTCTATAACGCTTTGGCGACGATCGTCACCTGTGTGGCGGCTGGTTTGCCGTTTGCCGAGGTAGCGGAGGCGATCCGCCAATTCCGCGGCGCCAAACGTCGGTTCCAGGTGCTTGGCGAAGTGGACGATATGCTGATCATTGACGACTATGCGCACCATCCGACGGAGATTCAAGCGACGATTCAGGCTGCCAAATCAACCGGCAAGCGCATCATCGCTGTGTTCCAGCCGCAGCGCTATACCCGGACATTTTTCCTGTTTGACCAGTTCAGCAGAGCTTTTGCCGAAGCGGACGAAGTGATCATCACGGACATTTATTCTCCTGCCGGCGAGCAGCAGATCGAGGGGATCAGCTCCGGCAAGCTGGTGGAGATGATCAAGGCCAATAGCAATACCAATACCCGTTATATCCCGACCAAAGAGGAAGTACAGACGATTTTGGCTGCCGAGGCTCAGCCCGGAGATCTCATCATTACGATGGGAGCCGGTGATATCTGGAAGGCTGCTGAATATCTGGCAGAGCATCTGAGGGATCGCGCCAGGTCCTGACGTGCAGAGCCCCCGGCAATGTCTGCCGGGGGCTCTGCTGTCTATCGAAGGAATGGACATAATCGCACGACTTGTCTCATAAAGTAGAAATAGACGATATGGACAAGGAGCGAGTGCGATGAGCCAGAAAGCCCGTATTACGTACCGTTTTGACAACCCAGCCCGCAAGCCGGTCCAGCCTCAGGCAGCGTCCGCCCCTGCTTCTGCGCTGAGGGAGGAGCTGCTGCCGGCGCCAGTTGTGTCCAAGCTGGAGCGCCAACGAGAGAGAAACTCTCCCGGCAGCGAGCGTCAGCCGGCCTCTCCGTACTTTCAAGATGAGTTGACTTTCACCCTCGAGCGGGATCTGTCGCCTTGGGTCAGTCCATTCCAGGATGATGCCTATGCCCTGGAAAAGCTGATCCGCGAGTCGGAGCCCGCATCGGTCCCATATGCTGCCCCGGAGGGGCGTGAGTACGCTGCGCCGGCACAACGGCAGCACGCTGCGTTGGCACAACGGCAGCCGGTACTGCCTGCTGCTGGGTCGGCCAGCTCTTCCTATATTGATCTTGGCGAAGATGTGCATCCTCCGCTCCCTGAGTCCCGCCCCCGGTTGGAGACGGGACTCGGGGAGAAGCCGATCATCAGGCGGCACCCGGTAGGCCCGTCCTGGCTGAAGGTATTTGCTGCGGTAGCCGGAGCCATCGCCACCGGTGCCTTATTCGGATATATGGTCCTGTCGCTGTTCTCGGGAACGCCGGACCTGCCGGGCGCGGAAGGCGAAGTGCCGACTGCCGGCACGCAGCAGGAACAGATCCAGCAGCAGGAGACGGATCCGGCTGTGCTGCCTGCATCCGGCGAGAGTGAGCTTGCGGCTGCCCATGTGCCGTCAGGTACGTACTATTTGCTGCAGTATGGTGTATTCAGCAATGAAGAAGGCATGGCGGCAGCGCTAGCCGAGCTGAGACAAAAAGGGCTGGCGGGGGCAGCGTCGGCCACGGACGGTTACCGGGTATTTGCGGGCATGGGAACCAGCCGCAACAGCGCCGTACTGCTCAGCGAACAGCTTGGCGGCTCGGAGGTGTACTTAAAGGAAATGTTGGTCCCGGAAGTGTCCAGGCTTCCCTTTGCCGGAGAAGTGCGGGAAGCGGAACTTTTTTTTGAACAAACCGGCGACCTGATACGTTTATTAAATGATCTGACGCTCACGCTGCTGAGACAGGAGCAGCCGCAGCGCCTGCAGGCTCGGGATGCGGAAGTATGGCGAGCTGCTCACCAGCAATGGACGGCCACCGCTGCCGCTGTCTCGGATGGCTGGGATGCTTCGGCGAGGGACACGGCCGAGGGCATCGTCACGAAGCTGCAGACCGCAGCCGTTTCTCTGGATGAGTACGATAAGAATCCCTCGCGGGCTCACCTGTGGACCGCACAAAGCGCTATGATGGAAGCGGTCATCCTGCAGAAGGATTGGCTTGCGCAAATCGACGCATTGTCATAGGCCCGCTTCCAACGTATAATAGAAACCAGGTGTCTAAACCTGACGAAGGACGTTGGAAGATGAAGAAAAATACGTTCGTGCTGCTGTTGTTTGTTTTGCTTGGACTGCTGGCCGGAACATTAATGGCAAGATGGTTGTCCGGCGTTCCCGGACTTGAGATGCTGGCCCGGTCGATCGAGGCCAGATGGTCGCCGGCAGCGGATTTGATTGTGTTCAGCTTTGATTTGAACGTACATATCCAGTTAAGTCTGATGAGCATCATTGGTGCTGCAGTCGCCATCTGGATTTATCGCAGATTATAACCCGAAGGAGTAGGAATGGCGTGCTAGGCCAAGCAAGCTCATCGTTGTCTATTGTAGACCGGCTGCTGCTGGCCTCCGCTTCGCCGAGAAGGAGGGGCCTGCTGGAGCAGATGGAGCTGTCGCTCCCGGTCGAGACTCTGCCTACCGATACGGACGAATCGACGCCTGCGGGCTGGCTGCCTGCGCAGATTGTAGAGCAGTTGGCTCTGCGCAAGGCGCGGGCTGCGCGCGAGGCCATCCCAGACCGTGAGACCACTGCATTAATTATCGGCGCGGACACCGTTGTGGTGTCGGCTGGTACCGTACTGGGGAAGCCGGAAGACGCCGAAGCGGCCCGACAGATGCTGCAGCAGCTGCAAGGCAGTTGGCATGAGGTATACAGCGGCATCGCCCTTCTCCATAGCGGCAGCGGGGAGACGCTGCTGCGTCACCGTGTGACCAGAGTCCATATGAAACCGCTCGATGCGAATCGGATCGAGCGGTATATTGCTTCTGGCGAGCCGATGGACAAGGCTGGCAGCTATGGCATTCAGGGCTTGGGTGCATTGCTGGTCGAAGAGATTGAAGGATGTTATTTCAACGTAGTGGGCATGTCGCTGACGCTTTTGTCGGACATGCTGTCGCATTTTGGCGTCGAGACGCTCTAACCGCTTCACCGATTTCATCACTAACCCAAAGAAAGCAGGAATATTGGACATGGAGATGCCGAGCTACGGCATGCGAGATGTCCCAAGCGAAGACCGACCTAGAGAACGCATGATGCAGTTTGGGGCTGAAGCGCTCAGTCATACGGAATTGTTGGCGATCTTGCTGCGTACAGGCACACGCAGCGAATCGGCCATTCACCTGGCAAGCAGGATTCTGAAGGAATGCGGCTCGCTCAGCGGTCTCGTCGATATGAGCCTGGAGGAATTGACCGCGATCCACGGCATCGGGCCGGCCAAAGCGGTCCAGCTGCGAGCCGGGATCGAGCTTGGCCGGCGGCTGTCCCGCAGCGGTCGCGAGGAACGCTTGACAGTGCGCCGTCCGCAGGACGCCGCCGATTACTTGATGGAGCAGCTGCGCTATTTGAAGAAGGAGCATTTCATCTGCCTGTTCCTCAACACCAAAAATCAACTCATCGCCCAGGAGACGCTGTCTGTCGGCACGCTCAACGCCTCGCTTGTCCACCCCCGGGAAGTATTCCGCGCGGCGATCAAGTGCAGCAGCGCCTCGCTGGTGTGCGTTCACAATCATCCGAGCGGCGATCCGACGCCCAGTCCGGAGGACGTCGCCTTGACGAGAAGACTTGTCGAGGCAGGCGAACTGGTAGGGATCGACGTACTGGACCATATCGTCATCGGAGAGAAGTCTTTCGTTAGTTTGAAGGAGCGGGGACTTATGTAATATAATATAGTGCGTGTTCAGACAACGAACGCGTATGGCCAAGAAGAAAGGGAGATCAGACATGTTTGGTGGCTTCACAAAGGATCTAGGGATCGACCTCGGAACAGCGAATACACTTGTATTCGTCAAAGGAAAAGGCATTGTCGTCAGAGAACCGTCCGTGGTGGCTCTGCGTACCGATACAAAAACAATCGAGGCCGTCGGCGAGCAGGCGAAGAAAATGATCGGCAGAACGCCGGGCAATATCCGTGCCATTCGGCCGATGAAGGACGGCGTCATCGCCGACTTCGAGACGACGGCGACGATGATCAAATATTTCATCAAGCAAGCGCAAAAAGAACGCTCGATGTTCCCGCGACATCCCAATGTCATGGTATGTGTACCGTCGGGCATCACGGCCGTCGAGAAACGTGCGGTTGAGGATGCGACCAAGCAGGCAGGAGCCCGCGAAGCGTATACGATCGAAGAACCGTTCGCGGCTGCGATCGGCGCCGATCTGCCGGTCTGGGAACCGACCGGCAGCATGGTCGTCGACATCGGCGGCGGCACGACGGAAGTGGCCGTCATCTCCCTGGGCGGCATCGTCACGAGCCGCTCGATCCGGATCGCTGGCGATGAGATGGATGAGGCGATCATCCAGTACATCAAGCGGATGTACAACTTGATGATCGGTGAACGTACGGCAGAGCAGCTCAAGATGGATCTGGGCTCGGCGCTGACATCGGACAAGCAGGAGACGATGGAGATCCGCGGCCGCGATCTGGTCTCCGGCCTGCCGAAGACGCTGACGGTGACAGCCGATGAGATCACAGAAGCGCTGACCGATACAGTGAACTCGATCGTCGATGCGGTCAAGGTGACACTGGAGAAGTGCCCGCCGGAGCTGTCGGCTGACATAATGGACCGGGGGATCGTCCTCACCGGAGGCGGGGCGCTGCTGCGCAACCTGGACAAGTTGCTCGCCCGCGAGACCGGCATGCCGGTCATTGTCTCGGAGCATCCGCTTGATTGCGTGGCGATCGGTACGGGACGCGCGCTCGACAACATCCATCTGTTCAAAGCAAAAGGGAGCGCGTCGTCGCGCAAGCGGTAGGATCTTCATCCGGAGGGGGAGAGAGATGAGCATGCGAGCGGGTGATCGGACTGTTTAAGATGATGCGCAACAAACGGTTATTTGTATTGCTTATCGGCCTGATCTTGTTCATTGCGGTGATGGGCTTCTCGCTCAGCGACCGCAAGGATCTGACCTGGCCGGAGAAGTTTCTTAATGATACGGTAGGTTATGTACAGCAATGGTTTTACAAGCCCGCTGGCTATATAGCGGGCTTGTTTGAAGATATCCGCACGATGCGGGAGCTGTATGAAGAGAACGAAAGGCTGAAATTGTTAGTTGCCAGTTACTCCCGGGACAAGAGCAAATACAACCGAATCGAGCAAACAATCGCGGATCTGCAGGCCAAGCTGAACTTCACGGAAGAACAGAAGAACCGCAATAATTATACTTATATGATCGCACAGGTCGTCTCGGTTAGTCCGGATGCCTACAACAAGACTTTGAAAATCAATCTGGGCTCAAGGCATGGGTTGAAGGAAGATATGGCAGTGGTGACCGAACACGGTCTGATCGGCCTGATCAGCAGCGTCTCGCCGTTCACGTCCAATGTGACGCCGATCACTGAGCTCGATGGCCAATCCGCCAACCCCAAATGGATCTCTGCGACGGTGGAAGGCAAGGAAGACGTCTCGTTCGGCATTATCGAGAGCTACAATATCGAAAATGGACAGCTGCTGATGACCAAAATCGCCGAGGATGATCCGCTTGCAGAAGGGGATATCGTCATTACCTCGGGGCGCGGAGGTGTCTTCCCTGTCGGCATTGTCATCGGTACGGTGGATTCCCGCCAGGTTGGCGATTTCGGTTTGACGCATACCGCCTTTATCAATCCCTCGGCTGAGTTCGACAAACTGTCCGAGGTGCTGGTTGTCAAGGTTCCTGATGCCGTAGGAGAAGCTGAATGAGGAAGCGCTGGGTGATTCCGATCATGTTTCTTCTGTTTATTGTCGAAGGGACGATTATGCCGTGGCTGATCCCGGTAGATTGGCTAGGCAGGCTTGTGCCCCAATTCACGTTTGTATTCGTGCTGTATGCCGCCTTTTATGCCGGCAGGCATACGGCTTTGATGCTGGGCGTCAGCTTCGGACTGCTGCAGGATCTTGTGTACTACGGCCATTTGATTGGCGTGCATACGTTTGCGATGGGACTGTGCGGTTATCTGATTGGTCTGCTGCTCGCATTCAAACGGATTCCGATGCTGACGCTGCTCTCGATCATCGGGATGACGTGCTTGCTGTACGACTCGCTGATCTACAGCATGTATCGTGTCTTTCGGATCACGCAGGATACTTATGTGATAGCTTTGATGAATCACATTATGCCCAGCCTGTTTCTCCAACTGGCCTTTGCGCTGGTGTTTTACATCCCTGCGCGCCGCTGGTTTTCGGGCTACAGCCAAAAAAAACCGCTGGACGACGCAGTTTGAATCGGTTAGAGGCAGGATTTGCAGCTGTCGATAAAGAATGGTATAAGGTGGAGGTGGGGCTCAGGTGGCCGACAGGCAGCATATTACGATCAAAGGTGTCAAGGAAGGACTAGTATTCCTGCTTGACGATGCTTGCGATTTTTCGGCGCTGCTTGAGGAATTGCAGTATAAGCTTGAGAAGTCCCACCATCAGGTATTGACGGGGCCGCTGATCCACGTCCATGTCAGGCTTGGCTCCCGTCAATGCAGCGAAGAGCAAAAAGAATCGCTTCTGGAGCTGATCCGCAGCCGCGGCAATCTGCTGGTGCAATCGATCGAGGCGGAGGGGGGCGACACGCAGGAGCGCGAGGCGGAAGCAGGCAACCTGAAGCTGATGACGGGCGTCATTCGTTCTGGTCAGACGGTCGTCCATGAGGGCAATCTGCTCCTGATCGGCGACGTCAACCCGGGTGGCACGATCCGGTGCACGGGGGATATCTATGTACTGGGCGCCTTGCGCGGCATGGCACACGCGGGGGAGCAGGGCAGACAGGATGCGATCATCGCTGCTTCCCTCCTGAAACCGACCCAGCTGCGGATCGCTGAAGTCATCAGCCGTCCCCCTGACGAATGGCTTGGCTCCGATGCAGCCATGGAATTTGCCTATTTGGAAGAGTCGCAGATGCAGATCGACAAGCTGTCGCAATTATACCGTTTTCGTAAAGATCCGATTGTGTTCAAAGGGGTGTAAGACATGGGAGAAGCGATCGTGGTAACATCGGGAAAAGGCGGCGTCGGCAAAACTACCACGTCCGCCAATCTGGGGACGGCGCTGGCCTTGACGGGCAAAAAAGTGTGCATGGTGGATACCGATATCGGGCTTCGCAATCTTGATGTGGTGATGGGGCTCGAGAATCGGATTATCTACGATCTGGTCGATGTCGCGGAAGGACGCTGCCGACTTGGCCAGGCGCTGGTCAAGGATAAACGCTTCGATGAACTGTATATGCTGCCTGCCGCGCAGACGAAGGACAAGCATGACGTCACGCCGGATCAGGTGAAGGATATCGTGCTGGAGCTCAAGAAGGACTATGATTATGTCATCATCGATTGCCCGGCAGGCATCGAGCAGGGCTTCCGCAACGCTGTTGCCGGCGCGGACCGGGCGATCGTCGTGACGACCCCGGAGAATGCCGCCGTTCGCGATGCCGATCGGGTCATCGGCCTTCTGGAGCAGTCGCAGGTATCGGCCAAGCTGATTATCAACCGCATCCGGCCCGGTATGGTGAGATCGGGCGAGATGCTGGATGTCGATGAGATCTGCCAGGTGCTGGCGGTCGATCTGCTCGGGATCGTGCCGGATGATGAGAAGGTCATCAAGGCGGCCAATACGGGAGAGCCGACCGTGATGGATCCGTCCTCACGTGCCGCTATTGCCTATCGCAATATAGCGAGGCGCATATTGGGAGATATGGTGCCGCTCATGCCGCTCGATGAGAAGAGCGGCATGTTCAAGCGGTTCAGGAGGTTCCTGGGTATCGGATGATTGCATTTGTGCTAAGCAAGCTTAAGCGGCTGGACTGGGGCATTTTGTTCCTGCTGGGACTGTTCATGGTGATCAGTTTTATGGCGGTGCGGAGCGCCACGTTTATATATCCGGGCTATACGAACTACGACATAAAGCAGATGTATTTCTTTATCGCCGGTTTTGTTGTTGTCATCGTGTCCGTTTTTTTTGATTATCGCATTCTGCTGCGCTTCTGGTATGTGCCGTATGCAATCGGGCTGGTGATGCTGGTCGCGGTATTGTTCACCGAGCCGGTCAACGGCGCGCGCAGCTGGTTCGTGATTGGCGATTTTCAGCTGCAGCCGGCAGAGCTGGTCAAACTGACGATTATTCTTGCCATAACGGTGCTCATGGGCAGACGGCAGGGCGAGACGCTGCAGTTCACGCGGGATCTGATCCCGATCTTCATCGTCTCATTCGTGCCGTTCCTGATGGTCATGATCCAGCCGGATCTCGGCAATGCGATCATCTATGTCGCCATCGTGCTGGGCATGCTGTGGATCGGCAACGTCAAATACGTCCATGTTCTGATCGGTATCGTTGCTGTTGCGGCAGGAGTCATGTTGTTCTCGACCCTGTTCAATACCTTCAATGACGAGATCAGAGATTATCTGGAGGATAAGAACCGGGCGCACTGGTACCAGCGGATCAATACGTTTGTCAATCCCGAGCAGGCCTCCCGCGACGAACGTTATCAGCTTGAACGCGCGATGATCGCCATCGGCTCCGGCGGTTTGACGGGCGACGGATATATGCAGGGCGATTCGAAGAACGGCAAGTTTGTTCCCTACCCGTATTCGGATTCGATCTTTGTGGTCATCGGCGAGGAGTTTGGCTTCCAGGGCTCGGCCATCCTTCTGCTCATCTATTTTATATTTATTTACAGGATGATTATCATCGCCTTCCAGTGCTATGACCGGCGCGGCTCGTTCATTATCATCGGCATTGTCTCAATGTTCGTCTTCCAGATCTTCGAGAACATCGGGATGATGATCGGCATTATGCCGATAACGGGTATCACGCTGCCGTTCGTCAGCTATGGCGGCACGTCGCTGCTGCTCAATATGCTCTGCATCGGACTCGTATTCAGCATCAGAGCGCATCAAGAGAAACACGACCAAGCCTGAGTATTGCCTTAGGCCGCCAGGTCTCTCCCCTGCGGGAGAGGCTTTTTTGTGCTTTCCGGAGAAACATAAACAAGCTCCCCGCCACATAAGTATGATAGTGAAATGTCCGGCTAGCTGCGACCGGGCACGGAAGGGTTGGGAGGGATGGCAGATGGAAACGAAGGAAACGATCAGACAGCGCCGGCAGGCACGGATCCGGCAATTGATGGACGGTGAGCATAAGGCGGCGTTGACGTCTGTGGACAAGCCGGCTCGCCAGGTCTTGGCAAGCCCGCCGTCTCCGGCCAGAGAGCAGGCCGAGGAGCCGGATCCGGAGCTGCTCTGGAAGTCGCAGCCCAATCCCTGGCTCGGCTGGCGGAGTGGGGATGCGCCTGCAGACCAAGGGGGAAGTCCGCCGCCAGTGCGGTCAGGCGGGGCGCAGCTGCTCAAGGAACTGCAGCTCAAAATTCTGCTCAGTCTGCTCCTGCTGGGCAGCGGCTGGGGGATCTATCAATTGGACATGCCCTGGGCCAAGACCGGACAGGCGCTGATCACCCGTATGCTGACGGAAGAGATGGATTTCTCGGCAGCCGCGGCCTGGTATGATCGTACATTTGCTGGCTCGCCCGCATTTATCCCGATCTTCGGAGGACGGGAGGAGGCTGCGGAGCGGGCGCATACCGGCGTCCGGTCCGACACTGTGGCGCCGGTCGACGCCGGCATCATCATACGGGGGTTTACTGAGCGCTCCAGTGGCATTGAGATCGCCGCCGCACCTTCGGCCGAAGTACGGGCGGTTGAGCGCGGCAGGGTATTGATCGTCTCGGATGAGTCTGCACTGGGAGAGACGGTTATTATCCAGCACGCCAATCGCATGTTGTCGGTCTACGGCAGATTGGCTTCATCCGGGATTGCCCCGCATGACTGGGTTGAGGCAGGTGAGAAGATCGGCACACTGCAGAGTGCAGGCGGACAGGCTGTGCTTTACTTTGCTGTGCGGGATGGGGAACAGTATGTCGATCCGGCCGGTGTGATTCCGTTTGACTAACCGCTGGCTGGGTATCCGCTGGTCCATCCACCCGTTATTCGTCATCGTCATGCTGGCGTCGGTCGTGACCGGCTACTTCATCGAGTTGATCACCCTGTTTGTCATCGTCTTCGTCCATGAGCTTGGTCATGTATTGGCAGCCAGGGGCTATGGCTGGCAGGTGAAGGAGGTCCGGCTGCTGCCGTTTGGCGGCGTGGCAGAGGTGGAGGAGCTGGATCATATGCCCGTGCGGGAGGAAGTCGTCGTCACGCTGGCAGGACCGCTGCAGAATGTCTGGATGGGAGCGGCAGCATGGCTGATGGGGGAGGCTGGCTGGATCTCTCCGATATGGGCGGATCATCTCCTGCAGGCCAATCTGATGATCGGTTTGTTCAATCTGCTGCCCATCCTGCCCCTGGACGGCGGCAGGCTGCTCCAGGCATGGATTAGCTGCCGCATGCCATATCACCGGACGCTGCTCTGGAGCGCCAGGATCAGTCTGTTCCTCAGCGCTGCGATGGTGGCTGCCGCTTTCGCTCCGCTGATTGGCGGCGGAGGAATCCAGATGAACCTGCTGATTATCGGCCTTTTTCTCCTGTTCACCAATTGGCATCATTACCGCAATCTTTCCTATTTGTTTATTCGCTTCCTTATGCGGCGCAATGCATCGGCTGATCGCAGGCTGCAGACCGGCGAGCCGGCCAAGCCGATCATCGTCAGCGGCAGCAGCTCTGTGCTGGATATCCTGCGGCTGCTGCGGCGCAATCATTATCACCTCATCTACGTCAAAGGTCAGCAGAGCCACGAATTGCAAGTGCTTCCCGAGAGCCGTCTGGTCGACGGCTATCTGACGCATGGCATTCCCGGAGGTGAAGTCAGGGAGCTTTTCAGGTAGAATAAAGCAGAAGCCTGCAGGACAGGCAATCCGGTCATAAGGACCAGGGGCAGGTGAAAGATCGCGATGCGGCAATTGCTGATTCAGAAAAAACCGGAACAAACCATCATGGCCTGGCTGGAGGACGGCCGGCTCGTGGAGATCCAAGCGGAGCAGCTGCAAGGCAAACAGGCGGCAGGCAGCATCTACAAAGGCCGGGTGGTCAATGTGCTGCCGGGGATGCAAGCGGCATTCGTCGATATCGGCCAGGGCAAAAACGCTTTTCTCTACATTGACGACTTGTTGCAGCCCAACGGCGGCGAGCGTGCAGCTGCGGTCAAACCGTCCATTACAGAACTGGTACGGGTGGGTGAGCAGCTGTTGGTGCAGATCGTCAAAGAGCCAATCGATGGCAAAGGAGCCCGGATTACGACGAATCTCGCGCTGCCGGGGCGCAGCCTGGTATATATGCCCAGAGGCGGTTATGTCGGTATATCCAAGAAAATCGCCTCCGAACAGGATCGGGCCAGGCTTCGGGCGGCAGGGGAGTCCTTGCGGCAGCCGGAGGAGGGCATCATCCTGCGTACTGCAGCCCAGCATGCCTCGGCAGAAGAGCTCGCCCAGGATGTCCTGCGGCTGCGCCGGACCTGGGAGGACATCGCCGGCGCCGCAGCGGACTGCGAAGCGCCGATTGCGCTATACAGCGGAGCGACGCTGGCGCAGCGCATCTTAAGCGAACTTTTGACGGATGGACCGGATGAGCTGTGGGTCGATGACGAGCCAATCTATGACGCCGTTGCGGAGCTGCTGCGGCAAGCGGCAGCAGAGCTGCTGCCGCGCCTTCGGCTTCATGCTGAAGAGAGCGACCTGCTGGAGAGCCGGGACGTGACAGGGCAGCTGGAGCGCGCATTTGCACGTCGCGTGAGATTGCCAAGCGGCGCAGAGCTGGTATGGGATCAGACGGAGGCGCTTACGGTGATCGATGTCAATACCGGCAAATTCGTCGGCACCGATACGCTGGAAGATACGGTGTACCAGGTTAACCTGGAGGCAGCACAAGCGATCGCCCGCTTGCTGCGCCTGCGGGATGCGGGCGGCATCATACTCGTCGATTTCATCGATATGACCGAGGAACAACACCGCTCTGCCGTTAAGCAGCAGTTTGAGGAAGCGCTGAAGGCCGACAAAACACAGAGCCATGTCCTTGGTTGGACGAGACTTGGTCTGCTGGAGATGACGCGGAAAAAGACCCGGGAGAGTGCGATAAGCCGTCTCTACGAGACCTGTCCGGCCTGCCGGGGACGCGGCAAACGCTATGCGGGGCTGGGAAATGTCGGCAGCAGTGGTCCAGGCAAGCGATAGCGCGTCGGGAAGACAGTTTTAGCTTGCATTTGCCTCAGGGATATGATAGAATACTCCAGTGTGTCTAGTGTTTTGGCTAGTCATGCTACAACCGCTCCGGTCGGGTAATGAAGCGCTGCGGACAGAGCGCCGCTGCCACCTGGGATCAGGCGAGTCTTAGACATGAGGAGGTGCACCATCCATGTACGCAATTATTGAAACAGGCGGTAAGCAGTACAAAGTTCAGGAAGGCGATGTGCTTTTCATCGAGAAGCTGGACGCAACTGCAGGCGACAGCTTTACGTTCGATAAAGTATTGGCCGTTTCCAATGGCGAAGGGCTCGTAACAGGCACGCCGCTGGTAGCAGGCGCGAGCGTCTCGGCAACTGTCGAGAAGCACGGCAAAGGTCAAAAAGTCATCGTATACAAATACAAGCCGAAGAAAAACTATCGTCGCAAGCAAGGTCATCGTCAACCGTACTCGAAAGTAACCATCGGCAAGATCCAGGCTTAAGAGGATCCTGCGGTGATACGGATAACCTTCGAGCGCAGGCAGGCTGACAAGACGATTGCGGCCTTTACTATTGAGGGACATGCGCAGTACGCGCGGGCAGGCAAGGATATCGTCTGCGCCGGCGTATCGGCGGTTTCGGTAGGTACGGTGAACAGCATCGAGGCTCTGACCGGCGTCGTATTGCCCGCTTCCATGAAGAACGGCTGGTTATCCTCGGACGTACCCTTGACCGGTTCGCCGGAGACGGATGCCCAGGTCCAGCTGTTGCTGGAATCGATGCGAGTCATGCTGGACACCATACACCAATCGTACGGCAGATTTGTCGTTATTCATGAACATCTGATGTAGAAGGAGGGAACCACCATGTTGAAACTGAATCTTCAGCTATTCGCCTCGAAAAAAGGCGTCGGCTCGACGAAGAACGGACGCGACAGCCACTCGAAGCGTCTCGGCGCCAAGCGTGCGGACGGCCAGACTGTCACAGCCGGCAGCATCCTGTTCCGTCAGCGCGGCACGAAGATCCACCCGGGCAACAACGTAGGTATCGGCAAGGATGATACTTTGTTCGCCAAAGTGGAAGGCGTGGTCAAGTTTGAACGCTGGGGCCGCGATCGCAAAAAAGTGAGCGTGTACCCGGTTGATGCAGCTCCTGTAGCTGCAGCTGCTGAAAATTAATCGCCATAAAAATAACCCCGGCCTGATGATTTGCGGCCGGGGTTATTTTATGGCCTGCATACGCAGGACATGCTATACTGTTAAAAGTTGTGAATGATAAGAAACGGGGAGCAGGGTCATGAATCGCTTGCGTTGGTGGAAATACGGCGCAGCCGCGTCGATCGCGGCGCCCGCCGCTCTGGTCTTGGCGGCGCATAGCAATATTGCATCACACCTGCTGTTCGTAGCCTGGGTAACCGCTGCAGCTGCCGTGTGGATCGCAGCTGAGCGGAAGGAGCAGTCCGGGCGTCTTGAACAGGCTGTGGACGACGTGCGGCTTGCTTCGATCCGCACACTCAATCATCACCGGCATGACTGGATGAATGAGCTGCAGGTGCTCTACGGTTATATCCGCCTCCAGAAGCCGGATAAAACAGTTCAGTGCGTGGAGAGAATAAGGGACAGGATGATCATGGAAAGCCGGATCGCCAAGCTGGGCGAGCCGGAGCTGGTACTGTTCCTGCAAACGTTCCGGACGGCTTCCAAGTCCTTGCAGCTGGAAGTCATACTGGAGGAAGAAGTGGATTGGACGGCGCTTGGCAGAGACAGCGGACTGCACGCGGATCGTCTCACCGGTCTCATAGAAGCATATCGCCACTGCAGCCGTGCCGTCCAGGGCGATGCGCCCCGGCTGCTCCTGGAGATGGCGCAGTATGATGGGGTGGTGGAAGTGATGATACAGTTGACGGGAGAGCTCGAGGATCCGCCTGCGATGGAGAGGCAGATCAGAGAAGCTGTGGCCGACTCCCGGTTTCGTATCGTGACCCTAGCACCGGAGATGAACCGCATTGTGCTGCAGGCGGAGACGGGCTATTGAATGGAGGAACATCATGTTTGTAGATAAAGCGAAGATATTTGTAAAAGGCGGCAATGGCGGAGACGGGATCGTCTCCTTCCGCCGCGAGCTGTACGTACCCGAGGGCGGCCCTGCCGGCGGAGACGGCGGCCGGGGAGCGGATATTATCTTCCGGGTCGACGAAGGGCTGCGCACACTGATGGATTTTCGTTATCAGCGGCATTTCAAGGGCGAGCGGGGACAGAAGGGCAAGATCAAAGGAATGCATGGCGCCGGCGCTGACAATATGATCGTGAGAATCCCGCCTGGCACCGTTATTATTGACGACGATACCCAGGAGACGATCGCAGATATGACGCGGCACGGCCAGGAAGTTGTCGTCGCCCGGGGCGGACGCGGCGGAAGAGGCAATATCCGGTTCGCTACCCCGAACAATCCTGCTCCACATATCGCCGAGAATGGCGAGGAAGGGGAAGAGCGCTGGATCATCCTTGAGCTCAAGGTGATGGCTGACGTGGGTCTGGTAGGCTTCCCTAGCGTAGGCAAGTCCACTCTGCTGTCGGTAGTATCCGCTGCCAAGCCCAAGATCGGCGCATACCACTTCACGACGATTACACCCAATCTCGGCGTAGTCGATGTCGGGGATGACCGCAGCTTCGTGATGGCGGATCTGCCGGGACTGATCGAGGGCGCGCATGAAGGTGTAGGACTCGGCCACGAGTTCCTCCGTCACGTTGAGCGGACGCGGGTCATTATCCATGTCGTTGACATGTCCGGTTCCGAAGGAAGAGATCCGTTCGAGGATTGGCTGGCCATCGGCGAGGAGCTTGTCCAGTACAACGCGAAGCTGGCTGAACGACCGCAGGTCATCGCCGCCAACAAGATGGATATGCCGGAATCCGAAGCTAACCTGGCGGCTTTCCGCGAGCGGCTGGCGGAGCATTCGGGCGACCGCGTCTACGAGATTGTGCCGATCTCTTCGTTGACCAAACAAGGCATCCAGGAGCTCCTTTACAAGGCTGCGGATCTGCTCGATACGATCGTCGAAGAACCGTCGGTGGAAGCGGCGCAGGCTGACGAAGAGCGCGTCGTCTTCAAGTATGAGAAAAAAGAAGACGAATCCTTCACGGTCCATTACGATGATGGCATCTATGTTGTCGAAAGCGCCCATATCGAGAAGTTCATAAAGCGCCATAATCTGAACTCGTATGATGAGGTCATGCGATTCGCGAGAGTTATGCGCAAGATGGGCGTGGACGCTGCGCTGCGCAAAGCGGGAGCGAAGGATGGCGATCTGGTGCGGATCGGGGATTATGGGTTTGAGTTCTTCGAAGGCAGCGACTATATATTCGAGTAAAGGTAGTTCAAAAGTCCGCTTTTGATCACGAAGTAATTCAGAGGAGCGATCTCGACATCGAATCTTGAATGCAGTCTAAAATTCCGGTGCTCACGTAGCCTCCACTACGCTCCGCTCCTCATTTTCTCCTGCCTCCAACCTTCTCGGTGCTGAAAACCGGACGTTTTGAACTTTGATTTAAAGTTGTTCGGTGCTGGACGTTTTTACGTTGATTGAAAGCTTCCTTCGGGAGGCTTTTTATTTTTTATATTCTTTCTTGAGCGACCTATTGCCACAGGTGACAGAATTCGATATAATGTCCACTATACGAAGACGATTGTCTATTGGGGGAGGACGATTAATGACAGAACGTTATTATGTCGTTCGAGAAGATATGCTTCCGGAAGCGATTATCAAGACGATGCAGGTCAAAGAAATGCTGCAGCGCGGTGAGGCGCCTACCGTCCATGAGGCAGTAGAGCGGGTGGGTCTGAGCCGGAGCGCGTTCTACAAATATAAAGACGGCATCTACCTGCTCGATCAAATGGAACGTGAGCGCATCGTTACGATCGCGATGGATCTGGATCATCGATCAGGCGTCCTGTCCAAAGTGCTTGCCCTGGTAGCAGATTCAGAGGGCAACGTACTGACGATTCATCAGAGCATCCCGCTGCAGGGCATGGCCGGTGTGGTCATCTCCGTCGATACGGGACTGATGAAGCAGCCGGTGACGGCGCTGATCGAAGCGATCCGGCAGCAGGACGGGGTGCGCAAGGCAACGCTAACCGGACAAGGCTAGATTAGAACCAGACAGTGGAGGGGAATTTATAATGAAATCTGTAAAAGTAGGATTGCTTGGACTGGGCACCGTCGGCACCGGTGTGGTGCGCATCATCGAAGGCCATCAGGAGGATCTGCGCAGCCAGAGCGGCTCGGAGATCGTTATCCATAAAGTGCTCGTGCAGAACCGCGAAAAAGCGCGGAGCATTGCGATCGATCCGGACAAACTTACCGAGGATCCGTATGATATTATCCACGATCCGGAGATTGACGTCATCGTCGAAGTGATGGGCGGCGTGCAACAGACCAAGGAATACATCCTCGAAGCGCTGGCCAGAGGCAAGCATGTTGTGACGGCCAACAAAGATCTGATGGCGCTGCATGGCCCGGATATCCTGCAAAAGGCGCAGGAGCAGCGCTGCGATGTGTTCTACGAGGCCAGCGTGGCAGGAGGCATCCCGATCATCCGGACGCTGATCGACGGTTTTTCTTCGGACCGCATCACCAAGATCATGGGCATCGTCAACGGCACGACCAACTATATGCTGACCAAGATGGCCCAGGAAGGCGTCTCCTATGACGAGGTGCTGAAGGAGGCGCAACTGCTCGGTTATGCCGAAGCCGACCCGACCTCCGATGTCGAGGGACTCGATGCAGCCCGCAAGATGACGATTCTGTCGACGCTGGGTTTCCGTGCCAATGTGGCGCTTGAGGACGTCAGCACCAAAGGCATGACAGGCGTCAGCCGGGAAGATATTCTATATGCCAGCAGGCTGGGCTACGTCGTCAAGCTGCTCGGCATCGCTGAGCGGCAGGATGACCAATTCAGCATTACTGTGCAGCCGACTATGGTGAAGAATACCCATCCGATCGCCTCTGTAAACGGCGTTTACAATGCGGTATATGTATACGGAGAAGCGGTGGGAGAAACGATGTTCTATGGCGCCGGAGCGGGCGAGCTGCCAACCGCGACGTCGATCGTCGCCGATCTGGTTGCAGTCGTCAAGAATCTTAAGCTTGGGGTGAACGGACTGCAGCAGACTCCCGTTTACAAGGAGAAAAAACTGAAGACGGATGAGCAGATCTCCTCCAAATACTTCATCTTGCTGCATGTTGACGATCGGGCCGGCGTGCTTGCTCAGATCACGCAAGTATTTGCGGACCATGAAGTCAGTCTGGAATCGGTCCTGCAGCAGCCTAATTCGGCCAACCCCGAAGCCGAGATCATCATCATCACGCATGATGCGAATAAAGCGGCCGTCAATCGCGTGTTGGACCAGTTCAGCACACTGGGCGTGATCCGCAAAGTGAAAAGCGTCTATCGGGTAGAGGGATAGGCGGATGAAAGCAACCGAATATCCAAGAGTCATCGTCAAGGTGCCTGCCAGTACGGCCAATCTCGGGCCGGGGTTCGATGCGCTGGGCATGGCTTTGTCGCTCTATGCCTGGGTCGAGATGAGCGTGGCCGAGACGACAGAGATCACGCTCTATGGCGACGGCATGGAAGGTATCCCAACCGACAAGTCCAACCTTATATACAAGGTGGCGCAGCAGCTATTCCGCGAGGTCGGGGTATCGATCCCGGAGCTGAGAATCGCCATGTATAGCGAGATCCCGCTGACCCGGGGCCTGGGCAGCAGCGCTTCGGCGATCGTCGGCGCGCTTGCCGCAGCCAATCGGCTCACAGGGTCACGGCTCAGTCAGGAACGGCTGTTCCAGATCGCGACCTCACTGGAAGGGCATCCGGATAATGTCGGTGCTTCCTTGCTGGGCGGCATCGTCGTCGCCGCTTGGGACGGGGAACGGGCGGAAGCGATCCGGCTGGAGCCTCATCCGGATCTGGAGGTACTCGTCGCGATCCCGGACTTCCAACTGTCGACGGATAAGGCCAGACATGCTCTCCCTGAGAGCTACAGCAAGCAGGATGCCGTCTATAATGTAGGACGCAGCTCGCTGCTCGTAGCTGCCCTGGCCTCCGGCAATCTTGGCGTCATTCGTCATGCGATGAAGGACCGGCTGCATCAGCCGTACCGCGCCGCGCTGATCCCCGGGATGGAGCGCATCCTCGCGGAAGCGACCGAGCATGGCGCCCTCGGGGCCGCGCTCAGCGGCGCCGGACCGACGATGCTGGCGCTGGTGGACAAGAAGAGCAAGCAAAAACAGAAACTGGAGCAGTTCTTGCTCTCTTCATTGGAGCAGCAGCATAGCGGGGCAGAGGCCCGCTGGCTCCTCCCTTGTCTGGAAGGCCCTGTTGTCACGATACTTGACGAATCGCACGGCGACATCACGCTCATGGAGTGGATCAAAGGAGAAATCACCGCATGATCAGTGCAGCATTGCTGCCGCAAGGCAGTGTTTCCGATGAGGCGGCGCGATATTTGTTTGCCTCCACGGAGACAAGTTGGAGTTACTACAAGTCGATAGCCGATGTCTTCCTGTCCACGGCAGGCGGCAAGACGGACTACAGTATCATCCCGATCGAGAATACGATCGAAGGCTCGGTCAGCTTGCACATGGATTGGCTCGTCCACGAAGTACAGCTGCCGATCCAGGCAGAGTGGGTGTTCCCGTCCCTGCAGAACCTGATCGGACGAGCCGAGGAGTGTCTGGACGAGCAAGGACGGCTGGACTATGCTAGAATAAAAAAAGTGCTCAGCCATCCGGTCGCGATGGCCCAGTGCACGAAGCTGCTCAGGGCTCACCTGGCGCATGCCGAGATGGAGCATATCGGCAGTACCGTGGAGGCAGTGGCGATGGTCAAGGAAAGCCGCGAAGCCGGCTGGGCCGCGATCGGTACGCGAGCGGGGGCCGCCCTCCATGGTCTGGACCTGCTGCAGGAGGAGATCACAGACCATAACAACAACTTTACCCGCTTTCTGCTGGTGGGCGACCGGCCGTTTACGGAACGGAGCTCCGATACCTGCAAGACGACGATTCATATCACGCTCCCCGAGGATTACCCCGGGGCGCTTCATCAAGTGCTCTCTGCCTTCGCATGGCGACGCATCAACCTCTCCCGCATTGAATCACGGCCCACCAAACGCATGCTGGGGAGCTATTACTTTGTGATTGATATCGAGATGTCCATGGATACCGTGCTGCTGCCTGCCGCGCTGGAAGAAATCCGAGCGATCGGCTGCCAGGTGCGCAACATGGGATCCTACCCGTCCTTCCAATATGAAGGCTAATCTCCCGCAGGCCCGACCCGGGTCTGCCAACTACTCTATCGGAGGTGTCACCAACGAATGGCTGAGCAATGGATTTACATAAACGGTGAATATGTCACGAAGGAAAATGCGAAGGTGTCCGTCTACGATCATGGCTTCTTGTATGGAGACGGCATCTTCGAGGGAATCCGCATCTACGGGGGCAATATCTTCAAGTGCAAGGAGCATCTGGAGCGGCTGTATGATTCGGCGAAGTCGATCATGCTGGATATCCCGCTGTCTTATGAGGAGATGGAACAGGCACTGGTCGAGACGATCCGCAGGAACGGCCTGCGTGACGGGTACATCCGCCTGATCGTCTCGCGCGGTCCCGGCAACCTCGGTCTTGATCCAAAGCGTTGTCCGACTGCCTGGGTGATCATCATCGTCGAGCAGCTGGCGATCTATCCGGAGGAGGCTTACAAAAACGGGCTGGTGTCGGTATCCGTCACGCAGCGCCGCAACATCCCGGACGCGCTCAATCCGAAGATCAAATCGCTCAACTATCTTAATAATATCCTCGTCAAAATCCAGGCCAATCTGGCCGGAGTAGGCGAGGCCATCATGCTCAATGCCCAGGGGTATGTAGCCGAGGGGTCGAGCGATAACATTTTCATCATCAAAAAAGGCGTCGTCTACACGCCGCCCTGCTACATCGGGGCGCTGGAAGGCATCACGCGCGGCACGATCATGGAGCTGTGCGGCAAGCTTGGCTATCCGCTTAAGGAAGAACCGTTCACGCTGCACGATGTCTATGTCGCCGACGAAGTATTCTTCACAGGCACGGCCGCCGAAGTCATCGCTGTACGCGAAGTAGACGGCCGGATCATCGGCTCCGGACAAGCGGGCCCCATCACGACACATCTGCTGTCGGAATTCCGGGATATCGTAGAAGTCGATGGCGTCAAAGTCGACTAAGCTCTGGGAACAACAGGCAAGTCTCCTGTTTTTGGACAGGAGGCCGCCTGTTTTTTTTTATTTCTAGGGGACATCCGCCTAAGTTGTGCATAGGATGTAATGATTGGGCGGCTAGGTTCCGGGGAGGTGTCCTGCGGCCGCAATACGAGAGATGTGACAAGGAGGTACGGTCATTGAAGATCCATATTGTCAAACAGGGAGACAGCCTGTTTCAACTTGCCGGCAAATACGGGGTGACTGTGGAGGAATTGCTGAAGCTTAATCCCGACATCGCCAACCCCGATGAAATCCAAGTGGGGATGAAAATCAAGATCCCTTCTTCGGCAAGCAAGCCGCCAGAGATGGCAATTGCCCATCAGCATACGGTGAAGCAAGGGGATACCCTGTGGAAGCTGTCCAAAGCCTGGGGTGTGCCGCTCGGCGATCTGATCAAAGCGAACCCCCAGCTGAAAAATCCGAATGTGTTGCTGACCGGTGAAACGGTCCATATCCCCAAAGCTGCGGAAGCCAAAGAAACAGACCTGCATCTGCCGGAGATGCCGATGATGCCGGAGCTGCCGGCGATGCCGATCATGGAATCGCCGCCGGGCAAAACATCGACAGCGCCGATCGCGATGTTCCCTGGCAAGACGTCCACCGCGCCGGTGACGCCAATGCCGGAACCGATGCCGCACCCGCAGCCGGTCTCTGAACCGCCGAAGATGGTCCACCACCATCACGCGTACCCGATCCATCTGGAGTATCATAAGTCAACCACGCTGTTCCAGCAATCGAAGCAGCCGGCTGTGGAGGCGGGGGCCCATGACATACCGAAAACTTATGAGCCTGCTCCTATGCCTTCTTACGGAGCTCAGATGCCAGTCGCCGGAGCAGCATCGCAATGGCCGGGGATCTCCGAGCTGCAAGCGGCGCCGGGCGGCTATGGCTACAGCTATGCCGCGCCGCAGGCCTCGCCAGGTCAGGCTGGGGGATACGGTGGCTATGCGGCACAGGCCGCGCCGGCTCAGGCTGGGGGATACGGCGGACATGGGGCACAGCCTGCAGGTTTTGGCGGCTACGAGCTGCCGCTTGAGACCACATCGACAGGCGGAGAGATGACGGCAGGCTATGGTGGATACCCGATGCAACCGGCCTGGGACGGTGCCGGTCAACCGTTGCCGGGCAGCCCGGGCATGATGCAGGGACCATGGCATCAACCGGGGGGGCCGTGGTCCGGCGGCATGCATCCCGGGTATGGTCCGGGTCCGGGTCCGGGACAGATGGCATTTCCTGGGATGATGGGCGGGCCTGCGGAGTTGATGGGCTATCAGCAGCAACCGCCGCAGCCGCTAACGAGTTATTACACGCCGCAAGCATATGGTCAGCCAGGAGGAGTTATGGGGATTGCAGATCAAGGCTACGGAGGTTCTGCCACCGCCTTCGGCGCGCATCCTCCCGCCAAACCCTGCGACTGCGGCTGCCAGGACAAAAGAGTAGATGAGACGGATACTGGAGCCGAGGTTAAGACGAGTACGGCCGCCGTCAAACGATCTGCTGCTGCGGGCAAGAGCGGCAGAGCCAAGACGTCTTCCGGGCGTAGCGCCGCCAAACGGACTGCGCGCCGCAGAAGCCAGAATCAGCCTTGGATTAACAATTAAAGTCATGGCAGCCCCGCCGACTGCCCGGAGTGCAGATGGCGGGGCTGCTGATCTGCCCTCCAACCAAGCGAAAAAATGCATAATCCGTCTTCAAAGGGTTAAGCTACTAAAAAAAACAGAGGGGTTTGGGCTATGATGGCTTTAAGAAGGTGGATAAAGATCAGAAAAAGGTGGCTTCGAGGCAAAAAGCTGCTCAGCATCTTCGGCGCGTTTCTTCTGATATGCGGCTCACTGTTCGCACTGCCTGCAGACGATGCGTCAGCGGCTGAACCTGCCCGACGTCAGCATGAGCTCGAAGCGATGCTGCAACAGTCGACTTCCTGGACAGTCAAACATGTCCGCAGGTATATTTGCGGAGAAGAGATGACGGCGCTCGGCAAGCTGGATGGTCCTAAGGTGCGGCGACTGCTGGACGAGCATCCCGACTGGACGGCAAAACTGACGTCCGCGGATGAGCTTGTACTGCTGGAGCAGGTCGAAGATTTCTCGGAGGATTGCAAGCAAGGAGCTTACTTCAGACTGGACAAGCTGGGTCAGCTCTCGTTGTTCGAAGGACCGCCGGAGCAGGAGCGCGTGATCCGGACCTTCTTCCAGCTCGATACCAGCTATATGGAGAGCAGCCTCCCCAAGCAGCACTGGGAAGCGTTGACGGAAGGCATCCGGGTAAACGATGTGGAAGAATATCAGAGCGTGCTCTCGACGTTCAGTGAATACGCCCTGCATGCTTCCGGACTAGATAAATCACCGGGTTAACAATACATTTTTCGACTCGCCCCGAGCGCCAGACGCTTCGGGGCGATTTGCTGCTTCCGGCGTGTTCTCATTCCTACGAACATTTGATATAATGAAGTGATAGAGATCGTTCAACCGGTTTGATATGAACGGCTCATAAGCTATAAGCCCTACATACGTAGCGTATTCGGAAAACAACAGATGGGAGAGAATATTTTGCGTGTACTGGGGATTGATCCGGGGATTGCGATTGCCGGATTCGGTTTTATCGACAAGCAGGGACATAAGCTGACCCCTGTCCAATACGGCTCTATTCAGACAGAATCTCATACACCTCAGGAGACCAGGCTAAAGCAGGTATACGAAGCGATGGTCGCCCTGCTGGAGAAGTACAAGCCTGAAGCGGTCGCCGTGGAAAAGCTGTTTTTCAACCGGAATGTGACGACTGCGTTCGCCGTAGGCCAGGCGAGGGGCGTCATCATGCTCGCTGCGGCGCAGCGCGGTCTGCCAGTGTTCGAATATACGCCGCTGCAAGTGAAACAGGCGGTTGTCGGATACGGCAAAGCCGAGAAGCGGCAAGTTCAGGAGATGGTAAAAATGCTGCTTAAGCTCTCGGCGATTCCCAAACCCGATGACGTTGCAGACGCGCTTGCCATCGCCATTTGTCATGCGCATTCGGCAGTGCTGCAGCGCAGATTGGGAGAGGTGAAGCCGCAATGATCGATTTTATCCGAGGACAGGTCGTCCACTGGGAGACGGAGTACATCGTGCTGGACGTTCGGGATGTCGGCTACCAGGTCTTTACGCCGAGTCCCTATGCTTTCGCCAGCCGGCAGGAGCCGGTGACGGTGTACACGCATCATCATGTGCGCGAAGACGCGATGCTGCTGTACGGATTTGCCACCCGGGAGGAGCAGCGTCTGTTCCGTCAACTGCTCGAAGTCTCCGGCATCGGGCCGCGCGTGGCGCTCGGCATCCTGGCTGGAGGCAGGCCGGAGGCGGTCGTCTCCGCCATCCAGCAGGAGAATCTCGGCTTCCTGACCAAGCTGCCCGGGATCGGCCGCAAGACGGCGCAGCGGATGATCCTCGATCTCAAGGACAAGCTGGCCGCGTTGCCGGCCGGCGACCATCCACTGGAGAGTGGAGAGCTGGAAGCGGCTGCCGGTACGGACGGCAGCGCCGTCTGGCGGGAAGCGAGAGAAGCGCTGACGGCTCTTGGCTATACGCAGGCTGAGCTTGATCGGGCGTGGCAAGGACTCAAAGACGAGGCGGAGGGCGCATCTGTGGAGGTCTTGATGAAGAAGGCGCTTCAGCATTTATTTAAAGGTTGACAGGGAGGAGGGCAGCTATGGAGGACAGGATTATCTCCGCCAACCTGATGATGGGGGACGAGGCTGTGGAGCTCAGCTTGCGTCCACGTTACCTTGCGGAATATATCGGGCAGTCGAATGCCAAAAGCAATCTGAAGGTCTATATCGAGGCGGCCAAGCTGCGCAAGGAAGCGCTTGATCATGTCTTGCTGTACGGACCGCCGGGACTGGGCAAGACCACGCTCTCTAATATTATTGCCAATGAGATGGGGGTACAGCTGCGGACGACCTCCGGGCCGGCCATCGAGCGGCCGGGAGATTTGGCGGCGATCCTTACCAATCTCCAGGAAGGCGACGTCCTTTTCATCGACGAGATCCATCGTCTGCATCGCACCGTCGAAGAAGTATTGTATCCGGCGATGGAAGATTTCGCGCTCGATATTATGATCGGCAAAGGGCCAAGCGCCCGCTCGGTCCGCCTTGATCTGCCGCCATTCACGCTAATCGGCGCCACCACGCGGGCCGGTCTGATCTCAGCGCCGCTGCGCGACCGCTTCGGCATCGTGAGCCGCTTGGAGTTCTACACGGTGGACGAACTGGCTTTCATCGTCTCCCGAGCGGCGGATATTCTGAGCGTGGAGATGGTGGGCGAGGCGGCCGAAGAAGTGGCGATGCGCTCTCGCGGGACGCCGCGAATCGCCAACCGGCTGCTCAAGCGGGTCAGGGATTTTGCACAGGTGCGGGGTGACGGCGTCATCACGCATGAGCTCGCCCGCTCGGCACTGGAGCTCATCCAGGTCGACCCGATGGGTCTGGATACGATCGACCACAAGATGCTGCAGGCGATGATCGGCAGCTTCCGGGGCGGCCCGGTCGGCCTGGATACGATCGCTGCGACGATCGGCGAGGAGAGCCAGACGATCGAGGACGTATATGAGCCTTATCTGATGCAGATCGGCTTCCTGCAGCGGACGCCGCGCGGCCGGGTCGTCGCTCCCAAGGCGTATGTTCACTTGGGACTTCCGGTCCCGCAGGACAGCGGAGGTGAGGGCTGAAGATGAAAGGGGAACAGACAATGGGAACAGCGAGCTCTCCCAGCCGCAGGCATCTGTCATTATGGAGATGGTTCAGCGGATGGCTAGCAGTCTGTGTTGCAGCGGCTGTCGTGGCTGCGTGGCCGGCAGCCGCAGCCGCCGAAGGCAGCAGCATTCGTGTCGGCTTGTTTTTTAATCTGCCTGGGAAGTATACGACGACGACGCCGTCAGCGTCCTTGAGCAGTCCACAGGGGCTGCAGGTCGGGATCCGCCAGGCGTCCGGTCAGGCCGTTCATGCCGTCAGCGGCGGCAGCGCGACCTTCACGCTGCATGATTTCAAGGTGACCGTGCTGCAGACCTCGGATTACAACGAAGCTCAGACTGTCTACAAGCGTCTCCGCGAGAGTACGGCAGCTGTCTGGCTGACCGCTTCGCCCGGCGCTGCTGGCCAGCTCTATGAAGTGACCGAAGGCAGCTATGCCGGTGCGGTCGAGGCGCGGTCGGCGGCGGAGCGTCTGAGCAGGGGCGGCTATCCGCAGGCTGTCGCTGCCGGTCCGCTGCAGCTGGAGAGCGCGCCATACAGCTCGCTGGCCCAGGCCAGAGAAGCCCAGTCGGCTTACGGGGCGATGGGGCTGAGCACGGATATCGGGCTGCGCATCGGCTCCTCGGGAGTGATGGAGTACGTCGTTTTGTTAGGTCGTGCTGCCGATGCGGCTGGGCTGGAGGCTGTACGCAAGCAAGCGGGGGCGGACAGCCTGCGGACTGCATCGCAAGGCACGCTGCTGGTGCTCCGCGAGGATCACAGCCGCAGCGGCGGAGCAGCCGGTTCGGACAACTTATATCTGCTGGGGTCCGCTGTGAAAGCCTGGGTCAGCACGGCCGGGGAGGCGGGCATCACATTGAGTGAACGTTCAGGCAGGACGTACCGTGGCGCATTTGAGCTGAGCAGCTTCAACGGCCGGCTGGCCGTCGTCAACGAAGTGCCGCTGGAGCAATATCTCTATGCGGTCGTACCGGCTGAGATGCCGGCCTCCTGGCCGGCGGAAGCGCTCAAAGCGCAAGCGGTTGCCGCTCGCACCTATGCGCTCTACAAAGGCACGAGCTTCGAGATCGCCGACGTCGTCGACGGCGTCCAGAGTCAGGTGTACCGGGGGATCGCTGATGAAGCAGCCGCCACCAATCAGGCCGTTGATGCGACGGCTGGAATGGTTGCCCGTTACAATGGTCGTCTGATCGAGACGCTCTTCTCCTCCAGCAGCGGCGGCGCCACCGCCAATGCCGAAGAAATCTGGGGCAACCAGGTGCCGTATCTCGTAAGTGTGGCAAGCCCGGATGAAGCATCCGAAGCGGGATTGTACAGCTGGTACCGGGTGGCGCTAGCCGACGGCCGCAATGGCTATATCCGCGAGGATATCTTGGAGCCTGTCAGCGAACGAACCGCAGCGGGAGCCCAGATGATGCGGGTAAAAGAAGAGCAGACCAACATGCGGCCGATCCCGCTGATCCAGGAAGGCGTCGAGCCTGTTGCCAGGCTCGCCAGAGGAACGCTTGTCACCGTGCTGGAGAAGACGGTACAATCCAACACCAACAGTTGGGTAAGAGGGCCGTTCACGTCTGCCGACATCGTCGCTTCGCTGCAGGGCAAGCTGCTCACTCCCTTTAACGGGCCGATTCGTACGCTCGAGGTAAGCCAGTACGGCCCTTCTCAGCGAGCCACAGAGCTGCAGGCTAATGGGGCCAGGCTCGATATCCGTTATCCGGATACGTTCCGGTCAGCGCTCGGGGGCCTGCCCAGCACCCGTTTCGTCATCGACGAAACGGCGAGGGTAACGCTGCAAGGCGCCGGCGGGGTCACAACCGAAAAGCCAGTCGACACGAGCCCGGTGATGGTGCTGGGCGCTGATGGTCAGGTGTCGGCGATGAATCAGGATAACTACTACATCATGGGCGGCGGCGGGGAGCTGCGCGCGGCCACGAAGGATCCGCTTTTCCGGTTCATCGGCCGCGGCAACGGACATGGGGTCGGCCTGTCGCAGTGGGGCGCGCGGGGGTTAGCCGAACAAGGGTATGATTACCAGCGTATTTTGCAATACTATTATACTAATGTAACTATAGGTAAGGAATGACAGCCGGGATGAAGGTAGAAGCATTTGATTTTGAACTGCCCGAACGATTGATTGCCCAGACGCCGCTTGCGGACCGGACAGCATCCCGTCTGCTTACATTGGACAGCAGCACCGGCGAGATCGGCCACCGGATGTTCACCGACCTTGCTGACTATCTGCGTGAAGGCGACACGCTCGTCCTTAACAATACGAAGGTGATCCCGGCCAGGCTGATCGGTCAAAAGGCGGATACTGGCGCGCGCATCGAGCTGCTGCTGCTCAAACAGTTGACGGATGACCGGTGGGAAGCGCTGGCCAAGCCGGCCAAGCGGGTCAAGCCGGGAACCGAGCTGTGGTTTGGCGACGACGGCACCGGCCGTCCGCTGCTGCGGGCAATTGCCGAGTCAGCGGGAGATATGGGCTCGCGCACTGTAGTCTTTCATTACGAGGGGATCTTCTCAGAGCTGCTGGACCGGCTCGGCGAGATGCCGTTGCCGCCGTACATCGCGGCGAGACTGGAAGACAAGGAACGTTATCAGACGGTATTTGCCCGCCATGAAGGCTCGGCGGCGGCACCGACCGCAGGTCTTCATTTTACCGAGGCGTACCTGGAGCTCCTGCGGCAAAAGGGGGTGCAGCTGGCCTATATTACGCTGCATGTCGGATTAGGGACGTTTCGGCCGATGTCTGCAGAGGTGGTGGAGGAGCATGTCATGCATGCCGAGTATTACCAGCTCGACGAAGAGAACGCAGCCCTGCTGCAAGCCGCTCGCGAGCGGGGCGGCCGCATCGTAGCTGTCGGTACGACATCAGCACGTACCCTGGAGACGGTAGCTGCGCGCAGCGGCGACAGTCGGATCGTGCCCTGCAGCGGGTGGACGGATATTTTCATCTACCCCGGTTATACGTTTCGCCTGGTTGACGCGCTGCTTACGAACTTTCATCTGCCGAAGTCGACGCTGGTCATGCTGGTAAGCGCGCTGGCCGGCAGAGAGTCGATCCTTGCCGCTTATCGGGAAGCTGTCGAACGGGAGTACCGCTTCTTCAGCTTCGGCGATGCAATGTTCATATACTAGGAATGGAAGAGTGACAACGTGGCTATTAAATATGAATTGATCAAACAATGCAAACAATCGGGCGCCCGGCTCGGGCGGCTTCATACGCCCCATGGCGTAATCGAGACACCGGCGTTTATGCCCGTAGGCACCCAGGCGACAGTCAAGACGATGAGCCCGGAAGAGCTCAAATCGATGGACGCACAGATCATCTTGTCCAATACGTACCACCTTTTCCTGCGGCCGGGCCACAAGCTGGTCGAAAGGGCGGGCGGTCTGCACAAGTTCATGAATTGGGACCGCCCGATCCTGACTGACAGCGGCGGCTTTCAGGTGTTTAGTCTGAGCGAGATGCGCAAGATCAGCGAAGACGGGGTAGAGTTCCGTTCCCATCTTAACGGGGACAAGCTGTTCCTCTCGCCTGAAAAAGCGATGGAAATTCAACATTCGCTAGGCTCCGATATTATCATGGCGTTCGATGAATGCCCGCCTCCCGGCGCCGACCATGCCTATGCCAAACAGTCGCTCGAGAGGACGACTAGGTGGGCAGAGCGATGCCTGATTGCGCACCAGCGGACCAAGGAGCAGGCATTGTTCGGCATCGTCCAAGGCGGGATGTTCGCGGATCTGCGCAAGCAGAGCGCGCATGAGTTGACTTCCATGGATTTCCCGGGGTATGCTATTGGAGGACTAAGTGTGGGCGAGCCCAAGCCGGTAATGTATGACATGCTGGAGCAGACCGTACCGCTGCTTCCAAAGGGCAAGCCGAGATACCTGATGGGTGTCGGTTCTCCGGATGCGCTGCTTGAAGGCTCGATCCGCGGTATCGACATGTTCGATTGCGTGCTCCCGACCCGGATTGCCCGCAACGGTACTACTATGACGAGCGAAGGCAGACTTGTCGTGCGCAATGCCAAGTACGCCGAGGATTTTGCACCGCTCGATCCGGCTTGCAGCTGCTATACCTGCACCCACTATTCGAGGGCTTATATTCGTCACTTGATCAAGGCCGACGAGAGCTTTGGCATTCGGCTGACCACGATTCACAATCTGCATTTTTTACTGCAGCTCATGCGGGACGTACGACAGGCGATTGCAGATGACTGTTTGCTTGACTTTCGAGATGCTTTCTTCTTGAAGTACGGACTTGACCATAATGAGAAAGGCTTTTGAAAGGGGGGATATCGATGTTCATAGCTGCAGAAGCAGGCGGCGCGGGTCTTTTAATGTCGATTGCGCCGTTCATCCTTATGTTCGCCGTGTTCTATTTCTTATTGATCCGGCCGCAGCAGAAAAAACAAAAAGACCGCAACCTGATGCTCACCCAGTTGAAAAAGGGTGATAAAGTGACAACCATCGGCGGCTTGCATGGAACGATCCAGGAAATTACGGACGACATCGTCGTGCTTCGCGTCAACGATGCGACGAAGCTTACGTTTAACCGGGACTCCATCAACCAAGTGACGCAACCAAGCACGTCATTGACGGAGTAGGCATCTGAAACTGCACGGATGGCGCCTGCCAGACGTGCAGTTTTTTGGTTGTTTTTTATCTGTAGACGGACGTTTGACCAGTTTGTGAAAAATGAAACGTAAGGGCATGATTTACGTATAACGGATGAAGTGCTTTTTTCAGATCCAAGCATGCATATGGCATCCATATCTCGCTTCAGATTCGAAGACTAAGCGTTTCGTCCTCCGATTAGCTTGGGGACTCATTTTGGGGGTGTTGCTGCTTGTCTATGCTTCATGGTGTCATTTTACTTCCTTTTGCTGCGGCAGCTATCGTGCCGCTATTTTACAAGCTGTTCAGAAAGATTCACACGGGCTGGTTCGTATTGCCTGTACCGCTGCTTGCTTTTATTTATTTTCTCACCGTTATGCCAACTATCCGCGACGGCGAAGCCGTCCAGTCCACCGTTACCTGGATCCCGTCTCTTGGCATCGATATCTCAGCCTATCTGGATGGACTCGGGTTGCTGTTCTCCCTGCTGATCACCGGTATCGGCACCTTGGTCGTCATCTACTCCATTTATTATCTTTCCAAAGAAAAGGAAGCCATCCACCGGTTCTATATGTATCTGTTGCTCTTCATGGGAGCGATGCTGGGGGTAGTGCTGTCAGATAATCTGATCGTACTCTACGGCTTCTGGGAGTTGACGAGCCTGTCGTCATTCTTGCTGATCGCATTTTGGTATAACCGCGACCACTCGCGTTATGGAGCGCTGAAGTCCATGCTGATCACCGTCTTTGGCGGTTTTGCCATGTTGGCCGGCTTTATCCTGCTCTATACGATGACCGGTACGTTCAGCGTGCGTGAGATTATCGACCAGGCGGCAACCTTGCCAGCGTACGACTTGTTCGTGCCGGCCATGATCCTGGTGCTGCTGGGCGCATTCACCAAGTCCGCCCAATTCCCGTTTCATATCTGGCTGCCTGATGCGATGGAAGCTCCAACTCCAGTCAGCGCGTACCTGCACTCGGCTACGATGGTTAAAGCGGGTCTGTACATCGTCGCCAGATTCAGCTCGATCTTCGCCGGCGATGCGCTGTGGTTCTGGATCGTATCCTTGACGGGATTGATTACCCTGCTCTGGGGCTCGTACACAGCCGTTCGGCATACGGACCTGAAGGCCATACTTGCTTATTCGACGATCAGTCAGCTCGGCTTGATTATGTGTCTGCTCGGACTTGGCTCGGCATCGCTCTATACAGGCGGCGCAGAGACTGCGATCTATACGGCAGCGATCATGACGGCTGTCTTTCATCTGATCAACCATGCAACTTTCAAGGGCGCGTTGTTCATGGTCGTCGGGATCGTGGACCACGAGACCGGCACCCGGGATATTCGCAAGCTTGGCGGCTTGATGGCCTTCATGCCCGTAACGTTTACTTTTGCACTGATCGGCACGCTCTCGATGGCGGGGCTGCCGCCGTTCAACGGCTTTTTGAGCAAGGAGATGTTCTTCACGGCACTGCTGAAAGTGTCGCAGATGGACTTTTTTAATGTCCAGTATTGGGCAGTGCTTTTCCCGGTCGTAGCCTGGGTGGCAAGTGTGTTCACCTTTATCTACTGTCTGATCATCGTGTTCAAGACGTTCACCGGCCCGTTTCCCAAGGAAGAGCTGGGCGAGCCGCCCCACGAAGCCTCGCTCGGTCTGTTGCTGCCGCCGGGTATCCTGGCTGTGCTCGTCATCGTTTTCGGATTGTTCCCGAATCTGCTGACTTATTCGCTAATCGAGCCGGCGATGCGGGCGATCCTGCCGTCGCTGGATATTGTGGAAGTCAAGAAGATCAGTATGTGGCACGGTTTTAATGTCGAACTATTCATGACGATTGGCGTTGCATTGCTCGGTACGCTGCTTTACTTGACTATGAGACACTGGAAACGGCTTTATTCTTACTTTCCAGGCAATCTGTCATTCTCAAGAGTGTATGATTTTTTATTGAAAGGATCGCAGCGGTTTTCCCGCATAATTACCGATACGTATATGACGGGGTCGCTGCGGCATTACATGATTTATATTTTTGGCTTTCTCATCCTCGTAGCCGGTTATTTCCTGACGCGCATCAATCCATTCGAACGTCACGGCGAGATCGTATTTGCCGATATTTCGATCTACGAGCTCATCCTGACCATCGTCTTGATCCTGGCGGCGGTTGCTGTGCCGCTGGCCAAGTCCAGGATGGCTGCGATTGTCCTGGTCGGCGCAGTCGGCTATATGGTCACCCTTTTCTTCATCGTGTTCCGGGCGCCGGATCTGGCGCTCACGCAGATGATCGTGGAGACGGTCTCTGTGGCCTTATTCCTGTTATGCTTCTACCATCTGCCGAAGCTGCAGCGCGAGAAATCGTCCCGGGCGATGCGAACCTTCAAGATCATGATCTCGGGAGGGGTCGGCCTAGTCGTGACGCTGATCGCCCTGGCGGTATCCAACCATCAGCTGTTTGACTCGATATCCGATTATTTCGTCGAGGAAGCCTATGCTTCCGCCGGCGGCAAAAATATCGTCAATGTCATTCTCGTCGATTTCCGAGGCTTTGATACTTTTTTAGAGATTATGGTACTGGGCGCTGCGTCGCTGGCTATCTATGCTTTGATCAAAGTCCGTCACCGCTCTGACATGGAAGAAAGGAAGGAGCGCTGATTATGATGAAATCCAAGGATGTCATCCTGCAGACCACTTCGCAGGTAACTGTATTCATTATTATCACATTTTCCGGTTTCCTGTTCCTGGCAGGACACAACAATCCGGGCGGCGGGTTCATCGGCGGGCTGATGTCTGCCTCCGCATTGGTTCTGCTTGCCCTTGCTTACGATTTGAAGACGGTGCAGCAGGCGCTGCCGGTCAACTATCACTTTGTAACCGGAGCAGGAATGCTGATCGCTATCTTGTCCGGCATGGGGGCGTTTGTGTTCGATGCTCCGTTTCTGGCACAAGCCTATGGGTATTTTACTTTGCCGCTGCTAGGCAAAGTTGAGCTGGCGACGGCGATGATTTTTGATCTCGGCGTCTATCTGGCTGTCGTCGGCGTGACGATGACGATCATTATGTCCATCGGGGAGGATCGATAACGATGGAAATATTGATGTCTGTTACCACCGGTATACTATTCGCGATTGGCACCTATATGATTTTGTCCCGGAGCATGCTGCGCATTATTTTGGGCACCTCCTTGCTGACGCATGGCGTGCATTTGCTCCTGCTGACGATGTCCAGACTGAAGACAGGGGTGGCGCCGATCTGGAGCGAGGACATCGGTGCATATGTCGACCCGCTGCCGCAGGCGCTCATCCTGACCTCGATTGTTATCAATTTCGGGGTGACCGCGTTCTTTTTCGTACTGGCCTACAGATCCTACAAAGAGCTTCGCACAGACGACATGGAGCAGTTAAGGGGACAAGATGATGAGTAATCTGACTATATTGCCTTTGTTGATTCCGCTGCTGACAGGGACATTGCTCATCTTCCTGCGTCATCAGCGCAAGTGGACGCGCGCGCTCAGTCTGCTCAGCGCGATCTTGAATATCGGCGTATCCCTTTATATCGCCTCGTTGGTATACGACAAGGGAATCATGACGCTGAATATGGGGGGATGGGCACCCCCATACGGAATCGTATTCGTCGCAGATATGTTTGCCATGATCCTTGTCGTAACGACGGCTGTTATCGGCGCAGCTTGTCTGATCTATGCGTTCGTTACGGTGGAAGAAGAGAAGGAACGGCATTATTTTTATGTATTCTTCCAATTCCTGCTCGTCGGGGTGATCGGTTCGTTTCTCACCGGCGATATCTTTAATCTCTTTGTTTGTTTTGAAGTCATGCTGATCTCTTCCTATGCCTTGATCGTCCTGGGCGGCAAGAAGCGGCAGCTGCGCGAATCAGTCAAGTATCTGCTGATCAATATCGTTTCGTCTGCGATGTTCGTAACTGCAGTTGCGTACTTGTATGGAGTTACGGGGACGCTCAATATGGCGCATCTTTCGGTCCGTGTGGCGGAAGCGGGTCAGGGCGGTATGATGACGTTGATTGCGATATTGTTTTTATTTGTATTCGGGATGAAAGCCGGCTTGTTCTTGTTTTTCTGGCTTCCGGGCTCCTATATTGTACCGTCGCCAGTTGTTACGGCGTTGTTTGGGGCGCTGCTGACCAAGGTCGGCATCTACGCGATCATCCGCACGTTCACCCTGGTCTTTTATCACGATCCCGGGGTTACGCATACTTTCATCGGCATTCTCGCAGCGCTCACGATGCTGCTGGGCGTGATCGGGGCGTTGGCTTACCGGGATGTAAGCCGGATTCTCGTCTACAATATTGTTGCCGGTGTCGGCTTTATCATCTTCGGCCTGGCGGTGGCCAATCAAGCTTCCTTGGAAGGGGCGATCTACTATCTGACCCATGATATGGTCGCCAAGGCGCTGCTGTTCCTGCTCGGCGGCGTCATCGTGGCAGCTGCGGGAACCGACAAGCTGGCCAAAATGGGCGGAATGATCAAGGACTATCCGATGATCGGGTGGCTGTTCCTGCTGACGACGATGAGTCTTGTGGGCGTTCCCCCGCTCAGCGGCTTTATCGGCAAGCTGATGATTGTGCAGGGGGGACTGGAGTCCGGGTGGTACTGGACGACAGCGGTCAGTCTGCTTATGAGTCTGCTCGTCCTGTTATCCCTGATCAGAGTCTTCATGCTGGTATTCTGGAGCGAGGGCAGTCTGAACAGAGTCCGGCCCGAACATCCGCTCAAGCTGAATGCCGGTCATGTCATCCCGATTGTCGGTCTGAGCTTGCTCGTTGTGCTTATCGGTGTAGGCGCACAGTGGTTTTATCCTTATGTGTCCATGGCTGCCGAAGTGCTGATGCAACCCGATCTGTATATCGAAGCCGTGCTAAAGGAGTAGATCACGATGGCTTTTCAATTAATTATTAATCTGATCATCGCTTTTTTGTGGATGTTCCTGCATAATGAATGGACATTCTCCTTCTTTATCGTCGGCTTACTGGTCGGAGCGGGCTTCGTCTTTTTATTCCGCCGCTTCTTTGGCGGACGGTATTATCTGTACCGGGTATGGAAGTGCATCAAGCTGCTGCTGCTTTTCCTGAGGGAGCTGGTGCTCTCCAGCATCGTGGTCATCCGTCAGATTATCAAGCCGAAGCTGACGATCCGTCCCGGTATTTTTGCCTATAAGACCGAGCTAAGCAGCAATTGGGAGCTGACCGTATTGGCTTGTCTGCTCACGCTTACGCCCGGAACATTGATCCTTGAGGTATCCAAGGAACGTCAGACCTTGTACCTGCACGCAATGGATATGACGGATGAGGACAAATACGTCAAGCAGATTCGTGACATTTTTGAAAAAGCGATCCTGGAGGTGACTCGATAATGCTGTTGCTCGATGCGGCCTTATATATTGCACTGCTTATCTTGTCGATAGCCACTTTGACATGTCTCTTCAGGGTAATAAAGGGGCCTTCCATGCCGGACAGGGTCGTTGCATTGGATACCATCGGCATTAATCTGATCGGGATTGTGACGATTCTGTCCATCATGTATCGGACGCAAGCTTATCTGGAATTGATTCTGTTAATTGGCATATTGGCCTTTCTGAGTACAGTAGCTTTTTCGAAGTTCATCCAGAGAGGGGTGGTCATTGACCATGGTGAAGACAGCACAGATGATCGGTGAGCCGATCATTGCCATTCTCATCCTGATTGGCGCGGTGCTTAGCGCACTCAGTGCCTTTGGTCTGATCCGACTGCCCGATGTATACCTCCGCTCGCATGCGGCTACGAAAAGCGCCACACTGGGAGTATTGTGTGTACTCACCGGAGGTTTTCTGTACTTTATGTTATTTGAGCGGCTGATCAGCGCCAAGATGGTGCTGGGCATCGTCTTTGTCTTTATCACGGCACCTGTAGCCGGTCACCTGATCGAACGGGCAGCCTATATGTCCGGCGTGCCGATGTGGCAGAAAAGTGTACGGGACGATCTGAAGCTGGCGATCGCGGAAGAACGCAAAAACCAAGCTCACACGCAGAGTTCCCAGTCCTGACAGGTCTAACAACTGAATGACGCATACAAAAAATCGCTTCCGTATCATCGGAAGCGATTTTTATGAACGCCGGCCCCATACTATTATTGGCTGCGGGCATGGATACCGACCATACCTCCGATGCCGCCAGCGGCGAGGGCCAGGGCAAACAGCATCAGACTTTGCAGGCTAAGCGGCGCGTCCAGGGCAAGAAAGCCTGCGAGCAGCACGAGCAGACCATAGAAGCCTCCTAGCAAACTGCCGTGATACCAGCCTTTTTGCCCGGATCTTCGTCCGGCGACAAAGCCGCCGGCCAATGCGCAAATGCCATGGACGATAAGGGATAGCTGAGGCAGCGATTGTTCTTTCATGCTGCTGAAATGCAGCAGCAAGGAGAGCAGCAGCACACTGGCGGCCAGCCATATGGCAGCTATCATCAAGCCGGCCAGGAGCGGCGAGCCGATTTTCACCTTGGGTACATGCTTGATCGGATTCATCATGGTTTAACCTTCCTTTCGGGTGAAGTATGAGTGATGAGAACCGCCGCTTGACGGAGGCGGGCAATCGTTGTAGTACAGCATATGGTCAAGCTAGGCGATTTAGTACCGCTGGACTTTTTTTTGAACGCTTTAGTATAATATGGAGGGTTTTTGAACCCAAGCTTGTCCATGCATCCATGCACAGGAGGTACGCAGCTTATGGAATATACAACCACGGATCAGCTCCTAAGCGGAGGCTGGCATTGGGTTGCAGCCACAATCTTATTTGTTGTCGCCTACTTTGCCGGCATTACAGAGAAATTCGGCCGAGCGGCGGCAGCGCTAGGTGGCGCAGTGCTGCTCTTGATCCTCGGCATCGTGGAGGTTCGAGAGGCTCTTGCTTCTTATATCGTGTGGGACGCGCTGCTGCTCTTGGCGGGAATGATGCTGCTCACCGGACTGCTCGGCAGAACCGGGGTTTTCATGCAGACTGCCGTCCGCACGGTAGCCTTGGCGCAGGGCAGGCCTGTGCCGCTCCTTGCGCTGCTTATGCTGCTGGGGGCACTGCTGTCTGCATTTTTGGACCAGTTGGGTACAATATTGTTGCTGGTGCCGATTGCGCTCACTTCGGCCCATCTGCTTCGCATCTCTGCCTTTCCTTTCTTGGCGGGGATTATCGTGAGCAGCAATATCGGGGGTACAGCGACACTGGTTGGCAATGCGGCCAATATGCTGATCGGAACGTCAGCTGACTTGTCGTTTTTAGATTTTATCCGCCATCTGGGGCCGGTCCTGGTCGTCATCTTGCTCTTGACGATCGGTCTCTTCATCGTGATCTTCCGCAGCAGACTGAAGGTAACCCCCAAAGAACGGCAGCAATTGTTGAAGCAAGCCCGTGCAGCCGGGGAGAGCGATAAAAGCAATCGGTATCGCATTGCGGGCTGGATCGTGCTGCTGCTGGTTACGGCGGGATTCATGCTGCATGATTGGCTAAACGTGCCGCCGTACGCAGTGGCATGGGCCGGAGCTATCATCATGCTGGTCGCCGGGGCGGCCGCCCCCGGCATGCGGGGAGCGCTGCAGCTGGTGGAGTGGAACAAGCTGGCGTTTCTTGCAGGGCTTCTGGTTATCGTGGGTGGATTGGAGCAATCGGGCGTTATTCATCATCTGGCAGGCCTGGCGATGCAGATAACCGAAGGCGACGGGAAGACAGCAACCCAGCTGACTCTCTGGACCTCGGCTCTCGTATCTGCCGCGGCCGATCAGCTTCCTTATGTCGCTGCTGCAATCCCGCTTGTCGACGAGATGGGCAGCTATCTCGACGCTGGCTCCCCTTTGTGGACAGGAGCCTGGTGGTCTCTGGCGCTCGGGGCAGGACTGGGCGCCAACGCCACTTTGCTGGGCTCCTCATCGAGCATTGTCGCGGCAGGTATGGCGGCCAAAGAAGGCAAGCCGTTTTCATTTCTGCAATATTGCGCGCTTGGTTTGCCAGTCGCCGTGTTTTCCCTAACCATCGCATCATTTTATCTTTATTACTTTTACACGTAGCAAGCTGCCATTATTTCATCATCCTTAATCTGCATGCCGACAAGCAATGGCGGCTACACTACCCCTTACGTATGAGTTACCGCATGGACTGTACCGCGCGTAATCTTTCGAAGGGGTGGTTGTCGTGTCCGAGCTGGGGTTAATCTTGCTGCGTACCGTGCTGATCTACTTTGTAGTACTCCTGGTTATGCGCTTCATGGGCAAACGGGAAATCGGCAAATTATCAATATTTGATCTGGTGATCTCGGTTATGGTGGCCGAGATTGCAGTAATCGTCATAGAGGATACCAAAGTACCGATGCTGCACGGCATTCTGCCTATGGTGGCGCTGATGATCATCCAGGTTGTCCTGGCTTATGTCACACTAAAAAACCGCAAGCTCCGCCTGCTCTTCGACGGCAAGCCGAGCGTCATCATCGCCAAAGGCAAATTGAACCGGAAGACGATGGCAAAACAACGGTATAATCTGGACGATATGATGCTGCAACTGCGCGAGAACCAGATTTCTACGCTGTCAGATGTCGAATTTGCCATTCTGGAGACAAGCGGCAAGCTCTCGATCATTAAAAAAGATACCAATGACACCGACGATCGTTCGACGAAAGCAGATGCAGGAAAAAACGATATTTTTCCTCCCAAGTTCAGGTATGAGATTCTTCCGATCCCTCTGGTGATGGATGGCAAGGTGCAGGAAGAAAATCTAGCCAAGATCGAAAAGAACCGCTTTTGGTTGAAAAACCAATTGCGGCAGCATGGCGTTACAGACATGAAAGAAGTATTCCTGTGTACCATCGATCATAAAGGCAAACTGTTCGTCGATAAGGGGAAAACTTGAACATCCCGGCCTTAGCTCCGTACCAGGCGGCCAATCAGCGGCAGCCGCGACAGATCGTCCCGGTCGATAATGCCAAGCAGCACCATCAGCAGCAGATAGACGATCATGCCGGCGCATAGTACAGCCAGCAGATGCCACCAGTCGCCGCTCAAGAGGGGATGGGAGTAGGTATATTTGACAGCTGCTCCCATAATGATCATCGAAGCGCCGATCTTGACGAAATCCAGCATCTGGATGTGAAAGCCGATCAGCCTCAGCACGCTCCCCCAGTGAAGCAGAGTGACAATAACGATCTGAACACCCATTGCGATGAGCGCGCCATAGATGCCGAGCTCCGGTCTGGAGGCGAGCAGGGCAATGAGGGTGAGCTTGAGAGCGGCGCCGATCAATGTATTGCGCAGGGCGGTGCCGGGCTTGTCTAACGCCTGCAGAGCCGCTTGCAGCGGCGCCTGCATGTAGATGAAAAGTGCGACGGGAGCGATGATCTGCAGCATGGGCGCGATCTCGGCATGATCATACAGCACACTGCAGATGGGGCCGGCTAACATGGCCATGACTACAACAAAGGGCGCGCCGCTGACGAGCGCCAGCCGCATCGATTGGTGGATCCGTTTGCGGATCGTTGCGGTATCCCCGCGGGCAGCCGCATCCGAGAGCGAGGGCACCAGAGAAGCGGAGAGTGAATAGGTAAGTGCCGTCGGCAGCAGGACGATCGGGAGGATCATCCCTTGAAGCGCACCATATTGGGCGGTAGCCGCACCAGTGGCGATACCCGCAACGGCCAGCGCGCGCACAGTCAGGATGGACTCGAACAAATAGGACAGCGATCCTGTCATCTTGCTGAGCGTGACTGGCAGGGACCAGCCCACGAGTCTTCTGAGGAGTGGTTCTTGCAGCTGGGCGCTCGCAGTTTGGCGGCGTTTTTTTTCTCTGGCCAGCTGTACGAGCAGCACGAGCAATCCGCAGCATTCACCGATCACAGCGCCGATCATGGCGCCGGCAGCCGCCCACTCCAGACCGCGCGGCAGCAGCAGTTGAGCGAAGAATAACACGAATACGATTCGCAGTAAGGTCTCGACCACCTGAGACAGCGCACTGGGAATCATGTTCTGTTTGCCTTGAAAATAACCTCTGCAGACCGAAGACACTGCCGCAACCAACAGCATCGGCGTCATGAAGAGGAAGGGGTAATAAACTCGCTCATCAGTCAGGACCCGGGTTGTGATCCATGGCGCCAGCGCTACAGTCATCGCAGTAAAGACAACCGCCAAAACAAGCGTCAGGCTCATGGCGGTACGAAAAATATGCCGGACACGTCTTTCATCGCCCTGGGATTCCGCTTCGGCGACCCATTTGGCTACGGCCAGCGGGATTCCGCCGGTAATCACCGTCAGCATGACGATTAGAAACGGATATCCGAGCTGATACAGGCCCACGCCTTCGGCGCCGATGATGCGCGGCAGCGCTATCCGGGGGATGAAGCCGAGGATGCGATTGATGATGCCGGCTGCCAGGAGGATCATGGCTCCTTTGATAAAGGTCTGTTTTGTCACGGCTACTCCCTCGACTTTCCTAGACAGGCTCTTATCCCAGCTTATGCGCGGCATGTCCTGTTCGATGCTCATAAATTTTGACCAGCAGGAATCTGCGGCAGGCATGGCGAAATAACAACAATGGATTTCGTCTTCATAAAGATGTGCATCACTTCGTGATCAGAAGTGGAGAGGGAAGGGGATGCGGATGGATGAGAAGGAGCTGAACGAAGCGATAGAAGCGTTGTGCCGGAGCAAAGCGGAAGAGTTCCGGATGATCGGTTATGAACATGTGACGGCCGAAGAGATCTGGCAATGTGTAAGCAGCGGTTATAGATCGGGAACCGCACCGCCGCTTCACAAAATCGTAAACGATATTCTCACATTGAAGGTCACTAGCTTCATGAATTATATGACGATCAGCGCTTTTAAGGGGACTGCCTTTCAGTAGGACAGTTCTTTTTTTTGACGGGATTTTGGGGCATCGTTATAATAGGACTGATAAGCTTTGGTGAACCGGGCGAGCAGACATACTGAAGGGGTGGTCGAGATGGTGGCAAAGCCGCGTTATGCGGAAGCCGAAGCAGCTGCGACGACAGGGCTGGCCGGCAATTCCGTGTTGGCGCTGTTCAAGGGAGCCGCGGGGATTCTGGCCGGCAGTCCCGCATTGCTGGCTGATGCAGTGAGATCGGCGGCGGAGGCTGCAGCATGTTTTGCTGCAGCGGTCGGCTTGCGCAAAGGCCGGCAATTGCCGTCGCACAGCTCGGATAAAAAAACGGTGCAGCGGTCGCAGAGCCGGATCGAGACTGCCTCTGGTGTTATCATATCGGTACTTCTACTATTGCTAGGCCTGGAGATCGCGATCCAGACCTTTCGTGCAGTGATGCTCGGGGTGGACGCGGCGCCGCACTGGGCGGCAATCGCAGTCATCCTCGTGTCGATGATTGTGCAACAGCTGGCGATCCCCAGCAAAAGCCGCCGTACCGATCTGCTGGCCTCGGCGGTGGCGCTGGTCGGCATTGCAGGTGCATTGTGCGGGGAAGTATTTGCCATGCCCATGCTTTATTATTTGGATCCGGCCGCAGCTTTCATCATAGCGATCATCGTCCTGATGAGCGGTTACCGGCTGATTAGCGGGCTGGTGCTGCAGGGGCACAAGCTGTCGCTGCAGGAGGAGGATGCCGAGGAACTGATGCAGACGGTCCAGCGGATCGAAGGCGTCATCACGGTCGAGGATCTCAAGGCGTGGGAACAGGGACATTACGTAGCGGTTGAGCTCAGGATCAGCGTCAATCCGCGGATCAGTGTATTAGAGGGACAAGAAATTGCCAAGCGGGTACGCGAGCTGCTGCTCAAACGGTTTATTCATATCAGCGATGTCTATATTTCAGTCGATCCTTACGATCCGGGCTATCCCTACAAGTCCAATCACGACCCGAATCAGGAGTCGATGCCGACATTGCTGCAGTAACTTTAGACAGAGGTGATATCAGGACGTGATTCATGCACAGACGAGATGGGTGCTGCCTGCGGAGCACGAACAAGACGAGAGGCTCGCAAGGGAGCTGACAGAGGAGCTTCAGCTGCCCCCGCTCGTGGCCAGATTGCTCATACAGCGGGGGATCCGCGATATTCAGAGCGCCGGTACCTTCTTATACGGAGGTGCTGATGATCTGTACGATCCATATCTGCTGGCAGGGATGAGAGAGGCGGTCCGTATGATTCGCCAGGCCGGCGACAGCGGACGCAAGCTCAGGATATACGGCGATTATGATGCCGACGGCGTGAGTAGCACATCACTAATGATCCATTTGTTCTCTGCGCTCGGCTATGACTTTGACTATTACATACCGGACAGGAAGCTGGAAGGGTATGGGCTACATGAGGAAGCGATCCGCAAGGCGAAAGAGGCCGGCGTCGATCTGATGGTGACGGTCGATACCGGCATCAGTGCTGTGAAACAGATCGCATTTGCCCATTCGCTCGGCCTGGAGATCGTCGTGACCGATCATCATGAGCCGCCCGCAGAGCTGCCGGAGGCCGCTGCCATCATCAATCCCAAGCTGCCGGCCTGCGGTTACCCGTTCAAAGGGCTGGCAGGCGTAGGGGTGGCCTTCAAACTGGCTACCGCGCTGCTGGAGCGGCCGCCGCTGGAGTGGACGGAGCTGGTGGCGCTCGGAACGGTAGCCGATCTGATGCCGCTGCAGGACGAGAACCGTATCCTGGTGCGGGATGGCTTGCGGCGGATGGCGGAAGGAGGCAGTACCGGGTTCCGGGCGTTGGCCGAGGTCAGCGGCATTGATCTGCGTCACGCTACATCGACCCAGATTGCCTTCGGGATGGCGCCGCGCATCAACGCCAGCGGCAGGCTCGCGCATGCGGATACTGCCGTCCGGCTGCTGACAACGACGGACAGCAGCGAAGCGTCGGCAGCTGCCTATCAGCTGGATCGGCTCAACAAGGAGCGACAGCAGCTGGTGGAACAGATGACCATGGAAGCAGAGCAGCTATGGGAAGAGCGGTGCAGGACTGCGCTCGCGTCCGATCAGCCTCCCCCTTCCGTCATCGTCCTGGCGGCCGAGAGCTGGAATGTCGGCGTGATCGGCATCGTAGCATCCAAGCTGCTCGAGTGGCATTACCGTCCGACGGTGATCCTCGGTATCGATGCCGAGAGCGGGATGTGCAAAGGTTCGGCCCGATCGATCGACGGCTACGACCTTCATGCCGCTCTGACGGCATGCGCCGAGCTGTTGGATCACTACGGCGGCCATCAGGCGGCGGCAGGCATGAGTCTGCACCGGGACCGCCTGCCGGAGCTGGAGCGTCAGCTGTCCGCACTGGCCGACCAGTGGCTTAGCGAGGAGGACTGGATCCGCAGCACCTTGATCGACGCGAGCTGCCCGCTGGCGGAAGCCAGTCTGGAGATGATCGACAAGCTGTCGCTGCTGGAGCCCTATGGCAACGGCAATCCGGCGCCGAAGCTGCTGCTGCCGGAAGTCGAGATCGGTGAACGGCGGACGATGGGCAAAGAAGGCAGGCATCTGAAGCTGGGCTTGCGGTGCGGACGCTCGCAGCTGGAGGCGGTCTGTTTCGGCAAAGGCGGCTTGGCCGAACTGCTGACCGACGAAGCCAAAGCGGACATCGTAGGCGAGTTGTCTGTAAATGAATGGAAAGGCAACCGTCGACCTCAGCTGATGCTGAGCGATCTGCGGGTCAAGCACGCCCAGCTGCTGGACCTGCGGGGGACGGGGCAGAGCGCCGAGACGAAGCTGCGCGAGCGTCTAAGCGGCAAACGGGTAGCAGTTGCTCTCCGCTCCGCCGGTCGCGCGGCCTTGGCCGAAAGTGCTGCCGCTGTGCAAGGACTGCCGGCGTCGGCTGTTCTGCTCATCGATTACGACGCGTTGCCGCAGCATCTCGATGCCCAGGTGCTGGTGCTCGCTGATGCTCCGCCCTCGGCAGCGGAGGTGGCGCAGCTGCTGCAGGCGGGACGCGGACTCGAATGGGTCGCGGCTTGTTACGATACTGCCGGCTGGCAGGCGCCGGGCGCCTTTCCCGAGCGGCCGCATTTTATCGACGTCTATCAGCGATTGCGCCGGATGCCAGACCGCGAACGTATCGTCTCTGAGCTGCCGGAGCGGCTGGCAGCGGCTACCGGGTGGCCGACGGACCGCTGCCTGATGATGATCGATGTGTTTATCGAGCTGGGCTTCCTTATCGCCGAGGGGGATCGGATCAACGTCCATCCCGCGCCGGGCAAGCGTGAGCTGTCGAGCTCGCGCATCTACCAAGAGGCTGCAGGAAAGGCGCAGCTGGATGCGATACTGAGCGCGCCGGCGCCGCGACTGGCGGCTTGGATCGCAGACCAAACCATCGCAGATCGGCCATATTAACCAAACCAAAGGAGACAACAACCATGAATTACAAAGAATATATCCGGGTCATCCCCGATTATCCGCAGCCAGGCATCCGCTTCAAGGATATCACGACGCTGCTCAAGGATGCCGCTGCCTACAAATCGGCCATCCAAAGCCTCAAAGAGCAGGTCGGAGAACTGCCGATCGATCTGATCGCCGGTCCCGAGGCCCGCGGTTTCGTCATCGGCGCCCCGCTGGCGCTGGAGCTCGGCGTAGGCTTCGTGCCGATCCGCAAAAGCGGCAAGCTGCCTGGCGAGACAGTGGAAGCGGGATACGATCTGGAGTACGGCAAGGACAAGCTTGCACTCCACAAGGATGCCATCGCCCCGGGGCAGCGGGTGCTGATCGCCGATGACCTGTTGGCGACCGGGGGGACGATCGCCACGACGATTAATCTGATCGAGCAGCTTGGCGGCGTCGTCGTCGGGGCCGCTTTTCTGATCGAGCTCAGCTATTTGCCGGGCCGTGACAAGCTTGGCGAGACGCCCGTCTTCTCCCTGGTGACGTATTAGTTTCATTGATTTGCCCCATGGCCGCGCCCGTTTCGCACGCTTCAAGCGCCTTGCGAGACGGGCGTTTCTTCGGCGATCGGTAAAGGTACGGTTGACGATTGCATAGCATTACAGGCATAATATTATAAAAATCGGAAAAGTGCAGGAGCAGGAGTCGCAGATCGAGGTTCAGGCCTCTCTTAGGAGACTCTTTTTCGGAAAGGGACGTTTCATGGGCATTGAGCAGTTACTCGAAAAGGCATCGGCCTATCTGAAAGAGCATGAATTACAAAGCATCCGGGAAGCCTACGATTTTGCTGAACAAGCCCATCACGGCCAAGTGCGGAAATCAGGGGAACCCTATATTCTTCATCCGGTTGCGGTTGCAGACTTGATCGTCAATATGCGCATGGATGTTATCTCGATCATCGCTGCTCTGCTGCACGATGTGGTAGAGGATACGACCGTCGCCTTGGAGGAAGTGCGGTCCCGTTTCGGCGAGACATGCGCGATGCTGGTCGACGGGCTGACGAAGCTGGAGAAGATCCGCTTCCGTTCGAAAGAAGAGCAGCAAAATGAAAATTATCGCAAAATGTTCGTCGCGATGGCTCAGGATATCCGGGTCATCCTGATCAAGCTGGCCGACAGGCTGCATAATATGCGTACGCTGAAGTTCCAGTCGGAAGAATCGCAGCGTCGGATCGCATATGAGACGCTGGAGATTTTTTGTCCGATCGCTCACCGTCTCGGGATGTCGGCGATCAAGTGGGAGATGGAGGATATCGCGCTGCGGTATCTCAATCCGCAGCAATATTACCGTATCGCCAACCTGATGAAGAAGAAACGGACGGAACGGGAGCAGTATATCTCCGACGTGGTAGGGAATATCACCGAGAAGCTGGAGGAGATGGGGATCAGCGGGGATATCTCCGGACGGCCCAAGCATATCTATAGCATTTACAAGAAAATGACGGACAAGAACAAGCAGTTCAACGAAATCTATGACCTGCTCGCGATCCGCATCATCGTCGACAATATCAAGGATTGTTATGCGACATTAGGCATCATTCATACCCTTTGGCGGCCGATGCCCGGCCGATTCAAGGACTATATTGCCATGCCCAAGGCCAATATGTACCAGTCGCTGCATACGACGGTCATTGGTCCCAATGGCGAGCCGACCGAGGTGCAGATCCGGACATGGGAGATGCATCGGACGAGCGAGTACGGGATCGCCGCCCACTGGACATATAAGGAAGGCACCCTCGCGCCAGAAGCCGGATTCGGGGACAAGGTATCCTGGTTCCGAGAGATTCTGGAGCTTCAGGACGAGACGAGCGATGCCGCGGAGTTTATGGAGTCGCTCAAGATGGATTTCTTCTCCGACTTGGTATTCGTCTTTTCGCCCAAAGGGGAAGTGTTCGAGCTGCCGGCGGGCTCGGTCCCGCTCGATTTTGCCTACCGCGTCCATACCGAAGTAGGCAACCGGACGATCGGCGCCAAGGTGAACGGCCGAATCGTGCCGCTCGATTACAAGCTGAAGACCGGCGATATCGTGGAGATCTTGACCTCCAAGCATTCCTACGGTCCAAGCCAGGATTGGGTCAAGATTGCTCAATCCTCCCATGCCCGCAGCAAGATCAAGCAGTGGTTCAAGAAAGAACGGCGCGAGGAGAATGTCGCCAAAGGCCGCGAGCTGCTCGAGCGCGAGCTGAAGCGGCTCGGGCTCGAGCCTTCCGAATGGATGGCGGACAGCAAGCTGCAGGAGGTCGCTGAGAAATTCACCTTCAACGATCTCGAAGATATGCTCTCGGCAATCGGTTTTGGCGGCATCACCGCAGCCCAGATCTGCACCCGTCTGACGGAGAAGCTCCGCAAGGAGAACGAAGAAGCCGGCCAGATCGAGTTGACTTCAGAGGTCAAGGAAGTGAAGACGGGAGGCTCATCCGAGAGGAAGAGCCGGCCGACGCACGGCGTACGCGTCAAGGGCGTGGACAATGTACTGGTGCGCTTCGCCCGCTGTTGCAATCCGGTGCCGGGCGATGCGATCATCGGTTATATCACACGGGGCCGCGGCGTCTCCGTCCACCGTCAGGATTGTCCCAACGTTCAAGCCGGAGAAGAACTCAGCGATGAAGCAGCCCGCGTGATCGAGGTGGAGTGGGAGCAGTCCGTCGAGGCCAATTACAGCGTGGATATCGAGATTACCGGTCATGATCGCCGGGGGCTGCTCAATGAGGTGCTGCAATCGGTCTCGGAGAGCAAGACGAACATCGCGGCCGTATCCGGCCGTTCGGATAAGAATAAGCTGGCGATGATCCATATGACCATCCTGATCCGCAATATCGAGCACCTGCATGCGGTGGTCGAGAAGATCAAGCGGGTCAAGGATGTCTACTCGGTGCAGCGGATCATGCAGTAGGAAACGGAGGAGGTTGCGTGCGTGTCGTAGTGCAGCGCAGCAAGAGCGCTGCCGTCCGGGTGGACGGACATGTGGTCGGTGAGATTGCTCAAGGCATGGTGCTGCTCGTCGGCATCACTCATGAGGATTCGGAGACGGATGTCGATTGGCTGGCAGCGAAGTTGGCTGGTCTCCGGTTGTTCGACGATGCCGAGGGACGGATGAATCTGTCGATCTCTGAAGTCGGCGGAGACGTGCTGTCGATCTCGCAGTTCACCTTGTACGGCGATTGCCGCAAGGGCCGTCGCCCCAATTATATGGCGGCTGCCAGACCCGAGCAGGCTGAGCAATTGTACAAGCAGTTCAACGAGGCCCTTGAGCGTCACGGGCTGCGGGTAGAGACGGGAGTCTTTGGTGCGATGATGGATGTCAGCCTGGTGAACTGGGGCCCCGTCACCCTGCTGCTGGACAGTAAAGATCGCTAGCAAGGAAGGATAAGGAGGTCATTCTCTGCACACACTAGCAGCAATCAAGCTTGCTGCTTGCTGCCAATGAGGAGGTGCAGAGATGCGGCTTAGCGAGAAATCGCAGTGCGGGAGAGCCAGTGTATGGCAGTTGCTGTCGCATGACCGTCGCGCGACGTCCGAGATGCTGCGGCTTGAAGGAGAGGTCTCGCACCGCCGGGAGGAGCCGGAGCTGCGCAGACCGGTCACCTTGAGAGCCCGTTAGGTCTGACACTCGGTTATGAAAAGGGGATGAGAAACGCTTACGTTTTTGTAATCTTTCTGTAATCCTTTTAACATCTCTTCTTAACATGAAGAGGCTATACTATTTTCGACCCCCTTTTTAATAATACATTTTTGACCTGCAGCTTATTGCAGGTTTTTTTCTGTCCGGGAACCTTTATTCCGCCTGATGCTGGGGTGGAATGATTAGTGTTCGTACTTGTTCGTCTTGACTTTGGGGGAATCAGTCTGTACAATCTATTATCAGTCAATGCAATGTATATGACATCAACATTCGATGACAGGACCAGTAACCCATCGTATGCCATACTCAGAGAGGGATGTATTTTGCTGCAAGCATCCTTATGGCTCGTGGATGAATAGACCTCCTGGAGAACAAACGGTGAACCTGGACAGTACCGGCAAGGTCAGGGCCACAGAGTAGCCGTTTGCGTGTAGCGGGCGTTAACCGTCTGGAGCGGATCCACAGCGATCCGGAATGTGGGTGGTACCGCGGGAGTCAATAACTCTCGTCCCTGGCGATTAATGCCTGGGACGGGAGTTTTTTGTTTAAAGAATGCAAAGGAGGAAGCAACGATGGCTTTTCAGAAACCGCCGGGTACGCAGGATATCCTGCCTGTGCAGTCGGCCAAATGGCAGCAAGTTGAAGCGACTGCACGCGAGTTATGCCGCCGTTTCAACTTTGGCGAGATTCGTACGCCCGTGTTTGAATCGACCGAGCTGTATCAGCGCGGAGTCGGGGAGACGACCGATATCGTCGAGAAGGAAATGTATACGTTCATCGACCGCGGCGACCGCAGTGTAACACTGCGGCCGGAAGGAACGGCAGGTGTTGTGCGGGCTTATGTCGAGAATAAGCTGTACGGCGAACATGTAACCAAGCTTTATTATATGGGACCGATGTTCCGGTACGAGCGGGCGCAGGCCGGCAGGTACCGGCAGTTCCATCAATTTGGCGTGGAGGCGGTAGGCGCGACGGATCCGGCGATCGATGCCGAGGTGATCGCGCTCGGTTATCTGTTCTACACCGAAGTTGGGCTGCAGGGCGTCACCGTCGAGCTCAACTCGGTCGGTACACCGCAGATCCGGGCCGCTTTCCGCGAGCAGCTGCTGGCGTTCCTGGAGCCCAAGCGGGAGCTGCTCTGCAAAGACTGTCAGTCGAGGATGGACCGCAATCCGCTGCGGGTGCTGGACTGCAAAAAGGACCAGCATCACTTTGAAGGCGCGCCGTCGATCCTGGACAGCCTGGATGAGGAGTGCACGACCCATTTCGAACAGGTAAAGGCTCATCTGAGTGCGATGGAGATCCCATTTGTAATCAACCCCCGGATGGTCCGCGGACTGGATTACTATACACATACCGCATTTGAGTACAAGGCTCAGGGCATCGGCGCAATCGATACGATCGGCGGCGGCGGCCGCTACAACGGTCTGGTCGCCGATATCGGCGGTCCGGACCAGCCTGGCGTAGGCCTCGGGCTGGGGCTGGAGCGGACGCTGCTGCTGCTCGAGAAGCAAGGCACAGCGCAGCCGGCGCCGGCGATCGATATCTACCTGATCGCGCTGGGCGAAGCCGCCGACCGCGAAGTGACCCGTCTGCTCCATCAGCTGCGTCTGCGAGGCATCGCGGGCGAGCGGGATTATCTCGGCCGCAAGATGAAGGCGCAGATGAAATCGGCGGACCGGCTGCAGGCGCGCTTCACGGCGATCCTCGGCGAAGACGAGCTGGAGAAGGGCGAGATCGCACTGAAGGAGATGAGCAGCGGCGACCAGCAGACGATCAAGCTGGCTGAGCTGGCTGATTACCTTGTACAAGCCAGGTCCTAGGCTGTTCTCGTGGAAGTAACTTATACCATATGTGAAAGGGTTGGAATTAACATGTTGATGGCAAAAACACATCATTGCGGCCGGCTGACTAAAGCCGATGTCGGACAAACCGTAACTTTGAACGGCTGGGTACAGCGCAGACGCGATCTCGGAGGCGTCCTCTTCATCGATCTCCGAGACCGCAGCGGTATCGTGCAGATCGTCTGCAACCCGGCATTCTCCGGCGATGCGCTGGAAACCGCTGACCGTGCACGGAGCGAATATGTATTGGCAGTAACCGGAGACGTCGTCGAGCGCGACCCGGAGACGTTCAATCCGAATCTCGAAACCGGCGAGATCGAAGTGCGCGTCACGAGCATCGAGATTGTCAATGCAGCGAAGACGCCGCCGTTTGCAATCGAGGACGGCGTCGAGGTAGATGAGTCGATCCGCCTCAAATACCGTTATCTGGATCTACGTCGTCCGGAGATGCAGCAGACGCTGCGTTTGCGCTCCAAAGCGGCCAAAATCTTCCGTGATTTCCTCGACAGCGAAGAGTTCATCGAAGTCGAGACGCCGATCCTGACCAAGAGTACGCCCGAGGGGGCGCGTGATTACCTGGTGCCAAGCCGCGTCCATCAAGGGGAATTTTTTGCCCTGCCGCAATCGCCGCAGATCTTCAAGCAGCTGCTGATGGTCGGCGGACTGGAGCGTTATTATCAGATTGCACGCTGCTTCCGCGACGAGGATCTGCGCGCAGACCGTCAGCCGGAGTTCACGCAGGTGGACATCGAAACCTCGTTCCTGACGCAGGATCAGCTGCTCGGGATGATGGAGCAGCTGATGGCGCGTCTGCTGCGCGAGACGGTAGGCGTGGAGCTGGAGCTGCCGTTCCAGCGGATCTCCTATGCCGATGCGATGAACAAATACGGCTCTGACAAACCGGATCTGCGCTTTGGTCTGGAGATGGAAGACATCACTGACATCGTAGCAAGCAGCGACGTCAAGGTGTTCGCAAGCGTAGCTGCCGGCGGCGGTGTGGTCAAGGCGCTCAACGCCAAGGGCTGTGCGTCCTGGAGCCGCAAGGAGCTTGACGACCTGCAGCCGTTTGCTGCGCGTTACGGTGGCAAAGGCATGGCCTGGGTCACCGTCAAGGAAGGGGAGTGGCGCGGTCCGATCGTCAAGTTCTTCAAGCCGGAAGAGATCGCTGCCCTGACCGAGCGGCTGCAGGTTGAGGACGGCGACCTTATCCTGTTCTCTGCGGACAAGAAGAAAGTTGTAGCCGACGTCCTTGGGAATCTTCGTCTCAAAATCGGCCGCGATCTCGGTTTGATCGACGAATCGAAGTTCAAATTCGCCTGGGTTGTCGACTTCCCGCTGCTGGGATGGGATGAAGAAGCCAAACGTTATGTGGCGGAGCACCATCCGTTCACCCGGCCCAATGAAGAAGACGTGGCACTGTTCGATACGAATCCCGGCGAGATCCGGGCACAGGCTTACGACCTCGTGCTCAATGGGTATGAGGTAGGCGGCGGATCGATGCGGATCTACAAGCGCGAAATCCAGGAACAGATGTTTAAAGCGCTGGGCTTTAGTCCTGAAGAAGCGCATGAGAAGTTCGGATTCCTGCTCGACGCCTTCGAATACGGCACGCCGCCGCACGGCGGGATCGCCTTCGGCTTCGACAGGCTGGTGATGCTGCTCACTGGACGGACCAATCTGCGCGAGACGATCGCCTTCCCGAAAACCGCGAGCGCGACCGATCTGCTATGCGATGCGCCTTCCGAGGTCGAGCCGTCCCAGCTGGAGCAGCTCCATATCCGTACGCTGCCCAAGCCGGAGCCCAAAAAGCCTGTAGCGGCCGGAGCTTCCCAAGAATCGGCTGAGTAAAACGAAGGGGGCAGAGCTATGCTTCATCAATTCTCTCGCACGGAACTCGCCATCGGACCGGAAGGTCTGGCGATTATGAAAGGCAGCACGGTTGCCGTGCTCGGCATCGGCGGCGTCGGCTCGATCGCGGCTGAGGCGCTGGCGCGTACGGGGGTCGGCCGGATCATCCTGATCGACAAGGATGTAGTGGATATTACCAACATCAACCGGCAGATCCACGCCTTGACGACTACGATCGGCCAGCCCAAAGCGGATTTGATGCGGGACCGGATCAAGCTGATCAATCCCGAATGCGACGTGGTCTCGTTGCGGATGTTCTATACGGAAGAGACGTATGAGCAGCTGTTTGAACATAACCCGGACTATGTCGTCGACGCATCAGATACGATCATGTACAAGATTCATCTCATCAAGGAATGTCTGAAGCGAGGCATCCCGATGATCTCCAGCATGGGGGCTGCCAACAAGATGGACCCTTCCAAGTTCCAGGTAGGGGACATCTCCAAGACAACTATGGATCCGATCGCCCGGGTCATCCGGCAGAAGCTGCGTAAGGAAGGCATCCGCAAAGGCGTCAAGGTCGTCTTCTCCACGGAGCAGCCGCAGAAGCCGCGTGCGGATGTCACGCAGCGCATCGTCCCGGAGAACGCGCCGGAGATTCGCAAGGCCAAGCAGCCGCCGGCGAGCAATGCCTTCGTCCCGCCGGTAGCCGGGCTGATCATGGTCAGTGAAGCGGTAAGGGATCTGCTGGCGCGCGGCGGCGTGCACGTCTGACCGTCGTCCGGCATTGAATGGACCGCACAAAGGTAACGGAGGGGCATCGTCACGATGCCCCTCTTGCTATAGGTTGGTAGCGAACGTACGTACGATTGTGTTATCATCGTAGAATAAGAGGTGCGTTCATGAATTCAGCAGATAGAAAGGCTGAGATAGAAATGGATTTATTTTCCTATCGGGAAGAGACGCAGGAGACTGGAAGTCGGGCTAGGCTGTTGGCCGATCGGATGCGTCCGCAGATATTGGATGAATATATCGGTCAGGAGCAGATCGTCGGCGAAGGCAAGCTGCTGCGGCGGGCGATCGAGAGCGACCAGGTATCCTCGATCCTGCTCTACGGTCCGCCCGGCTGCGGCAAGACGACGCTGGCGCATATCATCTCGGAGCGGACCGCGGGGATCTTCGTCAAGCTTAATGCCGTTGACGCTACCGTCAAGGACGTTCGCGAGACGATCGAGCAGGCCAAGCTGAACAAATCGATGTACGACCGCAAGACGATTCTATTCCTCGACGAGGTGCATCGGTTCAATACCGCACGTCAGGATGCATTGCTGCCGGCCGTCGAGCAGGGCATCATCATCTTCATCGGCGCGACGACCGAGAATCCGTTCCATCATGTCAACGGGGCTCTGCTGTCCCGCTCGACGCTGTTCCAGCTTGAGCCGCTGACAAGCGAGCATTCGCTGCTGGCGATGCGCCGAGCGCTGGCCGACAGCGAGCGCGGTCTGGGATTTATGAAGCTCGAGGTGGAGGAGGCGGCGCTCGAACATATCGCGATCCAGGCGAGCGGCGATATCCGGAGGGCGCTCAATGCGCTGGAACTGGCCGCCGTGACAACGCCGTCGACATCGGACGGCTCGGTACATGTCACGCTGGAAGTGGCTGAGGAATCGATTCGGCAGCGCACTGTGAAGGCGGATGAGTCGACCCAGTATGATGTGCTGTCGGCCTTTCACAAGAGTATCCGAGGCTCAAGCGACGCTGCGCTGTTCTGGTTCCTATATGCTGTCGAGAAGCTGGGCATGGACCCGATGACCTTCCTGCGGCGGCTCATCGTCGCCTGCAGCGAGGATATTGGCCTCGCCAATCCACAGGCGATGGTACAGGCGGTGACGGCGATGGACGCCTACCACAAGATCGGCTGGCCGGAAGCCAGACTCAACATTACGCAGGCGATCCTGTTTGCCGTCGAGAGTCCCAAGTCAAATAGCGTCGTCACGGCAATCGACAAAACGATGAAAGCGATGGCGGCGGTTGGCCGCGTGGAGGTGCCGCTTCATCTGCGAGACGGCCATTATGCGGGATCGTCCCAGCTGGGTCATGTGGGCTATCGTTATCCGCATGATTATCCCGGCCATTATGTCCAGCAGCAGTATCTGCCGGAAACGCTGGACGGCAAGCTGCTCTACGAAGCTACGGAGCAGGGAATGGAGGAGAAGATTCGTCTGAACCGGCAGCGTCGCTATAACAAACGTCCGGAGAAAGGCCGGCAATGACCGGCAAGGACACGCGCCAGAGAATAGCAGGAAAATCTGCTGCATGAGTGAGCAAATGATGTATAATGGCCATCCCATGCCGAATAAACATCGAATAGCAGTCCAAACTGGCGTTTGACGGGGGAAGGGGACTTAGACTAAGCTATATGCAAGTCTGACTTACCTTTTTAAAGAGACTCATTGAGCATAGTTCAATCATCTGATCACTTGAAGGAGGTGCGCCTGTCTTCGACCTGACCGGCTGCCGGAGGACGAGGACAGGGAATCGTTGGAGGACCCGTTACCGATCATGCCGCTGTTGCTGAACATGATGCTGATTATGGTTCTGGTGTTGATGAACGGTTTTTTCGTTGCTGCCGAGTTTGCAATGGTAAAGTTGAGAGGCACACGTATTAATTCACTATTCGCGGAGGGACGCCGGAAGGCAAAGTTTGCTTCCCATCTGACCAGTAATCTGGATGCGTATCTTGCGGCCTGTCAGTTAGGAATGACCGTGGCATCGCTTGGTTTGGGCTATGTCGGCGGGCCTGCGATCGCCAATTTTCTGGAACCGCTCCTTAAAGGGTGGTTCGGTTTGAGCGACGGGTTCGTCCATACGATTGCATTTCTGATCGCTTTCTCGAGCCTTGTTTTTCTCCATCTTGTACTGGGGAGATTCGCTCCCAAGACGCTGGCTGTTCGCCATTCGGAGAACGTCACGCTCTTGACGGCAGTACCGCTCATGCTGTTCCACAAACTGATGTATCCGTTGATCTGGTTTTTCAACGGTGCAGCGGGCTGGCTGCTAAGGCGCGTCGGCGTGGTGCCGGCTTCCGAGCTTGATTCTGTGCACACGGAGGAAGAGATTCGGATTTTGATGAAAGAGAGTCATAGGAACGGCCTCATTGATCATACGGAATTGACTCTAATGGACAATATTTTTGATTTCGCCGAGACCTGTGCCAAGGAGATTATGATTCCGCGCACGGAGATGTGCTGTCTTTATACGGGCCGCTCCTTCGAAGAGAACAAAGCGATTGCTCTGAAGGAGATGCGTACTCGCTTCCCGGTCTGCGACAACGACAAGGATAATATTATCGGCTTCGTCCACATCAAGGACTTCCTGAACACAGAAACGCCGTTCGCAAACGATATCAGACAGTTGATGCGGCCGATTACGACAGTGCCGGAATCGATGCAGATCAGTATGCTGCTCAAGCTGATGCAGAAGAAGAAGACGCAGATTGCCATCCTGATCGATGAATACGGCGGCACATCGGGACTTGTGACGCTTGAAGATATAATGGAAGAGATCGTCGGCGAGATTCAGGACGAATTTGACGAGGAACGTCCTGACATCGAGAAGAAGACGGAAGACAGCTATTCGATCAGCGGTCTTATGCTGATCGAGGAAGTCAACAGCTTCTTCGGTCTGGAGATCATCAGCGACGGTTATGATACGATCGGCGGCTGGATCTACTCGCAGATCGAGATTCCGCCGAAGAAACAGCAGAAGGTGGATTTTGGAATATATGAATTTATCATCGAAGAGACCGATCATCTACGGATCTCGCGGCTCGCAGTTCGCAAGCGGTTCGTCGAGTCCGAGGGCGAGTGGCTGCAGGCCGGATCAGGCTGACAGTCACAAAAAACCGGCTTTCCCGCAAGCTTCGGAAGAAGCGGCTGCGAGAAGCCGGTTTTTCTGTATTATTGATAATTTGCAAGGTTCTACACGCTGGCCGGAGCTGTCTTGTACACGACATCAATCGTGCCGCCGCCCAGACAGTGCTCGCCATCGTAGAACACAACGGCCTGGCCGGGAGTAATGGCCTTCTGCGGTTGGTCGAACCGCACCTCGGCTGTACCGCCGGCAGCGTCATAGCTGACGGTGATGCCCTGATCGGGCTGCCGGTAACGGAACTTGGCCGTGCAGCGGAACGTGCCGCCTGCCGGCGGATCGCCGAGCCAGCTGACCCCGGAAGCTTGCAAGCCTGCGGAGTACAGGCTGGCATGTTCGCCCTGCACGACATACAGGAGGTTGCGCGACAGATCTTTGTCGGCGACGAACCAGGGCTCGCCGGTGCCCGAGCCGCCGATCCCCAGCCCCTGGCGCTGACCGAGCGTATAATACATCAGACCGTCATGGCGGCCCTTCACTTCACCTGTCGCGAGATCCACCATCTCGCCGGGCTGCGCCGGCAGATACTGGCTCAGGAACGTCTTGAAGTTGCGCTCGCCGATAAAGCAGACGCCCGTGCTGTCTTTCTTGCGGGCAGTGGCCAATCCCGCGGCTGCGGCAATCTCGCGCACCTGGGATTTCGGCAGATGTCCGATCGGGAACATCGCTTTGGCCAGCTGTTGCTGGCTGAGCGCATGCAGGAAGTAGGTCTGATCCTTATTGGAATCAATGCCGCGCAGCAGCTTCGTCTGCCCACCCTCATGCGTGACGCGGGCGTAATGTCCCGTGGCCAGAAAGTCGGCGCCGAGCTCCATCGCCTTGGCGAGGAAATCGCCGAACTTGATCTCGCGATTGCACATCACGTCCGGGTTGGGCGTACGGCCCCTTTTGTACTCCTCCAGGAAGTAAGTGAAGACCTTGTCATAGTAGGCCTGCTCAAAATTGACCGTATAATGAGGGATGCCGATCTGCTCACAGACGCGGGCGACATCCTCGGCATCGTCCTCAGCCGTGCAGTGACCGAATTCGTCGGTATCATCCCAGTTTTTCATGAATATGCCGACCACATCGTAGCCTTGCTGCTTGAGCAGCAGGGCGGCTACTGAGGAGTCGACGCCGCCCGACATGCCGACGACGATGCGTGTGGACGCATGGTTTGAACTCATTCTACTCACCACCTGAATTGGCTTAACCATCTGCGCGGCCTTTCGCAGGGCGGAAGGCCGCGGATTCCCTATATTGTATCATGCCCGTCCAACTTTTTCACGAGTCGGTCAAGCTTTTTCTCCCACTGAACAATCGGATATGTTAACATAGAAGCAATATGGGAATACCATGAATTATTATGCTGTGAATGGAGCCTCGACCGAGGCTCCATTACACAATGTGCTGTTCTGCCTCTAAAATCTGTCGGTGTTGAGAACCGGGAAAGAAGGATTTGCCTTGAAAATATCTACGAAGGGCCGTTACGGCTTAACGATTATGATGGAACTCGCGATGAAATTCGGGGAAGGCCCCATCTCGTTGAAAAGCATCGCTGAACGCAACCAGCTCTCGGAACATTATTTGGAGCAATTGATCGCGCCGCTGCGCAATGCGGGACTTGTCAAAAGCGTAAGAGGCGCTTATGGCGGCTACATTCTCTCCAAGGATCCGGAGCAGATTACGTCCGGAGATATCATCCGTATCCTGGAGGGACCGATCTCGCCAGTGGACTTCACGGAGGAAGACGATCCGGCCAAGCGCCATCTGTGGCTGCGGATCCGCGACAGTATCGCCGAAGTGCTCGACTCGACGACACTGGCCGATATGATCTCCTTCAAGGATGAGAGCGAGCTCGACAGTTATATGTTCTATATTTGAGGCCGGGGATATGCAGAACATCTATGTGGATCATGCAGCGACAACGCCGCTGGCGCCTGAAGTATTGGAGGAGATGACCGCAATCTGGCAGGGGCCGGGCGGCAATCCGTCCAGTGTCCATGCCTTCGGCCGGGCAGCCAAGCAGCAACTGGGGCGCGCAAGGGAGCGGCTGGCAGCGCTGCTTCACTGCTCGCCGTCCGAGCTCGTCTTCACCTCCGGCGGTACCGAGAGCGACAATGCTGCTCTGGCCGGGGCGGCTTGGGCCCAGCGCAAGCGAGGCCGTGATCATATCGTGACGACGACTATCGAGCACCATGCCGTGCTGCATGCAGTAGACCGCCTGGAGGAGCAGGGCTTCCGCGTCACCCGGCTCGCGCCGGACCGCAGCGGACGGGTCAGCGCGGAGCAGGCGGTGGAAGCGATGGACGAGCGCACGGCACTCGTCAGCGTCATGTATGTCAACAACGAGACCGGTTCGATTCAGCCGCTCTTGCCGATCGGAGAAGCGGCCAGAGCCAGGGGGATCCCGTTTCATGTCGATGCCGTGCAGGCGCTGGGGCGGCTGCCGCTGCCTCTCGGACAGCTGCCGGTTGATCTCGTCAGCTTGTCCGCGCACAAGATCAATGGACCGCAAGGTGTCGGCGCGCTCTACGTGGCCAAGGGGACACCCTTCGAGCCCCAGCAGTACGGTGGACCTCAGGAGCGCAACCGCCGGGCCGGTACAGAAAATGTAGCTGGCAGCAGCGGCTTCGCCCGCGCTCTCGAGTTGGCGGAGGCTCGCAGGGAGAAGAAGCGGGAACGGATGGCGCAGCTCCGCTCATGTTTGCTGGAGCAGTTGGACGGCTTGATCGGCAGCGGCGCCTATGTAGTTAATGGCGGTGATCCGGAGCTCGTGCCGGACATTATCAATCTGAGCTTTCCCGGTGTGTCAGCCGAGTCGATGCTGATGAATCTCGACATGGCGGGGATTGCCGCATCCGGCGGATCGGCTTGCAGCTCAGGGGCGTTGAGCCGTTCCCATGTGCTGCTGGCCATGGGGCTTCCGGATGAAGTATCGGACAGTGCGGTTCGGTTCAGCTTCGGATTGGGCAATACTATAGAAGAGATCGAATATGCAGCGCAAAAAATTGCAACAATTGTGCAGCGGATTCGTACTACTGCTTAGGAGGCCCGCCTGTGCTTAAACTTCAGCATCTGATCGGACTTCCCGTCATCAGCGAGAGCGGGAAATCGGTTGGCAAAGTCAGGGATATCTGGTTTGACGAACACTGGCAGCTGCGCGGAATCGTCACCGGCGGCAGGGGTTGGCCCCGCAAGGGGACTTACGCTGTCGATTGGGATAATATCGTGACCTGCGGCAGAGATGCCATGCTTGTAAGTCGGAGCGATGCAGTTCAGCTGCTGGCGGCAGGCGAGATTATCCGTTGTTTTTGCTGGGGGGAGAGCCGGCTTAAGGACCTGCCTGTCATGACGACAAGCGGCGAAGAATTGGGCCGCATATCGGATGTTTATTTTGAACCGATTAAGGGTACACCAATAGTAGGCTATGAACTAACGGATGGTTTTATTTCAGATGTAATGGAAGGGCGCCAGTGGCTCAGGGTTGCGCAGTTCGCTGAAGAGATTACGCTAGGCGAGGAAGCGGTTCTGGTGCCGGAGAGCGCTAGTCATGAACTGCATAATATGACCACTTCCGAATCGGATCGATAGGGAGACCAATGGTATGAAATGTCCCAATTGCAATTCAAAAGACATCGGCAAGATTGGCAGCCATCAGTTTTACTGCTGGGGTTGTTTTATCGAACTGACGGTCAATGGCGACAAGATGTCCGTCTACCAAGTGGAAGAGGACGGTACGCTCAGCTCGCTCGACGATCTCTTCTTTGAAGAGGAACTGCCTCAAATGCATATGTAGCATGTTTCTAAAGACGGCCTGCGGGCCGTCTTTTTGTCTCCGCCCCCGCAATGGGTACACTTCGAAGACAAGTCCCTTCTGTCGGGTGATATGATCACGGCCACCGCTCCGGATGGTATCGCTCGTAATTACATATACTGTAAAGACGTGCGAATGGGAACAGGCAACACTTCGAAGAGGGAGCGGATTGCAAGTGGTCAAATGGATGCGAGGCAAGGCGCTGGCAGTTATGATCTTCGGCATACTCGGGTTGCTGGCGCTATTTCTGCTGCTGCAGATCAAGCCGATTCTCATTGCAGTATATACCTTTTGCAAAGCTGTCCTAGGCCCGTTCGTGCTGGCGATGATCGTATCTTACGTGCTCAAACCTATCGTCGGGCTGCTCTCCGCTCGTCATGTGCCGCGTTCGGTGGCGGTATTGCTGATCTATGCGGTGTTCCTGGCAGCGATAACGCTCGTACTGATGCATGCGATTCCCCTTCTGATCCGTCAACTGGAGGAGTTGAACGCTCATATGCCGGAGCTGACGCTGCGGGCACAGAGGCTGTATGATCAGTTGAGCAACAATACCTTGCTGCCGGAAGGGTTGCGGGAGGGACTCCGCCAATCCCTGATGAAGGTAGAGATGCGGCTATCAGCCGCGCTGCTGGACTTTGTCAACAACCTGGGGGCCGTGTTGAGCGCAGTGTTTATTGCGTTTATTATCCCCTTCCTGGCATTCTACATCTTGAAGGATCTGGATGTGTTCGAGCGGACGGTCATTACTTATGTGCCCAGGTCCCGCCGCCAGGGTGTCGCAAGGCTGCTCAAAGATATCGATGAGGCGCTCGGGAGCTATATCCGGGGACAGGTTATCGTCTGTCTGCTGGTCGGCATGCTCGCGTATGTCGGCTATTGGGCGATCGATCTGCCTTATCCGTTCCTGCTGGCAGGCATCGTCGCCGTCTTCAACATTATTCCTTATGTCGGCCCCTTCTTCGGAGCTGCTCCGGCGCTGATCATGGCCTCGACGATCTCTTGGCGAATGATGCTGCTTGTGCTGGCCGTCAACCTTGTCTGTCAGGTGCTGGAGGGGAATGTCATCTCGCCCCAGGTGGTGGGGAGGACGCTCCATCTGCATCCGCTGCTGATCATCTTCGCGCTGCTGGTCGGCGGCGAGGCAGCGGGAATTCCGGGGATGATCCTTGCGGTGCCAATTTTTGCCGCGCTTAAGGTGATCCTGCAGCATTTGTTCGCTTACTATATCCGGCGAAAGACGATTTGACAGCTTGCGCCGGCTGCGGCTATACTGTACTTAAATTACCAAAGCGATGATGAGATAAAGTAGGCTGTAGCCCGTTATCCAGAGAGGAAGTTCCTTGACCTACGACGCTAGTCGGGGCATGGCTGCAAGAACTTCTTGACGAAGAACCGCCGAAAGCTAATTTCGGAGCGTGGATGAACTCCACCGGCAAGGACCCGTTATCGTCCTGCGAAGGCGATCAAGCTCCCGCTGACCGGAAGGGATGGACAGTAGAGCGCGATAACCAGGGTGGTACCGCGAATGAGATTCGTCCCTGCATACGTAGGGGCTTTTTTTGTTTTTTAGAGGCAGTTCAACCTTTCGGTGCTGAATACCGAGCTTTTGAACTTTCATTTTACTTACATTGGGGGCAACGACTATTATGAAAGCCAGTGAAATCCGTTCCAAATGGCTTGCATTCTTCGAGAGTAAGGGACATGCCATCGAGCCAAGCGCTTCGCTTGTTCCGCATAATGATCCATCTCTGTTATGGATCAATGCCGGGATGGCGCCGCTCAAAGCCTACTTTGACGGCCGCGTCGCACCGGACAATCCCCGGATCGCCAATTCCCAGAAATGCATCCGCACCAACGACATCGAGAATGTCGGCAAGACGCGCCGGCATCATACGTTCTTTGAAATGCTGGGCAATTTCTCCATTGGTGATTATTTCAAGGAGGAAGCAGTCACCTGGGCATGGGAATTCCTGACGAGCCCGCAATGGATCGGCTTCGATCCGGAGCGTCTATCCGTTACGGTCTACCCTGAGGATGAGGAGGCCTACCGGCTCTGGCATGAGAAGATCGGCCTGCCAGCCGAGCGGATCATCAAGCTGGAGGACAACTTCTGGGACATCGGCGAAGGCCCTTGCGGTCCATGTACCGAGATCTTCTACGACCGCGGCGACAAGTACGGCGATCTCGCCGATCCCGACTGTACGGTGGGCGGCGAGAATGAGCGTTTCCTGGAAATCTGGAATCTGGTATTCTCCCAGTTCAATCACAACAAGGACGGCAGCTACACGCCGCTGCCGAACAAAAACATCGATACGGGGGCGGGTCTCGAGCGCTTCGCTTCCGTGCTGCAGGATGTCGATTCCAACTTCGATACGGATCTGTTCCGCCCGATCATCGACCGTACCTGCGAGATCGCCGGCGTACGCTATCAGGAGCGGGAAGAGACGGATGTTGCGCTGAAGGTGATCGCCGATCATATCCGGACGGTTGCCTTTACGGTGGGAGACGGAGTCATGCCATCCAACGAAGGCCGCGGCTACGTCATGCGGCGTCTGCTGCGCCGGGCCGTCCGTTACGGCAAAAAACTGGGCATCGACCGGCCGTTCCTGCATGAGCTGACGCCTGTGGTCGGCGAGATCATGGGGACCTACTATGGAGAGGTTGTGGAGAAACGCGAGTTCATCGAGCGCGTCATCCGGACCGAGGAAGAGAGATTCCATGAGACGCTCTCCGACGGACTAGCGATCCTGGCCGAGCTGGCCGAGAAGGCCAAGGCTGCCGGCGAGCGGGTGATCGGCGGAGAAGATTGCTTCAGACTGTATGACACTTTTGGATTCCCGCTTGACCTTACGGAGGACTATGCGATGGAGCACGGACTCGCAGTTGACCGGGAAGGTTTCGAGACGGCCATGGAACGTCAGCGGGAACGCGCCCGGGCGGCACGCGCCGATACAGGCAGCATGAAGGTGCAGGGCGGTCCGCTGTCGGAGCTGGCGGTTAAGTCTGCCTTCATTGGTTATAATGAATTGGTATCCGATGCTGTTGTGCAAGCGATCATTGTCGACGAGCAAGCGGTTGATTTTGTCCATGCCGGCAATACGGCGCTGGTCGTGCTGGATGTGACGCCTTTCTATGCGGAGAGCGGCGGTCAGATCAGCGACCATGGCATCCTGCAGGCAGCAGGCCTGGAAGCCTCGGTAGAGGCCGTGTTCAAGGCGCCGCAAGGCCAGTCTGTACACCGCACGGTGATCCACTCGGGCGTCCTGCGGGTTGGCGACACGGTAAGAGCCGAGGTGGCGCGTCAGGCGCGGGAGGATATCATCAAGAACCATACCGCGACCCATCTGCTGCACAAGGCACTCAAGGAAGTGCTGGGCGACCATGTCAATCAGGCAGGCTCGCTGGTCGAAGCGGAGCGTCTGCGCTTTGACTTCTCCCACTTCGGCATCAGCGAGCAAGAGCTGGTCGCGATTGAGCGCCGGGTCAACGAGCAGATCTGGACGGCTACGCCGGTCGTGATCCTCGAGCGGCCGATCGCTGAAGCCAAGGCGATGGGCGCCATGGCACTGTTCGGCGAGAAGTATGGCGACGTCGTCCGCGTCGTCACTGTCGGTGACTACAGCATCGAGCTGTGCGGCGGTTGTCATGTGGCCAACACGTCGCAGATCGGCATCTTCAAGCTGATCAGCGAATCAGGGATCGGCTCAGGTGTCCGGAGGATCGAGGCGGTTACCGGCAAATTCGCTTACGGGCATATGGATAGCCAACTCGATCTGCTCAAGCAGTCGGCTGAGCTGCTCAAGTCGTCGCTGTCGGATGTGCCGAAGCGGATCGAAGGTCTGTACGCCGGGCTGAAGGAGCTGGGCAGGGAGAAAGAAGCGCTCCAGGCCAGATTGGGACGCATCGAAGCTGGATCTCTGGAGAAACAGGCCAAGCAAGTCGGCGGCGTTACGCTTCTTGCAGCTGAAGTCAAGGCTTCGGGCATGGAGGCGCTGCGAGGCATCGCCGATGAACTCAAAGGCAAGCTGGCCCAAGGCATCCTCGTGCTCGGCGCAGTCCAGGACGAGAAAGTGAACCTGGTCGTCTCCGTATCTCCGGAGTTGGTGAAGCAAGGCTATCATGCCGGCAAGCTCATCAAAGAGCTGGCAGCCCGCTGCGGCGGCGGTGGCGGAGGACGTCCTGACATGGCCCAGGCTGGCGGCAAGGATCCATCGAAATTGCAAGAAGCCTTACAGCTTGCGGAAGAACTGGTTCTTTCGCAGTCAAGTATGATATGATAGAGGTAGCATAACTGCTTTACCTGAAAGCGAGGTGCTGGCAATGAGTTCCATGGATAAAACGATGAAGTTTGATGTGAAGCCGGAAGAGATGGAAACATCTTCGCAGGAGATTCTGCTGAGCGTCTACGATGCGCTGATCGAGAAGGATTATAATCCGATCAATCAGATCGTGGGCTACCTGCTCTCGGGGGATCCCGCTTATATCCCGCGTCACAACAACGCCAGAAGTCTGATCCGCAGGAAAGAGCGCGACGAATTAATTGAAGAGCTCGTCCGGAATTATCTTCGTCAGCACAGATAAGCGAACACCTTATTCGAAATGAGGCCGGACTGCTAATGCGCATTATGGGATTGGATTACGGCGACCGCAATATCGGCGTAGCGGTCAGCGACGCGTTTCGCTGGACAGCCCAAGGTCTTGGAGTCGTACAGAAACGCAGGGACGACTCGGAGCTGGCCGAGCTGGCTGAGCTTGCTCGTGAGCATGAAGTGTCGGAGATCGTCGTCGGTCTGCCCAAGAATATGAACGGCACGATCGGCCCGCGTGGCGAAATTTGCATCGCTTTTGCGCAATCCTTGCGCGAGCAAACGAATTTACCTGTTCACCTGTGGGATGAACGGCTGACCACCGTATCCGCAGAGCGCACCTTGCTCGAGGCGGACATCAGCCGCAAGAAACGCAAGCAAGTGGTGGACAAAATGGCGGCAGCGCTCATTTTGCAAAACTATCTCGACTCTAAAACGAAAAGGTGAGGGTAAAGATGACAAATGACGACATGCAGTTCGAAGAGCCGGAAATCATCTATATTCCGGATGAAGAGGGCAATGAAGAAGAATTCGAAGTCATTATGAAGTTTGAAGTCGACGGCTCCGAACAAAAATACATGATGGTCGTTCCTCTTCATGCCGAGCAGGAAGAGGATGAAGAGTCCGAAGAGGTCTATGCTTTCCGCTACGAGGAAGACGGCGACGACCTCAAGCTCTATACGATCGAGAGCGAAGAAGAGTGGAATATGGTGGAGGAGACCTTCAACACGCTCTTGGCCGAGATGGAAGAGGAAGCGTAGCATGAGCGGATCCACTCCCGGGCTGCCGGAGCCGCAGGAAGAGCTCCGCAGTAAGTATGGACGCCAGTTGGCACTGGTGTCGGAGGACGGCAGCGAAGAGATGTATCAGATCGCTGCCGAATATCGGCTGAACGGGCGAGCTTATGCGGCGCTCCAGACGGCGGCAATGAAGAAACTGGACGAACTTGCTTTTTTCCGAATCTCATCTCAGCCGGACGGGGAGTTCGAGCTCGATGCGGTTACGGATGAGGAGGAGTGGGAGGCGGCTGCGGAAGCGTATGACGACCTGTTGTTCAGAGATGAAGAGCGACCGTGATACATGCCAGCCCCGCATTTGATGGCCAAGCATACGGCAGCAACCAAAAGGACGGCGACCCCGTCCTTTTTGAACTGATATGAATGTCTAAGTTTTTTGAGGCAAGGGGGATTTGAAGGCGTGGATGCAGCTAGATATCGTCGTAAGCGCAAGAATCGCATTACCCTGATCGTCATCAGCTCGATTCTCGGTCTGATCCTGATTGGTGTCAGCAGCGTAGCTCTCTATTTATGGAATGGTCTTCGTCCCGCCCCGGCGGGGGAAGTGAAACGCGTCGAAGTGGCCAAAGGATCGTCGCCGAACCGGGTAGCCGAGACGCTGGAGCGGGAAGGCATCATTCGCAATAGTTTTTTGTTCAAATACTACTTGCGGCTCAAGGATGAAGGACCGGCGTTCAAGGCAGGTGCCTATGAGCTGAGACCGGGGATGGAGCTGGATGACATCATCGCCAAGCTGAACGCTGGCGATACGATCGAGGCGGAGACGATCCGATTTACGGTGCCTGAGGGCTATACAGTGAAGCAGATGGCTGAGAAGCTGGCCGCCGAAGGGCTGGTCGATGAGGATCGGTTCCTCGAAGTCGCAGCGGCGCAGACGATGCTGGGCGCATCGGCGTCCGCAGGCAGGATTACGGTGAATGAACAGATGGATCAATTGCTTGAGGGTTATCTCTTCCCCGAGACCTATGAGCTCGTGAAAGAGAGTACCGAGCAGGACATCATTACCCGTATGATGCAGGAGCTCGACCGCAAGCTGCAGCAGCTCCCTGACGATTGGCAGTCTGCCCTGGATGAGCTGGATATTTCCTTCCATGAGATGATGACGATCGCTTCCATGATCGAGCGGGAAGTCGTCTTGCCCGAGGAGCGGCCGATTGTGGCGGGGATTATCTATAATCGTCTTGCCGACGGCATGATGCTTCAGATCGATGCCACCGTCCAGTACGTGCTGGGCAAGCAAAAGGAAAGACTGCTGGAGAAGGATCTGCTCGTGGAAAGTCCTTACAACACGTATCAGCAGACCGGTTTGCCGCCCGGACCGATCGCGAGCCCATCTCTGGCCTCCATCGAGGCGGCTTTGTACCCAGCCGAGACGGAGTATTACTTTTATGTGACCAAGAAAGACGGCTCGAACGGCCATTATTTCTCGGTTACGTACAATGAACATTTGCGAAACAAGCGGCTGAGTGAAGAAACCCAGGCCGCTGCCGGATAAGAAAGGGAGGTCGACATCATGAGCAAAACGGAGCTGCTCTGTACCGCTGCCTCTCTTGAGGAAATGGAGCGGCTGATCGCTGCCGGTGCTGATGCCTTCGTCATCGGCGAACCGCGCTTCGGCATGCGGCTGCCCGGCGCATTCTCCCCGGCGCAGATCGCGGAGGCTGTCAGGCTGGCCGCGCCGCAGGGCGTGCGTATCTACGTCTCGATCAACAACCTGATCGAGAATGAACAGCTGCAGGAGCTGCCTGGTTATATCGATGCAGTCGCTGCAGCCGGTGCGCATGCGATCGTCTTCGGCGATCCGGCGGTGCTGATGGGCGTCCAAGCGTCTCATCCCGAGCTCGCCCTGCACTGGAACGCTGAGATGACTTCGACGAACTACGCCACAGCGGACTTCTGGGGACGCAGAGGCGCCGCCCGGGCGGTATTGGCCCGCGAGCTCAACATGGAGCAGATTACAGAATTTAAACAGCACACCAAGCTGCAAGTCGAGGTTCAGGTTCATGGCATGACCAACATTTATCATTCCAAGCGCTACCTGCTGCAGAGTTATGCCGATCACAACCGGCAGATCCGACCGTCCGGCCTGCCTGCCGGCCAGTTGGTGAGCGGACAAGAGCAAGGGCTCTATTTGATGGAAGCGGAGCGGCCGGAGGAACGGTTCCCGATTTTTGAAGATGTGAATGGTACACATGTGATGAGCTCTGACGATATTTGCATGCTGGAGAATCTCCATGAGCTGCTGGAAGCGGGAGTAGACAGTCTGAAGATTGAAGGCTTCATGAAGCCGATCATATACAATGAAACGGTCGTGCGCGCATACCGTCAGGCGATCGATAGCTATTATACTGATCCTGCAGGCTATGCATTCGACGAGGCGGCGCTGGAGCCGATCCGGGAGCTGCAAGACCCGCACCGGGAGTTATCATTCGGATTTTTCTATAAGGAACAAGTGTACTAAAAAAGATGTGTGTTCAAAAAGAAAGGAGAAGGGTCATGGCGACAGAAGTACTGCCCCGTCTCAGGGGCAAGCGGCACCGGCTGGAACGGCCAGAGCTGCTGGCGCCCGCGGGCAATCTGGAGAAGCTGAAGTTCGCCGTTCATTACGGTGCGGATGCCGTCTATATCGGGGGCCAAAAATATGGCCTGCGCTCCAATGCGGACAACTTCAGTTTTGAGGAAATGCGCGAAGGCGTGGCGTTTGCCGCCCGCTACGGAGCCAAAGTGTTCGTGGCGACCAACATCTATGCCCATAATGAGGATATCGAAGGGCTGGAGGATTATCTCCGCAATCTTGAATCTGTAGGGATCGCTGCGATTATCGCGGCCGACCCCTTGATTATCGAGACCGCCTTGCGGGTGGCGCCAGGGCTGGAAGTGCATCTGAGCACCCAGCAATCGACGCTTAACTGGCAAGCGGTCCAATTCTGGAAGAACGAAGGTCTGCCCCGCGTCGTCCTTGGTCGTGAGACGAGTCTTGAACAGATTGCGGAGATCAAAGCGCATGTCGATATCGAGATCGAGGCATTCATCCATGGTGCGATGTGTTCCTCTTTTTCCGCGCTGCGTACTCTCCAACCATTTCACTGACCGGGATTCCAATCGGGGCGGCTGCTGTCAGTCCTGTCGGTGGAAGTACGACCTGCATGACGAAGAAGAGACCCTATCCGGAGATGGCGATGCTCAGTTTACGATGGGCTCGAAGGATCTGTGCATGATCGAGCACATGCCGGAGCTGATCGAATGCGGCATCGACAGCTTCAAGATTGAAGGCCGGATGAAAAGTCAGCATTATGTTGCTACCGTAGTGAACGCTTATCGGCAGGCGATTGACGCTTATTTTGCCGACCCGGAAGGCTACGTGCTGAAACCCGAATGGATAGAGGAGATCAACAAAGCTGCGAATCGACCGCTCAATACCGGTTTTTTCTTTGATGCGCCAGGAGCGGAGGATCATATCTACGGACCTGAAGACAAGGCGGCCCCTTATGATTTTGCCGGTGTAGTGATGGATTACGATGCGGCGACAGGCTGGGCGACCATCCAGCAACGCAATCATTTCAAGCCGGGGCAGGCGATCGAGTTTTTCGGTCCGGGCGGCTTCTTCCGACAGACCGTAGGGGAGTTGACCGACGAACAGGGCGAGCCTCTGGATGCAGCGAGACACCCGCTGCAGCTCGTTCGTCTGCGGACGGAACAGCCGGTTCGGCCGATGGATATGATGCGCAAGCAAATCGGCAATTAACGGCCCATTATTTTCAACTTCTGAACTCTTCTTTCTTTCCTTAATTCGAGGAATGGAAGAAGAGTTTTTTTTTCTATTACAATAGTCCTGGTTTCTGCCGATAACTTAATTGTAGTTTGTAAAGCAGAAGTAAAACGCATGTCCTAGTTCACAGCATGAAGGCATGGAATGCAGCCAGTCGAAGCAGATTATAAAAACCAGGTGGTGTCACATTGTGAAATGGGTTGAGAAGACAAAAGCAAAGCTGTCCAACGTGCGCAAGGAAAGTACGTCCGCTGGGAGCCCGAAGCAATCTCCGGAAGGTGTGAAGCGGCAGTGGTCGACAAGCGGACGGATCAGCAGATCTGTCGGGACGAAACTGTTTTTGCTCATTTTTTGCAGTATTTTGATTTGTGTCATTTCGGTAGGTACATACTCCTACCAGATCTCCAAGAGCATCATTGAAGACAAAGTAGCGGCTTCCAGCATGCAGACGATTACACAAGCAGCAAGCAAGCTTGATCTGATGTATCAGAACCTTAATGACTTGACTATGCAGCTTATCTTTGACAGCGATATCCAGGCGAGTCTAAATACCTTAAACAATACCAATCAGGACGCCTATGAGCAATTCGAAGCAGTCAAACGCATCGATACCAAATTTCAATCAATGCTTATGTCCAATTCTACAATAGCAGCTGGCTACCTCGTGCCGCTCAAGGAGGGGCTATCTGGAATTCATACCGGCGCTGGAGCGGTGAATTATGCTGCCATCAAGGAAATGCCGTGGTTCGATGACGTCATCGAGCAGAGCGGCCAGCTGATGTGGCTGCCTTCCGAACCGAAGGGCGTCGGCGGCGGACTGAACGAGCCGGCGCTCGCTGTCAGCCGCTTGGTGAAGAGTACCAGCAGCAATCAGAACATGTACGTGCTGCTGCTCGAGGTCCGATACAGTGAGCTTGCATCGCAGCTCTCCGGCCTGGAGCTGGGCACAGGCAGCGGGATCAAGATCGTCGATGAGCAGGCAAGGCTCATCTATACCGATACAGAGGAAGAGATTGCAGCGAAGAATCCGGTGCATTTCCGGGAGGACCAGAAGTCGGACGCGGCCTTCTCATTTGTAACTGCAGAAGGCGGCAACGGCCAGGTGCTTGCCGTGTACAAAAAGTTCCGCACGATGGACTGGTGGCTGCTCGGTGAGATCCCGGTAGCCGAGTTGGTCAAGGATGCGCAGCAGATCCGCAATATTACGATCATCGCTAGTATTCTTGCTGCGTTGCTGGCAGGGGGGATCGGATTGTTGGTGATCCGGATGATCGCCCGTCCGCTGGTCCAGCTGAGAGACTTGATGACGCGCGGCGAGCGCGGAGATCTGACAGTGCGCTCCTCGATCCGCACGAGCGATGAGATCGGACAACTGGCCAACAGCTTCAATCAGATGATGACTCAGATCTCGGCTTTGGCGAGTCGCGCCTACCAGTCGGCGACAGATGTGCTGCAAACCGCAGAAGCGTTAGGGGAGTCCTCCAAGAAGACGGCCGTCTCTGCCAAGGAGATCGCGGTCGCGACTGAGGAGATTGCCGGCGGGGCCACATCGCTCGCGATGGAAGCGGAACGCGGCAGCGATCTGACGGACAATATCGGCCGCCAGATGAAGAGCGTGATCGCCGCCAACAGCGAGATGGTCGTCTCAGCAGGCAACGTGCAACAATCCAGTGAGCAGGGTACACGTTATATGGATCTTCTCATTGAGAAGACCGGACTTACCGAAGAGATGACCCGCTCGATGGTGGATAAGGTGGACAAGCTCAAGGAAAGCACAGGCTCCATCCGCAAAATCCTGGATGTATTGAACAACCTGACCAAGCAGACCAATATTCTGTCGCTCAACGCGACGATCGAAGCCGCCAGAGCGGGTGCTGCAGGCAGGGGCTTCATGGTCGTCGCCGATGAGATCCGCCAGCTGGCCGATCAATCGCGGCAGTCGATCGATGTCGTCGGGCAGATTACGGAGACGATCCAGCGCGAGATCGATGAGACGGTAGGCGTATTGTCGGAGGCGTATCCGATCTTCCAGGAACAGATCGTCTCGGTCAAGGAAGCCAACCAGCTCTTCTACTCGGTACAAAATCAGATGAGCGCGTTTGTCGACCGACTGGACTCGGTAACAGAGTCAATCGGTACGCTCGACGAATCGCAGACAACGCTGATGGGCGCGATGGCCAGTGTCAGTGCGGTAGCCGAACAATCTTCCGCGACATCGGAAGAGGTCGCATCGCTAAGCAATGAGCAGTTGAGCATTAGCGAGAATCTCGTCAAGCTGTCGGATACGCTCGAAGGGGTATCCAACGGCCTCAAAGAATCGTTGTCGAAGTTTAAAATCGATTGATCGATGCCCCGTAACCGGGCAGGCTATTCCATAGCCTGCCCGGTTTTTTAAATTCTAAGCGTATATGTTGCACACATATATCAGCTTAGAATTCTCCGGAATGAAACGCGCTGCGCCGCATCCTTACGAAGCTAGTTTTACTTTGCAAAACTCTTAGGCGAAGCCGTTTCACCTTGTGTGGATTTCTCACGGACTGCGTCATGCTGCGGCTTAAAAATGGGAAGAATAGCTAATGTATGGAAGCGAACCGGAAAGACTGGGGGTATTGGAGGATGAAGCCAGCACAGACTACAGCGGCCATGCGAAAGCGACAATTGATCATCGCTGTCGGGATGCTGGTCGCAGCCGCATGCCTGATCGGCCGCCTGGCGTGGCTGCAATGGGTGCCGGCACTGATGCCCGGCAGCTCAGCCGACCATTGGCGGGAGGCGTCGGTTCATCAGCGTGAAAAGGCGATTCGACTGGCCAGCGGCCGTGGCCATTTCACGGATCGTCACGGCCGAGCGATTACCGGCGAGATGATCACAGGACTGGCAGCCTTCCCGGTAAAGTACGGCACGTGGGGGGAGCCTGACGAGGTGAAGCGGCTCGCTGCGCTCCTGGGTGTTACCCAGGAGGCACTGCTTGATTGGCTATCTGGACTCCGGGAACCGGAGTTTTGGCGCCTTGATGGCGACAAAGAACCAATGGCGCTGACGAATGAGCAATTAGCCGAGCTGCAGCACATCCGCCTGGATGGCGTGCGCGCATTGCCTTACGAGCGGCGCTACCGGAGTGCGTTTGCAGCGAAGCACGCCATCGGCTACATCAGTCAGCATCCTGAACTGATCGCGCAGTCCTTTGCCGAGCAGCTCGCGGCAGGCCGCATGCAGCTGACTGACCGGATCGGTGGCGCCGGCCTGGAACGCTCGCTGGACCCCTTGCTGCGAGGACTCGGAGATGCGGCAGCTTCCCATTACGTCGACGGGAGGCGGACAGCTCTGCATGGTCTGGATCTGCGGATCGTCGGTCCGGATAATCCGTACTACCCGCTGCAGATCCGGACGACGCTGGATCTGCAGCTGCAGAACCTGCTGGAGGAGGCGGTGGATCGGGCGGGTCTCCGTGAAGGGGCGGTCGTAGTCCTGGATGTGCACACAGCTGATATCGTGGCGATGATCTCGCGCCCGCTCTTTGACCCGTACCGGCTGGAGGAGCCAGGTACGGACTGGGCCAATCATGCATTGATCGCCCAGCCGCCTGGGTCGCTGTTCAAGCTGGTCACTGCTGCGTCAGCGCTGGAGCACGCGGTAACCGAGGCAGACGAGTCGTTCCACTGCGACGGAGAGTATGGGCGATATGGGCTTTCGTGCTGGAAGGAGGGGGGGCACGGCACGTTGTCGCTGCAGGAAGCGCTCGCGCAATCCTGCAATATCGCCTTCGCGACACTTGCCGAACGTCTGGACGGCACAGCGCTTAGCCAGACTGCCGACCGGCTGGGCATCAGCCGCCGGGTAGGCTGGGCGGCGGAGCAGCCGCTGCCGCCGCTCAGCCAGCCGCTGCGGCTGCTGCAGGAGGAGCAGGCAGGAGCGGTGTTCGCCCAGCCTCCGCGTCAGCGTGACGGGGGCCAGCTTGCCCAGACCGGCATCGGTCAGCGCGATGTACGGGTGACGCCGCTACAAGCCGCCAATCTCATCGTCACGCTGCTGCGGGGCGGCGAGGTACTGGCGCCGCGTCTGGTGAGCGAGATCAGCTATGCTAACGGTCAGCGGCTGATGAGCCTGCCCGTGCAGCCCGCGCCGTCCGCGTATGGCCGAATCGCTCCGGCTACGGCGGCTGTGCTGCTGCGGGGGATGGAGTCCGTGGTAAACGAAGGTACGGGGCGGACGATTCGCGATGGCGCCTGGCAGGTGGCTGGAAAGTCCGGCACCGCGCAGGCATTGGTCGACGGACGACCGTGCAATCACCATTGGTTCGCCGGCTATGGACCGGTGCAGGCGCCGCGCTACGCCGTTGCGGTACTGGCAGAGGACCGGCCGCCAGGCGAGAGCAATCAGGCCACGGCACTGTTTCGCACAGTGATGGACAGGCTCGCGGCAATCGAGCCTGGCCGATAAAAACAGCCCGCTGCTCGGGGACATTCCTGAGCAAGCGGGCAAGGGGTGTTATATAATGACTCTGTTGGTTAAGATCTATTCGGCGGGAATGGGACCGCTCCCCGGCGGAGTGCGCGGTGTTGGGGACGGATGGGCCTCTGGTGCTGCAGCCCCTCCGGGTCCTCCCGGGCCATCCTGCGGCGGTCTGGGTTCTTCGTCATATTCATTGATCGGTGCGCGGATCCAGCGGTGCAGATAGCCTTGCGTATAGAGTGCCTTGAGCAGGATGACGAGCACCGGCGAGATGATCAGACCGGCAATGCCGAACAGTGACAGCGAGATGATGATGAACACCAGCATAGTGAATGCCGAGACGCCTAGCGAGTCGCCGGTGATCTTCGGCTCGAGGACCTGTCTCGTGATCAGGACGACCAGCAGAAGGACCGTCAGCCAGATCGCCAAGCCCGTCTGACCGACGATGAACAGGTATACGATCCATGGGACGAATACCGTACTCACGCCGAGCAGCGGCAGCAGATCGAAGATCGCGGCCAGCAATGCAATCGTAAAGGCATTGTCGACTCTCAGGATTAGCAGGGCGGCCAGGATGACGACGAACGTGACCGAGATCAGCTTGAATTGTGCCTTCAAATAGATGCCGATGCCTTTAAAGACGTTTTCTTTGAGGAAGAAAAACGCTTTTTTGAACGTTTTGGGCGTTTTGTCTGCCGCCGTCCGGCGCCAGTCCTTAATCTCGATGCTGAGGAAATAGGCCAGTACGATGCCGATGCCGAAATTGATCAGGAAAGAAGAAAAGGAAGTCAAAAACCTCGTCAAGCCGGTCAGGAAGCCGGTAGCCAAGCCGGCGCCCCAGGTAGTGATTCTGTTGATGATCTCCTGCGAGTTTTCCGTGACGTCCGGCGGCAGCGACTCGTAGCGGTCCGTCAGGAATGAAGTGATCGCAGCCACCTGTTCGCCGATCTGCTGCTGGTACTGCGGAAGCATTTCTATCAGATATGTAATTTCTTTGGTCAGTACGATCCCTGCGGCTGCAAATGCGCCCAGGATGATGGTTGTGAAAAACAGGACAGAGATCGCCGTAGCAATCGATTTTTTGATGCCAAGCTTGTGAAGTCTCTTGGCAAGCGGTTCGATAATCATGAATATAATGAAAGAAAGAAATACAGGCGCGGCGATATTGTACAGATAGCTGAACGCAAACATGATCAGATACACGGTCAGTGCGATCAGGGCGATATCAAACGCTGTTCGCCAGTATTTTTTGTAAAACGTGAGCATGGTATACCTCCTGGGCATGAATTATCATATTTATGATTGTACTATATTTATGTCATGCTCCACCACTTGAGATATAGAATTTACGACGGAATCCCTTAAAAAGATGCCTATTTACTGTGAGGGTATGATACAATATTTAGGTATGCCCATTCAGCCGCCTCGGCAGAAGAGGCGCAGGGACAGTAACAGGATCGTGGGGAATTTGCTTATGGAGAGCTTGTTGCTCTGGGGTTTTTATATTTTGACGTTTTATGCCTTTCTGCCGGGACTCATCAGCCGAATATTTGGTTTTAGAGTATTCAAGCGCGGCAAAGCGGAGCAAGAGATCGCTTTGACGTTTGACGACGGGCCCGATCCAATCTACACGCCGCAGCTGCTCGATCTGCTGGCTCGCTATGATGCCAAAGCGACCTTCTTCGTCGTCGGGGCCAATGCCGAGAAGTACCCCGAGCTCCTGCGACGGATGAAAGATGAAGGACATATCATCGGCATTCATAATTATGTACACAAAACAAATTGGTTTATGAGACCGGCTACCGTCAAACGCCAGATTCATCGGACTTCGGAAGTGATCCGTAAGGCGACAGGGGTTCGTACTTCTTATTATCGTCCGCCATGGGGCATTGTGAATTTATTTGATTTCTCGAATCTTGGTCATCTCCAGATCATCCTGTGGTCGGCGATGTTCAACGATTGGCGGAAGCGGGTCGGTGTTAAGCGTCTGACCAAGCGTATGATGAAAAAGCTCAGACCGGGAGAAGTGCTGCTGCTGCATGATTGCGGCAGCACCCTGGGCGCTGATCACGACGCCCCGGCACATATGCTCCTTGCACTCGAGCATTATTTGCAGGCAGGCAACAACGAAGGCTACCGGTTCGTCCATATCGAGGAGATGATCGCGGTCTCCGATCAGCGCCGGGCGCGCCATGTCGAGCAACTGCGGCAGCGGCTTGAAGCGAGGGCGGTTAAACCCCGCTTGGGCTTGTTTAAGCGAATGGCAGTAGCGGGATGGCTGACATGGGAGCGGATATTCCAGATGTTATTCCGGGTCAAACCGCTTCAGGACGACGCGATCTTTCATTACCGGATCCGCAAATACCATGGTGCGCCTCTGCAGCTCGACGATGGAGAGGTGATCCGGGACCGGGATCAGGTTGTGGAGCTTCATTTTGACAATCGCAAGCTGTTCGAAACGATGGCAGCCTCAGGCTCAGTCGTACGGATGGCAATCTATGTCGTACGCGAGGTCGGTAAGGCGCTCCCGAAGCTGGCAGCCGAGATGAAAGAGAAGCCGGAGAAGTTCAACCAGGTGCGTGGACTGTACGGGATCAGCATGATCAATCGTGGGTCGGAAGGCTTTGGATTCAGCACGATTGACTTGCCTCCCGGTATGTTCAGCCGGATGACCCGGCTGTATCTGAAACTGCTGCTTCGTGTGCTGCATCCCGGCGGCAGCCAGCGAGTCCGAGACAAGAAGGCTACGCTCGTGCCCCGGATCATTGCAATGTCAATGACCGAGCTGCACAAGCGCTATGCACCGGCAGCCGGGGAGTGGCAGGAACCGCGTCTTCCGTCCGTGTCCAAGAGAACAGTGAGAGATGAGCTTGAACCATCCGAGAAAGCCGCCAGGGAACTTGTTCCCTAAGCGGCTTTTTTAATATAAGAAATTATATGATTCCTCATCTACTTGGCTTCTATTTCTCCGGAATGAAACTTGTTACGCCGTATCCTTACGAAGCTAGTTTTGCTTTGCAAAACTGTTAGGCGAAGCCGTTTCACCTTGATAGTTTAGCGTATATATGATTCCTAGGAGTCAAGCTATAACTGATGAGCATAACCAGGAGTCGGCCGTTCGTTGAGCTGCAACGCACCTTTTTTCCCTTAGAGCGTCGGAATCGGCCGTCCACTGAGCTGCAACGCACTTTTTTTCCCTTAGAGCGTCGGAGTCGGCCGTTCGTTGAACTGCAACGCACTTTACAGGGGGCCCCGGAAACTTATGTAGATATAAAAACTCCTTGCCCATAAGGACAAGGAGTCGTGTGGATATCCCTCGATTTAGATCTTCATTACGCCGCCTGTGCTGGCTGAGGTAACCAGCTTGGAGTAGCGTCCCAGGTAACCCGTTTTGATCTTTTGCTCAAAGCCTTTCCAGTTGGCGCGACGGGTTGCCATCTCTTCGTCGCTGATAAGGAGCTCAATCTTGCGGTTCTCCAAATCGAGCTCGATGATGTCGCCATCCTCGATGAAGGCAATTGGTCCGCCCTCGGCAGCTTCAGGCGAGATGTGGCCGATACTGATGCCTCGGGAAGCACCGGAGAACCGGCCATCGGTGATCAAGCCGACTTTGGCGCCGAGGCCCATGCCGACGATCTGCGAGGTAGGCGCCAGCATCTCTGGCATGCCCGGGCCGCCTTTTGGTCCTTCATATCGGATAACGACAACATGCCCTTCTTTAACTTTGCCGTTGGCGATGCCGTAGAGCGCATCATCCTGAGAGTCGTAGCAGATGGCAGGACCTTTGTGGTAGCCGCCGACCGACTTGTCCACCGCACCAACCTTGATGATGGCGCCGTCAGGGGCGATGTTGCCGAACAGCACAGCCAGACCGCCGCGCTCGCTGTGCGGATTGTCAATCGTGTGGATGACGTCGGTGTCCAGGATCTCATGTCCGGCTGCATTCTCACGCAATGTCTTGCCCGTAACGGTGATGCAATCGCCGTGCAAGGCGCCTTCTTTTTTGAACAGCTCATTAAGGACAGCTGTTACGCCACCGGCATTGTGTACATCTTCGATATGATAATCCGAAGCCGGAGCAATCTTGGCCAGATGAGGCACGCGTTCGGCAACCTCATTGATCCGTGAAACAGGGTAATCGAACCCGGCTTCATGCGCCAGGGCCAGTGTATGCAGAACGGTATTCGTGGATCCGCCCATCGCCATGTCGAGTGCGAATGCATTGTCGATCGCTTCGATCGTCACGATATCGCGCGGCTTGATGTCTTGCTTGATCAGTTCCATCAACTGCTTGGCCGATTTTTTGACAAAATCGCGGCGTTCCGGCGCTACCGCCAGAATCGTACCATTGCCCGGCAGAGCAAGGCCGAGACCTTCCGCCAGACAGTTCATCGAGTTGGCTGTGAACATGCCAGAACAAGAGCCGCAGGTCGGACAGCCAAACTGTTCGAGCTCCAGCAGACCTGCGTCATCCAGCTTGCCGGCCTGGTGGGCGCCGACGCCTTCGAACACGCTGGAGAGCGAGATCGACTTGCCGTCCGAGGTTTTGCCGGCCTTCATCGGGCCGCCGCTGACGAATACAGTCGGGATATTGACGCGGAGTGCGCCCATCATCATACCGGGTGTGATCTTGTCGCAGTTCGGAATACAGACCATGCCGTCAAACCAGTGAGCATTGACCACAGTTTCCAGCGAGTCTGCGATGATCTCACGGCTTGGCAGCGAGTAGCGCATACCGATATGGCCCATGGCGATGCCGTCGTCGACGCCGATCGTATTGAATTCGAAAGGCACGCCGCCGGCTTCGCGGATCGCTTCCTTGACGATCTTACCGAACTCCTGCAGATGCACATGGCCTGGCACAATGTCGATGTATGAGTTACAAACCGCGATAAACGGCTTGCCAAAATCCTCTTCCTTTACGCCGGCCGCACGCAGCAAGCTCCGGTGCGGAGCGCGGTCGAAACCTTTTTTGATCATGTCAGAACGCATTTTTGATGTCGACATGGGTGTCCCTCCTATATAAAATGTCCATTCCCTTCAGTCTATCATATCCATTCATTGCTGACTAGGCTTGGCCGTAGGCAATCTGAGGGATTAACGGGCCGGCTATAATGAAGGGAGACGAAAGAAACGGAAATCCATGTAAACTGGATGTTAAAACCGGCACAGGTTGACGGTATCTCCTTCACAAAGCTGTCATTTGCGTCACGTAAGCTTACATAAAACGGTTTACTTCCAGGAAGCGCCTGCATTATAATGTAGCTATCCGATCATTGAAGAGGTGATTATCTTGCATTTAACGGAACGTGAGAAGGAGAAACTGCTCATTACGATCGCTGCGGATCTGGCGAGAAGACGTCTGGGCCGGGGGGTCAAGCTGAACTACCCTGAGAGTGTGGCGCTGATCACCTCCGAGATCCTCGAAGGCGCGCGGGACGGCAAAACGGTCGCCCAGCTAATGGAATACGGCACCCGGATTCTGACGCCGGATCAGGTCATGCCCGGGATCCCGGAGATGCTGCATGAGGTGCAAGTAGAAGCGACGTTCCCAGACGGCACCAAGCTGGTGACGATCCATAATCCGATCTGAGCGGGAGGAATGGTATGATACCAGGAGAATACAGGACAGCCCAAGGCAGCATCGAGCTTAATAGCGGCCGCGCAACCTTGGAGCTGATCGTGGTCAATACAGGCGACAGGCCGATCCAGGTCGGATCGCATTATCATTTTTTCGAAGTCAACCGGGGCTTGTCCTTCGACAGAGAGCAGGCCTTCGGGATGCGTCTGGACATCCCCGCCGGCACCGCCGTGCGGTTCGAGCCCGGCGAGGAGAAGCCGGTCGGACTCGTCGAGCTTGGCGGCAGGAAGCTGTCCTACGGGCTGAACAATCTCACCCAGGGGGCGGCCGTCCGCGGTGCGATGAGCGATGAGGTGCGCGAGCGGCTGGCGCGATGGGAGGCGAAGCCGAAGTGAGCATGATGGACCGCAAGAGCTACGCCCAGATGTTCGGGCCGACGACCGGCGATGCCATCCGACTAGCCGATACCGGTCTCTGGGCACAGATCGAAAAGGATTACACCGTCTACGGCGACGAATGCAAGTTTGGCGGAGGCAAGGTGATCCGGGACGGCATGGGCCAGTCCAGCGGAGCGCTGCGCAGCGAAGGCGTGCTGGATACGCTCATCACCAATGCCGTCATCATCGACCATACCGGCATTTTCAAAGCCGATATCGGCCTTAAGGACGGCATGATCGTCGGGATCGGCAAGGGCGGCAACCCCGATCTGATGGACGGGGTGGACGAGCATATGATCGCCGGCGCCAGTACGGAGGTGATCGCGGGCGAAGGGAAGATCGTCACCGCAGGCGGCATCGACTCCCATATTCATTATATCTGCCCGCAGCAGATCGAGACGGCGCTCTCTTCCGGCGTGACGACGATGATCGGCGGCGGGACGGGGCCGGCGACCGGCACCAACGCTACGACGTGCACGCCGGGGGCCTGGCATATGCGGCGGATGCTGGAAGCGGCCGAGGAGTTCCCGATGAATCTGGGCTTCACCGGCAAGGGCAATGCTTCCGCCACCGGACCGCTGATCGAGCAGATCGAGGCCGGGGCGATCGGACTGAAGCTTCACGAGGACTGGGGGACGACCCCGGCTGCGATCGACGCCTGTCTGCAAGCGGCAGACCAGTACGACATCCAGGTCGCTATCCATACCGACACCTTGAATGAAGGGGGCTTCCTCGAGGATACGCTGGCTGCAATCGGGGGGCGGACGATCCACACGTATCATACGGAGGGGGCGGGGGGCGGCCATGCGCCGGACATTATCCGGGCGGCGGCGGAGGCCAATGTGCTGCCTTCCTCGACTAATCCTACCCGGCCGTTTACGATCAATACGATCGAAGAGCATCTGGATATGCTGATGGTCTGTCATCATCTCGACAGCCGCATCCCGGAGGACGTGGCGTTCGCCGATTCCCGGATCCGCCCCGAGACGATCGCAGCCGAAGATATCCTTCATGACATGGGCGTCTTCAGCATGATCAGCTCCGATTCGCAGGCGATGGGTCGGGTCGGCGAAGTCATCCTTCGCACCTGGCAGACGGCGGACAAGATGAAGACGCAGCGCGGGCCGCTTGCCCCCGATGATGCAGACAGCGATAACTTCCGGATCAAGCGCTATATCGCCAAGTATACGATTAATCCGGCTATTACCCACGGCGTTTCGCATCTGGTAGGATCGCTTGAGGTTGGCAAGTTTGCCGACCTGGTGATCTGGAGTCCGGCCTTCTTCGGCGTCAAGCCGGATCTGGTGCTCAAGGGCGGCAGTATCGCCTATGCCCAGATGGGCGATCCCAACGCTTCGATCCCGACACCGCAGCCGGTATTCGGACGGCCGATGTTCGCAGCTCTTGGCAAAGCCAAGTACACAAGCAACATCACCTTCGTCTCCCAAGCGGCATACGACCGCGGGATCGCCGCCGAGCTGGGACTGCAGAAGCGGATCGAGCCGGTCAAGGGCTGCCGCACCGTCGGCAAGAAAGATATGATCCACAATGATGCGACGCCGGTCATCGCAGTCGACCCCGAGACGTATCAGGTTCGCGTCGATGGCGAGCTCGCGACTTGCGAGCCGGCGGAGGTCGTGCCGATGGCGCAGCGGTATTTCTTATTCTGAGGAGGCAGGAGGTCGTGCGATGAATAGCTCGGTTTCCTGGCTGGCGCTGCAGCAACTGCTCGACTCGGCGCTGCCTATCGGCGGCTTCTCCCACTCCTTTGGCCTGGAGACGCTGGTTCAGGAGGGCCGGATCCGGACAGCCGAGCAGTTGGAGCAGTATACGATGACGATGATGATGCAGAGCTGGGCGCCAGCCGACGCGATGATCATCAAGGCCGTCTACTCCTGTCATGGCGCAGATCGCTGGCAGGAAGCGTGGGAGATTGAGCGTCTCGTCCACGTCCAGCGCTTGGCTGTTGAGACACGCACCGGGATGGAGAAGATGGGCCGGCGGCTGCTCAAGCTCGCGCAGGCCGTCTTTCCGCAGCTGGATACGACAGCGCTTGGCGCTGCCGCGGCCAGCGGCGAAGCGCTGGCGAGCTACCCGCTCGTCTACGGTTATCTGTGCGCCGAGCTGGGCATCCCGCTGGAGCAGGCAGTCCAGGGATACTGCTACAACGGGATTGTCACTTCGGTAGGCAGTGCCTTGCGGCTGATGGCGATCGGCCAGACCGAGGGTCAGGCGATCATCGCCAGGATCGCTGCACAGACGCCCGCAGCCTGGCAGCTGGCGGATGGGATGGAGCCGCATGAGGCGTGGTCCAACATGCCGCTTGCGGAGCTCGCGATGATCCGGCACGAGACGTTGTACTCGAGATTGTTTATGTCATAAGAACAGGTCTGATTATTGAACTGGAGGGATGTATCATGTGTCAGGGACAAGGACATACGCATCATCATGGCGGTTGGGAAGCGCCGGAGCTCGGCTCTGCGGGACCGCTGCGGATCGGCATCGGCGGCCCCGTCGGTTCGGGCAAGACAGCGCTGCTGGAGGTCATTGCCCGGGAGCTGAGCCACAAATACAGTCTCGGCGTGATTACCAATGATATCTATACCAAAGAGGATGCCCGCATCCTGCTGAATACCGGCGTGCTGCCAGAGGAGCGCATTATTGGCGTCGAGACCGGCGGTTGTCCGCATACGGCAGTCCGCGAGGACGCCTCGATGAATTTCGAAGCGATCGAGGAGCTGCAGGGGAGGATCGCTGACCTGGATATTATCTTTATCGAGAGCGGCGGCGACAATCTGGCGGCGGCCTTCAGCCCGGAGTTGGTCGATAGATTCGTCTACATTATCGACGTGGCGCAAGGGGAGAAGATCCCGCGCAAAGGCGGACCAGGCATCATGCGCTCCGATCTCCTGCTGGTCAACAAGATCGATCTGGCCCCCTATGTCGGCGCCAGTCTGGAAGTGATGGAGAGCGATACGAAGCGGATGCGCGGCGACCGACCTTATGTGTTCTCCAATCTGCACGGCGGCGATGGCGTGCAGGCGATCATCGACTGGATCGAGCATGAGATGGCGCATGCCCGGGGTGTGGAGCATTCCCATCATCACGCCTGATCTCCACCCGAAGCGCGCGGCAGAGCTCCGCGCGAGGTTTGCAGACCGGGCGGGCCGCACGGTGCTGGCCGAGAAATACCATATCGCGCCGATCAAGATCGCCAAGACGTTCGAGCTGGAGCATCAACTCGGCGCGATCGTCATGGACGTCTCCCCCGGTCTGCTCAGCGGGGATCACTATGAGCTGACTTGGACAGCTGGCAAGGATACCCGCCTGTATCTGACCAATCAGAGTTACACGAAGGTGCATCCATGCGAGGACGGCGGTCAAGCATCGATGCGGCAGCAGTTCCAGCTGGAGGCCGGGGCTGTGGTGGAGAGTATGATGGAGCCGATTATGCTGTACAAGGATGCCGCGTTCCGCAACGAGACGGAGGTGCACATGAGCCGAGGCTCAGTCTGGATGCAAGCCGAGGTGCTCTGTCCCGGCCGCACGCTGCGCGGTGAGCTTTTTGATTACCGGTGGCTCGACAACGGGCTCAAGGTGTGGTATGAGCAGGAGCTGATCTTCGCGCAGCGTCAACGGATCGAACCCTCCAGCCAGCAGCTTCGGGTTGCCGGGGCTTGGGGGGAGACGACGCATATTGGCACGTTCTTCGCATTCGCCGAAGGGGTCTCCACTCGCCATGTCGATGCCGTCAGGCACGTACTGGAAGAACTTCCGCAGCGTGACGAGGCGCTGCATTTCGGCGTCACCCTGACACATCGTCACGGCTTGGCGGTGCTGGTCACGGGTCGTGCTGCCTGGCATCTGCAGGAGCTGCTGGCGGCGGCTTGGACAGCGATGCGCAGGGAACTGCTTGGCGTGGGGCCGCTTATTTTTCGCAAGTAGCCAGGGAGGGGGCGCTGCAGCCATCGCAGCGGCCCCTCCGTTTTGGAGAGGATTGCGGCGGAGATCAACAACCGCTATAATAGATTGCTGACAGGTTTGTGCATATCGCTGGGAGGCTGACGGACAGCTGTCCCGTATGAAGGAGACATGTCATCGTGGCTGAATCCCGCGCAAAGGAATGGGATCGCAAGGAAATGATCGCGCTCGATGAGGCGTTTCGCCAGTTGAAGAAGCTCATCGCAGCCGAATGGGATAAAGAAAGCATAGGCGGTCTAGGGGTAACCCAGGCGAGAATCCTGATCATCCTCTCTGAGAGCGGACCGCTTAAGGCGTCGGCGCTTGCAGAGATGCTCTTCGTCACCTCGGGAGCTGTGACAGGACTCGCCGATCAGCTCATCGAGCTGGACTTGATCCGCCGCGAGCGGCCGGAATCGGATCGCAGAGTTGTCATGCTGGACATTACGCCGGCCGGGCAACAACTGGTCGAAGCGATCCATGACAAGCGCATCGGCATTATGGAGCGTTTGGTGATCGATCTGGAGGAGCCGGAGATTATCGAGTTGACCCGGTTGATCCGCAAGATCGTATCGACACCAAGGTAGAACATTTCATTCAAGACGGGCGGAGAAACGTCTCCATAGGAACACTATGAACAACCCATGCAAGACAAGCCCCGTACCAAAAATCGTCAACATGCGCAACCAGTCGCTTCCCGCTTCAGTCAGATCCAGATAGAGACGTGCAGGCCAGTAGGTAGGAAGGGGCCAGGCTAACCATTGCCATGTTGAGGGACTAAAGCTAGCAACGACTGGTCCGAGCAAGGTCAGCGTGATCAACTTGGACAAAGCCAGACCTTCCACCTTGTCGGCTGCAAACGTCACGAGGGCGAGCGCGAAGAGGGGGGCTTCAAGGGCCAGCAATACAATCGGTATGACTTGCTCTCCGGACAGCCCGGTCAATCCGGAAAATGCGGCAAACTGCCAGGTCATCGCACAGGCAATGATGACCGGAAGGGTCAGGCGGTAGATCAGATAGCCGTGTTTACGTAGGGGAGTGACCATATAATAATCGATCATGCGCTCATCTCGCTCATCGAGCATCATCAGTCCTGCTGCGACGCTTACCAGCAGTGGGATGAGAGTGATCAGAAAAATGAAGCACTCTTCCGTATAGGCAAGAACATCTATCCCTGTACGGCTGGTTATCCAAGAAGAGGCGGGAGGCCAGCCCCACCGCATGAGAGCCGTGAGCAGGAGCGGACCCATAAGTATAAGCAGCAGCATAGGATCGCGCACTGCATCTCGGAGATCGCGGCGCATCAGGATGCTATATCTTCTCATGTACCCGCCCTCCATCGGTCTGCCTGACCGCCGCGTGCAACCCTTGCCTGACCAAGAAAGCCGCTACTGCGATCCAGAGCAGCAGAGCGGAGATCGCATAAGCTCCTTCTCCCGGCGTGATTCTGTGGACTGCTCCGCCAATAAGGGTCAAGGATCCCTCGGTAGGCAGCAGCTTGTAAAGTGGTGTGCGATACATATCCAGGTAGCCCAGCAGAGGGGCTGCAAATACTAGCGCATAGGCTTGTGAACGGATCAGAAAACCGTTGATGGAACGGCTGGCCAATGCGGCAGCTATACCGAGCAGGGTAAAGAAGCATGAGGTCAGGACGACGCCTGTCGTATAATAGAATGTCGATGCCGGCAAGCCGTTTACCGGTACATGGATGGCAAATGCAGCCGACAAGGAAAGCAGGCCAAGGGAAAGACACTTGGCAAGCAGATACTCCCCGAGCCGGATTGGCGTAGCAAACAAACTGTCCCAGACGCCCTGCGCACGCTCAAGCAGAATAATACCGCCCGCAAACAACAAACCAAGTGCTGACGGATCCGAGAAGGTCAGCAAGACCAGCGCTTTATCTGTCATCGTATCGGGAAGGGTATGCAGAAGACCGATATAACAGGCGATGATGACTAGATACACGCTATAAAAACGATGCCGCACCTGAAACCGTACATCAAATCTCAGCAACCTCCATGTATTCAAGATTCTCCACATCCTATCGTTGTTTGAAAGAGATCCTCAAGCGAGGCTTCGAGGGTATGCATCGTTACGATACGATGCGTTCGGATCAAAGTCAGGTAGCGTTCATTGCTGCCGATACCTTCCAGTTGGAAATCCTCTGTTAATTGCGCCTCCCCTGACTCATACTCCACCCTTACCTTCCGTTCGCCTAAGCGCAGCTTGAGGTTGCGAGGGGTATCTATCATTTGAATCTGTCCATCCGCTATAAACGCAACGCGATCGCATAGCTGTTCTGCGACTTGCATGTTGTGGGTTGTCAACAGAACCGTCGCTCCAGCTGCACGCCGCGATTCGATTAGACGTTTCAGCGTGTCGGCGTGTGCCGGGTCCAGACCTGAAGTAGGCTCGTCCAAGAACAACAGCTCGGGGTCGTGCAAGACCGCTCGGCAAAAGTTGAGCCGCATCTTCATTCCCTTGGAGAAGTGCTCCACCTTCTTGTGCGCAGCTTCCCGCAGCCCCACTTGTTCGAGCAGAGCCATCGGCTCTGAGACACGTTTACGATACAGCAGCCCAAAATGAGTCAGGTTCTCCAGCGCGGTAAATCGATTGTAGAAGTGAGGGAACTCAAAAGCGACGCCAATCCGTTCATAGTATCCGTTTCCTATACGCCTCATCTCTTCCCCAAAGACCCGGACAGAGCCCCCATATTGTCTAAGCTTGCCGATCAGGATATTTTGCGTTGTGCTCTTGCCTGAGCCGGAAGGACCGAGAAAGCCAAAGATCTCGCCCCTGGCGATATCAATATTGAGCCCGCGCAGCGTCTGATGCTGAGAGGAGGGATAAGTGTAGGTCAAGTCCTTTACAGAAATCATAAGCGTTCTAATCCTCCTCCTTGGGCCGCATCCCCTCGGCGATGGCAGTAATCATCAGCTCCATGGTAGCGTCATAGACGGATTCGCCGATCGCCTCTTTGTGCAATGAGAGCAGTATCACGGAGCGGATCGTACTGATCACCAGCACAGGATCGGCATCCTTGCGCAACACGCCGTGCGCCTGCCAATGGCGGATGAGGGGGGTCAACTTTTGAACGTCCGAGTCATAATTGTCATTTAGCCGTTCCAAGGGCACATGGCGTAGAATCGACTCCCGTTGCGAGGGGAGCAGGACCTCGCGCAGGATCGGGCTCTCAGTGATCAGATCAAAAGATGATCTGAAGAACAATCGAAAAGCATCTTTGTTTGGAGGACCGCTTGCGAATTGTTGAATCAAGGTTTGTTGCATATGTTGTTCTTCCTGCTCCATAAGGTCATAGAATAGCGCTTCTTTGGAACGATAGAACAAATAGAAGGTTCCTGTTGCGATTCCTGCGGCTTGGGCGAGTTCACCGACTGTCGTTTTCTTGAACCCATAGCGGGAAAAAAGTGTCCTGCCCGCCGCAAGAAGCTTGTGCTGCAGCTGTTTTTTTTCATTTTCATCAAATTTTTTTGGCATCTGAATCCCTACCTTTATGAATGTATGAATAAAATTATAATTTATTCACAAAAATAAAACAACAATTTAAGAAACAATAAAGCGATGCACGGACGAATCCGGACATCGCTTCTCGTTGCTTATCCGATCAAAATATGATCTTCGGGGTAACCAATCTTGGAGGAGCGTTTTTTCTGAGCCAGAGCGTACGCCAGGGTCAGCGGCCCCAGTCGACCGGCGAACATGGTCACCGTGACGATGATCTTCCCTGCGGGCGACAACTCACTGGTCAGTCCCATCGACAAGCCAGTCGTGCTGAAGGCCGAGGTTGCTTCGAACAAAACCTCCAAAAAATGTTCTTCCAGCATCCCTTCAGAGATCGTGAGCAGCAGCGAGACAATCAGCACAACACCTAATGAGCTCATAACGACAGCAAGCGCCCGCATCACGGTGTCGGATGCGATCCGGCGGTCGAAGGCATGGATCTGTCCGCGTCCGCGGAAGGTATTGACCGTTGCCAGCACGAGAACAATGATCGTATTGATCTTGATGCCGCCGCCGGTCCCGCCTGAGGCAGCACCGATGAACATCAAGATGATGATTAGAAATTGGGAAGTGGTCAGCATGCTGCCGATGTCGATAGTGTTAAACCCCGAGCTTCTTGGTGTCGCCCCCTGAAAAAAGGCGGCCCACAGCTGTTCACCGGTATCCAGGGGACCAAAGGTAGCAGGGTTCCAACTCTCCAGGAGATAGAGCAATATAAATCCTGCCCCAAACAAAATCCCGGATCCCAGCAGCACAACCTTGGAATGCAGAGACAGGCGCCGCCAGGAGCGCTTGCGGAGGATATCGACAACGACGATATATCCGAGTCCGCCAATGATAAACAAAAGCACAATCGTCACATTGACCACGGGGTCGCCTATATAGGCCGACATACTGTCCGACCATAAAGCGAAACCAGCGTTATTGAATGCCGAAACCGAATGAAAAAGGCCATGATAAACCGCTTGACCCCAGCCCAAATCGCCCTGCCACCGTAAAGTAAGGATGAGGGTGGCGATAGCCTCAAAAGCAAAGGCGATCATCACCATATAGATCGATAATTTGACTAATCCTTGCGCAGAGGAGGAGTTGGTTGCCTGCTGGATGACCAGCCGTTGTTTGAGACCGATTTTTTTGCCTAGCACGATCGCAACCATAACACCGAGCGTCATAAAACCCAGGCCGCCGATCTGAATCATCACCATGATGACGACCTGGCCAAACGTCGTAAACACACTGCCGGTGTCCAGGACGACAAGACCATTTACGCAGATGGCCGAAGTAGCCGTAAATAAAGCATCCAGCAAGCCAATGGAGCCTGCAGCGGTCGATGCGGCAGGAAGCATCAGGAGCAAGGCGCCTACCCAGATTAAACAAAAAAACACGAACATGATCAGTTGAGGCGGGCTTGTCCGATTCTTTAACGCCTGTACCAGCTGTTCAAGAAAAGTGAATATGGCTCCACGGCCCAGGCGGCCTTCATTACTGCTCATAATCGTTTTCCAGATGATTAATGTCTTCATTGCTGCCGATCATGATCAAGATATTGCCTGTGTAGATCAGATCCTCTGCCTTGGGGGAGATATTCATATAATCACCGACTTTTATGGCCATGATGTTGCAGCCGTATTTGGCGCGAATATTCAATTGTTTAAGCGACTTTGCGTTCATCGCCGGGGGCACCTTGATTTCCACCAGGTTATAGGTTGGTGACAGCTCGATGTAATCGATCAGATTGTTTGAGCTGAGCTGTTTGCCGAGCCGGGCAGCCATATCCCGTTCTGGATAGACGATGTGATCTGCACCAACCTTGCTTAAGACGTGACCGTGCATTTCATTTTTGGCCTTGGCCGTGACCCGGGGGATCTGCAGTTCTTTTAGGAGCATGGTGGTCAGGATGCTGGCTTGCAGGTCATCTCCGATCGCCACGATGGCGTGGCTGAAATTGCGTGCTCCCAGTTCTTTAAGGACCGATTCGTCGGTGCAATCGGCCTGCAGCGCATGCGTGGCTACATCCGCTATATCCTGCACGGGCTGTTCATTTTTGTCGACAGCCATCACTTCATGACCACTGTGCACCAAGGTGCGTACCAGACTTGAGCCGAAGCGTCCCAGTCCAATGACGATGAATTGTTTTTTCATTGCGCTCCAATCCTTTCATCCAACCAAAAATCTCGTTATTGCCCTTCATAGTAAGTCAATTTGGCCTGAAAGTAAATATAACTTCCTTACAATAATATTGACAATCCAATTGAGAATCGATATCATTGTTTCTGGATTGAAAATGATTATTAATATCGTCGTTTCAACCGCAGATTTATTCTCATTATGATATACGTTAGCTATGAAAGGGAGAGTTGGATTTGAGAAACGTACAGGGGTTATTCTTGATGTTGGTAGTCGTAGCATTTGTGGCAGCTGGCTGCGGGGGAGGCACGCCAGCGGATACGGGCGGAGACGACGGCGGATCGGCGGCAGCCGGTCAGAATGTCCAAAGTGAACAAGGAGCCGGGGATGAGACAGCCGATACGGAGCCGCAGGCCCGGACCATCGAGCATGTGTTGGGAAAGACGGAAATCACGGGCGTGCCCGAGCGGATCGTCGCTCTCGAATGGCTCTATGCAGAAGATGTGCTGGCATTGGGGATACAGCCAGTAGGAATCGCTGATATCGAGGGCATGAACACCTGGGTGGACATCCCGGTAGAGATCGGTGCAGAGGTTACCGATGTCGGGTTGCGTCAGGAGCCTAACCTGGAGATCATCGCTTCACTGCAGCCCGACCTGATCATCGGCTTGAAGAACAATATCGAGGCTCACTATGAAACGTTCAGCAATATTGCGCCTACCCTAGTATTCGATCCATATCCGGCGGAAGGACAAGGCGACCAGTATGAGGAGATGATCACGACGTTCCAAACGATCGCAGATGTGCTGGACAGACAGGACGAAGCGGAACAAGTGCTGAGCGATCTCGATCAGACCTATGCCGATGCAAAAGCGAAGCTGGAAGCTGCCGGTATGACGGAACGGCCGTTTGCGCTGGCGATGGGATTCAGCCATCAGAATGCGGTCACGTTCCGCATCTCGACCGACAATTCCCTGGCAGTCAAGATTTTGGAGCATATCGGACTGAGGAATGCCTACCAGCCTTCACAATTCGAAGTCTATGGCTTTAGTACAACGGACGTAGAGGCGCTGCCGGCCCTGCAAGACGCCAACTTCCTGCATATTATCCAGGAGAGCGATAACGTTATCGATAACCAGCTCAAGGACAATCCGGTCTGGACCGGCTTGAACTTCGTCAAGGAAGACCGGGTGTATGCGCTGGGCGGCGACATGTGGCCGTACGGCGGCCCGCTGTCCGCACAGTCAATGGCCAGTAAGACAGCAGAGCTGTTGACGCAATGAGTTCGGTCAACCGTCCTGCATCACTTTCCACCAAGGAGGGCGCCTACGGGACGCCCTCTGCTGCGTCCAAGAGCGGCTGGCGGGTCTGGTGGATGGCGCTCACGGGCGTAGGGGCGCTGCTCGTTCTGTCGTTTGTCAGCTTGACGCAAGGTCTCGCCGACATCTCGGTTAGCTCCGTCCTCCAGGCCATCTTCTCGCCTCAGGACATCTCGGAGCATCATATGATCCGCAGCGTCCGCCTGCCGCGGACGGTGATCGGGCTGCTGGCCGGGGCGGCGCTGGCGGTTGCTGGCGTGCTGATGCAGACCGTCACGCGCAACCCGCTCGCTTCGGAGACGACGCTGGGCGTCAATGCAGGCGCTTATCTGGCTGTAGTCGCCGGGATGATCTTCTGGCCCGGCCTGCTGAACCAGTATGCTCTGCCGCTGGCAGTGGCGGGCGGTACGCTGGCTGCAGCCGCGGTATACGCGCTGGCTGGCAGAGCGCAAGCTTCGCCGCTGCGGATCGCCTTGTCGGGGATGATCGTCACTCTGGTGCTGTCATCGGTGACCAGCGCGCTGGTGCTGCTCAATCAGCAGACCGTGCAGGGGATCTTCCTGTGGGGATCGGGCTCGCTGATCCAGAACGATTGGAGCGGCGTCGGCTTTGCCTGGCCCTGGATTGGCGGGATGCTGCTAGTGGTGCTCTTGGCTTCTCGCCAATGGGATCTGCTCACGCTGCACGAAGAGTCGGCACGCTCACTCGGTCAACGCGTCGGCACCGCCCGGGTGCTCGCGATGGGCGGCGGCGTTGTGCTCGCCTGCATCACCGTGAGCGTCGTCGGTCCGATCGGCTTCATCGGCCTTGTCGCTCCTCACCTGGTGAGGCTCTCCGGGGTGATCAAGCATGCGGGACTGATCCCGCTCTCCGCGATCTGGGGGGCTGCGCTGCTCGTCGGCGCGGATTCGATCGGCCGGATGTTCGTCGACCTGTATGGCGAGCTGCCTGTCGGAGCCATTACGGCAATGATCGGGGCGCCGTGGCTCATCTGGCTGGCGCTGCGTGTCTCCCGTTCGATGACCGGGGGGAATACAAGCGGGACGGCGATGACCGGCTCGGGCGTACGCGTCCCATTTGCGGTGATGGCCCCGCTGCTCGCTGTCTTGCTGCTAACGGTCTGGGCGCTCAGTCTGATGTATGGCAGTCTGAGGATACCGTTCTCGGAGCTCGTAGCGGTGCTGACCGGCGGCGGCGAAGCGATGTACCGGCAGATCCTGATGGATATGCGACTGCCCAGGCTGCTTACTGCCGGCTTGTCGGGGATGGCGCTGGCCATCAGCGGCTGTCTGCTCCAGCATGCGGTGCGCAACCCGCTTGGCGATCCTCAGGTGATCGGCGTCACCAGCGGAGCCGGTGCAGGCGCCTTGCTCGTGATGGTGGCTTTCCCTCAGTTGGCCGCAGGTTGGGTGCCGGTGGGAGCCGTGCTTGGCGGCACGGCAGCAGCCGCTCTGGTATATGCCGTCGCTTGGAGGCGAGGGCTGCATCCGACGATCCTGACGCTGGTAGGTATCGCTGTCGCCGCCCTGGGCTCGGCTATCATCAACCTGATGATCATCCACGCCAAAGTCGCTGTAGCGCCGGCATTGTCCTGGATGGCCGGCAGCACGTACAACCGCGGCTGGACGGAGGTAGAGCGGATCGTGCCGGTACTGCTCATCCTGGTGCCGCTCGCCTACTGGCTGGGCCGCAGGACGGAGCTGCTGACGTTCAATGAAGAGAGCTCGACCGGTCTCGGTCTGCATGTGCGCAATACCCGGCTGGCAGTAGCGGGGGTTGCGGTCGTACTCGCCTCCGTGGCAGCGGCCAATGTCGGTTCGGTCGGCTTTATCGGTCTACTCGCGCCGCACGCAGCGCGGATGCTGGTGGGGCCGCGCTTTCGGGAATCGATGATCGTAGCCGCGCTGCTCGGCGGCATCCTGCTGGCCGGAGCGGATTGGATCGGCCGGATGGTCATCATCCCCAAGGAACTGCCCTCGGGCATCGTCACAGCGCTGCTGGGCGCGCCGTACCTGCTCTATCTGATGGGCAGGACGAACCGCATCAAAAAGACCTAGTAGCCCGATCCTGAAATAACGTTACGATGGCCGTTGCGAGGAGAGGGGGCTTACGATCGCTGTTGTCCCCAGATTTCTTCATTGTTTAACAGCGTTAGCGGTAGAATTCCGGGGACAAAGGCGAACGCTTCACTTCTCCAGCCTCCCTCTCCTCTCCTCTCCACTTCTCATCGTTCGTTTATTTCTGGGTCAATCTACTAGAGAGATAAACAGAGCCCCCGCTTAAGCTGTATGGCTTAGGCGGGGGCTCTTATGTAAGTTTATGCATATTTTAGGCGGATGCCTTCGACTTGGGCGTAGGGCGGGACCCATTTGGGGGGTCCGTACTTCTGGACGTAACCGAGTCGGTTGACCATGCTGTCCAGATCGTAGGCAGCGTTGAACTGTTTGAGCAGCTCCCATGTGGCCAGCACATCATAATCGGCCCGGTGGCCCTGGTCGAGCTGGATACCATAGGTGCGGCACATGTCCTGCAGCGTATGCGGATACGTATGATAGAGCCGGCTAATCGTCAGCGTATCGATGAAATGATTGCTGAAGGAACGCCCCGCCAGGCGCATCAATGTATAATGCAGGAAGCTGAGATCGAAGGCGGCGTTGTGGGCGACGATCAGATTGGAGCCGATCATCCGGTTCAGGATTCGGAATGCCGTCTCCTCGTCCATGCCGCCCTCCAGCATCGGCGAAGTGATGCCGGTTATCTCCGTAATCTTCGGCGCCAGCGGGCCGTCGAATTGGATGAGCGTATTGAAGCGTCCGACAATCTCGCCTTTGTCACAGCGGATCGCGCACATCTCGATCACCCGATCCCGGGAGGGGTCGAGGCCGCTCGTCTCGAAGTCGAGCACCGTAATATTGTCCAACTGCATGGTATCACCTTCTGATTATGGCTTTTGGTGGTTTCTAGTCTCCTACGACTTCGACATGACGATTGCATTTCCTGCCTGGGGACGGCAACCTGACGGCAGAGTTCGCGAAAAGATTGGAACAATTTACAAATCGCATGGTCGGGCGTAGAATAGGAATGTTGTGAAATTGTCGAAGAGGAGCAGAAATGAATGAAGAAAGTTGCATTATGTCTATTGCTATGTATGGGACTGCTAGTGCAGACCGGTTACGCTGGAGCAGCTGCAAAGTCCTATGGTCTGATCGATAACGAGCATAACCGGACCTTCGTCCCGATCCGGCTGATCGGAGAGTCATTTGGCGCGCAGGTGGCATGGGACAAGCCTAACCAGCGGATAGATATTACCAAAGGCGAGCAGCGGATCCGGTTGTATGTAGGCCGGTTGGAAGCGCTGCGCGGCGAGGAGACGATCCGTCTGGAGGCAGCGCCGTTCGTCTCGCACGGCGTGACGTATGTGCCGCTAAGGTTTGTGGGGGATGTACTGGGCGTGTCCCTGCAGTGGCGCGGGGATCTCGGCGCCGTCGTGGCCGGCAGTGCCGAAGAGCCGCTCCGGCTGCCGGTAATACCGCGAGGACAAGTGCCTGAGCAGCAGGCGCGGGTTGTGCACAGCAAGAAGACGATGAAGCTCGGCCGCCAGTCGTTTGACGTCCAGCAGCTGACGGTGACGCTGCTGCATCCCCAGGTCAATCTAGGGGTTGGTCTGGCCGGCGGAGAGGTCGGCAAGACCGACGATCTGAGAGCGATAGCTTCCCGTTACAAAGCGCTGGCCGCCATCAACGGCACATTCTTCGACGCATATACCGACCAGGCCCACAAGACACCTTATGGTTATATCGTGCATAAAGGCGAGATCGTCAAGAAAGCGTCCGGCGATCCCCGAACTGTCCTTGTCTTCGATAAGCATAATAACGTCGAATTCGTCCCCGGCGGTGACTTCACTGGCCGCTTCGAGCAGGGCGACCTGGTCGGAGCGCTGCAGGCAGGGCCGCGTCTCGTCGTCAATGGTGAAGTGTCGCACCCCGATCTGGGAGGATTCCGCGATCCGAAGATCCTCAGCAGCGGCGGCGCCCGCAGCGCGGTAGGGCTGACACGCGATCACAAGCTGATCCTGCTTACGTCCCGCGGTGCCACGATCCCTCAGCTGGCGCAGCTGATGAAGCAGGCCGGCGCCTATCAGGCGATGAATCTGGACGGCGGCGCCTCCAGCGGTTTATACTACAACGGCAGTTATCTGACTACGCCGGGACGGAAGATTAGCAATGCGCTGCTTGTGTATTAACATGTAAGAATCCATTACTTGAACAGGAGGCGTTGGGTTTGCCACATCTCGTGATTCGGGGCGTTGCTGCAGAGCTGCTGCAGGAGACAGCCCCCCGGTTGGTCCGGCGATTGGCGGAGTTATGTCAGTGCGGGGAGGATAACTTTACCGTGCATGTCCTGCACACAACTGCTGTGTGGGGAGGAACGCCTTCCGAGCCGCCATTTGCCTTTGTCGAAGTCGGATGGTTTGAGCGAGGCTCGGCGGTAAGGGACCGCTTTGCCGGTTTGATCACCGATTGTCTTCAGTCGCTTGGCATTCCGGAGGTTGAGGTCGTCTTTGTCGCTTATCGCGAGGAGGACTACTATATCAATGGGGTTGCCGCGAGCGAGACATAGGACTGGCTCATATAAGTTTGTCCGAGCTCTCATAGAGTGGCTCAACCATCATGATACCGCTTCCGGTACTCCATGGGCGAGATGGCTTCATACGTCTTGAACGTCCGGCTAAAGTGATTAAGCGTTCCGAAGCCGGACCTTTGCGCAATCTCCTTCAGGGAGTGCGACGTATGAACGAGCAGGTCCTTGGCGCACTGCAGACGGAGCTGGCGCAGATAGGATAGTGGAGAGATGCCCATGGTTTTGCGGAACAGCAGGCGAAGGTGGCTCTCACTTACATACATGTACTGTGCCAGCTCGGGCAGAGTAAGCTTCCTGTCCAGGTTCAACTGCATGTAAGAACAGAGCTTGCCGATACGCGGATCGATCCCCTTGGGTACGTCTGGCAGACTGTCCCGCATCATGTCCATGAAGCGGACAAACCAGGCGTGGAAGGAAGCGTTGACGGCGAGCAGCGCGAGAGTGTCGTCGGTCGTGACCTTGCTGATGATCAATTGGGGCTGGTTCAGGGCATGCAGCGCCTGGATGACCTCGAGGGATTGCGCAAGCAGTGCAGCGGTCCGCCCCGCCATGTCGGCAAACGCGGTGCTGTCCGTAATACGTGTAATCAACGGCAGTTCATATAGCTCGACAAAATTCAAGGGGCCGAGCTTGATATCGCAGCCGATCGTAAAGTAGCGGAAGGGCGGAGAGGACGCGTCACTGCGCAGCACAATCCGGGGCGTCTGCGGGGGGATGACGACGACCTCGCCCGCCTGCACAGCATGCCGTACGCCATTCACCTCAATCTCGCGGTTCCCGTCTACAACGATCCAGATGATCGTGTTGGGATAGCTCGCCCGGGGGAACTCGGTTTCGCCGGGCACCACATTTTCTATCACCCACCCCAACCGCATCACAAGATCCTCGATCAATCGGACTCTCCCCAGTACGGCCAAGCGGCCCGCCCCCTTCTCTCTGTTCATCACTATAATCGGTATTGCATAAAAAATAATCGTTTGCCGGCCAACCCCTGTGCTACTATCTGATTGTAGCATATCTGAAGCCGCCTGACCGATCGGACCGACGGCAGGCGGCTATTCGTCTTGTGCAGCATAAAAGAGGGGGAAGATCCATGCGCACCATCCGAGGAAAAATGTTCATGGCGTTCAGCGTCATGATATGCTTGGCGATCATTCCGCTTGCTTACAGTATCTACCATAATGCGGCGAGCGTTATCGAAGAGAATGCGACGGTCTTTATCTCCGACAGCATCCGCAGGGCAGATGAGAAGCTGCGCTCCACGATGGAGGAAGCGGATCAGGTGGCCAAGGTCATCGCAACCCGGGATATGGTATCCGGCAGCTTGCTGAGCGACACTCAGCCTCCGTCGTATGCATGGTTTCAGGAGAAAAAGCTGGTCGAAGATTTCATCGCTTCTTTGGCGGCCTATAAATCCTATATCCGGCGCATTACCGTCGTCGGCTACAACGGCAAGCAGTACCAGAACGGCCCTTCCCGAATAAGCGGGACAAAGCTGCAAGGACTGCTCGGAAAGGCGGAATTTAAGGAAAACCACCGTCACGTGCTCTACGACGAGTTCACGGAAAACTCCATGCTGCTCGTGAGGCCGATGCTTGCGGGCGGGACAGCCATTGGACTATGCGTGATTGAGTTTCAGCCCGATTTTATGAGACGCGTCTTCGACATCCAACCGTTGCAGGGGAGTCAGATCGGCGTTGTGGACAGTAGCGGCAGACTCATCTATTACAGCGGCTCTCATGAGGAAGGAAGGCCAGACTTGGCCCGGGCGATGGAGCAGCAGTCAAAGGCAACCAGGTCCGATCCTTCGGGGCGTCTGCAAACGGTGGATGGTGCCGCTTACTTGTCTGTGCCGATTGCATCCGAGCTCTCCGGCTGGACTACGATCGGCATGGTGCCGACCAGCGAACTGCTGCGGGAGGTGGAAGAGATCCGGAAGCACTTGATCTGGATGACTGGGGTGGTGCTGTTGGCTGTTCATATCATCTCCATCGTGCTATCGAGGCAGATCACCAAAAATCTGAAGCGGCTGCATCATACGATGAAACGGGTCAGAGGCGGTCAGCTGGAGGCGAGGCCGCGCGTCAATACGGAGGATGAAGTCGGACAGCTCAGCGCCATGTTCTCTTCCATGATGACAAATGTACAGGAGCTGATGGCGGAGACGGAAGAACGGGGGAGGCAGAAGCGGGAAGCGGAATATCGGGCGCTGCAGTCCCAGATCAATCCCCACTTCCTCTACAATACGCTCAATACGATCAAATACCTCGCCCATATCCAGCAGGTGCCCAATATCGGAGAAATCTCAACCTCGCTTGTAGAGCTCATGCGGAATGCGGTTGACCAGAAACGGGATCTGATCCCGTTGAGGGAGGAGTTGGAGTTGCTCGGGAGGTATGTGAACATCCAGAAGTACCGGTTCATGGATCGTGTAACGATACACATCGATACGGAGGCGGAGACGATGGATGGTCTGGTTCCGAAATTCCTGCTTCAGCCGCTCGTCGAGAATGCGCTGCTGCATGGGTTCGGCGTTGCGACGGAACGCTGCGGGACGATTACAATCCGAAGCTACTGCATAGCGGATGGCGAGATGCGGATAGATGTTACCGATAACGGTACGGGCATGGCAGAGCAGCAGATCGCGGCAAGTCTCGATCCGGCATGCGTGCCGGAAGCTCAGCAGAGCACGGGGATCGGCATCCGCAATGTGCAGGATCGGATCCGATTGACCTTCGGCGAGTCTTACGGCTTGTCGATCGTCAGTGTACCGGGCATGGTGACGACAGTGGAGCTGCGGCTTCCTCGATGGATAGATAGAGAAGGGCAGGGACAAGCATGAACTGGAAACTTGTATTTATCGATGACGAGCCGCTGGTACGCAATCATCTGCGTTCGCTTCTGGCATGGGAGGAGGAGGGCTTCGTGCTGTGTGGAGAAGCGGGTGACGGGCATCAGGCGCTGGAGCTGATCCGTGTGCAGCAGCCGGATGCGGTAATCGTCGACATGAGTATGCCCGGCATGGACGGGCTGGAGCTGACCCGTTACTTGCTAGAGACTAATCCCCTGCTGAAGATCGTCGTGCTGAGCAGCTACGACGCCTTCGAGTATGTGCGCGGCTCCCTCAGCTATGGCGCTGTCGATTATGTGTTGAAGCACCGTCTGAGCGCCGAGACCTTGCGCGATGTGATGGGCAAGGTCCGACGGCAGCTGGAGGAACGGGTAGTCCGATTGCGCGTGAAGGAGCAGGCGGATACCGCCCTGGCTCGCTCTGTTCTGCGAGATCATCTGTCGGGGGTAGAAGCGGATCTGCTGCCGCTCGCTCAATACTTCTCGGCTAGCAGCCCCGCAAAAGAGAAGCCCCGCTGGGTGCTCATGCTGGTGCAGCTTGCTCATTATGACATGCTCACCGCGCGTATGGAGGAGCAAGAGCTGACCGCGTATCTTCGGTCGGTGACAGAGCTCTGCGACCAGGCCGTCGGGGGGTACCCTGTGAGCTGCACAGTAACATTGGATCACGGCCGCTGGGTAATCCTGGTGAGCAGCGGGGACGAGCGCAGCGAGCACGTGATCGGCCAGTGGATCTCGGCCAGGGGCGCCCGTCTGCAGGCCTCGTTGCAGCTGTACATGAACCTGGCGTCGTCGATTCTCGTCAGTCCCGTCTTCCACCCGCTCGCCTACTGCCGGGAAGCGTACGGGTTACTGATCCGGGGTGTCGGAGGGGCGTGGCATCAGCCAAGCCGGTCGGCAAAGCATGGGGAGGTGCCATATGTGACTATCAGTCACGAGAAGCGGCTGCTCGCAGCGATGGAGGCGGCAGACAGCCAGGAGGCGGTGGAGATCATCAAGGAGATTATGGGATTGGAGGAGGCACAGCAAGGAAAGCCGCTGCTGCTGGAGCGGGCTTCCGCAGAGCTGGTGCAGATCGCTGCCAAAATTGCCCGCAAGGCCGGTCTCCCGACCGATTGGATGCACGAGGAACTGGAGAGCTTCCAGCGGCCGGGGCTGACGAATGCGCAGACTGAGGGGGCCGTATGCGCCATTTACACGAGGCTTGCCTTGAGTCTTCAGCGGCTGAATCTCGACTCCGGTTATTCCCGGCATGTGCGCGAAGCGCTGCGGATGATGGCGAGCCGCTACCGCCAAGGCATCACGCTGGAGGAGACGGCCCAGGAGCTGGGCATCACGGCATCCTACTTGAGCCGGCTTGTTAGAGAAGAAACCGGAAAGACGTTCACGGAGCTGCTGACGGAGCAGCGTATCGAACGAGGCAAGCAGCTGCTGCTCGAAGGGGATATACCGCTCAAAGCGCTCCATGCCAAGCTCGGCTTCGGAAGCAACAGCTATTTTATCCGGGTGTTCAAGGAAGCGACAGGTGAGACGCCATCGGCATACAAAGAGCGCCTGCAAGGACGGTCCTCATCCTAACGGCTGCAAAAATTTGATACGGAAGTGCATAAATGTGAAACGCTGTTGGGATCCCGGGCGGTTTATAATCAGTTCTAGCTCCACATGTAAGCCTTTGCATAACAAGAAAAGGGGATGGATGGACGATGAAAGTAAAACGCACCAAGCGAAACCTGATGGCGGCCGCTGTGCTGACGGCGGCAATGCTGGTCTCGGCCTGCAGCAATGCGCCAGAGGAAGCAAACGGAGGCCAGGAGGATGCCGGGACCTCCTCCAATCTTACAGAAGCTGGCTTTCCCATCGTAACGGAGCCGGTGACGATGAAGGTGTTCGGCTGCAAGGACGCCAACCATGCGGATTGGGGCGATGTGCTCATCTTCCAGGAATATGAGAAGATGACCAATGTCCAGCTGCAGTTCGACGAACTGCCAGCGAGCGGACAGGGCTGTGACGAGAAGCGCAATCTGCTCTTCGCCGCCAACGAGCTGCCGGATCTGTTCCTGCGGGCCAACCTGACGAATACGGATATCGCCCGTTACGGCCAGCAGGAGGAGATGCTCATCCCGCTGGAGGAGCTGATCGAGGCCCATGCGCCCAACCTGCAAGCAATCTTCGAGCAGTACCCTGAAGTCAAAACGGCAGTAACGGCTGCGGACGGTCATATCTATTCCCTGCCCACAGTCCGCTTGCAAAGCTCGGGGCGCTCGGAGAAAATCTGGATCAACCAGGAATGGCTTGCCAAGCTGGGGCTGCAAGCGCCAACGACGATCGATGAGCTGTTCGAGGTCCTGCGGGCGTTCCGCGACGATGACCCCAACGGCAACGGCCAACAAGACGAGATCCCGCTCGGCTTCCGGGATATGGGCATGGTTTTCTCCACCTTCTCGGGCGCGTTTGGTCTGGAGCAGCAGATGGGATACCAGCTTAATATTACAGACGATCAGGTCAACATCTGGCTGGACGATGAACGATTTAAAGAGCTGCTGGAGTTTCTAAACCGGTTGTACAGCGAGAAGCTGTTGTGGAAGGATTTCTACGCCGGCGATATTCCCAACTGGCGGAGCAACCTGTCTCAAGCCCTGATCGGCATGTTCTTCATCCAGGCTTCCGATCCCTTCCTTCAGGTAGAAGATCAATTTACGGGGATGACGCCGATCACAGGTCCGCACGGCGATCAGATCCATTCGGCTACAGGGCCGATCGCCGCACCGATCGGGACCTTCGCAATTTCGAGAGAGAACAAGCATCCGGAAGCTGCCATCCGCTGGGTGGATCATTTCTTCAGCGACGAAGGCTCGAAGTTTTTCCAATACGGCATCGAAGGCCAGACCTACACGATGCAGGACGGCCAGCCGGTCATCAGCGACGAGATCAAGCAGGATTCCCGAGGTTTCATGGCAGCTCTGGGTGAGGTGAATCTGGTGCCTGGCGGCGGCTTCCCGCATGTGGTGACAGATACGTACGGGAATATCGTGGAGAATGAGAAGGTGCTTGAGGTGAACGGCTTCATCGAGGATTATCTGCCGGAGACGGTCCATGGCGCACCGATCTTCGACAAGGATACCTCCGACCGCATCATCCCGATCAAAGCGGATATCGATAAATATGTGCGGGAATCGGTGGCCAAGTTCATCATCGGAGAGCTGAGCTTCGACAAGTGGGACGAATATACGGCTACCCTGGAGAAGATGAAGCTCGGCGAGCTGGAGCAGGCATATCAGGAAGCGTACGACGCCAAGCAGTAAGAGAATCCTTGCAGGCGGCGATAGTCGCCGTCTGCGTCTAGTCCTACACATGAGATAGGAGCGTGAGCACATGCAAGCGGAGGCTCCCAAAACAACAACTCTCGCGGATGGCGGCTGGAAGCCGAAGCATGTCCTGGGGAAGCGGGTGCTCGTCCGATACCAGCTCTACCTGATGCTGCTGATCCCGGTGGCCTGGTACATTTTGTTCAAGTATGTGCCGATGTACGGGATCACCATCGCCTTCAAAGACTTCTCCGCAACCAAAGGCATCCTCGGCAGTCCCTGGGCAGGCTTGAAGCACTTTGAGCGGTTTTTCTCCTCGGCCTATTTCTGGGATCTGCTGTGGAATACGATTTCTTTGAGTCTGTATCAGCTGCTGCTGGGCTTCCCGATCCCGATCCTGCTAGCTATGCTGCTCAATGAAATCCGGTTGGGATGGATGAAGAAGCTGCTGCAAAATGTGAGCTACATTCCCCATTTTCTCTCGGTTATCGTGCTGGTGGGCATGCTGAACATTTTCCTGGATCCGGATATCGGCAAAGTCAATCAACTCCTGAACCTGTTAGGCTTGTCATCTATTGACTTCATGGAGAAGGCCGACTGGTTCCAGACCGTGTTCGTGACGTCCGGGATCTGGCAGCATATGGGCTGGGGATCGATCATCTATCTGGCGGCGCTCAGCGGCATCGATCCTACCTTGTACGAAGCGGCCAAGATCGATGGCGCGACAAGGCTGCAGCGGGTGCGACATGTGTCGATACCGGGCATTCTGCCGACAGTCATCATCCTATTCATCCTGCAGATGGGGCAGCTGATGGATGTCGGCTTCGAGAAAGCGCTGCTCATGCAAAATCCGCTGAATGCCAGCAAAAGCGATATTTTGCCGACGTTCGTCTACAAAAACGGGATTCAAGGCGGTCAGTTCAGCTATACCGCGGCGGCAGGGTTGTTCAATGCGGTGATCGACTTCACTCTCCTCGTGCTCGTGAACTGGTACGCGAGGAAAAAGACCGATTCGAGTCTATGGTAGAGGAGCAATACAATGCATACACCAAATGAGCGCGCGCTGCGCTCCCGGGATGACAAGATTTTTGATGCGGTCGTCTATGGCATCACCGTCGTGCTGATGGTGCTGGTGGGATATCCGCTGCTCTTTGTGGTGAGCGCTTCGTTCAGCAATCCGGTCGACGTCATCGAAGGTCGGGTGTGGCTGCTGCCGCAAGGCTTTACGCTGGAGCCCTACAAGCTTGTTTTTGACAACAAGCAGATCTGGAACGGCTATGCCAATACGGTGTTTTATACAGCGGCGGGTACGCTCATCAATCTGGTGCTGACCGTGTTGGCGGCTTACCCGCTCTCCCGCAAAGATTTGCCGGGCAGGCAGTTTCTGATGTTTTTTGTGACCTTTACGATGTTTTTCAGCGGCGGTCTCATCCCGACTTATCTGCTGGTGAAGGACCTCGGCATGATCAACACCGTCTGGGCGATGCTGCTTCCGGGGGCCATTGCGACCTATAATCTTATCGTGATGCGGAGTTTTTTTCAGAACAGTATCCCGTATGAGCTGCAGGAATCGGCATGGATGGACGGCTGCTCCTTCTTCCGGATGCTGTGGAGCGTCATCCTGCCGCTGTCCAAGCCTATCCTCGCGGTCATGGTGCTGTTCTACGCGGTAGGCCACTGGAATGCCTACTTCAACGCCTTGATCTACCTGAAGGATCGTGACTTGTTCCCGCTGCAGCTCATCCTGCGCGAGATTCTGATCCTGGGGCAGGATGACATGACTGGCGGCGATGCGGGCATGACGGAGCGGGTTATGATGGCTGAGAGCATCAAGTATGCGGTGATTATCGTCTCCAGCATCCCTGTTCTGGTACTCTATCCGTTCATTCAGCGCTATTTTGTCAAAGGCGTCATGATCGGTTCGATCAAAGGCTGAAGGAGGATCCCATGAAAAAAAGACCGAATCTGCTGCTTATCCAGACCGACCAGCAATCGGCGGAGACGCTCAGTCTCTATGGCAATGCTGCCTTGCGAACTCCAGCATTGGAGAAGCTGGCCGAACGGGGCGTCGTCTTCGATTACGCGTTTTGCAATTATCCCGCTTGTGCGCCTTCCAGGTCTTCCTTGTTCACCGGAAGATATGCCTCGACGATCGGCGCGCAAGCCAATCATATGATGATCAATCCCGCAGAGGTTACGCTGCCCCAGGTGCTGAAGGCGCACGGCTATCAGACCGCAATTATCGGGAAGAATCATGCGTTCATGGAATCCACGAAGACCTGCTATCCCGGCGAAGTCGCGGAGCCCGATAAGGCGAGTGTGCTGAGACAGGTGTTCGATTACGTCCGGTTGGCTGAGCACGGGCATCTCGTGGACGGATACCGGGATGATCCCGAATGCATAGCGGCGCATGAGTGGTCCCATACGTGCTGGGTGAGCCCGCTTGGCCATGGCACCAACCCGGCCCGTCCGGAGAAATGCGGTACGTATCTGCTGGGCGAGACGATGCTGGATTACCTGGAGCACCAGCGCGATCCGGAGAAGCCTTTCTTTGCCTGGCTCTCCTTCCCGGATCCGCATACGCCTTATCAGGTCCCTGAGCCGTACGCCAGCATGATCGACCCGGCCACCGTCCCGCTGCCGCCGAAGTATAGTCTGGATGGCAAACCGGAGCGGCAGCGGGTGGCGCATCTGATGGATGCGATGGACACGGCGGATGACGACCTGATCCGCAAAGTACGGGCCATCCATTACGGCATGATCCGGTTCATCGACGATACGCTCGCCCGCGTGTTCGAGAAGATGGATGAGTTGGGACTGACAGACAATACCGTCATCGTCTTCACCTCCGATCATGGCGATGCGATGGGCGCGCACGGGCTGATCCAGAAGCATAACCTGTTCTATGACGCGATCACCCGTGTGCCGTTCATCGTCGCCGCTCCGGGGTACGAGGGACCGCCGCGCACGCAGCAGCTGACCGAGCTGGTGGATGTGATGCCGACCTTCCTGGATCTGGCCGGCATCGCGACTCCGCCCGGCGTACAGGGCAGAAGCCTGGCTCCGTTCTTGAACGGGCAGAGCTATTCGCCGCGTGACTATGTCGTCATCGAGAGCGGCGAGTCGGGAGAGCCGCTAAGCGTCTCTGCTCTTACTGTGCGTCCGGAGCATCCGCTGGATGACCGGTATTTCGTCTGGTGCGCCTATCGCGAGGCGTGGGTAGGCAAGGGCAAGAGCATCCGCACCGCGGAGTGGAAGCTGAACCTGTATGCCAATGGAGAGGGCGAGCTTTACGATCTGGTGAGCGACCGCGATGAGCGGCATAATCGCTTTGACGATCCTTCCCTGGCCGGGATCCGTTCGCAGCTGGAAAGCAAGCTGCTGTACTGGATGATGGAGAAGGAGGACCGGCTGCCATTGAATACTACGGTGAAATTGAATTATGCGGACGTGAAAGCAAAACATGCCCTGACCTGATTCGGGAGGATTCGACCCGTACAGGCACAAATAGGCGTTCACCCACATACACTAAAGAACATCGATGTTTGCTTTAGAGCGGCGAAGACGGGAGGCTGTTTTAAAGCGAAACCAGTTTGGGGGTGGACGCTGCATGGGATTATTCACGGCTATCGCTTTGTTTATCAAACAGTTGTCACTGCTTGTGTCGTATGTCAAAAACAATGCGTTTCCGCAGCCGCTGCAGGAGGAAGAAGAAGCCAAGCACCTGCGATTGTTTGCCGAAGGCAACCAGCACTCGCGCAATCTGCTCATCGAGCACAATCTGCGCCTGGTGGCCCATATCGTCAAGAAATTCGACAACACCGGCGAGGACCTGGAGGATCTGATCTCCATCGGCACGATCGGTCTGATCAAGGCGATCGAGAGCTTCCAGACAGGCAAAGGGACGAAGCTGGCGACATTCGCGGCGCGATGTATCGAAAATGAAATCCTTATGCATCTTCGCAGCTTGAAGAAGACCCGCAAGGACGTCTCGCTCCATGATCCGATCGGGACGGACAAAGAGGGCAACGAGATCACGCTTATCGATATCTTGGGGACAGAGTCTGACGAAGTGGCGGATAAAGTGCAGCTCAAGATCGAGAAAAGCAAAATCTATAAAAACCTGGATATCCTGGACGATAGGGAGAAGGAAGTCGTCATCGGCCGCTTCGGTCTGGTACACGGCGGCGACGAGCGGACGCAACGCGAGATCGCCAAGGAGCTGGGCATCTCCCGCAGCTACGTGTCGCGGATCGAGAAGCGGGCGCTGATGAAGCTGTATCATGAGTTTTATAAGGTGAAGCGGTAAACTGGAAATTACAAAGTAACATCCGCTGCAAAAGGAACGTTTACTATGCAACTTGTCTACGGATGAGTTGCTTTTTGTTTTTTAGGCAGATCAGATGAATCAGAAATGGTAGGGGGTTAATTTTGAACAGGTTTTGTTTTTCGAATATATCGTCCTGGTGATACCCCTTCTGACTTAGTGAATTGTTTGGTGAATGAGTATATATCCCCGTAACCCAGACTAACGGCTACGTGTTTGATGGGAAGTCCAGATAGCAGCATCATTTTTGCCTGTCTCATTAAATGTTCAGTGTGATATCGCTTAGGGGAAATCCCCGTAGTATCTTTGAAAAATTTCCGGAAGTTCTCGTAGCCCATATTCACGGCAGATGCCAATTCCTGAATATCAAAGTGAATATCATTGGAAACACTAATAAGCTCGCAAGCTTTTGTTATTTTACTTTCATTTTCATTGCTATGAGCATTATGGATGCTACTATGTAATCGGATAATCAAATCCTGAGACTTCATTAGCAGGGAGGGAAGACTTTCATCTGTTGCACTTTTCAAGGCTTTCAGCAAGGATAGAAAATCAAAGAAAAAATCATTCGTATGCGGTGTCGATTGAACTTCCTTATCGGAATTAATAATTCCAAGTGTCTTTAAGTATGAATAGACAGGATACCCGACACTGATATAAAACTCGATCCAATTACCATCTGGTTCAATTGCAGTAGAGTGCAAACGTTCAGGTAAACGTTGAACAAGATCACCTGCTTGCATAGGAGTAACGGTACCGTCCGCAGAAATATACGTTCCACTGCCTTGCAATATTAAAAAACAGCTGTAATATCCTATCTTAAAATCATATTGAGAACGCTCTGCTGATCTTTTTCGCATAAAGCCGCAAGATAAAATACCTTGATTAAAATCTTTGCCGATACATCGGTAGATTACATCATTTTCATTAATGTCTTCAAAATTCATGTATTCACACTCCTGCCAAAATGGATAAATGAAATACCATATTCAACATTTAATAAAAGGGATTTTCCTTATATTATAAGGGTATCTACATTGAGAGATCAACCAATTAGAACAATGGATGGGAGTGTTATTTAAGCCAATGAAGCTAAGCAGAGATTGGGAAAATCAACATGTTACTCAAAAAAATCGTTATCCCATGCATGAGCCCTACGGAGTATACGAAACCGTTGAACAGGCTTTAAGCGGAGATCGGAGAAAGTCTAAATACGTAAATAGCCTGAATGGAATGTGGAAGTTTAAATTGTTTGGGTCTCCCGATGAAGTAACGAATGAATTCTATAGTCCTGACCATGATGTTTCCCATTGGGATGATATTCCGGTTCCTTCCAATTGGGAACTTTCGGGGTATGGAAAACCTGTATACACTAATATGTTGTATCCCTTTGTTCAAAAAGGGGAGGGTTCACATCACGAAATTCAACTCAAGAAGAATGAATACATTTTGAATCCGCCTCATGTGCCAGATAGTAACCTTACCGGTTGTTACGTCCGAACGTTTGAAGTTGACGAACATTTTAACGAAAGGGATATATTTATCGATTTTGGAGGTGTAGAATCGTGTTTTTATCTTTGGTTAAACGGCAAACGGGTTGGCTATTCTCAGGACAGTAAGCTTAACGCTTCTTTTGATATCACGGATTACATTCAAAAGGGACAAAACCGTATAGCTGTTCAGGTTATGCGGTTTGGAGCCGGCACTTATCTGGAGGATCAGGATTACTGGCATCTCTCGGGGATCTACCGAGATGTTCTCATTTATGCAAAACCACGTATGCGCATCCATGATTATAAGATCGAAACCCTCTTTTCAGGTAATTACAACAATGCCGAATTAAGCGTAACGGTTATACCTAATAATCAAGCTAATGGTTATGGTGAAGCCCATGTTCGGTTGTCCCTTTATGATAGCGATCAGAAATTGGTTACTGAGTTTGAAACGCCAAAGTTTGCGGATTGTGATTTCTATCTTCAAGAAAAATATGTAGCAAAGGTTACGAAAACCATTTCAAATCCTCAATTGTGGAGCGACGAGAACCCTTACCTCTATAAATTGGTGTTAGAAATGATTGATTCTTCTGGAAATGTAATTGATATTGAGAGCGCGAATGTCGGCTTCCGTGAAGTGAATATCGATCGAAAAGGGGTCCTGAGAATTAATGGGAAGCGTCTCATTATACGGGGAACTAATCTTCACGCCTTTTGTCCTGAAACAGGACGAGCCGTAACAATAGAATATATGCGTGAGCAAATTAAGGTCATGAAATCGCTGAATATCAATGCGGTAAGAACAAGTCATTATCCCCACGCAATCGAATGGTATGACCTGTGTGATGAACTGGGCATTTACCTAGTGGATGAAGCCAATATTGAAACACACGGTCTTGGCGGCCAGTTAAGCGCATCCCCCGAATGGACACATGCGTATATGGAACGGGCTACACGGATGGTTCTGAGAGATAAAAATCATCCATCCATCATTATCTGGTCTCTGGGTAATGAATCCGGTTATGGAGCGAATCATGCTGCGATGTACGGCTGGATTAAGGAGTATGACAAAACAAGGTATGTTCAGTATGAGTCTCTGAGTCCTCCAGCAAATATCTCTGATATTGTGGCACCTATGTATCCTCAGAAAGATTGGATCTTGGATGTCATGGCTGAAAGCGAAGATTTACGTCCTTTTATTATGTGTGAATATGCGTACGCGAAAAGTAACAGTAACGGAAACTTTAAGGAATTTTGGGATCTCATTCATAAATTCCCGCGGTTTCAAGGAGGATTTATTTGGGATTTTCAGGATAAAGCGCTGGTTAAGCATGATAAAGACGGAAATAAAAAGTATGTCTATGGCGGGGCATTCCAGGAAGAAGTTATTGATCCTGCTCCTGATATGTGCCTGAATGGTATTGTTTTCCCTGATCTAACGCTCAAGCCGGCTGCGAATGAAATAAAAAATGTACAATCTCCTATCCAAATGGATTACATGCCTGGGAATAATGGCTATCGAATTTATAATCACTACACGCATCGAGATTTAAGCCATTTGAATTTGGTGTGGGAGCTAGTTTGCGATGGAAGGGTGATTGAAAGCGGGAGTTTGCCTAGGTATCACACAGCACCCGGATCCGTTGAAAAGATTCAAGCGCCATATGATTCGTCTAAAGTCTCCGGGGAAGCTTTTCTTAATTTCCATGCTTATTTGGACGAGGACACTTTTTATTCTAATAAGGGAACCTGTATTTATGCATGCCAGATAGAGCTTAAAGATTCTGTTAATAAAGTGCATACCGGAGAGATAGAAAAGGATAGTTTGAAGTATGATGAAACGACAAATGAAATTCATATATATAATGAAAATACAGCGGTTCTTTTTTCGAAAGAAACAGCAGAGTTCATTTCTGTAAAATACAATAACCAGAATTATTTCACGGGGGGAACAAATAACTTCTATCGCCCTCCAACAGGAATTGATGCAGGTATTCATCTCGAATCGTCCAATTATGCAGATGAATGGAAAGCTCTCGGGCTCCATTCCCATCAAAAAGAAATCAAGAAGATTCGGGTATTTGCAGCACCAGCTGCTGTTATCATTCAAGTTTATTGTATATATCATGGATGCATTGAAACAAAAACCAATTATACCATCGGCGGCAAAGGTATAGAAATCACCAATAAAGTTGTGAACAATGCCAAGGTCGACACTCTCCCGAGAATTGGGCTTAGCTTTAAGTTCTCCGATGCCTGGAAGAACATGAAATGGTATGGCCGCGGGCCATGGGAAAACTACGCGGATCGTAAATCTGCCGCATTCGTTGGAGTATATGAGAGCACTGTAGAACAGCAGCACGTACCCTATATCTTACCGGTAGAATGTGGTGGTAAGGAGGATGTCCGGTATTTATATTTGTCATCCAAAGAACAAGAAGTAAAAGTCTCGGCAGCGGGACATTTCCATTTTGATATTCATGGGCACAGTATTGAGCAATATGACAACGCCGCCTATGAAGACGAGCTGGGAAATTCAGATTCTGTTTTTCTTAATATTGATTACAAACATGCAGGTCTTGGCGGAGATACCGGCTGGACCAAAAATATTCACGATCCCTATCAAATTAAGAAAGGTATCTATGTTTATACGGTAACTATAGAAATCATTTCTTAAGAGAATCGAACTAGTAGCAGCCGCTGAGATAATGGCCTGTAGAGAAGAGAGAATAACGTCTCATTCCTACAGGCTATTTATGTTTCTATATCATAAACAATAATGAGTTACTGATCCGAAGTCTATCAAATTACAATTATGTCTTCAAAAAACCACGTCAGGCGTGGTTTCAGCCTGTTGAGAAACCTCAACAGGCTATTTTTTGTTCGTTTGACTTCAATAAATCACTGCGTTAATTTGTTTATTGAAAATTTAGTATATTGCCGATCATTATGTCTATGAGCATTTTGCATAAAGAATTTCTACTGATTAAGGTGAAACGGCTGACGACGTCCTCTGGCGGCGCAGCGCGTTTCATTCCGGAGAAATACAAGCCTAGTAGGTAGGAGAATCATATACGCTTGTATTTCAAAAAAAAAGCAGCGACTTCCTTGGACTTACGGGCGATCGCTAAATGCTGAAGCGAGTAACACAATGGCGTTTAGGTATTGGTGAGTTGTCACCTTTTGAATACCCAGACGTGCATGGCGTCTGTGGTGAGATAGGTTTTCAACCTGGAGTTAAATCGTTCTGCGCTGGTTCTTTCGTTTTAAAGCTCCTTACAGCGTTTCGTTTCTCGATGTGGACTTGAATAGCGCCGCAAATCGCTTTTCGTATCGACTTTGACGACCATTACATAGTTGGAAGATGAGCATGCAGCCATCCCAATCGGACAGTCTACCTTGCCTGTGGCGTGGGGACAGCGGAATTTCAGGTGATCGCCATCAACGCCCCAATAAGTCATTTCATAGCCCATCGAGCAACAGGGTGTACCACGGGATGTCATGCCCGAAGGTGGTTCCTTCTCGTTGCGAACGTTAATTGGTATAATCGCCTGTGCCTTTACGTTTCGTGCTGCTTCGTAGTTTTTAAGTCGGCAGCTCTAGCGTATATGTTTCCAGGGCCCTCGCAAAGTACCTGAGTACGCTTCGAAGCCGGGCGGAGATGAATCTCGCGACCTGGACCTCAGACGGGGAGAAGTTTCAGCCGGGGGGCGGTAGAAACAGGTTGCCAGACGTTGGTATAATTACGTCAGCAAGGGAACTAACCGGGGCGTCCATAGAGGGGCGGAAATCAGGGAGGAAGCAAGCAAATGAGACGTTTAATGGGCGTTGTGCTCGTGGTAGTAGGTATTGTAGCGATAATCTCCATGTGGGGAGGCGGCTCGCTGGGCAATCTGGGCTTCGGCTCAGGCGGAGAGGTAGATCTGTCGGAGAGGCTGAACGCTTCGGAGGCGGAGCGGCTGCGCATCGATGTCCGATCGGCGGATGTTCGGCTGGTGCCTACCGATTCGGATGAAGTGCATGCGCAGTTGGTCGGCTATCAGCGCGGGTTTACGATTGGCAGCAAACGCCCGGAGCTGACGATGCGGGAGCGGGGCGGTGCGATCGAAGTCAGTGCCCGGCAGCAGAGCGGCTTTGGGTTGTCATTTAATGATATCGACCTGATCGTGGAGGTGCCGCGGCGGCAATGGCAGGAGCTGGCAGTAAAGGCGGGGAGCGGCGATCTGGAGCTGTCCGAGTTGAAGGCGGACCTGCTGAGGCTGAACACGGGCAGCGGCGATATCTCGTTCCTGGAGCTTGAGGCGGCGACGGGGGACTTTGGCACAGGCTCGGGTCATATAAGCGGAGAGCAGATCCAGGCTGAGAACCTGGTCATCAAGACGGGCAGCGGGGATATTGAGATGGGGCGCGTATACGGCGGTGACGCTTCGTTTAACACCGGGAGCGGCGACATCGAGATCAACGGCTACGAGCTGCGCCAGCTGACTGTGAATGCGAGCAGCGGCGACATCGAGCTGCAGGGTGGTACCGCGCAAGTCAAGGGCCGGACCGGCAGCGGCAACATCGATATGGATGTGGCGGAGCTGAGGCATGATACGAGTCTGCATACAGGCAGCGGCAATGTCAAGGTCGAGCTGGATCATGAGCCCCAGTCGCTGGAGGTTCGCTACGACGGCGGCTCGGGCCGTGGAAGCATTGAGTGGGATGGCTTCATACAGGACGGCAACAGCGACAAGAGAATTCGGGGAGCGTTTGGCAGCGGCGAAGTGCTGCTGGAGGTCCGCACCGGGTCAGGCGATTTTACGTTGGACTGAGGACATCGAGGTGTAATACAGTATCCGAAAAGTCCATTGCAATCGGTCAATCCCGTCCATAGTCGCCACCCCAGCCATACGCTATAGTGGGGAGGACGAACAGAGGATGGAGGTTGCACCTTATGGAGTTGAAGCAATTGATCCGGGAGCGTCGCAGCGTACACCGGTTCCAGGACCGCGAAGTGCCGGCAGAGCTCATCATCGAGATGCTGGACACAGCTGTATGGGCCCCCAATCACAAGATGACGCAGCCATGGCGGTTTATCATCAGCTCGGGCGACGGGCGCAAGCCGATCGCCGAGGCTTGCCGGACCATGAACGAGCGCTGGGAGTGGGACCCGGAGAAGAAGAAGGCCACCGGCGAGAAATACTATAAGAAAATTATGGGCAATCCGATGATCATTACGATTGTGATGAAGGAGAATCCTTACCTGCAAGTACGGGAAGAGGATTACGCATCAACGGCGATCGTTATCCATAACCTGAGCCTGCTGGCATGGGAGCAAGGGATCGGCATGGTCTGGGAAACCTACCCTTGGCTCCATGAAGAGGTGTTTCGCGAAGCCGTCGGCATCGAGCCGGGAGAGAGGGCAGTCGGCAATCTTCATGTCGGCTATCCCGCCGTCGTCCCTAAGAGCATACCGAGAATACCGGCCAGCGAGCGGGTTACGCTGATCGATCGTTAAGTCCTTTATACGAAAATAAGAAAAAACCGTCTTCGGCGAACAAGCCACCTGGCTGTGTTCGTTGTCGGACGGTTTTTTTGCGATGGCTAAGCTTCAGCGTACGACCCGCTGCGGGACGGCCTGCTGGAAGTAGCGGGCGCTGTCATAGATGGTATATTCGCGGCCCGAGGGTCCCCACGGATCCCATTCGCTCGTATCCGGGAAGTATACCCGGCCTTCCCTGACTGCGCGCAGCTGCTGCCACTCGGGGCACTGCCGCAGCCGCTGCAGCTCGGCCGGATCGCTCCAGATGAACAGGAGGCTGGCGGGATCCCACTGCAGCAGCGTCTCCCACGTATCCCGTTTATAGAAGGCATGGGATGCGCGAGGATCGGGCTGGAAGCCGAAGACGCGATAGAAGAGCCCGGTCAGCGCATGGCCCTGCGATCCGTAGATCCGGAAATCGCCGGGCAGCGCCCGGACGATCAGAAGCTCGCCGACCTCTGCGGCGACGTGCTGCAGCTTGCTCCGGTAAGAGCTCTCGATCTGCTCCACCCGGCGGATGACGCTCTCCGCTTCGGCTTCCTTGTGCAGCAGCGAGCCCAGCGCTTCGACATAGTTGTACCACTCGGGGAAGCCCTCTAGACAGATGGCGTTCTCCGCCCGTATCCAGCTGCTGTCGCTAGGGTTACCCTGGAAAGCCATCTTGATGATGACATCGGGCTCCAGTCGCTGGACGTCGCCCAGCTCGATCTGCGATTCGGCATTGAGCGGACGCGTCCCCTGCAGCTGCCGCTGGAGATAGCGGGGAAAGCCGCTTGAGCCTGCGTACACGCTCGGGAATGCCGGTGCTGCTACCGGTTGGATGCCGAGGGAGAGCAGATGGTCCTGCAGGAACAGATGGCTGACAACGGCGACGCGTGTCGATCGGGACGAGGCATAGACCGTCGGCGAGACGCCCTCGGATTTTTTGAAGACGCGGCTGAAATAGAGCTCGTCGCTGTAGCCGACGCTTTGGGCGATCTCCTTGAGCGTAGAGCGGGAGGTCACGCGCAGCAGCTCTTTGGCTTTGCGGATGCGCAGCTTGGTCAGATAGGTGCCTGGAGAGCAGCCGACCGACTTCTTGAAGGCCCGGCAATAAGCGCTCGGCGTCAGATTGGCCATCTCGGGGAGCGTGCCGACTTGCAGGTCGTTCATATAGTGGCTGTCCATATAATCCACTGTCATGCGCACAGCATCATGCGCCGGCTTGTCTTGCGGCGCAGGCGCGAGGCTGATAAGGTGCAGCAGCTCATAGAACAGCGACTGACTCCGGAAGTAAGCGGCGTCGCTGCTCTGCTCGCCCAACTGCTCCATCTGGCTCAGCAGCGTCACGACGGCAGGTGTATGGGTCAGCACGACAGCCGTGTCCTCCTCCATCTCTTCGTCTGCAGCAGACTGTCGGGAAGAGAGGGAGCCGCTGCTTGCCTCAGCGCCCGCTTCATACTGCAGCACATAGAGAGAGGCGCCGCTGCGGCCGGCCACGCCTTTGACCCAGGTTCCCGGGGCCAGCAGACAGCAGCTGCCGGGGCGCAGCGTATGTTTGCGATCATGGATCGTCAGCTTGCCGCTTCCTTCATAGAGGAAGAGCATCGCATGGCCGGTTGTACGGAAGGGTCGCAGTGCTTCGTGACGTGTATAGCGAAGACGCTGCAGGTCTGACATTATGTATGCAGCTCGTCGGATGGCGTGACTCATGAGCAAACATCCTTTGCATCGGAATAGTATAAATAAGACTATTAAAATGATAATGATTATCATTATTATAACGAATGTTACGGCCAAAAAGCAAACTCGAATCTCATTGCTCTGTCTGGGTTGAACGGGCTGGGTGGCCGCTGCGACGCAACAGGATCCATGCAAAGGAGACAATATGATCCATAGGCACGGGGGAGCGGCGTCGATTATAATGATAATTGTTCTCAACAGGCAATAATGACAACCGGAGCATGACTTCGGCTTGCGCTAGAGAGCTGTAATCGGATGGGGGTTCATCAAGAGGAGTGCAATTGTCGTGAATAGTGTGATCAAAAAACCTGCCGCCAAAGGACTGGCCCTAGCCGGAGCTTTTGTGGTGCTGCTTGGGGTCATGCTGGCGGGTGTACGATTCGGATATCACACCTTCAGCATGGCCCAGCTGCGGGAGGCGCTGTATCATTTTGACGGGTCCAACGCCCATCTCATCATCCGCACGGTCAGGTTCCCGGCGGTTCTGATCGGGGCTGCGGTAGGGGCCAGCCTGGCCGTTGCCGGGGCGATGATGCAGGTGCTGACCCGCAATCCGCTGGCTTCGCCGTCCGTCCTGGGCGTCAATGCGGGGGCGGTGCTGTGCATCGTCTTCGTGATCACGATGACGCCGCTCGATCTTGACTTGGGCGGCATGATCTGGGTCGCTTTTGCCGGAGCCGGCCTGAGCAGTCTGTTGGTCATCGCGCTCGGATCCGCCGGGCGAGGAGGCTTCCGGCCGGTCCGGATGACGCTGGCGGGGACGGCCTTCGCGGCATTCGCCTCCTCCGTCACATCGGGGCTGATGCTGCTCAACAACGCTTCGCTCGACGAACTGCTGTTCTGGATGGTCGGCTCCGTAAACGGAAGGAAGCTGGAGAGTCTGATCGACCTGCTGCCTTATCTGGTTGTCGGCTGGCTCCTGGCCATGCTGCTGGGCCGCTCGCTCAATATTATGGCCATGGATGACGATGTCGCCAAGGGTTTGGGCCAGTGGGCGCTTGCAGCCAAAGGACTGACGCTGATCGCCGTCGTGCTGCTGGCCGGCGGGTCGGTTGCCCTGGCAGGACCTATCGCCTTCGTCGGGCTGATGGTGCCGCACATCTGCCGCTATCTGATCGGGAGCAATCACTTCTGGCTGATCCCGTTCTCCGCTTTGAGCGGGGCTGCGCTGCTGGTCGCGGCGGATACGGCTTCGCGCTTCCTGCTCATGCCGCGCTCCGTGCCGGTAGGGGTTGCCACGGCACTCCTGGGCGTACCCTTCCTGATCTATCTGGCCAGGAGGCGAAGCGAATGAATGAGCTTCACAGGCCGTCCGGAGCGGCCAGGAAATCGTTGCTTCTGCTGATCGCCGGCTCGGTGCTTCTGCTGGTTGTCCTTCTCAGCATCGCATACGGAGCACTGTCGATTCCGATCAAGGACGTCATCTGGGCGATGTTCGGCGCAGGCGATCAGCAGAACCGGATGCTCATCCAGTCGCTGCGGCTGCCGCGGACCGTCATGGCTGTGCTAGTCGGCGCCGCGCTCGGGGTAGCCGGAGCCCTGATGCAGGGCGTCTTCCGCAATCCGCTGGCTTCTCCGGATATTATGGGCGTGGGCGGCGGAGCTTCGGCAGCAGCGGTAGCCTTTCTTACCTTGACCGACGGCAGATTCAGCATCCACTGGCTGCCGGTCAGCGCCATAGCCGGCGCCCTGGTCACCGCCGCGCTCATCTATATTCTAGGCTGGCGAGGCGGCTCTTCTCCGAATCGGCTGATCCTGATCGGGGTGGGGATGTCCACGGCGATGTCGGCGCTGACGACCTTTCTGCTGATCAGCGGGTCTTCCTTCAAAGCAACCCAGGTGCTCAACTGGCTGACAGGGACGGTGTACGGATCCTCCAAGGTCGAGGTATTCGTGCTGTTGCCTTGGGTAGCTCTTTGTCTGCCACTGGCATGGCTTATCGCACGCCGTCTTAATATTCTGGCGATGGGCGACAGCGTAGCTACTGGCCTGGGCAATCCGGTAAACCGCAGCCGTCTGCTTGTGCTGCTGCTCAGCGTGCTGCTGGCTGGCGCAGCAGTGGGGTTAGCAGGTGCGATCGGATTTATCGGATTGATGGCCCCGCATATTGCCAGATCGCTGGTCGGCGTCCGCTACGGGTGGATTATTCCGATGTCTGCGGTGATCGGCGCCGTGCTGCTAGTCGGAGCCGATATGATCGGGAGATTGGCTTTTATGCCGTATGATCTTCCCGCAGGTATTTTTACCGCAGCGATCGGGGCGCCGTTTTTTTTCTATCTGCTGTACCGCAGTCGCAGTTGGTAAGGTGTAATACAGATGATCAAAAAAGGGAGAGAAACAAAAACAATGAAAGCTCAAAAACGCAATCGTACACGTTGGACGTCAGCCCTGCTGCTCTTGGCCATGATGCTGGTTCTGTCCGCATGCGGGGGCAGCAATACCCCGGCCAATGAGACGCCTGAAACTCCAGCCAACGAAGCGACGGCCACAAACGAGCAGCCAGCCGATCCGCCGGCGGAGCAAGCCGGGGAAGATGCCCGCCAGGTAGAGCACAGCATGGAGACGACCGAGCTCACCGGTACGCCGGAGCGCGTAGTTGTCCTGACGCAGGAAGGAACGGAGGCGCTGCTCGAGCTGGGCGTTACGCCTGTCGGCGCGGTCAATTCAGGACTCGGCGACGGTTGGTTCCCGCATATTGCCGACCAGATGGAAGGCGTCACCGAGCTGGGAGATGAATCCCAGCCCAACCTGGAGCTGATCCTCAGCCTGCAGCCGGATCTGATCATCGGCAACAAGATCCGTCATGAGGAGATCTACTCGCAGCTGAAGGAGATCGCGCCGACCGTGCTCTCTGCGGATCTGGCCGGTCAATGGAAGGTCAACTTCGCGCTGTACGCCGAAGCGCTCAACAAGCAAGAAGAAGGCGAGGCCGTCATGGCCGCTTACGAAGCGCATATCGAAGAAGCCAAGACACAACTGGGCGACAAAGTGAATCTTGAAGTTTCGCTCGTTCGTTTCCTGCCGGAGACGGTGCGTATCTATCAAAAAGATACGTTTGCCGGCACGATCTTGAGCGACCTCGGCGTTGCCCGTCCGGAATCGCAGGATGTGGACAACTTTATGGAAGTGATCGAGAAGGAGCGCATCGAAGCGCTTGACGGCGATGTCATGTTCTTCTTCAACGCCGACTACGATGAGGAGAAGGGCGGTACGAAGAACCAGCAGGCTTGGATGGCGGATCCGCTGTTCGCCAACCTCAATGTTGGCCAGAAGGATACAGCCTTCCAGGTCGATGAAGTGATCTGGAACCTTTCGGGCGGCATCAAGTCCGCTAACCTGCTGATCGATCAGCTGGTGGAGAAGCTCGGAGCGCTTTAGGAGCAGTTGTTTATGGTAGTTTAAAAGCGTGGTGAAAAGAAGGCCTATGGGTTGCAAATCGTTCTTCCGATCGCTGTTGTTCCCAGAATTCTTGATAACTAACCTCTATAAGAGGTTGAATTCCGGGAACAAAGGCGAACGCTGCGCTTCTCCAGAATCGATTTACACCTCGCCGGAAATTTTTCACCAATCTTTTAAAGAGAAACGATTTAAAAGAAGCAACGAACGCTTTTTTCATGTTCGTTGCTTCTTTTTGTAGCTCAGACATGTCGATAAATATGAAATTTCATATATTTTTAGTGGAAATCGAGAAAATAGTGAAATGAACATGATTTTTCAAGCTCGTTTGCGGCATTTGCCTCTATGTGCCCGAATGAATATGAAAAATCGCGTTCAGAGGCAAGTGGGAGGGAGCGCGATGAACAACTTGCAGCCCCGGCCCATGTGACGTTTGACCGACCTAAGCGCTATATGGCCATTCTAAAATTCCGTACAACCTACCTTTGCTGGTTTATTCCCCGCTTGTAGCAGCCAGACTGCTGTCAGATGTTTCACCTTGCCTCTTCCAGAACCGATTGAACCTGGCCGTTAAGCGCGTCCGCATCAGCCGGCTCTACGGGATCGTCGTTCAGCTGGTAGGACTGCTTGAGCCGCAGCACGCGGCTGGTCTTCTCATCGAGCTGCTGCTCCGTGAGCAGACCGTCCTCCACGCTCTGACGGATCGCGTCGAGCACCTCCGCCTGCTGCCCGTGATGGTGGCCGATCAGCACGATATCGCTTCCCGCAAGCAGAGTCAGGACGGCCGCTTCGCCTACCGTGTGATGCTTGGTGATGCCCTGCATCGTCAGATCATCCGTCATGACAACGCCTTCGAAGCCCATCTCTCCACGGAGTAGATCAGTGATGATGGCCTCCGACAGTGAGGCCGGCCGGTCCGGATCCAGCCCGGGAATCAGCAGATGGGCCACCATGACTGCATCCGTCTCAGCCGCGATAGCTGCAGCGAAGGGCTTCAGCTCGAAGTTCTCGAGCTCGTCTTTGGTCTTGTGGATAACCGGCAGATCCAGATGCGAGTCGACGTCGGTGTCGCCGTGACCCGGAAAATGCTTGACGACCGGGATGACGCGGGTGGAGCGAAGCCCATCCATCGCTTCCAGACCATGGCGGATGACAGCATCCGGCAAGTCCCCGTAAGAGCGGTCACCGATCACGGGGTTGCGCGCATTATTGTTCACATCAAGCACCGGAGCAAAATTAAGATTGAGCCCGAGCGCCCGCACTTGGATGCCAAGCGCCTGGCCCGTCGCATAGGAGAAGCGTTTGTCATCTGCTTCGGCGACACGGCGCGGACTCGGCACAGCGGAGATGCCGCTGGGCATCCGGTCGACCCGTCCGCCCTCCTGATCGACGCCCAGAAGCAGCGGCACGCTGTTCTGACGATTGGCTTCCTTTAGTTCGTTGACTAGCTGCGCCGTTTGCGCAAGACTGTCGATGTTGTCCTGATACAAGATGAAACCGCCGACATGATAGCGCTCGATCATCTCCTGCGTCTCCGGCTCCATAGAAGTCCCTTCCAGGCCGAGAATGACCAACTGGCCGAGCTTTTCTTCCAGCGTCAGATCAGCTAGCAGCGCGGCTGCAGGATCCTCGGGAGGCGTCTCCGCCTCTGGAGGCTGCTCGGGTTCTGGCTCCGGTGCAGGAGCAGGCGCAGGTGCCGGATCGGATGGAGCGTTGTTCGTCCCCGGGTCTGCCGAGCAACCCGCCAGCAGCAGACACAGCACGAGCAGACATGTCCAGCATTTGTAAGTCATACGCGCCGATCTCCTTTCCGTTCTCCTGAATGTCCCCGTCTACACTCCACACTATACATGATAGAATAAAGATCATCAAAAGGCGCAGTTTTCTACTATATCCTTCAAAGGAGCACGGAATCAATGGAACATCCAGGACGAGTCGTTTGGCTGACCGGGCTCTCCGGAGCGGGCAAAACGACGATCGCCAAAGAAACAGCGCGCCGGTTGACGATGCAGAACCGCCAGTTCGAGCATCTCGACGGGGACGAACTGAGAGGAACATTATGCAAAGGGCTAAGCTTTACCAGAGAAGATCGAATCGACAATATCCGCCGCATCGTCTTTGTCGCGCGGCTGCTCTCGCGGAACGGGATCGATGTGGTGGTGAGTGCCATTACGCCATATGCGGAGATGCGCGATAATGCCAGAAGCCAGCTGCCCGGTTATATCGAGGTCTATGTCGACTGCCCGCTGGTGGAATGTGAGCGCAGGGATCCCAAAGGTTTGTATGCTATGGCAAGAAAAGGGGATCTGCAGCGCTTCACCGGCATATCCGACCCTTATGAGATTCCTCTCGCACCTGATCTGACACTCTACCCGGCCCGCCAGTCGGTCATGGAGTGCGCAGACGCCCTCATGACTCTGCTCGCTTGCGAAGCATAACTTTGTTGCCAAACATCCATAATGAAAGGAGACAAATCTAGACGGGAGGAAGCCGTATGGCCACTAAAAAAAACCAGCCGTTCAAGCAAGTGGCGATGTCAGCCAAAGAGTACAAATCTTTCGCCCAGGTGCGGGAGCCGTCACGCTCGATTGGGGCAAATTGCATAAAAGCCTTTTTGGTGGGCGGAGCGATCTGTACGTTCGGTCAACTCATACAGAATTTGTATATGACCTATCTTAAAATGACGGAGACGCAAGCCAGCAATCCTACAGTGGCCACCTTGATTCTCATCGCTGTTATTTTGACCAGCCTGGGTGTCTACGACAAGCTGGCGCAATGGGCTGGAGCGGGCTCGGCGGTGCCGGTCACCGGCTTCGCTAACTCGATGTGCTCGGCGGCGTTGGAGTACCGCAGCGAGGGGCTCGTGCTTGGCGTTGGCGGCAATATGTTCAAGCTGGCGGGCTCAGTCATCGTGTTCGGTACTGTAGCGGCTTTCTTCGTCGGCATCGTCCATCTCATCCTGGGAACGGGGGGGCAATAAACGATGCTGCGCGGCAAACATACATGGTGGTTTGAGAACCGGCCCGTCATAACCGGCGTAGGCACGGTAGTCGGACCGGATGAAGGAGAGGGACCGCTTGCTGCTGATTTTGATCTTGTGCATCCGGAGTTGGATATGCAGCAGAAAAGCTGGGAAAAAGCCGAACGGCTCCTGATGGAGCAAGCCTCGGATTTTGCGATTCAAAATTCCGGGCTGCACAAGGACGAGCTCCAGTTTTATGTCGGCGGCGATCTGATGAACCAGATCATCAGCAGCAGCTTCGCCGCAAGGGATCTGGGCCTGCCCTATCTAGGCGTGTTCGGCGCGTGCTCAACCTCGATGGAGACACTGGCGCTGGCTGCGCAGCTTGTCAACTCCGGCTCGGCCCATCATGCATTGGCAGGCACCTGTAGTCATAACTGCACCGTTGAGAAACAGTTCCGCTTCCCGACCGAATACGGCTCCCAGAAGCCGCCGACCGCGCAATATACTGTTACCGGCGCGGGAGCGGCAGTCGTCTCGGAGAAAGGGGAGGGCCCCGTCGTCACCAGTGCGACGATTGGCAAGATCGTCGATCTGGGCATTACCGATCCTTTCAACATGGGGGCGGCGATGGCGCCCGCTGCGGTGGACACGATCACCCAGCACTTCAATGACACAGGCAGATCACCCGCCGATTACGATCTCATCGTCACCGGCGACCTGGCGGGGGTAGGGCACCCGATCGCCAAGGACCTGCTTGCCAGAAGCGGCATCCCGATGGAGAAAACCGTATTTTCCGATTGCGGTCTGATGATCTTCGATGTCGAGAAACAAAAGGTGCAGGCTGGCGGCAGCGGCTGCGGCTGCTCGGCAGTGGTCACCTACGGACATCTCCTCAAGCGGGTGGCGGCCGGTGAGCTGAAAAAACTTCTGGTGGTGGCTACGGGAGCTCTGCTCTCGCCGCTGTCTTACCAGCAAGGCGAGACCATCCCCTGTATCGCTCACGCCGTATCGATCGAAAGAAAGGGGGAGTAACATGCAATTTCTATGGGCATTTCTGGTCGGCGGCGGCATCTGTGTCATCGGTCAGCTTATGTTTGATGTCCTGAAACTTACACCGGCGCATACGATGTCGGCACTTGTCGTCATCGGCGCGATAGTGGACGGGGTCGGCCTGTATGAGCCGCTCGTTGATTTTGCCGGCGCCGGGGCGACGGTGCCGATCACGAGCTTCGGCAATGCACTGGTGCACGGGGCGCTGACGGAGCTTCATTCAAGCGGCTGGATCGGGATCATCACGGGCATTTTCAAGGTTACCAGCGCCGGCATCTCGGCCGCGATCATCTTTTCTTTTCTGGCTGCGCTCATCGTGCGGCCCAAAGGCTGACAGACGGCTCTTTATCCCAGTCGGGACAGCGGTTTGCGGCTGATGGAGGATCCTGTGGGATCCTCCAATTTTTTTTGGAAGTTCAACGATTGGATTATCGTCAGCTGTTCCTGTAAAATAGAGTCATAGTGTCTATTTTTATTGATTACGGGACACGCAGATCCATTTTTTACATATCTCGAGCCGCAGTGATTCGTTATCTTAACCGCTTGAGATTTTTCCCAGAACGGACCTCCCGTCTATCGTTTTTTTGACGGCTACCGTTTCTGCTTGCATCCATTATCCGGGAGGGATCGGCATGGACAATCCGAATACAGATATGCAGCTTTGCTCCATTATTCGTCGAAACTTGGAGACTTGCATCCTGGGCAAAAGCCAAGAAATCGGCTTGCTTATGACTGCTCTGCTCGCTGGCGGCCACGTATTGCTTGAAGATGTGCCGGGCACGGGCAAGACCCAGCTGGTCAAAGCGCTGGCCCGCTCCATCGGCGGACAATTCCGCCGCATACAGTGCAACCCTGACTTATTGCCTACCGATATTACAGGCGTTTCTATCTTTCATCCCCGCGACGAGCAGTTCGTGTTCCGGCCGGGACCGGTCATGGCGAACATCCTCCTGGCCGATGAGATCAATCGCGCGACCACCAAGACCCAGTCCGCACTCCTCGAAGTGATGGAAGAGCGCCGGGTCAGCGTAGATGGGTTCACGCATGATCTGCCATCGCCTTTTCTGTTGTTCGCCACCCAGAATCCGATTGAATTTGAAGGGACGTATACGCTTCCCGAAGCGCAGCTCGATCGCTTTATGGTGAAGCTGACGTTGGGCTATCCGGACGAGGCGACCGAACTGGAGATGGTACTCAGCCATCAGTCGGGGCAACTGCTCGAGAGGCTGGAACAGGTCGCTGAAGTCGAGGATATCCTGCGGATTCAGGAGCGTGTGCGGCGGGTGCACATCGACGAGGCACTCGGCGATTACCTGATCCGCATCGTGCGCGGGACACGAGAGCACAGCGGCGTCCTGCTCGGCGCCAGTCCCCGGGCGGCGATCTCTCTGCTGAATGCGGTTAAGGCGTATGCGTTTCTCCAATCGCGGGATTATGTCCTGCCGGATGACATCAAGGAACTGGTACCCTCCGTACTGGGACATCGGATGATGCTGCACACGGAAGCGAGGATCAACGGGTTAACGCCGGATGAAGTTATTGAAGAAGTGGTGCAGCAGACCAAGGTACCGATCCGGTTGGAGCGCTAGGATGGATATCCTCAAAACGAAAGTCTCCCGCTGGTGGCTGGTAGCATCGCTATACATCACCTGTGCACTATATCTGCTCTTTCAGGGCGGCAAGACCTCGTTTATGGTATTCATGATTATCAATGTATTATTGCTGTATCTCGTGCTGGGCCGCTGGAGCGGGATTGCCCGGGTGCAAGGCATCCGCAAGCTTCAGCATAAGGGCAGCGGCGACTCGCTGCCGGCAGGCACGCGGCTTGAGGTCAAGCTGCAGCTGCGCGTGCCCGGCATTTGGCCGATTCCTTATGTGATGGTCCGCGAACGTCTGGTACGGCAAGGACTGGGCGAGATGCCCTTCGAAATCCCGTTCGTTCCGGATCTGCGACGCAGCGGCGATGTGACTTATCTGACTCCGCCGCTCTCCCGAGGCAACTACCGGTTCGCGCCGACCGTCTGCTCGACATGGGACATCTTCGGACTTTTCGAGCACAACGGTTATTTTGAATCGTCGGGAGAGTTTCGGGTGCTGCCGCAAACGATCGGCATCCGCTACTGGAGGCAGCTCAACCGGGGGATGAAAGGACCGTTCTCCCATGCGGCTTCGTCCCGTTCGGCCAAAGAGACGACACAGCTTAACGGCGTCAGAGAATACCACCATGGCGACCGACTATCGCGCGTCCACTGGCGGGCGACAGCGAAGACCGGCCAATGGAAGTCCAAAGAATTCGAACGGGAGGCGCTGCCGCGTACCGTTATCGTGCTGGACCGGTATGAGCAGGCTTACCCCCAGGCAGATCGCTTCGAGCTGGCTGTATCCGTCGCCGCTTCCTTGTTCGAGCATGGCATCCGGCGGGAAACCGCCATGGGCTTGGTTTCGGTAGGAGAGACGGTGGACGGCTTCTCCCCTCGCTCCACGCCTGCCCAGCGCAAGGCGGTCATGAGTCATCTGGTCGGGGTGGCTGCGGACAGTCAGATCCCGCTCGTCTCTGCGCTCAAGCAGGGAGGCTCGCTTCTTGCGCCCGGATCGTTTGCGGTACTGATCACTCCGCAGGGCGGGGAGGAGACCGTCAAAGCGATGCAGTGGCTGGAGCGGACAGGGCTGGTGCCTTGTCTGATCCACATTGCGGATACCCAATCCCCGGCTGGGCTTGCGCAGGAGGAATCCTGGCAGCGGCTGATTCGGGGGAGGGGCTGGCCGTTTTATACGATACGCCATTTGCAGGAGCTGCCCGGCAAGCTGGAAGGGGGTGGAGCAAGTGCGATTGGTTCGTGATTGGTTTCACTCGATCGTTGATCATTGGTACCCGCGTCTCTCCTTTCTGTTCGTAGCCGTTTTGATCTGGCAGGTGCTCGGAACGCTTGAGGGCTATTGGTGGGAAGAGACTTACTTTATCGTCGGCATGACGCTGGTTGCCAGCGTCGTCATCGAGCTGCTGATCCCCGGCCGTCGGATGTACCGGGCGATCGTCCAGCTTGCTCTTGTAATTGCGCTTACCCTGCAATTCACAGGCTTTCAGTGGCTCGGCTTTGCAGAGCGCCCGTCAGATGCCCGACAATGGGCATTCTGGTTGGAAGCGCACGCCACTCAGGTTCATCCTTTTCTGTGGATCGTGCTTGGCGTCTGGCTGTTCTACTCGCTTGCTGGTCAATGGGCCACATCAAGGTCCCATGTCGTGCTTGTGATCTCGGGTTGTATGCTGACGCTGCTGATTGCCGATTCATTCACTCCTATCGTTCTTTGGGACAAGGTGGCCTGGACGATTTTCATCGGGTTGATCTGGCTGGTAGCGGAGCATTTTGCCAAGTTTCAAGCCAAGCATCCGGAGAGCTGGGGACATCTGATCGAGTATCCCGCGGCGTTGATCCTGCCCAGTCTGCTCGTCCTGTCGCTCGTGATGGCTTCCGGATTGTTCGTGCCGAACATCGCTCCGGTGCTCAAGGACCCTTACACGATCTGGCGGGAATCGCGCGGCGAGACCGTGCCGTCTTTTGTAGGCGACAAAGGCCCCGTCTCCACGAGCACCAATGCCGGCGATAGCCGGTCGGGCTACAGCCGCAATGATGAGGCACTGGGCGGCGGATTCGAGTTCGACTATTCATCGGTCATGACGGTCTACACGGACCGCAAGAGCTACTGGCGCGGTGAGAGCAAGGCAGAGTACACGGGCGAAGGCTGGGTCGATGCGCCCGGCGAGCGCCGCGAAGGCTCGATGATCGGCATCGTCAGCGAAGAGCAGCTGCCGATCGAGGACGGTCCGACCTCAGAGGTGGAGACAGTCGAGGTCAGGCAGGTCGTGACGATGATCCGTGAAGAGCCGCTGCCCGTCCTGTTCGGCGGAGCGCCAATCTCTTCTCTGGTTGCTGTGACGGACGATGAAGACCAGAGTATCCCGATTCCCGGCCGAGTCGCCTGGCTGCCCGGCTCCTGGGAACTGCATTGGCCGGAGCAGAATGTTCCGGTTCCATACCCTTCCAGCTACACACTCACCTCGCAGATGGCTGTGCTGGACGAGGAAGGACTGCGAGCTGCTTCGACGGACCTGGGCAATGCCCAGAAGAACAACATGTATCTGCAGATCCCCGACTCCGTGCCTCAGCGGGTCTATGACCTGACGGAGGAGATTACTGCCGAGGCCCAGACCCCATATGATCAGGTCAAGGCGATCGAGACGTATTTGCGGGACAACTTTGTCTATACCAACTCGCCTGATATCGACAAGCGGGTGAGTGCGGATTTCGTTGATTCATTTCTGTTCGAGGTCATGGAAGGCTATTGTGACTATTACTCGACGGCGATGGCGGTCATGACCCGCGCCAAGGGAATCCCGACCCGGTGGGTCAAAGGCTACGCGCCGGGCATTATTTCCGGAATTCCGGATTTTGATATGGGCGGTCCTCCCGAGCTGGATCTTAATCCGGACGGGTCGGGCACTTACACCGTGCGCAATGCCGATGCCCATTCGTGGGTAGAGGTATACTTTGAAGGCTACGGCTGGATCCCGTTCGAACCGACATCAGGCTTTGTCTATCCGTATGCGGTCGCTCAAGAAACACCGGATGTGCCGATTGCGGAGCCGACGCCGACGGAGACACCGACGGTGCAGCCTGAGACTGTTGAGCCCAGCCGTCTGCCGCTGTTCGGTGCAATCATGGCGCTGGTGATCGGTGCTGTGCTGCTGTGGATCCGACGTCGTCAGATCGCTGCCGCGGTGATCAAGTTCCGGTTCCGATCCTACACTGCCAACCAAAGGATTGTCTGGGAGACCGAGAAGCTGCTGCGCTACTGCAGACGCAACGGTCTCGAATACAATGAGCATGAGACGCTGCGCGAAGCCGTGACCGTCTGGTCGGAGCGGCGGAATTTCCTCAGGGAGGACTTCCATGAGGTACTGCTGCAGTTCGAGAAGGCCAAGTACAGCGGGATCGAGGCAACGCCAGACGAGGCGGAGCAGTTGGTCGCCAAAGTCAAATCGATCAGAGAACGGCTCTGATGTCCGCCGCCGGGGGCGCCTGCATGCCAGCAGGCCGCCCCCGGCGGTTTGTCGGCTTCCAGGAACCTTGCATGGCATAACCTGTTGAGAGCAGTTGCTTCTTTGCAACAAATTCGTCTTCTATGGTATAGTTTTCCCTAAATAGTCGAAGTTCATGAACGACCTTTACAGAAAGACGAACACAAGGGAGTCGAAGCTATGTTTACACGGCTGCTGCCGAATACAATAGTCAAAACCGTATATGAAATCGACCTGAATAAGCTGAAGGAGAAGGGGATCCGGGGCATCATCACCGATCTTGACAACACCTTGGTGGGTGCCAAGGACCCGATCGCTACACCTGAGCTTGTAGCGTGGCTGGATGTCGTGCGCGACCTGGGCTTTCGCGTCGTCATCGTCTCCAACAACAACCAGACCCGAGTGTCCCGGTTCTGCGATCCGATCAATATTCCGTTCATCCATGCGGCACGCAAGCCAGCGAACCGATCCTTCCGCAAGGCGCTGGAGGTCCTCGAGCTGGAGGTCGATTCTGTTGTCGTCATCGGCGACCAGATGCTGACCGATGTTCTGGGAGGCAGGCGGATGGGGCTGCATACCATACTGGTCACCCCAATCGCGCCCAAGGATGAAGGGATTATGACGCGCGTGAACCGTATGGTCGAGAAGGTGGCGCTGGCGCGCCTGCGCAAAAAAGGGCTGTGGCCCGAGGAGGACAAGAAGTGAGGGAACAACAACTGCAACATCCCGGATATTGTGCGGGCTGCGGCGTGAAGCTGCAAACGGCTGATCAGGAGAAGCCAGGATTCTTGCCTGAGGCGGCGCTCACACGGGAGCCGGTCATATGCCAGCGCTGCTTCCGTATCAAAAATTACAATGATGCAGCAAGCGTTACAGTCGATCAGGATGATTTTTTGAAGCTGCTGAGCGGGATTGCCGCCACGAACAGTCTGGTTGTGCACATCGTCGATCTGTTTGACTTTGAAGGCAGTCTAATCTCGGGACTGCAGCGGTTTGTCGGTACGAATCCGGTGCTGCTGGTCGTCAATAAAGTGGACCTGCTGCCCAAAGTGACCAACCTGAACCGGCTGCGCAACTGGGTACAGCAGCAAGCCAAAGCGCATGGTCTGCGTACCGTCGATGTGCTGCTGTGCAGCGCTAAGCGCAATCTTGGCTTCGATCGCGTGATCGAAGCGCTGGACCGCTACAGAGAAGGAAGAGATGTCTATGTCGTAGGAGCTACCAATGTCGGCAAGTCTACGCTGATCAACAGGCTCATCCGCGATTACAGCGACTTGGAACGGGAGCTGACGACCTCGCGTTATCCCGGCACGACTCTGGATGCGGTCAGCATCCCGCTGGAGGACGGCAGATCGATTATCGATACGCCCGGTATCGTCTATCCGAGCAGGCTGACCGAGCTTGTGCCGGGGGCTATCCTGCAGAAAATTCTGCCGGAACATACGCTCAAGCCGCTCGTGTATCAGCTCAATGAACGCCAAACTTTATTTTTTGGCGCCTTGGCCCGGTTCGATTTTGTGCAGGGGGAACGGCAATCGTTCACAGTATATATAGCCAGCGGCATCAAGCCGCACCGGACCAAACTGGAGCGCGCGGACGAGCTGTATCAGGAACACGCGGGGACGCTGCTCGCTCCTCCCGATGCGGAGCAACTGTCCGAGATCCCGGAGTGGACGCGCCATTCGCTGCGGATTCCCCGTGATTCCCGTCAGGACATCTTTATCTCGGGACTGGGCTGGATCCAGGCCAACGGCAAGACAGGAGCGCTTGTGGATGTGTATGCGCCCAAGGGTGTCAAAGTCCTGCTGCGGGATGCTATTATATAGAGAGGTAGTTCAAAAAGTCCGATGTTGATCACGCAGCAGCTCAAAGAAGTGAATTCGACGTCGAATCTTGAATGCAGTCGGAACTTGCGGTGCTCACGTAGGTCTGCCTACGCTCCGCTCCTCATTTCCTCCTGCCTTCAACCTTCTCGGTGCTGAACATCGACCTTTTGGAACACGATTAGAAGAGGTAGTTCAAAAAGTCCGATGTTGATCACGAAGTAACCTGTACGGCAGAAAAGGAGCACAGCAGTTATGACAATCGCCACTATCGACAGCCAGACGGCGCTTTACGGCGTCATCGGCGATCCGGTTGGACATTCCAAATCGCCGGTAATGATGAACCGCGCCTTCGCTGAGACCGGCGTGAACGGCGCATATATGGCTTTTCATATTACGCCGCCGATGCTCGGCGATTTTATCCGGGGTGTGCGGGCCATGGACATCCGCGGCGTCAACGTGACGATCCCGCACAAGCAGGAGGTTATTCCCTTCCTGGACGAGATCGATGCCAGCGCCGCAGCGATCGGGGCGGTCAATACGATCGTCAACCGGGAGGGGCGTCTGACCGGCTATAATACGGACGGCATCGGCTATGTCCGCTCGCTCAAAGAGGAAGCTGCTCCTGAGCTGACAGACAAGACGATCCTGCTGCTTGGAGCGGGCGGAGCGGCTCGCGGCATCGTCCATGCCCTCGTGCGGGAGAAACCGGCACGCATCGTCATCAGCAACCGGACGCCGGACAAGGCCCGGGCGCTTGCGGCAGCTTACGAGGACAAAGGCGAGCTGGTGCCGATCTCGCAGGCCGAACTGTCCGCCTGGTGCGGCAGAGCTGATGTCGTCATCAATACAACCTCGATCGGCATGCACCCGCTGGTCGAGGCCTTGCCTATGGATCCGGACTGGCTGCGTCCCGGCACCGTTGTCAGCGACCTGATCTACAATCCGCTCAAGACGGCCTTGCTCAAGGAAGCCGAAGCGAGAGAGTGTCGAATCCATGGAGGATTGGGTATGTTTATCTATCAAGGGGCTTATGCCTTTGAATACTGGACCGGCCAACCGGCGCCGGCTGCCGCCATGCGCGCGAGCGTCCTGGCAGCCCTGGGCCAAACCTAGACGAAGAAAGAAGGAACCATCCCATGTTGACAGGCAAACAAAAACGCCATCTGCGGTCGCTAGCGCATCATCTGCAGCCGATCTTCCAGGTCGGCAAAGGCGGGACCAACGAGCATCTGATCCGCCATATCGAGGAGGCGATCGAGACGCGGGAGCTGATGAAGATCTCCGTGCTCAACAACTGCGACGACGATCCCAAGGAGATCGGCGCCCAGCTTGCAGCCGGCTCCGGTGCCGAGCTGGTCCAGGTAATCGGCAAAACGATCGTGCTCTACAAGGAATCCAAAGACCACAAAACGATTAATCTACCTTAATGGGTTGTCAACATTTTATTTTTAAAAACATGTTAAAAATAAAGTTGTGTAAGTTGGTAAAAAGAGCCGAAGAGGTGCGAATCGATTCCGGTCAACGCTTTCTGAAAGAAAGCGGCTTCGAGAGCATAGGCTACGGAGCGTTCGCCTTTGTCCCCGGATTTCAACCGCAATCGCGGTAGAATAAAAGAAATCTGAGGACAACAGCGATTGGAGGAACGATCCGCGACCCGCAGGTCTTCTTTTTACTCAGAAGGAGGGTGAGGTATGATTCAGGTTGGTATTATGGGCGGCACCTTCGATCCCATCCATTACGGGCATCTGCTGGCAGCGGAGTCGGCCCGTGAGGCTTGCGGACTGGACGAAGTGTGGTTTATCCCGGCGGCGGTCCCGCCGCTCAAAGAACATGCCCCGCAAGCATCGGCCGAGGAACGGCTGGAGATGGTGTACCGGGCCATTGACTTTCAACCTTATTTTCGTGCGATGGATATCGAGCTGGAGCGCGGCGGCACTTCGTATACGATCGATACGGTGAAGTCGCTGCGTGAGCTGTATCCGGGACGCGAATTTTCCTTTATCATAGGCTCGGACAGGGTTAATGATCTGGCCGAGTGGCATCGGATCGACGAGCTGGCGGAGCTGGCCTCGTTTATTGCTGTAGAGCGTCCGGGCGTGGAGATGGATCCGTCCCATCTGCCGCCGGGCGTGAGAGAGCGGCTGAAGCGCTGCGAGATGCCGCTGCTCGGGATTTCCTCGACCGATATCCGGGAGCGCCGACAGCAGGGCCGCTCCATCCGTTTTATGGTACCGGATAAAGTGTATCAATTTATTAAAAGGAATGAACTCTATGGATCGTGAGGCGCTGAAGGAGTCCGTACAAGCCCAGATGCCCACGCGCCGCTGGGAGCATACGCAGGGCGTAATGCGTACGGCTGCGGAGCTCGTAAAGCAGTACGGCGGCGACCCCGAGCAAGCCGAGCTGGCGGCGATCCTGCATGATGTGGCCAAGTACTGGCCGGTCGAGAAGATGGCGGAGACAATCCGGGAGGAAGGGCTGTACCTGGAAGTGCTCGATCATGACAAGGAGCTGTGGCATGCTTACGCAGGCGCCTACGCGGCCCGTCGCGATTATGGCATCACGGATCAGCAGGTGCTCGATGCGATCCGATATCATACATCGGGAAGACCGGGCATGTCCCATCTGGAGAAAATCGTCTGGCTGGCCGACCTGATCGAACCGGGCCGGAGCTTTCCGCTGGTCGGCGAGATCCGGGCTCTTGCGGAGCAGAGTCTGGAGCGGGCCATCCTGGCCGGTCTGGATACGACGATCCTGTTCCTGATCGAGAAAGGCAAACGAATCTACCCATTAACATTGCTGGCACGCAATGACTTGATCCTTAAGGAGGCTGAGGCATGACATTGACTTCAGAAGAACTGATGCAGATCGCGGTTTCGGCGGCAGAAGAAAAAAAAGCAAATCGTCTGATTGCACTCAATCTGACAGGCATTTCCCTCGTGGCCGATTATTTCGTTATCTGCCACGGCAATTCAGATATCCAGGTACAGTCAATCGCCACGGAAGTGCGCAAGCAGATCGAAGCGCGCGGCGGCACCATTCGCGGGATCGAAGGTATGGACTCGGCACGCTGGGTGCTGATGGACCTCGGTGATGTCGTCGTACACATCTTCCATCGCGATGAGCGGGATTACTATAATATCGAGCGTCTTTGGTCAGATGCCAAGGTCGTAGAGTTCGCATGACGCTGACAGCAGGTTTGACACAGCAGCTGACAGTTGTCCGTGAAGCTGAGCCAAACGGCTTTTATGTGAGCAGTGAACCCGGCGGCAGAGAAGTACTCCTGCATTATTCAGAGATTATCGGCAACCGGCCTGAGCCGGGGGATCAGGTTGAAGTGTTCATCTACTTTGATTCCGAGGATCGGATCGCGGCAACGATGCGCCGGCCGCTGATCCAGCTCGGCGAGCTCCAGCGGCTGAAAGTGGCGGATATCCACGCCCGGCTCGGCTGTTTTCTGGAGATCGGCCTGGGCAGACAGCTGCTGCTGCCGTTATCTGAGCTGCCGGAGCTTCGCGAGTATCGCCCGGTGCCCGGGGATGAAGTATTCGTGACCATGGCTCACGACCGCGCCGGTCGTCTGGTAGCCAAGCTGGCAGGCGAGCAGGAGCTGGCGCCGCTGGTGTTTGCCGCTCCGGACAGTTGGCGCAACCAGACTGTGGAGGGCTGGGTCACCAAGACACTGCAGATCGGCTCTTTCGTCTTGATCGACGGCGGTGTCATCGGCTTTGGCGCTTATGGGTTTATACCGGCTGATGAACGGACGAGACAGCTGAGGCTGGGCGAACGGGTGCAGGCCAGAGTGACGTTCATCCGCGAAGATGGCCGGGTCAATCTGTCGCTGGCGCCACTCAAGCAGGTCGGACGGGTAGAAGATGCCGAACGCATCCTGGCCTTCCTCAAGGAGCGCCCGCGCGGCGCGATGCCATACTCTGATGAGACGCCGGCGGATATTATCAAGGAGCGTTTCGGCATCAGCAAATCGGCTTTCAAGCGGGCACTTGGCAAGCTGATGCGGGAGCGACTCGTAACGCAAGAGGGCAGCTGGACATATCTTGCGCAGCCGGCAGGCGACCCGGAAAGTGCTGCGCCTGCGGACAAGCCGGCTCACGAATAAGCCATTGGAGGGACTATGCGAGCGTATCGACAATTTGCATCGGTCTATGACCGGTTAATGGAAGACATGCCTTATCCGGAGTGGCTCGGCTTCATGCGTCAGTGCTGGGGGCGGTTCGGGATGCCGGAGTCTGTCGTCGACCTCGGCTGCGGTACGGGCAGCTTATCGATTCCGCTTGCTCGTTCAGGCTTCCAGGTGTTCGGACTGGATGTGTCGGCTGACATGCTGACGGTCGCCCGCAGCAAGTGGGAGGAGACTCCTGGTCAAGCGATCCGTCCCGGCCGCGGCTCTGTCCGCTGGCTGCAGCAGGATATGCGGGACTGGGAGCTCCCTGAGCCGGTGGATGCATGCATCTCCTTTTGCGACTGCATCAATTATCTCACCGAGCCGGAGGATGTCGAATCGGCGCTGCGCGCAACCTGGCGCGGCCTGCGAGACGGCGGCGTGTTTCTCTTCGATGTGCATGCGCCGCTCCAGTTGCAACGCTATGCTGAAGAACAGCCGTTCACGCTCGACGAGCGGGATATTGCTTATATTTGGACGAGCGATTATGATGCGCAGCGCACCGAGATTGAGCACCAGCTGACGATCTTCGCCCGCTCGGAGCGCCCGGGGGAAGCCTTGTTTCAACGTATAGAGGAAGTACATGTGCAGCGCGCTTACGATCCCGACTGGCTGCGAGCGGCGCTGGAGCGGGCCGGTTTCTCGCACATCGAGACGTTTGCCGATTTCCGGCTGGAGCCGCCGTCTTCCGGCAGCGAACGGCTTTTCTTCGCGGCAGTGAAGTAAAGCGCGTGAGGGTGCTTGACAGCGGCCGGACCCTTGATTAGAATAAGGGGAAAGTTATTCCATAGCTATGGGCTGGGAAGAGGAGCAGTAATGCGGTAACCGGAACAGAGAGTCGGCGGTAGGGTGCGAGCCGAAGCGGTGAACGGATGAACTCGCCTTGGAGCCTGCAGGGCTGGCTTAATTGCCGGTCATTGACGTCTGGCCCGCGATAAGGGCATACAAGTGAGTGTTCAAAAATTCTCGTTTTTCAGCACCGAGAAGGTTGGAGACAGGAGGAAATGAGGAGCGTAGCGTAGGTGAACCTACGTGAGCACCGGAAGTTCCGACTGCATCCAAGATTTCGTTGTCGAATCCGCTTCTCAGCAATCACTTCGTGATCAAAAGCGGAATTTTTGAACAACATTTACAAGTGAGTGGCGGGCAAAGCATGCCCGACGCTAACTAGGGTGGTACCACGGGAAACAAACTCTCGTCCCTAGCCGTTGCGCTGGGGCGGGGGTTTTTTTGATTATTGAGCCACCTGCTTGAACATTGACGACATTTATTTGGAGGCCTGTAACTATGACAGATGAACGACAACCGCAAGCAACGTATCAGCCGTTGCAGATCGAACCTAGATGGCAGCAGTACTGGGATGAACACCAGACATTCAAAACGACCGAGGAGCCGGACAAACCGAAGTTTTATGCGCTCGACATGTTCCCGTATCCATCTGGCGCCGGCCTTCACGTCGGCCATCCGGAAGGGTATACGGCGACGGATATTGTCTCCCGCTACAAGCGGATGCGCGGCTACAATGTGCTCCACCCGATGGGCTGGGACGCTTTCGGACTGCCGGCGGAGCAGCACGCGCTGGATACCGGCCGGCACCCGCGCGATATCACCTTTGTCAATATCGATAATTTCCGCCGCCAGATCAAATCGCTGGGCTTCTCTTACGACTGGGACCGGGAGATCAGTACAACGGACCCGGACTACTACAAGTGGACGCAATGGATCTTCATCCAGCTCTACAAGAAGGGGCTGGCTTATGTGGCGGAGGTGCCGGTCAACTGGTGTCCGGCTCTCGGTACCGTCCTCGCCAATGAAGAGGTGATCGACGGCTTGAGCGAACGCGGCAACCATCCGGTTATCCGCAAGCCGATGCGCCAATGGATGCTCCGGATCACAGCTTATGCCGATCGCCTGCTGGAGGATCTGGAAGAGCTGGATTGGGCGGAGAGCATCAAGGATATGCAGCGCAACTGGATCGGCAAGTCCAAAGGGGCAGAGGTCACCTTTGCGATCGACGGACATGACGCTTCGCTGGAGGTATTCACCACGCGGCCCGATACACTCTTCGGTGCGACATATTGCGTGCTGGCTCCCGAGCATGAGCTGGTATCGCAGATTACTAGTCCGGATCAGGCGGAAGCTGTCCGGGCCTACCAGGAGAAGGCAGCCCGCAAAAGCGATCTGGAGCGTACGGATCTGGCCAAAGAGAAAAGCGGTGTCTTTACAGGCGCGTACGCGGTCAATCCGGTAAGCGGCGAGAAGCTGCCGATCTGGATCGCCGATTATGTGCTGGCGGGGTACGGTACTGGGGCAATCATGGCCGTACCGGGTCACGACCAGAGGGACTGGGAATTCGCCAAGCAATACGAGCTGCCGATCGTGGAGGTTGTCCAGGGCGGAGATGTGACCAAGGAAGCCTACGCAGGCGACGGGCCACATGTCAACTCCGGTCTGCTGGATGGCCTGGACAATGCAGCGGCGATCTCGGCGATGACCAAGTGGCTGGAGGCCGAGGGCAAAGGCCAGGGCAAAGTCACTTACAGACTGCGTGACTGGCTGTTCAGCCGTCAGCGTTATTGGGGCGAGCCGATCCCGATCCTGCATCTCGAGGACGGCACGATGAAGCCCGTCAGCGAGACCGAGCTGCCGCTCCTGCTGCCCGACGTGGATCAGATCACGCCTTCGGGTACGGGCGAGTCGCCGCTGGCCGTCGTCACTGACTGGGTAGAGACCGTGGATCCGGAGACTGGCATGAAGGCACGCCGCGAGACCAACACGATGCCGCAATGGGCCGGCAGCTGCTGGTACTATCTGCGGTTTATCGATCCGCACAATACGGAGGAGCTGTGCTCCAAGGAGAAGCAGCAGCAATGGCTGCCTGTCGATCTGTATATCGGCGGGGCGGAGCATGCCGTGCTTCATCTGCTCTATGCGCGGTTCTGGCACAAGGTGCTGTACGATCTCGGGGTGGTCTCGACCAAGGAGCCGTTCCAGAAGCTGGTCAATCAGGGCATGATCCTCGGCACCAACAACGAGAAGATGAGCAAATCTCGCGGCAACGTCATCAATCCGGACGATATCGTGAACGAGTATGGCGCAGACACCTTGCGCATGTACGAGATGTTCATGGGCCCGCTCGAGGCGACGAAGCCTTGGAACACTAACGGCGTAGAGGGCTCCTATCGCTTCTTGAGCCGGGTATGGCGCTTGTTCATTGCCGAGGACGGCAATCTGACCGCCAAGCTGACGGAGGACGGCGGCAGCGACGCGTTCAAGCGCATCTGGCACCGTACGATCAAGAAAGTTACCGAAGACTTCGAGCATCTCCGCTTTAATACGGCGATCAGCCAGCTGATGATCTTCGTTAATGAAGCCTACAAAGCCGAAGAGCTGCCCAGAGAGGCGATGAAGCAGTTCCTGCAGATGCTCTCTCCGCTGGCGCCGCATATTGCGGAGGAGCTGTGGAGCCGGCTTGGCGGTACAGAGACGATCTCGTACACCTCGTGGCCGCAATACGATGAGGCTTGGACAGTCGATCAGGAAGTGGAGATCGTCGTCCAGGTGAATGGCAAGATCGCCGCCCGGATCTCGATTGCCGCCGGCTTGAGTGAAGCGGAGATGGAGCAGATGGCCAAGGAGCAGCCAAAGGTCCAGGAGGCGATCGGCGACAAGACGATCCGCAAGGTCATCGCAGTCAAGGGCAAGCTCGTCAATATCGTCGCCCCTAACTAGTGGATGAGGAAGGAGACTCCGACCTTCTCCACGTCTTCATAGAACTTGGCATGGGTAGTCCGGATCAGCCGGTTGAACGTGCCGTCCAGCTCATGGTTGAGCATCCGGATGGCCTCGGCGGTGATGCCTCCGGGCACGGACACGCGAGATTGCAGCTGCTCCGGACTGAATCCGCCTTCGGTGAGCAGCTTGCCGGTACCGAGCAGCATCCGGCTGGCCAGCGTCGTCGCTTCTTCCGGATCAATGCCGGTCTCCTGCACGGCGGCTTCGATGAAACGCTGGAGCAGGCAGGCAAAAAAAGCCGGACCGCAGCTGGAGATGTCCGACACGATGCGAGTATATTGCTCTTCGATGCGGATCGGTTCGCTGATATGGGACAGCAGGTTTTCCAGATGCTCCTGGTCTTCGGGAGCGATCCGGCTGCCGTAGATGCATAGCGCAGCACCGCTGCACACATAATTTGTTATACTGGGGATGACCTTGGCGACCTTGCAGGGCAGCCACTCCTCCAATTGGGCCAGAAGCACTGGACTGGTGATCGACACGATCATCGTATCCGGCTGCACGCTGGCCTTTATGTCGTCTATGACATGCTTGAAATCGAGCGGCTTGATGCATAGAAATATCAGATCGCTGCTGCGTGCCGTTTCCGCATTGGTAGGTACAGCACGCAGCCCCGGATAGGAAGCTGCCAAGCGTTCGGTTTTGACCATGGTCCGGCTGCTGGCCGTGATCCGCCCGGGACTTATCGCACCAGAGCGGATAAATGATTCGATCAGCAGGCTTCCCATACTGCCTGTTCCGATAAATCCGACTTTCATCTTGAATCCCTCCTTTATCTTGACAGGATAGGTGCTTTTTTCTCTACCTTATGCGTACCTGCTCGACCGACATGACCATTATTCGCCAATTAATAAAGAAAGGATTGTTTAGATGAACCAAACATTACTTCCGGGAACCAAGGAAAAGCAAATTGCCGTCCTGCTGTTGATGGCCGGAGGCCTGCTGCTATTGATGGCGCTGTGGCTGCCCAAAGAGGAAGGGCCGCCGGGTTGGGAGCCGCTGAATGGGCAATTGGCAGGTACATTGGCGGAGCTGGAAGAACCGGCGCCGGTCGAGGCAGCTCCAGGGACAGCGACTCCGCCAGCGCTGCAAGAGGCGGCATCACAACCTGTGGAGGAAACAGCATCTGTTGCAGCTCCTGGCCATGAGGATCCGCCGCCCGGAGCCTCTTCAGCCTCGCCCGCCTCGGATGGCAAGATCGATATCAACCGGGCCACTGCCGAGCTTCTGGACACGCTGCCGGGGATCGGCGCAGCCAAGGCCCAAGCGATTATCTCGGATCGGGAGCAGTATGGTTTCTTTCGTTCGGCGGAGGAGATCACGCGCGTCAAAGGCATCGGAGCCAAAATGCTGGAGAAGATGAAGGACCACATCGTGGCCTTGCCCTAAAGGTCGGGATTGTCGATTATGCGGGTTTATGCGACAATAGTAGCGTAAAGGAAGGCGTTTCCTATTCTAAACCAATCGTTAATAGTCACCTATTATCTGCCGCTAAGGCAAGGAGGAATCATGGCATGAGCGAAGAACGCAATTTTACATTGGATACGTTATCCGTACACGGGGGACAAGAGATCGACCCGACGACGATGTCGCGCGCGGTGCCGATCTATCAGACGACCTCCTATGGCTTCCGCGATACCGATCACGCAGCTGATCTGTTCGCACTCAAGGAATTCGGCAACATCTATACCCGGATCATGAATCCGACCACGGACGTGCTGGAGAAGCGGGTCGCCGCACTTGAAGGCGGCGCTGCGGCACTTGCCGTGTCATCCGGCCAAGCTGCGATTACATATGCTATCCTGAATATCGCTGGTAGCGGAGACGAGATCGTCTCGGCAGCAAGCCTTTACGGGGGGACCTACAATCTCTTCTCCGTTACGCTGCCCAAGCTGGGGATTAACGTCAAATTTGTCGACCCTTCTGATCCGGACAATTTCCGAGCCGCGATCACAGACCAGACCAAGGCTGTCTTCGCCGAGACGATCGGCAATCCGAAGGGAGACATCATCGATCTGGAGGCGGTCGCCGCGATTGCGCACGAGCATGGCGTGCCGCTCATCGTCGATAATACATTCCCCAGTCCGTACCTCTGCCGCCCGATCGAGCATGGTGCGGATATCGTCGTCCATTCGGCAACCAAGTTCATCGGCGGGCACGGCACCTCGATCGGCGGGATTATCGTCGACAGCGGCAAGTTCGACTGGAAGGCCAGCGGCAAGTATCCCGGCCTGACCGATCCGGATCCGAGTTATAATGGCGTAGTCTATACAGACGCTGTCGGACCGATCGCTTATATTATCAAGGCGCGGGTCCAACTGCTGCGCGACATGGGAGCGGCGCTTTCGCCATTCAACGCATTTCTGCTGCTGCAAGGTCTGGAGACGCTGCATTTGCGGATGGAGCGCCACAGCTCCAACGCGATTGCAGTCGCCCAGTATCTCGAAAGCCATGAAGCCGTGGAATGGGTTCATTATGCCGGACTGCCGAGTCATGATTCCTATGACCGGGCTCAGAAATATCTGCCAAAGGGCCAGGGGGCAATTCTCACCTTCGGCGTCAAAGGCGGTATCGAAGCGGGCAAGAAGCTGATCGGCGCCGTTCAGTTGTTCTCCCATCTGGCGAATGTGGGCGACTCCAAGTCGCTGATCATCCATCCGGCCAGCACAACGCACCAGCAGCTGGCGGAAGAAGCCCAGTCGGCGGCAGGCGTCTCGCCGGGAATGATCCGTCTGTCCATCGGGACCGAAGGGATAGAGGATATTATCTATGATCTGGATCAAGCGCTCCGCGCCAGTCAATCCTAAAGAGGTAGTACTCGGCAACAAGAGAAAGGAAGTTTAAACACCGATGTCTACACAAGACGCGCTTCGCAAAGATTGGGATACGTATTTTATGGATATCGCCTATATGGTGGCTACTCGCTCCCGCTGCCCGAGGCGGCATGTCGGCGCGGTGCTCGTGCAGGGCAAAAAACTGCTCGGTACCGCTTATAACGGCGCGCCGATGGGGGTGCCCGACTGCTCGGAAGACGGTTGTATGATCGTCGAGGAGCTCGAGCTGCAGGTGAAGGGCGGACGCGAGGAAATGGTTCGCAAGCAGCGCTGCATCCGGACAATTCACGCCGAGCAGAACCTGCTGCTCTTCACAGACCGCAATGACCGCGAAGGCTCGACGGTGTATGTCACCGACCAGCCGTGCTGGACCTGCGCCAATATGCTGGCCAACAGCGGGATCCAGGAGGTCGTCTACCACCGCGCTTATCCGAAGGATAGCGAGAAGGTGCTGCGCCTCATGGAACTCAAGGGTCTCGTATTCCGTTGCCTGGGCGGTTACGAGCCGCCGGAGCAGACGGTGATGCCTGTGATATCCTAACGACTGCGAAACGCAAGTAAATTCAAATCGTTGTTATAAGAGGAAGCACCTCTTTTCGTATCGCTGATACGGGAAGAGGTGTTTTTTTTTGTATCTTTATCGATAGGAGGAGGAGAATATGGCTCAACGACCGGTCGTGTGGTTCACCATATGCTGGGTCGCAGGCAGTTCAGCCAGTGCCGGGCTGACCGGCGAAGGGGCGGTGCTTGGCGCGGCTGCCCTGGCAGCGTTCCTGCTGTGCATGCTGGTGTTGAGACTGCTGCCCTGGCGGATCGCTGGAGTCTGTATGGCAGCCTATGGGATCGCTGCCGGCTCGCGCGCCTGGGCAGATGCGGCCAACGGAAGCGAACTCCCCGATCTGCTGGCGGCAGCAGAAGCGGATACGGCGATGGTCTTTCCGGTTGAATTGGCAGCAACGATCATTCAGCCGGTAACCGTGGATGGCGATCGGGCAAGATTCCGTCTGGAGACAGAGTGGCTCAGGCTGGGAGATGAAACGGAGTCCAGACTTCTCCGCGAGCGGCTGCAGGTACAGGTGAAGCTAGCCGAGCAGGCAGAGCAGAAGATCGCTTCGGCTTGGCGCCGTGGCGACCGTATATCACTGAGCGGAGAACTCAAGCTGCCCGCTTCGGCAAGCAACTTCGACGGCTTCGATTATCGGCGATACCTGCACAGCCACCGTATCCACTGGCTGCTGCAGGTCGACGGGGCTGCAGCAGTCGCCGCAGAAGCCGGTGAGGTCTGGAGATGGAGCTACTGGCTGGGCCGCGTCGATGCCCTGCGCCAGCAGCTCGGCGCCCGCTTGGATGCGATATATCCGGAGCAGCACGCCGGTTATATGAAAGGGCTGGTGCTTGGCATGAGAGGGATCTGGATGCGGAGCGGTTTCAGCAGTTTTCGGAGCTTGGTTTGACCCATATACTGGCAATTTCAGGTCTGCATGTGGCGGTTTTTCTATACGGACTGCACATCATGCTCCGCTGGTTCCGACTGTCCCGGGAGACGGTCATGAATCTGATGATCGCGGCCGTGCCGTTCTATGTGCTGCTCTCCGGCGCCTCACCATCGGTCGTCAGGGCAGGGATCATGGCGATGATCGGGCTGATGGCGGCCAAGCTGGGCATGCTCAAGGACGGTCTGCATCTGCTATGTGCCGCTGCATGGCTGATGCTGGCTGCCGATCCTTACATGCTGGGCAATATCAGCTATCAGATGTCTGTCATCGTCACTGCCGGCCTGATCGTCGGCGTCCGGCCTTTGCGAGCCTGCATGCCGGTGTGGCAAAGGGGCAACCCGCTGCTGGATCTGATCGCCGTGTCGGTAGCTGCCCAACTGGCCTCTTTTCCGCTGACGGTGTACTACTTTAACCAGTTCAATCTCATCTCACTGCCGGCCAATCTCCTGCTCGTGCCGTTTATCAGTTCTATTGTGATGCCGATTGGCGCTGTGTCGCTCGTCCTGACCGCGGTGTGGCAGCCGGCAGCCGAAGCAGCAGCTGTGGTGGCCCGGCTAGGCAATGAGCTTACGTTTATGTTGGCCGACTATATGAATCAGCCCGATGCGCTGCGTACCATCTGGCCCTCGCCGCCGCTATGGTGGCTGCTGGCCTGGTATGCTCTGCTGCTGCTCGGGTATCGTGCTCTGGCGGCCTGTATGGCCGGGAGAGCGAAGGTTATTCCGGTCGCCCCACCTGAGTCTGCTGCTGGAGCGGAAGCGCCGACTGTGCCGCTTGGCACGGGTACTGAGCGGGCACATCCTGAGGTTGACCGGAGAAGCTCCCCCTACAACTTCTCCAAATGGGCAGTGAGGGGGTGGAGCAGACCCGCCGTCCAGGCGGCCGGAGGGGTTGTCCTATTTGCTCTCCTGCTGGTTTACGCTTATGAACCTGCCCGTCTGGACCAGGCGGCATATATAGAGATGATCGATGTGGGTCAGGGCGATGCGCTGCTCATCCGGACGCCGGAGGGCAGACATATCCTCAACGACGGTGGCGGTACGGTGCGTTTCTCCAGACCCGGTGAAGCGTGGCGGGAGCGCAAGGAACCGTATGAGGTTGGCCGCAAGCTGCTCGTCCCACTGCTGAAAAAGCGAGGCGTGCAGCAGATCGATCTCCTGATCGTCAGTCATCTCGATACCGATCATATCGGCGGGCTGACCGCGGTGCTGGAGGACATCCCGGTGAAGCGGCTGCTCTGGAACGGCAGCATCAGGGATGCCGCAGAGGTCAAGATGATGTTTGCCGCCGCCGCCGCGCGTGATGTGCCAGTCTATCCGGCCTGCGCACCTCAGATCTGGCAGCCGGAGGCGCATGTCAAAGTCGAAGTGTTGTGGCCGCCGGCAGCGGGAACGGCGGGCTGCGACCGGGATGTCACTTCACTGCCCCTGGTCAAAGAACAAAATGAGTACAGTGTAGTCGCTATGCTCGAGCTGTATGGGTACAGAGTGCTGCTTACTGGCGATATCGGAGCTCCTACCGAACGGCTGCTGCTGGAGAGCCTGAGACTTCGAGACGAGGCTCCGGGCGGCGGCGACCCGTATGCGGGCAGTGGCGGACGGCAGGCAGATATCGTCAAGATCGCCCATCACGGCAGCCGCCACTCGACCACGGAGGAATGGCTGGCTTACTGGCAGCCGCGTGTCGCTCTGATCCCCGTCGGCCGTACGAACTGGTACGGTCATCCGCATCCCACCGTCATGGAACGTCTAGGTCGGCACGGTCTGCAAGTGCTGCGTACGGACCGTGACGGCGGGGTGATGCTCCGCATCACCGAGAAGGGGATTGAGCATCGTACCAAAATCCAGCAATAACAAGCGATCGGCCTTGATCCGCAGCTGCTCCCAGGGTATACGGAGCTGCGGATTTCTGTTATTCTTATGAAGGGAATTCGCTCTTATACGATGAAAAACAATAATATAAAATTTTGTTAAAAATATCGCAGCCGAAGCTGCAACATTTGAACCGACCTTTCCGTCTGAAAGGTTGATAGAGAGGGGGATCCTTCGTGGTAGAGCCTGGCCTCATCAGAGCCGCTCAATCGGGCGATCGCGACGCTCTTATTACTCTATTGCGTGAAATTGAAACCCACGTATATCGAACGGCCTATTACATCGTCGGCAATGAGCAGGATGCGATGGATGCCGCCCAGGAGGCGCTGATCCGGGTATATACGAAGATTCATTCCTACGAGGAGAAAGCACAGTTCAAAACATGGGTCCAACGAATCGTAACGAACATCTGCATCGACAAGTTCCGGCGAACCAAGCCTACCGTGTCGATCGATGAGCATGATATGGTATTCCGAGAAAAGCAGAATGTCGAGGAGGAAGTGCTGTCGGCCTATGCCGCACAGGACATACGAGAGGCGATCGACAAGCTGCCGGACCACCATCGCGCGGTCGTTGTTTTGCGCTATATGCAGGATTTCTCTTACAACGAAATAGCTGACTCTCTGGATTTGCCCTTGAACACGGTGAAATCCTATCTGTTCCGGGCCAGACAGCAGCTGCAGACTTTACTCCACGATTATGAGAAAGGTGGTGTCCGAGGATGACTTGTCAAGAGGTGATGGACTATATGCAGAGACAACTGGACGGTGATCTCGATGAGCGGGAAACCGACATCTTGAACAAGCATACGAGACATTGCCCGGACTGTGCAGCGATGATGGACCGGCTGCGGCTATTGTCCGATGAACTGGCCAGTCTCCCCAAGGTAACCCCGTCCTTTAGCCTGGTGGATGCTATCATGCCCCAGCTGGATAAGCTCGATGCCCAGACCCAAGCGCCAGCAGCGACGCAGCCGCCGGCAGCTCGCAGAGCCGCTCCCGCAGAGAGACGGCAGAGCTGGCTTGACCGGCTGCCGCTGAAGACGATAAGCGGCGTAGTAGCTGCCAGTATCGTAGCCGGATTGTTCATCCTGAATTACAATGAACCGGCACCGATGGAACATGCCTCCGAGATCAGCAATTACAACACAAGCGGCAACAGCGAGGATGGCATGAGCACGATGATGGGAAGCGGAGAAGATCCGGGGGGAGCTGCGGATCAGAACGCGCCAGGGAACGGGGAAGCACTGGAAGAGTTGGAACATAAAGATCAAGCGGGCGATCCAACCGAGCCAGGAGAGTCGGCCGCGCCGGCTGAAGAACAGCCGGAAGACAGGCCAGCTACGGAGGGCGGTCAGTCGGGTAATGAAGGGAACGCTGAGCAGCGCGTCACCAGCGTGGAGCAGCCGGAGACGCCTGCTGCGCCTCCGGCAACCCGGAGTACGGACAAAGAGGCGCCGCCCAGCGAGCCGCTTATGAACGATAGTAACCCAGAGCAGAATGCTGCCGACAATGCGGCCAATGAGAGTGAAACAGACTCAGATACCTCGGCCGGGATCATGTCGGGCGGAGAGGATGCGCCAGCTTCCGGCGACGGCAGAGCGGAGCAAGAGAGCGCCATCGCCGGACCGATGGCGGAGATGGTCCCGCCTATGAGCTTCAGCGATGAGATGCCGAGTGCCTCGGACATGGCCAGGAACTATGCCAACGCCGATACTATCGCTTCACCGGACGGGACGATGAAGGCGTCAGTGCAGGATCATGTGCTGCAGATCTACGGCAGCGACGGAATGCTCATCTTCGAGAGCCGCAAGAAGCCTGGCAGTGCGATCAGCAATGTCAGCTGGTCTTCGGACAGTCAGACGCTGGCGTATGAGCTCCAAGACCCATCTGCGGGTGACCAGAACAAAGACGGCAAGAGTGCAGGAGATGCCGGTGATGCCATGCAGCGCTATGTGGTGCATATCAAGAACGGCACCGAGACCAGACAGTGATGGATCGGAATTACGCACACTTCTTGTCGAATAGCGTATACTAAGATAAAGCACGTTGACGAAGCGCCTTGACACGTATGACCGTCCGGGAGGAGGAACCATGGCCCTGCCTCCGGATGTTTATATAGATGCTCAGGGACAGGGGGATGATGCCGGTACGCGGCTTCATCCCTTTGTTGCGATGGTGAAAGGAGAGGTAAGGATGGATCTGAGGACAGCGACGCAAGAGATCAAGAGCGGCGGGGCCCGGCCGGTCTATGTGCTTTATGGCAAAGACCGATTTCGGATGCAGGGATTCGTCGACTATGTGACGACTACGCTGCTGGGTCAGGATGAGCGCAGTCTGGGCATCGTCAAATTCGATACAGCCGAGACGCCGATCGAGGAAGTGGTGCTGGAAGCGGAGACGCTGCCGTTTTTTGCATCCCGCAAAATTCTGCTTGTCCGCGACCAGTCGCTGCTTGCGGCTGGCGGCAAGGAGGGCAAAGTAACGCATCAGGCAGATGAGCTGATTCGTTATCTTAAGGAGCCTTTGGAAACGAGCACGATCGTATTCGTCGTCCATGCGGATAAGCTGGATGAACGGCGCAAGCTCGTGAAGCTGCTCAAGGAGCGGGACGCGCTGCTGCTGTTCCAGGAGCTTGAAGGCAAGGATCTGTATCGTTGGATCGCCAAACGGGCCAAAGACCAGAACCGGACGATCGCAGAGGACGCTGCGGAGCTGTTAGTGCTCCGGGCGGGAGCCAACCTGCAAAAGGTCGCTCAGGAAGTGGACAAGCTATGTCTCTATGCCGGAGACGGTGGAACGATCAGCAGGCGGGAGGTCGAGCTGCTGACGGCTTCCTCGACGGAGGAGGATGTGTTTGCGCTGGTGGATGCGATTGCTTCGCTGCAGAGCGGCCGGGCGCTGACCATGTACCGCGAGCTGCTGCTGCGGCGGGAAGAGCCGATCAAGATTGCGGCGCTGCTCGCCAGGCAATTCCGGATCCTGCTGCAGGTCAAAGAGCTCGACGGCCAGCGATTTTCTCCCCAGCAGATGGCGAGCCAATTAGGGCTTCATCCGTATGTCGTCAAGCTGTCGCTTGATAAAGCGAGAAGCTTCGAGGTGAAGATGCTTGGCGGTCTGCTCAGCCGGCTAGCTGATTTGGACTACAAGATGAAGACCGGCCAGATCGATAAAGTGCTGGGCCTTGAGCTGTTCCTGATCTCGCTCTCGCGTCCAGCATAAGTTCGTGCGACCATCAAAAAATCCTGTCCCGCCTTCTTGTGGAAGGTAGGGACAGGATTTATTTTGCTTGCGTCACAGATTTAAGCCTGGGCCGAAAGAGCGTTGACTTTTTTGGCCAGACGGGATTTTTTGCGAGCCGCAGCGTTTTTATGGATCAGGCCTTTAGTAACGGCTTTGTCCAGCTTCTTCGTAGCTGCAACCAGAGCAGCGGCAGCATTAGCTGCATCGTTGCTGGCGATGGCTTGATCGGCGTTTTTAACGGCCGAACGAAGGGCAGATTTTTGCGAAGCGTTCAGAGCACGGCGTTTTTCGTTTGTGTTGACGCGTTTGATAGCGGATTTGATATTTGGCATAGCTTTCACCTCCTGGCAAAGAAACAACTGAAAATCAGAAACACAACTTAAAATATATTATCACGCCGATGCCCAAAAAGCAATAGCGCCTTGGCGTTTCTGCATAAACTCTCCAGATCGGCACACACTAAGGACCAAAAGCGTAGGAGGAGATGAAGCGCGTGAGAAAACCGCTTGATTTGCAGCAATATATGGTGCGTACGGATCTGGCTCTGGAAGCGAAGGAACTCGCCGAATCTGGCGGCGGGCCGATCCCAGGCGTAAGTACGGAGACCGCCGAGGAGGAAGGCGTTATCATTACGCGTATGGTCGTGGAGAGCGAGCAGGGTTCTCAAGCCATCGGCAAGCTCCCCGGCTGCTATGTTACACTCGAAGCGCCGGGGCTGCGCGGTCTTGATACCGGGCTGCAGGATGTTGTAGCGACGATCTTTGCCAGGGAGTTCGAAGCGCTGCTGCAGCGGCTCGGCGTCCGGGTCGAAGCCAAGGTGCTGATCGTCGGCTTGGGCAACTGGAATGTTACGCCTGATTCACTCGGACCGCTGGTTGTCGAGAATGTGATGATCACCCGCCATTTCTTCGAACTTATGCCTGATGACGTGGCTCCCGGATATCGTGCAGTCAGTGCCGTCTCGCCTGGCGTGATGGGGACGACCGGCATCGAGTCCAGCGATATTATCCAGGGGATTGTCGAGCGGACGAAGCCGGATCTCATCATCGCGATCGATGCGCTGGCCTCCAAATCGATGGAAAGAGTCAATACGACGATCCAGATCGCGGATACCGGGATCCACCCCGGATCAGGCATCGGCAACAAGCGCCGGGGGCTGACGGAAGACATCCTGGGCGTGCCGGTCGTGGCGATCGGCATCCCGACGGTGGTCTACGCTTCCACTATTGTGAACAATACGATTGAGATGATGCAGCGTCATTTCGAGCACCATACCGACCAGACGGGTAAGATCCTGGGTCTGCTGCAATCGATGCAGGAGCAGGAGCGGCTGATGCTCGTCAAGGAAGTGCTGGATCCGCTGGGCAACGATATGCTGGTGACCCCCAAAGAGGTCGATCAGTTCATCGAAGATATCGCCAATATTATCGCCAGCGGGCTTAACGCCGCGCTGCATGAAGCTGTCGATACGCACAATGTCGCCGCCTACACGCATTGAAGCCAAAGCGCATCTGTAATGAGCCGCCTGCCCGGTATCTTTCCGAGCAGGCTTTTTTGCTGGAATGACCAACGAACACGAAATTTCGAGATTCTACGATTCTCCCAACTCTCCTTTCTCCCAAAAGTTCGTCCTCTCTCGTTCTATCATTCCTCCCTCTCTCATATTATGGTAGCAGACTAACCGCAGGCCGGCGATGCGCAGGCAGGCAGTGGGGAGGAAGAACATGAGAAAGCTCGTTGCCCGTTTCCATGGCAGCAGACGCAGCGAACGAATACGCCAGTGGCTCGTAACCGGCCGCACCTTTGCGATCCTATCCCTGTGCTCGATGGTTTTTTTTGTATTGCTCGGCGTTGGCGGCATCGTCCAGCGCCATACCGCCAGTTCGCCTGTCAGCTCGATGAAAGGCTTTGCAGCGGCGGTGTCCAGTTCCTTGTTTGCCGAGATGATCAGCATGGAGCTGCCTTCATTTGAGAGTAACAGACCACCTAGCACCATTAACGGGATGCATACCGCAGCTTTTCTGATGCGGTTGCTGACCGATATCAACCCGCAGGATCCGCGTTCTCTGGTAGCGGGCGAGCTGCCCGGCATGAACGGTGACCAGACCATCCTGCTGCGTGGCGGCTCGGGATCGGTTACGGGGGTGGCGCCCAAAGATCAGCAGCCGATACCTGGAGCATCGGTCCAGGAGCCGGGTGCGGGAATGGACGAACAGCCGCCTCCCGAATCGCCCCCCGGGGATACGCCGGAACCGCCCGCCGAGACACCCGAGCCTGAGGGTGAGGGAGAAGCCAAGCCCAAGCGAAATACCGTCTTTATCTATCATACCCATAACCGCGAATCGTGGTATCCGGAGCTGCCCGAGGGTACCAAGGACCCGAGTTCGGGCGAGGTCAACATCACGCAGGTAGGCAAACGGTTGGGTCAGCGGCTGGAGGAGCTCGGGATCGGCGCTTCGGTCTCCACAGAAGACTATCTTACGACGGTGCCTGGTTATCGTTGGGAGCTGTTGTACAAATATTCGATGAAAACCGTTCAGGATGCGATGTCGGCCAATAGCGATCTGCAGTTCCTGTTTGACCTGCACCGCGATTCCAACCGTCGCAAGCATACGACGGCTACGATTGGCGGCAAGGATTACGCCCAGGTATTTTTTATCATCGGACATGGCAATCCTGATTGGAAAAAGAACGAAGCATTTGCCACCCGCATCCATGAGGAACTGGAGAAACGGTACCCCGGCATCTCCAGGGGGATCTGGGGCAAATCGGCAGCGAACGGCAACGGCGAGTATAACCAGTCGCTGTCGCCGACCAGCGCCCTGATCGAGATCGGCGGCGTAGACAATACGCTGGAAGAATCGTATCGGACGGCGGACGCCCTCTCCGAGGTGATCGCCGACCTGATCTGGGAGGCCGAGCGGGTCGATGCAAAGCCCGAATAGCAGCTTTCCATAAATGATGGAGGAGACGATAATATGAAAAAAGATGCGATGAAGTGGGCGCTGCTGGGCGGCGTCCTAGTATTCCTGGTGCTCTATGGCATCGAGGTCGTCACCACTGGGATCGGTACGGTATACGGCCCGCTGGACACTGCACGCACCGCGCGTGTCAGCGGGATTGTCCAGCAGCCTGTACCGCCCGTTACCGACATGCCTCCGGCCGTGAGAGAAGAGCATCCGTCTCTTCCCGAGCGGGAGCAGGTTCCGGCCGCCGCAGCAGCGCTGCCGGAGCGATCGATCCCGCTGGGAGGTACAGCCGGCTCGTTTGATTACCGTCCGCTCCCCCCGCAGGGCGCCTACGGAATAACACGCGAGCCGTCGGTCAATCGCGTAGCCGAGCAGACCGCCGGCTTGCTGCAGTCGCTCTCGAGCAACGGCATCCGAATGGTGGTCTCGATGTTCGATTCACTGACGCAATAAGATATGCGTTGAAGGCCAGCCCGCCAACTGATATAATGAACAGAATGATTTGAATTATTGACTCGTGTGGGGGTTAGGCATGACTGACGTTCGGAACCGACAAAAAAAGATTCGCAACTTTTCCATTATAGCCCATATCGATCACGGCAAGTCCACGCTGGCGGACCGGATCCTGGAATTCACGGGCGCACTGACCTCTCGTGAGATGCAGGATCAGGTACTGGACCAGATGGACCTCGAGCGTGAGCGGGGCATCACGATCAAGCTGCAGGCCGTCCGGCTGAACTACAAGGCCGACGATGGTGAAGAATATATCCTTAACCTGATCGATACGCCCGGACACGTCGACTTTACGTACGAAGTGTCGCGCTCGCTTGCGGCGTGCGAAGGCGCTTTGCTGGTCGTAGACGCCGCCCAGGGGATCGAAGCGCAGACGCTTGCCAATGTGTATCTGGCGCTGGATAACAACCTGGAGATCATCCCGGTTATCAATAAGATCGATCTGCCGAGCGCGGAGCCTGAACGGGTCAAGCAGGAGATCGAGGACGTCATCGGACTTGATGCCAGCGACGCTGTGCACGCGTCGGCCAAAGCAGGCATCGGCATCAAGGAGATCCTCGAGCAGGTGGTGACGAAGATGCCGTCGCCGGAGGGGGATCCCGATCAGCCGCTCAAGGCGCTGATCTTTGATTCGCACTATGATGCGTACAAAGGGGTTATCGTCTACGTACGCGTCGTCGACGGCAGCATCAAGCCCGGTTCACGGATCCGTTTCATGGCTACTGGTGCCGAGTTTGAAGTGCTGGAGGTTGGCGCCTTCATGCCTCGCATGACCTCGGTCAAGGAGCTGAGCGTCGGCGATGTCGGCTTCGTCATCGCAGGCATCAAGAATGTCAAGGATACCCGGGTCGGCGATACGATCACGGAGGCCAAGCGGATGGCGCCTGAGCCGCTGCCCGGCTACCGACGTATCAATCCGATGGTGTTCTGCGGTTTGTATCCGATCGAGACGCAGGACTACAATGATCTGCGCGAAGCGCTCGAGAAACTGGAGCTCAACGACGCTTCTCTGCGATACGAAGCGGAGTCCTCGACGGCTCTCGGTTTCGGCTTCCGTTGCGGCTTCCTGGGTCTGCTCCATATGGAGATTATCCAGGAGCGGATCGAGCGCGAGTTCAACATCCCGCTCATCACGACCGCGCCGAGCGTTATTTACAAGGTCACGCTCACCAGCGGCGAATCGATCGACATCGACAATCCGTCCAACCTGCCGGAAGTCGGCAAGATCGAATATGTCGAAGAGCCTTATGTCAAAGCTGGGATCATCGTGCCCAACGACTTCGTCGGTGCAATCATGGAGCTGTGCCAGAACAAACGCGGCGAATTTATCAATATGGAATATCTGGACACCAATCGGGTGACCATCACATACGATATCCCGCTCTCGGAGATCGTCTACGATTTCTTCGACCAGTTGAAGTCCAGTACCAAAGGATATGCTTCCTTCGACTACGAGCTGTCGGGCTACCGACGGTCGAATCTCGTCAAGATGGACATCATGCTAAACGGCGAACAGGTCGACGCGCTCTCCGTTATCGTGCATCGCGACCGGGCTTACGCGCGCGGCCGCGTCATCTGCGAGAAGATGAAAGAGCTGATCCCGCGCCAGATGTTCGAGGTGCCGATCCAGGCCTCGATCGGGCAGAAGGTCATCGCCCGCGAGACCGTCAAAGCGATGCGCAAGAACGTCCTGGCCAAATGTTACGGCGGCGATATCAGCCGGAAGCGGAAGCTGCTCGAGAAGCAGAAGGAAGGCAAAAAGCGGATGAAGCAAGTCGGCAGCGTCGAAGTGCCTCAGGAGGCCTTCATGGCCGTCCTCAAAATCGACGACTAAAGCAATGCCGGGGAACGGGAATGCGGGGGAGAGCGATGCTCTCCCTTGCTTCTCGTTAACCGGCAATCCTGCACGCATTCGTGCGGCAGGCAAGGAGGTTCCCATGAGAAGACTAACGGCACCGCGAGGTGTATATATTCATATCCCGTTCTGCACGAACAAATGTCATTACTGCGATTTTAACTCATTTGTCCTCAAAGGACAGCCGGTCGATGATTATCTGGAAGCGCTGGAGCGGGAGATGGCCGAGACTTGCAACGTAATGCAGCCTGAGCTGATCGATACGGTATTCGTCGGCGGCGGTACGCCGACAGTACTGAACCCTGCGCAGATGACGACCTTCCTGGAAGCGGTGCGACGTCATTTTCCGCTCTCCGAGCAAGTCGAATTCAGCATGGAAGCCAATCCCGGCACAACGGATCCGGACAAGCTGCATGCCATGCGCGAGGGCGGCGTGAACCGGATCAGCTTTGGCGTCCAGTCCTTTGACAATGCGTTGCTGGAGCGGATCGGCCGGATCCACGATGTGGATGATGTCTACCGCAGTATCGACAATGCCCGAGCGGCCGGGTTCGACAACCTGTCCATCGACCTGATGTTCGGCCTGCCCGGCCAGACTGTAGCCACGCTGCAGGATAGTGTCGCTCGTGCGCTGCTACTCGATCTGCCGCATTATTCGCTATATGGTCTCAAGGTGGAGGAGAATACTTTGTTCCACAGAATGTACGAGCGCAATGAGCTGCCGCTTCCGGAGGAGGAAGAGGAGCTGGAGATGTATCTGTACATTATGGAGGAGCTGAAGCGAGCCGGACGCAGACAGTACGAGATTAGCAACTTTGCCAGGCCTGGCTACGAGAGCAGGCACAATACGATTTATTGGCGCAACGAGCCTTATTATGGTCTAGGGGCCGGTGCACACGGTTATGCGGGCAGGCTGCGGCATGTCAATATCAAAGGCGTGCAGCCTTATATAGATGCGACCCGCAAGGGACTTCCGCGTCTGGAGAGCGGCAAGGTGTCGGAGGCTGAGGCGATGGAGGACTTCATGATGGTCGGGCTGCGGCTGCTGGAAGGCGTAAGCAGCGCCGATTTTACTCGTCAGTTTCCCGGCCGCTCCATCGAAGGGCAATTCGGCGATATTCTGATGCGGCTGCACGATGACGGACTGCTGGAGACGACAGACGGAGGAGCGCGATATCGTCTGACAGAGCAGGGCGTGCTGCTGGGGAATGAAGTATTCGGCGCCTTCATCTCCGTCACGGAAGACTAATTCGCTTTTGATCACGAAGTGATTCAGAGAAGAGGATTCGACATCGAATCTTGAATGCAGTCGAAACTTCCGGTGCTCACGTAGTCTTAACTACGCTCCGCTCCTCAGTTCCTCCTGCCTTCAACCTTCTCGGTGCTGAAAAGCGAACTATTAAGGGTTGAGTATTCATGCTTGATGTTGTATATTTATTCATATTCTTACCAATACAACTATCTCGACCAAGGTGCCGGGAACGCAGGATGATGGAGGGAGCTTCATGACGACGATGTGCCGCAAAGCGACGTCCGGTGACGTCGATTCGCTATATGAACTGATCAAAGGATACGCCGAAAAAGGTATCATGCTGCCCCGTTCGCGGGAGGTGCTGGCCCGTCAGATCGACTCGTTTGTCGTTGCGGAGCTGGGTGGCGAGATCGTGGGCTGCGGCTCTTTGTGCCAGCTCGGAGCCGAGCTGGTGGAGATCCGGTCGCTTGGCATCTCCGAAGGACACAAAGGGCAGGGGATCGGCAGCAAGCTGGTCAGCTATCTCGAAGGAGAGGCCCGGGAGCAGGAGCTGCCTAAGATTATGGCGCTCACATACGAAGTGAATTTTTTCCTCAAGAACGGCTATGATGTCGTGAGCAAAGACATTTTTCCCGAGAAGGTATGGACGGATTGCGTCAATTGCGCCAAGCAGCATGCCTGTGATGAGATTGCCGTACTCAAAATACTGAACTGACTTGACAATCGACAAGTCGGTTTGGTATTTTTGTATTACGGATTAGCACTCGCTGGATTGGAGTGCTAACGACCACCGGGATGGTAGTTTTCGGCAGCGATGAGAATCGATTGCGACAGGAGGGGTTAGGATGTTGACAGAACGACAACGGATGATATTGAATGCGATAGTAGATGACTACATCCGCTCAGCTGAGCCTGTTGGTTCGCGGAGCATTTCCAAGCGTGGAGATGTTGCCTTCTCTCCCGCAACGATTCGCAACGAGATGGCCGATCTGGAGGATCTTGGCTTCCTGGAGCAGCCGCATACGTCTGCCGGACGCGTGCCTTCCACCAAAGGTTACCGCTATTATGTTGATCATCTGGTGAAGATCGGCGAGGTAAATGAGCAAGAACTTGAGCGGATCCGGATATTTCTGGCCGACAAGATGAATCTTATGGAGCAGGTCATCCAGCACGCTGCGATGATTCTTTCCAATTTGACCAACTACACCTCGATTGTGCTGGGGCCGGAGATCTTCAGCAACTCGCTGAAGCATTTTCAGCTCATCCCGCTGAACGACGACACCGCGGTCGCGATCGTCGTCACCAATACGGGTCATGTCGAGAATCGCACTGTCTCTATCCCGCCGGGAATGGAGATGTCCGAGATGGAGAAGGTTATCCGCATCCTTAACAGCAAGCTTGCCGGCGTGCCACTGACGCGGCTGAGATCCCGGCTGTTCTCCGAGGTCGGCGAAGAGCTGGGCAGGTATGCTACACACTGCGAGCAGCTGCTGGATGTATTGGATGAGTCCCTCTCCCATGACGACGATCACCGCGTCTACGTCAGCGGCACGACCAATATGCTGACCCAGCCGGAGTTCAGGGACGTCGAGAAGGTGAAGTCGCTGCTTGATCTGTTCGATGAGACCCCGACGCTGATGAAGCTGGTCAGCTCGCTTCCCGACGGCATCCAGGTGAAGATCGGCCAGGAGAACGGCCATCAGGCGATCAGCAACTGCAGCCTGATCACAGCAAGCTACTCGCTGGATGGCCAATCGCTCGGGACGATCGGCATTCTGGGTCCGACCCGGATGGAGTATGGCAAGGTGATCAGTCTGCTGGACGTATTGTCAAAGGACATGGTGTCGACGCTATCCCGCTGGTACAAGTAGGGAGGACAGGGTAAGAAGAGATAAGTCAGGCTCGGCCTGAAATGGATAAGGAGGTGATTCATTCGTGAAGGCGAACAATGCACATACCGAAGAAGCGCAACAAGATCTGGAACATACGGAACCCGAACAACAAGCCGCTGCCGAAGCGGATGAGAAGGACGTTCCGGCTGAGGAAGCCGAAGCGACTGCAGAAGAATCAGGGCAAGCTGAGGGTGCAGATGCGGAGCCGACCTCAGAGCAGGATAAGCGGATTGCCGAGCTGGAGAAGCTCGTCGATGATGGCCAACAGCGGTTGCTGCGGGCTCAAGCGGACTTCGACAACTACCGCAGACGTACTGTCAAGGAGAAGGAAGACTTGGCCAAGTATGCGTCCAGCAAGCTGATCACCGAGCTGATCCCCGTCATCGACAACTTTGAACGGGCGATCGCTGCTGCCCAGAGCGGCGGCGACCAGGAATCGCTTGCCAAAGGCGTCGATATGATCTTCCGCCAGCTCGCTCAAGTGCTGGAGCAGGAAGGGCTTAAGCCGATGGATGCCGTCGGACAGCCGTTCAACCCGGAGTACCATCAGGCGATCATGCAGGTGGAATCCGAGGAGCATGAGGAAGGCACTGTAGTCGAAGAAGTACAGAAGGGCTACACGCTCAAGGACAAAGTGATCCGTCCGGCAATGGTCAAAGTCAGCGGCTAGTCAGGAGCTGTCTTCAATAGAGCTGTAATCGCGGTGAGCTTGCTCGCCGTCTTGGCGAGAACACTCATCTCTCTGTAATTATATAAGGAGGAATATACAAAATGAGTAAAGTAATCGGTATCGACTTGGGCACCACCAACTCTTGCGTAGCTGTTATGGAAGGCGGCGAAGCCGTCGTTATTCCTAACCCGGAAGGAAGCCGGACGACCCCTTCGGTTGTAGGCTTCAAGAAAGACGGCGAACGGATCGTCGGCGAGCCTGCGAAGCGTCAAGCCATCACCAACCCTGACCGGACGATCGCTTCCATCAAGCGTTACATGGGTACCAGCCACAAAGAATCGATCGACGGCAAGGAATTCTCGCCTCAGGAGATCTCTGCGATCATCCTGCAGAAGCTCAAATCGGATGCCGAAGCTTACCTGGGCCAAACGGTAACGCAAGCGGTTATCACCGTACCTGCATATTTCAATGACAGCCAACGCCAGGCAACCAAAGACGCGGGCAAAATCGCCGGTCTTGAAGTGCTTCGTATCGTCAATGAGCCTACGGCTGCTGCTCTGGCTTACGGTCTGGAGAAATCCGAAGATCAGACGATCCTCGTCTATGACCTCGGCGGCGGTACGTTCGACGTCTCGATCCTCGAGCTCGGCGACGGCTTCTTCGAAGTTAAAGCAACCAGCGGCGACAACAAGCTGGGCGGCGACGACTTTGACCAAGTGATCATCGATCATCTCGTGAGCGAATTCAAAAAAGAGCACGGCACTGATCTCTCCAAGGACAAAGCGGCTGTCCAACGTCTTAAGGATGCGGCAGAGAAAGCCAAAAAAGAGCTCTCCGGTGTCATGACGACTTCGATCTCGCTGCCGTTCATTACGATGGTAGACGGGGTGCCGCAGCATCTCGAGCTGTCGCTCACCCGCGCCAAGTTCGAAGAGCTGTCTGCGGATCTTGTCGAGCGCACGCTCGCTCCGACACGTCAGGCGCTGAGCGACTCCGGTTTGTCCACCAGCCAGATTGACAAAGTTGTCCTGGTGGGCGGCTCGACACGGATCCCTGCTGTGCAGGATGCGATCAAGAAGCTGATCGGCAAAGATCCGCACAAAGGCGTTAACCCCGATGAAGTGGTCGCGCTGGGCGCTGCCGTTCAGGCGGGTGTCCTGACAGGAGACGTCAAGGACGTCGTCCTGCTCGACGTTACTCCGCTCTCCCTCGGTATCGAGACGGCAGGCGGCGTATTCACGAAGATGATCGATCGCAATACGACGATCCCTACAAGCAAATCCCAAGTTTACTCGACCTATGCGGACAATCAGACGAGCGTTGAGATCCACGTCCTGCAGGGTGAGCGTTCGATGGCGAAGGACAACAAGACGCTGGGCCGTTTCATGCTCGGCGACATCCCGGTTGCACCGCGCGGCGTGCCGCAGATCGAGGTCACCTTTGATATTGATGCTAACGGCATCGTGAACGTCTCGGCACTTGATAAGGGTACAGGCAAGAGTCAAAAAATCACCATCACTTCATCCAGCGGCCTGACCGATGAAGAGATCGACCGGATGATGAAGGACGCCGAGCTCAATGCGGAGGAAGACAAAAAGCGCCGCGACCTCGTCGAAGCCCGCAATGCGGCTGACCAACTGATCTACTCGGTCGAGAAGACGATCAAGGATCTGGGCGACAAAGCCGATGCCGGCGAAGTGGCCAAGGCGAACGAAGCCATCGACAAGCTCAAGAAGGCGCTTGAAGGCGAAGGGGAGCTCGAAGAGATCACTAAAGCAACCGAAGAGCTGCAAGAAGTTGCACAGCAGCTGTCGATGAAGCTGTACGAGCAAGCGGCTCAGGAGCAGCAAGCTCAAGGCGGCGAAGGCGGGGAACCAGGCGAAGGCGGCAAAGGACGGGACAATGTCGTCGATGCCGATTACGAAGTCGTGAACGACGACAAAAAATAAAGCTGGCAAAGATTTTATACAGACAAGTGTCAAGTGGCAGCGCAAGGTCAAAGTCAGGCGTGGTCTGATTTTGACCTTCGCTTGTGTCAGGACGCTGTTAAAGGATTGAATCAACGGGAGGTGACCATGTGGCGGAGAAACGGGACTATTATGAAGTGCTTGGCTTAGGCAGGGATGCGACAGCGGACGATGTCCGCAAATCATACCGCAAGCTGGCCCGGCAGTATCACCCCGATGTAAACAAGGCCAGTGATGCCGAGCAGAAATTCAAGGAAGTCAAAGAAGCTTATGACGTCCTCAGCGATGATCAGAAGCGAGCTACCTATGACCAATATGGCCATGTGGATCCAAATCAAGGGTTCGGAGGCGGTGGAGCCGACTTTAATGGCGGCTTCGGCGATATCTTCGATATGTTCTTCGGCGGCGGCGGCCGGCGCGACCCCAACGCCCCGCAGCGGGGCAACGATCTGCAATATACGATGACCATCGAGTTCAAAGAAGCGGTCTTCGGCATCGAAAAGGATATTACGATCCCGCGTACGGAGAACTGCGATACCTGTGACGGTTCCGGCGCCAAGCCCGGTACGCGCCCGGAGACCTGTACGATCTGTCGCGGCACAGGGCAGCAGGAAGTGGCACAGAATACGCCGTTCGGGCGGATCGTCAACCGCCGCGCTTGTACGAACTGCAGCGGCACCGGCAAGGTGATCAAGGATCGCTGCAGCACTTGCGGCGGCGCAGGCAAGGTCAAGAAGCAGCGCAAGCTGCATGTCAAGATTCCCGCCGGCGTGGACGAAGGCGCCCAGATCCGGATGAGCGGCGAGGGCGAGTCGGGTACCCGAGGCGGTCCGCCTGGAGATCTCTATATTGTGCTGCGTGTCAAGTCGCATGATTTCTTCGAGCGGGACGGCGATGACATCTACTGCGAAGTGCCGCTTAGCTTCGTGCAGGCTGCACTCGGCGACGAGATCGAGATCCCGACGCTGACCGAGAAGGTCAAGCTGAAGATTCCGGCGGGCACCCAGACCGGCACCTACTTCCGGCTCAAAGGCAAAGGCGTGCCCAAGCTGCGCGGCTACGGCCAAGGCGACCAGCATGTCAAAGTGACGGTCGTCACGCCGACCAGGCTTTCCGATGAGCAGAAGGAACTGCTGCGGCAGTTTGCCGGCGATAGTTTGCAGTCGAATGGCGCGGAGCAAGAGCATCATGAATCGATTTTTGACCGGATGAAGAAGGCCTTCCGGGGAGAATAACGGGGCCGCGCTCATCCTTCACAGAGCTTTTCCAATGGTCGCGAGACCTTGCGGAAGAGCTCTGTTTTGTTTATAAATGTAGGTAGGTATGGAGCCGAGCTGGTCCTTTGTGAAGAGACGAATGATAGGGAGCTGAACCGAATGAGATGGCATGAAATTACGATCTCGACGACCGAGCAAGCAATTGAAATGATCACGAACTTCCTGCATGAGCTGGATGCCGACGGCGTATCAATCGAGGAATCCGGCACCCTGAACAAGCCCCGCGATACTTCGCTGGGTCAATGGTACGAGCATCCGCTCAACGATATACCCGAGGGTCAGGCGGTGATCAAGGGGTATTTTCTGGAAGAAAGAGAAGTGCAGCCGATTCTCTCCAGCGTGGAAGCGTCGATCCGGGGCCTGCGAGAGTTCGGCATCGAGCCGGGGGAGTTCGTCATGACGACTAAGATCGTCGATGAAGAGGACTGGGCGAATGCCTGGAAGCAATACTTCAAGCCGCTCCGGGTGAGTGAACGGCTCACGATCAAGCCGACCTGGGAGGCATACGAGCCGGCTGAGGGAGAACGGATCATCGAGCTGGATCCCGGCATGGCCTTTGGCACCGGCACCCATCCGACGACAGCTCTATGCTTGCGAACGCTGGAGACTGTTATCCAGGGGGGCGAAGAGGTCATCGATGTCGGCACAGGCTCCGGCATCCTGGCGATCGGCGCCTGCCGGCTCGGCGCGAGCCGCGTCCTGGCACTTGATCTCGATCCGGTCGCTGTCTCCAGTGCAACCGAAAATACGAGATTGAACGGACTGGAGGATGTGATCCAGGTCAAGCTGAGCGACCTGCTCGGCGTGCTGCAGGCAGGGGAGCAGCAGAGCGAAGAGACGCTCCAGGTGCAGGTGCCTGTCGATGTAGTCGTCGCCAATATTCTGGCGGAGATCATCATGCTGTTCCTGGACGATGTCTACGCGGCGCTCAAGCCGGGAGGGACTTATATCGCCTCCGGCATTTACGAGAACAAGGAAGAGCTGGTCGCGCAGGGACTGCGCGATGCAGGATTTGAAGTGGTGGAACGGTTCCGGGAGGACAGCTGGATTGCATTCGTGGCTCGCAAGCCTGTTTAACGCAAGTTAACAAGACCGGATCCCCCCTTAATAGGGGGCCAAAATCAAGAAAGCTGGGAACAACAGCGATCGGAAGAACGATCCGTTACCTTGAGGCTTTATTTTGATGGCAGTCTGGGTTTTGTGCATACTTCTTAATCCATAGCGGGACAGTGCTGGATCAAGCGGGGCGGACCATGCTATAATAGGTAGTTGACAAGCTCCGCTCTGTTGGAGCTGGAGTCTGGAATGCTGGAACGAGGGATGCTTATGCAACGTTATTTTATAGATGCCGCACGCTTTGCGGCCCATAGGGTAACCATCGGCGGCAATGACGCCCACCATATCGTCAGAGTGATGCGGATGACGCCAGGCGATCAGTTTATCGTCAGCGATGGCGAGTCGAGGGAAGCTGTAGCTGAGATTGCGGAGCTGGCGCCCGGCGAGGTGATCGCCGAGATCGTCGAGCTGCGGGAGATGACAAGCGAACCGCTCTGGCACATCGTCATCGCCCAGGGGCTGCCCAAAGGCGATAAGATGGAGACCGTCATCCAGAAGGGGACGGAGATCGGCGCCGCCGGTTTTATCCCGTTCCAGTCGGAGCGGGTTGTCGTGCAGTATGATGACAAGAAGGAAGGCAAGCGCCTCGAGCGCTGGCAGAGAATCGCCAAGGAGGCCGCTGAGCAAGCTCACCGCAGCAAGATACCGCCAGTTCGGCCGGTTATGTCCTGGCCGGCTCTGCTGGCGGAGGCGGGCGGGTACGATCTGGCGCTGCTCTGCTACGAGAAGCAGAGCGAGACTCCTTCGCACGGCCTGCGCGAGCTGATCGCCCTAGATACAGATGCGCAGCAGATGCGCAAGGTACTGCTTATTGTAGGCCCGGAGGGCGGCTTCTCGGAGCGCGAGGTGGCGGAAGCGGAAGCTTGCGGCATCCGCATTGCTGGTCTGGGCAGACGGATATTACGGACGGAGACGGCAGCTTTGGTGGGACTTACCTGCCTGATGTACGAATCCGGAGAAATGGGAGGAATATAGACGATGCCATCCGTTGCGTTCTATACCCTCGGCTGCAAGGTTAACTTCTATGACACCGAGGCAATGTGGCAGTTGTTCAAACAGGAAGGCTACGAGCAGGTAGATTTTGACACTACCGCAGATGTATATATTATCAACACTTGTACGGTGACCAATACAGGCGACAAGAAGAGCCGCCAGATCATCCGCCGCGCCGTACGGCGCAATCCGGATGCGGTCATCGCGGTTACAGGCTGTTACGCCCAGACTTCGCCTGCCGAGATTCTCGCCATTCCTGGCGTGGATCTGGTCGTCGGCACGCAGGACCGCGAGAAGCTGATGACCTTCATCGGCCAGTACCAGCTGGAGCGCCAGCCGGTAAATGCCGTTCGCAATATTATGAAAACCCGCGAGTTCGAGGAGCTGGACGTTCCCGACTTTGCCGAGCGTACGCGGGCTTTTCTTAAAATCCAAGAGGGCTGCAACAACTTCTGCACCTTCTGTATCATCCCGTGGTCCCGTGGACTCTCGCGCAGCCGAGCGCCGGAGAGTGTGCTGGAGCAAGCGCGCCAGCTGGTCTCGGCGGGCTACAAGGAGATCGTCCTGACGGGTATCCATACCGGCGGCTACGGCGATGATCTGGAGCAGTACAAGCTGGCCGATCTGCTGGAGGATCTGGATCGGATCGACGGGCTGGAACGCATCCGGATCAGCTCGATCGAGGCGAGCCAGATCGATGAACGGGTGATCGCGGTGCTGAACCGATCAGCGAAGATGTGCCGTCATCTGCATATTCCGCTTCAGGCGGGCCATGATGCCGTACTTAAGCGGATGCGCCGCAAGTACACTACCGCTGAATTTGCGGAGAAGATCCGCAGACTGAAGGAAGCGATGCCGGGCGTGGCAATTACAACAGACGTGATCGTAGGTTTCCCAGGCGAGACGGAGGAGATGTACCGCGAGGGCTACAGGTTTATGGAGGAGATCGGCTTCGCCGAGATGCACGTGTTCCCATACTCCAAGCGGACAGGTACGCCTGCGGCCCGCATGGACGATCAGGTGGATGAAGAGATCAAGCATGAACGCGTCCATCAGCTGATCGAGCTCTCCGAGCGGATGCAGCTGGCGTATGCCCAGCAGTTCGTCGGCCAGACGCTGGATGTCATCCCCGAGCGGCCATACAAAGCCGAGGATCCAGCGGGTCTGATCATGGGTTACTCCGGCAACTATATCCAAGTCGTGTTCGAGGGCAGCGAATCACTCATCGGCCAGGTCTGCCAGGTGCGTTTGACCGAGGCGGGCGAGGGTGAATGCCGGGGCGAGCTGGTCGCATCGGCAGCGCCAACACCAGCCTCGCTGCGTGCGGCATCGGCTGTCTAAATCTAGTCAATACAGCTGCAGCATCCCGCGGAGCTGAAAGCTAATAATAAAGTTCGGTGTTCAGCACCGAGAAGGTTGGAGGCAGGAGGAAATGAGGAGCGTCCACGTTTTCGTAGAAAACGACTTCGGAAGCATCGCTACGTGAGCACCTAAGAGGAAGCTTACGAAGCTAGTTTCCTTCGGAAACTCTTATCGGACTGCATTCAAGATTCGATGTCGAATCCGCTTCTTGGAGTTGCTTCGTGATGGGCAGCGTACTTAGGAAAGTAGGGGAATACCATGGTCGAATACTCTGCGGGGGGCGTCGTATTCCGCCGTACAGACACTGGACTGCAGGTGCAGCTGATCCAGGACCGGTATGGCAAGATATCGCTCCCCAAAGGCAAGATGGAGGCTGGCGAGACGATCGAGCAGACCGCTTTGCGCGAAATTGTGGAGGAGACGGGCATCGTAGGCAAGATTATCGAGCCGATCGACCAGATTAAATACCAGTACCGTGATGAAGTCAAAGGCAAGGTCAATAAGGAAGTCCATTACTACCTTGTAGAAGCTGTCGGAGGTACGCTGCAGGCCCAAGTGGAAGAGATCCGCGGTGTCGATTGGTTCACACCGGAAGAGGCGTGGCGACGCCAGCGTCAGTCGGGTTACGACAATAATGACCGGATCGTGGCGGGTGCGCTGCGTTTGCTTGGCCTCAAGGTGCGATAGCGGGTGGATTGCCTTTGGGCCGGATATCCCGCCAGATCGGCAAATAGCAGAGCGGCAGCGCCAACAGAGAGCTGGCGACATTGAAGATGGTCTGCGCATGAGCGATCTGAGCGGCGGGCTGATCGGACAGCAGGGCAGCAAGCCACTGCAGCTCCATGATGAACGGGGCGAACAGCAAGGCGCCGCCGATGTTGAGCGCGACATGGGCCAGCGCCACGGCCCGGCCGGCCGAAGAGCTGCCGATGGCAGCCAGCAGCCCTGTCGCGCAAGTACCGACATTGGCGCCGAGGACGACGGCGACGCCGAGCTCCAACGGCATCGCACCGGTGGCCGCAAGGCCCATGATCATCGCGATCACCGCGGCACTGCTGTGGACCAGTGCAGTCAGGATGGCGCCAGCAGCCAACCCCCACCACAGACTTTCGCCTGCTCTCTCGAGGAGCCAGCTATAAAGAGGACTTGCTTCGATTGCGGGAGCAAGGCTTTGCATCATCGTCATCCCCACCAGCAGCAGTCCGAATCCGGCTGCTGCTACTGCGGTGTACCGGAAGGTATGAGTCAGCGTCCCCGGCGGCGAGCCGCTCTGGCTTCCGCGGCCTTCGTCCAGCAAGGCGGTGGCAAACCACAAGAAAGCGGCACCGATCAGAAGCGGCCATCCGAGACGATGGATCTGCAGTCCGATCAGCTCGGTCGTCAGGCAGGTGCCGACATTGGTGCCGAGGATGATGCCGAGCGAGCGCCGGAAGGAGAGCAGGCCGCTGCCTACCATGCCGATCGTGATAACAGTAACCGCCGTGCTGCTCTGCAGGAACGCCGTCGTGACTGTTCCCACAGCCGCTCCCCGGAGCGGGGTGTCCGTACTTCGGCGGATGATGCTGTCTAGATACGGACCAGCCAGCCGGTGCAGCGCCATCTCCATGGCTTTCATACCGAGCAGGAAGACGGCGAACCCGGCTAGCATAGGGAACAGGATCGATTGCAGCATGAGCGGCACCTCCTTCGATGTAAATACATTGTATGCTTGGACGCAGACAAGCATGCCAGGCGTAAGAACTGCGAGGCGCTCAGCCATAAACTTTACGTTCATTGCGGGCCATTCAAACAGCAACACTAGGAGGCATGTATCATGAGAGCATCAATCGTCCTGCAGCGCAGCCGCAAGCCGCGTCTTGAGCAGGGTCAGCCATGGGTATACACAAGCGAGGTGGACCGGCTGGAGGGAACGGCAGAGCCGGGTGATGTCGTCGATATCGTCGATCATAAGGGCAAATATTTGGCTACGGGGTACTGGAACCCGGGCTCCCGGATTGCCGTGCGGATCGTCGCTTATGAGCCGGTAGAGATGGATCAGGCCTTTTTTGAGGAGCGTCTGCGGCGGTGTCTGCAGCATCGCGAGCGGTTCTTGCCGCACCCCCGCGACTGTCGGCTGGTCTACGGCGAAGCGGACTATCTGCCCGGCTTGACTGTCGATCGGTTCGGCGATGTGCTCGTCGTGCAGATACTCAGCCTGGGCATGGAAGTGCGCCGGGACGTGCTGGCGCGAGCGCTCCTGACGGTGTTCGCGCCGACCGCGATCTATGAGCGGAGCGATGTCAGTGTGAGATCACTGGAAGGGCTGGAGCCTCGCAGCGGTGTCATCTATGGCGAGTCCCCCGGCATAATCGTAATCGAAGAGAATGGTCTGCTCCTGGAAGTGGATATCGAGAAGGGCCAGAAGACGGGGTACTTCTATGATCAGCGGGAGAATCGGGCTGCGATCGCGCCGCTTATGACAGGCTGGGGCGCCCGCAGCGGCATTCACTTGGAGAGTCGGGCTGCCGACACACTGCCGGCAGATTACTGGCTCCAGGCACCTGAAGGGGCTGCAGAGGTGACCGTGCCTGTCAACAAAAGCGGCAAGCTGGTCACTTTTCCTTATTGGGACGGGGCTACTGTACTGGAGTGCTTTGCGCATACCGGCAGTTTTACTTTGCATGCCTGCAAGTATGGGGCCAAGAAGGTTACCTGCCTGGACATCTCCGAGCATGCGATCGAGACCGCCCGACGCAACGTGGCGCGTAATGGCTTCGAGGACCGGGTAGAGTTCGAAGTCGCAGACGCATTCGCTTATTTGCGGGAGCAGGTCAAGGGCTTGGAAGAACGCCGCAAGCGCGCCCGCGGCGGGGCGGATACGTCTGTGCCGCTCGGGACGACCGGCAGGACATGGGATGTCGTCATCCTAGATCCGCCTGCATTTGCCAAGTCCAAGCAAGCAGTCGCGGGAGCGATGCGCGGATATAAGGACATCAATCTGCAGGGGATGAAGCTCGTCAACGAAGGCGGGTATCTCGTAACCGCCAGCTGCTCGTACCATATGCGCCCCGAGATGTTCCTGCAAGCGATCCAGGAAGCGGCGAAGGACGCGGGCAAGCTGCTGCGTCTAATCGAATGGCGCGCGGCCGGCAAGGATCATCCCCAGCTGCTCGGGGTGAGCGAGGGGCACTACCTCAAGTTTGCCGTGTTTGAAGTGCGCAGCCTTAAGCAAGTTTAGACCAAGAGTCACAACAACCGTCAGCCTGCTTCTCGACCAGCTCGGTGACGATAGAGGCGTTCCGCTCCCTTACGAGGTGCGGGACGTTTTTTCGTCATGTCGACTGAACAGCCGGGGCCGGGAACGTATGTTTGTTCACAAGGGTGAAAAGCGGCTGCAGAGTATGATAGAATAGTAATATTGATTTTCTAGAGTAGAGGAGAGCTGAGCTGATGACGCTCCGAATGGTGCTGGGACGCTCCGGCGCAGGGAAGACCACGCTGTGTATGAAAGAGCTGCTGGATGAGCTGCGGACGTCGGCGGAGGGCGAGCCGTTGATCCTGCTGGTGCCTGAGCAGGCGACGTTCCAGACCGAATACGCGCTGGCCCGCACGGATGGCTTGCCGGGTACGATCCGGGCCCAGGCGCTGAGCTTCCGCAGACTGGCGTTCCGAGTCATGCAGGAGACCGGCGGGACCGCGCTCGTGCCGATCACCGAGGATGGCAAGCATATGCAGCTGTACAAGATCCTGCATCGGATCGGACCGCAGCTGCAGCTGTACCAAGGCGCGGGCGAGCAGCAGGGCTTCATCGAGCGGCTGGGCGAGCTGCTGACCGAATGGAAACGATATGCGATCGGCCCCGCGTCGATCGGCGAATATATGGGATCCGGCGCTGCCGCGAGTCCGCTGCTGGAGCGCAAGCTGCAGGATCTCCAATTGATCTACGGGCAGCTCGAGAGCGAGCTGGCCGGACTGTATATCGATGCAGAGGATTATCTGAGCTGGCTGGCGCTGGGCGGCAGCCAGTCGTCCATCCTGCGCGGCGCCAAGATCTGGGTCGACGGCTTCCACGGCTTCACGCCGCGCGAGCTGGAGGCGCTCGGCGTCCTGCTGCAGGAAGCTGCCGAGGTGACGGTGACCGTGACGCTTGACCGCCCATACGGGCCCGGAGAGCGGCCGCATGACCTGGATCTGTTCCATCCGACGGCTGAGACCTATATCCAGCTGCAGGAGCTCGCCGAGCGGCTCGGCGTGTATCGGCAGCCGGATCTGGTACTGGGTGGCGAGCCGCCGCTACGGTTTGCAGAGCAGCCGCAGCTGGCCCATCTGGAGCGTCACTTCGGGACGCGCATCCCGATGATCCCGCCGCGCCGGAGCGGCACTGCGGAGCCGGGAAAGGACGGCATCTCGATCCATCAGGCAGTGCACCGGCGGGCCGAGGTGGATGCAGTGGCCCGCGATATGATCGAGCGGGTGCGCAGCGGCAGCTGCAGATGGCGCGATATGGCCGTGATGGTGAGAGACAGCGCGAGTTATACGGACTACATAGAGCAGACGTTCAGTGCGTATGATATTCCTTACTTCCTGGATCAGAAGAGCGACGCCCATCATCATCCGCTCGTCGAGTTTGTCCGCTCGGCGCTGGAGACGGTCGTGCAGGGCTGGCGTTATGATGCCGTATTCCGCTGCATCAAGACCGAGATGCTGCTGCCAGGCGATGGCAGCGTGTCCCGCGAAGCGATGGACCGGCTGGAGAACTATATCCTCGCAAGCGGCATCGACGGGCTCCGCTGGCTGGACCGCAAGCGCTGGCGTCCGCTGGTCCAGGATTCCTTGGACGGCAGTCCGGAGGAGGCCAGAGCGGCGGATCGCCGCGCCTTCGACGAAGTGATGGACTGCCGCGAGCTGGTCGTAGCGCCGCTGCGCAGATTCGGCCAGCGGCTGAAGCAGGCGGCCAACGTGCGGGAGATGTGCGAGGCGCTGTACCGGCTGCTCGACCATACCGATGCTGCCGAGCGGCTGGAGCGCTGGAGCCGGGAGGCGGCCGAGCGAGGCGAGCTGCGGCGAGCCCGTGAGCATAGGCAGCTCTGGGAAGGCATCATGGATCTGCTCGACCAACTGGTAGAGATGGCTGGCGACGAGCACATCTCGCGGGAACTGTTCGCCGGCATGCTCGAAACCGGTCTATCCAATCTGAAGCTGGCGGCTGTGCCGCCTTCCCTCGATCAGGTGCTGGTGGGCAGTATGGAGCGGACGAGGACCGGACGCATCGGAATCTGTTATGTGCTGGGGGCGGTAGACGGCGTCCTGCCGATGCGGATCCAGGAGGACGGCATCCTGACGGAGGAAGAGCGAGAGCGGCTGGCACAGGATGGGATGGTCATGGCACCAGGCGTCCGCAGACGGCTGCTGGATGAGCGTTTCCTGATCTACCATGCGCTGACGCTGCCATCCGAGCATCTGTGGATCAGCTATCCGGCTTCGGACGCCGAAGGCAAGAGCCTGCTCCCCTCGGAGATCATCCGCCATTTGAAGCAGATGTTTCCCGGTTTGGAGGAGCGCATCATCGCTGGCGAGCCTGATCCGCAGGCTCCCGCCGAGGATCAGCTTGCTTACGTTGTCCGGCCGGGTCCGGCACTCTCCCGGTTGATCGCCCAGCTGCGGCAGTGGCAGCAAGGCGAGTCGACAAGCACGCTCTGGTGGCAGGTGTACAACTGGTATGCGGCAAGGCCGGAGTGGCAGCACAGGCTGACTGTCGCTGCCTCATCCCTGCAGTACAGCAACGCAGAGCCGCCGCTCTCGTCCGAGACCGCAAGCCGTCTGTACGGGGACCGGCTCAGAGCGAGCGTATCGCGGATGGAGCGTTTCGTCTCGTGTCCGTTCCAGCACTTTGCTATCCATGGTCTGCGCTTGCAGGAGAGACGGCACTACCGGCTGGAAGCGCCGGATATCGGTCAATTGTTCCATGCCGCACTGAGCCGACTGGCGGCCGAGCTGGCCGGTGACTGGGGCATGCAGACGGAAGAGCAGATCCGCAGCCGGGCCGTCAAGGCCGTAGAGGAGCTGGCGCCACGACTGCAGTCGGAAATTCTGCTCAGCAGCAGCCGCTTCCAGTACATCGCCCGCAAGCTGGCTGCGATCGTCGCCCAGGCGGCAGTGGTGCTGGGCGAGCATGCCCGCCGGGCGAGCTTCCAGCCGGTCGGGCTGGAGCTCGACTTCGGCGGCGAAGGAACGCTGCCGGCACTGGAGGTGAAGCTCCCGGGCGGGCAGACCATGGAGATTATCGGGCGCATCGACCGCGTCGATGCTGCCCAGACCGAGGACGGCATGCTGCTGCGGGTGATCGATTACAAGTCTTCCGCAACCTCGCTGCGGCTGGAGGAAGTCGTGCACGGCTTGTCGCTGCAGATGCTGACGTATCTGGATGTGCTGCTCACGCATGCGCCGGCTTGGCTCGGACAGCCAGCGATCGCTGCGGGCGTGCTGTACTTCCATGTGCATAATCCGATGCTGCTGGCGTCTAATCGGCTGGAGGGCGAGGAAGCAAGACAGCTGATCCTCAAGCGGTTCAAGCTGAGGGGGCTGCTCCTGGCCGACGAACAGGCAGTGCGGATGATGGACGGCAAGCTGGGCACCGGCCATTCGGAGCTGCTGCCCGTCGCCGTCAAGAAGGACGGCGGGTTCTATGGGAGCTCCTCTGTCGTCACGGGCGAGCAGTGGGAGACGCTGCGCTATGCTGTACGCACGACGATCCGCACGATCGGCGAGCGGATCACGCGCGGCGAAGTAGCGATCACGCCTTACCGGTTAGGCTCGCAGTCGCCGTGCACGTTCTGCTCTTACAAGCCGGTCTGCCAGTTCGACCCGCTGTTCGCCGGCAACGACTATGTCAAGCTGCGCAAGCAGAGCAAGGACGAGCTTTGGCTGACGCTGGCCGAGCGCGCTGCCTCGGCAGAGGAGCAGCCGCAGCTGGGCACTGGAGAGGAAGGAGGCGGAGAAGTTGGATCAGGAGAGCGATAATACAACATCGCAACAACAGCCGGCCGGCGAGCTGCCTCTCAAGCCGCCGGGAAGCACCTGGACGGACGAGCAGTGGCATGCAGTCGTCGCAGGAGGAAGCGATATACTCGTGGCCGCCGCTGCCGGGTCAGGCAAGACGGCCGTTCTGGTCGAGCGGATCATCCGCAAAATATCGGCCGATACCGATGTCGATCGGCTGCTGGTGGCGACGTTCACCAAAGCGGCGGCGGCGGAGATGAAAGAGCGGATCCGGCTGGCGCTGGAGCGGGCTCTTCACCAGCAGCCGCAGTCGGAGCATCTGAGGAGGCAGCTGGCGATGATGGGCCGGGCCTCGATTACGACGCTCCACTCCTTCTGCCTGGATGTGATCCGCCGGTACTACCCGATGATCGGGCTGGACCCTGGCTTCCGGGTCGCCAACGAGACAGAAGCCGAGCTGATGCGCCTCGATGTCCTCGATGAGTTGTTCGAGCAGCGTTACGCAGCCAGCGATGTCGATCTGGGCTTCCTTCGGCTGGCCGATGACTACGGCGGCGAGCGCGGGGACGAGCCCCTATACCGGCTTGTGCAGGAGTTATATGACTTCTCCCGCAGTCACCCCTGGCCCGACCATTGGCTGCGGGAGACGGCTGCCGCCTTCAAGATTCCTGACGTGGAGACGCTGGGCAGGAGCGATTGGGTCGGGGCCATTGCCGAGGAAGCGGCGCTTGCTCTGTCCGGGGCGCGCGAGATGCTGGCGAGCGCCGTTCGCTGCGCCGGCGAGCCCGGCGGCCCGGCGGCCTACCTGCAGACGCTGCAGGAGGAACTGGCAGCTGTGGACAGACTGGCTGCGGTCGTGGAGACGGCCCCATGGGCATCCTGGCATGAAGCGTTTGCCGTCAGCCCGTTTGGCAAGCTGAAGGCGCTGCGTGGCGACGATATCGACAAGTCGCTCCAGGAGCGGGTCAAATCGCTGCGCGACGGCGCCAAAAAGCTGATCGGCGAGCTGGCATCGGAGCTGTTCAGCCGCCAGCCCGGTCAATTCCTGGAGGAGCTGCAGGGGGCGGCGCCGCAGATGATGGCGCTGGCGTCGCTGGTTATCGACTTTGCCGGGCGCTATGAGCAGGCGAAGCGGGCCAAAGGACTGCTCGACTTCGGCGATCTGGAGCATTACTGTTTGCGTATCCTGCGTTCCCCGGCTTCGACGCCGGAGGGCTCTCTGCCTTCAGCAGCGGCGCTGGAGTATCGCCGGCAGTTCGACGAGATCCTGCTCGACGAATACCAGGACACAAACCGGGTGCAGGAGGCGATCGTCGAGCTGATCGCCAGAGAAGGCCGGGGCAACCGGTTCATGGTCGGCGATGTCAAGCAGAGCATCTACCGTTTCCGCCTGGCCGAGCCGGGACTGTTCCTGGCCAAATACAAAGCCTATGCGTCCGGAGCTGGAGAGGATGGACTGCGCATCGATCTGGCCCGCAACTTCCGCAGCCGCGTCCAGGTCGTGGACGGCGTCAATGACGTGTTCCGGGCGATCATGAGAGAGACGGTCGCCGAGATGGACTATGACCGCGCCGCCGAGCTCGTCAGCGGCGCATCGTATCCGCCGGCTGGCGAGGGCGGCGGACCGTTCCGGGTCGAACTGACGGTGCTGGACCGCGCAGATGCGTCTGGCGATGACGAAGCTTCCGAAGGCGAGCCGGGAGTATCGGAAGCGCCGGAAGACGTCGCCGATGTGCAGACCGCACAGCTCGAAGCGCGCTATATCGCTGCCCAGATCCACCGGTTGCGAGAAGGCGGCGAAGACCAGGCTCCGTTCCGCGTCTACGATGGCAAGCGACAGACGAGCCGGACGCTTGCCTGGCGGGATATCGTCATCCTGCTGCGCGCGACCAGCCAGTGGGCGCCGATCCTGATCGAGGAGCTGCAGGCCCACGGGATCCCGGCATATGCAGAGCTGAACACCGGATATTTCGATGCCACCGAGGTCGAAGTGATGCTCTCGCTCCTGCGCGTCATCGACAATCCGTATCAGGATATCCCGCTTGCCGGAGTGCTGCGTTCGCCGATCTTCGGGCTTACGGCGGAGGAGCTGGCGATGATCCGTGTATACGCCGGGAAGCGAGGGCCTTATTACGATGCAGTGCTGCAGGGAGCGGCCAATCTGCAGCTGCCCGAGCAGATCCGCAGTAAGCTGGCGCTGTTCCTGGATCGGCTGTCGCTTTGGCGGGAGGAAGCAAGACAGGGCTCGCTGGCTGAGCTGGTATGGCAGATCTACCGCAGCACAGGCTATTACGATTTTGTGGGCGGTCTACCGGGCGGCCTGCAGCGCCAGGCCAATCTGCGGGCACTGCACGACCGGGCAAGACAATACGAGCAGACATCGTTTCGCGGCTTGTTCCGGTTCCTGCGATTCGTCGACCGGATGCGCGAGCGCGGCGGCGATCTGGGTACCGCCAGAGCGCTTGGCGAACAGGAGGATGTCGTCCGGATCATGTCGATCCACCGCAGCAAAGGACTGGAGTTCCCCGTCGTCTTCACGGCCGGGCTCGGCAAGCAGTTCAATATGCAGGATCTGAACCGGCCGTTCCTGATGCACAAGGAGCTCGGCTTTGGCCCGCGGCATGTCGACGGCGAACTCCGGGTGAGCTATCCGACGCTGCCGCAGCTGGCTATCCGCCGCAAGCAGCGGATGGAGCTGCTTGCGGAGGAGATGCGCATCCTGTATGTAGCGATGACAAGGCCCAAGGAGAAGCTGTTTCTCGTGGGAACGCTGGCAGGTGCCGGCAAGCAGCTCAGCCGCTGGCAGGAGAGCGGCGCTGCACCGGACCGGATCCCGGATTACACGCTGGCGGCGGCACGCCGCTTCACGGACTGGCTGCTGCCGCTTGTGGGGGCATTGCCCGCACGGCCGCTCGAAGGCGGCAGCGGCTGGACCTGCGCGCTGATGCCTGCGGAGCTGTATGCCGCCGAGGCGGCCGCGGCGGAGGCGGCCGACCCGGAGGCGGAGGGGCGCCGTGAAGAACGAATCGCTGCGATCGCTGCCGGGGCGGTGCTGCCTGAGGAAAGTGACAGCCTGGCGGCAGCGATCGATGCGCGGCTGTCCTGGCGCTACCCGCACAGCGCGGCGACGATGCTGGCGGCCAAGACGTCCGTGACGGAGATGAAACGGCTGCAAGCGGAGTGGGGGCATGCCGAGCAGGCGATCACACTGGAGGAGGCGCGCGGCGGTGAAGCGACCGCTGGCAGCGGGCCGCTGCCGGCCGGCGTCGTGCCGCCAGGCACCCTGAAGCTGCGGCGGCCCCGGTTCATGGAGGAGCGCTCGCTGTCCGCTGCCGAACGCGGCACGGTCAGTCATCTGGTCATGCAGCATGTCCCCCTCGGCGCCAAAGTGACACCGGAGAGTCTGAGCCGACTGATCGAGGAGATGCTTGAGCGCCGTCTGCTGACGATAGAGCAGGCAGCTGCCGTCGATCTGGATGCGGTCCAGGCGTACTTCGGCAGTCCCTTGGGCCAGCGCATGCTGCAGGCGGACTGGGTGCGCCGGGAAGTGCCCTTCAGCTGCACGCTGCCGGCGGGACGGATCTACCCGCAGGCAGTGCCGGGAGCGCACGCAGCTGCAGAGCCGGTCCTCATCCAGGGTGTCATCGACTGTCTGTTTGAGGACGAGCAGGGGCTGGTGCTGGTAGACTACAAGACCGACCGGATCGTCATGCAGCAGTGGGATGCGGCCGCCGAACGCCACCGCTTCCAGCTGGAGCTGTACGCCGAGGCGGTCGGCGCGATCGTCGGCAAGCCGGTAGCCGAGTGCCATGTCTTCTTCTTCGATGGCGCCCAAGCGGTCCGGCTGCAAGTCATGAATGAGGAGGATAAAGGTGGCGGATAACGTGCATGAGGAACAACCGGTCAAGCGCTCCTGGTTCACGGGCGTGGTCGTCGTCCTGCTGGTGGCGAGTATGACCTTCAATATGTATCTCTATTCCCAGAAGCTGCACAGCAATCAGCGGGAGCGCACCCTGGCGGGAGAGCGGATCATCCTGGCCGCCTGGGATGCGCAGCTCTATACGGAGACCGTGCTGGACAACATCCGGAGGCTGCTGGAGAGCTCGGCACCGGGAGAGCGGATCGCAGCCAAGCAGGCGCTCGGCTACGCGTTTGGGGGGAGCGCCAAGGGTGTGCATGCCTTCATCTCCGCCGCTCAGGAACAAGAGCCCCGCGAGGGAGTAGAAATGAACCGCAGTGCATTGCATTTCCTGTCCCAGGTCGAGCTGTCGCTGCGCAGCATCGGCAACCACGGAGAACAACTGACCGAGCCGGAGAGAGCCTATCTGACCCTGATGGAGGAGCTGTATGTCCGGCTGCTGGAAGAGATTAGCACCTTCGACGTCACCAACGCGACCCAGCAGGAATCGCTGCTCATGTTCGTCGAAACCGAGTGGGTCGATATGGCGTATGCGATGCTGTCCATCATGAATGAGCCGGACAATCTTATCGTCGAGGGCGTCGACGAAGCGGAGGCGGCAGTTGCCGCCGAGGGGGAGCCCGAAGCCTGATCCGGCCGATAAAATGTCGAATGGACTTGAAGGTTGGATAAAATGTGATACAATAAGAGCAAGTTAATAAAGGGTAGGAGAACGGGAGAACCACGAACCCCCCGATCTGCGCTTCTGCGCGGTCTGGGTGTTTGTGGTTCTTTTTACATTGAATGGAAGGGAGATTCGGGCAATGAATCCATTATTCTCGGCGGCGGATCGAAAAGATAGATTGGGGCAGATGGAACGCGAAGGATATGATATCCTGATCATAGGAGGCGGGATTACCGGTGCCGGCATCGCCCTGGATGCCCAGACCCGGGGACTCAAGACGGCATTGATCGAGATGCAGGACTTCGCAAGCGGTACGTCCAGCCGCTCGACCAAGCTCGTCCACGGCGGACTGCGCTATCTCAAGCAGTTCCAGATCAAGATGGTGGCGGACGTCGGCAAGGAACGGGCTGTCGTCTATGAGAATGGCCCGCATGTGACAACACCCGAGTGGATGCTGCTGCCGTTCTATAGAGGCGGCACGTTCGGGACGCTGTCGACCTCGTTGGGCCTGCGACTGTATGATTACCTGGCGGGCGTAAAGCGGGAGGAACGGCGCCAGATGATTCCCGCAGCAGCGACAGCAGCTAAGGAGCCGCTGCTGAAGAAGGACGGCTTGTTGGGCGGGGGGACCTATGTCGAGTACCGGACCGACGATGCCCGGCTGACGATGGAAGTGCTCAAGAAAGCGGTGGAGGCGGGAGCGGCTGCGGTTAACTATACGAAGGCAGACCGGCTGCTCTATGAGAATGGCAAGCTCGCCGGGGTGATCGCCCAGGATATGGAAGACGGTAAGGAATACCGGATCGCTGCCCGTCAGGTTGTCAATGCGACCGGCCCCTGGGTGGATCAATTGCGGGCCAAGGATCACTCCAAGCGGGGCAAGACGCTTCGGCTTACCAAAGGGGTTCATCTGGTATTCGACGGCGAACGGTTCCCGCTGCGGCAGGCCATTTACTTCGATACCAAGGACAACCGGATGATCTTCGCCATCCCGCGGGACGGCAAGACGTATGTCGGCACGACAGACACGGATTATAAAGGCGACACGGAGCATCCTAGAATGACCGCAGCAGATCGCTCCTATCTGCTCGCTGCGTGCAACGACATGTTTCCTGACGTCCGGCTGACCGAGCGGGATGTCGAGTCGAGCTGGGCCGGACTGCGGCCGCTCATCTATGAGGAAGGCAAGTCGCCTTCAGAAGTGTCGCGCCGCGACGAGATTTTCACCTCGGCTTCGGGGATGATCACGATTGCCGGAGGCAAGCTGACCGGCTATCGCAAGATGGCGGAGCAGGTCACCGATCTGATCGTCAGACGGCTTTCTTCAGGTGCCGGACGCACCTGGAAGGGATGTGTCACCCGCACCTTGCCGCTCTCGGGTGGGGATGTCGGCGGCTCGGCAGCTTTCCCGGCGTTTGTGCAGCGGATGAAGGCAGAGGGCGAGCGACTGGGACTGACGCCGCCGGAAGCGGAGATGCTGGCACGGCGATATGGCTCCAATGTGACGGCCGTGTACGACCGCTTGCAGACATGGAAGCCGGAGCCGGCTCATGGATTGCCAGGATCCGTATATGCGATGCTCCGTTACAGCATGGAAGAGGAGATGGCGCTGAAGCCGGTTGATTTTTTCATCCGCCGTACCGGTGCGCTGTTCTTCGATATCGCCTGGGTTCATGAACACAAAGCGCAGGTATTGGCTTATATGGCTTCGGAGTTGCGTTATACAGATGTGCAAAGGCGGTTGTATGCGGCAGAGCTGGAGCGGGAGCTGCGAGCAGCTGTGTCGCCGTCAGACGAGGAGGAACCCCATGTCGCTCGAGAAGCAGATCATGCTGCCGGCCGCCCGGCGGATGAAAGATCTGGAGAAGCTGCTGACCAGACCCTTTGATTACATTGTCATATTGGATACGCATATCGGACAGCTGCAGCCCGTCGTTCAGCTCGCCAGAGCGCATGGCAAAAAGCCGCTGCTGCATGCGGATCTTATCGGTGGTCTCAAAAACGACGAAGAGGCGGCGGAATATCTATGCCAGGTCGTCAAGCCGGCGGGGATTATCTCGACAAGAGCAGGCGTGATCGCCAAGACCAAGCAAAACGGCATCCTGGCGATCCAGCGGCTGTTCATGCTCGATACCAATGCGCTGGAGAAAAGCTATGCTTTATTCGAGAAAACGTCACCGGACTATATCGAAGTACTGCCTGGCGTCATCCCGCATATGATCTCGGAGGTAAGGGACCGTACAGGCATCCCTGTAATCGCCGGCGGACTCGTCCGGACAGCGGCAGAGGTGCAGCAGGCCATCGATGCGGGAGCTGTGGCAGTAACCACCTCGAGAACGGAGTTATGGCGACAATTCGAATCGGCGCAACACGAGGAGGAGAGGCAGTGACAGGACAGTATATACTTGCCATCGACCAAGGGACGACAAGCTCCCGGGCAATCATATTCGATAAGGACGGCCGAACCGTCAGTTCAGCGCAGCATGAGATCCCGCAGTACTATCCCGAGCCGGGCTGGGTCGAGCAGGATGCGAGCGAAATCTGGGTGTCCGTGCTTGGCGTGATCGCTGGAGCGCTGTCCAAGGCAGAGATCGCGCCCGAGCAGATCGAAGCGATCGGCATTACCAATCAGAGGGAGACGACGGTCATCTGGGAAAAGGATACCGGACATCCGATTCATCGTGCAGTTGTCTGGCAGTCCAGACAAACGCAGTCCATCTGCGAAGAGCTTAAGCAAGCGGGCAGTGAAGCCCTCATCAGAGAGAAGACAGGTCTGCTGATCGACCCCTACTTCTCCGGAACCAAGATCAAGTGGATCCTTGACCATGTGGAAGGCTCCCGGGAGCGGGCCGAGCAAGGAGAACTGCTGTTTGGGACCATCGACACCTGGCTGCTTTGGAAACTGACAGGCGGTCAGGTACATGCGACAGACTATTCCAACGCGTCCCGCACGCTGGTCTACAATATCCATGAACTGCACTGGGACGACGAACTGCTGGATTTGTTGGACATTCCAATTGCCCTGATGCCGGAGGTGCGCTCCTCATCCGAGATTTATGGGCATACCGTAGCCCATCACTTCTTTGGCCGTCAGGTGCCGATTGCGGGGATGGCGGGCGACCAGCAAGCCGCGTTGTTTGGTCAGACCTGTTTTGAGAAGGGAATGGTCAAGAACACATACGGGACGGGATGCTTCATGCTCATGCAGACGGGCACGCAAGCGGTCAGCTCCGAGCATGGGCTGCTGACCACGATCGCCTGGGGCATCGGGGGAAAGGTTGAGTATGCGCTCGAAGGCAGCGTATTCGTCGCCGGTTCCGCCATTCAGTGGCTCCGGGACGGCTTGCGCATGCTGCGTTCTTCAGCGGATTGCGAGCAGTATACAGCTCGGGTAACGACCACGGACGGAGTCTACGTCGTCCCTGCTTTCGTCGGTCTGGGCACCCCCTACTGGGAGAGCGATGTGCGCGGGGCGGTATTCGGCTTGACCCGGAGCACCTCCAAGGAGCATTTTGTCCGGGCGACGGTGGAATCGCTAGCGTACCAGAGCAGAGATGTGCTGGATGTGATGATTCAGGACGCCGGGCTGGAACTGAAGACGCTGCGCGTAGATGGCGGAGCAGTCGTCAATGACTTCCTGATGCAATTTCAGAGCGATATTCTCGGCGTCGAGGTAGAACGTCCGATGATTGGGGAAACGACGGCGCTCGGAGCAGCTTATCTAGCCGGTCTTGCCGTGGGCTTCTGGCCTGACAAGGCGGCGCTCTCGGCCATCTGGCAGCGGGATCGGGCTTTTACACCTGCGATGGATGAGACGGAGCGGGCCCGGCTGTACAGCGGATGGAAGAAAGCTATTCGTTCTGCGATTTCATTTCAATAAAAAAGGTTGGCAAGTAGGGGCTGTCCCGCAATTTATCTTGGATGAATTGCGGGACAGCCCCTTTCCTAATGCGCCCGGTGGCCCATATTAATCGACCAGATGGATCTCATAGTAACGACAAGAGCAATATTGCCCAGATGATCTAAACAAATGGACAGTTTCTCTAAAAAGATTCTTGATAGGATGGTACTACCAACGGAAAGGAGGAGACAGTTGTATGCATCAATAGAAGGCAAATCAATCCTATCGGGAAGGATGATTCGACAAGTGAAACGAAAAATGACAACCCTGGTGATGACGGCCATGCTGCTTATGCTGCCAGATTCAGTCATCCCCGGCGCTCCTGCGGCAGCCGCAGTTCAGGCGTCCGTCTATGCCTCGCCCAGCGGCAGCGGCAATACCTGCACATTGGCAGCGCCTTGTTCGCTCGCTGGAGCGAAGACCAAAGTCCAGTCGTTGAATGCAAACATGTCTGGGGATATCATCGTTTACTTGCGAGGCGGCACCTATACGCTTTCTGCACCGCTGACATTTTCCTCTGCCGACTCGGGAACCAATGGGCATCGCGTAATATACCGGCGCTATCAAAATGAGACGCCCTTGATCTCCGGTGGCGTGAATCTGACAGGAGGATGGGAGCTACATGACACCGCAGCAAATATCTACCGCAAAAATAACGTTTCTCAGCGTTTCAGACAATTGGTTGTCGAGGGACAAAGCGGAATCCGGGCAAGAACGCCAAACCGGACGGATGCGAATGACTTTGGACCGTATTATACGGTCGTAGCAGCAGATACGGCCAACCGGACCTACACCGTCAACCGGTCGGAGATCGGCGACTGGGACAATCTAATGCAGGTTGAGATGGTCGTGCAGCCTCATTGGTATCACAATAATCTGCGGGTGGCAAGCTATGTTGCCGATTCGGATTATGCCTATCTCACCTTTCGCAGTCCTGAAAATGCAACCGCTTTCTTTAAGGAGCCAAGCTTTTATAACGCGGGCAGCGCGTATCATTTTGAAAACGCATACGAACTGCTCGATGCGCCGGGGGAGTGGTACCACAACACTTCTACCGACACCTTGTACTACAAGCCGCGCAGCGGCGAGAACATGGGAGAGGCCGCCGTGACCGCGACAGGTACTGAAGTATTGTTCGATCTTGCAGGAACTCCTGAATCGCCGGTACGCAATCTAAGCTTCGATGGGTTGGTGTTCCGACATGCGGGCTGGAACGGTCCTTCGAACAGCGGTGCCGTGCTGACACAGGCTGTGCAACCGGCCATCCTGACGACTAACGGCTATGCCAAATCGGCTTATCCCCCTGGTGCAGTCCGTGTCGAATACGCCGACCATATCCGTCTGCAGAACAGCCGCTTCGAGCAATTGGGAGGCAACGGCATCGTCTTCTTCCGGGGTGTAAAACATAGCGAGATCGTTGGTAATCAGTTCCAGGATATCGCAGCCAACGGTGTCGTACTGGACGGTTACGCCCGGAAATTGCCGACTGATGCAGAACAGACACGCAACATTGTTGTCGGCAACAATACCATTACGCGGTTCGGTCAGGCCTATACGAACGGCATCGGCATCCTGGCCGGGTTTGTCCGTCAGGTGACGATCGAGCATAATGAGATCAGCTACGGCCCATACTCCGGCATGCAGATCGGCAACCAGTCCAGCAGTCACAATGACATCGGGGCCGGTGACAATATTATCCGCCACAATCATGTGCATCGCGTGATGCAGCTGCACGATGATGGCGGCGGAATCTATACGCTGGGTCGGCAAGAAGGTACCCGGATCGTGCAGAACTGGGTGCATCATATTTCCCGCAGTTCCCATGCCCAGCATTATCCGATCGGAGCTTTTTATTTGGACAATTATAGCGAATTTATTACTTTGGATCATAACGTGACCCATGATCTGGGCTCTACGGTGCAGCAGATTTTTGAACAGGTGACGATCGGAGCCCGCAACAACGTCAAGCTCAACAACAACACGCAATCCCAGGACGTCAAGGACAGGGCAGGACCTCAGATAGACTATATCGAGAGCGGTTTTAATCTTGCCAACGGCAGTGCGCTTTCCTCAGACAGCGGTTGGACGAATCTTCACTACATGTGGGACGATAATGTCAGCTCTTTCGAAGCGACAGCGGCAGCCGCAGAAGCATGGGTGGAATACGACTTTGTCACTCCCCGCACGATTACGAAGCTGGTTTTTCAAGAGGACAATCACGGCGACTATCAGACAAGCGATTGGAAAGTTCAACATTGGGACGGCAGCTCGTTCGTGGACAGCTTCCTCTACCAGCCTTCTGCCACCGGCAATCTGCAGGAGAAGACAGTATTTATTCAGACTAGCAAGCTGAGACTGCTGGTTCGCAATACCGCTCCCGGCGGTCTCATCGGTGTAAAGGAGTTCCGTGCGCTGGGCGGAGCTAATCTTGCAAGCTCAGCCACCCACTCCGGCAACAGCGGCTGGAGCCAGCTCCCGTTGCTGTGGGATGGCACGACCAGCGGAGAAGCTTACGGCTCCTCGTCTCCTGCTTGGGTTGAATTCGATCTCGGCGCCCAGACAAGGCTAAGCAAATTTCGGTTCAATGAAGACAACGATGGTACGTATCAAGCTACCCAATGGCATGTGCAGGTATGGAATGGCAGCGCTTTTGTGGACGCCTTCAGTCCGATTGCTACCCATACCAATACCTGGCAAGAACAGGAGGTTGACCTGACCACGAGCCGATTAAGACTGTATGTTGTTAATTCCAACCCGGGCGGTATTCCGGCGGTTCGGGAGTTTCAGATCCTTCCTTGATGTCCGGGAGGAGCCTTGCTCCTCCCGCATGATTCTATACCAGAGGTGAAAATATGAAGCGAAATCTGCAATGTGCAAAGACAGCCGCTCTATATCTAATAATGATCATTTTGACAACGGGAGCCTGGTTTGGTCCGCTTGGCCAAGCGTATACCGGTGCAGCAGAAGAAGAGCTGGTGAATGCCGCAGTGAACAAGCCTGCGAGTGCTTCCACCTGGTGGGACGGCAACCGGCCGGAGCATGGAAACGACGGCAACGAGGACAGTGCGTGGGCAAGAAGGCAGACAGACGAGCCAGCGGGTGCGCATTCCTGGTGGCAAGTGGACCTGCAGGCAGAGGTCCGGCCGCAGCGGATCGAATTTTTGCCCCGCCAGGGACAATACGCAACTTCGACCGGGCGATCCAACTTTGCCATTTTGGCCTCCAATGACCGTACGTTTGATCAGCATGTCATCCTGGGTACCAAGGAAACGGCGGATCCTGAGCCGGTTTTGTGGACACTTGAAGTGACAGACACCGAGCCCTATCGGTATATACGGGTGCAAAAGCTTAACACGACGAATCTGGACATGGCGGAACTGAGAGTTATGGCAGCTGCTGAGAACATCACTCCGGTCGAGCCCGAGGAACCGGTCGAGCCGGAAGAGCCGGTCGAGCCGGAGCCGCCAGAGGAACCATGGGAACCGGAAGAAGATGTCGTGCAAGCCGTGGTGCATGTCAATCCTCTCACCGGTGTTGACCACTCTGCGGGTACCCCGGACCAGCCTTTAGCCACGCTTGAAGGGGCTCGCGACCGCGTCCGTACGATCAATCAAAATATGACGGGACATATTCGTGTCTTGCTCGAGGGAGGCATGTATCGTCTTAACCGAACCTTGGAGCTGGATGAACGTGATTCGGGTACCAACGGGTATTCGGTTATCTACGAGGCTGCTCCCGGCGCCACGCCGGTCATCGATGGCGGCAGGACGGTGACAGGCTGGGAACTGGCGGACGTCGATTCCAACTTGTACCGGGCCTATGTAGGGGAAGATGTCCAGACGCGCCAGTTGTTCGTCGAAGGACGACGGGCCACCCGGGCCCGGACGCCTGAAGGCATGACGTTGCCAGCCTTCACTTATGACGAGACGGGTCATACGACGTCGTATAATGAAATGCAGAATTGGGAGCATATCCAGGATGTGGAGTTCGTCTATAACCGGGCCTGGACGAACCCTCGCGCCACAATTGACCGTCTTGAAGAAGCGGGGGATCATCTTCGCATCGTCATGAAGCAGCCGGGGTGGCGTTACCTGCGCACTAAGAGCAGTGGAGACCAGCACAATGCAAGGGAGCCCGGGTACATTGAAAATGCATTTGAGCTGCTTGATGAACCGGGGGAGTGGTATTTGAACCGGACAACCGGATACATCTACTACATGCCGCGCGATGGCGAGGACATGGCGACGGCCGATACGGTGATCCCTGTGCTGGAGGAGCTGGTATCCATTCGGGGAGCAAGTCTGGACAACCCGGCTCATCACATCCGCTTCCAGGGCGTGACCTTTCAGCATACGACTTGGCTGCGGCCGGGCACCGAACTGGCACATCCTGACGTCCAGTCCAACGTCATTCGCCATAACCAAAGTACTGGCGAAGAATATTTGAGTGCAGCTGCGATCGATACGCAGCTGGCAAGACATATCCATCTGGACAATAACCGGTATGAGAACCTGGGTGCGGCAGCCGTCAATATGACGGCCGGCGGCCAGTACAACCGGATTACCAACTCCAGATTTTATGATATCGCGGGAGGCGCGATCCAGCTCGGTGAACCGAACCGTACCGCCAACGCAGCCGATTACCGGTATGTCATGCGACATCTGGCGATTGAGAACAACTATATCAGCAAGATTGGCGTAGAGTATCGTTCGGCCGCGGGGATATTCGCTTCCTTTGCCGAACACCTTAGCATTGTCCATAACGAAATCTCCTATGTCGGCTACAGCGGCATTACTATCGGTTGGAGCTGGGGCAATGGAGCGACCGTGGCCAAGAACAACCGGATTGAAAACAATTATGTTCATGACGTCATGCGGGACGTGGAGGATGGCGGTGCAATCTATACGCTCGGCAACCAGCCAGGTTCTCTCGTGCGGGGCAATTATGTGAACCGCGTGCTGGAGCTTCAGGGCGGCATCTATCATGATGAAGGGAGCTCCAACTTTCTTACGGAGAACAACGTCATCAAGAACGTCATCAAGTGGATGGATATCTGGACGGCTAAGCAGCAGAACCTTCTCATCCGCAATAACTTTATGGACACCGACCAGATCCGAAACGTCGGAACCAATATCACACTGGAGAATAATCAGGTCATCACTGGCGGCAACTGGCCCCCGGAGGCGCGGGCGATTATGGCAAACGCGGGGCTGAAGCCCGGCTACGACCATTTGAGAACTGCTGATAAAGAAGCCCCGTCAGCGCCGGAACCGGATGCAACCCTGATCACGCAGGTATCCGCGCAACTGGAATGGAGTATCCCTTATGACGATGTAGGCGTTCATGAATACGATATTTACGTGGATTCGGCTCTGGTGGCCACGACGATTCATCCCCATTATGCAATCGAGGGACTCCAGCCGGGCAGAACCTACACCGTTACTGTAAGGGCCAGGGACGAATCGGGCAAATCGGCTTCGGCTGCTATAGACATCACTACTGTGAATACCCAGCCGGGTGAGGTGATCTACGAAGAGGATTTTGAAGAACAGACGATTGGTGAAGCGCCTTCCGGTTCCGCATCCACGGTATCTGCAGGAGGACGTATCCTGATCCAGGGCGATGAATCCAACAAGTATGCCCGCATCGCAACAACCAGCAGCTCGCCCGTCACGGCGACGCACACGATGAATCTGCCCCCAGTGGCTGGAAGGTTTGCGGTTGAAGCGAGTGTGATGACCGAAGAGGCTACGCGCTGGAAGCAGGCGCTATACCTGCGCAACGAGCGCAATCAGGATGCGCTAAGCATCAGTTTCGACGAAGACATGCTGGTGCTGTTCAACGGACAGGACAAGGCGGAGATTACCCGGATCGAGCCGCATCAGTGGTACCGCTTGCGTATCGAAGGGGACACACTTGCCAACCACTTCAGCGTATACTTGGACGGTGACCTTGTACTCTCAGATCAACCGTTCCGCAACAAGGCCGGCGTCATCGCTTCGCTGTATCACCGGGTGGGAGCGGATCATTACGGCACGGCCAATATGGATAATGTCCAAGTCGTATACCTCGGTGTGCAAAATGAAGTTCCGGAGGTTCCGACTCCGCCACAGCCGCCGCAACTGCCATATCTGCCGCCACTTCCGGAAGAGGAGCCTGAGCCAGATGCCGGCCACGAGCAGGACTTGTGGCTCGTCACTCCGATAGAAGAAGATGGAGCATGGCGTGCCAAGGTTGAGCCTGAATGGCTGCGGTCTTGGCTAGAGGAACGCCCCGGGCAGGAGCCTGCGAGCTTGGAGCTGTTCCTCGAGGTCCCGGCGGGTGGAGAGCGTATCGAGCTGGCATTTCCCGCAGGTGTGATTCAACTGCTGATAGACAAGATGAAGCAAGGCAGCCTCATCGTCCAGGTAACCGGGGGTCTTCGGTATGAGCTGCCGATTGCCGCATTCAACGATATGGCATGGCAAGGGGAGCCGCCCGCCGATATCTTGAACGCAGGTGAGGTGCGGTTGTCGATTGTCGAAGAAGAATCGATAGAGAAAGCCGGGCCCGACGGCGTCCGTTTTCTTGGCCCGCTCTACACAGTGATATGGGAAGCGGAGAAGGATCATCAACGTTGGTCTATTCGTGAATTCAGCGGAGCCTATGGGCTGCTCCATGTGAGTGTCCCCAATTCCCCTCGGCAGCTGTCTGCGGCAAGGGTTGACGGCACTGCCGGCTACCGTTACGTACCGGCGCGCATTATGGAATCGGAGAGCGGGTGGCAGGTATCGATGCACGCGCGCGGCTCCGCATCCTATCGTGTGGTCTCGCACCTCAAAACCTTTGCGGATTTAAGGGGGCATTGGAGCAAGCAGGAAATTGAGCAAATGGCGTCGAAGCTGCTAATCCAAGGTTACGATGCCTCTTCGTTTGAACCAAACCGGCCGATTACACGAGCGGAAACATCTGTTTTGCTGATACGGGCGCTTGGATTGCAGGAGCTGGACGGGGAATTCTCCTTTACCGATATGATCCAGCCCCGTTGGTTTGACCCGGCGATTCACATGGCTGTCCGGATCGGTTTGATTCAGGGGTATGAGGATGGAAGCTTCCGTCCGGAAGCGCCGATCAGCCGGGAAGAGCTGATGGTGATGGTCGTCCGCATGAAGGAATATGCGGGTCTGGGCTGGTCTGACGGCACCGGAGAGCCGGCTGCGCTGCCATACTCGGATGCCGGGGCCATCGCCCTGTGGGCAAGAGAGGCTGTGCTGCTCGCCTCCAGTGACGAGCTTGTCCGCGGTCGCCTAGATGGCAGCTTCGGACCGCGCGACCACGCCACGCGAGCTGAGGTGGCAGTCCTGCTGCACCGTTTGCTGGATCGAGCGGGCTGGCTTGGTTAGCGGGCTATAAAGTCAATGGCATACGCTCGGGACGTGCACCTTGCCGGTAGGCCTGCGGTGTGACGCCGAGCTTTCGTTTGAACACCTGGCTGAAGTACGAGGCGCTGGAAAATCCACACTGCTCGCCAATCATACGGATGCTGTCCTGCTTGGCCGATAAACGAAAGCAAGCTTCACTCAGCCGTTTGGCCGTCAGGTAGTCCGTGACGGTCATCCCCGCATACCGGGGAAACAGATGGGAGATGTGATTGGCGGACAGATGAAGGCTTTGCGCCATTCGTTCGAGCGAGAAGGGTTGTGCGTAGTGCTGCTCCAGCCATTGCATAATGCGCTCGGCATGCAGAGCTTCCCGGTTTTGAAGATCGGTTGACCGCTCATGCGCGTTCAATCCGGCGTGTACGACAGGAATCAGTTGAAGACCGAACAGGGCTACCTGCTCCCATTGCTCCTCCCAGTGCAGGTCGGCGAGCGTTTGCTCCAGGGCGGCCAGCTCGGCCCAAATAGGATGATCCTCCTGCAACTGGATATATTGTACGGGAATCTTGTGTCTCCACAGGGCGGCCAGTTTGTCTGCAAGAATGGGGAAAGGGCTTACACATGTCTCCATGGCCTCAGGCTCGATTTTAAGCACGGTGCGGATATAGGGCTCTGTTGAGTTGTGAGACAACTGGACCTTATGGAGCTGGTAGGGCTGGAAGAAGGCCAGACATGGAGCTTGAATGGAATAGGTGCGGTCGTTGACCCAGATGGTGCCCTTGCCGCTGTGAATAAATAGAAATTCCATGCCTTTATGCACATGCATCCAGTTGTGCTTGGTTGAACCTTTGTAATAATCAAACGCAAAGTGAAGGGGAAGAACGACACGCTCGATATGCTTCACGGGTAGACCACCCTTCGCAGTATAGGTAGAGAAGAGTATATCACCGCCTGTTGTTCTGCACAATGAGCGGCAGGCGGTGTCAGGAGGAGATGCCCCGATGAATCATGCATGCAAGGTGGCAATGAACAATGGCTTCATTATCATTGCGGAAGCGGTTACAGATACGGTGTTCCGAGTCCGCTATTTGCGCGACCACCGACCGGATCCTCGCTCGTTGCTTGACCGGTACGGGGTTGTCCGGCAAGGTCTGGCAGCACCGGATAGCCGGGTAGAGCGGCACGGACGGGAGGTCTCGCTGCGCACGGCAGCCGCTTCCATGACGATTGACAGCGAGAGCGGGGCCATCAAGTGGCGCCGGGCCGATGGCAAGATGGTGCTGGAAGGTGTGGACGCTGGAAGGAAGGCGGTCGATCCCGGGTTCAGAGCCGCCTTCAAGCTGACGAGAGACGAGCGGCTGTATGGGCTGGGAGACGAAACGAGAGACCGGATAGAGAAGCGGGGGCATCGGGCCAGGATGTGGGTGAAAAACGTGTCCTGCTACGCCCCTGTCCCGTATATGATGAGCTCGTCCGGCTGGGCTTTCTATCTCAATACTTCGTACCGCCATGTCTTCGATCTAGGACTCGATAACGAGGAGCAGTGGAAGGTATTCGGCAGGGAAGGCGAGCTGGATTACTATGTTATCGTCAGGGACAGTCTGCCCGAGCTGCTGGAGTCCTACACCATGCTCGCAGGCAGGCCGCAGTTATTGCCGATCTGGGCATATGGCTTGACCTTTGTGTGCAATCAACAGGCCGATGCGCGGGAATTGCTTCAGGATGCAATGCAGTTCCGGCGAGAGGACATTCCATGCGATATGCTCGGCCTCGAGCCTGGGTGGATGTCCAGACACTATGACTATACAACTGAGAAACAGTGGCATCCCGAACGGTTCTACATCCCGCCGTGGGCCCCGAGGGGACCGCAGAATTTTCCCGCCGCTTTGGAACGAATGGGGTTCAAGCTCAGCCTCTGGCTCTGTTCCGATTATGACTTGATCTACGAGGAAGAACGACAGGCGAGTCAACATGGCCATACGTTGGCGAATCAGGCTGCGGGTACAGACGAACATCCCGATGATTATGAGCAGGATCAGCGTGCACATGCTCCTGTCTATCTGGATACCGTGACCAAACCGGGCGAGGCCTGGTTCGAGCATCTCAAGAAATTTGTAGATCAAGGCGCTTCGGCATTCAAAATGGATGGGGCCAGACAGGTGAACGAGCATCCGGACCGGCTGTGGGGCGGCCGGATGCGCGACGAGGAGGTCCATAATCTGTATCCAACGCTGCTGAGCAAGCAGATGCATAACGGCTTTAAGCATTACACGGGCCGCCGGCCGATGATCTACAGCTCTGGCGGTTACACCGGCATCCAGCGCTTTGCTGCGACTTGGGCAGGCGATACCGGGGGCGGGCCCAAACCGCTGGTATCGCTTCTTAACCACTCGCTGAGCGGACATAGCAATGCCAGCTGCGATATGGAGGTCTTCACTCCTGCGGGGATCCACTTTGGTTTCCTGCAGCCATGGTCGCAGGTGAACAGTTGGGCCTACTGGCGCCATCCGTGGCTGCTTGGCGAACCACTCTTGACGATGTTCAGATTCTATGCAAAGCTCCGCTATCGCCTGCTGCCCTACCTCTACACTGCGGCATACACAGCTTCCAGGAGCGGGCTTCCCATGCTGCGGGCCATGCCGCTTGTCCTGCCGGATCATCCGGAAGCGGATCATATGCTGCAGCAGTATATGCTAGGCGATGCCCTGTTATGCGCCGCATTCACTGATCGGATCTATCTTCCGGCAGGACGTTGGATGGATTATTGGACGGGAGAGTGGCATGAAGGCGGCCAATACGTTAGCAAGGCAATACCCGGTGACCGGGGCGGCCTGTTGTTTGTGCGGGGAGGCGCCGTATTGCCGCAATGGCCGGAGATGGCCTTTACCGGCGAGAAGCCGGTGGAGGAGCTGAAGATCGAGGCATTCAGCGGCGGTACTTACGAAAGCTATCTGTATGAGGATGATGGCATAACGCTTGCGCATGAGCAAGGCCATTCAGCCCTTACAGCACTGGCCTGGAACGAGGATCAAGAGGGGGGATGCTTGCGGATCGGCCCCCGTATCGGGGAATACGAGGACATGCCAGCCAGCAGAAGCTATGCGATTACCCTTCACTTGGAACGTCAGCCGGCCAGCTGCGAGCTCAACGGCCGTCTTTTGCCGGGAAGTCTCTGGCATTTTGAGGAATCCACGTGTTCGGTACGCTTGAGAACGCAGGAGTTGATGGAGAAGGGGATGCTGGCGCTGGACGCGCAGGGGTTGATGCTGAAATTGTTCTATTAGGAGGGGAAGAGGCGCCGATGAAGCCGCCGCAATGGTCATTTTCCAATCGGTTGATACTACAGCTGTCGTTGGTCATTCTGATCACATTCTCGATTTCCGCCTATGTGACCTATCGGATTCATGTCCATGTGCTAAATGACGAAATCAGTGTTCAGTTTTCCAAAGCCAACGAACAGGCGGCCAAACGGCTGGATTTGCAAATTCGCGATATTTACCGGATTTCCAACTATATCATTTTTCATCCTTATGTGGAGCAGGTGCTGGTTCGCTCGTCCCAAGCCGCTCAGCGCGAAACCTATACCCGTGTGGCGGACAAGGATGAACTGAACAAACTGTTGTTTCAGGTGAAAAACGACGAGAACAAGCTGTATTCCCTTTTTCTCTTCGATACGAACCACAACGGTTTTTTTTTCAGTGCAGTTAGCGGTGCCAACAGCAGGCTGGACCCCGAGCTGTACGAGGAGATCAAGCACCGGCTGGATGGAACGCTGGGCAACCTGATTTGGTTTCCAACTGAGGTGACCAGTGTGCATGAATATTCCGGTTACCGCAACCTGATTGTGGCCGCCAGATATATGAAGAATACGGCGCAGGAGCAGTATGGCATTTTGGTCATGCTATTCGACGAGACGCTATTCTCAGAGGATCTGATTGAGCTGATCAGCGATGAGAATGCCAATGTGTATTTGTATGACAAGCAGAACAGCTTGATCTACTCCGATCTTGGCATAGCCAGCCGAGCCCCCGACCCCGGGAGGCTGCAGGCCCAGCAGCAGCTCCAAAATGAGGAGGGAACGTTCCTTTATGCCAAAAGCCGTTCGGGGCAAGCCGACTTCACGCTGATCAGCCGCGTATCGCTCGACGAGCTCCATAAACAGAGTGCCTTCAGCTTGCGTCTCACGGCGATTGTCGCCTTCGTCACGCTGCTGCTGACGGGATTGCTTGTGACCATAACAGGAAAACGCATGCTGCTTCCTTTGCACAGGCTGGTGCTTGGCATGCGCCGGATGCGGGAGGGACAATTCAACGTCAGACTGAACGTCGCCAAGGATGATGAGCTTTCGTATATTGGCCAGAGCTTTAATGCCATGGCTGAACAGCTGAACCGGCTGATCAAAGAGGTCTATGAGCGGCAGCTGAAGGAGCGGGAAGCCGAACTGACTGCACTCCAGGCGGAATTGACAGCTTTACAGGCACAGCTTAACCCGCACTTCATGCATAACACGCTGGACACGATCTATTGGCGGTTGTATCTGCAGAACGACAAAGAAACCGCAGGACTTGTGGTGGCGCTGTCGGAGATGCTGCGCTATGCGCTGGAGCCGGCGGACACGAAAACGACGCTGCGGGAAGAAATGGAACAGATTGATAACTATCTTGCGATCCAGAACATACGCTTTGGCCACGAGCTGGAGACCATTGTGTCGATGGAGGAAGAGGTGAAGGAAATCTTGGTGCCGCGACTGCTGCTTCAGCCGCTGGTGGAAAATGTGTTTATGCACGGGTTTAAGGATAAGCCAAGGGGCAAACGGTTGACGATTGCGGCCCGCGAAGTCCGACTGCCCGCTGAGGCGGGAGAGATTGCGATTGCATCTGTACAGATTGTGATAACCGACAATGGGAGAGGCATGAGCGAGCAGGAAATCGCTAAGGTTCTCAGATACGCAAACGGTACGGTGCCAGGGGGGAGCGGACTCGAGTCTCCGGCGCGGACGGATGCCAGGTCCGTTCACAGACGCCTTCCCCTGGGCATGCGGAGCGTCATCCGCCGGATTAGCCTGATGTACGGAGCCCCGTACGGACTTGAGATTGAGAGTGCCGCGGGCGACGGTACGACCATCAGACTGAACTTGCCCAAGGAGGGTCGCTAAAATGAGAGGAAAGCTTCTGCTCGTTGATGATGAGTCTGTTATCCGCAAAGGTATGCGAAGATTGATTGAAAGCAATCAACTGGGCTGGATGATCGTGGGAGAAGCGGGCAACGGCGAGGAGGCGCTGGTACTAACCGAGCAACTGCAGCCTGATCTGATACTGACCGACATCCGAATGCCATTAATGGACGGACTCGAACTGGCGGCCAGCCTGCACGAGACGCAGCGCGAAGTTATGGTCATCATCCTGACGGGTTATCGGGACTTCGATTATGCCCAGACAGCCTTGAGATACGGCGTCAAGGAGTTCCTGTTAAAGCCGTGCAAGGAGAAGGAAATGTGTCGTGTTCTGGGAGCGGCGCATGAGCAGTTTATTGCCGATTTCGCCGAGAACAACCGGCAGAGGGAGGCGATGACAGAGCTGGAGAACCAATGGCTGCGCTCAATGCTGCTCGAGCTGCCTTATCCCTACGAAGACATGAATCAACTGATGGAGCGCATGCCGGATCTCGAATGCTGGGTGCTGGAAGTGCAAAGCTACTACCCGAGCAGCAAAAAGTATGGCCCTGGGGATAATCAGCTGCTGCAATTTGCAGTTGACAACATTCTGGGAGAGTGGATGACTAGACGGAGTGCGGGTGAACGACGTGTCCAACTGGAGTTCAATACCTATGGCATCTTCCTGACACAGGAGAATGACAACGAACGGTGGATGGGAGAGATCACCGAAACGATCAGCCGGCTGCTCGGTATCGAACTGCTGGTCAGCTGTCTTGGCGGTTGGGATGAAGTAATGAGGGGTGCATACTCCAGGCTGCGGCTTGCGCCGGTTGCGGTTACCCGGCCTGTTGATTCCTTGGATATCGGCCTCGACCAGGAGCAGATGCGAGCCTTGATGAGCGAACTGACCTCGCTGCTGCTGCTGGGACGGGATGTCGAACTGCAGGAAGACCTGAGACACCGTAAGGACCAGCTGCTAACGGCGCGGTTACCGCTTATCGAAACAAAAAAACAAGCGCTTTGTCTGGCAGGCGCACTGAATGAGACCGCAAGGACTCACCTGCATACGAGCAGGAACATAGAAAATATCGGTGCCCATATCGCCGAGCTGCAAATGCACACCTCCCTACGGGAGGTTGGGGATTGGATCACGAGCCGGATCGAAGCCTTTGAAACGCACTATCGCAGCTGGCGAACCGAAAGAAACCATAATGTGATGGACGAGGCTCTTTTGTATATAGAAGAGCATTATATGGAAGAATGCACACTGGCTGGTGTTGCCGGTGCCGTGAACCTGAGTCCCAACTACTTTGGCAATCTGTTTAAAAAGGAAATGGGTCAAACCTTCAGCGCTCATCTTGCTAATTACCGGATTGGCCAGGCCAGACTACTGCTCTCGAATACCGATACGCGGATCTCCGAGATCGCACCCGCGGTAGGCTATGCGGATGCCAATTATTTTGCAACGGTTTTCAAGCAGCGGACTGGACTCTCGCCGTCCGATTACCGGAAAATGTATAAAGCCTAACTGGCCGTCCTCGTTTGCAGGACGGCTTTGCTTTGATAGCAAAGTCCTGTAAAATCCCAAGGTTCTTCTTTATATGTTGAAGGCGAGCTGCGGATGAGAGTGTGTACAATATAGATATAAGCAGCAAAGGAGGCGAGACCATTGAAAACTTCGGTGGCTCCAGGGGAAGTGGACCGCGTGCCGGAGGAGCCAAAACGACGGATGTCACCGGCATTCAGAAAACGGTTGAAAGCCAATATCCCTTTAATGATCATGTTTATTCCTGGCCTGCTTTTCTACGCGATATTCAAATATGCGCCAATGGGCGGCTTGATCATTGCTTTCAAAGACTATAATTTCTTTGATGGGGTCTGGAACAGTCCGTGGGTCGGTATGAAAAACTTTGAGACCATCTTCAGCCAGCCGCAAACGCTCAATGTTATTCGCAACACCATTGTACTTAGCATTCTTAATGTGTTCGTCGGGTTTCCGTTTCCGATCATGCTCGCTATCTTGCTCAACGAGGTCCGGCAGATGTGGTTCAAGCGGACGATTCAGACGATCGTCTACTTGCCTCACTTTTTCTCCTGGGTCATCATCGGCGGTTTTGTCGTTACGTTGTTCTCGACCGAGACAGGCACGATCAATTACTGGCTTCGTTCCATGTTTGGCGAGCCGTTTCCTTTCCTATTCCATCCTCCGTCATGGATCAGCATTTATGTTGGTTCCGGGATATGGAAGGAAATGGGCTTTAGCGCAATTATTTATCTGGCAGCGCTCACAACGATTGATCCCAGCCTATACGAGTCTGCAAGCTTGGACGGAGCCAGCAAATTCCGTCAGATCTGGCACGTAACGCTGCCAGGGATCAGCTCGACGATCATCCTGATGTTCATTTTGGCGATGGGCAGACTGATGGAGGTCGGTTTTGATCATGTGTATGTATTGCAAAACGCCATTGTCTCTCAAGTGTCGGAGGTCATCAGTACTTTCATATACAGAATCGGCTTGCAGGGGGCGCAGTTTAGCCTGACAACAGCCATGGGATTGTTCGAATCGCTAGTCGGTCTGATCATGGTGTTATTTGCCAATTGGCTGGCGCGAAAATATGACAGAGGACTCTGGTAGTACGGAAGGGGGAACGGGCAAATGAAACGAACGCGCGGCGAAAAGATATTTCACGCCATTAATGCTGTCTTCTTGTCGCTTCTGGGATTGACCTGTCTTTTCCCGCTGGTCAATGCGGCAGCACTTTCACTGAGCGATACGCAGGCAATCGTGTCCGGCCGTGTCTCCGTATTTCCGGTTGGCTGGAATCTGGAAGCCTATCAGTCCTTATTTGAACGGACACGTATCGCAAGCGCTTTCCAGAACAGTGTGATTATTACGGTGGTCGGCGTGATCCTCTGTATGGTAGTGACGACATTAACCGCGTATCCGTTATCTAGGCGTATTTTTTTTGGCAGAAGGTTTCTGACCTTGGTGATGGTATTCACGATGCTGTTCTCGGGCGGACTCATCCCCACCTATCTGATCGTGAAATCGCTCGGACTGCTGGATACGTACTGGGCATTATGGCTTCCCGGACTCGTCAGCACATATAATCTGCTGGTCATGCGAACCTTCTTCGAGAATATTCCCGAGGAAGTCGACGAAGCCGCCCGCATCGACGGTTGTTCCGAAACCGGATTGCTGCTGCGCATCTATCTTCCGCTTTCCAAGCCCATGCTGGCCACTTTGACGTTGTTCTATGGCGTAGGCTTATGGAACGCGTTCATGAGCGTTTTAATCTATATCAACGATACGGCCAAGTTCAATCTGACGGTGCTGGTGCAGAACATGATCCGCAGTCAGAATCTCTTACAGGAAATTGTAGCTTCCGGCGAACAGATTCAAGTTGTTCCGGAATCACTGAAGGCTGCAGGCGTCATCGTCATGGTATTGCCGATGCTGCTGGTCTATCCGTTTTTGCAGAAGTTTTTTGTCAAAGGGGTCATGCTGGGCTCAGTCAAGGGCTAGGCTTGATGGATACACATCTCATATAGAAGCGAAAGGGGTTTTAAAGCATGAATAAATCTGGCTGGTCCAAACTGTTGTTGCCTCTGCTGACTGCAAGTTTAATCGCAACAGCTTGCTCTAACAGCGGCAATACGCCATCAACTCGGGAAGGTGAGGAGCCGACAAATTCTGAACAGGCGGAAGTTAAGAAAGACATCTCGGTTTCCATCTACGATCGTGGCTCGGTCGCGCAGGATGAAGGAACGATCGAGAACAACCGCTGGACGAAATGGATCAATGAGCATGGCCCGGCCAACGTAAAATACGTTGCCATTCCACGAGCAAGCCCCGAAGAAAAGATCAATGTGCTCTATGCGTCAGGAAGCGCGCCTGATATTCTGTTTGAATTTAATCCCAAGGTGCGGGATCCCCTGTACCAGCAAAAGCAACTCATGCCGATTGATGAACTGATCGAGGAACACAGTATTTATTACAAGCAATTGCTCGAAGACAATCCCGGGCTGCGCAAAGCGGGCACCAAGCCGGATGGACAGCTCTACGAGTTCGGCAAGATCAACTGGGTAAATCCGAACCGCGGTTTGCTCATCCGCAACGACTGGCTGGAGAAACTGAGCCTCGACGTACCGCAAACGATGGACGATCTGCTCGCTGTGGCGACAGCCTTTGCCAATGACGATCCCGACGGCAACGGCTCCAAGGATACGTACGGCTTCACGGTCGGCGGTCAAGCATTCGGTACGGCCCGTCAAATGTTCGGCGCTCTGTGGGCGCTTGAGGGCGACCAGCTCGTACGCAAGCCGGAACGTCGGGCGGCTTTTTACACACTGTTGAAACAGATGTACGACAACGGCGTGATCGACCGCGACTTTCCGTCCGACGAGAACGGGGCCAGGGCGAAACAGGATTTCATCAACGGCAAGATCGGGATCTACCCGTTCCTGGACGGCAATGCAGTAAACATTCTGCAAAGTCTGATCGATCCTCTGAAAGCCAATGTACCGGAAGCCGATGTCACCTTCATCCCGTATCCGGAAACATCTTACGGCGGGTTTACGCCTACGCTGATCAACCCGGTCCAGATGACTGCAGTCATTAGCGCAAGTGCCAAAAATCCGGATGCCGCCATCAAGTACATCGATTTCATGGCAAGTCCGGAGACAGATAGATTCCTTCTTAACGGGTTGGAAGGGACGCATCATTCGATCGTCAACGGATGCCCCGAAATTACAGATGCCGAGAAGCTGAAGAAGGAAGTAAGCGACCTGACGCTCGATATGCGGATGCTGCAAAGCTCGGGCCTCACTTTTAGCAAATGCGATCTGCCAATCATCAAATACCAGAGCGATCCGCGGAAAGAAGAATTCCAGTCCTTCTACAATCTCTATCGCGACACGTATTTCAACTTTGATCGCGAGTATGTGGACCTGACACACTCCGAGCATATGCCCACACCGCCGCGTGATCTCAATACGATCGAATCGAATACGGAAAAAACCATGGACGATATCTGGCTGAAAGCGGTCGTGAGCGGGGCAAGCTACAGCATCGAGCAGGCCATTCAGGAAACCGAAAATGCCTGGAGCAAGGCAGGCGGACAGCAGGTGGAAGACTGGTACCGGGAATGGTACGCAGCCGAGAAAGACAGTGCTTTTCTCGCCAAAGACATTTATAAGGTGGTTCAAGAGCAAATGGTGTCTTACGAGGAGATTATGAAGGAAGTTCAATAAGATGACGGGCCAGGACAGACGGCGCTCAGCTGCTGTCCTGTTCTCCGCTTTATTTCACCTATCGAGAGGAGTCAGATTATGCAAACACGCTTGCAACTGGTCCGTGACTGGCTCGTTGCCGGTCCGTTCGATCTGGACGTTTCATCGCGCTATACCGACAACTACCACGTCCCAACAGAACCGTATCTGTCGTTAATCGAGGAGGCAGCTGAAGGAGCGGCTGCGCTTCGTCCGGAAGAAGGAGAGGAACGGCAGCTGTGGGGACAGAGCCAACGCTGGAGGCGATGCCTGGCCGAACCTCAGCAGGAGCGGATGATCTGGGCGAGGTTTGGCAAGCACGCCCGACTGATGGTCATGCACGCTTTCACTACGATTGCAGTCGAGCAGGCGGGAACGTATGAGGTGGAGTTGTATGCGAGCGGAACGGTGCGTTTGTGGGTGAATGAAGAATCGAGCTTCGAACACACGCAACTGGGGCGCGTATCGGGTACTCACCGCCTTCGTTTAAGACTCCATCTCGGTGAGAACCGTATCAGCCTCCTGCTTGCGAACGTTCATTTGCATTGTACGACCGCTTTTGCGTTGGTGCTGGCTGAAGATGCGGCTTGGACACAGGGGCAGCTGGACCTGCTCGTCAGCGGGAAGCAGCGTGACACGTTGCTGCTGGGTCTGGAGACGCTCGGCTTCGAGCGGCAGCTGCTTAGCGGCAGCGAGCGGATTCGGCTGCAGTGGCACGGCTCGCCGCCGGAGCCGCAGCCTCTCAAGGCTAGGCTGTACCGAAGCCGCCGGGGACTGGCGGGGGAGCAAGTAGCCGAGCTGCAATTTGAACGCACAGGTGCCTCTGGCGAGAAAGAATGGCTGCGCGCATCAGAGCTTCCGGGACCAGGGGAGTATTCGGTCGTGCTGCACAGTCTGATCGAGGGGGGACGCGAGCTCGGAGAGTTGAAGCTGACGTTCCAGCGATTAGACTGGCAGAGCGGTTTGCAGGCGCACGAAGATTATGAAGCGCGTCGCCAGGCCATGCTCCGGATGATGGCAGATAACGGCAGCGGCATCTACCGTGAGCTGGCGAAGATGGAATCGGATCGTTGGGCAGAGGTGGATTACGGGGCAATCGAGACGGATCTGCAGTACATGAATGACAGATACGACTGCGCGGACTTTGTGATGCACGGCTTGCTGCGGATGCTGTTCAAACACGGGGACGACGAACGGCTGCCCGCCGAGCTGAAGGCACGTATGAAGGAGTGCGTGCTGAACTTCAAATACGGCGAAGACGAGCCGGGCCGCTCGATGATGTTCACGCGTTCGGAAAACCACGAGATGCTGTTTTATTCGGCTCAATATCTCGCCGGCTTGCTGTACCCGCTGGACATTTTTCGCGCAAGCGGACAGAACGGCCTATTCCAGGCCCAGAAGGGACAATGGAAAACCGAACGCTGGATCAAGGAAAAAGGCATGTACGGGTATATGGAATGGCATTCAAACACTTATTACGAGGAGGACTTGCTGGCTTGTCTGAATGTGTATGACTTTGGCGAGTCAAACGGACCGACTCGGCTGATGGCAGGGATGCTGCTCGAATTGACCGTAGCCATCATGGCTTCGCACAGCTATCGCGGGATCCTGGCTACGACGCACGGACGCAGCTATGAGGAGATGGTCATGCATCCCGAACTGGAATCGATACAAGCCATCAACTGGTTGTTGTTTGGACAGCCCGATCGGCTGGCAATGTATCTGTCGATCGGTGCAGTTGCGCTTGCCAGCAGCGCCTACCGTCCCCATCCGGGATGGGAGGCGGTGGCAGCCAGCGAGGCACCGCTGGAGACGCGGTCCAGCATGGGGTTGTTCCCGCGCGAATCAATGAGCGGTGTGGACAGCGCAACCTTCCGCACGGCCTCGTACATGGTCTCCGGCATGGCCGGCTCCAAAGCGGGGGAACGCGGCCACCAGGTTCATGCCGGACAAGTGCTGCTGAACGGCCGAGTACCTGTATTCGTGACGAGTTTTGACAGCATGTCGGAGATGACCAGGCCTTCTTATTGGGGAGGTCAGAGCATCATCCCTGATACCTTCGCTTACCGCAATGTGCTGGCTTTTCATTACCGGATGGAGGGGGAGCCCGGGTATTCGCACTGTTATTTCCCCATGGATCAACTCGATGAGGTGACCAGGCTGGGCGACTGGCTGTTCGGCAGGTCCGGGGAAGCTTACATCGGTGTCTTCTCCGGCAACCCTTATACCGTGACGGACAATGGTCCTTACCGTCAGCGGGAGCTGTTGTGTCTGCATAAAACAAACCTTTGGCTCATGGAAGCCGGCAGCCGGAGCGAGTCCGGCAGCTTTGAAGCGTTCGCAGCAGCGATAACCGGAGCCCGTCTGCAGCGGGAGGGAGATGTGTACCACTACGATTCGCCGTCCCAGGGACCGCTTAAGCTGGCTTACGGCGCTTCGCAGATCGGCGAGGCTCCCTACAAGACAGGGGCCTATCCACTGATCGACAATCCCTTTGCATACGGAGAGTACGGCTCGGGACTGGTCGAGCTCAAGCCGCCGGGCGGCAGTCGGCGGTTGAATTTCCACCTTTAACAGAAATTTTTGTCGCCATCAGTAGCCATTCGCCCACCTCCGAATAAGATGAAGCATAGAAGAAAGGAGTTGGGAAGATGGATAAGGAGCAGATGAAGAAATTGTGTCACGATCATATGCACCGCTATGTCGTGGCCAATACGAAAGAGGGCTGGTGTACGGACGGCTTCGTAGAATATGTGGACGATGAGGTGGTTTGTTTGGCCGTGCCTTGCGGGCCGGAATGGAATACTCGGGCATTCGGTCCGTATCCGTATTGGGGAACGCCGTTCGGCAGACCGCCGTTATACCCGTACCCTTATTATCCGAGAAGATTTTTTGCCCGGCAGATATTCCCGCTCGCCGCACTGCTGGGACTGTCACTGCTGCCGTTCTACTGAAATAAAGCTGCAGCCAGCTCCGGGGCGGGAGTGCCGGAGCGGGCTTTCGTGCTCCTTAGGCTTGTCCGCAACCAGTGAAGATTTTCTTTACATCCCCAATAAAACGATGTAGGATCATAATTGAATTTTATATAGATCTATGTTGTATCCTAAATGCTAATTGAGAGAGGGGGATAGCTTTGAATTGTTTGTAAGCGCTACCAGATTGAAAGCGACTGACCGCAACTTATTCCTTATTGAGAAAGGTGGACAACCCATGCTCGGATCTGCTCGCCGAATCAGTGCAATACTTGTCCTGACTCTAGCTCTTTTTGCGTTCCCGCCGGGATGGTCGGCACAGTTATTACCAAGCCCGCCCCTGCAGGCGGCTGAGGCTTCCGCAACAGCGGAGGGGCAGTGGCTGGACCGCTTCTCATTCGAGCCCGCAACGATCACTTCACCCTCCGACCTGGCAGATTTCTCAGGCATGCACCCCCGGCTGTTCATCACGCCGGACGGCCTGAGCGAGCTCAAGGCCAAGATCCATCAGCCACAATATCATCCGCAATATCAAGTTATTATGAGCCAGACTTCCAGTCCGCTAGCGCTCGCCTTCCGTTATCTGATCACGGAGGATCCCGAGCTGGGGGATCAGGCGATATCCGCCATGCTGGATGTGTATCGCGGATTCACGGATGCGGACGTCGAAGACCGCGGCCGTTCTTACATGACCGCTTATACTTACGGTCCCATGGTATATGACTGGTGCTACGACAGGCTGACGACAGCTCAGAAGGATGAATTTATTAGTCATTTCGTAAGAGCTGCGACCTTTCCGGACAAGCCGCCAGGCTTTCCGATCAATCAGAACGCGAACACGCTGACCGGCCACCACAGCGCCGGATGGTTCTATAACCAGCTGTGGATGGGGCTTGCCATCTATGACGAGGACCCGGCGATGTGGAATGGCGCGCTTGACTTTTTCCTGAAAGAGCATCAGCACGTACTGAACTTTACGTTCCCTTCCGGCATCAGCGAGCAGGGCTGGTACATTTCCCGCTATGCCTACCCGACCCATTTTATTTTGATGATGCATCAACTGACAGGCGGCGAGCGTATCGTTGATTCGTCGCATGAAGTGGCACTCGACCAACTGCTCTATTATTTGCGTCCGGATGGCCAGCAGATCCGTACCGGCAGTGTAGCGGCCGATACTTCTGGGTCCGAGGAGTACAAGTACACGATGCTGGATATCCTCGGCAACATGTATGAGAACGGTGTCTACAAAAATCTCAAATCGTATTTTGCCCCGCGCGATCAGGTGATGGAGGCTGCGCTCGATATCATCGTCCGGCCCGCGACGCTGGAAGCCCTGTCATTTGAAGGCGTCCCCCTGGTGCGGTTTTTCCCGGAGCCGATCGGCAGCGAGATGATTGCCCGCAGCGGCTGGGACACCAGCGGGCAGGAAAGCGACGATTATGTCGTGCAAATGCGGGGAGGCCATGCCGTCATTGGCGGCCATCAGCATATGGATTTCGGTACATTCCAGCTTTATTACAAGGGCAACCTCACAGGGCCATCCGGCGCTTACCGCGGCAGCCAGACCGATTTCAATCAACCGCATTGGCGTCATTATTATCGTTCCACGATCGCAAACAATGGACTGATCATCTACAACCCCGATCAGGTAGACGGCAATGCATGGCAGGATCCCCAGAACGACGGCGGCGCGCATTTTCCTCGGACCTCGGGCAGCTGGGAGCCTAACAAGCTGCAGGATTTCGCGGATCCGAGCAATGAATATAACGGCGGCGATCTCATCGCCCGAGGCACAGACGAGCAGAATGGCACATATAACTACGCCTATCTATCGGCGGATCTGACGAAGGGATACCAGCATTCTTCGGACCCGGCCAATCCAGACCGGGCGAATCTGGTCACACGCTCGATGGTAACCATGCCGACAGAGGAAGCGGATCATCCGTTAGCCTTCTTCGTATTCGACCGCGTACTGGCAACTGACGAGAGCTATCTCAAAAAGTTTATTCTTCATACCGCGACCAATCCCGTCATCAGCGGGAACAAGATGGTGTCATCTGCAGCGCGTGCTGCTGACGGATACAAGGGGCAACTGGCTTCATGGACGCTCCTGCCGGAGCAGCCGACCTTCGATGTAGTGGAAGGGTACAAGGTCGGCTACGGCGCCCATGAGAAAGATTACCCGATCGGGACGCCGGTTGGCTCGTTCTATGAGGAGATGGGCTATCGTCTGGAGGTATCGCAGGCAGCCGCTGGAGCCGAGACCCGGTTCCTGCACGCCTTGACGGTAAGTGAAGAGGGCATACCGGTGACTGCCGAGGCAGAGCTGATCGAGGCAGGGGCGGCTACAGGAGCCAAGCTCTTCAACAAAAATGTGATCTTCTCGGATGATGGCGCGCCGATGGCATCGGCCAGCTTTACCATCACAGGTGACGGCCAGCAAAGTATTCTGGTTACCGATCTTGTCCCCGGCGCTTACTTCATCGACCGAACCGATCGACCTGCGGGAGACTATCTCCAGTACGGTGAAGTCGACGAAGTGTGCAAATGCTTGTATATCGAGGGCAATTCCGGAACCTACAGCGTCACCAGGACGAGTGCAACTGCCGAATCGGCCGCCGCTCTGGTGCAGCGGCTCGGAGGCAATCTGCTCGCTCCCGAGGTAAGTGTGAGCGCGCCGGGACCGGATGCTATCGTCAGCGGCCCGGTAACGCTGACGGCCGCCGCCGTCGATGCAACCGGTATCGCAGGTGTCCAGTTTATGCTGAACGGCCGCAAGCTCGGACCAGAACAGACAACAGAGCCATACTCTTATACATGGGATACGACGGCAGCTTCCGATGGTCATTATAGTCTGACCGCTCTGGCCAGAGATGAGGGTGGGCTGGTGCGCTTATCGGAGCCGATCCATCTGACTGTACACAATGAGGCAGGCTTCCTACCCTGGTATGCGTCCTTCGACAGCGGCGCCGACCTTGCATTTACGGGTGCCGGGGATTGGGCGGAAGCCAATGGCAAACTGGTGCTGGAGCATGCGGGCACGGCGCCCTCCATTGCAAGAAGCTCACGCGTGTTCACAGGAGACCTGAAAGCGTCCGTGGATGCGCAGCTGTGGACAGGACCGGGAAGCAGCGGTCATGTCCGGCTGGTGTTTGATTATATGGATGAGGACAATTACCGCTACCTGGAGCTGCATGAGACGGCCTCCGAGAGCGGCCTCTACCAGTATGCAGGAGGGACGCTTAGCAAGCTGACGGGGGTGGAACGCAGCTTGATACCAGGCGCGACCAACCGGCTGGAGGTCAGACGCAATGGACAATTCGCGGATCTCTATATCAATGGTGTCTTCGTGGCGCAGGCGCAACTCGGCTCCGTAGCCGATGGAAGCATTGGTGTCAGCGCCTCCAACGATGCCCGCTTCGGCAATCTAGCGGTTCGGCCTATCATGGATGGTCAGGAAGTCGATGTTCAGCCGCCTCAAGTGACAATACTCTCACCGGCTGCAAGCACAACGTTGAGCGGCCAGCTCGAGGTAACGGCGGAAGCGATCGACAACGACGAGGTGGCCAATGTCCAATTCTTGCTGAACGGGTTGTATCTCGGAGATGCCAAGACATCCGAGACCGATACGTATGCCGTAGACTGGGATACGACGATCTATCCAAACGGCACCTATAATCTCTCCGCTGTAGCGACCGATCAGGCCGGTAACCGCAAGCATGCCTCGGTGGTCTCGGTTACGGTCGATAATCCCGATGCCCAGACCGTGATAGAGGAGCGGTTCAATACGGACGAGGGCGGCTTCAGCGTCGTCAGTGGCGGCACCTGGGCAGTGACGGAAGGGCGATACCAGCTGAGCGGCGCGGTTAATCTTACGCCGCTTGGCAATCTGGCCATCCATGATACGCCGGTCTCGGGCGCGTACATGGTGACGGTTGATGCCGGCAATACCGGCAGCTGGAATGGCTTCCGCGATTTTGCAGTCATCTTTGATTACCAGGACGCCGGCAACTATTATTATGCCAGCTTCGGCCAGACCAGCGATGCTAATGCCGGAGGCTTCTTCAAGGTTTCGGGCGGCACACGGACCAAACTGACCTCATTCACCGGGCGGGTCGATCCGCCGACCATGTACACGGTCAATGTGATTCGTGACGGCAGCCAGATGCGGGCATACGTCAGCGGCGAACTGGTCGGATCGGCCACGGACGGCACTGTTATTCTGGACGGCAAGACAGGTATAGGCAGTGTTAATGACGCGACCCTGTTCGACAACTTTATTGTCACAGAGCTTGAGAGCTAAGCGATCAACCATCACAAGCCGGGAGGAATCGAACCGATGAGAAAACGAACGAGATCATGGATTTGTTCTGGAATAATCGCTTCGCTGCTCTGGAGCGGGGGCGTCGGACTGCTGCCAGGAGAGGCGATGCCTGCAGCTGGGGCCGAGGAGATGCCTGCAGGCGAGCCGTTTTTAGCTGACCTGTTGGATGCATCCGATGTGCCTAATTTTGCAGGTCAACACCCGCGCCTTTTCATTACGGCAGACCGGCTGCCAGAGCTGCGCAGCCGGATCGCCGATGATCCGGAATACTACGATGAATGGCACTTGATCCTGAGTGCCAATACTCCCGTTGCCAAAGCATTCCGCTATTTAATCACGGAGGATGAGGCGTTGGGGACGGCGGCCATCTCAGAAACGCTGACTGCATTGACCGGGCTCAACGATTCCAATCGCGAGAGTCAGGGGCGCTCGGCCATGTCGATTTATTTCTGGGCTCCGCTCGTATATGACTGGTGTTATGATCTGCTGTCAACGGCGCAGAAGGAAAGCTTCTATACCGAGTTTCTCAAATTTGCGCAATTCCCGAACAAACCGCCCGGCTTCCCGATCAGCTCCAGCGCGAAGGCGCTCTCCAGTCACCATGTGGAGGGCTGGTATTGGCATCAGCTGGTCATCGGACTGGCTGTATACGACGAGCAGCCTGCCATGTGGAACGGAGCGCTGGATTTCTTCTTCAATGAGCATCAGCGCGCCAACAACTTCTGGATGTCCTCCGGCCTCCACCATCAGGGGGCGGGGTACCTCGGGACGCGGTTCGCGCACCCAGCGATGTTCAGCATGATGATGAACGTCTTGACGGATGGCGGGCATGTCTTCGACAGTTCGACCCGCGACCTGGCGTATCAGCACATCTTCCATCTCCGGCCCGACGGCGAGATGATCCGCTCCGGCGACATGTCAACCCAGAACGGGCTGGAGGAATTCAAATCCGTCGTGCTGCAGCAGATGGCCAATTATTATCAGGATGATGCGCTCTACCATGCTGCGCAATACTACAGCGTCAGGGAGCCGGTACTGGAAACCGTGCTGGATGTGCTGACGCGCCAGTCCGAGCTGGGCGAGCGCGAGAGTCTGGACGGGCTGCCGCTGGTGACGTTTTTCCCCGAGCCGGTAGGCGCCGAGATGGTGGCGCGCAGCAGCTGGGATATCGGCGACCCTGAAAGCGACGATTATCTCGTGCAGATGCGCATCGGCAAATATCAGTTCGGCAACCATCAGCACATGGACATGGGCACGTTCCAGATCTACTACAAGGGCGGCTTGACCGGAGACAGCGGCTCGTATCGCGGCAGCACGGCCGATTACGGGACGGCGCACTGGCGTCATTTCTACCGTTCGACGATCGCGCATAATGGACTGATTATTTATAATCCCGAGCAGATCGACGGAGCAGAGTACATCGATCCCCACAATGACGGCGGCATCCGCTTCCCGTATTCATCCGGCGACTGGCAGCCGGGGCGTGTAGAGGATCTGATCAACCCGCGCAACAGCTACGATGCCGGAGACTTGATTGCGAGAGGGACAGATGAAGTGGATGGCAGCTACAATTATGCCTATATCTCCGGTGATTTGACCAAGGGATATCAGCATACGTATGACAACCGCAATCCCGACCGGGCTGAGCAGGTCACGCGCTCTATGGTGACGATGCCTTCGCAGGAGAAGAATCATCCGCTCTCCTTCTTCGTCTTCGACCGCATCCGGGCAACGGACGAGGATTACTTGAAGAAATTCATCCTTCATACGGCAGATGAGCCTGTCATTACAGGCAACCGCATCCAGTCCGGCGCGCCTCGTTCAGAGCAAGGCTACAACGGTGAGCTGGTGTCCTGGACGCTGCTGCCGCAGGCAGCCAGCCTGGAGGCTGTACAAGGCTACAAAGTCGGATACGGCGCCAATCAGGCGGAATTCTCACCGGGCACTGTCAATGATGCCGACTTCGAAGAAATGAAATACCGGTTGGAGGTTTCGGGTAGTGAAAGCGGTAAAAATGAGCACTTCCTCCATGCCATGACCGTATCCGAGGAGGGCTTGCCGGTGCCGGCCGAGGCCGCGCTGATCGAGGCTGGCCCTGCGGCGGGCGCGCAGCTGCTAGGCAACACCGCGCTCTTCTCGCGCAGCGGTGCAGCCATGTCGGAAGTGGGCTTCACCTTGCCGGGCGAGGGGACGCAAAAGGTGTTGGTTACGGATCTGGTGCCGGGGACGTATCTGATCGACCGGACCGATCGTTCGCCAGGCGACTATCTTCAGTACCAAACGGTATCTCCGGAATGCGGATGCGTCTTTTTTGAGGGCAATCCCGGCGATTACCAGGTGACGCGAACCGCCATTACTCCTGAGATTGCCGAGCGCATCAAGGCTGCTCGCGGTGGCGATCAGACAGCTCCGGAGGTCGTGGTCGCGGCGCCGACAGCTCCAGTGACCGGCACGTCAACCTTGACTGCGACAGCGACTGACAATGTCGGTGTGACGGGCGTTCAACTGCTGCTGGACGGCAAGAAGCTCGGTGCGGAGATGACCTCGGCTCCTTACGAGCTGACTTGGGACAGCAGCGGGTATGCCGATGGCCATTATGCGCTCACGGCTTCTGTCCGTGATGCGGCAGGCAACCGCACGCTCTCGGAGCCTGCGGGGGTCATCGTGCACAATGAGCCGGGCTTCCTGCCGGTACGCGACTCCTTCGACAGCGGCGCAGGTGCATTCACGGCTGCCGGGTCTTGGCAGGCGGAGAATGGCAAATACCTTCTGCAGTCCGATACGGGCGGCCTGGCGCTGCATGAACGAACATTTACAGACGACTTCTCTCTGAGGGTAGATGCAACATTGCTCAGCAAGACGACGGGCAGCCGGCAGCTGATGCAGGTGTTCATTATCAAGACGCATCGAATTATGCGTACGTCCGTCTGAGCGAGGACAGCAACGACAGCGGCATCTACAAGCTGGTGAACGGCACGGAGCAGCAGATCGAGGCGCTGTCCGGGACCATGATCCCAGGCGCGGCCTATACGTTGCGCATTGATCGCATCGGAGAGTATATCGATGTATATCTGAATGGCTCGTATCTGGGGCAGGGCAGCGACGCTTCGCTTGCAGGCGGCCAGACGGGCATCGGCAGCAGCAACAGCAAGGCTCGCTTTGACAATTATACAGTGCTCCCGATCAGCGACGGAATTCAGGTTGATGTAACGGCTCCAGAGGTATTTGACCTGCAGCCTGATGGCACAGATGAGGTCTCCGGCACCGTACAAACGACGGTAACCGCTACGGACGACAGAGGCGTGGCCAGCGTACAGTTCCGCTTGAACGGTCTGGGCCTGGGCTCTCCTCAGACAACATCTGGCGGCATGGATGAGTATTCGGTGAGCTGGGACACGACGCTCTATCCGAACGGTGAGTATACGCTGACCGCCCGGGCGGTGGATGCGGCAGGCAACGCAGTCACGTCGCCGGGCGTGACCGTAATCATCAACAACACGGCACGCACGACTCTGATCACCGAGGATTTCAGTGTGGACGAAGGAGGCTTCGAGCCGGTGCGCGGCGGCACCTGGTCGGTTACGGATGGTCAATACCGGGTCACCAGTCCCAACAATTTGCCGACCAATGGCAATCTGGCCATCCATGAAACGATCGTCTCCGGCGATTACACAGTTTCGATGGATGCCGCGAACACAGGCAGCTGGAACGGCTTCCGCGATTTTTCGATTATTCTGGAGTATCAGGATTTGAATAATTTCTACTACGCGAACTTTGGTCAGCAGGTCGATGCCAATACGGGGGCGATTTTCAAAGTGGAGAACGGCACGCGTACGAAGCTGGCCGATATTCCTGTCCCGGTCCATCCGCCGACGATGTATTCCGTTGCCGTCAAGCGGGACGGCCACCAGCTGGAGGCGTATGTCAGCGGCGTTCTTGCAGCAAGTGTCACGGATTCGACCTTTACGGCGGGAGGCAAGAGCGGTCTCGGGACGGTCAATGATGTGACCGTGTTTGATAATTTTGCCGTCGTGCAAGACAGGGAAGGGGACGGAGACCCTGAGCCTCCCGAAGAGCCCGCCTATGTGATAGAGGAAGACTTCTCGCAAGATGCGGCCAATTTCAGTGAACTGATGGGCGGCTGGTCCGTTCAGAACGGCGTGTATATTCTTGATGCTCCTGACCGTGCCCAAACGACGGGCAACGGCAATCTGTCCATTCATAACGTGCAAATTACCAATGATTTTATTCTGGAAGTAGAGGCGCGAAACACAGGCACCAACAACGGGTTTCGTGATTATTCAGTCATTTTTGATTATATTGATGCCGACAATTACAGCTACGTCAGCATGCATCAGGATGCGGCTGCCGCTGGTATTTTCAAGGTGACAGGCGGGACCATCAGCAAGTCCGCAAGCCTGACAGTAGGGACGCTTATCGGAACATGGCAGCAGGTTAAGATTCAGCGGCAAGCCGATCAAGTGGAGGTATATCTTGACGATATGCTCATAGGCAGTAATGAAGCAACAGCGAATTCAGGCCGGATCGGTCTGGGAAGTCTGAATGATGTTACCGAGTTTGACAACCTGAAGGTGACGACAGCCATTCAATCCGTGCCCTGACGTACAGTTGTCGTCGGGGGTGAACATGGTTGCTGCCTCCTGGGACACTTGATCCCTAGGAGGCAGCTTTTCTGCCTAAGCGTTTTATTTCAAGTAAATTGTGATAACAACCACAAATTATGAACATAGGCAAGCGTGTCTGATTTCAGTATACTTACTGTGCAGCAACAGGAAGGAATAAGGAACCAAAGGAGATTGAACAGATGAAACCCAAAGCACTCGTATTACCCTCGCCGAGGCAGCAGAACAAAGTATGCTCCGAAGCCTGCCGGCAATTTATCAATGATCATTATGAAGCGACATGGAATCCGTTTGAACGCGAAATGACCGAGACGGAATTGCTTGCGTATGCAGAAGAAACGGAGGTCGTTTTTACGACTTGGGCTTCACCGACCATTTCTCAAACGTTTCTAGATCGCGCGACAAATTTGAAAGCGATTGCACACGCTGCCGGCAGTGTCAAGCATATGCTCGATGAGTCTATCTTTGATCGGGGAATCCGCGTCTTCTCCGCCAACCCCCGCTTGGCGCTGGCCGTATCGGAATATTGTCTGGGAGCCATCATGATCGGACTCCGACACTACCACCGCTTTAATGCCGTCATGCATGAGGGAGGCTATGGCATCCCCGGCTTGCTCGGCCAGGAGCTGACCGGTCAGACGGTGGGGCTGGTTTCAGCAGGCGCCACAGCAAGAGGGCTGATTCGCATGTTGCAGCCATTTGACGTAAAATTGAAGATATACGACCCTTTTCTCTCGGAATCAGAAGCAGCGGCGTTGAATGCGGTCAACGTTTCGCTGGAGGAAGTCATGCAGTGTCCTGTCATCTCGGTCCATGCCCCTAAGCTTGCGTCGACCCGGGGCATGATCGGTCAGCAGCTGCTTCGCCTGATTCCCGATGGCGCCGTATTTATCAACGCAGCAAGGGCAGCTGTTATTGATTATCCGGCGCTTACGGAGGAGCTGAAGAGCGGACGTTTTTTTGCCGCGCTTGATGTGTTTGACCAGGAGCCGCTCGATCCCCGTCATGAGCTGCGGCAGCTGGACAATGTCATGTTGACGCCCCATATCGCAGGCGCGACAAGGCAGGGGCATCGTTCGCTGCTTGATGTTGTCGCCAGGGATGTCCATGCAGCTCTTCGCGGTGAAGCCACGAAGTATGAGATTGTCAAAGAGGTGTTTGCCCGCTTGGCATAGCCTCATCGTCATCTTGATTAACAGGAGGGGTAGTCATGATAAGAACGGGATTACTGTCGGTAACCTTCCGACAGTTTGCATGCCATGAGATTGTCCGTCTCGCGTCGCAGGCGGGATTGGACGCCATTGAGTGGGGCGGCGACATCCATGTACCTCACGGGGACCAAGCGATTGCGCGGGAGGCAGCGGCGATCACGGCGGACGCTGGCCTGGTCGTTGCTTCTTACGGCTCCTATTATCGCGCGGGAGTTAGCGAGGATGCCGGGCTGGCCTTTGAGACCGTTCGGGATACGGCGGCGGAGCTGGGGGCGCCTGCCATACGGGTGTGGGCCGGAAACCGGGGATCAGACAAGGCTGACGAAGCGTATTGGGAAGCCGTCCGCCATGATCTACATCGGGCAGGGAAGCTGGCTGCGGAAGCAGGGATGGAGATTCACCTGGAGTATCATGCCAATACCCTTACTGACAGCCGCATCAGTGTCCAGCGTCTGATGAGTGCACTGGAGCATCCGGCGATTCGAATGAATTGGCAGCCTCCCACCGCCTGGAGTGTGGAGGAGCGACTTGCAGGCCTGCGGGATATCCTGCCGAGGCTTGCCAGCCTCCATGTCTTCCAATGGGAGCCGGGCGTCCGGTTGCCTTTGGCAGAAGGCGCAGCAGAATGGGCGGCTTATTTTGAACTGGTTGCCCAGACGGGGAGGAGTCACTATGCCATGCTGGAGTTCGTGCGTGAGGACGACCCCGGTCAGTTTCTGACGGATGCAGGAGAGCTGCAGCGCCTCGTCGCAGGAAGGGATCAGAGAAATGAAGACAACTAAGACATGGACGTGGCATAAAACAGAGACGGAGCTTCACGCTGCGCGCGCGTACAGCAACCCGTACCTGGATGTAACTGTAACTTGCACACTTACTTCCCCTGATGGAAACATCACGGAGGTGCCTGCTTTTTGGGACGGAGGTTCGACGTGGAGAGTCCGCTTTGCGCCAACGATTGACGGCATATGGCATTACCGGACGTCAAGCTCTGAACCTTTGGATTCTGGACTTCATGGTGTTGAAGGAACTGTAGATGTCCGCCCCTACGAGGGCGGACACCCTCTCTACCGGCACGGCTTTTTGCGCGCCGGGAGATGTGGCAGATCGTTCGTCCACCAGGACGGGACGCGTTTTTTCTGGCTGGGAGATACGGCGTGGGCAGCTTCGTCACGAGCAAGTATGGAGGAGTGGACCACGTACCTCAATTACCGTTCCTGGCAGAATTATACGGTTGTTCAGATGAATGCCCTGCCGCAATGGGATGCGACGGAAGCGGATACACGACTTCCCTTCAGACTGCTGCCGGACGGCCAATGGGACTTGACCCGTCCGGAGCCTGCTTATTTCCAAATGCTCGATGAGATGATCGCTCAGTCGGTGCGGCGGGGGATCGTCGTTGCATTGACCGCCTTATGGTGCAGTACCGTTCCGGGAGCCAATCGCAATTCAGCGCATCTCAAACGACCTTGTGCATTTACAACAGAGCTTGCGGCACGCTATGGCAGCTACTTGTCTGCACGCTATGCAGCCTATGGCGTGAGCTGGCTGGTCACCGGTGACTCCGACTATGAAGAGGCCGGCTCAATCGACATTTACGAGTCCTGCGCGGTTGCGATTCGCCGGGATGCTCCACATGGGTTAATGACAGCACATCTCCACGGCGGCTTGCCGACGCCGGACAACCTGAATGAGCGGGCCTGGCTGGACTTTCATATGTTCCAGTCCTGTCATGTGGTCAGCAGCCCCGCTGTTGCTTTGCGGTATGCCGAGATCGACAGGAAGCTGGAGCCTGCGCGGCCGGTGTTGAACGGGGAGCCTTGCTATGAAGGGTTTCGTTTTTTTAGCAAGCGGCCGGACCCGGGAACCGTCGACCGGCGGCTGGTCCGTCAGACTGCATGGAGCAGCATCCTTGGGGGGGCGAATGCCGGCTACACCTATGGTGCTCACGGGATATGGAATTGGCACCGCCAGGGAGAGGGTACGGCCGTACCCAAATATGGCGACTCGCCCGCCTGGGACGAGGCCGTGCGTCTGCCCGGGAGCGATGATATCGCAGAGATGAAGCGACTGCTTGACGAGATGGCCTGGTGGCGGCTCGAGCCCATGCCAAGCGATGAGCTCACCGTTTCGTCAGAGGGAGCGGCACCCGTCGCAGCCGCTGATCGCGAAGGGCGTCAAGTGGTGGCTTATTTTCCCGAGCGCTCGGGCGCCGTGCTCCGGCTGAAGGCGAAGCGATTGTGCTGGATCGATCCGGTTCGCGGCTTCGAAGAGGTAGCTTCCTGGCAGGCCGAGGCAGATACGCTTGTCGTCGATGCGCCGTCCTGGACGCATGATGCGGTCCTGATCGCTTATGAAGCGGAGGTGCGGGCGCCGGAGAGCCGCAAGACCCGGAGCGCTATCGAAGCATGAAGCCGACGATTGCAGCGTTGAGGTGCGAATACCGTGACCGTCCGCTCGGACTGGATGTTCAGCGTCCCCGCTTCGGCTGGCAATTGCACGCAGAGGGCAGATTGGTCCGACAACTGCGCTATCGACTCCAGACGGCGCTTGATGCTCAATTTGCGGAGATCCAGTGGGATTCTGGAGCAGTGGACAGCGACCAGTCCATACAGGTCGCCTATGACGGTCCTGATCTGCAGCCCTCGGTCAGGTATTGGTATCGGGTGCGGGCGGAGACGACGCATGGAGAGACGGGGTGGAGCGAGCCGTCCTGGTGGGAGACCGGTCTGTTGTCGGCAGAGCGGTGGGCGGATGCTCAGTGGATCGCCTGCCCGGAAGAAGATCCTGCCGATTCCGTTCACTATCTGAGAGGCCGCATCCGCACGGGCGGGATGGTCGCCAGCGCCCGCCTTTATGCGACGGCGCTGGGCATCTACCGCCTGCAGGTAAACGGACGATTGCTGGAGGATTGCCTGCTCTCACCAGGTTGGACCAGCTACGACAAGCGCCTGCAATATCAGACCTACGATATCACGGAGCTGCTGACAGAAGACGTCCAGACGGTTCTGTGCATCGTGGCGGATGGCTGGTACAAAGGAGCGCTTACGGGGAAATACAAGCGTAATGTCTACGGGGACCGCAAAGCGATGCTGCTGCAGCTTCATGTACGTTATACAGACGGAAAAGCGCAGATCTGGTCGAGCGGCGAGACGTGGGAAGCACTCCAGGGTCCGTTGGTGGCCTCCTCCCTTTATGATGGCGAATATTACGATGCTACGAGGGCGCTTGAGCCTGCAGGCAGCGGCAGAGTCAAGGTGCTGTCTGCCAGCAAGCATGCCATCATCGGGCAGGAGGGCATGCCGGTCCGGGAGACCGCATCCTTGCCGGTACAGAAGGTCCTGCACACACCGGCGGGTGAAACGGTACTCGATTTTGGTCAAAACCTGGCAGGAGGCGTTCGCTTCCGGGTTAGCGGCAATCCGGGCGACCGTGTGGAGCTAGTGCACGGGGAGGTGCTGGACAGCGAAGGCAATCTGTATGTCGACAATTTGCGCAGCGCCAAGCAGCGCATCACTTATGTTTGCAGCGGCGGTGAGGAGGAGACATACCAGCCGTTGCTCTCGTTCCAAGGCTTCCGCTACGTGCGCATAGAAGCATACCCCGGCGAGGTGCGGCCGGAGCGATTCATGGCGGTTGTGCTGCACTCTGATCTGGAGTCTGCAGGCAGCTTTGCCTGTTCCTCTAAAGGTGTAAACCAGCTCGTGCAGAACATTCGCTGGAGCCAGCGCGGCAATTTCATTGATATTCCGATGGACTGCCCGCAGCGTGATGAACGGCTGGGCTGGACGGGCGACGCCCAGGTGTTCGCCCGGGCCTCGTCTTATCTGATGCATGTGGCACCATTCTTCTCCAAATGGCTGCGCGATCTGGCAGCCGATCAGCGGCCTGACGGCGGCGTGCCCTCGGTCATTCCCTCCGTGCTGGAGAAACATTCGGCAGGCGGCTGGGGAGATGCAGCTGTTATCGTGCCCTGGCAGATGTATGTCGCCTATGGGGATCTGAGTCTGCTCGCGGAACAATACGGAAGTATGAAGGCCTGGGTTGAATACATTCACGTTCAAGGGGAGATTCCAGGACTGTACAACACGGGCTTTCACTATGGCGACTGGCTTGCGCTGGATGCCAGGGAAGGCAGCTACAAGGGGGCTACGCCCGACGATCTGATTGCCACCGCTTTTTTCGCTTATTCGTGTGAATTGCTCGGCCGTGCAGCCGGTCTGCTGGACTTGCAGGAGGATGAGCTTCGATATGCCGAGCTGCATGCAGAGGTGGTCCGCCAGTTCAGGAGGACATTCATTACGCCGGCAGGCAGACTCGCAGCACCTACGCAAACCGCACATGCACTGACCTTGTATATGAATCTGGCCGAAGCCCGCCACCGGCCTCGCCTGCTCAGGGATCTGCAGGCGCTGGTGATGGATGGCCAGGGGAAAGCTGAGATGCGCACCGGCTTTATCGGGACGCCTTATATCTGCCATGTGCTGAGCGAAGGCGGACTGCATGAGCTGGCTTGCGAACTGGTACTGCGCGAAGAAGCGCCATCTTGGCTGTATGCGGTGAGCCGCGGAGCGACAACGGTATGGGAGCACTGGGATGGGATCAGAAGCGATGGTTCCTTTTGGAGTCGCTATATGAATTCCTTCAATCATTATGCCTATGGAGCGATCGCTGACTGGCTGTACGGCGTGGTGGCGGGGATCAGCAGTGAAGCAGAAGGTGCCGGATTCCGGCAAATCAGGATTGCGCCTCGCGTGGGGGGCGGCTTCACACATGCAAGTGCTGTTTACCGGAGCATGCACGGCGAGATTCGGTCCTCATGGGTGCTGCTGGAGGACAACGTCGAACTGGAGTGTGCGATACCGGCCAATACGACAGCTGTAATCACACTCTATGGTACGAGAAAGGAACGGGTCTCTGAAAGTGGACTGCCTCTGGAGCTGGCGGATGGAATTGTGGCAGCTCACAACCGCCTGGATGCGGCTCAGATCACAGTCGGCTCCGGAATGTACCGCTTCTCCTACGCGTTTGGGCACGAATAGCGGCCCTCTCTCCTTTCGCCTGCTGAACAGGATTTTCGGCTGCAAGGTCGAATAACATAGGGGATACTTACACTTCGGCTGCAGGCTGGACGGGAACGAGAGGAGTGCACAGGTTGGCAAAGCATAGAGAACCGGGCGGCAGAGAGGAAGCGCCGCTGCTCTTGAAGGATAAGGCGTATCGCTCAATCAAGCAGGGGATTTTGCAGGAGACTTTTCAGGCAGGTCAATTTCTATCGGAGAAACAACTCATCGATCATTTGGCGATGAGCAAGACGCCGATCAAGTCGGCGCTGGATCGTCTGGAGGCGGAAGGGTTCGTGCAGGTTTCGCCAAAGCAGGGCATACTCGTCAAGGAGTTGTCCTATGAAAAAGTGAAGCACTTGTTCGATTTGCGCTTGGCGCTGGAGCTTTTCGTAGCTGAGCAGGTAGCTGGTCGACTGAGCCCGCTTTACTGCGAAAAGCTGGAGTTGAATCTGGCGGACCAGCGCAGGTTTATGAAGGAGCAAGACAACGAACGCTTCACCGTATCGGATGCAGAATTCCATATGCTGCTATGCGAGGCGACGGGCAACAAAGAAATCATCAGCGTTATGGAGAATAATCAATCCCATCTTTACCGTTTTGCGCTGCGGGTGATTCGCCGGCTGCCCGAACGTAAAGAGCAAGCTTACCGGGATCACGTCAACATCCTGGCAGCGGCCAAGGCGAATCAGCCCGAGGAGATGAAGCAGCTCATACGCGACCATTTGCAATACGCGAAGACGTTCTTAACCATATAAATCCGGCAATTCGTACGAACAAAAACAATCCGCAGAACATTGACGCTTCTAAAGAGTATGCTATACAATGGCATTACCATAGATCTATGTTGTATCTCTTTACGTACATTGTGACTGCGCGAGGGGGCGTTGATCATCAGCAATCCAACCAAGTCGGCAGACAGAGAACAGCCGCATGTGATAATTATTATGGCAGATCAGCTGCGCTGGGATGTCATCGGCGAACATACCCCCCATATTAACAGCCTTCGTTCGGAAAGCGTGGACTTTCAGCGCTCGTATTGCGCATCCCCGATCTGCGTGCCGGCACGCGGCGCATTTTTCAGCGGACGTTATCCAGGCGAGACCGGCTGTCTGATTAACCCATGGGAGAAGTCCGAGGCGGCGCATGGAGAAGTCCGTAGCGGCATCCCGCATCTCTATTCCCTGCTGGAGCAGCAGTGGGACAGCTGGCATACTGGCAAGCAGCATTTTTATCATGCCGATCAGCCGGACAATCAACCGGATGCATTGACCCACTGGCGTCCGTTTCACAAATTGTATAATGAGCATATGAAGCAGCTCGGGCGGCCCAAGCCGGGCGGCCCGGAGTTCAAGGCCATTGCGCCGGAGCTGATGGGAGGCACAGTGACCAAGGCCAAGCGCTATTCCATTCCGACGACTGGTTGCTACGAAGAAGGCTTGGCGCATTTTTATGACAGCTTTATTACCCGGTCCTCACTGGAGGCGCTGAGAAGCCGCGACCCCGACAAGCCCATGCTGTTGAACGCGATGTTTCTGGCTCCGCATCCGCCGCTGCACATCCCCGAGCCCTACTATTCCCGCTTCCGCGAGGTTCAGATGCCAGAGAATGTGGGCCGGTGGTCGCCCAACCAGTCGCCGCTGCAGCTGTATAACGTAACGGGGGCGCTTGGGAGCCATTATACGAGAGCGGACTGGGCGCGCATCTGGCCCGTATATCTGGGGCTGGTCTCTCTTCTTGACGATTGCGTCGGCCAATTGATCGACGAGCTGAAACGCCAACAGATGTACGATAACAGCCTGATTGTGTTTACGAGCGATCATGGCGAGATGCTGGGCTCGCACAAGCTTTGGCAGAAGATGTGCATGTATGAAGAGTCATCGCGCATTCCGCTTTATATTAAATTTCCCGCTGATGCGGGGATTGCGCCCCGCCAGGTGCATCAGCTTGTCAGTGCGATTGATGTTCTCCCCACGCTATGCGACGCATTAGGGGTCGTGCCGCCCGATGGACTGCCGGGGCATTCGCTCATGCCTTCGCTGCAAGGGGCGCAGCACCCGCGAGAGCAGGTTTTTATTCAATATGACGGCAACGGTTCGCGCGGCAACTATCAACGCTGTATTGTAGCTGACCGGCATAAGCTGATCGTGGACCATTTCAAGGATGAGATCTACCTGGAGCTTTATGATACAGAGGCCGACCCGCAGGAGCATTGCAATCTGGCATTTGAATGTTCCCAGGAAGCTCTTATTCGATCTCTATTGAGCAAGCTGGAGGAGCATATGCGCAGTATTTCCGATCACTTGGTATGGCCGGAGGATCTTTATTCCGATTTTATCCATAACTACGGACCCCATGCGGTTCCGCAAGCCGCCTTGGGCAGGGAGGGTTAACATGATCAAACATGTAAAACAGTGGGCTATTAATGAAATCGCTTTCTTTACGCAAGAGACTTATAGCTGGTGGGAAGAGCCGTTTACCGTTACGTTTGTTCATGAATCGCGTCAGCTGACTTTGCGGATGGCTCCATACTGGGATGGCGATAACCGCTGGCTCATTCGCTTTACGCTGCCCGCAGCAGGCGCTTGGCACTGGCAGCTGCATGCAGAGGAGGGAGTCGTGCAAGAAGCTCCGGCCGATGTGCAATGGCTGGCGGAGCCGCCCGATTCGGCAGCCTTACGGGACAACGCCAACTGGCGTGGCCACGTCAGGGTGGCTGATGGCGGCAGGCATTTCGAATTCGCTGACGGCACGCCGTTTTTCTGGGTCGGCGATACCAATTGGAATGCGATGGGAGGGGCATGTGGGCTGGAGGGACCTTTCCATGAATGGCTGCAAGATCGCAAGCGCAAAGGGTTTAACCTGATCCAGACCCAGTTTTTTCATGCATCCGCCGGCAATGCCGGCGGCTTGCCGTTTCCGTCGTATGCGCGGGAGACAGATGATTTTAGCGAGATGAACCCGTCTTTCTTCCAGGAGGCTGACAAGAAGATGCAGATATTGTGGGAAGAAGGCTTTGTCATCGCCGCCAACTCCACCTGGATCGGCAAGCAGGATGCGATCAGCCAACGCTCCGCTCTGCGCTTCTCCCGCATGCTGATGAACCGCTACGGTGCATATAATCTCCTATGGAGCCTGGCTGGCGAATATCAATACAGTTATCCAACAGGCAAGCGCAACCCAATCCCTTGGACGACGGAGCAGTGGCAAGCATTGGGACGTCATGTGCAGGAGCGGAATCCCTATCGCCATCCCGTGACGGTCCATCCCAGCTCGCGGCATGGTTTTGATCATCCGTCGACCTGGCCGCGCGAGGCTCATCTGCAATCGTCAGCCGGGGAGTTCCATCAGGAGGAATGGCTGGATTTCAACTGGACACAGACAGGACATCAGGAAAGTATGCTGTGGCTGGTCCCGTACCGTCAAGAAGAGAATTATGCGCTGCTGCCGCCCAAACCTGTCCTTCACAGTGAAGGCTGGTATGAAGGACATGGCAGGGAGGAGCGGGTCGGCGGCGCCTACGATGTGCGTTGGCAGGCATGGGTAGCCACGCTGTCCGGCTCCTGCGGGCAGACGTATGGCGCAGAGGGGGTGTGGCCGTTCTATGATCCGGATCGCCCCGATTACCCGATTCCGTATGACACGTTCGACGCCTTGTCCTGGCAGAGAGGCATCGCGTTGCCTGGCTCTCAATACTTCAAGCCCTACCGGGCGTTCTTTGAAAGCATCGCCTGGTGGGAGCTGATCCCACGGCGCAATTGGGTTCTGCGCAATGACAGCCACCCGCCGCTCACCGACCTGACGACGCCTTATTGCGCAGCGATCGTGAACCGGCTCTATGTGGTCTATATCCCGCGCGGCAATGCGGACAGCCATCTTCATTTGCTGCATCTTGGGGCTAAGGAGTACGATGCCTTCTGGTATGATCCGAGGCAGGGCGAGTATGCCAGAGCCGGGACGGGCAAAGCCCTCGACGTGAAAGGTACTGGCAGCTGGCCGGTGCCGGCCGCGCCGGACAACGAGGATTGGGTGCTGCTGCTGGCACGAAAGGCGGATTGTCCGTCTGGCTTGGAGGAACTGGACTAGTCTGGTCTTGGGGGGTGCAACAGTGAAAAGAAAATACTATCTTAAGTTGTTCGTGATTCTTCTTTTTCTGACGATCCTTCCTGTCATCTTCCTGTCTGCGATCCACTATTATATGACGACATATGCGATGGAAAAGGAAGTACGGTTGACCAACGAGGTACTGCTGCAAAACAGTCAAAATGTCATTGATACGAAAATTGAGTCGATCCGCACGGATTTTATGGCCTATGTGATCAGCGATCGCACCTTCGATCTGCTGCAGCGCGGATATGTGGAGCCGGCCGAGATGCATCATGTGCTGATGGACCTGCGGATGTTCAAGACCAAATACGATTATATTGGCGAGATTTTTTTCTACGATATGAAGAAAAATATCGTGCTCACAACCGCAGGGAGCTATGATCCAGACTATTTTCTGGAAGAAATGCAGTTGGGGCTGATGAATCCATGGATTGCAGAGCCGCAATTTTTCAGTATAAATACCATGCACCATTTTCAAACGGGCCGCAACGTCTTTGGGGGTACGGCGATCTCCAGCACCGTACCGCTTCGCAGTGATTCGTATTCGATGTTCATCTCCATCGTGCTGGATAACCGCAAGATCGTCGGCGATCTGAACAAGCTTCATGAGGCGACGAAGGGATTCACGATCATCACGGATGCAGAGGACAACGTCATCTTCTCGGGCAAGGGAAATCCGGTTCCGCTGATGCATAACCAGCCGATACCATCCGAATTGGCGATGAGAGAAGGGGCGAACCGTCTTACGCTTCAGGATCAGAGCTATATTACGGTCGAAACCGTGTCCAAGTTTACAAATTGGCATTATACCGCTTACGTGCCTTATGCTGCGATTACCGGCAAGTTTCAAACGATTCAATTCATCAGCTTGCTGATTACGGCGTCCGTGGTTATCATCGGGCTGCTGTTGGCCGTATTCTCCAGCCGGAGCTTGTATTCCCCGATCCGTAAGCTGACCGGTATCTTCCAGATGGAGGAGAAGCGCCATGCGCCAGACAACGAGTTCTCGTTCCTCGATGGCAAGATCCAATCGATGCTAAGAGACAACAAAGACATGGAGCTGGAGCTCTTGGCCGGGGCCAAAGTGCTGCAGCACGATTTTATCCGCAAGATGGCCCGGGGTCAACTGGATCCGGAAACGCTCAAAGAGATGGCATCCAAGTACAATGTCCACTTGCCGCACCAATACAGCATGGTGGTCTTGCTCGAATGTAAAGCCGAGCTGAAGGCAGAGGATATCCATGCTGCGCTCGAGTCCTCCTTCCTGCATTATTTCTTGCTGGAGGAGGGAGCGCGCCGATACATGCTGCTGCTCAATCTGAACAAGCTGGAGACCCTCGAGCTGCTGGGGAGCTTATTCGCCGATCAGCCGATTGCGGCCGCCTGCGGTCATGTCGTCTCGGAGCTGACGGAGATCGCAGATTCCGCCGCAACGGCCCAACAGCGTTTGGACTATCGATGCATCCGCGATGGCTTCGAACTTCTAGACGATGAGGCCATGACGCGTTATATGAAACAGGCGGACAGATATCTGTATGATATCGAGCAGGAGAAAAAACTGCTTCTGTGCATGGAAGCTGGCAGCGATAAGCAGTCCGCTCTGGAAGTTTTTGAGACAATGCTTGACCAAGGGGCAGGCGAGCAGACACCGCTGATCTACCTGCAGCAAAATGTGGAGAAGCTGTGCACGCTGCTGCGCAAGCTATATACAAGCAATCAGCTTGCCTTGCCTCTCGTCACCAGCGCCCAGCTGCTCAAGAAGACAGTGAAGCACGGCAATCTTGAACCGGTTAAAGGAGAACTGCGCCGCCAGTTGGAGCAGCTCATGACGCATCTTGACAGTCAGTCATCCGACGGCGGGTCCTTGATGGAAGATGTGCTTGTTTTTATTGACGAGATGTATATGAAGGAACTGTCGTTGAATATGATTGCGGACGAATTTCAGATATCCTATCATTATTTGTCCAAAATCTTCAAGCAGCACACTGGTCTCATGTACAGCGAATACATTTCCAAGCTACGCATAGAGAAGGCCAAAGAACTGCTCAAGGACGATTCGTTTAAAATCAAGCAGATCGCCGAGCTGGTCGGATATAATAACGCAGTATCCTTCAACCGCAATTTCAAAAAATATGTCGGGGTCGCTCCCGGGCAATACGTGCAATGGCTGGTCAAGAAAGGCTGATCGGCGAGCAAGGCGTCTGACACGGGGTGTCAGGCGCTTTTTTTTGTACTTCATGCATAAGAAATCGCGGTATATCAACCTTTTTTCATCCATAACGAATTATGATAACGTTCACAAATACTGTTTCTGGCGTGCATGAAGCGCTTCCATTATGCTGAATGCAGATCCTCAAGAAAAGGAGCAGACGATTATGGCCAACAACTCGGCGGCACCGGCGAACGACATGCCCACCCCTTCGCCCGCCCCCGTCCCTTACCGCAAGGAAGGGGTGTGGACGAGGCTGAAAAAACAAAAGTATCTCCAGCTGCTGATGGTACTGCCCGTGCTGTACTATATTATTTTTCATTACATTCCCATGTACGGCGTCCTGGTAGCGTTCAAGGATTACCGGCTCCGGCTGGGGTTCTGGGGCAGCGATTGGATCGGATTTACAAACTTTATCCGGTTCTTCGATAATCCATATTCCTGGGTAGTGATCAAAAATACGGTGCTCCTCAGTGTGTACAGCTTGATCTGGGAGTTTCTGGCTGCCATTACGCTTGCACTCTTGCTGAACGAGCTGCGGAGCGTCATCTTTAAACGGGTGGTCCAGACCGTGACCTACATTCCGCATTTTCTGTCCACGGCAGCCGTTGTCGGCTTCGTCGTCCTGCTGCTCTCGCCCAACTCCGGGCTCATCAATATGATCCTGGGCGCGTTCGGCATCGACCCGGTTTACTTCATGATAAAGCCGGAGTGGTTCCGAACGATCTATATCGGCTCGTCGATCTGGCAAAATGTCGGCTGGGGGACGATCATCTATCTGGCAGCCATCGCGGGCATCAACCCGAGCTTGTACGAAGCTTCGGCGATGGATGGGGCTTCACGCTGGCAGAACATCCGTCATATCACGCTGCCGGGCATTAGCCACGCCGTCATTATCCTGCTCTTGCTTAATGTCGGCAATCTGATCTCCGTCAGTATGGAGAAGATCCTGCTCATGTATAATACGCAAACCTATGTAGTTGCCGACGTCATCGGCACCTATGTCTACCGGGTCGGCCTGCTAGGGGCGGATTACGGATATGGATCGGCTATCGGGCTGGTCAACAGCGTAGTTAATCTCATTCTTATCCTGATCGCCAACGCCTTGGCGCGCAGGTACAGCGAATCCAGTCTATGGTAGGAGGTGAGAGTCATGGTAAAAGACGATTCCTTAGGTTCTCGGCTATTTGAATACTTCAACATGCTCCTTATGGTGTTTCTGATCATCGTGACCGGCTATCCGATCCTTCACATCCTGGCCGTGTCGCTCAGCGATCCGATCATTTCCGCCCGGGGCGAAGTCAGCATTTTTCCCAAAGGTTTTACGCTGGATTCCTACAAGATCATTTGGGCGGCGGGGACGGTGCCGCGCGCATTTGTCAACTCAATTATCTATACGGTGTTCGGAACACTGGTCAATATGCTCTTGACGATCATGATCGCCTATGCCTTGTCCAAGAAACGACTGGTGTTCCGGGGCTTCTACATGAAGATGGTCATTGTGACGATGTTCTTCGGCGGCGGGCTGATCCCGACCTTCCTCGTCGTACGCGGCCTGGGGATGTATGATACGATCTGGGCGCTGATTCTTCCAGGCGCGATCTCGGTGTTCAACATGATTATCCTGCGGGCGTTTTTCGAGCAGATTCCTGCGGAGGTCGAGGAATCCGCCTTTGTAGATGGGGCCAATGATTTTACGGTTCTGTTCCGGATCGTCATTCCGCTCTCGATGGCCGCCATCGCCACGATCACCTTGTTCTATCTCGTCTCGCAGTGGAATTCCTACTTGCCTGCCCTAATCTATTTGAAGGACGCGGCCAAATTTCCGCTCACCTACGTGCTTAGGGATATCGTGATCCAGGGCCTGATGGCCCGAGAGATGGCGGAAGCGGGCGAGATGGACTTGACCAATGCGGCCCACTACATGCAGGCGGAGAACATCAAATACTCCACCTTGTTTGTTTCCATATTCCCTATGCTGATTGTCTATCCGTATCTGCAGAAGTACTTCGTTAAAGGAATCATCGTCGGTTCACTGAAAGGGTAGTGGGAAGAGCAGTCAGCAGGACGGAGCGATACGCTTTAAAGGAGGGATGCGATGATCGGACGAATTGCCGTAAACTAAGAGAGAAGCTTTAGCGCATTTCGGATGTGGGATTAACCGTACGAATTGAGATGAGGGGGACTTCTCCATGAAAAAGAAATGGCTTCAATGGACGACCGTGTTACTTGTCACATCTATGTTGGGTACGGCTTGCAGCAATAATGGGAATAATGAACCGCCGGCAGCCGAACAGCCGTCGAACAACAACGCAACGAATGAAACGGGTGAAGAGCAGCCGCTGGAAACGATCCATATCAGCATGGGCTACAACACGAACCGCGGCGTCGTCGAAAAACCAAGTCTTTGGGAAGCGTATATGGAAGAGCGCTGGGGGCTGACCTTCGATTGGATCGAAATCGCCGCAGATGCCTTCGAGGAACGCGGCAACCTGTTATTCGCCACAAATGAGTATCCGGAGTACTTCTTCCGTGTCAATGCCACAAGATCGTCGCCGCTGGTCCACAACTGGGCGCGTGAAGGGTATCTCTACGATTATAGCTCCGACTGGAGCAAGGTGCAGAATTTCGTGGATCTGTGGACGGAGGAAGAGTGGGAAGAGGTGCTGCGGCGGATTCAAAGTCCTGACGGCGGCGTTTACTATATCCCTCGCATCGACCGCAAGGTAGATGGCCAGCTGCCGGTTTCCCTGATGTGGAACTATAAGAAGTCGGCATGGGACGAGATGGGACTGGAATTCCCGGAAACGATGGATGAGCTGCTGGAGGCACTCCGCACCATCAAGGCCAATGATCCCAACGCTGTACCGATTCCGGGACGCTGGGATATTACAGGCGTCACGTACGGTCTGACGAATGCATACCGCACGAGCCTGGAATGGTTCATCGATCCCGATGACAACGATGCATATAACTATGGACCGGTAGGCGACAAGTTCAGAGAAATGCTGACGATGATCAATACGTTCTACACCGAGGGCCTGATCGATCGCGAATGGCTGACCCAGACGGACGAGCAATGGCGCCAGGATATCGGCAGCGGCAGCGCCTACATCCAGTTCGGCAACAACTGGTACCAGCAATTCAATACGCTGGAAGAAGGCGCCGAGTGGACGTATGCGCCGCACTATATCCGTGCCTACGAAGGCGCAGGTATGGGACCGCTGATTCAAACATCCGCAGGCGTACAGCTGTACGGTCCGGTCATTACGGACAAAGCGTCGGATGAAGTCCGCGAGCGTCTGCTTGACCATATTAACTGGTCGTTTACGCCTGAAGGCATTGACTTCTACAACTACGGCATTGAAGGCGAAACCTATACGATCGATGAAGACGGCAACCGCATTCCGACGGAGGGCATCGAAGATACCTTTGCCGGCGTGAGCGGAACCCCGCTGTCACATTACGGCTTCGGCTACCTGACGATGCAGGAATATCAGCCGCGCGAACTGGCAGGCAATGGCTGGATCGAGGAGCTCACGCAGAACATGCACAACGATCCGGATGTCGCAGTCCGCATGAATCCTTCCGTCACGCTGTCCGAGTCGGATACGCGCGATCTGGCTGACAGCACGACCATGATTACCGATACGCGCGACCGCTACATCACATACTTCATCATGGGTGACCGGGACATCCGCAATGACGCGCATTGGCAAGAATATCTGCAAGCTATGAACACGGCTGGATTTGAGCGTTATGAGCAAGTTTACAAGGAAAATTATGAGCGTATTTACCTGAGCAACTAACAAGCCATTCATATGCCAAGCGAAGCAAGCGGTGGCACTGCCCCGCTTGCTTCGGCTCAAGACGCGCTGCGGTGCCAAGGGCGCCGCCAGCGGTTTGTTATCCAACCCTACGGAGGTGCAACAATGACCATTAAGGCAGAGTCTGCCTCTCATCATACAGCATTGCTCACTTCGCATTTCAAGAAACAGCTTGAGTTCGGACTGGACCGCTATGGCGAGAAGTCTACGCCGATGTGGATGGCCAGTCTGGATGTCCGGACCGGCGCTTATCCGCTCAATGATACACGGCCAGCCGAGATCGGCCAGCGCGTCTACCGCAAGATCGATGCGCCTCGGGGCAGTACGCTGTACTGGGATCAGCCGCTCGCCGTTGCGGCCCACGCGCTCTCTGCACGAACCGGGGACCCGTCATATGCCCAGGCTGCAGATGCATACGTCGATTATTTTCTCGCGAATTGCGTGGCAAGCAATGGCTTGTTCCTATGGGGCAATCATTATTATTATGACGCTTATCTTGATCAAACCGTCCGCTTCGGCGGCGAGCCGCGTCCGGTAGATATGGCTTCCGAGCAAGGCGAGCTTCATGAGACGCGTCCGATTCCTCCGGCCTGGGAGCTATTCTGGCAGCGCTCTCCGGAGGCGGTGGAGCGGTGCATCCGGCAGATGGCTGAGCGTCATATCTATGATCAGGCTACCGGCGGATTCAATCGTCACGCCGACGGGGAGGCTGGCTGTGCCTTCCTGGAGTCCGGCGGCATTCTGGCGGAGACGATGTGCTGGCTCTACGGCAAGACTGGAGATCGGGCGCTGCTGGAGGGTGCGCTTCAGGTGGCTCGTTTCAGTTATGCCCATCGCGGCAAGTCAACCGGCCTGATCGAGAACAATCCGACCCACACGCGGTGGGACAAGGTGATCAGTACGACGGAAGCCGGTCATTGGGCTGCTTCGTTGCTGAGGGCTCATGCCGCGACCGGGGAAGAGGCCTTTGCCGAGATGGCGGAACAGGTGGTTGCCGCTTATCTGCGTCTGGGATATGAGCGCGCGACGGGGCTCTACTACGGGAGACTGCATATTGATACCGGAGAGCCGGTAGCCGGAGAGAAGACGACGCGATACCAGCCGGACTATTACTCGGATCCGTGGGAACCGCTATTCCCTACCCATGATTATCCGATGCCGCTTGCCGAGAGCGCATTGACGCTGTACCAGTTAACCGGCAAATCGTTGTTTCGGGAAGGCGCTTCTCGGTGGGCGGGCGTCATTGCACGAACGCTGCCGGCACGCGGCGGCAGAGGCGCCTATGCCGAGCATTATGGCCGTGCCATTCATTTCCTGGTACGGGCCGCAGATGTGCTGCAGGATCCGTCCTGCCGAGAACTGGCCGAGCGCGTGGCAGCCGAGGCTGTCGAGAAGCTGTACGCGCATGGCATGTTCCGAGGGCATCCAGGAGAAGATCGCTATGACGCCGTCGATGGTGTAGGGTATCTGGCTTTGTCGCTTATGTATCTGGATACGGGTGAAGAACCGGATGGCATGGGCGGCGGATTCTGAATCATCGCAAGAAAGGGGGTGTAAGGAGTGCAAGCTGACCAGGACAGGGGGAGAATTCCCTTCGAGAAGCTGACCAACCCGGTATTGGGTTATCCGGACTGGTCGATCAAAGATTTTGCCTGTGCCTATTATGAAGGTACCTATCATCTGTTTTTCTCGGCCTTCTATGCCGACCGTGGCATGATTCGCAGTCATGTGGTACAGGTATGCACGGCAGACTTTACGGCGTACTCAGAACCGCTGCTGCACTTCGACGGAACGGAGGAGGGGTGGCTGGGCATGTGTTCGCCCGAGATCATGGAGGCCGACGGTGAATTCATCCTTTCCTTCAACTCCTGGGGAGATCTGGAGGGCCGTCCCAATCAGCTGTTCTGCAAACGGTCAAAGGACTTGAGGCGCTGGAGCGAGGGTTATCTGCCCCTGGCCCCGGAGCTGACCCGCGGCAACCGGGCCATCGATGCGGCCATGGCGTATTCGGCCGGCCGCTATATCGTATTCTGGAAGGAGCGGACGGACCGCGACCGCACGCGCATGGCAACTGCAGCTCGGCTCGAAGGTCCGTATACCGCGATGGAAAACGGTCAGGTGGAGCTGATCATGGCGGACGGTCAGGACAACGGCCGGATTCATGAAAATTTCTGCTTTCTGCGACAGTCGGAAGGCTGGCTGCTTGTTACGACTGACTATCGCCCGCATGAAATCTTCGTCTACAGCATGAGCGGGCGAGGCGAGCAGGCCGAGGATTGGCTGAAATGGAAGAAAGGTCGAAGATTGGAGATTCCGGGACAATCCTGGAACACCAGTCACCTCGCCAATGCAGCCGCCCTGTATGACTGGCGTGCCCAGACGGGCTATTACTACATTCTCTATGCCGGCAATGCGGAGAACGAGACGTTTGCCAAAAGGGGCCATAACCGGCTGGGATTAGCCCGATCCCTTGATCTATTGTCATGGGAAGTGTGCGGGGACGATACGGACGAGAATCGCAAGCAATAGAAGGGGGAGTTTCGATGTCGTTCAAGATTGCCGTCATTGGCTGCGGCGCCTTTTCCGTACTCATGCACGGTCCGGCCTATGTGCAGTACGCTGCCGAACGAGATGGCGTGACTTTGGCTGCATGCTGCGATCTGGATGAAGACAAAGCTGCATCGTTTCGGACGGCCTTCGGCTTTGGTGCTCATTACACCAACTATCTGACCATGCTACAGGAAGAGCAGCCCGATGCGGTTTGTCTTCATGTCTCGATTCCATCGACCAGCCGCCTTGCCATCGCTATCCTGGAGCTCGGTTATCCGCTGCTGATGGAAAAGCCGCCGGGTGTACATCCAGAGGATACACTGGCGATCATGGATGCCGCTGCCCGCAGTGGCACGGTTGCGAAAGTGGCCATGAACCGGAGATATATGCCGCTGATGATGCAGCTGAAGTCGATGCTGGATGAGCAGTCAGTCATTCATCCCGTCCGCCATATTGCCATGGAGATGGTGCGCTACCGGCGGCATTACGATTTTACGACGACTGCGATTCATTGCATCGATGCGATCCGGTATCTGGCGGGGGCTGATTACGACCGTATCCAGTTCCATTATACGGAACTGCCTGAAGACAGCGATCATGCAGTCAATGTGTCGATGCTGGCTGTCATGCGCAACGGCACGACCGCCCAGTTGATGATCCTTCCAACAGCGGGAGCGACGATAGAACGCGCCTCGGTTCATCTCCGCAACGTTTCTTATTATTTGCGTCTGCCTCTCACGGGCAGTGTGGATGAGGAAGGCGAGCTGCTCGCATTTGAAAGCAAGAAAGTAAGTGCCCGCTTCACCAATACCGACTATCCGGGAGAGGCAGAACCGTATCAGACCAACGGCTTCTATCGCGAGATCGCGGCCTTCCTGGACGGCATAGCGTCAGGAGAGCCGGTCGGAGTAGAGGTTGCCGACGTGCTGCAATCGGTCGTGGTGGCCGCCTGCATGCGCAGGAGGGAGCCGGAGTATAACGCCGACTTGACCGTAGTCCAACAAGGGGAGGGATGACGATGTCTGCCAAGATCGGCTTGATCCAGGTAACCTCGGAGGGGGTAGGCGCCTCGGTAGAGGAACGACAGGACCGGCTGATTGCCTGGATGGACGAGACGCTCGCTGATGGAGCGGATCTTGTGACCATGACCGAGGTCTTCCAATATCAGGAGGCCCGCAAAACGGCAACGCCGCAGCAATTGGCCCAGCGGCACAGCGGTCGGTTCATGCGCATGTGCAGCGAGCTGGCCAAACGCCGGCGAGCCTATGTCGTGCCCTGGGATTACGAGCAGGACGAGAAGGGCAGTCTGTACAGCGCCTGTATCGTGTTCGGCCGGAACGGCGAGCGGATCGGCAGCTACCGCAAGGTTCATCTTACCTGGAGCGAACAGCAGAAAGGCTTGGCTGCCGGCCGCGATTTTCCGGTATTTGAACTGGATATTGGCAAGGTCGGCATTCAGATCTGCTTCGACCAGTATTTTCCCGAATCCGTACGCGCGCTGGCCATCAACGGGGCGGAGCTGATTCTATACCCGTACTTCGGCGATACGATGCCGGCCGTCTGGGAGGCGGGGATTCGGGCAAGAGCATTTGAAAACTCTGTATTTATCGCCGCCAGCTCTATCAGCAAATCCACGTTTACCGGCATCGTGGATCCGCTGGGCCAAGTCGTTGCTACGATACCTGAACGCGGCAAGACGGCCGTTGTGGAGATTGATCTACAGCGACCCGTTATTACGCGCACATCTGCGCTGCCCGGCCGGTTCGAGGACTTCAGGGAATACCTGCGCAAAGTGCGGCAGCCGCACGCCTACAGCATGCTAACCGAACCGAGGCCTGTCAAGGAATGGGACGACATCTTGATCGACGACAAGGCAGGCGATCCGAATGTACGCTGAAGATCGGGCGGTATGGTTGGAGATGCTGCAGGCCCGGCCTGTCGCCTGGCGCCAGCCCCGGAACGGGCATCGCAATCCGGATGCAGGCCCCGGTCGTGCTGCGCTGGAGAAGGCGGTTCGCGATTGGGAGCGGTTCGCTCCTTTGATTCGGCGGATCTATGCCGATTCGCCGGATGGCCGGATCCGGTCTCCGTTGAAGAGCATCGGCGGCTATCACCGGTTGATACAGGAGCGCACCGGAACGGGCATCGCGGGGGAATGGCTGGTCAAGTGCGATCACGAGCTGACCGGCGTCGGTTCCATCAAGGCGCGTGGCGGCATCTATGAAGTGCTGGCCCACGCGGAGGAATTGGCTTTGCAGCATGGCGTTCTGGCGCCGGGGGATTCACTGGAACGACTGGCGGAGCCGCAGGCACAGTCCCTGTTTGGAAGTCATGAGATCGTTGTCGGTTCGACCGGCAATCTGGGCATCAGTATCGGGATGACGAGTGCAGCGCTTGGTTTTCATACGGTCATTCACATGTCGAGGGAAGCAAAGGCTTGGAAAAAGCAGCTGCTGCGCAAGCGCGGAGCGCTCGTCATCGAGCATGAGGGAGATTTTGCTGCGGCAGTTGAGCAGGGGCGGCGGCATTGCGAAGGGCGCGCAGGCGCCTACTTCGTCGATGACGAGCACTCCGAGCGATTATTCCTTGGCTACGCGGCAGCTGCGTACGAGCTGGCTGAGCAGTTGGCGGAGAGGGGCGCCGGCAAGCGGGCGATCCATGTCTACTTGCCCTGCGGCGTCGGCGGCAGTCCGGCCGGCATCGCCTACGGTCTCCGCCAGGTGTTGGGGGACCGAGCGACATGCTGGTTTGCCGAACCGACGCACGCGCCGTCGATGCTGGCGGCCCTGATGTCCGGCAGGTACGACGGACTCCATCTCGCTGAGCTCGGTCTTTTTCATCCGACGGTTGCGGACGGGTTGGCCGTCCCCGTTGCTTCCAGGCTGGCAGCCCCTGTGGCTGCGGTGTCGGCAGCCGGCATCTATACGGTCCGGGATGAGGAGATGCTCGCTGCCCTGGCGGACTTGTACAGCACCGAGCATTTGCGGGTCGAGCCGTCTGCTGCGGCCTCGCTGCTATGGCCGCTGAGGATGCCGGAGCTGTGCGGGGAGGACGCGATCCATATCTCATGGCTGACCGGCGGAGCGCTGCTCCCGGCAGCGGAGTTCGAAGCGCTGCTGGAGCAGGGAAGCAGCAATCGACAGGTTCGACAAGCGGGAGAAGAAAGCTGATTTATCAGAAAAATCCAACTTACGTGGAGGGAACCCAAATGAATCTCGAACGATTCCGTACAATGGCTCAGCAGCTTCAAGAGAATGTAGGCAAAGTAATAGTCGGTAAAAACGATGTCGTGGAGCTGTTCATTATTGCGATGACGGCATCCGGTCATATCCTGCTGGAGGACGTGCCTGGCACAGGCAAGACGCTGCTGGCAAAGACAATGGCCAAGTCGCTGGACTGCCAGTTCAAACGGGTGCAGTTCACACCTGATCTCATGCCTTCCGACTTGAGCGGGATTCATTACTTCAATCAGAAGACGAGTGAATTCGAGTTCCGGGAAGGGCCGATCTTCACCAACGTTCTGCTGGCAGATGAGATCAACCGGGCGACACCCCGTTCGCAATCGAGCCTGCTTGAATGTATGGAGGAGCGCCAGGTCTCAATCGACGGTCATACCTTTGTACTGGAACGCCCGTTCTTCGTTATCGCTACACAGAATCCTATCGAGAATCAGGGAACCTTCCCGCTCCCGGAGGCGCAGCTCGACCGGTTTATTATGAAGATCCGCATGGGCTACCCCGATACGCAGCAGTTCATCGAGATTCTCGACCGTTTCAAAGAGCGGCAGCCGCTGAACGAGATTACCAAGGTAGCCACCAAGGAGGATATTGTGGCCGGGCAGGATCTGTGCCGCAAGGTAGCCGTCTCAGCTCCGGTCATGGAATACCTCGTGGCGGTGCTGGAACGGACGCGCTCGCATGCCGATGTGGCGATGGGCGTGAGTCCGCGGGGCGGACAGGCGCTTCTCAAAACTATACAGATCCGGGCGGCCTTGAGAGGCCGGGATTACGTAATGCCGGATGATATCAAAGCCCTGTCACCGCATGTACTGGCGCATCGTCTGGTGCTGCGCGACGAGATTGAGCGGGACAGCAATACAGCGGAAGGAATCATCGCCTCGATCCTGAACGAGATCCCCGTTCCGACGGAAGCCAGACTTCAGGAAGCGGCGGGGGGCTAAGCCATGAATCTGCTCTGGCTGGTTGTCATATCCTTCGTGCTCGTCATCTTGCAGACCCAAGTGTTCAAACGTTTCGGCTCCCGCTCGCTTCAATACAGCCGTTCGTTCAATGTGCATAAATGCAAGGAAGGCGAAACGGTGCAGCTGGTCGAGGTGATTGCCAATCATAAGCCGCTGCCCATGCCATGGATCCGGCTGGAGACGACGCTGGACGCGGCACTGCAATTCAAGGGCAATACCGATGTCAGTGTCAACTCGGGAAGTCTGACGCAAAATCATAATAGCCTCTTCAGCCTGATGCCATTCATGAAAATTACGCGCAAGCATAGTGTGACCCCCGTGAGACGAGGAGTGTATGAGCTGAATTCTGCATCTCTAACGTTCGGAGACCTATTGGGATGGTGGAAAAAATCAGAGACGCTCCGCATGGATGTACAGCTGCTGGTGCATCCGAAGCCTTTGCCGATAAAGGAGGTGCCGCTGCCATCGCACAGCTGGCAAGGGGAGACGACGGTCAAACGCTGGATTGTCGAGGACCCGTTCATAGTGGCTGGCGTAAGAGATTATCAGCCGCATGACCCGTTTCACCGTGTGAATTGGAAGGCAACGGCGCGTACCGGCAGACTTCAGGTCCGACAGCAGGACTATACGTCCGATCAGAAGCTGCTTATCTATCTTAATTTTGAAGACAGCGAGACGATGTGGAAGGAAATCGGCAATCGCGAGCTGATCGAGCAAGGCATCCGTTATGCGGCGGCGATCGCCCGTCAAGCGGCCCGCTCCGGGATGGCGGTGGGCTTCGGCTGCAACGGACGGACAGTCGGCGAGCCGGAGAAGCGTTCGCTGCGGATGCTCCCGCGGGCCGGGAACCTGCAGCTGGAGCGCATCTATGACGCGATGGCCCGGCTGGCCATCGAGCGTACCGTACCATTCGACGCCTTTCTGGAGGAAGATATTGCAAGCAAGCGCCGGACGATGGACTACGTCATACTCTCCGTCCATACGGGCAGGAAGATTATTGAAAAGATGAAGAAAATCGAACGCGCCGGCAACTCGGTCAGCCTGATTCCGCTCCACCCGGCCAAAGACAAAGAGGAGGTGAAGCAAGCGCATGCGTAGACTGCTGCAAGCGTTGTTCCAGGGGCTATCGGAAATGCTGTTGGCCATGCCGCTGCTTCTTGTCCTTTGTCACTCGCTTTTCTCATTGGGTGAGCTGCCTGTACTGCTCCTGAGCATCTGGGTGTACTACGGCATTGGCTCCCTGATCAATACGCTGCTGCACCGCACGTCGCCGGCTGTTCAATGGCTGGCGCTGACAGCTTTGTCGGCAGGCGGCATGCTGGCATTACACGGTATTCGTGCGGGCGGCGTGGCCGCAGCCTTGCTCGCCGGAGCGGCGTGTTACCGGGGTATTCGCTTCAATCAGCGTCCCTGGGGGGACGTGCTGCCGATCGCAGCGTTATGGGCTTCGTTCCCGCTTTATTTCGTCATGGCGCTGTTTTTCGTTATCTATGACCAGTACCAGCCATACACCAGCTGGCTCTTCGCGTCTGGCGTCCTGAACGTGGCGAGCGTACTGCTGGTCAACAATCAGTTGTTTCTCCAATCCCAGGCACGCACCAAGGACGGCAAGGGCGGCTACCTGACTTCGTCCATCCTCTCGCACAACCGTATGGTCATGGCTGGCTTCCTGGGCATTGTGCTGGTTATTGGCTTGACCACCCAAATCGGAGGTCTGCTGGAAACACTGCGCGACGCATTGCTCGGATTGTTCGCGGGCGGAGATCGCGAATATGTCGCCGTAGAGGATGAGTATGTCGGCAACACTGGCGGCGATGACGGAGATCCTACGCCTTCGGATAACTCCGGCACCTCGCTTTGGGAACGCATCTATATGTTCGTCATTTCCACCGTCGTCGCCATTGTTGTCATTGCGGGGCTTGGCTTTCTGGCCTATATACTGCTGCGGCGGATGACGGGTTTGAAGCAGCTGCTGTCCCGCTTGTTCGGCGGTGCGATGAGGGAGCCGGCGGCAGAGATCGAACTGGGATACGAAGACGAGAAGGAGCAGCTGCTGGACCTGAAAGGACTGGGCGCCCGGGCAAGGGCAGCCTTTGCCAGCCGGCGGCAGAAGCCTCCGTCCTGGGGAGACATGAAGGACAACCGGTCCCGGCTGCGGTTCCTGTACGAGACGCTCGTGCTCTCTTCCATGAAGGAGGGGCTGGAGTTCAAGCGTCATCATACGCCGGATGAAGTAGGCGATGAGATGGTACGTCAGGTGAAACGCAGCGATTCGGAGCTGGTTGGCGAAACGGTAGGTTGGTACAACAAAGTGCGTTATGGCGGCAAACAGCCGGATGATGCCGAGCTGGAACGCCTCCGCAAACGGCTGTTGTAGCACCGGTGCGGCGGAGGAGGCTTTCTGTTATAGTAGATGGATACGAATATTAATCTATTCAGAGCAGGAGGCTTCCTTATGTCCGATTGTATCTTTTGCAAGATTATCGAAGGGACGATCCCTTCCAGGAAAGTACTGGAGAACGACCTTGTGCTGGCTTTTCATGATATTGAGCCAGCCGCCCCGGTGCATGTGCTGATCATTCCCAAGAAGCATATTCCGACGATGAATGACGTGACGGCGGAGGATGGCGAGACGATCGCGGCCGTCTTCGCGGCAGCGCGCCAGATTGCAGCTGAGCTGGGCATTGCCGAGAATGGCTACCGGTTGATTAACAATGTCAATAAAGACGGCGGACAGGTGGTCTACCATCTGCATGTCCATCTCCTGGGCGGCAAGCCGGTCGGCCCGTTGGTGGCGGGGTAATCTCCTGCCGATTCCGGCGGTTTTCGAGTTGACACTCCCTTTCCCTTTCCCGTATAATGAAGTTTGATAATCCGTGTTATCGTTCTGGACGGTCTGTTCTGGAGGGAGGGAAAACTGGTGTCTGAAACAAAAGTTCGCAAAAATGAGACTATCGATGCTGCACTTCGTCGCTTCAAGCGTTCCATCGCGAAGGACGGCGTTTTGGCCGAGGTCAAAAAACGCAAACATTACGAAAAGCCAAGCGTCAAGCGTAAGAAAAAGTCCGAGGCTGCGCGCAAAAGAAAGTTTTAGGAGGATCCTTCCACGATGAGCCTTAACGAACGATTAAGCGACGATATGAAACAGGCAATGAAAGGTCAGGAGAAATTCAGACTCTCTGTTATCCGGATGCTTCGCTCGGCGATCAAGAATGTTGAAATTGACGAGCGGCGTACACTAGAAGATGCAGAAGTGCTTGATATTCTGAGTCGTGAGGTCAAGCAGCGTAAAGATTCCCTCCAAGAATTTCAAAAAGCCGGCCGTGAGGATTTGACTGCAAATCTCGCAGCAGAAATAGAGATTATTAGTGCTTACCTGCCCCAGCAGCTCACTGAAGAAGAGATCAAAGTGATCGTACAGCAGACCATCCAGGAAACCGGAGCTTCTTCCAAAGCCGAGATGGGTAAAGTCATGAGCGCCCTGATGCCGAAGGTAAAAGGACGCGCTGACGGTAAACTAGTAAATCAAACGGTTCAACAATTTCTGCAATAGATTACTTACAAAAGCACTCCTGCTCATGCGGGAGTGCTTTTTAATTGCTACTAGCCTAAAAGCACTTTCATTTAAGGAGGCCACTGAAGAACTATCATAATTTAAGTCTCAAATGAATTTACTAAACAAAAAAGGGGCACTGGACTCGCAACAAAAGCGAGTCCAGTGCCCCTTTTTCGGGGTCTTTTCAGCTTCCTAATGTAAAGATTCGTTTCAGATTCACCACGAATATAGCCATGGCTCCTTGCATATGCATGCCGGATAGACCCGAGGATGTGGCCACATCATACCCGTGCCTGTGCTTGAGCTCGCTGTTCTTCGCTTCAATTTTGTAGCGCTCTTTGGCTTTTTCTTTGAAAGCCTCACTTTCCTGAAATGCCATTTGTTCGGCGTGCGCCCCGGATTTAATGGTGACGGAGTACGTTTTGCTTTTGGCGCCCTCCTTGTAACAACCCGCTTTCAAGGGACACCTCTTGCATTGTTCTACATCGAAGTAGTAGGTGTCGGTTTGGTTCTTGCCCGTGTCCTTCTTGCCTTGACGCGCTTTGCGAATTGCCATGTGTCCTGCCTTGCACACATACATGCCCGCATCTTTATTAAACTCAAACTCGTCTTCTTTCTTGCGTCCCCCTTGCGTAATCTGCGGGTTTAACCGGGAGACCAGTTCCATATGATTCTTCTTGGTATAGATCAGGTTGTCTTTCTCCGAATACGCCGTGTCGCCAATCACGGTCTTTACGGTTACACCAGCCGCGATGCTTTTTTCAATGAGTGGCTGCAGTTGTTTCCCATCACTCTTCTCTCCCGTCGTTATGGTCGCGGCGGTAATGATCCGTTCCTCGCTCATGGCGTAATGGGTTTTGAATCCAAAGAACGACGAGTCGGCACTCTTATGACCGATTCGCGCATCCGGATCGCTCGAGAGACGAAGCTGCTCTACGTCATCATCAACGCACTCTTTTAGCACGTTCAGAGGCTCCGTAATCTTAGGCGTATGAGCGATGGGCAGCTTGGTCTCTGTCACTGCAATGAGTTGCTGGCAGTACGCAATTTCAGCCTCCAAGGTATCTACGGTATTCTTCGCTGGGAGTTTTGCTTTGAGTGACTCGTCGATGGCATAGATCGCTTTGCGCAATTTGCGGGAGCGATCTTGCAGGGTCTCTCGCGGGGATTTGTGGTTGTACCGCGCCTTCGTATGCGTCGCATCGACGATGATGGACGTGCTCTTCAGAACGCCCTTTTGAATCGCAAGTTCAACCGATTTTCCGATCAGCATGTCAAGCAGATTGAGATCTTTCAGCCGCAATTTGCGAAACTTGGTCAGCGAGCTCGGGTCGATGACCGGCTCCTCCGGTGCCATCTGCAGGAAGTACTTAAAGGACATGTCGTAGCGTGAGCGCTCGACAATGTCCACGTCGGATAGGTCAAAAATCGCTTTTAAGAGCAGATATTTAAACATCCGCACGGGGTCAATGGCATGACGTCCATTGTCCAGACAGTAGTTCGCTCGTAGCTCTTCGTACACAAACGAAAAATCCACCTGTTCGTTCAACTGGCGGAGCATGTTGTCTTTCGGAACGATCAGGTCATACAAGGACGTGTACGGGCTGAATGAAAACGAAGGTTGGTTCTGGAACAATGGGCTTCCATCCTTTCGAGGTCTCGATTAGAAATGTATTTTTTGCAAGGGCAGCCACCGGCACAGGAGCGGAGGGAAGAGGGAGGCTGGAGAAGCGGAGCTTATGCTTACGAAGTCGCTTTCTTGCAGAAAGCGTGTGAGTCCCCGGATTTCATCCGCTGAAGCGGTATGAACAAGAAATCTGGGGACAACAGCGATCGGAAGCCCCCTCTTCCCGCAGCGACCACGCCTTCGTTGGCGGATACACCATCTTTTTGCGTTAGCCTTATTTTACAACAAAAAAGGTACTGCTCCCTTAATTATTTCGGGTGCAGTACCTTATTTGATTCAGTAAGGACTTTTTCAGTGGCCTCCATTTAAGAGGAGTGTTTTTTGAATTATAAGAGTTTATATGTTTCACCTATAATCAGCTTATATTGGTGCGACGCTGCAAGTGATTGTCTTCTCTTGCAGCGTCGCACCATTCTGCGGAATGAAATTTGCGACGCCGTGTGCTTACGAAGCTAGTTTTGCTTTGCGAAACTTTTTAGGCGAAGCCGTTTGACCTTGATAGTATAGCGGCGACAGACGTTTTTGCTTCCCCGCAAAAAATAATCATGCATTTGTACATAACCGCCGATATATAACATCAGTGTGACAGCGCTGGCCGTCCGTCGCACGCATATCTTAAAACCTACACCAAAGAATAGCGAGGGATGAACTGTGAAACGTTCCATTCGGGTCAAACTGGCACTGCTTGCCATCGTGCCGCTGCTTTTCTACATCGGCACCAGCGCTTATCTGCTGTCGCAGCAACGTCAGCTATACCATGTCATGACAGAGCAGATCGCCAAAATCAGCACCGAGGTGCAGACGCTGGTGCTCAATGCTGACCGCGATTTGTATCAAGCTTATGTGGCGTACCTGAGGCTCGAATCAGGCATGCTGAATAACAACCAGCTTCAATCGGAGCAGGCTGCGCTGGAAGAGAATCTGCTGCAGGTGGAAGAGCGGATGGGGCAGGCGATCGCCATTATCGAAGATGAAGGACTGCGCGGCCTCCAGTATGGCAGCTCAGGCAGGCCGCTTGGAGATCTGCTGGATCTGTTCGTAACCAACTTCGATACCTGGGTTGCCGCTGTGGAGCAGGAATTGTCTGATGGCAGTTGGATGATCAGCGACAGGATAGACAGTTCGTTTGCGCTGAGCCGGGCAAATGTAGATGAGATAGAAGAGAACATCGACGCGCACGTACGGGAACAGCTGGCGCTGATCGAGAAGAGTCTGAACTTGACAGAATGGTTAATGATAGCTGTACTGTCAGGCCTTGTCGTGTTGATGAGCATTGCTGCCATCATCATGATCCGCCGCATCATGATGACGATTCGTGCGGTGATGTACAAGACCAGTCGGGTTGCGGAGGGCGATCTGACAGCACTTGCCGAGCAGCGCTACTCGCGAGACGAGCTGGGGGAGACAGCATTGTCGCTCGATCGGATGATAGCCTCGGTAAAAGAACTCATCACCCGGATCTCCACGAATGCGAGCGAGGTCGGCCGGTCGGCCCGGCTACTGAGCGCTTCGAGCAGGGAATCGACCGAAGCGTCGGCGCAGACAGCTCGGGACATCCAGGCTGTGGCCGAGAGCGCCGAGGTGCAGACGCAGTCCTCGCTCGAAGTGGCTAGAGCGATGGAGGAGATGGCGGTCGGCATCGAGCGGATCGCCGGCAACACTGCGCGGCTGGCCGAAGGCTCAGCGCTGGCGTCGCTGCAGGCAGGACAAGGACGTGAAGTACTGGAGAAGCTGGTGCTGCAGATGCGCAAGATTAATACGTCCATGGCAGGACTCTCCGGCGCGATTGAAGTATTGGCCGGCCGGTCGGAGAAAATCGGCGGCATCGCCGACAATCTCACATCATTTGCCCAGCAGACGAATATTCTTTCTCTGAATGCTGCTATCGAAGCTTCGCGAGCGGGCCAAGCGGGCCGGGGCTTTGCTGTCGTTGCTGCCGAGATTCGCAAGCTGGCAGAAGGGTCGCTGGCATCGGCTGACAGTATCCAGCAGCTCGTGTCAGGCACCAGCAGCGAGATTGCCGCTGCCGTCGCGCAGATGCAGGATACGTTGCGGGAGCTGGCTGCGGGGGAAGCCAGAGTGCGCGACATTCACGGCAACTTCGAGGAGATCTTTGCCTCCGTTGCCGAGATGTCGGGCCAGCTGCAGGAGAACTCGGCGATCACCGAGCAGATGTCGGCCAGCACCGAGGAGGTCAGCAGCTCCATAAGGGCATCGGCGACTGCGGCTGAGACGAATCTGGGCAGAACGGAGAGTGTGGCGGCGGCGACCGAAGAACAACTCGCGTTGATCGAAGGGATCGCCTCAGCTGCCGCCCGGATGGATGAAGTCGTACGGGATTTGGATAACGCTGTAACGCGATTTAAGGTTTAGAACCCCATATATTTGTTATCCTAAAAGGGATACGCGGTCTTCATGTCGAAAAAGTGAAACGCGCATCCCTTTCGCACGTATTAGGAGCAACTGAATGAAACAGACATAAAGGAGGGAATCTAGTGACAAAGGGACTCAGGCGATGGTTGCTCAGACTGCCGCTTCTGGCACTCATGTTCGGCTTGCTGGCGGGTATAGCGCTGCCGCTGCTGGAGGCGGCAGAGCCAGCTGATGAACGTCCGCCGGCAAGCGGACCCGCCGTTTATGTCATCCCCGTGAAACAGACGATCGAATCGGGGCTGCAGTCCTTCCTGGAGCGGGCATTTCAGGAAGCTGAGGAGGCGGAAGCGGAGCGCATCATATTGGTCATCAATACATTCGGCGGCCGTGTCGACAGCGCAGCCGAGATCGGGGATCTGATCCGGAACAGCTCGGTACCGACGGTTGCCTTCGTCGAGAGCAACGCGATCTCGGCGGGTGCCTACATCGCCCTTAACGCCGACCAGATCGTGATGCTGCCTAACAGCTCGATCGGCGATGCCGCGGTTGTGGACGGCGCTACAGGCGAACTGGTGGACAATCCGAAGATCACGTCGCTTTGGACCAACAAGATGAAGGCGGCCGCCGAAGCCAACGGGCGCGATCCGGCGATCGCGGTTAAAATGGTTGATCCAAGTGCGACGCTGACGATCGAAGAGCTTGACCTTACAGTCGGTCCAGGCAATATTCTGACCCTGACTTCCGAGGAAGCGCTGGCCGTCGGCTATGCCGAGCATCTGGCCTCTTCCGTGGAAGAGACGCTGGAGTGGCTGGGACTGGAAGAGCGCATGGTCGTCGAGATGGAGCTGACGACTGCCGAGAATCTCGCCCGCTGGCTCACTTCGCCGCTGATTCGCACATTGCTGCTCATTGTCGGCATGGCCGGTGTGGCGATCGAGGTGATCGTTCCCGGCTTCGGAGCACCGGGTATTATCGGAATCGCCAGTTTCGGTCTTTATTTCTTCGCCCATTATATCGCCGGTTTTGCTGGTCTGGAGTCCTTCGTGCTGTTCGTCGTCGGTATCGCCTTACTCGTCCTCGAGCTATTCATACCGAGCTTCGGCATCCTGGGCTTTCTCGGGATCGGGTCACTAATAGCGGGGGTGGTTACTGCAGCTTACGATACTGGGAATGCCTTTTACTCGCTGCTGATTGCATTTGGAGTAGCGACGGTGCTGGTCATCATCTTTGCCGTCATCTTCAAGAAGAAAGGGATCTGGAACAAGTTTATCCTCCGGGACTCCCTCTCCACAGAGGAGGGGTACATTCCTGCGGTATCCAGAGAAGATCTCTTGGACATGGAGGGCGTCACGTTGACACCGCTTCGTCCATCCGGGACGGTGCAGATTGGTGAAGAGCGCATCGATGTCGTCACATCCGGACAGTTTATTGCGAACAACAAGCCGATCAAAGTGATTAAAGTTGAAGGAACACGCGTCATCGTCAGAGAAATCGTGTAAGAACCAACGAAGGATGGCAAGTGTTGCCATACCAACTTTTTGGAGGGGATACTCAGAATGGAAGATTTTAATCTCATGTACTTGGTGGTTGGGGTCGTCGCTTTCATCTTGCTTATCGTATTTTTGAACTTCTTCCCGGTGATGCTCTGGATCGCGGCGCTTTCGTCGGGCGTGCGGATCGGCATCATTACGCTGGTCGCGATGCGGCTGCGGCGGGTCGTACCGGGACGAATCGTCAACCCGATGATTAAGGCGCATAAAGCGGGATTGGGCTTGACCATTAATCAATTGGAAAGTCACTATCTGGCAGGCGGCAATGTGGACCGCGTCGTCAATGCGCTGATCGCCGCGCAGCGGGCCAATATTCCACTGGAATTCGCCCGTGCTGCTGCGATCGATCTGGCAGGCCGTGATGTCCTGAACGCGGTACAGATGAGCGTTAATCCGAAAGTTATCGAAACCCCTGTTGTATCTGCAGTAGCGAAGGACGGCATCGAGGTTAGAGTCAAGGCTCGTGTAACTGTACGTGCCAATATCGACCGTCTCGTCGGCGGTGCGGGTGAAGAAACCGTTATTGCCCGTGTAGGCGAAGGTATCGTCAGTACGAATGGCGGAGCCGCTTCCCACAAAGATGTCCTGGAAAATCCGGATCTGATCTCCCGGACGGTCCTCTCCAAAGGCCTGGACTCCGGCACCGCATTCGAAATCCTCTCCATCGATATCGCGGATGTCAGCGTAGGCAAAAATATCGGCGCTTTCCTGCAGACCGAGCAAGCTGAGGCCGACAAGCAGATCGCCCAGGCGAAAGCGGAAGAACGCCGCGCCATGGCGGTAGCATTGGAGCAGGAGATGAAAGCCAGAGTCGTCGAGATGAGAGCGCGCGTCGTCGAGTCCGAATCCCAGGTGCCTCTGGCCATGTCGGATGCGCTTCGCGAAGGCAAGCTCGGTGTCATGGATTATATGAATATGAAAAATATCGAAGCCGATACGCAAATGCGCGGATCGATCGGCCGTTCGCCTGAAGACAAGAAAGATAAATAAGACGGCATTGCGACGCAGCCGTTGCTTCAGGGAGGTTACGCATGAATATTATCGAGTTTCTGACGCAGAACCTGTTCTTCGTCATCATCATCATCGGATTTCTGATCTCACTGTTCAGCAAATCCAATCAAAGAAAGCAAGGCGGAAGCAACAACCGGATGCCGGACTTCGGTTCAGGCAACCGGGAGGAGCGGCGGGTACCGCCAGGACAGAGACCAACGCCAGACTGGCAGCAATCCGAACAGCGAGCGCCTCAACCGGAGCAGCCTTCTTACTCCGAGACTCCGGTTGCGCAAGAGATACCGCTTGCTGAGGAAACTGCACGTCGTATCGAGGAGGATGCACGCCAGCGTGAGCAAGAGAAAGAAGAGCGCCGGCGTGCAGAACAGCAGCGCAGAGCACGCGAGGAGCAGCGCAGGCGGATGGAGGAGGAGCGGGTCCAGGAAGATCATGCAAGCGGGGATCGCACAGGCGTGGCAGTCGCTTCCGGCCCTGCTCGCCCTGGTGAGACGCTGCCCGGCGCCAATGAGCTGACGAGCGCCGTTCTGTGGGCCGAGATCCTTGGTCCGCCGCGCGCCAAGCGTCCTTTCCGCTAGAGGCTGTATTAACAACAGGCACTGTACCCGTATGATGCGGGAACAGTGCCTGTTTGGCGTAGCGCGGAGGTAATCGGGAGGCGATTATTGGACGCTCGGTACATCCACAGTCTAATCTGACCTCAAGTTGTCTAATGACAGTATGATTGCCTCAAGCTATGATAAACATGAAGCCGTGCAATAAATGTGAGGATGGTGAAGGAGGACATCATATTGACTGTTTATACCATGACTGATTTATTATGCTTTTGGGATTTTCAGGAGCCGCCCTCGGTCAGTAAACGCGCTAACGGACCTTTTGCTTATGAATTAATAGAACAAAACGGTCCGATCGAACGAGTCAAGGACGGCGTCTTCGGACCGTATTCCGCAGCCATCAAGGAAGGTCAATGGTTATCGATCCCGCGTCATCTTTGTCCGGAGCTGGATATACAGGGGCGGCAGGCAGCAGTTACCGTAGTAGCCTGGGTCAAGTGGGATAGCGACCGCAGATGCCAAGCCTTGGCCGGGATGTGGGACGAGACAAGAAAGCAGCGCCAGTACTGTCTGTTCTTTAATCTCACCGGCAGATACGAAAGCGAGCGGAATATTCATGGCCATGTCTCTGCTGTTGGAGGTCCTACGCCAGGTGAACGGTATTGCGTGACGTATGCTACCGGATCCGAACGCGTCCCCTTTGGCAAATGGACCATGGTGGCCATGACTTATGATGGAGCATACTCGCGGGTGTATTACAATGGCAGACTGGATTATAATCCACCCTACAATCCGTATCCTTATGATCAAGGTCTTTTCGAGGCGGATTCGGATGGAGCCGATTTCACAGTGGCTTCGGTTTCCGCTAACGGGATGATGAAAAATTTTTTTAGCGGACAACTGGGAGGTCTGGCTATCTTCAAGAGGGCGCTCTCGGATGACGAAATGAGAGAGCTATACACGACTACATTGAGTGGGGATTTCTCAAAATCAACGTAGGATGAAAGGCACTGCACCTGTATGGATTATAGGGGCAGTGGTTTTTTTGCATTGAAGATAACTCCTCATAAAACGGCTGCCGCCCGCATAGTTTGGTAAAGTACGGGAGGAGGAGACGCTGCTTATGCGCCGCTTTAGCCGCAAAATCCGCAAGTTAACTGCCGATCTTCTTGATCTGCCCCAGGATGTCGTATTTGACCTGCCCCGTATGACGATGATTGGCGATCGCCAGCTCTATATCGAAAACCATCGCGGGGTTCTGCACTTCTCGCAGGATCGACTGCGTTTGGCGCTCAGCAAAGGAGAGCTGGAGGTCAGCGGCGCAGATCTGGTCATTCGTGGAATCTGGACGGAAGAAGTATTCATAGAAGGCCGTATTGTAGCGATTCAAATGTTCGGTTAGGAGGCGTCTTTAGAATGCGGGATACATGGCTGCAAACGTTGCAAGGCATAGTTACGATAAGGATCCGCGGCGGCTCCCCGTCCGCGCTGGTCAATGAAGCGGGAGCGGCGGGTATCCGGCTCTGGTCGATCCGTTATATGCCTGAAGGGGAGATGGAGTGCGAGCTGACGGTGGGTGACTTTTTCCGCTTGCGGCCGCTTCTGAAGCGGACAAGCTGCAGGGTGCATGTCATTGCGAGAAGAGGTTTGCCATTCTGGCTGCGCAAGCTGGAGCGCCGCAAGTTTTTTGCAGCCGGCCTGTTCGTCTTCCTGGCTGGCCTTTATCTGCTCTCCTGCATGATCTGGGATGTGGAGGTCAAGGGCAACGTAGCATTGACGGAAGAGCAGATCCTCAGTGCCGCCGAGGCCGAGGGCATCCATCTGTATCAATGGTCGTTCCGCATGCTCGATGTGGACGTGCTATCCAAGCGGCTTGCTCAGAGGCTGCCCGAGGCAGCATGGGTCGGTGTCGACAAGCGCGGCACCAAGGTCACGATCGAGGTCGTTGAGAACCGGACGGCCGTGCCTCCTTCTCTGTATACGCCCAGACACCTGGTCGCTGCCGAAGACGCTGTCGTCACGCGGATCATCGCCGAGACCGGCAGACCTGTCGTCAAGAAGGATGTGCGCGTCAAGCGCGGAGACATCCTGATCTCGGGGACGATCGGGACGGAGCCCAATACACGGACGGTTGTGGCCAAAGGCGAGGTGCGCGGAGTGGTCTGGTATAGCTACGAGATCACGGTGCCGCTCGTCAGCCAGAGCAAGGTATATACCGGCGAGAGCAAGACGAGATGGAAGCTGTTGATCGGGGGGCGCTCGCTGCAGGTTAGCGGCTTCGGAAAGCCTCCATTTGAGCGTTTTGAAGTGGTCGAGCAGCGCCAGCAAGCCAGCTGGCGGGGCATCAAACTGCCGTTTGGCCGGATCAAGGAGACAGTAAGGGAATCTGGTATGCTCAGCCGCGAGCTGACGCCGGAGGAAGCAGGGCATGCAGGGCTGCTGCAGGCAAAAGCCGAATTATGGACAAAATTAGGGCCGGATATCGTGTTTCGTGCGGAAAACCTTTTGCATGAAAAGACGGAGAATGGTAAAGTTTATATGAAAGTGCTTTTTGAAGTCGAACAATCGATTGCAACAGAGATGCCACTAGTCCAAATGCAAGGAGAATGAGGCTTTTTGACAGACAAAACGACAAGCATAAAAATACCGCTGGGCAATGCCGCTGAAGGGCAGGCTTTGTTCGGCCCGCAAGACCGCTTCCTCAAGCTGATCGAACAGCAGGTGGAATCGAAGATCCTCTCCAGGGAGGCCGAGATCGCAATCACCGGGCCCCGCGAAGAGACGGAGTCGCTGGAGCAGCTGTTCACAGTCCTCTTGGAGCTGGTGAGAGGCGGCTACAGCCCGACCGAGCGGGACATCGCTTATGCGCTTGAACTGTCCAGGACGATGCAGGCCGATCAGCTTCTTGATCTGTTCAAGGGCGAGATCACTACGACTTACCGCGGCAAGCCGATCCGCGTCAAAACGATCGGACAACGCTATTATGTCTCTACTATTCGCAAGAAAGATATCGTATTCGGGATTGGGCCGGCGGGTACCGGCAAAACGTATCTAGCGGTCGTGCTGGCCATCGCTGCGCTCAAGGAAGGCGCCGTCAAGCGGATCGTCCTGACCCGTCCGGCAGTAGAAGCCGGCGAGAGCCTGGGCTTCCTCCCCGGCGACCTGCAGGAGAAAGTCGATCCGTACTTAAGGCCGCTCTACGATGCCCTGCATGATGTAATGGGGCCGGACCAGTCGGCCAAGGCGTTCGAACGGGGACTGATCGAAGTAGCTCCCCTCGCGTACATGCGCGGACGGACGCTTGAGGATTCGTTTATTATTCTCGATGAGGCGCAGAATACGACACCCGAGCAGATGAAGATGTTCCTGACACGGCTTGGCTTTGGCTCCAAGATGGTGATCACCGGCGACGTGACGCAGATCGATTTGCCCCGGGGCAAAAATTCCGGTCTGATTGAAGCGGTGAAGATTCTGCAGGCGATCGACGAAATCGGATTCATCCAATTTACTGAATCGGACGTGGTGCGGCACTCGCTGGTACAACAGATTATCACGGCCTATAATGAAAATGCAGAAAACCAAAGATAGAGAGGAATGCAAGCCGTATGAACCGAAACCAGGCGACCAACCGGACGGGCTCTTCATCCTCCAAGCTGGCGGGCTGGCGGTACAGCAGGGGAGTTCGCTGGCTGTTGCTGCTTCTGTTTGTGCTGCTTTTCTATTTTAGCCTGGCACCGCATCTGGTACCCAAGACTTATAATATCGAACTCAATGATGTAAGCGACCGCAATATCGCCTCCCCGCGTCAGATTGACGATGAGAAGGCGACGATCAAAGCGCAGGAGGAAGCGGCAGAGCGCGTCCCGACCCAGTATAATATTGTGGCGCTGGGCAGCGAGAACCTGGTGGACGAGATCTTCCAGCGGATGGACCAGCTCAACGCCGACGATCAGGTCACGCTGCAGAACAAGATCGACATCTACCGGACGGAGATCCCCCGGAAATACGGCCAGTTCGTAGACGGATTCGTGCGCAGCAGGAGCAATTCGGACACCTATAACCCGACGCTGCTTGAAGAGATGCAGCTAATCGTCAAGGAGCAGGAGTATACGATTCCAGAAGAGACCTTCTACAAGCTGCCGCAGCTGAGCAGCGAGCGGATCCGGGCGATGCAGAGAGTGACGCGGGACATTGTGCGGGAGCTGATGTTGAACGAGCAGATGCGCGAGGCGGAGACGGCCCGGACGAAGGTGGCCGAGCTGGTCAATGCGAGCTCGCTGACCAGCCGGACAGAGCGTGAGATTGTCCAGGAGCTGGCGCGGTTCGCGCTGATGCCCAACAAGTTCGCCGACAAGGAAGCGACGGATGAGGCTAGACGTTCCGCCAAAGAGAATACGGCCAAGGTGGTCATCGAGGAAGGGGATATTATCGTCCGCCAGGGCGAGCGCATCACCCAGGAATCGTATGACCGTCTACAGATGCTTGGCCTCCTGCAGAACAAGAAAACCTACTGGCCGCAGCTGGGCCTGCTATTGATGAGCGCTTTGTTCCTGGTTATTATTTTCCAGTTTGTAGAGCGCTCGGCGACGATCTCCGCCCACGGCGAGAAGACGACATACAATAACGCGCAGCTCCTGATGCTGTGGCTGATCTTTTTCCTTAACCTGGCTATCATGCAGGTCGTCGCCATGACCCAGACTCAGAATGCTGCCTATGTAGGTTATGTAGCGCCTGTCGCCATGGGAACGATGCTGATCATGCTGCTGCTCGACACGCATCTGGCTATTATCAGCTCCGTTCTCTTCGCAGCGATCGGCAGCATCCTGTTCAGTGTCAAGCAAGATCAGATCTTCGATTATCATTACGGCTTTGTCTTTACAGTCGTCGCCTTCGCCGCGATCTTCTCGATCCATCGCGCGAGTCAGCGGTCGACGATCCTGAAGGCAGGGATCATGGTCAGTCTGTTTGGCTCATTGGCCGTCCTGTCCTTGCAGTTGATCAGCGATGTACCATCCAATACCCAGCTGCTGTATTCGGTCGGGTTTGCTTTTGCCAGCGGTCTGCTGACAGCGGTGCTCGTGATCGGCCTGATGCCGTTCTTCGAAGTCACCTTCGGCATCCTGTCCGCGCTCAAGCTGGTGGAGCTGTCCAATCCGAACCATCCGTTGCTGCGCAAGCTGCTGACGGAGACACCGGGGACCTATCATCACAGCGTTATGGTGGGCAACCTGTCGGAAGCGGCTGCCGAGGCTATCGGCGCCAACGGTTTGCTGTGCCGGGTCGGATCATTCTATCACGATATCGGCAAGACGAAGCGGCCGAGCTATTTTATCGAGAATCAGAGCAATATCGAGAATCCGCATGATTCGATGGATCCCAAGCTGAGCAAGGAGATCATCATCGCCCATGCGCGGGACGGGGTGGACATGCAGAAGAGTCACAATATCCCGAAACCGCTGCGCGATATCGCCGAGCAGCATCACGGCACGACCTTCCTGAAATATTTCTATCACAAGGCGCTGAAGATCGCCGAGGCGGAGGGCGTGGAGCCTGACTTCACCGAGGACGACTTCCGCTATCCCGGACCGAAAGCCCAATCCAAGGAAGCGGCGATCGTCGGGATCGCCGACTGTGTGGAGGCGGCCGTGCGGAGTCTCCGCAACCCGACGATGGAGCAGGTCGAGACGATGATCGCCAAAATTATTAAAAGCCGCATGGATGACAATCAGTTCAACGAATGCGACCTGACGCTCAAGGAGCTGGACATGATCGCCCATTCGTTGAAGGAGACGGTGATTGGCATTTTCCATTCGCGGATCGAGTACCCTGACGATACCAAACCAAAGGAGCGAGCCGAATGAGTATGCAGCTGGACTGGAGCAATGAGCAGGCGCAGGTGGACATCCCGGATGCATGGATCGCTCGGCTGGAGCAGCTGATGCAGCTGGCCGCCGAAGCCGAAGGTCTTGGCTCCGGCGAGGTGGCGCTCACCTTTGTCGACGATGCCGAGATCCATCGCTTGAATCGTGACTTCCGGAAGATTGATCGCCCCACCGATGTGCTCTCCTTCGCAATGCAAGAGGAGGGCGAGGAGGAAGCCGGCATCGTTTTTGACGAGGAGGCGGAGGGCGCTGCGGCCCTCGTCTCCGATATGCTGGGCGACATTATCATCTCGGCTGAACGAGCGAAGGCCCAAAGTCTCGAGTATGGCCATTCGCTGGAGCGTGAAGTGGGCTTTCTGTTCGTGCATGGCTTTCTCCATCTGCTCGGCTACGACCACCAGGACGAGGCCGGTGAACAGGAGATGACGGCCAAGCAGGAAGCTGTGCTGGCCAAGGCAGGTCTGAGCAGGTAATGCTGCACTTTGCCAGAAGTGTGCGGCAGGCGTGTGAAGGCATCGCATATGCTGTACGCGCGGAGCGGCATATGCGATTTCATCTGGGGGCAGCGGCGGCAGTGATGCTGTTGGCTGCCTTCCTGCGGTTGCAGCCGGCCCAGTGGGCGCTGCTGGTAGGCGCCTGTACGATGGTCATCGTAGCTGAGCTGATCAATACCGCCATCGAGAAGACCGTCGACCTGGCGATGCCGCAGCTGCATCCGCTCGCCCGCATCGCCAAGGACGCCGCCGCAGGCGCGGTACTGGCTGCGGCCGTCGGCGCGGCGCTGATCGGACTGCTGGTCCTCGGCCCGCCACTGCTCGCGCTGCTGTGATCCATGCGGCGGGAGGTGCATGTATGAGATGAATGTATGATAACTTAATGATGGAGGTGGGCATGATGGACAGCAGCGAGGCAGCCGAGCTGCAGGCGGCGGCGGTGTCAGCTAGAGACCGTGCTTATGCGCCGTACTCGAACTTCCAAGTCGGCGCGGCGCTGCTGGATGACCAGGGGCGCGTGCACGCAGGCTGCAATGTGGAGAACGCGGCTTACGGGCCTACCAATTGCGCGGAGCGGACGGCGCTCTTCCGGGCTATCGCCGACGGGGCGCGGCCGGGAGCTTTCCGGGGCATCGCTGTCGTTGGCGACACGCCTTCGCCCATCGCCCCCTGTGGCGTATGCAGACAGGTGATGATCGAGCTATGTCCGCCAGATATGCCGGTATGGATGGGCAATATACATGGACAATGGCAGCGGAGCACCGTTGCCGAGCTGCTTCCCGGGGCCTTTGTGCTCGTCCGGGAAGAGCCGGCCCCTCCGCAGCCGACACACAACCAAGATAAGGGAGGCGTGTAGCCAGCGATGACTACGCATCAAGATTCAACCAAGCAGGCATTCCGCTCCGGCTTCGTGGCTATCATCGGCCGGCCCAATGTCGGCAAGTCCACGCTGATCAATCAGATCATCGGCCAGAAGATCGCGATTATGTCGGACAAGCCGCAGACGACGCGCAACAAAATTCACGGTGTTTATACGACCGATTCGGCGCAGATCGTGTTTCTCGATACGCCGGGCATCCACAAGCCGACATCCAAGCTGGGCAACTATATGATCAAGGCAGCGGACAATGCATTGAGTGAAGTCGATGCGGCGCTATTCCTCGTCGATGTATCCGAAGGAATCGGCGGCGGCGACCGCTTTATTATCGAGAAGCTCAAAAAAACCGCGACACCGGTCGTTCTGGTGCTGAATAAGATCGATAAGGTGCATCCGGAACAACTGCTGGGGATTATTACACAATACAAAGACCTCCATGAGTTCGCCCAGATCGTCCCGGTCTCGGCTCTGCTGGGCAGCAATGTGGACACGCTGCTCGAGCAACTGCTGCCCTACATGCCGGAAGGACCGCAATACTATCCTGCCGACCAAGTGACGGATCATCCGGAACAATTCGTCTGCGCCGAGCTGATCCGCGAGAAAATCCTCCATCTGACACGCGAGGAGATCCCGCATTCGATCGCCGTCGAGATCGAGGATATGCGCGTCCAGGACAACGGTGTTGTCTATATCGGGGCGGTCATCTATGTCGAGCGGGACTCGCAGAAAGGGATCGTCATCGGCAAAAGCGGGGCGCTTCTCAAGGAGGTTGGCAAGCAGGCGCGGGCCGACATCGAGCTGCTGCTCGGCTCGCGCATCTTCCTGGAGCTGTGGGTGAAGGTCAAAAAAGACTGGCGCAACCAGGACCGGATGCTCAAGGATTTCGGTTACCGCCATGAATAAAGCGGAAGAGCGAGCTTTGACTGTGCTCGCTCGACGCACTTGCTTAAACTTCCCCCGCGGTGATAAACGAAGTAGACGGAATCGATTCTGCAGAAGCACCAGATTATTCTTTCGAAGTCGCTTTCCTGCGGAAAGCGTTTAGCGTTCGCCTTTGTTCCCGGAATTCAACCTCTGTCAGAGGCCAAGAATTCTGGGAACAACAGCGATCGGAAGAACGATCCGATTTACGCAGCTTATCACCGCACTTCTAGGATTCACCAGGATAACCGCCTTGGCAACATCGCATCCTACTACTGAAGCGAAGACCTTCAGCGAGAGGATGAGAATGAGATATGCGCAATTTTTCCTGGGGTTATTTTATGAAGACTGGCGATGTCGACGCATTTATGCTATACAAGGAAGCAGACGCGCTTGCTCTGTCTGAGGCGGAGCCGGGAGCAGCGGCAGACGAAGCTGCCGGAACCGATGGTATGGACGAGGCCAAGGCAGCCGAGTAAGTCCGCACGCTCTCCCGAAAGCGGCGAGATAGGGAGAGTACACAGATGCTGTACCGCACGGAAGGCATTGTCATCCGCAGCATGCCATATGGCGAAGGCAATGCGATCATTACCATTTTGACGAATACCCACGGCAAAGCGGGCATTATGGTGCGAGGCGCCAAGAAGCTCAAAAGTCGTCACGGCTCGCTGGCGCAGCCGTTCACCCATGGTGAATTTGTCTTCTTCAGGAAGAGCGGACTAGGTACGCTGAATCATGGCGAGATCATCGAATCCCACCATAAGCTCCGTGAGCGGTTGGAACTGTCCGCCTATGCCGCTTATGCGGCCGAGCTGTGCGACCGCGCACTTCAGGACGAAGAAGCAGGCGCATTCATATTCGAGCAGCTGCGGGCTTGCTTCTCCGCGCTTGAGGAAGGCAAGGACCCGCAGATCACGCTGCACCTGTTCGAGATGAAGATCATCCAGCTGGCCGGGTACGCTCCCCAGATGGACTGCTGCCTCCATTGCGGCCGCGAGGACGGTACCTTCAGCTTCAGCGCTCGCCTGGGCGGTATTCTATGTCACAGATGCCGGAGCATGGACACCTTTGCTCTGAAGCCTGGAGATGGCGCGCTTAAGCTGCTGCGGATGTTCAAGCAGCTGGATCTGCGCAGGCTGGGCAGCGTCCAGGTCAGCGCGGAGACCAAAGCCGAGCTGCGGACATGCATGCGCAGCATGCTGGACGCCCACTTGCCGCTGAACCTCAAGTCAAGGGATTTTCTCGACCAAATGGAGCCTTTATTTCAGAATGAGGCCGGAGACGAATAGATTGGTCCAGAAATAAACGCAAGCCCCCTCTCCCTGCAGCGGCCAAAGAAGCATTATTTCAAGCTCGAGCTAGTTGACTTGCGGCATCAACCCTGATATGATAAATCATTATGATAATCGGGAATCTCCCAAGGCGATTCCTGTCGGATGATGATGGAGAGAGTAATTGAATCTGACCTCTATCAGCGAGCCGGGGACGGTGCAAGCCCGGAGGGGAACGGTTCAGTGAAGGGCACTCCGGAGTGCGAGGCAGTACATGAAAGCGGGTCCGCCGGCGAGCGGGCCAAGTAGGGTGGAACCGCGGGTAAATTCCCGTCCCTACGTCTGTGACAGACGTAGGGACGGGATTTTTTGGCATGTCTAAGCCGCCTCCATGTCTGCGATTACTATGAGTCAGGAGTGAGCACGGATGAATGTTCAAAACATGATCCTCACGCTGCAGCAGTTCTGGGCAGAACAAAATTGTCTCCTTATGCAGCCGTACGACGTAGAAAAGGGAGCGGGGACGATGAATCCCATGACTTTCCTGCGATCGATCGGACCGGAGCCTTGGAATGTCGCCTATGTCGAGCCTTCCCGGCGTCCGGCGGACGGCCGCTATGGCGAGAATCCAAACCGGCTGTATCAGCACCATCAGTTCCAGGTCATCCTCAAGCCGTCCCCGGACGACATCCAGGAGTTGTATCTGGAAAGTCTGCGGCAGCTCGGCATCGATCCCCGTCATCACGATATCCGTTTCGTCGAGGATAACTGGGAATCGCCGACGCTCGGAGCCTGGGGACTCGGCTGGGAGGTATGGCTGGACGGCATGGAGATCACGCAGTTTACGTACTTCCAGCAGGTGGGCGGTATCGATGCCGTTCCGGTAGCTGTCGAGATTACCTATGGCATGGAGCGGCTGGCATCGTATATTCAGGACAAAGAGAATGTTTTCGAGCTGGAGTGGGTGAACGGAGTAACGTACGGCAACGTCTTCAAACAGCCGGAGTACGAGCATTCCAAATATACGTTTGAACTGGCTGATGCGTCCATGCTCTTCTCGTTGTTCGCCAAGTATGAGGAAGAAGCGAGACGGGCGTTGGCGGAGAGCCTCGTATTCCCGGCTTACGACTACGTGCTCAAATGCTCCCATACGTTCAATCTGCTCGATGCCCGCGGCGCCATCAGCGTGACGGAGCGGACCGGCTATATTACCCGCGTGCGCAATCTGGCGCGCCAGTGTGCGGCGACGTATCTGGAGGAACGCGAGAAGCTCGGCTTCCCGCTGCTTAAGAAGGAGGCGACACCCCATGAGTAGACATGTGCTGATGGAGATCGGCATGGAAGAAGTGCCGGCGCGGTTCGTGCGCGGAGCGATGAATCAGTTGCAGGAGCGGGTTGTCAAATGGCTGGCCGAAGCCCGGATCGGTCACGGTGCGGTCCATACCTACGCGACGCCGCGGCGTATTGCCCTGGTCATCGAAGACGTGGCCGAGAAGCAATCGGATATCCATGAGGAAGTGAAGGGACCCTCGCGCAAGATCGCACTGGATAGTGAAGGCAACTGGAGCAAAGCGGCGCTTGGGTTTGCCCGTAGTCAGGGCGTGGAACCGGATCAGCTGTTTATGAAAGAGCTGCAAGGTGTAGAGTATGTTTATGCCAACAAAAGCAGCCTTGGCCAAGAAACGTCGTCCGTGCTCTCCGAGGGCCTGCGGCAGCAAATCGTAGCTATGACGTTTCCCAAAAATATGCGCTGGGGCTCCCAGGAGCTCCGTTTCGTACGGCCGATCCGCTGGCTCATTGCGCTGCAGGGCTCAGAGATCATCCCGCTGGAGATCGCAGGTGTCGTGAGCGGAAATGTGTCGCAAGGCCACCGTTTCCTCGGAAGTACGGTCACCATCGATACGGCAGAGAGCTATGTTGATCGGCTGCGCGAGCAGCACGTGATCGTAGACGCTCGTGAGCGCGAAGAGATCATCATGAAACAGCTCGAGACGATGGGAACCGAACACGGCTGGGATATCGCCGTCAAGGAAGATCTGCTCGAAGAGATCGTCTTCCTGGTGGAGTATCCAACCGCGCTGCACGGCAGCTTTGACCCGTCGTTTCTGGAGATTCCCAAGGATGTGCTGATCACGTCGATGCGGGAGCATCAACGCTACTTCCCGGTATTGGATACTAAGGGCGAGCTGCTGCCGTACTTCGTGACGGTCCGCAACGGCGATGCGACGTCTATCGAGCAGGTGGCCAAAGGCAATGAGAAAGTATTGCGTGCCCGGTTGTCCGATGCCAAGTTCTTCTATGCAGAGGATCAGAAGCTGACGATTGAATCGGCGCTTGCCAAGCTGGAGTCGATCGTCTACCATGAGGAGCTTGGTACGACGGCCGAGAAGGTCGGCAGGATCCGCGAGGTTGCCCGTCGGCTGCATGAGAAGCTCAAGCTGAGCGGGGAAGAGGCGGCTGCTATCGATCGCGCTGCACAGATCGCCAAGTTTGACCTCGTGACCCAGATGGTCTATGAGTTCCCTGAGCTGCAGGGCATCATGGGCGAAGATTATGCCCGCAAAGCCGGCGAGTCCGAGGCCGTGTCCCGGGCGGTATTCGAGCATTACCAGCCTCGCTTCGCAGGGGAACAGGCGCCGGCTTCGGTACCGGGGGCGATCGTCGCCTTGGCGGACAAGATCGATACGATCGTCGGCTGCTTCTCGATCGGCATCATCCCCACGGGCTCGCAGGACCCGTACGCCCTGCGCAGACAGGCTGCAGGCGTGGTTCAGATTATGATCACGCACGGGTTCGAGCTGCTGCTAGGCGAGCTGTTCGATATCGCCCTGGATGTGCATGAGGCACGCGGACTGAAGCGGAACCGCGAGGAGGTGCGGGCGGAGCTGGCCGATTTCTTCGCGCTGCGGGTGAAGAATCTGCTGGGCGAGCATGGGATTCGCTACGATATCATCGATGCTGTCATGGCCTCGGGCTTCGACAATCTCCGGATGACCGTAGAGCGCGCTTCCGCACTGTTCGCTGCTGCAAGCGGCGAAGAGAAGGACAACTTCAAGCTTGCCGTCGATGCGCTCAACCGCGTCATGAATCTGGCCGCCAAAGCAGAACAAGCAGCGGTCGATCCGGCGCTCTTCTCCGAAGCTGTCGAGAACGAGCTGTATGAGCGATGGCAGCATGCGCATCCGCAAGTCGCCGCAGCGCTTGCTGCCGGTGATGCCGCAGAGGCCATCAGCCGCTTGGCGGCGCTGCGCGAGCCGATCACGGCCTACTTTGACAAGGTGATGGTCATGGCAGAGGATCCGGCGATCCGGGCGAATCGTCTTGGCCAGCTTGCGGATATGGCGGCGGGCATCCGGCCGATCGCGAATTTCGACAAGATCGTCTGGTAGGCCGGTACGCTCTGATTGACTCCGCAACAGAATCTGTCAGGAGGTGGTATGTGTGACTCTGGACCCGTTGACCTTGTTCCACAAAAATCCCGATGTCATCATCTATGTCGTCTCCGACTCGGCAGGCGATACCGGCGAACTGGTTGTGAGAGCGGCTATCGCTCAGTTCCATCCCGTGCATTCGGAGATCCGCCGGGCTTCGTTCATCCAGGATGAATCCGCCGTCGAACGGATGGTCAAGCTGGCCAAAGAGAATCAGGCTATCGTGCTGTATACGCTGGTTATCCCGCACTTGCGCGAATATATCGCCCGCTTGTGCGAGGACTATGGCGTGATCGCCATCGATCTGCTGGGTACGCTGATCACCAGCATGGAGCAGCGCATCGGGCGCAGCGCCCGCAATGAACCCGGCTTAAACCATGTATTGGACGAAGACTACTTCCGCAAGGTTGAAGCGGTGGAGTTTGCCGTCAAGTACGACGATGCGAAGGACACGAGCGGCGTACTCAAGGCGGACATCGTCCTGATCGGGGTGTCACGCACATCCAAAACGCCGTTGTCGATGTACCTGGCTCACAAAAAATTCAAAGTAGCCAACGTACCGTTGGTACCGGAGATCAAACCGCCGGATGAGCTGTTCGGACTGCCTGTCGACAAAGTGATCGGACTGACGATCGGTACGCATTATCTCAATGTGATCCGCAAGGAGCGCCTGAAGGCGCTTGGTCTGCCGGACAGCGCATCCTATGCGACCAAAGAACGAATCGAGCGGGAACTGCAGTATGCCCAGGATATAATGAAGCAGATTGGCTGTAAAGTGATCGACGTATCCCACCGCGCCGTTGAAGAAACGGCCAGTCTTATCCTTGAGCACGTTCGGAATTGAGAGGTTTTTCGACGAAAAAAAGTGAAATCCTCATTTCGCTTAGGAATCAGGCAGGATTTTAAGTTCAGGCAGCGTATATTATAATACGGAAGTTTACGAGGATGCGGTGATGCACTATCGAACATGAGGGGCCGACCATTGTTGTCGATGCCGACGCCTGTCCGGTCAAAGCGGAGATTGCCCAGACGGCGCGGAGGTTCTCCGTACCCGTGCTGCTGGTTGCTTCCTACGATCACAGACTGCAAGCCGAAGAAGGAGTTGACGTCGTGCAGGTGGACCGGAGCAGTCAGTCCGTCGATCTGTATATCGCCAACCACATCCGGCGGGGCGATATCGTGATCACCCAGGACTTTGGGCTGGCGACGATATCACTGGCCAAGGGAGCGACGGTGCTGTCGAATCGTGGGCAGCGGTATGATGACGCAACGATTGACTTCCTGATGGAGCGCAGGCACGAGACGGCCAAGATCAGAAGAGGCGGCGGCAGATCGAAGGGACCGCGAGCGATGTCGAACGAGGATCGGATTCGTTTTCAACAAAAGCTGACAAAAGTTTTGCAAAAGCGGCAGGAGATCAACGAGCCATAGCGAATAGTTATCTACGTGTTCCAAGGATGAAGGTGATCAAGCATGTCTTACGGTAAGATTCCAGAAGCAGTCATCGAAGAGATCCTTAAGCAGCACGACATTGTGGAAACAGTAGGAAAGTATGTTCATCTGTCCAAGAAGGGCAAATATATGACCGGTCTCTGCCCCTTTCATTCCGAGAAAACGCCGTCCTTCACCGTTACTCCCGAGAAGCAGATTTTCTATTGTTACGGCTGTGGCCAGGGCGGCGATGTCATCAAGTTCGTAGCGGAGATGGAGGGCTACTCTTTTCCGGAAGCGGTCACGGCGATGGCAGAGGAAGCAGGCATGCCGATCAGCTGGTCGCAAATCCCAGCCCAGCCGACCGAGCAGCAGCAGGAACGGGAAAAGCTGCTGGTCGCGCATGACTTCGCGGCAAGGTTCTACCATCATCTCCTGAAGAATACGGAGTTCGGACAGCCCGCGATGGCCTATCTGCGGGAGCGGGGACTGACGGACAAGCTGATCGACCAGTTTATGCTCGGATATGCGCCCGCGCGCTGGGACACGCTGCTGAACTTCTTGACCAAACGTGAGTATGATCTTGCACTGATGGAAAAAGGCGGGCTGCTATCCGCCAAGCAGGACGGCAGCGGCTTCGTCGATCGGTTTCGGGATCGGATCATGTTCCCGCTATGGGACAAGCGGGGCAAAGTCATTGCGTTCGCAGGTCGCAGCAACGGCGATGCCCAGCCCAAGTATCTCAACTCCCCGGAGACCCTGCTCTTCAATAAAGGGAGGAGCCTGTACCACTTCCATGCGGCCAGGCCCGAGATCCGCAAGTCCGGACGGATGGTGTTGTTCGAAGGCTATATGGATGTGATCAAAGCCTGGAGCGCCGGCGTCCACAATGGCGTCGCGACGATGGGGACGGCGCTGACGGACGAGCATGTCGAGCTGATCCGCCGGAATGCCTCCGAAATCGTCATCTGCTACGACGGGGACGGGGCAGGTCAGGCGGCGGCGCTCAAGACGATCCCGATGTTCGCCAAGGCAAGGGTGAATGCCAGCGTGGCGGTGCTTCCCCAGGGGCTCGATCCGGATGATTATATCACCACTAAAGGGCCGGAGACTTTCATCCGGGATGTGATGTCCCACACCGTATCGACGATGAAATTTAGACTACTATATTTGCGGAAAAACCATATACTGCTAGAAGAAGAGGGCCGCAAAAATTATGTCATGGCTGCAGTGAATCTGATCGCCGAACTGGAATCGGCCGTGGAGAAGGAGTTTTATCTGAAGGAGCTCGCCACCGAATTCGGATTTTCGCTCGAAACGCTGAAACATCAATGCAATCAAATCCAGCTGCAGCGCCAAAAAAACAGGAACAACGGGGATAATAACGAAATTCCGTGGAATAATGGTATGAATGAAAAACCGCGCTCATCCCGTACGCGCACCGTACTCCCCGCTTATCAAAAGGCGGAGCGGCACCTGCTGTACACGATGATGCACGATGCGGAAGTGGCCGGGATGGTCTATGACCGGCTGGGAGATACTTTCATTGTAGAGGATCATGCAGCGCTGGCTGCTTACTTATATGCTTACTATGGGCAGGGCAACGATCCGGATATCAGCCGATTCATGAGTACACTGCAGGATGACCGGCTGGAGCGCATTGCCAGCTCCATCCTGATGACCGACGATTATTCACCGTTTGGACCGGATCTGATGGAAGCATATATTCATGCGATACAAAAAGAGATTAGACACAGAGAGTTACATCAGCGCAAGGAAGAATGGGTGCGCGCCGAGCGAGCCGGCGATCCTGTTCAGGCAGCACAAATCTTGATTGAGATTAATGCCCTAGAAAGACAGCTAAAGGATGGATTAGGATGAACGTTTCTAGGGAGGAGGGAGTCGGAATATGGCGAATGATCAACATACTGAACTAGAAACAGAACAGAAGCTGGAGCTGGTCAAGGATCAGCTGATCGAACAGGGCAAAAAGAGATCGGCTTTGTCATACAAAGAGATTATGGAGAAGCTGGCCCCTTTTGAACAGGATCCGGAGCAGATCGACGAGTTTTTCGAGCAGCTCGACGATATGGGGATCGAAGTCACCAATGAGCGAGAGGAAGAGCTGCCGCTCGGCGCCCGCGAGGATCATGAGCGTGAGCATGATGATTTCAGCTTCGATGACGATCTGGCGCTTCCTCCCGGCATTAAGATCAATGACCCGGTACGCATGTATCTAAAAGAAATCGGCCGCGTTCCCCTGCTCTCCGCCGATGACGAAGTCGAGCTCGCGAAGCGGATTGAGAAGGGGGACGAAGAAGCGAAACGCCGTCTGGCGGAAGCCAATCTCCGTCTCGTCGTCAGTATAGCCAAGCGATATGTCGGCCGAGGCATGCTGTTCCTGGACCTTATCCAGGAAGGTAATATGGGCTTGATCAAAGCGGTCGAGAAATTCGACCATGATAAAGGCTTCAAATTCAGTACCTATGCAACCTGGTGGATTCGTCAGGCGATTACCCGCGCGATCGCGGATCAGGCCCGGACGATCAGGATCCCGGTGCACATGGTGGAGACGATCAACAAGCTGATCCGGGTATCCAGGCAGCTCCTACAAGAGCTCGGGCGCGAACCCACGCCGGAGGAGATCGCTGCAGAGATGGATCTGAGCACGGACAAGGTCAGAGAGATTATGAAGATCGCTCAGGAGCCGGTATCGCTTGAGACGCCGATCGGCGAAGAGGACGACTCACATCTTGGGGATTTCATCGAGGATCAGGAAGCTCTGGCCCCTGCGGACGCGGCAGCCTACGAGCTGCTCAAAGAGCAGTTGGAGGATGTGCTTGATACCTTGACCGAACGTGAAGAAAATGTATTGCGACTGCGCTTTGGTCTTGACGACGGACGCACCCGCACATTGGAGGAAGTCGGCAAAGTATTCGGCGTCACCCGTGAAAGAATCCGGCAGATCGAAGCCAAAGCGCTCCGGAAGCTCCGCCATCCGAGCCGCAGCAAACGGTTGAAGGATTTTCTCGAGTAAGCATTCGGACCTTCCTGCAGGTGCAGTAAGGTCTTTTTTCTTAAAAAAGCAAGCTCAAACAACCTCTAAAAATACTTAGGGCTCTGGAAGGGAACGGAGAAGAAAAGATGGATCAGGAACGCCGCAACGTGATCGTCAGGGAGATCGAGCACTGGCAGCGCAGCAAACTGCTGCCGGATCAGTACTGCGACTTTCTGCTGAATTTGTACCTTGATGAAGCTACAGAACGCACGCCTTCCGGTCTGGCGGGCAAGACGGCGGCGCTGGTCCGGCGTTCCCGGGGAAGCCAATGGTTTTATGGCGTCGGTTTAATTTCCTTGATCTGTATGATTGTCCTTTATTTTAACGATTTCCCTTTGATTTTGCAAATCGTTGTTCTGGTCGCTGCGACAGCGGTCCTGATCGCAGTAGGCCAGCGTAAACGGCACGCTCAAAAAGAATCGGTCGGAATGGCATGGATCGCATCGGGGATGCTAGCCATGCTGGGAGGCGGGCTTTACCTGCTGGAGAGACACGCTGAAGGATCCTGGGGCTGGCTGGGAGCTTTTCTGGGCTTGTGTGCGGTCTTCTGGATTGCGTATGGGCTGCTGGCTTCGATTCCGCTGCTGCATCTGTGCGGATGGGCTGCAGCTATGATGGTTTACGCCCTCTTGCTGCACCGGCTTACGGATCAGCCTGCGTGGTATGACATCCAATTATACTGGGTGCCGGTGGCGTTTTTATTCGCTTGGGGCAGCTGGCTCGTCCAGCGGTTAAGCAAGCGGGCGTCATCGATTTTCTTTGTCGGAGCGCTCCTGTTATGGTTTATGCCGGAGATCTATCATGCGGTACTGATCGATGAACCGGCATGGCTGCAGCTTCAACTGCTAGCCAAGCTGGCGATAGCCGGAATATTGCTGTTTACATTACGAAAAAAATGGATTGCGTGGGTAGCATAAATGATTAAAATTTCCAGAAGACTGCAATGTATTGCGGAGCAGCTAATCCCCGGCCAGCGGGTCGCAGATATCGGCTCGGACCATGCGCTGCTGCCTGTATATCTGGTGCAGCAGGGCATAGCTGCCTCGGCGGTGGCGGGTGAAGTGACGGAAGGTCCGTTCGCGGCTGCGGCTAGAGGCGTCCGAGATAACGGACTGCAGGACAAGATTCTTGTTCGCAGAGGCAACGGCCTTGAGGTCGTTGCCCCTGGGGAGGTCGATGCCGTGACGATCGCCGGCATGGGGGGCTCGCTCATCCGGGACATCCTTGAAGCCGGCCGGGAGCGAGGCAAGCTGGCGGGAGTGAAGCAGCTTGTCCTGCAGCCCAATATCGGCGAGGACACGGTGCGCCGGTGGCTGCGGCAGCATGGCTGGGAGCTCGTGGCCGAACATATACTCGAGGAAGACGGCAAAATCTATGAAATCTTGAGTGCAGTTGCGGTATCTGCATCTGTCCGGGCAGAAAGCGTTTATGACGTAGAACGATTCCATGTACTCACAGGCTGCCGGGTGTCGGAGGAGCGGTTGCTGCAGATGGGACCTCTGCTGGCGCTGCAGGCTTCTCCCGTCTGGCACAAAAAGTGGCAGAGCGAACTGAAGAAGATGGAGTGGATCGCCAGCCAGCTGGCAGTCTCGGAGCTGGCAGCTTCGAAGCAGAAGCGATCGGCGCTAGAGCATGAGATGGATGAAATCAGGGAGGTGCTGTCATGTATGCCCATGGACAAACCGTCATTGGCCTGATGGAGCAGCTTGCCCCGAAGCGATATGCGGTGGAAGGCGATAAAATCGGACTGCAGCTCGGAACACTCCAGAAGGAAATCCGCAAGGTGCTGATCGCCCTGGATGTGAATGATGAAGTGGTGGAAGAGGCGATAGCTGCCGGAGCCGATCTGATCATTGCGCATCATGCGATTATTTTCCGGCCGCTGGCCAAGCTTGATTTCACGACGCCGGCTGGACGGCTGTACGAGAAGCTTATCAAGCATGATATTGCGGTATATATCTCCCATACCAATCTCGATGTGGCTGCTCCTGGCATCAACGAATGGATGGCTGAGCTGCTTCAGCTCGAAGGCCGGGATTGTCTGGAGGATGTCTATACGGAGGAGTTGTACAAGCTGGTCGTATTTGTTCCCGAAGACCATCAGGATCAAGTGCGGGAAGCGATCTGGCGGGCCGGGGGCGGCGCGATCGGGGCCTACAGCTGCTGCAGCTTCAATACGGAAGGAACAGGAACGTTCCTGCCTGGTTCAGGAACACATCCGCATATCGGTCAGCAGGGCAAGCTGGAGCGGGTGCGCGAGGTCAAAATCGAGACAGTCGTAACCTCCCAGTACAAACGACGGGTCGTACAGGCGATGATCAAGAGTCACCCCTACGAAGAAGTGGCATATGATCTGTATCATCTGGATCAGAAGGGCCCTTCTCTTGGACTGGGCAGGGTAGGCCGGCTGCCGGCTGTCCTTACGCTAGCGGACCTGGCAGAGCAGGTCAAGCAGGCATTCGAAGTGCCTGCCGTCCGCGTGGTCGGCGATCTCTCCGCGGACGTCAGCAAGGTCGCCGTGCTGGGCGGCTCCGGCGGACGGTATGTGCGTCATGCGTTATTCAAGGGAGCAGACGTACTGGTCACCGGGGATATCGATTATCATACCGCCCAGGACGCGCTCGCCGAAGGCCTGTTCATCATCGATCCCGGACACAATATCGAGAAGCTCATGAAGCCGCGCGTAGCCGAGTGGCTGTCAGCCCGTCTTCAGGATCAGAAGTACAAAACCGAAGTCGTCGCCTCCGCGATCGATACAGAGATTTTTAAATTTCTATAGTGCAGCATGGCAGCAGTGAATTTGGTTTAAGTTGTTTGTTGAGGTTTAGGAGAATTCCTAGTATAATGTTAGATGCACCGGAAAGTCTGACAGACAATCGCTGGCAGCTTCATGCTGCGAGAGGAAAGTCCGGGCTCCATAGGGCAGGATGCTGGATAACGTCCAGTCGGCGCGAGCCGAAGGATAGTGCCACAGAAACGGACCGCCGATGGCTGGCCGCAAGGCTATGCACAGGCAAGGGTGGAACCGTGGTGTAAGAGACCACGAGCGGCTATGGTGACATAGCGGCTGGTAAACCCCATCTGGAGCAAGACCGAAGAGAATGCAGCGGCAACGCAGCTCTGGCACCGGAGTGCATTCGGGTTGGTCGCTTGAACGAATCAGCAATGGTTTGTCTAGATAGATGATTGTCGCTTCATTAGTGGGAGGGTCGTTCCCGTTCGGACCACCAGAAGCACAGAACCCGGCTTACGGCAGACTTTCCGTCACGATATTACTTAACTTCCCGCTGTATTAGCAGCATCAATAAACTGCTTGGCAATCGTTCTCAGGTTGCCAGGCAGTTTATTTTTTTGAAGCAGCTGGAGGACATGCATAATTTGTGAGTCAGTCATTATTTGTGATCAGGCGAGATTGCATATTCTGTATCTTTGCGCGAGCCGGGAATCTGACTATACTTGATGTGCACAAGCAGATGGTTAACGCTTACTCGTCTTCATGAAAATGCTGCTCACAGGAGGGACGTCCCAGATGAAGGAACTTCAGACACAAGCCAATGGTTACGCAGTTGCTCCAGTACGCGTGGAATGGAGGCCGTTCAATACACTTCACAGCAAAGCAGAATTATGCGAAGCCATGGATACTCTCGAAGCTTGCGGAGTGACAGCTTGGTGGTACAGCGCAGCTGCAAAAGGTTCTTATCCGATGTTTCAAAGCAATCATCTTCCCTATCATGCGGAAGCGGACAAAGAGTTGTTCCTATGGCTGACAGACGAGGCGCACCGGCGCGGCTTCTCTATATTCAGCTGGGAGTATCTGAATACGGCTCCTTTGCTTACAGAGAAGCACCCGGAGTGGCGATATCAATATTTTGATCAGCACCTAAAGGAGAATACGATCCGCGATAATCATTATGTATGCCATAATTCACCTTACGGTGATCTGCTAAAGAAATATTGCGTAGAGGTCGTTCAAGAACTCGGTTTTGACGGGATCTGGTTTGATGGCTGTTATATGCATAGCGCACCCGGCGAGCGAATGGCATGCCGCTGTACATTCTGTCAAGCCAAATACGAACTGGACACGGGGCAGCCGATCCCGGACACCATTCAGTTCAACGATGTTTCTTTTCGGCGGTTCATGGAATGGCGATATGAAGATTTTACCGCTTATTGGCGCTCATTAAGCCAGTACGTTAAGGACCATAAGGCCGATGCCCTGATTGTCTTCAATTATTTCAATCGGCTCGGTCATGAATATTTGAGCGGGTCGCCGCTCAGGGCAATGCCGATGGAGGGCATGATCGCCTCGGAATCTTGTTCCAAGCCCTATCAACTCGTATTGCAGCATAAGCTGCTTCAGTCCCTGAATCCTAAATATCCATCAGAGGTGTGGGACTATATGCGCGATGCCAGCGGTCAGCATGGTATTGCCACTCCGAATGCCGAACCCGAAGCGGCAATCTTCCATAGTCTGGCCAGCGCTTCGGCAGGCGGTTATGCCAGTCTTGGCGCAGAGGGCAGAACACTCGGAGAGAATAAGGCGCTGATGAAAGCGGTGTCTCGTGCAATGGCGCCAGTGGCGGATTTCATCGGGGGAAAACAGGTGAACAGCATTGGGCTAGTTGTTTCTGGAGCGACAAAAGATTATGGACATCCAACTGCTGACGGCCTTCAAGCCGATGCAATGCCTGCATGGCGAGCGGCCCATGGTCTTCATAACCTGTTTAATGGTCTACACTGGCCCACAGAAGCGGTATTGGATAATCAGTTAACACTTTCCTCGTTGAAACGTTGGCCAATGATCGTTCTGCCTGATGTGCAGTGCCTTTCGGATGAATCGGTTGCCGCTTTGATGGATTATACGGAAGAGGGCGGCAACTTGGTCATAACCGGTCAGTGCGGCATCAAAAATGCCTTGGGCGAGATGCGAACCCGGGGGGCGCTGGATGAGTGGGCGGGGATCGTTTGGAAAGACGAGCATGCGGCCAAGCCGATTGTAAAACCGGTTGCAGAACGGTGGGCTAACAGCATGTCCGAGTCTTTTTTGCTGGCAGGTGCTGCACATGCGGTGCGAACGACCGGGACTGAAGTATGGGCAACCGCCACCTACAGAACCGGGGATACGAGCAAAAAATGGACGAAGGAAGGTCCGGTTCGCAATCAAAACCCGCTCATACAAGGTGAGAGCATATTCAAGAAAAAAATGGGTCAAGGCATGCTCATCTATGTTGCGCATAATATCGGTGCTGGTTATGCTGATTATCCAAGCAAGCGGGCCCGTCAGGTCCTTCGCGGTTTGCTGGAGCCGCACTACCAGCCGCCATTCACGGCAGATGCGTCAAGCACGGTATTGACGATGCTCTGGCAACAGGAAGGAAGACAAGCCTTGCACCTATTGCAGTTGCCTGACAGCATCGTGCATTTCGGTATCCATGGGAAAGCTCCGATCTACCCGGAAGAATGGCCGGTGCTGGCTCCGATCACGATTCGGATCCAGGATGCGGGGCAACAAGTTTATTCGCCCACCTTGCATCCTCTGATCGTATCCAGGCAGGATGAGATCCTTACGATACGAGTATCCAATTTATGTCGTCATGCGCTGATCGTGCTCGAAGCCGGCCAGTAATAAGAGCCCCCGTGAACGTGCGACGGGGGCTTCTTTCTGTTGTTATTTCAAACGAAGAAAGCGTGTTATCGCATGAAACAGATCATCAAGCGTACGAATCGAGTTGTCGCTTCGCAGTGGCTCGTAGGAGCTGCCGCTGGCTGCCTGCAGCGCATGAATGGCATCGATTTGACCGAAGCCGAACTCGTCATCCTTGCCCGGCCTTCCCAGATCGATAGCGGTGCTGCGCATGATGTCCATCACTTCCTCGTTGGTAAGAAGCGGATTCAGAGTCCGGATAAGGCCTGCCAGACCGGCGACATGGGGACTGGCCATCGAGGTGCCGGAGAGCGCGGCGTACTGGTTGCCGGGATAAGTGCTGGCGATGCCATCGCCAGGAGCTGCGACATCGATGTAATCGCCATAATTGGAGAAGGGCGCTCGGGCCTGTTGGCTGTCGGTCGCTCCTACGGCAAACACTTCCGGATAGGCTGCCGGGTATCCTGGCCGCGAGGTATTGTCGTTGCCGCTGGCTGCGATCAGGACAACGTCGCGGTCATAGGCGTAACGGATGGCGTCATGCAGGAATTGGGCGGAAGCGTAGTTGCCCAAGCTCATGTTGATGACCTTGGCGCCGTGATCCGTAGCCCAGATGATCCCCTCGGCAACAGAATAGGTCGTGCCTTCTCCGGAGCTGTCCAGCACTTTGACCGGCATGATCTTGTTATACCAGGAGACGCCGGCAACACCCTCATTATTATTGACCGCAGCGGCGATGATGCCGGCGACATGCGTACCATGGCCGACATCATCCTCGGCGGCGCTGCTGCCGTTGATAACATTGTACCCTTCGGCAAGCTGTCCCAGCAGGTCGGGATGATCTGATTGGACACCGGTATCGAGCACGGCCACGACGACATCTTCCCCGCCCTTGGAGACGTTCCAGCCGGTCTCGGCAGCAATGCTGGAGAGGTTCCACTGATACTGGGAGTAGAGCGCATCATTGGGAATGATCGGCTGCAGCTCGTCTTCCATCGCCTGATGCTTCCCTTGCTCCAGTTCTTCAAGGGAGCGCATATTGGTTATATATAAATAATGCGGCTCTACGTAAGCCGGGTTCCACTGTCGTTCAAAATAATTCATTAATTGCTCTGTGCTCATCGCGGAAGAGCGGAACACATAGGTATAGCCCAGCTTGCGGACAGCTGTGGCGCCAATCTCGCTTCTGATCCGGTTCATGCTGACAGCATCCGGCTCCTGACGGAACCGCACGACCGCTTCATTGACGTGGAAATGACTTGCATTTCCATTATCTTCGCCGTCTGTGACAGTCACATCCTGTGTCGTATTGGGGATGACGGATTCGGTCCGATACCTTCCTTCAGCTGGATAAGGGACCAGCCGCAGATTGCGGCGCTGATGACGCTCTACATCGCCGAGGATGCGATGGTTCATTACTGCGATTACGCCTTCGCCTTCTTGCCCTGCCCGAGGCACAGCCAGCACGGTATAGTCGGCCCCGTCGCGGTGGAGATTGCCAGAGTCGTACATGTCTCCCGCAGCCAGTCTGGCGCGGGCACGCTCCATGGGTCCGGTTAACTGCCGGACTGTCTTATCGTCCAGCTTGTCTGCCGACACGGCTTCTTCTCCTTGACTCATCCACTCCAGTCTGGCGATGTGCGGATGGCTGTCCATGAGCTTCGACAATAATGGCTTGCGGCTTTCGGGATCCGGCGAATCGGACAGCATGGTTTGCAGCTCGCGGATGCAGTCCAGCTTGGACAGGCGCTCGGTCGCTTGGACGTCCCGCATGACCGTGTATTGCTTGAGCCGAGCTTCCTCCTGGGCGGCAGAAGCGTCCGGGTCTGCTGGCGAGGTGGAGCGGGTCAAGAGGGGCAAGGCCAACAGAAGCAGAGCAATTACCGGCAATACAGCAAGCCAACCATACGGGCGGCGACGGTGCATCGTAAACAACCTCCATCAGAGTGTAGTAATTATAACTTAGGGTAGGAAAGCCGGGCACAAAATATACGCCACCCCTCCGCAATAGGCAGTACCACTTCCCAGCAATTTGTGGTACCATGTTGTTGGATGAAAAATAGGTTTCATGGTGGAAAGATGAAAGGGGACAATCAACTAATGCCAGCCTCAAACGTAAAACAATTAAGCGAATCCACACACGAAAAATTGAAATTGGCCATCAGCCAGCTGGAACAATTCTTAAACCAATATGCTGTGCCTCAGCTAAGCGAGTTGGACAGTGAGGACCAAACAGCTTTCTATAAAGGGTTGTTGTCGGATCTCCGCCATCTGCTCGTTTTCTCCGAAGTGGCCTACGAGAAGCTGGGCGCGCTTCTGAGACGTCCCAACTTCGATACGGATGCCGCGGAGCGGACGCTGTACGAGGTCTATCATCAATGCGTCAACGCGTACTTTTATCCGAAAAATGAAGGCTACTCCGAAGATGGCCGCTACGCGTACACGGGGCGCGACGCGATTCGTTTCCTGTTCAAGCCGGTGGAGCCTGCTCGCGATATCGTCCTGACCCATTCCAAGATTTTCGAAGAGCTCCGCGACGACCTTGGCTATTACGAAACCGATTATATGACGCATGTCCGGATGCAGCGTCAGAAATAGTATGATGACAGCGGCGCTCTAACCTTTTACAGCCACTATTTATCAGCATAACACCCCCACTGATCGGGCAACTTGTTAGTGGGGGTGATTATTATGCCAGAAGGCGTAAAGTGCAGTGTGTCCAATTGTACGTTCTGGGCGCAGGGCAACAACTGCCATGCTGACCAAATCATGATCGACATCGACAAGCATGCCCACCAGCGTCTGGACACTGAGTTCGCCCACGGCGAGCTGGGTGCCCGTCATAAAGATCAGGCCGAGGATGCGTCCGTCACTTGCTGCCATACCTTCAAGCCAAAGGAGTGAGCAGCATGAGACGATCTCAGGATAAAGACGGCTGGGCCAAGGATGTGCTGCCCAAAAAGCGGCAGCGCCCCAAAGCTTTGCAAGAGCAGCAGGAAACCGAAGTTTCCGCCGAGCTTGGCGCGAACGTGCCTGTACGAGCGAGCCATGACGAGACCGAGCGAGCAGATGCTGCAGCCGGCCGCGTCATCGGTTGGATTGCTCTGGTGTTTGCCATTGCGTCGTGGTTTATGTGGCCAGTATTGATGGGAGCTACCTCTGCGCTGCTAGGCTGGTTTGCGTACCGGCAGGGCAGCAAGACACTGGGTACTTGGGCCATCGTTATCGGACTCGTTGCGTTGGCTGCTTATCTTGCTTTGCTTCCTCTGTATTATTACACTTTATCATGATGACGAAGGCTGCTTGGGCGCTGTTGAGCCCAAGCAGCCTTTGCTCTGCCCGTCTGAGGGATCGTCGCAGCTTGTGGTGCGATATCGGGCAGGGAGTTGCTGGAATTGGGACTAGCCCGCGGAGGACAAAACGTGTACAATGAGAGCAGATGAAGTGAACCTGTTTGGAGGCAAGAGACAATGGCTATGGAAATCGATCCGCGTACGATGAAGACGATCCTGCAGCTGCAATGGTCGCAGCCGGTTGGTCTGGATGGGCAAGGCTCAGACCCTGTCGATTCGCTGTTTGATACGATGCTCGAACAACTGATGAACAGCGAAGCGGCGGCCGGCGCTCCTTCGTCATACCGTCCGGCCACCCTGGACGGGTACCTGGCTGCACCGCCGGACAGCTATACTGGCAGTCTGCCGGGTCTGCTCCCGGTCCATCCGGGCCTTGCAGAAGCATTGACGATCTCGGAGTCACCGTCCGCCCCGCATCCGGCGGGCGACACGCCTTATGAATCGTTGATAAGCGAAGCGGCGGCCAAGTACGGTGTGGATCCTTCCTTGGTCAAGGCGGTCATCCAGACGGAGTCCGGTTTCCGTCCCGATGCCGTTTCTTCCGCAGGGGCCAAGGGACTGATGCAGCTGATGGATGGAACGGCACGCGGTTTGGGCGTCACAGATTCCTTGGATCCAAGGCAGAACATCGATGGCGGCACCCGCTACCTGGCTTATCTGCTGGGTAAGTACGACGGCCATCTGCAGGTTGCGTTGGCGGCTTACAATGCGGGACCCGGACGTGTCGACAGGTTGGGGATCCGTACCGATTCGGATTTGCAGGCGAAGCAGCAGACCTTGCCGCATGAGACACAGCGATATGTGGGCAAAGTAGCTGAGGCATTGCGTATGTTCAACTGACGGCACAAGCGCACGCAGTTGACGCAGATGAATTCAAGGATCACGACTACGCCCCCGGCAAGTCACTGGACGGGGCGCAGATCAGTGGTCCTTTTACTATGAGAGAAGAGGTGGCGGTATGCTTTACTTTGATCACAGCGCGTCGGCACCGCCCCGCGAGGACGTCGTGCGTACGATGATGGAGGTGATGACCAGGCATTTTGCCAATCCGGCATCGCTTCACCGCGCAGGTGTTGAAGCGGATCGCCTGCTCACCCGGTCTCGCGAAGTGCTGGGTGCCGTGTTCGGCGTAAGTCCCTCCGAGTGGATCTTTACATCAGGCGGCACGGAGAGTAATAATCTGGCCATCTTCGGCGCTGCGAGAGCAAAGCAGCGCCAGGGCAAGCATCTGATCACGAACACAACTGAGCATGCCAGCGTGTATGAGACGTTTCGTCAACTGGAGAGGGAAGGCTTCGAGGTGACCTGGCTGTCAGTCGACCGCCAAGGCCGCATAGATCCCCAGCAGCTCGCCCGTGCGATCCGGGAGGATACGACGCTGGTCAGTATGATGCATGTCAATAACGAGACAGGTGCGATCCAGCCCATCCCGGAATCAGCTGCTGTACTGGCAGCCCATCCCCGCATACTCTTCCATGTCGACGCCGTTCAGAGTGTAGGCAAGCTGCCCGTCATGCTGCGGCCTTGGCGGATCGATCTGCTCAGTATATCCGCACACAAGCTCGGTGGACCCAAAGGAACGGGAATGCTATATGTCAGAGGAGGCGTGCAGCTGCAGCCGCTCCTCTATGGAGGCGGTCAGGAAGGAGGCAGCCGGGCAGGGACTTCCAATGTTCCCGGTATCGTCGCATCGACGAAGGCCGTTCGATTGGCGGTCGAGAGCCAGCCGCAGCGGTTCGAGCGCATGAAGGCGCTCGGTGAGCGGCTCCGGATGCGGCTTGCGGGTACAGCTGGCGTCTTCTTGACCGAAGTCGAGGCTGCCCCTCATATTATACATCTCTGCTGTCCCGGCCTGAAGCCGGAGGTGCTCGTCCACATGCTCGAGGAGGAGGGGATCTTCATCTCTACCCAGTCTGCCTGTTCCTCGAAGTCCGGGCAGCCAAGCCGGGTGCTGCAGGCGATGGGAATGGAACGCTCGGCTGCCGAGAGCGGTCTTCGAATCAGTCTCGGCGACGAGCATAAGGAGACGGATATCGACAAGCTTGCGAAATGTCTGGCAGGCGCGGTCTCGCGTCTGCAGCGACTTGAGAAAGGAAGAGGATGATGGCCGGCTACGATAGATTGATCTTGCGGTTCGGTGAGTATACGATCAAGGGCAAAAACCGGAACCGCTTCGAGAAACGCATGACAGAGCATGTCCGAAATGCCCTTGCGTCATATCCCGAGCTTGAGATCCAGCGCGCCTATGGCAGGATCTATGTTCATTTGCACGGGCAGCCGCATGCTGCGGTGATCGAGCGGGTCCGTGACATCTTTGGCATTGTCTCCATCAGTCCGGCACGCGCAGTGCCGCCTGAGCTTGCACAAATCCAAGAAGCTTCGCTGGAGATCATCCGGGGTTATGATGACAAGGAACGTACATTCAAGGCTGCTGTAAGGCGGGCTTGGAAGGGGTTCCCGCATCCTTCGCAAGAGATGAATCATCTGATCGGCGGCCATGTGCTGGGTCATAATCCGCAGCTCAAGGTGGATGTCCACAATCCCGATATCGAGCTGCGTGTGGAAGTGCAGCAGGAATGTGCTTTAATCTATAGCGAAATCATACGGACAGCAGGCGGCTTTCCATATGGCACTAATGGCAAGGCTATGCTGCTGCTCTCGGGCGGGATCGACTCGCCGGTGGCGGGCTGGCATGCGATGCGGCGCGGTCTGGAACTCGAAGCGGTACATTTTTATAGCTATCCTTTTACGAGCGAGCAAGCCCGGGACAAGGTCATCGCGCTCACTGGCCGATTGTCCCGGTTCGCGGGCGGACGTCTGAAGCTACATCTGGTGCCGTTCACCGAGCTTCAGACCGCATTCGCTGGGATGCGGCAGGACCCGCTGGTCATCACCCTGATGCGCCGGGCGATGCTGAGAATTACCGAGCGTCTGGCGGAACAGCAGGGAGCGCTGGCGATCGTCACTGGCGATAGTCTCGGTCAGGTGGCCAGTCAGACATTGGGCAGTATGAATGTCATCGGCCGTGCAGCCAGCCTGCCTTTGTTGCGTCCGCTGGTGATGATGGATAAACAGGAGATTGTAGAGAAGGCAGAGCAGATCGGTACTTATCCGATCTCCATCCTGCCTTATGAAGACTGCTGTACGCTGTTTGTTCCGAAGTCGCCGAGCACCAACCCCAATCTGCGTGTGGTGGAGAAGGTCGAGAGTTTCGTAGACGGTTACGAGCATATGCTGGGAGAGGCCGTAGCCGCAACGGAATGTATGGTGCTGGAGCCGGATCAGGCGGCAGCGCTCGCTGATCCGGCCGAAGAAGACTGGTTCTGAGAAGACCCTGCATATCGTCCCTCACACCTTCATACATAATAGGTGAGGGGGACGAGTCCAATGGAGAGCCTGATGATCTTCTTGCAAATTATGTTTATCAATCTGCTGCTAAGCGGTGACAATGCCCTGGTGATCGCCATGGCGAGCCAGCATCTGCCGCCGCTGGAACGCAGACGCGCCGTCCTGTGGGGCACGGCCTGCGCGATAGGTCTGCGCTGTATCCTTACTATAGTAGCGATCAGTCTGCTGCATATCCCGTATCTGCAGGCAGCCGGCGCCGTCCTGCTGTTCATCATAGCCGTGCAGCTGCTGCTGGGGGCAGGGGACGAGGGACACGAGAGAGAACGTAAAGGCCGCGTCTCGACGACGCTGGCCGCAGCCGTCTGGACGATCGTCGCCGCAGACTTCGTGATGAGTCTCGATAATGTGCTGGCAATCGCGGCGATTGCCGATGGTCAGATCCTGCTCATCCTGCTGGGCATCGGACTCAGCATCCCGATCATCATCTGGGGTAGCCAGTTGCTCACGCGAGCGCTCCGCAGACTGCCTTCCCTGATCTATCTTGGCGCGGGTCTGCTGGGTTATGCGGCGGGCAAGATGCTGGTACACGATCCCGGTCTGGACAGATTGCTGTTCCATGGATCGGAGACAGCCATGCAGGCGATCCCGCTCATTGCGATCCCGTTCGTCATCTCACTTGCGCTGGTATGGCGCCGTTTATAGAGTCGCCTAGTGTTCCGCGCATTGTAGGGATATTTTATGGCTATTTTGCGTTCGCACTGGTTTTTTCCTTTCACTTCAATTACACTAAAGGTAAAAGCGTGTCGTCTTTCGTCATGGGATACGGTTGGCGGTGCAAGAAACGGGGGAAACCGGATGTCCAAAAATCAATATACCGTCGGCGTGCTGATGCTGATTGCCGGCGTTATTATTTTGCTTGGAAAACTTGGTATATTCAGTTTTATCGGGACCATTTTCTGGCCGCTGTTTCTGCTCATTCCCGGCATACTGCTGCACGTCTTGTATTTCGGACGGATACTGCCGGCAGCCATCCTCATACCGGGTGGCATCATGACGGTTTATTCGCTCGTCTTCCTGTACTGCACGCTGTTCGGCTGGGAGTATCTGCAGTATATTTGGCCGTTTTTTATTGTTGGCATTGCAGTCGGCCTGTACGAATATCACCTGTTTGAAGTGCCGCGCCCGCGCGGTCCGATGATTGCCGCTCTCGTGCTGGCCATCGTCGCCGCCTGCTGCTTTACCGCGATTATGCTGTGGAGCTGGGGGATTTATCTTCTGGCTGCTCTTCTGATCCTCGGAGGCGCATGGCTGGTCTTCGGACGGCAGCTGCTCGGCAAACGCACCAAATTTTAGAATCAGAAGGGATCAAAACAACATGCATTCAAGAGAACATCTGCGCAATATCGCGATCATTGCCCACGTAGACCACGGCAAGACCACCCTGGTGGATAAGCTGCTCCAACAATCCGGAACCTTCCGGGAACATGAGCAGGTCCAGGAGCGGGCGATGGATTCCAACGATTTGGAGCGCGAGCGCGGAATTACGATTCTGGCCAAGAACACGGCCATCAACTACAAGGAATATCTGATCAACATCGTTGACACGCCCGGTCATGCCGACTTTGGCGGCGAGGTCGAGCGGATTATAAGATGGTCGACGGCGTACTGCTCGTCGTAGACGCCTTCGAAGGCTGCATGCCGCAGACCAAATTTGTCTTGCGCAAAGCGCTCGAGCAGAATCTGACGCCGATCGTCGTCCTGAACAAGATCGATCGTCCGAATGCCCGGCCTTCCGAAGTGGTAGACGAGGTACTGGATCTGTTCATCGAGCTCGGAGCCAACGATGAGCAGCTGGATTTTCCCGTCGTCTACGCTTCGGCGCTGATGGGTACTTCCAGCAATGATCCGGACAAGCAGGATGAGAACATGCAGGCGCTCTATGATATGATCGTCGAGCATATCCCGTCGCCTAAGGAAAATGTCGAGGAGCCGCTGCAGTTCCTCGTTACCCTGATGGATTATAACGAATATCTTGGCCGTATTGCCGTCGGCCGCGTCAACCGCGGAGTGATCAAGCAAGGTCAAGTCGTCACCGTCATCAACCGCGAGGGCGGTCTCAAGCAAGCCCGCATCGAGAAGCTTTTCGGCTTCCAGGGGCTCAAGCGGATCGAGGTTCCCGAGGCCGGCGCCGGCGATATCGTCGCCATCGCCGGGATCAAGGATATCAATATCGGCGAGACGATCGCCGATCCATCCAATCCGGAGGCGCTGCCGGTACTCACGATCGATGAACCGACGCTGCAGATGACCTTCCTGGTCAACAACAGCCCGTTTGCCGGCCGCGAGGGCAAGTGGATCACCTCCCGCAAGCTGCGGGAGCGTCTGATGAAGGAGATCGAGACGGACGTAGCGCTGCGCGTACATGAGACGGACAGTCCCGATGCGTTCATCGTGGCGGGTCGCGGCGAGCTGCATCTGGGCATCCTGATCGAGAATATGCGCCGCGAAGGCTTCGAATTGCAAGTATCCAAGCCGGAAGTCATCACACGGGAGATCGACGGTGTCCGGATGGAGCCGTACGAAAGACTGTTGATCGATGTGCCCGAAGACAGCACAGGCTCTGTTATGGAAAGCCTGGGCGCCCGCAAAGCGGAGATGGTCAATATGGTCAACAACGGTTCCGGCCAGGTTCGCCTAGAGTTTATCATTCCTGCACGCGGCCTGATTGGCTACCGGACGTATTTCCTGACGCTGACGAGAGGCTACGGCATCATGAATCATGCCTTCGACAGTTATGGCCCGCTGGCGGGCACCGGTGTAGGCGGCCGTCGTCAGGGCGTGCTGGTCGCCAGTGAGAATGGCACGACCACCTTCTACGGCATGCTGTCCGTCGAAGACCGCGGCATTCTCTTCCTCGAATCCGGCACCGAGGTATATGAGGGCATGATCGTCGGCGAGCACAACCGGGACAATGACATCATTGTCAACTTGTGCAAGGAAAAGCAGCTGACCAACGTCCGTTCCGCAACGAAGGACGATACGGTCAAGATGAAAACGCCGAGATTGTTCTCGCTGGAGCAAGCGCTCGAGTATCTCAATGACGACGAATATTGCGAAGTCACGCCCAAATCGATCCGCCTGCGGAAGAAGCTCCTTAATAAAAACGAGCGTGAGCGTGCGGAGAAACATCGCAAAATGTCGCAATCCGGCGTCTAGGCAAGGAGGAAATCACGATGCAGGAGTGGCTAAGCACCCATCCGCTCGTCTCTTATCTGCTAATATTGGGATGTACGATTTATATATTCAACAAGGTGTTTCGCGTGCAGAAACGTATGCCGATCATCAAGGAAATCCTAGTCCATCTGTTAATGGCCTTCGGTGCGCTCGTCCTGTTGGTGCTGCAGATCGACAAGCTGCCGATTATCCAATGCATGGGTGTAGCGGTACTGATGATGATGCTGCTGCGCGCCCGTCAATTCTACGACAAGTGGAAAGGGCGCTCAGACACGGAGGACGGCTCGGCCGCCTCCGGACAGACGAAACCGACCCCGAATCCAACGGATAACAGGTGAGACCATGAGTACCTATACTAGAGACCAGAGATCAGCCGGTCTGGCGCCGCGCAGGCGCCGGACCCCGGCCAAGCCGCCCAAGAAGAAGGCCCGCTGGGGCATCCGGATCATGGTGGCGCTGCTGGTCCTGATGCTGGCTGCGGCCGGTTATCTGACCTGGCTGGTCGTCCAGACCAAGGGCGCGCTGCAGGCCATCGGAGACGAGACCGTCACCGAGGTCGCTCCCGAGGAATCCGTCTCGGTCAAGTCGACGACGATCCTGCTGCTCGGTCTGGATGCCAGAGCGCAGGGGGGCGGGCTCAATACCGACGTCATCAAAGTCGTCGCGCTCAACCCGAACAGCAAGACATCCACGATCGTCTCGATCCCTCGTGATACGAAGATTGAGCTGGATGGATACAGGAGCCACAAAGCCAATGCTTACTATGCCATCTTCTACAATCAGGCCCGCAGCGAAAAAGGCATGGATGCCGATGAGGCTCGTGCTGAAGCACGGCGCGAGACGAAGCTGTTGTTCAGCCGCTACTTTGACGTGCCGATCGACTACACGGTCGTTGCCAACTTCGACGGCTTCACCGATGTCGTCAATGCGCTGGGCGGTATCGACGTCGACGTCGATATGGATATGCGCTATGTCGATAATGCGGATGGTACGAATATCGATCTGAAGGCAGGCATGCAGCGCCTGGACGGCAAGGAGGCGCTTGACTATGTCAGGTATCGGCAGTCCAACCGGGGCACCAAGCAATCCAATGACGTAGAACGCAATGCGCGCCAGACCCAGGTGATCGGAGCGATCGCGGATCGTCTTATCTCTTTCAGCGGCGTCACCAAGCTGGGAAGCGTGATCGAAGCGGTGGGAGATAATATCAAGTCCGATATGCACTGGAAAGAGATCGAGAACCTCGGCACAACCTATTTTAGGATGAGCGGCAGCGGGATTGAATCCCTCGCCTTAGAGGGAACATGGCGATCCCCGTACGTGCATGTGGACCAGGCTTCTCTGGAATCCGTGAGCGCCGCGCTCAAGGCAAAATTGGCGGAATGACGGTTGGAGATCAAACGGGCTTATGCTATAATAAATCCATTACCGCAAGTTACCATGGACAGAGCGGGGAGGCCAACGGATGTCCAAAACGATCATAGGCTTGAACGATGAACTATTCGCACAATTGCAGCAGCAATCCTTCGTTCTGCTTCATACGACAGATGCCGAGCTGGGTACCCCGACTTCCAGCGCGATCTCATGGATCTATGCCATCGACAGGCACAAGCTTCGCTTTGCGATCGACGCCAAGTCCAAGCTGTCGGCCAACCTGGCTGCGCATCCTGAGGTATGTGTGTCCGTGTTTGCGGCAGGATCGGTATATGCCGTGCATGGACGTGTCGTTCCCGTGGCGGATCTGCTCGAAGGCGTCCCTTTTGAAGTGGCATGCTTCGACATCGAGGTCGTATCGGTGCGCGACGCTATGTATGCCGGTTCGAGGCTGTCTGCCGGTCCGGAGTGCGAGAAGACTTACGATAAGCGTGCCGCCGACAAGCTCGACGGACAAGTGTTTGATGCGATGAGAAAAGCCTAGTGGCCCTGCCACTAGGCTTTTGCTGATCTTGGGGGCAGTTGCGGCTGACCTTAGCGTGCCCCCGGTTGTGCAGGTTCCTCGGGATTCATGCCGGAATCTGTCTCCTCCATGTCGTCTCGCGGGATGACATCCATCGGGAGCTGCGGGATGATCCGACCGACGATGTCGGCCAGCTCCTCTATGAAGCCCTCGACAGGTCTGCCGGCGCGGATATCTTCGCCCATTTCGCGCAGCCGCTCTGTCAGATCCATATCGGCCGTCACGATCGCATTCGCGCCATCGGGATCCTTGCGCAACGCCTCGGCGACCGAATATTTGACTGTGCCGACGCGGGAGCGCTCGAGTGTACTGTCGACATTGATGCCGACAATCGCTGTATTGCCGAGGACGACGCAATGCGCCGACTGGACGCCGGGGACATGGGCAGCCAGCGATTCCAGATGCTGGGTAAGACTCACAGGCTGATAGGACCCGTCCGATTCGGGCATACTCTGCTGTACATGGGGCTGCTGATTATTCTCAGGAGAGGGTGATGTTTCATTTTGATTTGCCGTGCCGCATCCCGCGGCCAAGATCAGGATCAGGATGGGCAATAACAGGAGCAACTGTCTCATCTCGCACTCAACCTTTCTGCAAAGCATGTGTTGTCTATTCCCATGCCTAGTCTGTCCGCAACGTATGGAAGCTATGTACGTTAATGGGATATGGCGCTAGCCGCCCGCTCAACTACCTACGCCAGGAGGGTAACACAATGAAAAAAATATTTGTCCTCGATACCAACGTGCTTCTGCATGATCCCCAAGCGATCTATGCATTTGAAGAAAATGAAGTGGTCATCCCGGCAGTCGTGCTCGAAGAGATCGACTCCAAGAAGCGGCTTGCCGACGAGCTCGGGCGCAACGCCAGGCTGGTCTCCCGGCTCTTGGACAGCTTGCGGGAGCAAGGACATCTTCACGAAGGTATCCTGTTGGAGAGGGGGGGCTTGCTGAAAGTCGAGTTGAATCATCGGAGCTTTGCGCGGGTGCAAGAGATGTTCGGCGGCGAGATGTCCAATGATAACCGGATCCTGGCGGTAGCGCTGAATTATGCGCTCGAGGAGAAGGAGAAGGAGACGCCGAAGCAAGTCGTTATCGTAAGCAAGGATGTGCTGGTGCGGATCAAAGCGGACGTCCTCGGTCTGGAAGCCCAGGACTATCTGTCCGATCAGACGGTTGAAGCATCGGATATCTATAGCGGCAATCTGACAATCTATGTCCATCCGGCTGTCATCGATGAGTTCTATACTTACCGGTTTCTGCAGGTGAAGAGCTTGCCGCTCAAGACAAGGCTGCATCCCAATGAATTTGTCATCCTCCGGGATGAGATGGGCACCTCCAAATCCGCACTGCTCAAAGTGTCGCAGGATGGCGCCAGGCTGGAGCCGTTATTCCTGAGCAATGATCCCGTCTGGGGCATCACGGCACGCAACGCCCAGCAGCGGATGGCGCTGGAGCTGCTCCTCAGCGACGACATCCCGCTCGTCACGCTCAGCGGCAAGGCCGGCACAGGCAAGACGCTGCTCGCGCTGGCTGCAGGTCTCCTCAAAGTCGAAGACGAGCACAAATATAAAAAGCTGTTGATCGCAAGACCCGTGGTGCCGATGGGCAAGGATATCGGGTATCTGCCGGGTGAAAAGGACGAAAAGCTGAGACCGTGGATGCAGCCGATCTATGACAATCTGGAATTCCTGTTCGACACCAAAAAAGCCGGAGATATCGATAAGATCCTCATGGGGCTTGGGAGCATCCAGGTCGAGGCGCTCACTTACATTAGAGGCCGCTCGATTCCCGGGCAATTCATCATTATCGACGAAGCCCAGAACCTCTCCAAGCATGAGGTCAAGACGATCGTCTCGCGCGTTGGAGAGGGGAGCAAGATCATCCTCATGGGGGATCCGGAGCAGATCGATCACCCGTATCTCGACGCGGTCAGCAATGGCCTGACGTATATTATGGAACGGTTCAAGCAGGAGGGACTAAGCGGGCATATCACATTGGAGAAAGGCGAGCGTTCAAAGCTGGCGCAGTTGGCGACCGACTTGCTCTAGGTGGAACGAACGATGAAATAAGCCGGAGCGTCGTCAAGATGCTCCGGACGATCAATTCCAGCCTTTAAGTTGAAGACAAAAGCGCGCTTTCTTGATAAGATAGTTAATTATAGAGTCAAACCGCCATAAAGCAAAACATGTGAAGGGAGTCTCTCGATGTCCCGCCGAAGATATACAATGCTGTTGCTCGGTCTGGTGCTGCTGGTTGTGCTGCTCATGCCACTGATCATGCTGCCGGGTTCGCTGAGCCAAGATGCTGAAGGCAAAGAATGGTTATGGGCGCCTCACCCCAGTCAGGAGGAAGAGCCGAGTTATAGACAGCTCGATGTAACCGTTTCCATGACTGAGGAAGAGGTGAAGGCCTTGCAGGTATTGAGCGATCGGTTTGCTGCCCAGCATCCGGGAACGGAAGTTCAGATTCGCAATCTGCCATACATAGATAGCTACGAGCAGCTCAGAAGTGAGGCCGCTATGAGAGAGCTGACGGACATCATCTTGCTGGAGAGCGGCTGGGTGCAGGAGTTCGCAGCCCGCGGGTATCTCGATCCGCTCGACGATCTGTTCACGGCTGAATCCCTGGCGGATCATCTGGCACCGCTGCTGCAGCAAGTAAAATGGAACGGATACATCTGGGGCATGCCGCTGGACGGCAATCCGTATATCACGGTATGGAGCAGGGCTTTGCTCGAGGAAGCCGGACGGCTGGAGCCTCCTGCGGACTGGGCGGAGTTAGTCTTGCTGACGGACGAGCTCAGACAATACGAGAGGCAAGGAAGCGATCCGCTCGCGTGGGTAGCGGCAGATAATGCGGGGTTGGCGTGGATCTCTTGGCTGGCAGCTCTGCAAGCGGGTGCAGCAGCCGACAATCTCCAAGAACAGCTGATCCTTCCAGAAGAGGTATGGCAGTTTCTGAGCCTCGCTATGGCGGATAACCGAATCCGGCTGTCCCCTACCTCTGAAGCCGGGCCGCTGGCAACTGAGCTGATCCAAGGGGAGCTGCTATCGTCCGTTATGCCGTGGACCGTCTATCTTGAAGCTGCGCAGCAAGGATCGGGAGAGCAACTGCTGCTGGCGATGGATGGCGACCGCCTGCTGATGCCGGGTGGACGCAGCTACGTCGTCGCCGATACAGCGCGGGACAAAGAGCTGGCCCACGCCTGGATCGCAGCTGTCGCTTCGCCTGAGGCTCAGCGGGAAGCGTGGCAGCGCCAAGGCAGCCTGCCTGCAAGAAGCTCGCTCTACAGCATTGTTCATGCAGACTCGACGGTCAAGCTTCCTGAGTGGCTCTACGAGGCGCTGGCCGGTCAACCGTTGTGGCCACCGGACCCGCATCTGCAGAGCCATCTCTCGGGCTATGAGGCGCTCTCGCTTGCCTGGGCGGGCGGAGCCTACACAGGGGATGAATATCGCGAGAGCTGGGAGAAGCGCCTGCTGAACTTCGACTGACCGATCTCAGAGCGACAGTCCCAGTTTGACTGTGAGATAACCGTCATTCACCGAGACGGATTTGGCTTCTACCAATGATACGATCATCTGCGGATAGAAGCCCAGGTCGAATTCCTCCTCCAACGCTTGCGAGGTCGTATCGGGCAAGGTCAAGCCATTAAATACCAGCGTATCTACATGGAACATGATGGCGTTGCGGGGCTCCTGCTCGAGCGTGTAGTGACCGCTGATGGCGACTTCCATGCCTTCGCGCTTACCCTCTACGATCACCTGACCCTCCTTAAAACGAAATGAAAAATTATGAAAAAGCTCATTGTGCTCACGCAAAAACGTGTTGAGCGCTTCCTCCGGCAGCTCGATCGTATACTCCAATCCTCGCAAAGACATATATTGATTGTTGTCCTGCAGCCAGCCGGGCAGCTCGCTCATCGCTGAGGCCAGTGCGCCAAAATATTGCTTCACCTCATACAAACCGACACTTTGCCAGTAGGTGGCGATCTCCTCCATCATGAGCTTGATCCGGTCGCTGTCGCTGCGTCTGCTCAGCTGGCTGTCGATCTCCTGTTGCAGCGCTACGAGCCGTGTCCGCTGCAGCTGCAGCTGGCGGTCAATCTCCTCCAGCTGCGTCTGCTCCGTCTGCAGCCGCTCCCGCCCGCCTGTCAGTTCGGACTGCTGGAGCAGCAGCGTATCCAGCGTGTGCTTGTCGCGGGCGATGATATAATCGTAATAGTCCAATACGGCGAACAGGTCTTTGATGCTCTTGAACGAGAAGAGCGACATCAGCAGGGATTGTTTCTCCCCGGTATAATAGGACCGCAGCACTTCGCCAGCTGCTTCGCGCTGCTCTGCGACCTCGGCTTCTTTGTAGCCAAGATCAAGATTCATGGTATCGATCTGCCCCTGCAGCAGCTCCCGCTGACCGGCCACGCGGGCGATTTCTTTGTCGATCTCGATAACCGAGAGGCTTTTCTCGAGCAGCTGACGGGTTTCTTCCTCCGAAGGCTGGGCAAAAGAGGCCGGAGAAGGGATCAGCCCCAGCAGCAGGATGCCGACGGCCGCCCATAGGACAGGTTTTAATTTAAAGGTCACTGAGGGCTTTTCCTCCTTATGTACAGGCTGGCTATGTAGTCTGGCATCAACCATTAGCCGGAGCCGGGCGGTTTGAAACGGGCTTGTATCATAATATGTATATGCGATTCGCGTTTGATCATGAGCCAGATAGAAAAACAGCCGGACGCTTGTCCGGCTGTTTGTTCACTGATCGTTCTGTTCTCTCTACTGTTCGTATTAGAAAGGCAAGCCCATCTCGAAAACGGACCAGTAAGTGAAACCCAAAAAGGAAACGATCATGTATCCCCAGAACATCAATATGTATGTTCTCTCGGAGAAGTTCAAATATCCCAACAGGACGAACACTGCGGTCTGGGCAAAGAACAAAAGAGCCATTTCATACATATGACCAGCATATGCCATAAGCCCGATAACGAGCGTCCAGAAGCCAAGTACCCGAAACATACGTGCCATACTTCCATCCCCCTTCCGTCAGTCGCATCCCAATACTATTCAACATTATACCGCGGGCTTCCCGCACTGTAAACCTGCAATCGGTGACGAAATGACAAACTTTCGAGCGACTGTGTTGTCACGGATGGCGGCCAGCAGCAGCCCTTTCAAAGTTAGCATGTGCAGTTTCCGGACCTTCCATGTATGAGTGCTTGTGAAATTGGACATACATTTTAGTATCCGATAGATTCTATGAACTCTACCAAGGGCATAAAGATAAATGAGCGCCCTTTATGTTAGGAGGTTTTGGCAAGCATGACAGCAGTAAGACAAGATGCGTGGAGTGCGGATGACGATTTGATGCTGGCTGAGGTAACCCTGCGTCACATTCGGGAGGGCAGTACCCAATTGGCCGCTTTCGAGGAAGTCGGCGAGCGGATCGGCCGGACTTCGGCGGCTTGCGGATTCCGTTGGAACAGCTGCGTCCGCAAACGTCATGAGGAAGGCATCCAGTTAGCCAAGCAGCAGCGGCAAAAACGGAATTATCTGAGAAAGCAAAGCTTCGCGAGCGTACCGCAGGTGTCAGCTGTCGTATCCGCCGACACCGGAGAAGAGAGCGGGAAGGCTTCGGCGGCCGAGGAATTATCGGTCGAAGCGATCATCCGTTTCCTAAGAAGCTGGAAGGGACATTACCAGGAACTGAACCGGCATGTCAAAAGCCTGGAAAAGGAACTGAAAGAAAAAGACGAGGAAATCTTCGAGCTCAGAGTCAAAAACGAGAAGCTCTCCCGTGAAGTAAACAATGCTCAGACCGATTATCGGGCAGTCAACGACGATTACAAAACGTTGATTCAGATTATGGATCGGGCCCGCAAGCTGGCAACCCTCAGCGAGGAGGAAGAACTAAAACCGCGCTTCAAAATGGATGCCAACGGAAATCTGGAACGCATTGAATAGCAGGAAGATAAGCACTCACAACCGCTGATAGCGGCGCCTATGGAGACATCCGCGCCCTTCTGGCGGTTGTTTGAGTTGTTGTGGGAACTTAACGATCATACGCCGGTCTGGTAAGATAGATGCAGAACAAGGTAGGAGTTGAGGAGATGAGATGCCTAATCATCGGCGGCGGGGCGATCGGACTGCTGTATGGCGCGAAGCTGGCGATCGGCGGCAGCCAGGCATACGTATGCACGAGGACGGCCAGCCAGGCAGCAATATTGCGTGAGGCGGGGATCGAGCTGGCTGCCCAGGGCACGATCCGACGGGTGGAAGTCGAGGCGGAAGCAGCAGAGCACATAATTGGAGATCGTCTGCGCTTCTTCGCGGCCGAGGCGGTGCTGCTGACCGTCAAGCAATATCAGCTGACCGGTCAGTTACTGGATTGCCTGGAGCGGGCTGTCCTGCCAGGGACGCCGGTATATTGCCTGCAGAACGGGATCGGTCATTTGGAGCTGCTCCGCGGCGCGCTGCCTCAACTAACCTTCCGAGCTGCGGTTACGACCGACGGTGCACTCCGCACCGGCCTAAACGCAGTGAAGCATACGGGAGCAGGGGAGCTGTGGCTGGAAGCGGCGGATAGCAATCTCAACGAGACAGAAAGACAAAAAATGTTGGTCTCCACCATGAAAAAGGCAGGAATTGCCGTGTTTTTGTCGAAACAAATGAAGGACCGCATGTATCGGAAATTGCTGCTTAACAGCGTTATCAATCCTTTGACAGCGCTCTATGGCGTCAAGAACGGCGAGCTTCCCGAGGCGCCTGACCGTCTGGCTCATATGAAGCTGCTCTACGACGAGACGGCCGCTATCCTGCATGCCGCCGGGATGGAGCTCAGAGGAGATGAGTGGGAGCAGGTGCTGGCCTTATGCCGACTGACGGCAGACAATGAATCCTCTATGCTTCGGGACGTCCGAAGCGGCCGCCAGACCGAGATTGACTGGATCAATGGCGGGGTAGCTGCACTGGCAAGACGGCTGGGGTTGACAGCACCGCACAATGAAGAGATCACGGCGCGGATCGCGCCGCCAGTTTCAGACAGGTGAGAGAGGGGTCGAAGCCGCGTGCAGTTGTTGTGGGAGAGCGCCAAGCAAGTATACGCTTTTCTAGCTGTTATACCCGTTGTGCCCTTTGTGCTTATTTATCTGGGATACAGCGCTTATTTCGGCGACCGGAAGAAAGCCTTCCGCTTGGCTATGGACATTACGACCCTGCTGCTGATCGGCTGCGTCACGGTTTTGTTCAACCGGCTGTTTGGCAGCAATTTTGGATTCTTTGGCATCCTGCTGCTGCTGCTGATCGGAGCCGGGCTGCTCGGCAATCTGCAATACCGGACCAAAGGCCGCATTGATGTCAGACGCATTGCGAGAGCCGTTTGGCGCATAGGATTTTTTGTGATGTCGATGTTATATATCGTACTTATGGTGCTGGGAATCGGTCAGACCTTCCTCTTGGCGGGCTGATCGGACACTCACCAGAGAACAGCTTTTCTTTTATGGAGAAAGGCTGTTTTTGTTTTGACGAGGTGAATCAGGTTGTGTACAATCAAACCTAGAAGTGCCAATGTACTGGAGGTTTGGGGAGTGCCATGAAGACGCAAGTACACGAGAAACCGCCCGGTTCGACCTTGACCGATGCGTACGTGCAGCGTACAGATGAGCGGACCAGGGGGCTGTTCCCTTTTCATCCAGAAGAAGCGGAGGACTGGGATCGCCGTGCCGCGCTGCTGGACGCTCAGGCTGACGCTCGCGCCGACAGTACCCGGATTGCCGAGGTGCTGGCTGCTTACAATCGCCGGCACAGCGCCTCCGCGCAGACGATGGAAGCGATTCGCGAGCTGGGGGGCGGGGCGCTTGCAGTCGTAGGTGGCCAGCAGGCAGGTCTGTGGGGCGGTCCCCTTATGATCATTCACAAAGCGGTTACGATCATCAGCGCTGCTCGGGAGGCCAGAGGACGTCTGGGCCGTCCGGTCGTTCCTGTCTTCTGGATTGCCGGGGAGGATCATGACTGGGAGGAAGCGTGCCATACTTATCTGCCGGAGCAAGGCAAGCTTCGCAAGCTTGCCATCGCCCGCCCGCCGGGTTCGCGCACCTCGGTAAGCCAGACCCGACTGGTCCCCTCCGTCTGGGAACAAGCGCTGGACGAGCTGGCTGCACTGCTGCAGGATACGCTCCATAAGCCGGCGCTGGTAGGACAGCTTCGTCAATTGATGGATAGAAGCTCCACACTCTCGGAGCAGCTTGCTGGTATTCTGAGCTGGCTGTTCGCGGATGAAGGCCTGATCCTGCTCGATGCCGACGATCCTGAGCTGCGCCGGCTGGAGTCGCCGATGCTGTTGCGGTTGCTGAAGGGCAGCGGGCAGCTTGAGGACGCCTATCGGGCAGCGGCTGCAGACGTCACAGCCTGGGGGTACGGCCTGCAAGCGGAGGTAGAGGAGAGCAGCGCCAATCTCTTCTACTATAGAAGCGACGACCGTTATAGCGGGGGCGGCGAGCGGACCAAGCTGTACCGGACCGACGAGGGCTTCGCCGACCGGCGCGGGCTGGTCCGGCTTACACACGCCGAAGCCGCTGCTGCTGCGATGAGCGAACCGGAGCGGTTCAGCAATAATGTCCTCACTCGGCCCCTAATGCAGGACTATGTTCTGCCTGTATTGGCTGCCGTGCTGGGCCCAGGGGAGATCGCCTATTGGGGCATTACAGGACGCGCCTTTCGACTGCTGGGCATGGAGATGCCGATGATCATCCCACGCTTGTCCTTTACGATCATCGATGAGGCGACGGCCAAACATATGCACAAGTATGACATGACCCTGGATGACGTGATGCTCCGCTTCGAAGAGCGCCGTGACTCCTGGCTGGCCAGTCAGGATGATACAGGTCTTGAAGCTCGATTCCAGGAGGTGCAGCAGCAGATGATGCAGCACTACGACCCGCTGCTCGCTGCAGTAGCCGGACAAATGCCGGGGTTGTCGGCTCTTGCAGCCAAAAACCGTGAGATCCTCCTGCAGCAGGTGGATTATATGCGCAAGCAGGTGCACAAGGAGCTGCAGCGGCGCCACGACGTCTCGCTGCGCCAACTGCAGCGGATCCGGCTGATGCTGTACCCCGGAGGGGTTCCGCAGGAGCGGGTGCTTAATTTTACTATGTTCTGGAACCGTTACGGCGGGGACTGGCTGCGGCAGCTGCTTGCCGTGCCTTTTGATCCTCGCGGCAGGCACCGGATTGTCTATCTCTAATCTTCTGTCAACCTTAATGATAAATTGGAGGAATCTATACGATGAGTGTCAAGGAAAAAAGTATCGTGCGCGATTTGTCGCTCGCACCCGAGGGCCATTTGAAAATTGACTGGGTGCAGGCGCATATGCCTGTGCTGAACCGCATCCGTGAGCAATTCGAACGCGAGCAGCCATTCAAAGGGCTGAAAGTCGCGATCTCGCTGCATCTCGAAGCCAAAACGGCATATCTGGCCAAAGTCATCAAAGCCGGCGGTGCGGAGGTAGCGATCACCGGCAGCAATCCTTTATCTACCCAGGACGATGTGTGCGCAGCTCTGGTAGAGGATGGCATCACGGTATTCGCCAAGTACAACCCCGATCCGGTGGAATACAAGGAGCTGATGGTCAAAGCGCTGGAAACCGGGCCCGATCTGATCATCGACGATGGCGGGGACCTGGTGACGATCCTGCACTCCGAGCGCCCGGATCTGCTGGCCGGCGTCCGCGGCGGCGCCGAAGAAACGACGACGGGGATTCTGCGGCTGAAAGCGATGGAGAAGGAAGGCGAGTTGAAGTTTCCGGTCGTGGCGGTCAACGATGCCTTCTGCAAATATTTGTTCGATAACCGTTACGGCACCGGGCAGTCGGTATGGGACGGCATCAACCGGACGACGAACCTGGTCGTAGCCGGCAAGACGGTCGTCGTCGTCGGCTACGGATGGTGCGGCAAGGGCGTGGCGATGCGGGCCAAGGGACTGGGAGCCAACGTCATCGTCACGGAGATCGACGCGATCAAGGCCGTCGAGGCTTATATGGATGGCTTTGCCGTCATGCCGATGCTGGAGGCAGCCAGGCAGGGCGATTTCTTCGTCACCGTAACCGGCAACCGCGACGTTATCCGCGGCGAGCATTACGAGGTCATGAAGGACGGGGCGATCCTCTCCAACGCCGGCCATTTCGATGTCGAGGTCAACAAACCGGAGCTCGAAGCGCTCAGCAACGGCAAGCGTACCGTGCGCCGCAACATTGAAGAATACCAGCTGAAGGACGGCCGCAGCATCTACCTGCTTGCGGAAGGCCGGCTGGTCAATCTGGCGGCTGGCGACGGTCATCCCGCCGAGATTATGGATATGACCTTTGCCCTGCAGGCGATGTCTCTCAAATATGTCAACGAGCAATATCAAGCCATCGGCAGCAAGGTACTCAACGTTCCTTACGAGCTGGATGAACAGGTTGCCCGCTACAAGCTCGAATCTCTCGGCACTGGCATCGATCAGCTCAGCGAAGAGCAGCGCTCGTATCTGGACAGCTGGACTGAACATTAAGATCCATTACATTTGAAGCATTTCTCCTTTTATGAGGAGAGATGCTTCTTTTTTTAACAAAAATTTAGATAAGCCCAATTCACTATGCCCTCGAAATGGCCGAAGAGGCACGGAATCGAAGCTGGAGAAGCGAAGCGTTCGCCTGAAAGCTTTTCGCAGAAAAGCTAGCTTCGAAAGCATACGCTGTCCCCGGATTTCTTCCGCTAAAGCGGTTAAAAAATCAAGAAATCTGGGGACAACAGCGATCGGAAGTTCGATCCGTGACCGTAGGCCCTCGTTTCGAGGGCTATCTGTGGATTGGGATTAGAAATCATTCATCCGCCGAAGAATTCGACATTTTGCAGGACAGCGAAGAAGGAGTTTGCGCCTGCGTGGCGAATAGTTTCAAAAGCGGTGGTGCAAAGTGGGGGAAAGTGGTGTAAAAGGGTAGAGAGGTGGGAAGGCCGTTATGTTTATGGGAGAGCATCAGCACAGCATCGACGATAAAGGCCGGATCATCATCCCCGCCAAGTTCCGGGAGGAGCTCGGACCCCAGTTTGTGGTTACCCGCGGTTTGGATAACTGTCTATTCGTCTACCCTGATAGTGAATGGAAGATTCTCGAGCAAAAGCTGAAAAGTTTGCCCCTCATGAAATCAGACGCACGCGCCTTCACCCGGTTTTTCTTCTCCGGCGCGACCGAATGCGAGCTGGACAAGCAGGGAAGAGTAAATGTACCCGCCAATCTGCGAGATTATGCCAAGCTCGACAAAGAATGTATCGTGCTGGGCGTCACCAACCGGGTCGAGATCTGGAGCAAGGCGATCTGGGAGGGGTACTTCCAGCAGTCCGAGGAAACGTTTAACGAGATTGCCGAGAAGCTGGTGGACCTTGATTTCAATTTTTGATCCCATCACGAGTAGCATAGCATCGAACCCAGGAGGATAACGCGTGTTTGATCACATTACCGTACTGAAGGAAGAAGCGGTGGACGGCTTGAATATGAGGCCGGACGGCATCTATGTGGACTGCACGCTGGGCGGCGCAGGACACAGCGAGCTCATCGCATCGCGTCTCGGCCCGAAGGGCCTGCTGATCGCGCTGGACCAGGACGATTGGGCCCTGGACAATGCACGAGATCGACTGGCACCTTACATAAAGCAAGTTAGATTAGTTCGCAGCAATTTCAGGTATCTGGAGGACGTCCTCCGGGAACAGGCTGTTCCGCATCTGGACGGCGTACCCCAAGTCAATGGCATCCTGTTCGATCTGGGGGTGTCGAGTCCGCAGCTCGACGAAGCGGAGCGCGGTTTCAGTTACAATCATGATGCCCCGCTGGATATGCGGATGGATCAACAGGGGGAATTGACTGCCCACGAGATCGTCAATACGTGGGATGAACGAGAGCTCGCGCGCATCCTGAGCACCTATGGCGAAGAGCGGTTCGCCCGCCAGATCGCCCGTCAGATCGGCAAAGCCAGGGCGGAGCAGCCGGTAGAGACAACCGGTCAACTCGTCGAGCTGATCAAGCAGGGCATCCCTGCGGCAGCCAGACGCAGCGGTCCTCATCCGGCCAAGCGGACCTTCCAGGCACTCCGGATCGCAGTCAACGATGAGCTGGGAGCCGAGGAACAGGCGCTGCATCAGGCGGTCAGATGCCTGGCGCCCGGGGGACGCGCTTCTGTCATTACCTTCCATTCTTTGGAGGACCGGATCTGCAAGCAGGCATTTGCACAATATCTCAGGCAGTGCACCTGCCCGCCGGATTTTCCGATGTGTGTCTGCGGCACCAAAGGGGTCCTCAAGCTGGTCAACCGCAAACCGATCGTTCCCGGAGAGCAAGAGCTGGAGTACAATCCGCGTTCCCGCTCAGCCAAGCTGCGCATCGCGGAGAAATTGGAGAAATTATAGACAAAAGCGGAGGGAGAAGCATACATGGCCTATATGCATGGCAATCTGGCGCTTCAGCCGAAGAAGCGCCCCGAGGAAGAGCAGCAGCATTCCTACAAAGAAACCAGACACGTGGTCGTCCGCCGCAAATCGTTGCCAGTTCAGGAAAAACTCCTCTATTTGTTAACGATTCTGGTTTGTGTTATGGTAGCGGGTGTCATTATCTATCGTTACGCGGAAATCTATCAAACGAATATGCAGGTGCAACAACTGACTGCCCAATACGAGACGCTCAATGTCGAGATCAAGGAGATGCAGCGCAAAGTCGAGCAGCTGGGCAATCCGGAGATTATTCGTCAGAAGGCACTGGACGCCGGGATGGTCCGGTCGGATCAGCGGATCTCGTTGCAGCTAGGAGAGACCACGAACCAAATGGCTTTAAGGGATTAGGGGGTTTTAGACCATGACGAGACGGATAAAACTTCGCGCATTACTGGTCGGAGGGCTCATAACCCTCCTTTTTGTTGTCCTGGTGGTCCGAGTCTACTTCGTACAGGTCGTCCATGGTGATCAATATCTGACTATGGCCAAAAATATCTGGTCGACGTCGAAGGTGCTGCAGCCGGTGCGCGGTACGATCACCGACCGCAACGGCAACATCCTGGCTATGGATGCTGCAGCCTATACGGTGTCCGTCAATCCCGGCATCATCGACAAACTGGGGCTGGAAGAGCGGGTAGTCGACCGGCTGCACGAGCTGCTGGGCACCGAGCGCGACAAACTGATGAATGACGTCACGGCGAAACGGGACAATGGCGACTTCCTGGTCAACCGGGAGATCCGCAACGGCGGCTGGAAGATCGATAAGGATCTGGCCGACCAGGTGATGGCGTTCCGCAACGAGCTGCGCGAGGAACTGGGGCAGAATGATGTCGGCATCTACCTGATGGACGACCAGAAACGGTACTATCCGCATCAGACGATGGCTTCGCATCTAATGGGGTATATCGAGAAAAACGAAGGCAAGGCGGTTTACGGACTGGAGCAGTATTATGATGAGCTGCTGCGGGGTGAGCAGGGCTCGCTCAAGTACGAGAAAGACGGCAACTGGATCCAGCTCACCGAAGGCAATGTCGAGTATACGCCGGCCCATGACGGCAGCAATCTGACGCTGACCATCGATACCGAAATCCAGGGTTATATTGAGGAAGCAATCAAAGCGGCCAGCCAGGAATATAATCCGAAAAGCATCACAGCGATTGCCGCCGATCCGAATACAATGGAAATCCTCGGCCTCGCCAGCTATCCCAATTACGATCCCAATAGTTACGGAGATACCCGCGATCAGGGGCATTTCTACAACCACAGCGTAAGACAATTGTTCGAGCCCGGCTCGACGTTCAAGATCGTCACTCTGGCCGCAGCGGTGGAAGAAGGACAATTCAACCCCAACGATACGTTTATGTCTGGCAGTATCATGGTTGGTAAATCCCGGATACGTGACCACAACGGCGGCAGAGGGTGGGGTCAGATCTCCTATCTGGAAGGACTCAAGCGCTCCAGTAATGTCGCCTTCGTGAAAATGGGGGCGGAAGGGCTTGGCGCGGAGAAGCTGAGAACTTACATCAACAACTTCGGGTTCAGCCAGCCGACCGGGATCGATCTTCCGGGCGAGCAAAGAGGGTCGGCGGATTTCTACTACGCTACAGAAGTGGCGACCGCCACCTTTGGCCAAGGCAAACTGCAGGTAACACCGATCCAGCAGATCACTGCCGTAGCCGCCGTCGCCAACGGCGGCAGGCTGATGCAGCCGCATCTGGTCAAGCGGATCGAGGATCCGATGACCGGAGCCGTCACGGTGGTGGAGCCCAAGCAGGTGCGGCAGGTCATCTCCGAAGAAACGTCGCGGCAGGTGAGTGAGTACCTCGAGCAAGTCGTATCCGATGCGGAGCAAGGCACGGGCCACAATGCTTATATCGAAGGCTATCGGATCGCCGGCAAGACCGGAACCGCACAAAAGTCTGCAGGGGCGGGGCAATCGGGTTATTCGAGCGACAAACATGTAGTCTCTTTCATCGGCTATGCGCCGGTAGAGGATCCGCAGATCGTCGTCTATGTGGTCGTCGACGAGCCGAAGCTTATGAATGCCGGAGGCGGCACAGTAGCCGCGCCGATCTTCCGACAGATTGTCGAGAAGAGCTTGCTGTATATGGGCATCCCGCCTGCCATCGCCGATGCGCAGGTGAAGGAGATCAACGGACTGCAGACCCGCATCGTCGATGTGCCGGATCTGGAGGAGCTGCAGGTCGCACAGGCGCAGAGCGAGCTCAAGGCCCGTGGATTGGGCTATGAGCTGCTGGGCAGCGGGACGAAGGTCGTCAAGCAGATCCCCAAAGCGGGATCATCGGTGCCGTCCACGCAGCGTGTCTATCTGTTCACGGAGGAGAGAAGCGCGCTGAATGTTCCCAATATGCGGGAGCTGTCCCTCCGTGACGCGCTGGAGATCTGTTCGCTGCTCGATATGAGATGCATCGCCGAAGGCGAAGGTTATGTCACGGCGCAGATGAAAGCGAAGCTGGAAGGCGAGGAGGTCATCAAGCTGGTGCTGCAGCCGCCGGGAGAGCCTGGAGAGGGAACGGAAGACGAGGAAGGCCAACCGGGCGATCCTGCGGATACCGACGAGTCGGAAGCAGACGCGGAAGCTTCCGATCCTGAGCACGAAGAGAGCGGTGCGAACGACGAGACGGACGATGCATCAGCGAACGAGCGTGAGTAGCTTGTTCTATCGCTGTCCCCCATCGAATAGGCTGGAACAAGAAGGCTGTCTCTTGCAAGAGCTACAGCCCGCTTTGCCGACTCGGGGGGATACGTATGAAGATATCGAATGTCACGGTAAGACGAAGACTGTTCGTAGTGCTGATACTCGCCTTCACCGGCTTCGCGGCGCTCAGTGTGCGGCTGGCTTACGTACAGCTCGTGCAGGGCGGCGAGCTGGCGGAGAGGGCCGAGGATTCGTGGCGGCGCAACATTCCGTTTGCCGCCAAGCGGGGAGAGATACTGGACCGCAACGGTGTCCAGCTGGCCTACAATGTTAGCTCGCCCACGGTGATGGCGATTCCGGCCCAGATCAAGGATGCCGGGCATACGGCGCAGCAGTTGGCCTTGCATATGGACATGAGCGCAGAGCAGATCGAGAAGCTGATCACCAAGCGTGAGCTGATCGTCAAGCTGCAGCCGGGCGGCCGCAAGATCACGCCGGAGAAGGCCCAGGAGATCCGCGGCCTGTCGCTGCCGGGCATTGTCGTCGCAGAGGACAATAAGCGTTACTACCCTTTCGGAACGCTGGCGGCCCATGTGCTGGGCTTCACGGGCATCGACAACCAGGGGCTGACGGGTGTGGAGCTGACGCATGATCAGCGGCTCAGCGGCATCGGCGGCAGCATCTCGTTCCTCTCGGATGCCGCTGGGCGCCTGATGCCCGGTTCCTCGGATACGTTCAACCAGCCGCGCGACGGGCTGAACCTGCAGCTGACGCTGGACCAGCAGATCCAGACGATCATGGAGCGGGAGCTGCAGCAGGCGATGCTGCAGCACCAGCCCGACAGCATCATCGCCATCGCGATGGATCCGTCGACCGGCGAGATCTTGGGCATGGCGAGTCATCCGACCTATCAACCGGACAAATACCGGGAGGTCCCGAGCGAAATATATAATCGGAACCTGCCGATCTGGATGACCTATGAGCCCGGCTCGACCTTCAAGATCATCACGCTCTCTGCCGCTTTGGAAGAAAAGAAGGTTGATCTGCACAAGGAGCATTTCTTCGATCCCGGCTCGATCGAGGTCGGCGGCGCCAGGCTGCGCTGCTGGAAGCGAGGCGGCCACGGCTCCCAGACCTTCCTTGAGGTTGTCGAGAATTCGTGCAATCCCGGGTTCGTCACGCTGGGACAGCGGCTGGGCAAGGAAAAGCTCTTCGAGTATATCAAGGATTTCGGCTTCGGGACGAAGACGGGCATCGACATGGGCGGCGAGGAAAACGGCATCCTGTTCAAGCTGGATCGCGTCGGCCCTGTGGAGCTGGCGACGACGGCGTTTGGCCAGGGTGTGTCGGTGACGCCGATCCAGCAGATTACCGCCGTGTCGGCGGCGATCAATGGGGGCATCCTCTACAAGCCCCATGTCGCCAAGGCGTGGATCGATCCGGTATCGGGGATGACTGTCGAGGAATTCGAGCCGGAGCAGGTAAGACGGGTCATCTCGGAGGATACGTCCAGGCAGGTGAGGGAAGCGCTCGAGAGCGTCGTCGCCAAAGGCACCGGCGGCAATGCCTTCATCGACGGCTATCGCGTCGGGGGCAAGACCGGGACAGCCCAGAAGGTTATCAATGGACGGTATTCGCCCAATGAGCACATCGTATCGTTCATCGGATTCGCCCCTGCAGACGATCCCCAGATTGTCGTGTACGTAGCGGTGGATAATCCTCAAGGCATCCAGTTCGGGGGTGTCGTGGCAGCCCCAATCGTGCGCAACATCATGGCGGATTCGCTCGTCCATCTCGGCGTGGAGCCGCGCAAGGATCAGATCGGCAAAGAGTATAAATACAATGAGACGCCGATCGTCCAGGTGCCGAATCTGGTGGGCAAGACCGTCTCGGAGCTGTATGAGGATCTGAATATGAACTTCAATCTGGCGACTGCCGGTACCGGCAATGTGGTGATCCGGCAGGCGCCGGAAGCGGGCAGCCGCGTCGACCGCGGCTCGACAATCCGCGTCTACCTGGGCAAGGATGAGCAGGATGAACATTAAGCAGTTGGAAATGAATAAACAATGACCAATAGAGAGGAATGAAGGGCATGCGATTGGATGAATTGGCGTCTCTGTTACTGACCTCGCGGCGGCATGGCAGAGGTGGGGAGGTTACAGTCAGCGGCATCCGGATCGACTCGCGCAAGGTCGAGCCGGGCGATCTGTTCATTTGTCTGCCCGGCCATACGGTAGACGGACATGACTATGCGGCGCAAGCTGCGGAGCGGGGAGCGGCAGCGCTGGTCGTCGAGCGTCCGCTAGCCGTCGACCTCCCGCAGCTCGTCGTCAAGGACAGCCGGCTTGCGATGGCTGTCATGGGGAGTCATTACTATGGTTACCCGAGCCAGCGGCTGCGGATGATCGGCGTCACGGGCACCAACGGCAAAACAACGACAACCTATCTGATCGAGCGCGTGCTTGCGGACGCCGGCCATGCGGCCGGCGTGATCGGCACGATCGAGATGAGGTATGCGGGACGCTCAATTCCGATGTCGGGGACGACGCCCGAGTCGCTAGATCTGCAGCAGGCGCTGGCGGAGATGGTAGCGGCGGGCGTCGAATATTGCGTGATGGAGGTATCCTCCCATGCTCTGGAACAAGGCCGTGTCAAAGGCTGCCGGTACCGCAGCGCCATCTTTACGAATCTGACCCAGGATCATCTCGATTATCATGAGACGATGGACAAGTACGCTGCGGCCAAGGGACTGCTGTTCTCCCGTCTGGGCAACACTTATCATGAGGACCGCGCCGAGCGGAGCTACAGCATCGTCAATATCGACGATGCCTATGGCGCGTCATTGGCCAAAGCTGCCGCTACGGAGATCATCTCCTACGGCATCGATGCCGAAGCGGATGTGCGGGCCACCGAGATCTCCATCTCCGCCCGCGGCACGACCTTCCGGCTAACGACCTTCCGGGGCTCCTGCACCGTGCAGATGCGTCTGGTCGGCAAGTTCAACGTCTACAACGCGCTGGCTGCCGTGGCTGCGGGACTTGCTGAAGGACTGGAGCTCAGCAGTATCGCCGCGAGTCTGGAGCGGATCCCGGGCGTGCCGGGCCGAGTGGAGGCAGTAGACGCGGGGCAGCCTTATGCCGTAATCGTCGACTATGCCCATACGCCGGACGGTCTCGAGAATGTGCTCGCGGCTATCAGGGAGATCGCAGCGGGCCGGGTCATCTGCGTGTTCGGCTGCGGGGGCGACCGGGACCGGACGAAGCGGCCGGTGATGGGCCGGATCGCCGCTTCGCACGCCGACTACGTGATGGTGACCTCGGATAATCCCCGCAGCGAGGATCCCGAGCAGATCCTGCTCGACATCGAAGCCGGGCTGATCGAAGCGGGCGTGGCCAGGGAGCGTTACGGACTTGAGGTCGACCGCCGGGAGGCCATCAAAAAAGCGGTTGAAATGGCAAGCCCTGACGATGTAGTATTGATTGCGGGGAAAGGTCATGAAACCTATCAGATCGTCGGCTCCGAGACGCTGGCCTTCGATGACCGCCAAATCGCAGAACAAATGATAAGGAGTCTGGAACCGTGATACATAAATCTATTGCCGAGCTGGCGGCTTTGTGCGGCGGCCGCCTGTCGAGCGCCGATCAGGCGGCTGCAGAAATCCGCTGTGCGGGCGTGAGCACGGATACGCGCACGATCGGGCCCGGACAGCTGTTCGTCCCGCTGAAGGGAGAGCGTTACGATGGCCATGCCTACGCAGCAGCTGCCCGCAAGCGGGGCGCGGCGGCCGCCTTATGGCAGCAAGACCGGCAGCTGCCGGCCGAGCTGGCAGGCTGGCCGGTGATCCTGGTCGAGGACACGCTCGCCGCTTTGCAACGGCTCGCTGCGGGCTATCGCCGCGAACTGCCGGTACGCATCGTCGGCATCACGGGCAGCAACGGCAAGACGACGACCAAGGATATGGTGGCAGCCGCGCTCGCCACCGTTTTTCGTGTCCACAAGACCTCCGGCAACCTCAACAATCACATCGGACTGCCGCTGACGGTGCTGGAGATGGATGCATCCACCGAAGCGGCGGTGCTGGAGATGGGGATGAGCGGCTTTGGCGAGATCCGGCTGCTGTCGGAGATCGCACATCCGGATCTGGCGATCATCACCAATATCGGCGATGCCCATATGCAGCAGCTCGGCTCGCGACAGGGCATCGCCAAGGCGAAGCTGGAGATCGCGGACGGCCTGAAGTCTGGCGGGACGCTGATCCTCAACGGCGACGAGCCGCTGCTGGCAGAGGATGCCGTGAGCTTGCCGGAAGGCATCCGCGTGCTGCGTTTCGGACAGCAGCCCGGCAACGACTATATTGTGCAGCCGCAGCGGATGGATGCCGCCTCGTCGTCCCTTCGCATCAGCTACGACTCCGAGACCACACCCGAGCTGACGGTGCCTGCCGCAGGAGTGCACAATATGATGAACGCGGCTGCGGCCGTCGCTGCGGCGCTGCAACTGGGCGCTGCAATCGACCGGATCGCTGCCGGACTCGCCGGCATGCAGCTGAGCGCGATGCGCATCGAGAAGATTGAAGCCTATAACGGTGCCACGGTGCTCAACGACGCATACAATGCCAGTCCGACTGCAATGCGGGCTGCAATCGATCTTGTGGAGCAGCTGCAGGGTTATCGCTGCAAATGGCTGGTCCTGGGCGATATGTTGGAGCTGGGGGACCAGGAAGAAGAGATGCACCGTGAGGTGGGACGCTACATCACGCCGGCCAAGGCCGACCGTGTCCTGACGTTCGGAACGCTCGGCGCCTGCATCGCCGACGGCGCAGCCGCCGCGTTTGCTGCCGAGCCGCAGGCGGTGCGGGCCTTTGACGACAAGCAGGCGCTTGGCGCATGGCTGCGTTCGCAGTTGTCCCCGGAGGATCTGGTGCTCGTCAAGGGCTCCCGCGGCACGCGGATGGAACAAATCGTACAGGCGATACAACATCGATGAAGGGGGTGAGCTAATGGACATGAAGGCCATCTTGCTAGCGATTGGCGCATCATTTCTACTTGCAGTTATCATCGGGCCTTTGTTCATTCCGCTGCTTCGTCGATTGAAATTCGGACAGGAGATCCGCACCGACGGGCCGCAAAGCCATCTGAAGAAAAAAGGCACGCCCACGATGGGCGGCATCATTATAATGCTGGCCCTGTTGATCTCATTTTTGAAATTCTCGGATAAATCCCTTGCCTTCTGGGTGCTGCTGACCGCCTCGCTCGGTTTTGGGCTGGTCGGCTTCCTGGACGACTATATCAAGATCGCGCTCAAGCGCTCGCTCGGCTTGACCGCCCGTCAGAAGCTGTTCGGCCAGCTGCTGTTCTCGATCGTCGTCTGCGTGCTGCTCTTCATGATGGACCACAGCACGGCGCTGGTCGTTCCGGGCACGTCTTGGGAGCTGGACCTCGGCTGGTTCTATTATGCGCTCGTCGTCGTCATCATGTTCGGTACGAGCAACTCGGTGAACTTCACCGACGGAGTAGACGGGCTGCTCGCAGGCACGAGCGCGCTGGCATTTGGCGCCTACGCATTGATCGCCATGCAGCTCTTCGAGCAGGAGAGTGCGATCTTCTCGGCTGCAATGATCGGAGCAGTGCTTGGTTTTCTCGTCTTCAACAAGCATCCGGCTAGAGTGTTCATGGGTGATACCGGCTCGCTCGGGATCGGCGGCGGTCTCGCCGCCGTAGCGATCCTGACGAAGTCCGAGCTGCTGCTGATCGTCATCGGCGGCGTATTCGTCATCGAGATGCTGTCCGTCATTATCCAGGTCGGCTCCTTCAAGCTCCGCGGCAAGCGGGTCTTCAAGATGAGTCCGATTCATCATCATTTTGAGCTGTCCGGCTGGTCGGAGTGGCGTGTTGTGACGACATTCTGGTTCGTGGGGCTGGTATTGGCGGCGGTCGGCCTGCTGCTGCACAGAGGCTTGTAAGAGCCGTCATGCCGATAAACGAAAGAGGAGTGTATGCATCATGAACCATCCGTCAGCTTATGCCCAGCGACCGATTGTCGTGCTGGGACTGGCCAGGAGCGGCGTAAGTGTCGCGAGAATATTCCACGGTCTGGGGGCATGCGTCACGGTCAATGACCGCAAGAGCCGCGAAGAGTCTCCTGAAGCTGCCGAACTGGAAGCATTGGGCATCCCGGTCATCTGCGGGCATCATCCCGAGGATCTGATCAGCAGCGAAACGGCGCTCGTCGTCAAAAATCCCGGCATCCCCTACCATATCCAGCCGTTGCAGCGTGCGGCCGAGTTGGGAGTAGAGGTCGTGACCGAGGTAGAAGTAGCTTGGCATCTGTCGGCGGCGCCGATGATCGGCATCACCGGCTCCAACGGGAAGACGACGACAACGACCTGGGTAGGCGAGATGCTGACAGCTGCCGGACTGCGTCCGCTCGTCGCCGGCAATATCGGGCGGCCGCTTTGCGAGGCCGCTGTCGAAGCCGCCAAAGACGATTGGATCGTAGCGGAGCTCAGCAGCTTTCAACTGAAGGGGACAAGCGCTTTTAAACCGAAAGTGGCGATGATGCTCAATCTGGCGGAGACCCACCTTGACTATCATGGCACGATGGAGGATTATATCGCCTCCAAGCGGAAGCTGTTCGCGAACCAGACCGCAGAGGATGTCGCCGTGCTCAACTGGGACGATCCGCTCTGCCGCGCTTGGGCTGAAGAGACGCCCGCCGAGGTGCTGCCGTTCTCGCTGACGCAGGAGCTGAAGCAGGGGGTATTCGTCCGGCCAGCCTATCCTGCGGATGGCGGGACGAAGCCCCCGGAACCTGATCGCGTGATCATATGGCGCGATCCGCAAGGGCGCGAGCATCTACTCGCAAGCGTCGCCGAGCTGGGCATCCCGGGACGGCATAACGCAGCCAATGCGATGGCAGCTGCTGCAGCGGCGCTTGCTGCGGGCGCGGCGCCAGAGCGGCTGGCGGCACCGCTGCGCGAGTTCCGCGGCGTCGAGCACCGGCTCGAATACGTTCGCACCCATGAGGGGGTACGCTATTACAATGACTCCAAAGCGACTAACCCGACGGCGACGACGATGTCCGTCCGTTCGCTGCAAGGGGGGATCGTGCTGGTCGCCGGAGGGCTGGACCGCGGCTCCGATTATATGGAGCTGCTGCCGCTGTTCCGCGACCGGGTGAAGGCGCTGATCGCGCTCGGGGAGACTCGCGACAAGCTGGCGGCTGTGGCTGCCCTGGCAGGTTTAGCAAACGTCCAAACAGTCGAACCTGAAGAGGATGCCGAAGCTACGCTCCGCACCGCCGTCAGGCTCGCTTCCTCAGCCGCAGAGGCCGGCGACATCGTCTTGTTGTCGCCGGCATGCGCGAGCTGGGATATGTTCCCATCCTACGAGCACCGGGGGCGCATGTTTAAAGATTCGGCGCATACCTTGTAAGAAGAGGGCCTGTCCCTACTTCTACATGCAAAGGGTGTTGTGCGTGATGACAAAAGCCCGTTCCGCTCCCGATCTGTGGATGATTGCCGCGATCGTCCTGATCCTCTCTATTGGTCTTGTGATGGTCTACAGCGCCAGCGCCGTCCTCAGCTTCAACGAGTTCGGCGATGCCTTCTATTATGTGAAGCGCCAGCTGCTGTTTGCCGTGCTAGGGCTGGGAGCCATGTTCGTGACGATGAATACGGACTACAACGTCTGGAAGAAGTTCTCCAAGCCGGGTCTGATCCTCTGCTTCGGGTTGCTGGTGCTGGTGCTCATCCCGGGGATCGGGGTCGTCCGCGGCGGCGCCCGCAGCTGGCTGGGCATCAGCTCGTTCGGCATCCAGCCGTCCGAGTTTATGAAGCTGGCGATGGTGATCTTCCTGGCCAAGTTTCTCTCCGACCGTCAGCACAAGATTACGTCCTTTACCAAGGGCTTGCTCCCGCCGCTCGGCATGCTTGGCGGGGCCTTCGGCCTCATCATGCTGCAGCCGGACCTGGGAACGGGCACAGTCATGATGGGCGCATCGATGCTGATGATCTTCGCCGCCGGGGCCCGGCTGTCGCATCTCGGCTCGCTGGCGCTGGCCGGCTTGCTGGGACTGGTCGGACTGATCCTGGCGGCGCCGTATCGTCTGGAGCGGATCACCTCGTTCCTTGATCCGTGGAGTGATCCGCTTGATTCGGGCTATCAGATCATCCAGTCGCTCTATGCGATCGGACCCGGCGGGCTGGTCGGACTCGGGCTGGGCATGAGCCGGCAAAAGTACAATTATTTGCCCGAGCCGCAGACCGATTTTATCTTCTCGATCATCGCCGAGGAACTGGGCTTTATCGGCGGAACCGCGATCATCCTCCTGTTCCTGATCGTCGTGTGGCGCGGTATCCGGACGGCGATCACAGCTCCCGATGCTTTCGGGAGTCTGCTGGCTACCGGCATTACCGGAATCGTCGGCGTGCAGGTGCTGATCAACATCGGCGTTGTCATCGGCATGATGCCGGTCACAGGCATTACGCTGCCGCTGGTCAGCTACGGCGGCTCGTCGCTTACTCTCCTGCTGACGGCGCTGGGCATATTGCTTAATATATCCCGATACTCGAGGTGATCCATAACATGCGTATTGTATTAACCGGCGGCGGCACGGGCGGCCACATCTATCCGGCGCTGGCGATCGGCAGACAGGTGCAGCAGTCCGCACCAGACAGCGAGCTCCTCTACATCGGCACCGAGCGCGGGCTGGAGAGCCGGATCGTGCCGGAGGCGGGGATAACGTTCGAGGCGATCGACATTACCGGCTTCAAGCGCAAGCTGTCGCTGGACAATGTCAAGACCGTACTCCGGTTCTTCCGCGGCGTCAGCCGCTCCAAGCAGCTGCTCCGCAGCTTCAAGCCCGATGCAGTCGTCGGCACCGGCGGCTATGTATGCGGTCCTGTCGTCTATGCTGCGGCTTCGCTTGGTATCCCGACACTGATTCATGAACAAAATGTCGATCCCGGGCTTACCAACAAATTCCTCAGCCGCTATGCCTCGACTGTGGCCGTCAGCTTCGAAGCATCCAGGGAGCGCTTTGGCGGCGGCGCCAGGGTCGTCTATACCGGCAACCCATGCGCCTCAGCCGTGCTGCAGGCGGAGCGCGGCCGCGGGCTCGCGTCGCTGGGCTTGAAGCCAGGCAGCAGACTCGTCCTGTACGTGGGCGGCAGCCGTGGAGCCAAAGTGTTCAATGAAGCGCTCGTCGAGATGGCTGACGGGCTGGGCGCGCTTCATGATATCCAACTGGTCTTCGCGACCGGCGACGTCTACTATGAACAGACGATGCAGCGGCTCGAAGCACGCCAGGGCGGCATTCCGGACAACCTGCATATCCGGCCTTATCTTCATAATATGGCAGAGGTGCTCGCCGATACTTCGCTCGTCATCAGTCGTTCGGGCGCCTCCTTTCTGGCCGAGATCACCGCACTCGGGGTGCCATCGATCCTCGTACCTTCACCAAACGTGACGGCGAATCACCAAGAGGCGAATGCACGCAGTCTGGTAGATGTCGGAGCGGCGGAGATGATCCTGGAACGTGAGCTGAACGGTCCCGACCTGCTTGCGAAGATCCGCGCCATCACTTCGGATGAGGGGCGTCTGACGGCCATGGGACGTGCGGCGCTGGGGCTGGGCATGCCGGAAGCGGCTGCCTCGATTGCAGCGGAATTAACGAGGCTGACCGGTCGTCCGTAAGCAGCATGGGCGATTGTCACACTAGTCGGGCGCTAGGCATAGGATAGGGTATAATCGTGGCCGCTTTATAAGGTAGTTTAAAAAGTTCGCTTTTGATTACGAAGTGTTCCAGGAAGAGGATTCGGCATCGAATCTTGGACGCAGTCGATACTGAAAACCGACTTTTTAAACACGAATATATATAGCGGACCGGTTGTGCATCCGGAGCTCAGGCTCCAGATGACCGCCCCGCAGGAATTATCTCTATCCCACACACAACAGCAAGAAGGAGGTACAGCTTATGCAGCAGATCATCCAGAGCATCCAAGATAACGACTGGGGGGAAATCAAACGCAATGAGCCGCTGGCAGGTCACACGACCTGGAAAATCGGCGGCCCTGCCGATCTGTTGATTCTTCCATCCAGCGCAGAAGCGCTTACGGCCATCATCCGGCTGCTTCATAAGCATGACGTATCCTGGACGGCGCTTGGTCGAGGCTCCAATATGCTTGTCAGCGACCGCGGGATACGAGGAGTTGTGCTAAAGCCCGGATCTGGACTGGATTACGCCCGGTTTGACGGCAATCTGGTCCATGCAGGCGCAGCGCATTCCTTCATCAAACTGTCCGTGTTGGCAGGGAAGGCGGGGCTCACCGGCTTGGAATTTGCAGGGGGCATTCCAGGTACGGTAGGCGGTGCGGTCTATATGAATGCCGGAGCTCATGGCTCGGATGTGTCACGCATATTGCAATCGGCGGACGTTATCCTGAAGACAGGAGAATTGGTCCGATACGGCAAAGAGGAGATGGGCTTCTCTTACCGGCACTCGATCCTGCAGGAGCAGCAGGGTATCGTAGTGAGCGCTACCTTCGAACTCGAAGCGGGCGACCGCAAGGAGATCGCAGCCGCCATGGCGTCCTACAAGGATCGCAGGCTGCGGACGCAGCCGCTGAAGATGGCTACTTGCGGCAGTGTGTTCCGCAATCCTCCTGGAGATCATGCCGCCCGTCTGATCGAGGAAGCGGGTCTCAAAGGCCTGCGTTCGGGCGGTGCCGAGATATCGGGACAGCATGCCAATTTTATCGTCAATACCGGGCAAGCGACCGCAGAGGATGTACTCACCCTCATGGGGCAAACGCAACGCATCATCAAGGAACGTTACGGAATTGAACTGGTGCCGGAAGTACTGGTGGTGGGTGAGCGGTAAATCGGAGGTGATAGATTGGACAAATTGGTGATTGAAGGCGGGAAACCACTCTCAGGATCCATTGTTATCCAAGGCGCAAAAAATGCCGCATTGCCGATCCTGGCAGCCAGTATGCTGGTCAAGGGTACAGTCACGCTTGATCATGTCCCGCGGCTGCTCGACATCGAGGTGATGCTGGAGATTCTGCGGGAGCTGGGCTGCCGTGCGGAACACAACGGTCACACGGTCGCGCTGGATACGGCATCGGCTCATTCTGCCCACGTACCGGAGTTGCTGATGCGGCAAATGCGATCGTCGATATTTCTGATGGGACCGCTGCTGGCCCGATTCGGAAGAGTCGAGATCTATCAGCCGGGAGGCTGTGCGATTGGAGAACGCAAGATCGATCTGCACTTGCGCGGCCTGCAGATGCTCGGTGCAGAGATCGAGGAGCAGGGCAGCAGGATCGTCTGTCGCACGGAAGGTCTTGTAGGCGCTGAGATTCATCTGGACTTCCCCAGCGTGGGAGCGACCGAGAATCTGATGATGGCCGCTGTGCTCGCAAGAGGTGAAACGAAGATCACTAATGCCGCGAGGGAGCCGGAAATTCAGGATCTGCAGCAGTTTCTCAATCATCTGGGGGCCAAAGTGAGCGGGGCCGGCACGGATACGATCACGGTCGAAGGGGTACAGTCGCTCGTCTCCGGCCGTTACAAGGTCATACCGGATCGTATCGTTACCGGAACCGTCATGGTAGCTGCGGCAGTCACTGGCGGCCAGGTCGTGCTTCACAACACAATTCCTTCGCACCTGACATCGTTGATCCATGTCCTGAGACGGGCCGGTGTTGAAGTGAATGCCGATGGTGATATAATTAAAGTCAATGGCCGGGGAAGGCCGCGGGCGATCGAGCGGATCGTTACCTCTCCATACCCTGCATTCCCGACGGATCTGCAGTCGCAGGTAATGGTGCTCTTGGCACTCGCGGACGGTGTGAGTGTGATGAAGGAGACGATCTTCGAAGGCCGTTTCCGCCATGTCGACGAACTGGCGCGGATGGGTGCCGATATCCGGGTGGATATGAACAGCGCCTTCATCCGCGGGGTACCTCGACTGTATGGCGCAGCTGTGGAAGCAACCGATCTGCGGGCGGGCGCAGCTCTGGTGATTGCAGGGTTGGCCGCCCAGGGCAAGACGATCGTCGAGCAGATCCATCATATCGACCGCGGCTATGACCGCATCGAATCGATGTTTTCCCGCCTGGGTGCCCGGATCACGCGTTTCTCCTCGGTCAGCGGCTCGCAGACGGTTTCCGGTTGAACGAGCATCCGTCTGCAAGGCATGTAAAGAACGAACCGGTTTCCTCCGCAATAGCTTTGGGGAACCGGGTGTTTTTTGACGAAGGAGCGGCCAAGCCTCCTATCCGGCAGACTTACCGCGACCCGGGGCAGCGCAGCGGCTGCAGCCTACTTCAGCCGCTGCGCTGCCCCAGGCAGGAATACTGAAGCGAAAGGGGGAGAGACTGGTGTCCGATCCGATGCCGATTCTGCGCGAGCCCAAGACGAGACGCCGCAGCAACCGCAAGCTGATTGCCGTTCTCTTCCTGTTATTTCTTATTTTATTAACCGTCCTATTCTTTAATTCTTCGATTAGCAAAATTTCATCCATCACCATATCAGGCAATTATTTCGTCTCGAATGAAGAGATTCTGGAGGCAGCAGGCCTGGGAGTAGGCGAGGCATTCTTCGGACTAGACACAGTCCAGGTAGCCGAGCGGATCAAAGCGGGCCTTGAACCGGTTCAAGATGCGGTGATGGCCAAGTCTTTTCCCGGCAAGGTGAGCATCCATGTCCAGGAGTATCCGACCGTCGCCTTCGAGATCTCGCCGCGCGGGGAGATGACAGCGATTCTGGCGGGCGGAGCCCAGGTTGAGGTGCAGGGGAGAGATCATGTGGTGGACAAGCCTGTATTGTCCATGTGGGATGCGGACGACCCGCACAAGGCTGAGCTAAGTCGACTGCTGGGTGAGATTCCGCCGGAGCAGCTCTCGGATCTGTCGGAGATTATTCCTTACCCGTCCAAATCTTATCCTGATCGGATCAAGATCTACACGAGGACCCAATTCGAGGTCGTCACAGCGATTTCGCTGTTGCGTGAGAAGCTGTCCACGCTTCATGCCGTCGTCGAGACGCAGGAGCCGGGGAAGCTGACTCTGCTGCTGGCGGATACGTATACACCCTATGTTCCTGAGACATCAGAAAGTGAAGATTCTAATGAAAATTAGACTACTCAATCCCTATAAAGAGTGGTAGAATTTTATTTATGGAGTTTGCAGGCTCTCCCCGCAGAGGAAGGAGAGCGAAAGCCTTATCTGCCGCGGGTTTTGCCCGATATGATGGCATAATGTTCCTGGGTAAAAATATTGTTGAAAAAAGAGGGATAATATAAAGCGCGTTGAATAAGTAGATTCAGTGTGTTGAAAACAGCAATCAAATTTCATGCGAAACGGAGGTGCCGCAGGTTGAGCAGCAGCGACATCATTGTTAGTTTGGACATCGGTACATCCAAGGTACGTGCTATTATTGGCGAGATTACTAATGGAGCCATTAATATTATTGGTGTTGGATCTGCCGACTCGGAAGGCATTCGGAAAGGGGCAATCGTTGATATCGATCAGACCGTTCAATCGATCCGCAATGCGGTGGATCATGCAGAACGGATGGTGGGAATCCAGATTACCGACGTCTATGTCGGGATCCAGGGCAATCACATCGGACTACAGACCAATCATGGTGTCGTCGCCGTCTCCAATGAAGACCGCGAGATTGGCGAAGACGATATCGAACGCGTGTTGCAGGCGGCCAAGGTAGTTGCCTTGCCGCCGGAACGGGAGATTATCGGACTCGTGCCGAAGCAATTTCTAGTGGATGGCTTGGACGGAATCTCGGATCCGCGCGGCATGATTGGTGTCCGCCTCGAAGTGGAGGCCACCGTCATCACCGGGGCCAAGACGGCGATACATAACCTGATGCGGTGCGTAGAGAAGGCGGAACTGCATATTTCCGGCGTCATCCTGATGTCTCTGGCATCGGGCCAGATGGCTCTGACCAAGGACGAGAAGATGATGGGTACCGTACTCATCGATGTAGGAGCAGGCTCCTGCACGCTGGCGATTTTCGAACAGGGTAGTCTGGTAGCCACATCCACGCTGCCGATCGGGGGCGAGTACGTTACCAATGATATCTCCTATGGCTTGCGTACGCAGACAGAGCAGGCTGAGAAGATCAAGCTCAAATACGGCTGTTCGCTGATCGACAGCGCCGCGGACGACCAGCGTTTCAAGGTCATGCGGATGGGCAGCAACGTAGAAAAGGAATTCACCCAGGTTGACCTGGCTAACATCATCGAACCGCGGATGCAGGAGATTTTCCACCTGGTGCGGCAGGAGGTGCGCCGTCTAGGTTTTGGTGACAAGGTAGGCGGGTACGTATTGACTGGTGGTTCTGTGTCTATGGCAGGGGTTCTGCCGCTGGCTCAGAGCGAACTGGAGTCTTCAGTCCGCATCGCGGTGCCGGATTACATCGGCGTTCGCGATCCGGCATTTACCAGCGGTGTCGGCATGATCCAATACGTATCCAAATATATGCGCAATCGCCCGGCCAACGCTCCAAAGAAAACGGGCAACCGCAAGTCGGCTCCCGCAGAGCCTGCGAAGCCTGGATTGTTTGAGCGGATTAAAAATATGTTTAGTGAATTTATTTGATCGGGGGAAACAGAATGTTGGAGTTCGATTTTGATATGGAGCAGCTGGCGCAGATCAAAGTGATCGGCGTAGGCGGCGGGGGCAGCAATGCAGTAAACCGCATGATCGACAACGGCGTCAAAGGCGTCGAATTTATAACTGTCAATACAGATGCGCAGGCGCTGCATCTGGCCAAATCCGAGCATAAGCTGCAGATCGGCGATAAGCTGACGCGCGGTCTTGGCGCAGGCGCCAATCCGGAAGTGGGCAAGAAAGCGGCTGAAGAATCACGGGATCTCGTTGCTAATACGCTAAAAGGTGCCGACATGGTCTTCGTGACTGCCGGCATGGGCGGTGGAACAGGTACAGGGGCGGCTCCGGTCATCGCCGAGATCGCCCGTGAATGCGGCGCATTGACGGTCGGTGTCGTGACCCGTCCGTTCACCTTCGAGGGCCGCAAGCGCTCAGGACAAGCTGAGCTGGGTATCGAGGCCCTGAAGGACAAGGTCGATACGCTGATCGTCATCCCTAACGATCGACTGCTGGAGATTGTCGACAAGAAGACGCCGATGCTCGAAGCGTTCCGGGAAGCTGACAATGTACTGCGACAAGCTGTCCAAGGCATCTCTGACCTGATCGCCGTACCGGGCCTGATCAATCTCGACTTCGCGGACGTCAAGACGATCATGACCGAACGTGGTTCGGCGCTGATGGGTATCGGTGTCGCGACCGGCGAGAATCGCGCGGCAGAAGCGGCGCGCAAAGCGATCATGAGTCCGCTGCTGGAGACGTCCATCGACGGCGCCAGAGGGGTGATCATGAACATCACCGGCGGCTCCAATCTGTCGTTGTACGAGGTCAACGAAGCGGCCGAGATCGTCATCGCCGCGTCGGATCCGGAGGTTAATATGATCTTCGGTGCGATCATCGACGAGGAGCTCAAGGATGAGATCAAGGTTACCGTCATCGCGACCGGCTTTGAGCACAAAGGACCGGATCCGATGCGGCGGGCGCCTGGCCAGCCGGCAGCAGATACAAGCGGCGAGCAGCGTCAGCCGGCGTCCAGTCCCAAGCCATTCGGCGGCCAGACGAGCAGCGATCAGCTGGATATCCCGGCATTCCTGCGCAACCGTCCCCGCAATGACCGTTAATCGTCATAACCATCATCTAGACCTATAGCTGTGTTTCTTCGGAGCTTGCTGCCGGAGAACACAGCTTTTTTGTCGTTGTACAAAGGCATGGGGCGGGCTGGCCTCGCTTGGGGAGGACGGCCCTGTCGATTGGGGGGATTCGTCAAGCTCCGCCGCACTCGACAAAAAAAGATCGGTCATGACGGCATGTTTAGACAGACATTGAAATAGTATTTTACTATACTAGTCTCAACCGTTTCCGCCGGAGGTACCGCCGGTGGTGCATCGCTGTCTCAGCGCACCGGGTTGTCCGATTCGCGTCAAGGCAGGAGGTTGAGCTGTTCTGATTGTATATATTGATCTGGTATTTCTGATGAATTTTGTAATCGACGGCAGCCTGCTCTATGTGACGGCTTGGGTGAGGGGCGTGCGGCTGCGTATGCTCCGCCTGATCGCCGCTTCGGCGATCGGCGCCTGCTATGCGGCGATGATGTTGTTACCGCAGGTGTCGTTTATGTACACGTTCGCAATCAAGATTGTGTTGTCGCTGCTGATGCTCTGGACGGCATTCGGCTTCGGGGGACTCCAGTCCTTTGCTAGGCATGTGGCGGCGTTCTATGGTGTCAATTTTGCTGCAGCAGGCGCCGTACTCGGCGGTTATTATCTGCTCCAGAGCTCCAGCGAGCTGTGGAACGGACTGTGGTTCACCCGTTCGGGGGGGCTTGGAGCCGAGCTCAATATCGGTCTGGGGCTGCTGCTCGTGTTGCTGGCAGCGGGGCTGTTGATCTACCGGAGCGTACTGGCTTCGCGACGGCAGCGGGAGCAGGTCCGCTCTCATGTGGCGGCAGTAACGGTGTACATCGAGGAGGTGGAATGCCGCTGCATGGGGCTCGTCGATACAGGCAACCATCTTTACGACCCGCTGACTCGTATCCCGGTCATGGTCATGGAGGCGGGGTTGTGGCGTGAGGAGCTGCCCCCGTCGTGGCTGGAGCGTATCCGTGAATCAGAGGTCGACAAGCTGGTATCCGGTATTGGTGAAGAAACCTGCGCCTGGCAAGACCGACTGCGGCTCGTTCCCTACCGCGGGATTAACCGCGGCACCCAGTTCATGCTGGCACTCAAACCGGATCGCGTGCAGATCGAGCAGGAGGGACGGATCATAGAAACGCACAGGGTGCTGATCGGTCTCGATGGAGGTAAACTGTCGGCAGACGATGTGTATCAAGCAATTATTCACCCATCGCTCATTTCAGAATCTAAGGAATCGTCGTCTCAATGACGGTTGACGACAGGGAGGATTGCAGTCATGGTTGTGAAGTGGAGATTGGTCCTGCAGTTATATTATTACCGTGTGCTGTTTTTATTCGGGTTAAAAAGCAATGAGATCTATTATATCGGGGGCAGCGAGGCGCTGCCGCCGCCGCTAACGAGGGAAGAAGAAGAGTATCTGCTGGGCAAGCTGACGAGCGGGGATGCGGCAATCCGGGCGATGCTGATCGAACGCAACCTGCGGCTGGTCGTTTACATTGCCCGCAAGTTCGAGAACACAGGCATCCATATCGAGGATCTGGTCTCGATCGGCGCGATCGGGCTGATCAAGGCGGTCAACACCTTCGATCCCGAGAAAAAAATCAAGCTGGCTACTTACGCCTCCAGATGTATCGAGAATGAGATCCTCATGTACCTGCGCCGCAACAACAAGACACGCTCGGAAGTGAGCTTCGACGAACCGCTCAATATCGATTGGGACGGCAACGAGCTGCTGCTCTCCGATGTGCTCGGAACCGAGAACGATACGATCTACCGCAACATTGAGGAGCAGGTCGACCGCAAGCTGCTGCACAAGGCGCTGGAGAAGCTGACGGAGCGCGAGCGCATCATTATGGAGCTCCGCTTTGGTCTTACGGACGGCGAGGAGAAGACTCAAAAGGATGTTGCAGATCTTCTGGGCATCTCGCAATCCTACATCTCCCGGCTTGAGAAACGGATCATCAAACGGCTCCGCAAAGAGTTCAACAAGATGGTGTGAACCAAGCATTTTATCCGATTTTGGAGCGGAATGCAACGTTGGCAGACAAGGAATAATTCGGGTGGCCAAGGGGATAATGTACAGTAATGTTTCTCCTTGAAATATAAGCAGTAAATGTTACCTGATCTACCTGGCTTATATTTCTCAGGAATGAAACTTACTACGCCGGTGCTTACGAAGCTAGTTTTGCTTTGCAAAACTTTTAGGCGAAGCCGTTTCACCTTGGGAGGTAATCACGTTGACCCGAAACAAAGTTGAAATCTGTGGAGTGGATACTGCCAAACTGCCCGTCCTCACCAACGCCCAGATGAGAGAGCTGTTCACGGAACTGCAGACCCGGGGGGAGTTGTCCGCCAGGGAGAAGCTGGTGAACGGCAACCTGAGGTTAGTGCTCAGCGTGATTCAACGGTTTAACAACCGCGGCGAGTTCGTCGATGACCTGTTCCAGGTCGGCTGCATCGGTCTGATGAAGGCGATCGATAATTTTGACCTGGGCCAGAACGTCAAGTTCTCCACTTACGCCGTACCGATGATAATCGGAGAGATCCGACGGTATCTTAGAGATAATAATCCGATCCGCGTCTCGCGGAGCTTGCGCGACATCGCCTACAAGGCGCTGCAGGTAAGAGACAGTCTGACGAATCAGAATTCCCGCGAACCGACGATCTTTGAAATATCCGAAGCGCTCAATGTGCCGAAGGAGGATATCGTCTTCGCGCTTGATGCGATCCAGGACCCGGTCTCCCTCTTCGAGCCGATCTATCAGGATGGCGGCGACCCGATCTTCGTCATGGATCAGATCAGCGATGACCGCAACAAGGATGTCACCTGGATCGAGGAGATCGCGCTGCGGGAAGCGATGCACAAGCTGGGCGACCGTGAGAAAATGATCCTGTCGATGCGCTTCTTTGAGGGCAAAACCCAGATGGAGGTTGCGGACGAGATCGGCATCTCGCAAGCCCAGGTGTCGCGGCTGGAGAAGTCGGCGATCCAACAGATGCAGAAGCATGTGAAGACATAAGACATAAGATATAAGGCTGCCTGGCGGCAGCAAAGGGACGGCGCGCGAGCGCCGTCCTTTAATGTGTGGCGGTGAAGACGGTGAGTCGTGCAGGCCCCGAAATGGTGCTTAGAGGTGGATGGTGAGTCGTGCAAGCCCCGAAATGGTGCTTAGAAGTGGAGCGGCGATGGGGCGCGGTCAGTACAAGCTCCAAAATGATGCTTAGAGATAGACGGTGAGTCGTGCAGGCCCCGAAATGATGCTTAGAGGCGGTGCGGCGGCGGGCTACGGGTTGTGCAAGCCCCGAAATGGTGCTTAGAGATAGATGGTGAGTCGTGCAAGCTCCGAAATGATGCTTAGAGGTGGAGCGGCGGCGGGGCACGGGTTGTGCAAGCTCCAAAATGGTGCTTAGAGGCGGGGCGGCGACGGGGAGTGGTCAGTGCAAGCTCTGAAATGATGCTTAGAGATAGACTGTGAGTCTTGCAAGCCCGAGTTTGTTCAAAGTTGGGTTGTCGTGCCGTTTTTGGTTTGATAAAATGTACGTAAGCACATATCTTAAATGCGCGTGAAGCACACACCGCTCGTTTCTTCGGAAACTTGCGGCTTTTTTTGCGTGCTGGATAATCGGGAGGGTTAGGAAATGGTAAGCTTTGAAGAGGCGTACGAGCAATTTTTGCAGAAGCAAATGAGAGGTGCGAGGGGAAATCGGCTGGAACGATTGGAAAAGATCGGTGAAGGAGAAAAGAAGCTTTTGAAATTGATATGGAATATTTTTAAATCATTTGATGGTTTCCATTTGGAATATGAACTCATTGACTTCAATGGCGTGAGAATCTATCTTGATGTGTTTTATGAACCGCTCGGTATTGTGTTTGAGTGCGATGGGTTTGTAGTTCATGCTGAGTTGATAACGAGGGATCGGTTTACATTTGAGCGACTGAGGATTAGGAGTATGGCGATGCACAGGTACATCTACGTGCCGTTTAGCTATGACGAGCTGGATAAAAAGGCTGAAGCTTGCAGCAAATCCATCTTCGAATTGCTTGGCCGATTAGGCGCTTCGACAACCGAGCCATTTGCCGAATTGTCTCTGACAGAAAAGGCTTTGCTTCGTTATGTCAGAGAACTGAATCGTCCCTTCCGGATGAAGGACGTGATGCAATGTGTTAAAAAGAGCCGCGGGGCACATCAAAGGTACATAGCGAAGCTCATTGCAAAAGGCCTCATCACACCAGTCGGAGCAAATAAACAAAGCTATCACTTCTATGAGCTTAGTGATGCGGCGCGTGAACGATTGAAACAGTGAGGCAGCGCAACAAACGGTTGGTGTCATCGAGACAGGATGAGGGAACATATACTGATATCAGGAGTCCTTGGGCTTGCTCGCGTGGCGCAGGCGGCGGGACGAGTCTGGAATAGGCGGTGAATGCCTTGAAAATATCCGATTTTCAATCGAAGGACGTCATCAATATCGTCGATGGCAAGCGGCTCGGTCATGTGAGCGATCTGGAGCTGGATCTGCGCCAGGGACGAATCGATTCCATTGTAGTGCCGGCGTATACGCGCTTCTTTGGCATGGTAGGCGGCGGGGCAGACGTCGTCATCCCGTGGCGCAACATCGTCAAGATCGGCGCGGACGTCGTACTGGTGCGGCTGGACGACAGTAAAACGTACCGGTATGAGAGTGAAGAGGGAGAGCATCATTAGATCGGCTGTTGGCGGCTGAAGTCCGCCCGAAGCGAATGACTGCAGGGAGAGCGGCTCGAAAGCCGGACTGCTCCTATGGTACACTGGTATAGAGGTGATGGGAGATGGAACCATTCGAAAGCCGGGCGCATGCGGAGCGCCCTTCACTATATCTGTTGACTGCCTGGATGGATAACCATCCGGGCTTGACGGCAGGCTTCACCGGGCGCCATGGCGGAGTCAGCGGTCAGCACTGGCAGTCGCTCAATGTCGGCTTGCATGTCGGAGATGAACCGACACTTGTCGTGCGCAATCGGGAACTCGTCACCGAAGCGATCGGATGGGCCGCCGAGTCTTGGACTAGCAGCGAGCAAGTCCACGGCAATGCCGTTCATCATGTCAGCGCAGCCGAACGGGGGCGCGGCCGTTCGAGCCGGGAAGACGCGCTGGCAGACTGCGATGCGGTGGTGACTGCCGAGAAAGGAGTACTGCTAACCTCCTTGTACGCCGATTGTGTGCCACTATATTTCCATGACCCGCGACGCGAGGTGATCGCTCTGGCGCATGCGGGATGGAAAGGAACTGTCCTGGAGATCGCCTCGGCAACTGTCAGGGAGATGTCAGAGAAGTACGGCAGCAAGCCGGAGGACGTGCGTGCGGCAATCGGACCGTCGATCGGCAGCTGCTGTTATGAGGTGGATGAGCCGGTGATCTCCCGCGCTATGCCGCTCATCGAAGAACTGACGAAGCAGCCGGGGTCCGATAGGAGCGTCATGGTTACGCCTTCCAGTAAGGGCAAAGCACGCCTCAACTTGAAAGAAATTAACCGACAGATTATGATAAAAGCAGGAATATTGCCGATGAATATCGAATTAAGTACCAGATGTACCGGCTGTCGGACCGATCTGTTCTTCTCCCATCGTATGGAGGGAGGCAAGACGGGCCGCATGGCCAGCTGGATCGGCATGAGATGAGGTGATCACGGCTTGACAACAATGAAGCAACGAATAGAAGAAGTCGAACAACGCATACAGCAAGCATGTATCCGCAGCGGCCGCAGCAGAGAGCAGATACAGGTCATTGCCGTTACCAAATACGTATCGACCGCAACCACGCTTGAGGCCATCCGCCACGGGCTGCAGCATCTCGGTGAGAACCGCTGGCAGGATGCCCAAGCAAAATGGCATGCCGTGGAGGAGAACGGAGAGCAAGCAGCGCCGACGTGGCACTTTATAGGCTCGCTCCAGACCAACAAGGTTAAGGAAGTGGTCGGCCGCTTCACCTGGATCCACTCGTTGGACAGGCCTTCCCTGGCCAAAGAGATCAGCCGCAAAGCGGAACAGCTCGGCATCCGTGTGCCGTGTATGATCCAGGTCAATGTGTCTGGCGAGGACACCAAACATGGGCTGCAGCCTGAAGAGCTGCGACCGTTTGCAGCTTCACTGGCAGAGCTGCCGCATCTGCGGGTCGCCGGCTTGATGACGATGGCTCCTTACGAAGCCGAGCCGGAGCAGACCCGTCCGGTCTTCCGGCGGCTGCGCGAGCTCCGCGACGAGCTCAACGTGGCAGCAGTACTGCCTGAAGAAGTGCACCATCTGTCCATGGGCATGTCCAACGATTTTGAGATTGCCATCGAGGAGGGGGCGACCTGGCTGCGGCTGGGAACCGTTCTGGTGGGCAAAGAGGAGGAAGCGTAATGGGCGTAATGAACAAATTCATGAATTTTCTCGGCCTGCAAGAAGAAGAAGAGGTCATCGAACGGGAGAAGATCACTACGACTGCAGAGGATGAATCCGAACAGGATCATAACGCTTTCGAGAACCGCAGACAGCAGCAAGCCAAGAGCAATAACGTCGTCAGCATTCACTCCCAGAAAAACACTCGCGTCGTCCTGATCGAGCCGAGAACGTACGATGAAGCGCAGGAGATCGCCGATCATTTGCGCTCGCGCCGTCCCGTCATCGTCAATCTGCAGCGGGTGCGGAAGGAGCAGGCGGTCCGTGTCGTTGACTTTTTGAGCGGTACGGTATACGCTTTGAACGGTAACATTTCGAAGTTAGGGCCCAATATTTTCCTGTGTACGCCGGATTCAGTTGAAATTCAAGGCACCATCACGGAAATGATGGCGGAGGATGTTGATTACAATAAAATGAGGTGACCTTGAGTTGAATGAACATGCAATAGCTGATTTTATCAACACGCTTCGAACCATTTACACGTTTATGATTATCGGCTACGTCCTGATGTCCTGGCTTCCCAATCTGCGGGAGAGCTTCGTGGGGGAGCTGCTGGGCAAGTTCGTCGAGCCTTATCTGTCGGTATTCCGGCGGATCATCCCGCCGATCGGCGGCGTACTCGATCTGTCCCCGATCCTCGCCGTGTTCGCTCTGCAGTTTGTCGCTGCCGGACTCGTAGCGGTCATTAGCTTCTTCTTCTAGAAGAGCACGGGAGCGACACGAATGAACAATGATGTATACGAACATTTCCACCCGGATGAGCGTCCTTTTATCGACCGTGCTTCCGAATGGGTGAACCGCGCGGGCGACTGGCATGAACTGAAACGGACGGATTTTCTGGATCCGCGTCAGGTGTTCATCCTGACGACGCTGGCCCACCGCCACCCCGATGTGCATCTGCGCCTGGACGGCGGTTACGATGGCGCAGAGCGGCAGCGAGCCATAATTGCACCGGATTACCGTCCGCTGGAAGCTGAGCCGATGGGGATCTCGGTCCTCGCTATCGAAGCGAGCGACCGCAGCCCGCTGGAGTTGGATCACGGCGACTACATGGGCGCGATCCTGGGCTTGGGCATCAAGCGCGACCGGATCGGCGACATCCATGCCCACGAACACAGCTGTCACTGTCTGGTCACGGATGAGATTGCGGCTTATCTGAACGTCCATCTGCGGCAGGTGCATAGAGCGTCCGTCCTGACCGAGGTGCTGCCGCTTGAGGCATTCAAGCCAGCTGTCGCGGAACTGGAGGAGATCAGTCTCTCTGTCGCTTCGATGCGGCTGGACGGGATCGCCAGCGATGTCCACCGGTTCAGCCGGGCCCGCATCGTCGAACCGATCCGTGCCGGCAGATGCCGGGTCAACTGGAAGGTGACGGAGGACCCGTCCCGACTTCTCAAGGAAGGCGACGTTGTCTCGATCCAGGGACTGGGCCGTTTCAAGCTGCTTGAGGTGGAAGGCATGACCAAGAAAGGCCGGATCCGTGTGAGAGCGGGCAAATTTATTTGACGACTTGAAGGATTTTGCGCCTTATTGTCGAATTGGTTGATTGAATTACGTTGAGGGATCGTCATTTCGATGAGGAGGTGCGCCAATGCCGCTAACGCCATTGGACATACATAACAAGGAGTTTGGACGCAGACTGCGCGGATACGACGAGGATGAGGTCAATGAGTTCCTGGATCAGGTGATTAAGGATTATGAAGCGCTGATCCGCGAGAACAAGGAGCTGCAGAATCAACTGCTGACCGTGCAGGAGAAGCTCAATCACTTCGCCAACATCGAGGAGACGCTCAGCAAGACGATCATCGTCGCCCAGGAGGCAGCAGATGAGGTCAAGGGCAACTCCAAGAAGGAAGCCCAACTGATCATCAAGGAAGCAGAGAAAAACGCGGACCGCATCATCAATGAGTCGCTTGCCAAATCGCGTAAAGTCTCCCTGGAGGTCGAAGAGCTCAAAAAGCAGGCCTCTATCTACCGCTCGCGGTTCCGTATGCTTGTGGAAGCTCAGCTTGAGATGCTGAGTAAAGACGACTGGGATGCCCTGGAAGCGCCGCAGCCGGAGGGAGCCGCGGTCGAACGTTGACAAATGCCGTGGAAAACGTTATAAATAGGATTAACAATTAAGCTAGACTAAATTCGATGACGAGAACGAGTACGTTGCAAGGATGAACGCCAGAGAGTCGGTGGTCGCTGGGAGCCGATGTTCAGACTGCAGCCGAAGATCCTCTCCGAGAAGCAGCGCCGAAGCCATTAGAGTGTAGGTTCACCGCTAACTGAGAGTGGGTGTTTTGAGCTTTATTCCAATGAAGGTTCAAAATGATCGCTTTTCAGCACCGAGAAGGTTGGAGGCAATTCGAAATGAGGAGCGGAGCGTAGGGTAACCTACGTGAGCACCGGAAGTTTGAATTGCATTCAAGATTCGACGTCGAGTCGACTTCTCTGAGGTGGCATCGTGATCAAAAGCGGTCATTTTGAACTTCCTCTTTAAAAGAGTAGGTGTTGCCGGGTGTCCACCGTTACCATGGAGCGCGGATGATCGTCCGCGGCTAGAGCGCCGGCTCGCCTCTTTGGGGCGTGGTCCGGAAATAGGGTGGTAACGCGAGCAAGCCTCGTCCCTTAGGGAGAGGTTTTTTTGTTGTTTTATAGAAGAGAAAATGAGAAAGGAATGACGAGCAATGCAGCGTGTAGATGTCAAGGAACGTGCCCGCGACCGTGAGCTGAGGGTACTGGAGCAATGGAAGACGGAGGAGACGTTCAAACAGTCGGTAGAAAACCGCGAGGGCAAGCCGAACTTCGTATTCTACGAGGGCCCGCCGACCGCCAACGGCGCACCGCATATCGGCCATGTGCTGGGGAGGGTCATCAAGGATTTCATCTGCCGCTACAAGACGATGGCCGGCTACCGGGTCGTCCGCAAGGCGGGCTGGGATACGCATGGCCTGCCGGTGGAGCTGGGTGTCGAGAAGCAGCTAGGCATCTCCGGCAAACAGGAGATCGAGAATTATGGGATCGAAGCGTTCGTTAAGAAGTGTAAAGCGAGCGTGTTCGAATACGAGAAGCAATGGCGCGAGCTGACCGAGGGAATCGCGTATTGGACGGACATGGAAATCCGTACATCACCCTCGACAATCGTTATATCGAGAGCGTATGGCACATCCTCTCGACGATCCACGAGAAAGGGCTGCTGTATCGCGGCCATCGGGTCAGCCCGTACTGCCCGTGCTGCCAGACGACGCTGAGCTCCCATGAAGTGGCGCAAGGCTACGAGGATGTGAAGGATCTGAGCGCGACGGTCAAATTCCGGCTCAAGGACCGCGAGGAAGCGATCCTTGCCTGGACGACGACGCCTTGGACGCTTCCGGCCAACGTAGCGCTGGCCGTTAATCCGGAGCTGACCTACAGCCGGGTGCGTGTCGATGGCGAGATCGTCATCGTTGCCGAGAACCTGGTGGAGAGTGTCGTCAAAGGCGATTACGAAATTGCAGGCACACTGAAAGGCTCAGAGCTTGCGGGTCTCGCTTATGAGCCGCCATTGGCTTACGTGGAGGTAGACAAAGGGCATATCGTCATTGCGGCGGACTTCGTCACCGATAGCAGCGGTACAGGGATCGTCCATTTGGCTCCTGCGCACGGCGAGGATGATTACAAGGCGGTCAGACAGCAAGGCCTGAGCATGCTCAGCGTCGTTGATAGCACGGGTCGTTATGTCGATGCCGTCACCGATCTGGCTGGCCGGTTCGTCAAGGACTGCGATGTAGACATCGTCAAGATGCTCAGCGAACGCGGCCTGCTGTTCAGCAAGGAGCGTTACGAGCACAGTTATCCGTTCTGCTGGCGCTGCAAGTCGCCGCTTCTCTACTATGCGACCGAGAGCTGGTTCATCAAGACGACAGCCGTCAAAGATCAGCTGATCGCTAACAACAACGGGGTCGACTGGTATCCGGGCCATATCCGGGAAGGCCGCTTCGGCAAGTTCCTGGAGGATCTGGTCGACTGGAACATCAGCCGCAATCGCTACTGGGGCACGCCGCTCAACGTCTGGGTGTGCGACAGCTGTCATAGCGAGTATGCGCCGGGCAGCATCGAGGACATGCGTGCGAAGGCAGTGGGCGAGGTGCCTGCAGACATCGAGCTGCACAAGCCTTATGTCGATGAAGTTCACTTGCATTGTCCGCATTGCGACGGCGGCCGGATGACGCGGACCTCTGAGGTGATCGACGTCTGGTTCGACAGCGGTTCGATGCCATTTGCCCAACAGCATCATCCGTTCGAAAACGAGGAACGGTTTGCCCAGCAATATCCTGCGGATATCATCTGCGAAGGCATCGACCAGACGCGCGGCTGGTTCTACAGTCTGCTGGCCGTCTCGACGCTCTACAACGGCAAGGCGCCTTACAAGGCGGTTATCTCTACAGGACATATCCTGGATGAGAACGGACAGAAGATGTCCAAGTCCAAAGGCAATGTCATCGATCCATGGGAGATCATCGAGGCGTACGGCACCGATGCCTTCCGCTGGGCGCTGCTGGCGGACAGCGCGCCTTGGAACAGTAAGCGGTTCTCCAAGGGCATCGTCGCCGAAGCGAAGTCCAAGGTCATCGATACGATCGTCAATACGCATGCCTTCTTCGCGCTTTATGCTTCCATTGATGGCTTCTCGCCGGAGGCGCATGCGCCTCAGAAGGCAGAGAACAAGCTGGACCGCTGGATCGTCTCCCGTCTTCATACGCTCATCCAGCAGGTGAGCAAGGGGCTGGAGGCCAACGATTTCCTGAATCCGGCCAAGCAGATCGAGATCTTCGTCGACGAGCTTAGCAACTGGTATATCCGCCGCTCGCGTGATCGCTTCTGGGGCAGCGGGCTGACGGACGACAAGGTTCAGGCCTACCAAACATTGCGTGAGGTACTGCTGACGCTTGCCGGATTGATCGCACCATACGCGCCGCTCCTGGCCGAAGAAGTATATCGCAATCTTGGCGGCAAAGGCAGCGTGCATCTGACGGATTATCCGGCCGCCGACGAGTCGCTGATCGACAGCGAACTGGAGCGCGATATGGAGACGGCCCGCAGTATCGTCGAGCTGGCGCGCAATGTCCGCAACGAGACGGGCATCAAAACGCGACAGCCGCTCTCCAAGCTGATCGTCTCGCTCGACGGTCCGTTTGACCTGACGGCGTATGAAGAGATCATCAAGGATGAGATCAACGTCAAGGCAATCGAGGTCGAGCAGGGCGACAGCGGCTTCGTCGATTTCACGCTCAAGCTGAACCTCAAGCTGGCCGGACGCAAGTACGGCAAGCAGGTCGGGCCGATCCAGGCTTATCTGAAAGGTTTGTCGGCCGATCAGACACGCGAGGCGGTGCAGAGCGGCAGTCTGACATACGAGAGCGAGAACGGAGAGCAGCTAGTCATCGACAAGGAAGAGCTGCTGATCGAGAAGCAGGCCAAATCCGGCTTTGCCGCCGCATCGGGTAACCAGCTGACAGTTGCGCTGCATACCGAGATCACGCCGGAGCTGATCCAGGAAGGCTGGGTCCGCGAGGTGATCCGGGCGGTGCAAGATACCCGCAAGAAGCAGGACCTGCCGATCGAGAAGCGCGTGGCGCTGACATTGTCCGTGGATGATGAGCTGCAAGCGGCGCTTCAGGCGTTCGAGCATGTCCTGCAGGAAAATGTGCTGCTGACAGCGGTAGCCTATGGCGAAGCCGATGGGATGGAGCGTGTCGAGCTGGGCGAAAAAACGATTGGAATTTCCCTTCAATAAAGAGGATATACTGGTACTAAGAGACCGGTACGAAAAACGAGCTCTCACCTTTTGGGAAGAGCTCGTTTTTGCTTCGAAAGGAGGGGCAAGCAGGATGTCTAACCAAGAGGAGACGAGAGATTGGAAGCAGCTTCGGGATGCGCTTGATGCGCTCGAATCCAGGCTGCAAAAGGTGACGGTCGACATGGAGCGCTCCATGATCGCAGATTATGTGCAGCTGCTCAACCGACCGGCTTCGCTCATCTGGCGCAATCTGGTCGCAGGAGGCGCCAGAGGCATCGGGATCGCCATCGGTTTCACCTTTTTTGCCGCCACGATATTATACCTGCTGAAGCTGCTCGGGGCGTTGAACCTGCCGATCATCGGCGATTATATCGCGGATATCGTCAAGATCGTCCAGAATCAGCTGGAGGGAAAGTCTTACTGATACCCGCCATCCTCTGCATCCTCCACTTCCTCGTCCCATGAGAGCGTACGATCGCCTTCGCCGCTGCTGACGTAATCCCTGTACGCCTGATTGCGGACGAACACGCGCTGCGCACCGGTGATATCGGTGGCCAGGAAGCCTTCGAACGACTCGGTGTAGCCGTCCGCTTCATCGGCCTCGGTCATCCCCTGCTCGTAATTGTCCACATCTTGCTCAGCCATGGCAGGGGAATCGGCGTTGCCCCATTGCTCCACCATTTGCCAGCTGTCTTCCCCGTCAAAGCCGGTAGCATCCTGTTCATCGAGACTGGTGCGGCCAAATGGCGGCTGCAGGAATGACTCCTCTACCGGCCGGCGGTCGGACACCTGCTGCTGCGGTGAATGTTCGGCACAGTATAGGGTTGCGGGCAGCGCCTGAAGACGCTCGATAGGGATATCAACGCCACAGGTAAGACAGCGGCCGTAACGGCCGTCCTGGATGGCTCGCAGTGCTTCCTCCGTGCGGGCGAGCTCCAGCTCTACCAGCTCCCAAAGCGCCAGATCTTTGCCCCGCTCGAACATCTCGGTGCCCAGGTCGCCGGGGTGGTTGTCGAAGGTCGACAGCTCGCCCGTCGCATCGCGCAGGGAGGAGGCCAGACCGTATTCATTGTTCTCGTCCAGCTGCTTCTGCAGACGCTGTTGTTCTTGAGATAGATCCGCCATTAAAGCTGACAATTGTTCTTGAGATAATGGAGTCATATTCAGCCGCCTTCCGGATGGATAGTGAATGTAAGCTGCTGCATGCTTAGCATTTGCGGAGGGGGCTTGTTTTAATCGGGACAAGGCTAGGATGCCGTTCTCGATTTTTGGGAGGTGTGCTGGCAACCGGGGTCAGCCGTATGCTACAATATTTGGGATGATTATAGTTATGTACCCGGGGGGATAAAACAGTGAGGTATTATTATTATTGGATTGCGATTGCCGTTTTCATCCTGGACTTCATTACCAAGAAGGTAATCGAAACGCAGATGGAGATTGGCGAAAGAATCGGTGTGCTCGGCAACTTTTTTATTATCACCTCACACCGCAACCGGGGCGCTGCCTTCGGCATCTTGCAGGAACAGACGACCTTCTTTATAATCGTCACCTCCTTGGTAGTGATCGGCATCATCGGCTATATCTACATGAACCGCAACACCGGCAAGGTCCGGCTGCTGGCGGCGCTGGGACTTGTACTTGGCGGGGCGTTCGGCAATTTCCTGGACCGCGCGACGAAAGGGGAGGTCGTAGACTTCCTGCAATTCAACTTCGGCACATATACCTTCCCGATCTTCAATGTAGCGGATATGGGGATCGTCATCGGCGTGGGCCTGATCCTGCTCGACACGATCCTGGACATCAAAAATGAGGACAAGCCAAAGCAGGACGGAGAGAACAATGACCCAGAATTCAAACAACCAGTCTAACTTGCCTAATGATAATGAAGAAGAAACATGGGAATTGATCATCGATGCCGATAGCGCTGGGGAGCGGCTGGACAAGCTGCTGACCGAAGCGCTGGAGGAGGAGTCGGTCTCCCGGACACAAGTGCAAGAGTGGATCCGCAGCGGCTGCGTGCTGGTGAGCGGCCGAACAGTAAAGCCCAACTACAAGGTGGCCGAGGAAGACCGCGTCGCCGTGACGCCACCGCCTACGGAGACTACTGAGATTGAGCCGCAGGACATCCCCCTAGAGGTCGTGTATGAGGACGGCGATCTGATCGTCATCAATAAACCGCGCGGCATGGTCGTGCATCCGGCCGCCGGACATCCTGACGGTACGCTCGTCAATGCGCTGATGTACCATTGTAAAGATCTGGCTGGTGTAGGGGGCGAGCTGCGCCCCGGCATCGTGCACCGGATCGACAAAGATACGACGGGACTGCTGATGGCTGCAAAGAACGATCTGGCGCATCATGGCCTGGCTGAACAGCTCAAGGCTCATACGGTTACCCGCAAGTACATCGCTTTGGTGCATGGCAATCTGCCGCATGACCACGGCACGATCGATGCGCCGATCGGACGCGATCCGCAGGACCGCAAGCTGTTCAAGGTGACGGACCGGGGCGGCAAGCATGCGATCACGCACTTCGCCGTCCTGGAGCGGCTCGGAGATTATACCGTTGTAGAGTTGAAGCTGGAGACGGGTCGTACGCATCAGATCCGTGTCCACATGAAGTATATCGGCTATCCGCTGGCCGGTGATCCCGTATATGGACGCAACAAGACGATCGCCCTGCCGGGTCAAGCACTGCATGCTGCCGTGCTGGGATTCGTCCATCCGCGCAGCGGCGAATATCTGGAGTTCGAAGCACCGCTGCCGGCTGATTTTCAGCGCGAGCTGGAAGGGCTGCGGCAACGCTGATAGCAGACTGACAGCAGCTCGGGATTGGGGGATGGCGCTGCAAAAAGTGCAAACATTTCGCCACTTCCTGCATTAAGTCGATGAGGTGAACTAAGCTATGCTGAATAAGTTAGGAAACCGCTGAGCGCGGGTTTCCAATTTATCGAATAGGAAGGTGTTCATATACAATGGCACAGATCAATCAGAATTTCCTGGAGCTGCAGGGCAGCTATCTGTTCTCCGAGATCGCCAAGCGCCGCACCAAGTTCATCCAAGACAACCCGAATGCCGAGATCATCAGTCTGGGGATCGGCGACGTCACCCGCGGCCTGCCGGATGCCATCACCAAGGCGATGCATGCAGCAGTGGACGAGCTGGCTTCCCCCGGTTCTTTCCGCGGCTACGGTCCTGAACAGGGCTACGACTTCCTCGTAAATGCTATCATCGAGGGGGACTACAAGTCCCGCGGCATCGAGATCCAGTCGAACGAAGTATTCGTCAGCGACGGTTCCAAGTGCGACGTAGGCAACATCCAGGAGATCTTCAGCCAGGAGAGCATCGTGGCGGTGCAGGATCCAGTATACCCTGTATATGTGGATACCAACGTCATGGCGGGCCGTTCCGGCTCGTTCAATAAAGACAAAAATCAATACGAGAATATCGTTTATCTGCCATCTAATGCGGAAAATAACTTTAAGCCGAGCCTGCCGCAGTCGAAGGTCGATCTGATCTATCTCTGCTACCCGAACAATCCTACCGGTACGACGCTGACGAAGGACGAACTGCGGGCCTGGGTAGATTACGCCAAAGCCAGCAACAGCATCATCCTGTACGACTCGGCCTATGAAGCGTTCATCCGGGAGGAAGATGTCCCGCACAGCATCTACGAGATCGAAGGTGCCAAGGAAGTGGCAATCGAGTTCCGCAGCTTCTCCAAGACCGCAGGCTTCACCGGCGTACGCTGCGCCTACACCGTCGTGCCCCGCGATCTGAAAGCAAAGGACGCCAGCGGCAATGAAGTGCTCGTAGGCGACCTCTGGAACCGTCGTCATACGACCAAGTTCAACGGCGTGTCCTATGTGACGCAGCGAGGCGCGGCAGCGATCTATACACCTGAGGGTCAAGCCCAGATCGCCGAGCTGGTGGACTACTATATGACCAATGCAGCGATCATCCGCGATGGACTGAAGTCGCTGGGCCTCGAAGTGTACGGCGGCATCAATGCGCCATACATCTGGCTGAAGACACCGAGCGGTCTGGACTCCTGGGCATTCTTCGACAAGCTTCTCTCCGAGGCGAACATCGTCGGTACGCCGGGCGTCGGCTTCGGTCAGAGCGGTCAAGGCTACTTCCGCCTGACGGCTTTCGGCAGCCGCGAGAACACCGAAAAAGCGGTCGAGCGGATCCGCAAGCTGAGCCTGTAGATTAGCCCAGCAAAACTATTGACTTCTTTTGTCGAACATGGGATAATGCTTCTTAATGAAATGAAGTACCTTTAAGTTCAGTCCTGTGAGGCTGTCAAGGTAGCGTGATTATTGAGAGGTGTCGATCCTACTGATGTCGGACCAGACCTGCGCGAGCGGCCTGGCCCGTCGCCATGTGTTCATCGGCAGCTTTTGACTGCATGCATGCTCCTTGCGCCCCGCGCAAGGAGTTTTTTGTACTTATAGATTTATATGTTCCCGGGGCCCCCGCAAAGTACCTGATTACGCTTCGAAGAAAGGGCTCCACTTTGTGGGGATATTTGTCTGGAAGGAGCGGATAACGGTGAGTGAAGAACGCCATGACATCATGGACGAGACAGCCATCAGACGGGCTCTGACCCGGATCGCCCATGAGATCCTGGAGAAGAACAAAGGCATCGACAACTGTGTGCTCGTCGGCATCCGTACACGCGGCATCTACCTCGCGCGCCGCATAGCTGAGCGCATCCTGGAGATCGAGGGCAAGCAGGTCGTCGCCGGCGAGCTGGATATTACGAGCTACCGGGACGACCGCAGCGGGAGCAACGAGGGCGGCGGAGGGACGGCTGCCTGTGTAGACCGGGACGGCCAGTCGCTGGGCATCCAGGACAAGCGGGTCATCCTCTTCGATGACGTTCTCTACACGGGACGCACGATCCGGGCAGCGATGGACGCCCTGATGGATCATGGCCGGCCTCAGCTCATCCAGCTGGCCGTGCTGGCGGACCGCGGACACCGGGAGCTGCCGATCCGCGCCGACTATGTCGGCAAGAACGTCCCGACCTCCAAGCTGGAGAAGATCGAGGTGTACTTGAGCGAGATCGACGGGGAAGACAAAGTGACGATCATCCAACAGAGGGGGCAGCAAGCATGAGTGTGACGCAGCTGAGACAGAGGAGCTTGCTGGGCCTGAAGGAGCTGGACAAGGATGAGATCCTGTCGATCCTGGACCGTGCGGCCTACTGGGAGAACCAGCCGGAGAAGGTGCAGCCGGTCATACCGGGGCGATTTGTCGCCAATATGTTTTTTGAGAACAGCACCCGGACCCGCTTCTCCTTTGAAGTCGCGGAGAAACGGCTCGGCGCGGAGGTGCTGAACTTCACTGCCGCCGCTTCAAGCGTCGAGAAAGGCGAATCGATCTACGACACGGTGCGGACGCTGGAGTCGATGGGCATCGATGCCGGCGTGATCAGGCTCAAGCCGATCGGCGTACTGGCTGAGCTTGCGAGCCGGATCAAGGTACCGCTCATCAATGCCGGTGACGGCAACAATGAGCATCCGACCCAGGCGCTGCTCGATCTGTATACGATGCGCAAGCAGTTTGGACGGCTGGAGGGGCTGAGCGTAGCGATCATCGGTGATATCCTGCACAGCCGCGTTGCCCGCTCCAACCTGTGGGCGCTCCGGACGCTGGGCGCGCGGGTCGTCTTCTGCGCCCCGCCCAATATGCAGGCAGCAGATCTGGATGCGCCTTATGTCACAATGGACGAAGCACTGCGAGCCGATGTGGTCATGATGCTGCGCGTGCAGCTGGAGCGTCACGAGGGCGGCATGATCCGCTCGGCGGAGGATTACCGCCGTCACTACGGGCTGACGTCCGAGCGGGCGGGCCGGATCGCTTCCCACGCGATCATCATGCACCCGGCGCCGGTCAATCGCAATGTCGAGATCGACGATGAGCTGGTCGAGCACCCGCAGTCGCGGATCTTTACCCAGATGAGCCACGGCGTGCCGGTGCGGATGGCCGTGATCGAGCGGGCGCTCAGCTAGGAGGCGAACAGAACTTAACAGCCGGAGGACAGGCGGGCCGGCTTTCTATATCGAAGGGAGACGATGGACAATGGCATTATGGATACTGAACGGTAAGGTGTGGAACAAGGAGACGGGCGAGCTCGAGACCAAGCATGTGAGAATCGAGAATGAGCGCATCGCCGGTCTGTTCGACGCAGAGAGCGTCAGCCCGGAAACGGCGGGTGACGAGGTCATCGACGCAGCAGGCAAGCTCGTGTCGGCCGGTTTTATCGATATGCATGTGCATCTGCGCGACCCTGGCTTCGAATACAAAGAGGATATCGCAAGCGGCACCCGTTCGGCTGCCAAGGGCGGATTTACGACAATCGCCTGTATGCCGAACACGCGGCCGGTGACGGATACGCCGGAGACGGTTCGCTACATCTTGGATAAAGCGACTGCTCAGGGTGTGGTCAAAGTACTGCCTTACGCAGCTATTACCAAAAACGAGCTCGGCCGCGAGCTGACCGACTTCGCCGCCCTTAAGGAAGCAGGCGCGATCGGCTTCACGGATGACGGCGTCGGCGTCCAGAATGCCCAGATGATGAAGGACGCGATGAATCTGGCCGTGTCGCTGAACATGCCCATCATCGCGCACTGCGAGGATGACTCACTCGTCAAAGGAGCTTCCTTCACGGAAGGGAAGTTCGCCGAGAAGCATGGTCTCAAAGGCATCCCGAACGAATCGGAAGCGATCCATGTCGGCCGTGACATCCTGCTCTCGGAGGCGACGGGTGTCCACTACCACGTGTGTCACGTCAGCACAGAGCAGTCGGTGCGGCTGATCCGCCTGGCCAAGTCGATCGGCATCCGCGTCACCGCTGAGGTCTGTCCGCATCATCTGGTGCTCTCGGACGAGGACATCCCGGGCATGGACGCCAACTGGAAGATGAATCCGCCGCTGCGGACGCCAAGAGACGTTCAAGCCGTAATCGAAGGTCTGGAAGACGGCACGATCGACATGATCGTCACCGACCACGCGCCGCACAGCACAGAAGAGAAAGCGCGCGCGCTGGAGCTGGCGCCGTTTGGCATCGTCGGTTTCGAGACGGCCTTCCCGCTGCTCTACACCAAGTTCGTCCTGACCGGCAAGTGGACGCTGGGCTTCCTGCTCCAGCGCATGACCGAGGATCCGGCCCGCGTGTTCGGCCTGGAGAGCGGCGAGCTTGCCGCAGGCGCTCCGGCGGACATCACGATCGTCGATCTGGACAACGAGCAGGATGTCATCGAGGAGACCTTCCTCTCCAAGGGCCGCAACACGCCGTTCGGCGGCTGGAAGCTCAAGGGCTGGCCCGTCAAGACCATCGTGGATGGAAAAGTTGCCTGGTCGGAACAATAATTAATAGATTTCTATACGTATGAACTAACGAGTTGGCGATGAGATCGGAGAGGGCGGAATCGTTATGTAGAAGCGAAGCGCTCGCCTTTGTCCCCGGATTTTCACCGCTGCAAGGGTTGATAAGATCAGAAAATCTGGGGACAACAGCGATCGGAAGAACGATCCGTCCCGCGCAGATTATTTTCACCACACACGATATGAATGAGCCAACAAGGACTGAGGAGTGATACGGATGCAAGCGAGATTGTTACTGGAAGACGGAACGTTGTTCACCGGACGTTCATTTGGCGCCGAAAGCCAGCAGACGGGTGAGGTAGTATTCAACACAGGCATTACAGGCTATCAGGAGGTGCTCTCCGATCCATCCTATTGCGGACAGATCGTGACGATGACTTACCCGCTGATCGGCAACTACGGCATCACCCGCGATGACTTTGAGTCGATCTCTCCCTATATCCACGGGTTCGTCGTCCGCCGTCACGAAGAAGTGCCGAGCAACTGGCGTGCCGAGTATTCGCTGGGCACCCTGCTCAAAGAGTACGGCATCCCCGGCATCAGCGACATCGATACCCGGATGCTGACGCGCAAGCTGCGTCATCACGGTACGATGAAAGGCATCCTGACGACAGGCGCAGAGCGTGTCGAAGAGCTGATGGAGCGCCTCGGCGCGTCGCCGCTGATGCGAGACCAGGTCAAGCGTACCTCGACCAAACACGTCTTCTCCAGTCCGGGTCAGGCGGAGCGCATCGTCCTGATCGACTATGGCGCCAAGAGCGGCATCCTGCGCGAGCTGACCAAACGCGGCTGCGATGTCGTGGTCGTGCCGCATGATACGACGGCTGACCAGATCCGCAAGCTCAATCCGGACGGCATCCAGCTCTCCAACGGTCCTGGGGACCCCAAAGATGTACCGCAATCGGTGGAAACCGTAAGACAGCTGATCGGCGAATATCCGATCTTCGGCATCTGCCTGGGGCATCAGTTGTTCGCACTCGCCTGCGGCGCCGACACGACGAAGCTGAAATTCGGTCATCGCGGCGGCAACCATCCGGTCAAGGACCTGGAGACGGACCGCTGCTACATCACCTCCCAGAACCATGGCTACACGGTACTGGACGATTCGATCGAAGGCACCAATCTGAGCGTTACGCATATCAACAACAATGACCGGACCATCGAAGGTCTGAAGCATAACACCCATCCGGCGTTCTCGGTCCAATACCATCCGGAGGCAGCCCCGGGTCCATTTGACTCGAGCTATCTCTTCGATGAGTTCCTGGCGATGATCCGCCGTCATAAGCAGAACCACCCGCAGCCGCCGCGCCAAGCGCAGCTGTCCGAAGCGTCGAAAGGAGAATTGCAGTATGCCCAAAAATAAAGAACTCAAAAAAATCCTTGTCATCGGCTCCGGACCCATCGTTATCGGACAAGCGGCCGAGTTTGACTATGCCGGCACCCAAGCTTGCCAAGCCCTCAAAGAAGAAGGTATGGAAGTTGTACTGATCAACAGCAATCCTGCTACCATCATGACCGACACCAACATGGCTGACAAAGTTTACATCGAGCCGATTACGCTGGAGTTCGTCTCGCAGATCATCCGTCAGGAGCGTCCGGACGGCCTGCTGCCCACACTGGGCGGACAGACCGGCCTGAATATGGCCGTCGAGCTGGCCCGCGCTGGCGTGCTGGAGCGGGAGAATGTCAAGCTGCTCGGTACGCAGCTGACCGCGATCGAGAAGGCGGAAGACCGCGACCTGTTCCGCGACCTGATGCGCGAGCTGGAGCAGCCGGTACCGGACAGCACGATCGTCACGACGGTCCAGGAAGCCGTAGACTTCGCCAATGAGATCGGCTATCCGATCATCGTTCGGCCGGCTTACACGCTGGGCGGCACCGGCGGCGGCATCTGCGCCAACGAGGAAGAGCTGCTGGAGACGGTAGCTTCGGGGATCCGCTACAGCCCGATCAACCAATGTCTGATCGAGAAGAGCATCGCCGGCATGAAGGAAGTCGAGTACGAGGTGATGCGCGATGCCAACGATAACTGTATCGTCGTCTGCAACATGGAGAACTTCGACCCGGTAGGCGTCCACACCGGCGACAGTATCGTCGTCGCTCCGAGCCAGACGCTGTCCGACCGCGAGTATCAGATGCTGCGCTCGGCATCGCTGAAGATCATCCGCGCCCTGAACATCGAGGGCGGCTGCAACGTCCAGTTCGCGCTGGATCCGCAAAGCTATCAATATTATGTTATCGAGGTCAACCCACGGGTCAGCCGTTCCTCGGCGCTTGCGTCCAAGGCAACCGGCTATCCGATCGCCAAGATGGCGGCGAAGATCGCGATCGGCTATACGCTCGACGAGCTCGTCAATCCGGTAACCGGTCAGACGTATGCCTGCTTCGAGCCGACGCTGGATTACATCGTCTCGAAGATCCCGCGCTGGCCGTTCGACAAGTTCATCTCGGCAAACCGCAAGCTGGGCACGCAGATGAAAGCGACAGGCGAGGTCATGGCGATCGGCCGTACCTTCGAAGAATCGATGCAGAAGGCGGTCCGCTCGCTGGAGATCGGCGTTCACCGCATCTATCTTAAAGACGCAGAGCAGCTCGATGATGCGATCCTCCGCACCCGTCTGCAAAAGCCGGATGACGAGCGCATGTTCCTGGTAACCGAAGCGTTCCGCAGAGGGTACACGCTGCAAGAGATTCAGGATCTGACGAGCATCGACTGGTGGTTCCTCGACAAGCTGGAGGCGATCGTGAAGTTCGAAGACCGACTCCGCAAACAATCGTTAACCGATGAGCTGCTCTATGAGGCCAAGCGTATGGGCTTCACGGATCGTGCGATCGCCGAGCTGCGCCAGGAAGGCCAGCCGGGCAGCGAATTGACACGCGAAGCCGACGTCAGAGCACATCGTCTGGCACAAGGGCTGAAGCCGGTGTACAAGATGGTCGATACGTGCGCAGCCGAGTTCGAAGCGTCGACGCCATACTATTACTCGACATACGAGACAGAGAATGAAGTGACGCATACCGACAAGGAGAAAGTGCTCGTCCTCGGCTCCGGACCGATCCGGATCGGCCAGGGCATCGAGTTCGACTACTCCACCGTCCATGCGGTATGGGCAATCCAGGATGCCGGCTATGAAGCGGTCATCATCAACAACAACCCGGAGACCGTATCGACGGACTTCAACACGTCGGACCGCCTCTACTTTGAGCCGCTGTTCTTCGAGGATGTCATGAACGTCATCGAGCAAGAGAAGCCGATCGGCGTCATCGTCCAGTTCGGCGGCCAGACAGCGATCAACCTGGCGGCGCCGCTGAGCAAGGCAGGCGTACGGATCCTCGGCTCCAGCCTGGAGTCGATCGATTCGGCCGAAGACCGCAAAAAGTTCGAAGCGCTGCTCCGGGGGCTAGACATCGCACAGCCGGAAGGCAAAACCGTCACTTCCGTTGATGAGGCGGTCAACACGGCGAGCGGCCTGGGCTATCCTGTCCTGGTACGTCCGTCTTATGTCCTGGGCGGCCGGGCGATGGAGATCGTCTACTCCGACCAGGAGCTCCTGACGTACATGGAGCAGGCGGTGAAGATCAATCCGGAGCATCCGGTCTTGATCGACCGCTATATGCTGGGCAAGGAAGCGGAAGTCGATGCTATCTGCGACGGCGAGCAGGTGCTGATCCCGGGCATCATGGAGCATGTCGAGCGTGCTGGCGTCCACTCCGGCGACTCCATCGCGGTCTATCCGCCGCAGTCGCTCTCGGAAGATATCAAGCAGCAGATCGTCGACATCACGATCAAGATCGCCAAGGAGTTCAAGGTGCTGGGTCTGGTCAATATCCAGTTCGTTATCTCGGGTGAGAAGGTCTATGTGATCGAGGTTAACCCGCGCTCTTCACGGACCGTACCATTCCTAAGCAAAGTGACCAACATCCCGATGGCCAATCTGGCGACCAAGCTGATCCTTGGCGCGAAGCTGGCCGAGCAAGGCTATACAGAAGGCCTGTGGCCGGAAGACGAGTACGTCTCCGTCAAGGTTCCGGTATTCTCCTTCGCCAAGCTGCGCCGCGTCGATCCGACACTGACGCCGGAGATGAAATCGACGGGCGAGGTCATGGGACGCGACGTGCAGTATGCCAAGGCGCTCTACAAAGGGCTCATCGGCGCTGGTATGAGTGTGCCGCAATCGGGCGGCATCATCGCTACGGTATCGGACAAGGACAAAGCGGAAGCGATCGAGATCCTGCGCGGCTTCTACGAACTCGGCTACAACCTGATCGCCACTGGCGGTACAGCCAAGGCTCTCGAAGAGGCTGGCATGCGTGTGACGCGTGTGAACAAGCTGAGCGAGGGATCGCCGAACATCCTGGATCTGCTGCGCGGCGGCCAGGCGCACTTCGTGGTCAACACGCTGACCAAAGGCAAGACACCGGAGCGCGACGGCTTCCGGATCCGCCGCGAGGCGGTAGAGAACGGCGTCGTCTGTATGACGTCGCTGGATACCGTACGGGCGCTGCTCAACATGATGCAGACGATCAACTTCTCGTCGCGTCCGATGCCGGTACTGAAATAATCATGAACGTAGCGGCCAGCCCTGCGCTGTCCGCCCCGGACCTCCCGGGGCGGACGTGCGGCGGATGGCCGTACTTGCATGCCGTCAAGTAATTATCCAATGCGATGTGAGGAGCGTGGGCATACATGCCGTTGACTAGAGATGAAGCTGCCGGACGGATCATGGTGGCGCTGGATTATCCTGATGCTGCAGGCGCCGAGCGGCTGCTGCAGGAGCTGGCGGGCATTCCCTGTTATATGAAAGTAGGCATGGAGCTGTTTTACGCTGCGGGACCTGCATTTGTTGCCCGATTGAAGGAGCAGGGCTATTCCGTTTTCCTGGATGTGAAGATGCATGATATCCCGAATACCGTCAAGGGCGGCGCCGCCAGCGTCACCCGGCTCGGCGTCGATCTGTTCAACATCCATGCTGCCGGCGGGGCAGCCATGATGGAAGCCGCGCTCGAGGGGGCTGCTGCTGCGAGCAGCTCAGGCAGCCGGCCGCTCGTCATCGCCGTCACCCAGTTGACCAGCACGAGCCAGACTGTACTTAATGACGAGATTGGCATCGCCGGATCAGTAGAAGCAGCGGTGCTGCGCTACGCTTCGCAGGCTGCTGACTGCGGCTTGGACGGCGTCGTTGCTTCGCCGCAGGAGGTTACTGCGGTCAAGGAAGCCTGCGGCGCGTCATTTCTGACCGTCACCCCTGGCATCCGGCCTGCCGGTGCGGCACTGGGCGACCAGTCGCGGATCATGACGCCTGGACAGGCGCTGGCTCAGGGCACGGATTACATGGTGATCGGACGACCGATCACCGCTGCAAGCAACCCCCGCGCGGCGCTCGAATCTATCCTAGAGGAGCTGGTACAAGCATGACATTGTCCACTGAACAAATATCCACACATATTGCCAAGCAACTGCTGCAGATCGATGCTGTCGTCCTCCGTCCGAACGATCCCTTCACATGGGCATCCGGTCTGAAAGCACCGATCTACTGCGACAACCGGCTGACGATGTCGTACCCGGAGATCCGCGAGAGCATCACCGAAGGCTTCGCCTCGATCATCCGCACGCAGTATCCGGATGCCGAGGTCATCGCAGGAACTGCGACAGCGGGCATCCCCCATGCAGCATGGGTAGCGGAGAAGCTGCAGCTGCCGATGATCTATGTGCGCGACAAAGCCAAGGGCCATGGCAAGCAGAACCTGATCGAGGGCAAGCTTCCTGAAGGCCGTAAGGTCGTCGTCATCGAGGATCTGATCTCCACCGGCGGCAGCTCGCTCAAAGCGGGGCTTGCCGTGCGCGAAGCGGGCGGCGAGGTGCTGGCGACGCTGGCGATCTTCACCTACGAATTCCCGCAGGCGCAAGAAGCCTTCGCGGCGGAAGGCATCCCGCTGCAGACCTTGTCCAGCTACTCCCGATTGGTCGAAGCGGCGAGCGAGATCGGCGCGATCCGCAGCGAGGATGTGGCCGTGCTGCAATCGTGGCGCGAGGATCCGCAAGGCTTCGGCAAATAAGACGTTGCAACCCCATCAGACGCTTCCAGCAGGAAGGAGGTCCGGTGGGGTTGTTTTTATGTTATGGGACGGATGGATACGGTTTCTAGGATTGGAAATGCATTAAGTGAGATGTTTGAGAACCTTTAAGAAAAATTAAGGATTTAAAAATGAGAAAAATATGTAACTTTTAATCTTTGGTTATCGTCTATACAATATAATAAAACCTTGTAGTGCATGGTTACAGGGAGGAGGAGCATAACAAGCGATGGCGTGGCTGCGAAAAAAGAGCCCCTCTGCCGAAGCGGCAAAGGCGGCGGAAATTGATGAAACCGCGCCTGTGGAAACGGCTGAACAAGGAACTCCAGAGCTGGCAGGGGAGGAACATATTGTTATCCCGGATACTGTTTCAGAGCAGGAGGCTGTACCAGCCGGGCCGCTGCTGAGCGTCACTGGTGTGGAGCGGGTATTCCAGGTGGCCGGGGGACCGCTGCATGTGCTCAAAGGCATCGATGCGAAGCTCGAACGAAGGAAGCTTGTCATGCTGCGCGGCCGTTCCGGCTCTGGCAAGACGACGCTGCTGAACCTGATCGGCGGCTTGGACCAGCCGACCAAAGGGGAGATCTGGTTTGACGAGCAGCCGTTTCACCGTCTGAGCGACAATAAGCGGACGGCTGTGCGCAGGCGGGATATGGGATTTATCTTCCAGGCTTACGCGCTCATGCCGATGCTCTCGGCGTATGAGAATGTCGAGCTCTCACTGCGGATGGCGCGTGTGCCGCGAGGCCAGTGGAAGCAGCGGGTGACAGAAGTGCTGGATATGGTAGGACTCGGCAAGCGGATGCATCACCGTCCGTTCGAGCTTTCGGGCGGGGAGCAGCAGCGGGTGGCGATCGCCAAGTCGATCGCGCATCGGCCCAAGCTGCTGCTGGCGGATGAGCCGACAGCCGAGTTGGATTCGCAGATGTCGGCGCAGATCATGGCTGTGTTCCAGCACATTATCCAGTCCGAGAAGGTGACGATCTGCATGACGACGCATGATCCGACGATCCTGGAAGTAGCCGATCATGTCTACGAGATGGTCGACGGACGATTTGTTTGAACTTATCTTACATAAAGGGAGAAGGACGACCTGGATACACAAAAGCGCTATCGCAGCAAATGGTACAAACCCGCGCTGGCCCTCGTCATAAGTGCGTCGCTCATCATGAGCAGCGGCTGCGCGCTGCTGCCCGATGAAGAGCTGGAGGAGGAGCTGCCGACGATTACGCCGCCGCAGATCTCCAAGAAGCCGGAATATGAAGTGACGACGACCACGCTGGAGACGACGGTGCAGGGCATCGGCAAGCTGATGTCGACACGCGAGGAGAGAGTGTACTTTACGCAGGACGGGAAGCGGCTCAAGGAGCTCCATATCAAGGTCGGCGACAAGGTGGCTGCCGGACAGGTGATCGGCGAGCTCGACGTCGACGATATGGTCAAGGATCTCCGGAAGAAGCAGTTGGCTTTTCGCACGCACGAGATCCAGATGAAGGAGACGCTGCGCAAACGGGACGAGATGGAGCCGGTAGAGTTCGAGCAGGCTTCGATCGCTTTTGAAGAAGCCCGTCAGGAGCTGGCGGATCTGCAAGAGGAGATCGGCAAGGCTGAGCTGACCGCGCCGCTCGGTGGTACGGTCGTCTCCTTGACGGCCAAGAAGGGAGACCTGGTGAAGGCGTACGAGCCGATCTGCATCATCGCCGATACGGCCAACCTGGTCGTAACGGTAAACCTCAGCAAAACAGACCTGCCGAAGGTCGCGGAAGGCATGCCGGTGACCGTCGATATCAACAACGCCGGACAGTTCTCCGGTAAGATCAAGCAGCTGCCGGTGGCGACTGCCGAAGAAGGTGCGGGCGGCGGAGGCGGCAACCCGCCGGATGGCGGCGAGAACAAGCCGGACGTGCCGGAGAACTATGTTATCATCGCGCTTGAGGGCATGCCGGCCGATCTGAACCGCGGCACGCCGCTGTCCGCCAGGATCGTCACGCAGCGCAAGGAGAATGCTGTCGTCATCCCGATCGCCGCGCTGCGGACGCTCGGCTCGCGGACCTATGTGCAAGTGGTTGACGAGCAGGGCAGGCGCGAGGTCGATGTGGGTGTCGGTCAGCAGACCTCGACACAAGTCGAGATCCTCGAAGGCTTGACGCCGGGACAGAAAGTCGTAGGTCGATAATCGATGGGAATCCCGATGTTCCGCTTTTTGTTCCGCAAGATGTGGAACAACCGCTGGCTGACCGCCAGCACGTTGATCGGTCTGATCATTGCGGTGGCCTTCGCCACCAGCATCCCGATGTACGCGGACGGCGCCCTCAAGCGGGTCGTCGCCCAGACGCTGCAAGACAACAGTACCGGTCTGCCGGCCGGCTCGCTGCTGATGCGCTATCAGGCATCCGGCGGCGTGCAGACGGATTCGGAGCGGCTCACCGATCTGACTACCTACATACACGAAGAGGTACCGGAGTTGATCGGCTTCGAATATCCTACCTTTGTCCAGACCTTGTCGCTCCGCAGCTCCGAGATCGTCCCAGAGGACCCGACCAAGGTCGACGCCAGCCGGGTCCGGCAGATGTCGTTGCTGACGATGTCGGGTCTGCAGGAGAAGGCGGAGCTGATGCAGGGCCGCTGGTATGTCGATGCTGCCGGCTCCGGCGACGAGATCGAGGCCATGGTGATGGAGGAAGCCCTCTATCGAGGCGACATGCATATCGGCGATGTATTCGAATACCCCGTATACGGCGGGCTGAACCTGAGGTTGAAGGTGAAGATCGTCGGTGCCTATCAGCCGCTTGACGAGACGGATCCCTATTGGTATCAAGGCTTAGAGGGACTGATGGGCGCCTTGCACATCAGCGAAGCTGCCTTCAAGGAACGCCTGATGCAGGAGCATGGCATCCCGCTGCATACCGGCAACTGGTATTACGCCTTTGATCTGCGGGATATCCAGACGAGTCAGCTGGCTCCGCTCAGCCGGACGTTGGAGCGGCTCAATATCGAGCTCTATCAGAAGCTGGAGAACACCCGGGTGGAGATCTCCTTTGCTTCTACGCTGGAGCAGTTCAAGCAGCAGAGTCTGCAGCTGCAGACGATGCTCTTCACGCTCGCGGCGCCGATGATTGCTATGGTGTTCTACTTCATCGCGATGAATGCCAGACAGGCGCTCGACAAGCAGCGCAGCGACATAGCCGTGCTGCGGAGCAGGGGGGCCGGGACGCGGCAGATCGTCGGCATCTACTTGGTCGAGAGTCTACTGCTGGGGGCGATTGCACTGGCGGCTGGGCCGGTGATCGGCTGGTTCATGGCCAAGAGCATCGGCTCGGCCAACGGGTTCCTCGAATTCGTGGACCGCAGGTCGATCCCGGTAGGCTTCTCGACTGAAGCGATCATTGCCGGCTCGGCAGCCGTCCTGCTCGCCATCCTGGCCACGGTTATCCCGGCGATCATCTATGCAAGGGCTTCGATCGTCGGCTACAAGCAGCAGCTGGCCCGCTCGGACCGCGGTCCGGTCTGGCAGCGCTGGTATCTGGATGTGCTGCTGCTCGGTGTCGCCGGCTACGGCTGGTACCTGTTCCAGGAGCGGCAGATGATTACATTCCAGACCGGACTGACGACAGACCAGCTCAATGTGCAGCCGTTCCTGTTCTTCGTCCCGGCGATCTCGATCTTCGCGCTGGGACTGTTCTTCCTGCGTCTGTTCCCGTGGCTGCTGAAGCTGTTCGGCTTGCTCGGCCGCCGGTTCCTGCCGGTGCCGCTCTATCTGACGCTGACGCAGCTGTCGCGTTCGTCGAAGTCCTACTATCCGCTGATGATCCTGCTGATCCTGACACTGGGTCTGGGCGTCTACAACGCTTCTGCGGCGCGGACGATCGATCTCAATTCGACGGAACGGACGTTGTACAAATATGGCACCGATGTTGTCGTACAGACCGTGTGGGAAGGCGAGGCCGAGCTGCCGCCACCGTCATCCGGCGGTGGAGGTGGAGGCGGCTCCGGCGGTAACCCCGGCGGCGGCGGTGGAGGAGGTGGCAATCCCGGCGGCGGGGGCGGCAATCCGGGAGGGCCTGGAGGCGGCGGTTCGCAGCCGATGCCGACCAAGATTATTTATAATGAACCGCCTTTCGAGATCTTCCGTCAGCTGGATGGCGTGGAGGCGGCAGCGCGGGTGCTGCAGGCCAAAGCCAACATTGTCGTCTCCGGACGCTCGATTGGTCAAGGCACGCTGATGGGCATCAACAACGATGATTTCGCCAAGGTGGCCTGGTTCCGCAACGACCTGTTCCCTGTGCATCCGTTCCATTATCTCAATGCACTGGGCATCTACGACGAGAGTGCGGCGATCATCCCGAGCAGCGTGGCCAGCAAATATCAGCTCAAGGAAGGCGACCGGATATCAGCCGGTCTGCCCGATGGGATGATCGAATTTGTCGTCGTCGGCATCCTGCCCTACTGGCCCAGCCAGTACCCGGACGAATCGCCGTTCGTGATTGCCAATATCGATTATATCTATGACCAAGTACCGATGATCCCTTACGAGGTCTGGCTCAAGATGCAAGACGGCGCGCTGACGACACCGATCATCCTCTCCCTGCAGGAGCAGGGCGTGGAGCTGGCGTCGGTCGAGGATGTGAGGATCGAACTGGCAGCCCAGTCCAAGCATCCGACACGAGGCGGTGTATTCGGCATCCTCTCGCTCGGCTTCCTGGTCTCGATCCTGGTGTCGTTGGCAGGCTATATCCTGTTCTGGTTCTTCAACCTTTCGGGGCGTGTCGTGCAGTTCGGCATCCTGCGGGCGATGGGCCTCTCGCGCAAACAGCTGACCGGGATGATGCTGCTGGAGCAGTTCTTCACAGCCGGGCTGTCGATCGGCCTCGGGATCGTGATCGGCAAGGTGACGAGCATGCTGTTCCTGCCGTTCCTGCAGACGACCGGCAATGTCGCCGAGTCGGTGCCGCCGTTCCGTGTCGTCTTTGACAACAATGATACACTGTCATTGTATGTCGTAGTCGGGTTCATGATGCTGCTGGGTGCAGCGATGCTGTTCCTGCAGATCCGCAGATTGCGCGTACATCAGGCTGTGAAGATGGGAGAAGAACGATGAGAGAGACGACAACCGAACAATCGGCGATGATCCACTGCGAGGGTCTTGTCAAAATCTACAAGACGGATGAGCTGGAGGTCGTAGCCCTCCAGGGGCTCAACCTGACCGTCCGCAGGGGAGAGCTGATGGCGATCATCGGCAACAGTGGAAGCGGCAAGTCGACACTGTTGAACACGCTGGGCGGTCTTGACCGCCCGTCGGCAGGCACGGTCAAGGTCGGCGAGTGGGATCTGCTCAAGATTACCGACGATCAGCTGGTGCATTACAAGCGCGACACTGTTGGCTTCATCTGGCAGAATAATGCCCGCAATCTGCTGCCGTACCTGACTGCGCTCGAGAATGTCGAGATGCCGATGATGCTCTCCGGCAAGCTCGACCGCGCCTATGCCAAGCAGCTGCTCGAGTGGGTGGGGCTGAAGGAGCGGATGTACAACAAGCTGCATCAGCTCTCCGGCGGCGAACAGCAGCGGGTGGCGATCGCCATCTCGCTGTCGAACCGGCCGCAGCTGCTGCTGGCCGATGAACCGACGGGGTCCGTCGATAGCCGGACCTCCGATCTGATCATGGATATTTTCCGCCGGATGAACCGCGAGATCGGGGTAACGGTCGTCATCGTCACCCACGATCTGTCGCTGGCCGGCAAGGTAGACCGGGTCGTCGCGATCCGCGACGGTCTGACGAGCACGGAGTTTATCAAACGCAATCCCAATCTCGACCAAGCGTCGGAGAGCCAGGGCTGGGGCAAGCTGGGCCTGCAGGGCGTACATGAGGAGTACGTCGTCGTCGATCGCGTCGGCAGACTCCAGATCCCCAAGGATTATCTAACTCAACTGAACATCAATGATAAAGCGTCTATGGAGTTTGATGGAGAGAAAATCATTATTCGAGCACCAAAATCATTGGAGGGGTAAAGAAATATGGGACAACAACCATGGCGCAAATGGATGTTCACTGGCCTGTCAGTGGCCTTGATGGTGCCGCTGCTGGCGGCTTGTACAGGGGATGGCGGCGGCACGGGGGCGGAGAATCGCGTACTGCGGATCGGCGTGCTCTACGGCGGAGAAGAAAATGAACCGTGGTTCCGCCAGCAGTATACGGATATGTTCGAATTCAACAATACCAATATCGAAATTCAGATTGTACCGGCAATCGATTACAACAATATGCGTTTTATGACGCCGGATCAACAGAACGAGCAGCCTGATCCGTACGAAGAAATGCAGAAGATGCTGAACGGCGACAACCCTGTCGACGTCGTCGTCACGGAGTTCAATATGCTTCGCCGTCTCGTGCAGGACAACTCGCTCAAGCAGCTTGACCCGCTTATGCAGGAAGACGGATTCAGTGTCGAAGATTATGTGCCGACGGTGATCAACGGAATCAAGACGGCAGGAGACGGCAGTATCTACGCTTTGACGCCGACCTTTATCTCTTCCGCCCTCTATTACAACAAAAAAATGTTCAGCGATGCCGGAGTCGAGCCTCCTACAGACGGCATGCAATGGCCGGATGTGATCAACAAAGCGCGCCTGGTGACGAGCGGTGAAGGCGAGGACCGCAAATACGGTTTTATGATGAACCGCTGGAGCGGCGACGGCTTCTGGGATCTGCAGACCTATGTGGAACCGCTGCAGCTGCGGATCTTCGACGAGAAGGTCGAGAAGATGCTCGTCAACTCCGATCAGTGGGCCAACGCCTGGGGGACGATCAGCGGGCTGCACATCGACAAGATCGTTCCGAATATGATGGAGATGCAAAGCGGCATGGGCATGATGGGGGACCGCCCGTACAATCCCTTCGAACATGATCCATTCGTCAGCGGCAAAGTGGCGATGATGATCGGTGATTACTACTATCTCAATGAATTGAAGCGAGCGCAACAGAGTGAAGGCAATGTAGACGGCTTCGAGATGATCGATTGGGATGTCGTCACAGTACCGGAGCATCCGGAGAAGCCTGGCGTAGGCAGCAACATTCACCTGAGCGCTTTGATGGGTATCAATGCTAAAGCCCAGAATCCGGACGATGCATGGGAATACATCAAGTTCGTTAACAGCGAAGCCTGGGCCAAGCTCAGATCCCGCAGTGTCAACGAGATGGTCTCGCGCCAGCAGTTCCTGAAGCCGCGCGACGGCATGGATTACAACCTGGCCGCGTTCTACTCCATGGAGCCTTCGCAGCCGATGTCGCTCGAGATGGAGCTGGCGTACCGCAAGTACCCGAACATCTATGAAGTCCAGTCGCTGGGCCAGCCGTTGTTCCAAGAGGTCGTCGAAGGCAAGAAATCGGTGCAGGAGGCGCTCGCCGAGTGGGAAACCCAAGGCGACGCGCTGCTGCAGCAGATGAAAGCCAATCCCGATGCGTCGATTGGCGGTACGGAAGGAAGTGCGGACGGCAGTACAGAAGGTGGAGAGGCGCAAGCGCTGCCGGCAGGTTAAGATTTGCGCATGCGGCAACTCGAAATGTGAAGAAACCCGCTGTTTCCCTGCAGGGAATAGCGGGTTTTCTGTGTGCAGGCGGGCGGTTGAAACGACGGCTTGGCCTTAAGGTCGGGGCTGGTACTATCCGCGCAGCAGAAAGGACTGGTAGGCAGTCCAGGAGCCGTTGGCAGTCTGGTAGAGCAGGTGAATCCGGTCTACGCGGTCCGTGAAATCGATGGCTTCCTGCCGGATGCTGGCGTGCACATCGTGCAGCTCATCAGGGGACAGCTCTTGCCCGAGAGTTACGTGAGGTGTATAGACATAGGGCTGCGAAGGCTCAGCCAGCGGGCCGGTGCATAACGCGCCATATAGGGCGATGACGGGTCTTGGATCCTCCAGTGCAAGGTAGATCACTTGACTGACCGGGTAGAAAGTCGAAGCGCGATTGTACCGGATCGTAAAGGCTGGCTGGACGGCTGTCTCCTGTTCCAGATGGGTGGTGATTGCAGCCAAAGCTTCTTCATCGACTTCCAGGCCCGAGCGAAGCGTCAGATGCGGCTGGATCGCACTATAGCGGGGGTCCAGCCGTTTGCGCCAGCTATTGGCGAAGTCCTGTACGGTGCGCGAGGGGAAGATGACCAATCCAATGTACATGATGCAGCGTGGCCTCCTTAAGTCTGGGCTGTGTTTGCAGCCGTTAAGTCAAGTATGCCCAAGATGGAAGTTTTTTGTGAAGAATGGGCAGGCTAGAACTAACATTTGCTGGAGGGATGACCGGTGAGGTGGATCTACTGGGTACGATTGTATGAGACCAAATTTCAGGCGAGCTGTCTGGTGCAGCGGATGGAGAATGACTGGTGGATCTACGGCTATGAGAGTCCCCGCGAGGTTGAGATCTTTCGGTCGCGCCGGGGCCGATATGGCGTGCGTTATCTACCGTGATCCGGGAAAAGATTCACCAGGTCATATTCAAGGTCAGGAATCGTCAAAAAATGGTTGACTTTCTCTTGCAGGCTATAGTATATTATATCTTGTCGCCATTCGTAAATGGTCACCAAATGGGTAACATCGCGGGGTGGAGCAGCTCGGTAGCTCGTCGGGCTCATAACCCGAAGGCCGCAGGTTCAAATCCTGCCCCCGCAACCAACCTTGCTTGCATGATGGAATCCCCTATACTAGGGCCCTTAGCTCAGTTGGTTAGAGCGGTCGGCTCATAACCGATTGGTCGGGGGTTCGAGTCCCTCAGGGCCCACCATGCTGTGAACCTTTACGCACCATGCCGGGGTGGCGGAATTGGCAGACGCACAGGACTTAAAATCCTGCGATGGGTGACCATCGTACGGGTTCGACCCCCGTCCTCGGCACCATATCTATCACAGAGGTTTGCACTAATTGGCATCTTCTATACATAATGGTTCAATACTGACCTCCTTTGTCCAGCCTGAGATTCCAGGAATGACGAAGGAGGTTTTTGCTAATCCGAAAGCATCGGAGATTCAAAGCCTGCTGGAAGCAGGTGGAGAGTCTCTTTTTTATTATTTTATTTAGATAAATTTGGTATAATGGAGGGGTGTACTTTGGAGGTATGGATTCAAAAGCAAAATGAGCATTTTGTCACCATCCGTCTAAACCAGTTCAAGGCTGAGGACATCGAAGCTATCAAATCAATTCCGAAACGCAAATGGCTGCCGGACCAGCGGTTGTGGGCGATCCCTTATACGATCAGCAGTCTGGGTAACCTGTGGGATCTTCTTCAGATGAGGGCAGATGCGATTCATGTTGATCCAGTACTACTTGCAGAGAGTCCTTATCTACATGAGATGCTCGAACGATCACTGAAAAGAAGCATCAACACTACAAGTAGTGATGAGTCCTACTGTGCAGAAACTGATGTCGGAGAATTACTGCATCAGCTGTCGAGGCAATTAACACTCCGCGGATACAGTGCGAAGACGATTCGAGCTTATCTTGGCCATGTCCGGCGATATCATGTTTTTTGCAATGAACGCCGAAACGCCTCAACACAAGAGAGGTACAAGCCAGATGTACAAGCGTATTCTTTGCATTTATTGGAGAGGGGACGATCGCATGCGTTCGTGAATCAGGCAATCAGTGCTTTGAAGTTTTATATGAGGCATGTGAAAAGAGAGGGTGAGAATACTGCCTTTGTTCGGCCCAAAAAGGAGCATAAGCTTCCCAATGTGCTTTCTGCGCGTGAGGTAATGGCGTTATTGAAGACCGCAACCAATCTTAAGCATCAATCGCTGCTATATTTGTTATATTCAGCAGGGTTACGAGTAAGTGAGGTGGTCCGACTGCGCTTGATCGACATCGATTTTGAACGCCGTACGATTCGCATTCGTCAAGGGAAAGGCCGCAAGGATCGAATCAGTGTGCTGTCAGCGGCAGCGAGCCGTGTCGTCCGGGAATACATGGAAGCATGGCCCAAAGGGGAGTGGTTGTTCCCAGGCCAGGATCAGCGGCGGCATCTTACAGAACGAAGTGTTCAAAAGGTATTCGAGCAATGTCGCATCCAAGCTGGAATTGAGAAGCGGGTCAGTGTACATTCGCTTCGGCATTCGTTTGCCACGCACCTGCTAGAAAACGGCACAGATCTTCGCTACATCCAGGAGCTGTTGGGCCATCAGAGCAGCAAAACAACGGAGCGTTATACTCATGTTAGCATTAAGGATGTCCGCAGGATTCGGAGCCCGTTAGATGGGATACTTGATGGAGAGTGACAGAACAACGCAAACCAGTCGTTTTTAGAAGGATTCATGAACAACTACGCAAATACCACCTAACTAGAGACATTTCGGCCGTACATAAATATGGGAGTTATCTGAAACCTAGGCAAAATCTGATTAAGCTAAGGAGGTTGATGCAATGAAGATCGAAGAGCGATTTGAACCATTTCCAGTACTGAATTCTAGCAGAACCATATTAAGACCAATTACATATTCAGATCTTGAAGACATTGCTAGTTACTGTACTAATCCTGAGGTTTCCGAATATACCGTATGGGATGTGCACCAAAGTATAGAGGATACCAAAGCATTTATTGATTTTGTACATCAGCGCTATGAGACACAGAAAGTTGGTCCATGGGGAATTGAACTGAAAGAAACCAGTAAGATAATCGGCAGTTGCAGTTTTGTGTCATGGGATAACAAGAATCGACGAGCTGAATTGGGATATGTATTATCTAAAGAATATTGGAATCAAGGCATTATGACAGAAGTCATACATAAGATCATTGAATTTGGTTTTAAAAAGCTTGAATTAGTTAGAATAGAGGCTCGATGCATCAAGAATAACATTGGATCTGCAAGAGTGATGGAGAAAACTGGGATGAAACTAGAAGGCATCTTAAGAAAACATATATGGGCAAAGAATGATTATCAGGATTTAAAAATGTATTCAATAATAAGAGATGAGTTTGTGGGTTGATCAAGGAAGGCCCAGGCATCAGATAACACAACATTCACGCGGCGGGCATTCGCCCTTGGTCCGGCAGGAGTGAAGAAGCGAGGAAGCGGAGTCAGCCGGACAACCCTGCGAGGCTAAGTCTGGCGACCCGGCGTGACGATCGCTTCGCTAATCGTCCAAGCTACTTATGCCTCTCAGATTCGTGAATCCAAAACGTTATACGACAGTCTCTTAAACATGTATTTGTGAGCAAATTCGATGATGTAGGGAGGATGAAAAATGAAAATACGAACGGTATCCCTATGTCTAATTAGAAAAAACGATTTAATATTAGTTGAAGAGACTTATGATAGTGCTGTAAATAAAACATTCTACAGACCTATAGGGGGGACTGTGGAATACGGCGAAAGTAGCAAATTAGCCGTAATTAGAGAGGTAAAGGAAGAAATTAATGCTGAAATAACAGAGCCACGGCTGCTATTTGTTATAGAAAATCTATTTACCTATCTTAATCAGCTTGGTCACGAAGTAGATTTTATATACGAAGCTGAATTATTGGATAGAACGTTTTACGATAAGAATGAGATCGAGGGGAAAGAAGGAACTGAAAGGTATAAAGCTATTTGGAAACCTGTCGAGGACTTTATAGGAAATGAAGAAATCAAATTAGTGCCAGATGGATTGTTGCAATTATTATTACAGTTAGATTCTAGTTCAGTAAGTAACGTAAAGCATATAAGTACAAGATAATCAAAGACATCTGAGGGAGATTTCAAAGAAGAGAGACCGTCGTATAACACAACATTCACACTGCGGGACTTTCGTCCCTTGGTCCGCCCGAAGTTTTTCGAGGAAGTGAATCAGGCGGACAACCCTGCACTGCCTAACCGCGTCGCGGCCGTTCCCTTCGGTCACTTAAGGCAGTGAGGGTTCGTGAATGCACGAACGTTATCAGAAATTGGGGCAAGGTCTATAAAGTGAAAAGATATAAAAAACAAATGAAAGAAGGAATACTTTTGCCACACGTTAGAGTTAGATGTACAGGATTAATTATAGAGAAAGATTGTGTGTTGCTCGTTGAATATAATGATAATGGAGTTCACTACAACCTTCCTGGCGGAGGATTAGAACCAGGGGAAACGATTAAAGAAGGAGTTGCCAGAGAAGTTCTAGAAGAAACCAATGCCAAAGTTACTGTAGGATCACTTGCTTTAACATATGAAATGGCACCACATAAACAATCAGGAGAATATAGTAGTCATGATCCGCATGGATTGCATCTTATATTTGAATGTAAATTAGAAGTGAATTCAATTCCAAAGTTACCTAACAGACCAGACCCGCATCAATCCGCTATAAAGTGGATTCCGATAGATGAGTTAGATGCAATTATACTATTTCCAAACATTAAGAATGAAATAAAAGCGTATGTAAAAACTAAGAAAAATATAGAATTAATCGAAGATCATCAATTAGAAAAACAAGTACTATAAACGAATAAAGGATTTTGTATGTAACTCGAAGAAGGCCCCAACATCTGATAACACCATGTTCAAGCATCGTCGCCTTCGCTCCTCGGTCCGGCAGTTGATAAATCGGAGAAGTGGAATCAGCCGGACACACCCGACTTCGTCGGGCGTCGTGAACACAAGACGTTAGGTGAAATCATTGTAAAGGATGAATCAGATGACCAGTTTCGTATGGGGTCGTTCTCCTCAAGAAGCATATGAAAATCCTTATGAATACGAAGCCCAGGACCAATTTTCAAGAGAAGCAGAAAGATTAATCAATGAGTTGTTTACTTTTTTAATGAGGAGTAACGGCCAGTACACAAGAGATGACAGATCCACTGAGAAAGCCATTTGGATGCTGTTTGTAGATGGTGCAGAAACAATAAAAGACTGTCTCAAACTAATAAACTCTAAACAACATAGATTGGCATGCAGATTATTCAGAGATGTTGTTGAGACAATGGACTTAGCAACATACTTTTCTAGCTCCGACGAGGAAAAACAAAAAAACTTAAAAAAGTGGTATGACAACGAGGTAATTCCAAATAGAGTGTTTCGAAATTACGTGGCAAGTACTGTAGGGGAAGTTATTTCAAAAGCGTATCGAGATATATACTCTGATCTATCGAAGTTAAACCATAGATCTTATAGATCCCTAGCGTACTCGTATTTATTAAGAAAGCAAGAGTTTCTAGTCTACGAGGATGAGCGCAGCTCTGAGGTGTTAAAGTTACCTCAACCAGTTGCAATGTGCTATGCATTACTAGCGGGAATAATAACCAGATACTCTGATAGAATGATTGAATGTGATCTGATTACATTGGAAGAAATAACGATTATTTGGAACATGGCATTAGAAAAAGAATCTGTTCCACGCCGTTTCATGACAAAGAAAGATTATTTAAAGAAGTTTGAGCAGCTCAAAGAAGACAATGACTTCACCTAACACTGCATTCAAGCATCGGGCTGGCGCCCTCGGTCGCAGACGTGGGTTCGAGGAAGTAGTTGCTGCGACAACTCCCTTCGGGAGTTCGTGAATGCGGGGAACGTTAGGTGAAATTGCAATAAACCTTTTTTAATGGGGGTGACTCAGTGGAGTATGAATGGATAGGAAGTAATGAACCTTATCTCGATCAGATACTGGTGAAAACATTAAATGATAATTTACATATTGGTTGTTTTGGTGGCAGCACAACACATGGAGCAACCAAGAATGAGGATGCACTGTTTGTTTTGCAAGATGAACATCGATCCTGGACATTTACAGCATTATTGGACTCTCACAAGAGTTCACACAGCGCAGAGCTCATCACTTCTTTAATCAGAGATAATAAAGAGAAGCTTGTCTCATTGTGTATTTCAGATGATGTTTTTTCGAAGCTAGACTCTTACTTTATTTCTCTTTTTTCTGATGAGATGTTTAAGGAAAGATGTAGGGGTATCGAGGGAGAAACCTTATGTATATTATGTTTTCAACGGGGACCGTTCTTATGGTGGTTTTCTATTGGTGATTGTATGGCCTTCTTGTTTCATTCAGAATTGGCATATTTCAAACAATATGGACTAAATCAGAGACAATTTTATGAATGGATCGGTCAATCTAACACGTTTGATTTGCCGGTTCCTTGTTATACAATTGGCAGAAGACAATTAAGACAGGGTAGAAACCGAATTGTATTAACAACCGATGGGATTTTTGATACAGAAGACCGGTATTTCCAAGACTATTCGAATCTATATAATATATTAATGAATGATAACCCATTAGAACAGAATATTGAGCAGATCTTAACCTATTTGAGTGACGTAAGGGACAGTACATCGTTAATATGTTGGGAGTACAATAACGATGAACAAGGATTAAATCCTTCAGATTAATCGAAGAAGATTGCAACTTCACCTAACACCGCATTCACGCTGCGGGGCTGTCGCCCCTGGGTCCGCCAGAGGGTTTTCGAAGAAGTGAGTCAGGCGGACAACCCTGCGAGGCTAAGTCTGGCGACCCGGCGTGGCGATTGCTTCGCTAATCGTCCAGGCTACTTAAGCCTTTCGGGCTCGTGAACACAAAACGTTATCTGAAACCTAGGCAAAATCTGATTAAGCTAAGGAGGTTGATGCAATGAAGATCGAAGAGCGATTTGAACCATTTCCAGTACTGAATTCTAGCAGAACCATATTAAGACCAATTACATATTCAGATCTTGAAGACATTGCTAGTTACTGTACTAATCCTGAGGTTTCCGAATATACCGTATGGGATGTGCACCAAAGTATAGAGGATACCAAAGCATTTATTGATTTTGTACATCAGCGCTATGAGACACAGAAAGTTGGTCCATGGGGAATTGAACTGAAAGAAACCAGTAAGATAATCGGCAGTTGCAGTTTTGTGTCATGGGATAACAAGAATCGACGAGCTGAATTGGGATATGTATTATCTAAAGAATATTGGAATCAAGGCATTATGACAGAAGTCATACATAAGATCATTGAATTTGGTTTTAAAAAGCTTGAATTAGTTAGAATAGAGGCTCGATGCATCAAGAATAACATTGGATCTGCAAGAGTGATGGAGAAAACTGGGATGAAACTAGAAGGCATCTTAAGAAAACATATATGGGCAAAGAATGATTATCAGGATTTAAAAATGTATTCAATAATAAGAGATGAGTTTGTGGGTTGATCAAGGAAGGCCCAGGCATCAGATAACACAACATTCACGCGGCGGGCATTCGCCCTTGGTCCGGCAGGAGTGAAGAAGCGAGGAAGCGGAGTCAGCCGGACAACCCTGCGAGGCTAAGTCTGGCGACCCGGCGTGACGATCGCTTCGCTAATCGTCCAAGCTACTTATGCCTCTCAGATTCGTGAATCCAAAACGTTAGCAGAAATTACCGATATTAATCAACATTTTGAGGAGATTTATTTATGTACAATAGTAAAAAATATGAAATGAGTGAAAAGGCATTTTTAGATATTTGGAACAAGTACAACAGACCTGATGTGCTTTATGGAAATGACGAGAGTTTTAAATTCTTAAAAGATTTATTTGATAATACTGATGGACTGTTCATTATTGATCATTTTTCTTACTATAATTATGACAACCTTTGTGCAATAGAATATAGAGATGATTTTATTCATTTAGTATGGAGAGATTTCGTAAAGAACCCGCCACCTCGTGGTTTTGAGGACATGACCTTTGAAATATTTAGTGCACATTATATTTTCTCACTTTGTAATATTCAAGAAATTAAATTCATTAATTTAAAAGGGCATTTATACATTCTGGTAATGCCGACAGTTGCAAAGGTTAAAGAAGTAAAGAAGTACTTAGAGATCAGTCATTTAAATGAGAAAATGGTAAATGTTAAAGAAAATTTGGATGAGCTCTATACAACAATAAGGTATTTGAAGAATGATACTATTCACGAATGTATTTTGCACAATTTGCCGTTCTATAGTTTTTTATTACAACCTAAAGAAAAAGCCCGTGGTGCTGGATTTTCAAAAATTATTCTAATGTATGCAACCATGGACCACGTTAATAGTAGACTTCAAAAGGTGAAGTTAAAAATAAATCGGATTAATGAAAACGATAATGATGAAATTAGAGCGCGAGGAAATACAATTAGAACTATTTTAGAGTCATTAATAAAATATTATAGTATTTATTATAGTTACTCCTTACCGGAAGATCACTATGGAAATAATGTATTAGGTAAATTAAAGAAGAATCTTAAAAATGACTCCTTGATGAGCATATATTTGCAACAAGATATGATAGATCTGGCAAATGATTTTTCACACGACACAGGGTATGTAAGGAATAAAAAGCAACTATTAGAGTTATTTAATTTTGCAGAGATGATCTTAGCTAAAATAATTGAAAAGATGAAAAATGAGGAACAAGAAAATGACAATAATGATGAAAGTAATAAAGATTTGAATTTCAATGTGATGGATTAGAAGAATATTCCTTAAAGTATCTCGAAGAGGTCGGTAACATCTGCTAACATTGCATCTACGCTTCGGGGCATTCGCCCCTTGGTTGTCAGCGGTTATACACATAGAAGTATACTCAGACAACACACGCCCCGCCCTAAGATTAGAGCTATCTAATGCCGGGGCGCGTCGTAGATGCGAGGAACGTTAGGCGAAATTTCTTAAATTCAATATTGGAAGTGATTTCTATGAAGTTAGATGAAAGTGTTCACTTAAGTTCCTACCGCGAGGATTGGATAGATATATTTAATGAAGCTAAACTACAGTTGTCCTATGCATTCTTAGATAATGCGATAGAAATTGAACATATTGGAAGTACATCAATTAGAGGCATGGTCACTAAACCAATAATCGATATTATGGTTGGGCTAAAGGCTTTAAAAATTGATGAATTTCAAGAGAGGTATCTTGTAAAATTAGGCTATGAGGGATTCGGAGAAGCTGGTGTCCCAGGTCGATTATACTATCGAAAACGGAATAATAAAGATATTAACTTGCAAATAACTATTTGGGGCTCTCAGCTCTGGAATGATAATTTGTTATTTCGAGATTACTTGAGAAGTCATCCTGATGAGGCAAGTCATTATTCAAAAGTTAAACAATTAACAATTAATAAGGGAATTGATACTCTATTGAAGTATTCAGACGAGAAGTCTAAAGTAATACAGGAAATAATGAATAATGCTCGTGAGTGGAATCGAAGAGGAAGAAACTTCGCCTAACACCGCATTCAGGCGGCGAGCCGGACTCCGTCCGTCTCTTGGTCCGCCCCGAATTAGAAGAGAATTCATAACGTAGCTTACTCGAGGATGCATTTTCTGATCGAAGCATATTCAAGCAAGGAAGTATCTCAGCGGACACACCCGCACCACCTAACCGCATCGCGGCCGTTCCCTTCGGTCACTTAAGTCGGTGAGGGTTCGTGAATGCAAGAACGTTAGGTGAAATTAATGCAAGTGCTATAAAAATCTGTCGATCGGAGAACCAATATGATCTTAAGAACAGAAGAAACTAAAGATTATCAAGACGTGTATACTCTGAACTACAAGGCTTTCGGTGGAAGAGATGATGAATCCAGATTAATTGAACGTATCAGATCATCAGAGTTTTTTGTGCCTGAATTGTCTATTGTTGCAGAATTGGATGGTAAGATCGCAGGTCATATTTTATTCAGTAAGGCTAATGTAATTGATGATGAGAAGAATCATGAAGTGATTGTTCTGGCTCCGGTAGCAGTCGAACCGGGGTTACAGAGGAAAGGAATAGGAAGCAAGTTGATTCAAGAAGGTTTATATCGATGTAAGGGGCTTGGGTATGGTGTTGTTTTATTGATTGGTCATCCTGAATATTATCTTAAATTCGGTTTTAAACCAGCAAGGCAATTTGAATTCGAGCTCCGGCAATTCGAAGTACCAGATGATGTGTTTATGGTATGTGAGATATATGAAGGAGTATTGAGATCGACCAAGGGAGAATTAATATATCCAGAAGCTTTTATTACGGGCTAATTCAAAGATGGCATTAACATCACCAAACATCATGTTCACGCATCGTCGCTGTTGCTCCTCGGTCCAACAGGAGGTAAGAAGCGAGGAAGCAGATTCAACTGGACAACCCTGCAAGGCTAAGTGGCGGAGCCACCCGGCCAGAATCAATCGCTGCGCTGATTGATCGGTAGCTTAAGCCTTTCGGGCTCGTGAACACAAAACGTTATAAGAAGTCGGCGAAAGGACAAAAAACATATGAATCATTACTCTGAACGAATGAATGCTGTAACTAAATACATTGAAGAGAATATATCAAAGAAGATAAGCCTTGAAGAGCTTGCTGAAATTTCACACTTTTCTAAGTATCACTTTTCTAGAGTTTTTTCTTCGGTTGTTGGGATGACTCCATATGCTTTTTTAAATAATAGAAGATTGGTCAAGTCGGTAGAATATTTAGTAAATACGGATAAGACCGTTCTGGAAATATCTATATTATGTGGATTTGATTCTGTATCTAATTTTAACCAAGCTTTTAAAAAGCTTTACAATAATACTCCTAGTGATGTTAGAAGAAATCATGATGAATTAAGCAATATTTCATTAGATAATAGCAACAATTGCGAAGAACCAGAACAACCTTATCGTTATTCTGAAAGTGGGAATAAAAATCACTTTCTGAGGAGGATATGGGAAATGAATATTACAATTAAAGAGTTGCCAGATTACGAGGTTGCTTATGTAAGGCACATTGGAAGTTATCTTGAAACCCATAAAGCATGGGGGAAGTTGGGTGAGTGGGCAGCTAAAAACCATCTATTCCCTTTGCAACACATATATATTGGGATTTCTCATGATGACACAAGTGTTACAGACGAGTATTCATGTAGGTATGATGCTTGCATAACAATTAAGGATGATTTCATTAAAGAAAATGATCAAGATATTAAGTATAAAACCTTAACTGGTGGTCTCTATGCATTATATCAGTTTTATGACACAATTGATAAATTCGCAATCGCATACCAGATTGTTTATGGACAATGGTTGCCAAATAGCGATTATGATCCTGACGACAAACATTGTCTGGAGTTTTGCATGAATAATCCATTCGAAGATCCAGAAGGGAAGGCAAAGGTTGATTTATATATACCCATAAAGAAGAGAGTATTTTGAGAGTAAACTCGAAGAAGTCCCGACATCCTATAACACCACATTCACGCTGCGGGGCTGTCGCCCCTTGGTCCGCCAGAGGGTTTTCGAAGAAGTGAGTCAGGCGGACAACCCTGCACCGGCTAAGGTAGGAGCTATCTAAGCCAGTGAGGGTTCGTGAATGCCTGAACGTTATCCGAAACCGCCAAAGCTGCTAAACCATCTGAAAGAAGATGATGAAATTGAAGAAACTTACGATTCTCTTATGTTTACTTTCGATAATCTCGATTTCTGGTTGTGGAAACCCCAAAATAAGCACGGGAACTAATTCTAGTGCCGATTGGGCATATAGTTTTGTCATTTGGAATGATGACATTTATGAAATAACTGACGAAAAAATCGATCAAGACCAGATTGGTAAAGAGCTAGGTGAGATAAAACAATTCTCAGATACTGAAGGAATCTATGACAATGGTTTTTCGAATAGGTATCCCCCTGGAACAAAGCTATACTCAATTAAGGGCGTAGAATTATCTGAATATATAGCTATACGAAACGAAGATGATTCATATATCAAAGCAATAGATCAAGGAAAGTACGGAGGATAAGAGTCTAAATATTTTTTGGGAGTATCTCATGGTGGCATCTTCTAACAATGTGTTCACGCATCGGCGGACAAGCCGCCTCGGTCCCAGAAGATAAGTCGGTGAAGCGATTGCCGGGACACATCCGCACCACCTAACCGCATCGCGGCCGGCTGCTACGCAGCCTTAAGGTGGTGGGACGTCGTGAACACGGAAACGTTATGTGAAATTCTATCAAGTGCTAATCGCAGGCTGTTGAAAAATGGCCGGAGAGGCACAGAATCGAATCTGGAGAAGCGCAGCTTATGCTTACGAAGTCGCTTTCTTGCAGAAAGCGTGTGAGTCCCCGGATTTCACCCCTAAAAAGGGTAAAAATCAAAGAAATCTGGGGACAACAGCGATCGGAAGAACGATCCGTGACTGTAGGCTTTCTTTTGAGGGCAGCCTGTTATATAAACATAAAAGTTTGTTACTGCAAAACGTGAGGTGGAAATTATCACCCCATATCGTGAGTTTGTCGCAAGTATTTCTGCTTTGGAATTTGAAAAGTATTGTGTAGAAATATTAAATGCGTATGCTGAAGCTGAAGCACTTAAAGACTTCAAAATACTTCATAACCAAAAGGTTCGAACCAATGATGGAGAATACCAGATTGATATAGTCGCTGAGTTTGTGGCATTATCTGTGGACTTTAAAGTAATAGTTGAGTGCAAGCGTTATACAAGACCATTGGAACGTGAGAAGATTGTGGTTTTAGCTGACAAAGTCCGAAGTTTAGGTGCACATAAAGGGATATTAATCTCTACATCAGGTTTTCAAAGTGGCGCAACGGAATACGCAAAGAAACATGGAATTGCTCTTTTGCAAATATTTGATAAGTATGTAATGCATATTCAAAATTCGGTTAACCCTATGACAGATCAAATACTCATTGAATTTATTAAACGATCTCCTGAATTTTACGCATATCAATTGGGAACAAGAATGAGTGATTTTCCTGACAAACAAATATACCCCTCAGAAACTATGATAATAGAAATCAAAGAGAAGATACTGAAGCAATATTACGTACAAGATAATAAGAAGGATTCTACTTCATAACAAAAATGCCACTCTCGTAATCAAGAGATTAGAGGGTTTCGCCTATAAGAGATAGAACTTCACATAACACCGCATTCACGCTGAGGGGCTGTCGCTCCTTGGTCGGCCCGATGGTTTTCGAGGAAGCTGAATCAGGCGGACAACCCTGCATAGCCTAACTGCGTCGCGGCCGTTCCCTTCGGTCACTTAATTTCAATTCAGATTCCAGGCGAAACATTCTTTAATTAAGGGCGGTAAATTCAAAATTTATATCAAAGAAAATAACTGGGGACTTTTTCTCGCTTTCAGTTTTGACCGGCGTTATCCTGACTTTATCCAGAGCGATCGGTGAGACTGCACCTTTGATTATGATCGACGCTCTGACATTTGTTGCCTTTCTCCCAGACCATCTGCTGGATCCGTTAACGGTCATGCCGATTCAAATCTACAACTGGGTATCCAAGCCTCAAGTTGAATTCCATCAGTTGGCGCAGCGGGGATTATCGTCCTTTTGACACTGCTGATTCTGATGAAAAACGTAATATATTAGTCCAGCTAAGTTAAGCTCCGTCCACAGCGACTGGAGCTTTTTATTTTTTATCCAGACGAATAATAAAAGAAATATGACAGAAAATAGCCTTGATCCAACGAAAAAAGGGGTGGGGTGGGTTGGATTTTCATTTCATTTGGAAAGCGGTTGTGATTGTCGTGGGTGGTGTACTGATCTTGCGATTTGCCGGAAGAAAGTCAATATCACAGCTCACGGTTGCCCAGACGATCATGATGGTTGCGGTAGGTTCATTAATTATTCAACCCGTCGGTGACCGTAACATTTGGATTACGATGTTAATCACGTTATTAATGGTCATCACACTTATAGGGATTGAGTATAGTGTTTTGAAATCCGATGCCCTCGAGACGTTTCTGTACGGAAAGTCAATAATGGTGATCGAAAATGGAACAATCAACGAGAAAAATTTAAGAAACTTACGGTTATCTGTGGATATGCTTGAAGTGCGTCTCCGACAACAAGGCATTCAAAAGATAAGTGATCTGCAATGGGCTACCATAGAAACAAATGGACAATTGGGGTACTTGTTAAAGCCGGAAAAACAGTATGCGACCAAAGAGGACATTGACAGACTGAGTGCGATCTTGCAAGCGAGTATTCCCCATCTGTCCATTCCCATATCCGAAACCCAATCTGCAGGGTCTGGTCAGCTTTTTACGGAAGTCCAAAATAACCAACATATCGCAGAACCCCCGAATCGACTGAAATGAGGATCTGGCAGATGGAAAAGCTGAGGAAATACAAGCATGTGATTAAGGTTCTAATGCAATGGATACTCTTGGGGGGAATAATCGGGGCTGCCGTAGGTTCAGCGACTGCACTCCTGTTGGAAACAAATGATTATCTGGGGAAGATTAGAGAAGGTAATGGATGGTTGATCGGACTGCTTCCTCTGGGCGGTATTGCCCTGGGCTATATGTATATGAAATTTGGAACAAGCATGATAAACAACACTTTGCATGACGCTGCCGAGATGAATAATCTGGTAATCGAAGCCGTGCATGGCAAAAAGCAGGTTCTCCGAAGAATGGGGCCCATTGTATATTTGGGCACGTTCTTAACCGTTTTACTAGGCGGTTCAACTGGAAGAGAAGGCGCAGCGATTCAAATGGGAGGAAGTGTTGCGGAAACTGTAATTCAGTGGTTTAGGTTAAAAAAGGGTGATGCGAAAATTATAGTGATGAGCGGAATCAGCGCCGGATTTGGCGCAGCCTTTGGAACCCCTATAACAGGCGTTGTGTTTGGGATGGAGATGGCGGCCTTGGGGAAGTTGAAGTTTGAAGCGATCGTTCCGTGTCTTGTAGCCAGCTTCGTCGGTCATTATGTGACCGAAGGGGGGTGGGGTGTCAAGCATGAGCACTTTATTATTCAAGCCTTACCTCCTCATTCGATGCTTACCTTCGTGAAAATAGCAGCCGTATCCGTTATTTTCGGATTATTAAGTGTTTCTTATTGTCAGTTGAGACACGGGATTCAAACGATCACAGAGAGGCTGTTCAAGAAAAACCATATGAAACGTGCTTTTGTCGGCGGGCTCATCATCATAGCATTGACCTTGTTAGCCGGCTCCCAGGATTATAATGGTCGAGGTTTATCTATGATTGAACAATCATTTAAAGAAGACGTACCTCCATTTGCTTTTGTTGCTAAGCTAATATTCACTGCAGTCACGATTGGATCCGGTTTTGTAGGTGGCGAAGCCATCCCATTATTTTTTATGGGCGCAACATTGGGTAACGCCTTGCATACTATCATGGGTCTGCCGTTGGCGTTCCTCGCAGCTCTAGGTTTGATCGCTGTTTTTTGCGGCGGTGCCAATACTCCTGTAGCAGCCTTCCTGCTGTCGATGGAGCTATTCGATGGAAAAGGTGTGGAGTATTTTTTTATTGCATGCATTGTAAGTTACATCGTATCCGGACACCATGGATTGTGGACTGCTCAAATGGTGTATGAGCCGAAGAGCAAGCTATATAAAATCACGAATGGGGATACCATTGGCGAAATTGAAAAAAGAAAACAATAATGCGAATGCGGCTTTCCCAGTGTTTGTGAAAGTGAAAGCGATCTTCGAAGGAGAAATAGTGCAAAAGCAAAAACATGGTGTTGGAATCCGCAGTAAATCTTATTATCTGTTTTAGATAAATTTGGTATAATGGATGAAGTTCTAGGTATGTGGTATCGGAGCTGGCATCGAAAGGGGAGTGGCTGTCTCTGAACATAGGTGTTCCCAAAACTACATACGCAAACATCACCACAGATAAGAGATTCCCGACATTTGTAGATATATGAGTTAACTGGAATCATTGCAACAAGGACTAATTAAAACAAGAAAAACAAAACACAATGGAGTGATCATCGTGGCGTTTGATGCTAGATTGAGAGTTGACCATTGCACAGTTTAGGTATGTAGAGAGTAAATGGGAAGTGTATTGGAAAGACAGTAAAGATAAATGGAATTTTGTGGAATATATAAAACCGATAGAAGACCTTGAAAAACAATTAAGAACTATTGATAAGAATGAATACGGATACATGTGGATGTAACTCGAAGAGGGCAATGACATCAGTTAACACCGCATTCACGCTGCGGGCCGCTGTCGCGTCCCTTGGTCCGCCCGAGGATGTTCGTGGAAGTGAATCAGGCGGACAACCCTGCACCGACTAACCGCATCGCGGCCGGTCCCTTCGGTCACTTAAGTCGGTGAGGGTTCGTGAATGCCTGAACGTTATAAGAAATCAGCGCAAAAAACGAAAAATCAGGGGATGACTGATGGACGTAAAACAAATTCAATTAATATTGCAAGAAATGTTGAAGGATGACTTTCAAAAAAGAGATGAATTAATAGAAAGAGGCTCTCTCTTTATCGGTTATCATCCTGAAATGGAGCAAATACATGTTATTAACTCAAAAAAACTTGAACAAATTATCAATGAATTTGGTTTTCCGACAAAAAGCAAAGTAGGTAAAGAGTCTGCCACAGCCGCATGGACTATTGTTATGCATTCTATCAGTAATCCACCTTTTATGAAAAAGATTTTAGCTCTACTGAAAAGTCCGCAATATAAAGATCAAGTTGACCTTAAGGAATTAGCATATTTTGAAGATAGGATACGTGTATTTGAAAGAAAGCCCCAAATATATGGAACACAATTCGATTGGGACGAGAATGATTTATTGTCCCCATACCCTATCGAAAACTTTAAAAGGGTAAATCAATTAAGAGAGAAGATTGGATTGCTTCCGATCGAAGAACAAACTGAAATCATGCGTGAACGAGCTCGAATAGAAGGAAACCAACCTGCAAAGAATTATCTCGAAAGAGTAAAAGAGATTGAAGAATGGGCAAAAAAAGTAAGGTGGATTACCTAATGCGCAATGCGGAAAATTATCTGAATCCATTAAATGAGGTAAAGCATTGATAATCAAAAGGAGAACAATTGAATAAACATGCAAGTATTTCGAAGATGGCGCTGACATCTTATATCACTGCATTCACTCTTCGGGGCTGACGTCCTTCGGTCCGCAAGTAGCAATTTCTAAAGTAGTTGATTCTGCGGACAACCCAGCCCTGCCTAACCGTATCGCGGCCACTCCGGTTGGTCACTTAATCTTAAAGAGCGACTGAAATTCCGGAGAATGCAAGTTTGTTCGGAAGCTTCACTCTGTTTCGGGATGATACGGGGCAATTGATTATACTAATATAGGCAGGTGGTCACAATGGATGCAAAGCGAATAGCTGCCGAGCAGGCAGTTAATTACATACATGATGGAATGATTGTAGGTTTGGGGACTGGCTCAACCGCTTATTGGGCCATTCAGAAACTAGGGTCTAGAGTTCAAGAAGGACTTCGCATCAAAGCAATTGCCACTTCCGTTCAATCCGAGGATCTTGCAAAGACACTAGGGATTCCATTCATTCCATTCTCAGAAATCAATGAAATCGATATCACGATCGATGGTGCGGACGAGGTGGATCCCAACTTCAATTTGATTAAGGGTGGCGGGGGAGCATTATTACGAGAAAAGATCGTCGCCGCAGCCAGTAAACAACTCATCATTGTAGTGGATAAGAGTAAGTTAGTAAACCGCTTAGGAGCATTTCCTTTACCCATTGAAATTGTTACATTCGGGTATGACCTAACCATAAGAAAGCTTCAATTGTTAAAGTGTGAACCCAAGCTGAGAATGATTAAAAATAAGATATTCGTAACAGACAACGGTAACTACATTGTTGACTGCCTTTTTCATGAAATTGAAAATCCAGAAGAATTACATAACAAGCTTAATCTGATTCCAGGTGTCGTGGATAACGGGCTATTCGTGAATATGACGAGAAGAGTAATTGTTGGCTCTCTTAATGGAGATATTCAAGAACATGAGAATAAGAACGGGTAGTCACAAAAAGAAGCCGGCGCATGCTTTAATTACACTAGAATATAAGAATACAAAAAGCCAAAACAATAGGAGAGTGATAATTATGGAAGCCAAAGAAGTAAAATTACCAGAGTTTTCAGTTATAGGCATTCGGATTGAAGCAAACCTGGATGAATTAGATGCTGGGCTTGGGAAGCAGACATATGATTCATTCATATCAAGAAAAGACGAGATTCTCTTTAAAAAGAATGAGAATGTGATTCTGATCCAAATGTACCCCATGAGACCAGGGTTTAATCCAAGAATCGACCGCTTTACCCAGATATTCTGTTATGAGGTCAAAGGCGTTGATGTCGTTCCATCAGGAATGGTGAATCATCAAGTGCCAGAAAGTAAATACGTGACCTTTACACATAAAGGTCTCGAATCAGAGTTGGGACGTTCTTATGATTATCTATATGGTCAATGGATGAGCGAACATGGACATGTCCCGAAAGGATATGATTTCGAAATCTGGGATGAGCGATACAAACCAGAGAGTTCAGATAATGAGATCGATATGTACGTAGCATTAAGATAAGACCTAAGAAGAGGAGACAACAAATGAGCCGTATCCTTATTTTAGGTTCAGGTGGCTCTGGAAAATCTACTCTGGCTCAAAGGTTGAGTCGTATACTAGATTTACCAGTCATTCATCTGGATCGGTATTATTGGAAAGCGGACTGGGTGCCAACGCCCAATGAAGAATGGGATCAAATGGTTGAGCATTTCACATTTGAACAAAGATGGATTATGGACGGAAATTATTCACGAACGATGGATCTTCGGATTAAGCATGCCGATGTGATCATTTATTTGGACCTGCCGACATGGCTTTGTCTATATCGCATACTCAAACGTAGGATCATGTACCATAAGAAAACCAGACCCGATATGAACGAGGCATGTCCTGAAAAAATAGATTGGCCTTTCTTGAAATGGGTTTGGAATTATAGAAAGCGAAGTAGAACAAATACGATAACAAAACTTGAACAAGTCAAAAATAAAAAACAAGTCATTCTTCTAAAGAGTAGAAATGAAGTTCAAGCACTCTTAAATCATATTGAGCGTACGAAGGGATTTTGATCGTACATCTCGAGAATGGAGAATGGTGGAGCCATAATTTCAATCAAATCTGTAAACGGTTAGAAGAACACTGGTTATGCCGCCATTCATCATTGAGACAGGAATGGAACTTTGAGCGTGAGTTAACTCAAAGCAATGCTGCACATTTGGAGGCCTAACGATGAAAAAAATCGCGTTGATCTCAGATATTCACGGGAATCTGCCAGCATTAGAGGCTGTTCTAGCTGACATAGCCGACAGACAAATTGAAAGTATATATTGCTTGGGTGATCTCATTGGTAAAGGCCCAAGTGGGCATCTTGTAGTGGATCTCATTGCTGAATCCTGCGAGAAGGTGGTCAGAGGCAATTGGGATGAATTCATCTCGAGCCCCACAGAGGATGAAGCCCTGCTATGGCATCAACAAAAATTGGGGCCTGAGCGGTTAGCCTACCTGGCTTCATTACCTTTCTCGATTGAGTTGGTCATGAGCGGCAGAAGGATCAGGCTGTTCCATGCTTCTCCAAGAAGTTTGTATGAGCGCATTCATCCTGGAGCTAACCGAGAGACGCTTTTGTCTTTGTTCCAAGGCTCAGATGAATGCGAAAGCGTTTTTATAGCCGATGTAGTCGGTTACGGGGATATTCATAATGCTTATATCCAACATTTTGAGGGGAAGATCCTTTTCAATGTTGGAAGTGTCGGCAACCCGCTCGAAATAACCCAAGCCTCCTATGTGATCCTTGAGGGCAACTACGGTGATCTTAAACAATCGCCATTAGGTATTCAATTTGTCAGAGTGCCTTACTCGATACAAAGCTCGATCGACCAAGCGGCAGAAGCAGGTATGCCATTACTTGATGAATATGCTCAAGAACTAAGAACGGGAGTATACCGGGGGATAAAGCTGAAAAAGGATTGATCCGGGCAAACAACCTTTCAAAAAAATTAAAGTGGACTCTGGAGGACCCAATGAAAGAGAATCGAATACGTGTTAATCTCTTGGAAGTGAAAGAAGAGCAAAAATCAATTCTAAGACAACTGCTAGAGTTGTATGAATATGATTTCAGTGAATACAACGACGAAGATGTCAATGCGAACGGTTTTTTCGGTTATACCTACCTCGATCATTATTGGACCGATGAAGGCCGCTACCCCTTTTTCATCATGGTGGAGAACAAGTATGCGGGTTTTGTGCTGGTCAATTCTCATAGCTACTTACTGGATGACAGAGAAGGTAAATCGATTGCGGAGTTCTTTATTATGCGGAAATACAGGAGTAAGGGAATCGGGCGTGAAGCAGCCACGCAAATCTTTGATAAGTTTAAAGGCTGGTGGGAGGTCAGGCAACACGGGGACAATGAACCTTCCAAACGCTTTTGGCAACGTGTGATTGATACGTATACTGCAGGACAATACAAGCTGATGGATGTCCGTACCGAGAAGTGGGTAGGGCAGGGTTATATATTTACTAATGGAGGCAGTCATGAATAAGCCTGGTCGCGATGGCAGTCAAGTCATGAAACAGCGCATGTCGGAAGAACAATGGACATTTGTTGAGCAAATGGGATCAGGCTATGTATTCATGCACAAGGAACATACTCAGAGAATCGTTACAAGCCAGATGTGGACAGGCAAATATGTATTGTATCAAATCCCTAAGTCAGGTGTGTAAATGGGGATTAATTGCAAAGGAGTGCGTCGTGATGTCAGAATCTCCATATCTCTCTACTCTTAAACATGGTCAGCCGTTGAGCCCCTTGAATTCCAATCTCATCATTGCAGAATGGACAGCTCCAGGAACATCAGAAGGCGACTTCCCTGAACATATTGCACCCCTTCACAAACATCATCAGGATGACGAGGCCTGGTACGTATTGGAAGGTTCACTCGGATTCCAGATCGGAGATGAAGTAATAGAAGCCGGCGCGGGCCAGGCGGTAATCGTTCCGAGAGGCATGCCCCACACGTATTGGAACCCAAAGCCAATCCAGGCGAGATATCTAATCATGATGACTGCAAGAATCCATTCATTAATCGAGGCCATCCACCGGGAGGAACGACGGGATCCAGAGACGATGGTCAACCTATTTCAATCGTTTGATTCGGAACTGATCTAGAGGAATTGAAGAAAAGACAGTATAGGAGGGATCGATTGGTCGTTGTTCAAACAGAAATCCTCGTTGATGCACCAATTGAAGTATGTTTTGATCTTGCCCGTGATATTGGCGTACATACGAAAACGGTTTGGAAACACACCAATGAACAAGCAATCGAAGGTGTAACTTCAGGGAGAATCGGTCTGGGGGAATTCGTTACGTTCCAGGCGACACATTTTTGCATCAAGCAGAAACTAACTTCAAAAATAGTGGAATATGAAAGGCCTTATACATTTGTGGATCAAATGATTCGAGGCGCCTTCAAGAGTTTAAGGCACATCCATGAGTTCGAAGAGCGGGGAGCTCAAACGCTAATAAGGGATACGTTGACTTTTGAGGCGCCGCTTGGAGCGCTTGGATGGATCGTAGAGCGAGTGATGTTGAAGGAATATATGAGACGTTTCCTAGAGGACCGAAATCGGCAATTAAAGAAAATCGCTGAAGGATCACATCGGGGAGGATTAACATGATTGTAAAACGGATCGTGACTAACGTTCACACAAAAAACGTAGCTGCAGCGAAAACCTTTTACCAGGATGTATTAGGCCTTGATGTATTGATGGATCATGAGTGGATTGTGACTTATGGATCTGACCAAGACATGAACGTACAGATTAGTTTTGCCTCACAGGGAGGCTCGGATACGCCGACACCTGATCTGTCGATTGAAGTAGATGATGTGGATCTTGCGTATGAAAGAATGAAAGCCGCCGGTTTTCAAATCGAATATGGGATCGTGGATGAACCTTGGGGTGTTAGGCGATTTTACGTGCGGGATCCTTTCGGGAAATTAGTTAATATCCTCGCGCATTAGGGAGCCATTAATGGATTAGCTGCGAAACCGATTATTGATATCCAGCTATCTGTTATGGACTTGGATGATATGGATGCTATTGATTCCGGCCTTTCATCCATCGGTTATCAATTCCGCAAAGACAATCCTGATTTATCCAAGCGATATTTTAGAGAAACAGCCGGGATGCGAAGAACCCATATTCATGTAAGACAATCTGGCAGAACAATTCAGGGAACAACGAGAACATTATGTAGAAGGAAAAACTGAATTCATATGGAATATTATGAAAAAAGCAAATAGATGGAGTCAGGACATTGGGTGGAAACCAAATGAACCTGAAGGATAAATATGAAGTTTGATCTTACGGGGGGATGTCTTATTCTTAACCAAGGTGTGATAAAAATTGTTCAGTCGTAAGAACTCAAGAATAATAGTGACGACGTTATTCGGAGCGGCTTTCTTGATTTCAACTTGTCTAGCTTCTTATGTGCTAATGAATGATAAAGCAAATGCAAGCTTGAGCGGTTTAATGACGATCTCGTTAATCACTCTGTTTTTAACGGCAGGAAATCTTGTAGGGCTAATAATAAGAGAAAAGGGACGAAGAGAAAAATACTAGAGATGTCTTACTCCAACAAAGGATGATGGGCATGACGATAAAAAAGTCTCCCGTGGCTCTCTTATTAGGTGCAATCATACTCTCCTTGTTATTCATACTCTTAGTTATGCATTTTAAAGACAATACGTCTCAACAAAACACGATAAGTTTAGTGTTGCTAAATGACAATCTAGAGGTTGAAGATATTCAATTTTCGATGCTTGAAGAGGAGGTCATCCAACGTTGGGGTGAAGGCGAGTATATTCATGGGTTTGGCGGTCATGGAAGAGAGTACTTAGAAAAAGGAATCCGAGTGAGTTTTCCAGGTGATCCGGATAATGATTTATTCGGTACAGTAGGGTCACTTGAATTTTCAAATGCTGCCTATTCCATCTTCACAATTCGAGTAGGCGATAGTACAGAGTCTGGCTATGAAAAGTTAAAGTCGCATGGATTTGTAATCACTGATTACTCAGAGGATACATACAGCAGCGGAGAATTTACAATAGCATTGCGCGGCGACGGTCAGATCGAAAACATTCAGATTTGGTTTGAAGACAAGGATCTCAAGGATAGGAATTACTGACTTTGCTTTGTGAAGGATGACGAGAGGAGGCATAACTATTGAGCAGACATATTGCACAATGGTTGATGTTCCCCAGTATCACATTGAAAGTACAAGGTTCACAATCCTTCATCGAAAGATCGGGTGAAATATGAGAGCGAGGAACAGGTTCGAAAGATTGCTTTTATTTGTTATGCTGGCAGGGGCTGTCGTCTTTCTCGTGGGCTTTTTTAAACATCCTGGGATTCCTTATCAAGATCCTACTGCAGAACTGATCATCCAATACCAAAAAGAGGCCGCGCGAGCCGAAATTATCCAATCCGTTGGGGGCGGGCTGATGAGTGTAAGCTTAGGGACATTCCTAGTTGTAAAATGGCTGGCCTCCCGGTCGCGCCAATGAGGAAAATATTCATCGTTGGCATCGTAGCCAGTGGTAAAACCACACTTGCCAAACGTCTATCCCTTCACTTCAACATTCCGTGGTTTGAACTGGATGGAATTGTCCATCATGAGTCGGGCAATGAAAGGGTTAAACGATCACCGGAGGAACAGATGCAGGTCATCCGTGAAATTAATAAAAGACAAGACACTTGGATCTTTGAAGGAACCGATCGAACCTCGTATCAAGATTTGTATGATATGGCGGATACGATCATTTTTTTGGACCCGCCTTTGTGGGTGCGGAGATTAAGAATGGTTACGCGATATCTTAAACAGCAGCTAAAGATAGAAAAGTCTAACTATCAATCGGATCTAAAAATGCTTGCGTTGATGTTTAAATGGACAAATGATTTTGAGAGGAATCGGCAAGAGGTAGAAAGGAAGATGGATAACTATAAAGCTAAGGTCATAAAAATAACGGATCAAAGAAGCCTCGAAGCTCTAATCGATAAGACGGAACCTGCAAGATGGGGAAGCTAGTACAATGAAGGAGGTGCGCCCAGTCGTCAATCCACTTTCATGATCACAATAACCAAAATACTTATACCCCTCGCGAAGCCGATAAGAGTTGCGCGCATTCATTGAAACTTGACGCTGAGAGTCTTTTTCAAGATATAAGAGCGAGGACAGGAAGGTCTATTCTTCATGAGCTTTCTGACGATGAATTCGATTTTTTAGTCGCTTATATTCATGATAAGCTCAAGGACAAAGCACTAACTGAGATTGTGGAGAGGGATCGCTGTACGATTGGGATAGCAAAGTCGAAAGCATAAAGATGGACTTCTTTGAAAATAGGTGACCTTGCGCTGGGTCAGCCCGTCATGTGGTGTGAGGTGATGAGCGCGTGAGGCTTCACCGATTATCGCGAACTCGCTCTGGCTCTAAAGACAAGTATAGGGCAATTAAGAATAGTACGCGCGCAGGGGCACTATATCCGTCAGACACGGAGGTTCTACCACCCGGGACAGAGAATACAGACGAGAGTCCTATCGTCAGGACACAAACAACACAAATTCTGTCACACAGAGCCAATAATCCAAGACAGGGATAGGTTTATCTCAGGTAAGGAGCGTGAAGAGAATGGAGATGAAACAGGAGATAAGAGAAATTAATGAACGGCTGACTAGAATCGAGTATGAGTTGCAGGAGCGAAACCATCAGACTGTGCGGAGGGGCTCCTTCATAGTGGATTTCGGCGTCGCTTTTGTAGTGGTTTTCGCCGTCATTCTTGTAGGCGCAGGTGTGTTTAGTATCTTTTTTTGAGAAGTACTAGCCAAAACGACAACATTAACGGGGGATGAAGTATGGGCCAACAAGAACGTTTGGATATCTACGATTCCAGCATGGTGCGGGTAGGTTCCGAGAGTAGGGCGCAAACTCACGCCAAAGGACTCTGGCACCAGACCTTTCACTGCTGGGTGGTTCATCCTTCGGAGCGCAGCATCCTGCTTCAGTTACGGCATCCGGACAAAGAAACCTATCCCGGGCTGATGGATGTCTCTGCGGCGGGTCATCTGCTCACGGGAGAGACCGTCCGCGACGGCGTCCGGGAACTAGAGGAAGAACTGGGGATCTCTGTTACCTTTGAGGAGCTGCATTATTGTGGTGTAGTGCCCCAGGAAGATGTCATTTCTGAAGGCCTGATCGATAGGGAGTTCAATCACGTCTTCATCCATGCATCAGATCGGCCGATCGAGGCCTATTCGTTTCAACGCGAGGAGATCTCGGGGCTGTACACCATCGGGGTCGATGATTTCAAGAACCTCCTGACAGGGGAGGTTGAACAGGTCTTAGTCGATGGGATCTTCGCTGAAGAAGCTTCCGGAACGGCCAAGCAAGACCGGAGATGGATGGGATTGAGCGATTTAACGCCGAATACCCATGCATACTATGACCTGTTGTTTGAACATGTATACAGGGTGCTGACGTAAGTTTAAAGAATTCATTGGCAGCGTCGTTAACGGCGATTATTTCCAACGGAACCTTACAAGCCGGTGGGAGTGCAGGCGTTAACAAAAGGTACCGGTTCGTTCAACCATCATGCTCACCGGTCGCAGGCGCTGTATTACTGGCATATAAGCAGTTGGGGATATCGATTGACAAGGTGTTACTGGATCAACTCCGTCAAGGAATTACCCCAGATTTTCCCGAAATCATATGACTATGACGTGGAGTTGAATGAATAATGGAACTTATAGGCATCGCCATTTGGATTATCAGCTTAGTGGTCCTTATCGCCGTCATCCGCACAGCAATCGACGGCTCCCGGATGTCCAGGAGACTGGACGTTCTGATCGATGAAGTGCGGATGCTCCGTAAAGAACTCAAGGCTGAGAAAAATGATGACAAACATATCATCAATAAACGGGTGTAACATATGAGGGACTTGTGCTAAATCGAATGTCATAGAAAAGAGCATTCATACTCCAGCTTGAACCTTGCGGGAGACCTCAGGAACCGTGGAACGCCCGATCCAGCTCCGCGAGATTGAACTTCTTCATTTTCATAAATGCTTCTGTGACGCGTGCTCGCTGTTCCGGCGTGCCGGTCGCCATATAATTCTCCAGTGAAGCAGCTGACACTTGCCAGGATATCCCGTACCGGTCCTTGAGCCAGCCGCACTGCTCAGCTTCGGGAACGGCAGACAGGTGCTCCCAATAGTGATCGATCTCCTCCTGGGTCTCGCATCGGATTAACAGCGACACCGCCTCATTGAACGCAAAATCATGAGATAGCGCACTATCCATAGCAGAGAGCCAAGTGGACTCCAGCATGAAGTCGCTAAACATGACCGTACCTTGCGGATTAGGATCTTGACCAGGGCCGTAAGGATGCAGCGTCCCCGGCCTGCTGTTGCGGAAGAAGGAGAGATAGAACGCACGCGCTTCCTCCGCTTTGCCTGCGTTTTCACCGGTGAACATCAGATTCGGCACAATTGTAGGACGGGGCTCGCCATCGGGATCGGTTAGCATCAGCTGCCAGCTGACGCCGTATTTGTCCTGCACCCAGCCGTATTGTTGGCTGAAGGGATACTCGCCGAGCGGCATCAGGATTGTCCCGTCCTCGATCAGTCTGGACCACGCTTCTTCGAGCAGTGCGCCAGCATTCTCCTCGCGTGACGGATCGAAGTTCACGATAAACGAGATCGAAGGGTTGATCTTGAAGTATGGACCCGCAGAGATCGCCATAAACGGCACGCCCCACAAGCTGAAAGAGACCAGATCGTTGTCGCCGGAAGGGGTATCATTAAGGGTAGCAGTCGTTGTTACCTTCGATTCTGGAAAAGTGGCGCAGTAAAACGCAGCCGCCTCTAGCGCTTCTTTATCAAACCAGAGATGGGGGACAACGGCCCGCTGCGACGTGTGAACATGAGTCATCATATGACCTCCTCAAGTGAATTAACTGTAGTCTAACACAACCCGGTGAGGATGAATTCTTCTCTATTGCTGAATTACCAGCTTGAGGAACGTCATATTTTCTCTTCTGTGGGAAAAGATTCCGTGTTATCATAAGGTTTCATCCAGCTAGGATCTCTAGTCATAACGCGCGAAGAGGAGGCTAATCGTGAAGAGAAAACGGATCTGGTTCATCCTAGGCGCAGTCGTAGTTGTGATCGTATTCCTGTATGCCAGCCCATGGACAAATCCGGGAAGCGACACAGCGATTGAAGCGATCGAAGTCATCCGGAAGCCGGGAGCGGTCGAACATGTCGTTTATGAAGACCGTTTCAAACACGGAAGTTTCGTCTATTACCTCCGGGATATGGCAGGCGGCTCACCGACGGTGGCGGCCGAATATGTCAGCAAAACCTGGAGCGGCAAGTGGAAGTGGGGATTCGGCGGCAGTCATGGCGGAACCCATATCTCGCTGTACGGAGACAATGACAACGATCCGCCGATCTCGTATCAATACATTCCCGCGGTAGATGAGGACCCGTTCATACAGCCGTTTCCTGTTCTCTTCGGTTCGGTTTTCAATGCTGAGATCTCCAGCGTCGTCGTGAAGGATTCGGGCAGCGGCGACGAGCAGCAGGCTGAGCTTGTGCCGGTGAACGATACTTTTGCTCTCTATTATGCCTATGTAGATGAATCGGATGGGACATCCTTCGAGCTGCTCGCTTATGACGATGAAGGTAAGATTCTTTTTACGGAAACCTATCACAAGTCGGCACGCCAGGGCAATAAAGCTGTAGCAGGTCAAAAAGGATGATTTCGTGACGCTATCGCTTCATTGACAGCAGAAAAAGCCGTACCGGGTGGATTGGAGGTAAGAATGACAGACCCCCTGCATACGTATCGTCTCGATCAAGTTCATTTCAAGCTCAGAGAACCCCATGATTTCAGCTGGCTTCAAGGCATGGGGACAGTTTTTGCCGTATTTGATCAACAGGACTCAGGCAATATAAGCTTTGGCGTCGAAAAGCAGGGTCAGCGTCTTTTTGTAAAAGCAGCAGGCTTGCGGACACAGGCCTATGAGGGCGAGACGATGGATGCAGTTACCCGATTGCGACATGCCATCCCGGTATACGAGGAGCTGCGGCATCCCGGGTTAATCAAGCTGGTGGATCACTTCCCGGTCGGCACGTCAAGTTATGCTGCCGTCTTTGACTGGTTTGAAGGCGAGTGTCTCCACCCGCATTGGTCCTTTCCGCCACCTGCCAAGTATGATGACCCGCGGTCGCCTTTCTATCGGTTCAAGAAGCTGCCGGTTGCCCGGCGCATCGAAGCTTTGGAGCGCATCCTTCAGTTTCATCAACATGTTGAAGATAAAGGATACGTGGCGATTGATTTTTACGACGGCAGCATCCTGTATAACTTTTCGACGCATGAGACGATGATCTGCGATATCGACTTGTATGCGGGCAAGCCCTTTTATAACACAATGGGGCGACTCTGGGGCTCGTCCCGGTTCATGTCGCCGGAGGAATACGAACTGGGACCCGTCATCGACAGTCGCACTAATGTGTATAACATGGGCGCGATGGCTTTCGGGTTGTTAGGCGGGGAGCGTGACCGTTCCATTGAGAAGTGGGAAGCGGGGGCGGAGCTCTATGACGTGGCTCTGCATGCGGTGCAATCCGACCGCGCCGGTCGATATGCCACGATTGCCGAGTTCTATGACGCATGGAAGGCACAACGTTGAGAAAAAAACCAACCAGAGCGGCCCGAGGCTGCTCTGGTTGGTTTGTTCGAAGTAGGCACACGGCGCCAGCCTTTTCTCCTTGTTAATGACTATGTGCAGCATGCCCATGTGGCATGGCGCCCCGGAGTGAGCACAGGACCGATTTTGCATGCTTGTGCTGCGCAGATTCGACTTGCAGGGTGACATGCTGGATGTCCAGGTGTGCCAACCGATGCTCGATCTCGCTCAGCAGCGATTCTGTCTCAGCTACTGTGTTCCCGCCATCGACGACGATGTGGGCCGTCAGTGCATGCAAGCTGCTCGTGATCGACCAGAGATGCACATCGTGCACGTCTTGCACGCCCTCCATCTCCCGGATCGTCTGTACAGTCTGGCCCAGATCAATGTTGTGCGGGGTACCCTCCATCAGTACATGCAGGGAGGAGCGGGTCACCAGATAGCCGCTTCGCAGGACGAGCGCGGCCACGATGACGCTGGCTGCGATATCAGCCCAGCCCCAGCCGAAGAAGATCATCAGGAGCGCTGCCGCTACCGCGCCCACAGATCCCAGCATATCGCTAATCACATGCAGATAGGCGCCGCGCATATTTAGATTATGCTCGGTGTCGCCGCCCCGCATCATGATCCAGGCGACCAGGATGTTGACCAGCAGGCCGATCGAGCTGATGATGAGCATTCCGGTCGTAGCGATCTCGGGTGGATGGGACAACCGCATCATCGCTTCATAGAATATATATAGCGCGATCCCGATCAATGTAAGTCCATTCAGCGCGGCCGCCAGAATCTCAAAGCGCCGGTATCCGTAGGTTTTGGTCGAACTGACGGCTTTCTGTCCCAGGGTAAAGGCCAGCAGTGCAATCCCCAGCGCAATCGAATCGGACAGCATATGACCTGCGTCGGAGAGCAGGGCGAGGCTATTCGTCACTAACCCTCCTACAGCTTCGACAATCATATAGATGGTGATGATCAGAAAGGAAAGCAAGAGTGTTTTTTTGTTGTTGGTGTGTACGTGCTGGTGTCCGTGACCATGTCCATGATCATGCGAATGCTGATGTCCTGCCATCGTCATCATGCTCCTTTAACTTTCTTGTTTAATATATGAACAATTGCTCATATGTTGTATTTTTATTATAGACAGCCTCCCGCTTGTTGTCAATCGTGTTGATCCGAATATTGGAAAATATCGTCGAGGTTGACCAGAGGTATGATACAATACGAGCATTAAGGACAAAGGAGCCGTATCCATGAGTATGCTTGAAGTGGTAGAAGTCCCGGCGCATCATCCTCATCGCATTCCTCCAGCAAAAAGTGGTCGGCTTTCTTGGCGTCGAACGGTTATCCGGCGAGGAAGCGGTGCTGAAGCATATTGCCGTGCTCCGGCACTACCGTAGGCTCGGAATCGGCAAGCAGATGCTCGACAACTACATGCGATTGTACCGGATTCCAACGATCGAAGCGGAGACCGACCGGGACGCCGTCCAATTCTATCGCCATATCGGCTTTCAGATAAAAAGCCTTGGCGAGAAATACCCCGGGGTGGAACGGTTTCGGTGCATTTACTATGACGGGAGAGATACGAGATGACCAACATTTACGGTGAGCTATGTACAGAGGTTTATGAACTGAGCAAGCCAGTCGGTATAGCGTACAGCGATGTAACGTATTATGCCGGTCGGCTAAAAGATACGGCAGGGCGTGTGCTTGAAGTAGGCTGCGGATCGGGGAGGGTACTGATTCCTCTACTGCAAGCGGGCATCCAGGCAGAGGGGATCGATAACTCGCCAGCGATGCTGGCCTCCTGCAGGAACAAATGTCGGGAAGCAGGAATCTCGCCTGTACTGCATGAAGGGGATATGAGTAGTTTTGACTTGGATGCTTGCTATGATGCCATCATCATCCCGGGCGGCTCTATTCAACTGATTGAAACTCGAGAGCATCTTGTACAGGCCTTGGCTTGCTATCACAAGCATCTGTGTAATGACGGCATCCTCGTATTGGATACGTTTTTGCAAACGGATTTTTCACAGCATACGACGAAGACAAGGGTGTGGGAGAACGATGCTCAGGAACTCATCACCCTGGAGGAGAAACGTGTAGAAGTCGACCTGATCAGGCAGCGTGTCATCTCTCTGCTGAAGTATGAGAAATGGCGGGAGGGGCGCCTGATGCAATCCGAGCTGCAGCGGCTGCCGCTATGTTGGTATGGCGTAGAGGAGTTCAGACTGCTGCTGCAGGACGCGGGGTTCAGGGATGTGACCATCATAGGTAACTATCAGTCCGGCTCCCCGCCGCAGGATCCCAACCAGATGATAACGTACGAAGCCAAAAAGTAAGCCTCAGCTGGACAGCCTGCAGTTGATGCCCTGCGATTCAAGATTCGCCAGCTGGCATCCGGTAGCCGCTGTGACTGAGCTGGAACCGCCCTTGCAGGCCGGCCGTCACATACACCTCGTGATCTGTGGTCACGAAGATGGCTTCAGCATCCTCCCACTGCTCGACAAAAGCCATTCCCCGGTCCAGTCCCAGCCCAAACACGGTTGTAGAGAGGGCATCGGCAACCATGGACACATCGGAGACGATCGTGACGCTCAGCAGGTCGTTCTGAAAAGGGTATCCGCCCACCGGGTCTAGGATATGATGATAGACTTGGCCCCCCGTCTTAAAAAAGCGCTCATAGACCCCGGAGGTGACGATGGTTTTGTCGATGGCCTGTAGCGTACCCAGATGGTCGCCGCGCTGCTCGGCAGGATCCTGGATGCCGATCGACCAGGACTCGCCCCCCGGCTTTGCACCGAAAGCCAAGATATTGCCACCCAGATCGATCAGGGCGCTCTCGAAGCCTTCTGTCGTGAGATACTCCGCGATCAGATCGGCGGCATATCCCTTCGCGATCGCGCCCAGATCGAGTCCCATCCCGCGTTTGTTCAGCCGAATCGTCTTCTTCTCCCTCTCTAGCTCCACCCGTTCATGGCCCACTAGAGCCAGCGCCGCTTCGATCTGATCGGGCGGCGGCACTGACGCGCCGCCATTGCCGATGGCCCACAGATCGACCAGCGGTCCGACTGTCGGATCAAATGCGCCATCGGACAATCGGGCGAATCGCAACGCCTGTTCTACCACCGCATAGGTATCCTCCGACACTTCTACGGCTCCACCGCCGGCCTGTGCATTGACCTGGTCGATCTCGCTGCCGGCGAGCTGACGGTTCATCTGCTGATCAACAATTTCCAGCAGCTCGCGGATGCGATCGAAATGTTTATCCGTCATGCCCTCGTCGTACACACGAACCGTAATGATCGTACTGAATAGGAAGTAGTTTCTCGCGGCAGGTCCGCCATCCGACTTCGGGGGGCTTCCTTGCGAGCATGCGGCAGTAAAGAGTGACATCAAGAAGATAAAGACCAGTATTTTTCGAAGCTGTTTTTTCATCATCGCGTTTCCTCCGTCCAGGGGCTTTTATTTATCGTATCAGATGCGCAGGTCGGCTCCTGTGATGTATCTCATAGTGACGGGAAGCACAATGACGGATAATAAAAGCATCAAAAGGTGTGGGGGAATGCAGCATGCGCAAACAGGGAGACAAGTGGTTATTGGCCGTCCTGCTAATAGTAGGCGTATGGATGAGCTTCCAACTGTTCGGCGGCGAAGTGGCGGAAGCAGCCGCCGTCCGGATCGAAGTCGACGGCAAGCTGTTCGCGACAATGGAGGTCACCGGTGCCGTGCAGTTCATCGAGATCCCCACGGCGCGCGGACATAACGTCCTGGAGGTTTCAAGCGCAGGCGTCAAAATGATCGAAGCCGACTGCCCTGACAAACTGTGTCTGGCGATGAAGCGGATCCACAATCAGAGGGAGACGATCGTCTGTCTCCCCAATCGCGTATTTGTCGAGATGGTGGACAGCTTGGACGGGGGAGGCGGGGTCGATGCCGTCGTTAAGTGATCCGCAAGGACTGCGGAAGCTCACGCTGATTGCCATTCTTGCTTCATTGGCCGTCGTCCTGGGTATCATCGAATCGCTGATCCCGTTTGCCGTGGCGATACCCGGCGCCAAGCTGGGCTTGGGCAACATTGTCGTGGTGGTCGGTCTGGTCTTCTTTGACGGCAAGGATACGCTGATGCTGATCGTGGTCAAGACTCTGCTTACCGCATTCATACTCGGCAGTTTTTCGACTTTTCTATTTAGCATACTGGGGGCGCTCTTCAGCTTTGTGGTGATGTTCACGATGCTGAGACTCGGGAGAGGGAGCTTCAGTCTGACTGCGATCAGCGTGGCCGGCGGCATCTGCCATAACCTCGGCCAGTTGACCGCCGCGGCATGGGTGCTCGGGACGACCAAGATCTATGCGTATCTGCCGTTCCTGCTCGTCACAGGCATAGCTACGGGAATCGTCGTCGGACTGGCATCTAGCTATCTGTGCGGTTCATGGTTAAGAAATGGATGGTACCGACCCATCCGCGACATCTTCTAAGAGGGGGCGGCGAGGATGAGGGAAGATGATCGGCAGGATCTCGCGATCCGCATCGAAGATGTGGTCTGCCGCAGAAGGCCTGATGAAGCGCCGGTAATCAACGGCATGTCCTTGGCCGTACCAAAAGGACAATGGCTCTGCGTGACAGGAGGCAACGGCTCGGGCAAATCGACGCTTGTCCGGCTGATCAACGGGTTGCTGGCAGCGGAGCAGGGGACGATTACGGTCGGAGGGTGCCTTTTGCGAGCGGAGACGCTATGGGAGGTGCGGAAGCAGGTAGGGGTCGTGTTCGCGAGCCCGGACGACCAGTTTGTCGGCTTGACGGTGGCGGACGATCTCGCCTTCGGACTCGAGAATCGCTGTCTGCCGCAGGAGGAGATGCAGGAGCGGATCAGTAGGGTGGCGGCGCAGCTCGGTATCGCGTCTCTGCTGGATCGTCATCCCGGCACGCTCTCAGGCGGTCAAAAACAGCGCGCGGCGCTCGCCGCAGTGCTGGCCATGGAGCCGGATATTCTGATCCTGGACGAAGCGATGTCTATGCTGGATGCCGCTTCGCGTCGCGAGCTGCTGGACTGGCTGACGCAGCTGCGGGCCACTGGACAGTACACGATGATCTCGGTTACCCATGATATCGAAGAGATGGCGGCTGCCGACCGGATGATCATGATGCAGGACGGTCAGATCGCTGCAGACGGCCGGCCGGATGAGCTGCTGCGTGATGAGGAGCTGCTCCGCAGTCATCGGATTGAGATTCCCTTTGTCGTTGCGCTGTGCAACGAGCTTAAGCAGCGTGGCTTGGACATCGGCGAATGGACTACAGAACAGGAAGCGGTGCATGCGATATGGGCATTATATTCGACCAGGTATCCTACAGCTACCCGGATGGACCTGGCCTTGTAGATGTGGACTTTCATGTGAAAAAAGGCACAATGTTGGCCGTTTTAGGCGCTCCCGGCTCGGGCAAATCTACTCTGCTGCAGCATATGAACGGACTGCTGCTGCCGGCTCGGGGGAGCGTACAGATCGACTCTCTGCGGATCGAGGCAGCCTGCAAGCGTCGGGTGCTGGCCGATGTGCGGAAGCGGGTCGGTCTTATCTTTCAATATCCGGAGCAGCAGCTCTTTGAAGAAACGGTGGAGCAGGATCTGTGCTTTGGCCCAGTGAACTTCGGAGCCAGTGAAGAGGAAGCTGCAGCAGCTGCCCGGCGGGCGGCCCAGTGGGTGGGGCTCGAGGAGGCATTCTTGTCCAGATCGCCCGCTCAGCTGAGTTCGGGAGAGCGGCGCCGGGCTGCGATCGCTTCCGTACTCGCTTCGGAGCCGGACATCGTCGCACTGGATGAACCGACAGCCTCGCTTGATGCTGCCGGGCGCGCGGACCTGATGTCGTGCCTTGCGCGTATGTGCCGGGAGGAGGGCAAGACGGTCATCGTGGCTACGCACCGCATCGAAGATGTGGCCCCCTATGCTCAGGATTATATCGTCCTCCAGGCAGGGAGACTGCTGTTCCAAGGCGACGGTAACGAACTGCTGCGCCGCCCGGATGTGCTGGAGGCTGCGGGTGTCACCGTCCCGGCGGCGGCTCGCATCGGCAGGCAGCTCAGCGAACTGCTGGAACTTGTAGACCAAGGGCTCCGCCCCGATCCTGCGGTGCTGGCGGGGGCAATCCAGGAAGCGATGGAGAGGAGGGGAGTCCGATGAGACGACGGCTGATGATCGGGCGATACGTTGCAGGGGACTCACGGCTGCATCAGCTGGACCCCCGGGCTAAGATCGTTTCTCTGCCTTTGTTTATGGCAGCTGTATTTCTCGTGGACACGTACGCCGCAGCGGGTGTGCTAGCCTTGTTCACCGCCCTCTTGATCGGGATGACGGGCATCCCGTTCCGATCGTTTACGGGCGGTAAAGCCGTTAATGTTTCTGCTGATCTTTATTTTTTTCTTCCACTTGCTAGTCGAGGACGGGGGCAGCCGCTATCTGCAGTTAGGGACATTCGCTTTCTATACCGGCGGCCTGGAGCGCGGCGTCGTCGCGGCGAGCCGGATGATCCTGTTTATCATATATGCAGCCATGCTCACCTTTACGACGCAGCCGGACCGATTGGCGCAGGGACTCAGCAGCGTGCTCACGCCGCTAAGCTTGTTGGGGGTCCCGATCCCCCGGCTGACGCTGATGCTCGGCATCGCCCTGAGGTTCGTCCCCACCTTGTTCGAGGAGGCCGAGCGGCTCTGGAAGGCGCAAGTATCGAGAGGGCTGGACTTGCGTCGCCAGCCGCTAGCCAGCCGGGCCCGACTGCTGGCAGCGCTGCTGATCCCGGTGAGCACCGGCGCCTTCCGTCGGGCGATGGCGCTTGCCGATGCGATGGAATCTCGCGGCTATCGGCTGGATATGGCCCGGACCGTTTACCGTTCACTGGGCTGGCAGGCCGCTGATAGCTGGTTTCTCGTCCTGTTTGCCCTGCCGGTTACGGCCGCCGCGATGCTGTAAGATCTGCTGCACAATGGATGAATATGAAGGAGATGAGGACAGTGGAGAGCACATGGAGAAGACGCTGGCGGGGATTCTGGCAGCTTGCCGACCCCAAGATATGGATCGCTTCAACCGTACCGCTGTTAATTGCTACGGCGCTTGCCTATGCCAAGACGGGCATCTTCCATATCGGCTGGTTCGTCTTTGCACTGCTGGGCATCTATCTGATCGAGATCGGCAAAAATGCGATCAATGAGTTTATCGACTACTATACCGGCGTGGACCGCTATGTCGCCGCAGACAAGCGCACGCCGTTTAGCGGCGGCAAGAAGACGATCGTCGACGGCCGGCTGTCGCTGGGCGAGACGGCGCTGATCGCTTTGACGACGCTGGGCGCGGCATTTGCCGTCGGGGTGCTGATCGCCTGGTTTCGCGAACCGCACGTCTTCTGGATCGGCATGATCGGGGGCGTGCTGGCCGTCGCCTACAGTCTGCCGCCGTTCAAGCTCAACTACAACGGTCTGGGCGAATGTGCTGTCGGCTTGGCATTCGGTCCGCTGCTCATCTCCGGCATGTACCTCATGATGACGGGTCAACTGGACGGGCAGATCGCCGCGATCGGCATCCCGATCGCTTTCCTGGTCATGGCGATCCTGTGGATCAACCAATACCCGGATTATGAAGCCGACCTTCGCGGCGGCAAGCGCAACTGGCTGGTGCGTCTGGGCAAGCGTCCCGGTCTGATCGTCTATGGCAGCTTGTTCATATGCGCATATCTTAGTCTGATCGTGCTGGCCTGGACAACCGGCAATCTGTACTGGCTGCTGGCACTCGCGACGATCCCGCTGGCCTGGCGGTCCGTGCGGGCAGCGGTTAGACATCTGGAGGATCTGCCGCGTTTCCTGGCGGCCAATGCCGGGACGATCCAGGTCTATCAGCTGATCGGCCTGACGATGATTGCAGCCGCGCTTCTCGGCGGCTGATCCGGTACGGAACCAAGGTCTGAGGATTGCGACAATTTTTGATGATGCCGTCTTACTTTATCTGGAATATCATGGCATGATAGGACTGGGTCTGGAGTCTTGCCCACGTTAGCGGCATGGACATTCTGACCCAGTCCTGGAAGTCTGTGCATGGAGGGGGTTATATCGGTTAGACTGTGCAGCATATTGAGTATAATATTCTGACTTTCATTTGTTTTATGATGTACATACCATGCAAAGGACGTGCAATCTTATTGGAACGAGAACATCCCATTTCTTATCGTGTGCTAGGCGTGCAAGGACTTGGCGGCTGGCTCATTTTGGTGCAGATCGGTTTGTACGGCGCCCTATTTTCGTTAGCTGCACAGTTTTTCTTAAGCACCCTGTCTGGCTTTAGTCCCGAGATCTGGCCCGTCCTCACTTCGCCGGATTCCGAGCTGTATTATCCGCTATTCGGACCGGTCCTGATTTTTGAAGCGGTCAAAAACGTTTTGTTTATGGCGTTTACGATTTTTATTCTCGTTTGTTTTTACCGAAAGAAACGGATCGTGCCGCGGCTGATGATTATGTTCTATAGTCTTCTTCTGCTGATCAGTATTATTGATGCGATCATCATCTATCAGATCCCGGCGTTTCTGGAACCGCAAGACGGCAAAGCAATCAGGACGGTCATCAGGGAAGGGCTGACCTGTGCCATCTTCATCCCGTATTTCTTAAAATCCGAACGTGTGGAGAATACCTTTGTGCAATAGGAGCGTGAAGAAGATGACTTTATCAAGACTGGTCAGCGGAGAAAGTACTGCGCGAGGATGCGCAGCTGCGGAGCTGCGGGGTGGGGTTCCAATTGCCGGATCAGCGCGAGGGCTGCCTCCGCATACGTATCGGCAAGCTTGCGGGCGCGCGCGATGGCCGGGCTGGCAGCGATACGATGGATAACCTCGTCGAAGGCAGGGGCATCGCTGTCCAGACCGAGTACACGGATCATCTTCGCAAGTTCGGGATCTTCGAGTGCGTAGAGTACGGGTAGCGTAACATTGCCATTGCGAAGATCGGCGCCGACTGGTTTGCCTGCAATCAACTCCTGCTGCGTGAAGTCCAGCACGTCGTCGCGAATCTGAAACGCCATGCCGAGTGCCTCGCCGAACTGGTAGAGGCGCTCGGCTGTTCCGGTGTCCGCGCCTGTCGCTTCAGCGCCAGCACGCAGGCAGAGCGCCATGAGGAGGGCGGTCTTGCGTCTTGTTTTGTCCAGGTACCGCTCCAGTGACAGATCGTAGTTAAAACGGTTGTCCAACTGATGATATTCTCCGACGCACAGCTCCGAGACGCTGGCGAGCAGCAGCGATTGGCGCCGTTCCTGTTCGTCGGGCTCCCGGTCCGGCGCCCCTTCCGCAGCCCACTCCAACACACGGGCCATCATATAATTGCCGGTCACGACGGCAGTCGGGATATCCGTCAGCGTATGCAGCGTCGGCACGCCGCGGCGAAGTGCGGCTTGATCGATGATATCGTCATGGATCAGCGAAGCCATATGCAGATATTCTACCATGGCAGCTATCTTCAGCACGGGCCGCCGCCGCTCCAGCCTGCCGAACCGGCTGCCCACGATCACCATGAGCGGCCGCAGCCGTTTGCCTCCGGCATGGATCAGCTGCAGGATTCCCTTGCGAACAGGAGATGAGGGGGAGAGGTCGCGGTCAGAGAGGACGACCTCCCGCAGCGTCTCGTCGATGACCTCCAGATTGATGCCCAGCTGTTGATGAAGCTTCATGACGCGTGTCCTCCTCCTTAAAGTCGTATCCAAAAGGATGAATTGTTTCAGCCTAAGCACACGATTGATTCAGATAATCGGCGATGTGTCTCCGGTGTTCGGCGAACAGCGCATCGGCTGGCCGGCCCCGCAGCAGCGCGAGCTGCATCCGTTTCTGCAGCGGGGTGAGCCATTGAGCAGCAGCCGCCATTCTCTGCGTTTGGAGGCAAGGCGGTATAGCAGCCCACTCAAGTAATCGCCGTCAAGGATACTCCGCGTCAGCAGAGCATTGTCCTCCAGAGTCAGTTGCAGATGCTTCAAGACAGCCAGCCGGATCAGGATGCAGCAGGCCAATATCGTAACTTTACGGTTATAGTCCAACGTATGAGTCTGGAGCAGCGTCGCAATATCTTCGATCTCCACCGCGTCCGGCGTGAAGATCATCTCGACTCCGGGATCCAACTGGTCGCGCAGCAGCCGGAGGGCGTCATGGATCAGCTTCGTTGTCATTGTTCTCACACTCCTTCGCTATGCGCCCGTGCGGCATAGATTAGTCGGTGTAGGTATACCAACGCCGGACCAACGGGATACGGCGCCATATTTTTTTGAGCCAAGGATAGACGTAATAATCGAGTCCAAAGGTGCTGCCCGAGCCGCCGATCAGGGCGATGCCCGCTGCCATGTACCAGAGCATATCGTACGGAGCCATCCCGGAGATCCATATCATCGCGCCCATCGCGACAGAGGCGGCGGCAGCCGGCGCGCTGAACAATCCGGCGATCAGCAGGAGACCGACGATGAGCTCGGCCAGCACCATCGAGGCCTGGAAGATATAGGCCAATGCATTGTAGCTGCCGTCGGCATGGAAGAACATCAGCCCCATTGACCAATCGACGATTGACTGGACGAAGTCCGGAACCGGCAGGGCGGACAAGGCCGTCTCGGTATGGGCGGATGCTGCGGATACCGCATCTGCTGTGGCTGTTGCTCCTGAGGTGCCGTCAGCCGCTTGAGCAGGGATGAGGAACACATGGCCCGGGTCCTTGAAGATCTTGATGATCTTATCCCAGCCTTGGAGGAACCACATGCCACCGGCGAGGAGCCGCAGCGGCACCAGCCAGAAGTTCGGCGATCGTTTGGCGAAGTGTCCGCCCAGGAAACTGCGATTGTTACGGACGTGGACGAATTCGTGCAGGATATAGTGATACACCTTATTGAATCCGCACACCTGGAACAGATAGACGAGGTTGATGAGATGCTTGACGGCCATAGCGGGCAGGCCGCTCAGCTTGAACATCATGCCGGGGATCCCCACATTGGCAACCCCGTAACGGCTGCCGATACAGACCATCGTGCCGTGAAACGTAGGCTGATATGACTTTTTCGGTGTCTTCAAAAACTCTGACGCGATGTTATGAGCGATGACCGGTGCCGCAAGCTCGGCGTTCTCGACCATCTGCGGTACAGGATGCTCTGCGCCTTCCGGGATATAGAAGATGTTGTCACCCACCACATACACATTCTCATGGGCAGGTACCTGCAGTTTGTCGTTGGTCAGGATCCGCCGGCGGCCCTTCTGCTCGATATCAAGCTCGCCGACCAGATCTGCGCCTTCGACACCTGCAGTCCAGATCACGGTGCGGGAGAGGATATCGTTCCCTCCGACCGTAACGCCGTTCGCCTTGACCTCAGTAATCTTGGCGCCGGTGGAGATCTGGACGCCCATCTTGCGCAGCCGCTTCTCCGACTTGGCGATGAGCGGCTGCGGCAGGATGGGAAGGATGCGATCCATCATATCTGCGACATGGAGCGAGACCTCGGCGGGATCGACATGAAATGCCTTGCACAGCTCCTGTGTATATTCAGCCAGCTCGCCGATCATCTCGACGCCGGTGAAGCCGCCGCCGACCACGACGAACGTCAGCATTTCCTTGCGGATCTGAGGATCCTGCTCCTTGATAGCGCTGCGGAACATGTGCTGCGTATGCTCCTTCAGCCGGATCGCATCTTCATATGACCATAGCGTCAGCGCATGCTGCTCGGCGCCGGGGATGCCGAAGAAGGTGGGCTTGCTCCCCGTGCCGATCACCAGATAGTCGTAAACGTACGTTTGCTGCCGGCCCTGCAGCGTTTGCTGTTCAAAATCGATGTCACCGATATGGTCGAGTACGACCTCTACGTTGCGGAAGCCGGAGAATCTTCTTCAGATCAATCTTGATGGAGTCCTCTTCGACCCTGCCCGCCGCGACCTCATGCAGCTCGGTGAGCAGCGTGTGGAACGGTTTGCGGTCGATCAGGGTAATAGAGATGTCGCGGCGCTTACGCAGCCGATTCGCCAGCTTTTTGGCGGTTAACACGCCCCCATAGCCGCCGCCCAGGACGATGATTCGTTTCATTGGGTATGCCCCCTTAAGGGTGTAGTAGTAATCACAGATGCAGTCGTGCCGCGTTACCTCGCCCCGGCCAGCGCTTCATCTGCCAACTGGACGAAGCCGTCGACATGGATGGAGACGCCGGATATCGCATCCGTCTTGCCGTCCTCTGCGCGGTAGACGATCGCGGCCGGATCCTGCTGCTCCAGCAAATATTGCTCGGCGATGTGTGCTTGCTCATGCCATTCGGCCTGGGCGCCGCCCTTCGCAACCATCCCGTACTCGCCATCCTTGGAGCGGGTCACTTTGTCGGTGCCGCCATCCCTGTGGGTGCCGTTCCATCTGACCGCAGCGATCTTGCCGCCAATGACAGTGAGCGTGACACTTTCCTTCCAGCCGGATTTGGCATCAAATTCTGCCGCTTCCGCAAGGTAGGTGCCGTCTTTATAAGGACCGGGCTCGACGGGCCCCGCTGCCAGCGCCTGATCAATCAGGGCGGAGAACTCGCCGACACCGATCGATACGCCGGAGACGGCATCGGTTTTGCCATCCTCGCCCGGCTGCAGGCTTTGGGCATTTTGCTGCTGGATGACGAACTGCTCGGCTTTGGCCGCTTGCTCATGCCACTCGGCGGCAGCGCCGCCATGGGCCACCATACCGTAAGCCCCGCTGGCCGAAGCGGTACGCTTATCGAGGCCGCCATCGCGGTGCAGACCGTTCCAGTGGACGCTGGTGATATTGCCATCTTGCACTTCAAGCGCGACGACTTCTTTCCAGCCGGACTTCTCAGCGTACTCGCCTTCCGCATAGTAGAGGCCGTCAGCCAGTTCGCCTTCTGCATCTGGAGCGGTTGTAGCGGGCGGGGCGGGATCGGCCGGCGGCGTGTTCTCGGGACCATTGCCCGCGTTGTTGCCGCCGCAGCCGGACATCAAGGCGATCATCAAGGATAGAATAAGCATGCTGTTCCACATTTTTTTCATTGCTGAACCCTCCGTTTTCTTTTGTGAATTTGTTCACATATCAACCATATCGCATTTCTCTGTTCAAGGTTGTGAAAGTTATCACAAAAACAAATTTTTTTTACCAAGAGCAAGGGAAGCGGCGTTTGGCTTAAGGAGGCGTGATTTTTGTCATAGGGAACAGAAGGGGGATGGGTTATAGTTCGAAGTATCTTACGTCACGCAGAGCAGCTGTGCTTGGTGATGAGGCAGGAGGAGAAACGAACATGCATACTTTGATCATTGTGGTACACCCCGGACTTCAGGGCGGCTCCCGGGTGAATCGGCGTCTGACGGAACTCATGCTGACTGCTAAAGGGGTAACGGTTCATGATCTATATGCCTGTTACCCGGAGGGCAACATCGATGTGAAGAGGGAGCAGGAGCTGCTGCTGCAGCACAAACGTGTAGTGTTTCAGTTCCCGCTCTGGTGGTATAGTGCGCCGCCGTTGCTCAAGCATTGGCTGGATGAAGTGCTGACCTTCGGCTGGGCTTACGGACCGGGCGGGGATCGGCTGCATGGACAGGAATGGCGGGTAGCGGTAACTGCGGGCAGCCCGGCGGCTTCTTACGGCGGGGAAGGGTACAACAAGTATACGCTGGAGGAGATGCTGCGACCCTTCGAAGCGACGGCCAACCTGGTCGGCGCGCGTTGGCTGCCCCTATTTGCTGTGTGCGACGCGCTGCAGCTCAGCGAAGGGGAGCTGACTGCAGCGGCATTGCAATATGGGGAAGAGGTGCTGGCCGATATTGCGGGCAGTTACTGAGGGAAGACATGACCCTAGGGTTAACCTTGTGAACCTGTGGATTCCTTGTCTGATCCTGATGCCCAACCTGCTGCGCATCCTGGCACCGCCGATTAAGGCGGGAGAGATGGCGCCCGTTCCTCGCAAGTTTTTTTCAATGGCAGAGAATGTGGGGCGAATCGGCGTGCTGCTCCTGCCGCTCTTCTCGGCTGTCCGGTTGGTTAGCGCATAGGAAGTCGCCGGCCTAGCGGCAGAAAGGGACGTTGCAGGTGACCTCACTGACGAACCCGCAGCCAGCTGGGCGAGGCTCCTAAGCGTGATGGATGCGCGGCATCGGCATCGGTTCCTTGCCCAGCTCGGCCCACGCATACTTGAGCAGCAGTTCCGCCTTAAGCGGCTGGCTGCCCGGGTCATCCCACAGGTTGCGGAGTTCTCCCGGATCCGCTTCCAGATCGAACAGTTCGCCGTAGACCTGGTTGTAATACACGGTGATCTTGTACCGTGCATCGACATACGTCTTCTGATGGATCGTCGTCGGCTCATGCCGGAACTCGCAGATCGCATGATCCCGCGCTGCCTCGCGGCGTCCCAGCCAGACGTCCCGCTGGTTGACGCCTGTCATCGCATGCGGGATCGGCAGATCGCAGAAGGACAGGAAGGTCGGCGCGAGATCGACCAGCGACTGGATGGCTTGCGTACGCTTCCCAGCAGGGATCCGGCCTGGATAGCGGGCGACGAACGGCAGCCGGATCAGGTCTTCATAATGAAAGCCGCCCTTGGCCTGGAGCCCGTGTTGTCCGAAGAAATGGCCGTGATCGGTCGTGAAGACGACTAGCGTATCCTCGGTCAACCCCAGCGCATCCAGCTTGTCCAGGATCCGGCCGATGTATTTGTCCATCATGGTGATCATGCCGTAATAGACGGATACCAGCTTCTTGCGGTCCTCATCGGTCAGCCGTTTCTTCTCCCCATACTCGTAGTAGTGATGGGACCGGTAGCCGTGAATGCCATAGCCGGTCTCGGCCAGATGTGAGAAGTCCGGTTCGTCTTCTTGCGTCAGGCCGAAGTGGGGCGGATTGCAGTCATGCTCTCCGGCCGTCACGGACGGGATGGTCAGCGGTTTGTCGTCATACATGGAGGCCCACGGCTCCGGCACCAGATATTCCGGATGCGGGTCGAAGAAGCTGGCCCACAGGAAGAAGGGGTCATCTGCTTCTTTGTATTGTTCCAACAGGGAGCCCGTACGCTCGGCTATCCACGAATTGTAATGATATTTCTCCGGGATCGGCCACGAGTAGGTCTGGGCCGGATCCATCGTGCCTGTAGGCGGCAGGAAATAACGCCGCCAGTCGCTGCAGCCCTGCTCCTCCAGCCACACCGCATAGTGCTGGCCGACATGGGCTTCATTGGTATGATTGCGAGCCAGCTCGACATGGTCGAAGCCATAGAAGGGTCCATGGAATTGCCGCCAGTAGTCCAGATCCTGCAGCAGCGGATAGGCTTCCATCGAGGGGTAGGCTTCCGTCGATCTTAGCGGCTGGAAATGCGCCTTGCCCACCAGAGCTGTCCGGTATCCGGCGGCAGCGAAGTCTTCCCCTACCGTATGGCGGTCTTCCAGGAGCTTGGTGCCCAGCGTCCACGCGCCATGTTGGCTCGGGTACATCCCCGTAATGATCGAAGCCCGGCTCGGTGTACAGGTTGGGTTGGGGCAGTAGGCCCGGTCGAAGGTTGTACCTTCCCGCACCAGCCGGTCCAGGTTTGGTGTCGAGAGCTCCGGCATGAAAGCGCCGAGCGTGTTCCAATGCTGCTGATCGCTTGTAATTAGTAAAATGTTAGGTTTTTTTGACATGGCATATCACCTCAAATACTGATATTACAAGAAAAATATCAACTACTAAATAGCCATATGTAAGGTTTATCTTGTCATTTTGTTATCTCGTCTGCGAAGGTGTATCGGCCGACAGTATACGCTGTCGGGAGATGATGCGGATTACTCGGGCATCGCGAGGCACTGCCGGGGCGAGTTGTTCCAAGGGGAAGAGGGATGAGCGGAGACTTGCGCGCTGACCCGCTGCTGCAAGAGGCCTGCCGAGTACGCTCGGCGAGCTGGAGGTGTTCCCTGGCAGATATTCGGGCAAAAAAAAGAAGCCCCATAGGCTCCGTGCTGCGGCTGGACTAGATCATATTGTTCTCGAGCACTTGCCGCTCCAGCTCTCCGGCGTGATTGCTCATGCAGTTGCAGTAATAATCCTTGCGGCAGATCGGGCATGGGATGTTCAGCAGGCGGTTGACGCCGATCAGCTTCCAATCGGGGTTCTTGCTGAAAAACAACCGGCATTTGGCTTGATTGGACAGCGTTGCGATATATTGATACAGCCCGGTTTCCTCGTTGCGGTCAGAAGGTACGATATCCTTAATCACCAGTTTTGTAGACATAGTGTCCCACCTATACGAATAGATTTGCAAGTGCTTTGTAAGCATAACTTTTTTACGGGTATGTTGTCAATATAAGCGCATCACTTATTGTTCCCGCTTAACGCTTATTTTATAATAGAGGTTGTTCAAAAAGTTCGCATGGCCCGCCGACGGTTCGTTTGTAACTCTATTTAATAGTAAGGAGCGTAAGTGATGTCAACGATCTTCCGCAATGACTGGGCCGAGCTGCTGGAGCCGGAGCTGGAGCAGCCCTATTACAAGGAGATGCGCACCTATCTGGCTGCTCAATACCGGGAGCAGACGGTGTACCCGCCGATGCACGATATTTTCAATGCGCTGCATTTTACGTCCTATGCCGGCACCCGGGTCGTAATCCTCGGCCAGGATCCGTATCATGGTCCGGGGCAGGCGCACGGGCTCAGCTTCTCCGTACAGCCCGGTGTGCGCACGCCGCCGTCCCTGCAGAACATCTACAAGGAGCTGGCGGACGATGAGGGCTGCAAGGTCCCGCCGCACGGCTCGCTGGTCGCCTGGGCCAAGCAGGGCGTCCTGCTGCTCAACACGGTGCTGACGGTGCAGGGCGGGGCAGCCCATTCCCACAAAGGTATCGGCTGGGAGCGTTTCACCGACCGCGTCATCGGCGCCCTCAACGAGCGCGAGGAGCCGGTCGTGTTCATCCTGTGGGGCAAGCATGCGCAGGACAAGGCCTCATTTATCGACCGGAGCCGTCATCATGTGATCGCGACGGCGCATCCGAGTCCGTTTGCCGCGCATCGGGGCTTCTTCGGCAGCCGGCCGTTCTCCCGGACCAATGCGTTCCTGCGGTCGATCGGCCGGGAGCCGATCAACTGGTGCATCCCGGCCGAGCCGGCTGCTGCGGACCCGAGCACAGCCGCGGACCGGGAGTCGGCAGCCGGAGAGGAGTCCTGATCTACCGGGCAGCTCCTGCCCCGGACAAGCCGACTAGGACGGCTTCAGACAGCAAACCGCCTGTGCTTGCCGGATGCTCCCGGCCTGCACAGGCGGTTGGTCGTTGCTTTTCTTTTTAGCCTTGCGAATCCGATTTGTCGTATTGCTTGAGCAGTGCGGCCAACTCGTCCTCGACGGCTTGATCCTTGCCAAGTGCGGCAAATTCGTCGTCCAGCGACGGGCCTTTGCTGCCCAGCATCTCGTTGCTCGCTTCGGCTTGCGCTTCCATCTGCAGCATCCGCTCCTCCATCCGCTTCAGACCGGCGCTAGCCGTATCGCTTCCGAAGCCGGACATGGCGCGATTGATTTCTTTTTGCGCCTTGGCGGCATTATACCGCGCAACCAGCGTCTCGCGCTTGTTCTTCATCTCGGTGAGCTGCTTGCGCATCTCGTCGAGTTTGCCGCGCAGGTTGTCGGCCGCGGCTTTGTTCTGGTCGTAGCTCGCCTTGAACTCGTTCATCTTCTGTTCGGCGGCATTTTTTTCTTCCAGCGCCCGGCGGGCGAGGTCGACATTTTGCGCCTTGGCGGCCATATGGGCCTGCTCTGTACGACGCTGGACGAGGGCTTGCTGCTCCTCGTACTGCTGCTTGAAGCGCTTCTCCAGGGCGATCTGGGCTGCGACCGCCTTCTCCGCATCCTCCAGATCCGCTTGCATGTCCCGGATGTACTGATCCGTCATTTTAATCGGATCCTCTGCTTTCTCGATCAGGGCATAGACGTTGGACAGTGTCAGGTCGCGCAGTCGTTTGAAAATAGACATCGTCTTGCAGCCTCCTTCTTGATAGTCACCCAGCCGCTGCTGGCGCTAGCAGTCGCTTGATGATCTTGGGTTTTCGGATTGTAAGATTGTTATACGTAGAAAACCTCGCCTAGTTTCAAGCGTATACGAAAAAAAAGCGATCTGCAAGAGATCGCGGGTAAAGAAAATCGTAATTATTGTGCAGCCGGTGCCGATGGCGGAGATGCGACCACGCTGTCGGACCCGCCGCCGATGCTTGCCAGCTCTTCGACAAGCACGACCTTGTAATCGCTGCTCACATAAGTGGTTGCACTTACGTCAGTGATGACTTGCGGATACATCATATCCGGGTCCGGATAAGTCGGCGCAACGAGCACCTCCGCCTGGTCCTCCAGGAAGGTGATTGAGACGATGCGGAGGCCGTAACCAGGGTGAGGGACAGTCGCCGTGACTGTCACTTTCTGGATGTCTTCATTCACCGCTTCGGTCTCGAACTTCAGCTCGCTCAGCGGCGATGTGTATGGCTCTTCCGGCAGGGGCTCGATAGGAGGAGTGGACTCGACAAACTTGATGGCTTTCAGCAGCCAGCTCGCCGCATCGCTGCGGGTAATGGCGGCTTTCGGGTGGAAGTTCTGGTTGGCGTCCAGCTCTGCAAACTTGCTGATCAGCACGCGTTGTACGCCGCCCATATAGGCTGGATCCACGTCGGCTTCGTCGGCCATTCCGATGTAGATTTCGATAAATGCATAATCCCCGGTAGTGTAGACAGCCTCCATGAGAGCATGTGCGTATTGCTCGCGCGTGATCTCGCCATTGGGCTGCAGATCGCGCGGGAGTCCCAGATTCAGCGCGCCTGCGATGATGAAGGCGTCAGCGTACCAGGCATTGTCGTTTACATTGGTAAAGTAGTCGCTTGCTTTCGGTTCCTTGACGAAGTTGATGCCGTCCAGGTTCAGGTCAAAGCCTTTGACGAGCAGGGACACGGCCGCTGCATGGGTCAGTTTGCCTTTGGGGATAAACTTGCCGTTCTCGCCGCTGATGATGCCGCGCTGCTTCAATTCTTCAATCTTGGCGGCATTCGGATCGCTCGCGGTATCCGAGAAGGCCAGAACCGACTGCCCCAGGGCGAAGACGAGCATCACGGACATCAGCAGCAGGAGTAAAGGTTTCTTTTTCATCATTCATCACCTCGGTGCTAGAATAGTGGACATTCTCTCTCTCTTTGTCTATCCCCTAGACGCCGCGCCGCAGTGAAAGGTTGCAGCCGATCTGAATTTGTTTGGCTCCCCCGCGTTTCCGAGCCGCCAAGGGCGGGAGCGTGCTTCGAAGCAAAAAGAGCCCGCTAGGGGCGGGCTCAGGGGCGGATCGTCACCCGCGTCTCAAGCGGGACGATGGCGGCCAGCTCCACGACGTCTTCGTTGTACATCCGGATGCATCCATGGGAGACGGCTCTTCCGATCGAAGCCGGATCGTTGGTGCCGTGGATGCCGTAGTGGGGCTTGGATAGCCCCATCCAGTATGCGCCGAACGGGCCGCCCGGGTCGGGCTGCTTGTTGACGATCTTGAACTCTCCGGTCGGGGTCTTCGTCAGCATCTTGCCGATGGCGACTGGGAATCCGCGGACCACGGTGTTGCCGTCGAGCAGATAGAGCTGCCGCTCGGAGAGATCGACGATGATGCGATAATTGGGCATAGCGCTCACCTCATCCGATGATAGGTAGTCTATCCTATGTTCGGGACGGGGGAGCGGTTTGGACATCAGGATTTTTTGAGCTTCCTGTAATTTATGAGCCCGTAGATGCCCAGGCCTAACCCGAGCAGCATCAGGATGACGCCGAGCGTTTTGTTCAGGAAGCGGTAGTCGACAATGCCGAAGATTAGGACCATCAAGCCGAAAACGGAGTAGAGAAGGGGGTTTTGCTTCATAATATAGGCACCTCAGTCTGCATGTTGGATACCTGTAGTGTACCATAGCGTCAGATCGGCGAGAAGCGGAACCTCTGCAAGAACGGGCGGTTATACGCGGGACGCCTGTACAGTCGGATGGCGAGGATGGTCATATAATGGGGTAGAAATCCAAATCCTCTTAGACGAAAGGTGTGAACGACACATGTCTTGCAACCATTCCTACGGATACAATCAAGTGTCACCGGCAAGTACTCAGATGTCTCCTATGGGCAGCCAGATGTCTCCTATGGGCGGTCAGCTGTCGCCAATTGTGACAGAGCCTACGCATCTCTACAATAACGTCTTTCATCCTCAGGCCCAGCCCATCATCCACCCTGTGGAAGTTATCAATCAGCATCATGTAGTGCCGGTTCCGCAGCACTACACGACTTGCTCGGTTAAAGATGTCTGGTGTTCGGGGCGCGGCAGCCGCAATAGCCGCGGTAGCCGGAGCAGCCGCCGCAAATAGTCACGCCTTGCCTCACGACCGGGCCTCTCGCGCCCGGTCGTTTTGTGGTGCGGGGATATTTTAGCGTCTTCGGAAAATAAATCCTGTGGAATAAGAATATATGTTCGGTATATAATAAGAACAAATGTTCTTTCAATGGAGGGATTGCCATGCCGATCAATTATACCGTCGGGCGCGAGATGACCATCATCTATCTGGATCGCAAGGGAGTGATCTCAAAGCGCCGTATCCAGGTGTGTGGAGTGCAGGGAGAGCGGGTGCGGGCCTATTGCTTTACAGCACGGGCGCCGCGTGTATTCCTGCGGGGCAATATCCTGGCTGTCCGCGCCGGGGACAGCTGCGGGCAGACGGGTGCGGGCCATGCGGGATAAGCGCGTGATCTTCCTGGCCGACTGCCAATCCTTCTATGCCAGCGTGGAGAAGGCCTCCTATCCGGAGTACGAGCACCAGCCGGTGGTCGTCGCCGGCGATCCTGCCCGGCGCTCCGGCGTCATCCTGGCCGCTTGTCCGATTGCCAAGCAGCATGGCGTCAGGACCGCCGAACGGCTCGGCGAGGCGCTGGCCAAGTGTCCCGGGCTAGTCGTCATCAAGCCGCGGATGCAGCGGTATATCGACATCTCCCAGAGGATCACCGACATCTTCCAGGGCTTCACGGATCTGGTGGAGCCTTACTCCATCGACGAGCAGTTCCTCGATGTGACGGGCTCTCTGCATTTGTACGGCTCGCCGCAGGAGCTGGCTGTCCTCATCCAGCAGCGGCTGCTGATGGAGACCGGCATCTACACCCGGTTCGGGATCAGCGAGACCAAGGTGCTGGCCAAGATGGCCTGCGACAACTACGCCAAGAAGAACGACAGCGGCATCTATACCCTCCTGCCGGACGAGCTGCCACAGACGTTATGGAAGCTGCCGATTCAACATCTGTTTATGGCAGGGAGCCGGATGACCGCTCATTTCCACGCCATGGGCCTGCCGACGATCGGCGATCTGGCGCGGACGCCGCTGGAGCGGCTCAAAGGGATGATGCGGCGGCGCTTCGGCAAGAACTCGGATATCAGCGCCGAGCTGTACTGGCGGATCGCTAACGGCGAGGACAGCAGTCCCGTCACGCCGGGGACGCATGAGGCGGCGCCCAAATCGGTCGGCCATATGATGACCCTGCCTCGGGATTATGCGCGGCTCGAGGAGATCAAGGTGATCGTCCTGGAGCTGACAGAGCTCGTGTGCCGGCGCTGCCGGGAGATGGGATATATGGGGCATGTGGTTTCCGTGAGCTGCCTGGGGGCTGATTATGAGAACATGACCGGCTTCAGCAGGCAGAGCAAGATGTCCGATCCGACCAATGTCACCAATCAGGTCTACCATGCCGCCATGCAGCTGTTGAAGAAGCACTGGGACGGCCGGCCGGTCCGCCGGGTCGGCGTCAGCCTGACAGGGCTGGCCGATGACAGCGCGTATCAGATCAGTCTGTTCGAGGACCCCAGCCGGGAGCGCTCGATAGCGCTGGAGCGGACGACCGACCGGCTTAAGGCGCGTTATGGCGACTCGGTGATCCTGCGGGCCGTGTCGCTGGCCGGATCGGGCCAGGCAGTGGATCGCGCGGCCAAGATTGGAGGACACTACAAATGAGGAAGAAACTGGAGGGCAACGGTCTCTGGGAGTCCAGCCGGATGATGCTGCCGGAGCACAAGGAATCCAATATCCGCAAACGCCAGGAGCTGCAGCGCCGGGAGCGCCGGGAGCTGGATGAGCAGGAGCTGGAGGAGGCCGGGCGGCTGCTGCACAGCTCGCTGGAAGAGAAACGGATCCTGCGGATCGCGATGTTCCACCCGTATGAGCGAACCGAGGTGATCGGCGTCGTCGAGCGGCTCGATGCGCCCAGGCAGCGGTTCATGGTGGACGGGGAGTGGTTCCCGATGCAGGATGTGCAGGGGGTGGAAGCGGAGAGCCTGGACACCTAAATTAGGCGCATGGCGGGGGCCAAACACCCACCCCAAAATCCGTTTTGGTCATATGTTATGGTGTACCTCAAATTAAAGGAGGAAATCACCCATGAATGTAGTAGGCGGATACGGCAGTGGCGGTTGTGTCGGCGGCGTAGGCGGCGTAGGCGGCTATGGCGGTTGCGGCGTAGGTGGAGCATTCACTTCCACAGGCGCGATCCTGGTACTGTTCATCCTGCTTGTTATTATCGCTCGCGCTTGCATCTTCTAGGATGACCCCCGCCAGGATCCCACAGATCCCTGCTTATAGAGCTGTCTCCCGCAGCAGTGCTGCGGGAGATTTTGCGCCAGGCGGCCGTGAGGGCTCGACCGTAACGGTTTTTCACAAAAAAAATAAAAAAACGGTTGACGCAACCTGCGAAAGTTGATATATTATTACTTGTCCCCAATACGATCTGTTAGCTCAGCTGGGAGAGCACCATCTTGACAGGGTGGGGGTCAGTGGTTCGAGCCCACTACAGATCATAGCCGAGAAGCCTTGCGCAGCAAGGCTTTTCTTGTTTTTCAGATAGCTGTTGCGCACCTTGAAGAAGCCGTTTGGGGATGGATTGGGGCCGATTCTTTTGGCAGCCAAGGGAATGTGCATGACTAGCGAACACCGACATTTGTCGCCAGCCCTGAGAGAGGACACAGGAACCTCTATTTCAAGGTTTGGCGTGTATTTTGCTGGACTGACGGACAGAGGGTACGCTATTACGCTGGAAATGACGCATCACGAGCAAAAACAGCATATAGCGGAACGTCAGTCCGCCAACACTTCTTCCAGCATGACTTTGCTGCAAATAAGCTCCCTCAACCTTCCTCCTGCTCCCATAGATCATTGTCCCCGGCCAGCCCGTGCAGCCATGGCGGGCGAAGCGCCCTGCCTCGTAGCCTAGATACGGTGCTCCGAAGGTAGTCATACTGGCGAGAATTAACCACCTTAATTATTTTTTGCTCGTCGCCGCTTGCTGGCAACAGCCACTGCTTGCTGCACCGGCGCAGTCGATGCGCCCGAAGGGGCAAGTGCGATCAACCCGACCAAGCCGCCAACGACCAGCAGCACTGCGCTGACGATAGCGATGTCCTCCGCGCTGGTCGTCGCATTCGATTGACGCGACAATAGTATCAGTCCTTTACTAGACGGATATGTGTTTCTACCCATGGAACAGCTTATTCTAAGCGCCCATACTTCGTGTCTCTGTCTTGGTAGCGATCAGCAAATGCTGCGTCGTAGCCACGGATTTCAGGAGCGGTGTGCTCCTTTTCACCAGCTGTTCGTGTTTGTTTCAGGTTTGCTCCCGCTTCCGATAGCCCATACTGGAGATGTTCAAGTAGTTTAGGGAAGGAGGGAGCAGGATGCGTCTGGTAAAGGGGCTGCTGGCAGCGACAATCCTGGTCTGGTGGCCTGAATCATGCATAGAGGAGAGAGCTGAGCCTGCTTCGGTGATGGAGGAAGTCTATCCGAGTCCGCACGCGGACAGCGTGCTCAGAGATGTCTACGGACCGAGCGAGCTGCGGCCGCAGGTCGTGCCTGAGAGGTTGTATGACGGGAAGCGGCTGCTGGAAGAAGATTAATGGCATGAAATAAAACGCCGGTTCAATCAAGCATAGGCGGGCAGAGGATGGGCATACTAACGCATGGCGGGATGCCTTAGCTTCCGGCATCCATGCCAAAAGCTGCGAAAGCGAGGGATCCACATGGAGAACAACTATAGCAACGCTGGCGAACAGCGCGAGCAGATCGTAGCCGTGCAAAAAAACGGCGACGGCGACCTGACCGCTTTCAAAACCGCGTCCGGACGCGTGTTGTCCTATGAAGAGGCCTTGCAGGCTGTACAGGCAGGCCAGTTGGCCGGCGTCAACGCCTTTAAAGGCCGGGACGGCGAAACGTACATCCGCGGCGACGCAGACGGCGATCCGTCCAATAACCTGGATCAGCTGCCGCTGTTCTAAGCGCGACACCGAATACAAGGCTAGCCGCCATACAGCAAGGACCACCTTTCCCGGGTGGTCCTATTGGGGCGTTGCGATGCCCGGCGATGTCCGACGCGTCGCGCGCTCCAGAAGCCGTAAGCGTCCTATGACGGCGACTGGCGGAGCAGCTCCTGCATACTGTAGACGCGGTGCTGCTCCAGGAACTGCATTTTCCCCGTCCGACCGATATACTCATCACGTTCATCGGCATAGTGGACGAGCCAGATGCGCTCCTGTACCGCTTCGGGCAGCGTCAGCAGCTCTTCCAGCGAAGCATGCACAATACCCGGAGACTGCAGCTGACAATCATGGAAGATCACATCACAGCCTCTCTCCCGGATGAGCGCCTCCAGCAGTTCTGGATTAAACTGCATATCGGCGCTGTAGAAAAAATGATCATTGAGGTACAGCGAGTAGCTATGTTTGCCTGGAATGTGGGGGGTCTGCAGCGTCTCCACCCGCAGCTCAGGAGCCAGCTGTACGGGGACGCCAGCCTCCAAAGGCCTGACCTCGAAGAAGTCCTCCAACCGCCGCCATTCCTCCTGCACCATGCCTCCCCTTAGCGTATGCTCCCAGATCGGCTCGACCAGCGTATCTGCAATGTAGAGCACCGGCATGCGTTCATATTGGAACTTCATCCGGAATGCGAACTCCTCCAGGCCGCCGACATGATCGGCGTGGATGTGGGTGATGAGGATCGCATCGATCTCGGACAACGGCTTGCCCAATTGGTGGAGCGCAGTCGGGGCAGTTACCCCGCAATCGATCAGCAGTGTGAAGCCGTCGGCATATACAAGGGCGTTGGTGTTGAAGTATCGTTTGCTAAAGGCGCTTCCTGTACCGATCATTTGAATGTCCAAGCCGTCGTTCCCCCTGATATCAACCGTTTTTTAAAATTTAACATTTCTAACCTGAAAATGAAAGAGGTCCAATACATAATTATACGGCAGCTTCCGTCGGGCTGTAGCAGCAGAGTCCCAGTCCTCATACACTATCGGGAACATCTTATTAGCCTGCGATGAGGGAGCTGCTGCCTGTGAGCAAAGGAAAAGCTGCAAAAGGAAAGAAATGGCCTGCAAGCGATCGCAGCCAGTACCGGATGAAGCTGGTCTTATCCGATACATGCGCGGTCTGTCCGACTCCATGCGCCCGGGGGACACGCTACCTAGCGCAGATGGAGCAGCCGGGCGCGCTCGGCAAGGGCGTTCCTTGTATTCTGACGAGGGTCAAAGTTTAGGAAATGACGGACGGATCATTTCCCAGGGAAGCGCAGAATTCAACAGGGGTCGACAAATGCGGCGGCGGAGCGAATTTTTGGCCTGGCCGCCGCAACTTTGCAGGTGGAGGGGAGTATAACTTTACATCCTGAACAAACGGATGGAGGTACATAATAATGAAGTTCAGAAAGATCGTGGTGCTGCTGCTCATACTTTCCCTGTGGGGCGGGACGATGCTGTTCGCCGATTCGGCCAGTCAACGTGTCCGGGTCGTTGTCAACGGCTCCGAGGTGGATGAGGCCGGGTTGCTAAGAGACGGCAAGACCTATTTGCCGCTTCGTCAGCTTGCCACGACACTGCAATCCCTGATCGAATGGAATGAGAGTGCGAAGCGAGTGTCGGTATATAAACCCAATGTACATATGTTCTTATTTCAAGACAAGACGATCTTCGGCAATGTGAAGAGAGATAGTCGCCCTACCTTTAATGTGCATGCGCAAGTCGATAGTCTAAAGGTGGATATCAGCGCTGTAAAGGTCACGATCAGCGATCCGGGCGGCCGGGAAACCTTGATCCACGAAGAGTCGGTGACGAGTCAGCGGGAGGACTTCTGGCTGCCGACCAAGGAGATCCGTTATCATTTCGATTCCGCCGGCAAATACACGGTCCGCTTCTATATGAAGCCGACCGGAACTGGTGAATGGGCGGTTGTGTCGGAGAAATCCATCGTCTCGCAATAACGGCTTTTGCAGGCTTGCGACACCAGCGAAAGGTAAGCCTTTCGTTGTTTGACCCGTCATGTGGAACATGATACGATACGTGGGTAATAAGAATACCGAATGGAAATGAGGGTTTACAATGAGCGAACACGTGCATGGACCGGATTGCAACCATGACCACGATCACGAGGAGCATGTATTTGTCGTTACCGATGAAGAGGGCGTAGAACGGGAGATGGTCATGGTATTCACGTTCGAGTCCGAGTCGCAGGTGTATGCGGTGCTGCTCGATCGCAACGATCCGGAAGCCGACGGAATCATCTTCCGCATCGAGGAAGAAGGCGAGGAAGCCTTCCTGGTCGGCATTGAAGATGACGCAGAGTGGGAGCGGGTCACCAAGATCTATGAAGAGATCGCCCGTGCCGAGAGCGAAGCCTAATAACAAACCGCGCACGAACGAGTACAGGCAGCCCGATCCGGGCTGCCTGTTTTTGACGTTAGTATCGGAGCAACGCTTCGAAGCCAGGCTCCGCTTTGTGAGGATTCCTCAGAAAATCGCAGTTTCTTCCACGATAACTTTGACGAACTCGATACTGCGGTCTTCCGGCCCTTTGACCGGCAGCCCTACCTCGACATGCTCGACGATATAGTCGATGTTCTCCTGCGAGATGACCTCGCCGGGGAGCAGGATGGGGATGCCTGGCGGATAGACATAGATGAATTCGGCAATAATGCGTCCTGCAGATGCTTTGAACGGGATCACTTCCGTCTCGGCATAGAACGCGTCGCGCGGCGTCAGCGAGAGCTGAGGGATCTCGGGAATCTTGACAATCAGCGGATGTGCAGGGCGCTTCTGATAGGTCTGCTCCGACAGATCCCGCAGCGCGGTCAGAAGCGTCTCGATCGGCTCGGCGCTGTCTCCAGGGGTGACGAGGCACAAGATATTGTACATATCGCTCAGCTCGATCTCGATATTGTAATGATCCCGCAGCCAGTTCTCAATCTCGTAGCCCGTAACGCCGAGAAGGCGGACGTGGATCGTCAGCTTGGTCGGATCGTAATCGTAGGTGGCCTCGTCGCCCAGGATCTCTTCGCCGACACAGTAAAGACCTGGGATCCGGTTGATCTCTTCCCGCGCATAGGAGGCCAGCCGGATCGCCTCGCTCGCCAGCGCGCGGCCGTTGAGTGCCAGATGGCGGCGCGAGGTATCCAGCGAGCCGAGCAGCAAATACGAGGTCGAGGTCGTCGTCAGCATACTGATGATCGTCTGGACACGCTGCGGGTTGATCCGGCCTTTGCGGACATTGAGGATCGAGCTCTGCGTCATCGAGCCGCCCAGCTTATGCACGCTGGTAGCCGCCATATCGGCGCCTGCCTGCATGGCTGACATCGGCAGCTCGTCGTGGAAGTGAATCAGCACGCCGTGCGCCTCATCGACAAGAACAGGGATGTCATAGCTGTGTACGACTTCGACGATTTCCTTCAGATTGGCACAGACGCCAAAGTAGGTAGGGTTGATGACGACTACCGCCTTGGCATCGGGATGACGCTCCAGAGCCCGGCGTACCGAGCGCGTCGTGATGCCGTGGTCGATACCAAGCTTCGCGTCGCGGGCAGGCGAGATGAACACCGGCCGTGCGCCGGCGAAGATAATGGCGGACATAATCGATTTGTGAACGTTGCGCGGGACGATGATCTTGTCGCCGGGCGCGCACACGGTCAGGATCATCGTCATGATCGCGCCGCTGGTTCCCTGGACGGAAAAATACGTATAGTCAGAGCCAAAGGCATCGGCAGCGAGCCGTTGCGCTTCTTCGATCACTCCGGTCGGCTGGTGCAGGTCATCCAGCGGGGCGATGTTGATCAGGTCGATCGATAGCGCATTGTCCCCGATAAACTCGCGGAACTCGGGATCGCTGCCGGCCCCTTTTTTGTGGCCGGGTATGTGGAATTGGACAGGATTGTGCTGCGCGTGCGTGCGCAGCGCGCTGAACAGCGGGGTGCGATTGTGATCCATCGCGGCATCACCCACCTTTCGTGGTAGTGGTACAAACAAGGAAGAGTATAGCAAATACGGCGGGGAATGCAAGTATTGTTCGGCCGGCAGTGCCTCTTATTTGTTCTTCATTTGTCCATATGCTTGCCTTTGACAGTTATGGTACGATAATCGAATGGAGGGACGTCAATCATGAACAAACCATTAGCCGTCGTCATGCTGACTCTGCTGACGACGTTTATCGGCTTCGGGATTATTATTCCGGTCATGCCGGAGCTGATCAAGCGGGTCGATTCGGAGGCCCTGGCGCTGCACACGGGGCTGCTCTTGTCGATCTACTCTGCGGTCTCGTTTATTATGTCCCCGCTGTGGGGCGCGCTCTCAGATCGGATCGGCAGACGGCCGATCATCCTGATCGGCATCCTGGGCTTCGCCGCCAGCTTCCTGATCTTCGGCCTGGGCGCCCACAGTCTGGTGATGATGTACATATCCCGCATCCTGGGCGGTTTGTTCTCTGGCGCGGTGACATCTGTGATCGTCGCTTATGTGGCCGATGTCACCCCGCCTGAAGAGCGGACCAGAGGGATGGGGCTGGTGGGCATGTCGATCGGTCTAGGCTTCACTATTGGTCCGGGTGTGGGCGGCTTGCTCAGCAAAGTGTCGCTGGAGATGCCCTTCTACGCAGCCTCGCTGCTGGCGATGATCACCTTCTTCCTCGCCTGGGCAAGGCTGAAGGAGTCGCTGGCGCCGGAGCAGCGCCGGCAGACGTCCGAGAAGCGGCCGTCGCGGTGGACGGCGTTTCAGGGTTCGCTGCGGTACCTGTATCTGCTGGCGCTGTTCGTTGCGCTGTCGCTGGCCGGACTGGAAGCGACCTTGCAGCTGTTCGGGATGGAGCGCTTCGATGTTACTCCAGGGCAGGTAGGCATGATGTTTTTTGTCTGCGGGCTTGTAGGCGCACTGGTACAGGGCGGCGTCGTGCGGAGGTACATCAAGAAGGGCGACGAGCCGAAGTTCATTGCGGCAGGCCTGCTCTTCTCCGCCATCGGGTTTCTGCTCCTGCTCACCTCGCATTCGCTAGGGACGGCCACGTTGTATCTGGCAGTCTTCGGCATCGGCAACGCGCTGATCCGCCCATGCGTGACCTCGCTGATCACGCAGCGGACCACGGTAGGTCAAGGGGTGGCTTCCGGTCTCAGCTCGTCGATGGACAGCCTGGGCCGGATCATCGGACCGCTCGGGGGCGCACTGCTCTTCGGAATCGATCTGCAGCTGCCTTATGTGGTGGGCGGTCTGCTGTCCCTGGCTGCGCTGCTGTTCCTTGTCCGGTTCGTCGTCTTGGACCGCGAGCGCAGCAGCGGCGAAGCCGTCTCCAGGTAATTCCCCGCATAGCGATGTCTTGCCTTCGAAGCATAATCAGAGACTTTGCGGGGGCCCCGAAAACATACGAGTTCCATACTTCGTACCAGCAAAAGGCTCTTCCCCCGCAAGGCTGCGGCAGGGGAAGAGCCTTTTTGCAAATATTAGCGTATATGTTTTCACACATCTACTCGGCTTATATTTCTCCGGAATGAAGCGCGCTGCGCCGTGTGCTTGCGAAGCCGTTTCACCTGGCTGAATGGGGTTAGCCCTGTCCCTGTTAGGGTGCCAGCCGGTAAAGCGGCAACAGGGTCTCAAAGGTCTGCTCGGCCGCAGCGATCAAGCCGGGACCGTCCTGCAGCAGCGGATCCTTGCGGTCGAGCACGAGCCCGCACAGCACCTCGGCCGACTTGACTGTTTTGAGCCGCTCCAGCAGCGCCTTCAGCTCCTTGGCGCTAAGGTCGCGGTGCAGCGTGCCTTCAGGCTGGGTATGATCACCCGACCAGGTAAAACCCTCGGGGATCTGCTTGCGGAGCTTGCTTGTCTGCTTGAGCGCCCGGCCGGCGAATTCCGTTTTGCCTGTAGCTTCGTAGATCAGGGCAAACTGGATGAACAGATGCGATTCGAACAGGCCGATCTGAAAATGCGGATGTGCCTTATAGCCCCGTTTGTTGCGGGCGTAGGCGACCCAAGTGTCATTGGGCGGGTGGACGGTGCGGCGGGCATGCTTGGCCACATGAGGATACATCGCCTCGCCGCACAGCACAGACAGTACCGGTGCCAGATCGTCGCCGAGCTGATGGAGCTTGGGACGGATCCGTTCGATCAGCGCCTCCATGCGGGGCTCCAGACCCGGTATGGCGAATACGTCGAAATCCTCGGGAGCAAAGCCTTGAAAAGTTGATTGGGCAGCAGTAGTCACGATCAATCCTCCTGAAGTATGCCGTTTCCGGAAAGCGGGCTGTAAGAATACAATTTATTGTACAGATGCACAAGCGCGGGTGCAACCTTCGGGCGCCTGTCCGCGTCTGGGGGATAGCAGCTTGGCTTCACGGACAGACAATCTTGAAAATTAGTCAATAAACCAAGTTGCCAGAACATATGATGAAGTATAAGATAGGATTAGGAACAAATTTTCAGAACATTTAAACAATTATCCGTTTTGGGGAGGGATGGCCGTGAATAAAAGCTATGAAGTCGAATACTGCAACCTGGAGCTCCGCTTTGACCGGCGGCAGATCCAGCATCTGATTCGGGACCTGATCCAGGAAGGCTACTCTCTCTATTGGAGCGAGACGGAGAGCATCCTCCTCATCTCGATCCGTACCGGGCGCAAGCTCGTCAAGCTCAGATTTCAAAGGGTCCGCAACCGCTTCAAAATTGTCGGGGATTACACGATTAAGGATGAAAAGCTGTCCATGCTGATCGAGAAGCTGATTAACGATTCACGGGGTCATGCCGTTGTCAAACGAATCAGAGACCGTCAGATCGTCATTGAGAATATTATGTTCGGCGAGATTATAAGACTGGTGGAGGTGTCGGGGATGGAGCACAAAATTATTTATCAGCGCAAGCCGTTCGTCACGACCGAAGAAATGATCCAGGCTTTTCAGTCCAAGCGGGCCGAGCAGCGGGTGCCGGTTCTGCGCTTTGAACTCGATTACGAGCTGATGTGTCTGCATGAAGCACTGGCCGAAGGCCGGGAGGAAGAGGCCGCAGCCTGCAAGGAGAAGCTCGCCGTGCTGCGTACCGAGATGCTGCAGCTGGAACTTTGAAGTCAACGGCAAGGAAAGGAAAGGGTGTCGCATGTATGCTTAGCAAGAACTAAGGGTGCTCCCGCAAGTCCGGGGAAGCATCCTTTTTTGTGGGGCCATTTTAATGGGCAGCGGCGGATTTTTCGGGAAGAAGGGTTAGTAGAACGGGCAGTGCGCAGCAATTTCAACATAAACGGTTTGCATCCGGCCGCAAAAAGAGTAGAATAAAAGTACTGTGTGTCGTTTCACGAGGCATCGGGGCTTCGGCGCGTCTCATGGGCACGCCGCCCGCGCCTGTCGAATCACGGGCTGCCCGCAGCAGCTGGTCGGGCTGCCGGAGTGTCTGGGGATTCACTATACTATATAGAAAAGGGATGGAACCAAACCAATGTCTAAACAGCAAATTGGCGTTATCGGTATGGCTGTAATGGGGAAAAATCTAGCGCTTAACATCGAGAGCAGAGGCTTCACCGTCTCCGTCTTCAACCGCTCCAGAGAGAAGACGGATGACCTGCTCAAGGAAGCGCAAGGCAAAAACCTGGTCGGCACCTTCACGATCGAAGAGTTCGTGCAATCGCTCGAAACCCCGCGCAAAATTCTGATCATGGTTCAAGCGGGCAAAGGTACAGACGCGACAATCGATCAACTGGTCCCGCTGCTCGATGAGGGCGACATCATCATCGATGGCGGCAACGCCTACTTCCCGGATACCCAGCGCCGCAGCCAGGAGCTCGAGGCCAAAGGCTTCCGCTTCATCGGCACAGGCGTATCCGGCGGCGAAGAGGGTGCTCTCAAAGGCCCATCGATCATGCCGGGCGGCCAAGAGTCGGCATACAAGCTCGTGGAGCCGATCCTTACGGCCATCTCTGCCAAAGTTAACGGCGATCCTTGCTGTACTTATATCGGACCGGACGGTGCCGGCCATTACGTGAAGATGGTTCACAACGGCATCGAGTACGGAGACATGCAGCTGATCTGCGAAGCTTACCACTTGCTCAAGTCGGTACTGGGCGTAGAGACGTCAGAGCTGCATGAGATTTTCACCGAGTGGAACAAAGGTGAGCTCGACAGCTATCTGATCGAGATCACTGCCGATATCTTCTCCAAGTATGACCCTGAGACGAAACAGCCGATGGTCGATGTGATCCTGGACTCGGCCGGCCAGAAGGGTACCGGCAAATGGACAAGCCAGAGCTCGCTGGATCTGGGCGTTCCGTTGTCGATCATCACCGAGTCCGTCTTCTCCCGCTTCCTCTCCGCCATGAAGGAAGAGCGCGTAGCAGCCAGCAAGCTGCTGCAGGGCCCGTCGCAGAAGCCGTTCACCGGCGACAAGCAAGCCTTCATCGAAGCGGTGCGCAAAGCGCTGTACGCGAGCAAGATCTGTTCCTATGCGCAAGGCTTCGCCCAGATGAGAGCGGCCTCCGACGAGTACGGCTGGAATCTGCGCTACGGCGATATCGCCATGATCTTCCGCGGCGGCTGCATCATCCGCGCCGGGTTCCTGCAGAATATCAAGGACGCTTATGACCGCGATCCTGAGCTCCGCAACCTGCTGCTGGACACGTACTTCAAAGAAATCGTCGAGTCCTACCAGGACGCTTGGCGTGAAGTGGTGTCGACGGCGATTGCTTCCGGCATTCCGGTACCGGCATTTGCGAGCGCATTGGCATACTATGACAGCTACCGTACCGAGCGTCTCCCGGCCAACCTGCTGCAGGCGCAGCGCGACTACTTCGGCGCGCATACATTCAAGCGTCTGGACAAAGAAGGCTCGTTCCACTTCAACTGGATGGAGTAGACTGCAGCCTATGGCGCGTCTCCTGCTGCTTGCTCATGCGCTGCATGCCCTGCACCGCCTCGGCGAGCAGCTCGCGAAGACGGCTGAGCTCCTGCTGGCAGCTTGGCTTGCCGCCGAGGATCAGCATCGCCGCTTCCGCAAAGCAATGGAATGCACTTAATAATGGTGGCTGGCTGGAATCAAGCGTGCTTGCGTCCAGCTCGGCTGCTTTTTTTTTGATCCAAGCCAACAGCCAGACTACATCGGAGCGGCAGAGGAGATTGGCTGGGTGGAGCAGCTCAGCCAGCCGCTGCTCGTTAGCGTCGGCCATGCCGGCGGATTCGTAAGTCATGGGATCACTCCTGTACTTAGAGTTGCTATTATTTATAGTTATCCATACGAGAGAAGTTGGCCAAATATACAAGATTCTCTCATCATTGTCTGTCCTTTCGGCGCTGTGGTATGATTGGGGATGACTGCCGCTGCGCCCCGAGGCGCGGCGGCACAAGGCAGAACAAGAGGGTGTTGCTATTGACCAGAGAGTATCGTTCCATCGTCCTCGTGGGCTTTATGGGTACAGGCAAATCATCAGTCAGCCGTCTGCTCGCTGAACGGTTGGGCTGCACACGCGTCGATCTTGACGAAGCGATCGAACGCCGCGAGGATTGTACGATCTCCGAGCTGTTCGCTCGGCAGGGCGAAGAAGCATTCCGCACGATCGAGACCGATGTGCTCGCCGATATTATGAACCGGGATACCCGCCAGGTTATCGCCACGGGCGGAGGCGCTGTGTTGAAAGAGGAGAACCGCAGTCTCATGCTGAACAACGGCTGGGTCGTGGCGCTCACCGCCGACGCGGAGCGGATTATAGCCCGTGTGCAGTCCGACAGTGCGCGGCCGCTGCTGCAGGGCGATGTTCGCCAGCGTGTGAATGAGCTGCTGGAGCGGCGCAAGCACGCCTACGATTTTGCCGATCTGAAGCTCGATACCTCGCGGCTTGGTGTAGCTGATGTTGCCGAGCGGATTATCGACGCCTGGCAGCAGCTGACAGCTGCCAAGTCAGCGGCGAGAGAACCGGGTGGAAATCAATAAAGAGGGGAACAATTGAACATGACAGACGTAATCGTCACACCGACGCCAAAACTGCAAGGCGAATTGCAGGCATTATCTTCCAAAAATTATACGACGCGATATCTTCTGGTGGCTGCTCTGGCCGAGGGCACCAGCACGATCTATTATCCCGCTCATAGTGAGGATAGCGACGCGATGCGCCGTTGCATCCGCGATCTCGGGGCGACGGTAGAAGAGGACGATGAGAAGATCGTGATTACCGGATTCGGGTCGAAGCCCGTGCCGGTTGTACAGCTGGATGTAGGCAACGCGGGTGCCGTTCTTCGATTCCTGATGGCGATTGCCAGCCTTGCGGAGGACGTAACCTTCATCAACCGCTATCCCGACTCCCTGGGCAAGCGCCCGCATGACGATCTCATCGATTCGCTGCAGCAGCTAGGCGTTCAGATCGAGCATCAGTCCGGCAAGCTGCCGATCCGGATCCGCGGCGGGCAGCTGCACGGCGGCAAGATTACCGTCTCCGGCAATGTCAGCTCCCAGTTCCTCAGCGCGCTGCTGTTCCTGACGCCTCTGCTGGCGCAAGACAGCGAGATCGAGGTGCTGCACGATCTGAAGTCCAAGGTAGTTATCGGCCAGACACTGGAAGTGTTGGAGCAGGCAGGCATCGAGATCGAAGCGAGCGACGATCTGATGTACTATAAAGTAAAGGGCAACCAGCGTTATCAGGCCAAGGAATATGTGGTTCAGGGCGATTATCCTGGGTCTGCCGCCGTTCTTGCTGCAGCAGCCGTCACCCGTTCGGATGTAACGCTGCATCGGCTCGAAGAGCACAGCAAGCAGGGGGAGCGGGCGATCGTCGATGTGCTGCGGATGATGGAGGTGCCGCTGTCGCATCAGAACGGCACGGTCCATGTACTGGGCAACGGCCAGTTGAAAGCCGTCGAGTTCGATGGCGATATGGCGACCGATGCCGTGCTGGCCATGGTGGCTGCCGCGGTGTTCGCCGAGGGCACCTCCCGCTTCTATAATGTCGAGAATCTGCGCTACAAGGAGTGCGACCGCATCACTGATTATCTGGCAGAGCTCCGCAAGGCCGGCGCCAACGTAGAGGAACGCCGCAGCGAGATCATCGTGCACGGCCGTCCGGAGGGTGTGGAAGGCGGCGTCGAGATCGATGCCCACTATGATCACCGGGTGATTATGGCGCTGACCGTAGTCGGTCTGCGCGCAGAGAAGCCGATCCGCATCAAGGACGCTCATCATGTCGCCAAGTCGTACCCGATCTACTTCGATCATCTCAAGGCGCTCGGCGCGCGCGTCGAGTGGGTGGACTAATCCCCAGACAAAGGAGATTGAACTATGGGCTATACCCATCCTTCTCGTGAGGACATCAAAACCATGCTCCAGCAAGCTGGCACGATCGCGGTAGTCGGCTTGTCGGACAAACCGGAACGGACATCCTACATGGTCTCCCAGGCGATGCAGCAGAAGGGCTACCGGATCATCCCTGTCAATCCCGCAGCCGCAGGGCCCATCCTCGGAGAGACCTGCTACGCTAGCCTAGAGGAAGTGCCGGTACCTGTAGATATCGTCAATGTGTTCCGCCGCAGCGAGCACTGTGCGCCGATTGCCGAGGAGGCAGTGAAGATCGGCGCCCGCGCGCTTTGGCTCCAGCTCGGGGTCTACAGCGAGGAGGCGGCGGGCATCGCGGCAAGTGGCGGGCTCCAGGTCGTTATGGACCGCTGTATCAAGGTGGAGGACTCCCTGCTGCTGCCGCAAGGAAAATCCAGTCCGGACATTGGATAAAATCCGTCTCGTTCTCCCACACTAAGAGAGGCTTTTCGAGCCCCTCGTGCGGCTCGTAAAGACTACCGTTTCTTTACAGGAGGACCAGACATGAACGGAATGTCTAACCAACAAGGCTTTCAAAACTTCCAATCGAACAACCAACAAGCGAACCAGTACCAGCCGGCTGGTTTCGTACAATCGCATTACCAAGGCAATATTCCAACCCAAAACGCTGGTCCGGTAACCAGCCATCTGGGATATCAAGCTAACAACCAACACCAGCAAAGCTTCCAGCCGCAATCGTTCCAATCGAACATGAACAGCGGCTTTGCCGGATCGCAGCACCAGAGCCAGCCTGTCATCTCGCATCTGGGCTTGTCGAGCCAAGCCCAGTCCCAACAACCGGTGTTATCGCATGTTGGCCTGCAAGCTGGCCAACACCAATATGGTCAAGGCTCGCATTACCAGCCGCAGTCCCAACAAGCGCATTACCAGCCTGCGCAATTCCAAAGCAACAGCTATCAACAACAACAGCATCAGCCGGTAATCTCCCATGCAGGCTTCCAGGCAGGCGCCGAGTCACAAAGTCCTGTACTGCAGCATGCTCAAGTTGCAGGCAGCGGCCAGCAGCATGCAGGCTTCCAGTCCAATCAGGCTTTCCAATCGCATCAAGGCTTCCAACAGGCTCAGGCGCATACACCGCAAAACCCGGTTTATCAAGCAAGTCATGCCCAACAAAACCAAGGCCCGGTCATTTCTCACTTGGGCTATCAAGCTGGTTCCCACGGGCAATACCAGCAAGGAATGAATAACCGCTTCTAGGCAGATGGTATCAACCTGCGACGGGCCCTTCCGGGTCCGTCGTTTTCTTTTTGACAAAATGGCCGGGAACGCTTACCATCGATAAGAGTAGAGAAGAAAAGATAGAGAGGGGGCGCTTAATTGAATGTTATGGGCAATCTGCAGCAGCTCGGACGTGCATTGATGCTGCCGATGATTGTACTGCCTGCCGCAGCCATTTTTCTATTTCTCGGCCAGCTGCCTTGGGAAGCCATCGGACTTTCCGGGATGAGCTCGCATTTGGGAATGGCAGGCGATATGCTGTTTTTATTCTTGCCCTATTTGTTTGCCGTCGGCGTGGCCCTTGGTCTTACCAACAATGCCGGAGCTGCGGGGATGGCGGCGCTGGCAGGGATGTTTATATATACAGGCATTACCGGGTCGATGAGCGAGCTCAACATCCAGCCGACGATCCTGATCGGCGTGCTGGTCGGTATCGTATCCGGTTATTCCTTTGACCTGTTCAAGGAGTTCAGGCTGCCGGAGTCGATCCAGTTTTTTGGCGGACCGCGTTTCGTCCCTTTGTTTGTCAGTGCGCTATCGGTCATCTTTTCGATCCTGATGATTCAGATTGCACCTTATATACAGGAAGGCATGTACAGACTTGGCGAGATTGTCTCTTCTGCCGGCGGCTTCGGTGTGTTCCTGTTTGGATTCGTCCACCGGATCCTGACCGTTTTTGGCCTGCATTACCTCGTCAGCCATGTGTTCTGGTTCCAGGTAGGCGGGTATGAGACAGACAGCGGCACAATGGTCTACGGCGATCTCGTTCGATTCTTTGCCGGCGATCCGACGGCCGGCGCCTTCATGGCCGGTCTGTACCCGACGATGATGTTCGCGCTGCCGGCGATCGCTTTTGCGATTATCCAGGAGGCGAGGGAGGATCTGAAGCCCAAGGTCCGCAAGACCTTCATGTCGGCAGCTCTGGCTTCATTTCTGACGGGCGTCACAGAGCCCATCGAATTCGCGTTTTTGTTCGTGGCGCCTTATTTGTTCGTGGTTCATGCGATCCTCTCAGGTGTGGTGATGTGGCTGACCTATGAGCTTGGTATCCTGCACGGCTTCTCGTTCTCGGGAGGAGCCATCGAGTATATCATTAACATGCATCTGTCGACGCGAGGCTGGCTGCTCCTGCCGATCGGGGTTGTCTTCGGTTTACTCTATTATATTATGTTTCGCTGGGCGATCTGGCGGTTCCGGATCCCGACTCCGGGCCGCGAAGAGGGTTCGCAGCTTGATGAGTGGGCAGGAGACATCCCATACCGGGCACCACTAATCCTGCAAGCGATCGGCGGCAAGGACAATATCCTCCAGATGGAAGCCTGTATAACACGCTTGCGTCTCAAGCTGACGAATGACAGACTGCTGGATATCAATGCGCTTCGCAGTCTGGGGGCGGCAGGCGTCATCCGCTTGGGCGGCGGCAATGTCCAGGTCGTCTTTGGCACTTACTCGGAGCTGATCCGCGAAGAAATGATGAAGACACTGCGGCGCGATCTGACGCAAGTCTCTTTCTCATCGCCGATGCAGGGCAAGATGATCCCGTTGAGCGAGGTGCCCGACCAGATATTCGCCGATGAGCTGGTGGGCAAAGGGGTCGCATTTATGCCCGACCGGGGCGAGCTGGTGTCGCCAGTCGACGGTACGGTGATCCACATCTATCCGACGATGCATGCGGTGGGGCTCCGGACAGACGAAGGGCTGGAGGTGCTGCTGCATATCGGGATTGATACTTCCCAGCTGGGCGGCAACGGCTTCGAATCCGTCGTCCATGAAGGAGATGCGGTGAAGGCCGGACAACTGCTGATCCGCTTTGATCTGCAAAAGGTGCGCAAAGGCTGCAAATCGCTAGCGACACCTATGGTCATAACCAATTCAGATATCGTAAGATCCTGGAGCTACGCTCCTTTCAAAGGCGTCAAGAAGGGGCAGGCATCCGTCATGTCCGTTGTGCTCAAAGAGAGAAAGGGTGGGGGAGATTGACCATTATTCAAGGCATAGGAGCATCAAGAGGCATCGCCATCGGCAAGTCGTTCGTACTGCCAGGCTGGGAGTGGGATCTGCCGGAACAGAAAATTGACGTCGCGGACCTGGCCAAGGAATTCGATCGACTCTATGAGGGCATCAAAACATCCAAGGACGAGATCGAGCAGATGAAAGGCGAGCTTAGAGAGGTCGTCGGTACCGAGGAATCCCACATTTTCGATGCGCATATTGCGATTCTCGACGATCCGGTCTTCATGAATGAAGTGCAGGGCATCATTCAGCGTCAGTACAAGGCTGCGGAGGTCGCGGTCAAGGAAGCGATAGACCACTTCGTAACGATGTTCGATCTGCTTGATGATGAGTATATGAAGGAACGGGCGTTGGATATCAAGGATGTCGGCAACCGGCTTCTTAAACATCTGCTCGGCGCTCCGGAGATCAAACTGCCTACCGATACACAGCCCTTTATCCTGGTCGCCAAGGAACTGTCGCCTTCCCAGCTGGCTCATCTCAACCCCAAACATGTCCTGGGCATCGTCACGCTGGCCGGCAGCACGACTTCACATTCGGCCATCATGGCGCGGGCGCTCGGGATCCCGCTCGTCGTGGGACTGGAGAACAAACTGACGGACCCCATTCAGACAGGAGAGATGATGGTGATCGACGGACAGACCGGACAGGTCATCCTGGATCCGGAAGATCAGATCATCGAGCAGTTCGCCAGAGCCCAGGAAGAACAGCATGAAGCCAAAAACAAGCTTAAGCAGATCGCCGGTGTCCGTTCGATGACGCCTGACGGCAAAGTGATGGAGCTGGCGGCCAATATTAGCTCGCTCAAGGAGCTTGAGGTCGCGCTGCCGGTCGGCGCACTTGGCGTCGGACTGTTCCGAACGGAGTTCCTCTATATGGATCGGCTGAGCTTTCCCGGAGAAGAAGAGCAATACCAAGTATACCGGAGCGTGGCGGAGAAGCTGGGCGAAGACACCGTTATCATCCGTACTCTCGATATCGGCGGCGACAAGCAGCTCGATTACTTCAACATATCGGAGGAGGACCCGTTCCTCGGCTACCGGGCCATCAGGATCTGCCTGGATCGCAAGGATCTGTTCAAGACCCAGGTCCGGGCTATCCTGCGGGCGAGCCGTTTCGGACACGTCAAGATGATGTATCCGCTCATCTCGTCGGTCGAAGAGGTGCGTGCCGCCAAGGCCGTGCTGGAAGAAGCCAAGTGTGAACTGGAGAGCGAAGGGCTGCCGTTCAACCCGGAGCTGGAAGTGGGCGTGATGATCGAAGTGCCGGCGGCGGCAGCGATCGCTGATCTGCTGGCGGATGAGGTGGATTTCTTCAGTATAGGGACTAATGATCTGGTCCAATTCGTGCTAGCGGTAGACCGTATGAATGATCAGATCGCGCACATGTATGAACCTTATCATCCGGCAGTCCTGCGGATGCTCAAGATGACAGTGGATGCCGCCAAGCGCCGGGGCATCCCGGTCGGTGTGTGCGGAGAAATGGCAGGCGATACGCTGGCGCTGCCGATCTGGCTCGGCCTCGATGTGGATGAGCTCAGCATGAGCGCGCATAGCATCCTGCACGTCAAAGAGCGGCTGCTCTGTACCAGACAGTCAGAGAGCCGCATCTTTCTTGAGGAGCTGCTGGCCTGTCGGACCAGCAGCGAGATCCGAGAACAGCTGGAGCGCTTTAGCAGGTCTATCGGCGCCCCGGAGGAGGCCCCGGTGTCCGTCTGCAAGCCCCGGAGCTCTTAACGCTGCCGGAGCGCCTCTACGAAGGCTTTGGCATACGGCGGCAGATCGGGCGGACGGCGTGAGGAGATAAGGTTGCCGTCGGTGACGACAGCTTCGTCCAGCCAAGTGGCGCCGGCGTTTTCCATATCATCCCGAATGCCTGGCGTCGAGGTGACTTGGCGTCCCTCCAGGATCCGCGCCGAGATCAGCACCCAGCCGGCGTGGCAGATCTGCCCGATCGGCTTGCGGTCCGCATCCATCTCCCGGATCAGCTCGAGGACCTTGGGATAGCGTCTGAGCTTGTCCGGCGCCCAGCCGCCCGGCACCAGGATGCCGTCATGGTCCTTGCTGCTTACTTCCTCAAAGGACAAGTCAGCGACGGCGGGGACGCCGTATTTGCCGATATGCTTCTTGCCTTTCTCCGGTCCGGCGAACAAGACGGTGGCGCCTTCTTCACGGACGCGATAGACGGGATACCACAATTCCAGATCTTCGAATTCATCGTCGAGCAGACAGATAACTGATTTTCCGGTTAAAGACATTGATAGACCTCCTAGTAGGGATGTTTAATCAAAAATGAATTAAGCGAAGTTCAAAAAGATCGGTTTTTAGCACCTCGTGATCAAAAGCGACTTTTTGAACATCATCTATATTTATTGTAACGAAGGAGATCAGATGAAGCAAACCACTCGCTCGCCCCGCTCCTGGTTCCGCTGGCTTCCAGCGCTGCTGTGGATGGGCGTTATTTTTGGGCTGTCCTCGCGTACGGGCGATCAATTGGGCGGCATGATGCCCTGGTTTCAGAAGCTTTTGCCGTGGATGCAGAGCTTCGACTGGGGACATTTTGCAGCTTATTTTATACTGGCACTGCTGCTGGCCTACGGTTTTGGCAGACACGCGGACAATTGGCGTATCAAGGCGCTCGTTGTGCTGCTCTGCATCCTATATGGCATAACCGACGAGTATCATCAATCGTTTGTCGACGGACGCACGCCCGATGCCAAGGATGTCCGCAATGACGGGATCGGCGCGCTGCTCGCCATGTTGACCTTGAGTATCCCGTTTATCCGTCGCCGGTGGCAGCGATTGACAAATAGCGCAGACAAATAACAGAAAATTACAACCAATCGCTAGCAGGAAATAAGGCGAACCGGGTCGAATAATGTATTCAGACTGATTATCGATAGAAGGGGTGGGCCGGTGTGGAAAAAAGCTGTCCTTGTGGCGAGACGATGTCCATGAAACTGCGGACGGTCATTTATTCGGGCAAGGTGGAGATCGACAATGTGCCGGTCTACTCATGTGAGGCGTGCAGCCGCAGCGAGGTATTCCCGGAGGTAAAGCCTGATCTGACAGGATTGATCGGCCAGCTCGGAGCAGAGCCGCAGCAGCAGACATTCCTGTTTAACGAATGGAATGAATGGGCAGATTTGATAATGGAACTGTACACCAGGCAGAAACGGCCGGGCAGACAGGAGATGGAGGAGCTTATAACAGAGCGCATCAACAAATTGTTGGATCTGTTGCTGCTCGCACAAAAACTTGGCAACCGGGAATGGATGACCGAGCTGGAAAAACGACTTTCTCAACTTAGCCGGCGGAAGATGTCTACATAAGCTTGATAGATTTTCATACTTAGTAAGACAGCCAAAATGTCATGGTTCGGAAGAGCTGCGGCAGGCGACATTGCGTAAAGTAATTTTTTGTCGTATCATTATTTCAATAGAGGTCCGGTCAGCATGGCACTCATTTCTTCCTAATTACCAGGCTATGAACCAAAAATATGAACTAAATGGAGAGAAGGAACGTGACTGTAACCATTTATGATGTAGCAAGGGAAGCGGGCGTGTCGATGGCGACGGTCTCCCGTGTGGTGAACAACAATCCGAACGTCAAGCCCCAAACCCGCAAGAAAGTGTTCGAAGCGATCGAGCGGCTGGGTTATCGGCCCAATGCGGTTGCTCGCGGACTGGCGAGCAAGAAGACGACGACGGTTGGCGTGGTCATCCCCGATATCTCCAATGCGATCTTCGCGGAGGTAGCCAGGGGAATCGAGGATATCGCCAACATGTACCATTACAACATCATCCTCTGCAACGCGGACAAGAAGAAGGAAAAAGAAATCCGCGTCATCAACACGCTGCTGGAGAAGCAGGTTGACGGCTTGCTCTTTATGGGCGGCGCCGTAACGGAGGAGCATATCATTGCCTTCAAATCCTCCAACGTGCCGATCGTACTGTGCGCAACGACAGACGAACAGGCGACCATTCCATCGGTCGATATCGATCACGAGACGGCAGCCTTCGACGCCGTCAATGCATTGATTGCCCAGGGACACAAGAATATTGCTATGATCAGCGGTACGCTGCAGGATCCGGCCAACGGTTATGCACGTTTCCAGGGCTATAAGCGCGCACTGGAGCAGGCTGGTCTTGCTTACGACGAAGCGCTTGTCCGTGTAGGCAATTACCGGTATGAGTCGGGGATTGAGGCGATGAAGTACTTCCTGGATATGGAGACGAGACCGACAGCGGTTTTTGCCGCCACCGATGAGATGGCGATTGGCGCAATCCACTGCATTCAGGATTACGGACTCAAGGTACCGCAGGATATCTCCGTCATCAGCGTCGACAACAGCCGGATGGCATCTATGGTCCGTCCGCAGCTGACAACAGTGGCTCAACCCATGTATGACATTGGCGCAGTATCGATGCGTCTTTTGACAAAGCTTATGAAGAAGGAATCGGTCGAGGATCCGCGTGTCATTCTGCAGCATGAACTGATCTCGCGGCAGTCGGTTGCCCAAGTGTAGAACCGTGTCATTGTTTTGAAATATAAGATAGTATATGATTTTTTCATCTACTTGACTTATATTTCTCCGGAATGAAACTAGCGACGCCGTGTGCTTACGAAGCTAGTTTTGCTTGCAAAACTTTTAGGCGCAGCCGTTTCACCTTGAAATACAAGAAAGTATATGTTTCACCTAACTACTTGGCTTGTATTTCTCCGACAAAGCTCTCCGCACGTCCTAGAAGGACGACGAAGTCGTTTTTGCTTGTCCAAGCTCCTTCGGGAGCTTTTTCAAATTCTCAGCACATGGGCCCGGGTACGTACCACACACTAGAATCATTATGGAGGTTGAATGGCTGTGAAGATCGGAATTATCGGGGCGATGAACGAGGAAATCGAATTGCTCCACAAACAGGCGGTTAACGAACGGGTGATCGAGAAGGCAGGCATCGTGCTGCATGAAGGCCTGCTGCGCGGGAAGCCGGTCGTCTACGGCAAATCGGGTGTAGGAAAGGTGAATGCCGCTGTCTGTACTCAAGTATTGATCGATCAGGGTGTCGATTGCATATGGTTTACCGGAGTTGCGGGGGCGCTGGATCCGCAGCTGGAGATCGGCGATATCGTCATTTCGACAAGCAGCGCGCAGCATGATATGGATGTCAGCCCCCTCGGCTTTGAGCGCGGCGTGATTCCATTTCAGCAGCTGTCCGATTTCCCTGCTGATGCCAGACTTGTCGAGATCGCAGTGCAGGCTGCAGAGCAGCTGTTCCCGGGTCGCTACCGCAAGGGCAGAGTGCTCTCGGGAGATCAGTTCATCGCCAGCCGCGAGACAGTCAGGCAGCTGCACGAAGAGATGCACGGTGTTTGTACAGAGATGGAAGGGGCGGCACTGGCACAGGTGTGTGCGATGAACGGGATCCCGTATGTCGTCATCCGCTCGATCTCGGACAAGGCCGACGGCTCCGCGCATGTCAATTTTCCGGAGTTTACTGTCAAGGCCGCGGAGAACTCGTATCGGATGATCGAAGAGATGATTGCCCGGGTGTAACAGCCTTTTCATCACTTGTTAGAATGAGAATCCCCTTCGCCGCCGGCGAAGGGGATTTCCTTTTTGTGAGGATTTCTTATAGGTCTTGGATGGCGATATTTTTGATCGCCCGATTCTGCTCGGCGATGATCGCCCGCCGGGGCATCGGCGCCCAGCTCGTCGTATCATCGAGCCATGTCTCCGGCAGCGGATCAGGGCTCTGCGGCTGCCACTGGGCCCGCCACCGCTCCGGCAGCAGGGCTGCGCTTCCCTGCTCGGCGATCTTATCCTTAAGCGGATGATCTGACATCTCCAGCCAGACAAGCGCCCAGGCCCTCGGTACGACCCGCCAGATATCGTAGCCGCCGCCGCCAACGGCCAGCCATCTGCCCCCGGCATGCTCATGAGCCAGACGGTGGATCGTCGCCGGCATCTCCTGATAGATGCGCATACTGCAGTGGATATGCGACAGCGGATCCAGCGCATGGGCGTCGCAGCCGTGCTGGCTGATGATGATGTCCGGGCGGAACGCCGCAGCGACACGCTCGATGCTCTCCTGGAAGCACTCCAGCCAAGAGTCATCTTCCGTATAAGGCTCTACGGGCACATTAAAGCAAGCTCCGAACCCTTGTTCAGCACCCCGCTCATGGACGTAGCCTGTGCCAGGGAACAAAAATTTGCCTGTCTCATGAATCGAATAGGTACATACAGCGGGATCATCGTAAAAAGCCCACTGCACACCGTCTCCGTGGTGAACATCGGTATCGATATAGAGCACCCTGGCATCATATTGTCTGCGCAGCCAGGCGATAGCAATCGCCGCATCATTGTACACGCAGAATCCGGCGCTGCGATCAGGAAAGGCGTGGTGCAATCCGCCAGCCATATGGAAGGCATGTCGCGTGCTGCCGGACATGATGGCTCCGGCTGCGTGGACAGAGCCGCCGGCTATCGTGGCCGCAGCTTCATGCATGCCCGGGAAACAGGGCGTGTCCTCGGTCTGCAGCCCGTACTGCTGAGCCTGACTGTACCAGCGCGGCACCGGACTTTCAGCGCTAAGCTGGCGTACAGCCTCGATATAGTCCGAGCGGTGCAGCAACGCCAACAGCGACTCATCGGCAGGCGGGGGGACGATGATGTGGCGTGATTCCAGCGCTGAAGACGCTCTCAACAAATCGATGGTGAGCGTCAGCCGCATCGGATTAAAAGGGTGTTGGTCGTTGAATCGGTAACGCAGGGCGTCCGCGTGGTGCACGAACAGCTCGTTGGCCATCTTCATCGCTTGGCGTCCTCCTTGTAAGTAATCGGCCGCACATTGGCCGTGGCTGAATAGTTGAATGCAGGCTCAGTACATAAACCGCTGCCGAAAACGGACACGGTCAAAGGCTTCTACCGAAGCTTGCGGGACTTCCTTGCCGATTCGAACCATCAGGCAGTTGGCCGGATGCGCGCAGATCTCCGGATCATCCGTGGCAAACCAGACCATATCGACACACTTCATCAACTGCTCCATCATCTTGCGGTAATCCCAGACGTTCAACCCGCTGCTCTCGAGATCCCAGTGCCAATAATATTCGGTCGTATAGACGATCATATTTTCCAACTGGCTGCCTTCGAAGGCGGTTTGGATCAACCGCTTGCCCAGTCCAAGCGCACGGTAGCTGTTGGCTACTTCAATGGCGCCCAGCTCGACGAGGTCAGCCATCTCGGCCTCGTACCAGCGTTCCATCTCGTCAGGGTAGTGAAAAGTGACATAACCGACGATCAGGCTGCCGCTGCGGGCGACGATGATCCTGCCCTCGGGCAAGCCCGCGATTTCTACCAGCGCCTCGTGCTGGTCACGCGGTCTGCGGAAGGCGTCGAGATCGGGGTGCATCTCCCAGGCCGATAGACGCTCCGGCTCGACCGGGCCTTCTACGACCAGTTCCTCGTCTCCGTTCATGAAGGTGTGGCGGTGTAGGTGTTTGCGGTGCTCCATTGCCATTCCACCTTTCGGCTCTAATAGAGGCTGTAGGATAGATAGATCGAACATGTTCTAGTTACACTTATAACAAAAAAGAGGAGTGTTGAAAAGCCCATGGGCGACGGATATAAAATGTGCTATAATAACAAATGACGATTTTTTGAATTTTTTTGATTTAGATCATCATTTGTAAGCGTATTCTAACACATGGATAGCGTATCATGAGGAGGATTGGACAATGGAACAAAATGAGCAGCAGGAGCGTATTAAAGCAACGGCAACGAATACCAATATGGGCGGCTATGAAGAGGCCAGAGCCAATTTTAGCCTGGAAACGCTGGAGCGTCAATTTTCCTGGTCAGAGACCGGTAAGGTGAACATGGCTTACGAGGCGGTGGATCGTCATGTGACAGAAGGACGCGGGGACAAGGTAGCCCTCTATTACAGCGACAAGACACGCGAGGAACAATATACATTTGCCCAGCTGAAGGAGCAGTCCGACAAGTTTGCCAATGTGCTCCGCGGGCTGGGGATCGGCAAAGGGGAACGCGTCTTTATCTTCATGCCTCGGACACCCGAATTGTACTTCTGCCTGCTCGGCATCCTCAAAGTCGGCGCCGTCGTCGGCCCCCTGTTTGAAGCGTTTATGGAGACAGCGGTCAAGGACAGGCTGCAGGACAGTGAAGCTGTGGCGATCGTCACCACACCGGCCTTGATCGGCCGAGTGGCGCGCGATGAGCTTCCTGCGCTGGCCCACACGATCGTCGTCGGCGATGATGTGCCTGCAGGGGAGGGGATTGTGGATTACGGCGCGGAGATGGCCCGTGCTTCGTCAACTGCCGAGATCGAATGGCTGGACCGGGAGGATGGCTTGATCATCCATTATACTTCCGGTTCTACCGGCAAGCCCAAAGGCGTCTTTCATGTGCAGAATGCGATGCTGCAGCACCGGATGACGGGCAGCTATGTGCTCGATCTGAAGGAAGATGATGTCTATTGGTGTACTGCAGATCCGGGTTGGGTAACCGGGACGTCTTATGGCATCTTCGCACCGTGGCTGCTCGGTGCGACCAATGTCGTCCGCGGCGGCCGCTTCTCTCCGGAGGACTGGTACGGGACGATTCAGAAATACGGTGTCACGGTGTGGTACAGCGCGCCGACGGCCTTCCGGATGCTGATGGGGGCGGGCGACGACCTGGTACGCCAGTTCAATCTGTCATCCCTCCGCCATGTGCTCAGTGTAGGCGAGCCGCTCAATCCTGAAGTAGTCCGGTGGGGCATGAAAGTATACGGTCAGCGCATCCATGATACCTGGTGGATGACGGAGACGGGCGGACAGCTTATCTGCAACTATCCGTCCATGGATATCAAGCCGGGCTCGATGGGCAAACCGGTTCCCGGCGTGACGGCAGCGATCATCGATGACAGCGGACGGGAGCTGCCGCCGAATCGGATGGGCAATCTGGCCATTCGCACGCCATGGCCCTCGATGATGCGCAAGATCTGGAACAATCAGCCCAAATACGAAGAGTACTTCCGGTTGTCCGGCTGGTACGTGTCGGGCGATTCGGCATATCAAGACGAGGAAGGATACTTCTGGTTCCAGGGACGTATCGACGATGTTATCAATACGGCTGGCGAGCGGGTCGGTCCGTTCGAGGTCGAGAGCAAGCTGGTCGAGCATCCGGCGATTGCCGAAGCCGGGGTGATCGGCAAGCCGGATCCGATGCGCGGGGAGATTATCAAAGCCTTCGTTGCCCTGCGGGAAGGGTATGAACCTTCGGAGGAGCTCAAGCAGCAGATCTACAAATTTGTCAAAGAAGGGCTCTCCGCGCATGCTGCACCGCGCGAGATTGAATTCCGCGACAAGCTGCCGAAGACCCGGAGCGGCAAGATCATGCGCCGTGTGCTGAAGGCATGGGAGCTCAACCTGCCGACCGGTGATCTGTCGACGATCGAAGATTAAACGGGTAGTCATCCGATATATACGAAAAGCCCGGCCTTTGCGGTTCAACAGCAAAGGCCGGGCTTTCTCTTTGGTGGGGGGATCGGTTGGACTACTTCAATTCGACGGCGCCGGAGAGTTCGGATTCGCCTTTGTCATTGACGGCAGCTACGCGGAACCAACCTGAGCGAATCGGTGAGATATACTCGAATCTTGGGTCGGCAGCTGCGCCGATCTTCGTATAACTGCCGGATCCCGACTCGCTGAAGTAGACGTTGTAGAGCTGGACCTGCTGACCAGCCGGGCTGGCTCCCCAGGTTAAGAGAATACCGATGTCAGTCGCTTCGACCCGGAGCCCTGAAGGTGTTCCTGGTGTTCCCTGGGCTTGCTCCGATTCGCCTGGAGGCGTCTGGGGCTCCGAATCGGCAGGCTGCCCCGGATTCGTCTCCGGTGGACGCGGCTGCTGATCGGAGCCATTGCCGCCGGCATTATCTGGAGCGCTGCTGCCTCCCGGGGAGGACGGCGGGATGATGTTGCCGCTGGTGCCGGCAATCAGGCTTGGAGCCGATTCCTTGCCGGCCACATCGACGGCTGTGACATAGAACTGATACGTATCGGTAAACGAGACGCTGCTGGAGAAGCTGTTGGATCCTCCAGCCAGCAGCGAGCTGCCTGTCTTCTGGAACGAACCCTGGCCGATTTTGCGGTACAGTCTGTAGCCGACGACGTCTTTCTCCGGACTCGGGTGGAACGTAATCGTCACGTTGCCGGAGCCGTTGGCATTGGCTCTGACGCTGGAAGGCGGCGAAGGCGCTTTGCCGTCATCGACCCGCGGATCCAGCTGCGACGGCGCATCCATGTCGGCATCCGGAGGCATATAGACGCTCATTGGTCGCCGGCTGCTGGCCGGCAGCTTGCTCTGGGCCTCTTCAATTTCCTTCATCAGCTCGCCAATCGGCTTCTTGCGGCGAATGACGATGTCCTCGAAGATGAAATCCGAAGGCGTCGTATCATGGGCGATATAGTTGATCCCGTTGTAGGTGATAAACGCCATCTTCACCAGAGCATCTTCGTTTTCCTTGGGCAGGTATTGCTCATTGAACCAGTCGGTGACCAGTTTGCCGAACTGGCGGGTCAGGGAGCTCGGCACTTTACCGCTGACACTGGATACCGTTGCTTTGACGACGCCATCCGGCTGGGCGAACTCGGTCGTCGGGAACAACTCCGGCCTGGCCTCGGTAACCTGATTCATGATCTCGGTCCAGATGTGGCGCGCACGCTTTCGGCTCTCGCCGACCAGCTTGTGAGCCGAGCTCTCGTAGCCTGACCAGACGCCCAGCGTCAGATCGGGGGTGTACCCGACGAACCAGACATCGCCGTAATCCTGGGTCGACCCCGTCTTGCCGGCGACCGGGATGGAGCCGTAGTTACGGAAACGCGAGGTGATGTCATGCCCGGTACCGCGGCCGTTTGAGATCGTCGTGCGCAGCATATCCGTCATCAGAAATGCCGTCTGTTCGGAGAATACCCGCTCGGGCTTCACCTCATGTCGGTAGACCAGGTTGCCGCTGGCATCCGTAATCTTCCGAATCATGTATGCATCGTTGAACAATCCTTGGTTGGCAATCGTGCCATAAGCGTTGGTCATCTCCTCTACGGAAACACCGATGCTGAGACCGCCGAGCACACCGGTTTGCGCGATCTCGTCGATCGGCTGGAGGGTAGTTATCCCCAGCTTGCGCGCGAAATCCCATGCTTCGGAAATCGTTACTTCTTCGAGGAACAGCTTGAGCGCCGGCAGATTGAGCGAGCGGTCGAGCGCTTCCCGCGCCGTTACCAAGCCATGGAAACGACGATTAGAATTCATCGGGATATGGAAGCCTTTCTGGCCGTCCGCCAGCACCATCGGAGCATCATCAATGATGCCTCCGGGCTGAATCTTGCCGCTATCGAGCGCCGGCAGATAAGCAGCGATCGGCTTCATCGTCGAGCCGGGCTGACGGGTCATCTGGGTGGCATGATTCATCTGCTCCAGATAAAAGTCTCTTCCCTCCAGCATGCTGACGATCGCACCGGTCTTGTGATCGATCATCATCGCGGCGATCTGCTCGACGCCCCGTTCGTCATCTGGCGTAAAGTTGGCCGGGTCATTGCCGATCTCGCGCATCATGTTGTAGATTCGCTTGTCGATGGTGGTATAGATATGATAGCCGCCGCGCAGCAGCTTCTGACGGTATTCCTCCACGCGCGCGGCATGTTCCGACTTGCGCAGATCCGCCTTGGTCAGCGTCGGGTCATCCTGCAGCAGCAGGATCTCGGCCGCTTGACGCTCCGCTTCGAGCATGAGGTAAGGATAAGTCGAATAGGCTTTCTTGTTGGGCGGAGCCAGCGACGCGCGGATATCGAACGCTGCGGCTTCATCGTGCTCCTCCTGCGTGATCCGTCCGGTTTCGAGCATGCGGCGTAGCACGAGCTGCTGCCGCTCCATTGCGTATCCAAAGCCTTGCTCGTTGAATTCGCCGCGACTGTTGTAGGCCGAATAGGCGGTCGGACGCTGCGGGAGGCCAGCGAGATAGGCGGCTTGAGCTGTATTGAGCTTGCTCAGATCGACGATATCAAAGACGCCTTTGGCAGCAGCTTTGATGCCGAACAGATTATAGCCGCTGGAGCCTTTGCCGAAAGGCACTTTGTTCAAATATGCGGTCAGAATCTCCGTTTTGGTCAGATAACGCTCCATGCGCAAGGAAAGGAAAATTTCTTTCATCTTGCGGCTGTCCGTTACATCCAGGCTGAGAAAGACGCGTCTAGCCAGCTGCTGGGTCAGCGTGCTTCCGCCCGTCTGCGTGTCTTCGTTAAGAAGCTTCTGTTTAACTGCGCGACCGAGACCGTTAATATCTACGCCGTAATGCTCATTGAAGTTATTGTCCTCGATCGCCAGCACCGCTTCGATGACGACAGATGGGATTTCCTCCATAGTGACCAGTCGGCGGTCTTCCTCTGAGCGCAGCTGACCGACCGGCATGCTGTCATCATTAAAATAGACGAAGCCGGTGATGTCGTTTTCATTTATTTTCTCCTCGATCTCCGATAGCGGACGCACCGGCTCATCGGCAACCAGCGAGGCAACATACCCCGTTACGGCGCCGCCGACGAACAGGCCGAAGATCAGACCGAAGATGACAAGCCATTTGACGGTAATAAACGTTACCAGCCCGAATGTACGCCAGCCGCTCGTCCGGGGCGGCGCACCCTTCTGCTCCTTAGTCATAGCTATGTACTCCTCCTCCAGAATAACAGTCTTATTATAGCACAAATCGCCAAAAGTGAGCATAATCCGCAGCCAAATAAGTAAAAATTGGATCTAAAGAAACGGTTTTGTCGGGGGAGTGACCAGAGTGCTATTGACATCATCGTCCAGATGTGATTGTGCAGAGCAAATTGCTGCCAAGGGAAGCTCCGTCCTTGCCGGAGCCGTCTTGTCAGCCGGTGCCGAGACTTGCAGATCCTGACAAATAGACGTATGATGCAACAAGTGGAGCCGTATGGATAAATCGCATGTCGGAATGGCGAGGGCCGGCGGCAAGGACGGTTCCCGCACATCCAAGAAAAGTGAAACGTCGTTCACAATTTCGTCGTATGTAGTCATGTAAGCTTGACAGGATATGGACCTACTTGAGAGGAGGGAGGGAGTTGGAAGGATTATTCATCGCTTGCTTGGTTGGCGGCATCCTTTACGCTGTGGTCAGCGTCATTTTCGGCGATGTGCTCAGCGAAGCGCTCGACGGCATGCTGGATTTCCTGTCGATGGAGAGCATGTCCTGGCTTCAGCCAATGACGCTGGTCGGCGGCATTACGGCTTTTGGGGGCGCGGGGCTGCTGCTCACCCGTTATACGGCGATCGGCGCCTGGGCGGTTGTGTTAATCGCTCTGTTGTCGTCGGTCGTCATCGGGATCAGCGTTTATTTTCTGTATGTGAAGCCTATGCAGAACAGTGAGAATTCGAGCGGTTTCTCGTTTCAGGAGCTCTCCGGCAAGATCGCCGAGGTGCTCGTGCCGATCCCCGCTAGCGGCTATGGAGAAGTGCTGCTGCGTGTGGGTTCGGCCGGCGTGACCAACCAGATCGCCGCCAGTCATGACGGCGAGCCCATTCCTGCGGGCAGCAAAGTCGTCGTCGTCGAGGTTCGCGATCATACGCTCTATGTATCAAGGCTAGATTTGTAGACTCATGTTGTGTCGGAAGCAGATGGAAGAGGCAAAGTAGAGAGGAGAAATGAGATGGAGGAGTATTTGGTTATCCCCGCAATCGTTGTTGGGGTTATCGTAGTATTGGGTCTGGCTTTTTGGGCCCGCTTCAAAACCGTAAGTCCAGATGAGGCGATGGTCGTCACCGGCTCGTTCCTTGGTTCCAAGCACACACTGGTGGACGAGAGCGGGCGCAGGATCAAGATCGTCCGCGGCGGCGGCGCATTCATCCTGCCGGTCTTTCAGAAGGCCGAGTTCCTGTCGCTGCTCTCGCATAAGCTGGATGTATCGACACCCGAGGTCTACACGGAGCAAGGCGTCCCCGTCATGGCGGACGGCGTGGCCATCATCAAAGTAGGCGGCTCCACCGAGGACGTCGCTACAGCAGCCGAGCAATTCATGGGCAAGCCTACAGAAGAGCTCAAGAGTGAAGCGCAGGAAGTGCTCGAAGGTCATCTGCGGGCAATCCTCGGTACGATGACGGTCGAAGAAGTATACCGCAACCGCGACCGCTTTGCCCAAGAGGTGCAGGGGAATGCTGCGAAGGATCTGAAGAAGATGGGACTGCAGATCGTCTCCTTCACGATCAAAGACCTGCGCGACAAGCACGGTTATCTAGATGCGCTCGGCAAGCCGCGGATCGCGATCGTCAAGCGGGATGCCGATATTGCCGAGGCTGAGGCGATCCGCGATTCGCGGATTCAAAAGGCCAGAGCCGAAGAAGAAGGGCAAAAGGCCGAACTGCTGCGCGATACGCATATCGCGGAGGCAACGAAGGACAAGGAACTTAAGGTCGCTTCCTTTAAACAAGAACAGGATACCGCCAAAGCGGGAGCGGACCAGGCTTATGCCATCCAGGAAGCCCGCGCTAAGCAGAGCGTCGTCGAAGAGATGATGAAGGTAGAACTCGTCCGCAAGGAGCGGGAGATCGACCTGGAGGCCAAGGAAATCCTGCGTCGCGAGAAGCAATATGATGCAGAGGTGAAGAAGAAGGCGGATGCTGACCGGTATTCCGTAGAGCAAGCGGCAGAGGCTGATAAGGCCAGACGGATGCGTGAGGCTGATGCGGTGCAGTACCGGATCGAGACCGAAGCGAAGGCGAGCGCAGAGCAGAAACGTCTCGAAGGTCTGGCGCTGGCGGATGCCGAGCGCGCCAAAGGTACGGCAGACGCAGAGGTCATCCGGGCCCGCGGTCTGGCGGAAGCAGAGGCCAAGGAGAAGCTGGCCGAAGCGTTCGAGAAATTCGGCGAAGCGGCGATCCTCGATATCATCGTCAAGATGCTGCCTGAACTGGCCGGCAAGGTGGCCGAGCCGATCAAGGGTATCGACAAGCTGACCGTTGTCGATACTGGCAATGGCGAAGGAGCGGCGAGAGTGAGCAACTATGTCACCTCCCTCATGGCCACCGCGCCAGAGATGCTGAAGAATGTCTCCGGCATCGATGTGGAGGAGCTGATCAAAGGCTTCACCTCCAAAGCGATCCCGGCTGCCGACAACGGCACTGCGGCTGGCAATTCTCGCAAGAGTCTGGCTGCAGAGCGAAGAGCGGCGGAAGCAAAGGAAGCAGAAACTTCGGAGCCACATGAGAACGGCGAAGGCGCTTAAGCTGTAAAGCTGTTCCTGAGCCTTCAATAAACGGCCGGCCGCCGCAAGGGGCCGGCCGTTGGTATAAATAACCCCGCAAAGTGCGGTTTGGCTTCGAAGCGTACTCAGGTACTTTGGGGGGCCGGAAACATATACGCTATTAAGTATAAAAAAAGACCGGGAACGGGAGAGATCCGTTCTCGGTCCGATGAATCCGACAGCTGCAATTAGCGGCTGTAGAATTCGACGATTTGCTTCTCGTCAATCTCTTGCGACAGCTCAGCGCGTTCTGGCAAGCGGATGTACTTGCCTTCCATGGCCGTATCGTTGAACTCCACATAGTTCGGCAGATGATGACGGCCTTCCATCGCTTCTTTGATCGCTTTCAGGCTGCGGCTGCGCTCGCGCAAACCGATTACGTCGCCAACGGATACGGTGTAGGACGGGATATCAACCTTCTTGCCGTTAACAGTCACATGACCGTGAGCAACCAGTTGACGCGCGCCAGCACGCGTATTGGACAGGCCAAGGCGGTATACCAGGTTGTCCAAACGGCTCTCCAGGAGGAACATGAAGTTCTCACCGGCGATACCTTTGAGTTTGTTTGCTTTGTCAAACAGATTGCGGAATTGCTTCTCGTTCAAACCGTACATATGACGGAGTTTTTGCTTCTCTTGCAGCTGAATGCCATATCCGCTCAGCTTTTTGCGTTGGCCGGGGCCATGCTGTCCGGGAGGGAACGGGCGTTTCAGTTCTTTGCTGTTGCCGCCGAGAGCGATGCCGAGACGACGGCTCAGTTTGAATTTAGGTCCAGTATAACGTGACATGCGGTAGTAGCTCCTTCTTCAAATGGGATTTTGAAAATGGGTCTATTGTTTCGCCGGACGCTCCCTGTGACGCTGCAATCAAGCTTCGTCCTGGCAAGCTTTTCAGCCGCTGGCTTGCCAGCGGAAGACATCCCTGAGGGTGACACAAAACCGTAATCCCTATATTCATCAATAAATTTTATCCATTCCACAGGCTTTTGTCAAGCATAGGAAAACACAAACGGCGACTGCCAGCCGATCGATTGGTCCTGCTTCACGCTTTTTTACTAAAAATGAATCAAAAGTCCTTGTTTTTGGTTTGTAAACTAGTGCAATATTCATGGAAATCGAGTATGATGAAAGGAGATTATTGCGGACGGTTATTCGCACCAAGGAGACAGGCAATACAAGGGCAGACAACATACTGCGAAGAAGCCGATAAGATGCAGGACGGAGGTGCAGCGTTATGATCAACAAGGTCCGCCCGGCGGATGCGATCGTTCAGTCCGGCAGTCAGCGCGGCAGGAAGGAAGAGCTGGAGCATTGGCTGGCAGGTCATCATATCTCTGCAGCCGATGTGCCTTACTTGGCACCACTTCTAATCGACAGCTTCGACACATGGAAGGCGGATTCGTCTTCTATGTCTTATCACCAGGGAGCACTGATAGTCCTGCTTGATCACGAAGGACGGCAGCTCGCTGCCTGCGGCCACACCGGCCTCGAGGCAAGCGAGGAAGACGAGGCGGTGCTGGGATTGCTGTTGTCTGCAGTAGCGGAGGTGCTTCGAGGACCGTTCGCAGGTGCCGATGCAGGAGAAGTATATATACCTGCCCTTATCAGCGGGTCATGTCAGATCACTGTCATATCCGTATTCGACAAGACGGGAGCGGAGCGGCTGGCCATGATCGGCTTTGCCTATAAGCAGGGTTCCAGCGCGCCTTCACCAGATACGCTGCAGTCGGCTGTCTTGCATTATAGGGCTTGTTTCTATCAGCGCTGTGAGCGGTTTTTTATAGCGGATCTTATGACATATCACGAGAAGCTTGAGAGGGAGATGCACAGCAGGGAGGCGCTTTTTTCTGCTACCAAGAGGCTGCATGACCAGATCGATGTCACATCCGTCCTTCACGAGATCATGCAGACGGTAGAGACGCTTTACTCTCATTACCAGGTAGATCTGTATCTCTCGCAGGATTATGTGCATGTGGACACCAGGGTCAAGCCGCTGCTGTTCAGGCACGGTTCGGATGACCTCTGTGCCAGGGCTTTCATGGAAGGGCGTCCAGTCACTGAATCCAAAGACGGAGCGGGCTCCTGCATGGCTGTGCCGATCCGGGGCAAGCAGGCGGTATACGGGGTGCTGCTGCTGACCTCCGTACAGGCTCATTCGGAGTTTGGGGAGCTCTCGGGACTGACGATGCTGGCGGACACGGCAGGTACGGCCTTTGAGAATGCCAAGTTGTACGAGCAGTCCAATGTGTTGATACACGAGCTGCAGCTGATCAACGAACTGACCAAACGGTTGAACCAGTCGCTTCGCCCCAAGGAGATTTTCCAGTTCGCCACTACGGAATTGCTCGAGATTTTCCATGCCGATTACTGCTGTCTGCTGCAGAAGAGCAAGGACAGCGGTCAATTCGTCGTCATGTCCTGCAATCATCAGGAGCTTGGAGGCGAGCGTTTTCCAGGCGATTACGGGTTTAGCAGCGTTGTATACGAGACCAAAGAACCGCTGATCATCTCCGACTACCATGACGAGCATCCGGTGGCGTCGCGGTTGATGGAACTGACCGGTTCGCGGTCGCTGATCGCCGCGCCGATCGTTGTCGGGACGGAGGTTGTAGGGGTTATTCTGGTGGCTCACGGCAATTCCAATTATTTCTCCTATGACAACTACAAACTGTTGCAGGTGCTCTCAAGCCACATCGGATTGGCCATCACCAATGCTTCGCTGCATGCCGAAGTCCGCCATATGGTGATTACCGATAATCTGACTGGACTTCGGGTGCGGCACTATCTCAATGAACAAATCCAGCAGCGCCAGCGCAAAGACCGCTGCGGATCGCTGATCGTCGTCGATATCGATCACTTCAAGCAGGTGAACGATACATACGGCCATCAGGTGGGAGATAAGATTCTCAAACAGGTCAGTGAGATTATCCGCGCGTGCATCCGCGACAGCGATATCGCGGCCCGCTGGGGCGGTGAGGAGCTGGCTGTATACCTGCCCAGAGTCAATACCGCCCAGGCTTACCGGATTGCGGAGCGTATCCTGTTGCAGGTGGCAGCCGAGACGCATCCGAAGGTAACGATCTCTTGCGGAGTGTCCGAATGGACGTGGGAGGATGACAAGATCAGCGTCGAGTCGTTGTTCTACCGGGCGGATATGGCGCTGTATGAGGCCAAGCACAACGGCCGCAATTGCATACGCCTGGGCTGAGCCTTGCACTTCCAGATGAGGCAGTATCCAGCCTTCCAGTCGCTGCCCAGCGGCCTGGAGGCTGGCTTAGGGCTGGCCGCCAAGAAACTTGTGCCGGGAGGAGGTGCAAATCCCCTCCAAACATGATACGATGTAAGCGCAAGCATATGAGCAAGGAGGCATCTGTGCGTGAGAGATCCAAGATTGATGAAGCTGGCGGAGAATCTGGCATGCTATTCTATCGAGGTGCAGCCTGGCGACAATGTGCTGATCGAAATGACAGGGCCTGAGCATGAGCTGCTGAAATGTCTCATCGAACAAGTCGTCGCCCGCGGTGGCAGGCCATTCGTCGAGACGAGCGACCGTGCGGTGCTGAGAACGCAGCTGATGCATGCCGACAGGGAGCAGATCGAGCTATGGGCTGAGCTGGATCTTGCGCGGATGAAGAAGATGCAGGGTTACATAGCGATCCGGTCCGGCGCCAACGTCAATGAGCTGGCCGATGTGCCGCCGGAGAAGATGAAGCTCTATGACCAGGTGTATCGGCACCCGGTCCACCTCGAACAGCGGGTCAAGCATACCAAATGGGTCGTCCTGCGCTATCCTAACGATTCTATGGCTCAGTTGGCAGGGAAGAGCACGGAGGCGTTTGAAGATTTTTATTTTGATGTGTGCAATCTCGACTATGCCCGGATGGATGCTGCCATGGATCCGCTCCGCGATTTGATGGCGGCCACCGATCGGGTGCGGATCGTGGCGCCGGGAACCGATCTGTCGTTTTCGATCCGGGGCATCGGCGCCAAGAAGTGTTCCGGGCATCGCAATATCCCCGATGGCGAGGTGTTTACTGCTCCGGTGAGGGATTCCGTCCAGGGGAAGATCGCGTACAATACGCCTAGCGTATACGGAGGTTTTACTTACGAGGAGGTAAGCTTCACCTTCGAGCAGGGACGGATCGTGGAGGCAACCTGCAATGATTCCAAACGGATCAATGATCTGCTCAGCAGCGACGAAGGTGCGAGGTATATCGGCGAGTTCAGCCTGGGCTTCAATCCTTATATTCTTCATCCGATGAAGGATACGCTGTTCGACGAGAAGATCGCCGGCAGTCTGCATTTCACCCCGGGGCAAGCCTATGAAGAGACGGACAACGGCAACCGCTCGTCCGTGCACTGGGATCTGGTGCAGATCCAGCGGCCGGAGTATGGAGGCGGCGAGGTTTATTTTGACGATGTGCTGATCCGCAAGGATGGCCGTTTCGTGCTGCCGGAGCTAGAAGGCCTTAACCCCGAAAATTTGAAATAACTTAATAGAGGTTGTTCAAAAAATTCGCTGCCCATTACGAAGTATTTCAGAGAAGTGGATTCGACATCGAATCTTGAATGCATGATAAACTTCCGGTGCTCACGTAGCCTTAACTACGCTCCGCTCCTCAGTTTCTCCTGCCTCCAATCTTCTCGGTGCTGAACTCCGAATTTTTTGAACTGAAATTTTTAAAGTTGATCAAAATTGAATAAACCTCTAAAGAAGATTGCAAAATGACTCTTGCTGGTTAATGGAATTGCAAGTATGATGGATGTAAGGTTTACCAGACTGATATTTGGAGGGATTTTCATGTCTAACAACGCAGCAATCGTAGACATCTCACAAACCGCTAATCGTTTCCGGTCTTCAATTGTGCTCCAAGCCGAAAACAAATACATCGACGTGAAGAGTATCCTCGGATTATTCACGACTCTGGTTAGTGGCCATTCTTATGAACTGCATGTTCATGGCCCGGACGCCGATGAAGCCAAGGCAGCGATGGCCGAAGTATTTGCCAAGCACAACCTCAACATTGCAGTTTTAGAAGATTAGTCGCATTTATGGATATGGACCGAAAGCGCCCGCTAGCATACAGTGGGCGCTTTTGATGTTTTGTCCTTGTGTATTGCGGCGATTTCGTCTAATATAAAAGGTATAGAAGACGGCGAACGACGCGCACAAGGGGGAGTACCATGTCTTCATCGGATGTTATGGAGCATTTGCATCACAAGGCGCTTCATCTTCTGCAGGAAGATGCGAACAAGATTGAGAAGCTGATCGAGGTGCAGATGGAGAATCTGACCACCCGCAAATGTCCGCTGTACGAGGAGGTCCTCGATACGCAGATGTATGGTTTCTCTCGGGAAGTAGACTTCGCAGTGCGTGCCGGATTAGTCCCTGAATCCACAGGAAAGCAGATATTAAGCAAGCTTGAGCGCAATCTGGCACAACTGTACGAGGCAATGAATGTCAATGAGTAGTCTCTATCCTGAGGCTGCTTTTTTTTGCTTATGCCGCTGCATGCCGTGACAGGGAATGCAGGGGTTACATGTGTAAATTTTAACCAGTCTGTAACAGTACTCAGCTTGCTTTCCTGTACAGCGTTCCAGTACAATATAGCTATAGATGGAATGAACAGAGGAGTGAACCCAATGACCGAAGACCTTCAAACCGGTATTATTCGTATCTCCGATGATGTAGTCGCGACGATCGCCGGACTCGCAGCACTCGAGACGCCAGGAATAGCAGCGATGTCGGGCGGGATCTCCGAGGGATTGGCCAAGAGACTGAGCGGCAAAAACGTACAAAAGGGCATTTCGGTCGAAGTAGGACAGTTGGAGGCAGCTGTGGATCTTCGGGTCATCGTACAGTACGGGATTCCGATCCAGGAAGTGTGCCGTCAGCTGCAGCTCAATGTACACGAGGCGGTGAGCAATATGACAGGGCTCAGCGTAGTGGAGATTAATGTAAAAGTGGAAGGTGTGGCCTTCAGGGAAGAGGAACTGGAGGATATCCAGCGGCTCAAGTAAAGGCAGGCCCAGTCGCCGCGTTGAATAAGCAGAAATAAGACAATGCCCGGGAAGGCTGATCGCTTCCCGGGCATTGCTGTTTGCTCTAGGATGATGAGCGGTTGTTTCGGAATGAAGACGATTGCTGGAGCGGCCGGCCCGCGAAGCGGGAAGTATTGGACTTGGTCTGAGCCGGACGGTTCGCTTCCCTAGAGATACTGAGCAGGATCCCCATCGAAGCGAGCGAGACCAGCATGGAGGAGCCTCCGTAGCTAATAAAAGGCAGGGTCACGCCGGTGACCGGCATGGCGCCGATAACGCCGCCAATATTAATCACTGCCTGGATCGCGAACAGACTGACGATGCCGACGCCGACCACGGTGCCGTATACATCCGGACAGCGCAGCGACACGAGCAGGCCGCGCCACAGGAAGAACAGGAAGAACAGCAAGAACAGGGTGCTGCCGAGAAACCCGAACTCCTCGCCGATGACGGCAAAGATAAAGTCATTGTAGGCAAGCGGCAGATAATGCAGCTTCTGTACGCCATTGCCCAGCCCTACTCCGGCAATGCCGCCGTGTCCCAGCGCATAGAGGGAATTGACGAGCTGCCAGCTTGCGCCCTGCGGATCATGGAAGGGATCCAGGAACGACACGAAACGGTCGATCCGGTATTGCCAGGAGCCCGGGTCGGCGGCATAGGCGATGCTCACAATAAGAGCAACTACGCCAGCTACGACAGCCCCGGATAAAAACACCTGCTTCAGATTGGACCCGCCGGCGATAATGATCGCCGCTGCACACGCGGCAAGGATAATAGCGGCTCCCATGTCGGGCTGCAGCATGATCAGCCCGCACATAATACCAACCACAATCATGACTGGAAGCAGACCGCGTTTGAACTCGCGGAATTTCTCGCCTTTTTTGGTAATCAGGCGGCCTAAGTAAAGGATGAGAGCGAGCTTGGCAAACTCTGTCGGCTGAATTCCCATCGAACCGACGCCAAGCCAACTGCGAGCACCGTTGCGCAGATCGCCGATGAACGGCACCAGCGCAAGCAGGATGATCACAGGAATGAAATACAGGATGAAGCCTTTCTTGAAAAACTGGTAACGAAAGTTCATCAATACCAGCATCAGGAACGTGCCCAGCCCGACCCATACAATCTGACGTTTCGTGAAGTACAACGCATCAAAATTGTAGCGTTTGTCGATGACAGCGATATTGGAGCTGGCACTGAACACCATCACCAGTCCAAAGCCGACAAGCACGAATGTCATGGCGAGTAGCAGAAAGTCCGGTCTGCCCTTTGGACCGGTCTGCAGTTTATTCATAAGGATCCGGTCAAAGCGTTACTCTCACTTAAGAAAGTAACTTCTTTAAATCTTGGAGTCGTTGTGTGGCCGTATTGAGAATCGGCTGCGGCACCGGAGACTCGTATTCCACACCGTGCGGGAATGTGGCCCGTCCGATATAGATAGACTCCACGGCCAATACAGCATAGGGCGATTCCAATTTGCCTTCGACGGCGCGGGTATTAATGCGCAGGAAGTATTCGGCCTTGCCGGCGCGATCCTCAAGCTTCAGATCATAAGTGGCGCGGTAGTACTCCCACTGCCACCGCACGAAGCCGAGACGCTCGGCCGAGTCGTCCAAATGCGATAATTCGCTAGTCATGCCATTCAAGCCTGTATTCTCAATAATCATGGATATCCTCCTTCAAGTGCCTAGCCATATTCTCTATTCATGATAGTATGTTTCTTTTGCCAGTGCAAGCATGCACCGCAAGTGCGCCGAGCGCAAATCGTGAACGTTTTACGAACATCAGGATACGGAATATGCCGGCGGCTACTTTCGCTTGATTTGTTTTTTCTGGTAGAATAGATGACATGAGACGAATGACGGAGCTGAGCCTGGCCCGTATAATGCTGCGCAATCGGCTTGTTATTCCGAGGAGGAGGTATACCCATGAGCGCAACTAAACAAAGGGAAGAAGCGCTGCAATTGCTCTATCCCCAGATGGTCGAATGGCGGAGACATCTGCACCGGCATCCTGAGGTATCCTATCGGGAGAAAGAGACGGCTGCCTATATCGCTGCAATCCTGCGCGATCTCGGGTGCGACGTCCAGACAGATCTGGGAGGTCACGGGCTGATCGCCACGATCGACGGGTCCGGGGATGGTCCTACGGTTGCGCTGCGGGCGGATATCGACGCGCTGGCGATCCAGGATCAGAAGCAGGTAGACTATGCCTCTCAGGTGCCCGGCGTGATGCATGCATGCGGCCACGACGCGCATACGGCGACGATGCTGGGCATCGCCAGCTACTATATGCGGCATCGAGACTCGCTGGCAGGTCGCCGGCGACTGCTGTTCCAGGCGTCGGAGGAGATCTCGCCGGGCGGTGCGCTGCCGCTCATCGAGCATGGTGCCCTCGAGGATGTCGACGCTGTGTATGGCGTACATCTGTGGACACCGCTCGCTTACGGCCAAGTCGCATCCAGGGAAGGGGCGCTGATGGCGGCAGCGGACGAATTCACGATCGAGATCATCGGCAAGGGCGGGCATGGCGGCTTGCCGCATGACACGATCGACGCGATCGTCGTCGGCAGCGCGCTTGTGACGGCGCTGCAGACGATCGTCAGCCGGCAGGTCAATCCGCTTCAACCGGCGGTTGTAACGATCGGCACCTTCCAGGCGGGCAGCGCGAACAATGTCATCGCCGGCCATGCGCTGCTCAAAGGAACCGTGCGTACCTTCGACTCCCATACACGCGAGGATATCCGAGAGCGGATCGAGCAGATGGTGGAGCGGATCTGCGGCTTGTACGGCGCGGGAAGTCGATTGGATTATCGGATGGGATATCCGCCCGTCGTCAATGATGCCGAAGAGGTGCGGAGATTTTTCCGGGTCGGAGCGGAGGTGCTGGGCAGCGATGCGACCCTGCAGGCATCCATGGTCATGGCGGCCGAGGATTTCTCGTATTATCTGCATCACAAACCGGGCTGCTTCATGTTCGTAGGTGCGGGCAACGAGGAGTTAGGGGCACGCTATGCCCACCATCACCCCATGTTCGATCTGGACGAGCGGTCGATGCTGATCTCTGCCCGCTTGATGACTGCGATGGCCGAAGACTATGCGGCGGAAAGGCGCCCGCAGCTTGGATAAGGGACATCATTTGCAAAAATAGACGATAAACTCTCCAAAAAACGGCATAAACAGGCCGTTTTTTTTTCATACTGACTTATAACAGGGAGGCAGGAGGGCGCCTGACAGGGCGGGATCTGCTCCTCACAAGTCAGGAGGAACCGTATATGGAACTGCAAATGCAAGGACCGCTAATCATTCAGTCGGACGGTACGATCCTGCTGGACAACCGGATGCCCGGGTCGGAGCAAGCGGCGGAGGTGCTGGCCGGATTTGCCGAGCTCATCAAGCGTCCGGGCGATCTTCATACGTACCGCATCTCGCCGCTATCTGTATGGAATGCGCTATCCGCCGGGGCGAGCGGGCCGCAGCTTATGGAATGGCTCGCCGCCTTCAGCAGATACGAGCTGCCGGCAACCGTAGAAGCGGATATGCAGAGGTGGATAGACAGGTACGGCACTCTGCAGCTTGTTAGGCAAGGCGATCAGTTGCTGCTTCAAGGAAAAGCGGACGACACACTGCTCGCGGCTTTTGACAGCGCCCCCTTGCGTGACATGCTGGACTCTCATGAAGCGGCAGGGGGACGATGGCTGGTCGATGCGGCACAGCGTGGGAATCTTAAGCAAGAGCTGATGCGGATCGGCTATCCGGTGCTTGACGAAGCTGGATATCATGAAGGAGAAGCGCTCCAGATCGGATTGAGGGAGCAGTCGCGCACCGGCTCTCCCTTTGCGCTGCGGGACTATCAGGAGCATGCAGCCCGACTCTTTGGACGGGAGGGCAGCGGCGTGATGGTCCTGCCATGCGGAGCCGGCAAGACCATCGTCGGTATCGCTGCGCTGGCCGAGCTCGGCTGCGCCGCTCTGATCCTGACCTCCAATACTACTTCGGTCAGCCAGTGGCGTCGCGAGCTGCTGGACAAGACGACGTTGGGCGAGGCCGACATTGGCGCCTACGCCGGTCGGCAGCGCCAGGTACGGCCGGTTACGGTAGCCACCTATCAGATGCTGACGCACCGGTCGGCCGGCCAGGCCGACTATCCCCACATGCGTCTGTTCAGGGAGCGCGACTGGGGTCTTATTATCTATGACGAGGTGCATCTGCTGCCTGCGCCGGTCTTCCGGATGACTGCAGGACTGCAGGCGACGCGGCGGCTCGGGCTGACGGCAACACTGGTCCGTGAAGACGGCTGTGCCGAGGATGTCTTCTCGTTGATCGGGCCCAAACGCTATGAGTTGCCCTGGAAAACGCTCGAAGCTCGCGGAGACCTGGCGGAGCTGGCCTGTCATGAAGTGCGCGTCCCCCTCTGCGCCTCGCAGGAGGTGCGATACGCGCAGGCGGGAGCGCGGGCAAGATTGCGGATCGCGAGCGAGAATCCGGGCAAGCTGCCGGTGCTGGCCGAGCTGCTCCGGCGCCACGGTGAGACGCCCAAGCTGGTGATCGGCCAGTATCTCGACCAATTAAAGACGGCGTCCGGCCTGGTGAAGGCGCCGCTGATTACGGGGCAGACGCCGCACGAGGAGCGAGAGCGGCTGTACGCGGCCTTCAAAAGCGGCCATGTGAAGACGTTGATTGTATCCAAGGTCGCCAACTTCGCCGTTGATCTGCCCGATGCCGCAGTAGCGATCCAGATCTCCGGCAGCTTCGGCTCGCGGCAAGAGGAAGCCCAGCGGATCGGACGTATTCTGAGACCGAAGACCGGCGATAACCGGGCGTGGTTCTACAGTATCGTTACCGATGAGACGAGAGAGACCGAATTTGCCTTGCGTCGCCAGCTATTCATGGTAGAACAAGGCTATCGCTATCAGTTGGTCCGGTGGCCCCGGCCGCAGGCACTCCTGGACGAGCAGGAGCAGAACCGCCCGCATACCGGCTTAGGCTTCCGCAAAGGGACCGGCTCATGAAGCTGGCTGAGATCGCCGGGGAGACCACGCCAGCAACTCTACAGCGTCTGAGCGAGCACCCGGTATGGGCGTGGGCGACGGGGCGCGAGCTCGGATGGCTGGAGGCGCAGCGGTCGCCGGAGGCAGTAGCGGCAGCGTGCCAGGCCCTGCCCCGGGTAGCTCAGGATGTACTGTCGCTGATCGTCAGCCGATTCCGAGCGGAGCACTTTACAGCTGAGCAGCTGCTCCGCGAAGCGTCCGATTGCTCTTGGTCCGGAACAGAGCTGCGCCTCGGATTGGGCACGCTGCACAGCTGCGGGATCGTCTGGGCCCGGCAGGCGGGCTGGGGAGAGCAAGCCTATCTGCTGCCGGAGACGACCTTCCCTCTGTGGGTACGCGAGCTGTGGCCTCTGGAGCCGGATCCGATACCGGCGCAGCTTGCAGTGACAAGAGCTCCCTCCAGACGGCTCTCCGGCCTGCTGAGCAGCGAGCTTGTCCATGCAGTCGCAGCTCTGACGGACAGCGGCCTGTCCTTCACGCGCAGCGGCGTGCTGCCCAAGCGCACGCTTCAGCGCATGGAGCGGCAGCTGCAGCTTCCCCGGGACGCGGTGGAGGGACTGCCTTTGCTCCGGGACCCGCAGCCGGCCAGTTATCCGCCGACGATCTCCTGGGTGCTTGACTTGTGTATCGCATACGGCTGGCTGACTGCCTGCGACAGCGGCTATGCCTTTGACCGTGCAGCCTGGCTGGACTGGCTGGATCAGGGCCCGCAGCAGTGCGAGAGCGGGTTGGTCCGGATGCTGCTTGAAGAGTGTGCGCTCGGTTCGGAGAGGCTGGCACATCCAGCCGCAGCCGTAGCTGGGCAAGCGAGCGGCGTGTGGTACGCTGCCGAGGCGCTGTCGGACTGGGTGTCGCGTGCCGGGCGGGTAACCCTGCTGGCGGCAGAAGCGAGCTGCCGGGAACTGCTCGGACGTATGAGCGCGCTGGGTTGGGTGGAGCTGGGCAGTCTGGCCGATGGCAAGCCGGTCTACCGGATACTCGTCCAGGCCGCTCCGGAGTATGGAGATATTGCAGCAAGTGAGCCGCTGCGCATCCTGCCCAACGGAGATCTGATCGCAACCAGAGAGGCATCGCTTCGCGCCCGGTGGGTGCTGGAGTTGACGGCGGAGCGGGTCAGTCATGATGTGGTCACTGTGTACCGGATATCGGCTGCTTCCATAGAGCGGAGTCGCAGACAGGGCTGGACGGCCGAGAGCTTGATCGAGGCGTTGGAGGCCGCTGCTGATCAACCGCTGGAGCCCGCTTATGCATCGCTGCTCAGGGAATGGGATGCGGCCGCGAGCTCATCCGGCAAGCGTGCCACGGCGGATGTGCATGTAACTGCCGGTCCCCGAGACGGAGCGTTGCCTGTGGTCAGTCGGAGCGAGCCGCCTGGCTCCAGGCCGCTGTTGCAGCCTTGCGGCAATCCCACCATAGAAAGCATCTTGCCTGATCTCCCCCGACTGCCGACAACCTGGAAGAACCAGATGCGCCGCTATCATCCTTCGACAGCCAGAGAGATTGTCGAGGCGGCCCTGCAGCGGGGACTGCCGGTGCAGATCGGCCGGGAACACCGGCTTGACGTCCTGATTCCGGAGCTTGTACAGGATGGCGAGGACGGCTGGACCGTATATGGGCGCTTGCGTCAAGAGCAAGAGGGTCAGGTAGAGCGAGTACGTCTGGGACCGGAAATGTGGGAGGAGATGCAGCTTCTGCTGCCTTCGCTGGTATGACAATAAAGCGCTCTACTTTTTGTAGCATTTCGTGGTATGATAGAGATGTAGCATCGGTGCTACGAGGAGGAGGAGTGGATGGATGCTCACAGTAGAACAGCAGAAGTCTGCAGCAATCGGTCTTGAGACGGATCGCGGGACTTCACTCGACATGGGCGCATTGCTGCTGCAGGCCTATGAATTGGGAGATATGATCAATGCTTCGGCCCCGGTGGCCGACTATCTATACTGGAAAACCGCGGTTGCGGAGGATGAGCAGGCTCAGGAGCTCGTCATCCAATTCCGCAAAGCCAAGGAGCTGTTCGCCGAGTGCGAGCGGTTTGGACGCTTCCACCCCGACTATCACGAGGCTCGTGATAAGGTCAAGGCGATCGAAGCGAGACTGGACGAATTGCCGAGCGTTCAACGCTTCAAAGCTGCGGAGCAAGAGGTCGACGATCTCCTGTACGAGATGTCAAAGCTGATCGCGGAATCGGTGTCAGACACGATCAAGGTGCCCGGCAACGAGCGCGGGGGCAGCGGCGGCTGCGGCAGCGGCGGATCCTGCTCCTGCGGCAGCGGCGGCTGCGGCTAAGCGCCAAGGGCCGGCGCCGCAATGCGCCGGTCCATCATTACCGGAGGAGGGAAGATCTATGTTCTCGGAACGGACGGGATATATCGTCTGGGTCAGCGATCTGAAGGCGGCGAGAACGCTGGACAAATACGGATCGGTTTATTACATGTCCCGCAAGCTGCACTACGTGGTGCTCTATATGGATGCAGCCCGGGCGGAGGATACGATTCGCAACATTCAGCGCCTCCCATTCGTCAAAAAGATCGAACGCTCTTATCGCAATGAGCTGAAGACTGAATATAATTCCAATATGGAAGACAAAACACGTTTTTACTCGATTTGACTCGATTTGACTCGATTTGCTAGGCCTTGTTTCCTGGATATTTCTCCGCTAATGCCACGATCCGTTGGAATTATGCGGTATTCGTGGTAGAATGAATAGGTATATATACCCGCTTTTACAGCCTGTTTCACAAGGGGGAGTGGATTCGAGATGAAAGACAAAACAACCGAAAGATGGAATACATATGAATCATTTCATGTCGTGCTCGGTGATAAAAAAGTGGCGGATGTCGTCATCACGAATCACGCGAAGATCCGTTGGGCGGACAGGGTAGAAAGTGAAAAAACCGGCTTCGAGGATATTGCAGGGTTTATATGGGAGAGCCTCAAGCAGGGAAGGGTTGAATCCTATTACCGCAATGAAGAGGATGTCTACTTGATCGACGATGATCTCGTGTTCGTCGCCGAGTTCGCCAAGCTGGAGCGTGAGACGGATCTGGTCGGCAACCCGCTCCACAAAATGATTGTTGTGACCTTTCTGGGTCGAATGTCGGAGACGATAGAACTGCGTGACCTTAAGTCTTACTATTCATGGCTGCGCCATTCCAGACGCATGACCCTCATTAAGAACAGCCGCAAACGTAAGTAATCCGAGGATTCATCTGTCATGATGCAGGCACGCCTTTTGTCGGAGGCGTGTTTTTTGTTGCGTGGATAGGGTTTGGCCATTCTGGATAACCTTTGATTGCGCGTCGCGGCTTTGTCTAACCTTTGATATAATGAGCAAGAACAGAAAGGATGAACCGCAATGGCTCTCAATTTTCACCAGCTCCATATTTTTTATACAGTCGCCGAGCGGGGCAGCTTCTCGGCAGCCGCTCAGGCGCTTCATATGACCCAGCCGGCGGTGACGATGCAGGTGCAATCGCTCGAGGATTATTTCGGCACGAAGCTGCTGCATCGCTCGACCAAACGGATCGAGCTCACAGAAGCGGGCAGCGCGCTGATGCCGTATGCCCGGCGGAGCATCGAACTGATCCGCGAGACTGATGCCTCGATGTCCAGATTTACCAAGCAATTGAAAGGCAGACTCCAGCTGGGCTCCTCGCTGACGATCGGAGAGTATATTCTGCCTCGGCTGCTCGGCCCATTTGGTCGCGAATATCCGCATATCGGGATCAGCTTGAAGGTTATGAATACGGCGCAGATTATGGAAGAGATCCTGGGCCATCAGTTAAACTTCGGGCTGATCGAGGCGCCGATCAATCATCCGGATATGCATATGGAAGCGGTGCTGAGTGACGAATTAAAGCTGGTTGTCGCGGCGTCGCATCCGTTGGCGTCGGCTTCGGAGGTGTCGATCCAGGACGTGATGCAGTACCCTGTGGTGCTCCGGGAGCAAGGCTCCGGCACCCGGCTCGTCATGGAGGACGAACTGAGGCGGCGCGAGATTGATCCCGGAACACTCAAGATCGTCATGGAGCTGGGAAGTACCGGTGCAGTGAAATCAGCCGTTGAGGCCGGTCTTGGCGTCTCATTTCTGTCCAGTTCCTCGGTCAAGCATGAGGTGTCGCTAGGCCTGATTCGCATCGTCCCTATCGTGGATGTGCAGTTTAAACGCCAGTTTTATTCCATCTACCTGAAGTCGGCGCTCCTCCCGATCTCGGCGGTAACGTTTCTAGCCTTCTTGCGTGAGCGGGATCTTCAGCAATGGCTATGACGCGGGCAGACCTGCATGTGCACACAAACGCTTCGGACGGTCTGCTCTCCCCCGCCTCTGTCGTCAGACGGGCTCAGCGCGCGGGGCTTGCCGCCATTGCCATCACGGACCATGATACGATGGCTGGCGTCCGCGAGGCCCTTCAGGAGGGCAAGCGCTCCGGTATCCTGGTCATTCCAGGGGTAGAGATCAGTACAAGCTGGGATGGCAAAGATATTCATGTGCTCGGATACGCTCCCGATTGGCAGGAGGAGCGCTGGCAGGAGCGGCTCCGGGGCTTGCGCGCGGGGCGCATGCAGCGTAATGAACGGATCGTGGCGAAGCTGGCAGAGCTTGGGGTGCAGATCACGATGGCGGAGGTGCTGGCTGCAGCGGGCAAGTCAGGTCTGGATGAGACGGTGGGCCGTCCTCACATTGCCGCGGTGCTGCTGGAGAAAGGGGTCGTAGCGTCGATGAGGGAAGCCTTCGATCGCTATCTGGCCGACGGGGCCGCAGCCTATGTCGCGGTCCCCAAAGTGACGCCGTTCACAGCGGTCGAATGGATCAAAGAGGCCGGGGGGATCAGCAGTCTTGCCCACCCCGGGTTATATCGTGAAGACCGGCTGATCCGGCCATTGGTCGAGGCCGGTCTGGACGGCATTGAGGTCAGTCATCCCGATCACAGCCCGGAACAGGAAGCGCAATATCGGACATTGGCCGAGGAATACGGTTTGATCGCAACGGGAGGCTCGGATTTTCACGGCGAGCGGCAAGGCAGCGTCTTTCACGGCGAGCTCGGATGCTGCACGGCGGGCCTGGAAACCGTAGCCCAGCTCCAGCGAGCGAGGAGGCAGGAACTATGAAGGAGCGAGTATATACGATAAAGGAGGTGGCTGCGCAGACAGAGCTGTCGACCCAGCTCATCCGCAAATGGGAGGAGCGGTATCAGGCCGTGACGCCCCAGCGGATGCCTAATGGTTACAGGGCCTACAGCCGGCAGGACATCGATACCCTGCGCCAGTTGAAGCAGCAAGTGGACCAGGGGGTACCGATCGGCATGGCCGTGATGGAGCATGGCCGGGAGAGATCGCAGCAGGCACACGATTATACGGCAGGGTCGACAGGCCCTAAGCTCGGGTGCGTGCCGGCGTATGACGGCCCACCGGACCTATGGGAAGAGCCGATTCGGCAGTTGATCGAGGCGATCGAGCAGATCGATACGGAGCGGGCTCGGGCAGTTTATGACCGATACATTCAGGCGTACCCGGCCGAGCATGTGCTGATGAATATCCTCGAACCGGTTCTTGTTGAACTCGGAGAGCGCTGGCAAAGCCGCGCCATATCGGAATATCAGGAGCATTTCGGCAGTCACTTCATCAGAGATCACATTTTGACCTTGTGCAGCCTGTTTCGTCCGCAGCCGGAGCATCCGCTGCTCGTGACGGCTTGCGGACCCGGGGAGAGGCATGAGCTGGGCATATTGTTTATTGGCTTTTTTGCCAGACAGCTCGGCTACAGAGTGGTCTACCTAGGAGCCTCTCCTGCTGAGAAAGGAATCTTTGATTGTCTGGACGATCTGCATCCGGCGGCGTTCACCTTCAGCTTTTCTTCCGAGCGGCGGTTGGGACAGGCTGCAGCATTCCTGCTTGAGCTGGACCGGAGGATTGCTGCCGTATCGCCGGGTACGCTGGTTTTCATCGGCGGCGCAGGCGTGCACGCTTCTGGTTTGCATCCGGGTACTCAGGCAGTGCATCTCATCCATGGAGACGGTAAACAGGCGATGCGGAAGGTGCATGACATGCTCCAGCCCGCCTGGCGTTGAAGCCAGGCGGGCTGGGCGATTCCGCCTGGGGGCGGCAGGTCAGGTCAACGTAGCAACGGGAAGAGCTTGGATACGCTGTTCGTCCGGAGTGACGAACAGCGTTTTTTGATGATCATAGATGACGAATCCCGGCTTGGCGCCGCTGGGCTTGCGCACATGCCGGATCAGCGTATAATCGACAGGCACCTGGCTGGAGCCCCGCGCCTGGCTGTAATGGGCGGCAAGCATCGCCGCCTCTTCGAGGGTGGCTTCGCCAAAGCTGCCGCCGCGGATCACGACGTGGGAGCCAGGGATGTCCTTGGTATGCAGCCAAGTATCGGAGGAAGCGGCGAGCCGGTTGGTAAGATACTCGTTCTGCGTATTGTTTTTGCCGACCAGGATACTGATTCCTTCAGAAGACGTATAGGAGAGCAGAGACGGGCGGGCCGGCTTTTTCTTTTTGTTCGTCCGTTTGCTGCGGTCCCGCAAGTAATGCTGCTCCACCAGCTCCTCGCGGATCTCCTCGATATCAGCCAGCGATGCGCTGTCCAGCTGCTGCAGCAGCGACTCCAGATAGCGGATCTCCTCCCGTGCCGATTCCATTTGGCTTGCAGCCATACTGAGGCTGTTTTTTGCTTTGTTGTATCGTCTGAAGTACCGCTGGGCGTTCTCGGAAGGGGTCAGCTGCGGATCGAGCGCGATCCGCACCATGCCGCCGGCTTCGTCGTAGTAGTTGACTACCTCTGCCGCTTCATCGCCTTTATTGATCTGATGCATGTAAGTGGTAATCAGTTCACCCAGCACCCGGTACTTGTCCGCATCCCTGGCTTCCTCGATCGTTTCCGCGAGCTTTTCCAGCTTCTTGATATTTTTGGCTTTCTCATTGCTCAGGAATCGCAGCAGATCCGAGACCCGCTGCTTGACCGTATCCCGCTGCGCTTTATCCCCGTAGTAAGCTTCCAGACACGCACTCACCTTATCGTAAGCGGCAGTTTCCCGGCCCAGATGCGAGAGCGCCGTGACCGCAAAGACAGCGCGGCCTCGGCTGTCTTCGAAGATAGCCGGCGCGTAGCGATGATCGCGGAAGTCTTCCATCATCCTGTCAAACACCGGCCACAAGGTGGTGGACAGCAACTCGTTGTCCGCATCTCCGGCAAGACCGCTCCGGTAGACGAGCTCCCGGGCGAGCAAGGGACTGATACCGCTGAAGGCATCAACGAGACGCTGGTGCAGCGGACCATCGGCGGGTGCTGCCTCAAGGTGGGAGAGCATCGCTTCAGCCGACGTTACCAGCAGTGGATTGGCCTTGCGCTGGTCAGGCGGCGGGACATAGGCCGCACCCGGCATAACGATGCGGTGGCTGCTGATCGCCGGCGTCACATGATGGATGCCGTCATGGATGAGGCCGTTGTCCTGATCGATCAGCATGATATTGCTGTGCCGCCCCATCAGCTCGATCACCAGCGTCCGGAGCATCATGTCGCCGAGCTCGTCCCGACGCCGGATCGTCAGATGGAGGATCCGCTCATTGCCGATCTGTTTCACCTGCTCGATGATGCCGCCCTCGCAATATTTGCGCAGGAGCATGCAGAACATCGGTGCTTCTTTGGGATTGGTATAGGTATGCTGAGTCCAGTGTACCCGTGGATAGGTAGGATTTGCGGACAGCAGCAGCTTGCCCTGGGCTCCGTTCCCTCTGATCTGCAGCACCAGGTCGCGAGCGGAGGGCTGGTGTATTTTATGAATGCGGGCGCCGATACAGCCCTGCAGCTCTGCCGCAATGGCGCGCGTGACGATGCCGTCTAATGCCATATTTACGATTCTCCTTCTTGGACAATTAAAAATTGCAATGCTTCTATCATGCCATAGTTGACCCAAAAACTTAAGCCCTGCCGGTGATAAATTACGGTTTGTCCGAATACATTAGGCCAAGAAGGGCTGTCCGAAGACGCGCTGAGGAAGCGTTCGCGGACCGGCCGGACGAAGCGGGAGGGAGACTAAGGAGCATGGATCAGAAAAAGTGGCATCAGATGGATGCAGAGGAGATCGCCCGGAATGTTGGCTGCGACCCCATCCGCGGCCTGGCTTCGGAGGAGGCGGCGGAGCGACTGGAGCGCTATGGGCGCAACGAGCTGTCCGAGGGCAAGCGGATCTCGCCGCTTACGCTGCTGCTTAACCAATTCAAGGATTTTATGGTGTTGGTGCTCGTAGGCGCCACGCTGGTATCTGCATTGCTGGGAGAATATCTGGATGCGGTGACGATCATCGCCATCATCGTCATCAACGGTATATTGGGCTTCGTCCAGGAATTTCGTGCCGAGCGCTCGTTGCGGGCGCTTAAGGCGCTGTCTGCGCCGAGCGCAAGCGTCGTCAGGGGCGGCGAGGTGACGTCTGTCGCTGCCAGCGAACTGGTCCCCGGTGATCTCGTGCTGCTGGAGCCGGGGGATCGGGTGCCAGCGGATATCAGGCTGCTCCAGACCAACAGCTTCTATGTTGAAGAGTCCGCGCTGACTGGCGAATCAGTGCCGGTCGGCAAGACGTCGCTGCCGATCCGCGAGTCAGAGCTGCCGCTCGGCGATCAGCGCAATCTGGGCTTCATGGGAACGATGGTGACGCGCGGTACGGCCAAAGGGATCGTCGTCCGGACAGGGATGCAGACGGAGATGGGAACGATCGCCGATCTGATCCAGCAGACCGAAGCGGTGGAGACGCCGCTGCAGCATCGTCTGGAGCAGCTCGGCAAGATCCTGATCGCCGTCGCTGTCGGCTTGACCGTCATGGTGGTCGTGGCCGGCATCCTGCATGGCCAGCCGTCGTACGGCATGTTCCTGGCGGGGGTCAGCCTGGCCGTAGCGGCCATCCCCGAAGGGCTGCCGGCGATCGTGACGATCGCCCTGGCACTGGGCGTACAGCGGATGATCAAGCGCAAAGCGATCGTGCGCAAGCTGCCTTCGGTAGAGACGCTGGGCTGCGCGTCTGTCATCTGTTCCGACAAGACGGGTACACTGACGCAGAATAAGATGACCGTTACCCGGCTGTGGCTCAGCGGCCGTCAGCTCGATGTGAGCGGCGAAGGCTACGAACCGGCAGGCGAGATCACGGAGCAAGGTGTCCATATTGATCTGAAGCATGACCAGGGCCTGCGTCGGCTGCTGCAGGTGGCTGCCCTTTGCAACAACTCGGTATTGTATAAGAAAGAGCCTGCAGAGGAAGGCAGACGTGCCAAGGGAGCAGAGACGGAGGAAGGCGAGTGGCTGATCAAAGGCGATCCGACCGAGGGAGCGCTGGCGGTGCTTGCGGCGAAGCTAGGCCTCTCCGCCAAGGCGCTGGAGGGGGTATACAAGCGGGAGAAGGAGTTCCCCTTCGACTCGGAACGCAAAAGGATGTCCGTTCTCGTCACGCATCAGGGCGGCCGGTTGTTGTGTGTCAAAGGCGCCTCCGATATGCTCCTGGAGCAATGCTCTTATGTGCTGTGGGACGGCAACGTAATCCCGCTGACGCAGACATTGCGGCAGAAGATCGCGGCTGCTGCCGAGCAGATGGCGGCCTCTGCGCTGCGGGTGCTGGGCATGGCATACCGGGATATCCGCAGCAAGGATGGCTGCGAGAGCGAGCAGGAGGCAGAGCAGCAGCTCATCTTTGTCGGGCTGAGCGGGATGATCGACCCGCCGCGCCGCGAGGTGCGCGAAGCGATCGCGACATGCCGGCAGGCCGGCATCAAGACAGTGATGATCACCGGCGATCATCAGATGACGGCCGAGGCGATCGCAGCCCAGCTTGGCATCATGCCGCGCGGCGGTGTCGCCGTGGGCGGCCGTCAGCTGGCGGCGATGACAGATGAACAGCTGGACCGCGAGGTTGACAATATCTACGTCTATGCAAGAGTATCGCCCGAGCACAAGCTGCGGATCGTCAAGTCATTGCAGCGGCAAGGCCATGTCGTCGCGATGACCGGCGACGGGGTCAACGACGCGCCGGCCATCAAGGCCTCCGACATCGGGATCGCCATGGGCATTACTGGCACGGATGTATCCAAGGAAGCGTCGGCGCTCGTGCTCAGCGACGACAACTTCGCTACGATTGTGTCGGCGATCGAGGAAGGGCGGGGCATCTATGAGAATATCCGCAAATTCATCCGTTATCTGCTTGCCTCGAACGTCGGCGAGATCATGACGATGTTCCTGGCGATGATGGCCGGACTGCCGCTGCCGCTGGTGCCGATCCAGATCCTCTGGGTCAATCTGGTGACCGATGGGTTGCCGGCCATGGCGCTTGGCGTCGATCAGGCAGAGAAGGATCTGATGAAGCAGAAGCCCCGCCCGGCCAAGGAGAACATCTTTGCCCGGCGGCTCGGCTGGAAGATCGTCAGCCGCGGTCTCCTGATCGGCTTATGTACGCTTGGGGCTTTCTGGATCACACTGCGCCAAAATCCGGGCAATCTCGTTGAAGCGCAGACAGTTGCCTTTGCAACGCTGGTCATGGCTCAGCTCATCCATGTCTTTGACTGCCGCAGCTCGCGCTCGATCTTCCACCGCAATCCGCTGCAGAACCGCTATCTGGTGCTTGCCGTGCTGTCTTCGCTGCTGCTGATGCTCGGCGTCCTCTACATCGAAGCGCTGCAGCCGATCTTTAAGACAGTCCCTCTAGATTTTAGGCACTGGTGTCTCGTTTTCGTGGCCGCCGGCATCCCGACATTCCTGATGGGGATCGGCAGTGTTCTGGGTTCGCAGGGGAAGAAGCGTCAGAGCCGTCCTTCCTTCGGCGGCACCAGGCCGGCAGCCCGGTGATCCGGCAAAATAGGCATGGCGTTTCCTTTGGGTTTGTATTATGCTAATAGGAAAAAGAAAATTGTCTTGGGCAGGCGATATCGCATCGCTGTCCAAGTTTTGGACCTGAAGGAGTGCAATCAAGGATGAATTTTACGAAAATGCATGGCCTGGGCAATGACTTCATCGTCGTGGCCGGGGAGCAGACACTGCCGGAGAACGCGCCGGAGCTGGCAGTCCGTCTGTGCAATCGTTACTTCGGTATCGGAGCCGACGGACTCGTCTATATTCTGCCTTCGGAGAAGGCGGATTTCCGGATGCGCATCATAAATTCTGACGGTTCGGAAGCCGAGCAGTGCGGCAATGCGATCCGCTGCGTGGCCAAGTATGTATACGATAAAGGTCTGTCTGACAAGGATCAGATTACGATAGAGACACTGGGGGCGGGAGTACAGCAGGTGCAGCTGCAGATCGAGGACGGCCGAGCGGCCAGCGTCCGGGTGGACATGGGCGAGCCGGTACTGGCAGGCCTGCAGGTGCCGACCACGATCGATGCCGATACGGTCGTCAATCACCCGATCGAGGTAGACGGTACGACATTCCAGTTCACCGCCGTCTCGATGGGCAATCCGCATTGCGTCATCTACGTCGACGACGCCAAGAGCTTTGATCTGCACAAGTGGGGGCCCAAGCTGGAGACGCATCCGCTCTTCCCGCGCAAGATCAACGTTGAATTCGTCACTGTGAACTCGCCTGCCCATGCCGACATGAGGGTCTGGGAGCGGGGGGCAGGCCCGACGCTGGCCTGCGGTACAGGCGCCTGCGCTACGGTCGTCGCCTCCGTACTGAACGGCTCGACCGACCGTACTGCCACGGTCTCGCTCAAGGGCGGCGATCTGCTCATCGAGTGGAACGAAGCGGATAATCACGTGTATATGAGCGGCCCGGCTGCTGAAGTGTACAGCGGTACCGTGCAGGGCTGACAGTCGAATAGCCGAGCCGAAAAGCAGCTGCTGACCAAGCACTGCTTTTCGATTTGATTGTCCGCTTTTGATTGCGAGCTCGGTATTGAAAAGCGAACTTTTCGAACTTTTATTTTTATAGGAACAGGGGGGAGAAGCTGATGAAGTCTGACTTGCGGGCAGCCCTGAAGAAGGGGCTCATTACGGGCGACGGGGCGATGGGAACGTATCTGTACCAGCTGGGCTTTCCCGTCGGCGTCTCGTTTGAGGAATTCAACACGCTGCGTCCGGAGGTCATCCGGAATGTGCATCGCGCTTATTATGAAGCCGGTGCCCGGCTGATCGAAACTAACACCTTCTCGGCCAATTACGAGAAGCTGTCCAAGTACGGGCTGGAGGGAGAAGTCGAACGGCTGAACCGGACGGGCGTCCAGCTCGCGCGCGAGGCTGTCGGCGATGATGCGTATGTGGTCGGTTCGATTGGTTCGATCCGCAGCGGACAGCGCAAGACGATCCGTACTTCGGAGCTGAGCACGGCTTTCCGCTCGCAGATCGATGTGCTGCTGGAGGCGGGCGTGGACGGCTTGATGATGGAGACGTTCTTTGATCTGGAAGAGCTGCTCCTGGTGTTGACGCTGGCGCGCGAAGCAGGCGATATCCCGGTGATCTGCCAGCTCTCGGTGGAGGATGTCGGCCGGACCAAGGACGGTGTGACGCTGCTGGAGGCGTTCTCGCGTCTGGAGGCGGCGGGAGCCGACGTCGTGGGGCTTAACTGCCGCAGCGGCCCTGTAGGCATCCTGCGGGCGCTCGATACGGTCAAGGGCAGTCTCGGCGTGCCGCTGTCCGTATTCCCCAACGCAGGGATTCCTGATTATGTGGACGGGAAATACACTTATACGGCGACGCCCGAGTATTTTGGCGAGATGGCCAGACGGCTAGCTGACCGTGGCGCGCGGATCATCGGCGGCTGCTGCGGCACGACACCGGAGCATAGCGCCGCGATCAGCCAGGCGCTCGCCGGCTATGAACCGAGCCTGGACAAGCACGCCGCTGCGGAGCTGGAGAGCGTGCCTGCTGTCCGGACCAGGCCGGCCGTCGCTGGCGCAGCCGGCATCCAGGAGCCGCCCGCGAAGCCGCCAAGCCTCGTCGACCTGGTGCGCGAGCGGCACACAGTCATCGTCGAGCTGGATCCGCCGCGCGATCTCGATATCCGCAAGTTCCTGGCTGGTGCCGAAGCGCTGAAGGCTGCCCGTGCCGACGCCTTGACGATGGCCGACAATTCGCTGGCCGTCACGAGGATGAGCAACATCGCGCTCGCTTCGCTGCTGCAGGAGCGGACAGGCATCCGGCCGCTCGTGCATATCGCCTGCCGCGACCGCAACCTGATCGGTACACAGTCGCACATGATGGGACTCGATGCGCTCGGCATCGACCATGTGCTGGCGGTAACCGGCGATCCCGCCAAGTTCGGCGATCTGCCGGGATCGAGCTCCGTGTACGATCTGACCTCTTTTGAGATGATCCGGATGATCAAGCAGCTTAATGAAGGCATCGCCTTCTCCGGCAAGCCGCTCAAGCAGCGGGCCGATTTTGTCGTCGGGGCGGCTTTCAATCCCAACGTCAAATATCTCGATAAGGCGGTGCAGCGGCTGGAGAAGAAGATTACCTCCGGCGCCGATTATATCATGACCCAGCCGGTATACGATCCGCGTCTGATCGAGGACATCGCCCGTGCCACCGCAGATCTGCCGGTTCCCGTGTTCCTGGGCGTCATGCCGCTGGCGAGCGGCCGCAATGCCGAGTACCTGCACAACGAGGTGCCAGGCATCCAGCTCTCCGACGAGGTGCGCCAGCGCATGAACGGGCTGGAGGGCGAGGCGGGGCGCGCCGAGGGCGTGCGGATCGCCAAGGAGCTGCTGGATGCAGCGCTGCCGCATTTCAACGGCATCTACCTGATGACCCCGTTTATGTTCTACCAGATGACGGCGGAGCTCACGCAATACGTATGGGCCAAAACCGGGCGCCAGCAAGAGGTTATGCGAGGATAACCCGTTATTTTGGGGGTTTTTCCGCATTTTCACTTGTTCCCGTTCTGAAAATGGATTAGAATAAGGTCATTGCTGGTCAAGCCGTGAACGTATGCATCCATTTTTTTTCGTCAACACTGAGTAGCATTCCAGTCATCATCATACCCGTTGCTCTAAGACCGGAGGGAACCCTGTCATGGCTATTAAACTCATTAATATCGGATTCGGAAATATCGTATCAGCGAACCGCATCATCTCGATCGTCAGCCCGGAATCGGCGCCGATCAAACGGATTATCCAGGAAGCCCGCGACCGTCATATGCTTATCGATGCGACTTACGGCCGGCGTACGCGTGCCGTCATCATTACGGACAGCGACCATGTCATTCTGTCGGCAGTGCAGCCGGAGACCGTGGCGCACCGGTTGTCCACAAAGGATGACGATCACGACGAATAGGACGAACAGATGGGGAGTATCATGAAAAAAGGACTATTGATCGTTTTGTCAGGACCATCAGGCGTTGGCAAGGGCACCGTTTGCTCGGTGCTCCGTCATAAGATGCCTGAGTTGATCTACTCCGTTTCTGCGACCACCCGCGCGCCCCGCGAGGGAGAAGTCGACGGGATCAACTATTTCTTCCGCAGCCGGGAGCAGTTCCAGGACATGATCGCCCGCGATGCGCTGCTCGAGTATGCGGAATACGTCGGCAACTACTATGGCACGCCCCGCGATTTCGTAGAGAAGACGATTGCTTCGGGCAAAGACATTATTTTGGAAATCGAGGTTCAAGGCGCGCTTAAGGTGAAAGAGAAATTCCCCGACGGCGTATTCGTCTTCCTGATGCCGCCTTCGCTTGACGAGCTGAAGCAGCGGATCACCGGGCGGGGGACGGAGACCGATGAATTGATCGACCATCGGATGTCTGTCGCGGTAGAAGAGATGAATCTGCTCCGTCATTACGATTACGCAGTAACTAATGATCAGATCGAAGCGGCTTGCAGCCGCATCCAGAGCATCGTTACTGCCGAGCACTGCCGGATTGGCCGTCAGCTGGCGGAGACTGCCCAGCAGGCAGAAGCGATCAGAGAAAGCATGAGGTGAGAAGCAGATGTTATATCCTTCGATTGACGAGATGGTCAAAAAAGTAGACAGCAAATATTCGCTGGTCGTCGCTGCGTCCCGGCGCGCCCGCGCACTGCGCGACGGTGAGAAATCGGAACTGAAAACCCCCCGTTCGCACAAGCATGTCGGCGTTGCGCTGGAGGAGATCTACAACGATCATGTCCAAGTAATCTCCGATCCCAGCATCAAATCCTAGTTTACCTTCCAGTAACAACCCGCGTGGTTGTTATTTTTTTCAAATTTTTAAGCCAACCGGAACGGCTTCGCCCCCTTATGGACGACGAAGTCGTTTCTGTTTGAAAGGATGAGCCAATCCATGCTAACAGGCAAACGCATCCTGCTGGGCATCACCGGCGGGATCGCCGCATATAAGGCAGCCGCGCTATGCAGCAAGCTGACGCAGGCCGGAGCCGATGTCCGTGTCATCATGACGGAGTCCGCCGCCAAATTCGTCGCGCCTCTTACGCTGCAGGTGCTGTCCCGCCATGCGGTCTATACCGATACCTTCGCCGAGCAGGATCCGGCTGTGGTCTCGCATATCGACCTGGCCGACCATGCCGACCTGATCGTCATCGCGCCGGCGACAGCCAATATCCTGGCTAAGCTGGCGTGGGGAATGGCCGACGATATGCTCAGCACGACGGTGCTGGCTTCGACAGCGCCACTCTTGATCGCTCCAGCGATGAATGTGCATATGTACGAGCATCCGGCGGTTCGGCACAATATGGAGCTGCTGGCGGCGCGAGGCGTACATTTCGTCGAACCCGGCAGCGGACAGCTTGCCTGCGGTTATGTCGGCAAGGGGCGATTGGCCGAGCCGGAGGAGATCGTGGCGGCTATCCGCACGTATTTTGACCGGCCGCGTCTGCTCAGCGGCAAGCGGGTGTTGATCACTGCAGGCGGCACAGTCGAGCGGATCGACCCGGTGCGTTACCTGACCAATGATTCGTCAGGCAAGATGGGATTCGAGATCGCAGCGGCTGCCCGCGATATGGGAGCGGAGGTAACGGTGATCGCTGCCCGGACGATGGTGGATCCGCCGCCCGGGGTCGTGGTCGTAAGGGCGGAATCTGCGGCCGAGATGCTGGATGCGGTACTGTCCCGGTATGACGACGCGGACCTCGTCATCAAGTCGGCGGCCGTCGCCGATTACCGGCCAGCCGTCAGACATCCGGAGAAGATGAAGAAAACCGGCAGTGCGGATCACCTGACGTTGGAGCTGGAGAAGACCGAAGATATCCTCCAGACGCTTGGCGAACGCAAGCAGGGACAATTTCTCGTCGGCTTCGCCGCTGAGACGAGGGAGCTGGAACGCCATGCCATGGACAAGCTGCAGCGGAAGCGGTGCGATCTGATCGTCGCCAACGATGTCAGCCTTGATGGAGCCGGCTTCCATGGCGACACCAATATCGTCAGTGTCTATGATCGCGAAGGGCTCGCGATATCCTGGCCGCTGCTCGGGAAGGGCGAGGTGGCGAGGCGGCTGCTTGAGCTGATCGCGGAGCGCATGGGTCTGGCGGGGGCCGATCCGTCTTGATCGCCCGGGTGATCGTCGACGTTCCGAGCCGCCAGACTGATCGGCCATTCGATTATCGGGTGCCCGAGCAGCTGGGCGGCTGGATTGCCGTAGGCAGCCGGGTTGGCGTGCCGTTCGGCGGCCGGACGCTGCAGGGCTTCGTGGTCGAGCTGGCCGAGGATGCGGCTGTCGCCGGCAGCCGGCTCAAGGATATCGCGGAACTGCTCGATCCGCTGCCGCCGCTCTCTCCGGACTTGATCGAGCTGGCCCGCTGGATCAGCATCAAGTACTGCTGCACATGGACGGCAGCGCTGCAGGCGATGATCCCAGCTGCCCTGAAGGGCAAAGCCGAGCGCTATGTCAGTCTGGGTACCGCCCCCGAGGATGCGGAGGGGCTGTGGGCAGACGATCTGCCGGCCGGACTGCTCGAAGCTGTGCACAAGCAGGGAAGCGTCAAACTGGCGGCGCTGTTGCAGCGCTACCCCGAGCATGGCCCACAGATCCGAAGCGCCCTGCAGTCCGGGTGGCTGATCGAGGATGTACGGGTCAAGGACCGGCTGGCGGTACGCACCGTGTTGACTGTCTTCCCGCCTGCGGACAAAACATCCGCGGAGCAGGCGCTGGCGGCGCTGCCCGCCAGAGCGGCCAAGCAGCGGGAGCTGCTCGGCCGCATCCTGGAACGGACGGAGCCGATCCCGCTGCAGGCATTGCTGACGGAAGCCGGGGCCTCGGCCAGCAGCATAAAGTCGCTTGCGGACAAAGGGCTGGTCGAGCTGCGCGAGGTCGAACAGCTGCGCGATCCGTATGCGGGCAGGGACTTCGTGCGCTCGCAGCCGCTCGCCTTGACAGAAGGCCAACGCGCCGTACTGGCTCCGATCGCGGAGGCAGTCGCTGCCCGGTCGCCGCGCGTCTTCCTGCTGCAGGGCGTCACCGGCAGCGGCAAGACCGAGGTCTATCTGCAGGCAATCGCCGGCTGCATCGCCGGCGGCCGCCAAGCGATCGTCCTCGTGCCGGAGATCTCGCTTACTCCGCAGATGGTCGAGCGGTTCAAAGGACGATTCGGCGACGAGGTAGCCGTCCTGCACAGCCGGTTGTCGCAGGGGGAGCGCTATGACGAGTGGCGCAAGATCAGGCACAGGCAGGTGAAGGTGGCCATCGGCGCCCGCTCGGCGATCTTTGCGCCTCTGGAGTCGATTGGTCTGATCATCATCGATGAGGAGCATGAGTCCTCCTACAAGCAGGAGGAAAGTCCCAAATACCACGCTCGGGATGTCGCTATCCGGCGGGCCAGGCAGCATGGCGCTGCCGTTGTGCTCGGCTCGGCGACGCCGTCGCTGGAGAGTTATATGGCAGCCCGCCGCTCACAGGAGGGAACGAGGGATGTATCCGCAGCAGCAGCAGCGCATCTGCCCTTGCCGGAGCGTGTAGGAGGCAGGCCGATGCCGCCGGTAGAGGTCGTCGATATGCGGCAGGAGCTGGAGGAGGGCAACCGTTCGATGTTCAGCAGACGGCTGCACCAGGCGCTGGCCGAGCGTCTGGAGCGGGGCGAGCAGTCAGTGCTGCTGCTGAACCGGCGTGGCTACTCGACATTCGTCATGTGCCGTTCCTGCGGCTATACGGCCGGCTGCCCGCATTGCGACATCTCGCTCACCTATCATCAGAAGACAAGGATGCTGCGATGCCATTACTGCGGACACGCCGAGCTGTCGCCGACCGCCTGTCCGTCTTGCGATAGCGAGCATATCCGCTTCTTCGGGACCGGCACGCAGCGGGTCGAAGAAGAGCTGGCCAAGCTGTTCCCCGGCATCCGCGTCATCCGTATGGACGTCGATACGACGACAGAGAAAGGGTCCCACGAGAAGTGGCTCAGACGGTTTGGCGACCGGCAGGCCGATGTGCTGCTCGGGACGCAGATGGTCGCCAAAGGCCTTGATTTTCCGTATGTTACGCTCGTCGGGGTCATCGCAGCCGATTCCTCGCTGCATCTGCCTGACTTTCGGGCGGCGGAGAAGACGTTCCAGCTGCTGACCCAAGTAGCCGGTCGGGCCGGGAGGCATCATCTGCCCGGCGAGGTAGTCGTCCAGAGCTACACGCCGGACCACTACTCCGTGAGAACGGCACAGCAGCACGATTATGAGGCGTTTGCCGCAGAGGAGCTGCGGCATCGCCGCTTCATGGCGTACCCGCCCTTCTGCCGTCTGATCCTGGTGACGCTCTCGCATGAGCAGCTGCCGCTCCTGGCGTCGACCGGCGAGCAGTTTGCCGAGGCGCTGCGGGGGCAGGCGGAGGCTGCAGGGGTGCTGGCATCGCTGGACAGCGACAGGGAGCAGGCGTTGGAGATTCTGGGGCCTGTCGCGTCGCCGATCCCGCGGCTCAAGGATCGCTACCGTTTTCAATGTATGATAAAATATCGTGGGGGCGTGGATGCAACAAAGCTGCTGCAGTCAGCTCTGGCTCCATTTGCGGAAGGCTCCAGAGCCAAGGTGTTGTTCAGCATCGACGTCGATCCGCAAGTCATCATGTAAACCATTCATAAATTGCAGAGTGACTCATAGAGTAAATAACAAATTCAATGCAAAGGCAGGAAGTCTGTTATGGCGATTCGATTAATAGTCAAAGATCCCGACCCGGTGCTGCGCGAGAAAGCCAAACCGGTTACCAAGTTCAACGCCAATCTGCACAAGCTGCTGGACGATATGGCCGATACGATGTATGACGCGGAAGGCGTCGGTCTGGCGGCGCCGCAGATCGGCATCCAGAAGCGTGTCATCGTCGTCGATACTGGTGAAGAGAGCGGCGGTCTGATCGAGATGGTCAACCCGGAGATCATCGAGCGGGAAGGCGAGCAGTTCGGTCCCGAGGGCTGTCTCAGCATCCCCGGGCTCAATGGCGATGTGCGGCGGGCGATGCGCGTGAAGCTGCGGGGGCAAGACCGCTTCGGCGAGCCGATGGTCATCGAGGCGACCGAATTCCAGGCCCGTGCGTTCCAGCACGAGGTCGATCATCTAAACGGCGTGCTGTTCACCGATCTGGCTGAAAAGGTGTACGACGTATCGCAGACGCCGCCCACAAGGGAGCGCGAGGCATGAGGATTGTGTTTATGGGTACCCCTGAATTTGCCGTCACTTCCTTGAATACGCTGCTTGACAACGGCTATGAGATAGCAGCCGTTGTGACGCAGCCTGACAAGCCCAAGGGCAGGAAGCGGACGCTGACCCCGCCGCCGGTCAAAGAAGCGGCCCTGGCGCGGGGACTGAAAGTGCTGCAGCCCCTCCGGATGCGGAGCCGGGAAGCGATCGAGGCGGTGGCTGCGCTGCAGCCGGAGCTGATCGTGACGGCAGCATACGGCCAGATACTGCCCAAGGAGGTGCTCGAGCTGCCTCGCTTGGGCTGTATTAATGTCCATGGCTCGCTGCTGCCCCGCTACCGCGGCGGCGCTCCGATCCAGAGGGCGATTATGAACGGCGAGACGGTGACCGGCGTGACGATTATGTATATGGCGGAAGGTCTGGACACCGGCGACATGATCAGCCGCACCCAGGTGCCGATCGAAGAGAACGACACCTCGGGCGATCTGTTCCGCAAGCTGAGCGAAGCCGGAGCGGAGTTGCTGGTGCAGACCTTGCCGTCGATTGCGGATGGAACGGCCGTTGCCGTGCCTCAGGATGATGCGCTGGCGACCTACGCTCCCAATCTGAGCCGCGATGACGAGCGGATCGACTGGAGCCGTCCGGCACGCGAGCTCTACAACCAAGTGCGGGGACTCGCACCGATGGCGGGGGCGTTTACCTACCTCGAGGGCGACGTATTCAAGATCTGGGCTTGTCGTGCCGAGGCAACGTCCGGCACCGCTGGCGCTGAGCCGGGAACAGTACTGACCGCCGATGGCCCGGACCTGCTCGTGCAGACGGGCGACGGCGCGCTGCGGCTGCTTACCATCCAGCCGGCAGGCAAGCGGGCGATGGATGCTGCCTCATGGCTCCAGGGCGCTCGTCTGCCGGCGGGGACCGTTCTGGGCGGTGAACCGCAATGACGGACAAGCGCCGCTACGCGGTCACGGCTCGCTCCGTCGCATTGGATACTCTCGTCAAGGTGACAGGGGGACAAGCTTACAGCAATCTTCAGCTGAATCGAGCTCTGCAGGCGGCTGAGCTGTCGCGAGCCGATGCCGGCCTGGCGACGGAGCTGGTCTACGGCACGATCCAGCGGCTTAATACGCTGGACCATGTCCTGCAGCGCTTCGTTACCAAAGGTCTACACAAGCTCGACCCCTGGGTGCTGCAGCTGCTGCGAATGAGTGCTTATCAACTCATATACTTGACGCGCGTGCCGCCGCATGCTGCTGTCCACGAAGCGGTGGAGCTGGCGAAGCAGCGAGGTCATCGGGGCATCTCTGGCATGGTCAACGGCGTGCTCCGCAGCTTGCAGCGCAGCCCGGACAAGCTGTCGCTCCCGGCAGGACTTCCACCGGATGAGCGGATCTCGCTTGTCCACTCGCATCCGCTCTGGCTTACCCGGCGATGGATTGCCGCTTTCGGGGAAGAGACGACGGAAGCGATGTGCCGTGCCAATAATGAGCCGCCGCATGCCAGCATCCGGGTCAACAGACAGCGCAAGACACGTGAAGAAGTACTGGCGCTGCTGGCTGAAGAGGGCTATGAAGCCGCTCCTTCGCCGCTTGCGGAGGATGGGATCGTCGTCAGCCAGGGCGGCAATCTGGCGGATACGATCGGTTACCGCAACGGCTGGTGGACCGTCCAGGATGAGAGCTCCATGCTGGTAGCGGAAGCGGCCGCTCCGCGCAGCGGCATGCAGGTGCTGGACTGCTGCGCGGCGCCCGGCGGCAAGACGACGCACCTCGCTGAGCGCATGGGAGATGCTGGCGTCGTCCGGGCCAATGACCTGCATCCGCACAAGCGCCAGCTGATCGAGGCCCAGGCCGAACGTCTCGGCTTGCACAGCATTCTTGCGATGACTGGCGATGCGGCCCAGCTCGGTGAGCAGCTGGAGGCAGCTTCCCTGGATTTGATCCTGCTGGATGCGCCCTGCACGGGACTGGGAGTCATCCGCCGCAAGCCTGAGATCAAGTGGCACAAATCCGAAGCGGACATCGATTCGGTGGCGGAGGTGCAGGCCAGACTGCTGGAGGCGGCAGTCCCGCTGCTGCGCCCGGGCGGCAGACTGATCTACAGCACATGCACAGTGGATCACACGGAGAACGCCGGGCAAGTCGACCGTTTTTTGCAGGCGCATCCGGAGTTTGCCCTTGATCCGGGATGGCCGCAGCCGCTGCTCGAGAGACTGCGGTCGGGCGGTGTGCTGGGCGAGACCTTCGATGGCAGGGTGCAGCTGCTGCCGCAGCATTTCGGCACCGACGGATTCTTCATCGCCGCTCTGCGCAAACAGGCGTGAGGCGCGGCTTGGCCACCGCTGACCGTGTGGCCGGTCCAGACGCTTTATGGTACAATAAAATGATGGTCCATTCAGATTATGCTCAAAACGTTCAGTGAACTTCTTGAGCGCTTCTAAAGACCAACTTTACCGAAACGGGTTGTGATATCCATGAAACCATTTATATACGACTATACACTTGAGCAGCTGCAGGATTGGATGAAGGAGCAGGGCGAGCCCGCGTTCCGCGCCAGTCAGCTGTTTGATTGGCTGTACGTGAAGCGGGTACGCTCCTTCGAAGAGATGAGCAATCTGCCCTTGCCGCTGCGAGGCAAGCTGGAGGAACAGTTTGCATTTGTGACGCTGGACGAGATTACCCGTTTTGAATCCAAGGACGGCACCGTCAAGTTTTTGTTCGGTCTGCATGATAACCATGCGATCGAGACGGTCATCATGCGCCACAATTACGGCAACAGCATCTGCGTCACTACGCAGGTTGGCTGCCGGATCGGCTGTACGTTCTGCGCATCGACGCTGGGCGGTCTCAAACGCAATCTGACGGCCGGCGAGATCGTCGCCCAGGTGGTGACGGCACAGCAGATGCTCGACGAGACCGACGAGCGTGTCTCCAGTATCGTCATCATGGGGTCTGGCGAGCCGTTTGAGAATTATGAAGCAACGATGACCTTCCTGCGGCTGATGATCCACGAGAAAGGGCTGAATATCGGGCAGCGTCACATTACCGTGTCGACCAGCGGCATCGTGCCGAGCATGTACAAGTTCGCCGAAGAGAACACCCAGATCAACCTGGCGATTTCGATCCATGCGCCCAATGACGCGCTCCGCTCCAAGCTGATGCCGGTCAACCGGCGCTTTCCGTTTGCGGATGTCATGGAAGCCTGCCGCTACTATGTAGCCAAGACCGGACGCCGTATTACTTTTGAGTATGCCTTGATCGGCGGGGTCAACGATCAGCCGGAGCATGCTGAGGAGTTGGGCGAGGTGCTGCAGGGCTTGCTCTGCCACGTCAACCTGATCCCGGTCAACCACGTCCCCGAGCGCAAGTATGTCAGGACGCCGCGCGAGGACATCTTCGAGTTCCAGCGCATCCTGGAGCGCAAGAATATCAATGTGACGATCCGTAGAGAGCAAGGGCACGATATCGCGGCGGCCTGCGGCCAGCTGCGTGCCAAACATATGGAGTCCCAGACGAGGTGAACGCGATTGATAACGGCTAACCGCAGTGATATCGGACGTATCCGGACAGTAAACGAGGACCGTGCCTGGGCCGTCAGCGGCGGTCCGGGTCATGCCCTGGCGATCGTCGCCGACGGCATGGGCGGGCATCAGGCCGGCGATGTGGCGAGCGAGCTCGCCGTCGAGGCGTTCCGCGAGGCGACGCAGGCCAGCGTGACGGGGGTGCTGAGCGGGGCAGAAGCGGAGCTCCTTATCCGACAAGCGATCCTGCAGGCCAATGAGGTCGTCTACGGTATCGCTTCCCAGAACGAGCAGTATCACAATATGGGCACGACCGTCGTAGCCGCACTTATCCAGGGCGAGACCGGTGTCATCGGCCATATCGGCGATAGCCGGGCCTACCATATCCGGGGCGATGCGATGAAACAGATTACCGAGGATCACACCCTGGTCAATGAACTGGCCAAGAGCGGTCAGATCAGCGCCGAGGAAGCGGCGCATCATCCGCGCCGCAATGTGCTGACAAGGGCGTTGGGGACAGATGCCCAGATTGAGGTCGATATGCTGACCATCGACTGGCAGCCCGGCGATGTGCTGCTGCTCTGCAGCGACGGGCTCAGCAATATGGTCGATGATGCTCAGATGCTCGAGACGGTCCTTGCGCCGGGGCATGATCTGGATGCCAAGGCGGACCGTCTGGTGGAGCTGGCATTGGAATCAGGCGGGGAAGACAATATTACCGTTGTTCTGCTGCAGAGCCATGCAGCTGCAGGGCAAGAGGGGTGAGCGATGACATGATCGGACACGAGCTGAGCGGACGTTACGAGATTGTGGAGCAGGTCGGCGGCGGCGGCATGGCGCTTGTATACAAAGCGCATGACGTCCTGTTGAACCGGCATGTCGCCATCAAGGTGCTGCGCCAGCAGTTTGTCCATGATGAAGAGTTTATCCGCCGCTTCCGGCGCGAAGCGCAGTCTGCCGCTTCCCTCTCCCATCCCAACGTCGTCAGCATCTATGATGTCGGGCAGGAGGACGAGACACACTATATTGTCATGGAATATGTCGAGGGCAGCAACCTGAACGAGATTATCCTGGAGAGAGCGCCGTTGCAGGCCCAGGAGGCGGTCCATATCGCCCTGCAGATCTGCGATGCGCTCGAGCACGCCCATCATAATCAGATTATCCATCGCGATATTAAGCCGCATAATATACTTATCGGCAAGAACAACCGTGTCAAAGTAACGGACTTCGGCATCGCCAGAGCCGTCACTTCATCCACGATCACCCAGACGGGCTCGGTCGTCGGCTCGGTGCATTACTTCTCGCCGGAGCACGCCAAGGGCGTCAATACCGGCGAGAAGTCCGACCTGTATTCACTGGGGATCGTCCTGTATCAGATGCTGACCGGCAGATTGCCGTTCCTGGGCGAGAGCCCGATCAGCGTCGCGCTGAAGCATCTCCAAGAGAACTTCGAGGAGCCCCGGAGGGTCAACCCGCATATCCCGCAAAGTCTGGAGAATATCATCCTGCGGTCGATGCGCAAGGATCCCGCCGAGCGCTACAGCTCGGCCGAGGAGATGATCGAGGATCTGGACAGCTGCCTGCTGCCGGAGCGGATGCACGAGGCCAAGCTCGAGTTTGCCGACGATGCGGAAGCGACGCGGGCCATGCCGGCGATCCGGCCGGGGATGGAGACGGTTGCCGCCTCGCCGGCGTCGATGCATACGCAGACCATGCACACGCGTCACAGCGGTCAGCCGCTGGACTCGCGCCAACCTGTGGAGCCGCAGCAGCCGGAGAAGCCGGCCAAGAAAAAGTGGGTCAAGCCGGTCGTGACGATCGGTGTGACGCTGCTGGTGCTGGCCCTGCTGCTGGTCGGTTTCTTCTACTTCGTGAACAGACTGGACACCGAGGAAGTGGATGTGCCGAATGTCATCAATGAGCCGATAGAACGGGCTGTACAGATATTAGAAGAAAATGGATTGAAAGTTGAGGATCCGATCCTTGAAGAGGTCACCTCCGAGGTAGAGCCCGGCATCGTGCTCAAACAAAACAAGCAGAATATGCGGGTCAAGGTAGGCTCCTACATCCAGCTGGTCGTCAGTATCGGACCGGAGATGCAAGTGATGCAAAGCTATATCGGCGATCCTTATGAGGATGCACGGGCGCAGTTGATCGCGCTCGGTGTAGCTCAGGAGCGGATCGAGAAGGTCGATGTCTACTCCGAGGAGGAGACGGGCTCGATCGTCAGCCAGTCGTTGGCAGCGGGCGAGCAGTTCAATCCGGAGGAAGCCTCGTTCTCCTTCGAGGTCAGTCAGGGACTGGAGCCGTTCGACATGCCGGAGCTGATCGGCAAGTCTCAGAACGAAGCCATCAACATACTGCGGCAAAATGGGCTCGTGCTTGGTCCGGGCGAAGGAATCATGGAGAAGTCCAGCTATCGGCCAGCAGGCGAAGTACTGGAACAGTTCCCGTTCAATCCCGGAGACAAGGTCACCGCAGGCGATGAAGTGACGATTACTGTCAGCTCGGGCCTGCCGGAGGATGCGCTGGAGTACACCTTTAACATCCCGATCTCGCCGGCTGAGGTGAACGGCACGCCGCGAGATCCGGATCGAATACTCTGATGCTCGCGGCGACAATCAGGACTTCGGCAAGCGGCGCATCAACAGCATGCAGAACTTCCCCGTGAGGCTGGTTCTTGATCCGAGAACCGAAGCGTTAGTGTCTGTCTACCGGGATGAGATCTTCATCCGCACCTATCATGTGACTTACGACGCTGCCCGCGCGGGCACCATCGTCGCTGAACCGATCGAGAGCAACCCGCCTCCTGTCGTCGATCCGCCAGAGCTTGATCCGCCGCCGAATGAAGAGGCGTCGCCGGCAGATGGCACGCCGGATGATGAGACGCCTGCCGAGACAGAGAACGGCACAGAGGACGGGGATGCTGATGAGCAATAACGGAATGGAGCAGATTGGACGCATCGTCAAAGCATTAAGCGGTTATTATTATGTCCGGCCCGAGCAGGGAGGGGCGGCAGAGCCGACCCTCCAGTGCCGGGCCCGCGGCATCTTCAAGAAACGGGGCGAGTCCCCGCTCGTAGGCGATCTTGTCGCCTACGAGCCAACCGAGAACGGGGAAGGCGCTGTCAATCGCATCCTGCCGCGAACAACGGAGCTGGTGCGTCCGCCCGTCGCCAATGTGGAGCTGGCCGTACTGGTGTTCTCGGTAACCGAACCGACGCTCAATCTGCAGCTGCTGGACAAGTTCCTTGCTCATGTCGAGCATGCCGGCCTGCAGCCCATTATCTGTCTCAGCAAGCTCGACCTTGCGGCCAAGGACGGTACAGGAGCGGATACTCTGGCAGACATCGAGCGGATCTACCGGCCGATCGGCTATGAGATCTACTCGACCAGTTCGCTCCGCCATGAGGGGACGGGGGAGCTCGAGGCGCGTCTCGCGGGCCGGCTCAGCGTATTCGCCGGCCAATCGGGCGTCGGCAAATCCTCGTTGCTCAACAGCATTGTGCCTGGACTGGAACTCCATACTGCAGCGATCAGCAACAAGCTTGGCCGCGGCAAGCACACGACGCGGCATGTCGAGCTGATCGGGATCGCAGGCGGTGGTTACGTGGCGGATACGCCGGGCTTCAGCCAGCTTGATTTTCAGGAGCTGGGCGTAGATGAGCTCTCGGGATGCTTCCCCGAATTCCGGGAGCGGGCGGGTGCCTGCAAGTTCCGGGGCTGTACGCACACCCACGAGCCTTTCTGCGCCGTCCTGGAGGCGTTGGAGAACGGTGAGATCAGTCCCAGCCGGCATGAGCACTATCTGCTCTTCCTGGCCGAGATGAAAGATAAAAAGCGGAGGTATTAAAACATGTCCCTTATTGCACCTTCGATCCTGTCGGCGGATTTTGCCAGATTAGCGGAAGATATCGCGGATGTGGATCGCGGCGGCGCTGACTGGATACATATCGATATTATGGACGGGCACTTCGTGCCGAATCTGACGTTCGGCCCGCCGGTGGTCCAGGCGGTACGTCCGCACACCCGCCTGCCCTTCGACGTGCATCTGATGATCGAGCAGCCCGAACGATTGATCGAGGCGTTCGCCAAAGCCGGCGCCGACCGCATCACGGTACACGCAGAAGCTTGTGTGCATCTGCATCGGGTGATCCATATGATCAAGGATCTCGGGCTGCCGGCCGGTGTCGCCCTCAATCCTGCGACACCGCTCCAGGCGATCGAGTACATCCTTCCGGATGTTGATCTGGTGCTGATCATGACGGTCAATCCGGGCTTCGGCGGCCAGGCCTTTATCCCGAGCTCGCTGGTCAAGCTGCGCCAGCTCAGACAGCAGCTGCAAGAGATCGGCAAAGCGGACACGCTGGTCCAGGTAGACGGCGGCATCAACAGCGAGACGGCGGGGCTGGTGAGGGCTGCCGGAGCCGATGTCCTGGTCGCAGGCAACGCGGTATTCAGCGAGCAGGACAGAGCAGCTGCCATCGCTGCGCTTCGCCCGGAGGGCATGCGATGAATGGAGGGGGATTCAAGCATGCCTTCATGATCACCGCCTATGCTTTTGTCTGCGGACTTCTGCTCGCCCTGTTCGCTCTGATCGAAGGGTTGTTCCGTTTTGCGTTTTCGCTTGGCGCATTATTTCTGGGCATCCGGTTCTTCCGTGATTTTGAGACAATCGGTTCGCGTATTTGGTTTATCGCGCTGTCGATCTTTTTCTACTTTTTGATTACGATCATTATCACGATGGTCCTATATGCACAAGGGAAGCTGGTACTGCCCGAAGCCGGATAACCAGCCGGTTGGGCGTTTTTACCGTCTGCGCCCGTCTTTGGCATAGGACGACTTAGCTACGCATAGGATGGTTACATGAGAATCGCTTTTCTTGTGTAGCCATTTTTTTTGATGTTGGGATTCGACAAGCGAGGCTGAGGAGGGATGGAGCATGAAATTTTATACGATCAGATTACCAAAGTTTTTGGGTGGATTCGTAAAAGCAATCCTGAACACCTTCCAAAAAAGCTGATCCCGGCCCGCCCGCTGTCGAAGGATCAGAGCAAGGATTCCCCAAAAGTGAAAGCGGGGTGCACTTCGAGCGATATCAGATGAGACCCGTGGAGCAAGGCAGGCGGCGAAGTCGCCGCAAGCACAGCTAAAAGCACCTGAACAAGGCTCAGGTGCTTTTTGAAATTCCATACTAGACGCGAGTCAGTTTGCCGGACTTCAGTGCGCGGGCGCTGACGTACACACGTTTTGGTTTGCCGTCAACGAGAATGCGGACCTTCTGAACGTTAACGCCCCAAGTGCGGCGGTTTTTGTTGTTGGCATGCGACTTGTGGTTGCCGGAGCCAGGGCTTCTGCCGGTAATTACGCATTTGCGGGACATCGGATACACCTCCTTCAACGAAAAAACAAACACTAAAATAGGATACCATATTCAGGCGTGTAAATCTACCCCGGCTTTTATTCCTTCGAATCGCCGCTTCAAATGGAGCCGGGCTGGTTACCTATAGGATAGGCGGAGAAAAATTGAGCAATAATTAGGAAAGTGGAGAAGAAGGCGTGTAAAGGCTTCAATATGAGTTTTTTTTATAGTACAATGAGATAGTCCGCGATACATAAGCAAAGGGAGTGGGTTCCATGCCTCAGCTCAAGACCGAACTTGGCAGCGTCTATATTACAGGTGAGGTCGTCTCGCTAATAGCCGGATCAGCGGCTATGGAATGTTATGGCCTGGTGGGCATGGCCTCTCGCAAGCAGCTCAAGGACGGCATTGCCGAATTGCTCGGGCGGGAGAACCTGTCGCGCGGCGTGGAGGTTCGCCAGGAAAATGATTTGTTGCACATTGACTTGTACATCATCGTAAGCTACGGTACAAAAATATCGGAGGTCGCGCATAATATCCAGTCGAAAGTCAAATATGTGCTCAATGATGTGGTAGGCGTCCATGTCGATTTTGTCCATATTTTTGTCCAGGGCGTACGCGTATCTCGTTAGGGAGGGGACTCCGTTGAGTAAGCGCTTAATAGACGGAAACGATTTTGCAAAGATGATCAACCGGGGTGCCGACTGCCTGCAGCTGCACGCAGAGCATGTGAATGCCCTCAATGTTTTTCCGGTGCCTGACGGCGATACCGGAACCAATATGAATCTGACGATGACGGCCGGCCGCCAGGAGCTGCTGTCCAAGCCTTCGGAATCGCTTGCGAAGGCTTCCGAGGTGCTGTCCAAGGGTCTGCTCTTGGGCGCGCGCGGCAATTCGGGAGTGATCCTCTCCCAGTTGTTCCGCGGCTTCGCGCGCGGCTCGGCGTCACTGGATCAAATGAACAGCATGCAGTTCGCCGAGGCCTTGCAGCATGGCGTCAACCTGGCCTATAAAGCGGTGGTCAAGCCTGTAGAGGGAACGATCTTGACCGTAGCCAAAGAAGCTGCCAAGCATGCGACCAAGCAAGCCAGACGCGTCCGCGATATTGCGGAGCTGATGCGTGAAGTGCATGCAAAGGCGCAAGAAGCGCTTGAGCGGACCCCCGATCTGCTGCCTGTCCTCAAGCAGGTCGGCGTCGTCGATTCCGGCGGGCAAGGGCTCGTCTATATCTATGAGGGCTTCCTGGCGGCGCTGGAGGACTCAGCGCTGGCAGAGCCTGATTTGGTGCCGAAGGCTGGCTTTGCGCCCGCAGCGGCGGCACGGCCGGCATTTGGCGGTTCAGCTGCAGTGGCGCCGCCGTCTTCGGCACAGTCCAGGCTGGAGACCAAAGATATCGAATTCTTGTACGATATGGAGTTTTTCATCAATCGACAGCTCGGCGGCGGCGGCGCCCGGCGCTTCGATGAGACAGCCTTTAAGCAGGCGCTTGCCAAGGATGGCGACTCGATCGTCGTCATCGCCGACGAGGAGATCATCAAGGTGCATGTCCATTCGCGCAAGCCTGGGGATGTGCTCAATCTGTCGCTGCCCTATGGCGAGCTGTCGGATATCCACATCTTGAACATGCGGGATCAGCATCGGGAGCTTATCCATGACGGGACAGTGTTCGACGAACGAGAAGCGCCGCATACGGCGCCGCTGACACCCATATCGGCGGACGAGCAGCACCTGGCAGACGCGCTGCCGGAGCTGCTGAGCGGCGTCCCGGCTGTGAGCGAGCCGCCGGCCGAGGTGCACGAGATGGCGCCTTACGGCATCATTGCTGTCGCGATCGGCCAAGGCATCTCCGACATTTTCTTGAACAACAATGTCGACGTCGTGTTGAGCGGCGGCCAGACGATGAACCCGAGCACGGAGGACTTCGTGCAGGCGATGGCGGGATTGACGGCCGGGCATATCTTCTTGCTCCCGAACAATGGCAATATCATTCTGACTGCCCAGCAAGCAGCCGAGCTGAGCGACCGCCAGGTGACTGTTATCCCGACCAAGACGATTCCCCAGGGGTTGGCGGCATTGCTGGCCTTCAAGGATCAGGAGTCGCCGGAGCGCAACGCTGCCTCCATGCAGGCGGCGGTGGAGCAGGTGCAGTCCGGTCAGGTTACTCATGCGGTGAGAGACTCGGTGATCGACGGCCTGCAGATCCGGGAAGGCCACTATATCGGGATTCGCGAGAAACAGATCGTATCCACCGATGCTAGTCTGCTCCATACTTGTCAGGCGCTGCTGGATCTTATGATTGGCGAGGGCGGCGAGCTGGTTACCGTCTTGACAGGGGAGCAGGCGCAGGAACATGTTACAGAAGAACTTTCGGCGTGGATTCATGCGGCTCATCCCGATGTAGAGCTGGAGATCCACAGCGGCGGGCAGCCCCTGTATCCGTATTTATTTGCAGTGGAGTAGAGGGTGCAGGGATACCATGAAGAGGAGGCGGATCACATCCATATGACCATCCGGATTGTCACAGACAGCACATCGGATATTCCACAGCAGCTGCGCGAAGAGCTGGGCATCGTCCTGGTTCCGCTGAAGGTTCACTTTGGCCAGGAGGTCTATCTCGACAGCCAGACGATTCAGCCCGAGGAGTTCTATACGAAGCTGGAGTCGGCTTCACAGCTGCCGACGACCTCGCAGCCTTCACCCAATGACTTTATGGAAGTATACAAGAGCATTCTCGAAGAAACGCCAGGGGCGCAGATTCTTTCCTTTCATATCTCTTCGGAGATGAGCGGTACCTATCAGTCTGCGGTTTTGGCCGAATCACTGATCGAGGAAGAAACGGATATTACGGTGATCGATTCCAAATCGGCGAGCTTCGGCTTTGGCATGCGGGTGGTGGAGGCGGCACGGATGGCCCGAGAGGGCAAGAGCAAGGAAGAGATCCTCGAGAGGATGGAGTGGCTGCGCGACAATATGCGTCTCTACTTTCTGGTAGACTCGCTGGAGTATCTGCAGAAGGGCGGACGGATCGGCAAGGCGTCGGCGCTGATCGGTTCGATCTTGAATATCAAGCCGATCCTGACCGTGGACAAGGATGGCATCGTTGCGCCGGTGGACAAGGTGCGCGGTCAGCGCAAAGCGATGCAGCGCATCATCGATCTGCTGAAGCAGGATTTCCAGGACGAGCCGGTGGGGGCTATGATGGCGTATTCCAAGCATCAGGCGCCGGCCACAGAGCTCAGCGAACTGGTGAAAGCCAATTTTAATGTTCGGCACGTGGATTTCACGACCATTGGTTCGGTCATCGGCACCCATGTCGGTCCGGGAACCGCAGCGATATTTATGTTTAGGGTGTGAGTGTCAGCATGGCAACCGAACTTATCCCGCTTAGACAGATCAAAGGCGTGAGCGCTCAGAAGGAACAAGAGCTTCACGCCTTTGGCATTCACTCTGCCATGGATTTGTTGGAGTATTATCCTTTCCGTTATGAGGATTATCGGATACGCAACCTCTCGGAGGTGAAGCATGGCGAGCGGATCACCATCCAGGGTACGGTGTCCGGGATGCCAGTGCTGAACCGTTATGGCCGCAACAAATCCAGGCTGACCTGCAAGATCACTGTGGAGAGCTGGTTGGTCACTTGCGTATGGTTCAACCGTCAGTTCCTGAAGGATCAGCTGACGAGCGGCCGCGAGCTCATCGTCACCGGCAAATGGGATCAGGGCCGCATGCACCTGACGGTAACGGATTCGGAGTTTGCCGATAAGGAATCGGGACGTTCGGGTACGCTGCAGCCGGTCTACTCGGTTGGCGGCTCGATTACGCAGAAATGGATGCGCAAGACGATTGCCCAGGCGCTGGTCCAATTCGGCAGCATGATCGAAGAGGTGCTGCCTGCGCTGCTCCTGGATCGTCACCGTCTGATGCCGCGCCGCGAGGCGATTATGCGCATCCATCATCCGGAAGACAGCACAGAAGGCCGGGCAGCCCGCGCACGGCTGGTCTATGAGGAGCTCTTTTTATTCCAGCTGAAGCTGCATGCTTTTCGCTCGGTGAACCGGGAGCGTCAGGACGGGGTAGCCCATGTGATCGACAATGGGACGGTGCTGGAGCTGGCGCAGAGCCTGCCGTTCGAGCTGACGGCTGCGCAGAAGAAGGTGATCAACGAGATTATCCACGATATGCGACAGCCCTTCAGCATGAACCGGCTGCTCCAGGGCGACGTCGGCTCGGGCAAGACAGTCGTCGCTGCCATCGCGCTCTACGGTGCAGTGAAGGCGGGGCATCAAGGCGCGCTGATGGTGCCCACGGAGATTCTGGCCGAGCAGCATACGCGCTCGCTGCAGCGGCTGTTCGAGCCCTTCGGCCTGCAAGTGGACCAACTGACCGGCGGCATGAAGGAGCGCAGGCGGCGCGACGTGCTGGCGGGGCTGCAGATGGGGGTCATCGATATCGTCGTCGGCACGCATGCGCTGATCCAGGACGGTGTGGACTTCCGGGCGCTGGGGCTGGTCGTCATCGATGAGCAGCACCGTTTCGGGGTCAATCAGCGCACCGTACTGCGCCGCAAAGGGATGCGTCCTGACGTGCTGACGATGACCGCGACGCCAATCCCCCGCACGCTGGCGATTACAGCATTCGGCGACATGGATATCTCGACGATCCGGGAGCGGCCGCAGGGACGCAAACCGATCAAGACCTATTGGGTCAAGCACGGGATGATGGACCGGATCCTCGGCTTCATCCGGCGGGAGGTCGCTGCAGGGCGGCAGGCCTATATCATCTGCCCGCTCATCGAAGAGTCGGACAAGCTGGATGTGCAGAATGCCATCGATCTGCACATCCAGATGCAGCAGGCATTTCCCGATCTCACCGTCGGTCTCCTCCACGGCCGGATGACGGCGGCTGAGAAGGAACAGACGATGAAGGAATACAGCGAAGGACGCACGCATGTGCTTGTCTCGACGACAGTCATCGAGGTCGGTGTCGATGTTCCCAATGCCACGCTGATGATTATCATGGACGCCGAGCGGTTCGGACTCTCCCAGCTTCATCAGCTCCGGGGCCGGGTTGGCCGCAGTGATCATCAGTCGTATTGTGTGCTGGTCGCTGATCCCAAATCGGAGAGCGGACAGGAGCGGATGAAGGTCATGACGGAGACGGACGACGGCTTCGAGGTTGCCCGCCGCGATCTCGATCTGCGGGGACCGGGCGATTTCTTCGGAACGAAGCAGAGCGGGCTGCCGGAATTCCGTCTCGCGGATATGGTGAGCGACTACGGTGTGCTGGAGACGGCGCGTGACGACGCTTCGGAGCTGGTGGGGGACCCGCAGTTCTGGGAAGCACCGCAATACGCCAGGCTGCGGGAGCGGCTGCAGCGCGAGCAGGTCTTTGAGAGCGAGCAGCTGGACTAGTGCCGGACAGGCCGTGCGATAATGCCGCAACATCGGCAGGCGGGGCGCATATACTTGAAGTGATATGCCCCCGAGGCACTCATGGAGGTGTGGCGGTTTGAGTTATCAAAAGTACGGCATTCGCCCGGAGCTGGTCGAGCGCGTCAAGCTCAAGATGAAAAATCCTGTCCTGAAGGAAAAGGTCAAGCTGCAGCTGACCCAGGTGACCAAGGCGGATCTGCGGGACCGTCTGAAGGTACGGAAGCTGGTCAAGTCCGTAGCCAAGACTTTGAACGAGTCGTTAACGGAGACGCAGGAAGAACAGATTGTGGCGTTTGTGTTGGCCCAGAAGATTGACCCGAACAACACCCTGCATCTGCTTAAGCTCTGGGCCATGTTCCGTTAACCATCTCGCCGCCGGTGATACAGCCGGCATCCGAGCCAGCCGGCAGCCCCGGCTGGCTCTTCGGCATGTCAGCGCCGGCTAGAGGGGCATGATGCAGGAAGGGTCATCCAGCTGTGTCCGGCCCACGCGCCGATCAACAGGGTAGGCCTCCAGCCAGTCGTCCGGACACGGCCGCAGCAGCGGCTGCAGCTCGCGGGGATCGCTTGTCCCTCTGTTCAGCCAGCGCTCGGCAGCCTGCGCCTCCAGGATGACTGGCATGCGGTGGTGAATCGGCGACATCAAGTCGTTGGCGGCGGTTGTGAGGATGACACAGCTGCTCTCACGCTTGCCATCCGGGTTAAGCCGGATGTCGTACAGGGCGGCCATGGCAAACGGGAGCCGGTCCTTGCGGACGATGCGCATCGGCTGCTTGGAGCCGTCTGCCAGCACCTGCCACTCGTAGAAGCCGTCTGCCGGGATGAGGCATCGCCTGCCGCGCAGCAGCTCCCTGAAGGCCGGCTTCTCATGCACAGTCTCTGAACGGGCGTTGATGAGCGGTTTGCCCGGATGCTGATTCATCCGGGCAGGCGTGAGTCCCCAGGAGAGCTCGCCGAGCCTGTTGCGCTCGCCGTCATGGATGATCGCCGGGATCGGCTGGCCGGGAGAGATATTGTAACGCGGACGGTATTGAGGAATCCGCGAGTCGGCGATGTGATAGAACAGCAAGAGTTCGTCCAGCGAGATCGTGATCGAATAACGGCCGCACATGAGCAGCACGCTCCCTTCTGCACTTGTGGGCGGCCGTATCGCTTGGCCGCCTGTGTTGTATCCAGTATAGACCGTTCATCTGCTGGGATCAATCGGGGGATGACAGATCGGCTGAAGGCGAATAATGGTGTTATAACCATGAGCGCGAAAGGAGGGGCCGATCCATGTCGGGAGCATATCGACACCGAAGCCGCGGGCAGTATCATCCCCGCTCCTGGGGGAGCAGGATCGCCGGCTGGCCCGTCGACCTGTACCGCTATTGCAGCGGCAAATGGGACGGTTGGCGCCGCTCGGCGAGACTGCGGCGATCTGCACTGCCGCTGCCATCGCCAGATCGCCAGACGGTGCGCAGGCTGGCGGCGGATTGGCAGCGCGTGCGCCTGGCGGACGGGGGCGTGGGGGCGGACCCGTCCGCCCATTCGTCCCTGCTGGCTGATATCCGCCAGCGTACGGCCCGGGCCAACCGTAATAATGTTACACGTACCGCAGCTTATCTGGCGTTTTATCGGCGCCATCCCGAAGTGCACTGGTCGCTGCTGGCTCACATGGTCTCCCGCAACGGAGGCTGGAACATGACCGACCTGCAGGGCGAGCTGCTGCCGCGTCTGCTGACTCCCGAGCAGTGCCTGCAGACCTTCCTGATGCTGGAGCGTGCCAACTATCTGATCTTCGGCGACGCGTATCCGCAGCTGCTGCTCTACGAAGCGGGGCTGGCTGCAGGCAGGGACCTGTCGCGGCTGTTGCCCGAGCTTGGCGTGTCGCGCTTCATGGAGCCGGTCTGGGCAGGCTTCTACCGCCGCCCGGAGCCGGCATTGCTGACGACAGCGCTCATCATCAATGAACAGCAGTTCATCGAGTCGCGGGTCGTCCGCCATCCTTTCTATCGGGAGCATGTGCTGGAGCGCTTTTATTTCGCCCTGCAGGCCGTCTTGCAATTCAATCAGGTCATGTTTCCATATGGCGGACCGGCTGCCATGGCGGGGCTTATCCTGGAGGACTTCGAGGATATCCGGGAGCGGATCGCCTTCGGCAAGAGGCTGTACGCGCTGCTCTTCCGCATACCCGAGATCCATCAGGGTGTCTGCGCCTTTGTCTCCGGTCAGCCGCATACGGGCTCGCGAGCCGATTACGCTCCGCAGCTGTTCACCGCCACCACGAGCATGGGGCAGCACCCGGGCCAATATGTCGAGCGGCTGCGAGGGCGGCACTTGCTGAGGGCTGCCCCGCCCTTGTACAGCCCCCGTCTCGCAGACGCGTGGCCCGACCGGACAGCTGCCGAAGCGGAGCCGGGGGATTGGCTGGATGACGCAGACATAGATGCGATATCCGGCTACATGGCGGGCTTGCCGCTGCCGCGATCATTTGCCATTGCCAATGAATACGGCTTTGCCCTGGACAAGCTGGAGCTGGCGGTCCTGGCCAAGCAGACGGTGGTCCCTGCGTCCAAAGCGGACTAGTAGTTAGGGCCAGAGGCTGGTACAAATTGTTCTTGCATAGGGAACGTGTATTCGGTATATAATAAGAACATACATTCCTGTACAGGAGATGCTTACTTATGAAGCCTAAGCTGCAAGAAGAAAGTCCGGTCCGCTCTGTCTCGCCTTCCATGGAAGAGCTCCAGCTGATCCGTGATTCGGTCCTGCTGCCGATGCTGCTCACCATCGTTGATCGCAACGCCAGAGAGGTCGAGCATTCCGGCTATGCGATCCGGCGCGTCTATGTTGCAGCCTCGCAAGTGCTCATGAACCGGATTCATACTGATCTAGCCAGCACCCGGAAGGAGCTGCGGCAGCGTCGGATCAAAGTGTTCGAGGATGAGCAGATCGACGGCGTGCTGTATTACCGGTTTGTCTGCCGCGGATACGAGGACCGCTTCGGGCTGATGCGCGACCTCGCCCGTCGGGAGATCAGCAGCCGGATCGGCCGTTATATCCGGGAGATCTTCGATCCGCCCGGGCGGCCGGGGCAGGGGACATCGGATTAGTGGGTGTGTTCTGGTCCAGGCTCTGGTATAATGGAGTCAGTTCACAACCGCATAGTATTCCGGGGAGCTGGTGAAGCCGGCTGAGAGGGTATCCTGCAAGCAGATACCGACCCTTGACCTGATCTGGATAATGCCAGCGTAGGAAGGATGGTGCCGCCATCGCCGTTTCCGCATGTGTGCGGAACAGAGGTGCTGTGACGGCATGCACGCCACTGGCGTCCTCGGGCAGGGGGCGTTTTTTTGTTGTTGTCCGGTTGTCCCGTCTGATCCGGCGGCTGCCGGCAGGAGAGCGGTTGGAGCAAGAAGAGAGGGGAAGAGAGAGATGTGGAAGAGGAGCAGTAAACGATGGGGAGTGACGGTGCTGGCAGCGGCACTGTGCGTCGCCGGCTGCGGCGGCAACGAGGCACAGGAGGGCAACAATGCCGGCGCGGGTGCGGGCGAGGAGACGACCAAGATAAGAGTGGTGTTGGACTGGACGCCGAATACGAACCACACCGGCCTTTACGTGGCCCGCGATATGGGATTTTATGAGCAGCATGGCTTGGAAGTAGAGATCATCTCGCCGCCGGAGACAGGCGCAGACCAGTTGATCGCCAGCGGCGGCGCCGAGTTCGGCGTCAGCTATCAGGAAGCGATCACGCAGGCCAGGGTCCAGGAGGTGCCGATCGTCTCCATTGCGGCAGTCATTCAGCACAATACGTCGGGTTTTGCGGCGCCAGTGGATAAACAGATCCAGTCCCCCGCCGATTTTGAAGGCAGGCGCTACGGCGGCTGGGGCAATCCGGTCGAAGAGGCGGTGATCACCTCACTGATGCAGGAAGCCGGCGCCGATGTCAGCCAGGTAGAATTCGTGAACAGCAGCGCCGATTTCTTCACCGCCACAGCTCAGGATATCGATTTTGCGTGGATCTATTATGCCTGGACCGGCGTGGAAGCCGAGCTGCGCGGTGAAGCCATCGATATGCTCTATGTGAAGGATTACAGCGATGCCCTGGATTATTATACGCCTGTACTGGCGACAAGCGAGCGCATGATCGAAGAGCGTCCCGAGCTCGTCCGCTCGTTCATGGCGGCTACTGCCGAGGGCTACCGCTACGCGATCGAGCAGCCGGAAGCAGCGGCGGAGCTGCTGATCGCGGCCGAGCCCGATCTGAACGAGGAGCTCGTCCGCGCCAGTCAGACCTGGCTCAGCCCGCGCTATCAAGACGATGCGGCGCGTTGGGGCGAACAGAAGTCCGAGGTCTGGCTGAACTATATGGAGTGGATGGCTGATCATGGCGTGCTGGAAGGGCGCATCGATACCGAACAGGCCTACACCAACGCGTTTTTGCCGGAATAAGTGCGTGATCAATAGTAGGAAGGAAGTGTAGAGAAAAAATGGCCAATACACTGCTAAGTATCCAGATCCTGCCCCGCACCCCGGAAGGGGAGGCGGTCTACAGCTATGTCGACCGGGCGATCGATGTCATCAAGGCTTCGGGGCTGCCTTACCGGGTAGCTCCGCTGGAGACGACCATCGAAGGGGAGCTCGGCGAGCTGCTGGATCTCGTCCGGCTCATGAATGAGGCGATGACCGAGCTGGGCTGTCCATCCGTCATCTCGCAGATCAAGCTGTATCATAATCCGCAGGAAGGTGCGTCGATGGATCGCCTCCTGGAGAACTATCCCGGTGGGCGATAGGCTGCGTCTCGCGGGTCCGCCGGTTGCAGTCCTGTTCCTGCTGCTTGTCGTGTGGCAGGGAGCGGTATGGATATTCGAACTGGAGGCCTGGAAGCTGCCGGGGCCGGTCGAGATCATCCGCGAAGCCGCAGCGATCTGGCCGCGGCTGCTGGACCACACATGGGCCACCACAAGGCTGGCTCTCCTGGGCTTTGCCGCTGGCGCAGCGACGGGCATCCTAGTCGCTGCTTTGCTGCATCTGGTGCCGGGCGCGCGGGCCGGTCTATATCCGCTGCTGGTGCTCTCGCAGAATATCCCGACGATCGTCCTGTATCCGCTGCTGATGATCTGGCTCGGTCTGGGGCTGCTTCCCAAGCTGGTGCTGATCATCCTCGTCTGCTTCTTCCCGATCGCCGTCGCCATGCTGAGCGGACTGGGCCAGCGCGACCCGAGGCTGGCGGATTATCTGGCGATGATCGGTGCCGGCAAATGGCGGATCTTCCGCGACCTGGAGGTGCCGGGCGCCGTCCCGTATCTGTTCTCGGGACTCAAGATTGCAGCCGCCTACAGCATCACGGGAGTCATCGTGGCGGAGTGGCTCGGTGCAAGCAGCGGCATCGGTTATTTCATCAAGCTGTCTTACAGCGGTTTCCTGGTGACCCGGGTGTTCGCCGGTGTAGCCGTCATCGTCCTGCTCAGTCTGGCGGTGTTCGGGATCATCGTCGCCGCCGAGCGCTGGTGGACGCGCTGGCAGCCGCGGCAGGAGGGGAGATAGTCGGATGGAACCTGTACTGGAAGTAGATCGCGTGACCAAATCGTTTCGCAAAGGCAAGCAGCAGCTGGATGTGCTTGGCGGCATCGACGTCACGGTCGGTGAAGGAGAGTTCGTCTCGCTCATCGGTCCTTCGGGCAGCGGCAAGACGACATTGTTCCAGCTGATCGGAGGACTCGAGCTACCGGATCGTGGCACGATTCGAATCAGCGGACAAGATGTGGCGGGTCAGCGGGGACATATCGCCTACATGCCGCAGCAAGCTGCGCTCCTGCCGTGGCGGACGGTGACGGACAATATCGTCCTCGCATTGTCTATAGCCGGCGTAGCGGCGGATGAGGCGCGCCGCCAGAGTGCCGACTGGCTGCCCAAGATCGGGCTGGAGGGCTACGGCGACAGCTATCCGCATACACTCTCTGGCGGTATGCAGCAGCGGGTTTCCTTCTTGAGGGCGCTGTTGGCGCCCCGGGATCTGATGTGTCTCGACGAGCCGTTCGGGGCGCTGGATGCGCTGACGCGACTGCAGATGCAGCAGTGGCTGCTCTCCATCTGGGAGACCAATCGGCGATCGGTGCTGATGGTGACCCATAGTATCGAAGAGGCGCTGCTGCTCTCGGACCGGATCCTAGTCATGTCTGCTTCGCCGGCTACAGTCATCCGGGAGCTGCCAGTGCCATTTGCGCGGCCGAGATCGAGCGAGCTGTGGACGGACCCGCGGTTCAACGCTTGGAAGCAGGAGCTGTACGAGCTTCTCAGCAGCAAAGAGAACGATCACGGAACGGGGGAGAGGCTGGCTGATGGTAGAACATAGCTTCAAGATGGCCGATGCTCATCTGCATCTTGACCTGTATCCGGCTGCGGCGCGGACGGCGATGCTGGAGCAAGCCTGGGCAGCGGGCGTAGAGGCGGTCATCGCGGTCTCGATGGACCTTGCCTCCTGCAAGATCAACCGGGAGCTGGCACTCCGGCATCCGGGCCGCATCCTGCCGGCTTATGGCTACCATCCGGAGCAAGCCGCCCCGGACGATGACGCTCTGGCGGCGCTGCTGGCCTGGATCCGGGAACGCGCAGCTGCGGGGGAGCAGTTCGCTATCGGAGAGGTCGGTCTCCCCTACTACAGGCGCAGCAGTGCGTTGGCGGCGGGCGTGAGATTGGCGATGGGGCCATATATCCGACTGCTGGAATCCTTTGTCGTCCTGGCTGCGGAGCTGCAGCGTCCGATTGCCCTCCATGCCGTCTATGACGATGCGGCAACGGTATGCGATCTGTTGGAGACGCACGGCGTCCAGACAGCTCATTTCCATTGGTTCAAGGGGCCGGCCGCGGTAGTCAGCCGGATGATCGCGTCGGGCTATTACATCTCCGTGACGCCGGATGTGGCTTATGAGCCTGAGATCCAAGCGCTGGTGGCGAAGTATCCGCTGGAGCTGATGATGGCCGAGACGGACGGTCCATGGCCGTTCGAAGGACCCTATGAGGGGGTGACCACGACTCCGGCGATGACAGCCGATGTCACCGGGCATATCGCGAGGATCAAACGTATCGATGCGGCAACCGCCGCCTATCGAATCCGGGCCAATACCCGGAGCTTTTACGGCATTTAACCGCTTAGTAGGGCATTCGTCCAATCCGATGGGTACTTACCATCATAAGATAGGTTATTCCTACTGAAAGGTGGTCGTACAGATGGGTTATGTTGCCGGTGCCGGTTGCGGTCCAGGCGGCGTGGGCGGAGCATTTACGAACACAGGTGCGATCCTGGTTCTGTTCATCCTGCTCGTCATCATCTCGCGCACGTTCTTGCTGTAGTGCCGATAAGAAAACCCGCGCTTCTGCCGAAGCGCGGGTTTTTCTCCAACAGCTATTCGGGACTGTTCTGTCCGTTGCCTCTGGACTGATTCCAGCGGACGACGACGCTGACCACGCTCAGGAACAAGCCGATGATCAATAACGGGATGCCCAAGCTGCCGGTTTCGGTCAGATGCAGGATGAAGCCGACGATCATAAGGATCGTCGAGAACAGCGAAATGGCAATCGGATTCAAATTCAGTTTCATGCGGACACCTCCATTCCAACTCCTTAATACGGACGGAAGAGCCGCCGGGTTGCACAGTTATTGCAATTTTCCTTCAAATACGGAAGAAAGCTGCTCCGGAGGCGTGACGAACAGATCATCATAGCTGACCGTATGTCCTTCGTCATTGATCATGCCGCTGCTGCCCGCCTGGAAATTGTACTGTTTGGCGGCTTCATACATATCCAGGAAGCGATTGGCTTTTTCATAGGCATCGTCAGACTGGTCCGCATTGCAGATGGGAAAGCTCACCGGCAGGTTGCGGAGCAGCACCCGTACTTCAAAACTGCTGTTATTGTGCTCGATGACGGCCAATTCATACTTGTCAAACACTTTAACGAAGGAAACATTCATCTTGCTCACTCTCCTGTCGTAAATTTTGGGGTACAAGCATATAATCAGACATGCTGGTTCAAGGGGCTGATTGGCGTTGTTACTCCTCAAAAAAATGATGGCCATCGTCATTGGCAGCCTGTTGATTGCGGCGGGAATCAATTTGTTTCTGGTGCCGCTGCAGGTACTGGACGGAGGCGTAATCGGGATAGCATTAATCGTCAACTATCTGTTTCGGATTAAAATCGGGCTTATTATTATCGTATGCAGTATTCCTATTTTTATAGCCGCTTGGTTCTACAGCCGCTCCATGATCTACAACAGCATGGTCGGCATCGTCTTCTCCAGCTATATTATCGATCTGTTGGAGCCGTACCAATATGTGTTCCTCTACTACGTCGAATGGACGCCGCTTGTCCGGTCGGCGGTCGGCGGTCTGCTGATCGGTACAGGCCTGGGCATTATGCTCCGCTTCAAGGCCAGCACCGGGGGGACAGATCTGCTCGCCCATATGGTGGCCAGGCGCACCGGCCTTAATGTCGGTGTCCTGATCGCCATGATCGACGGATTTGTCGTCAGCGTCGGCGGTTTGCTGCTGCGGGGCGATACGTTCTTGCTTTCATTGATCACGATTACATGCGGCGGGATCGCGACGAGTCTCTGCACCTGGAAGCTGTCCAAACGAACAGGAGTTGCATAGTTTACTGGTTTAATACCCGTTTGGGCAGGAATTGAAACAAATGGCAATCCGCGCAAAAAAAATCGAGGCCCCCTTTCGAGGGCCTCTTTCAATGGGAGAGGAGAAACCGGACGAAGAGCTTATGGGGAAACGTAAGCTTGCTCCGCGGTTTACTTACGGCATCTCACGACACCGATATTGTAAGGATAGCCAGGAGCGGCACAAACTATACATAGCTGCCAAAAATAAAATAATAGAGCTTCTCCAGCGTCGTCGAGGAGTTGCTGACAGGCTTGCAAAGGGTGCAAATTATGGTACGATAGCTAGAGCAATTCAGACAAGCGAAGCTTGGAACTAAGGAAAGGAGCGGCTGCAACGTGAGAGTAATCGCAGGCGAAGCCAAAGGGCGGCCGCTGAAAGCGGTCCCGGGCTCGGGCACCCGACCAACGACGGACAAAGTGAAGGAAGCGATCTTCAGCATGATCGGTCCTTTCTTTAAGGGAGGACAGGCACTGGACCTGTTTGCGGGCACGGGCGGTCTGGGCATCGAGGCGCTGAGCCGCGGCATGACGCGCGCTGTCTTCATTGACCTGGAGCGCCAGAGTATCGAGGTCGTCCGCCGCAATGTGGAGGCTGCAGGAATGGCCGGCCGCGCCGAAATCTACAAAAACGAAGCCGGCCGGGCGCTCAAGCTGCTGGAGAAACGAGGGCAGACGTTCGAGTTGGTCTTTCTGGACCCTCCATATAAGATGAGAGAAGCGGATCAGCTGATGATGGAGATGGCTGTCCGGGGGTTATTGGCGCCAGAGGCGGTCATTGTTGTCGAGCATGATGCGCGTCACATATACCGTGAGACTTTTGCGCAGTTCCGGCAGCGCCGGCAGGCGCTCTACGGCGACATAGCTGTAACGATCTATGATTATGTGCAGGGCGAGAAGAAGCCTACAGGAGGAACAACAGATGAAGCCCCAAGCCAAGATTGAACGGGTTGCCGTATACCCCGGAAGCTTTGATCCGGTCACGCTCGGCCACCTCGACATTATTCATCGCGCCGCCAAACAATTCGACAAGCTGATCGTCGCAGTGCTTAACAATACGAGCAAAAACCCGCTGTTCACTGTGGAGGAGCGCAAAGAGCTGCTGCGGCAGGCGACTGACGATCTGGACAACGTCGAAGTGGACAGTTTCCGCGATCTGCTGGTCCGGTACATGCGATCACGCGACGCCGGGGTCATCGTAAGGGGGATTCGCTCCGTCACCGATTTCGAATACGAGCTGCAGCTGGCTTCGACCAACCGTCACCTTGACGAAGGAATCGAGACGATCTTCATGACGACCAATCCCAAATACTCGTACCTCAGCTCCAGTATCGTCAAGGAGATCGCCCAGTTCGAAGGAGAGGTCCGGGAGCTGGTGCCGCCGCATGTCGAACAGGCGCTGCGCGACCGGTTCCGGGAGCGGGCTCAGGCAGCGGACCGGCGCTGAATGCTCCAGTACAGCCCGGTCAACATCAGAATGACCAGCCAGAGCGCGGCCCAAGCGAGCATGAACCCCGGTATATAGGACCATAACCCCGGCAAGTCCGCCAATCGGAGCTCGCCGACCGGACGATGGCCTGCACCGGAGCTGTATGCCCAGGCAGAGGTGCTCGTCCAGCGGCTGTAGGGCTGCCATAGGACAAGTGCGGCAGCGAATGCCAGCGCTGCATGTCCGATCCTTGCCAGCAGGAAAGGCGCGAACCGCAGATCGGTGCCGACAATAGCGCTCCGGGCTTGCAGCAGACTGCTCCAACCGCCCCAGCATAAGGTTGCGGCGATTGCGGCGAGGATGAGGGAGGGCGAATAACGGTCCATGACTGCGCTAAGGGCGTAGGTGCCGAGATGACTGTCGAACCAGCCCGAGAATGCCAGCGGCGCCAAAGCATCGGGCAGGGCGATCTGCAGCAGCTGCGAGGCGAGCGAGCCTAGAATGATCAGGCCGCCGATCGTCATGAGCTTCTGGATGCTTCCGGTGACGGCGTCTCCAAGCACCTGGCCCAGACTCCGGCCATCGCGGCGATGGCCCTCCATCATCGCTTCTACGGCTGTGCCAAGCAGTCCTGTTCGCGGATGACTGCCTGCCGGCGGCTGCAGGACGGACGGACCTGCGGCCAGACGGAGCAGGAGCACGCCGCAGATGGCCGATGACCAGACGGCGGCAGCCACGAGCAGCGCAAAGCCGGGCTGATGGAGAAAGCCGGCACCGATGACGATAAGGATCAGCATCGGACTCGGCATATGGGACACCGCCAGCAGCCATTGACCCTGCCTGCGGGTGACCTGTTCCTCTGCTCTGAGGGCGGCGGTTGCTTCTGCGCCAGCTGTATAACCTGCCGTCCAGCCGATGGCGATGGCCCAGGCGGCGCCGCCCGGCATGCCGAGCAGACGCCGCATCGGCGGATCGAGCAGGACGCTGAGCGCGTGGAGGACGCCGAAGGCGCGCAGCATCTCCGCCAGTACGAAGAAAGGCAGCAGTCCCGGGAAGACGATGCCCCACCAGAGCGCGATGCCTTGCAGAGCCGCTTGCAGGGTAGTCTCGGGCATGCTGACGACGACCGCGACGAGAGCCAGCGATGAGACGGCGAGTAGGATGGTGCGCAGCATAACCTTCGACCTCCAGAAGGGCATAATAAGGGCAAAGCAAGTTGACATAGGCTGGCTATCCGTACCAGCCTCAAATGTACAGTTGTCATTATGTTTACGCGAACAAGCTATCGCTTAGACCATGCACCGGTCTGAGCTGATGCTCTCGAAGATCGTTTTTCGGCGAAAAACTTACGTCTATGCTTCCGAAGGGAGGGTTCCTTCGGAAAACTTTTAGGAGGTCAGCCATGAATGCTGAGCATCGCGGCCGGCCGGGTACGGTCGTCCGTTGGGCTGTGGCAGCGGCGATCCTCATGCTCTGCCTGCTGTATGTACCCACACCGTACGCAGTATACACCCCCGGCCTGGTGGCGCCGGTGGGCCCGATGGTTCAGACGGCCGGAGGGGAACGGGATACCGGAGGAAGCTTTATGCTGACGACCATCCGGATGACCTATGCGAATTATTGGATGAGCTTGCAATCGATGTGGAATCCGGACATGCTGTTGTACAGCAAACGCGAGATTATCGGCGATCGGAGTCAGTCCGAGTACGCGGCCCGACTCGTCTATGTCATGCAGCAATCGCAGAGCAATGCTATCGAGGCCGCTTACCGCGCGGCAGAGGTGCCGTACCGCATTGTTCCGGAGCAGCTCGTCGTTACGGATGCCCCGCAGACGGCCGAGCCAGGACTGCGGCCCGGAGATCGTCTGCAGGCTCTGGAAGGTTTGCCGTTCAAAGATGCGCAGACGCTCACAGAGCTGCTGGAAGGGCGCGGGGGCGGCGATAGCTTGCAGTGGACAATCATCCGTCAGGGGAGGGAGCAGTTCGTGACAACCGTGCTGCAGCAACCCCCGGCAGACGCGGGAGCCGGCGGGCTCCCGCAAGCACTGGGCGGATTGCAGCTTGCCGAGCTGCGCAAGCTGGAGCCGGACGATCCCGCACATGTCGTACGGATCGATGCAGGGGAGATCGGGGGCCCGTCGGCGGGCTTGATCTTCGCCCTGCAAGTGTACGACGACCTGATGCCAGGCGATCTGACAGGCGGACTCAGGATCGCCGGTACCGGCACCATCGATCCGTCTGGAGAGGTGGGGCCGATCGGCGGGATCTCGCTGAAGATCACGGCTGCCGAGCAGATGGGCGCCGAGCTGTTCCTCGCGCCTCGCGAGAACGCCGAAGAAGCCGCTGCCCGGGCGCGGCAGATCGGCAGCGGGATGAAGGTGATCGCAGTCTCTTCTATCGGCGAGGCGATCGAGGCGCTGCGCCGGGAAGTGCCGACCGCTAGATCCTGATCGGCGGCAGCAGGTAATCGCGGTACATGGCGCTGCCGCTTGGCGGGCGCTGAGCCACCGCGTAGACGGCGGACGCCCGGACGTCCAGCTCGAGATACGGCAGATCGGCCGGCGGACGGGCAGCGCTGAGCAGCACCGGCAGTCTGGCCTGCTTGCGCATCCGCGCCAGCAGCTTCTGTCCTGTACCAGTAAAGCCAAGTACTCGAATATACTGAATGCCTGTCCCCAGCCGGGCAGGCTTTAGCTCGTCGCGGCTGTGGCCCAGCAGGACGGCCAGCAGCACCCGCTGCAGCTTGGTCCGCGTATATCGGCGCGTCTTGACCAGCGCCAGCAGCTGCTCAAAATCGGCAGCCTGCAGCTGCGGCAGCGCCCGAAGCAGCCGATACTGCAGCCCTTCGCTCATCCCGTGCAGGGAGGACAGGCGCTCAGCCGACGAGGAGGCAAGAAGGTGGAGCAGCTGGGGGACGAAGCTCTCCCAGCTGACAGGGGCTCTGCCCGCATGCCATTCGCGCTCCAGGATCGTCAGAGTGGAAGCAGGGACGTAGGGGGCAATATCCCGGAGCGCCCCGCCGGAGGCCAGCAGCTGCCGGATTGCTGTGGCGCTGGCGATCCGGCTGTCGGTGATGTCCTCCTGGTGATAGCCGGCCTTTTGCCGGAGCACCGTATAAGGCCGGATCGGGCTGCTGATTCGCTCAAGCGCCATCAGGTAATGCAGACCCAGGGAATTGTTGGGACTGGCGAGGTCCGGGAGAGCGGTCTCCGGGGTCCCCTGCTCTCGGAGATAGGCGTCCGCCGCTGCTGCGTAAGCTGCGGGGTAACTGCTGCCCTGCCCGAGCACGGCGTGCAACAGCTCCTTGAAGCGCGGCGGCTCATCTGCCAGGAGTCTGGCGCTCCGCGCCAGGCGTTCCAGGTCGCCGCTCTCGCTGCCGAAGCAGAGCGCATCGACTACGCCGGTAGCTTCGAGCAGCGATACGGCGCCATAGGCAAACCATTCTGCCGGTTGGGCGGCATAGGCGATCGGCAGCTCGATGACCAGGTCGCAGCCGCCCGCGAGCGCCATCTCTGTCCGCGCCCATTTGTCCAGCAGCGCCGGCTCGCCGCGCTGCAGGAAATGGCCGCTCATGACGGCCACGACGGCTTCGGCGCCTGTTTGTTTGACGGATTGTTGCATATGATAAAGATGTCCGTTGTGAAACGGATTATATTCCACGATGAGCCCGACTGTTCGCAATGGCGCGCCTCCTTGGAATTTGTATGTTTCGGGGCCAACCGCAAAGTGCCTGATTAGGCTTCGAAGGCAAGGCTCCGCTTTGTGGGGATTTTTTAAATATAGCATGAATGCCTGTGGACGCCTACAAATTCAATGAAATTGTTGACAAAGCATAGGCCCGGTCGATATAATAAATTTTGTTTGTTTGAAAAGGTGGAGCTTTTTCGAACACATTTGGAGCTGATAACATGATATTGCGAATTCAAGACGTGCTGTCCAAGGGCATGCCGCAGCCGTTCCATGCATCACTGGATGTGTCGGACTTGCTGAAGGGGCGCAAGGATGTGCTGGAAGCCGGACCATTAGCCGTCCGTCTGGACGCGCTTCCCGAGGCTCGTGTCGTCCGGCTGGAAGGCGAAATGTCCATCGATGTGGCGTTTGCCTGCTCCCGTTGTCTGGAGCCTGCCAACGAGCATCTGGATATAGCATTCTCCGAACGGTTCAAGCTAGCGGTTCCCGAGTCGGCCGCTCCGCCCGAAGAGGACGTCATCGTCGTCGAAGAAGACAAGTTCGACCTGGAGCCTTATCTGGAAGAAGCCTTGCTGCTGCATTTGCCTTTCGTGCCGCTTTGCAGCGACACCTGCAAGGGGCTGTGCCCGCAGTGCGGAGTCAACCGCAATGAGACTGACTGCAGCTGCTCCGGAGAGCGGATCGATCCCCGGATGGCGGCTTTGAAGGACTTGTTTAAGGACTGACAGGCTGTGAGAGCCTGATTTTTGTGAAGGAGGTGGGATAGATGGCAGTACCACAAAGAAGAACATCCAAAACACGCCGCGACAAGCGCCGCACACACTTCAAGCTTGTTGTGCCGGGCATGGTTAAATGCGACCAATGCGGAGAGCTGAAACTGGCTCATCGCGTGTGCAAAGTGTGCGGAACCTACAAATCGAGAGAGATTATCAAGCAATAGCACCACCTTTTATTAGTATTGAAGTAGTACTTCATCTCTGGTGGGGTGCTATTTTTTTTGCCCTTCACAGCTTCCGCGCAGCCGTTGCTTCCGAACTGTTTTTTCTTTATACTGGATTGGTACCTGGTAATAATATGATCTGATACTAGATGAGTAAGGTGGTGCGGGCTATCGAACGTCTGCCCAAGCGTGAGCGGCAGCAGCAGCTGGCCAAGCTCATAGAAGACAATCCGTTTATGACTGACAGAGAACTGAACAGACGACTCAAAGTGAGCATTCAGACGATCCGTCTGGATCGGCTGGAGCTCGGGATTCCAGAGCTGCGCGAGCGCATCAAGCTGATGGCCGAACGTTCTTATGATCCGGTACGCTCGCTGCCGATGCATGAGATCATCGGTGATATCGTCGATCTTCATCTGGACAAGAGCGGCATCTCGTTATTCGAGATTCGTGAGGAGCATGTGTTTTCGCGCACCGGCATTGCCAGAGGACATCATATCTTCGCCCAGGCCAACTCGCTGGCCGTCGCCGTCATCGATGACGAGATCGCGCTCACCGCTTCGGCGGATCTGCGGTTCATCCGGCCGATCAAGCTGCACGAGAAGTGCATCGCCAAGGCCTATGTCCGTTCCGCTCCCAGCGAGGGGAGCAAGGCCAAGGTTGAGGTAATTACATATGTCGGGGAAGAAATGGTCTTCCAGGGGCAATTTGTCATATTCCGTTCGGGCAGTCGAATAGAGGGGGGGGGATGAACATCCGGATTGCAATCGATGCAATGGGGGGAGACCACGCCCCGGAAGCCGTAGTCAAAGGCGCGATCGAAGCGGCGGCGGCCTGGTCCGATACGACGATCGTCTTGGTCGGCGACGAAGCCAGGATCCAGCCGCTGCTCGCTTCCGCGCCGGCCAATATCGAGGTTCGGCATGCCGACGATGTGATCGGCCCGGATGAAGAGCCGGTGCGCGCCGTGCGCCGCAAAAAAGCATCCTCGATGGTTGTGGCCGGCACGCTGGTCCGCGAAGGCGAAGCCGACGCCATGATCTCGGCTGGCAATACCGGGGCGCTGATGGCGACAGGGCTGCTCATACTCGGCCGAATCGAAGGCATCGAGCGGCCGGCACTGGCGCCGATGATGCCGACGCTCGACAATGTCGGGCTGCTGGCTCTGGATCTGGGTGCCAATATGGACGCCAAGCCGGAGCATATGCTGCAATATGGTCTGATGGGCAGTATCTACCGCCAAAAAATGCACGGGCTGGCAAAGCCGCGTGTCGGCTTGCTCAATGTCGGCACAGAAGCCAAGAAGGGCAATGAGATGACGAAGGCCGCCTACGATCTGCTCGCAGCGGCGCCGATCCATTTTGTAGGCAATGTGGAGGCCCGCGATGTGCTGACGCGCGGCTGCGACGTACTCGTCTGCGACGGCTTTGTCGGCAATATCCTGTTGAAGGCGATGGAGGGTACGGCAGGCACCGTCTTCGGCGTCCTGAAGGAAGAGTTCAGCAGATCGTGGCTGACCAAGCTGGCAGCTGTGATCATGCTGCCGAAGCTGCGCGAATTCAGGCGCAAGATGGACTATAAGGAGCATGGTGCAGCACCGCTGCTCGGTGTGAGAGGGCTCGTCCTGAAGAGTCATGGATCTTCGGATGCCGTGGCGATCCTCAATGCCGTGCGCCAGGCCAGAACGGCGGTGGAAGGCCGCTTGATACAGGCGATAACCTCGGAAATAAGCGGGAAGCGAGAGTGAAGCAATGAACTTACAGCCAGTAGGCATATTAGGCACAGGCAAGTATGTCCCGGAGCGGGTCCTGACCAATCAGGAGCTGGAGCAGATGGTGGAGACCAATGACGAATGGATCGTCTCCCGGACCGGGATCAGGGAACGGCGGCTGGCCGCGCCCGAGCAAGCGACATCCGACCTTGCTCTTGAGGCGTCGGCAGCGGCGCTCCAGGCGGCCGGCATCGCAGCGGAGGATCTGGATCTGATCATCGTTGCGACGATTACACCCGATATGTTCTTCCCTTCGACAGCGTGTATCCTTCAGGACAAGCTGGGCGCGTCAAAAGCGGCGGCCTTCGACCTGTCGGCCGCCTGCTCGGGTTTTATCTATGGACTGGCGACAGCGTCGAGCATGATTGCCTCCGGCATGTACCGGCACGCGCTCGTCGTCGGTGCGGAATGCTTGTCGCGGATAACAGACTTCACCGACCGCAATACGTGCATCCTGTTCGGCGACGGCGCCGGCGCCGTCGTGATCGGCCCGGTACCGGAGGGCCGGGGCTTCCGTGCCTTTGAGCTCGGTGCGGATGGCGCGGGCGGTGATCTGCTCAAGGTGTGCGGCGGCGGATCCCGTGTACCGGCTTCGGAGCGGAGCATTGGCGAACGTCAGCATTTCATCCAGATGGCGGGCAGCGAGGTGTTCAAGTTCGCCGTGCGCATCATGGGCAATGCGGCGGAAGAGGCGCTCCGCAAAGCCGGCATGGGCAAAGAAGATATCGATCTGCTGGTGCCGCATCAGGCCAATATCCGGATTATCCAGTCGGCGCTGAACCGGCTGCAGCTGCCGGAGGACAAGTGCATGGTCAACCTGGACAAGTACGGCAATGTATCCGCCGGATCCATCCCGATCGCCTTGGCCGAGGCTGTCGAAGAGGGGCGGATCAAAGAAGGCAATACGGTCGTCATGGTCGGGTTCGGCGGCGGCTTGACCTGGGGAGCATCGGTATTGACATGGTAAAAGAAGCCGGAAGGAGTGTGAACGGATGGGCAAGTTAGCTTTTGTCTTCCCCGGCCAGGGCGCGCAGGCGGTCGGGATGGGGAAGGATGCATACGAGACAGCGGCAGCGTCGCGGCAGATCATCGATCGTGCCGACGAAGCGCTTGGCTTTGCGCTTAGCCGGCTGATCTTTGAAGGTCCCGAGGAGCAGCTCAAGCAGACGGCCAATACGCAGCCGGCTTTGCTGGCTGTCAGTACAGCCTTGCTGGCGGCGTTCAAAATACACGGCGTCCAGCCGGACTACGTCGCCGGTCACAGCCTGGGCGAGTACAGCGCCCTGGTAGCCGCCGGCGCGATCTCATACGAGGATGCGCTGCGAACCGTGCGGGCGCGCGGCGAGTTTATGGAGCAGGCGGTGCCTGGCGGCGAGGGGGCTATGGCAGCTGTTCTGGGGGCCGAGCGGGCCGCGCTCGGCCGACTGTGCGAAGCAGTCAGCGGGGAGAGCGGTATCGTCGAGCTGGCCAACGTCAACTGTCCGGGCCAGATCGTCGTGTCGGGCTCGGCAGCGGGAGTGGCGGCTGTCGTCCAGCGCTGCAAAGAAGCGGGCGCCAAGCGGGCGATCCCCCTCGAGGTCAGCGGGCCGTTCCATTCCTCGCTGATGCAGCCTGCTGCTGATCAGCTGCGCGGCGTGCTGGCCGGACTGCAGCTGCAGGACGCGGCAGTTCCGGTCATCGCCAACGTAACGGCGAGTCCGGTTACGGATAGCGAATCGATCCGCAGGCTGCTGGCGGAGCAGGTGGTCTCGCCTGTACTGTGGGAGGACAGTGTCCGCTATATGCTGGATCACGGCGTGGATACGTTCATCGAGATCGGCTCCGGTACTGTGTTGGCTGGTCTGATCCGCAAGATCGACAAGTCCGTGCGCGTGGTCAGTATCAACAATGCCGGTGCCATAGAGGCATATACGACTAATTAACGTGGAGGAGGTGCTGCAATGTTCGCAGGCTTGGAAGGCAAGACAGCGCTTGTAACCGGCGCATCCCGCGGCATCGGACGTGCCATTGCGGTGGCGCTCGCCGAGGCTGGCGCCGATGTCGCCATCAACTACTCCGGCAGCGAAGCCGCAGCCAGCGAGACGGCGCAAGCGGTGGAGGCGCTGGGGAGACGGGCGGTCGCGATCAAGGCCAACGTCGGCAAGACGGATGAGTTCGAAGCGATGGTGAAGCAGGTGATTGAAGCCTTCGGTTCTTTGGACATACTGGTAAATAACGCCGGTATCACCCGAGACAATCTGATCATGCGGATGAAGGAAGAGGAGTTCGATCAGGTGATCGAGACCAATCTGAAAGGCGTCTTCAACGGCATCAAGGCGGTCACGCGCCCGATGATGAAGCAGCGGGCCGGACGGATCATTAACATCTCTTCGGTCGTGGGCGCGCTCGGCAATCCGGGGCAGGCCAACTATGTGGCCGCCAAGGCGGGCGTGATCGGTCTGACCAAATCCGCTGCGCGAGAGCTTGCTTCACGCGGCATCACGGTCAACTGCATCGCCCCGGGCTTCATCGAGACCGAGATGACAGACAAGCTGCCAGCGGAGATGCGGGAGCAGCTGGGCGGGCAGATCCCGCTGGCCCGGCTGGGCCGGGTGGAGGACATCGCCAGCGCGGTTCGATTCCTTGCATCGGATGCGGCAGGCTACATGACAGGGCAGACCGTCCATGTCGACGGCGGCATGTACATGGGCTGACTGGCAGCTATAGAGCCTGTTCGAGATTCCTTTCTCGCCCGTATGGCATTTTATCTTCAATTCTCGTATAATACCAAAGAGGAGGTGACTTGGATGTCCGACGTATTTGATCGCGTAAAACGCATCGTCGTTGACCGCCTTGGCGTTGACGAAGCTGAAGTAGCACTGGAAGCATCTTTTAAGGATGACCTAGGCGCTGATTCTCTCGATGTTGTAGAATTGGTCATGGAACTTGAAGACGAGTTCGACTTGGAGATCTCTGATGAAGATGCAGAGAAAATCACCACTGTGGGAGAAGTAGTGAATTACATACAATCTCATACGTAAGGTTACAAGAGTCCCGCCTGACAATAGCGGGACTTCTCTCCATCTATACAACATTATTGCGATAGTGGAACGTATGAATTAGCGATTAAGGAATGCGAGGCTGAAAGCCTTTTATATATTGGCAAGACCGTGAATGTTCGTAAGTTATGCACTTTATTTTGCAATCTGTAGGGGTGATAGTTGTGAAGCAGAGAGTAGTAGTTACCGGCATGGGCGTCATGACCTCGCTGGGCCATGAGCTGGACACGTTCTGGGGCAGTCTGCTGGAGGGCAAATCCGGCGTTTCGGAGATCGAAGCATTCGACTTCTCCGACTACCCGACGCGCATCGCAGCCGAGATCAAGAACTTCAATCCCGAGGATTATGGGATCGACCGCAAGGAGGCACGGCGGATGGACCGCTTCGTGCAATTTGCCGTCGTGGCCAGCCAGGCTGCGATCCGCGACGCCGGCATCGAGATCGGCGGCAATGTCGATGCCGAGCGGATCGGCGTTATGATCGGCTCAGGCATCGGCGGATTAGGCACCTGGGAGGACCAGCACAATGTGCTGCTGGAGAAAGGACCTAAGCGCGTCAGCCCGTTCTTCATCCCGATGATGATCGCCAACATGGGCTCCGGACAGGTGTCGATGAGCACTGGCGCCAAAGGCCCCAACAGCACCGCGGTCACTGCCTGCGCGACCGGGACGCATTCGATCGGCGACTCGTACAAGCTGATCCAGCGCGGCGAAGCGGACGTCATGATCTGCGGCGGGGCGGAAGCGACGATTCGTCCGACAGGGATGGCCGGCTTCTGCTCGATGCGGGCGATGTCCACCCGCAACGACGAGCCAGACAAAGCCAGCCGACCGTTTGATACGGGCCGTGACGGTTTCGTCATGGGCGAGGGGGCCGGCGTACTCATCATCGAGTCGCTGGAGCATGCGCTGCAGCGCGGCGCCCGGATCTACGGCGAGGTGATCGGCTACGGCATGAGCGGCGATGCCCATCATATGACCGAGCCGGATCCCGACGGCGCCGCCCGTTGCATGACCCGAGCGCTCAAGGATGCCGGCATCGATCCGGAAGCGGTCGATTATATCAACGCTCACGGCACCTCGACGCCAGTCGGCGACCGCTCGGAGACGATAGCCGTCAAACGGGCCTTCGGCGATCATGCGTACAAGCTTGCCGTCAGCTCGACGAAGTCGATGACCGGTCATCTGCTGGGAGCGGCGGGCGGCGTCGAAGCGGTCATCCTTGGCCTTACCCTGAGTCACGGTATCATACCGCCGACGATCAACCTGGAGGATCAGGACCCCGAATGCGATCTGGACTATGTGCCGAATCACCCGCGTCAGGCGGACGTTCGCATTGCCATGTCCAACTCCTTTGGGTTCGGCGGACATAATGCGACTATCGTGATGAAGAAGTATGAAGCATGATCATTTTCAGCTGCTTCAGCGAGAGCTCCAGCTGACGTTTGAGCGTCCGGGACTGCTGAAGCAGGCTTTCACTCATACCTCGTACGTCAACGAACACAAGCACGGGACGGCCAAGGATAATGAAAGGCTGGAGTTTCTGGGAGACGCGGTGCTGCAGCTGCTCGTATCCGAGTACTTGTATGGCACCTATCCGAAGCGGCCCGAAGGCGAGCTGACGCGGATGCGGGCTTCGATCGTGTGCGAGCCGTCGCTTGCCCGATTCGCTGAACTTTTGAACTTCGGCGAGCATGTATTGCTCGGGCGGGGCGAGGAGCAGCTTGGCGGGCGCCAGCGCCCGGCGCTGCTGGCGGACCTGTTCGAGTCATTCGTCGGCGCTTTGTATCTGGATCAGGGATTGGATCGAGTCCGGGATTTTCTTGGCTCCCGTGTGTTCCCGCATATCGAGAATGACGGCCCGATGCTGGTCAAGGACTTCAAGTCCAAGCTGCAGGAGCACGCCCAGCATCAAGCGCTGGGCAGCGTAGAGTACCGGGTACTGGAAGAGCGCGGGCCGGCCCATGACCGCGAATTTGTGGTCGAGGTGCATATCGGCCAGGAACGCTATGGGAGCGGCAGCGGCCGCACCAAGAAAGAGGCGGAGCAGCAGGCGGCTTCGGAAGCGTGGGAACGGCTGGATGCGGCACATCATTCGTAAGCAGGCCACTATAGAAGCAACTGAGAAGGTCCCGGCGGCGCCGGGATCTTCTTTGATTATGAGGGGATCTGAATTCGAAAAACGAGTTCATTCGCTTCCACGCGGAGCGCCACTCGGGTTGAAAGGTTGGCTATGTCGGGCGCAGCCCGGTTATGATACAATAGCTGTTGAGGTGAAGGTACGACTATGTTCCTGAAACGTATAGAATTGGCAGGCTTCAAATCTTTTGCCGACCGCACCGAATTGGAGTTCGTCCCCGGCATCACAGCGGTGGTCGGACCGAATGGCAGCGGCAAGAGCAATATTTCGGACAGCATCCGCTGGGTGCTTGGCGAGCAATCGGCCAAAAGTCTGCGCGGCGGCAAGATGGAGGATATCATCTTCGCCGGCAGCGATTCCCGCAAACCGGTCGGTTACGGCGAGGTCTCGCTGACTCTCGACAATACCGACCAGGCACTGCCCCTGGAATTCAACGAGGTTACGGTTACGCGGCGCGTACACCGCAGCGGAGACAGCGAATATCTGATTAACAAACAAGCATGCCGCTTGAAGGATATCACCGAGCTGTTCATGGATACCGGCATCGGCAAGGAAGCGTATTCGATCATCGGCCAAGGCCGGATCGAGGAGATCCTGAGCACCCGGTCCGAAGACAGACGGGGCATCTTCGAAGAAGCGTCAGGTATTGTCAAATACAAATCGCGCAAACGCGAAGCTCAAAAGAAGCTCGACGACACCGAGCAAAATCTGCTTCGGATCCACGATCTCGTCTCGGAGCTGGAGGATCAGGTCGGTCCTCTGCGGGAGCAATCGGAGAAAGCGATACGCTACAAGGCGCTGCGCGAAGAACTCAAAGTAAAGGAGATCTCGCTCTACGTGCACCAGATCGAACAGGTGCACCAGTCCTGGAACGAATCGGCGGAGAAGCTGAGAAAGCTGCAAGAGGAGCAGGTTGCGCTGTCCGCCTTTGTTAACAAACACGACGCCCACCTGGAGAAGGAGCGCCAGCAGCTCAGGGAGCTGGAGGAAGCGCTTGAGGTACTGCATCAAGCGATGCTTCAGTACAGCGAAGAGTATGAAAAGTGCGAAGGCTACGGCGAGGTGCTCAAGGAACGCAAGCGCAACCTGGAGCAGAACAGACGGCAGCTCGAAGAAAGCGCCGCCTCGCATGACCAGCGGATCGCTGCGCTGACGTCTGAGGAGGCATCATACCGTGCCAAGGCGGCAGAGCTCGAGCGTTCCCTGGGAGGGCTCCGAGAGCAGCTGCAAGCCGAGGAGGCGCGGCTCGCAGGCGTCGCCGGCGAAGCCGGCAGCACCGCCGAAGAAACGTTGAAGAGCGAGCTGCTCGAGGTACTGAGCACGATGGCTCAGCTGCGCAACGAAATCCGCTATGCGGAGCAGCAGCAGGAGGCGGTCCAGCGCCGGGTCGAACGTCTCGGTGACGAGGAGACGAAGTGGCAGGAGCAGCAAGCCAAGCTGCTCAGCCGGAAGCAAGATCTGGAACGCCGGCTGCAAGCCACGATGAACGAACTGGACAGCGTGCGCGGCAAATATATCGGCGAGAGCGAGCGCCTGCAGGAGCTGCAGAAGCTGCTCGAAGAGGCGCAGGCCACGTACCGCAAGTGGGAGCAAAAGCAGGATGCCTTGACGTCAAGACGCGATACGATGAAGGAGATGCAGCAGGGTCTCGACGGCTTCATGCACGGTGTCCGCGAAGTGCTCAAAGCGGCCAGACGCAGCCAGCAGGGTCTGCAGGGCGTGCATGGGGCGGTAGCTGAGCTGATGTCCGTGCCGGAGCGTGTAGAGGTGGCTGTCGAGACAGCGCTCGGCGGTGCGCTGCAGCATGTCGTGATGGAAGATGAGCGTGCTGCACGCACGGCGATCAGCTTCCTGAAGCAGCGTCAGCTCGGCAGGGCGACCTTCCTGCCGCTTGATGTCATCCGGGCGCGGCACATCCCTGAGCAGGACAAGCGAATGGTCGAGTCGCTGGAAGGGTTTGTCGGCGTCGCAGCCGAGTTGGTCAGATGTGAAGACCGCTACCGGGCGATCATCCAGAACTTGCTGGGCAACGTTCTGATCGCCGCCAATCTCGAGCAGGCCAACCGGATCGCTTCCCGGTGCCAGTACCGTTTTCGCGTCGTCACGCTGGAGGGTGATGTCGTCAATGCCGGCGGATCGATGACGGGCGGCAGCCTGCAGAAGAAAGGCGCCAATCTGCTCGGCCGGAGCCGGCATATCGAGCAGCTGGATGCGGATATCCGCGAGACCTCGGAACAGCTGTCCAGGCTGAAGGACAAGATGGATGATATCCGCAAGGATCTGTCCATCCGCAATCAGAATCTCGAGGAGCTCCGAGGGCGGAGCGAGCAGTGCCGGATCGACGAGCAGCAGCTGCGGGCGGAATTGCAGCAGCTGGAGCATGAGTCGCGTCATCTTGGCGAGCAGAAGCAGCTGTTCGCGCAGGATCTGCAGGGCCATGCCAGCGAGCGTCAGGATCTGGCGGCAGCGGCCGAAGCAGCCCAGGCCAGGCTTGTAGAGCAGACGGGCGAAGAGGCGAGGCTGCAGGAAGCGATCCGCCAGGCCGAGGCAATCCGCAAGGCGAGCGAATCCGCCAAAGAAGAGCTCCAGGGTCAACTGACCGACATGAAGATCAGCGTTGCCAAGACGGAGCAGGAGAAGCACTCGTATGAAGATCACGCAACCCGGGTCCGTGGCGATATCGCCCGCGCCAAGCAGGAGCTCTCTGCTGTACGAGGCCTGCTGAAACAGCAGGATGAAGAGCAGACCCGCCATCAGGAGGAGACGGTCCGGCAGACGGAGAATCTTAACCATTACCGGCTGAAGAAGCAGGAGTGCGGCGAGCAGACCGACTTCAAACGGGCTGCCCGCGCCGAGCTGCTGCGCCAGCTGGAGCAGGGCGAGAGCGAGACGAAGGAGCAGCGCGTGCAGCTCCGGCAAGTCGAAGAACGGCTGCGGCAGACCGAGATCGCGGCCAATCGATTGGACGTCGAGCTGGACAACCTGCTCCGCAAGCTCAGCGAGGAGCATGAGCTCAGCTTCGAGCTGGCCAAGGAGCGCTACCCGGTGCCCGAGGACGTCCCGGCGGCCCAGCAGGAGGTGCGGGAGCTCAAGCGCAGCATCACCTCGCTCGGCGAGGTCAACCTGGGCGCCATCGACGAGTACGAGCGGGTACGCGAGCGTTACGAGTTCCTCAATGAGCAGAAAACAGATCTGATCGAAGCCAAGACGACACTGTACGAGGTCATCCGCGAGATGGAGGAGGAGATGGGACGGCGGTTTCGGACTGCTTTCGAAGCCATCCGCGGTCATTTCAGTATCGTCTTCTCCAAGCTGTTCGGCGGCGGACGGGCCGATCTTGTCCTGGTGGAGCCGGATCGGGTGCTCGACACAGGCATCGACATCGTCGCCCAGCCGCCTGGCAAGAAGCTGCAGAATCTGCAGCTGCTCTCCGGCGGCGAGCGGGCTCTGACGGCAATTGCCCTGCTGTTCGCGATCCTGCAGGTGAAGCCGGTGCCGTTCTGCGTCCTGGACGAAGTGGAAGCGGCGCTCGATGAAGCCAATGTCGCCCGGTTTGCGCAATATCTGCGCGAGTTCTCGGGATTGACGCAGTTCATCGTCGTCACTCACCGCAAGGGAACGATGGAGGAAGCGGACGTGCTCTATGGCGTAACGATGGAAGAAGGCGGCGTGTCGAAGCTCGTATCGGTTCGTCTCGAAGACGAGGAAGCCGTATCGGCTTAGTTTTTACTAGTAGCGATAGACGAAGGAAGGAAGAAGAGAGATGAGTTTTTTTAAACGGCTGAAGGATAGCATCGCCAGCAAGACCGAAGCGGTCACTACGGTGTTCAAGGATGGGCTGAGCAAGACGCGTACGGCGTTCGTTGAAAAGGTGGAGGAGCTGATCACCCGCCGCAAAAAAATCGACGAAGAGTTCTTCGAGGAGCTCGAAGAAATCCTGATCGGAGCCGACGTTGGCGTCAATACGGTCATGGAGCTGATCGACGACCTGCGCAAGGAAGTGAAGAAACGGCGGATCGAGGATGCGGCAGACCTGCAGCCGGTGCTCTCCGAGAAGCTTGTGGAGATGCTCCGCGGCGAAGCGGATCCGCGACTGAAGATGGCCGCTAGCGGCATGACCGTAATCCTGTTCGTAGGAGTCAACGGCGTCGGCAAGACGACCTCGATCGGCAAAATGGCACACCGGTTCAAGAGCGAAGGCAAGAGCGTGCTGCTGGCGGCGGGCGACACATTCCGTGCTGGCGCAATCGATCAATTGGAGGTGTGGGGGCAACGGGTCGGCGTCGATGTCATCAAGCAGCACCCGGGTGCCGATCCGGCGGCGGTTATGTTCGATGCGGTCAAGGCGGCCAAGCAGCGTGGCGTCGATGTATTGCTGTGCGACACAGCGGGTCGTCTGCAGAACAAGAGCAATCTGATGGAAGAGCTGAACAAGATTTTTCGGGTGATCCAGCGCGAGGTGCCGGATGCGCCCCACGAGGTGCTGCTCGTGCTCGATGCGACGACAGGGCAAAATGCGCTGAGCCAGGCCAAGCTGTTCGGCGAGAAGAGCGGCGTCACCGGGCTGTTGCTGACCAAGCTGGACGGCACCGCCAAAGGCGGTATCGTCATCGCGATTCGCAATGAGCTCAATCTGCCGGTCAAATTCGTCGGTCTCGGCGAGAAGATGGGGGATCTGCAGCAGTTTGATTCCGAGCAGTTCGTCCATGCGCTGTTCGCCGGCCTGATCCAAAAAGAGGCCGAGACGGAACAGTCAAACCACTGACAAGGTTCGGCGCTTGACACGCAGTGCTGCGATAAGGTAGAATAAGGAGCGTTGTCACGGTGTCAAGTGTTGTGACTTTACAACGGATTCAACTAACGGAACAGGGAGGGGCTGGCAGTGACTACTGAACCGGGCGCCCTTGCAAAGACCAATCGGGTCAATCTGTTGTTTGATTTTTATGAACCGCTGCTGACCGAGAAGCAGCAGACGTTTCTCAAATATTATTACCATGATGATTTCTCGCTTGGCGAGATCGCAGCCGAATTTGCGATCAGCAGGCAAGCCGTCTACGAGCATGTGAAACGGGCCGAAGGCGCGCTCGAATCATATGAGACCAGGCTTGGTCTGCTGGCAAGCCATCAGCGCGAGCAAGAGTGGCTCGTCAGACTGGAGAAAGCGGTAAGCGCGCTGCCGACCGGCAGTGCCGAACCGCTGCACAAGCTGCTCCGGGAACGGATCTCGCCACGCGATGGATCGGCGCCAATAGATAAGCAGGAAGAGGTACAAGCTTAACGGGAGGTGACGGGAATGGCGTTTGAAGGATTGTCCGCGCGGCTTCAAAATGTGTTCAGCAAGCTGAAGGGCAAGGGCAAGGTGTCCGAGGACGATGTAGCGGAAGCGATGCGCGAGGTGCGTCTGGCGTTGCTGGAGGCTGACGTTAACTTCAAAGTCGTCAAGGACTTCATCGGCAAGGTGAAGGAGAAAGCGGTCGGACAGGAAGTCATGAAGAGCTTCACGCCTGGCATGGTCATCATCGACATCGTCAACAAAGAGCTGACCGAGCTCATGGGCGGCACGCAGAGCAAGCTGGCCAAGGCGAACCGCCCGCCCACCGTCATCATGATGGCAGGCTTGCAGGGCGCCGGCAAGACGACGACCACCGGCAAGCTGGCCAAGCTGCTGCAGAAGAGCAATCACAAGCCGCTCCTGGTCGCCTGTGACATCTACCGGCCGGCAGCCATCAAGCAGCTGCAGGTGCTTGGCGAGCAGATCCAGGCCCCTGTCTTCTCGATGGGGGATCAGGAGAATCCCGTTCACATCGCTCGCTCCGGCTTGCAGCATGCCAAGGATAACGGCAACGACTACGTCATCATCGATACGGCCGGTCGGCTGCACATCGATGAAGCGCTGATGGATGAGCTGAAGCAGGTTCACGAAGCCGTCAAGCCGGATGAAGTGCTGCTCGTCATCGACGCGATGACTGGTCAGGATGCGGTCAACGTCGCCGACAGCTTCCACAAGCAGCTCGAGCTGACCGGGGTTGTCCTCACCAAGCTGGATGGCGATACCCGCGGCGGCGCCGCCCTCTCGGTCAAGGCGGTGACCGGTTGCCCGATTAAGTTCGCGGCGATGGGCGAGAAGATCGATTCCCTCGAGCCGTTCCATCCGGAGCGGATGGCTTCGCGGATCCTCGGTATGGGCGACATGCTGTCGCTGATCGAGAAGGCGCAAACCAATATCGATGCCGAGAAAGCAGCCGAGATGGAACGCAAGATGCGCAATGCTGAGTTTACGTTCGACGATTTCTTGGAGCAGATGGCTCAAGTGCGCCAGATGGGGCCGCTGGATCAGCTGCTGGAGATGATGCCCGGCATGAACAAGATGAAGGGCCTCAAGGACATCAAGGTCGACGAGCGTCAGATCGGCCGCGTCGAGGCGATCGTCCAATCCATGACCAAGGAAGAGAAGGTCAAGCCGGAGATTATGAATCACAGCCGCCGCAAACGGATTGCCGCCGGCAGCGGCACGTCGGTGGCCGATGTGAACCGGCTGATCAAGCAATTCGACGATATGCGCAAGATGATGAAGCAATTTTCGTCGATGATGGGTCCAAAGGGGCCGAAGGGCGGCAAGAAGGGCCTTAAAGGCCTGATGGGCAAAGGCATGAAGTTCCCTTTTTAAGGTGGTTTAAAAGTCCGCTTTTGATTACGGCTGAAAACCGACTTTTTGAACTTTTATTTGAAGCTCGTGATGCGGTCTTTTTAAACCGGGGCCCCCGCAAAGTACTTGAGTAAGCTTCAAAGCCACGCATCACTTTGTGGGGAACGTCTTTGTGGGGAGCGCTTTTGAAGGAGGTGAAATTCCATGGCAGTTCGTATTCGTCTGAAACGCATTGGTGCACATAAATCGCCTTTTTACCGTGTTGTTGTTTCCGATTCCCGCTCGCCGCGCGACGGTCGTTTTATCGAGGAGATCGGTACGTATAACCCGGTAGCAGAGCCGGCTCAAGTGAACATCGATGAAGAGAAAGCGTTGAAATGGTTGCAAACCGGAGCGCAAGCTTCCGATACCGTACGCAATCTTCTGAGCAAAGCCGGCGTTATGACCAAGCTTCATGAGCTCAGACAGCAGAAATAATCCTTTGAAGTGCGTGTTCAAAAGCGACGCTTTTGAACACTCTCTTTCCTGCGGAGGCCTAGAGATGGAAGAATTGATTCTTGTCATAGCTAGGGCTTTGGTGGATCATCCGGATGATGTGCGTGTCGAGGTCAAGGAAGACGATCGCGGCTTCGTGTACGCTCTTTCCGTTCATCCCGAGGATGTGGGGAAAGTAATCGGCAAGCAAGGCCGGATTGCCAAAGCGCTGCGAACGGTAGTCGCCTCGGCTGCTGTGAAGTCATCGAAGCGTGTCGTCGTTGACATTGTCTCCTAACATCATATCAAGATATAAGGGGTTAGGAACTGTTCCTAGCCTTTTTCAAATTTCAAGACTGGCAAGGATGTCGCAGGCTTCGGCGCCTGGGCAAAGACAGATAGAAACGGAGGGTCGGGATGATGATCGAGTGGTTGAATGTCGGGAAGCTGGTCAATACGCACGGGCTTAGGGGAGAAGTCAAGATTCTCTCCCAGACGGACTTCCCGGACGTACGCTTCGCACCCGGCAGCAAGCTTGCTCTCCACGCTCCTGCGGACGGGCGGGTCGTGGCGCTGACCGTGCAGAGCGCCCGGGAGCACAAAGGCATGTTCATCGTCAAATGGAAAGGCGTCGACCATATTAATGATGCCGAGCAATACAAGGGCTGGGCGGTCAAGGTCGCCAAGGAGGATCTGGTGGAGCTCGAGGACGACGAGTATTACTACCACGAGATTGTCGGCTGCCGAGTCGTGACGGAAGACGGTGAGACGCTGGGCGAGATTACCGAGATCTTGAGTCCCGGCGCCAATGACGTCTGGGTGGTCGAGCGCGCCAAGGGCAAGCCGCTCTTGCTGCCGGTGATCGATGATGTGCTGATCGCAGTAGACGTTCCGCAAAAGCTGGTCACCGTCAGGCTGTTGGAAGGGCTGGAGTAGACGATGCGGATCGATGTGTTGACGCTGTTCCCCGAGATGCTGGAGGGCGTGTTCGGTACGAGCATTCTGGGCAAGGCAAGGGACAAAGGGATCGTGGATCTGCAGGCGGTGAACTTCCGCGACTATGCCAACAACAAGCATAATACAGTAGACGACTACCCGTATGGCGGGGGCGGCGGCATGGTGCTCAAAGCGGAGCCGATCTTCTCGGCTGTGGAGGATATCCGGCTGCAGGAGGATGTGAAGCCAAGGATCATCCTGATGTGTCCGCAAGGCGAGCCTTACCGCCAGAGCAAAGCGGAGGAGCTGTCGCAGGAGAAGCATCTGATCTTCATCTGCGGCCACTACGAGGGTTACGATGAGCGGATCCGTGAGCATCTGGTGACGGATGAGCTGTCGATCGGTGATTATGTGCTCACCGGCGGTGAACTGCCGGCGATGGTTGTCATCGACAGCGTCGTCCGTCTGCTGCCGGGCGTCCTGGGCAATGAATCGTCCGCTGTGACGGATTCGTTCAGCACCGGACTGCTGGAGTATCCGCAGTACACCCGCCCCGTCTCGTTTCGTGGCTGGGAGGTGCCGGAAGTGCTGATGTCGGGACATCATGCGCGGATCGAGAGCTGGCGGCGCGAGCAATCGCTGCTCCGCACGCTTGCCCGCCGTCCGGAGCTGCTGGAGCAGGTGGAACTGACGCCTGAGGAGCGGAAGCTGTTGGATGCACTTGGCGGCAGGGACGAGGGATCTTAGTCTTCCGGCAGGAATCCGGCGTTTGGCGGCGTGCAGATTGCCAGTTGTATTCTGACTCGGAATATGGTAAAATTTCAAATGTTGTCTGTAATAGTCGGGCGGTCCTCTGTCGGCCATGACCCGGTTCCTCAGGAGCCGACGAGCTTACAAGAACGTCTATGATGGAAGGAGGAAATACGACTTATGAATATCCTACAAGCAATTACTCAAGAACAGCTTCGGAAAGACATTCCTAGCTTTCGTCCTGGTGACACGCTGAAAGTACACGTAAAAGTTATTGAGGGATCCCGCGAACGGATTCAGCTTTTCGAAGGCGTGGTAATCAAACGCCGTGGCGGTGGCATCAGCGAGACTTTTACAGTGCGCAAAATTTCGTACGGTGTTGGCGTGGAGAGAACGTTCCCGGTCAACTCGCCGAAAATCGATAAGATCGAAGTGGCTCGTCGTGGTAAAGTACGCCGTGCTAAACTGTACTACCTTCGCGAACTGCGCGGTAAAGCAGCCAGAATTAAAGAAATTCGCTAATGAACGACAAGGGGGCTTGCGCAAACAAGTCCCTTTTCGTTTTTTTGTGCTAAGTGCGAGTTAACTACATACAACGTGAGTTTGAAAGGTCGGTTCTCAACACCGACAAGATGCAGAACCCGCCTCCTTGAAATCACGCCGTGATCGAAGCGGGCTTTTTTGGACAACCTCATATGTAAAGGTAGGCGTAGCTATGAATCATAATCAAGACGAAGAGATTAAGCGACAAGAACCAGCGCCTACAGGCAGGGATCCGGAGACTGGCGGAGCCGGCGTGTCCGGAGAGCAGACCAAACCCCCCAAAGCGAAGAAAGAGATCGTGGAATGGATCAAAGCGCTGGCGATCGCCGGGGTGCTGGTGTTTGTGATCCGTACGTTTCTGTTCTCGCCGTTTATCGTCGACGGATCGTCGATGCTGCCTAGCTTTGAGTCTGGTGAGCGCGTCATCGTCAACAAGATTCTGTATGATATCCGTCAGCCGCACCGCGGTGAGGTGGTCGTCTTCCATGTACCGGAAGAAAACCGGGATTTCATCAAACGCGTCATCGGCGTGCCCGGCGACAAGGTCAGACTTGAGGGCGACAGCCTCTACATTAATGACGAACTGGTCGAGGAGCCGTACTTGACGGAAGCGATCGCTCAGGCGCAGAGCGAAGGCAGACTTTACAATACCGAAGACGACTTTCCGAATAGCAGAGTTACAACCGACACCGTGCCAGACAATTCTATCCTTGCTTTCGGGGACAACCGGGGCAACAGCCGCGACAGCCGTTCGATCGGCTTCGTCTCGATGGACGAGATCGTGGGCCGGGCCGATGTGATCTTCTGGCCGTGGAATCAGATCAAAATTGTAGATAACGGAACAATGAGGTGAGAGAAACATGACCATCCAATGGTTTCCGGGACATATGACAAGGGCGCGCCGTCAGATCCAGGAAAAGCTCAAGCTGATCGATATCGTCATTGAGCTGCTGGACGCGCGCGTCCCGATGTCGAGCCGCAATCCGATGATCGACGAGATCCTGCTGGACAAGCCCCGGCTCATCATACTGAATAAAGCCGATTTGGCGGATCCACGGGCGACCGACCGGTGGATTTCTTTTTTTGGCGGACACGGTCATCCGTGCATTGCCGTCGATTCTTCTACAGGCACGCGGGTAGATGAGATTCCGGGCAGGGTCCAGGAGATCCTCAAGGAGAAGATCGACCGCATGCGCAGCAAAGGGATGAACCCGCGGGCGCTGCGGGCGCTGATCGTCGGCATCCCCAACGTCGGCAAATCGACGCTGATCAACCGTCTGGCAGGTCGGAACATCGCCGAGACCGGCGATCGTCCCGGCGTGACCAAGGGTCAGCAGTGGATCAAGGTAGGCAAGGAACTGGAGCTGCTGGATACGCCGGGCATCCTCTGGCCGAAGTTCGAGGATGAGCTGGTCGGCTACCGGCTGGCGATGACCGGCGCGATCCGCGAGCAGATCCTTAACATTGAGGACATCGCCTACTTCGCGGTCCGCGAACTGGTGGAACGGTATTGGGACGCGCTGGAGGAGCGCTTCGGCATCGATGAACCGCCTGCCGATCTGGAGAACAACCAGGAGATCGTACGCGTGATGGAGGATATCGGCCGCAAACGGGGCTGTCTGATGAGCGGCGGGCGAGTCGACCTTGAGAAGGCTTCCGGTATCATCCTGCGCGAGCTGCGTGCCGGCAAGCTGGGCAAGATTACGCTGGAGGAGCCGGATCCCTATGCTTGAGTATGAAGACCGGCTCTGGAGCGAAGGCTATGCGCATATCGCAGGCGTCGACGAAGTCGGCCGGGGCTGTCTGTTCGGCGACGTCGTTGCTGCTGCAGTAGTGCTCCCTGAGGGACTGGTGCTCGATGGCGTCGATGACTCCAAGAAGCTGAGCGAAAAGAAACGGGAGCTGCTGTACGACGTCATCGTGGACCAGGCGGTGGCCTGGTCCGTCGCTCATGTGGACAGCGTCACGATCGACCGGATCAATATCAAGCAGGCGGCGCGCCTGGCGATGAAGGAGGCGGTGCTCGGGCTGGCGGAGTCGGCGGCCGGAGTGGCACCGGATTATCTGCTCGTCGACGCCGAGAAGGTCGACAGCCCGCTGCCGCAGCAGGCGATCATCCATGGTGATGCGGTCAGCCAGTCGATCGCGGCCGCTTCGATCATCGCCAAGGTGACGCGGGACCGACTGTGCAAGGAGCGGTGGGATCCGCTGTATCCAGAGTACGGGATCGCGATACATAAAGGCTATGCCACCAAGCTCCACCGGGAGCGAATCCTCGCGTATGGTCCAAGTCCGCTGCACCGCCGTTCTTTCCTGACGAAGCTGCTGGCGGAGCAGCAGGAGATGTTCTAGCGGGACGGGGGGCGTAATCCTGGCATGACTGCATAGGCCAAGCAGAACTTCTGTTTGGCCTATTTTGCACGTAAAGAACTAATCTGTTTCCGGGGCCCCCTGCAGAGCACCTGAGTACTCTTCGAGGCCAAATTCCCACTTTGTGGGGGGGTAATTTACATTAACGGAATCGGGGTCTGCCGACGATAGTAATAATATAGTGAAGCGATACCTGAGCGGCAGGGAGATGCCGGCGGACGAGGAAAGCGAGGAACGGAATGTGAATATCGGACAGATGATGCGAAGTCTGTTGGGAGATGTGCAGAGCGGCGACAGCCGGGTGCTGGAGCTAAAGCCCGGGCAAGTCGTGCGGGGCGTCGTGGTCAGTCTGCTGGACGGCGATGAAGCACTTGTACAAATCAACGGCAACCAGGTGCGCGCCAAGCTGGAGCTGCCCCTGCAGCCGGGACAGTCGACGATGCTGCAGGTCCAGCCTTCTACAAATGGCGGCATGGTCGTCCTGCGTCCGGTGGATCCCGGCAGCGCCGCGATGCCGGAGGCGGCACTGCGCGATCTGGTGCGCGGGTTGGGCCTGCCGGATAAGCCTTGGGCACAGCAGCTGATGCTGGACATGAAGCGGGAGGGCTTCTCCCTTAACCGGGAGCTGTCGGCGGCCTTCGGCAAGGCTTCGGCGGCGATGCCGGCGCAGGCCGATCCGCAGCAGTGGATGCAGGCGGCGGCGCTTGCCTACAGGCGGGGGCTGCCGATGACGGCGGGGACGATCTCGGCGCTTCAGCAGGCGATGTTCGGAAGGCCGTCGCACGAGCTGCTGGAAGGGCTGCAGAGCCAGTTGCGGAACTTCCTCGGGCATCCGGAGGGGACGACGGGTACGACCGCTGCAACGGGCAGCCAGACGGCGCAGCAAGCGGCGGCACGTGTCCTTGCTTTGTTGCAGGAAGGGACGGGACTGCTGCGTATGACAACAGATGCTGCTCCTGGCAGCGGCCAGACTGCCTCCGCGGGGGGAGTGTCCGGGACAGGGAGCGCATCAACCGGTGCCGCCGCAGGGATGCCCGGCCAGCAAGGCGGCACTGCCTCGGCAGCGACAGCACCTGCAGCAACGGCTGGCCAACCGAACGGGCCATCGCTGACTGGTGGAGGCTCGCCATCAGTGGCAGCTGCCGGGATGCCCGGGCAGCAAGGGAATACCGCGCCGTCAGCAGCCCCGCCAGCGTCGATCGGTATCCAGCCGCACGGACCGTCGCAGGCTGGCGGTGGGGCGCCTGCAGCAGCTGGGACGGCGAATGCAGGGATCGCTCCTGGGGCTGCTGCCGCTGCATCGGGCAGCGCTGGCGAGGCTGCATCGCCAGCTGGTGCGGGCCGCCCCGCTGCTGCGACGACCGCAGCGGCGAACCCGGCCCCGACCGGTGCCGCCGGCTGGGTCGGGGACATGCTGCGCTGGCTGGGCGTCGATCACGAGCGCCAGCTGCTGCTGCGGCCGGCCCCGGGCGGAGCCGCCGGGGCCGCAGGCTCTGCGGCCGGGGGAGCGATGCCCCCGGTACCCACGGGCGCGGACGGGCAGACGCTGGCCCGTCCCGCGGAGGCGCCGCCGCAGCCGCTCGCGGAGCGCGCGCCGGGCTTGCCGCTGGGCGGCCCGGCAGGCGCAGATGCGCCTGCAGCCGAGGCCGGACGGCCGGCTGCGGCGCAGGAGTCGCTCAAGGGCGCGCTGCTGCAGCTCGCGGCCCGGGAGGATGCGCCGCCGGCGCTGCGCGAGGCGGCGCAGCAACTGCTGCAGCAGATCACCGGGCAGCAGCTGCTGCTCTCGGCGGAGCGCGGCAGCGCGATGATGTCCCATCTGTCGATCTTCATCCCGCTGCATGGACAGGACGGCAGCCAGACGGCATCCGTACATGTCCAGACCCGGAGGGGGCGCAAGGGAGAGATCGACGCAGCCAACTGCCGCCTCTTGTTCGACCTGCAGATGAAGCAGCTGGGCGACACGCTCGTCGATGTGCAAGTTGTCGACAAGATCGTCAGCCTGACCATCTGGAACGATCATCCCGCCATCGGTCCGCTGCTTGAGACATCCCGAGGCGAAGTGGCCGAGGCAATGGGGCGCAGCGGTTACCAACTGCTGACTCTGCGCAGCACGCCACTCCCGACTACGGTTGACAGGGAAGCGGCGGCGACCAGGAAGGGCGCATTGGCCGGCAGCGAGCTGCTGCCGGATCACGCCGGTTTTGCGGGCAAGCCGTACCGGGGGGTGGACCTGCGCGCATGAAGCAGCCAAGCGAGAAGAATGCCGCAGAGCGCAAACAGGCCGTGGCGCTGAAGTACGATCCTGAGCAGCAGGCCACACCGGTCCTGGTCGCCAAAGGACGGGGGCAGCTCGCCGATAAGATCGTCGCCAAAGCGAGCGAGCATGGCGTGCCGATCCAGGAGGATGCGTCGCTCGTTGAAGTGTTGTCGCAGCTCGATATCGACCAGGAGATTCCGCCCGAGCTATATACGCTGGTGGCCGAGGTGCTCAGTTTTATCTACCGTTCGGATCAGAAAGCGGGGGATTGGTTTGCAGAATAAGCGAGCCGCCGCTCTGTCCCGTGTCGCAGTCGGCAAACTGGGGGAAGCGGCAGCGAGAGTGCACATCGAGTCACTCGCTTGGCGGATCCGCGATCTGAATTGGCGGTGCCGTTCAGGTGAGTTGGACATCGTCGCGGAGCCGCCGGAGGAAGGCTCGCCCCTCGTCTTCATCGAGGTGCGCTCCCGGCGGGAAGGCAGTCGCTTCGGCACGGCGGCAGAATCGGTGGATGCCCGCAAGCAGCTGCAGCTCCGCAGCACCGCTCAAGTGTATTTATACGGCAAACGGCTGCAAGAGCGCCGGGTACGCTTCGACGTCATCACCGTATTGATGGATCGTGACTGTCAGGTCATCGATATCCGGCATTATGAGGAAGCATTTTGAGTGTCTATGAATGGCACATTGAGGCCTTCTACCAAATGAGCTTGAATTTTCAAGCTCATTTGAACCTATTGCACCTTCTCATCTCATCGAACTCGAATTTTCGAATTTATTTCAACCCACCGCAGCTATTCCTCCAAACGAACGCGATATTTCGAACTCATTCGCACCATTTCCTCTTAACATAGCCGAATGAACTCGGTTTTTCGTGTTCCCGGAAGGCAGGTTCTTCTTGTAAAGGAATAAGACATCTGATATTCTAATACATAGATTTACGATGCATAGATATTCGATGTAAAAGAAGCAACATTCCAACGGAAAGGAAGGGACCGATGAAGATTAGCAAAGAATTGCTGAAGGGCAGCACCGCGATCCTCATCTTATCGCAGCTGGAGCGAAGCGAGATGTACGGGTATGAGCTGGTTAAAGAGATCGAGAAACGCTCTGAGGGGGTGTTTGAGCTAAAGGAAGGGACGCTGTACCCGCTGCTGCATGCTCTGGAATCGGAGGCATGGGTGGAGTCGTATTGGTCGGAGACGCACGGCCGCAAGCGCAAATATTACCGCATTACCGAACGCGGTTTAAAAGGGCTGCAGGAGAAGAAAAAAGAGTGGCAAACCTTCCGTGTGGCGGTAGAACGTGTCGTGGGGGAGGGCATGGCATGAATCGGGTAAGCAGTAGGGGCGGGGAAGCAAGTCAGCAGCATGAACAACAGTCTACAGATGATTTTTTGCAGACCGTATGCGTGCAGATCCGTGCCAAAACGGCTCATCGTCAAGTAAGAAGGGAATTGGAGGGACATATCCAAGATGTAATCGAAGAGCTGACCTCGGAAGGGATGAGTCCGGAGGAAGCGGAGCGGATCGCTGTCGAGCGCATGGGTGATCCCCGCGATATCGGCAGGCAGCTGAACCAGGTACATAAGCCGGTCATCGAATGGGGAATGATTGGTCTGGCCTGCTGGCGGTGATGCTCGGGGTCGGATTATATTTTATGTATGTGCTTGAATTTCGGGCGGGCATCAGCTACAGCAATACAGTGATGTTCGGAAATATGGCAGTGTTCGCTGCTATTGGTTGCCTATTGGCGGGCGCGTGCTGGTTTTTTGATTATCGCAAGCTGCGGGACAAAGGGTGGATATTGTACGGGGCGGCAGTTATATTGGCTCTCTTTATGCTGCAATCGACGAGTCCCGTCAACGGAGCAAAGCTATACGTATTATTGCCGTTCGGGACGGTCAATGTGATGCTGGTAGCGATGTTTCTGTTTATTATTGCTAATGCGGGCATGCAGCCGGCCCGGGAGTGGACGGTCGGGCAGACCGTGCTCCAGATTGGATTGAGGCTTCTTATTCCGATTGCATTATTTTTGGCTGCCCGTGCGCATATTAGTGACCGCCATTCAATTCGTCTGGTCGATGCTGATGACGCTAGGCTGGCTGCCGTTCATCGGCATCGCGATGCCGTTTGTGAGCTATGGCGGCAGCTCGCTGCTGCTGCATATGCTCGCATTCGGGCTGGTGCTAAGTGTAGCCAAACAGCGGCGCAGTCTGGACTATGCCGGCAACGGCAGACTGGCGAGCTGAAGCCGCAGGAGCTGTGCGGCTCCTGCAAGCGGTCAGGCCATCTCCCGGTCCAGGCAGCGGTATTGGATGGCTTCTGCAATATGCTCTATCCCGATCTTCTCTGTATCCTGCAGATCGGCGATCGTCCGGGCGAGCTTCAGGACGCGGTCATGTGACCGCAGGCTCAGCCCCAGCGCCTGATACGCCTCTGCGAGCAGCTCGGCAGCTCCGCCGTCCAGCGCAGCGGCTTCCTTTAGGGCCTGGCCCTCAAGCTCACAGTTCCAGTTGACGCCCGTCCGGTCGGAGCGGGCGTCTTGACGTTCCCGCGCAACCATTACCCGCTCTTGCATCTGGGCGGTGCTGAGTCCCGGCTGCTGCGCGCCGACCTCGGCCGGACGCGGCACCTCGATCTGGAGATCGATGCGGTCCAGCAGCGGTCCTGAGATCTTGGCGCGGTAGGCAGCGATCTTCTGCGGCGAGCAGATGCACCGCTCCGGATGCAGGATATCGCCGTGATAGCCGCAGTGACACGGATTCATCGAGGCGGCCAGCATGAGATGGGCCGGGAAGCGGAGCACGGCGCGGGTCCGGGCGATCGTCACGCTGCGCTCCTCCAGCGGCTGCCGCAGCACTTCGAGCACGCCGCGCGAGAACTCGGGCAGCTCGTCGAGGAACAGCACCCCGTGATGGGCCATCGTCACCTCACCGGGCTTCGGGATTGAACCTCCGCCGATCAGGCCTCCCGCGGATATCGTGTGATGCGGAGCGCGGAACGGCCGCTCCCGGATCAGTCCGGCAGGGGCAGAGGACAGTTGGCCAGTGACGCTGCGAATTTTGGTCACCTCAAGCGCTTCCTGTTCATCGAGCGGCGGCAGGATCCCCGGCAGCCGCCGCGCCAGCATCGTCTTGCCGGTGCCTGGCGGACCGAGCAGCAGGATGTTGTGGCGTCCAGCAGCGGCTGTCATCAAGGCTCGTTTGGCATGATGCTGACCGAAGACCTCACTGTAATCGCCATGAGCAGAGAGGGACCGGCTATCGTGATCCGGCGGGGCTCCTTCGTCATGGAGCGCGGCCTCATAGACGGACAGATCAGCTCCGTGTATCACCTGCAGCAGCTCGCGCAGATGCGATACTGGATGCAGCGTCATGCCGCTGAGCAGCGCAGCCTCCGCCGCATTGCCTGCTGGCAGGAGCACCCGCGAGATCCCGCGCCGCCGGGCTTCCTCGATGATCGGCAGCACCCCCGGCACCGGTCGGATCTCGCCGCTGAGCGACAGTTCGCCGACGATGAGCAGGTTATCGAACCGTGCGGCCGGCAGCTGGCTGCTGGCAGCCAAGATACCGAGCGCGATCGCCAGATCGTAGGCCGTGCCCATCTTGCGTAGATCGGCAGGCGCCAGATTGATCGTGATGCGCTCGAGCGGGAAGCGGCAGCCGCAGTTTTTGATCGCTGCCCGCACGCGCTCCACGGACTCGCGCACCGCCGGGTCCGGCAGACCGACCAGCGCCACCTGCGGCAGGCCGCTGGCGATGTCCACCTCGACCTCGATCAGCATGCCTTCGACACCCAGTACGCTGGCGCTGCAAAGCTTCGTATACATAGACAAAGCACCTCCATCAGATATCGGATGAAGGTGCTTCCTTACGTTCCCATTTGTATATCAGTCATCGTATCGCAAGCCGGTCCGGCCTGTCAACAGGAGATCTGTCGCCATGACTCAGCGGGTACTAGCTTAACTTCGACAGATACGCATATCCGCGGTAGAGCAAGTTTAAGTATCGGTATGTTTTTGGCGCTTTGGCCGCTACGAGTGCTCGGCTCTCCGGCGAGACAAACATGAGCGTGGACGCTTCGGCGAAGTATTCTTCGGGATAGCGCTCCTCATAATGCTTGCCGCCGAACAAGAGATGCGCTTCTGCCCGAAACAGAGCCATAAATGGTCGTGAGGACGAAATGCCTCCCAGCACATGCGTATCGATGGCGTGAAACGTCTCGTGCAGCTCCAGATTGGCGGAACTGTGGCCCATCCCGCTGTGGCTGAATCCGATCCGCACGATAACGGGCTTGCCGCCGACTCCGGGGATGTCATCCCAGGTGAGGCCGCTCCGCTCCCAGCCGCGCGGCGTGTGTCCGCGAAGCCCTTGCATTTCCGGCTCGTCCGTGAGCAGCCCGCTGATCAGCCGGATCTGCACGCCGCGCTCGACCAGCAACTCGAGCATTGCGGGAGGGATGCGCAGGACCCGCTCAGTCATCTGGTCTGCAAGCGCAGCGTCGTATGCTCCTGCGGGTAAGGCAAACAGTCGCTGCTTGAGCGATCCATTGTGAATCGCGGCCTCAGCCACAGAGCTGTTCACATCACGTACTTCCACAAAGCCGGCGAACGCAGTGGAAGCCAGCGTGATGCAAATGACGCAGCGCCGCAGCACAGCGCCCCAAATCAACCTGTTCAACTTCCTTCACCCTGCCTTATCCAGTATCAAAATCACTCCCAGTTTAAGATGGCGGGAGGAGGCGCACAATAGGAAAAAAGACATAGATGGCCATCCAATATGAACGCGTTTTCTGCAATCGTTCTCAAAACGATATGAATTCGATATCAAAAAAAACTGACCTTTCTTGTTGAAAACTAAGGAAAGCTGAAACGAAAAGTGATACAATAAATAAGGTTTGTGTACATATCAAGGATCCAGCTTCGGATAGGAGGATTTCGTCAATGAATATCCATGAGTATCAAGGCAAAGAAGTCCTGAAGCAATACGGTGTCGTGGTACCGAGTGGCAAAGTGGCTTTCACCGTCGATGAAGCGGTAGAGGCTGCTGAAGCACTGGGAACACCGGTTGTTGTGGTTAAGGCGCAAATTCATGCAGGCGGACGCGGAAAGGCCGGCGGCGTCAAGGTAGCCAAATGTCTGGAAGAGGTACGCGCTTATGCAAGCGAGATTCTGGGCAAGGTTCTGGTGACGCATCAGACGGGTCCGGAAGGCAAAGAAGTCAAGCGCTTGCTAATTGAGGAAGGCTGCGACATCAAGAAAGAATATTATGTCGGCGTGGTGGTTGACCGCGCTAGCGGCGCTGTCGTCATGATGGCTTCCGAAGAAGGCGGCACCGAGATCGAAGAGGTTGCTGAACACAGCCCGGAGAAGATCTTCAAGGAGATCGTCGATCCTGCAGTAGGCTTGCAGCCGTATCAAGCGCGCAAGCTGGCTTATTCGATTAACATTCCTACAGAGCTCGTGAATAAAGCGGTCAAGTTCATGATTGCGTTGTACACCGCATTCGTGGAGAAGGACTGCTCGATCGCTGAGATCAATCCGCTTGTAGTAACTGGCGACGGCAATGTCATGGCGCTGGATGCCAAGCTTAATTTTGATTCCAACGCGCTCTACCGCCACAAGGATATCGTTGAACTGCGCGACCTTGAGGAAGAAGACGAGAAAGAAATCGAAGCGTCCAAGTTCGATCTTAGCTACATTGCGCTTGAAGGCAACATCGGTTGTATGGTCAACGGCGCAGGTCTGGCAATGGCGACGATGGACATTATCAAATATTACGGCGGCGACCCGGCCAACTTCCTCGATGTAGGGGGCGGCGCTACCACCGAGAAAGTAACGGAAGCCTTCAAAATTATCCTGTCGGATGAGAAAGTAAAAGGCATCTTCGTTAATATCTTCGGCGGCATTATGCGTTGCGACGTCATCGCCAATGGCGTTATAGAAGCGGCCAAGCAGATCGAGCTTGACCGGCCGCTCGTCGTTCGCCTGGAAGGTACGAACGTGGAGCTTGGCAAGAAAATTCTGAATGAATCGGGACTCAATATCGTAGCGGCCGATTCGATGGCGGACGGCGCTCAAAAAATTGTAGCCCTCGTTAAGTAAATTGCACGTCAGCATACGAATTCATTTAGGGGATGTGAGCCTTCGATGAGCATTTTGGTAGATAAGAATACAAAAGTCATAACGCAAGGCATTACCGGTGCAACCGGATTGTTCCATGCCAAGGGTGCACTTGAATATGGCACACAGATGGTCGGCGGCGTAACGCCGGGCAAAGGCGGCACCAATGTCGAGATTACGCTGGAGAATGGCGAGGTTGTCTCGCTGCCGGTCTTCAATACCGTAGCTGAAGCCAAAGCAGCTACCGGTGCCACGGCATCGGTTATCTACGTCCCGCCTCCGTTCGCAGCGGATGCGATCATGGAAGCGGTGGACGCTGGCATGGAGCTGGCGATCTGCATCACCGAGGGCATCCCGGTGCTGGATATGGTGAAGGTAAAGCGTTATATGGAAGGTCGCGACACCATCCTGATCGGACCGAACTGTCCAGGCGTCATCACGCCGGATGAGTGCAAGATCGGTATCATGCCGGGTTATATCCATGTCAAGGGTCATGTCGGCGTCGTATCGCGCAGCGGTACCTTGACCTACGAAGCGGTTCATCAACTGAGCACACGCGGCATTGGTCAGTCCTCTGCTGTCGGAATTGGCGGCGACCCGGTCAAAGGCGCCGAATTTATCGACATTCTGAGCCGTTTCAACGATGACCCGGACACCTACGCGGTTATCATGATCGGCGAGATCGGCGGTACGGCTGAGGAAGAAGCAGCCGAGTGGGTTAAAGCCAACATGACCAAACCGGTAGTCGGCTTCATCGGCGGCGCCACAGCGCCTCCGGGCAAGCGGATGGGACATGCCGGTGCGATCATCTCCGGCGGCAAGGGTACGGCAGCCGAGAAGATTGCCACCCTTGAGGCTTGCGGCATCAAGGTTTCGCCGACACCATCCGAGATGGGTTCGACGCTGGTCAGCGTGCTCGAAGAGCGCGGTCTGCTCGAAAAGTGCATCACCCGTCAAGCTTAATCAAACCGGACCCAGCTTCATAGCTTCATTTAAAAGGCAAGCAGCCTTTCAATACCCCGCACGGGGTTTGGAAGGCTGCTTTTTTTCAAATACAAGAAGGTATATGTTTCACCTAACTACTTGGCTTGTATTTCTCCGACAAAGCTCTCCGCACGTCCTGGAAGGGCGACGAAGTCGTTTTTGCTTGTTTCTTTCAATAATAACTTAACAGGTCGCTTGCATTCTGTTACATTGTCAAGCAAAATAGGAAAAGGATGCAGGCAGACGGAGAGGTTGTGTCCGAATGAACGTTTCCGGCTGGAATGAAAGACAAGTATTGTTTGCTATGCACGAAATCCAGGGTATAGGTTGGCATACGATCGATAAGGCCATGCAAGGCTCGATCATGGATTGCACCCGGCATGATGAGGCGGACTGGCGGCGGCTGGGTGTCCGGACAGCGCAGGCGCGAGCCTTAGTCCGTATGCTGCGTCCGGACTTTGCAACTGAGCGGGCGGAGCTATACCGGCGGCTAGGCGCGAAGATCCTTACTCGTCTCGATCCTGATTATCCACAGTGGCTGAGCCAGATCCCGCAGCCGCCCTGGGTACTCTATGCGCTGGGGCGGACAGAGCTGCTGGAAGGGCCGATGCTGGCGATAGTTGGCACGCGGTCTCCGACCGCTTACGGCAGACATATGACGAGGGAGCTGGCGGGTCAGCTCGCTGCCAGAGGTCTTGCGATCGTCAGCGGACTGGCGCGCGGGATCGACCGCTTTGCCCATGAGGCAGCGCTCAGCGAGCCTGGCAGTACGATAGCTGTGCTGGGCACGCCGCTGGATACCGCATATCCGCGAGAGCATTCCGCCCTGCAGCGCCGGATTGCCCAGGAAGGTCTTGTGCTCTCGGAGTACCCGCTCGGCACCGCATGTCATCCGGGGCTGTTTCCAGTACGCAACCGCATCATCGCCGGTTTGTCATTGGGCACGCTGGTCGTAGAGGCGGCTTCCCGCAGCGGCTCGCTCATCACGGCAGATCAGGCTCTTGATATGGGAAGAGAGGTGTTTGCGCTTCCCGGACCAGCGCATTCCCCCAAAAGCGCAGGTACCAATGAATATATCCGCGATCTGAAGGCTAAGCTGACGCTTAGTGTGGACGATATCCTCTCTGAGCTTGCCGTGCGGCTCCTCGAGACCCGTGAGGCTGCGGCAGCTCCTGTCTCCGCCACGGAGTCACAGCGGCTCACAGAGGATGAGGACAGGATCTATCGGATGCTGCAGGATGAACCGGCAACAGCAGACTCGCTGCATGCCAAGTCCGGAATGCCTTTTGGACTTTTGCACGCAGTTCTGATAAATTTAACTATAAAACGTAAGATTGAGCAACATCCCGGTTCCATTTACTGTGCCTTGTAGAAGGCAAATAGGAGAGAGGAGGACGCTTGATGGCGGATTCATTAGTCATTGTCGAATCACCGGCAAAAGCAAAAACGATCGGTAAATATCTCGGCAGCAAATATATTGTCAAAGCTTCTATGGGCCATATTCGCGATTTGCCGAAAAGCCAGATTGGCGTCGAGGTCGAAAATTCATTTCATCCCAAATATATAACGATTCGCGGCAAAGGCAGCATCCTCAAAGAACTGAAGGATGCCAGCAAAAAAGTCAAGCGCGTCTATCTGGCGGCTGACCCGGATCGTGAGGGTGAAGCCATCGCCTGGCATCTGGCGCACTATCTGGAATTAGACGAGACGGAGGATTGTCGGGTCGTCTTCAATGAGATCACGAAGCAGGCGGTCAAAGACGCCTTTAAGACACCTCGCAAGATCAATATGGACCTTGTCAACGCTCAGCAAGCCCGGCGGATCCTCGACCGGCTTGTCGGCTACAAGATCAGTCCTCTATTATGGAAGAAAGTCAAGAAAGGCTTGTCAGCAGGTCGGGTTCAATCGGTATCGGTGAAGCTGATTATCGACAGGGAAAATGAAATCGACGCATTCGTGCCGGAAGAGTATTGGTCGATCACCGCCAAGCTGAAGCATGGCAAGGCGGCATTCGAAGCCAAGTATTACTCCATTGACGGCGAGAAGCGAGAGCTCGGCAGCGAGTCCGAGATGCAGGAAGTACTGAAAGCCATGGGCAGCGGCCCCTATGAGGTCAAGGAAGTCAAGGAAAAGGAACGTCAGCGCAACCCTGCTCCGCCCTTCATCACGAGTTCTCTGCAGCAGGAAGCCGCTCGCAAACTAGGGTTCCGGGCCGCCAAGACGATGTCGGTCGCCCAGCAGCTCTATGAAGGCGTAGATCTGGGCAAGGAAGGTACAGTCGGTCTGATCACATATATGCGTACGGATTCGACGAGACTGTCTCCCCTGGCCCAGGAAGAGGCCAAATCCTACATCACGGAGAAGTACGGCACAGACTATGTGCCGGAACAGCCGCGTGTGTATACGAAGAAAAATGCCAGTGCCCAGGACGCGCATGAAGCAATCCGCCCGACCACGCCGCTGCGAGATCCGGATGAGATGAAGCCGCATTTGTCCCGGGACCAGTTCCGATTATATAAGCTCGTCTGGGAGAGATTCCTGGCCAGTCAGATGTCTTCCGCCGTACTCGATACGATGACTGTTGATTTGATGAGCGGGTCGGTCGTATATCGCGCCACCGGATCCAAGCTGAAGTTTCCCGGTTTCATGAAAGTGTATGTGGAGGGCAATGACGACGGCACGACCGAGGAGGACAAATTTCTGCCTCCGCTTGCAGCGGGCGATAAGGTTGAGCAAGAAGAGCTTGAGCCCAAGCAGCATTTTACCCAACCTCCTCCCCGGTACACGGAGGCAAGGCTGGTGCGAACGCTCGAAGAGCTGGGCATCGGACGCCCGAGTACCTACGCGCCAACATTGGAAACGATCCAGAAGCGCGGATATGTAGCGATCGAGGAGAAGAAGTTTGTACCGACGGAGCTGGGGGACCTGGTCATCCAGCTCATGGAAGAGTTTTTCCCCGAGATTCTGGACGCCGAGTTCACTGCCCATATGGAAGGGGATCTCGACCACGTCGAGGAAGGCAGCGAGGATTGGGTAAAGGTGTTGAGTACCTTCTATGGACCTTTCGAGAAGCGTCTGGAGGTTGCGGAGGAGGAGATGAAGGAGATCGAGATCCAGGATGAGGTCTCCGATGAAATCTGCGAGAAATGCGGCCGCCACCTGGTGTACAAGATGGGCCGATTCGGCAAATTCCTCGCTTGCTCAGGGTTCCCTGAGTGCCGCAACACCAAGCCTATCATCAAAGAAATCGGCGTGCCCTGCCCGCAGTGCAAAGAGGGCAAAGTCATTGAGCGGCGCAGCAAGAAAGGCCGGATTTTTTATGGCTGTGACCGTTATCCAGAGTGCGATTATGTATCCTGGGACAAACCAAGCAGCAAGCCCTGTCCGGAATGTGCGTCGCCGATGGTCGAGAAGCGCAACCGCAGCGGCGGCAAGCTCAAATGCACCTCATGCGACCATACGGAGGAATTGCCGGAGGATCAGGAACAGGCCTAGCCCGCAAGAGCGGATGATTATAAATGAAAGCAGGGAAATGTATTGACAGACAGGAAGCATGTGACCGTTGTGGGCGCCGGGCTTGCAGGCAGCGAGGCCGCATGGCAGATAGCCTCGCAGGGCGTCCCCGTTGTCTTGTATGAGATGCGTCCAGTAAAGCGGACGCCTGCCCATCACACGGATAAATTTGCCGAGCTGGTATGCAGCAACAGCTTGCGCGCCAATGGCCTTGCCAATGCCGTCGGTGTATTGAAGGAGGAGATGAGACGCCTGGATTCGCTCATCCTGAGCAGTGCGGACCGTCATGCCGTGCCGGCCGGCGGGGCCCTTGCCGTCGACCGCGAAGGGTTCTCTGAGGCCGTGACAAGCGCACTGCGCGAGCATCCGCTGATCGAGGTGCGGACTGAAGAGCTGACGGAGATTCCTGCTGAGGGCATCGTCGTGATCGCTACAGGTCCGCTGACGTCGCCGCAGCTCTCGGAGCAGATCAAGCAGCTGATGGGCGAGGAGTATTTTTACTTCTACGATGCAGCGGCGCCGATCGTCGAGAAAGACTCCTTGGATATGAGCAAAGTCTATCTCGCATCCCGTTACGACAAAGGCGAGGCCGCTTATTTGAACTGCCCGATGACCGAAGCGGAGTTCGAACGCTTCTACGAGGCGCTCGTAGAGGCGGAGACTGCAGAGCTCAAAGAGTTCGAAAAAGAGATCTATTTCGAAGGCTGCATGCCGATCGAGGTGATCGCGGGACGCGGCAAGCAGACGCTGCTCTTCGGACCGATGAAGCCCGTCGGGCTGATGAACCCGCATACCGGCAAGCTGCCTCACGCGGTTGTCCAGCTGCGCCAGGACAATGCGGCTGGCACCTTATACAATCTTGTCGGCTTCCAGACTCATTTGAAGTGGGGAGAACAGAAGCGGGTGCTATCGATGATTCCGGGATTGGAGCAGGCTGAATTTGTGCGTTACGGGGTTATGCACCGTAATACGTTTATCAATTCTCCCCGACTGCTGAAATCAACCTACCAGTTCAAGGAAAGAGACACCTTGTTTTTTGCCGGTCAGATGACCGGGGTGGAAGGGTATGTCGAATCTGCAGCATCCGGTCTTCTGGCCGGCATCAATGCAGGGAGACTGGCGCGCGGGCTGGAGCCCCTGGTCCTGCCTGAGGAGACGGCGCTGGGCAGCATGGCGGATTATATCACGACCGCAGACTTCAAGCATTTCCAGCCGATGAACGCCAACTTTGGCCTGTTCCCGCCGCTGGGCAAGAAGATCCGCAACAAAAAGGAGAAAAACGAGCAGATCGCAAATCGCGCGCTTGACGCCTTGGCGCGGTATAAGGAAGCCAATCTTGAAGGGGGTTAACCGGGTGGAGATGCAGTTTCACGCAACGACGATATGTGCGGTCAGGCATGGCGGAAAAGGCGCAATAGCTGGCGACGGCCAGGTGACATTTGGCAACAGCATGGTCATGAAAGGCACCGCAAAAAAGGTGCGCCGTCTCTATCGGGGGCAGGTTGTGGCAGGGTTCGCCGGATCGGTTGCGGATGCGATCACGCTATTCGAGAAATTCGAGGCCAAGCTGGAAGAACATCATGGCAATCTGCAGCGGGCTGCTGTGGAGCTTGCCAAAGAGTGGCGTTCGGACCGGGTGCTGCGCAAGCTGGAAGCGATGATGATCGTGATGGACGCCACAGGTCTGCTGCTGGTCTCCGGCAACGGCGAGATCATCGAACCGGATGACGATGTGTTGGCAATCGGGTCCGGCGGCAGCTTTGCGATGTCTGCGGCAAGGGCGCTGAAACGGCATGCCACGCAGCTGGATGCGGCGGAAATGGCACGTTCTGCGCTTGAGATCGCTGCCGACATCTGTGTTTTTACCAATCGCAACATTATCGTCGAAGAGCTCTGATATGGAAGATGGAGGGATCACGAGATGAGTAACGGTTCATTGACACCGCGGCAGATCGTCGCGGAGCTGGATAAGTACATTGTCGGCCAGAAACAGGCGAAGCGTTCAGTCGCCATCGCTTTGCGCAACCGTTACAGGCGGAGCCGGCTCGATGAAGCGATCCGTGATGAGATCGTACCCAAAAATATTCTGATGATCGGACCGACCGGTGTCGGCAAGACTGAGATCGCCCGCCGTCTGGCGAAGCTGGTGCATGCCCCGTTCGTCAAGGTGGAAGCAACCAAATTTACGGAGGTCGGTTATGTCGGCCGCGACGTCGAATCGATGGTCCGCGATCTGGTGGAAACGGCGATCCGGATGGTCAAGATCGAGAAGACGGAGCAGGTGAAGGAGAAAGCCGAACAGCAGGCGAATGAACGTCTGGCCGGGCTGCTCGTACCGTCTGCCACGAAGTCCAAGCCGCAGCGCAATCCTTTCGAGATGATCTTCGGCAACCAGCAGTCACAGGAGCAGGAAGAGGCGGAGGAAACGGACACCTCGGTTTTGGAACGCCGCAAGAAAGTCAAGGAGCGATTGGCGGCAGGCGAGATGGAGCAAGAGATCGTCGAGATCGAAGTGGAGGACAATGCTCCTAATATGCTCGATATGCTTGCCGGACAAGGCAATGAAGGCATGGGGATGAACATGCAGGAGATGTTCGGCCAGTTTATGCCCAAACGGATGAAGAAGCGCAAACTGGCGGTTAAAGATGCCCGAATTGTCCTGACCCAACAGGAAGCGAACAAGTTGATCGATATGGACGATGTGATCCAGGAGTCGATCATCAAGGCCGAACAATCGGGCATAATCTTCATCGATGAGATCGACAAAATCGCAGCCCCTTCTCGCGGATCAGGTCCGGATGTCTCGCGTGAAGGCGTGCAAAGGGATATCCTGCCGATCGTCGAAGGGTCGACCGTGATGACTAAGTATGGCCCGGTGCGTACCGATTATGTGCTGTTTGTCGCCGCCGGTGCCTTCCATGTCGCCAAGCCGGCCGACTTGATCCCCGAGCTGCAGGGTCGCTTCCCGATCCGGGTAGAGCTAAGCAGCTTGTCGCTGGAAGACTTTGTGAGCATCCTGACTGAACCGAAGAACGCCCTGACGAAGCAATACACGGCTCTGCTGGAGACAGAGGGCATCACGGTCGATTTCTCGGAGGAAGCGATCCGGGAGATTGCGTCGATCGCGGCGGACGTCAACCGCAACACCGAGAATATCGGCGCCCGCCGCCTCCATACCATTCTTGAGAAGCTGCTTGAGGATCTCTCGTTCGAGGCGCCGGATTTAAATCTGGAGCAGATGGTGATTACCCCTGAATACGTGCGCGACAAGGTCGGAGATATTGCACAAAATCGCGACTTGAGTCAATATATATTATAGTTCGGAATAGTTCGGTTTTCAGCACCGAGAAGGCCCTCCGACTGCCTTCAAGATTCGATGTCGAATCCGCTTCTGTGAATTTTGCATCGTGATCAAAAGCGAAAGTTGTAAAGATATTGGGAGGTCCAGGCATGACGTTACTTGCAAAGACTAGAACGCTGAACCGGCTGCTGCAAAAGGCGGCCGGCAAGGCGCTTAATTTTAGGGAAATGGCGGAAGTGCTTTGCTCTACGATCCAAGCTGATGTCTTCGTCGTCAGCCGGCGCGGCAAAGTGCTCGGCAGCGCGGCGGTAGACGTCTGGGAGCACGAGAAGCTGCGGGCGTCTGCCGCTGCTCTCCGCTTTCCCGATAAGAGCAATGAACAGCTGCTTCTGGTACAGGAGACCGTGACCAATATTGCCCCTGATGAAAGGTTGAGTCTGTCCATTCCTGATGTTTATCTAAAAGGGATGCTGACGATCATCCCCATCCAGGGGGGCGGAGACCGTCTGGGGACCGTCGTACTGGCCCGACCGACCGGTGAGTTTGACGATGACGATCTGATCCTGGCTGAGTATGGTTCAACCATTATTGGCATGGAGATATTGCGGGAGCGCGCGGAAGAGGTCGAGCTGGAAGCGCGGAGTCGGGCGGTTGTATCGGTTGCGGTCAATTCATTGTCCTTCAGCGAGCTCGAAGCAGTCGAGCATATTTTTGAGGAGCTGGGTAGCCGCGAGGGGCTGCTGGTCGCTTCCAAAGTGGCGGATCGGGTCGGCATCACGCGATCGGTTATCGTCAATGCCTTGCGCAAGCTGGAGAGCGCAGGCGTCATCGAGAGTCGATCGCTGGGGATGAAAGGGACCTACATTAAGATCCTCAATGAACAGCTGATCCAGGAATTAAATAAAGTAAAAATATGAGAGTGCTCTCATTCTGCTCTCATCCTGGAGATCTGTCTTAAGCAATCGGCAGATTGGAAGCGGGAACGCTTTTTAGGAATATAGCCCGAAAGAAAACGTGAGTACAGATGATGCTTCTTTTGCGATAATCATCATTATTTTTTTGGTGATTATGCAAATTGTCATAAAAAAACAGGTATATGTACCCTTGAACGCCCTATCTTGGACAAAAGATAGGGCTTTTTTCTCATTGTTATATAAATGGGAATTATGGAATATTATCTATGTGGCAAGTATCGACAAAGATTTCTCATTATTTTAATAAAGATTTGTCGATGAAAGAGGAAAGAAGTAGCAGGCGTTGAATACTTAAGGTACTGCAAGTTCAAAAGTGGGAGGGTTCGACAGTGGAAGTGTTGAACGGCGCATCATTCGACAGATTGCAACAAGCAATCAAAGCGGCCGAACTCAGGCAAGGCGTCATATCGAATAATGTCGCAAATGCCGACACGCCTTTTTTCAAAAGGTCGGAAGTCATATTCGAGGATTATCTGGAGCGGGTGATGAGTGAACCGCAAGCTAACGGATTGCCGGTTAAAAAGACTCATGCGAAGCATCTGAGTCCCGGACAAGCCGCAATTCCGGTGCAAACACGAGTTGTAACGGACAATTCAACTGCAATGAACAATAATGTCAACAATGTTGACATAGACCGCGAGATGTCGCTGCTTGCCAAAAATCAGCTGCGCTACAACCTGCTGATCAGCCAAATGAATCATGATGTGAAAATGATGCGAACCGCGATCGAAGGGAGGGTGTAACGGATGAAGCTGAACAACGGATTTGACGCAAGCAGCTCGGCATTGACCGCCCAGCGCTTCCGGATGGATATCATCTCCTCCAACATCGCCAATGCCGAGACGACCCGCGGGCGTCTGGTGAACGGACAATTCGAGCCATACACCCGGAAGATGGCCGTCATGGAGCCGCTCCAGCCCAAGTTTGCCGATGTGCTCGGCAAGCAGCTCTCCGGGGCCAATGAGTCCGGAGGAGTAAAAGTGACCAGAGTCATGGAGGACCGCACACCGCCTAAACTGGTCTATAATCCCAGCCATCCCGATGCAGATGAGCAAGGATATGTCAAATTACCTAATGTTGACGTCCTAAAAGAAATGGTTGATATGATCTCGGCGACCCGCTCCTACGAGGCGAACGTCACAGCATTGAATGCGACCAAAGCGATGTTCACAAAAGCGCTCGAAATCGGTAGAGGACAATAACATCAAGGGAGGTTCATCAAAATGATAGGCAATCTTCTGCTTCACCCGCTGCATGCCGGAACGGTGCAGACACAGCCCCTGCAATCCAAGGCGACGCCCGCAGAAGCGACCCAGGACTTTGGTCAGTACCTGAAGCAAGCGCTTGACGGCGCAGCAGCACAGGAAAAAGGAGTACATACCATAACTGACCAATTCATCATCGGCCAGGCCGATGTGTCGGATGTCATGGTCGCGGCCAATCAGGCCCACCTTACGCTGCAGCTGACTTCGCAAGTGCGAAATAAAGTTATCGAAGCGTATCAGGAAATGATGAGGATGCAGTTGTAGCCCGAAGTCGATGTAAAGAGAGGTGAAATCGTGAACGAGAGGATCGCCCAATATCGAGAGCGCGTAGCTGGGTATTGGATGAATTTTACTGGAAAGCAAAAAATCATGTTGGGCGTGGCTGTCGCGCTTTTGATCTTGTCGGTCATCGTGCTGACCTATCTGTTCTCCCGTACGGAGTACGAAGTCGTCTTCCGGGACCTCGATGCAGCAGATACAGCAGCCATAACCGAGTATCTCGAAGGCAATAACATCCTGTATCAGCTCGGGACCGACGGCTCCAGCATCCTGGTGCCTAGCGCGGTTGCCTCTCAAGTAAGAGTAGATGTAGGTTCGAGAGGAATGATCCAGAATGGATCGATCGGTTTCGAATCCTTTGGCAACAGCTCCTCCACCTTTGGCCGGACCGACAATGAATTCAATGTGATGTACCGGAACGCGCTCAATGGCGAGATCCAGCGACTACTCAACGGCATGAGAGGGGTCCAGAGCTCCCACGTGCTCGTCAATCTGCCGGAGGAAACGGTGTTCATGACGCCCGGCGAGCCTGAGCGGGCATCGGCATCAATCAATATGCAATTTAAGCTTGGTTATACGCCGACCCAAGCCGAGATCGACGGTTACTTCAATCTCGTCCGAACGGCCGTGCGCAACCTTAGCGTTGAAGATATCACAATTACAAGTCCCGAGGGCGAGCTGTTTCCAAGCGAATTGTCCGCCGGCAACGGACTGAACACACAGCCTGTCGATGCGCAGTTCCAGATCCAGCGCAAGTTTGAAGGCGAGCTTAGGAAGACCATTCAGACTTATCTGAGCAGAATCTATGGCGGCGACCGAGTCAACGTAAGCATCGTCAGCAGCCTCAACTTTGATCAGAAGAGCTCCACCGAGTCGCTCGTGGTGCCTTTGCCAGACAATAACAACAACGGCATCATTATCTCCCAGGCCGAGACCAACTCATCTGCGACCGGTACGAACGGGGCGTCGGGCGGCGTAGTAGGAACGGGAGAAACCGATGTCCCCGGATATCAGGCGGCAGACGGTGCAGGAACGATGAGCTCGGAGGACTCCTCCAGAACAACCAATTACGAGGTTAGCCGGGTTACGAATCAGATCGTATCTGCTCCTTATCAGGTCAAGGATTTGTCGATTAGTGTCGGACTCGCGACCGATACAATCTCTGAAGAAAGCCGCACCGAGCTGAACCGCTATCTGACGTCAATCGTCGTTGCGCAGCTTCGTGACTCCGGGCAGAACGTGGACGATATGAATCTGATGGGCCAGAAGGTATCGGTGTTCGCCCAGCCTTTCGCAGGTCTGGAAGATGAAGGTGGATCGTCAGGCCTATCTACTGCCTGGATGATTGGTCTTGGTGTCCTGGCTTTGGCTCTGGTAGGCGGAGCGGCCTATATGATCGCGGCACGCAGACGCAACCGCGCCCTTGCAGAAGCAGAAGAACTGGAACAAGAAGAATTGTTGGAGTCGGCCAAGGTCGAGTATCCAACAATCGATCTGGATAATGTCGGCAACGACAGTCAAGTCCGCAAACAACTCGAACAACTGGCCAAGCGCAAACCGGATGAGTTCGTCAATCTGCTCCGCACCTGGCTTGTTGATGAATAGAGGTGGGTATAATGGCCAAAACAATGCAGGGATTGAGCGGGCGCCAAAAGGCAGCCATCCTGCTGATCACGCTTGGGCCGGAAGTGTCAGCTCAGATCTTCAAGCATCTGCGTGAAGATGAGATCGAACAGCTGACACTGGAGATTGCGAATGTCCGCAAGGTCGACAGTCTCGACAAAGAAACGATTCTCGGCGAATTTCATCAAATATGTATGGCGCAAGAATATATCTCGCAAGGCGGTATTGCTTACGCGAAGACGATACTCGAGAAAGCGCTCGGCGAGCAAAAGGCGCTTGATGTCATCAACCGCCTGACCGCGACGTTGCAGGTGAGACCGTTCGACTTTGCACGCAAGGCGGATCCGAGCCAGATCCTGAACTTCATCCAGAACGAGAATTCGCAGACGATCGCGCTGGTGCTCTCGTACCTGCAGTCCGAGCAGTCCTCGGCGATTCTGTCATCGCTCCCGCAAGACAAGCAGGCGGACGTGGCACGCCGAATCGCGCTGATGGACAGCACCTCGCCAGAGGTAATCTCGCAGGTCGAACGCATTCTCGAACAGAAGCTTTCCGCAACCGTTACTCAAGATTACACCATTGCGGGGGGTATTGAATCAATTGTCCAAATATTAAATGGCGTCGACCGGGGAACGGAGCGCACGATCCTCGATTCTCTGGAGATCCAGGACCCCGAGCTGGCAGAGGAAATCAAGAAGCGGATGTTCGTATTCGAGGATATCGTCAACATCGACAATCGTTCGATCCAGCGGATTATCCGCGATATCGAAAACGCGGACCTGCAGCTGGCGCTTAAGGTGGCCAGCGAGGAAGTACGGGACGCGATCTTCCGCAATATGTCGAAGCGGATGTCGGAGACCTTCAAGGAGGAAATGGAGTTTATGGGACCGGTCAGGCTGCGTGACGTGGAAGAGGCGCAGACTCGCATCGTAGCTACGATCCGCAGACTTGAGGAATCCGGCGAGATCATTATCGCTCGCGGCGGAGGAGATGATATCATTGTCTAATTTGATTAAATCCTCGCACGTCATCCCGGTGGAAGAGTTGAAACGGCTGCAATGGGAAGACCGCTATGCAGCGCTGTACCAGCCTCCTGTTCAGGAGACAGACATTCCGGCGGGGCCGGATCCAGAGACCATCTCGCTCCGGGATCAAATTATCAGTGATGCGGAAGCCTTCGCAGAGGAACGGATCCGCGAAAGTGCCCAGACGGCCGAGCGGCAGCTGGCAGAAGCCCAAGAGACCATCGAGCAGTGGTGGGAGGGCAGAAGGAGCTCCGACGCCCAGGTCATCGAAGAGGCGCGGCAGTCCGGCGCCGAGCAAGGGTATCGCGAGGGCTATGAGCAGGCGAAGGCAGATATCGAGCAGCAGTGGCAAGGTCTCATGGCCGAGGCGCAGCAGATGCTGGAGCATGCTTACAAAATGCGGGAGACGATCATCCAGGAAGCGGAGCCGTTCGTCGTGGAGCTCAGCTGCGCGATCGCCGAGAAGGTGATCGCCCGTCATATGGAAGGGACACCGGAGCTTGCCCTGGAGCTGATCCGCAGGTCACTCTCCAGAAGGCGCGAGCAAGGGGTGATTACGCTGTGCGTGGCGCCGGGGCAGCTAGCCTTCGTACAAGCGGCAAGAGAAGAACTGGCGCTCGTCATCGATTCACAGGCGGAGCTGAGGATCCTTCCTGATGCATCGGTCAAGGATCACGGCTGTGTCATCCGCTCGTCCTTCGGCAGTATCGATGCCAGAATCGACACTCAGCTCGAGGAGATCAAGCGGGAGCTGACCCAACTGGCTCTGCAGAGCGAAGAGAGTGAGGGCGACGATGCGTCAGGCGTTTGATATCTCACGGTATACAGAGCAGCTGCGTTCTATCGATCCGGTCAGGGTGAACGGCAAGGTAACACAGGTCATCGGACTGACTGTTGAGTCCGAAGGACCCGATGCCAGTGTCGGCGATGTCTGTCTCATCTACCCGGCCAAATCGGCAAAGCCGATCAAAGCCGAGGTCGTCGGCTTCCGGGATAACAAGGTCATCCTGATGCCGCTAGGCGACCTGCAGTCGATAGGACCCGGCTGCGACGTAGTCGGCACCGGCAAGCCGCTCACCGTCCAGGTCGGCTCAGAGCTGCTGGGCAAAGTGTTGGACGGGCTCGGGCAGCCGCTTGACGGTTCGTTGATCCCCAAGCGGATGCCGCACTACTCGACGAACAATCTGCCGGGCAACCCGCTGGCACGCCCTCGTGTCCAGGAGCCGCTGAGCATCGGCGTCCGGGCGATCGATGGACTGCTTACTGTAGGCAGAGGACAGCGTGTAGGTATATTTGCCGGATCCGGTGTAGGCAAGAGTACCTTGCTTGGCATGATCGCCCGCAATACCTCAGCCGATGTCAACGTGATCGCGCTGATCGGAGAACGCGGCCGCGAAGTGCTGGAGTTTATCGAGAAGGACCTTGGTCCGGAAGGGCTGGCACGATCAGTCGTCATCGTCGCCACCTCGGACCAGCCGGCGCTCATCCGAATGAAGGGGGCGCTGATTGCGACATCGATCGCCGAGTATTTCAGAGACCGCGGGCTGAACGTCATGCTCATGATGGATTCGGTCACACGGTATGCGATGGCGCTCCGGGAAGTCGGGCTCGCGATTGGCGAGCCGCCGGCGACCAGAGGCTACACGCCTTCCGTATTTGCGGCGCTGCCGAAGCTGCTGGAGCGCGCAGGCACAGGCCCCAGCGGCTCGATCACCGCATTCTATACGGTACTGGTCGACGGCGACGATATGAATGAACCGATCGCTGACGCAGTACGCGGCATCCTCGATGGCCATATTGTCCTGAGCCGGGCGCTGGCTCACAAAGGTCATTACCCGGCGATCGATGTGCTGCAATCCGTCAGCCGGGTGATGAAGGAGATCGTCGCAGAGGAGCATCAGGATGCGGCCTATGAACTCAAGCGGCTGCTTGCCGTCTACCGGGATTCGGAAGATCTCATCAATATCGGCGCTTATCAGTCCGGCTCCAATGAGGAGATCGACAAAGCGATCCAGCAGATCGATGACATCAACCGCTTCACGCGCCAGAAGACAACCGAGAAAGCCGGTCTTGAGGACACCATCCAGCGATTGATCAACGACTTTTACAGGAGCTGAGAATAGATGGCCAAGTATCATTATCCCTATCAAAAAATAGTCGATCTTAAGACGAGCGAGAAAACGCAGGCCGAGTGGATTTTATCAACCGCACTGGGCAAGCTGCAGGACGAAGAACAGACGCTGCATGGACTGAGAAGAGAAAAGGCGCTTCGCCAGGAGGAAATGCTCCACTCGGCGGCCCAGGTCGTCTCGCTCTCGGAGCTCCGCATCAGCCAGGATTATATCCGTTTCCTGGATGAATGCATCGAGCGCAAGCTTGAAGATGTAAGCAGTGCAAAGCGAGATGTGGAAATAAGCCAGAGCAAGCTGACCGACAAGATGATGGACGAGAAAGTGTGGCTGAAGGCTAAGGAAAAGTCGACCTTTCGATTTAGGCAGGAGCTGCTGCTTCGGGAGCAGAACGAACTGGACGAAATGGCTTCGGTCCGGTACGCAGCACCGGCCCATTCCTAAGATGGCCGCACCCGCGGACGTCCCGGAATTGCCGAGGAGGGGTTAGAGTGACGGAATTGGAAGCTGAGAAGGGCTACAGCGGGTGGGAACGATTTTTGTTTTTTGTTGTTCCGATCCTGTTTACTGTACTGCTCCTTGGCGCATTGGTAATTGTATTCAATGATGATCTCCGCAACAAGATGCTTGCCATGGGCAACGATATTCCGCTGGTCGGTTCGCTGCTGCCTAGCCCGCCGCTGTCCGAAGCGGATAAGGAGAAGGCAGCCGCCGAGACGGCCCAGGCGGAGGATGAGACCGTGGATCGGGTAAGCGAGCTGGAAGCACTCCTCCTGTCCAAGGAGGCTGAGCTGACGGAAACCGCGGCTTCGGCAGCGCGTGCCGAAGAGCTGGCCGGCAATCTCCAGCGCGAGATCGATCAGCTGAAACGGGTGAACGAGGAACAGCAGCTGGATGATGAAGCGTATAACAGCAACATCAAAAGTCTGGCCGGCATGTATGCCCAGATGGCGCCAAACAAAGCGGCGCCGATCCTGGAGAGTATGACGATGGAAGAGACGGTGCTGATCCTCGGCGCGATGCGGCCGGAGGATCGGGTGCGCATCATGGAGCGCATGACACCACGGGCCGCAGCCGACGCGACGGCGATGATGAAGGATGCTGTCCCTGCGAAGGACCAGCAGATCGCAGCATTGCAGGCGAGACTGGAGAAGCAGCAATCGGAAACAGCACTTCCTGCTACCCAACTGGACGAGGCTCAGCTCAGTGCGACGTTCTCGACGATGGATCCGGCCAGAGCTGCCGAGCTCTTGCTGAAGATGGCCGATCTCAGTCCAAGTAAAGTGCTCCGCATTCTTAACGCTGTGAATAGCGGCGCCAGGTCGGCGATCGTCGCGGAGATGTCATCGCAGAACAAGGAGATCACCGCTCAATTGGTCGCCAAGCTGATGCCGGGTTAGAGAAGATTTCAGAGTATGAAGGGAGGTGAAACGAATGAACATGGGAATGATCCCGCAGATGACTGCAAACCTGGGTGATACAGGGGCGACGCCAGCAACAGCAGCTGGACAGAACACAGCAGCTGGGCAGAACACAGCAGCCGGCGACGGATTTGCCACAGTGCTCGTACATATCGTCGGCGACCAAACCCCGTCGGGGTCCGTTGCAACGCCAGTGGCCAATCAAGCGATCGCAGCTGTCCTGGGGACGGGACAATGGGAGATGACGCTGGCTGACGGTGAGGCGGGAGAACTGCTCCGGGTAATCGAACAGCTGCTTGAGAGCAGTGATGAAGATAGCGCCCAACTGTCCCCTGAGGATCAGCAGCAGTTCGAAGCTGTTCTGGCCGAGCTTAGCGCATTGCTGATCGCGATGAGTATGCTAACACCCGTTCAAGCCGATGAACCGACAGTTCCGGGCCAGACAGTGGCACGCATGACTCCCATCCAGAGCGAGGTGCAGACGGCGCCGATTCCAACAGTTGGCGACTTGGCTCCAGTCGCTACGGCACAGGAGCATATCGCTGAAGGCGTGGTCTTGCCCCCAGTAAGGAATCAGGAGCGTCTGCAGTCGGTATTGACCGCGATAACCGCCCGGCTCGAGCAAGGCGATCAGGCAACACGCCAATGGTTCCGCACTGCGGTGGAGCCGCAGCTTGCCGCACTGACACAGCTTCTCGCGAAAAGCGACATCCCTGGCACGCAGCAGATTACGTTACCAGCTCAGGTTGTTGCTGAGCTTGATCAGCCAAAGCCGCAGCCGACTTCAGTCGTCCATGCCGGCTCGCACTTGCAGCGGTTGAGCCAGCTTGCGAACCCGCCTGCGGCGCTGATCAGCGATCAGGCAGCGGCGGCGGCGGAGGGAGAGCAGCCTGAACCAGCGGTCAAAGGTGCAGCGCCTGAACCGGCACCTCTACCGATCATGCAGGACGGCAGCCGATGGCAGCCGCATCAGCTGAAGCCGCTCGTGCCTCAGCCCGTACCTGTGCAGAGCTTCCCGGATACTGTCAGCGGGATGGTCATGAAGCAGTTTGACGTGACGACAGTTAACGGCATGTCGGAAGCGCGAATCTCCTTGTTCCCTGAGCATCTGGGTCAGGTCGATGTGAAGATTACGATCGTCGGCGGTCAGTTGACTGCGATGTTCATGGCAGAGAACGGATTGGCCAGGGAATTGCTTGAGAATGGGATGAATCAGCTGCGCAGCGCCTTGCAGCAGCAAGGTCTTCAGGTCGAGCGTCTCCAGGTAACGCAAAGCGATCAGGCACAGCAGATGTTCCAAGAGCAGAGACAGCCTGGCTCCGGTGAACAGCATACTTCCCAGCAGCAGAAGTCTCCCCGTGCAAGCGCAGCGGAAGACAGCTTCGAAGAGGAGCTGATCGAAGAGACGGTCGTCCAGGAGCTGGGCTATGGCAATGCCATCAACGTTACGGCGTAAGAGCGGGGGTGAAATAAGCGATGTCAAATATAATCTCGACCAAAAACATATGGCCGAACTACAGCAAAAACAACATCACTTTGACCAAGCCGAAGGACGATACATTGGGCAAAGACGATTTTCTCAAAATCCTGATTACCCAGTTGAAATATCAGGATCCGATGCAGCCGATGCAGGATCGCGACTTTATCGCCCAGATGGCCCAGTTCTCTTCGGTGGAACAGATGATGAACATGGCCAAGGAGATGACGCAGCTTCGGCAGAATATGGGGACGGCCTCCAATATGATCGGCAAGACGATCGAATGGAGCGAGATGGACCATAACGGGCAATTCCTCCGCTATAGCGGAGAAGTCAATGCCATCGTCATGAAGGATGGCGTTCAGTACGCCCAGGTAGGTGATTGGTTCGTGCCGGTGGACAACATCGTGGCGATCACTGTGGCAGGCGCCGGCGAGGGGGAAGAACAGGATGAATGATCCGATCCGGATCGGTCAGCTATTCCCGGCCCAGCCTACGCCAGTAGGCGTCAAGCCCGCCTCTCGCACAGGCGCGCCGCCAGCGGATTTCAAGAAGCTGCTGGATGATACGGAGCTCCGGTTCAGTCAGCATGCCGAGCTCAGGATGAAGCAGCGAGGCATTTCGCTGCAGCCTGACCAATTGCAGAGCATCATCTCGGCGATCGATCAGGCGGAAGCCAAAGGAGCCAAGGATTCGCTGGTGCTGATGCAGGGCGTGGCGATGATCGTCAACGTGCCGAGCCGAACTGTAGTGACCGCGATGACCGGCCAATCGATGCTGCAGAATGTGTTTACCCAGATTGATAGCGCAGTCGTCATTTCTTAGTACACAGGGCTGGACCTAGCAGAGGAGGCCCGGGACTGTGGACCGATTGAAGCAGTCCGATAACGCTGTACATCATTTCATTTACGGGAGGAAGATTCTACAATGTTGAGATCTATGTACTCCGGCGTGTCCGGTATGCGCGGCTTCCAAACCAAGCTGGATGTGATCGGCAACAACATCGCCAACGTCAACACCGTCGGCTTCAAGGCCGGGCGGGTCATGTTCAAGGATATTCTGAGTCAGACGGTGGCCGGCGTGACCGCGCCGATCGAAGGCGAGACCGGGGGCGTCAACGCCAAGCAGGTCGGTCTGGGCGTGACCATCTCCGCGATCGATACGATTCATACACCAGGCAGTGCCATGACGACCAATGTGCCAACCGATTTGCGTATCGATGGCGACGGATTTTTCGGCGTCAAGCTGAGTGAAGATCAGGAGTTTCCTTTCCTGACGCGGGCGGGCGATTTTAGACTCGACGCAGCGAGACAACTGGTTAATGGCGACGGGATGTTTGTCATGAGCTCTGAAGGTGAACCTATTATTTTGGATGAAGAAGTGACCAGCTTCTCGATCGCCAGCAACGGTGAGATTATTGCCGTCAACGCAGACGGCACGACGGAGCCGACGGGCATCATGATCGGCATCGCCATCGTAACCAATCCGGGCGGTCTGGAGAAGATCGGCGGCAACCTGTATCGCGTGACGCCGAACGCGATACTGGATGGTGAGTTGGAGATGGGGGAAGCCGGTAATGCCGAGGTGGGCTCGGGCTCGATCGTCGCCGGCCAACTGGAGATGTCCAATGTCGACCTGACCAGCGAATTCACCGAGATGATCGTCGCGCAGCGCGGTTTCCAGGCCAACTCGCGGATCATTACCACTTCCGATGAAGTGCTGCAGGAAGTCGTCAATCTGAAACGATAATAGAAGAGTTCACTCTTCAGTACTACGTCTGGGATGAGGCGGCCCCGCCGCCTCTTCTGAACCTAGAGGGGGAAGATCATGATTACTGTAACGCGTCTGAACCACTCCAAAGTGACCGTCAATGCGCTGCTGGTCGAGCTGGTCGAAGAAATGCCGGATACGCTCATCACATTAACGACCGGCAAGAAATTTGTTGTGCTCGAGAGTGCCGAGCAAGTCGTCGAGCAGATCCAGAGCTACCTCCGGGGAATAGGCGTAGCTGCAGCTTCAATAAAGAGCAATCCAACGGAGGAGTCGACGCGATGAAAAGAATGTTGCCGTGGTTAATTACCATCTTGCTGTCTATCACGCTCATTGCCATAGTTGCTGTATTTTTGTACAACCAGTTCCTTAACCCGACATCAGCCAACCCTACTGAGCAGGCGCTGAGCAGTGTGCAGGATATTAAGCCCAATCAGCTGACAGCCGATAAACGGGTCGAACTAACCTCGGAAGTGACCGGCGTCAAGACGAATTTGTCAGATCTCGACTTTATTGTCGTGATGAGCTTTGCCTTTCAACTGGATTCCAAATCGACCAAAGAGGACTTTGAGAAGATCAAAGAAATCGAGATCAAGCCGATCATCGTGCGCACGCTTGCCGATGCTACGGCAGAAGAGATGCAGGGATCCAAAGGCAAGGACGAGTTGTCGGCCCGTCTGCTCAACAGGATCAACCCCATCCTCCCCGAGGGCGGCAAAGTAACGAAGGTTGACATCACAGAATTTATTATACAGCGTCTCTAACAACAGGGAAGGCCATCTTCTAACGGAGAGGAGGAGAGAAAATGGTTGATGTCTTATCGCAGAATGAAATAGATGCGCTGCTGGCGGCTCTCTCTTCCGGCGAGATGGATGCCGAGGAGCTCAAAAAAGAGGAAACGCAGAAGAAGATCAGGGCCTATGACTTCAAGCGGGCAGTCCGATTCTCGAAGGATCATATCCGCAGCTTGACCCGGATCCATGAGAACTACGCCCGCTTCCTGACTACCTACTTCTCTGCCCAGCTGCGGACCTTTGTCCAGATCAATGTCGTGCAGGTGGAGCAGCTGCCTTATGACGAGTTCATCCGCTCGATACCGAAGATGACGATACTGAATATATTCGAAGCGGAGCCGCTCGAAGGACGGATGGTGCTGGAAGTGCACCCCAATGTCGCTTTCGCGATGCTGGACCGGCTGCTTGGGGGGCAAGGCTCCGCGCCTTCGAAGATCACGGCGCTGACTGAGATCGAGACGATGGTAATGGAGCGGATCTTCAGTCGGGCTTTCGAAAGTCTGCAGGAGGCATGGCGGACGATCATCGATCTGTCGCCTCGTCTGGAGGCGCTGGAAACCAATCCGCAATTCATGCAGATTGTCTCGCCCAATGAGACGATCGCGCTGATCTCGCTCAGTACGAAGATTGGCGAGACGACGGGAATGATCAACCTCTGTATTCCGCACGTGGTCATCGAGCCGATCATGTCCAGACTGTCGGTCCACCACTGGTTTGTCTCGCAGAAAAAAGCGAGAGCGCCAGAAGAAGTGGAAATGCTGGAGGCCAGAGTCAACAAAGCTAAGCTGCCAGTGGTGGCGGAGCTCGGCACTTCGTCGCTCTCGGTCCAGGAGTTCCTCGGACTTGCAGTGGGGGATGTGATCTCGCTGAAGAAGCATACGGATGAAGGGCTGCATATCAAGGTCGGCGAAAAACTGAAGTTTATCGGCAGTCCGGGCTCTGTCAAGGACAGACTGGCTGTGCAGATTGACGAAATTGTCAGCGAAGGAGCGGAAGAAGACTATGACGAGTAAGGATTATCTGTCTCAGGAAGAGATCGACGCGTTGCTGCGCCAATCCGCAGGCGAGTCCGAAGAAATTCCGGCAGCAGAAGCCTCGTCGGAGACGGAAGCCTACATTAGCGAGATCGAGCAGGACGCGCTTGGGGAGATCGGTAACATCACGTTCGGCAGCGCTGCGACGGCTCTTTCAACCTTACTGGGCAAAAAAGTAGATATTACGACGCCTAAAGTTTCTATTATTAAGCGGGAGGATCTCGATACGGAGTTTCCAAAGCCGCATGTAGCAGTTCACGTTCACTATGTGGACGGTTTTCAGGGCATCAACTCGCTGGTGATCAAGACGCGCGACGCCCAGGTCATCGCAGACCTGATGCTGGGCGGAGAAGGGGAGGTAACGGCCCAGGAGCTCAATGAAATCCATATCAGCGCCGTGCAGGAAGCGATGAATCAGATGATGGGCTCGTCGGCTACGTCGATGTCGACCATTTTCAACCGATTCGTCAATATATCACCGCCGGGCATCGATATCCTGGATGTCAACAGCGGTGAAGGCGTCAATAATCTGCCGCCGGTAGACGTATTTGTCAAAATTTCTTTCTCGCTCAAGATCGGCGATCTGATCGATTCGACGATCATGCAGCTGCTTCCAGTCTCGTTTGCCAAGGAGATGGTGTCCACGCTGATGGGCGGCGGAGCAGAGGAAGAAACGGCAGCGACAGCAACCAGCGAGCCGGCAGCCGCAGCGCCAACCGAGCCGGCGTATGCCCCGCCAGCGCCTGCAGCGCCTCCCGCAGCCGCTGCGCATCATGCGCCTTCGCCGCAGCAGGAACAGACGCCGCCTTTTTATCCGGATTCGCAGCCGGCATACGGAGCGCCGATGACGCCGCCGCATGCCCCGCAGACGTATGGCGCAGGCTACGGCCGCAACACTAATGTTCAACCGGTGCAATTTGCCAATTTCCAAGGTCCGTCGTACACGCAAGCAGACGACACCAACCTAAATTTATTGCTCGACATTCCTCTTAAAGTAACGGTAGAATTAGGAAGGACACAAAAGCAAATCAAGGATATTCTTGAGTTGTCTCAAGGGTCCATCATTGAGCTGGACAAGCTGGCCGGTGAGCCGGTTGATATTCTGGTCAATAACAAGCTGATTGCCAAAGGGGAGGTCGTTGTTATCGATGAGAATTTTGGTGTCCGGGTTACGGATATTGTCAGCCAGTGGGATCGCATTCAAAAATTACAATAACATCTGGGAGGAAGAAGAACGATGGCAAACCGCATTTTGATCGTAGACGACGCTGCTTTTATGAGAATGATGATCCGGGACATTCTATCGAAAAACGGCTACGAGGTCGTCGGTGAGGCTCAAGACGGCGCACAGGCGGTGGAAAAATACAAGGAACTCAAGCCTGATCTGATCACGATGGATATCACAATGCCGGAGATGGACGGGATCTCGGCGCTAAAAGAGATCAAAAAGATGGACGGCAATGCAAAAGTCATCATGTGCTCCGCGATGGGCCAGCAAGCCATGGTCATCGATGCCATCCAGGCGGGTGCCAAGGATTTTATCGTCAAGCCGTTCCAGGCGGACCGGGTTATTGAAGCCATCAAGAAGACGCTCGGGGCTTAGGACGAACGTGATGCGCGCACCAGTGCTTCGGACCGGACTATGGATGGGCGGAGCCTGGACCGTCTTGCAGCCGGACTTAGCTGCAGCCTCCGGTACGGAGGGCGCAGGCGGGGAAGAGTTGCCCGCCGAACTCATCTCGGACACCAGCATGATGGGCAGTCTGATATGGGTGATTGTATCCCTGATATTAGTTATCGGTTTGATTATTCTGTTTGTGAAGTTTTTATCCCAGCGAAGCCGCAGCTTCGGCATCAACCGCGCCATGCGAACGCTTGGCGGCGTGGGGCTGGGACCGAACAAGTCCCTGCAGGTTGTCGAGCTTGGCGGTAAGGTGTACATACTTGGCGTCGGGGATGATATCACGCTGCTCGATACGGTGAAGAATCCCGAGGAGGTCGAAGCGTTGCTCGCGTCTTTGGAGCAACCCTCGACGCTTGGCGTGGGCACGTTGAGCGGCCTGCTGGGCCGCCTGCGCGGACGCGCAGAGCAGCCGCAGCCCGGCGAAGATCTGTGGCAGACGCCAGCTTCATTCCAGGACGTACTGGATGAGAAGCTGCAGCGTCAAGCAGAGCGCAAACAACAAGTCCGGACGCTGCTGGATGACTCTAAGCAAAGGGATCGGTTGGATGAATGAAAATAAAGCTGCTATACACGACTGTCGCTCTGATGTTGCTGGCACTGGTTTACCCGGCATTAATCTATGCCGAGCCGCTTCCTGACATAAGCATCCAGATCGGGGACGGCGAAGGGCAGCCGGGAACATCGGCATTGTCCATCCTGCTGCTGTTGACGGTCCTCAGTGTCGCGCCGGCGATCCTGCTCATGATGACCAGCTTCACCAGGGTCGTCATCGTTCTGGGCTTTGTCCGGACGTCGCTGGGTACCCAGCAGATGCCGCCGAACCAGGTGCTGATCGGGCTTGCGATGTTCCTGACGCTGTTCATCATGGCGCCGACACTGTCGCAGGTGAACGAGGTTGCGCTGCAGCCTTATCTGAATGGCGAGGTCACGCAGACGGAAGCCTTGGAGCAAGCGGCCGTACCCATGAAGCAATTCATGGTCACGCACACACGCGAGAAAGATTTGTTGCTTTTTATGAACTACACCGGAACCGAGAGACCGTCCAGCTTCGAGGACATTCCCATTACGGTGCTGATACCCGCATACGTGCTTAGCGAATTGAAGACTGCCTTTCAAATGGGCTTTATGATCTTTATCCCGTTTTTGATCATTGACATGGTCGTGGCCAGCGTTCTGATGGCGATGGGGATGATGATGCTGCCGCCGATCATGATATCGCTGCCGTTTAAGATTTTGCTGTTCGTCCTAGTCGATGGCTGGTATCTGATCGTCAGGTCTTTACTGCTCAGTTACAGCTCATAATTCAGTCACTTCAGGAGGGAGCGCGTCATGAGTCCGGATTTTATCGTCGGTCTCGCGGGCCAAGCTGTTTACACCGTACTCAAAGCATCAGCGCCGATGCTCGTACTTGGATTGGCAGTCGGCTTGATCGTCAGTGTCTTCCAAGCAACCACCCAGATTCAGGAGCAGACATTGGCTTTTATTCCGAAGATTGTAGCCGTCCTGTTGGCTGTCCTGTTGTTTGGACCATGGATTCTCAATGTGCTGGTGGATTTTACGTTCAATCTGCTCAATAACCTGCACAATTATATTGGATAGGCTGTGGATCGATGGATCTCTTCCTACAGGTGTTTCCTATTTTTTTACTTATTTTTTGTCGAATTACCTCATTTTTCGTCGTGGCGCCGATCTTTTCCACCCGCGGGGTGCCGGCTGCCGCCAAGATCGGTTTAGGTTTTTTCGTCTCATTGATGGTTTTTCTGGCTGTTGGGCTGGATCAGACGCCTGTTCTTGATGCCGGCTATGTACTGACGGTTATAAGAGAGATTCTTATTGGACTTTTACTCGGCTTTGTCGCTTATCTGTTTTTTACGATTATCCAGACCGCCGGCAGCTTTATCGATTTGCAGATGGGCTTTGGCATGGCCAATGTGATCGACCCGATGACCGGCGTTTCGACGCCGATGCTGGGTAATTTCAAATTTATGCTCTTAATTCTGGTCTTTCTATCGATGAATGGTCATCATCATCTGCTGATGGCGATCATGCAGAGCTATGAATGGATTCCACTCGGCAACGAATTGTTCATGCGCATCAGCCAGGGCAATGTGAGTACGTTTCTGGTCGAAACGTTCGCCTATACGTTTATATTGTCTCTGCAGATGTCCGCACCGCTTGTTGTCGCGATGTTTCTTACCGATGTGGGACTGGGCTTTCTCGCCAGGACGGCGCCGCAGTTCAACGTGTTCGTGATCGGCATTCCGCTCAAGATTTTGGTCGGATTTCTGATACTGGCTATGTTGATGCCGGGGATCGTCACCTTGTTCGGTTACATTTTCGAGGAGATGTTCAAAGCGATGGAGCAGCTGCTCAATCTGCTGAGTACCGCTCCCGAGGTCTAGGGGGAACACCATGAGAGCCTACCGCTTACAGCTGGATCTACAGCTGTTCTCGCAGGAAAAAACAGAAAAAGCAACCCCCAAGAAGAAACAGGAATCGCGCAAAAAAGGCCAGGTCGCCAAAAGCATGGAAATTCCGACTGCCCTGATCCTACTGCTAACCGTCCTCAGCTTCGTCATGTTAGGAGGTTATTATAAAGTACGATTGCTTGGCATGATCGGCAATGTGTTGGAGAATCAGCTGACCATGCAAGTTACGCCGCAGAATGTGATGCCCCTGTTCTCGGGAATTATCCTGAATGGACTGATCCTGCTGGCGCCTTTATTCTTAATTGTGCTTGTGATTGCGCTGGCGGGCAACCTGGCCCAGATCGGGTTTTTGCTTACAGGCGACCCGCTCAAGATGAAGTTTTCCAAGATCAATCCGATTGAAGGGTTCAAAAAAATATTTTCCATGCGTTCGGTCGTCGAATTTTTGAAAAGCGTACTGAAGATGACAATCATCGGCATTCTGGTGTACATGACCCTATGGGGTGAACTGGAAAATATACTGCGATTATCACAGGTATCGGTAGATGCGATCTTCGCTTTCGCCGCATCGCTTACCCTTTCATTGGGACTAAAGATCGGCGGCATGCTACTCGGTCTGGCTGTATTGGACTATCTCTATCAAAGATACGACTATGAGAAAAATCTCCGGATGTCCAAGCAGGATATCAAAGACGAATATAAAAAAACCGAGGGCAATCCCATCATCAAAGGACGGATCCGGGAGAAGCAACGGCGGATGGCCATGCAGCGGATGATGCAGGAAGTTCCCAAGGCCGACGTCATTATTACTAATCCGACCCACTTCGCGATCGCGCTCAAATACGACTCGGGCGATATGGAAGCGCCGATTGTATTGGCCAAAGGGATGGATTTTGTAGCCCAGCGCATCAAGGAGGTCGCCCGCGAACACGGCATCGTCACGATGGAGAACAAGCCGCTGGCCCGTGCACTGTATGATCGCACCGAGATCGGGGACGCCGTCCCTGCTGATCTGTTCCAGGCTGTAGCCGAGGTGCTCGCTTATGTATACAAGCTCAAACGCAAGATCAAGTAAGGCAGAATCATACAAGGGGAGGAGGACAAGGAGATGAAGATCAAAGATCTGGCCATCCTGATCGGCATCATCGGCATCGTCCTGATGATGGTTATCCCAGTTCATGTGAACGTGTTGGATGTACTGCTCATCATTAACATTTCGGCTGCTTTGATGATCCTGCTGATCGCGATGAATACGCAGAGCGCTCTGGAGTTCTCGATCTTCCCGGCGATCCTGCTGATTACGACTCTGTTTCGACTGGCTCTCACCGTATCCACCACACGCAATATACTCGGCGAGGCAAATGGAGGCAGAGTTGTCGAGACCTTTGGCAATTTCGTCGCTGGCGGTCAGGTTGCAGTTGGTTTCATCGTCTTCCTAATCCTCGTAGTCGTTCAGTTTATCGTTATTACAAAAGGCTCGGAGCGGGTGGCCGAGGTCGCCGCGAGGTTTACGCTCGACGCGATGCCGGGCAAACAGATGAGTATTGATGCGGATCTGAACGCCGGGATGATCAATGAGTCGCAGGCTAGGGAGCGTCGTCAGAAGATCGAACGCGAAGCGGATTTTTATGGTGCGATGGACGGCGCCTCCAAATTCGTCAAAGGCGACGCGATCGCTTCCATCGTCATTATGTTTATCAACCTGCTTGGCGGATTTGTAATCGGCATGATGATCCATGGCATGCCGTTTGGCGAATCGCTGGAGAAATATTCGATCATGACGATCGGCGATGGACTCGTCAGCCAGATCCCTGCGCTGCTGATCTCCACAGCCGCAGGTCTGATCGTCACCCGCGCCGCGTCGGAAGGAAACCTCGCATATGATCTGACCAATCAGGTCACTCGTTATCCGAAGCTGCTCTATATCGTTGCAGGAACGATCGCAACACTCGGCATCATGACGCCGATCGGTCCGCTCGCGACCTTGCCGCTAGCGGCGATTCTGACCTTTGCCGGCTGGAAGATGTCCGGCAATCTGAACAAACGCCAGCAGGAGGAAGAGCTGATGGAGGAGGAGCAGCAGATCGAAGAGGTTCGGAGTCCGGAGAGCGTCATCAGCTTGCTGCAGGTCGACCCGATCGAATTCGAATTCGGCTACGGTCTGATCCCTTTGGCGGATACGCAGCAGGGAGGCGACTTGCTCGATCGGATCATCATGATCCGCAGACAGTGCGCTCTGGAGCTCGGAATCGTGGTGCCGGTCATCCGGATCCGGGACAACATCCAGCTCAGGCCCAATGAATATGTCATCAAGGTTAAAGGCAACACAGTCGCCAAGGGAGAGCTGCTGCTGGGCCATTACCTGGCGATGAGCCCGGGGTTCGATGATGATTCGATCGTCGGTATCGAGACGAAAGAGCCGGCATTTGGCTTGCCGGCGCTGTGGATCGACGAAGAAACCAAGGAGCGGGCAGAGCTATCCGGGTATACCGTCGTAGATCCTCCGTCGGTAGTTGCCACACACTTGACGGAAGTGATCAAGAAGCATGCTCATGAGCTGGTCGGTCGTCAAGAGACCAAAGCATTGGTGGAAAATCTGCGTGAGGCCTATCCGGCCCTGGTCGAAGAGCTCATCCCATCGATCCTGACGATCGGCGATATCCAGAAGGTGTTGGTCAAGCTGCTGAAGGAGAAAATCTCGATCAGAGATCTCGTGACGATCTTCGAGGCTCTTGCCGATCATGGCAATTTCACCAAGGATCCGGATATTCTGACCGAATATGCGAGACAAGCGCTGTCCCGTCAGATTACCAATCAGTACTCGGCGGTAGGCGACACGCTGCGCGTCATTACAGTCGGGCCATCGCTGGAGAAGAAAATCGCCGATTCTGTCCAGCAATCGGAGCAAGGAAGCTATCTGGCGCTGGACCCGGTATCCTCGCAGCAGATCTACACGAAGCTCAATGAACAGGTGAGCCGTCAGATCCAGTCGGGTCAGCAGCCGATCGTGCTCGCCTCGCCGACGATCCGGATGTATCTCCGTCAGATCGTCGAACGGACGATGCAAGACATACCGGTCTTGTCATATAGCGAGCTGGAGCCGAGCGTTGAAGTGCAGAGCGTCGGGGTGGTGAATCTATGAGAGTGAAGCGTTATGTCGTCAATACGGTGCCCGAGGCACTGCCGGCGATCCGCAGCGAGCTGGGCAAGGATGCGGTCATCCTCGGTACAAAAGAGATCTATGTGGGCGGATTTATGGGCATGTTCCGCAAGAAAAAGATGGAAGTCATCGCCGCAGTAGAAAGCGAAGGCTCCTCGGCGCCGTCATCGCCGCAGCGCCAACCGGCGGCAAGGGGAACCGTTGCGGCGGCGTACGGTGGCCGTGCTGCCCCTCCACCGGCCAAGCAAGCATTGGAAGCGGTCAAGGCACCTGTCAAGCCTCCCGCCGACCGGGAGCTCAAGCAGTCCGACCCCGATCCGCCGGTCCATCGCGCCATGCCTCAGGCTCCACAGCCTCCGGCTGCCGCCGTCGCCGAATCGCCCGGGCAGCAAGTGCTAATGGAAGAAATCCGGGAAATGAAGCAGATGGTCAGCAGGTGGTCCAAGCAGCAGACAGCCGAAACGCTCCCGCAGCCGCTTCGACAGCTGCAATCCCGGCTGCTGGAGCAGGAGGTGGCGGGAGAATGGGTTGACAAACTGGTCGCTGAGGTACAGGCGGATGAAGCCTATCATCCCGAAGCAGCTGCCAGCGAGATCTGGCCGATCGCATCCCGGAGGCTCAAGGAGTGGCTGACACCGCTGGCCGACCATGGGATTGATGACAGCGTGCGGGTCATCCAGTTCGTTGGTCCTACCGGTGTAGGGAAGACAACAACGATTGCCAAGCTCGCTGCGGATCAGGCGTTAAGAAACAAGCGCAAGGCAGGCTTCATTACGTCCGATACGTACCGGATTGCAGCGGTGGATCAGTTGCGGACATACGCCAACATTTTGAATGTCCCGATGGAGGTGGTGTTCTCGCCGTCTGAGCTGAGCAAAGCTTTTGCGCAGCTGGCTGACCGGGATCTGATCATGGTCGATACCGCCGGGCGGAACTTTCGCAACAGCTTGTACGTCTCGGAGGTCAACAGTCTGCTCCAGGCAGGCGAAGGCTGTATGACTTATCTGGTACTGAGCCTGACGGGCAAATCACGCGACATGATTGCTATTGCTGAGCAGTTTGCCACATTTGGCGTAGATCAGGTCATCTTCACCAAGCGGGATGAGACAGACACGATCGGAGCGATTCTGAACGTCATGCTGGCTCATCGCTACAAGCCGGCATACATTGCCCATGGGCAAACCGTGCCAGACGACATCGAGCCTTTCCGCATAGACCGCTTTGCGGAACAACTGTTGGGGGAGATCGTCGATGAATGACCAGGCACAGGCGCTGCGCAATATGGTACTTGTGCAGGGCGAATCTTCAGAGCAGCGGCCGACCCGGATCGTTACGGTTACCAGCGGTAAAGGCGGTGTCGGCAAGTCGAACTTTAGTCTCAATTTTGCGCTGGCTCTGCAGCAGCTTGGCCAGCGCGTCCTGGTGTTTGATGCCGACATCGGAATGGCGAACATTGATGTGCTGATGGGCCGCAGATCTGCTTACAGCCTCTATCATCTGTTGAAACGGGAGAAGACGATCTGGGAGATTGTCCAGGAGGGGCCGCAAGGCCTGCATTACATCGCCGGCGGGTCGGGCTTCCGCGACTTGCTCGATCTTGCCGCAGACGAGCTGGATTATTTCAGTGAACAGATCGGCAAGCTGCACGGTCATTATGACGTCATCCTGTTCGATACCGGAGCGGGTCTCTCCAAAGAGACGGCACGATTCATTGCCGCGGCTCAGGAAACGATCGTCGTCACGACGCCTGAGCCGACTTCGATCACCGACGCGTACGCGCTGATCAAGATGGTTCACGCGATGGGAGAGACGGCCGGGTTCCAGCTGGTCATCAACCGGGCTGCCGACCGTAGAGAAGGAAAGCAGACCGCCGACAAAATCGCACTCGTGGCGCGCCAATTTCTGGATACCGAGATTCCGATGCTCGGTATCGTGCTGGACGATCCGCATGTGCCGAAGGCAGTCAAACGGCAAGTGCCCTTCTCCATCGCTTATCCGGAGGGAATAGCCTCCAGAGCGGTTGCCGAGATCGCCCGCCGTTTTATCCACGGGTCAGGCGACTCTACAGCCGAACCAGCGGCTGGCGGAGGGATCAAAGGATTTCTACATCGCATGTTCAGTCGTAAAACCTGATCCTTTGCAAAGAATGGAGGGAGCCCACAGTGACTCCTTATCGCGTGCTAGTCGTCGACGACTCGCCTTTTATGCGCAAGATTATAACGGACTTGATTGTCCGCAACCGGGACTTTGCGGTGGTGGCCACCGCGAAGACGGGCTCGGAAGCCATCGATGCTGCGAGGCTGTGGAAGCCGGATGTCATCACGATGGATCTGGAGATGCCGGAGATGAACGGTCTCGATGCTTTGAGACGGATCATGGCCATCCAGCCGACTCCGATTATTATGCTGGCCGGAATCAGCGAGGACAACACGACAGAGACCATCAAGGCTTTGCAATTGGGTGCCTTTGACTTCATCCGCAAGCCTTCCGGCGACGGCTCGATGAGCATCGAGAAGGTGGCTCAGCAGCTGCAAGACAAACTAAGGGCCGCTGTCTCCGCGAAATCCAGGGATAGCCGGATGCCTTCCGTATCCGTCAAGCGTACGGAGCTTCCAAAGCCCAACCCGCCAGAATCGAAAGTCCGTCCGCCGCTCTCCAAACCCGTGGAGCCCGCGGTGTCTCCGGCACCTGCCTTGCCGCCGGATACATCTACCAGGCAGGAGGACAAGCGGGCCGGTGCCAAACCGACGTTTGCCACTTTTCAACATATCGTTGCGATCGGGACTTCCACTGGAGGGCCGCGGGCGCTGCATGAAGTGATCGCCGCTCTGCCCGCAGGCTTTACAGCTCCGGTATTGGTCGTTCAGCATATGCCGCCCCGCTTCACCCGCTCCCTGGCCGAACGTCTCGATTCGTTCAGCGAAGTGCAGGTGGTGGAAGCGGAACAGGGCGTCAGAGTGCGGGGCGGGACGGTTTACATCGCTCCTGGAGGCTTCCACATGGAGCTCGCCCGCGACCGCAACGGTTATTACATACATCTGCATGAAGAGGCGCCACGACATGGCCACCGGCCATCGGTGGATATCCTGTTCGAATCGCTCGCCCACCGTACCGAGCTGACCCGCCACGCCGTATTAATGACAGGCATGGGCAGCGACGGAGCGATCGGGATGAAGCAATTGTTGGACAGCGGCGCTGCCAGCACGGTCGCCGAGTCGGAAGAAACCTGTGTCGTCTATGGCATGCCCCGTACGGCGGTCGAGAAAGGCGGCGTCACCGCCGTCCTCCCTCTCCACCGGATTGCAGGGCATCTGACTCGGGTCATCACCTAGAATCGGCTGCGAATCACGCAAGTAGCATTATCATCCCACGCAGGAGGTGCACAGGAATGGATATGAACGCGTACCTGTCGATGTTTATCGACGAGTCTAACGATCATCTGCAATCGCTCAACGAGAATCTGCTCCGCCTCGAGAACGAGCCGGAGGATCTGAGTATCGTGCAAGTTATCTTCCGCTCGGCGCATACCCTCAAAGGCATGTCGGCTACGATGGGCTTTGAGGATCTGGCGTCGCTGACGCACGAGATGGAAAATGTGCTCGATCTGGTCCGCAACGGCAAGCTCAAAATGGACAGCTTTATTTTTGATACGTTATTTAAAAGCCTGGACGCGTGGAGGCGATGGTGCAGGACATCATCGGCGGCGGTTCGGGTAAAGCCGATGTGAGCACCATCGTAGCCTCCCTGCAATCCATCGTGAAAGGCGATTACAGCAAACCGGAGACGCAGGGCGGCGGCAGTGCTGTCGCAGCTTCGTCGACTGGCGGCGGCATGGCGCTGGATGAATTCCAGACGTCGATCATGCAGCAGTCCATGGATAGCGGACACAACGTGTACCATATCCAGGTTACGGTTCGCGAGGACTGTGTTCTCAAGGCCGCACGCGCCTATATGGTCTTCGACGTGTTGGAGCAGAACGGCGAGGTGATCAAATCCGATCCTTCTGTCGAGCAGCTGGAACAGGAGAAATTTGACCGCGAATTTATCGTTTTTTACATCTCTCAACTGCCGGCAGAAACGCTCAAAAAGCAGATCGAGGCCGTCTCGGAGATCGACTCCGCCGCAGTGACACTGCTCGATGCCGAGTCGCTATCGATGCTGGCCAAACCGGCAGTGGTTGAGCGACAAGCAGCTGTACATGAAGCTGCGTCGACCACGGAGGCGACAAAAGAGGTTGCTGCTACCCGTTCCCAAAGCGCCGCCTCAGCTGCCCCTGCAGCCGTGAACCGTACGATCCGCGTCGATATCGAGAGATTGGATACGCTGATGAACCTGTTCAGCGAGCTGTTGATCGACCGGGTGCGTCTGGAGCAACTGGCCGGGGAGATCCGGCGCAATGATCTGATCGAGACGGTCGAGCATATGGCGCGGGTCAGCGGCGACCTGCAGAGTATCGTCTTGAAGCTTCGGATGGTTCCCGTCGATTCGGTCTTCAATCGGTTCCCGCGGATGGTGCGCGATCTGGCCAAGTCGCTCGACAAAAAAATCGATCTGGTTATTGCAGGTGCTGAGACCGAGCTGGACCGGACAGTGATCGACGAGATCGGCGATCCGCTTGTCCATCTGATCCGCAACTCTTTGGATCATGGCATCGAGCAAGTGTCCGATCGTCTTGCAGTCGGCAAGCCGGAGGTTGGCACCGTGCACTTGCGTGCATATCACAGCGGCAATCATGTATTTATCGAGATCGAAGATGACGGCAAAGGCATCAATCGCGAGACCGTCTTGAAGATTGCTATCAAAAACGGTGTTATCGCGCCGGAACAGGCAGAAGGCATGAGCAATGAGGAAGTCTACATGCTGCTGTTTGCGCCAGGGTTCAGTACGGCGGACAAGATCTCTGATATCTCGGGCCGTGGTGTCGGTCTGGACGTCGTCAAATCCAAAATCACTTCGTTAGGTGGGCATGTAAGCGTCGATTCGACGCTGGGCAAAGGCACGACGTTCTCCATCCAGCTGCCGCTCACGCTCTCGATCATCTCAGCCATGCTGATCAAGTTGGGATCGGAGAAGTATGCCATCCCCCTTACGTCCATCGTCGAGACGGCGATCATCAAGCGTGAGACGATCCGCAATATCCACGGCAATCGGATGATTGAGTTCAGGGGAGCCATCATCCCGATCCTGTCCTTGAGCCGGATTCTGGAATCGCCGGATTATTCCGAGGACCAGGAAGTTGAATCTGAGATCGTCATTATCCGGAAGGGCGACAAATGGGCAGCAGTGATCGTGGATGATTTTATCGGACAAAGCGAGATCGTGTTGAAATCGCTTGGCAATTACCTGACCGGGATCGAAGCCGTATCCGGAGCGACGATACTTGGCGACGGTCAGGTTGCACTCATTATTGATCCGAACGCACTTATCAAATAGGAGGGACAACACATGGCCGAGGAACTGAAAGTCATTGTATTTGCACTGGCGAGCGAAGAGTATGGCATCGAGGTGGATAAAGTACGGACGATCGAGCGGATGATGCCGATTACACGCGTACCCAAGACATTGGATTTTATCAAGGGCGTCATTAATTTGAGAGGTGTTGTCATTCCGGTTATCGACATGCGCGGCCGTTTTGGACTAAGCGAGACGGAGCCAACCGAGAATTCTCGGATCATCATCGTCGCTGTCAATGAGCTGGAGGTAGGCTTCATCGTCGATGCGGCTAACGATGTTATCGATATCGATAGCGATACAATCGATTCGCCGCCGGAAGTCGTCGGCGGCATCAAAGCCAAGTATTTGCGCGGGGTGGCCAAACTGGGAGACGGCAGGCTGCTGGTCATGCTCAATTTGTCAGAGGTGCTTAACAAGAGCGAGATTATCCAGCTTGAGCATCTTGAGGACTAAGCGGTGAATCTCTTTCAAGAGTTTGCCGACTTCAAGATGGATGTGCTCAAGGAAGTGGGGAACATCGGCGCTGGCAATGCTGCTACCGCGCTGTCGCGCCTGCTCGACAAACCGATCGATATGACTGTGCCCAGAGTCACCTTAATCCAATTTGACCAGATTGCCGAGCGGGTTGGCGGTTCCGAACAAGTCGTAGTAGCTGTCTTCTTGCGCGTGGAAGGCGATGCGCCGGGCAATCTGTTCTTCATCATCGAACAAAAGTCTGCCAAGACGATGTTGAACAATCTGCTGTCGATCAGGGTTGCCGGTGACGACCAATATTCGGAGATGGAATATTCGGCGCTTTCGGAAATCGGCAATATTTTGGCCGGGTCCTATCTTTCGTCGCTTGCTGATTTTACCAAGCTGTCGATGATCCCTACGGTGCCGTCCATCGCCGTGGATATGGCTGGCGCCATTCTCAGCTACGGGCTGCTGCAGTATGGTCAGATGGGCGACAGCGCATTGTTGATCGATACCGCCTTTCTGGAGGGGGAAGAATCAATGGAAGGCCATTTCTTCCTCATCCCCGATCCAGAATCATTCAAGAAAATTTTCCAAGCATTGGGCGTGCCATTCGAATGACCGTGGAACAAAAGCTTGTGAAAGTAGGTATGGCCGACCTCGGCACCGCCTCGGAGGGTGAAGTGATCCGAACGACAGGCTTGGGGTCTTGTGTCGGTCTTACCTTGTATGATCCCAAGACCCGGCTGGCCGGTCTTGCTCATGTGATGCTGCCCACCTCGTCGATCGCCCGGGAGTCTGCGATTAACCTCGCCAAGTACGCCGATACGGCCATACCTGAACTGATCCGGCGTCTAATCGCTTCAGGCGCGGCGACGGATCGTCTGGTAGCTAAGATGGCCGGCGGAGCGCAGATGTTCGTTTTTGCCGGCCAGTCGGACACGATGCGGATCGGTCCGCGCAATGTGGAGTCCTGCAAGCTGGCACTATTGTCGTTTGGCATTCCTGTGATTGCCGAAGATACCGGCGGCAATTATGGCAGGACCATCGAATTGGACTGCCGCAGCGGGATTCTGGCAATCCGCAGTGTTCAATTCGGCTCAAAGGAGTTGTAAGTGTGTGGTAGGCTCGATTCGATGGAATATCGTTTTTGCAGTGGCTGGTGCCCTGCTTACTATCCTGTTCTCCAGCGGCGTTAACAATCTTGGTGTAACCATGCTGCGGGGACTGTATGCTGCATTTGCATTTTTTATCCTGGCGTTTGTGTTGCGGCTTGTATTGGGTCTGATCATCGGCCCCCCCGCCGATAGCGGTACGGATGATGAATCCGAAGAAAGCCGGGGAACCGTGCTGGACCTGGCGACACCGGATGATTCGGAGGATATGAACCGACTGCTGCGGTCCCAGCTGGATGAGAACGGCACACCTACATCACAGCATGAAGAACAACAACAAGATCTTGAGCCGTTCCGCCCGCTGACGCCTCCCAAGCTTGCAACCAAGCAGCAGGAGCCTGAGCAGCTGGCTCAGGCGCTGCGCCAGCTCAAGGACCAAGAGGGGCAAGAATGATGACGACATGCGCAAACCGGAATTACGGGTATCGTCCATACAAGGATAAGCTTATCCCCGGAAGGCTTCAGGAGGGTGAGACGATGAATGAACCGAAACCGAAACCGCCGCATCTATCCAATATCGAAGTGTGGCAGAGATTCAAGAAGGAAAAAGATCTGGAAGCCAAAAAGCAGTTGATTGAGCAATATCTTCCCTTGGTTGATTATGTCACGAATCGGATGGCCATCGGCTTGCCTAAAAACGTATCCAAAGACGACCTCGCCAGCAATGGCGTCATGGGCTTGATCGACGCTATCGAAAAGTTCGATTACGAGCGGGGCTTACAATTCGAAACTTACGCATCCTGGCGAATAAGAGGCGCGATGATCGACGGTCTGAGACAAGGGGACTGGGTTCCGCGTTCGGTTCGCGAGAAAGCGAAAAAAATAGAAGAGGCTTATCAGCATCTGGAGCAGCAGTACCTCCGTTCAGTCAGTGATGCAGAGATCAGCGATTATCTGCAGGTAAGCGAAAAAGAATTTGTCCACATGCTTCAGGAAATTGCAGTTACGACGGTCTGCTCGCTTGAGGACCCGATCCGCGAGGAGGATGCGGAGACTCGGCTGTCCCTGCTGGTGGACGAGAAGGCCAAAAATCCAGATTATAAAGTACACGAACAGTATATGAAGGATTCCATTATAAAGGGGATCGAGAGACTAACTGAAAAAGAACGGATCGTTATTTCATTATTTTATTACGAGGAGTTGTCTTTAAGCGAAATTGCCGAGGTCATGTCGCTCTCTCCCTCTAGAATCTCACAACTTCATTCCAAGGCGATTCTCCGCTTGCGCGGGGCAATGGGCAAGATCAAAAATCAATTGATGGAGCATTAGGAGGGATTGAGCCGATGGCAATGGCGGGTGAAAATAGCTTGGAGTCATTCATGGCAGTCGAGGTCTCCCAAGACAAACTGTCCGCTTTTCTTCATATTCATCGTTTGGACGATGGGTTTGTATGCACCTTCCAGGAGTTGGAGCAATGGCTTAAGTCGCATCACATCGTGCATGGGATTGATGTGACGATGATTGCTCAGATCGCGAAGAGTCCAGCAGACTTTCAGGGCAGGAAGTGTCTGGTGGCTGCGGGGGAACCGCCCCGGGACGGTGAGGACGGGCTCATCCAGTTCACATACGATATGGAGCATCAGCATGCCAAGCCCAAGGAGCAGGAGGACGGGAAGGTCGACTTCCGCGAGGTCAACCAGCTCCGCAATGTGAACCGAGGTCAGCTGATCGCCCGCAAAACGCCAGCCACTGCCGCGTCACCCGGCAAGGCAGTGACTGGGGAGATGCTGTTCGGCCGTGACGGCAAGGCAGCCCGTTTCAAAATCGGCAAGAATGTCGTCCTTGGCCCCGATGAGATGTCGCTGTATGCCGCGATCGAAGGCATGGTAACGCGTACAGAGCGGGACAAGATCAACGTATTTCCTGTCTATGAAGTAAACGGCGATGTTGATTACAAAATCGGCAATATCGATTTTGTCGGCACGGTCGTCATCCGCGGCAATGTACTGAGCGGGTTCCGCGTCAGGGCGTCCGGCGACATCCGGGTAATCGGCGGGGTCGAAGGGGCGGATCTGGAATCGGAAGGCTCCATCGAGATTACCGGGGGCATCCTCGCTGGCAACAAAGGCAGTGTCAGAGCCGGGCGCAATGTGAAAATGGCGTTTGTCCAGGATGGCAATGTTATTGCCGGAGAGGATGTACTGGTCTCGCAAAGCATCATGCACTCTCAGATCCGGGCAGGACGACACATCATCTGCTCCGGGGCAAAAGCGCTTCTGGTGGGCGGGCTCGCGCAGGCAGGCGAGCGTGTGAGCGCCAGGACAATCGGCAATACGATGTCTACCGCTACGGTCATCGAGGTAGGCGTGCGACCCGAGCTAAGGCAGCAGCTGACCGAGCTAAGGCAGCAGCTGCGTATTTGTTCAGTCAATCTGGATAAGTCGGACAAAGCGCTGGTTATGTTGGACCAGCTTGCCGCGCTGGGCAAGCTGTCGCCGGAGAAGCTGGCGATGCGGATCAAACTGACGGCAACCAAACGGCAGACGCTGGAAGAACAAAATGAGCTGAAGGAGCAAGTCCTTGAGCTCGAAAAAACACTGGAAGAAACAGACAAGGCTCGTGTCGATGCAATTAACATCGTCTACGGCGGCACCAAAATTGTCATCGGTCATTATACCCGGTTTGTCAAGGATCCCTCGCAGCGCGTCACCTTCCGGTACGCCGACGGGGATATCGTCATGTTGCCGTATCAATAAGCTTCCTATTGTACTGCCTCTATTACTATGACGAACGGAGGTCACGCTCATGACTTATCGATCGCTGGATTTGCAGATCTCTGTCCCCCGCACGCCCGACGCCGGAGGACTCCAGAGCCAGATGATGAACCGGCCGATCATGGAACAAGAGAAGCTTGCCGAGGAGTCGCTTAAGACGGAGGAGGAGCTGCGCCGCAAGAGCAGTGAAGTCGAAGCGTCGGCCGAGCCGGCCATCAGGGATGACGAGAAGGGACGCGGGGGCAGCGGCCAGCAGAGACATGCCCAGGGGGAGACAGAGGAGAATCATCCTCCTAAAGAGTCTCCGGCGCCCCACCCCTACAAAGGCAAACATATCGATATATCTCTGTAGATGTAGTTCAAAAAGCTCGCTTTTGATCACGAACTTTAAAAAGCAGTTATATAGCTAATGAATGGCAGGTGAGAGCGATGGACCTTGATATCTGGCAGTACGTCGTGCTGCTCGGCGCGTTTGCGTTGGTGCTGGGACTGATGATCCCCCGTAAAAAATCGGATCCGGCGCCAGACAACGCCCAATTGGTCGAACAGGCGCTGGATCAGTTCATGGCGTCATCAGAGACGGATCACCAGGAGTTGGTGGCGGTCGTGAGCAAGGCACAAAAGGAGTGGCAGCAGGCTGCTGCTGCCAGGGATCATCGGATCGCCGAGCTGGAGCGCCGTTGCGGATCGCTGGAACAGCAGCTTGCGGAACAGCAGCTGCGGTTTGACGATCGGCTGGAAAAGCTGCAGGCAGCAGCCGTATCTGCGGCTTCCCAAACGCAGCCAGGGACCGGGCCCCAAGTAGTCGCGGCACCGGAATTGAATATCAGGGCAAGGTATGCGGAGCTGTTCCAGATGCACGAGCAGGGCAAGTCGATCGAGTCGATCGCCCGCAAAGCGGGTCTGAATAAAGGGGAAGTGCAGCTGATCTTGCAGCTCTCCAGACAGGAGGAGCGTCATCGTGTTTAGGAACCGGTCCTTCATGTTGGGATTAGGTACGGGCATTATCGCCGGCTGCTTGCTGCTGGTGCTCATGCAGACGGCGGAAGAGAGCGAAGCGAGGCTGCTTGATTTTGATTCGGGCCATGCAACGGAGTCACCCGCAGATGGAACCAGCTACACGGAAGAAGAATTACTGACACTGCTGGCTGCCGAAGCCGAGCGTGTGAGAAGCGAGCTCGCTGAACAGTTGTCCGCGGAACAGGAAGCGCCAGCTGTGGATGAGGTGCAGGAGGAGAAGCCGCTGCACCGCGTAGTCCGGATCAAGAGCGGGACGACTCTGCAGACGGCAGCCGGTATCCTGGAGGATTACGGACTAATCGACAATCGGCTGCAGTTTATTGCAAGAATGAAAGAACAAGGCGGTAAAATCCGACGTGGAACGTTTTATTTCGAAGGGCGGCCGGATGAAGACGAAGTTCTGCGCATCATCACGGGACCGCCGATTACACTGGAATAGAAGCCGTTCTGTGGTTGCATGCGATTATGAGATATGGTATAGTAATTGACGGTGTTAAAAACACACGCTTGTCAATTTTGCCAAGGGTGCTTGCCGCATGACGGCAAGTCTTGTCAAAAGATGCGACAGGCGGAGGATCTAAATAAAACCATGTACAGGAGGTGTTGTGAAAATGGCGGTTATCTCCATGAAACAGCTGCTTGAGGCTGGGGTTCACTTTGGTCATCAAACGCGTCGCTGGAACCCTAAAATGGATCGTTATATTTTCACAGAAAGAAACGGGATCTACATCATTGACCTGCAGAAGACGGTCAAAAAAGTCGAGGAAGCGTACAATTTTGTCCGCTCGATCGCAGAGGAAGGCGGCAGTATCCTGTTCGTCGGCACGAAGAAGCAGGCACAGGATTCGGTTAAGGAAGAAGCCGAGCGCTGCGGCAATTTCTACATCAACCAGCGTTGGCTCGGCGGTACGCTGACCAACTATCAGACGATCCAAAAACGGATCGACCGTCTGAAACAGCTGGAGAAGTGGGAAGAGGACGGTACTTTCGAAGTGCTGCCGAAGAAAGAAGTTATCATTCTCCGCAAGGAAAAAGAGCGTCTCGACAAATTCCTGGGCGGTATTAAAGGTATGAGAGGCTTGCCGAGCGCGCTGTTCATCATCGATCCGCGCAAGGAGCGCATCGCTGTAGCGGAAGCTCGCAAATTGGGTATCCCTATCGTAGGTATCGTTGATACGAACTGCGATCCGGACGAGATCGATTATGTCATCCCCGGCAATGACGATGCCATCCGTGCAGTCAAGTTGCTGACATCGAAGATGGCAGATGCAATCGTGGAAGCCAACCAAGGTGAGCAAACGACTGCATAATATAATTAAAATTGGTTGTTCGAAATAGAACGTATGAGAAGGGTGGTCAGAAGGTGCGTAGCCTCTCACCATCCTTTTTTTGAAATGAGCCCGTTTATAAACTGCTACATATTCCAACTTTCTACAGGAGGTTTTTTCAATGGCTGTTAGTGCTAGTGCGGTAAAAGAATTGCGTGAAAGAACAGGCGCAGGAATGCTGGATTGCAAAAAAGCGCTCGACGAAGCGGGCGGCGATATCCAAAAAGCAGCGGAGCTGCTGAGAGAAAAAGGTCTTTCCGCGGCCGCTAACAAAGCGGGCCGTGTTGCAACTGAAGGCTTGGTTGAGTCCTACATCCATGGCGGCGGCCGGGTAGGCGTCCTGGTGGAAGTTAACTGCGAGACGGATTTCGTTGCCAAGACGGACCAGTTCCGTGCATTCGTAAAAGATATCGCGATGCAGATCGCAGCGGCTAATCCCAAATATGTACGTCGTGAGGAGGTTCCGGGAGACGAGCTGGAGAAGGAACGCGACATCCTCAAGGCACAAGCGCTTAATGAGGGCAAACCGGCGCACATCGTAGACAAGATGGTCGACGGCCGCATTAGCAAGTATTATGAAGAGCATTGTCTGATGGAGCAGTCCTTCATCAAAGACCCGGACAAAACGATCTCCACGCTGCTAAATGAAAAAATCAGCACAATCGGCGAGAACATCTCGATCCGGCGCTTCGCTCGTTTCGAGCTGGGCGAAGGACTGGAGAAAAAACAAGATAACTTCGTTGAAGAAGTTATGTCACAAGCAAAACTGTAAACCGAACGCAATTGGCGGGGCGGCTCGTCCGCCCCGCCAACTTATTATGCGCTGAGCAAGGTGCAAGATGGAGGTAATAGCGTGGAACAGCCCGTATATAAACGTATTGTGTTAAAAGTAAGCGGTGAATCGTTGTCCGGTCAGAATGGGTATGGTATCGATGCGGCCATGATCGCTTCTATTGCAGAGCAAGTCAAGGAAGTTGTGGACATGCATGTAGAAGTGGCTATCGTCGTCGGAGGCGGCAACATTTGGCGAGGCATTGCCGGTACGGCGAAAGGGATCGACCGTGCTACTGCCGATTATATGGGCATGCTTGCGACAGTGATGAACTCCCTGGCGCTGCAGGACGCGCTGGAGCAGATCGAAGTGCCTACCCGCGTTCAGACTTCGATCGCGATGCAGCAGATCGCTGAGCCTTATATCAGAAGACGTGCCATTCGTCACCTTGAGAAAGGCCGGGTTGTCATCTTTGCAGCAGGTACCGGCAATCCCTTCTTCTCCACCGATACGACTGCGGCGCTGCGTGCGGCAGAGATCGAAGCCGAGGTCATCTTGATGGCGAAGAACAAAGTCAATGGCGTCTACTCGGCAGATCCGTTCAAAGATGAAACGGCCGAGCTGTTTGAACAATTGACATATCTCGATGTTTTGAACCGCAATCTGGGAGTGATGGATTCCACGTCCACCTCTCTTTGTATGGATAATAATATTCCACTCGTTGTCTTTTCGATTACCGAGAGCGGCAATATCAAGCGTGTCGTGCTCGGCGAGAAAATCGGTACGATAGTGAAAGGAAGCGTGAGTTAATATGCCACAGACGATTAAGAAGAATGCCGAAGATCGAATGGACAAGGCTATTGCCGCACTGAAACGCGAATTGACCACACTTCGTGCCGGGCGGGCTGCTCCCGCACTGCTCGATCGCGTGCAAGTTGAATACTACGGCACGATGACACCTGTGAACCAGCTGGCCAATATTAATACGCCCGACGCCCGGACACTCTTGATCCAGCCGTGGGACAAAACCTCTCTCTCTGCGATCGAGAAGGCCATTCAAAAATCTGATCTTGGTTTGACGCCATCCAATGACGGGAGCATCATTCGGATCAGTATCCCGATGCTTACTGAGGAGCGCCGTGCTGAGCTCGTCAAGACGATGAAAAAAATCGGCGAGGAAGCAAAGGTCGCCATCCGCAACGTACGCCGTGATGCCAATGACGATATCAAAAAACTTGAGAAATCAGAGATTTCGGAGGATGAGTCGCGCGGACATCAGGCGGACATCCAGAAATCGACAGATCATTTTGTGGCTGAAGTGGATAAATTGCTGGCTGCCAAAGAGAAAGAAATTATGGAAGTGTAATAGTATGCTCTGCCCGCCCCTCCGACAGGTGGGGTTTGTTGTAATTCCAAGCGTTTAGACGGCGCCTGGCCGCATCCGCTTGGTGGTCTCAGGTCCCAGTAGGGAGGAAAGAATCATGATGGAACGAGTGAAGAGCTGGTTCGTTAAACCTACCAAGCCTGTAGAGGCTGCTCTCAAAGCGGACAATATACCGCAGCATGTCGCCATTATTATGGACGGCAACGGTCGTTGGGCCAAGGAGCGCGGACTCCCTCGGATGGCCGGGCATCATTCAGGCATGAAGGCGGTAAAGCGAATCACTATGGCTGCTGACCGGTTGGGAATCCGGTATCTGACCTTGTATGCTTTTTCGACCGAGAATTGGAAGCGTCCCAAGGCGGAGGTTGATTTTTTAATGAAGCTGCCGCAGGAGTTCCTCTCGATCGAGCTGGACGATCTGATCAAGAACAATGTTCAAGTTAAAATGATGGGGTATCGGGATAGTTTGCCTGACTACACCCTTGAGGCAGTGGAGGAAGCAATTACCAAGACGGCGAATAATAACGGACTTGTCCTTAATTTTGCTCTTAATTATGGAAGCCGCAAAGAGATGGTTGATGCTGTCAAGCGCATAGCCGCAGATGTCCGGGACGGGCGACTTGCAGCGGAAGCGATCGAAGAGTCGGACTTCGGCAAGCATTTGCTCTCCAGCGAACTTCCGGATCCCGACCTGCTGATCCGGACTAGCGGAGAACTGAGAATCAGCAACTTTATGCTATGGCAGCTTGCTTACAGTGAACTGTGGTTTACCGACGTTTACTGGCCAGAATTTACGGACGAGCATTTCTACGATGCGATCCGAGAATACCAGCGGCGCGCTCGCCGATATGGGGGCGTATAGCCTTATTGGAGTGAACTGAACGTTGAGACAACGAATCGTGACGGGGGTATTCGCAGGCGCCTTGTTTGTCGGTCTTGCCCTGATCGGCGGATGGGCGTATACGGCGATGATCCTGCTGCTGGCTGCGATCGGATATGCCGAATTCAGCCGCATGATCGGTTATCCGTGGCATCATCCGGTATCGCTGATCGGCAGTTTCGGTATGCTGCTCCTGGTGTTTCCGTGGTCGGCTGCTGGCTGGCAGGGTCCCGATCCTGCCCTCACGCTCTGGCTGCTGATGTTTGTGCTGCTGAGCGTCACTGTCATCACCCGCAATCGGATCGCTGTCGATCAGGCGGCCATGCTGCTTTTGGGCAGCTTGTACATAGGATTTGGTTTCTCGGCCATGATTGCAGTACGCTTGATTGAACCGCATGGATTGTTCTATACCGCTCTTGCATTCGGATGCATATGGGCATCGGATATCGGCGCCTATTTTTGCGGTCGTGCATTCGGCAGACATAAGCTGTGGCCTGCCATCAGCCCCAATAAGACGATCGAAGGCGCGGCAGGAGGCATCCTGCTGGCCGTGGTTGTCGCGCTGGTATGTGCGCTTCTGGCGCCCCAGTGGATCGCCCCGGGTCAAGCGCTATTGATCGGACTTGTCGCTGCCGTCGCAGGGCAATTGGGGGACCTGATACAGTCGGCATACAAGCGAGTGAAGGGAATCAAGGATACGGGCAACCTGCTGCCGGGGCATGGCGGAGTGCTTGACCGCTGCGATAGCTGGTTGATAGTATTCCCGATTCTGACGCTGACAGGGTTGCTGTAGCGTAAGCCAAGAAGGTGAGCTTATACAGAGGGGGCACTATGAAGAAAATTACGATCTTGGGATCCACGGGATCCATCGGCACGCAGACTCTGGAGATCATCGCCAGCCATCCGGACCTCTTCGAGGTCGAGGCGCTGGCTGCCGGGGCCAATGTCCAGCTGTTGGTCGATCAGGCCAGGCGGCATCGTCCGCGGATGGTTTCGCTCGCCACCAAGGAAGCGGCTGAGCAGGCGGCACCGTTGCTGCCGGCAGGCACCAAAGTGCTCTACGGAGAGCAGTCGCTGATCGAACTGGCTGCCGATCCTTCCTCGGACTATATCGTGACTGCTATGGTCGGCAGTCGGGGACTGAGGTCGACCCTGGCGGCGATCGAAGCCGGCAAAACGATCGGACTGGCCAACAAGGAAACACTCGTAACCGCAGGTCATCTGGTCATGAAACGGGCTTCCGAGCGTGGCGTTGCTATCCTGCCTGTTGACAGCGAGCACTCAGCTATCTTCCAGTGTCTGAACGGCGAGCGGCACAGTACGGTCAAAAAGCTGGTCATTACAGCCTCTGGCGGTTCCTTCCGCGATCGTACCCGGGCTGAGCTGGAGGGCGTCACCGTGCAGCAGGCGCTCAGCCACCCGAATTGGTCGATGGGGGCCAAGATCACGATCGATTCGGCGACGATGGTCAACAAAGGGCTGGAGGTCATCGAAGCCCACTGGCTGTTTGATATGCCTTACGACCAGATCGATGTGATCATTCATCCGGAGAGCATTATACATTCTTACGTTGAGTTCGCCGATTACAGCATTATCGCACAGCTGGGGTGGCCTGATATGCGGGTGCCGATCCAGTACGCGCTTACGTATCCCGACCGGCTGCCGACACCGACGAAGCCGTTTCATTTGGCCGAACTGGGCAAGCTGCATTTTCGCGAGATGGATTATGAGCGGTTCCCGTGCTTGCGGATGGCTTTTGAATGCGGCCGGATCGGCGGTTCTCTGCCTACGGTATTCAATGCCGCCAATGAAGTGGCGGTAGCCAGGTTTTTGGACGGCCAGATCGCGTTTTTGGATATCGAGCGAACGATCGAGGCCGTGCTGAGCCGCCACAAGCCGGAACAGCTGCCGGAGCTCGAGACGATCGAGGAGATCGATCGTTGGGCAAGAAGCGAAGCGGCCTGCTGCATCTAATGGTTCTCTTGTCTCCGCCCGGAGAATAATGATAATCTAGGTACAGGCCATTACGAACAGGAGGCTTTACAAGGTGGAAATGGTGCAGACCGTCCTATTGGTTGTGCTCGTGTTTTTTGTTATCGTATCCATTCACGAATGGGGACACTTCTATTTCGCCAAGCGCGCCGGCATCTTGGTGCGCGAGTTCGCGATCGGTTTCGGCCCGAAGCTGTTCTCAGTGAAAAAGGGCGAGACACGCTATACCCTGCGTTTGATCCCAGCAGGCGGTTTCGTGCGGATGGCTGGGGAAGATCCGGAGATTGTGGAAGTGCAGCCGGGCCAGACCATCGCCGTGCGGCTGGATGCCGATCAGGTATCCAGAATCTATCTGGACCGGTTGGATGAGCGCACCAATGTCATTCGCGGCGAGGTCGTATCGATCGATCTGGAGAAAACGCTTGAGATTGTGCTGGATGTAGAAGGCGAGAGCGAGACCTTCAAGGTTCATCCTCAAGCTTTTATGATCAGCAAAGGCAGAGACACGCAGATTGCGCCTCTGGATCGCCAGTTTGGCAGCAAAACTGTCGGTCAGCGGGCGCTTGCGATTTTCGCCGGTCCGTTTATGAACTTCGTGCTGGCTTTTGGACTGTTTATGGTCTACATCCAGATGGTCGGCATTCCCGTGGAAAATCCGGACAAAGTGCTGATCGGACAGATTATCGAGGATCGGCCGGCATCGAGAGCCAATCTTCAAGTCGGCGACGAAATCCAGAGCATCAACGGTGTAACGATTGGCGGCAATTACGAAAGCATGATCGACATGATCGGCGAATCGGCAGACCAGCCGATGCGATGGACCGTGATCCGCGACGGCCAACCGATCGAGATCGAGATCACACCGATGCTGGATCCCGAAGCCGGCGAAGGCAAGGTCGGGATCGCGCCGACATTCCCGATGCGTTCGGCATCAGCGATTGAGACCGTGACTTATGCTGGCACGGCAATGAAAAATATGACGGTAGTTATTTTTGATGGACTCAAGAAGCTGGTGCTCGGAGATTTTGTGCTGGATGACCTCGGCGGACCCGTGCGTACGGCTGAGGTGACGGGACAGATTGCACAGCAGGGGATCGCGCAGCTCACCTCATGGACAGCGATTTTGAGTTTGTATCTCGGCATATTCAATCTGCTGCCCTTCCCGGCACTTGACGGCAGCCGCTTGATTTTTATCGGGTTCGAAGCGGTACGCGGCCGTCCGGTCGACCCCAACCGGGAGAGCATGGTACATTTCATCGGATTTGCGATGCTGATGCTGCTGATGCTGGCAGTGACCTATAATGACATATTGAGATTGGTCAGGGGATAGCTCCGGCTTCCCCTGTCTTTCTGGAGGTGGTTCAGCGTGCCTGCCCGCGGGCTGCTTTTTGAACGCACACTCTTACTACGCTGGTGGAGGTCCTTATGGCAAAAGACAAACAGTTTGTGACGGAAATCACCCCGCAGAGCGAGGATTTTTCCAGATGGTATATCGACGTTATCAAAAAAGCGGAGCTTATGGATTACTCTCCGGTCCGCGGCTGCATCGTGTTTCGTCCTGAGGGTTATGAGCTATGGGAGAATATCCAGCGTGAGCTGGACAGCCGCTTCAAAGCGACAGGGCACCGCAATGCGTACTTTCCGATCTTCATCCCCGAGAGCTTTTTCCAAAAGGAGAAGGAGCATGTGGAAGGCTTCAATCCTGAGCTGCCATGGGTGACCGAAGCAGCCGGCGAGAAGCTGGAGGAACGGCTGGCCATTCGTCCGACCTCCGAGACGATGTTCGGTCATATGTACGCCAAATGGATCCAGTCTTACCGCGATCTCCCGCTTCTGATCAACCAATGGGCCAATGTTGTGCGTTGGGAGAAACGGACGCTCCCTTTCCTGCGCACGAGTGAGTTCCTCTGGCAGGAAGGCCATACGGCGCATGAGAATGAAGAAGAAGCGCGTGCGGAGACGATGCAGATGCTGGAAATCTATCGGGACTTCGTTGAATCATTCCTGGCGATCCCCGTTGTCGTAGGGCAGAAGACGCCTTCGGAGAGGTTCGCCGGCGCTGTCGATACCTTCTCCATCGAAGCTATGATGAAGGACGGACGAGCGGTCCAGGCAGGGACGTCGCACTATCTCGGCACCAAGTTCGCCGTCGCTTTTGATATCAAGTTCCTCGATCGCGAGAACAACCTCCAGCACGCACATACCACCTCTTGGGGGGTTAGTACCAGACTGATCGGTGCGATGATCATGGTCCATGGCGATGACCGCGGATTGGCGCTGCCGCCCAAAGTTGCTCCAACACAAGCTGTGATGATCCCGATCGGACCGGCCAAGACGAGAGATGCCGTCATTGCGAGGGTGGACGAGCTCTATGCCGAGCTCAAAAAAGCCGGTGTCCGTGTACGCGTCGACGACCGGTCGGATGTATCGCCGGGTTGGAAGTTCAACGAATACGAGATGCGCGGCATCCCGCTGCGGATCGAGCTCGGGCCACGTGATATGGAGAATGGTCAGATCGTACTCGTCTCCCGCATCAGCGGTGAGAAACGAATCATTGCGCAAGATCAGCTCGTAGATGAAGTGGGACGGATGCTGGAGCAGATCCACCAGGAGATGTACGAGCGGGCACTTAACTTCCGTGAGGAGAACTTCAAGGCGGTCGATACGCTGGACGAAATGAAGGCTTTCATGGAAGCCAAACGCGGCTTCGTCGAGGCAGGCTGGTGCGGTTCGGAAGCCTGTGAACACCAAGTCAAGGAAGAGACGGGAGCGACCAGCCGCAATATCCCATTCGAGCCACGTGAACGCAAGCAGACATGTCTGGTTTGTGGCGAAGCAGCGACCGATACCGTCGTATTTGCGAGAGCATATTAGGACTTAATTTTATAATCTGTGCTGGGCGACCCAACCACGCACGAGCGGAGAGGAAAAGGGCGGCTGGAGAAGTGGAGCGTTCGCCTAAAAGCTTTTCGCAGAAAAGCTAGCATCGGAAGCTTACGCTTTCCCGGATTTCACCTGTTGGGTGAATGAATCAAAGAAATCTGGGAACAACAGCGATCGGAAGCTCCCTTTTTCTCGCAGCGCCCCATCGCGATTTGTGCCAAGTGCTGATTATGGATAGAGTCCTTACTATAAACGAGTTAAGGGGGGAATGAACATTTCACAAGAAAAGCGAAGTCGGTTTGTGTTGTTTATGCAACAGGCCGGGCTTACGGAGGCGTTCATCGACACCTATTTTCGGGACGGCCAGATTGAGCAAGTACTGGTCAGTCCCAATAACCGCCAGTGGACGTTTTGCCTGAGCAAAACGTCCTTGGTGCCTTCGGAGGCCTGGGCCGGATTTACCCAGAAGATCAAGGACGCCTTCAGCCACATTGCCGAGATCCGTTTCGTCATGGCCTATGACGATGCAGTAGGAACCGGTGAGATGATGCTGGAATATTGGCCGTTCTTCGTCCGTTGGGCGCAGCAGGAGCTGCCGTCGGTAAACGGCTGGCTGGGCAAAGCGGCCGCTCATGCCGAGGGCGATCTGCTGACGGTGACGCTTCAGAACGACACGGAGCTGGAGATGGCTCGCAAGAAGAGGCTGGATGAGGAAGCCGTACGCTTCTACGAACGGCATTTTAGCCGGACGGGGCGGCTGAAGCTGCTTGCAGGCGAGCGTCGGGCGGAGGAACAGGAGCTGTTCCGGCAGCGGCTGGAGCAGGAGGAGCGAGACATCATCGAGCAGATGATGGCCACCTCGGCGAGCGAAGCGCCGCCGGAAGAAGAGGGCGATGTCCGGCTGGTTGTCGGCTATGATATCAAAGAGCAGCCGGTACCGATCATGCAGATCATTGAAGAAGAGAAGAAGGTGACCGTGCAAGGAACGATATTCGGCTTGGACCGCAAAGAGCTCCGCAATGGCAGCACCTTGTTCACCTTCAACCTGACGGATTTCTCCGATTCGATCGCAATGAAGATGTTCGCCAAGACGAAGGAAGACGTCAAAGTGTTGAGTCAGCTGGCCAACGGCAAGTGGATCAAGGCGAGGGGCCGGGTAGAATATGACCGGTTCATGCAGGAGCCGGAGCTCGTCATGATGCCCAACGATCTCCATGAGGTCAAGGCGCCGCCGGAGCGGATGGAAAAGTCGGAGCATAAACGTGTCGAGTTCCATCTGCATACGACCATGAGTACGATGGACGCCGTCGCGCCGATCGATGCGTATGTCAAGACGGCAGCACGCTGGGGTCATCCGGCGATCGCTGTGACCGATCACAGCAATGTCCAGTGTTATCCGGATGCAGTGAAGGCTGCCAAGAAGCATGGCGTCAAGGTCATGTTCGGCGTCGAAGCCAATGTCGTCAACGATGCGGTGCCGATGGTGCTGGAGCCTCGTGAGGAATCGCTGGCGGATGCGGTCTACGTCGTATTCGATATTGAGACGACTGGCTTGTCCGTCATCAATAACCGGATCATCGAGCTGGCGGGAGTCAAGATGCAGCACGGCAAAGAAATCGACCGATTCTCTACCTTTATCAATCCGCATGAAAAGATCCCATATCATATCCAGCAGTTGACCAATATCAACGACGACATGGTCAGGGACGCACCGGAACTGGAGCCTAAGCTCCGCGAGTTCATCGACTTCATCGGCGATACGGTGCTTGTCGCCCACAATGCGCGATTCGATATCGGGTTTCTGCAGGCATCCTGTAAGACGCTCGGGCTGCCGGAGATCAAAAATCCGGTATTGGACACGCTGGAGCTGGCCCGTTTCCTTCATCCGTCGATGAAGAATCATCGCCTTAACACCTTGTCGGACAAGTACAAGATCAATCTGGAGAACCATCACCGGGCCGTCGATGACTCCTTGGCACTAGGCGGTGTGCTATACGGTCTGATCAAGGATGCGGCGGAGCGCAATGTTACCGGCCTGCATCAGCTGAACGATTATGTCGGTCTTGATCTCTCCAACGTCAGACCGTTCCACTGCTGCATCTATGCACTGAATGCGACCGGCAAAAAAAATCTGTTCAAGCTGATCTCTCTCTCCCATACCGAGCATTTCAAACGGGTCCCGACGATCCCCAAAAGCAAGCTGGTTGAGCTGCGCGAAGGGCTGCTAGTCATCTCCGGCTGCGAAAAGGGCGAGTTTTTTGAGACGGTGTTGAACAAAACTGTCGAGGAAGCGGAGGAAGTCGCCCGTTTCTATGATGTATTGGAGATCCAGCCAATTACCTTCTATATGCATCTGGTGGACAAAGGCCTGGTCGGCAGCCGCGCCGAACTTGAGCAAGCGCTGCGGCGCGTCGTCGAGATCGGGGAGAAGCTGGAGAAGCCGGTGATCGCTACTGGCAACGTGCATTATCTGAATCCGAAAGACAAGATGTTCCGCGATATTACGATTCACGGGATCACCGGCTTCAGCCCGCTGAAGGATCAGAACAAACCTGACGCGCATTTCCGCACGACGGATGAGATGCTTGAAGAATTCGCATTTCTCGGCGAGCAAAAAGCGTTCGAAGTGGTCGTAGAGAATACAGTGTCGCTCAGCGAACGGTTCGAGCCGTTCGATATGTTCCCCAAGGAGCTGTTCACACCAATCATCGAAGGCGCGGAGGAAGAGATCCGTAACACGTGCTACGCAACAGCGAAGTCGTTCTATGGCGAGCCGCTGCCCGAGGTGGTCGTGGAGCGGCTGGAGAAGGAGCTCAAGCCGATCATCGGCTATGGCTTCTCTGCCAACTATCTGATCTCCGAGCGGCTGGTCAAAAAATCAAACGAGGACGGATATCTGGTCGGTTCCAGGGGGTCAGTCGGATCTTCGGTTGTCGCAACATTTCTGGGCATCTCCGAGGTTAACCCGCTGCCGGCCCATTACATGTGCCGCAACAGCGAATGCAGGTATAGCGAGTGGTTCCTCGACGGCAGCATTCCGAGCGGCTTCGACTTGCCGGACAAGCTCTGCCCGAAATGCGGCAAGCCGATGAAAGGCGAAGGCCAGGATATCCCTTTTGAGACGTTCCTGGGGTTCAAGGGCGACAAGGTGCCCGATATCGATCTAAACTTCTCGGGGGAATACCAGCCTCATGCGCATAATTATACGAAGGTGCTGTTCAGCGAGAAATGCGTATTCCGCGCAGGGACGATCGGCACGGTAGCGGAGAAAACGGCATATGGGTTCGCCAAGAAATATGAAGAGCATCTGGATAAAAAATGGCGCGGCGCCGAACTGAGTCGGCTTGCCGCCGGCTGTACCGGCGTCAAGCGCAGCACCGGTCAGCATCCGGGCGGGATTGTGGTGGTGCCGGACTATATGGAGGTCGAGGACATCACACCGGTACAGTACCCGGCGGACGACACGAGCGCTGAATGGAAGACGACGCATTTCGATTATCACGCCTTTGACGCCAACCTGCTCAAGCTTGATATCCTTGGTCACGATGATCCGACGATGATGCGGATGCTGCAGGACTTGACCGGCGTCGACCCGACGACGATTCCGATGAACGATCCGAAAGTGATGAGCTTGTTTAACTCCACAGACGCTTTGGGCGTTCTGCCGGAGCAGATTAAATCCCCGGTGGCTACGTACGGTGTACCGGAGATGGGTACCAAGTTTGTCCGCCAGATGCTCGAGGAGACGCAGCCGTCAACCTTTGCCGACCTGCTGCAGATTTCCGGTCTCTCGCATGGTACGGGCGTGTGGCTGGGCAATGCGCAGGAGCTTATCAAGAACAACACATGTTCGATCAAAACCGTTATCGGCTGCCGCGATGATATCATGCTTTATCTGATCTACAAGGCGGGCATGGATGCTTCGCTAGCCTTCAAAATAACCGAGAGTGTGCGGAAAGGAAAAGGGTTGACACCCGAGTGGATCGATGAGATGAAGGCATGCAAGGTGCCGCAGTGGTATATCGACTCCTGCCTGAAAATCGAATACATGTTTCCGAAAGCTCACGCTGCCGCATATGTCATTTCCGCCGTTCGCACGGCGTACTTCAAGCTGTATCATCCGATTGCTTTCTATGCGACGTACTTCTCGGTGCGGGCTGAGGATTTTGATCTCGAGCTGCTTTGTCAGGGCTACGACGCCATCAAGCGCAAGCTGATCGAGATCGAGGCCAAGGGCTTCCAGGCGCTGCCGAAGGAAAAGGTTATGATCTCCATTCTGGAGATGGCTCTGGAGATGACCGCCCGCGGCTTTTCCTTCAAGCCGGTCGATCTGTATCGTTCGGACGCGACACGCTTCCAGGTCGACGGCGACTCGCTGATCCCGCCGTTCTCGGCAATCGGCGGGATCGGCGATAATGCCGCCCGCAATATAGCTGCCGCCCGCGAGCATGGAGATTTCCTCTCGATTGAGGATTTTCAGCAAAAAGCCAAGGTTGGCAAGACGATTGTAGAAGTGCTGGGGACGATGGGCTGCTTCAGGGGACTGCCGGAGTCCAATCAGCTCTCGCTGTTCTAGACTCGCCAGGTCTTGTTCTCGCCGTCACCCTTGTCACTATCATGGTTATGGTATAATTTTTCTGGTAATCCTGATGATATCGGTATTTGCGCAAAGAGTGGGGCAACCCACTCTTTACCTTTTGTCCACACCAATTTCGGCATGACAACCGGGAGGTTACAACGTTTGAGCAGATCCAACATTAAATCCGCTATCGAGTCCATGGTTGCCCCGTATCTCGAATCCGGGGGTTTCGAGCTGGTCGATATTGAGTATGTCAAGGAAGGCAGTAACTGGTTTCTCCGGATCTTCGTCGACAAGGAAGGCGGCATTGATATCGACGAGTGCGGCGTCATCAGTGAATATATAAGCGAGCAGCTGGATAAGGAAGATCCGATCAAGGACGCTTACTTTCTGGAGGTCTCCTCGCCCGGCGCCGAGCGACCGCTCAAGAAGTCCGAGGACCTGCGCAGGGCAGTCGGCAAGCATGTGTTCGTAACCACTTATGAGCCTATCGGCAAGCTCAAGGAATTTGAAGGCAGGCTGGTCTCCTTTGAAGAGGAACTGCTCGTCATCGAAATCGGCAAAAAGCAAGTTGAAATACCTTATGCCAAAGTGGCGAGCGCCCGTTTGGCCATCGTTTTCTAATTGCCCACAAGGAGGAACTCATTTCAGATGAGCATGGATTTTATTGAAGCCCTGTCGGAGATCGAACGGGATAAAGGAATCAACAAGGATGTCTTGCTGGAAGCGATCGAAGCGGCGTTGATCTCCAGCTATAAACGCAATTTCAACAGCGCCCAGAATGTAAGGGTAGACATCAACCGTTATACCGGCGTCATCAAAGTGTATGCCCGCAAGACGGTTGTAGATGAGGTGCTGGATGCGCGTTTGGAGATATCCGTGGAAGCTGCGCGGGAGATTAATCCTCACTACTCGCTGGACGATATCGCGGAGATTGAAGTTACGCCCCGCGACTTTGGCCGGATTGCCGCCCAGACGGCCAAGCAGGTCGTCACGCAGCGCATCCGCGAAGCGGAGCGGGGTCTCATTTACAATGCCTTTATCGATAAGGAAGAAGATATTGTAAACGGGATCGTCCAGCGTCAGGATACACGCAATCTGTTTATCGACCTGGGCAAGGTCGAGGCCGTCCTGCCGCTCACAGAGCTGATGCCGACAGACAAGTTCAAGCACGGGGACCGTGTCAAATCTTTTATCACCAAAGTGGAGAACACGACCAAGGGCCCGCAGATCATCCTCTCGCGCTCGCATCCGGGCTTGCTCAAGCGTCTCTTTGAGCTGGAAGTGCCGGAGATCTACGACGGGGTGGTCGAGATCCGTTCGGTTGCCCGCGAAGCCGGCTTCCGTTCGAAGATTGCCGTACACTCCCGCAACGATGAGGTCGATCCGGTCGGGTCGTGCGTAGGTCCCAAAGGGATGCGGGTGCAGACGATCGTCACAGAGCTAAAGGGCGAGAAAATCGATATCGTGCGCTGGTCAGACAGCGTGGAGGAATATGTGGCTAATGCGCTTAGCCCTTCCAAGGTTGTCGAGGTCATCGTATTTGAGCAGGAGAAGATGGCAAGGGTCATCGTACCGGATTACCAGCTCTCGCTGGCGATCGGCATCAAAGGCCAAAATGCCAGGCTGGCTGCCAAGCTGACCGGCTGGAAGATCGATATCAAGAGCGAGACGCAGGCCGAGGAAGAATACGGTCGCCCCAAAACGCAGTCGGGCACGATGCACCAGGATTCGGTCTCGATCGACTGATTCGATGCGCCGTTTTTACTGAATCACCGACATGCCAGGGGGTAGTGTGAGATGAAGCCTAGAAAAATACCGCTTCGAAAATGTATTGCCTGTCAGGAAATGATGCCAAAGAAAGAACTCATTCGTATCGTACGCACACCTTCGGAGGAAATCCTGATCGACCTGACCGGCAAGAAGGCAGGCCGCGGCGCCTATCTGTGCGGCAAGGTGGACTGCTTCAGGCTCGCTCAGAAGAGCAAAGCGTTTGAACGCGCACTCAAACAGCAGGTGTCGCCTGAGATCTACCAGCAGCTCGAACAGGATTTTATCGGGGTACAGGATGAGTTCCTTGCCAGAGGGGAGCAACCCGATGTCGAAGGATAAAGGATTATCGGCGCTCGGCATGGCGATGCGGGCAGGCAAGCTGATCACCGGTGAAGACACCGTCCTCAAGGCTATCCGCGCAGGGAAAGCCTGCCTTGTACTCGTCGCCGGCGACGCCTCCGACAACACGAAGAAGAAATTCCGCGACAAGTGCAGCACCTATGGAGTTGAGATTGCAGAAGCTTACGATCGGGTCTTGATCGGCGGAGCGATCGGCAAGGAAGCGCGAGTGCTGATCGCCGTCACCGACCAGGGATTTGCGAAGATGATACGAAATCAACTGAGTGATCTAGCGGAGGTGGAGTATATTGACTAAACAAGACAACAAGGACAAACTGCGCGTGTATGAATATGCAAAATCGCTCAATATGAGCAGTAAAGAAATCATTACAATTCTGAAACGTCTGAATTTGCCGGTCAATAACCATATGAGCGTCATGGAAAATGAGATGGTAGGCAAAGTGGAAGGCTTTTTCCGGGACATCAAAGCCAACGCAGCGGCCAAGCGAGCCCAGGAAGGCGGAGCCACAGTGTCCGCAGCTGCACAGGCCTCGAAGCCTTCTGGAAATCGCCAATCGCATCAGGCAGTTCAACCGCAAAGCAACAAAAATAAATCGATGGAACGGCAGGAACCTATGAACAGTACTGAATCGAAAAACCAACAGAGCACCAACTCAACTCAGCAGAGAAGTCAATCCGGACAAAACCAGGGCAACTCACAGCGCCAGCAATCGGCTGGAGGATCCGGCAGTCAGCAGCGGCCGCAAGGCGGTCAACGTTCCGCAGGCGCTCAGCGTCCCGGTGGCCAAGGCGGTCCATCTCGTCAAGGCCAAGGTCAGGGCGCGAGCCGTCCAAGCGGCCAAAGTCAAGGCCAAGGCGGCGGCAATCGGCAGGGCGGCGGACAAGGTCAAGGCGGTCAGCGACCGGCACAAGGGCAGGGCGGCAGTGGTCCGCGCAGCAGTACTCCTGCAGCTGGCGGCAGTGGCCGGCCGGCCGGCCAACGCTCCGACAGCAATCGTCCAGCGGGACAGAACCGTCCGGGCGGTGGCGCTGGATCTACAGGCGGACGTCCTGGCGGCGACTCCCGCAAGTCCCGCCCCGGCGGCGGTGGCGGCGGCCAACGTCGGTTTGACGATAACCGCGGCGGCAATTTCCGCAGCGGCAGAGGCGGCAAGAACAATCGCGGCCGTAACAATAACCAGCAGGAGCGTCGAGAGAAAATAGACAACACGCCAAAGAAAATCATCGTCCGCGGCAATATGACGGTCGGAGAACTGGCGAAGCTGCTTCATAAAGATGCCTCTGAGGTCATCAAGAAGCTTCTCTTCCTGGGCGTGATGGCTACGATCAATCAAGAGCTGGAGATGGATGCCATCCATCTGGTTGCCGAAGAATTCAAGGTCGAGGTGGAAGTGAAGATCCCGGTGGAGGAAGATCAGTTCGAGACGCTCGAAGAGGTCGATGACGAGGCTGATCTGGAGTGGCGTCCACCCGTCGTTACGATTATGGGTCACGTCGACCATGGCAAGACAACCTTGCTTGACGCCATTCGCCATACCAATGTCACCGGTGGTGAAGCCGGCGGCATCACGCAGCATATCGGTGCTTATCAGGTCGAGGTCAATCAGAAGAAAATCACCTTCCTGGATACACCGGGCCATGAAGCGTTCACGACGATGCGCGCACGCGGCGCCCAGGTAACGGATATTACCATCCTGGTCGTAGCTGCCGATGATGGCGTAATGCCGCAGACTGTTGAGGCGATCAACCACGCGAAAGCAGCAGGGGTTCCTATTATCGTAGCGGTCAACAAGATCGACAAAGAAGGCGCCAATCCTGACAAGATCAAGCAAGCGATGACAGAGTATGAGCTGGTTCCGGAAGAGTGGGGCGGAGATACGATCTTCGTTGAACTGTCCGCCAAACAGCGCATCAATCTGGAGGAACTGCTGGAGATGATCCTGTTGGTTGCCGAGGTGAACGACTACAAAGCCAATCCCAATAAACGCGCCCGCGGAACCGTACTCGAGGCTGAACTCGACAAGGGCAAAGGTCCTGTAGCACGGATCCTGGTACAGCATGGTACGCTAAAAGTAGGCGATGCTTATGTAGCAGGCAATTGCTTTGGCCGGATTCGCGCCATGGTCAACGACAAAGGCCGCAGAATGAAAGAAGCTGGTCCATCAACGCCAGTTGAGATTACGGGTCTTACTGATGTCCCGCAAGCTGGGGATCCTTTTCTCGTGTTCGAAGACGAGCGCAAAGCCCGTGCCATCGCGGATCGCCGTGCGATCAAGCATCGTCAATCCGAGCTTGGCTCCAATACGCGCGTCACGCTGGACGATCTGTACCAGCACATCAAAGAAGGCGAGATCAAGGACCTGTACGTCATCATCAAGGCTGACATGCAGGGTTCCTTCGAAGCTCTCAAAGGCTCGCTTGAAAAGATCGAAATTGAAGGGGTTCGTGTCAAAATCATCCACAGCGGTGTCGGCGCCATAACCGAATCGGATATTATCCTCGCGACGGCTTCCAATGCGATCGTCATCGGCTTCAACGTCCGTCCGGAGCCTCAGGCGAAGATCGCTGCCGATCAAGAGAAAGTGGATATCCGTCTCCATCGGATCATCTACAACGTCATCGACGAGATCGAACAGGCGATGAAAGGCATGCTGGATCCAGTCTTCAAAGAAGCGGTTATCGGACATGCGGAAGTACGCAGCCTGTTCAAAGTGAGCAAGGTCGGTACAATCGCAGGCTGTATGGTCACTTCCGGCAAAATGGCCCGCAATGCGGAAGCGCGTGTCGTCCGTGGCGGTATCGTCGTCTACGAAGGCAAGCTTGACTCCCTCAAACGCTTCAAGGACGATGCAAAAGAAGTCGCTCAGGGCTACGAGTGCGGAATTACGCTCGATGGCTATAATGATCTAAAGGAAGGCGATATTATCGAAGCCTTCATCATGGAAACCGTAGAGAGGTGAGCCGCAGGTGGCCAAAATTCGGGTAGAACGCGTAGGAGAGCAAATCAAAAAAGAACTTAGTCAGCTGATTCAATCCGAGCTGAAGGATCCGCGCATCGGATTCATTACAGTAACCGGTGTGGAGGTGACGGGCGACCTTTCGCAGGCACGTGTCTATCTGAGCGTCCTCGGCAATGAAGAGCAAAAGGAAGAAACGCTGAAGGCGCTGGCCCGCGGCAAAGGCTTCCTGCGCTCCGAACTGGGCAAACGGATTCGGTTCCGGCATACACCGGATTTGATCTTCAAGTTTGACAGCAGTATCGAATACGGCAGCCGCATCGAAGCTATGCTGGATCAGCTCAATCAGGAGAAAGACAATCGATGACTGAGGGAACGGCAGCCTATAAGCAGCAGTTGTCGGAGGCATACGCGTTTATGGCAGACAGGGACGACTTCCTGGTCGTCTCCCATGTCCAGCCGGACGGGGATGCGATCAGCTCGACTGTATTGATCGGTTGGCTATTGGGACGGCTCGGCAAGCGGGCCGTCCTGGTCAATGAAGGATCCGTACCATCACGTCTATCTTTTCTTGAGCTGGCAGATTCGATTACTTGCATGACGGAGCGGCCTCTTGAGCGTTCCTTTTCTCATATCATTTCTGTAGACTGCGCGGATTTCCGAAGGATCGGGCTAGTAAGCCAATTCTTCGCGGAAGATGCGCAGCTGCTTAATATTGACCATCATCCGACCAATGACGCATTCGGCACTGTGAACCTGATTCGCGCTGACGCCGCAGCGACGGTCGAGATCCTGTATGACCTAATCGTACATAGCGGTGTTGAGCTTGACCTCCAAGCCGCTACTGCTGTTTATACAGGGCTGCTGACGGACACGGGAGGGTTTCGCTATGCCAACACATCGGCGCATGTCATGGAGATTGCTTCCGAGATGCTCCGTCTCGGGGTAAAGGGCAGCAATCTTGCCCATCATCTTCTGGAGCAGATGACGACGCCTCAGCTTCGTTTGCTGCAGCGCGGACTATCGCGGCTTTCTTTTACCGAAGATGGCAAGATCAGCTGGTTGTTCATGGAGCCTGCCGACCTGGAAGAGACGGGTGCGGCCGGCGAGGACCTGGAAGGGCTGGTCAACTATGCCCTTAATGTGGAAGGTGTAGAGGTTGGCATCTTGTACAAAGGTACGACGGACGGGCACACCAAAGTCAGCTTCCGCTCCGCCGGCAAGATCGACGTGGCCGCTATTGCCCAGACCTTCGGAGGCGGCGGGCATGTTCGGGCAGCGGGCTGCCGGATTGAGGGTCAGGTGCCGGATGTCATCAGTATGGTGGTGGAGTCTGTCAGGAGGGCATTGCATTAGTATGGATGGTATATTGGCCGTATGGAAGCCTGCAGGGTGGACCTCGCATGATGTCGTTGCCAAGGTTAGAGGCATGCTGCGGATCAAACGAATCGGTCATGCCGGGACGCTGGATCCTGAAGTGACTGGGGTGCTGCCGCTCTGTATCGGCAAAGCGACCCGGGTAGTCGAATATTTGCAGGAGCAGCCCAAGGCTTATCAGGCGGTACTGCAGCTGGGGGTAGCCACGGACACGGAGGATCTGACCGGTGATGTCATCGAGACGGCAGAGGATATCTCCGTGGATGAAGCGGATCTGCACCGGATTTTTCTCTCCTTCATCGGCGAGATCGAGCAAGTGCCGCCGATGTATTCGGCCGTTCGGGTGGACGGACGCCGATTGTATGAGCTTGCTCGCGAAGGCAAAGTGGTCGAGCGCAAGGCACGGCGGGTGACGATCCACGAGCTGGAGCTCCTCTCCGTGGCGCAGCAGGACGGCAAGCCGCGTATTGCTTTCTCGGTTACATGTTCCAAAGGCACTTACATCCGCACGTTGTGCGTCGATATCGGCAAGGCGTTGGGCGTGCCGGCCGCGATGGCCGAGCTCACACGTACACAGTCTGCCGGCTTGGGCGAAGCCGACTGCCTCACATTGGAACAGATCGCTGAGCTTCATGAGCAGGGTGAGCTGGCTGGACGCTTGCTGAGCCCTGACCAGGGCTTGAGCTTTATGGAAAAGCTCGTCATCGATCGCGAGTCTGCCGATCGCGCGCTCAAAGGTCAAAAGCTCCGTCTGCAGACAGAGAAACTGGCGGCAGACCGCTTAATTCGTTTATATGATGAGCGAGATGCGTTTTTGGGTGTGTTTCGGACCGATGCCGAGCGTGGACTGATCTGCCCGGTCAAAGTATTCTCATAATTTAGAGGTTGTTCAGCGTATTATTAGCTTATGAAAGAATTGCAGGTGTAGCAGCAGTGAAAACAATCGAGTTAAGCTATCCGTTAACCGAACAGCAGCTGGATAACTGCGCCTTGCCGCAGACGCTCGCGATCGGTCATTTCGACGGCGTGCACAAGGGCCATCAGCAGGTCATTCGCAGGGCAGTTGATACCGCACGTGCGGCTGGTCTTTGCCCGTCGATTATGACCTTCCATCCCCATCCTAGGGAGGTCTTGGCCCAGGAAAAGCCATATCTGACTTATCTGACTCCGCTTGATGACAAGATGGCGCTGTTTGCCGAGCTTGGTGTGGAGGTTGCTTACGTTTTCCGTTTTGATCTGACCTTTGCGGCGGTCTCCCCTTCTCATTTTGTGGAAGAGGTGCTGCTGCCGTTGCAGGTGAAACAGGCTGTTGTTGGCTTTGATTTCTCGTTCGGACATCGCGGCGAGGGCAAGGCCGAGACGCTGCGGGAACTCGGCGGCGAGACGATGGCTGTCGAGGTCGTCGCTCCCTATCATATGGAGGATGAGAAGGTCAGCAGCACACTGATCCGTAAACAGCTGGCGCTTGGTGCCGTCGAGAAGGTGGAGCCGCTGCTCGGCAGACCTTACCGGTTCGCCGGCATCGTCCAGACGGGTGACCGCAGAGGACGTACCATCGGTTTCCCTACTGCGAACGTGCATCTGATCCAGCCTTATGTACTGCCGCGGCTTGGCGTCTATGCCGTCAGAGCCACGACAGGCGACGCGACATATGCAGGCGTCATGAATTTGGGTTTTAAGCCCACGTTCAACGACCCCGGCGGTGCGCCGACAGCCGAAGTGCATATCTTTGATTTCGAAGGTGATCTCTACGGCAAAGAGCTGCAGGTAGCCTGCTGTCATTTCATTCGGGAAGAGCGCAAGTTTGGTTCTGTGGACGAGTTGATCGCCCAGATCGGTGCTGATGCCGAGCAGGCGCGCCGGTTGCTCGCCAACGTCTCCCTCTAAGGTCACAGGTTTACTTCGAAGAGGCACTGTGCTATACTGATTCAGGTTGCGGTTCGCATACGCATCCAAACCGTGGCTTGGATATTCGACTCACCGGCGGTGTCGAGGCCATAGGCGATTATGATTTGGGAGGTGAAGAGAATGGCTATCACACAAGAGCGTAAGAACGAACTGATCGATACGCACAAGACGCATGATACAGATACCGGTTCTCCAGAGGTGCAAGTTGCGATCCTGACAGAGAATATCGTGAACTTGACTGATCATCTGCGTACGCACAAGAAGGATCATCATTCCCGTCGCGGTCTGCTCAAGATGGTAGGTCAACGCCGCAAGCTGCTGGCATACTTGAAGAACAAGGATGTCAGACGCTACAGCGCACTGATCGAGAAGCTTGGTCTTCGTCGTTAATCGAGGGGGACAAGATGAAAAGCAACCGGGTAGTACAGCCGTTTCCAAGCAGATGGCTGTCACCTGGTTGCTTTTTATAGCATTGTCACATGTTTTGGGCCGGGTGCGATGCGCATGCCCATGGGGATGGCGTGTCGTTATGGCTTGACTTATACATAGGCTTGCCTGTGGCAGGAGTATGCCCGGGTACTGTCGAATTGAACAAAGGAAGACAGGAGGGATTACATGTTACAAAGCGTAGAAATGCAGCTCGGCGGCAAACGACTCGTGCTGGAAACCGGTCGGCTGGCCAAGCAAGCCAATGCTGCCGTAACCGTGCGCTATGGCGATACTGTCGTCCTGTGTACAGTTACGGCTTCGTCAGAACCAAAGAAGCTTGATTTTTTTCCTCTGACGGTGAATTATGAAGAACGGCTGTACGCCGTAGGCAAAATCCCCGGCGGCTTTATCAAACGCGAAGGTCGTCCCAGCGAAAAAGCCATTCTGGCCAGCCGCTTGATCGACCGTCCGATTCGTCCGCTGTTCCCCGAAGGGTTCCGCAATGACGTGCAGATTCTCGATCTGGTCATGAGTGTGGATCAGGATTGCTCGCCAAGCATCGCAGCGATGATCGGCACATCGGCGGCTTTGGCAATCTCCGACGTACCGTTTGACGGACCGATCGGCGGTGTCGTCGTTGCCCGTATCGATGGACAATTCATCATTAATCCTTCGATCGAACTGGAGGAGAAGAGTGATATCTATGTCGTCGTCGCCGGCACCAAGGATGCCATCATGATGGTGGAAGCAGAGGCCAATGAGGTATCCGAGGAAGTCATGCTGGAAGCGATCATGTTCGGTCACGAAGAGATCAAGAAGATCGTCGAGGTCCAACAACAGCTCGTTGCAAAAGCCGGCAAGCCGAAGATGGAGGTCGTCCTCCACGGGGTGAACCAGGAAGTTAACGAAGCGGTACGCGCCTATGCCCAGGATCGACTGGTAGACGCAATCCGGATTCATGAGAAGCATGCGCGCCAGGATGCCATTGATGCCATCGAAGATGAAGCAGTGGCTCATTTCGAGGAGCTGTACGCCGAGACGCCGGAGCACCTGGCAGACGTCAAGGAAGTTCTTCACGATATCGTCAAAGAAGAGGTTCGCCGACTTATTACAGTGGACAAGGTCCGTCCAGACGGACGCAAACTCGATGAGATTCGCCCGATTGAATGCGATGTCGCCCAACTGCCTCGTACGCATGGCTCTGGCCTGTTCACGCGCGGTCAGACCCAAGCGCTGAGCATCTGTACGCTTGGTGCATTGGGTGATGTCCAGATTCTCGACGGCATCTCGCTGGAAGAGACCAAACGGTTCATGCATCATTACAATTTCCCGCCATTCAGTGTCGGTGAAGCAAGAATGCTGCGTGCGCCGGGTCGGCGTGAGATCGGCCATGGAGCGCTCGGCGAGCGGGCCCTTGCCAAGGTGATTCCGTCGGAGAAAGACTTTCCTTACACCATCCGTCTGGTCTCTGAGGTGTTGGAATCCAACGGCTCCTCATCACAGGCCAGTATCTGTGCGAGCACGCTGGCGATGATGGATGCCGGGGTGCCGATCAAAGCGCCAGTAGCCGGGGTAGCGATGGGTCTGATCAAGGATGGCGAGCATTTCTCAATCCTGACGGATATTCAAGGTATGGAAGACCATCTTGGCGATATGGACTTCAAAGTTGCCGGTACAGCCGAAGGCGTAACTGCTATCCAGATGGATATCAAGATCGCCGGTATCGATCGTTCGATCCTGAACCAGGCGCTGGAGCAGGCACGGATCGGCCGTCTCTTCATCCTGGACAAGATGCTTGAGGTAATGAAGCAGCCGCGCACCAGCCTGTCGCCATACGCGCCGAAGATTCTGATCCTTTCGATCAATCCGGACAAGATCCGTGACGTGATCGGCGCGGGAGGCAAGATCATCAACAAGATTATCGAAGAAACCGGCGTGAAAATCGATATCGAACAGGACGGAACGGTGTTCATCGCTTCTTCGAACGAAGAGATGAACCAGAAGGCCAAACAGATCATCGAGGGAATCGTCAAGGAAGTCGTCGTGGGCGAGATCTATGTCGGAACCGTCAAACGCGTTGAGAAATTCGGGGCTTTCGTCGAGATCCTGCCGAACAAAGAAGGCTTGGTTCACATCTCGCAATTGGCTGCTGAACGGGTAGTCAAAACTGAGGACGTTGTAAATGTCGGCGATCAGATCACCGTCAAAGTTACCGAGATCGACCAGCAAGGGCGAGTTAATCTCTCCCGCAAAGCGGTACTTGCAGCGCAGAGCCAAGTAACGTCCAAATAAGCATGCGAGCCACAATTAGATAGCTACAATGATAAGAGCCAGATTCTGTCTGACTCTTTTTTCATATTGTGACTTCATAATCTCGTCCCTCCGTTCATAAGATGGATTGAACAAGAAGGGCGGGAGTACGATGCTGCGCAAAAAAATGGTTGCCATGAGCATGACGTTTGTCGCGCTTGTGATATGGTTGAGCTGGGACAATAGCGTGCCGCTATATATCTCGGCCGTCAAGGATGGGGCGGTCTACCCGCAAGCTGCGTTCGGCACGGCAGGCAAAGCGGATGACGAGTTGATGAACCGCATCCGGGAGGAGGCTTCGGCCAGACGGATCGCACCGGTCGAGCCGCGGCTGGACAGAGTATGGAAGCTGATCCCCGGCTATAACGGGGTAGAAGTCGACATCGAGCGCACCTATACATTGAACCAACAAACCTGGAGCGGCGGCGAGCTTCAATTCGTCTATCGGGAGGTCGAGCCTGGTGTCAGGTTGGAGGACCTGGGCGCGCATCCGATCTACAAAGGGAATCCGCTCAAGCCGATGGTCGCCTTGATGGTGAATGTCGCCTGGGGCAATGAATACATCGACCCGATCCTAAAGGTATTGTCTGATGAGGATGTGAAGGCGACGTTCTTTTTGGACGGCTCTTGGCTAAGCAAAAATACTGATATTGCGAAGAAAATCCAGTCCGCTGGACATGAGATGTCCAATCATGCGTACTCTCATCCTAACATGAGCCAGTTGGATCGTGCTGCTGCTCTCAGTCAGATTACCCGTACCGAGAAGCTGTTGCAGGAACAGCTTGGGGTGCGCAACCGCTGGTTTGCCCCGCCATCAGGGGATTACAATCAGCAGACCGTCGATATCGCAGCAGGTGAGGGGCTGGGCACCGTGTTATGGACGCTGGATACCGTGGACTGGAAAAAGCCCGCTCCGGAATGGATCGTCCGCAAGATCTCGCTTCGTCTCGAACCTGGAGCGATGATCCTCATGCATCCGACAGCTTCGTCTAGCGAGGCGCTGCCGGGGATGATCGCTGCGATTAAGAGCAAGCGGCTCGAGATGGGCACGGTCAGCGAGCTGCTATCGACCAAGCGGGTCGGCGCGGTTGAGCAAGCTTCGTAATTCTGATATAGTAAGATCATTGATTTTAGGAGGGTAACCTATTTTGAAGAAATACACCTTGAGTAACGGGCTCCGGGTTATCGTCGAGAGCATCCCGACCTGCCGGTCCGTCTCTTTCGGCATTTGGGTCAGGACGGGCTCCCGCAATGAAACGATGGAGAACAGCGGCATTTCGCATTTTATCGAGCATATGCTCTTCAAAGGGACGAAGCAGCGCACGGCCAAGGACATCGCCGATGTGTTCGATGGCATCGGCGGTAATGTCAATGCCTTTACATCCAAGGAATATACTTGCTACTATGCAAAAGTACTGGATCAGCATCTGCCGATAGCCGTGGACGCGCTGGCGGATATGTTCTTTGAATCGGTGTTCGATGAAGGAGAGCTGGCGAAGGAGAAAAATGTCATCCTCGAAGAAATCTCCATGTATGAGGACACGCCGGACGACAAAGTACATGACGATGCGTCCCGGGCAAGCTACGGCAATCATCCTCTCGCTTACTCGATTCTTGGTGAAGAGCAAAAGTTGCTGGCGATGACGCCTGATACGCTGCGTACTTATATGAAGGGTCACTATCGGATCGATAATACCGTCATTAGCGTGGCGGGCAATGTAGAATCGGAAGCCGTTATCGCTCTGCTGGAACAATACTTTGGCCGGTTTGATACGCGTGGAACAAGTGCCCCGGTCGAACCGCCGGTGTTTAAGGGCGAATACTTATTCCACAAAAAGAAGACCGAGCAAAATCACATCTGTCTTTCGTTTCAGGGTTGTTCCATAGCCGATCCGCGACTTTATGCGATGATTCTGCTGAACAATGCGATCGGCGGCGGCATGAGTTCGCGCCTGTTCCAGGAAATCAGAGAAAAACGCGGTCTGGCTTATTCCGTGTACTCTTATCACACTTCATACGCGGATAGCGGCCTATATACGATCTATGCGGGTACGGCACCGAAGCAGACTAAGGATGTCCTGGATCTGACGCTGGAGCTGCTTGGCGAGGTAGCTGCCAAGGGGCTGACCGCAGCTGAGCTTCATCGGGGCAAGGAGCAGCTCAAAGGCAGTCTCATCTTGTCGCTGGAGAGTACGAGCAGCCGGATGAACCGTAACGGCAAAAACGAACTTATGCTAAGCAGGCACTATACGCTGGATGAGATGCTGGAGAAGATCGATGAAGTGTCCATGGAGACGATTCAGGAAGTAACCAGACATATGCTGGCCGAGCCGTTTGCTGTCGCTATGGTTGGCACCAGCGACAAAGCGGCACAGAACCTAGGGAGGAATTATTTTGTATCAAGTAGCAATTAAACGACTGCCGGGCAATGAAGACATCCAGCTGCCCGTCAAGATGTCGGCTGCAGCGAGCGGGTTCGATCTGCATGCAGCGATAGAGGCGCCGATCGTACTGGCACCTGGCGAACGTCAGCTTGTGCCGGCAGGTTTTGCGATGGCGATGCCGCCCGCACTGGAGGCCCAGATCCGTCCGCGCAGCGGACTTGCTTACAAGCATGGGATCACCTGCTTGAATTCGCCGGGCACGATCGATGCGGATTACCGGGGGGAAGTCAAGGTGCTGCTGATCAATCTCGGGCAAGAGCCGTTTACGATCTCCAGGGGCGAACGGATTGCACAGATGGTCTTTCAGCTTGTGCCTGAGGTCCAGATCGAAGAAACCGAAGAACTCTCCGATACGGTACGCGGCAGCGGCGGCTTTGGTCATACAGGCAAATAATCCATTTCAAGCAAAGAACCTTGTGCGCTGCGCAAGGTTCTTTGTCTTTTTGGGAGATTGTTCGTTCACCACGATCTGGGCAGGCGCATAAGATAGCTTATGACCCGTGCAGAAAGGAGTGGAGCAGCCATGCTGACAGGAACAAACGTATTAATGCTGGGAGGGGATGCCCGAGCGCTCGAGATCATCCACAAGCTGAGCGAGTTGGATGCCTCTGTAACTCTGGCAGGCTTCGATGGCCTTCATACGCATTTGAGCAGCGCGGTACATGCGGAATACGGCGAGCAGTTGTTTGAACAAGCGGATGTTGTCGTGTTGCCTGCTGTCGGGACTGATGATGATGGCAAGATTACTGCCGTCTTCAGCAATGATGAGCTGAAACTTCAGGATGGGCATGTCGCCAAGCTGCCTAAGCACAGCACGATCTATACCGGTATGGCCAAACCGTATCTTCGGCAGTTATGCGACAATTACGGCATTCGGCTGGTGGAGCTGCTGGAGAGAGATGATGTCGCCATCTATAACTCGATCCCAACAGCGGAAGGCGCAGTCATGCTGGCCATCCAGAATACGGACATTACGATTCACGGAGCAGAGTGCATCGTGCTCGGTCTGGGTCGTACAGGGTTTACCTTGGCCAGAACGCTCCAGGGACTGGGGGCTTCCGTGAAGGCGGGGGTCCGCAGCGAAGCTGATTTTGCAAGAGCGCACGAGATGGGGTTCCGGCCATTTTACACCACGGATCTGCTGCCTCAGATGAGCAACCCCGACTTGATTTTTAATACAATTCCGACTATGATAGTCACAGCGCAAATGATCGCGAATTTGCCTTCGCGCGCAGTTATTATCGATCTAGCCTCCAAGCCGGGCGGTACTGATTTCCGCTTCGCCGAGAGGCGCGGAATCAAGGCGATCTTAGCGCCTGGTCTCCCCGGAATCGTCGCTCCCAGAACAGCAGGACGCATCATGGCGGATTGCTTGAGTCGGTTAATTCAGGACGATTTACAATTGCGGGGGGATGGACGATGAACTGGCAAGGCAAAACGGTCGGCTATGCTTTATCCGGATCACATTGTACCTTTGCGGAGGTTATGCCGCAGATCCAGAGGTTTATAGATGCAGGCGCCGGGGTGGTGCCGATTGTCACCTCTACGATCATGACGACCGACACGAGGTTCGGTACATCGGAAGAGTGGCAGCGGCAGCTCAAAGCCATCACCGGCAACGAGATTATCTCTACGATCTTACAAGCAGAGCCGCTAGGGCCTTCCAAATTGCTGGATGTACTCGTAATTGCCCCGTGTACGGGCAATACGACCAGCAAGCTGGCCAATGCGATGACCGACAGCGCCGTCCTGATGGCGGCGAAGGCACAGATGCGCAACGGCCGCCCGGTCGTGCTGGCGATCTCGACCAATGACGGGCTGGGCCTCAACGCTGCCAACATCGCCAAGCTGCTCGTGACGAAAAACATTTATTTTGTGCCCTTTGGTCAGGATAACCCGCAGCAAAAGCCGAATTCACTGGTTGCCCGGATGGATCTGGTGGTGGAGGCTTGCGAAGCTGCGATTGCAGGCCAGCAGCTGCAGCCGATGGTTATCGAGCGCTTTAATTATGGAAGCTGACCGGGGTATGAAGGCAATGAATATACTCGTTCAAAAATTTGGCGGAACTTCCTTGTCCTCTTCCGAAGCCAGAGAGCATGTAGTACGCCATATCGAGAGGGAGCGGCAGCGACATCGTCTTGTTGTTGTCGTTTCTGCTATGGGCAGGAGCGGTGAACCTTATGCGACGGATTCCCTGCTTGAGCTGGCTGATAAAGGAGAAACGCTGCCAGCACGCGAGCGTGATCTGCTGCTCTGCTGCGGCGAGATCATCTCAGCTGTGACGATGTGCGGCTTGCTGCAGACACGAGGTATCGATGCCGTCGCGCTTACCGGCGGACAGGCGGGGATTGTCACCGACAGTCATCATGGTCAGGCCCAGATTGTCGATATGCAGACCGGAGCCGTCATCAGCCATCTGCAGCAAGGCAAAGTCGTCATCGTCGCAGGTTTTCAAGGCAGGACGGAATCCGGGGAATGGACGACGCTGGGCCGCGGCGGCAGCGACACTTCGGCCACTGCGCTTGGTGCAGCGCTGCAGGCGGTGAGAGCTGATATCTACACCGATGTCAGCGGCATCCTGACGGCCGATCCGAGGTTTGTCGAGAATGCACGTCCGCTCAGTCATGTTGGCTACGCGGAGATGTGCAATATGGCCAGGCAAGGCGCCAAAGTGATCCATCCTCGGGCAGTGGAGATTGCCGCTCAGGCCAATCTGCCGCTGCGCGTCCGCTCGACGTTCTCGGACGAGGAGGGGACGCTGGTCTCCGGTCCGCTGCAGGCAGCAGCGGCTGTGAAAGACCGCCATGTCACTGGCATTGCGCATGTGGCAGGCATCACCCAGTTGTCTGTCCAGGCGCGTGATCAGGAGAGCGACATGCAGCTCCAGGTGTTCCAGGCCATGGCCAAGCACGGGATCAGCGTTGATTTCATCAATGTGACGCCGAGCGGCGCAGTATATACGGTGTTCGATGCCGATGCCGCTCAGGCGCTGGATGTACTGAGCCAGATCGGGTACTCGCCGCAGGCTGTACACGGCTGCGCCAAAGTGTCGGTCATCGGCGGCGGCATGAACGGCGTGCCGGGCATCATGGCCTCTATCGTCGAAGCACTGACCAAAAGCGGGATTACGATCCTGCAGTCGGCGGATTCCAATTCGACGATCTGGGTGCTGGTAGCAGAGGAGGAGATGGTGCCAGCGCTCAGGGCACTTCATGCAAAATTCGAACTTCATCTTCCATAGAGGAAAAGTTAATGGTATAAATATAGGATAAAGAAGCTTTCATTGAGTTTAGGAGGATTCAGGATGGATTTTGGGAGATTAGTGACTGCGATGGTCACCCCGTTTGATGTGCAAGGTCAGATTGATTGGGACACGACGGGACGATTGATTGATTATTTAATAGATGAACAGCAAAGCGAGAGCCTGGTCGTCTCCGGTACTACTGGAGAGTCCCCGACATTGACTGACGAAGAGAAAGTGGAGCTCTTCCGCTTTGCGGTCCAGCATGCGAACGGGCGTTGCAAGATCATTGCAGGAACGGGGAGCAACAATACCGCCCATTCCATGCATCTGACGCAGAAAGCCGAGGAGGCTGGCGTCGATGGAATCCTTTTAGTCGTGCCCTATTATAACCGTCCGAGCCAGGAGGGCTTGTATCAGCATTTCAAGGCAATCGCGCAGTCAACCAAGCTGCCTGTCATGCTCTACAATGTACCTGGTCGTACAGGTGCGAACCTGAGTGCGGCGACGACGCTCCGGTTGGCGCATATCGAGAATGTCGTAGCAACCAAAGAATGCGCTTCGCTGGATCAGTTGACCCATATTATCAGCGCTGCCCCCGAGGGTTTCCTCGTCTATGGCGGCGACGACAGCATGACGCTGCCCGTTCTTGCGATCGGCGGACACGGCATCGTCAGCGTGGCGAGTCATGTCATCGGACCACAAATGAAACGGATGATTGAAGCCTATCTGCAGGGCAACGTCAAGGAAGCTGCCAGACTGCATGGCCAATATCATCCGATGTTCAAAGGTATTTTTGATGCTCCGCACCCGGTTCCCAATCCGGTGGCCATCAAATTTATTTTAGGCATGAGCGGCATGCATGTGGGCGGCGTCAGGCTGCCGCTTGTCGATGTAACCGATCAGGAAGCTGAATTTTTGCGCAAACTGCTGTAATCAGCCCCTTTTGGAGCTTATATAGGAGCCGGTGCGGTCAGCACCGGCTCCTTTATTTTCGGACCTTGCCCATAAGTGATTGCGGGACTGGTTTTTCCATTGGTCAGGGAGTACATATTGCTGCCAGCGGATTGACTTGTGTTTTATTAAATCAATCATGTATAATGGATTTCAAGTGACTGGGTGCGGCAATTTTTTTGAAAGTAAATACGAACGTTTGGAGAAGCGTTACACGAACATAGGAGGTAAAGATAGACGTGTCAAAAAAGAATAATCAAGATAAACTGCTGATCTTTGCATTGGGCGGAGTAGGTGAGATCGGCAAAAATATGTATGTCATTCAGTATGGAAGCGACATCGTTGTCGTAGATTCAGGGTTAAAGTTTCCGGAAGAGGACATGCTGGGGATCGACATCGTTATCCCGGATATCACCTATCTGAAGGAAAATCGGGATAAGGTGAGAGGCATTCTCATTACACATGGTCACGAGGACCATATCGGCGGATTGCCTTATGTGCTCAAGAACCTCAACGTGCCGGTCTACGCTACCAAGCTTACGATTGGACTGATCGAGGGCAAGCTGAAGGAAGCAGGACTGCTGGGTGAGACTAAGCGGATTCTGATCAATGCCGACTCCGAAGTCGAGCTTGGCCAGATCAAGGCTACGTTCTTCCGTACGAATCACAGTATCCCGGATTCGGTAGGCGTATGTCTGGATACACCCGAAGGCATCGTTGTCCATACAGGTGACTTCAAGTTCGACCACACGCCGGTCAATGACCAGTATGCTGACCTTCAGCGGATGGCCGGAATCGGCAGCCGCGGCGTACTTGCTCTGCTGTCGGACAGCACCAATGCGGAACGTCCCGGATTCACACCGTCGGAGAGCAACATCGGCAATGAGTTCGAAGATATCTTCCGCAAATCGACGCAGCGGGTGATCGTGGCTACGTTTGCGTCCAATGTTCACCGGATCCAACAGGTCATCAATGCCGCAATGGCAACCAAGCGGAAGCTTGCCGTCATCGGACGGAGTATGGTTAACGTAGTCAGCATTGCTTCCGAGCTTGGGTACCTTAATATTCCTGAAGGCATGCTGATTGAGCCGGATGAGGTGAACCGTCTGGCTGCGGATCGCGTGGTTGTTCTCTCGACGGGGAGTCAGGGCGAGCCGATGTCCGCGCTGACACGGATGGCACGCTCAACGCACCGCAAGATCGACATCTTGCCGGGAGATACTGTCATCATCGCGGCGACACCGATCCCTGGCAATGAGAAGTACGTCGGCCGTACGGTGGACGAGCTATTCCGCCTTGGCGCCAATGTTATCTATGGCCCAGGCTCCGTCTCTGGCGTTCATGTGTCCGGACACGGCAGCCAGGAAGAGCTCAAGCTGATGCTGAACCTGATCAAGCCGAAGTACTTCATCCCGATTCACGGGGAGTATCGGATGCTGCGCCAGCACGCACTGTTGGCTGAAGCGATCGGCATGGAGCGGGAGAACATCTTCCTCGTCGATAACGGCGACACGGTAGAGATCGCCGGCGGCAAAGCCCGCAAAGGCAATAAAGTGCCTGCAGGGAACATCCTGATCGACGGCCTCGGCGTCGGCGATGTCGGCAATATCGTCTTGCGTGATCGCAAATTGCTGTCCCAGGATGGCATCCTGGTCGTCGTCGTCACACTGAGCAAGCAGGATGGCAAGATCCTGTCAGGACCGGATATCATCTCGCGCGGTTTCGTCTACGTCAGAGAATCGGAGGGACTGCTCGACGAAGCCAACCGGATCGTCACGTCCACCTTGAACAAGCTGATGAACGACAAGGTCAACGAATGGGCATCGCTCAAGACCAATGTCAAGGATGCGCTGGGTCGATTCCTGTACGAGCAGACCCGCCGCCGTCCGATGATTCTGCCAATTATAATGGAAGTTTGATTATCAACTCTACCTAGCCACTGGCCATTGATGTGCTCTTTCTCCAGGAGCCGTCAATGGCGTTTTTGCGTCCGGATTATCGGTCGCACAGCAGCTTGGACTGTATAAAACAAACTTCTGGACCCATACTATGACAAGCTGAAGTGCGGGCCCGGATGAGACCAGAATCAGCTGTCCGGACGTGCCAGTAATCCGAGCCAGGAGGCAGATGCGATGATGATGTACAGAGGCAATTATACAAATCAGGAACAACCCCAGCCGCAACCCGATCCTTCCATTCCAGTTATGCCGGAGAAGCCGAGGTCACCTGTCGTCGATACGATTCAGCAATTGGGACAAACAACAGTCCCCGTATTGGAGTCCAATATTTTCTGCATGACGATCATCGGGCAGGTCGAAGGACATCTCGTGCTGCCGCCCCAAAATAAAACGACCAAATATGAACATCTGATCCCGCAATTGGTCGCTGCTGAGCAGAATCCCAAGATCGAAGGCGTGCTGATCGTTCTGAATACGGTAGGCGGGGATGTCGAAGCCGGACTGGCGATCGCCGAGATGATCGCTTCGTTGTCCAAACCTTCGGTGACCATTGTCCTTGGCGGCGGTCATTCGATCGGCGTACCTATTGCAGTGGCAGGCAATATGTCGTTTATCGCAGAGACGGCTACGATGACGATCCATCCTATCCGACTTAACGGCCTCGTCATTGGCGTGCCGCAAACGTTCGAATATCTGGACAAAATGCAGGAGCGGGTTGTCCGCTTCGTTATGTCACATTCGCGGATCTCGGAACAGAAATTCAAAGAGCTCATGTTCAAAACCGGAGAATTGACCCGTGATATCGGCACTACAGTCATCGGCGCTGATGCAGTGACCTACGGACTTATCGACGCCGTTGGCGGAGTCGGCGCGGCTATCCGTGAGCTGAACAGAAGGATTGAGGAAAACCGGGCTCTGGCGGCAGGGGCGATGATGCAATGATTCTTCACACCACCGTGCCACTGGAGATCGTACTGGAAGGATGGGACAGGGAGCGCGAAGCGTCGCTCGTTATCGAGAGGCAAGGCATTCGCATGGAGGTGGAATCCGTCTCTCCGGGGATCGGCCGCATTGTTCGTCTGCTGGATTGCAGTTTATATGATTATCTGGAGCCCAGCTTGATGCCAGGCAGTCTCATTATGTTGGAACAGCAGGATTTGTAGGTTCCCCAAGTGATAGGAAGCTGGGAACAAATGTGCTATAATGGGTTATCGAGAGGTGACCAAGTTGGCAAAACGCAAACGAAGGAAGAAGTCAATCGGCATGACCTTAAAATATGAGGTGTATGGCATCTTGCTGATAACGATATCCGTTATAGCCTTGTCCGGGGAAGCGGTCGTCGGCCGCTCCCTTTCCAAGCTGTTCGGTTTATTTTTGGGCAAGTTTTATTTTGTGCTGGCGCTTGTCGGCATTTATGTAGGTCTGACAGTGATGGTCAAGCGGGCTTGGCCCAGCGGCTGGTCCCCTCGGAAAAGCGGTGTCCTGCTGTTTGTCCTGGCTTTGACGCTTATGAGCTCGATCGCCGAGATTAACGCCAAGTTTATCGGTGTTGAAGCATCGACGACGCTTACAGCCGGGACGATCCTTCAAACGTTGGGCAGCGATATCCGGGGGGAGCTGCTGACAGCCAGCGTCCAGCCGGAAACCCCGATGATGAGCAAGCCGATTAGCGGGGGATATGCCGGCGCAGTACAATATTCGATCCTGTTTTGGCTGTTCGGCAATATCGGGGCCCGTTTTGTCCTGATTGTCATGTTCGCGATATCCATAATGCTCATTACAGGAAAGTCCTATGTAGAACTCATTCGCACCCTAAGCAGCAAGCTTGGCAGGCTGTACACCTTGCTCCGGCTCAAGTTCAAGAGCAGCAAGCGTTCTGCGGCCAAGACATCTGCCAAACGATCCACGGCAGCGACTGCAGCAATACATAATGATCCAATCGAGCCTGACGAGCTGGCGCCTTATGACCCTTACGCTCCAGATGACCACGAGGGTCCGCAGCTCCCGGTAGACGAACCGGGGAAGAAACCGGCGTTTTTTAGTTGGCTTCGGGATTATGCGGACAAGCTGCGGAAGGAGCCGGTAACGAACGATAAGACGAATCCTGTGCAGCAAGGCGAGGATCTGGAGGAGGAACAGCCGGGTTGGCAGCCCGAGACTAAGAGCTATGGCATGGAACAGGACGATGTCCGGGAAGTTCCTTTATGGCAAGATACAGAGGCTTCTGCTGCCGACGACACGCCACAGTCAGAAGAGCCGCAATGGCCTGACACGCTCATGCCGGAAATTGCAGAAGAAGCCGGTGAAGCGGAAACCGAAGGTGGATTGTTGCTGGTGCAAGAAAGCGACGATCCAACAACGGGCGAGGAAGAAGAGGGCGTTATAAGATCGGCAGCTGAAGCAGACGATGGGGATCCGGCTCAAGTCATTACCTCGACGGTCAAGCCCTACCGGCTGCCGCCTCTGTCCCTCCTCGCCAGGCCGAACGGCCACGGCAAATCCGGACCGGAGGGGGCTCTGGAGTCCAGGCGCAAGCTGGAAGCGACGCTGGAGAGCTTTGGCGTCAAGGCCAATGTACTTGATGTCGTACGCGGACCAGCGGTAACCCGTTATGAGGTGCAGCCTGCGACAGGAGTAAAGGTGAGCCGGATCGTCGGACTGACCGATGACATAGCGTTGGCCCTGGCGGCCAAGGATATCCGGATGGAAGCGCCGATCCCTGGCAAATCGGCGATCGGGATCGAAGTGCCCAACACGGAAGTGTCGGTCGTTACTATGCGAGAGGTGATGGAGACGTCTGCATTTCAAAGGGCCGCCTCCAAGATGTCGATCGTCTTCGGACGAGATATCGCGGGCACGCCGATCGTCGGCGATCTGGCCCGGATGCCCCATCTGCTCGTCGCGGGGGCGACGGGCTCAGGCAAATCCGTCTGTATCAACGGGATCATAACGAGCATTCTCTACAAGGCCAAACCGGATGAAGTCCGATTCCTCATGATCGATCCCAAAATGGTCGAGCTCAATGTGTATAACGGTATTCCGCATCTGCTGGCTCCTGTCGTCACCGACCCGCGCCGGGCATCGCTTGCCCTGAAGAAGATCGTCGTGGAGATGGAAAAGCGCTATGAGCTGTTCTCCAAATCGGGAACGCGCAATATCGAAGGGTATAATACGCTGATGGCCGACAATCCGGGTGCGGTACTTCCTTATATCGTGGTCATCGTCGACGAGCTGGCAGATCTTATGATGATCGCTGCGAACGACGTAGAAGATGCGATCTGTCGACTCGCTCAGATGGCTCGCGCATCGGGAATCCATCTGATCATAGCGACCCAGCGGCCATCCGTTGATGTTATTACCGGTCTGATCAAAGCCAATATTCCATCCCGGATCGCGTTTGGCGTCTCCTCGCAAGTCGATTCGCGGACCATTCTGGATATGGTCGGCGCCGAGAAGCTGCTTGGCCGCGGGGATATGCTGTTCCTTCCGGTAGGCATGTCCAAGCCGATCCGTGTCCAAGGAGCATTTCTCTCGGATCAGGAAGTGGAGAGTATCGTCAGCTATTCACGAGGACAAGCAGAGGCTGATTACGCCGAAGACCTCGTTCCCGAAGTGGAGGAGATGGTCCAGGACGAGGACGAGAACGTAGATGAGCTGTATGAACAAGCGGTTACGATCGTCGTCGAAGCCAAGCAGGCTTCGGTATCCTTGTTGCAGCGTCGGATGAGAGTCGGCTACACTAGAGCTGCCCGGCTGATTGATACGATGGAGGCCAAGGGGGTCGTCGGCCCTTACGAAGGCAGCAAGCCGCGTGAGGTGCTGATGTCGCCCGAGCAGTACCAAGCCGGCAAGATCACTTCGTGACTGCTTTATTACCTTGATTGGAGAACAATGCATAGAAGACCATGCGGTTAATCATACTAGGATCAAGCGCTTCTCGCAGAATGATGTATCATTACGCACAGAAAGGCTTGATCCGACCTATGAAAATCCGACTAATCGTCGCAACAGCCGTTATTGTCTGCCTGTTGTTCGGCTCTTTTGCCATCAGCAAGCAGGAGCACGGCGTCTCAACGGAAACGTTCAGCAATGCAATATTGAAGCAGGGGTCTACCGGAAAAGATGTTTATGAGCTGCAGGGCCGTCTCAAAAAATTAGGTTATTATGACGGCAAGGTTGATGGTCAATTTGGTCCCAAAACCCTAAACGCCGTCACGTGGTTCCAATGGAAATTCGGTATGAAATCCGACGGGATCGTCGGCGCCAAGACCAAGCTGAAACTATGGGAAGCAACCAAGGACTGGCGTCCTGGCGCGGATGAGCTGCCGGGAGGAGCTTCAGGCACTGCGAATGGGGGCGGCGGCGGCGGGGGTTCCGGCGGCGGCAATCTGGCCCAATCCAACAAAATGGGACTGTCAGAGAACGATCTCAAGCTGATGGCCAATGCTGTCTATGGGGAAGCCCGTGGCGAACCCTATGAAGGCCAGGTAGCAGTTGCAGCTGTCATATTGAATCGGTTGCGGGACGAGAATTTTCCTGATTCCGTTTCCGGAGTGATTTTCGAGCCGTTGGCGTTTACAGCGGTGGCAGATGGGCAGATCTGGCTCGAGCCCAATGATAGAGCACGACAGGCGGTTGAGGATGCGGTCAAGGGATGGGATCCGACCAAAGGGTGCACCTATTACTTTAATCCGGTGACTGCAACCTCCAAGTGGATCTGGTCGAGGCCGCAGGTAATGACTATTGGCAAACATATTTTCTGTATGTAGAACACATGGAAGTAACCCCGCTCCGGACATCGGAGTGCGGGTTGCTTCTTCCATTTCCGATGGGTTAGAATGGTATAGAGTCTTTCAGAATCGAATACATTACGGAGTATGGATGCAAAGACGGAAGGAGTAATGACTATCGTGACGGCAACTCCCTTTGAGCGTGCGCAGACCGGTCGCTTGCGGCTGCATGTCATGCCCACCAAACGCTTCAAGACCTTTGCAATCTCCTTGTACGCGGGTATTCCGCTTGCTGAATCTACAGTAACGACTACTGCCTTAACGCCATTCGTGTTGCGGAGAGGAACGCAATCGACGCCAGAGACACTGGCTTTTCGTGAACGCCTGGATCACCTCTACGGAGCGGGTTTCGGCTTCGATATCTACAAGCGTGGGGATGCACAGATCGTCCAGTTCCGTCTGGACGTCATCAATGATCAGTTCGTCTCATCCCATACGTCCCTGTTGGCAGCTGCCATGAAGCTGCTCGGTGAGGTCGTGACGGATCCGGCGCTTGAGGACGGTGTTTTTCGCAAGAAATACGTAGCGGCCGAGAAAGTCACGCTCCAGAAGCGGTTAGAATCAATCATCAACGATAAGATTCGATATGCTGCCGAGCGCTGTCTGGCAGAGATGTGCCGTGATGAGCCTTACCGGCTTCATGCCCTTGGCAGATTGGAGGATCTGTCCGGGATTACAGCAGATTCGCTGTTCGAGTCCTACCGCGGCTGGTTAGGCCAGGCGGAACTGGATCTCTACGTTGCTGGAGATACGTCTTTGGCCGAGGTGAAGCAGCTCGCCTCGGAGGCATTCCATCTGTCGTCCGGCCAAGGCGAGGGATATTCCAAACCCGTGGTCGTCCATCCGGTGCAGGACGTCAGGACGGTGACTGAATCTCTGAGCGTCAGCCAAGGCAAGTTAAATATGGGACTGCGAACCAATACCGGCTACTCGGACGACGATTATCCCGCGCTGCTGATGTATAACGGTATCCTGGGCGGCTATCCCCATTCCAAATTGTTCCTCAATGTCAGAGAGCGGGCAAGTCTTGCTTATTATGCAGCGTCCAGGCTGGACGGACATAAAGGAATTTGTACGATCCAATCGGGCATAGAGATTGCAAACTTCGAGCAGGCGAAGACGATTATTCTTGAGCAGTTGGAGAGTATGCGAGCGGGACAGATCTCTGAGCTTGAACTGAGCCAGACTCGTGCGATGATCAGCAATCAGCTGCGCGAGATGCAGGATTCTGCATTCGAGATGATCGCTTATGACTTTAATAGTGTATTATCCGGCAAAGCCCGTTCGGCTTCCGAGCTCATCGCTGCAGTAGAAGCCGCTGGCGTGGAGGAGATTGTCGGCGTCGCCGGCAAGGTAGAGCTGGATACGATATATTTTCTGCACGGGAAGGAGGTAGCGCAACCATGAAGACGCTGAACTATCCGAAGGTTCAGGAGACGCTGTATCATGAAGTGCTTCCCAATGGCCTGTCTGTGTATCTCCTGCCCAAGCATGGTTTCCAGAAGACATACGCCACCTTCACCACCCGATTCGGTTCGGTAGACAATCGTTTTGCTTCTGCAGGGGCAGAACCTGTGAGCGTAGAGGACGGGATTGCCCACTTCCTTGAACACAAGATGTTCGAGGAGCCGGAGGGTGATATCTTCGCGACTTTTGCATCCCAGGGAGCATCAGCCAATGCGTTCACCAGTTTTGACCGTACGGCTTATCTTTTTTCGGCAACAGAACAGATCGCAGCCAATCTTACAACCTTGCTTGATTTTGTCCAGAATCCATACTTTACGGATGAGAACGTGGACAAGGAAAAAGGCATCATCGAGCAGGAGATTAACATGTACAGCGATAATCCGGATTGGCGGGTATACACGGGTTTGATTGATGCGCTGTATCACAAGCATCCGGTGCATATCGATATCGCGGGCTCGGTGGAATCGATTAGAAGGATAACTAAAGAGAGTCTCTACGAGTGTTACCGGACCTTTTATCATCCGTCAAACATGCTGCTGTTTGTAGTCGGCGGTGTCGATAAGGATGAGATCATGGATGTGGTGCGTCGCAATCAGGCTGCCAAAACCTTCGGCGAAGCCCCGCAGATCAAGCGCTTGATCGAAAATGAGCCGGACAGTGTCAAACTAGAAGTAAAGCGCAGCGAGCTGGCTGTCAGCTTGCCTAAGATGATGTTCGGCTTCAAGGAACGCCAAATGCCAAGGGACAGCGCGGAGCTGCTGATGAAAGAAGTGACCAGCAAGTTGATGCTTGAGGCGCTGCTTGGGGCAAGCTCCAAGTTATACCAGCAGTTATATGACGACGACCTGATCTCCGATTCGTTCGGTTACGAATATAATAGCAGCGCCACTTACGGATTTTCTTTAATCGGCGGCGAGACAAGAGATCCACAGGCGCTGCTGGACGCAATCCGCGCCTCTGTCGAGGCAACGCTGGCGAGCGGCATCCAGCCCGATGATTTCGAGCGAATCCGTCGCAAACGGATCGGCAGCTATTTGCGGATGCTTAATTCGCCTGAGGCGATCGCCAATGAATTCACCCGTTATAAGTTCCGCGGGAGCGACTTGTTCGAGCTCCTGCCCCTTTACGAATCGGTGACGTTGGAACAGGCTAACGACCGGATGCGCGAGCATTTTGATTGGAACCAAATGGCGGTATCGATCGTCGAAAAGGCGGCCCCGTGAAGCCGCTTAGCGAGATGACAGTGCTCGTTACCGGAGCAAGCCGGGGGATCGGTGCCGCGATCGTCAAGCGTTTTGCAATGGAAGGGATGAATGTCGTCATCCATTATAATGCTTCCCATGAGGCTGCCAATGACACGGCGCGCCAGTGTATGCGTCTGGGGGGCCATGTGATGACCGCAAGCGCCGATCTGCGATCCCGGGATCAGTTGACTCGCATGAAGGAGAAGCTGGAGGACAGCGGGATGAGTCCGGACATCGTCGTCAATAATGCCGGCATCGCCCATTATGGCATGTTGGCCGATGTGACCGATGACGTTTGGGATGATGTAATGACGGTTAATCTAAAAGGGATGTATCTCTGCACGCAGCTATTCATGCCCGCGATGATCAGCCGGCGTTACGGGCGCATCATTAATGTGTCGTCCGTGTGGGGACTGTCAGGGGCTTCCTGCGAGGTTCTATACTCAACCACCAAAGGCGGGATGAACGCGTTCACCAAAGCGCTTGCCAAAGAATTGGCACCCTCTGGCGTCACGGTCAATGCTGTGGCTCCGGGCGCTGTAGACACGTCTATGAATGACCATCTGAATAAACAAGAACAAGCGGCGCTGGCCGAAGATATTCCAGCCGGTCGATTAGCGCATCCCGACGAGATCGCGTCGCTTGTTTATTTTCTCGCATTGCCCGAGTCGGGATACATCACGGGTCAGATCATTAGCCCCAACGGCGGCTGGATTACTTGACGACGACTTTTGCATCTGATGAAACTTCTGCCTGCTGACAATCGTCGAATAATTAGCGGCAAGGCAGTAAACAATAGGACTGTTGTACATCCTTTTCTTCAACGACTACAGGAGGCGAAAAGATATGTCAACTGTCCTGAACAACTTTGATACGTGGAAGCATTTTCTGGCGGATCGGGTGGAGCAGGCCAAGAAAATCGGGTTAAGTGAAGAAGCAATCTCGAATCTGGCATACGAAATCGGCAGTTTTTTGGACGAGAGAGTCGATCCGAAAAACGACGAGCAGCGTGCGCTGAAGGAGATTTGGGATGTCGGCGATGAGAGCGAGCGCAAAACGATTGCGCGCCTCATGGTGAAGCTTGTCCAGAACTCGTAATAGGCTTTGCAGACTGGCCTCCGTTCGGGGGCCTTTCTGTCATGTTCCGAGTCATTGTTGCAGGAGTTTGACGAAAATTGTAGAATTATAAATTTTGGTACGCTTATTACTTTACAGATGTAAAATCCAAGTCCGTACAGCCAGGGAAGGAGACCTATGGAATACAAACAGTGGTATATGGAGTACAAGATACATAAGAACCGTCCCGGACTGCTCGGAGATATCGCTTCTCTGCTCGGCATGCTGGAGGTCAACATCATCACGATCAACGGCGTCGAGAATCGGACCCGCGGCATGCTGCTGCAGACCGACGATGACGAAAAGATCGAATTGCTGGGCAAAATGCTGAAAAAGGTGGATAATATTACGATTAACGCACTGCGTCCGCCCAAGCTTGTGGATATCCTTGCCGTTCGTCACGGCCGCTATATCGAAAGAGATTCAGATGATAAGAAGACGTTTCGATTTACCAGAGATGAACTGGGCTTGTTGGTTGACTTCCTGGGGGAGATCTTCAAACGCGAGGGAAATCAAGTGATCGGCCTGCGCGGCATGCCGCGCGTCGGCAAGACGGAGTCCATCATCGCAGGCAGTGTCTGTGCCAGCAAGCGCTGGGCATTCGTATCTTCGACGATGCTGCGTCAGACGGTACGCAGTCAGCTTTCCGAAGAAGAGATGGATGCGGGCAATATCTTCATCATAGATGGTATAGTGAGTACGGTTCGTTCCAATGAAAAGCATTATAGCCTGCTGCAGGAAATCATGGCGATGCCGTCTACCAAGGTTATCGAACATCCGGATATCTTCATCAAGGAATCACATTACGATCACAGCATTTATGACTGCATTATCGAGCTTCGCAGTACGCCTGATGAAGAGATTTCGTACGAAACCTTTACTAATGACTTCAACGAATTCTAACCGGGAGGTGAAGACATGTCAGAGTTGGGCACACTGCTCAAGGAGGCCCGCCAGAGAAAAGGTTATACCCTCAATGATGTACAGGAAATGACGAAGATTAGAGTCCGTTATCTTGAGGCGATCGAGGCTGGAGATTATAATGTTCTCCCGGGTTCTTTTTATGCCAGAGCCTTTATCAAAAATTATGCGGAAGCGGTAGGTCTAGATCCGGACGAGCTATTGCAGCAGCATCAGCATGAAGTTCCCGCTTTGCCGACGGAGCCGGCTGCCGAGCCGATGATGAAGCCTAGGCGCGCTTCGGCAAGAGCGTCCGACCGGTGGAGCAAATGGGGGTTTGGCATCCTGCTCTGGTGCTTCCTGGCGCTGATCGTCGTGCTGGTCTATATCTTCGTGCTCGATTCGCCCAACGAACCGCCGCCGGTCGTCGATGATACGAATCTGACCGAGGACACGAATGAGCCGCCGGCAGACGATGGGGAACCTGGAGGGACGGATACGCCGGATAACGGTGGTGGCCCCGAAGCGCCGGGGACGGATACGCCGGATAACGGTGGAGAACAGCCGGGGGGCGAGGATGAGGGGGATCAGCCTCCGAACGGTGAGACGGTAGTTACGGCAACAGGTGATATTACTCGCCGGACGACCGAATACGAGGTTTCTCCGGCAGGTACGCATACGTATGAGATCATCGTGCAGGGCGAGAGCTGGGTGGAGCTGCGCAGCGAAGAATCCGGCGAGCGTCTGATCTTTAAGAACGTGTCAGATACGACCGAGACCCACGAACTGACTGGTCCCGTGTTTATCAGCCTCGGCTTTGCACCAAGCGTGGAAGTGAGAGTGGATGGACAGCCGCTGCATAATGGCGGCGAGAGCGGCACCAGCAAGCGTTACCTGATTACGCCTGTGGACAGCCAGTCAGCTGGCGCGGGTGAGCAATAAGACATGTTGCAGAAGGCATCCTTGGTGTTATGACGAGGATGTCTTTTGCCAAGGTGGACACGAAGAGGAGGAGTCGATAGTATGAGTTCAGAGAGTTCATTTGATATTGTATCCAAGGTCGATATGCAGGAGATGTCCAATGCCATTGATCAGGCGGAACGGGAGATCGGCACCCGCTTTGATTTCAAGGGCAGCAAGAGCAGCATCGAGCTGGAGAACGGCGAGCTTGTCGTTGCTTCCGATGATGAGTTCAAGCTGAAAGGCGTCCTTGATATCCTGCAGTCCAAAATGATCAAGCGCGGCGTGCCGATTAAAAATCTCGAATACGGCAAAGTTGAACCAGCTTCCGGAAGTACTGTGCGACAGCGGATCAAGCTTAAGTCCGGGATTGATCAGGAAAATGCCAAAAAAATCAATGTGCTTATACGCGACGCCAAGCTGAAAGTAAAGTCTCAGATTCAAGGGGATCAGATCCGCGTCACCGGTAAAAGCAGGGATGACCTGCAAGCAGTGATCCAACTCCTTCGCAAAGCGGATCTTACGGTAGATCTGCAATTTATGAACTACAAGTAGATTACACCGCGCTTTATAGAAGCAGGCTGTTCAGAAAGAGACCGGTTTCTCAGGACGTTTTGACACCGCGAAGGGTTGTCGTATATACTTTAATTCTAAAGGTTAGGCTGATCGTTGAGGCACTGGAATCTGGAGGAATATCTGAACATGACTGAACGTGTAAAGGTAGTAACGCTCGGATGCGAGAAAAATCTGGTCGATTCCGAGATTATGTCCGGTTTGATCGACCAGCGGGGATTTGAGCTGGTGGAGCAAGCAGATGAAGCGACGGTAATCATCGTCAATACGTGCGGATTTATCGATGCGGCCAAGGAGGAGTCCGTGAATACGATTCTGGACATGGCCGATCTGAAACAAACCGGCAGACTCAAAGCGCTTATCGTCTCGGGGTGCCTGACACAACGCTACAAGCAACAGCTGCTGGAGGAGATGCCTGAGATAGACGGCATTGTAGGTACCGGGGATTTTCATAATATCAATGAAATCGTCGATGAGGCGTTGCGGGGCAAGCGGCCCATCCGGGTCGGCAACCCCGTATTCAATTATGAGGAGGCGCTGCCGCGCAAGGTAGCGACACCGAGGTACACCGCCTTTGTCAAGATCGCCGAAGGCTGCGACAACGCTTGTACGTTCTGCAGCATCCCGATCATGAGAGGCAAGTTCCGCAGCCGCTCTGTGGAATCGATTGTCGAGGAAGTCAGGCTCTTGGCCGAGCAAGGCGTCAAAGAAGTCAGTTTGATCGCTCAAGACTCTACCAATTACGGGACGGATCTGTATGATCGTTTTATGCTTCCCGAGCTGTTGAACCGAGTGAGCAAGGTGCCGGGGATTGTCTGGGTAAGGCTTCATTACGCCTATCCGGGATTTTTTACGGACGAACTGCTCGAGGAGATGGCCAGTAATCCGAAGATCTGCAACTATATTGATATGCCGCTGCAGCACAGCGAAGATCGAATCTTGAAGCGGATGCGCAGACCCGGGCGGCAGCGCGATGTGCGCGAACTGATCGCCAAGATCCGCAGCAGGATGCCGGAGGCGGCGCTGCGGACCTCGATTATCGTCGGTTTTCCCGGCGAGACGGAGGAGGATTTTGAGCGTCTGTGCGCATTTGTGCGTGAAGTAAAATTTGACCGGCTGGGCGTCTTTACCTACTCCAGTGAGGAGGATACCCCTGCAGTCAGACTTCCCGACCATGTCCCGGACGAAGTCAAGGAATGGCGCGCCAATACGCTGATGGAGATCCAGCGCGAGGTGTCCAAGGATAATGGCAGCAAATACGTCGGCCGTGAGATCGATGTGCTGGTAGAACGGTATGACGGCCGCAGCGATGTATATATCGGCCGTTCCCAGTATGATGCGCCGGAGATTGACGGCGAAGTCTTTATTACCAAAGCTTCTGCAGCCATCGGAGAGATACAGAAGGTCAAAGTTACACATGCCTATGAGTTCGATCTTTCCGGGGAGGGAATTGCATGAATCTGGCCAATCGCATCACGTTGGCGAGAATATTTTTGGTGCCGATCATCGTATTCTTCCTGCTGGTCAGACTGGATATCGAACCGATCGTATTCGGTGAATTCCAGATTACCTACAATCAGATCATTGCGGCGCTGATTTTTATCATCGCCGCCAGCACGGACGGACTGGACGGATATATCGCCCGCAAGAACAAGCAAGTGACCAATCTTGGCAAGCTGCTTGATCCGCTGGCAGACAAGCTGCTTGTGGCTGCTGTATTGATCTCGCTGGTGCAGATGAACAAGCTCGATGCAGTCATTGCAATCATCATCATCAGCCGCGAGTTTGCCGTAACCGGTCTGCGTCAGGTCGCTTTATTGGATGGCAAGGTGGTCGCTGCCAGCAACTGGGGCAAATGGAAAACGGGCGTGCAGATTACGATGATTATCGCTTTGCTGCTTAACAATTTCCCGTTTGCCTTTATCGACGTTCGTTTTGATCTGATTTCCAGCTGGCTTGCAGCTCTTATTACGTTGTATTCCGGCATCGATTATTTTATCAAGAACAAAAATCTAATCCCCGCTTCCGAGTGACTTGCGACTTGTACAGGCAAGACATCATCCAGCTCTGGATGATGTCTTTGTTGCAATGATAAGAGATTTGTCGGTTTAACTGGTGCTGCTTGTCATTGAGCGAGCGCTTATCCGCTGGGAGCGGGCATCCTTGGGAGGGACATTACCCGATGAAAGCAGAGATTATCGCCGTTGGCACGGAATTGCTGCTGGGCCAGATCATCAATACGAATGCTCAATTTTTGTCGCAAGGACTGGCTGACCTGGGCATTGATGTCTACTTCCAGACCGTTGTCGGGGACAATGCCGGGCGGTTGACGCAGGCGATCCATACCGCGCGCACTCGCGCAGATCTGATCTTATTTACAGGGGGGCTGGGGCCGACCCAGGACGATCTGACCAAAGACACCCTTGCCGCCGACCTTGGGCGCGCGCTGGTGGTCCATGAGCCTTCGATGGCGAAGATCGAGGCCTTGTTTGCTTCCCGGGGGGCCAAGATGGTGGAGAGCAACCGCCGTCAGGCGCTGATGATCGAGGGCTGTGAGCCGCTGGCCAATGAGACGGGGCTGGCGGTCGGCAATGCGCTCACAGTTGGTGATACGCACTATGTATTGCTCCCCGGACCGCCTCGCGAGATGAAGCCGATGTTCACGGGGCCGACCACAGCCTGGCTGCGGCGGATTATGGGCGATGAGCTGCCGCTCTTCAGCAGGCAGCTGCGATTCGCCGGCATCGGCGAATCGAGTCTGGAGGCGGCGATCCTCGACTTGATCGAAGGACAGTCAGATCCGACGATTGCTCCTTACGCCAAAGAAGGTGAAGTGGCGCTCCGCATCTCGACCAAAGCCCGGACGGCAGCGGAAGCGCATGAGCGCATCGACGCCACTGTCAGCCAGATCAGCGAGCGGCTAAAGCAGTTTATGTACGCCCAGGACGATATCCCGATCGAAGAGGCGGTGATCCGGCTGCTCCGCAATTCGATGCGCACGCTAGCATCGGCGGAGAGCTGCAGCGGCGGTCTGCTGGCCGAAGCTATCACCAGCATTCCCGGCAGCAGCAGCGAATTCAAAGGCGGTATGGTCACCTATACCAATGAGATGAAGCACCGCGTGCTGGGTATACCGATGTCTCAGCTGGAAGGCCCGGGGGCGCCAGGGGCGGTTAGCGAGTCGACAGCTGCGATGATGGCCGAGCGGATCCGCGAGCTTTCGGGAACCGACTTTGGCATCTCGATCACCGGTGTCGCCGGCCCGGCAGAATGTGAAGGCAAGGCGGTTGGACTCGTCTATGTCGGTCTTGCTCAGAAGGGCCGCGAAACCGAAGTCCACACGCTCCAGCTGAGCGGCAACCGCGGGATCATCCGGCTGCGAGCGGTCAAGGCTGCGTTCTATCGGCTCTGGCAGCGTCTTATGGAAACCTCAGGCCATACAGGTATGAAAGTACCGGATTAAGGCTTGCCAAGCTCAGAGGCTTGACGTATAATTTAGGGGACAGTTAACGGAAGAACCGTGGCGAAGTTACTTTGCTGCGGTTTTTTTATTGCCCCCGAATCAAAAAAACGAATGTATGTTCGAAAAAGTGCTTGGCAAGGCATGCAAAACAAGGTATCATTAGACTATAAGTTCGAATTAGCCCCCCCTATAAATTGTGAAGGATGTGAGTGTATTGTCAGATCGTCGTGCAGCACTTGATATGGCATTGCGTCAGATAGAGAAGCAGTTCGGTAAAGGTTCCATAATGAAGCTGGGCGAGAACGCCGGTATGCAGGTTGAGGTCGTGCCGAGCGGCTCGCTGGCTCTGGATATAGCTTTGGGCATTGGCGGCCTGCCAAGAGGCCGGGTCATCGAAGTCTATGGTCCTGAATCCTCGGGTAAGACGACGGTTGCGCTCCATGCGATCGCCGAGGTGCAGCGGATCGGTGGACAAGCCGCCTTCATCGATGCTGAGCATGCGCTGGATCCTTTGTATGCCAGCAAGCTGGGCGTCAATATTGACGAGCTGCTGCTGTCCCAGCCGGACACAGGCGAGCAGGCGCTGGAGATCGCCGAAGCGCTGGTACGCAGCGGAGCTGTCGATATCATCGTTATCGACTCTGTGGCAGCACTTGTGCCGAAGGCAGAGATCGAGGGCGAGATGGGGGACTCCCATGTCGGTCTGCAAGCGCGGCTGATGTCGCAGGCGCTTCGCAAGCTGTCCGGATCGATCAGCAAGTCGAAGACGATCGCGATCTTCATCAACCAGCTCCGGGAGAAGGTTGGCGTCATGTTCGGCAACCCCGAGGTTACGCCGGGCGGCCGTGCCTTGAAGTTCTACTCCAGCGTGCGTCTGGAAGTACGCCGGATCGAGACATTGAAGCAAGGCAACGACATGGTCGGCAACCGTACACGCATCAAGGTTGTGAAGAATAAAGTAGCACCGCCGTTCAAACAGGCGGAGATCGATATTATGTATGGCGAAGGCATCTCCAGAGAAGGCAGCCTGGTAGATATCGGTGTGGAGCTGGACATCGTCCAGAAGAGCGGCGCCTGGTTCTCCTTTAACGGCGAGCGTCTTGGTCAGGGCCGGGAGAATGCCAAGCAGTATTTGAAGGATCATCCCGAAGTGTCCGAGGTCATCGAGCGCGAGGTGAGGCAAGCCAGCAATCTGTCGGCCACGGCGGTACCGACGACTGTCATCAGCTCGGGTCAGGAAGAAGAGGAAGACGAAGAGTTCGAATTGATCTAACATATGAGATGAGGCGCCTTGCGACAAGGCGCCTTCTTTGTTAATAGGTTATGGGGATTTCTTAGCGGAGGAGGTTTGCTGTCGTGGATGATGAGCAGGACACGGGACCTGAACATTCGAATGGGGGCACGATTACATCGGTAGAACAGGATATCCGCAAACGCGGGTTGTATCATATCTATCTGGATCATAAGGAAGAGGCGGCACTAACGCTGCATGAGGATGTCGTCGTTCGTTACAGGCTGTCCAAGGGCGCGGTGCTGAGCGCAGCCGCGATAGACGACATACGTGAAGCCGGTGACCGTCACCAGGCTTACAGGCTTGCTGTAGCCTATCTGGGAGTCAAAGCGAGGACCGCCAAAGAGATCGAGAGGTACCTGCTCCGCAAAGAGGTCCAGGCCGAATATATCGGCGTGGTCATCGAGCGTCTTGCAGAGGAACAATTTATCGACGATGCCGACTATGCTGAGCGTTTTGCGAGGCAACGGTTGCGTCTCCAGCAGAAGGGGAGCCGCCGGATCCAGCAGGAGCTGCTCCAGCGGGGGGTGTCCAAAGCAGTTGCGGTCAAGGCTGTGAACGGGCTCGATAGGGAAGACGAGCTGCAGGCGGCGATCCGGACCGCCGCCAAGAAGTGGCGCAGCTTGAAGGGAGAAGAGCGCGACCGCAGACGCAAGCTGGCCATGTTTCTGCTGCGCCGCGGCTATCCGCATGACGTTGCAAGAAAAGCTGTGTCTGTTATAGGTTCCGAAGATATCCTCGAGGAAGAGGGGCAAATGCTTGACAATTGATTTTGTCAAAAGCTAAAATGAACATGTATTCCTCCCAATTTGAAACGATTTTCCTCCCAAAATCGGGTTCAAATGCTTATTTTTACCCAGTTTGTCGATGAACGGTATGGAAACCGGCTTAAACAACCAAATATCCGGGCGTGTGCCTTGGTGCAAGCAACGAGGAGGTGAGAGAGAGATGCCAGATGTCTTGCTCATGATTCTACTCCTTGTTGGCGCGACATTCTTAGGGGTTGCGATTGGTTATTTTATTCGAAAGTCGATTGCCGAGGCCAAGATTTCAAGCGCTGAACAAGCCGCCGTTCAGATCGTGGAGAACGCTAAGAAAGAAGCGGAGGCGCAAAAGAAAGAAACGGTGCTCGAGGCAAAAGACGAAGTCCACAAGCTCCGTTCCGAAGCAGAGAAGGATATTCGAGACCGCCGCAGTGAAACGCAGCGGCTGGAAAGAAGACTGCTGCAGAAAGAGGAGTCGCTGGATAAAAAGATAGAAGCGCTGGAACGCAAAGAAGAACAAGTGTCCAACAAGGAGAAACGAATCGAAGAGACGCAACAGCAGATTGAATCGATCTACAAGCAGCAAGTGTCTGAGCTCGAGAGAATCTCCAATCTGACGATGGAGGATGCCAAGCAGATCATTCTCTCTAACGTTGAGCAAGAGGTTCGCCACGAGACGGCTCAGCTGATCAAAGAAATCGAACAGCAAGCCAAAGAAGAAGCAGACAAAAAAGCGCGGGATATTATCTCGCTTGCTATCCAGCGTTGCGCTGCAGACCATGTAGCTGAGACGACTGTATCCGTCGTCTCCTTGCCTAACGAGGAGATGAAGGGCCGGATCATCGGCCGTGAAGGCCGCAACATCCGGGCGCTAGAAACGCTTACCGGTATTGATCTGATTATCGACGATACACCGGAAGCGGTCATCTTGTCCGGCTTCGATCCGATCCGCCGCGAGATTGCCCGGACGTCGCTGGAGAAGCTCGTCGCTGACGGCAGGATCCATCCGGCGCGTATCGAGGAGATGGTCGACAAGTCCCGCCGCGAAGTGGATGAACGTATCCGCGAGTACGGGGAACAAGCGACCTTTGAAGTCGGCGTGCATGGATTGCATCCTGATCTGATCAAGATTCTGGGAAGACTCAAGTATCGGACAAGCTATGGTCAGAATGTGCTGAAGCATTCGATGGAGGTCGCCTATCTGACTGGACTGATGGCGGCAGAGCTGGGAGAAGACATTACGCTGGCCAAGCGTGCGGGATTGCTGCATGACATTGGCAAGGCTTTGGATCATGAAGTCGAAGGTTCGCATGTAGAGATCGGCGTGGAGCTCGCCAAGAAGTACAAAGAGCATCCTGTCGTAATCAACAGCATCGCTTCCCATCATGGCGATTGCGAAGCGACTTCGGTCATCGCGATGCTCGTCGGTGCGGCAGACGCCTTGTCGGCTGCACGCCCGGGAGCACGAAGAGAAACACTGGAGACGTATATAAAACGGTTGGAGAAGCTGGAGGCAATCTCCGAATCGTTTGATGGCGTAGAGAAGTGTTATGCGATTCAGGCTGGCCGCGAGGTCAGGGTGATGGTGCAACCGGAGAAGATCGACGATGCCGACTCGTTCCGACTGGCTCGTGACATCACGAAGAAGATCGAGAGCGAGCTTGACTATCCCGGTCATATCAAGGTCACCGTTATTCGCGAGACACGCGCTGTCGAATACGCCAAATAAACTCCCGATCCGGGAATATGAAGAAAAGTGGCTGCTTGTCAGCCACTTTTCATATTTTTTGCACAGACAGAACGAAATGAAGGGGTAACACAACCATGAAAGTATTGTTTATCGGCGATATTGTCGGTCAGGTCGGGCGACAGGCGGTCAAGCAAGTCCTGCCAGCACTCAAGAGTAAGTATCAACCGCATTTGATCATTGCCAACGGAGAAAATGCGGCCGCCGGCCGGGGAATAACGGCAAGCATCGCCAAAGAGTTCTTCAACTGGGGAATCCACGGCATTACCATGGGTAATCACACATGGGACAATAAAGACATCTTCGAGTGGATCGAGGACGAAGAACGCATCGTCCGTCCGGCTAATTATGCGCCGGAAGCACCTGGGCGGGGAGCGGCCGTAATCAAGGCAGGGGGTAAAGAGCTTACGATCATCAACCTCCAAGGGAGAACATTCCTGCCGCCGATCGATTGTCCATTCCGCACGGCAGACCGTCTGCTGGAGGAGCTGGGAGACCGCAAGCGACGTCCGGTGCTCGTCGATTTCCATGCGGAAGCCACCTCAGAGAAGCAGGCGATGGGCTGGTACCTTGACGGCAGAGCGTCGATCGTGCTCGGTACCCATACCCATGTCCAGACGAACGACGACCGGGTGCTGCCGGAAGGGACGGCTTATATTACAGACGTCGGTATGGTAGGATCTATGGAAGGCGTGCTAGGTATGGAGCGTCAAGCGGTAGAATACCGTTTTTTGACCGGTATGCCGGCACGCTTAACGGTAGACGAAGGCAAGTGGCACTTTCATGCGATTGTGGTCGATATCGATGATGCTTCGGGCAGTGCCCGAGGGGTAACGAAGATTCGCTGGATCGAAGAGGACTGGTTGATGGCCTAACGGCCCTCACCAGTTTTTTTGTCGCCAATATTCTGACAAATCAGAATCGCGTGAAAAGTCAAGGGTTGAAAAGCAGGAATTTTTTTACCTCTCTCGAATAGGTATTAATAGTGGATTTCAATCCATCATTCCCGGGGGAGGTACCATTCATGGATGTATTAAAAGTTTCAGCAAAATCCAATCCAAATTCTGTTGCCGGTGCATTGGCTGGTGTACTCCGAGAGCGTGGCGCCGCCGAACTGCAGGCCATCGGGGCTGGTGCATTGAATCAAGCAGTAAAGGCAGTGGCGATTGCCCGGGGATTCGTGGCTCCTAGCGGAGTCGATCTGATCTGTATACCTGCATTTACGGATATTGTGATCGAGGGTGAGGACCGGACCGCAATCAAATTAATCGTCGAGCCGAGATAAGCCGATTTAGTTGATCTCAGCTTCCAAGAGCAACTGCCTGTTTACGGCTTGTAAACAGGTTTTTTTGTGTACGAATGAAAAAAAGCGATACAGGAGGCGGACGATGCGAGGTATAGCGGACTTTCACTGCGACGTATTGAGCAAGCTGTTGATGGATGAGAAACTCGAGTTTTGCGGCGAGGCAAGCGATGCTTTGGACGTTACCTATGAGAGGCTGGCGTTGTCGGAAACCGTGCTGCAGACTTTTGCTGTCTTTATACCTGCAAGAGCGGGGATCGGACTTCACGCTATTCTTCGATCAATCGACCTGTTCTATCGTAAAATATTGGCCTGCCGCGGGGTGGTTCATATCCGAACCGCAGCCGATCTCGACCGGGCGGCCCGGGAAGGAGCCTTGGCAGCGATGCTGTCTCTCGAAGGCGTGGATGGGATGGAGGGAGATCCGGAGATGCTGCGGATTCTCTACCGGCTTGGTGTGAGGTCGGTCGGATTAACCTGGAACCACGCCAACTGGGCTGCCGACGGGGTCATGGAGAAGCGTAGCGGCGGACTGACGGGTAAGGGCAGGCGACTGCTGGAGGTAGCGGAGGAGCTCAAAGTCATCGTGGATGTCTCCCATCTGGCAGAGCGGGGATTTTGGGAGGTAGTGTCGCTGGCAGGACGACCGGTTATCGCTTCTCATTCCAATGCCCGTGCAATATGCGACCATCCGCGCAATCTTACGGATGATCAGCTGCAGGCCCTGATCCGGATGGACGGGCGGATCGGTATTACTTATGTTCCTTGGTTCGTGAGTCAGACTGGAGAAGCGACAATTGACGATGTGCTGCGGCATATCGAGCATATTTGCGAACTAGGCGGCGAGCGGCAGATTATGCTGGGTTCGGATTTTGACGGTATTGACAGCTATGTGCAAGGGCTGACGAATCCGGTAGATACCGGTCGATTGGTCGAGGGAATGCTGAAGCGCTATTCTGAGGCGCAGGTGGAAGGATTCACTAGCGGCAATGCTTACCGGCACTTGCTCAACTATCTTCCAACGGGATGAAAAAGTATCTTTTCAATCTGATATAGGTATGAATACAATCGCAAAGAGCTATGCATAGCGTCTCTGGATTCGCTTGCATTTTAATAGGGGAGAACATAGAATTTAGAGGATAAGGTTGGATATAAAAGAGGAGATGGAAACGTTGATCAGTCAATTATCTTGGAAAATCGGAGGACAGCAGGGAGAGGGCGTAGAGAGTACAGACCGTATTTTCTCGACTGCACTCAACCGGCTAGGTTATTATCTGTACGGTTATCGTCATTTTTCTTCCCGTATTAAAGGCGGGCATACCAATAACAAAATCCGGATCAGCACAGAGCCGCTGCGAGCGATCTCCGATGATCTGGATATTCTGGTTGCCTTCGATCAGGAGAGCATTGATCTCAACGCCGCAGAGCTCCGCCCGGGCGGAGTCGTCGTAGCGGATGCCAAATTCAATCCCACCATCCCGGAGGGACTCGATGTCGAATTGTTTGCAGTACCAATCACGGCGATGGCTGAGGAGCTTGGTACCTCTCTGATGAAGAATATGGTCGCTTCCGGCGCATCTTGGGCGCTGCTCGGGCTGCCGCTGGACGTGTTCAATAAAGCTGTCGAAGAAGAGTTCGGCCGCAAAGGGGCAACCGTCGTCGAGAAAAATGTCGAAGCGGTCGGGCGCGGCGCTGCGTTTGTGCTCGAGCAAGCGGGTGGCCCGATCGATGGGTTCCGTCTGGACAGCGCCGATGGGAAGCAGAAGCTGTTCATGATCGGCAACGAGGCGATCGGCCTCGGGTGTATCGCTGCCGGGTGCCGGCTGATGGCCGCCTATCCGATCACTCCGGCATCGGAGATTATGGAGTATCTGATCAAGCATCTGCCCAAAGTGGGCGGCACGGTCGTCCAAACTGAGGATGAGATCGCTGCGGTGACGATGGCGATCGGCGCCAATTATGCTGGTGTCCGCGCGATGACGGCATCTGCCGGCCCCGGGCTGTCGCTGATGGTGGAAGCAATCGGACTGGCGGGAATGACGGAGACCCCTCTGGTCATCGTGAACACCCAACGCGGCGGCCCTTCCACAGGACTGCCTACCAAGCAGGAACAATCCGATCTCAATGCGATGATCTACGGCACGCACGGAGAAATTCCCAAAGTTGTCATAGCCCCTGCGTCCATAGAGGATTGCTTCTATGATACAATTGAAGCGTTCAATATTGCCGATACGTATCAAGTGCCTGTCATTCTTATGACCGACCTGCAGCTCTCTCTGGGCAAGCAATCCTGTGAAGTGTTGGATTACGACAAGATCTCAATCGAACGCGGCAAGCTCGTCCGCGAGCACGAGCCGCTTGCGGCTGGTCAGCTATTCAAACGGTATGAATGGACGGAGGACGGTGTCTCGCCCCGCTCGATCCCCGGCGATCCGCACGGTCTGCATCATGTAACCGGGGTCGAGCATGACGAGCAGGGTCGGCCATCGGAGAGCGCGCACAACCGCAAGCTCATGATGGACAAGCGGCTTGGCAAGGTGAAGGGTCTCCGGATCCGCGAAGCGGTAAGGTGTGAAGCACCACATGAGCGAGCAGACCTGCTCATCGTCGATATGAGCTCGGTCGGCGGAACGATCGATGAAGCCAGACTGCGGCTGGAGAAGGATGGCATCCGTACGAACCATGCGACTATTCGCCAGATCCATCCTTTCCCGACGGAGCAGCTGGCGCCTCTGCTTGAACGTGCGGAGAGCGTACTTGTCGTAGAGAATAATGCGACAGCCCAATTAGCCGACCAGATCAAGCTGCATGCCGGACATGCGGATAAGATTCACAACCTTCTAAAGTACGATGGAAACCCATTTTTGCCTGCGGAAGTCTACCAAGCCTGCAAGGAGCTGAACAACAATGGCGACATTTAAAGATTTTAGAAACAACGTCAAGCCCAATTGGTGTCCCGGCTGCGGCGACTTCTCGATCCAGGCGGCAATCCAGCGGGCAGCCGCGAATACCGGGCTGGAGCCTGAAGAGTTGGCCGTCATCTCGGGCATCGGCTGCTCCGGACGCATCTCGGGATATATCCACGCATACGGTCTCCATGGCATCCATGGCCGGGCGCTGCCGATCGCCCAGGGCGTCAAGCTGGCCAATCGCGAGCTAACCGTGATCGCATCCGGAGGCGACGGCGACGGCTTTGCTATCGGTATGGGGCATACGGTTCATGCCATCCGCCGCAATCTGGACATTACTTATATCGTGATGGACAATCAGATCTATGGTCTGACCAAGGGCCAGACCTCGCCGCGCAGCGCGGAAGGCTTTAAGACGAAGTCAACCCCGGACGGTTCGATCGAGACGACGCTGTCGCCCCTTGAGATCGCTTTGTCCGCAGGAGCGACGTTTATTGCGCAGTCCTTCTCCAGTGATATCAAACAGCTGACCGCGCTGATCGAGGCTGGCCTTCATCATAAAGGCTTTTCCCTGATCAATGTGTTCAGCCCATGTGTGACCTTCAATAAGGTCAACACGTATGACTGGTTCAAGGAGCATATCGTCAATCTTAACGAATATCCGGATTACGATCCGTCCAACCGGATCGCTGCCATGACGAAGATCATGGAGACCGGAGGCCTGTTGACCGGATTGATCTATCAGGACAAGGAACGCCGTCCATACGAGGATATGATCAGCGGTTTCCGGCCCGAAGGCTTGGCCAATCAGGATCTATCGCTGTCCAGAGCGCATTTCGACCAACTGCTGGCCGAGTTCAAATAACGGCTGTACGGGGGCATACGGCTGCTTAGCTGTATGCCTTCTTAGGAATGAAGGGCAACCTAGTGCTAATCCTATCAAACACGGGAAGGAAGATTACCCATGAAACAAGTACCAGTAGGAGTATCCGCCCGCCACATCCATCTGTCACCGGAACATATCGCTATCCTGTTCGGCGAAGGCTATGAACTGACGGAGCTGAAGCCGCTGTCTCAGCCCGGCCAATATGCTGCCAATGAAACTGTGGCCGTGATCGGACCAAAAGGCGAATTTGGCAAGGTGAGAATTCTCGGTCCTGCCCGCAAACAAACGCAGCTGGAAATTTCCCGCACCGATGCGTTTGCAATCGGCGTCAACCCTCCTGTCCGTGAATCCGGCCATATCGAGGATACGCCCGGTATCCAGCTCAGAGGACCAGCCGGCGAAGTCGCCATAGACAATGGGGTCATCGTCGCCGCTCGCCATATCCATTTCCATACGTCCGATGCCGAGCGTTGGGGCATCCGTGACAAACAGGAGCTGAGAGTCAAGCTTGAGGGCGAGCGGGGGCTGGTGCTGGACCATGTGATCGCCAGAGTTTCGGAAGACTTCGCGCTGGACATGCACATCGACACGGACGAGGCCAACGCGGCAGGCGCGCGCAACGGCGACACCGCCACGATCATCGACTAGCCCCCGCAGCATGGCTATGGTATAATTTGAGTCATTATGACCATAGGGGAGTAAAGGGAAGTGACAGGCGTGGCCAATGAATCAAAAGACTACAGCAAGTATTTTGACTTCTCCGGAGCCAAGGTCATCTCCGAGGATGAGCACGGCAAAAAAATCCGCATTCAGGGCAGAGACATCCATGTCTTGTCGCAGCCGAGCTACCGTCAGGAAAAGCAGCGCGGCAAGGAAGACATCAAGGTTGTCTATGAGACAGAGATGCCGGAGGAGCTGCGCTGCCTCGGGGCGGGGAAGCACTATCTGATCTATACTTACGGTTGTCAGATGAACGAGCATGACACCGAAGTGATGAAGGGTCTGCTGGAGCAGATGGGGTATACGGCAACGGAAGACCGCAAGGCTGCGGATATAATCCTGCTCAATACTTGTGCGATCCGCGAGAACGCGGAGGACAAGGTGTTCGGCGAGCTAGGCCATCTCAAGGCGCTGAAGACCGAGAAGCCGGAGCTGCTGCTCGGCGTGTGCGGTTGCATGTCGCAGGAGGAATCGGTCGTCAGCCGCATCCTGAACAAGCATGCCTTCGTCGACCTCATCTTCGGGACCCACAACATCCACCGGCTGCCGCAGCTGATCCAGGAGGCGAACTTCAGCAAGGAGCTTGTCGTCGAGGTCTGGTCCAAGGAAGGCGACGTTATCGAGAACCTGCCGAAGAAACGGGAAGGGCTGCGCGCCTGGGTAAACATCATGTACGGCTGCGATAAGTTCTGTACGTATTGCATTGTGCCCTATACCCGGGGCAAAGAGCGGAGCCGCCGGCCTGAGGATGTAATCGCGGAAGTCCGGGAGCTGGCGCGGCAGGGCTTCAAGGAAGTGACCCTGCTAGGACAAAATGTCAATGCATACGGCAAAGATTTCGAAGATCTGAACTATCGCTTTGGCGATTTAATGGATGACATTTCGAAAATCGATATTCCACGGATTCGCTTTACCACATCGCATCCGCGCGATTTCGACGATCACCTGATCGACGTGCTCGCCGGCGGAGGCAATCTGGTGGAGCAGATCCATCTGCCAGTGCAATCGGGCAGCACCGAAGTGCTGAAGCGGATGAGCCGCAAGTATAGCCGCGAGACCTACCTTGAGCTCGTGGCCAAGATCAAAGCCAAGATCCCGGGCGTCATGCTGTCTACCGATATTATCGTTGGTTTTCCAGGCGAGACAGACGAGCAGTTCGAGGATACCTTGTCGCTTGTACGCGAGGTTGGCTACGACTTTGCTTTTACCTTCATCTATTCGCCGCGTGCCGGGACACCGGCTGCGGAGATGGAGGACAATGTACCGATGGAGATCAAGAAGCAACGCCTGCAGCGGCTCAATCTCCTCATCCAGGAATTGGCGCTGAGTAGCAACCAGCAGCTTCGCGGGCAAACCGTCGAGCTGTTGATCGAAGGGCAGAGCAAGACTAAGGCAAGCGTGTTGTCCGGGCGCACTCGGACCAATAAGCTGGTGCATGTCGAAGGTCCGGCCTCGCTCATCGGACAATTCGTGGAGGTCGAGATTACCGAAGTGCAAACCTGGTATCTGAAGGCCAGACTGGTCCAGCCAGCCGAGGCCGTAGGCTCCTGAGCGGAAGCGCGTAACGGGATAAAAGAAGGAGAGAAAAGAAATCATGACAGAGCAACAGGCGCAAGCCGGACGCGAGCATAAGCACAAACACGGGCATGGAGATCGCAATTGTCACGATATGCCATCCTACAATACACGCGATTTGCTGGTGAAGGAAGATGTCATGGCTAAGGCCAAGGAATTGGCGGAGCTGATCTCCCAGTCTACTGAGATTCAGCAGTACCAGCGGGCCGAGAAGCAAATTCAGGGCAATGAACGGGTACAGTCATTGATCGCTTTGATGAAGAAAAAGCAAAAAGAAATCGTCGCCTTTGAATCATTCAACAACGAGGCGATGGTCAAAAAAATTGAAGGCGAAATGGAGGCTCTGCAGGACGAACTGGACGGCATCCCAATCGTCGGCGACTTCCAGCAAAGCCAGACGGATATTAATCATCTGCTGCAGATGGTCATCTCGATCATCCGCGATACTGTCTCGGAAAAAATCAATCTGGACTCGGAAGGTGTAGCTGCACCCGAGGAATGCAGTGATTAAAGACGCATATAAATCCGAGTAAGCCGTGTTTCAGTTCATCGATCATGATGATTGAAATATGGCTTTTTGTTTTACTTATTCCTCCCGGGGCCCCGCAAGGTATCTGATTATGCATCATAGGTGTACGCTCACTTTGTGGGAATTAGTTTAATTCTGTCATCAGCATGATGCCGAAAACAGATTAACCTATCATTGATCATGAAAGCGTTTTGAATTACGATTGATTTTGAGGCCTTTGGTTAATAGTAAGAAGAAATAATTGTAAGGGGGATAGCCCAATGAACAATTCTGAGCAGCGTGCTGAAGAAGGCGGAGGGATCCGTGTCCGAGTTCAGCGGTTCGGCCGCTTTTTAAGCGGTATGGTCATGCCCAATATGGGTGCTTTTATTGCATGGGGACTCATAACAGCCCTCTTTATACCTGACGGCTGGCTTCCTAATGCAACGTTGGCAGCGCTCGTCGAACCGATGCTTTATTATTTATTGCCATTGCTAATCGGTTTCACCGGAGGCAGGATGGTTCATGATATGCGGGGCGGTGTAATCGGTGCTGTAGCTACCGTAGGAGTCATCGTCGGCGCAGACATTCCGATGTTCCTGGGGGCCATGATCGTTGGGCCGATTGCAGCCTGGATATTGAAGCAGTTTGATCGCATGATCGACGGCAAGATCCCATCCGGCTTTGAAATGCTGGTCAACAACTTTTCTTCAGGCATCTTCGGCGGTGCCCTGGCCATCGGAGCCATGCTTGGCGTCGGGCCGGTCATTTCTTACATCACCAACATATTGGCGAATTCCGTAGAATTTTTGATCGACAACGGATTGCTGCCGCTTGCGAATCTGCTGATCGAACCCGGAAAGGTGTTGTTCCTCAACAATGCCATTAATCACGGGGTGCTTGGCCCGATCGCATTTGAGCAATCCAATAATCTGGGCAAATCGATCATCTTCCTGCTGGAGTCGAACCCCGGACCGGGACTTGGCATCCTGCTGGCGTACATGATCGCCGGCCGCGGCAGCGCCAAGCAATCCGCTTCCGGAGCGGCAGTTATCCAATTTGCCGGCGGGATTCATGAGATCTACTTCCCGTATATCTTGATGAACCCCCGCCTTATCGTGGCTGCTATCGCAGGCGGTGTAACAGGCAGCTTTACTTTCTCGCTCCTGAATGCCGGTCTGGTCGCCACAGCTTCCCCAGGCAGTATCTTCGCCTACATTGCTATGGCGCCAAGGGGGGAGCTGATGCCAGTGCTGGCAGGTGTATTCACGGCGACCCTCGTTTCTTTCCTAATCGCTGTATTGCTGCTTAAGACGACGCGTCAGAAAGAAGAGGAAGCCTCGCTGGAGGATGCCCGCGAGCGGATGAGCGCGATGAAGGCCAGCGGCACTAGGACGGCCGTCTCTGGCGGAGCAGAGTCTGCTGTCCCTGCCCCAGCAGACCGTCAGAAGACTAAAGAAGAAGTGAAGAAGATCATCGTATCCTGTGATGCGGGTATGGGCTCCAGTGCGATGGGCGCATCCGTACTCCGCAAGAAGATGAAAGCTGCAGGCATCGATGTGCAAGTGACAAATACGGCGATCAGCGATATTCCGTCCGACGCGGACATCGTCATCACCCACCGCTCCCTTACCGATCGTGCCAAGGGTGAAGCGCCGCACGCCGAGCATATCTCAATCGACAACTTCATGAAGAGTCCAGAGTACGACAAGCTGGTCGAACGTCTCAGCTGATCATTCCGGGTCGCAATTAACCGGTCGGTCAAAGGAGGGATGAGATGAGACTGTCGGCTAGGCAGAGCCAGCTGTTGAAGCTGCTGATCGAGCATGCCGAGGGGATGACAGCCGGCGATCTGTCCAGGGAGCTGGGTGTAAGTGTCCGTACGATTCATCGCGAGCTGCCGCGGGTCGAAGAGGTGCTGGCGGCTGCCGGATCGTCGCTAATCAAGCAGTCCGGCTTTGGACTTCGGCTGGCAGCAACCGCTCAGCAGCTGACTCGGCTGCAAGGCATGCTCCGGACAGCGGCAGAATATTCACCTGAGGAGCGTGAGCTGCTGCTGGCCTGCCGGCTGCTGGCTGCGGATGAACCGATCAAACAGTATGCACTGGCTTCGGAGCTGCAGGTAACAATCCCGACGATAACCATTGATCTGGATGAGCTCGAGCAGACACTCAGCCGGTATCGATTGACGCTCCTGCGCAAACGGGGATACGGTGTGCAGATCGAGGGCGATGAGCGATATAAACGTGAGATGATCAGCGACTTAGTCATGGACGTGCTGGATGAGCATGAGCTCTATAGCGGACTGCACGGTCGGCCGTTGACGCCAGTGTCGAGGCCCCTGGCTGAGCTGGCGGGAATCGACAGTATACAAAAGCTGGAACAGGCGTTGTGGAGCCTGGAGCAGCAATTTCCTTCCGAGCTGACGGATACGGATTACACGAAGCTGCTCGTGCAGTTGTCCGTCGCGATCGCCCGCATGCGCAAGGGACATGTCCTGCCGGCTCAGACAGTCGGCGAAACGAGTGAACGGGTGAGCAGCGAGGAGCTGGAGCTATGGACAGCTGCTGCCGGTATCGCACTGGAGGGCAGCGAGAGGTACTACGTCCAGGAGTTGTTAAACCGCCGTGCTTCTGCATCTGCATTACCTCTGCTGCTGGAGCATCCCCGCCTGCAGCAGAGCGTGCACCTGCTGATCGGGATGATGGAGTCGGAGCTGCAGGCAGGATTCGAATCTGACTCCGTGCTCCGCGAGGGGCTTGAGCAGCACCTGGAACGGGCGCTGGAACGGATGCAGCGTGGCGAGACCATACGCAATCCACTGCTTAGACAGATCAAGGACGATCATGAGCAGCTATTCGAAGCTACGGCCAAAACGGCTAGAGAAGTGTATCCCGGATTTACGATCCCCGACGAGGAGATCGGGTTTCTGGCGATGCACTTTGGCGCGTCGCTGGAGCGGGCGGAAGGCGGCGGGGGCAACGGGCTCCGGGCGCTCCTGGTATGCACCAGCGGGATCGGCTCTTCCCGGCTGCTCGCGGCACGACTCGCGAAGTCGTTTCCCAGACTGCACATTACGGGTAATGTCTCTTGGTACGAAGCCAGCCGTCTGCCGGAGACCGAATATGACTTGATCCTCTCGACTATCGATCTGCCGCTGCCTGAATCGCGTTATGTGAAGCTAAGCCCGTTATTGCCTGAAAGAGACCGGAAGATGCTGCGCCGGTTCTTGCGCGATATCCAGCCGCCGGTGCAGCCGCCCGCAGCTTCGCCGTCTCCGGATCTATCGTCGCTGTACAGACTCCAGGAGCTGCACCGCTCTGCTGATGAGATGCTGCAATTGCTGGATCGCCTGATGGTCTGCCGGCTGCGACAACTGCCCGGCGACGGCATGGCCGAGCTGACCTCGCGATTGCTTGCCCTTCTAGAAGAGCAGGGGCATGTCGTTCTTGGCCAACAGGTGGCTGACAAGGTGATGGTCCGGGAAAGCTATGGCAGCCTGGTGCTGCCTGAATCGACAGTGGCGCTCCTGCATACGCGAAGCGAGCATGTGGCTCAGCCGCTGCTCGTGCTGCTGAAGCTGGAGAAGCCGATCATCGCTGGCGATCCGGCGGGACAGATCGAAGCACTGCTGTACATGCTCGCTCCCCAGGAGCTGCCGGCTGTACAGCTCAGCCTGCTCAGTGAGATCAGCGCCATGCTGTTGGAGCACGAGCTGGTGCGTCTGCTTGAAGCGGGTAGCGAGCAAGAGATCCGTCAGTGGCTTGCCGGCGCCTGGCTGGATATCCTGCACCGTGTGTGAGCCAGTCGGATTAGAATGGAGATTTTAAAAAATCAACGGAATGGAGAGATGCATGATGAGTCTGACAATAGCTGAATCGATGGTGAAGCTGAATGCCCAAGCAGCCGACAAGTTCGAAGCGATCCGGATCGCCGGGGAATTGCTGGTCCAAGGGGGGCATGCAGATGCTGCCTACGTGGACAAGATGATCGAGCGGGAGCAGACGCTGTCTACCTATATGGGCTCTGGCTTGGCCATCCCTCATGGCACCAATGAGTCCAAGTCGCTGATCCGTTCGACCGGACTGTCAGTCGTACAACTGCCTGAGGGCGTCGACTTCGGAGAAGGCGAGCTTGCTTATGTTGTCGTAGGTATCGCTGCACTGGGAGACGATCATCTGGAGCTGCTGACCAATGTCGCCATGGTGTGCTCGGAGGAGGAGAACCTGCAGCGGATCATCAACGCTACATCCGCTGCCGAGCTGGCACAGCTCTTCAATGAAGGTGCGGAGGAATGAAAGCCGTACACTTCGGCGCGGGCAATATCGGACGCGGCTTCATCGGCTTGATCCTGGGAGCGGCCAACTATGAAGTCTGCTTCGTTGACGTCAACCGTGAATTGGTCGAGCAACTGCGCACGCGCCGCAGCTATAAAGTAGCCATGGCAAGCGATGATGGCGACACGGTAGTAGTAGGCGGAGTGACGGCAATCGACGGCACGGAGCTCGATAGCGTGGCTGCGGCCGTGGCGGAGGCCGATCTGGTGACGACCGCAGTCGGGGTCGGCGCACTGCGGCATATCGCGCCCGGGATCGCGCAAGGCATCTCCCGCCGCCTGGCTGCCGGAGGCAGAACGCTCCAGGTGATTGCGTGCGAGAATGCCATCGGCGCCAGTGCGCAGCTGAGGTCGCATGTCTATCCGCTGCTTCAGGAGGCGGAGCGGGAAGAGGCAGACCGGAAGATTGCCTTCCCTAATGCGGCGGTAGACCGCATCGTGCCGATCCAGTCCCATGCCGATCCTTTATTCGTCAAAGTAGAGCCATTCTACGAATGGGTCGTCGAGCGCAATCAGCTGGGACTGCCGGAGATCACAGGCATCCATTATGTCAACGAGCTGACGCCGTATGTGGAGCGTAAGCTGTTCACGGTCAATACCGGGCATTGTACGGCTGCTTACCATGGCTACCGGCTCGGGGCGTCGACGATTCAGCAGGCGCTTGAGCTGCCGGAGGTGCTGGAGGAAGTAAGCGGCACCTTAGCCGAGACAGGGGATATGCTCAGCGTCAAGCACGGTTTCGAGCGCGCGGCGCATCAGCAGTATATCGATACGATCATCGAACGTTTCCGCAATCCCCATCTGAGCGACGAGGTGGCACGTGTTGGTCGATCGCCGCTGCGCAAGCTGTCGCCGGAGGATCGATTGGTACGACCTGCACGACAAGCTTTCGAGCTGGGCCTGGAGACCGGCCGGCTTACGGCTGCGATGGGGGCGGCGCTTCATTTTGACGTCGCAGATGATGAAGATGCGAACAGGCTGCAGGAGATGATCCGGCAGGAGGGGGCGGCGCGGGCGTTGACGCGCGTGACCGAGCTGCCAGCAGGCCATCCGCTGCATGATGCCGCGATTGCGGCTTATCATGCATACTCCTGATGCAACAAGAGTGCAGCATTAATAAAACGTCTGTGCAAAAGTGCAGGCGACCAGCAGGGAGGGATCGGACATGACGATCAGTATACAAGGAATCTCGGCATCGCCGGGCATTGCAATCGGGCCAGCCTTTGTCATCGAAACGGAATCTTATGTGCCTGCTGAGGAAAGAGCAGCCGATCCGCAAGCCGAAGCGTCACGTTTCCGGCTAGCGGTGGCCAAGGCGGGTGAGGAGCTGGAGGAGATCAGGCTGGCTGCGATTGAACGGCTCGGTGAGGAGAAAGCGGAGATCTTCGAAGCACACCAGCTGGTGCTGGAAGATCCGGATCTGATCGATGTGATCGAGGAACAGATCCTGGAGAAGGGGATACAGGCAGAATATGCGCTATATGAAACGTCACGCTCGTTTGTAGATGCATTGCGGGAGATGGACAACGAACTGCTGCGGGAGCGGGCAGCCGATGTAGAGGATGTCGCTGGCCGGATCATGAATGCGCTGCGGGGCCGCACAGCAAGCAGTCTTACGAGTATCCGGAAGCCTTGTATTATCGTTGCGGACGATCTGACGCCTTCAGACACCGCTCAGTTGGATCTGGACATTGTCCGAGGATTCATCACCCGGGTCGGCAGCCGCACCTCGCATTCCGCCATTATGGCCCGTTCGCTGGGCATCCCGGCTATAGTAGGTGCAGGTGAACGGGTAAAGGAGATTACAGCCGGCGATCAGTTGGTCCTGCATGCTGATCACGGGCAGGTCATCGTCAATCCTGACTCGGAAGAGCTGATTCAGTACGAGCAGGATCGCCAGCGCTATTTGGATAGCCAGCGTGAGCTGGCGCGGCTAAAAGACCAGCCGACAGTAACGCTGGACGACCATCATGTCGAGCTGGCGGCCAACATCGGCAGTGTGGAAGATATGCAGCATGTGCTGGACAACGGCGCCGAGGCAATCGGTCTGTTCAGGACTGAGTTTTTGTATATGGGTCGTTCTTCCATGCCAGGCGAGGAGGAACAGTACAACCAATACAAGTATGTGCTGGAGAAAATGACGGGCAAGCCGGTAGTCATCCGCACGCTGGATATCGGCGGCGACAAAGAGCTGCCATACATGGAGCTGCCGAAGGAAGACAATCCGTTCCTCGGCCAGCGGGCGCTGCGCTTGTGTCTGGCAAGACCGGAGCTGTTCCGCACTCAGCTGCGTGCGTTGCTGCGAGCCAGCAAGCACGGCCAATTGAAAATTATGTTCCCGATGATCGCTGTACTGAGCGAGCTTCAGGAAGCCAAGCGCATCCTGCAGGAGGAGAAGGACAGCCTGCTGCGGGAGGGTCACGATATCGCAAGTGATATCGAAGTCGGTATGATGATTGAGATCCCTGCTGCAGCGCTGGGAGCCGCAGTGTTCGCGCCGCACGTGGACTTTTTCAGCATCGGAACCAACGATCTCATCCAGTATGTGATGGCTGCCGACCGTATGAATGAGCAGGTAAGTTATCTGTACCAGCCTTGCCATCCGGCTGTGCTGCAACTGGTACGGATGGTGATCGACGCTGCTGCGCAGCATGGACGCTGGGTCGGCATGTGCGGCGAAATGGCGGGCGATGAACGGGCGATCCCGCTGCTGCTCGGCCTCGGACTGCATGAGTTCAGTATGAGCGCCGGAGCGATCCTGGGAGCGCGGGCTCAGATCGCTGAACTGAGTTATGCGAGCTGGCAGGAAACGGCGCTTGCAGCGCTTGCCCTGGGCAGCGAGCAGGAAGTGCTGGAGCTTGTCCAAACCCGTCTGGCGGCAGCAGCAGCAGGAGAATAGAAAATGATCTACTAGAGGAGGGGATGTGCGATGACTTCGCAAACCTATACGATCCTGAACCCGACCGGGTTCCATGTAAGGCCGATTAAGGATTTCGTCAAAAAAGCGTCAGAATTTCCATGCAAAATTTTCGTCACCAGCAAAGGCAAGCGGGTAAACGGCAAAAGCTCCCTGAGCATGCTCACCCTGGGAATCGCTCACAATGAAGAGGTGCTGCTTGAAACAGAGGGCGAAAGAGAAGAGGAAGCACAGGAGACGCTGGGCAAGCTGCTCACTGAAATACATGAATAGATAGCCGGGACGAAGCTATGTCCGGATTATCCGCGACAAGGCGGCACAGCATTTGCTGTGCCGCCTTGTCGCATTCAGATGCAGTTCTCCCGAAACACAAGCTTTGCTTGCAGACAAGAGGAAGGTATAATAGGTCAGACTTGATGAGCGGGTTGCTCAACCTGGCGATGCAGCATCGGTCGGTGCGACCGGCCGGCATACAATACCAATGCGGCGATCAGGGCTTTGACAGCGTCGCCTGGCAGGAAGGGGTACATCCCGACAGCCAATGCCCGCTCCAGCGACAGATTGGCGAAGTGAGCCAGCCAAGGCACGCCTGTCACATAGGAGATCAGTGAGCCGAACAGCATGCACACTGCGAACAGCCAGCCTACGGTTGCAGCCCGCGAAATGTTGTCGGCTTGATCCAGGATGCGTGAGACAAAAAAACCGCACAGCAAAGCGCAGACAGGGAACATCCACAAGAAACCGCCAGTTGGACCCAAGATAAAGGATAGCCCGCCCTGACCATGAAGCAGCGGCAAGCCGGCAGCAGTCAAAGCCATAACGATACCGATGCTGTAGAAACCGTAACGTGCGCCGAGAAAGCCGCCGGCCAGCATGATAGCCAGATTTTGCAGGGTAATTGGCACAGCTGTAACATAGATAGTGAGGGTGCTCATGACAATGAACAATGCAGCGAACAAAGCCGTAAAAACGAGATGACGGACAGACGTAGACATTAATGCAGCTCTCCTTTATAATGTTAACCAAAATATTTTTTTGGTGGTTAACAATTCGGATCATACCATGAGTGCCCCCGTTTTGGGAAGAGTCTGGAGGAAAAAATTGATGGTAAACGATATTAAGCTCCGAGAAGTGACTGTGACGGCCGCCGGGCCAAACGGCCGTGAGGCAAGAGCAATGCTGGACCGGGTGACACTGCATATCAGATGCGGCGAATGGGTCCAGATCGCCGGGCCCAATGGCAGCGGGAAGAGTACGCTGGTCAGACTGCTGACCGGCCAGCTCGGCCGCAGCTGCTCAGTCAGCGGTTCTCTGGACCATGGCTTTGCCGGCAAGCTGCCGGTCCCATATGTCCTGCAAAACCCCGAGGCGGGCATCCTCGGAGCAACGCCATGGGAGGATCTGCTGCTCGTCCTGGAGCATAGAGGGGCAGATGCGGAGGAAATGGCAGCCGTCATGATGGATGTATGTGCGCGGACCGGCTTGAGCGGTCTGGAGCACAAAGCCGTAGCCGGGATGTCCGGCGGGCAGAAGCAGTTGACTGCTATCGCAAGCTGCCTGGCAGGCAAGCCGCCGATACTGGTGCTGGACGAGCCGACCTCGATGCTGGATCCCGCTGCGCGGGCTGAGGTGCTTGCTGTGGTACGCCGACTGCACCGGGCCGGGCTGACTGTCATCTGGGTCACCCACCGGCTCGAGGAGTGGCAGAGCGGCGATCGTGTGCTGGCGCTGTGCCAAGGGCAGCTGATCTATGACGGTGATCCGGAAGGCTTCTATCTGCCATCCGCTGATGGTGCGCCATCGGCTTGCGAGCGGCTGGAGTGGACACCGCCTTACGCCGTACAAGTGGCGCTCGAACTGCAAGCGCAGGGGGTAAGACTGCAGCCGCTGCCGCTCACCGGCGAACAGCTGGCCCTGGCGGTGTGCACATAATGCACGGCGGCTGGCATATCGAAGGACTGCAGGTCCGAGCGTCCGGTCCAGAGTCGGGGTTAATACTGGATCTGCCTCAGGCGTCCTTCCCGCCAGGGGCGATCACCATTCTTACAGGTCCTAACGGAGCGGGCAAGACGACACTGCTTGAGTCCATGGCCGGTCTGCGTCCATTGCGAACCGGACGAATCCATGTAGATCATATGACATTATGGCAAGGCAACCGGCTGAACCGGGGTGCCCTGCTGACATTCGGCCTCTCGTTGCAGCAGAGTCATGCTCAGTGGTTTGCACCTTCTGTGCGCGAAGAACTGCGGTACTCGCTTTCCCCGCTGCGACTCGAAGAGCGCCAGATCAACGAACGGATGCTGGAGGCCATGTCTGTCATGGGATTGGAACCGCAACTGCTGGATTCAGATCCGTGGCACCTGAGCGGCGGTGAGCAGCGTCGGCTCGCACTGGCTTGCGCGATCATTCTTAAACCACGCTGGCTGTTGCTTGATGAACCGACGGCCGGACTGGATGCAGCCAGCATCGAACGGCTGCAGGAGATGCTGCGCGGCCATCGGGCAAGGGGAGGAGGTGCGGTTATCGTCACGCACGACTGGGATGCACTGTGGCCAGTTGCCGATTGGAATGTCGTGCTGCAGGCAGGTCGGATGATGAGCAGACGCTCTCGACCGGAGATTGCTGCCAGCTGGCTGGAGCCGCTGCATCATTCTGACCCGCCGGAGCTCTCCATGCCTGCGGAAGCGGCTGTGTTGGCAGCGCTCCGCCGCCAAGGTCTGCAATGGCCTGCCTTATCCGACATAGAACCGCTGCCGCCGGAACGACTTGCCGGACTGATCGCCTCAGCTCGCACGAATCGAGTTGAGGCGTCCACTCCCTGCGGTGGCCCTGACCCGGCGGGTGCCGTCACGCCTCCGGCTCAAGCTGGACGGCCGGCGGAGAGTCCGGAGGCGGTTAATGATCCCCGCAGAGCCGTTGTGCAGCAGCCGTCTGTTGATCCCGAGGCGGTTGGCGGGAGCAGCTGGTCTCGGCGGGATCCGCGGATATTATGGGTCGCTTACCTGCTCTTCAGCTTCGGTCTTCTGCTCCAGCAAGATTGGTCAGGTCTGTTGCTGGGCGGAGCATTAACCGGTGTCGTCCTGTGGCAGGCAAGAGCCAGTCTGACAGCATGGCGCGGTGCGATCCGGATCTACATTTTATTTGCTATTATCGTAGTTCTGGTGGCTTCCGTACAGCTATCGCCTCCCGGCTGGAATGCCGGGGCAGCCAGCATATCGGCATTCCGGTTCGCGCGGATCCTGCTGATCATGCTGCTCGGGCTGACGCTGGCGCAGATCGTCACACCGTTCCGGATGCAGCGGGCTCTGGAGCAAGGGCTTGCCGGCTTGACCCGGCTGCGTATGCCGGTACGCGAGCTCGCCCTAGTCGTTTCGCTCATTTTTCGTTTTATCCCGATGCTCACCACAGAATGGGAACGTTTTGCGAGGATTACTCGAGCGCGCGGCAAGTCGGCTGCCAAGCCTGGACGCGTACCGATGAACCAGCTGCCCCGGATGCTGGTGCCGTATCTGCTATCGATGCTGCGGATAGCTGAAGAGATCTCCGAAGCGATGGAGGTGCGCGGGCTCGGTCGGGACGCCGCAGCCGGGCCGAAGCTGTACCGGCTGCGGTTGCAGCAGGCGGACTACCTCTTGCTGGCTGCTGGAATCATGGTGTTTCTGGGGCTTGCGGCTGCGCGGAGCTGGCTGTAACTCTCGGGAGCGGGTCGCAGCTGCACCGCGTATTCCCTGAAAATCTGCCAAATCTGCAACAATTTTATCTATTATTCGTATAAACAACTGTCAATGAGGCGAGGAGGAGCTTGCGATGCAGACGAAGGGAAAAGACAGTGAAAAAGACAAGGCGAAGGGCAAACGATGGCGAAAGGAACTGCGCGAATGGCTGGTATCGATCGCAATGGCTGTCGGCATTGCACTGCTGATCCAGAACTATGCTTTTGCCCAGGCAGAGGTGAGGCAGAGCTCGATGTCGGGTACGCTGGAGGAAGGCCACCGGCTGGTGGAGGACAAGCTCAGCTACATATTCTCTGAACCCCGGCGCGGAGATATCGTCATCATCGACGGTCCAGAGAGCGATGTCCGCCTGATCAAGCGGTTAATCGCGCTTCCGGGCGATACAGTCGATATACGGGAGGGAGCCGTTTATCTGAACGGAACCAGACTGGAAGAGCCCTACGCCAAAGGGCAGACGTTCCCGGTCGGGCTGGAAGTGCCGTTTACCGTGCAGGAGCATCAGGTGTTCGTGCTCGGTGACAATCGCGAGAACAGCACGGACAGCAGGCAGCTGGGAACGATCAGCTATGACTCCTTGGAAGGCAAAGCGGTGTTCCGGGTATGGCCGCTGCAGAAGTTTGGCGAGATTAGATAACGGGGACGAGACGCGGCCGACGTATTATTCACGGCTTGCGTCTTCTTTGTATGAACTCCCATTTAAGAATTATTTAATAACTAGTTTCTTTTTCATTCATATCTACCGGGTATGATTAGAATACTTCAAGCAAAGGCGTGAGAATAGGATGTCGATTACGGGCAGACTGAAGCTGGCTTTTTTGGCAATGCTCGTCGCGCCTCAGCTGTTACTCGTTGGGGTACTGCTGCTGGCTTGGCCGATTATCGGAGACAATATCGATCTGTTCAATGCCTATGAGGTGAACCGCGAGCGAGAGCAAGAATTGATCGGATTGACGGGGGAGGTAAATTATGTCCTTCGAGAGGATGCGGAAAAGTTGAGCAATCCAGCTTACGCCGGTGAGCTGATCGACCGGTACGGCCAGTGGGAGTCGGCTATCCGGATCGAAAGGGAAGGGCAGCTGATCGCAGAGACGAGCTGGATCGAAGGAATCGATGCGGGCCAGGTCATCCAGGGCGAAGCAGAAACCGTCAAATATGGCGGCAAGCACTATTTTGTCACGCAATTGACGCCGCCGAGCGCCAGCTCAGACAGGGGGCTGTCCGTGACGTTGTTTCTGAATTACGATCCGTTGCCCTTTTACTTCAGGCCGCTGATTATGCTGCTGTTCCTGATCTCGATCGCGATTACGATGTTTGTCCTGGCCTATCTGGTATCCCAATCATTGACCAGGCCGCTGGAGAAGCTGCGGCGTGCCGCAGAGCAGATCGAGGCAGGCAATCTGGATTACCGTCTGGATGCGATGAAGAACAATGAGATTGGTCAGGTGCGCAACGCGTTTGAAAGCATGCGGCTCCGTCTGAAGCAGTCCATCGAGGAGAGAGACCAGATCGATACCAACCGGAAAGGGCTGATCGCGGGCATCTCCCACGATCTGAAGACGCCGATCACTGCAATCAAAGGTTATGTCGAGGGCATCTTGGACGGCGTGGCCAATACGGATGAGATGCGTACGAAATATATCCGGACCGTCTACAAGAAAGCGACTGAGATGGATGGATTGATCGATGAACTGTTCCTGTTCTCCAAGCTCGATCTGAATGAGGAGCCTTACGAGATGCGCACGGTCAATCTGCTCAGGTATCTGGAAGACTATCTGGAGGAATGCCGGTTTGATATCGAGAAGACCGGGGCTGATCTGGATGTGGTCATCCAAGCTGGGCGTGAGCTGCCGGTGCTGGCCGACCGCGAGAAGCTCAGCCGGGTGCTGTCCAACGTGATCAACAACAGCCTTAAGTACATGGCGCGCATGCCGGCTTCTGCAGAGAAGCGAATCTCTGTCATTCTTACTGAGGGAGCAGGTGAAGCGCAGATCGAAATCCGGGATACCGGACCAGGGATCGAACGCGAAGCCTTGCCGCATATTTTTGACCACTTCTACCGGGCAGAGCAATCCCGCAATTCGGCGCTTGGCGGCAGCGGACTGGGGCTTGCGATCGTCAAGCAGATTGTCCTGGGGCACGGCGGACGGGTATATGCCGAGAGCGAACACGGACAAGGCAGCAGCATTGTATTGACATTGCCGCTTGCACAGCAGATGGAAGGCTAACATGTATGAGGATAAAGGAGGCTGAAAAGCGATGGCCCGCATACTGATCATCGAAGACGAGAGCGCGATCGCTGAGCTGGAGAGGGATTATCTGGAAAGTCACGGCTTTACGGTGGAGATGGAGAACAACGGGGAAAGCGGTCTGCGGCAGGCGCTTGCGAAGCATTATGATCTCATCATCCTCGACCTGATGCTCCCGTTCGTCGACGGGTTTGAAATCTGCAGGCAGATCCGGCAGTCGAACGATATTCCTATCCTGATGATATCTGCCAAGCAAGAGGAGATCGACAAGATCCGCGGGCTCGGTCTGGGGGCGGATGATTTTATGACTAAGCCGTTCAGCCCAGGGGAGCTGGTCGCGAGGGTAAAGGCTCATCTCTCTCGTTACGAAAGGCTTAAAGGAACGAAGGGACAGCTGCAGGATCAGGTTCGGGTGCGGGGGCTGATCATCGACAAACCTTCGCGCCGGGTCTACATGAACGAGACGGAAGTGCTGCTGACGAGCAAGGAGTATGAGCTGCTGATGCTCCTGGCCAGTCATCCGGACCGTGTATTCAGCAAGGACGAGTTATTTGAGCGGATCTGGGGAATGGATTCCATGGGGGATCTGAACACCATCACCGTGCATATCCGCAGATTGCGCGAGAAAATCGAGCAGGATCCTTCCAACCCGCAATATATCGAGACGATATGGGGTGTCGGGTACCGCTTCAGATAGATTTGCTGTAAAGCTGAGATAGAAAAAGGAGTGGGAGAAACACGTATGAAGAGCATTATCCAGTTTTCGTTGAACAACAAATTCGCTTTATGGATTTTGACGCTTATCGTTACCGTTGCCGGACTGTACTCGGGATTGAATATGAAGATGGAGACCATCCCGAATATCAACGTGCCGATTCTGAGCATCACAACCGTATATCCGGGGGCAACACCGGAAGAGGTGCTGGATAAAGTTACCCAGCCGATCGAGCAGCGCACACGCAATCTCGAAGGCGTCAGCGTCGTCAATTCGACGTCGATGGAGAACGTATCGTCGATTATCCTGGAATTCGACTATAAAAAAGATATGGAACGCGCCCAGGCCGAGGTCAAGGAGCAGTTGGAAGGCATGCAGCTCCCCGAAGGTGTGCAGGATAGTAACATCTCGCGCATCTCGCTCAACGCGTTTCCCGTCATCACCTTCAGTGTCGCGGACACCAATGCCGACCTGGCCGGGTTGACCGCGCTGGTCGAGGATTCATTTGTGCCCGTACTGCAAGGGGTCGACGGCGTAGCCGACGTCCAGATCTCAGGGCAGCACGTGCAGGAGGTCCAGCTTGACTTCAACCAGGAGCGGATGAGCGAGCTCGGTCTCGACGCCCAGACGGTTCAGGGGATTATCCAGGGCTCGGCACTCCAGGTCCCGCTCGGCATATTCGAGTTCGGCGATACCGAGAAGGCCGTTCTGGTCGATGGCAATATCATCGGACTGGAGGATCTGCGCAATCTGCGGATCCCGGCCATTCCTGCAGCGGGAGGAGGCATGGAGCTGCCGGCTGCGCCACCGGTGGCTATGCCTGATACGCCGGCGGAGGGCGCTCCCGAAGTCGAGCAGCCAGCAGCGCCAGACCAAGGCGGACAGGCGGCTCAGCAGCTGCCGGAGGGCATGGAGCTGCCCGGACTGCCGACTGTCGCGCTTAGTGAGATCGCCGAAGTGTCGGTCATCGGCAAAGCGGAGTCGATCTCGCGGACCAATGGTCAGGATTCGATCGGCATCTCGATCATCAAAGCGGCAGATGCCAATACAGTAGACGTCGTCAATGGCGTCAAAGCTGAGATACAAAAATTGGAAGGTCAATACGCCGGCCTAACCGCCACGATCAGCTTGGATCAAGGCGAACCGATCGAAGATTCCGTTCACACGATGCTTAACAAAGCACTGATCGGATCGCTATTTGCTGTCATTATCATCCTGTTGTTCCTGCGTGATGTACGTTCGACGATTATCTCGGTTGTCTCGATCCCGCTCTCCATCCTGATAGCGATGCTGATCCTGAGCCGGATGGATATTACCTTGAACGTCATGACGCTTGGCGCCATGACGGTTGCGATCGGACGCGTCATTGACGACTCGATCGTCGTCATCGAGAATATATACAGGCGGATGTCGCTTAAGGGCGAGAAGCTAACCGGCAAACAGTTGGTCCTTGATGCGACCCGGGAGATGTTCATCCCGATTCTCGCCTCGACCATCGTGACGATCGCCGTCTTCCTGCCGCTTGCGCTGGTCCAGGGAGCGATCGGCGAGATCTTTATGCCGTTTGCTCTGACGATCGTCTTTGCCCTGCTGGCCTCACTGCTCGTGGCGATAACGATCGTGCCGATGATGGCGCATATGATGTTCCGCAAAGCGCTCAGCGGCGGCAAGGTTATCAAGCATGAAGAGAAGCCTGGGCGGATGGCCGAAGGCTATAAGAGAATCCTCAACTGGTCGCTGAATCATAAAGCGATTACCTTCGGAGGCGCATTCCTGGTCCTCCTGGCCAGTCTGTTCATCGCTCCGATCATCGGCGCCAGCTTCCTGCCGGAGGAAGAGCAGAAAATGATGACGATCACGTATAACCCGGCGCCTGGTGAGTCGCTTGACAGCGTAGAGCAGCTGGCACTTCAGGCCGAGCAATCGCTGATGGCGCAGGATGGAGTCCAGACATTGCAGTATTCCGTGGGCGGTCAGAATCCGATGAACCCCGGGGCTTCCAAGCAGGCGTTGTTCTTCCTCAGTTATGACGCGGACTTCCAAGGATTTACGGAAGAAAAAGACATCGTGCTTGAGAAGCTTCAGGCGATTGGCGGTACTGGCGAATGGAAGCAGCAGGACTTTATGACCGGCGGCCTTGGCGGCAGCGGACTGTCTTTGTTCGTCTATGGTCCGGACATGGAGACGATCCGTCCGGTTGTGGCTGAAGTTGCCGAGATGATGGGGTCGCAGGAACAGCTGACAGGTATCGGCTCCAGCATGTCCGAGAGCTATGAGCAATATGTGCTGGTTGCCGATCAGCAGAAGCTGAGCCAATACGGTCTGGCGGCAGGCCAGATTGCCATGGAGCTTAGTCCGAACCGTCAGCGGCCGGCGCTCACGACGATCGAGCACGAAGGCAAGGAACTGAATGTGTATATTCAAGTAGAAGAAGCTGTATATACGGATCGCACAGATCTGGAGAATGTGATGCTCACTTCGCCGCTCGGCATGCAGATCCCTCTGAGTGAACTGGTAACGATCGAAGAGGGCGAAGCGGCCAATACGATCACCAAGCGCAACGACCGCGTCTATGCGGAAGTAAGCGCGAAGGCGACGACTGATAATGTTGCGAGCGTCTCTGCCGAGCTCCAGCGTCAAGTCGATCAGCTTGCGCTGCCGCCGCAGGTAGAAGTCAGCTTTGGCGGCGTCACCGAGCAGATCAATGAATCCTTTACGCAGTTGGGCTTGGCGATGCTGGCAGCGATCGCAATTGTCTATCTTGTGCTGGTCATTACGTTTGGCGGCGCGCTGACGCCGTTCAGCATCCTGTTCTCGCTGCCGTTTACCGTGATCGGAGCACTGGTCGGTCTCTGGATCGCTGGCGAGACGATCAGCGTCACCGCCTTGATCGGCGCATTGATGCTGATCGGTATCGTCGTCACCAATGCGATTGTATTGATCGACAGGGTGATCCAGAAGCAGAAGGAAGGCCTTCCGGTCCGGGAAGCGCTGCTGGAGGCTGCGGGTACGCGACTGCGACCGATCCTGATGACCGCGATTGCGACGATCGGTGCACTGTCCCCTCTTGCTCTGGGATTGGAATCCGGAGGACTGATCTCCAAAGGACTTGGCGTCACCGTCATCGGCGGTTTGACGAGCTCGACATTGCTTACTTTGATCATTGTACCGATTGTATATGAGTTCATGGCTAGATTCCGCAAGGCGCCGAGCCACGAGAACTAGAGACTGCATGCAGCTGCCTTTGGCCATTCTAATGGCTGAAGGCAGTTTTTTTTGTTGTTTAGGAAATGATGACTTTCGTCACTTGTGGATAAGTTGTGCTCCCAGCTGAGTTGGATGCCGCGGTCCACAACCAGGGGTAAAATGTTACTTGAATCCGACCAAATGGTTGGTCCGATCAGTTATCGGGGGTTGACCCGATTGCGGCATGTGTCCTCACTTCTCGCCAATCTGCGTTAGCAGGTTTTGTTCAAATACTAGAAAGTATATGATTCTCCTATCTACTTGGCTTGTATTTCTCCGGAATGAAACGCGCTGCGCCGCCAAAAGACGGCGACAGCCGTTTCACCTTGATTTATAAGAGTATATATGTTTCACACATATATCAGCTTATAAATCTCCGGAATGAAACTTGCGACGCCATCAAAAGACGGCGTAGCCGTTTCACCTTGAACAGATAAGTATAAAATTGTGGGGGCCACGAAGTGGCTCCCTGACTGCATTTACTTACGAGCGGACACCGTAGCCCTTATTTCGGGCATGGACCTGTTTTTAGAGCAGCTTGCGGACAGAGGATCCGTTATCGGTCTAAAAATGGCGCTTCACGAGCCCAAAATCAGCACATAACGGATCGTGTGTCCGTAGGACCTGCTCCGAGTAGGGTTTTGATCGAAATAGGCGCTATTTTCAGGCTGTTGAAAAATGGCCGGAGAGGCACGGAATCGAATCTGGAGAAGCGCAGCTTATGCTTACGAAGTCGCTTTCTTGCAGAAAGCGTGTGAGTCCCCGGATTTCACCCCTAAAAGGGGTATAAAATCAAGAAATCTGGGGACAACAGCGATTGGAAGATCGATCCGTGACTGTAGGCTTTCTTTTTTCAACAGCCTGTATTTTGTGCATGTCGGCAGTGCCAACCTGCGTTAGCAGGTTTTGTTCTGCTTGTGCTGGAACTTGTGTTTGACTTTGCTGTAAGATCAGTTGTAGCAAAGGACTAGTCTGGAGAGGGGCTCTTGCTTGATGAAAAAGGAATCATGGGACGAGTTGCAACATATGCTGGTAGAGATCCGGTCCTGGGAGAAGGATCAGAAGGACCAATGGTTCTGGGAGAAGCTCGGGCGGCTGCCATTTCTGCTGCTGGACAAGCTGACACCGCGTATTATTCAAAAGAAGATCAGCGATATCCTTAACGAGATCGGCTCCTACGTGCAAAGCGGCGGCCGCTATCTGATCTCCGAGCGCCAGACGGTCAAGCGGATAGAGAAGCAGTGGCTAAGCAGCGGCGATCCGGAAGCGGCGAGGTACCGCAGTCTGTCGCTGGATGAGGTCGCGGTTCATGTACCGGTAGGGGTCATGCGGCAGGTCGCAGCAGACCTGTCGGAGCACAGGACGCAGTTGGCGACCGTCCAGGGGGCGAGTACCGGCATCGGCGGTCTATTCACACTGGCGGCAGATATCCCGGCGATCCTGGGCCTCTGCCTGAAGATCATCCAGGAGATCGCGCTCAGTTACGGCTACGACCCGTCTCGCCAGGAAGAGCGGATCTTTGCCGTCAAATGTCTGCAGTTCGCCTCGTCGGACATCGTCGGCAAAAAGGCGATCTTGGACGAGCTTACACGGTATGGAGAAGCGGACATGGAGGTTGCGGTCATATCTCAGCTGCAGGGCTGGCGCGAGGTTATGGCAGCCTATCGCGATAACTTCGGTTGGAAAAAGCTGTTCCAGATGATCCCCATAGCCGGCATGGTATTCGGGGCATTCATCAATCGGGGAATGCTGAAGGATACGGCGGAGGCTGCCCATATGCTCTATCGCAGACGCAGAGTGATGGAGCGGCTAGGAGGTCTATCAGAGGAGGCGTAGCCTATTGGAGCAACTGATACAAGCGATAATTCTGGGTATCCTGGAAGGGTTGACTGAATTTTTGCCGGTCTCATCAACAGGACATTTGATTCTGGCGGGCGAGTGGCTCGGCTTCGTCGGCGAATCCGCCAAGACCTTCAAAATCGTGATCCAGCTGGGGGCCGTGTTGGCGGTGCTGGTACTTTACTGGCAGCGATTTGTCTCCTTGGCGCGGGATCTGCTGTCTGGGCGACTGCTCCGCAAAGGAGACGGGATCGACATCCTGCATATCGTCCTGGCCCTGCTGCCGGCTGTGGTGCTCGGCTTTATCCTGCACGGCTTTATCAAGCAGTATCTGTTCGGGCCCGAGCCTGTACTCTACAGCCTGATAGCAGGGGGCATCCTTATGATCATCGCAGAGAGGAGCAACAGGCCCGTAACAGCGCCAGAGATGGATGACCTGTCATACAAGCAGGCGCTCGGCATCGGCTGCTTCCAATGTCTCGCCCTCTGGCCGGGATTCTCGCGTTCGGGATCGACGATCTCTGGCGGATTGCTGCTTGGCACGAGTCAAAAGGCGGCTGCCGAGTTCACGTTTGTCATCTCGGTGCCGGTCATGCTGGGGGCAACCCTGCTGGACGTATACGAGAGCCGGGATGTGCTGTCGGCGGCAGACCTGCCTGTCTTTCTGGTCGGTCTGGCTGCTTCCTTCATCGTTGCCATGCTGGCAGTAGTAACGTTTATCAGCCTGATCAAGCGGCTTCGGCTCATGTGGTTTGCGCTGTACCGGTTTGCGCTTGCGGCGGTGTTTTACTTCTTCGTGCTCATGTGATGTCTCATCTGGACAAGAATCCGCACAGGTGGTATAGTGAAGCGTAAACTTCATACGTTCGGTTACAGGTGATACTCATGGATCGTGTTTTATCGCGGCCCGCGAGCGCCATAATAGGGAAGTCCGGTGAGAATCCGGCACGGACCCGCCACTGTAAGGATCCAGTCCGCGCTGCCAGACAGCCGGAGACCAACAGGCGATCAGCGTCACTGGGCATGCCCGGGAAGACAAGCCTTTGCGAGGATCCAAGTCAGGAGACCTGCCTGTAATCTGTGAACGCCACAGCCTACGCGGTTTAGGCAGGTGTTGGATATACGGTTCCGATGCGCTTGCGCGCTATCGGCAGCTGTTTTGGCTGCCTATTTTTGACGGAGTCACTGGAGCATGTCTGACACTTATGAGTCGGGCATGCTCTTTTTGATGTCCGGCCGCCTGGACTGCAGGCACGTTAGAGAGACCAGATCGATCATGGAAGGATGACAGAGATGAGCAACAACAGCAAAAACAAGAGGTATACGGCATGGCTCGCGATGTGGTTGATCGCCGTGATGGTGGTGCTGACTGCCTGCGGCAGCGACAATGGCGAGGACAATTCGCGGATCCAGGATCCGGGCGTTGCTGTCAATAACGAGACGCCGGACAACGCAGCTGGCGAAGACAATAACGGAGATGGCTTGGCGGGGGCAACTGAGTACCCGCTGACTATCACTGATGCGACAGGTACCGAAGTGACACTTGAAGCCGCTCCAGCGGCAGTCGTCTCTCTCTTACCGAGCGAGACCGAGGTGCTGTTCGCCATCGGCGCAGGCGACCGCGTCGTCGGCGTCGACGAGTGGAGCAACTATCCCGAGGAGGTCCTCTCGATCGCCAAGATCGGCGATTTGACGACAAATATTGAAGCCGTAGCGGCGCTGAACCCGGATCTGGTGGTCGCTAACTCCTCGATGAATTCAGGCGCGCTGGAGGCACTGCGCGATCTGGACATCCCGGTGTTTGCATCCAATCCCAGAACGCTTGACGAGACGATGGCGCATATCGAGGAGCTCGGCCTGATCATGGATCGTCAGCAGGAGGCCGGCGGGGTCGCCGATCAGATGCGCGCCGACAAAGAGCGTGTCATCGAGGCGGTGAAGGATGCACCGGTCAAAAGAGTGTACCTTGAGTTCTCGCCCGGCTACTCCGTCGGCAGAGGCGAGTTTTTGGACGAGCTGCTGACGCTTGCAGGGGGAGAGAACGTGGCCGGCGACCAGCAGGGCTGGTTCGAGATCGATCCGGAGCAGGTGCTGCAGAGCAATCCCGAAATTATTATCTATCCTGACATTGAGGGCGACAACACGATTCCCGAACAGATCGCGAGCCGTCCGGGCTGGCAAGAGATCGATGCCGTGCGCAACAATGAACTGCATGCGGTAACGAACGATCCGCTCGTGCGGGTAGGTCCGCGACTGACTGACGGGCTGCTGGAGCTGGCCCGGGCGATTCACCCGGACCTCGTCGAGTAGAACCATGCGCATACGATTGTACATCTTTGGAGGAGCAGCGATGCTCCTCCTTGGCGCATCTATACTGGCCTCTCTATCGATCGGCTCGGCCGGGTTTCCGCTTGCCCAAGTGTGGAGCATCCTGCTGCACCAGCTGCCGTGGTACGGCGCAGCAGAGTCGCCATGGACGAAGCTGGAGGAAGCGGTGATCGTCCAGGTCCGGCTGTCCCGCGTACTGCTGGCCATATTGGTCGGCGCATGTCTTGCATTGGCAGGCGCGGGTTTCCAGGGCATCCTCCGCAACCCGCTGGCTGACCCGTATACGCTTGGCGTCGCTTCCGGCAGCTCTGTAGGGGCAGCATTCCTGATCCTCTTCGGCATGCAGCATGTGATCGGCCTCTGGTCGATCCCGATCGTCGCCTTTTGCACAGGGCTTATGACGATGTTCGCCGTGTTTTGGCTCGCCCGCAGCCAAGGGGCGATGGGCATCGAGACGCTGATCCTCTCGGGGGTCGTTATCCAGGCCTTCCTGAGTGCTTTCGTATCCTATATGGTCTCGCTATCACAAGGTGTCGTCAACGAGATCCTCTTCTGGCTGATGGGGAGCTTGTCCAAGCGCAACTGGGGACATGTGCAGCTGCTGCTGCCGTTCGTGGCGGCGGGGCTGCCGTTCCTGGTCTACTATGCGCGCCATCTCAATCTGCTGGCGATGGGCGAGCGGCATGCCGCGCATCTGGGGATGCGCGTCGAGCGCACTAAGATAACCGTGCTCGTCGCCTCTACGCTGCTTACTGCAGCTGCGGTCTCGGTCTCCGGTGTGATCGGCTTCGTCGGGCTGGTGGTGCCGCATATCATCCGGCTGATGGTGGGACCGGATTACCGGCTGATCGTACCTTTATCGGCGATCGGCGGCGGCATATACGTATTATGGGCGGATACGCTGGCCCGGACGATCACGAGTCCCAAAGAGATCCAGCTCGGCATCGTCACCGCCTTTATCGGCGCGCCGTTCTTTGCTTATCTGCTGAAGCGGCGCAAGACGGGGATGAGAGAGGAGGCAGGATATGATTGAGGTGCGACAGCTCATCAAACAAGCACATGGACGACGCATCCTGGACGGGATCAGCTTCCATGTCGAAGCGGGATCGGTCGTCGGGATCATCGGACCCAACGGAGCCGGCAAATCGACGCTGCTCGGCGCGATCTCCGGCATCTCGCGGCCGGATGGCGGGCAAGTACTGCTGCGGGGGCGGCCCGTCGCAGACTATGGCCGCCGTGAGCTGGCAAGATGGCTTGCTGTCCTGCAGCAGGGAGGGCTGCCCCCGGCTGCTTTTACGGTGCGGGAAGTCGTGCAGATGGGACGCTTCCCGTTCCAGAATTGGCTGGGCGATGAGGAAGCGGACAGCGGTGCGCTCATCGATCGTGCGCTGGCAGCGATGCGGCTCACAGCACTCGCCGACCGCCAGCTGCGCCAGCTCAGCGGAGGCGAACGGCAGCGGGTAGCGCTGGCCAAAGTAATGGTGCAGCAGCCGGAGCTGATCCTGCTAGATGAGCCGACAACATACCTTGACATCGGCTATCAGATGCAGCTGCTGGATGCGGTGCGGGATTGGCAGCGGGAAGACGGGCTGACCGTTGTGGCGGTGCTCCACGATCTGAACCTCGCCTCGCAATACTGCGACAGGCTGCTTGTACTCCACGACGGGCGCTTGACAGCAACGGGCAGGCCCCACGAAGTGCTGACAGCCGAGCTGCTGCGCGAGGTGTACGGGGCCGATGCTTCGGTGCTGTCGCATCCGCAGAGCGGCAGTCCGCAGGTACTGCTAAATCCGCGGCGATCCGGACCCGGCGATCCGGCTCTTGCATTATTGGATAAATCACCTGAACAGAGAGGCGGCACAAGATGAAGGAGCAAGGAAACGAAGAGCGACTGAAGGCGCTGATCCGTCAGATCGCCCCGCTCGATGAAATGGCGATGCAGGCTGCATCGGTTAGATTGGACACTCTGACGAAGCCTCCAGGCAGTCTGGGGAGACTGGAGGAGCTTGCCGTCCGTCTGGCGGGCATTACCGGGCAAGCCTTTCCCTCAATCACCCGGAAGGCGGTTATCGTTATGGCTGCGGATCACGGCGTCTGCGAGGAGGGGGTGAGCGCCTATCCAGCGGAAGTGACGCCGCAGATGGCGCTCAATATCGCTTCCGGGGGCGCTGCGGTGAATGTCCTCGCCCGGGCGGCAGGTGCGGAAGTGCACTGCGTGGATATCGGGATTGCCGCCACGCTGGACCATCCGGCCATATGGCCGCGCAAGATCCGGCCGGGAACGGCTAACCTCGCCAGGGGAGCGGCGATGACCCGAGACGAAGCGGTCCGGTCGGTGCTGACGGGCATCGAGATCGCTGGCGAGCTGGCGGATCGGGGGATCATGCTGCTCGCGACCGGCGAGATGGGCATCGGCAACACGACGGCCAGCTCAGCCATCTGTGCCGTGCTTGGCGGTGTAGATGTAGAGGACGCTACGGGACGGGGGACGGGTATCTCCGAGGAAACGCGGCAGCGCAAGCAAGCGGTTATCGCTAAGAGCATCCGCATCAACCGCCCTGATCCGGGCGACCCGCTGGACGTATTGACCAAGGTCGGCGGGCTGGAGATCGCCGGCCTGGCCGGCGTGATCATCGGTGCGGCGCTCAGGAGACGGCCGGTCGTGATCGACGGCTTCATCTCTTCGGCAGCCGCCCTGGCGGCGCTGCGGCTGGCTCCGGCGGCTGCGCCTTATGTGCTGCCTTCGCATCTCTCACAGGAGCGCGGGCATGGCCGTTTGCTGGAAATATTGGAGCTGGATGCACCGATCCGGCTGGATATGCGGCTGGGAGAAGGAACGGGAGCCGTGCTCTGTTTTCATCTGGTGGAGGCAGCGGCACGGATCCTGCGCGAGATGGCTACCTTTGAGGATGCGGGCGTATCCAGAGGCTAGCCGGTATGGAAAGGGAGGCATGGCGGAAGATGGCTATATTAATCACAGGGGGGGCGCGGAGCGGCAAAAGCGCCTTCGCCGAAGCCGCGGCGGCGAGGCTGGCGGATAGTGGCATCTACATCGCGACGATGCAGCCGCTGGATGACGAGCTGCAGGAGCGGGTGGAGCAGCACCGCAAGCAGCGTGAAGAGCGCGGGATGCGCTGGACCACCGTGGAGGCGCCATCGGCATTGGTGCCGACGCTGGAGCAGCTGGCGCACGAGCATGGAACGCTTGCCAGACCGCCGGTTGTCCTGGTCGACTGCCTGACGCTATGGCTGACCAACCGGATGCTCGCTCATGAAAGACCGGGCGGAGGATGGGATGAGATCGCGGGCGCGGCGCTGGACCGGGAGACGGATCAACTGATCGCGGCAGTAAGCGGCTATCCGCTGCCGCTCCTGCTCGTCACCAATGAAGTGGGCGGCGGGATCGTGCCGGAGTACCCGCTGGGACGCCGATTCCGAGACGAGGCGGGCAGACTCAATCGCCGGCTGGCCGAGGTGTGCGGACGAGTCTATCTGGTGACGGCGGGGATCCCGGTGGAGCTCACCTCCATCGCGGCCAGCCTGGATGACCTGTGATCTTCTACAGCTGGTCTGAGATTCTGCTCATCATCGCAGCGGCCATCGCGGTAGACTGGGTCATCGGCGATCCGAGATGGCCGGTCCATCCCGTGATCCGGATCGGCGGAGGCATACGCCGGCTGGAGGAATGGCTATATGCTGCGGAGGATCCGGCTAGTCTGCAGCGCCGCAAAGGCGTCGTGCTGGCGCTCGCAATCCCGCTGGTCTCTGGTGCCGCCACGCTGGGCATCATCTTGCTGGCACAGCTGTTCCATCCTTGGCTGGGCTATGCTGCGAGCATCTGGATGCTCTCGACGACGATTGCCGTCAAAGGGCTAAAGGATGCAGCAATGCTCGTCTACCGGGCGCTGAGCGAGGGGCGGCTCGCAGAAGCGCGTGATTACACGGGCCGAATTGTCGGCAGGGATACAGGAGGGATGGATGCCCGGGGAGCTTCCCGGGCTACGGTGGAGACGGTAGCGGAGAATACGGTGGATGCGCTCGTCTCGCCATTGGTATATGCCCTGCTTGGCGGCGCCCCGCTGGCGATGCTGTACCGAGCCGTCAATACGCTGGACTCGATGGTCGGCTACAAGAACGACCGTTATCTCCATTTCGGCCGGGCTTCCGCCCGTCTCGACGACGGGTTCAATTATGTGCCGGCGCGGCTGACCGGCTGGCTGCTTCTGCTGGCGGGATGGCCATTGAAAGGTCTCTCTCCCCGCCAGGGCAGGCGTGCCGTAACCGAGCATGCGCACAGGCACCCCAGTCCCAACAGCGGCATCCCCGAGGCTGCCGTTGCCGGCATGCTGGGCATCGAGCTGGGCGGTCGCAATTATTACTTCGGCCAGCCCAGCGAGCGCGCCCGGTTGGGCTGGCCGCTGCGTCCGATCGAACCGGAGGACATCCGGCGCTGCGTCCGCTTGTTGTATGGCGTCAGTATTATTTGGTTTGCAGGAGGGATCGGATTATGGTGGATAAGCGGCTGACCGGCTGGCTGTCGGATGCTGTGATTGCGATGCAATTTCTGACCCGGCTGCCGCTGCCGCTGCGGCCGGCCTTCACGCCGGAGGCAGCGTCCCGCAGTCTGGGGTGGTATCCGCTGGCCGGTCTGGCCGTCGGCGCCCTGCTCGCGCTGGCGGCCTGGGGCATCTCTTCGCTGGTGCCGCCGCTCCCGGCGGCGGTCCTGATACTGGCGGTTTGGACAGCGCTCAGCGGCGGTCTCCATCTGGACGGTTGGATGGATACGGCGGATGGCGTCCTCAGCCACCGCAGTCGGGAGCGGATGCTGGAGATTATGCGCGACAGCCGGGTCGGTGCGATGGGTGCGATCGCCGGCGTGCTGCTTCTGCTGTACAAATTCAGTCTGCTGGCTGCCCTGCTGGAGGTGCCGCATGAGCCATTGCCGCTATGGACGCTGGCTGCAGTCCCCGTATGGAGCCGCTGGTGGATGGCGGCAGCTGTTATCCACTGGCCCAAAGCCCGGGCGGACGGCGGGATGGCCGCGCTGTTCATGACGGCCGGGTGGCGTCAGTTGGCGCTGGCTTCCGTTATGGCGCTCAGCTTCTCCGCCGTCCTGTTGTGGATCGGCGGCTCATACCTATGGCAAGCGCTCGGAATGTCGCTGGGCGGCTTAGCCATTACTGCGCTTGCAGGCGCGATCGCCGCCTGGTGGCTGACGCGCAAGCTTGGCGGATTGACAGGCGATACTTACGGAGCAATGAATGAAGGACTTGAGGCGGTGCTGCTTACCGTCGTCATTCTGATCATCTAGCCTATCGAGCTACCAGAAGGAGGAATACGGTTGAACAAACTGGAGCAATACGGACACGGCGGAGATTTGCGAACAGCTTCCGAGGCATATGGATATGCGCCGGAAGCTTTTTTGGATTACAGCTCCAATATGAATCCCTTCGGTCCGCCGGCAGCGGTGCGGGCGGTTATCGGCGCTTATGCCCAGCAGATCCACTGCTACCCGGATCCGGCGGTGAGGGAGCTGAGGAGAAGACTGGCATTGCATCATGGCATCGGCGAGGAGCATATCCTGGTCGGCAACGGTGCCGCAGAGCTAATCGACCTTGCCGTTCGCTGGCTCCGACCCGCGACGACGGGCTTGGCTGTCCCCTGCTTTGCCGAATACGGCGACGCGGTCCGCAAATCCGGCAGTACGGCGCAGCATCTGTCTCTGCTGGAGTCCGAGGGGTTCCGGCTCGACACGGTCCGGCTGGAAGCAAGCGGCTTGCGTCCGGACCTTTGGTTGTTGGGCGCGCCCAACAATCCGACCGGTCAGCTGCTGGATCGCAGTGTGATAAGAGGACTGCTGGAGAGGGGAGACCAGCTGATCCTGGACGAAGCCTTCATGGATTTTGTGCCGGCAGCGGCCGACTATTCATGGGTGAGGGAAGCGGCTGGGTCGGACCAGTTGCTCGTCATTCGCTCGATGACCAAGTTCTACGCCATCCCGGGCATCAGACTCGGCTATATCGTCGGTTCGCCGTCGCGGATCGGGGCGCTTCGGGAGCTGCAGGTTCCATGGAGCGTCAACTCGCTGGCCGAGCGGATCGGCTGCGCTGTGCTGGCGGATGAGGCGTATGCGAGACGTACGCTGCAATGGCTCGCGGAAGAACGGCCCTGGTTCACTGCCGGACTGCAAGCGCTCGGATTCCGTGTGTATGACAGCGCTGCTAATTATGTGCTGGTGCGGATGCCGGAAGCGTGGCGCCTGCAAGTGTCCCAGCTGCAAGATACGTTAGGTCGCCAAGGGGTGCTGATCCGCAACGCCTCGACTTACGTCGGACTGAAGGAAGGGTACTTCCGGCTTGCCGTGAGGCTGCGTGAAGAGAATGAACGGCTGCTCCGACATCTGGCAGAAGCGATCCATAAGCTGGCGGAAAGGAGCGAAGAGGGATGACAGACACTCCGCAAGCGCGCACGATTATGCTGCAGGGGACAGCCTCTGATGTGGGCAAAAGCTTGCTCACGGCCGCTTTGTGCCGGATACTGACCGAAGACGGCTGGCGGACGGCTCCCTTCAAATCGCAAAACATGTCGCTCAATTCCTATGTGACCTGGGATGGCAAGGAGATCGGGCGCGCCCAGGGCATGCAAGCGGATGCCTGCGGCATCCTGGCGACGACCGACATGAATCCGATCCTGCTGAAGCCCAAGGGGGAGATGCTCTCCCAGGTGATCGTCCACGGCAGACCGCTGCGGGACTATGAGGCGCGCGCTTATCGGGAGGAGCTGCTGCCGCTGGCGGAACGGATCGTCCGGGAGGCGCTGGAGCGGCTGAGGGCACACACGGATGCCGTAGTGCTGGAAGGCGCCGGCAGCCCGGCCGAGATCAATCTCAAGGATCGCGATATCGTCAATATGCGGATGGCCGAGTGGGCGGAGGCGCCTGTGCTGCTCGTCGCGGATATCGACAGGGGCGGCGTCTTCGCAGCTATCGTCGGCACGCTGGAGCTGCTGGAGCCGCATGAGAGGAATCGGGTGGCAGGCGTGATCATCAACAAGTTCCGGGGCGATGTGTCGCTGCTTCGCCCCGGACTGGATTGGCTGGAGCAGCGCACCGGCAAGCCAGTATTAGGGGTGGTCCCGTACTTGCCCGGTCTGGAGCTGGAGTCGGAGGACTCGCTCTCCCTGGACAATATTCGGCCGGCCGCTGTCGATAACCTGCAGACCGGTCGTCTGGATATTGCCGTAATCCGGCTGCCGCGACTGTCCAACTTTACAGATCTGGATCCGCTGGCTGCCGAACCTGACGTTCATCTGCGCTATGTCGACTCTGCCAGGGCGCTGGGGAGCCCGGATGCGGTCATCGTGCCGGGGAGCAAGAACACGATGGCAGACCTGGCGGTACTCCGGTCCTCGGGGATGGCGGAAGGGCTGCTGAGCTATGCTGACCAGGGCGGCAGAGTGGTCGGCGTCTGCGGCGGCTATGAGATGATGGGCCGCATGCTGCTGGACCCCGAGCGGACCGAGTCCGAGCTGTCGGAGCTGCCCGGGCTGGGCTGGTTTCCATTCGACGTAGTCTTTGCCGCCGATAAACGGACAGTTCGCGTAAGCGGTCATGGCTCGCTGCCGGGAATGGAAGGATCATATCCCGTCGAAGGCTATGAGATCCACACCGGCCTGATTGCGATGCCTGCCAGCGTGCAGCAGCCGTTTTGCATACAGAGCGCAGTTCACGCGCCTGAGACTTCGGCGCCACCTGTACCAGAAGGAGCCGCTAGTCCAGACGGCAGGATCTGGGGCACCTTCATCCATGGCATCCTGCACAATGACGGCTTCCGCCGGGCTTGGCTCGATCAGCTGCGGAAGGATCGCGGATGGCCCCCGGGAGAGGCTGGCTTCCCGTATCACGAGCGGCGTCAGGACTCGTTTGCCCGACTGGCGGAGCATGTCCGCGCCCATGTGGATATAGAAGCGGTCTACAAGCTCATGGGGCTCGAAGCCAGAGAGTCGGAACGCCGGTGAGCGGCCACGGCAAGCCGTATCCCGCTCTGCCGCCTATACTGCTGCTGCGGCACGGACACGCGCGTTGGAACGCGGAACGGCGATATCTCGGCTGGACGGACCAGCCGTTGTTGCAGGATGGCGCAGAGCAACTGGCAGCGGCTCGTCTCTATCTCCAAAGACGACGCTTGGCGGGCATTCATTGCAGCGACCTGCTGCGCGCGCGGCAAACCCTTGCTCTGGTACGGCCAGATGCGGGGGAGGCGCCCCGTTACGACAAGCGTCTGCGCGAGCTCCATTTTGGAGGCTGGGAGGGACTCACGTATGAAGAGCTCCGTCATGATCCCGCTTATCGATTGTGGCTGACCGATCCGGAGCTTGCCAGTCCGCCGGGGGGCGAGAGCTTCGCCGCGTTTCGCGGAAGGGTAGTATCGTGGCTGGACGAGCTGGAGGGGGCAGTGCGGCTCGGCGAGCTTGGAAGCAGGCTTTCGCATAGCTTAGACGCACAAGAGAGGCGGGAGGAACCGCCGCTGCTCGTGGTTGCCCACGGCGGGACGATCCGGATGCTTGCAACGCTGCTTGTACCGGAGCTTGCCTTCTGGGAGATCGATATCCCGACAGGCGGTCTGTTATCGTTAAGCGCAGGTAATCCGCCGGTTCAATTGGTTTGAGACGGGAGATTTTAAAAAAAGGCTTAATAAAACCTTAATCATTCTTAACTCTGTGCGGCTTCCGGGACAATGATCGCCCCATGGTGTATAGTAGAAAAAACGCTATAAGTGCGTGTTCAAAAAGGTCGGTGTTCAGCACCGAGAAGGCCCACGGCGGGAGGAAATGAGGAGCGGCCCACGTTTTCGTAGAAAACGACTTCGGAAGCACGGCTACGTGAGCACCTATGCGGAAGCTTACGAAGCTAGTTTCCTTCGGAAACTCAGCATTCGATGTCGAATTACTTCCTGAGTCACTTCGTGATGGGCAGCGGACTTTTTGAACAACCTCTATAAGCAAGGAGCTGCTCGGATGACAAATAACCGCCGAATACTGATTGTCGATGATGAGAAAGAAATTGCAGACCTGATCCAAATCTATCTGCAAAACGAGGGCTTCGAAACCGTCATTGCAGGCGATGGCGAGGAAGCGCTGGAGGTGTTCGGGCAGCATGCCTTTCATGCCGTCGTGCTGGATATTATGATGCCGAAGCTGGATGGCCTGGAGGTGTGCCGCCGGCTGCGGCGCGACCAGGCTGTGCCGATCCTGATGCTGAGCGCCAAAGCCGAGGACATGGACAAGATCATGGGGATTATGACCGGTGCCGACGACTACATGGTGAAGCCGTTCAATCCGCTGGAGCTGGTCACCCGTATCAAGTCGCTGCTCCGACGCTCGTACCACTATAACCAAATGCATGCGCCGGCAGAGCCGGCAGACCATACGTTGAGACTCGGACCGCTGCGGATCGACAAATCGACGCACACGGTGCAAGTGAACGGCACGGCGCTGCATCTGACCTCTACGGAGTTCAACATCTTGCATTTGCTGGCCAGCAATCCGGGCCGGGTGTTCAGCGCCGAGGACATTTTCCAGCATGTCTGGAAAGAGAAATATTTTGAATCGAACAATACTGTGATGGTCCATATCAGCAAGCTGCGGGACAAGCTGGAACAGGAGGCAGGTGACAAGCTTATCGTGACTGTATGGGGGGTTGGCTACAAAATTGAAGGGTAATGTGATGGCGTGGATGGTTTTCCGGCTGCTGCTCTCCTTTTTTGTCAGCGGTGTTCTGGCGGTCATCTCCATGTATGTTGCGCTGTTCCTGGCTGTCGGTTTGACCGGTTATTTTACGCCGCTCCTTTGGATGGAGGACATGGTGCGATCGACGATAGGCCTGTCAGCGTTTTTGGTCATCGTCACGTTTGTTTTTTTTATTCTATACATGACCTTCTTCGAATGGCGCAAATACCGCTATCTGGCGCAGGTGCACCGGGCGGTCAGCGAGATCGCGGACGGCCAGTATGGCCGCAAGGTGCCGGTCAGGAGCAATAGTGAAATGGCGGAGATCGCCATCACGATCAACAATCTGGTGGCCCGACTTACCAATGCGATGGAAGAGGAACGTCGGGCGGAGCGCGCCAAAAACGAGCTTGTCACCAATGTCTCCCATGATCTGCGGACACCGCTCACGTCAATTATCGGCTATCTCGGTCTGATCGATCAGGACCGCTACCGGGACGAGACGGAGCTGCGGTATTATGTCCAGATCGCCTATGCCAAGAGCCAGCGGCTGAACGGGTTGATCCAGGATCTGTTCGATTATACCCGGTTGAGACATGAAGGCGCGTCGCTGCGGCTGGAATCGCTCAATCTGGTGGAGCTGATCGGTCAGCTGATGGAGCAGTATCGCCTGTCGATGGAGGAAGCGGGGCTGTCCCCGGAGTTGCGCTCGGAAGATACGCGCATCTCGGTGCCCGGCGATGCCGGCAAGCTGGTGAGGGTATTCGAGAATCTCATCTCCAATGCCGTCAAGTACGGTGCCGGCGGCCGGACCGTAGAGGTCCAGGTCAAGCGGGACCCGGGTTATGCGGTAGTAGAGATTGCAAATGACGGTGATCCGATCCCGGAAGCGGATCTTCCCTATATCTTCGACCGGTTTTACCGGGTGGACAAATCCCGGACGGAATCCTCAGGGGGCTCGGGATTGGGTCTGGCGATCTGCAAGAGCATTGTCGAGCGGCACGGCGGGTCGATCGATGCCAGCAGCCGCAGCGGCATGACGACCTTCCGCGTACGGCTCCCCTTAGTGCAATAGGCCCTTATCCCCCTCATGATTGGGTTACTCTCAGTTGGTGTATTTAGTGTATAACACGAACGAATCGGGGAGAGAGAGACACTAAGGGGGGAAGGTCATGCACGATCACATCATGAATTTCAACGAGCTGCTGCTAATTTTTTCGCTGGTTGTGGCCGCCGCCTCCGCCTTTGCTTCCATGGATATGGTGGAGCGGACGATGGCCGGTCATGCCAGATTCCGCGGCTGGACACTATTGCAGGCCGTTATCATGGCCACAGGCATTTGGACGATGCACTTCATTGCGTTGCTTTCAATTAAGCACAGCCATACCATTTATTACAATCCGCTTTTTCTGCTGCTATCCTTCCTCTTTGTGGTGTTAGCCTCCCAACTGCTGCTTCAGTTTGTCACGAGCCGCACTGCCAGCTGGCCGGCCATGCTGCTCAGCAGCGCAGGCGTCGCGATCTCTCTGATGATGATGCACTACACAAGCCTCAAGTCGATGGGTGTCGCTGCTATAGCCGTCTTTCATCCAATTGTGGGTCTCATCTCAGGTTTTATTACGCTGCTGGTATCGTTTGGTGCAGTTTATGCTTGTTATATTTACAAAAAGCGGCTCAGTCCATTCCTTACAGCTCGCGGAAAGCTCGTGGGCAGTCTGCTCGTCGGGGCGGCGCTTGCTGCGATCAATCTGGCAGCCATCCTAGCGTTTCGAATATCGCCGAACCCGGATATGGTGTATACTGGCTGGTACGGGATCGAACGGTCGCTGGTGGCAATTGCTTCGGGTACAGGTGGGCTGATCATTCTCGGCGTGGTGCTTACGGGTCTGATCGCTGATCTGCAGCAAGTGATGAAGGTCGCCAGACATAATGAACGCAAATATATGACTCTGTTCGACTATAGTCCGGATATCGTGGTCTGCTACGATCCGCAGGAGCGTCAGCTGGTTTCCACCAACCCGGCTTTTGAACGGATAACCGGTTATACGACGGCTGCACTGAGTGAGATGGACTACACGGAATTGATGGCAGATGGGGAGGAGCTGGGGAGACTGCGCCATGCGCTGGGTGAAGTCATCCGTGGACTCGCGCAAAAAATGGACTTTCGAATCCGTCATGCGGACGGACATGTTATCTTCCTTCAGACGACCCTGTTCCCCTTGTATCTGGGACAACGCTTGTATATCTACATGATATCCAAAGATATTACGGAGCAGAAGCGGGCAGAGGAGGAGCTGGTATTGGCCAAGGAAGCAGCAGAGAGCGCCTCCCGGCTCAAGAGCGAATTTTTGTCGATGATGAGTCATGAGATCCGTACGCCGCTCAACGGGATTATCGGCATGAATCAGCTGCTGGCAGACAGCGAGTTGGACGAATATCAGGCGCAGATGCTCACGCAACAGGCACAGAGCAGCGAGGCGTTGATGGGGATCATCAATGGCATGCTGGAGCTGGCGATGATGGACACCGAGATGATCGTGCTAGCCGAAGAACGCTTCAGCTTGCTGCCTCTCATCTCCGAGTGCATGGACGCGGTGACGATGGAAGCCAGCGAAAAGGGGCTTGAGCTTACATGTGAGCTGGACGAGGTGCTGGAGCAGCCGCTGGTGGGCGATACCGAACGGATCCGCCAGATCCTGGTCCACCTGCTCAGCAATGCAGTCAAATTTACGGAGCAAGGGGCGATCCGCATCGAGGCGGCACCGGCTGGCTTGGGTCACTCGGATGCGCAGGCGCTCTTGGAGATCAAGGTAAGCGACACGGGGATTGGCATCTCCGAGGATCAATTCCACCGTTTGTTCGAGCCGTTCAGCCAGCTCGACTCTGACCTGAACCGCAGCTATGAAGGGACAGGGATCGGTCTGGCAATCTGCAAAAAACTTACATCTCTCATGCATGGGACCCTACACGCTGAACGGGGGAGGCAGGAGGGTGCGGCCTTCGTGCTCCGCCTGCCGCTTCGCTTCGCGGAGCCTGGCATGCAGTGACATCAACCGGCATTCTAACTTCTGATGGAAGAGAGGACTCTCATGAACTATACAAGCAGCGGAGCAAGCGGCTCCCGGCTGCCGATCTTGGATATTATCCCCCGGCTCCAGGATGTGCTGAGATCGGGGGTTAACGCCGTACTGGCTGCACCTCCGGGCGCCGGCAAGACGACTCATGTGCCTCTGGCGCTGCTGGCCGAACCGTGGCTGCAGGGCAAGAAGATCATCATGCTGGAGCCGCGCCGCCTGGCAGCCCGTTCGGCAGCCCGCTTCATGGCAAGGTCCCTCGGCGAGGAGGCAGGCGGACGCGTAGGTTACCGGGTTAGACAGGACACCAAGGTCGGTCCGCACACGGTCATTGAAGTAGTCACAGAAGGTATATTGACAAGGCTGCTGCAAGACGATCCGGCTCTGGAGGCTTATGGCATCGTCATCTTCGACGAATACCACGAGCGAAGTCTTCACGCCGATCTCGGACTTGCCTTGAGCCTGCAGAGCCAGCTGCTGCTGCGCGAGGATCTGAGGCTGCTCGTCATGTCGGCGACGCTGGATACGGCGGCCGTCACAAGGCTGCTCGGGGATGCTCCGGTCGTCGAAAGCGCCGGACGGCTCTACCCGGTGACAACCATTCATCTGGATGCGCCAGTCACAGGTCCGATCGAGATAGCAGTTGCCGATACAGCGGCCAGGGCAATCCGCGAGCATGCAGAAGGCGATGTTCTCGTCTTCCTGCCCGGTCTCCCGGAGATCCGCCGCGCGCAGAACCGCCTGGACGGTCTGAGACTGACTGGCGTTCATATTGCGGTGCTGCATGGCAATCTGCCAATGGCAGCCCAGGACGAGGCGGTGAAGCGGCATCCAGACGGGCTTCGCAAGATTATCCTTGCGACATCCATAGCAGAGTCGAGTCTTACCGTCGAAGGGGTGAGGATTGTCGTCGACAGCGGCTGGTCGCGCACTTCCCGTTTCTCTCCCCGCACAGGCATGTCTCGGCTGGAGACCGTCCGGGTCGCATTGGCCTCCGCCAACCAGAGACGGGGCAGAGCCGGGCGGACGGGCAGTGGACACTGCTACCGGCTCTGGACCGTGGAGGAGGAGCGGCTATTGGAGCCTGCCATCACTCCGGCAATCCGCCAGACGGATCTGGCCGCAGTGGCGTTGGAGCTGCTCGTCTGGGGGGTTCGTGAGCCGAGTGAATTGAGCTGGCTGGATCCGCCGCCGGCAGCAGCTTACGCGCAATCGCTGGAGCTGCTACGCGAGCTGGACGCGGTAGATGAGAGCGGCCAGTTGACAGCGCACGGCAGGCGGATGAGCGAGCTGCCGCTGCATCCGAGACTGGCTCATCTGGTGCTGAAGGGGATCGCTCTTGGACACGGGGAGTTGGCGATTGTCATGGCTGCCCTGCTTCAAGAGAGAGACGTATTGAAGGCAGTGGGCGGGCGATTGTCAGCCGATCTGTGGCTGCGTTTGGAGGCTTATAACGGCAAGGTGGCTCCGGGATGCGAGTGTGAAAACAGCGTGCTGCAGCGGGTGCGGCAGGAGGTGCGGACACTGCGCCGCGAGTCGGGACTAGAGAGTGGAGAGCCGGCGAGCTGGGACGAGCGGGTCTGCGGCCTGTTGGCGGCGGTTGCTTATCCTGATCGGATCGCGCAGCGCCGAAGCAGCGGTCGTTACCTGCTGAGCAGCGGCCGCGGGGCGGAACTTCCTCATGTCGAACCGATATCGGCGAGCGCATATCTCGCCGCCATTCATCTGGATGACCAAGGGACCGATAGCCGCATTATACTGGCAGCAGCGGTAGATGAAGATGATCTCAGAGCGCATTTTCGGGAGCGGATCACCGTTCATCAAGAAATCGTATGGCAGCAGGAGCAGCAGACGATTAAGTCCACGGAGCAGCAACGGCTATACAGCTTGCTGCTGCGGGAGCGTCCCCTGACGGGGCCTGATCCGGTCCGACTTGCGGCTGTTCTCGGGGCGGCCGTCAGACGGTATGGCCTGGAGCTGCTGCCTTGGAGCCGGGCACATCGGCAGCTGCTGCAGCGTATGCGGTTTATGCACAAACATGAGTCCGGGTGGCCGGATGTGACCGAGACCGCGTTGCTGGACAATGTGGAGGACTGGCTGGAGCCGCATCTGTACGGTCTGCGCAGCAGAGCAGAGCTGCAGCGGCTGCCGCTATCGGATATCCTGAACGGAATGCTCAGCTGGGCTCAGCGCATTACGCTTCAGGAGCAGGCGCCTACCCATATCCGAGTGCCGAGCGGCTCTTCCATCCCGGTCGATTACGACGATCCGGACGCCCCGGCTATTGCCGTACGGCTGCAGGAGATATTTGGCTGGCAGCAGACGCCGCGATTGAGCAACGGCAAAATCCCGTTGACACTGCATCTATTGTCTCCAGCTCGCAGGCCGGTGCAGGTCACGCGGGATTTGGCAAGCTTCTGGAGAGAAGCTTATTTTGATGTCAAAAAAGATCTAAAGGGCCGGTATCCCAAGCATTACTGGCCCGATGATCCGCTGAGCGCGACCGCAACCAGCCATGCGAAGCCTCGCAATTAGCCGTCTATCTGCCGCGTCTGCCGCGCCCGGCTCCGCCTCTGGTCTCTGTCCGTCCGGACTTGGCGTTCGTCTGCTGGCGTCCTCCCCGCCCCCCGGCAGATGAGCCTGAGCTGCGGCCGGACTGGCTGCGCTGCGGCTTGGGATCGGGTCCGGTTCCCCAACTGCGGGCCTGGCTTCGACCGCTGGCGGATGAGGCCGGGGCTCCGGAGCCGCTTTTTTGATCTCTGCCTTGACCACGGCCGCGCTCGCGGCCTTTTTGCTGTGCGCGCGCTCCGCGTGCGCCGCGCTCCGGCCGTTCCGCACCTCGGCTGCGTGAGCTGCGCCCGGCTTGCGGCTGGCGCTCGCGCGGACGAGGTGCGTCGCTATCGCCTGCAGGTCCAGCCTCTGTCGCATCGCCCCGACGGCGCTCCAGCGTGGCGAATGCCCCGTTCGATCGCCTGCAGCGTCATCCGGTCGCGCGGCGAAGCCAGCGTGACGGCCTTGCCCTCATGTCCGGCGCGGCCGGTCCGGCCGATCCGGTGGATGTACGATTCCGCATCATGGGGGATGTCATAGTTGTATACATGTGTCACACCTTCGACATCGAGACCGCGGGCAGCGATATCGGTAGCGACAAGGATCTGCAGCTTGGCATCCCGGAATCGCTTCATCACCTGCTCCCGCTTGGCCTGCGTCAGATCTCCATGCAGCTCGTCCGCCAGCAATCCGTGCTCCTGCAACGATTCGGTCAGTTTCTTGGCACGGATCTTGGTGCGGCAGAAGGCGACGGCCAGATAGGGGTTGTCTTCCTCGATCAGCCGGATCAGCGTCTGCAGCTTGGCACGGTCGGTCGTCTCGATGACGATCTGTTCGATCGTATCCAGCGTCACATGCGTGCCCTTGATCCGGGTATCGACCGGCTGCTGCATGTAGTTGGCTGCGAGGTGTCTCACACTATCCGGTATCGTCGCGGAGAACAGCATCGTCTGCCGGTGCTTGCTCGTCTGCTCGATGATCTCCTGGACTTCCGCGAGGAAGCCCATGTGCAGCATCTGGTCCGCTTCGTCGAGGACGAGAGTCTGGAGCTTCCAGAAGGAGATCGTCTCTCGCCGCAGATGGTCGAGCAGACGGCCGGGCGTGCCGACGACGACCTGGGCAGCGCCCTGAAGCTTGCGGATCTGGGCGTCGACATCCTGACCGCCATAAGCTGCCAGCACTTTGCATCCTGTCGCTGGAGCCAGTTTCTGGAGCTCTTGGGTAATCTGGATCGCCAGCTCGCGTGTCGGAGTCACGATAAGCGCTTGTACATGAGGAGATTGCGGCTGTAACCGCTGCAGGATAGGCAGGGCAAAAGCGAGCGTCTTGCCTGTGCCCGTCTGTGCCTGTACGATGATGTCTTTGCCTTCCAGGGCCAGCGGAATCGCTGCTGTCTGGACCGGAGTCGGTGCGGTGATGCCATGCTGTCTGAGTAGCGTGGTGAGTTCTGGTTGTATTTGCAATTGTTCGAATGTATTGGACATAAAGCAGCCTCTTTTCTTGTTGCTTCCATCCGTGAGGATGCGAAGACGTTCGGTGTTCTGATGGAATGGTGGATCGACATGCTTATAGAGTATACCATATCGGCTGTAAGTAGAAAGGAATAATTGGCCAGCTCGGAGGCAACAATACCCCTAACCTGCGCTTTCCTGGCAGTTATGATCCGATTATCCTGCAGTGGGGGGGTTAACCAATGTTTAAAGGCAGCCTGTTCCAGACTTTGACGTCCAAGTTGACGCACGGCCGCAAACAACGCATGAACACCCATATCAATGAAAGGTCGAAAAGCAAGCTTGACAGCCTGGAAGAGGAGAAGCTGCCCGAGACACTGACCGAAGTGCTGGATAAGGTCAAGGACATTCTCCGCACAAGCAATGACTTGGTCATCCGTGAATTCTATCTCGGTCAGGATTCTCCTGCCCGAGCAGCTGTCATTTTCATCGATGGGTTGTCCTCCGCGCAGATGACCGATCAATTCATCCTCAAAGCTGGGATGTTCGACACCAGTCTCGATCATATCTTGTCGCAAGAGGGCAAGGAGTCGTCCACGGACCGGCTCGAGAATGAGCTGCGCCGGCTGGAGCTTCCGATCAATGAGCTGGAAGTAGGCGAGAACTACCGGGATCTCATCTTCGCGGTGCTCTCCGGCGACTCGGCTGTCGTCATCGACGGCTTGCCTAGGGTCATGCTGCTTAATACCAAGGGATGGGTGCAGCGGGGGATCGAGGAGCCAAGCACAGAATCTGTCGTCCGGGGGCCGAGGGACAGCTTTACCGAGACGATCCGTACCAATACGGCGATGATCCGGCGAAGGCTGCGCGATCCCAATCTATGCGTTGAAAGTATGTCAGTGGGCAGACGAAGCGTCACTGATATTGCCATCATGTACCTGGCAGATATCGTCGATCCCAAGCTGGTGCAGGAGATCAGGAGGCGTATCCAAGAGATCGACATCGACGCTGTGCTGGAGAGCGGGTACATCGAGCAATTTATTGAAGATCATCACATCAGCCCGTTTCCGATCATTCAGAACACCGAGCGGCCGGATAAGGCGGTCGCCAATATTCTCGAAGGCAGAGTCATTATCATCAGTGACGGTACGCCGTTTGTCCTGATCGCCCCCTCCGTCTTTGCCCAGTTCTATCAGAGTCCGGAGGATTATTACGAGCGATTCCTGATCGGCACCTTGATCCGGCTCATCCGGATCGTCAGCATGGGGATGGCGCTGCTGCTGCCGTCCCTGTATATCGCATTCAGCTCCTATCATCCCGAGATGATCCCTTCACGGCTTGTCATCGCGATGGCTGCCGGACGTTCGACAGTTCCATTTCCCTCGATCATCGAAGCCTTCCTGATGGAGGTTACCATGGAGATTCTGAGGGAGGCCAGCGTTCGGCTGCCTGGGCCGATCGGGCCGACGATCGGCATCGTCGGCGCGCTCGTCGTCGGCCAGGCTGCCGTCCAGGCGGGTATCGTCAGTCCGATCATGGTTATCATCGTTGCGCTGACGACGATCGGCTCCTTTGCCTCGCCAAGCTACAGCGCGGCCATCTCCCTCCGTATGCTCCGGTTTCCCATGATGATCGCCGCTTCCTTGTTCGGCTTGTATGGCATCATGCTGCTGCTGATCATTATTATTATCCATCTCTGTACGCTCAAATCGTTTGGCGTTTCCTATTTGTCACCGATGACGCCCATGAATATCAATGCCAACAAGGATACATTGATCAGGGCGCCGCTGCAATGGATGTCCAAGCGACCGAAGCCGATTCGTCCCAAGGATGCAATCCGGGTGGGCAATAGGTCAGGGGAAGCAGATAAGGAGGGCGAGACCAGCAATGCCACAGAAGGAAGCACAGACAAATGAGCCATCCAAAGGTGGATCATCCGGCAATGGCGGGTCAGGTCCAGACAAAACGCAAAATTCGGAAGCGTCCGTGATCAGCCCAAGGCAATCTGCTTCTATTATCGCTAGTACTATGATTGGAATCGGCGTACTTACCTTGCCAAGAGCAGCGGTATCGGCTTCCAATCAAAGCGGCTGGCTGGGCATTGTCTTAGGCACACTGACCGCCATGCTGATTATGTGGATCATCTCCAGGCTCAGCAGGAGATTCCAGGCGCAAAGCGTCATCACCTACGGCGCTAACCTGCTGACGCCAGGAAAAGCACGGTGGCTGGGCAAACTGCTCATGCTGCCTTTTGCGTTGCTGCTGTTCGTTTCTTGGGGGTGGGCATCCGCGCTGGTTGCGCGTCTGTTCGGTGAAGTCGTATCCACGACCATGCTGCCGACAACGCCGGTCGAGGTCATTATCATAACGATGCTGGCAGCAGGCTTTCTGTTGACGATGTATGCGGTAGAGGTGTTGGCCCGGGTCAACGAGATCATGCTGCCGCTCATCGTCGTCCCGATATTGATTATCGCGATCTCCTCCTTTCAGAGGGGACGATTGGAGAACTTGTTCCCGCTCTTTGAGATAGACTGGCAGACGTTGTTGAACTCGGTAGTAATTACGACACCGGCGCTGCTTGGTTTCGAGGTTATGCTGCTGTTGTCTGCCAATGTCCAGCAGGGGCCGAGTCTGATCAGGAACAATCTGGTGGGCATCTCCATTCCTGGGGCCCTCTATGTACTGGTCGCAATCGCCGGCATTTCCGTTTTCGGTTATGAAGAGCTGCATCTGCTTGCCTGGCCGACGCTGGAGCTGGTCAAGTCGACTGAAGTGCCGGGGTTGATCCTGGAGCGGCTGGAGTCGGGTTTCTTGGCTGTCTGGGTAACTGCGGTCTTTACGACGCTGGCCAATTATTATTATGCGACATCGCTAATATTGAAGCAGATCCTTAACCTGACAAACCACCGGTTAATCTCGGTTATCCTGCTGCCGGTGTTGTACTGGGTGGCGATGCAGCCGAATAACATGCAGGAGCTCTTTACCACTCAGACGGTTATAGGCAATATGGCAATGGGAGGCGCTATGGGGATTCCGCTGTTCCTCGGGCTGCTGGGCGTACTCCGCCAACGTCTTCCCTCTGAAGGAAACGATAAGCCGGCTGGCGGTTCGGACCGTGCCGGGAAGGAGTGATAGGCTTGTTCAAGCTGCGGTTCACCATACGTATGTTGCTGCTCTTACTCCTAGTCGCCATGCTCAGCGGTTGCTGGGACCGCCGGGAGATCGAGGAACGCACCAGTGTCGTTGCGATTGGTCTGGATCTTGTGGAGGATCAGCCAGAGATGCTGTTAGTCAGTGTACAGATTCCGGTGCCGCTCAAGATTGCCAGCTCCAGCGGTGCCGACGGGGGCGGCGACTCCAAAGACGCGGTTATCATCATGGAAGCGCAAGGGAGGACGGTGCTGGAGGCGATCCAGGTGTTGCAGAACCGGTTGAATCAAAAGATCTTTTTTGGTCAGACGCGCATCCTGGCCTTTGGCGAAGGACTTGCCCGGCAAGGTATGCATACAATCATTGATCCGTTCCGCAGAGATCCCGAGATCCGCCGCCTCCTCTGGCCGATCGTCGTCAAGGGCAGAGCCAGCGAGCTGCTGCGCAGCAGGCCTAATCTCGAACAGATCCCTTCGGTCTATATTATGTCGATGTTTGAAAACGGTACGAAGATGGGGACGATCCCTGATATGAACCTCGGCAATTTTTTTATCGATCTGTCAACGAAGGGAAGAGAACCGTTTCTCAATTATCTCGAAGTGAGCGGCAACGAGCTCGTCTGGAACGGTGTAGCCTTGTTCCGCGGCGATCGGATGGTCGGTACACTCGGGACAGAAGATACCTGGCAAATGCTCCGTATCGATGATGAAATGGACGGAGGCGATCTTGTGTTTGCCTATGAGGGAAAGCAGGATCAGTTGATCACGATCGGGACCGAATTGATCAGATCGCGAAAATCCGTCGAGTTGGAGAACGATGTGGTCAAGGTGAAATATGACATCCATTTGGAAGGCAATCTGCTCGAGAAGACATTTGGCAAAGATCTGTTCACTGCTGAAGATATCCGGAAAATCGAGCGGGATGCCAATGCGTTCTTGGAGGAGAAAGCCAAGGAAATGATCCGCAAGCTGCAGCAGTCCCGCAGCGATGCGCTGGGGCTGGGAAAGGATATTCACGCTTTTTACCCGAAGATCTGGAAGAAAATAAACTGGGCTGAGGCATTCCCGAAAGCCGAAATTATCGTCTCCTATCATTTCGAGCTGCGAAATACAGGTATGGAGATGGAGTAATGGCAGCAAAACGGGGACTTTTTACATTACCAGCCGAAGCGGGATTAGGCTATAATGGAAGCAAAACCCCGGTTTGCTTTGATGCAGCAGGAGAAAACGAGGTCTGCGATGCAGGTTCAGGAAGATAGACAGTTATGTGTAGAAGCAGAGAGCTTCATCCGGCAATGTTATGCTGAGCTAGGAAAGTCTGACGCCGAGCTGGACGACCGCCTGACCCTGGTGAAGCGCGAGCTTGATCAGACCGGAAGCTACAGCCATACGGCGGATGAATTGGCATATGGCGCCCGGGTCGCCTGGCGCAACAGCAATAAATGCATCGGCCGCTTGTTCTGGAATAGTCTCGTTGTGAAGGATGCACGGGATCTGCACACAGTGGACGAGCTGTTCGAGGCGGTGTTCGAGCATATCCGCTACGCAACCAATGGCGGCAGGATACGCCCGGCAATTACTGTATTTGCTCCCGCTGGGGGGAGGAACCCCCGCGTAAGGATCTGGAATCATCAGCTGATCCGCTACGCCGGCTACCGGACGCCGGACGGTGTGATCGGTGACCCGGCCTCGGTCGTTTTTACGGATATATGCATGGAGCTTGGTTGGCGGGGCGAAGGAACGGCATTCGATGTGCTGCCGATCGTCATCCAGCTCGGCGAGGAACAGCCGCGCTGGCGTGCAGTGCCGCGCGAGCTGATCCTGGAAGTGCCGATTCGTCATCCCGAACTGCCGGCGGTGGCGGAGCTTGGCGTGAGATGGTATGCCGTGCCGATGATCGCTGATATGTCGCTGGAGATCGGCGGTATCGTCTATACGGCTGCTCCGTTCAACGGCTGGTATATGGAGACGGAGATCGGTGCGCGCAACCTTGCGGATACAAGCCGTTATAATCTGTTGCCTCGCATGGCGCAGCTGATGGGACTGTCGACGGAGAGCAACGTCACGTTATGGAAGGATAAGGCACTGGTCGAGTTGAACGTAGCGGTCATGCATTCCTACAAGTCGGCTGGTGTCAGCATCGTCGATCATCATACGGCAGCCGAGCAGTTTGTGCGTTTCGAACAGCAGGAGTGCGAGGCCGGCAGAGCGGTTACTGGCAATTGGGCCTGGTTGATCCCACCGGTCTCCCCGGCGGCCACCCAGATCTTCCATCGCAGTTATCCTAATGATATCGTGAAGCCGTCCTATGACTATCAGCAATGTCCATTCGGACACGGTGAGAGGTGATCTGATGGCATTCGGCATTACCAGATCTGAGATGAAGCGCTGGAAGGAGCAGGTGCAGCGCGGGGAGATTGCTTATCTGACGCATTATTGGCTGGAGCCCCGCTTTCCCGGGATCCGGACCGTTACCAAGGTTGGCTGCAGCGATATCGCCAAGCTCTCCGACTGGTGTATCGGCTATGGATTGGACCCCCGCTATATCCATCATCGGCAGCATTACCCCCATTTCGATCTGATCGGGAGCAGGCAGCGGGAGATTTTACTGCTGGAGCGGCAGCTTGAGCAGATGGAGCGGTTTGGCATATGAATCAGGTTGCAAGATGAGCAAAGCAAGTCAGCTTCCCTTCCGTTAATCATGCGGAAGGTTTTTTTGAATGGAAGCGAAGCAATCGAATTATACACATTGACAGTCTCGATCGGGACGTGATATGATGCTGTCCAAAGGTCCCGATCGAGACGTTCCGGCTAGGAGGGGAAGGGTTGAAAGAAACTGCACTTGAGAAAGTTCTGACAGCGATTGAAGCAGCGGAAATGCTGGATGTCACCCGCAGGCAAATCTCCCGTTTGTGCGCATTAGGAAAATTGACTCATCGCAAGGACAATGCCGGCAACTTGTTAATCACCAAAGAAAGTGTCATCGAGTACCAAGTACATAGAAAATAGGGGTGCAACCATGGAAGAGGCATTGTTCATATTTTTTTCCTCGCTCGAAAGTGTGGCAGTCATTTCGATTGCTCTGGTCTTGTTTCGATACCGTTTGAGGGAGGTATATAAGCCGGCAATTCTGATCGCCATGCTGATGGCGGTACAGAGCCTACTGCTGCGAAGCGAATACGAGCTTGCGAGCTTCGTCCCGCTGATCAACGCGATCCTGCTTGCGCTGCTGTTAACGACCTTTCTCAAAATTCCGATTCACTGGTCGGGATTTGTCGCGCTTGGCGGATATATCGCTGTCGTTCTTATGCAGGCAGTCATCGTTGAATTGTCGTTTGGATGGTTGTCTGTAGCCGAAGTCCAGAGCAATCCGAATAAAGGATACTTGCTGCAGTCATTAACCGCCTTGATTACTTTTTTGCTGAGCCGGTATCTTTACTCCAGAGGATTGGGATTTTCTTTTGAATTTGATCAAAAACGGCTTAAATGGGAGAAAGCCATCATCCTGACTATTATCTTCGGTACGCTAATGTTAAGCGGATTAATCCTTTATAAGCGAGATGCACTGATCGACATCATAGCGCTTACTGTCGCAATGGGCGTGTTCTTATATTTCTCTGTAAGGAGGGAGTCCAAAGAATGATTACGTTCATTGCCCGCAGACTTGCGATGAACCTGAAGGCAATGGTGCCGAACCATCCAGCAAGTGTCGAAGTGCTGCGTTTTGCACTTGAGGCGATCGTCAATGGCGTCCTCATTGTCGGACTATCCTTGCTGGTCTCCTGGCCGCTCGGAGTAACTCAAGAGGTCGCGATCGCCCTTGTAATGTTTGCTGTATTGCGCCAAATGTCCGGCGGTTACCACCTGAAATCCGGGATTGCCTGTGTCATCGTATCCACCGCCATTATCCTGCTGGTTTCGCTAGTGCCGCTGGATAAGACCATGATTTGGGTAGCCAATGCGATAAGCGTGCTCTTATGCCTGCTGTTTGCACCGTCAAAAATAGAAAAACAAACCAGAATCCCGCCAAAGTACTTCCCGATTCTCAAAATTTCTAGTAGTATTTTAGTAGCAGCTAATTTCCTCATTGGTTCATCGGTATTAGCGGCGACGTTTTTGGTCCAGAGCTTGTCCCTGGTTCACTTTGGCGCGAAAGGAGGAACAGGTAAATGAAGAAAAAACTCGCTTACCGAGTCGCGACAATGCTGTCCGCACTGGCGGTCATGCTTGTCTCGACAGCCAGTATCTGGTATGTCAATCAACCGGAAGTACCAGCTGAACTGTTAGAATAGCGGCAAATGGGACACGAAACAGGACGGTTCAGGAGCTCATTACCCATCTTCATCTCGGAAAATGGCGGTGCCAGTCTAACTGGACATCGCCATTTTCTTTTGTTTGCCAGCTTCTAGGGCAAACGTACCAAATTGCTCTGCGTTTGGTAGCGGGAGAGGAAAATTGCTATACTGATGGTATAATCTGCAGAAGGGAGATGGAAGGATGAAGACATGGAAGCTACCCTTAGTTACAGCAGCAGCTCTCCTGTTGGGCGCCTGCGGCTCCCCGGAGAATAATGCGCCTGTCGAATCAGCCCCGCCGCCGGAAAATCAGTCGCCCGCAGAATCGCCAGCCGAACCGCCCCAGGAGGAGCCGGAACCGTCAGGCGAAGGTTATCAGGTATTAACCGGGCAGCTTGAAGCGCCATGGTCTATCGCTCATGACGCAGATACCATCTATGTAAGCGAACGTGAGGGAAGCATCGTCAGCATCTTGGATGGCGAGCTGATCCGTCAGCCGGTTGAGCTGGCGAAGCCTGTGCATGCGGCAGGTGAAGGCGGCTTTCTCGGGCTCCTGCTGAGTCCCGACTTTCCCCAGAGCAGGCAGGCATACGCTTATCATACGTATGAAGAAGACGGCCAGGTACTGAACCGTATCGCCATCCTCGAGCATACCGAGTCAAGCTGGCTGGAATCGAGGCCGCTTCTGGAAGGGATCCCTGGCGGCAACACCCATAATGGCGGCCGGCTTGCATGGGGCCCGGACGGGATGATCTATGCGACTACTGGCGATGCGGGAGACCGGTCGCTGTCACAGCAACCGGATTCGCTAGCCGGCAAGATCCTGCGCATCGCTCCGGATGGCAGCGTACCCGAGGACAATCCGACAGCCGGCTCGTATGTTTACAGCTCGGGACACCGGAATCCGCAAGGATTGGACTGGGATGAGCAAGGCCGGTTGTTCAGCGCAGAGCACGGTCCCAATGCTCACGACGAATTGAACTTGATCGAAGCCGGAGCCAACTATGGGTGGCCTGAGATTCAGGGCGACGAGGAGCAGGAAGGGATGATGCCGCCGCTCTACCATACCGGAGAGGATACACTGGCTCCATCCGGCCTGGCAGTCCTGCCCAGCGGCGAGATTGTCATCGCGGGTCTGCGCGGGGAGCGCTTGGCGCGGTTCGCAGCGGACGGCAGCCCCATCGAGGATGTATTGGACGGCGTAGGGCGTCTGCGGGATGTCGTCTACACGGACGGCGGTCTTTATGTCTTAACCAATAACACAGATGGCCGGGGCAGTCCGACCGGTGACGATGATCGTCTGCTGCGGATTGATTGGCAGGAAGCAGAATAGCTGAAGGAAGAATCAATCAAAGGAGTTTAGCCCATGGACGAAATTACGATACTGTCGGCGTCAATGACCTATTCGAAGGAAGACGGCTATATCGGCAACGTGCAATTCCGCTTTGCAGGCCATCGCGATGCCTACGAGATGGCGCTGCAGAGCAAGAAAGGCAAAGAATGGTCATACGGCCTGTTCTTCCTGGATACTTCAGGACGTGAGGAAGAGATATTTGCTATGGAGGATCGTATCGAGGAAGATGATGCATTATTCGAAGGGTTGATTCAGATTGCCATGGCTGCCTTGGACTCTAGTCCACAGCAGCCTACCATTTAAATCCCAGGAAGTGAATAGATGGAACCCAGTAGCTCAAAACAGTTTACCGCCAAGCAAGACCGCGGGCAGCGATTGCTAAGGCAAGGCCGCGAGCGGTTCATCCAAGAAATGGAAGTTCATTTAACCAAAATCAACAGCCTGATGGTTCAGGCAAAGGAAAAAGACGATCTCGAATGCTGCAAAAATCTGTATCGAATGTTCCACACGATGAAAGGCAGCGCCCCCGTCTTCGGACTTCATCGCATCGGGCAACTCGCTGAAGAGTTGATGCAGGTGTGGGAGTGGTCGGAGTGCGAAGCCGATCCCGCGTCGTTCATCCCCTCGGCTGTCAAGAACAGCTTGAAGCTCCAGGAACAACTGGCGATGGAATACGAAGTGTGCAAGAAGGAGCTCGCCCTGGACTACTCGGGAATCCGCAATGATCGCCCCACCATGGCCGGCAGCCGACTGCTGATTATTGATGATGAGGATGCGCTGCGCTCGTATTTGTTCCGCAGACTTGAACTCGATGACTATGTAGTGACAGAGGCTTCTACCGTGCAGGCAGCCAAACAGTTGCTGCATGAGGCGCATTTCGACCTGGTCATACTTGACCTGATGATGTACCCGCATTCCGGGTACGATCTATTCGAGTTTTTGAAAGAAGATCCGACACTCAAATGGCTGCCGCTGATCGTGTTGTCGGGGCGGCAGGATCTTGAAGACAAAATGCAGTGCTTGTATCTGGGGGCAGACGATTATGTCACGAAGCCTTTTCAGTACGAAGAATTGGCTGCCCGGATCTACAGCTTGCTGACCCGCAGCAAAACGTATGAACAGATGGCGTTTCGGGATCCGTTGACCGGGGTGTACAACCGACGATACATCGACCATCAGATTCAGTCGGAGCTCCAGCGTATCCAGCGCTATCCAACACCGATCTCGATTGCCTTCATCGATATTGATTATTTCAAACGAATCAATGATTCGTACGGTCATGCGGTAGGCGATCACGTGCTGCAGGGCCTGGCCAGCCTGTTGAATCATCAATCCCGGGTAACCGACCTGATCGCTCGGTACGGCGGCGAAGAATTCGTTATCCTGATGCCAGGCACGACGGAGATTGAAGCGGAAAAGCTGCTCTCCAAATTGCGAGAGATTGTCCATCAGCAGCCGGTTGCTAAGGTGAATGGCCAATCCTTTCATGTGACCTTCTCTGCAGGGATTGCACAGTGGCAGGCAACGATGACGGCTGAAAGCTGGGTGCAGACAGCAGATGAGGCGATGTATAAAGCCAAAAAAAGCGGTCGTGACCAGATCGTGATCGGCAAGGAAGGGGCCGAGCCTCCTGAAGCGTCAGAAGCCCATCAAAAAACGCTGCTCATAGCTGACGACGACGAAATTCTTCGCAACATACTTGTGACCAACCTGAGTCATTTGCCCGTTAAAATCTTGCAAGCCAGTGACGGAGAGCAGGCGCTTCATCTGCTTCAAACCCATGTGATTGATGTCTGCATATTGGATGGCGTCATGCCCAAGCTCGACGGTTTTGCACTACTGCAGAAGTATAAGGAATCCATGGATGAACGTTCTGTTCCTACCAAAGTCATTATGCTCTCAGGCCGGCGCAAGGAGGATGACGTTGTCCGCGGACTGCTCCTTGGCGCAGCGGAATATATGGCCAAGCCATTCTCCATTGTCGAGCTGGAGTTGCGCGTGACGAGAATGCTTCAATGAAACAGCTGACGAGAAGGGAGTTTATCCGCTTGGCGCTGGGAGGGTTGGCTACCGCTGCGGTAGGGACGCCGCTATATGCTCATTATATCGAGCGCAGGTGGCTGCATACCGACAGCCTTACCCTTCCACTTCCTGATCTGCCGGCTTCCTTTGACGGTTTTCGCATTATGCATTTCAGCGACATTCATCTGGGCTTCCACTATGATGTTTCGGACCTCGAACGGCTGGTGGATACGATCCTGACGCATGAGATTGATCTATTATGTTTTACTGGCGATCTGTTAGAGGATGGACTGGAGCTGCTGGAAGCCAGTATTCCGGTGTTGAGCAGGCTGCAAGCGCCATTCGGCAAAGTAGCTGTGCTTGGCAACCATGATTATTGGCAGCGTCCCGATCTGGTGACAGATGCACTGGGGCGTGCGGGATTCCAGGTGCTGCACAACGCTGCGCACCGTATCGAAGGAGAGGATGGCGCCATCTCTTTGATCGGGCTGGAGGATGTCATGCATGCCGATCCAGACCCGGCAGCTGCCCTTGCGGGCACGCAAGACGGCGACTACATTATTATGCTCGTTCATGAGCCCGACTATGCCGATTCCTATGGGGATAATCTAGGCGTAAGACTCCAATTGTCCGGTCACAGCCACGGCGGCCAGATCAGGCTCCCATGGTTCGGTCACTTGATCACGCCGCCATTGGGAGGCAGATATGTTGACCGGCTCAATTATCGGGGGCGGCTACCCGTTTACACCAATAGGGGTGTGGGTACAACCGGCGTTCCATTTCGCATGTTCTGCCGTCCCGAGCTAAGTCTCATTCAGCTTGTTCGAGGTTAATACATACGGATATTCAGCAGACAGCAATCATTATCCATGTATCAGCCCTCGGCCTTCCGGGAACAACAAAGACGGGACCTGAAAAGTCTGTCTGCTTTAGACGAGTCTTTTGGAGTCACCTACTTTGAGAAGGGATGATGAGCTGCTATGAAACGTCTGTCGCTGAGCTTTCTGATTGTTGCTTCACTCATGCTGATGCTTGCCGTACCGACCTTCGCCGAGTCTTCAAACAAAATGATGAAGCAATCGAATACTGGGGTCGAGTTGAATAACACGACTCAACGTACATCGATGGATGGCAGCATGCGAGGCAATACCATGAACAGAGGTGCCGGCATGAACGGATTTACGCAAGGCAACCGGGTTCAATCGGACAACAACTTTGGCGCGTATGGTATGGACAATGGCCGCTACCGGACAACTGCCGCAAACAATGACAGAATGGACTGGGGCTGGCTTGGTCTGCTCGGTCTGATCGGCTTGGCGGGACTGCGCGGCAGGAACCGCGAAGCTCATTAATTTGAATTCGTGCGTACATGCCCCGACCGATCAGGTCGGGGTTTTCTAATGCCTGCTTGTGCTATAATGATAGGGTAAACTCTGGTGATAAGGAGGCAATTGCAATGGAACAACAAAATGAAACGCCTGTTTACGAACGAGCGACATTTGCAGGCGGGTGCTTCTGGTGCATGGTATCTCCTTTCGAGGAGCGCCCCGGTGTCATTGAGGTGCTCTCCGGCTATACAGGAGGCCATACGGAAAATCCTACCTATGAGGAGGTATGTTCCGAGACGACGGGACATGCGGAGGCCGTCCAGATTACATTCGACCCCAAGCTGATGAGCTATGAAGAGTTACTGGATTTATTCTGGCGTCAGATCGACCCCACCGATGCCGGAGGACAATTCCATGATAGGGGCGCTTCCTACCGTACATCGATCTTTTATCATACTCCGGAGCAAAAAAAACAAGCGGAAGCCTCCAAGAAGCGGTTGAAGGAAAGCGGTATTTTTACGAATCCGATCGTCACTCCGATCGTGCCGGCAGCCCCGTTCTATCCAGCAGAAGACTATCATCAAGGATATCATCGCAAAAATACAATCCGTTATAAAATGTATCGCAACGCATCCGGAAGAGACGGCTTCATTGCCAGTCATTGGAAGTAGCCGCTTGCTTTGCTGCAGCCTGCATCGGTTGGTGCAGGTTTATTTTTGTCCGCCTAAGGATAGCTTTCTAGACGCAGCCTTGCTATAATAGTTTGATAATGATTATCAATAACGATTGAGCTATAGTGTGAGGGGAGCGGTTGGCATGATGCCTGTAAATTATCGTTTGTTGGGAGAACATTTCTTCGTTGTTGACGCCACGGACCAGCATGAAACCCTTTATGAAGCTGCGGCTGCAGATCTGCATCAGCAAGAGCAGCTGCACAGCTTTCTAGAAGCGTATGGCAGGAGCATCAAAGCGGTGGACCTTGATGTGCCTGCAGCATATCTAAGCAGCTATTACAGCGGCATGCTGATATCATTGCTTTATTCATTATCTTGCTGGAACCGTTCGCTGTCTTTGGAGCCTGATCGACTGACCATCAAAGTTATCCAGGTAGGTGAATATAGCCAGATTCGCACGGTTGTTGAAGCGTTTCAAGGCGTGGAGGGGCCTGCGGAGCCTATCGAGAGGGAGCGGTGGGTGCAGGAACAATTGACGACATTGATCAGCGGCACACTCCGCCCGCTAGTGGACGCAGCGGCGACTGCAGCCGGCTTGAATCCAGGATTTTTGTGGGGACAGATGCCGACAAGAGTCGGCTTCTATGTGGAACGGCTGCTGAGCGATCCTAATCACAGTTCAGTGAGCGAACGTCTGGGCAGTGATTATGCGGCGCTGCAAGCTCTTGATCCGGCCGTGTTCGGGAGTACACGTAATCCGATGGTGGTAAAGCCCCGTTACATTGACGATTATCGGGAAGAGGGCAAGCAGATGAAGATGAAAAATGTCTGCTGCCTGTACCATAAAACCGAAGGCGGGCAATATTGCTATACTTGCCCCAAGCTTAAAGGCCATGAGCGGGCGGAAAAATGTGAAGAACTGCGGCAGCAATACGCCGCCGCAGCCCACTGATTGAGAAGGACTCGCAATCCGGGTAACTCCGGCCCAACGGTTCTTGCCGTTCAGGCATCCATCCGCCCGTAGCTTCGGGCATACTGCTTCATCTTTTGAAAAACGGCCCGGTCCAGCTTGCGCAAAGGGTAAAATTGCGGATGGTTGGAATTGACTTCGAGGACCCAAAGGCGATCATGCCGGTCATAAGCAAAGTCGATGCCCATCTCATGCATGCCGCTGCGGCGCTTGCTGAGCGTTTGTGAGATCGCCAGCGCCGTACCCGACAGCTGCTGCTCCCGTGCGCGGCTGGCTGTCTCGGACCAGCCCTTCTTACGCATCCATTTGCTAAGTGTATAGATCCTGCCGCCCTGATAATAATTGGTCACGATACGTTCCGGCTTCCCCACTTTAACAAGAAATCCGGTGCATACCCATGATTTTCCCGGCTTGCGCTGGACCATGGTGCGGATATCGTAAGGGCGGCCTTCTACGGTATCAAGAGGGATCGTGCGCTGGATAATCATCCGGCTGCTTCCCTGCTTTTTCTTCAGATGTTTATATACGGCGCTGCGGCTCGAAAAATAATCGCGGCGCTGCTTGCGCTTGGAAGTCGAGTATAGCTCGTACCCACTCCCCGTCATATTCAGCTTGTAGACTCCGATTCCCATCGAGCCGATATCCGGTTTAATATACACCGAATTATACTTGTCTGTCATGGATCTCAGATTAGCCAGCGTGAACGCTTTGGTGTGGGGCACATTGCTCTTGAGGCTCGGATTGGCCCGCAAGTATCGGCATACACGCAGTTTGCCGCGGATATTGCGGCTGTTGTACCTTTTCTTGTACACGAAGATCACCTCTTTGGTTACTTTATGTAGGTATGCAGCATAGTTTTTGGACGTATGCTGAGTAATGAGCAAAGGGGCGGCTGCCTGCCCGGGCGGTTTGACAACTTAGGCTCAGGTCGTTCACAATAAAAGTATATACTAGGTGAGTATAAATAGGAGGTTCCCATGACCGTACGAGCTGCGGGACGTTGGATGCGCTTGCCGGCCGGCGAGCCGGGGATCGCCGGAATGGACGAGCATCGGCTGCGCAGGATGAATGCTGAATTGCCGGATCGTTCGATAAAGGATGTGCTTATCGTCAGAAAAGGCGAGCTGCTCTGGCGGTGGCATGAGCAGGGGAGCGACCGAATCGCCGCTGTCTATTCCTGTACAAAGAGTATCGTCTCCGCCCTTATAGGCATGGCAGTTGATGATCGGCTGTTGCAGCTCGATACGCCGATTTCACACTTCTTCGAATGGCTGCACGACAGTAAAGACAGCCGCAAAGCGGCCATCACCGTCCGGGATTTGCTGACGATGACCCCAGGCTTCGACTGGCCCGAATTCGACAAACCTTACTTCAAGATGCGGCGTACCGGGGACTGGATCGGCTTTATTACCAGTCAGCCGCTCGTGCACCGACCCGGCCAGATCTTTGCTTACAATTCTGGCTGCTCCCACCTTCTATCGGCCATCCTGACCCGTGTCACCGGAGAACCGGCCCAGTTGTTTGCCCAGCGGCGCCTTTTCAGCAAGCTGGGATTCAGAAGTGTGCGCTGGGCGCGCCACGGTGGGATAAGCGAAGGCGGAGCGGGGCTGCATCTGACAGCCGAGGATCTGGCGAAGTTCGGGCTGCTCTATCTGGAGCAGGGGGTTTGGCAGGGAGAAAGGCTGCTGTCCCAGTCATGGATTGAGGCATCAACAAAGGTTCAATCGAGAGGTTTACCTCATTACCAGCCTCCTATTTATGGAGAATACGGCTACCATTGGTGGGTATCCACGGCTGAGCACAATGATTGCTGTGATTTGTTTTTTGCCCTTGGTTACGGAGGACAGTATTTGTTTATCGTGCCGGAGCTGGAGCTGGTCGTTGTGATTCGTAAGTCGGTTGAGGGGAAGAGCAGGGCGATGCTCGCCAAAGAACTGTTGTTTGACCATATTATCCCGGCCACGTTAGGCTGAAATATGGATATTCGGGGATCGGAGGGAGTCGCATGCGCATAGTTGTCGTGTCCGACACGCATATGCCGGCAAAGGCGCGCCAGCTGCCTCAGGCGCTGCAGGATGAACTGTCACAGGTCGATGCGATCCTGCATGCCGGAGACTGGACAAGCTACGAGGTGTACGACATGCTGGCGGCTTACGCGCCGGTACACGGCATTGCCGGCAACAACGACGGGGAACGGATCGTCAAAGCTTTTGGTTATCGGAAGATCGTCACATTGGAGGGCAAGCGGATTGGCCTCGTCCACGGGCATGGCCGCCAGGGTACGACTGATTCACGCGCGGCGGAAGCATTTGCAGGGGATAATGTGGATATGGTCGTATTCGGACATTCCCATAGCCCGCTTTATGAGCGCCGCAACGGGGTAATCCTGTTTAATCCCGGCTCTCCTACGGATAAGCGCAGACAGCGTTCCTATTCTTATGGACGACTGGATATCACTGAACAGGGGATTAGCGGGGAGATCGTCTACTTTGACCGGAAGGAATAAGCCGTCACTACACATCATACAAGGGAGGGGATGGCGTGCATCCGGACTTTATCCAGCTGCGATCGCTTGAAGGCGAACTGAAACTGTCGCAAAAGAAGAGCAACTACGGGGTTACGGTATCTACGAGGGAGCTAGTCTTCCACAAACCTCATGTCAATTATCATATTAAGCTGGCGGATATTATCAGTATTACTCCATTCGAAGCACAGACCGGCCGCCTCTTCGCCCACAAGAACAAACGCGAGGACCGGGCGGAATATATCAGTACTACGCCGGATACCGATCAGTATCGGTTATACGTCAGCGCAGCGACAGTGCATAACCGCAGCGGCTTAAAGACGCTAGGTGCAATGCAATTCGTGTTCCCGCTTCACAAACGCCTGATGGAGGTTATCGCCCGCTACAGCGGACTGAACCGGATCGCCGAATAAGCCGCGCAGTCCTCTCCCATCGGAATCGGTTCGGATACGCGGCATGATGACATCAAAGCATTATTGCATAACTGCTTTCATATGTTCTTGCGTGATCGACCAGTGGGAAGCAGTCCAGTACTTCTTGCCGCCCTGAAGCAGGATGATCTGCGGCGATTCATGCTTGACTCCCGTGTCTTCCGCGATCTGGTTGGATACGGGTCTGGATTCGATCACCTTGACGAGGGCGTACGTTGTCGCATTATCCGGATGAGCATCCAGATAGTGTTCGAATTCGGATAAAGCGTTCGCGCTGACCGGGCATGTGGTGCTGTGCTTGAATATGACGACTTGATGGTCGTGGGACGCGTCCAGCAATTGTTTCCATTGTTCAAGGGTATCGATTTCTTTGTAGCTTGCCATAGTTTTCTCCTCCTTTGTACGAAAATCGTACCCTAAACCAATACAGAGATGCAAGTATGAGAAGATGAGGAGGTATGCGTAATGAATCTGATCGAACACCGGGGGTATCAAATCAAGCTGATCGACGCCCCGCAGTCGGATAAGTCCGTGTTTCGCAATCTGATGCAGATGTACCTTTACGATACCAGTGAGTTCAACGGCAAGGATCCCGACAAGCACGGTTTTTTTGATTACAGCGAGCTCGATCATTACTGGACGGAGGTAGGCAGGACAGAGGAGGGCCGCATCCCGATCCTGATCCAGATCAATGACAAGCTGGCTGGCTTTATGCTTATCAACCGATTCAGTCTGCTTATTCCCCGCGATCCGGCCACACGCAATCTGGCAGATTTTTTCATCATGCGCAAGTGGCGAGGCAAGCGGATCGGCCGGGTGGTCGTCAAAGAGATCTTCGATATGCTGCCGGGTCATTGGGAGATCCGCCAGGAGCAGGAGAATATCAAATCACAGCAGTTCTGGCGAACGGTGATTGGCGAGTATACCAATGAGAGTTACAAAGAAACCATCCTCAGCGACGATCGCTGGCAAGGTCCTGTACAGCAGTTCTCCAATGCGACACGTATTACCTGAGGTCCAGGCAGTTAGTCGGAGCCATCAATACTATGCTGTGGAACTGCGCCATCTTTCATAAGTGCGCGGCTTCTTGCACAGACTATCCCTAGACATGAAGGAGGGATAGCAATGAGAGATAGAGTGATGCGGACCATCTTGCTGTGTAGCGCTGTGATGTTCTGCTTCGCACCGAGCATGACGGATGCTGTCGGCCTGGTGCCTCAGGCCTGGCAGCCAGCTGAGGTTGCCTCGGCTCCGGCTGGAGGGGGACTATACAAGCAGCATTGTCTAGCTTGTCATGGCACGGATCTCCGGGGGAAAGTAGGACCCGATCTCAGCCGGATCGGCTCCCAGTATACAAAGCAAGAGCTGGAGGCCGTGATCGGCAAGGGACGGGGCGGTATGCCGGGGTTTAGCGGTCAGATGACGCCGGCCGAGATCCGGACGCTTGCCAACTGGCTTGTATCGCACAAATAGCCGTTCGTTGCCACTCGCCAGGCCCCATCGCCCAGAAGTCAGGGATGGGGCTTTGTCCCGTTCCCAAGCGGCCCGGAATATGGTAAAATACACGACATACTGATGCAGAACAGGTGATGAGAGTGGCAGAGAAGGAAGAAGTCATCCGTTTTGGCGTGTCGTTCCCGGCACCGCTTCTGGAACGGTTCGACGGTTATATCGAAGCACAGGGCTACACCAACCGTTCGGAAGCGATCCGGGATATGGCAAGACGCTCGATACTGGACGCCACGAAGATGCAGGATGATGAGCATGTCGCAGGGACGATCGTTATGGTATATGATCATCATGTGAGTGAACTGCCGCTCGTGCTGATGGAGCTGCAGCACGACCATCATGATGCCATCGTGTCGACCATGCATGTCCATCTCAATCACGACCAATGTCTGGAGGTGATCGTGGTCAGAGGCAAATTGTCCCATCTGCGCCGACTGAAGCAGCAGATTCAGGTGCAGAAAGGCGTTATCTATGCGGAGCTGTCGGTCACTTATGCAGATGCCGGCAGCGGTGACAGCGGGGGGCATCACCATCATCATCGATGAAGATGACTTCAAGACTGTTTAGGCAGGCAGAATTTGGTGTATATAAACCGTGTGTGCGCTGCTGACTCCCTGGAAGCCTGTGTGCTTCATATTATCCTGTCAACCAGAGAGGGGTTGCTATGATACATATCGCAAGAAGAAAGTTGATTATGATGTTTGGTGTACTGCTGCTCTCGGCTGTTGCTTCGTTGTTGTTGGTCCAGCCGGGGGAAGCCTTGGCGAGCGGCCAATATTATGCCAAGGTGAATGCTACCTCGCTCAACGTGCGCGAGGATGCGGCCAAGGATGCAGAAGTCAAGGGCTCGGTCAAAGGGGGCGAGATCGTCCTGGTGACCCGAGAGTTCCACGGCTGGTACTACGTCAAGCACGGCAGTCTGGAAGGCTGGGTTGCCGGATACTATCTGTTGCAGACGGACAATAAGCCTGGCTCTGTCAGTACGGCATCTGCAGACAAGTCGAGCGGCAGCGGATCACGCAGTTCTGCCGATGCATCGGTTGTGCTGGCTGATGCTCTGAGAGTGCGTGAAGGTCCGGGAACCGACTACAAGATTAATGGCATGCTGTATCGGGGGGCAGCCGTCTCCATCCAGGAGAGCGTCAAAGGCTGGCTGCACGTCGTCTCCGGCGGCGAGAGAGGCTGGGTATCCTCCCAGTATGTGGGCGATGGTGAACAGATCACCGTATCTCCCGGCCAACGTTCGGCAGGGTCGGGATCCGGATCGCTGCGCGGCAAAGTGATCGTCATCGACCCCGGTCATGGCGGATCTGATCCAGGCATGATAGGCACCACTTACAAGACAGCCGAGAAGACCATCAATCTGAGCACGGCCAACTACTTGAAGGACAAGCTGCAAGCCCTTGGAGCGACGGTCGTTATGACACGAACCAAAGACGACCAGAAGCCCGAACTGCCCAGACGCGTGGCGATCAGCCACGAAGCGGGCGCAGATGCGTTTATCAGCATTCATTATAATTCTTCCGAACGCAACAACTCGGGGATTCTCAGCTTTTTCTACTCCAGCAAGAAAGACCGGCCGCTCGCCCACGCGATCGAACGTCAACTGGCTGGCGGGATCGGACTTAAAAGCCATGGGGTAGCTTTCGGAGATTACCATGTGCTCCGCGAGAACCGTACACCTGCGGTGCTGCTGGAGCTGGGCTTCCTATCCAACAAGCGCGACGAGGGCATCGTACGTACCAGCGATTATCAGCGCAAAGCGGCCGATGCGATTGCAGTCGGACTGCAAAACTATTTTAAATAAGCCGCATGTTCAGGCAGCCTCGAAGGTCAAGGACTTTTGAGGCTGCCTTTTTGTATAGCAGCAGTTGCATGTTCCAGTATTAGGCTGGAAATACTACCCTTGGGCAACGATGGCATGTTCTACTGCCAGAGGACAAATATGAATCAAGGGGGATCTAGGATGCATAGGCGTTTCTACGCGAGAGGGTTGATCACGCTGCTGCTGTGCGTTTGCTTTGTGCTGGCCGGATTTGGCTCGGACAAGGTGTTTCATTTTGGCTTCAAGCCGAGCCGCGGAGGGACGCTTCCGTCGATCAATGAGGAAGGCTTCAAGGACATCCTTTCCAAGCATGGGGCGGTATTCCTGGGCGATACCGGGCAAAAAGAACTGTTCCTGACGTTCGACAACGGCTATGAGAATGGATATACGGCTCAGGTGCTTGATGTGCTGCGCGACAAAAAGGTGCCGGCAGCGTTCTTCGTTACAGGTCAGTACATCACCGATCAGCCCGAGCTGCTGCAGCGGATGTCTGCGGAAGGGCATCTGATCGGCAATCACTCCTGGCATCACCCGGACATGACCAGGCTTGCTCCGTCAGCGATCAAGGATGAGCTGGAGCGGGTGAAGGAAGCGGTGCTCGCGAGAACGCCGCAGCTGGGGATGAGCTATCTTCGCCCCCCGCGCGGGATCTTTAATGAGCAGATGCTTGCCGAGGCCCGTAAGCTTGGCTACACGAGTGTTTTCTGGTCGGTGGCCTACAAGGATTGGGACGTCAATGCCCAGAGAGGGGCGGATTATGCCTATGACCGTGTCATCGCACAGCTGCATCCCGGAGCCGTCATCCTGCTGCACTCGGTATCGCGCGACAATGCGGAGGCGCTTGGCCGCATCATCGATGAAGCAAGACGGCAGGGGTATACATTCAAAAGCCTTGACGAGCTCCGCCTCAAATCTTATTAACGTTGTTCAAAAGTCCGCTATACGGCATAGAGAGGAGGAACGGGATGATCTACGATTGCCTGATTGTAGGCGGCGGGCTGGCCGGGCTGCAAGCGGCGGTCCAGCTTGGGCGTTATGGCCGACCGACCGTCGTCCTCGACAGCGCCGATGGCCGCTCGACCTGGTGCCGCAGCTACAACAACCTGCTGGGGTGGCCGGACGGGATCGGAGGCGAACAGCTGCGCGCCCTGGGCAGGCTGCAAGCAGAGCGTCTTGGTGTGCATCTGGTCCATACCTGGATCGAGCGGGCGGAGCGTACAAGTGATGGATTCGCGCTCGTGTCGCAGGACAGCACCGTATACCGGGGGAAAAGGCTGCTGCTGGCGACTGGTGTGGTCGACCGTCTGCCGCCGCTGGATGGACTGATGCCGCTGCTCGGGATCAGCCTGTTCGTCTGTCCCGACTGCGACGGCTATGAGGTGACAGACCGTCCGGCGATTGTGCTGGGATCAGGTGATGCGGGAGCCGCGATGGCCTGCAGATTGACCTACTGGACGAGTCAAGTGACCTATATCAATCATGAAGCTAGGTCATTATCAGTGCAATCCAGCGAAGCATTAAGCAGGCTCGAAATCCCTGTGCTGGACAAACCTGTAAAAAGAATTGTAGCGGATGGTTCATCTATGGTAGGACTGGAATTTGCAGACGCCCCCTTCCTCCCGGCCACCCATGGCTTTCTTGCGTTCGGAGGCAATGAGGTCCGTTCCGGCCTCGCGCACCAGTTAGGCGTAGAGCGGCTGGAGAACCGTCATATCGTGACGGATCCCCGCAGCAAGATGACTTCCGTACAGCATGTATGGGCGGCCGGGGATGTCGGGGTTCACGCCGAGCAGGCCGCCATCGCGATGGGTGAAGGAGTGCAGGCGGCGATCTGGATGCATAAAAGCTTGCTTTGACAGATTTACTCTTCCTTCCCATGGTACGTTTCGTATATAATAAACTGGTCGTGCCATAAAGTACGAGTCCAAAAAGGGAGAGGGGGAAGCGGATGGACAAGCCCTTAACTAATCTAGCGTTAACCTGCGGCAGCCGGCAAGCGTATTCCTGGCTGGGCGTTGTCATGATCCTGCTGCTCTCGATTCCGGTCACCGGCATGCCTGCTTCTGTGGAACGACCCGCTGAAGCTGCGGATCACCCAGCCTTATCAGCACCCGGTGAATCCAGCTATCTGACAGCGCCCAGGTATCTGCAGCCCAAGAAGCTGATCTGGGCAGGCTATGGCTTCATCGTGATCGTCGTCGGAGCCTTGTACTACCGGAGAGTCGCCAACGTGCCTGCGGTACCCGGCAATGCATGGATCGGCATCCGCATGACACTGCTCAAGCTGGCCCCTGTCAAGCATACATCGATTTACGTGAGCCGCTTCTGCGTTCTTCCCTGCTGATATTATCGGTTCATTACCCGCACCCGCAGCGGTGCCCAACCAACAGGAAGAGGAGTTCTCATGTCTATGATTATGAAACGTTTTATAGCCTTTTTATTAACCGTTGCTATTTGTCTCGGTATCGTCGCGGCCACATCGCCGCACATCGTCCAGAATCTCAGACTCGGTCTGGATCTGAAGGGCGGATTTGAGATCCTGTACCAGGCTTCGCCCGTCATGGAGGACGGTACGGTAACCCAGGAAGCGCTGCGGGAGACCGCCCGTTCCCTGCAGACTCGTGCTGACGCTTATGGCGTCGCGGAGCCCGAGATTACGCCTGAAGGCAGCGACCGGATCCGTGCGCGGATCGCCGGCGTAACGAATGAAGAAGAAGTACGCAGCATCATGAGAAAGCCGGCTGAGCTGACCTTCCGGGGTCCGGACGGCACGATCGAGATGCGCGGCGTTGATTTCGTGGAGGGTGCGGCTAGAGTCATCTACAATGATCTGAACCAACCTAACGTTTCGATCGAAGTGAAGGATGCAGAAAAGCTAAGGGATGTAACGACACGGCTGCTTGGCCAGCCGCTGGCTATCTATCTGGATGAGGAGCGGTTGTCGGCGCCCACCATTCAGTCTCTTCTGACGGACGGTAAAGCCACAATTACAGGCACTTATACACTTGAGGAAGCACGTGAGCTCGCCGGTGTCATCAATCTCGGCGCACTGCCGCTCAACTTGACGGAGATCTATACCCAATCCGTCGGCGCGACGCTGGGGCAGCAATCGATGACCCAGATTCTAATGGCAGGCGGGATCGCTTCGATCTTCATCCTGCTGTTCATGCTGTTCGTGTACCGCATCCCTGGCCTGATCGCTTGCATCACGCTGATCGTCTACAGCTGGGGCATCCTGCTGTTGTTCTACTGGATGAATGCGACGATTACGCTGCCGGGGATTGCAGCGTTCGTGCTCGGGATCGGGATGGCCGTTGACGCCAATGTCCTGACAGCAGAGCGGATTAAAGAGGAGATGCGCAGCGGCAAAAGTCTCGCTTCCGCGCTTAAGACAGGCTCCCGATCATCGTTCCGCACGATCCTGGATGCCAATCTGACGTCCATCGTGGCAGCTGCAGTACTCTACTTTATCGGTACGGGTGCGATTCAGGGGTTTGCGCTGACGCTGATCTTGAGCAACATCCTGAGTATGTTCACGAACGTCTCGTTCTCGCGTCTGCTGCTGAACCTGCTGGTGCGCAGCAATATTGTCAAAAACCCGCGCTTGATGGGTGTCAAACAAGAAGATATCCGTTCACTGGCCGAGAGCAAGAAGGGTGAAGATCCTTACTACAAGATCTATGACTTCGTTAAGCACCGCAAGCTGTTCTTCAGCCTCTCGTCTGCGATTACCGTGCTCGGAATCGTGGTCTTGCTGGCAGCCAATTTGAACTACGGCGTCGACTTCAAGGCGGGGACGAGTCTGGATATCAGCCTCCCGCAATCGATCACGCATGACGAAGCGGAGCAGATGTTCGAGGAATCGGGATTCGTGCCATCGTCCTTTACTGTCGGCGGTGCCAACGACAATCGTGTCTCCGCCCGGTTCGAGCAGATCCTCGATTCCGATGCAGGCGAGGTCAATCAGATCATGGAAGTATTTGAGGCACGATATGGGGATGAGGTGTCCCGGGAAGAGAATACTGTCGATCCCGGCATAGCACAAGAACTGGGGATCAAAGCGATCATCGCGGTTCTTATCGCATTTGTGGGCGTAGCCCTTATCATTATTTTGCGTTTTGAATGGCGGTTTGCGATTTCGGCGATTATTGCACTTATCCATGATGCATTTTTCGTCGTTACGATTTTTGCCGTGTTCCGGTTGGAAGTGAACCTCCCGTTTATCGCTGCCGTACTGACGATTATCGGTTACTCGATCAATGATAAAATAGTTATCTTTGACCGGGTTCGGGAGAACTTGCGTTTTGCGAAGCTCAAATCGTATGACGATCTTGTTCGATTAGTCAATGTGAGTATCTCGCAGACGTTGATAAGATCTATTAATACTGGGATTACAGTAATCGTAGCTGCCCTGATTTTGTACCTGTTCGGAGGCGAATCCATTAAACTGTTCTCGCTCGCGATGACTTTGGGCTTGGTATTCGGCATTTACTCCTCCATTTTCGTTGCTTGTCAGTTCTGGCTGTTGCTGAAGAAAAAGTCGCTGGAAAAGCCGGCTTCCGTCGAAGAGACGACAGCACCATAAGATCAGCTTGTATGCCTCCCGTGCTTATGAATATAAGCCGGGAGTTTTTTTTTCAAAATTGGAACTTTCGCATCCTTTGCGCCGTCTAATCTGTAGTGATCAATCATCACCGATGTGAAAAGGTCCAAGCCCATGCAGCGGAGACGCCGCTGGAAGGAGAAACAGATTCTGATGGTGAAGAGAGCCATGCTCGTCCTTACGGCTTTCAGTTTACTGGCGGCGACGCTGATGGTAGTATTCCCGGATTCCGCACTATCGCATAAAGGGTGTATGGCCTGGGTTATGGCCAAGAACAAGGCGTTTGCCCTGACTCATCCCAATGCGCCCCGACTGGCGGCGCTGGATCCTTCCGCGAAGGCTTTCGCCGACCCTGGCGGGGCGGAGAGTGTGCCGGTACTGATGTACCATTACATCGTGCCTGCAGCGCTCAATTTGGAACCCGGCAACAATTCGATGATCAATCTTGAAGCTTTCGAAGCAGGAATGGATTATCTATATGAGCAAGGCTACTATACAGCCACTCTGGAGGAGCTGGAGGCTTATGTAATCGGAGAACGCTCCCTTCCCGAGAAGACAGTAGTACTTACTTTTGACGACGGCTACGAGAACAACATTATTTACGCTTACCCGATCATGAAGAAGTATGGCTTTAAAGGAAGTTTGTTTGTCGTTGGCTCGAATATCGAGGAGCAGACGGGAGAGTTTGACCCAGCGCGCAAAAGCTTTCTCTCGAAGCAGCAGATGGCAGAGACCGTCGATGTCTTCGAGTACCATAGCCATACCTATGATCTGCACTTCAAGCGGGAGCTGCATTGCGGCAACGAGTACGGGGCCGGGATGAATGAAAAGCTATTGCGTCCAGATATCGACAAGATGAGAGAAATAGGCATTGATACACCGTACTTTGCCTATCCTTATGGCGAGTTCCGGCAGCAGATGGTCTACTATTTGCGGCAATCGGGCTATCGCATGGCCTTCACGGTAAGACAAGGCCTCGTCCGTCCGGGAGATAACCCGATGCAGCTGAACCGGCTGACGGTCACCTCATCCTCGTTGCTCTCAGAGCTTCTGGAGCCCTCTGTATCTTGGGTTGAGGGTTAGCTGAACCTGGGGTACAATATTGATAACTCTTCTCAAATGAGAAGCGCCAATAACCGGCAACAGGAGTGAACTTATATTATGCAATGGAACGGAATCGTCGAGGGACAGATCACAGATCCCGAACAGCTGCGTGAGCTGGTCGGAGCCCCGCATGAGGCTGTTGTAAAAAAGAGTATCGCTCAGATCGATGAGCATATCCGTCATTTTCTGTCCAGATCACCTTTATTTTTTGTGTCTACAACAGATAAACTGGGCTGGTGCGATGTCTCGCCGAGGGGCGACGAGCCGGGATTCGTCAAGGTGCTGGACGACCGCAGACTGATCTATCCTGAGCGGCCCGGCAACCGCCGAGTGGACTCCTTGCTCAATCTGCTGGATAATCCTAGACTCGGCATGCTCTTCATTATCCCGGGCATGCAGGAGGTGCTAAGAATCAACGGGCGCGCGGCGATTACGCAGCAGACGGAGCTGATCGCCGCTCAGGGCTTCAGCGGCAAGACGCCTCAGCTCGCTGTCATCGTCGAAGTCGAAGAATGCTTCATTCATTGTCCGCGTGCCCTCAAGACCTCGGGCGTGTGGACATATGAGGAATGGCTCGCCAAAGAGGAACTGCCGTCTGTCTCTGAGATGTTCCAGGCGCATCTGGCGATCAACGGGATGAAGCTGGGATAGCGCTCCCGCTCGCCAGCAAAGCAATAAACCGTCTCTGTTGTCAGAGACGGTTTACGGAACAAGGTATTTTAGTTCAATACGCGGCGTGCAGTGACGTAACGATTGTTCCAATAGCTCGTATTCATGTTGGTGATTACGACACCTTGACTGCTGGATGTATGCAGCATTTTGTTCTGACCGGCATAGACACCGACATGGCTGATGCTTCGACCATTGGTCTTGAAGAATACGAGGTCTCCCATACTGAGATAACCTTTGGCCACCGAAGTGCCTTTCGTAGCTTGAGCAGCGGAAGTACGAGGCAGTGTAACCCCGTTTTTCTTGAACAGATATTGAGTAAACGATGAGCAGTCAAACGCATATGTAGCACCGCTCGGAGCACCGAGTCGATATGGCACGCCCAGGTATTGTTTGCCGCTTTGAATGAGTGCTTCGGATCTAGGTGTGGCTGCATCCACTTGGGAAGCGCCGATCGAAAATGACGTTATCGTGATGGTAGCGCACAAGGCTGTAGCAAGTACACGTTTTACGAATGTAAGCTTACGCATATCTCTTGTTGTCCCTCCGTTTATTGCAGTAATCACTTAACCAGGATTAACTATAGCACACAAAAACCTACTAATTATTCCCACGAAGAGCCCGGAATCACGCCAGACGCGGGAATAGGCAGGTTTATTAGATCGAGATGAGAATATTCTCATAATTGATTCATTTATGATGCAGCCGTTTTGGGAGCGCTGAGACGGCTGTTTACTATGCCCTCCGATTGAACAGGCTGCAGCTTGGTTAATGGCTAGTATACTTTGATTCGTCGAGGAGGTGAACACGATGAACGAGTGGGAGAAGGTACGCGAGGACACACGGCAGGAAGGCACCCGAGACAATCCCGAGCAGTATCCGACAGACAAGGAAAGCCAGTTCGACAAGTTCATCAGTCAGCGCAACGTGGATCCTCTGCCGATGGAGGATCTGACACTGGAGATGGAAGAGGAAAAACGCAAAACCGAAACGAAGCACCAGTCTTCAAGTGCGAATAAATATAAACCGTATGATGTTGAAGAATAAGCCTGGACCGATATAATAGGGACAACTTCCACCCATCTGGCGGAGGCTGTCCTTTTCCTTTTGACCGCTCCTATCGTCTCCGGATCTCATAAAATTCGCATTCTTGCCGGTCGTGATAGGCGATATCGCTGACACTGCTCTGTGTGACAACGAGCGTATCATCGAATCGGACGATGACTGCCCGGTCCTCGATCAGCAAGTCGTCTTTGAATACCCGAACGTTTCTGCCGTTTTCCACGACCTCGGCAAAATCACGTGCAGACGCCAGTCGTCTCATCTGTGACATCAGCATTCACCTGCCTATCTATTGAATGAATAAGCCATATTATATTGTAGCACAGCGCAGGATATAGGAATAGGAGGGCGGGGTATGATATAGTAAAAGAAAAGGCGGTGGGGGGAAGCGAGATGAGCAATCTGCCGGAGCAGCAGCTGCAGGATGAAGGCGCGGCATGTCATACAAACGGGGAGCGCCAAAGTCATCATTCAGAGAAGGTCAAGAGCAGCCTGACCAATCGGCTTAGCAGGATCGAGGGACAGGTGCGCGGGGTAAAGGGTCTCATCGAACGCGATGTTTATTGTGACGATGTCCTTAATCAGATCGCCTCGATCCAGTCCGCGCTCAATGGCGTCAGCAAGCTGCTGCTGGAACATCACCTCAAGAGCTGCGTGATGGAGCGAATCCAGGACGGGGACATGGAAGTTGTACCAGAATTGTTAACGACCATCAACAAACTCATGCGTTAAGTGAAGCCGCGGAAGCGGCTTCTTTGCAGCTAACCCAGACTGAGGCGAGGCTGATATTGACCTGGACAGGCTGTGGTGGTACGATTGATAAAATTTACCTTCCTAGATGAAATACAAATTGAGAGGAATGAAGCGTGCATGGCTAAATATTATACGGAACCGTCCCGAACATTCAGCGAATTTCTGCTGATTCCAAGCCTCACTACGAAAGATTGTACACCGCAGAACGTTCACCTGAAGACGCCGCTAGTCAAGCACAGCCGTGGCGAAGAACCGGCGATCTCACTCAATATCCCGTTCTCCTCGGCAGTCATGCAATCCGTGTCTGATGACAAGATGGCAGTGGCACTGGCACGCTGCGGCGGCGTCTCCTTCATCTTTGGCTCCCAGTCGGTAGAAGATCAAGCTCGTATGGTAAGCAAAGCGAAAAGCTACAAAGCCGGATTTGTCGTCAGCCGTTCCAACCTGACGCCGGAGCACACGCTGCAGGATGTACTGGATCTTAAGGAAGAGACGGGACACTCGACGGTCGCGATCACTGCAGACGGTTCGCCCAAGGGCAAGCTGCTGGGTATCGTGACAAGCCGGGATTATCGTCTAAGCCGTGATGCCTTGGACAAACGAGTTGAAAGCTTCATGACGCCGCTTGCTTCGGTCATCTATGGCCGCTCCGGCCTGACGCTCTCCGAGGCCAACGATCTGATCTGGGAGCATAAGCTGAATTGCCTGCCGATCGTGGATGAAGAGGGCAATCTGGATTATCTGGTCTTCCGCAAGGATTATGACGCCCACAAGGAAAATCCACTTGAACTGCTGGATCATAACAAGAGCTATATCGTAGGAGCCGGCATCAATACGAAAGACTACGAAGAGCGGGTAAGCGCACTGGTCGAAGCCGGGGTCGATGTGTTGGTAATCGATTCATCTGACGGATATAGCGAATGGCAACGAGAGACGATTCAGTACGTCAAAGCGAATTTCAATGTGCCGATCGGCGCTGGCAATGTGGTGGACCGGGAGGGCTTCCTCTATCTGGTAGAGTCGGGAGCAGACTTCGTCAAGGTCGGCATCGGCGGCGGGTCGATCTGTATCACCAGGGAACAGAAAGGGATCGGACGCGGTCAAGCCTCCTCCGTCATCGAGGTTACGGAAGCCAGGGATCAATATTATGAAGAAACGGGGATTTATATACCGATTTGTTCCGACGGCGGGATCGTCCACGACTACCATATTACACTGGCGCTGGCGATGGGAGCGGATTTTGTCATGATGGGGCGCTACTTCGCACGCTTTGACGAGAGCCCTACACGCAAGCTGAAAGTAGGCAACAACTTTGTCAAGGAGTTCTGGGGTGAAGGCTCAAACCGGGCGCGCAATTGGCAGCGGTACGATTCGGGCGGCAAAAAAGGATTAATGTTCGAGGAAGGGGTAGACTCCTACGTTCCTTATGCCGGAAGTCTGCGCGAGAACATGGACCGCACCATCGGCAAGATCAAATCCACGATGTGCAACTGTGGCGTGAAGTCGATCAAGCAGCTGCACCGAGATGCCCGGATCACCCTGGTGTCGGAGACGAGTCTGGTCGAGGGCGGCGCGCATGATGTTATCCTCAAAGAAAACAGCTTGTCTGCCGAATAATTCCCATTTGAACCGTTGATCCAAGCAGAGCGCAGCCGCCTACCCAGGGGCGCTGCGCCTGTTTGTGCTGTACGGTTATGCCGGGGGGACGCTGTAGCGTGGTTCAGGCCCGATTGCTTTTGCGCTTGCGGCAGCGTTACAATAGCAGCATGACTTGAAGGAGGGTGCATATGGAACTCTGGTTTCTTGGAACAGGGGCCGGCAGGCCCGTGAAGGATAGAAATGTGACGTCGATCGCGCTGCGCATGCCAGAGGACCGCGGTACGTTCTGGCTGTTCGACAGCGGCGAGGGCTCGCAGCACCAACTGATGAAAACACCGCTCAAGCTCAGCCGGTTGGAGCATATCTTCATTACTCATATGCACGGGGATCATACTTTTGGATTGCCGGGCATTCTGTGCAGCCGGGCATTTCTTGGCGGCACCGAGCCGCTTAAGCTGTTCGGTCCGAAGGGGTTAAAGGAGTGGGTGGAGCTGACGCTAGGGATGACAGCGTCCCATCTGAGCTATGAGATTGAATATTATGAGGTTACCGAAGGCAAGGTCTTTGAAGATGATTCATTTATCGTCGAGGCTGCACCCATGCAGCATAGGGTGGAATGCTACGGCTATCGGATCGTGGAGAAGCCGCGTTGCGGCCGCTTGAAGGTCGAGCTGCTCCGGGAATGGGGCGTGACGCCTGGACCGGATTACGGCAAGCTCAAGCAAGGCGGCAGCCTGACCCTGCCTGATGGCCGGCTCGTGCGGTCGAAAGACGTCACGGAACCGCCGCTGCCGGGACGGATCATTGCGATCCTGGGTGACACCAGCCCGTGTCCGGCTGTCGGGGTACTGGCGAAGGATGCCGATGTGCTCGTACATGAAGCGACATTCGTAGCAGCGATGACCGATAAAGCTGTGGAATATGGACATTCGACGACACATCAGGCCGCTCAGGCCGCGCGCGACGCCGGAGTCCGGCAGCTGGTCCTGACGCATTTCAGTACCCGTTATAACGATGAGGAAGTACAGTATTGCGCATCTGAGGCGGCGGAGATCCACACGCCTGTGCTCGCACCCAGGGATCTGACGATGCTGCCGGTTCATCGCCGGGAACTGATGGGAGATACGCGCTACAAGGAGGTATAAGCGATGGTCCGTAGAAGAAAGCCCGCCCCGCAGCAAGGCCAATCGGCAGCAGACGGCGCAGCAACGCTTAAGGATCTGCTTCATCCTGAGGTCGCCCGCAAGCTCAAGGAGCAGTCGGAGGCCTGGCAAGCGGAGCAAGCCGAGGCGAAGGCAGCCAAGCGGCGTCAGGCGGAGCAGGAGCGGCTTGACCGCGAGAAACTGCTGGAGCAGGACTTTGAGCATCTGCTGAATAATAGCAAGCAAGATTGGCGCAACTTCAAATAGTTGGACCCGAACAAGCCGGATGGAGACTTCCTTAGTGAAGTACTCATCCGGCTTGTTTGGTATCGCAGAACGTTCGGCGTCATAAATCCGCAACCCGGTCCATATAATGATCCTGTTGAAAAAAACGAAACAGAGGAAAAGGAGACCGGACACCGAACTATGAGCAAAAGCACGCTGAGAAGAAAGGCAGTCGTCGAAGTCGCCGTCACTTACGCTACAGAAGCGGGAAACCCGCGCCAAGCCATGGATCAGGCAGCCATCCTGCTGCACGCTGGCAAGCTAGAGCTGCCCCATCTCCGGTTGTTGCAATCGAGAGGAACCGAATTGATCCTGTCTGTCGAACAGGTCGAAGAGGTGAAGTGGCATAACGCCAGGTTCGATGAATGCACGAACCGTTACCTTGCTTCCGGAAGCATCCGGATGCGGACACAGACGAGTCAGCAGACCGACGACGGAGACGTCTTCCGCTTTCCTTCGGGACTGCTTTCCGAGCTGCCGGTTTGGCTCATTCCGACGACGACCGGAGCCGCATTGGTTCGTGTGGCATCTCTAGGGATAGCCTGGGAGCAGGCATACGCTGTGCATCCCGCTTATGTGTGACCGATCGCGATCCGGACGAGCTGGCGCTGCTCCAGTGCCAGAGCTTGTCCCAGATCCGTTTTTTTTTGGCGGGAGCAGCATGTCTCAGAGATCTGGGAATCTCGATACAAGACCATGAATCGTGGGGAAGCCGTTGATCGGCTAGAGCAAGATCGGTATCCTCTGTGTGCGAAGGTTCGGCGATCGGCAGGCCATCCGGGTGCAGGGCAGCCTCGATGAGCGCCTCCAGCCCCAATTCCGGCATATCTGTGTCTGCAATATTCGGAGGTGATACGGACAGGGTATCGTCTTGCTCCGAGGGTAATGCATCTGACTGCGGTTCATGGGGGGCAAGTACGGCTGCGTTTATCTGCTGCTCAAGCCACTCGATTCGTTTCATCAGCTGTTCCTGGATCTGTTGCTGGTGGATGATCAGGTCATGGAGCATTTTCATAGACAATCTGGGGGGCTTGACCGGTTGTTTGGCGATTTCGGGTTCCATCTTTGCGGCCTCCTTGTAAACCAGATGTAGCAGCTTGGTGCGTGCGAGATACGTTATCGGTGCGCACGGCTTGGCTGCATCAACTCTTAGCATACATTGTAATTGCTGAGGATGCTGTCGAAGACTGCTGTCAAAGCATCTCTATTCCTTGGAATAAGACTGGCTAAATTGTTGTGTTTTTGAGGAGGCCGTGAGATAATGCCACTTTAGGCGTGTATGTCTGATCCAAGTGTGTGTTCAGAAAGCGATTCTTTTGAACAGCCTCTTGTAGACGCACCCGGATGTGGAGGCATAGGAAGTGAAGAAGTACCCATTCGATTACGATCCCGCCCAGTCTTATGTGCAGCAGGCCGGAGACTGGATTGCTGATGTTTTCTACGAGCAGCTGCCGGCCGCCGGCTTTGAAGTGCGGGATGAACAGATCTATATGGCTTTTCAACTGGAACGGGCGTTTGCCGAGAAACGCCCGATCTTCGCGGAGGCAGGTGTGGGCACAGGCAAGACGCTGGTCTATCTGTTGTACGCTATTGCTTATGCGCGATATATGAGACAGCCTGCGATTATCGCATGCGCTGACGAGTCTTTGATCGAACAATTGGTGAAGCCGCAGGGTGATGTGGCCAAGCTCGCACGTCATCTTGACCTGACTGTCGACGCAAGACTCGGCAAATCGCCGGATCAGTATCTATGCCTGGTGAAGCTGGATCAGGCGATCGCGGATGGTGGGGATGATGAGTTGTATGATGACATCCACAGGTCGCTGCCTGAGTTTGTGCGCAAGCCCAAGCCGTTGCAGGCCTTTCATCCCTATGGCGATCGCAGGGATTATTCTCATTTGAATGACGAGCAGTGGTCGAGGGTGAATTGGGACGCCTTCCAGGATTGCTTCGTCTGCGAGCAGCGTCACCGCTGCGGGCAGACGCTGTCGAGAGACCATTATCGTCGGGCGGCTGACTTGATCATATGCTCGCATGACTTCTATATGGAGCATGTCTGGACTTATGAAGGCCGCAAGCGTGAAGGGCAGCTGCCGCTGCTGCCGGAGCACAGCTCGATCGTATTTGACGAGGGGCATCTGTTGGAGGCTGCAGCCCAAAAAGCACTGACCTACAACGTGAAGCATCGCGTATTTACGGCGATCATCACGCGGCTGCTGCAAAATGCGATCCGCGAATCGCTTGCCCTTCTAATCGAGGATGCGATCGAACAGAGCGACTTGCTATTCGATGTGTTCGCCAGCCGGACCACGGCGATCGCCGGCTCCGAGCGGCTGGCGATCCAGGTGGATGCGCTGCTCCTGCGGGAGATCAAGCGCTTCTGCTCGCTGCTCTCGGCCATCGAGGAAGAGCTGGTGTATGAGAGCGGATTGTATACGTTGGCAGATTATCAGCTGCGGATCGTTGAAGAGCATCTGGAGATGCTCCAGACGGCCTTGCGGTTGTTTGAGCGTCCGGAGCCGCCGATCTGCTGGGGGACGGAAAGCTCGGACGGTCTCGCTGTCGCTATCATGCCGAAGGCTGTCAAGGAGGTGCTGCGGGAGCGGGTGTTCGCGGCTCCCAAGCCGATCGTCTTTTCCTCGGCTACGCTGTCGACGGAAGGCTCCTTCGGTTATGTTGCCGACAGCCTCGGCATCGACGACTATCTGTCATTTACTGTTGCTTCCCCATACGACTACCGGGCACAGATGGAAGTTCAGATCCCCAAGTGGAGCGAGGGGGGCAGCTTCAGGGAGAAGCTGCAGGCGGCGGCGGAACGACTGGCTGCGGCAGGAGGCAGGACGCTGCTCCTGTTCTCTTCCCGGGAAGAGATGCTGCACTTCAAGCAGGCCATCGCGGAGGAGGAGGCCTGCCGCGATCTGAAGTTCTATGTAGAAGGAGATCAGGAGATCAGTACCCTCATCGAGCGCTTTCAGGAAGAGGAGACCAGCTGCCTCTGCGCCATCAGTTTATGGGAGGGGCTGGATGTTCCGGGACCGTCCCTGTCGCAGGTGATCATCTGGTCCCTGCCGTTCCCGCCTCAGGATCCCGTCTATATGGCCAAGCGCCAGGATGCATCCGATCCTTTCCATGAGGTCGATCTGCCCTACATGCTGTTGAGACTGCGCCAAGGCTTGGGCAGGTTGATCCGGAGCCGCGAAGACCGGGGAAGCGCGGCGATCTTTGTGGAGATCCAGTATGAGCTTTCCGCTGTTCAGCAGCGGATTGCCTCGGTCCTGCCGATGGGCAAGCCAAGTTGATAGGTGTATTTTGATAAGAGCCGCGCGGAGCGCGGCTTTTTTGTGTGTCTCACAATGTGAGAGAAATTTAAGCGGGATGAGAAATTACTAATCGCCGTGCCTCCGCAAATTCCGATAAGATGTGCGAAGAGTCTGTGAGACGTTGTTCAAAACGTCCGCTTTTGAATAAGCACTGTATATTGGAGGGGTGAGAGCCATGGAAAAAAGACGCTGCCTGTTCTGCGACGAGGTCGCTTCAGTAGAAACAAAAGGGGCGTACGAACGTTTTCTGGGCTGCTACTGCGCACCAGAGGGTTACTATAATTTGCATGCCGACAGCTATGACGGGCTGAATCGGATGTCATATCAGGACAAGCGACGCTTATTCCCTTTGGTCTCCGGTTATATCCGCGAATTGACTGACTGTGAGGAAGCGGTGTCGTTGAATGAAAAAGAGGTGCGGGCGATCGAGAATTCTCCCAAGGTCCCTGTCACGATCGAGGAAAAAGGCGGCCGTCTGTTGCAATATCTGTACAGGCATGCCCGCGGTCCCGGGGAGCCTGTAGTAATCCACAAACTCTCAGGCAGCTACAATCTGACGTATTCCAACAATCTGCAGGAGCTAGTCTACTTGATCGAGAAGCTGAAGGAGCAAGGCGCCCTGACGCGCGAAGGCCATTCTTTCAGTCTAACTGAGCAAGGCTGGCGTGAAGCGTCGGAGCTCGCCGGCGGGCGCAAACTGAAGCCTTGCAGCGTCGTCCTGCCTGATGACGAGGCGCTGCACGAGGAGTGGGCGCAGCACATCCTGCCGAAGCTGGAGCAGAGCGGCTACTTGCCCGACCTGTTCAACAGTCGTACCCAAGAGAAGACGGATCATTCGATTGCTCGTGTAGCAGACAGCAAGCTGGTGATTGCCGATATCAGCATATCCTCGGCAGAAGTGTTCTACGCGGGCGGATACGCAGCGGGGCTGGATATCCCCGTGGTGTGGACGATCCACCGCAGCGTGCTCGAAGCGATGCCGGTGCACAGCCGCTCGATCCGACCGTTAATCTGGGATACCTCGGAGGAGCTGGGCCAGATGCTGCAGCAGCGGCTTGCCGCGGCCGGTGAGGAAGCCAATCCCGCAACGATGCAGAGCCTGACTACTTGATTGACTTAGCACATGCGTGCCGATATCCATGCCCTGGCAAGCCCGGCTATGACAGCCGGGCTTGTTGCTGTGCGGAGCCTTTATTGAAATATAAGGGCGTTACGGAAATGAAGGTTGACAAAATGGGACTACAAATGTAGTATGTGAATATCGTATTGACTACATATGTAATCAGTGAGGTGAGCTTATGTCTGATACCCCGCGCATCTCGGAAGCCGAGTGGGAAGTGATGAAGGTGTTGTGGACGCATGCGCCCGCTACGGCCAAGGAAGTGATCGATCGGCTCGAGGATCAAACCGCGTGGAGTCCGAAGACGATTCGGACGCTGCTCAGCCGTCTTGTACAGAAGGAGGTTCTCACATACCGCCAAGAGGGCAAGACCTATCTGTACAGTCCGCTGCTCAGCGAGGAGCAGTGTCGGCGAGCCGAGGGGAAGTCGTTTCTGCGTAAGGTGTATGGCGGTGCGCTGGCGCCGATGCTGACTCATTTTCTGGCTGAGCAAAAGCTGTCCCGACAAGAGATCGACGAGCTCAAATCGCTGCTGGATGAGAAACGGGAGGACCAAAGATGAGGCTGCTTGGCGATTGGTTTGCCTCTGTTCCACCTTGGAGTATCCGATGGTTATCCTTTTTGGCAGAACATAGCGGCGTTTGGTTACAGAGGCTCCTGACGGCTTCCGTCTCTGCTTCGGCCGTGATCGGCCTGATTCTCTTGATCCGTCTGCTGCTGCGGGGCAAACTTCCGATCGGCTGGCAATACGCCCTCTGGGGCGTGCTGCTCATCAGGCTGCTGATTCCATGGAGTCCGGAAAGTACATTCAGTTTACAACGACTGGTCCCTGCCCAGCTGATGCAGCTGGTTCCTGCCGAGGGCACGGCACAAGAGCGACTGCTCGCTGACAACGGTAATCTTGCCGTGGATCAACTGCCCGCTGTTATTCCGGACAATGGGTATGGCGGTGAGGATGCTGCAGCTGTCGTTCCCCCGGCTGAGTCTGAATCTGCTGTGAACAGCACGCCACCGGTGGATGGGGCGGCGTCGGCAGGCACAGCCGGCGGTTTCTCCGACACGGCATCACGCTTCGCCCCGGGTGTATCCTTCTGGGCGCTATGGATCTGGCTAGCGGGCGCTGCGCTCGTGGTGTGCCGGCTGATCATCCATCTCACCCAGTCTCGCAGACTCGTAAGGCGCAGCGTCGTGGTGCTGGACGAGGAACTGCCACAGCTCCTGGAAGCGTCGGGCAGGCGCCTTGGCTTGCGCCGGCTCCCGCGGCTGAGGGTGTCGGAAGAGCTGAATTCGCCCGTACTTGTCGGTGTATTCCGTCCTGTACTGATCCTGCCATCACCTACTCTTCTGCAGTTGGAAAGGGAGGAGTGGCACTGTATCTTCCTGCATGAGCTGGTCCACTGCAAACGCCGCGATCCGGCAATCAATTGGCTGATGGCGCTGGCAGCGGCTGTCCACTGGTTTAATCCCTTCGTCTGGTATGCTGTACGCGGGATGAGAGACGACCAGGAGCTGTCTTGCGACGACCAGGCGCTGCGCAGCCTCGATACTCCATCGGTACATGTGTATGGCCATACGATGATTCGGCTGCTGGAGCAGGCGCAACGCCGTTCGGCTCCTTCGATTACTGCCTTTTCGGACGGCTACAAGACGCTGCGGCGCAGGATCGAAGGCGTCCGGACCTTCCGCCCGGCCCCGTATCGTAATACAGCAGCGGGGGCCGTCCTGCTGCTCGTCGTGGCGCTGGTGTCGCTGACGAGCTCGACTGGCGGTACAGCGGGCGAGGAGAGCCAGCCCCTGCCCGAGATGGCGGAGCTGGGGCAGATCCGACTGGAGACGAATGAGCTGTACCCGGATACGCTTCATCTGCCTTTGATCGGGATCCGACCAGATGGGCCGGATGGATCCGCACTCCCGGCCAGCCTCGTGCCGGAGGCAGGCCTGCCGCCGATCATCCTGTCTGAGCTTCCGGAGAAGCATACGGCGTCATGGGCCGGCTTCTGGACGGGGACGGGATTCTATGATCAAGGGATCCTGCTGCTCGCTCCCCGCCACTGGCAGGCCGAGCAAGCCGATTTGGCAGCGGATGGCTCGATCACTGTCGTGCTCGTCGATCCCGAGGATCCATTGCAGAGGCTAACCTATTACGACACCGGTACGTGCGTTAGCTGTGTCCTGCCGCTGCTGGCTGCCTATTATCCGGATCTGGTTAGCGCGGAAGATGCCGCCGGCATCGTCATCCCGGATCTCCCATGGATCAGCCGGGAAGCGGAATCCGAGTGGGTCAGGTACCGGCTGGCCGGCACCCAGGGCGGATATCTGGCTGCGGGGGTAGGCTATCGCGTTACGGATTACAGGGATGGCGGGGAGTCCAAAATCCGCTTCCGCCAATTGACCTTCGAAGGCCCGACGGGAGACGAGGAACTGGCGAGAGAGATGCTGGCATACTTTGAAGCGCGTCAACTGATCGGCGAGTTTCTCTATATGCCGGACACCGAGCCTGTCGCCGTCACGGGGGACGGTGATGTCAAATTATATGGTTTGGAGAAGCGGGACGGCATGCATCTCGGATATCATTTGGAGCTGGAGGGCAGAGGAGCTGTCTTCGATTGGAAGGGGATGATTGACGTGACGGGCGAGCCCCAGATGGTTGCGGAGGATATCAACGGCGACGGCCGGGCGGAGATTGTCGTCGCCACCACACTCGGCAGAGGAACTGGCGTTTCGATCCAAGAAGTGCATGTGGTAAACCCCGTCACGCTGGAGGAAGTCGCGGTGGAAGACCCCGTTGCAGCGATGGAGGGGGCGATGGACAGCCGGATCGAAGTCGAAGACGACCGTACTTATGTCTATTGGTCTCTGCCAGGCGAGGACGGGACGTTGGAGATCGATTACGAGGTTGGCTATCCGAACGAGGAGATGCTGTTCGGCAGCCATGTATCCTTTGGTGTGAAGAATGGCCGGTTGACGGCCTCGGTAGTCGGCAGCATCGCCATCAATGAATTTACCGGCAACTTCGTGCTGGATTATCGCTACGATGGTGAAGGGTACGTGGTAGACCGGATCAGTTATGATCCTCAAATCTAGTTACAGTTTCCAAGCTTTGCGCCAGAGTGGATAAAGCCACCTGACTCCCTGGGGTGTTAGCGTGTCTGCGAGCAGATGCGATGCGTAAGCCGCGATGGCTACCCACATGATGCCCGGGAGTTGAAGCTCCCGCTCGAGCTCCCAGGCGATATAACCCCAGCCTGCCATCGCCCATACGGTATGTGTAAGCCCCCTGTGTTTCAGCCAGGGGGCTATGACGACGAATAAGCCCAATCCGGCAAGCCAGTTCACCCCGCCGTCTACGCCGGTGTAGAGCAGACAGGCGCCGATCCCGCTGACCAGGGCGTTGCGGATCACGCCTTGTCTGGCGATGAGTCCAAGCAGGATCAGGGCAACTGCGGCTGTGACAAGCTCCGGGTAGACCAGACGGTTGCTGGCATAAGCGGCCAGGGCAACGATCAGGCTAGCCGTCCCTGCCCAGACAACAAGCCCTCTGATGAATCTGGACGCTGCGGTCAGCTTGCGAGTGAGCATGCTGGGCGCATCAAGATCCGGACTGAGCGAGGAGAAAGCGGCGACGGACAACAACCACGCTGCTTGTCCAGGCTCATAAGCGCCCTGGTATACAATGCCCGCCAAACCAACGGCGGTACCTATCGCGAGATGCGTGCTGCCCTTCATTCTGCTTCATCTGCTCCTTTGGACGCAGCTGAGCGCAGACTGTCGATCAGAGCAGTGCAGTGCTCGGACAATCGGTCATTGCCGAACAGTCCCAATACCGAAAAGAGCAGGTCGTCGGATATATCATCTCCCTGGGCAGGTGCGACGGTCTGTTGCACGGCGGCTGCGAGGGCAGCATTGTCGCCTTGCTCAGGGTAGGCATCACGGTATACTTGCAGCGGGTCGAGGCCGCGGTTGACGCACCACTGGGCGAAGATGACGATCATCATCTGCTCGTCGTCCTGGTAACGCTCGATCATTTGTTGTTCCCATTCTTTTTGATTCATGAACGATTCTCCTTTATATTACTTATAGGATCATAGCATCAAATGGTGCGGCTCGCCAGAGGCGATGCAAGAGGAAGGATGAGATAACGATGGAGATTACAGGTCATGTAGTGGAACAAGTCAAGGATCCCTTTGGCATACTGGAAGGGGAGAGGTACGAGGTGATGCTTGCAGTCGAGGTTCCCGAGGACGACGAGCTGCATCAGGAAGCAGGCCTCAAGATCAGAGTCATCTATCGCGTATCGGAAGGCAGCTCCGGCATTGTCCAGTATGAGCTGCTCGAGGCAGCCAGCGAGAAGTATATCAACTTTGAGTTGGAAGCCGAAGAGCTTGCCCTTGTGGCTGCCTATTGCGACGAACACTGCAGAACGGTGTAAGGACTGACGGTTTTTTTTGCGAATTCTTGATTAAAGGCATAGGAATATATTGAATTTAGCGTTATAATCTTATTTGGATTAATAGAGCTGGCCGGATGCACATGTGCAGAAGCAGGCCAAATACGATAGGATAAGGAGCTTTTCTACATGGAAAAAACACTCATATTCGGACACAAAAATCCCGATACCGACACGATCACCTCGGCGCTCGTATACGCCGACTTGAAAACCAAGCTGGGCTTCACTGTCGAAGCGGTACGTCTGGGAGAAGTAAACGGCGAGACTCGCTATGCCCTCGACAAGTTCCAGGCCGAAGCCCCGCGTCTGATCGAATCTGCGGCTGGCGAGACAGGTACCGTCATCCTGGTCGACCATAATGAACGGCAGCAGAGCGTCAGCGACATCGAGAGCGTGCGTGTGCTCGAGGTCATCGACCATCACCGGATCGCCAACTTTGAGACTAGTCATCCGCTCTATTACCGGGCTGAGCCGGTCGGCTGCACCGCGACGATCCTTAACAAGATGTACAAAGAAAACGGCATCGCGATCGAGCCGAATATCGCCGGTCTGATGCTCTCGGCGATCATCTCCGATTCCCTGTTGTTCAAATCGCCTACCTGCACGGATCAAGATATCGCGGCTGCCCGCGAACTGGCAGAGATCGCCGGAGTAGATAGCGGTGCCTATGGCCTGGAGATGCTGAAAGCCGGGGCTGACCTCAGCGACAAGACGATCGAACAACTCATCACTCTTGATGCCAAAGAATTCACGATGGGCAGTGCCAAAGTCGAGATCGCTCAAGTCAATGCAGTGGACGTGAACGATGTGCTCTCCCGTCAGGCTGAGCTTGAGGATGCCCTGAGCGGCGTCATCAGTCAAAAGGGTTTGGACCTGTTCGTCCTTGTGGTCACGGATATTCTCAATAACGACTCGGTGGCGCTGGCGCTTGGCCGCGCCGCGCAAGCGGTAGAGCAGGCATACAATGTCAAGCTGGAGAACAACAAAGCGGTTCTCAAAGGGGTAGTATCCCGCAAATCGCAGATCGTTCCTGTACTTACGGAAACGCTCGCCAAAGCGTAAGGTACGCAACGGACCAAATTCTACCATGGGGCTTCTCATAGGTGGACTTTCGCAAACAGCAGGCCAGATCTGCCCGGGGGCTGATCTGGCCTGTATGCTGCCCTGAAGTTTGAGCTGGCTCCGGCAAAGGTAATACTAGGTAGATGACCTAGTAAAGGAGGCGCCCGCCTATGATAGAAGAAACCGGAAACCAACCATTGAATGATCGACCGCAGGAGATTCCGTCTCAGCCCGAACCCGAGATAAACCCGGGCAGACAGCCTGAACCCGAGATTCGTCCGGATCGCCAGCCCGAACCCGAGATCCTGCCGGATCCAAAGCCGGAGATTCCCCCGGATATCCAGCCGGAGCCTGAGATCGTCCCGGAGAAGATCCCGGAGATTGATCCAGATATGAATCCGCGTGTTCCCAACCCTGGCGAACGAGGGACGCCATAAAAGGTCTGTTCTGTCCATTCAGGTTTGCTAAGTCGCCATGCTGCTGCCAGCCCGTGCGCTGGCAGCTTTTTCGTGTGACAAAGGCGAACAAATTGTGACAATTTGGGGTGTTGAAGCAACAAATCGTATCCGATTGCGTCTATAATGTGACGGTTCCTTAAATCTCATATTTTATGCCATTGGAGGATTTGGTCTGATGAAAGCACCAAAATGGTTGATCGCGTTGTTGGCAGTGGTACTATGCATTCCTGCCCTCAGTGCAAGCCCGGCCTCGACGGCCGCGGCGGAGATTACGATCTATTTGGACGGCAAGCGCGTCCCCAGTGATGTCTCCCCCTACATAATGCCTCCCGGCGTCACAATGGTGCCGATGCGGGTGATCAGCGAATCGATGGGCGCATATGTCGACTGGAACGCTGCGACCAAGACGGTGACGATCCGCAAATCGGGCACGGAAATTATGATGACAGCAGGCTCGCGCGAGGCTACAGTCAAAGCTGATCATATCAGCGTCAATGAAAGAGTGACACTGGATGCACCATCCACATTACGACAGGGAAGAGTGACCGTGCCATTGCGCTTTGTCGGCGAACAGCTCGGATTAACAGTGGATTGGCAAGAGACGGCGCGTGCTGTCCAGCTCTATACCGGGCAGACGCCGACTCCCGGCGAGGGAGCAGGGCAGACAGATGAACTGCGCGGCGTGTGGGTATCGAGCGTGTTCAATCTGGATTGGCCGTCAAGCGGCTCTTATGGCAATCGCGCGGCTCAACAAAGCGAATATATCAAGCTGCTGGATGAACTGCAAGCGATGGGGATGAATGCCGTATTTGTGCAGGTAAGGCCTGCTGCAGATGCTTTGTATCCTTCCCGGATTGTCCCTTGGTCGCGGTTTCTGACCGGCAAGCAGGGTCAGGACCCTGGCTACGACCCGCTTGCATTTGCCGTAGAAGAGGCGCACAAGCGGGGCATGTCATTTCACGCCTGGTTCAATCCGTTCCGTGCGACTACGGACGGCAAGCTGGAAGGGTTGGCCGCCAATCATGTGGCGCTGCAGCACCCGGAATGGATTGTGAACTCGAACAACCGGCATTATATCAACCCTGGCATCCCTGAGGCTCGACAGCATATTATCGATACGATCTTGGAGGTAGTCACGCAGTATGATATCCAGAGTGTCCATCTGGACGACTACTTCTACCCTTCGAGCGGCTTGTTCAATGACGATCTGACGTTCCGGACGCATAATCCCCGGCAGTTCCTGGACAAAGCGGAGTGGCGCCGCGACAACATCAATACCTTCGTCCGCGAGTTGGGGCAAGCTGTAAAAGCAGCCAAGCCGCAAGTCGAATTCGGCATCAGCCCGTTCGGTGTGTGGCGCAATCAGTCTATGGATCCCAGCGGCTCGGCTACAAGGGCCGGAGTAACCGCATATGACAGCATGTCGGCAGATGTGCGGACATGGATCCGGCAGGGCTGGATCGATTATGTCGTGCCGCAGCTGTATTGGAGCATGTCGTTTTCTGCAGCTCGCTATGATACGCTCGTCGATTGGTGGGTACGAGAGGTACAGGGTACAGATGTCGATCTGTACATCGGACATTCGCCATACAAGCTCGGAACGACGGATGCGGGCTGGCACACCGCTCAGGAGATCATCAATCAACTGAAATACAATGACGGATATGACGAGGTTCAGGGCTCAGTCTTTTTCAGCGCCAAGGACCTGCGGCGCAATCCGCTTGGTATTGCGGAGGCGTTGCGGGGCTTTTATCGAGCGTCGTAATATCAATTAGAAATAATCGCTATATTTCACGAAACTTTCCTCCCTCTCATACGTCTAAGATTAATGGCCGTCATCAGAAATCATCTATTTATTAGCAGAAGGAGTCGAAGTATGAAATCACTTAAATCGTTATTGGTTATGTCCATGCTCGCTGTCCCATTATCTGCAGCACCCGCCCCGGCAACCGCCGAGGGGTCAGGGGGCAACAAGCTTGAGCTGACAAAAAACAGCAACATCATGATTTTTAACGGCGAAGAAGTCCGGGCGGCGCAGCCCGTCATCTTCAAGGATGGCGCATCGTTTGTACCGTTAACCGGATTTGCATCCGTGTTTGGCTTCCAGACGAGCTACATCCCCGAGACGAAGGAATCGATCGCCAGCAATGGCGAGCTCGAATATCGCTTTGTACCCGGAAGCGCGGTGATCAAGGTCAATGGCGAAGATGTGACCTCCAGCGGTCCGGTCCATATCCTCAATGGCTCGCTGATGGTGCCGATCCGCACCTGGGCAGAGCTCTCGGGGGCCACGCTGTCGCTGGTCGGCGGCGATATGGTGCTCAAGTGGGAGAATGAAGCAACAGCTGAGTTCGAAGTACAGCCGGGCCGGATCTATGCCGGAGAGACCGTAGTCACTTACATCGACAAAGCGGTACACCCGCACGGACTGGCATGGGTCGACGAGTTGTGGGAAGGACGCCAGGAAGTATTCACGGCGCCTGGCCAATATACCATCACCCGTACGCTGATGGATGAGGAGGGAGTCTGGACGGAGCCGTACTCGGTGACGATCCAGGTCGAGCTTCCCAATCAGCCGCCGGTAGCGGACTTTACGACAGACAAGACAGTATACCGGATCGGCGAGAAGATCAATTATACCGACCTGAGTACCGATGATAATAACGACATCGCCGATGTCAAATGGACCAATCAGAAGCATGCGTACTTCGAACCTGGTGATCATCCGGTCACGCTCGAAGTGAAGGACGGCGAAGGTCTCACCGATACGGTGACCAAGTATATTACCGTAACGGAAGAAGTTCTTTATACGCGTGAAGAATTTGGCCGGATCTATACGCAGCCTGGTGACCTGTACGACACGACCGGCTCCGCGATCCTGAGCTACCGTTCCATCGACTTCACGGCGATCGATCAGCCTGCCCAGATGGTAAGGAGCAATTCGCCGGAGACGCTGACGGAGCCGGGCATCGTCTATGATGATCAGCTGCGTGGGGATACCCGCTTCCTGATCTACAACGATAACGGCGTAGACCGCAACTTCAAGATCTATGTGCTGGCGACGAATAACAACGCGAGCCGCGTCGATATCGACATCACCGCTTACGGTAAAGGCGGACCGCATCAATATTCCACAAATGCCGGCAAGATGTCTACGCTTCGTTATCTGAATTCATATGCGGACCCGAACAACTACGGTTCCATGTCGCTGGCGCCGGGCGAGACCAAGATCGTCCTGCCGGAGATGAGTGAGATTGCCATCAAGCCCAAACAGGTATTTTCTTCCTACTTTGATGTAGCGCATACGGCAAATGTACGCTATCGTGTCGTAGTCGTCGAAGAAAAAGATGATCCGATCAAAGTGTTGTCCAGTCTACGCAATCTGCCGGTAGACAACAAGCATACCCGCGGCACATTTGATGCAGCTGACCGCGTCATTGAGCTCAACAAGCTGGTCGGCACGGATGACAGCCGCCTGGTCATTGGCGATGGCAAGATCGACAGCTATCTCTACGGCATCGATGCCATGTCTGGCGATCTGATGCTCAATATCGGCAACTTTGGCGTCATTTACAAGCTCGTAATGCCGCGGGTAGCGCCGAATACGATGATCGCGCTCAACGCTCGGGGCGGCCATTATACCGGCGGTTTCCTGGTCAATGGCGAGATGGTGGAGGTCACCAAGTACAGCATCCTCAAGGATTCGAATCAGGTTGGCGTGCTGCACCGCACCGGCAACACAGAGGAGAGGGTAGAGATTCTGTTCACACTGGCATCGGGCAGCAACCTGCCGATTAATATGCTGTTCATGCCGATCCCTGCAGAACGTCAATAATACAAAATCCGCAAGATGTACAAACGCCAGCCGGTGAATTCCCGGCTGGCGTTTACTATTCAGGCTCATTGGCGTGATCCCCAGGCGTGTCGTACCCGTAAGTCGGCATAAAGTCGTTGTGCTCGATCAATCCGAGCAGGTCGCAAAGGCGGTAGACGTAGTGAAGCCCCCTTAGCTGTTGCTGAATCTTGAAGTTGAGCTGGTGCAGCGAAGTGCGGGCCACCTCGCGCGCTTGTTCGATCCGGTTATTATCCAGCTCCTGCAAGACATTGCGGATCAGCTCGAGAGAGTAGATCGCCGTCCTCAGCGTTCGGATCAGCAGGATCTTGCGCAGACTGGCGCGGTCGATGATCCGGTAGCCGTTGTCCTGATCGCGAGGCAGCTCGAGCAATCCTTCCTTCTCCCAATGTCGGATGGCGGTGGCGGGGATGCCGGTCTGACGGGAGGCTTGACCGATTGTGAGGCGGGTTCTTCTTGGAGCATCACTTGTCTCATCCAGCTCCTGGCGCTCGAGCAGACGGACAGTCTGCTCTGCGATGAGCTTGTCCTGGTACAGATCGGCCTGTACCTTGCTGATCCGCCACAAAGCCCGATGCACATCGCGCTCCTGCAGATCCATCATGACTTCTTTTATGAGCTCCATCCCGAAGCCGGGATTCATCGCCCGGATGCATTCAAAGTAAGCCAGATGCTCTGCTGTGTACTGCCGATAGCCATTCGCACCACGCGCCGGCTTGGGCACGATGCCCCACTCCTCATAGTGACGAAGCGCGTGAGTGCTGACTTTCAGCTTGCGGGCAATATCGATCGGCCTCATCTTCCTCCCCCTTCCCCCATACATCTTACCACGACAGCGGCAGGTTGATGAAGAAACCTTCGCAGTTCAGTAACCGTCTTATTCTTCCACTGGTCTTGGTACGCTTGATGAACAGCGAAAGCAAGAGCGCGGCGCCAGCGAACATGAGACCGACCGTGAAGGCTTGCTGGACGCCAGCATTCATCGCCAGCGCATCTACGTTGCCTTCTGGCATCTCGGTGAGCTGTGCCACATAACTCTCCGCTCCAGTATTCATGATGCTGATGAACAACGCTACGCCGATCGCGCCCGCGACTTGCTGCAGCGTGTTCAGAATCGCCGTGCCATGAGGATAATAACGTCTTGGCAGTTGATTGAGACCGTTGGTCTGCGTCGGCATCATGATCATCGAGATCGCGACCATCAACAGAATGTGATAGAGCACCAGCGTTGACTGTGTCGTGTCCAGGGAGATCCGGGTAAAGAGCCATGTTATCGTAAAGAGCAGCACAGCCCCGGGAATGACCAGCACACGAGGACCGAATTTGTCGAACAGCTTGCCCGTAATCGGAGACAGGAAGCCGTTCAAGGCGCTGCCTGGGAGCAGCAGCAGGCCGGCTGAGAGCGTCGATAACAGCAGTGCGCCTTGCAGATAGATCGGCAACAGCATCATCGTCGCAAACATGCTCATCATGGCGATGATCAGCAGGACAGTCGAGATCGCGAACATCGGAAACTTGAAGGCCCGGAAGTCCAGCATCGGCGTCTCGGACCGCAGCTGCCGCCAGACGAACAGCGTCAAAGCGATCGCACCTGCGATCAGGGACAAATAGACGTCGGGACTCGTAAACTCGCCGCTTTTGCCGGCGCTGCTGAAGCCGAAGACGATACCGCCAAAACCGATGGTCGAGAGTACGATGGAGAGAATATCGACCTTGGGACGCGTGACCGTCGAGACATTCTTCAGGAAGACCGCGGCAAAGATGACGGAGAATACCGCAAACGGCAGCACAAGGTAGAACAGCCAGCGCCAGTCAAAGGTCTCCAGGATCAATCCGGAGAGCGTCGGCCCGATCGCCGGCGCGAACATGATGACCAGACCCATACTGCCCATGGCGGCTCCGCGCTTCTCGGGCGGGTACAAGACAAGGATGGTGTTCATCATCACCGGCAGCATCAGACCGGTTCCGAGCGCCTGGATGATGCGACCCACCAACAGAATCTCGAAGCCTGGCGCAAGCGCACAGACCAGCGTCCCCACTGTGAACAGGCTCATCGCACCCAGGAACATCTGACGGGTCGTAAACCACTGCACCAGCAAGGCGGTTACCGGGATCAGGATGCCGACCACCAGCAGATAACCTGTCGAGAGCCACTGTATTGTCGGGTAGCTGACTCCAAGCTCGATCGTCAGAGGGACAAAAGCGATATTGAGCAGCGTTTCATTAAGAATCGAGAAAAAAGCGCCAATAATGAGCGAGATCAGAATGGGCAGTCGCTTGACATTGCCCAGATCCTGGGTCTGCGGCATGGCGGCCGCAGGGGCGGTATTCACAGCGGGTTCCTCCTATCAAAACCATATATTGTCTACGAGAGATAATTATAAATTAATAACTATTATGAATCAATAGCCTTTTTCTTGACCTTGTGTTAAAATTTACGTACTTAGAACGGAGGGTGGGGACAGGATGAGAGACGAGACGCTGCAGGAGCTGTCGGAGCACTTTGTCGTAATTATCCCGCTTCTGCAGAGACATGTATTTGACAAGCTGGCCTTGCCGGAAACCTCGCCCAAGCGTCTGCCGCCGGCGGCCTACCGGGTGCTGATGCTCGTATATGAGCTCGGCTGCGCCACGGTGTCCGATCTCTCCTCGCGTCTGCAGATCACCCGCTCCAATATGTCCCCGCTGCTCGACAAGCTGGAGAAGCATGAAATGATCGTCAGGAAAAGCAGCGAGACCGACCGGCGTATCGTCATCATCGAGCTGGCTCCTGCCGGAGAGACCCTGTGCCGCTCCTGTCATGAACAGATGTCCCAGCGCTTCAAGGAGATGCTCACGAGCCTGGAGGATGAAGATCTTACGGACCTGTCGCTGCATATGGCCAAGCTCAAATCGATTCTGATCAAAGCCAGCGGGGAGAATCGTACCACGTAGAAAGGTTATTCCACTTGTTTGATGCTGAATGCGCATTCACCACCAAATCAGGGAGGGCGTCCGATGATTGTTAGAACCTATGCTGATAAGATCGTCATGACAGAGCAGCACAACCATGCCTTGCTGGCGGGCGAGTTGGCCAGCCAGCTGCGTCATCCGTTATATGGAGATTCGGCGAGGAGAGATGAGGTGCTCCTGGCCATCCGTCAACATGACAGGGGATGGAGGATGCTGGATGAGACGCCGGTCTGGAATGACCGGGAGGAGCTGCCGTTTTCCTTCCAGGACTATCCGATGCTGCCCAAGCTGCTGATGTACAAGTCAGGCATAGATGAGGTCGAGGCGATGAACGGCTATGCCGGATTATTGTGCAGTATGTATTACAGCTCCTTTGAGCCGATCCGCAAAGGGGAAGGGCCTGGAACGCAGGCATTTTATAACACGGAGATGGAACGGCAGGAGCGGCTGTCGCGCTGGCTGGGTTATCCCGACAGAAGTCTGCTGGCCCACCATTACGATCTGCTGCAGCTGTGCGACGGTTTATCGCTTTATATCTGTTTCAACGAACCCGGCGTCAGCAAGGAGGATGAGCATCCATGGTACCGCGAAGCGATCGGCTCGCTTGGCGGCGTCACTTATGCCGCCAGATGGGCCGGCAAGGAGGAGGTTGTCGTCACGCCCAGCCCGTTTGCCAGAAGCTTCCGGACGACCATCCGCAGTAAACGGATATCGATGGATGCGCGGCGGCGGCTAGGGATCGGCGAAGCATACAAGCAGGCGCCGTATATTGAGCAGACCGTGTGCTTTACCGCTTCGCCGTGACCCTGACTAGAAGATGATGAATGCGGCAACCGCGGCCAGCACCGATGCGCGCTTCATGACCACTTTGAAAGTGTTGGGCACGTGTTTCGTAAGGAATTGCTCCGACTGGAGCCATATGAGCAGGTCCGAGATATCCATACTCTTTGACGCCCCTTAGGATTTGCGAAACTTGCGATAGTATAGTACGGAAAGCACGACAGCGCCGATCGCCAGTCCGGCATAGACGACATTGGAATAGATATCCATGTAATGAAGCACGCTATCCCATGAATCTCCCAGCGCTGCGCCGATCATGACGAGGATCGTGTTCCACGCCAGCGTACCAATCGTCGTGAAGAGCAGAAACAGCCAGAAACGCATATTGGACATGCCTGCAGGGATAGAGATCAGAGACCGCACCAGCGGCACCATCCTGCAGAACAGCACCGTCCAGTAGCCGTATTTGTCGAACCAGGCATCCGCACGATGGATATCTGATCGCTTGATCCTCAGGATATGGCCGTACCGGTCGACGATCTTCTCCAGCCGCTCCACGTCGATGAGCAGCCCGATGCCATATAGGATGACTGCCCCGCCCACGGATCCCGCCGTAGCGAACAGGATGACGCCGGGCGCGCTCATACCGGTATAAGTCGTCATAAAGCCTCCGAAGGTCAGGATAATCTCCGAGGGGATCGGCGGGAAAAGATTTTCTACCGCGATCATCAGCAGAATCCCCCAATATCCATACTGCTCCATAAACTCCGTAATCCAGTTTTCCACTTGTGCGCCTTCTTTCGTTCGGTTAATACCAGAATGTGCGGATATGCCGCCAATAGTCACGATGTAGGCTTGTCCGCTCTTAGTCTGCAAAACGGGTGTGATCCCATTCTAGCAAGTCGATCAAAGCACGTCCATGGACTGAAGTCCAATACGAGAAGAGACGGGGGGATAAAAAATTGCAGTTGACATTGATAGTGATTATCATTATCTTTAATAGAGTGAAATCAGATCTAGGGTAGATTGCGTTCGATCCATACATCAAGGGGGAAATCTTATGTTTAATCGGCAAAAACCAACTAAGGGAACTAAGCTGCGAGCGCTTCTTGCAGTGACACTTATGAGCTCGCTGTTGGCAGCGTGCGGTGGCGATAACGGCAATAGCCACGTTAACGGCAACAACGACGGAAACGGCAACTCTGGTGGCGAAACGGCCCAGGAACTGGTGCTGACGGATGCTGCAGGTGTGGAAGTGACGATCCCAGCCGGTCCGCAGCGAGTACTGGCTTCCTATCTGGAAGACTATCTGATCGCGCTCGATGTCAAGCCGGTTGCCCAGTGGTCAGTGGCTAACGGCACGCTTGCTTACTTGTCCGATGAGCTGGACGGGATCCCGCCGATCCCCTATGATCTGCCGCTGGAAGTTGTGAACGAGATGGCGCCCGACTTCATCATTCTCGGGGATGATACCCAGGCTGCCGAAGGCAAACAGACCGAGCTGGCCAAGATTGCCCCGACTTATCTGCTGGGCAGCGAGACGGTGAAGGACTGGCGGCAGGCGCTGACCAAGATCGGCGAGCTGCTGCAGCGCGAGGAGCAGGCTGCCGCTGTATTGGAGGCGTATGACATGCAAGTGGCGGAAGCGAAGGCTGCGATCGATGCGGCCGCGCCTGGCGAATCGGCGGCTATCCTGTGGCTGGTAAGTCAAACGTTCTACTTGGTGGATGAGACAGTGGCTAGCGGGGCTGTATTGTATGGCGATCTGGGTCTGAGGCCGCCGAATCTGGTGACGGACATCCCTGTGGAGAATCGGGCAAGCTGGAATCCGATCTCGCTGGAGGCGCTGGCCGGTATGGACGCGGACCATATCTTCCTGATCAACAGCGACGGAGCCGATCCGGAAGGGCTGGATACGCCGATCTGGGACAACCTGCCTGCAGTTCAGGCGGGGAACGTGTACGAGTTTACACGCGAGACAAGCTGGCTATACAGCGGACCAATCGCCTCACAACAAACGTTGTCGGATACCGTAGAGCGACTTGCCCCTTAATCCGGCCTGCATGAAGCCTGTTAAATAGCTGACGTCAGCTTTCTTAACAGGTTTTTTTGTTGTATACTCTTCTCGAAAAGAAACTCGAACAACCTGAGGCTGATAAAGCCGGAAAACTGCTCCTCCATGCGGAAGTCAGGCAGTTTCAGTCTAAAAAGGTCGGGTTAATAGCTAATTAGCGCGATTCGTCTGTATCTATTTTTAGATGATTTGAGGGGAGAGGGCGAGAGAAATGGATAGAAATCAGACGATGATGCAATTTTTTGAGTGGTTCGTGCAACCGGATGGGGAGCACTGGAACCGCTTGAAGGCGCAAGCTCCCGAACTTCAGGCCAGAGGGATTACTGCAGTATGGATCCCGCCTGCTACCAAGGGCCAGTCCGAGCACGACACGGGATATGGCATTTACGACTTGTACGACCTTGGCGAGTTCGATCAAAAGGGCACTGTCCGTACCAAGTACGGCACCAAGGAACAACTGCTGGAGGCAGTCAGCGTATGCCGGGAGCACGGGATTGCCGTGTACGCCGACCTGGTGATGAACCATAAAGCGGGAGCTGATGAGACCGAGACGTTCGAGGTCATCGAAGTCAATGATGAGAACCGTCATGAGGAGGTCTCCGAGCCATTCACGATCGAGGGCTGGACCCGGTTTACGTTTCCGGGACGAGGCGATACGTATTCGCCATTCAAATGGAGCTATGAGCACTTCAACGGCACCGACTTCGATGCAAGCTCTGATCGCTCTGGCATCTTCCGAATCGTGCATGGCGATAAGCAGTGGAATGATAATGTAGATGACAGATTCGGCAACTATGATTATCTGATGTTTGCCAATATCGATTATCATCACGAGCAGGTCAGGGAAGAGATGATCCGCTGGGGGCACTGGATCGCGGATACGCTGCAATGCGGCGGTTTCCGGCTGGATGCGATCAAGCATATCGATTATGAGTTTATCCGCCAATTCGCGGATGAGGTGGGCGGCTCCCGCGGCGAAACGTTCTTCATCGTCGGCGAATTCTGGAACGAGGATCCGGACCAGTGCAGGGCATTCCTGGAGAAGCTGGATTACCGCATCTCGCTCTTCGATGTCTCTCTCCATTACAAGCTACACGAGGCTTCAGTGGCCGGAGCGGACTATGATCTGACGGCACTCTTCCACCATAATCTCGTCGACACGCATCCGATGAACGCCGTGACCTTCGTCGACAATCATGACACACAGCCGGGAGAAGCGCTTGAATCGTGGGTAGGCGACGGCTTCAAACAGAGCGCATATGCGATTATCCTGCTCCGGGAAGGCGGCTATCCTTGTGTATTCTATGGCGATTATTTCGGGATCGGAGGCGAGGATCCAATCCCTGACAAGAAGGAAGCGATTGACCCTCTCTTATATGCCCGTTATCATAAAGCTTATGGAGAGCAGGAAGACTACCTGGACCATCCTAGTACAGTGGGGTGGGTGCGCCGCGGGGTACCGGAGTTCGAACGCTCCGGCTGTGCCGTTGTCATCTCCAATGACAAGGAAGGCTTTAAGCATATGTTTGTGGGTGAGCAGCGGGCTGGCGAGATCTGGCTTGATCTGACCAATACGAGAGATGACCGTGTCGAGATCGGCGAGGATGGATGGGCAGACTTTCCGGTGAACGGCTGCTCGCTCTCGGTATGGGCGCTGCCGGAGTTTGATGTAGATTAAAATTGCTGGAGGGATGGCGGATGTATCTAGGACTGGCAGGCAAACGTGCAGTCGTAACCGGAGGAAGCAAAGGGATCGGCCTCGCTACGGCACTGCAGCTGGCTGCTGAAGGAGCGGATGTAGTCATCGTGGCGCGGCGCCCTGAGCCGCTGCAGGAGGCGGTTCGTCAGATCAAGGAGCAGACGGGGCGGGATATCTATGGCGTAACAGGCGATGTAGCCGATGCGGAGTCGGTGACCAACGCGGTCGCAGAAGCGGTTGCCAGACTCGGCGGCATCGACATCCTGATCAATAATGCGGGGACATCGGCAGCTCGTCCGTTTGACCAGGTGTCAGACGAGAGCTGGGCGGATGATCTGGACCTCAAAGTGTTCGGTGCGATCCGCTTCACGCGAGGAATCCTGCCCCATATGAAGCAGGCAGGCGGCGGTGCGATCGTCAATGTTACGGCAATCGGCGGCAAGACGCCGTCCGGCGGCTCGCTGCCCAGCTCGGTCAGCCGGGCCGCCGGCATGGCTTTGACCAAAGCCATGAGCAAGGATCTGGCAGCCTACGGCATCCGCGTCAACACAGTTTGTATCGGTTCGATCCGCAGTGAGCAGGTTGAACGAATGTGGCAGGAGAGTTCGCCGGAGCAGACTTGGGAGGAGTATGCTAAGGACGCCCGGCACGGGATCCCGCTCGGCCGGATCGGCGAACCGGACGAGGCTGCACGCGTAATTGCATTTCTGGTGTCGGAAGCTGCTTCCTATGTCAGCGGCACCTCGGTCAATATCGACGGCGGCAAGTCTGCCGTGATGTAAGTTACCGCAGCGGGGCAGCCTGTTCGACTGTCCGGATCCGCTGCTGCTGCACGGCTGCAAGACGCCCGCTGACGCGGGCGGTCTCCTGCTGCAGATTGCGCAGCACCGGCCGCAGCGCATGGATAGCATGGCTGACGCGATCAGACGATTCCTTGATCCTGCCCTGGACCATCCAATCGACGATCAGGCCGTCGAAGAAATAGTCGGCAAAGGTGAGGAAGCCGCTGCCCAGATCAAGCTCGATGCCCTCAAACGATCGAACGTCAGTCATCTCCTGCTGGAAGCGGGCGACGAGATGCTGCGCCTGATGGATCCGCTCCCTGGCATCGTCCATATGGCCGCGCTTAATCATCGTCGAGATGGTGCCGCCGCCGATCATGTCCCAGGTACCCCACTGTTTGGCTTTGGAGAGGCTCTCCATAGCCTGGTCCAAAGCGCCCCGCAATTGCTCACCTGCCCCCAAAGCCTCATTCAATTCCTTTAATTCCACCTTCAACTCATTCTCTTCATCTGTGATAGCGTCAAGCGCATCTCTGTATTCGTGATAATGCTCCCGGATCAGCGCTTTCTTCCTGGCGAATAGTTCGTCGTATTCATGTTCGGCAGTATAGACGTCCGACAGCAGATTTCTCAGCTCCGCCAGCTCCTCCCTCAGTTGAGCCGTCTCGGCTACGGCTTGATCATACTGCAGCTTGGCCCGGACGATATCCTGCTGTTCCTTGTCGATGCGTTCCTGCTTGGTGCCGACCACGGTGTAGAATAAATTGGCCAGTGAAAGGCTGTTCAACTTGGTCAGATCTTCTTTTTCTTCCTTCAGCTTGCGTTCCAGTCGGCTTTCGATGAGTTCCTGCTGATGCAGCTGTTTCGTATATTCCTGAATTTGGCGTTCCCATTTTTGCTTATGGCGCCTGCGCTCTGCGGCTGTCTGCAAGCGATCGTTCAGCATCGTCAATTGGTCGTTCATGAGTTGCTCCTCTCAGCAGAAGCATCTATCGACACTTCTTGTTTTGTTCATATATTACGTATTGGCAAGGCAGTAGGATTCACCGATGTGGGTGTACGCCCACGCATGCAGGCTGATGCCCGCATAGGCTAATACCGGGAGAGAACAATGGGAGGGGGCGGATCAGATGGTCTGGTACCCAGATGCGAAGCCGGAAAGAAGAAAAACCTTGGCAGGCAGATCGCAAAAAAGCTACAAATCCAAAAAGCGTGCGGTAACCGTTCCAGCGGTAACTGACGATCCTGCAGCCGATCAGACGCCTGCGTCCCCAATCATTGCCCCGAGCGCTGCGTCCGAAAAAGCTGTTCAAAACGGCATTAGTTCCGAGGATATTGTCCTTTGGGCAGCGGTGGTGACGGTTATCGGAGATTCGCTTGCGCTGTTGGCTTTGTTGAAAGCACGGCAGGAAGGCACTGATAGCTGACTTGTCGATTCTGAGAAAATCATCAGGAATCGAAGCGTATTCAGCCGGACACGGAAATGATAAAATAGATACAGACCTAGATATGGGAGGGATAGTAATGAATAGCGATTCTACGGCAGACTACCCGCACAGCGCCAGAGATCTGTATGAGCAGATCAACCGGCTGTGCTTGTCTTTGCCGGAAGCAAGCGAGCGGACAAGCCACGGCGCGCCTACCTTTTTTATCAAGGACAAGCTTTCCTTTGCCCAGTATCATATCAATCATCATGGCGACGGCAAGATTGCGCTCTGGTGTGCTGCTCCGGCAGGCATCCAGCAGGTGCTCGTCGATGCGAATCCCGGGCAATACTTCGTACCTGCCTATGTGGGCCATCTCGGCTGGATCGGGATCCGCTTGGACAAGCCGGTTCGCTGGCGGGAGATCGAAGGCGTTATCCTCGACGCCTATGTGACGCGGGCCCCCAAGACGCTGAAGGATCGGGTATTGGAGCAGTACGCCAAGCCGCACTAACCGATAGCATGCAAGAACATCCGCTTTCCTTGACGGGATAGCGGATGTTTTGTCTGTATGGTGAGGGTTAACCGCCGCACAAGCGGCTGATCCCATCTGTCACGGTGTCGATCACACGAATCGTATGCTTTTCTTCGTCCCAGTCGAAAAGGGTAAAACAAGCGGGCGCGCCTTCCTCCAGTCGCCCGAGTGCGGGCTGGCCGAGGACCGCCGCCGGGCGGACAGTGACGGCAGCGATCACTTCAGCTAACGTCATATCGGTGAAGGCGAGAGCGCCGCCGATGCCTCTGTCGAGGGAGTAGGCCGAACCCGCCAGGATCGCCGGCTGCTCGACCATCGAGAGACGGCCGTTCGCAGCCAGCTCGACATGGGAGCCGATCAGCGAGCGGTAACGGCCCGGCTGCATCCCCCCGAACATGACGCAGTCGCTGACGAGAATCGTCTTCTCCCGCTTGACACGTTGCATCGCTTTCAGCACATGCGGGGCCAAGTGATGGCCATCCGGGATGAATGTCGCCCACAGCCTGTCGTCAGCAAGCTGATCCCAGATATAGTTGGGATGGCGGGGCAGCACCGGCTGAGATCCGTTGCCCAGGTGCGTCGACAACGTCGCTCCTGCGCGGACAGCGGCATCGAGTTCATCCGCGCTCGCCATCGTGTGACCGATGGCCACGACGATACCGGCAGCAGCCAGCTTCTCGATAAACGGAATCGAGCCCGGCCGTTCAGGAGCCACGGTGACCATGACGATCCTGCCGCCCGCCGTCTCCTGATAGCGCAGGAACTCATCCCAATCCGGATCGCGGGTGTGCGCGCGATCATGAGCGCCGCGGCAGCCGTCCTCGCTGGAGAGATACGGTCCTTCCAGATGAATCCCCAGGATGGAAGAGGCGCCGTAGCCCCCTGCCTCGCAATACGCTACAAGAGCCGCAAGAGCATGGAGCATCCGATCGTCCGAGCCGGTGATCACGGTGGGGAGATATGCGGCTACGCCCTTGCTGTGGAGCGCCCGAGTTACGCCTTCGATATCCGCATGGCTGACCTGCTCGCTGTTGAAGTCATAACCGGCGAAGCCGTTGACCTGCAGATCGATCCAGCCAGGCGACAGCCACGGCAGCGGATCCAGTGTCTGACCCAGATGCCGGATCGCCGCGATTCGTCTCCCTTCAATCTCGACCTCGACAGCCGAGCCGTTATCGGTCCGTCTACCTTGATAATACATACTCTGCACCTCCTGTATTAAGTCCAGGCAAAGATGCCGGCGGAGGAGGCTTTGTCCAGATGCAGCTGCCAGTCCGCATGCGTCTTCAGGATCGTCGACGGGAACTTCGGATCGATCGTCTGCGCCAGTGTAGACCGCACCGCAGCCGCCTTGGCGGCATGAGGCACACAGGAGATAATGCGGCGGCTGCGGAGGATCTGCTGGACGGTCATGCTGATCGCCTGGCTTGGCACATCATCGAGCGTGGCGAACCAGCCCTCATTGACCTGCTGCTGCTTGCAGGCTTCATCCAGGTCGACGATGGCGTACGGATCCGGATGATCGAAGTTGGCCGGCGGGTCGTTGAAGGCGATATGACCATTCTCGCCAATACCGATCATGGCCAGGTCGACCGGTTTTGTGCTGATCTCGTCGTTCAGCCATGAGATCATCGCCTGTGGATCCTGTTCGCCGTCAACCAGCCAGTACTTTTGCAGCTGCGGCACTTGATCCAGGAAGCGCTCCTTCAAATACTTGCGGAAGCTTGCCGGATGGGAAGCGGGCAGACCGATGTATTCGTCGAGATGGAACATCTCGATCTTGTCCCAGGGCAGGTCCCGTTTGACGAAGGAGGAGAAGAACGGAAATTGTGAAGCGCCAGTCGAGAGTGCAATTCGGGCATAGCCCTGTTCAGCGATGATCTCCTGCAGTGTTCGCTCTGCGGTGTCGGCGGCTCGCGCGCCTAATTGGTCGGCGTTGTCGTGGATATGGATTTGCATGATTCATCAGTCCTCCTTGGTATGGTAAAACGCAATGTATGGAAAGCCTGACGGTATAGTGACAGGCTCTACAACTAATAAAATACTGAAAAAGAATACAGAAATCGATTTCTTTTACTGTAGAGCATCGTGTAAACGATGCGAATTGCAGGAAGCCGTCAGCTTCCTGCGTTTGGCGTCGTAACGGAAGCTCGCTCCACCAGACGGGGCTGCAGCTTCATCGACAAATGCGAGCGCTCTTTGTCTTGCAGCTTGTCGAGCAGCAGCTTGCAGGCCAGGACGCCCATCTCATAGTCAGGCTGCTTGATCGTAGTTAGCGGTGGATGGATCATCTGTCCGAATTCGATGCCGTCAAAGCCCATCACCGACATCTCCTCCGGTACTCGAATGCCGCGCGCCGACAGCTCATGGATAACGCCAAAAGCAATGACATCGTTGCAGGCAAAGATGGCCGTCAGATCGTGGTGCTTGTCCATCAGCCTGGCTGCCAGCTGCTTGCCGCAGTCGAATTCGTAGCTGGTGCTGAAGACGGTTCCAGCACCGGTTATCTCTACGATTGGCTGCAGTCCGGCCTCTGCCATCGCTTTGAGATAGCCTTCGTGAACCTGAGTGCGGCTGTGCCGGTCCAGCTCCGACGTCACGTATCCGATCCTGGTATGTCCTTGTTCGATCAGATGACTGGCTGCTATATAACCGCCCTTGGCATAGTCAAACTCAATTTGCGAGAGATTCTCTTCCTCAATCCGCTGATCGATCGCGATCGCCTGCATGCCGTTCTGCAGCAAACCTTGGAGCAGGGTCGTATCCCGCGAGATAGAGGACAGGATAATTCCTTTTACTTGCTTTTCGGCCATCGTCTGCAGGTAACCAAGCTCGAACTCGGGATTGTGCAGGGAGTTGCATACGATCACATGATAATTGTGTTCTCTCGCGATTTCTTCTACACCGAGGATGATGGCCGAGTAGAAGGGATTGCTGATTGATGGAATGATCACGCCGATCGTCATGCTTGTATTGGTCTTGAGCTGCTTGCCCAGCAGGTTCGGGATATAATTGACCTCTTTGGCGATGCGGATGATCTTCTCCCGCATAGCTGTGCTAACAGGATAGCCACTGTTGCTAAGGACGCGGGAGACCGTGGCCGAAGAGGCATCAGCCAGCCTGGCAATATCGTGGATCGTTACCGGTTTCTTCACGTGTGATCACCTCGATAGTAATCGATTACTGCATATCCCTATCCTACCATACTTTCAGCTTGCTTGCGAGCCTCGTTTGGAATGGAGGCGAATTACACAAAGAATTCGCTTGCTCTATTCATAACCTGACATTAAAATGCCGTTATATAGATAAGAAACCCGTTCAATACATAGTAAGCAGACATCGCACCTTAGAATCATATAGGGAGAGAACATGCAATGGACAAGGATCGGATCAGTTCGGCCACCATCCTGATCGTCGATGATCAGGAATATAATATACATCTGCTGGAGCGAATCCTCAGCCGGGCAGGTTTTACCCGGCTGATCCCGCTGGTCGATCCGGAGCGGATCAGAGAAGTGGTGTCGGCTTCCAAGCCGGACATTATCCTCCTCGACTGGCATATGCCAGGCGTCGACGGGATGCAGGCGCTGGGCATGATCCGGGAGCTTAGCGGCGAGGACCACTATTTGCCGGTGCTAGTCTTAACTGCGGACGTAACAAGCGAGGCCAAGCAGAAGGCGCTGCAGGCCGGAGCGCATGATTTCCTGACCAAACCAGTCGACCGTACGGAGGTCATCCTGCGCATGAACAATCTGCTCCGTACCAGGTATCTCCATCTGCAGCTCAGCATGCAGAAGAGCACGCTCGAGGAGCGCGTGCAGCAACGGACGATCGAGCTTCAGCAGGCCAAGCTGGAAATCCTCCAGCTGTTGGGCAAGACCTCGGAGTTCCGGGATGACATGACCGGCCGGCATACCCTTCGGGTGGGCCGTCTGTCCGGACTGATCGCAGCCAGGCTGGGACTCCCCGAACGGATGACGGAGCTGATCACGATGGCAGCGCCGCTGCATGACATCGGCAAGATCGGCATCCCCGACGAGCTGTTGCTCAAGCCCGGCCGCTTTGATCCCGAGGAACTGGAGCGGATGAAGGCACATACGACGATCGGTTACAAGATTCTGGAGGCCAGTTCATTTGAGGTGCTCCGGATGGCGGGCGTGATCGCACGTTCCCATCATGAAAAGTGGGACGGTACCGGATATCCCCAGGGACTCGCGGGCAGAGAGATCCCGCTTGAGGCGAGGATCGTCGCTTTGGCCGATTTCTACGATGCGCTCACTCATGAGCGGCCTTACAAGAAAGCATGGACGCCCGAGGAAGCGACCGCTGAGATTATCCTGCAGCGTGAGCGCCATTTTGATCCGGAAGTTGTAGATGCCTACCTGTCGCTTATCCAAGAGACGCCCGAGCTGATCGTAGAGGAGCCTGTGACATGAATGAACTGGAATTAAGAGAAGCGTTGGCGGAGGAACGCCGGCTGCGGCAGGAGGCAGAGCGCCGCGAAGCAACAGCTCTGTCTCGTATTGCTGCTCTCGAGACAGAGCTGGAGGAGCTGGGCAACCATCTGGAGGACCTGGTGATCCAGCGCACGGCCGTGCTGGAAAAAGCGCATGACCAGGCAATCCTGGCCAACCGGACCAAAAGCCAGTTTCTCGCCAATATGAGCCATGAGCTGCGAACGCCGCTCAATGCGATCATCGGATACAGCGAATTGTTAATGGACGAAGCCAAGGAGCTGGATGAGCCGATGTTTGCCGAAGATCTGCACAAGATCAATCGGTCAGGCAACCATCTGTTCTCGCTCATCAACGATATCCTGGACATCTCCAAGATCGAATCCGGCAAGATGGATGTCTACTACGAGCCTTATATGCTCGACGAATTGATCGAGGATGTGATGGCGACGATCCGGCCGCTCCTGGATCGGAGCGGCAATGCATTTGAGATCCATGCCGCCAATGGCGAGATGACGACAGACGTCACCAAGCTCCGGCAGATCCTTATCAATCTGTTGACCAATGCCAGCAAGTTTACTCAGGACGGCCAGATCCGTTTTGAAGTGGCGGCTGAGTCCCGGCAAGGGGTGCCTGGCTACTCTTTTATTGTCAGCGACACTGGCATCGGGATCTCCCTGGAACAGCAGCAGCAGCTGTTTCAGCCATTCGTGCAAGCCGATAATTCGACGACAAGAAAATACGGCGGCACGGGTCTGGGACTATCGATCAGCCAGCGCTTCTGCGAGATCATGGATGGTCGGATCGATGTAACCAGCGAGTTGGGAAACGGCAGTACGTTCACCTGCTGGCTGCCTGCCAAACCGCCGCAAGCGATGACGTACATCGCCCGAGAGTCTATGCAGACAGAGCCCGTGGAGGCTGCCGTGGACGCAGCTGCAGATGTCGTCGAAGGCGGCATCAGCATCCTGTTCATCGACGACGAACCGGACAATCGGACACTTATCGAACGTTACCTGGCCGAGGAGAGTTGGTCGCTGGCTTTCAGCCAAAGCGGCAGAGAAGGGATCCGTCTGGCACGTCTCTTGAAGCCGCAGGTGATCTGTCTCGACATCCTCATGCCGAGCATGGATGGCTGGGCGGTGCTGGCTGAGCTCAAGAGTGATCCGGAGCTCGCGGATATCCCGGTCGTGATCCTCTCGCTGACCAACGACCGTCAGCTCGGCTATTCGCTGGGCGCTGCCGAATATCTAACCAAGCCCGTGAGCCGGAATCGGCTGATCGAAGTGATGGATCGCTTCGTCACAGATCGGGAGCATCATTCGGTCCTGGTCATCGAGGATGATGAGACGACGAGCGAGATGATGACCAGGATGCTGCACAAGGAAGGTTATACTGCTATTAAGGCGGATAATGGTCGGCTCGCTCTGGATCACATCCAGCGGGAGACGCCCCACCTGATCCTGCTGGATCTGATGATGCCGGAGATGGACGGCTTCGAATTCATAACCGAGCTGCGTGCTCACGAGAGACTGAGCAAGATTCCTGTCATCGTGCTTACCGCCAAGACGATTACAGCAGAAGACCGCAACAAGCTTAACGGCTCGGTGAAGGACATCATCCAGAAAGGATCGTTCAACCGGATGCAATTGCTTGATGAGATCAAGGCTTGCCTGGTCTAGTGAGAGAAGATCAACATACAAGGAGAGACTGGGATATGCACAAGATTCTGCTCGTGGAAGACAACGAGATGAACAGCAATATGCTCTCCCGCCGCCTCCAGCGCCGCGGTTATGAGATCCTGCTGGCTGAGGACGGGCAACAGGGGGTAGACATGGCGGGCAGGATGCAGCCCGATCTGATCCTGATGGACCTCAGTCTGCCGGTGCTCGACGGGCTGGAAGCGACTCGACGGCTCAAGGGGGACCTGGCGACTGCGAGGATACCGATCATCGCGCTTACCGCGCATGCGATGGTATCGGACCAGAGCCGGGCCCTTGAAGCGGGGTGCGATGACTTCGACACCAAGCCTATTGAGCTGCAGCGGCTGCTTGACAAGATTGCTCGGGCTCTTGGCCGTTGATGACTGCTGAGCGAGTCGCTACGCGCAAGCCCCCGCAGGGAACGTCTCTTGAGGCGAGCCGGCAGGGGCTTTTTGCTATGCCAAGTGGAGGAACAGCGATGATGCATGTCCACGAGCTGACCGAGTCGGTGTCAGGAAATCAGATGACGTCCTGCTTGGCGAGATCATCCCGGATCAGGTCGGCTGCGAACTGACCGCTCAGCGTGACCATCGGCACGCCGCCCCCGGGATGGGTAGAACCGCCGACGAAGTACATATTGCCCAGCATCGGACTGCGCTGCGGGATTTTGAAGCCGCCGTTCAGCTTGCGGTCCGTGACGGTCCCATAGATCGAGCCGCCGTTGGCGCCATAAAGCGACCGCAGATCGTCTGGTATGAACGTATGCTCCCACTCGATGTGCTGGCGCAGTCCGGTTGCCCCCAGTCTCTCCAGCTTGCCCAGCACGAGCTCGCGGTAAGGGATGCGCCAGCGCTCCCAGCTCTCGCCCTGCGCCAGCGGCGGGACATGAGTCAGGACGAACCAGTTCTCCTTGCCTTCAGGTGCTTGGGAGGGATCGGTCTTCGAGGATATCCCTACATAGATCGTCGGATCTGCTGCTGGACGCTTCTTGTTGAACAGCTCATCGAACTCCAGCTGGGCATTGTCGGCGAACAAAAAATTGTGATGCTTGAAAGCATCGTACGACCGGTTGACACCTAGCAGCATGACATGGCCGGAGACGGTCGGCTCGTACTTCTCCATCCGTTTCACCATGCGCGAGCTCTGGGAGTGACCCGCGAGAATGGACTGGTGCGCAGGGATTGCCTCCAGATTGCTGACGACCACATCCGCCTCGAATGTCTCGTCCCCCGCGACAACACCAGCTGCGCGACCGCCCGCGATCAGCACTTCCGTGACTTCACAGGAAGTCCGGACCTCCACGCCAAGCTCGTCCAGCAGACGTAGCATGGCTCTGGCAATGTTGTACATGCCTCCTTCGACATAATAGATACCCAGTCCCATCTGGACATAGACGAGCTGAGAGAGCACGGCAGGTGCCGCATAAGGGGATGAACCGACATACATGATCAAGAAATTGAACAGCTGGCGCAGCTTCGGATGCTCCAGGTACTGCTCGGTCATCTGCGTCATCGTCTTCAGCGGATCCATGGCTAGCAGCTCCTTTAGGCTGTGCTGCTGACGCAGATCGGGGAGGCCGCTCAGACTGCGGGTATAGAAGCTTTTCATGCTGAGCTCATACTGCCGGCGGCAGTAGTTCAGATAAGGTATGAACTGCTGGCGGTCGCGGTCGGACAGCTTGCCGATCTGCTCCAGCATGGCGGGAAGATCTCCGAGCAGATCAAGGATGGCACCGTCGCTGTACATCGCCCGCCACTGGGGCTCTACCCGGACAAGGGTCAGGTAGTCCGCCAGTTTTCGGCCGGCAGAAGCGAACAACTGCTCCAGCACCCATGGCATGGTCAGGATCGAGGGGCCGGTATCGAAGCGATAGCCTTTCCCTTGACGAATATTCAGTTTACCGCCGGCGCGCTCGTTTTTTTCCAGCACCAGCACGTCGTGACCGTCCGCGCGTAACCGGATGGCCGCCGCCATCCCCGCGAGCCCGGCACCGATGATTACGATTTTTTTGTTTTTCATCTGTTCCTCCTGATTCGAATCTTCGAAATTTGTCGATACTGCTAGCTATGAGTATTGAGAGACAAGGCGCTAACTTACATTAATATCCATTCTTTACGGATGGCGATCGTGTCATACAGGGGCCTGAAAAAATAAAAGTCGACGATCAATAAGGAGGCGCTTGAGCGATGCTAGACTCGACGTGGATGCTGCAGCTGGCCGGGACTATGCTTGCCTTGCTGCTGCTGGGGAAAGGACGGCGTTGGCAAGAGATGCAAGTGTCGTCTGCAAGCAGCAAATTCCGGAAATCCAGCTTCAACAAGCCGCAACCGGCGATGCCAACAGTGTCCATCATCATCCCCGCTCGCAATGAAGAGAGCAATCTCAGAACGCTGCTCCCGCTGCTGAAGCAGCAGCAAGCCAACAGAGTCGAGATACTCGTAGTCGATGACAGCTCGACTGACGGTACCGCCCAGACTGCTGCCGCAATGGGCGCGCGTGTCGTTCAGGCACCGCCGCTGCCGTCCGGCTGGCAGGGCAAGTCATGGGCATGCTGGACAGGCGCCGCGCAAGCAACGGGTTCATGGTTCATTTTCCTGGATGCGGATACCCGCCCCTCCCCGGATTTTGTGGCGTATGTGGGCAGGCTGCTGCGTCAGCGCGGCGGTTGGCTGACGATCCAGCCCTATCACGAAGCGCCGAGCTTCCGGGAGCAATGGTCGGCATTTTTTAATGCCGCCTTGGCTGCGGGGAGCGGGGCGCTCAGTGTGCTGCCGGGAAGACGCACGGCTTTTGGCCCTTGTGCAGTATGTTGGAGGAGCGATTATGAAGCTGTGGGCGGTCATCATGCGGTACATCGGGAGGTGCTGGAGCATCTGGAACTGGGCAAGCGGTTCCGGCAGCAGGGCATGAAGGTAAGCGGGACAATCCTGCCTGGTGTGCTCCGTTTCCGGATGTACCCGCATGGCTGGCAGGAGTTGATCAGCGGCTGGACGAAGAGCATCGCTATCGGGGCGGGAGCGTCGTCGTCCGTATATCTGACGCTGACAGTGGCCTGGATGACGGCGCTGCTGGGCTGCGCGGTTCAGCTAGGCGGGATTCCCGGCCTGTGGGTAGCCGGGGAGATCGCCCAAGCTGCGGGTGCGCTGGGTGTCTATCTGACGGCATGTGCATCTGTGGCGCTCGCGCTTCGCAATGTAGGCACATTCCGGTGGTATACCGCACTGGTATATCCGGGTTTTCTTGTTTTTTTCATCGGTATATTTGCTTACGCAGCTGTCTGTTCATTTGTCATTAGACGAGTCAGCTGGAAGGGCCGGACGCTTGATGTTCGCTGATCTGTCCATACAGACCCAATGGCTGCTTAATAGCGTCGCGCTGCTCATTGTGCATCTGCTTGGCGCATGGATCGCAGTCCGGCTGCCTGCAGCCTGGTTTCGGACGGACAACTGGTTAACAGCCCCAAGACACTGGGAGCGCGAAGGCAAGGTGTATGAACGGCTGTTCCGGATCCGACGCTGGAAGGACCGGCTGCCGGATGGCGGCTCGTGGTTCCGGGACGGCTTTGCCAAGTCTGTCCTGGCCTCGCGAACACAGGTATATCTGCTTCGCTTTGCCCAGGAGACCCGCCGGGGCGAGTGGACGCATTGGGGCATGCTGCTGACGCTGCCGCTCTTCCTGTTCTGGAATACGTGGAGCGGGATGGCGGCACTGGCGGGATGGATGCTGGTGTTCAACATGCCCTGCATCATCGTCCAGCGTTACAATCGTGCGCGGCTGTTGCGCGTCGTGGGCGTTCAGAAGCGGGTATGGTATACTGGGGTCAGAACGGGAGATCACCCATAATGGATGGGCCGGGCGCGGCGACAGGCTCCGGCGATCCGGACAAGATCAGGCGGAGGGAGCGGCTAACGATGAAACTGGTAGTAGAAGAGAAGGCGGCGAGATGGTACAAGGAAGAGATGGCGCTCAGCGATGGCGACCATCTTCGTCTATTCATCAAGCTGGGCGGCTGCGGGAGCGTCGTGCCCGGCCTTTCGCTCGGCATCATGCGCGACGAGCCCCGGCAGCCGGGAGTGCAGGCTCAGGTGCAAGGCGTGAACTTTTATATGGAGCAGGATCAGCTATGGTATCTCGACAATCGGGATCTGCATATCTCCATCGATGATGCGGGAGAAGAGATACACATGGAAGTTCGCTAAGCGCATCTCCGTTTGCGATGGCGGAGCACGGTAGCTGTTGCTTATGGTCAGCCCCGGCAGGGCAGTCTGCCGGGGCTATTCGTCCTTTGTCCCTGCATAATATCCTATGGACATGACTCATAATAGCAGCATTGGGTATAGCTGTGCGGAATCGGCTGGGAAGGAAGAGGAGGACTAGGGATGGCGATGAATTGGCTGGCCGCATGGACGATGGTTACGGGATTCTGCCTGATGAACCCTTTTACGCCGCCTGCGGAAGTATGGAAGATCGAGCTGCCGGATGCGTCAGTGATGGAGATTCAAGAGAGCGATTACGCGCTCCCCGGCCTGCAGATGTTGGATATCCGCAAGCTCGAAGTACTGTCGGAATCGATACGAAAACAAGTCTATCTGCCCCCGCAGGATGCCAGAATCTCCCCGCAAGGATCGCTCGTGCCGGAGCAGATCGGCATTACGCTTGACCGCGACCGGTTTGCCCGGTTGTTTGTCGATCGGTATTACCATAAGGGAGATGACGGGAAGACAATGGCGGTTCCCTTGGTACGGGTATATCCCAGGGTGGATCGTGAGCTGTTGGCTGCTGTCAGGGAAAAGCCGATCGGCCATTACGCTACCTATTATAACTCCCGGAATGCCAGCCGTTCCCACAATATCGATCTGGCTGCCAAAGCGATCGACGGCATCGTCGTATTCCCGGGGGAGCTGTTCTCATTCAACCGGACAGTGGGCATCCGCACCAAAAGCAGAGGATACCGGGATGCGCCAATCATCGTCAGGGGTGAACTGTCCGAAGGGGTAGGCGGCGGGATCTGTCAGGTGTCTTCGACGCTGTACAACGCGGCCGACCGGGCCGGTCTGCGGATCGTCGAGCGCTACTCCCATAGCAAACGTGTGCCGTATGTGCTGGCCGGCCGCGATGCGACAGTAAGCTGGGGCGGACCGGACTTCACGTTCCGCAACGAGTACAACCAGCCGGTGCTCATCAAGGCGATGTCGATTCAGGGCAAGATGTATGTCACGATCTATTCCACCGAGCTCATCGAATATATCCCGCGAGAGGTGCCGGGGATGATCCGTGGCACCCTGCCGGAAGAGACGGCGGCATCGTCCGGACAATAAAACCCGAAGCATGGTATACTTGGCAGGGTAACGATGGATTCAAGTGACCGGCAAGGGAGAGGAAATGATGAGCGGAAGCAAATATAAACAGGACAAACCGCGTCTGCCGGAGCAGCTGCCGGCACAGACTGCGGACGGCCTGGTGCAGCGTCTTGCGGAGGAGCAGTACGGGACCGCGGGGCGGTCAGTCAGGAGCGGCTGGAAGCGAGGCTGACCGGCAAAGTGACGATTGATACGTTCCGGCTGCGGCATGTCGACGCTACGGCATTTCGGGCGGATCAGAGCGAATGGGTCGATGTCGTCTTCGAGCATTGCGATCTGTCCAACCTTGACTTGAGCGGTGCTGTCATGCACAGGGTCGAGTTCCGTGACTGCAAGCTGATGGGGCTTGATCTCTCGGATGCGACCTTGCGTCACGTGAGCTTCGCGCATTGCGATATGAGATATCTCAACCTGCGGTATGCCGATCTGAGACGAGTGACATTCGACCAGTGTGCTCTAGCCAATGCCGACTGCTACCAGGGGGCGTTCCAGGAAGTGGAGCTCACCCGCTCCAACCTGGATCAGATCCAGCTGACCGGCGTCAAGCTGGCAGGCTTGGATCTGAGCACCTGCGAGTTCAGCGCCATAGATGCCGAGCCGGGCGACTTGCGCGGCTGCCGGATCGCCCCGGCGCAGGCGATAGCCTTTGCTCCGCTGCTCGGTCTGATCGTTGACGCTTAGGTCTACATATCGTGTCACCTCCTTCGATTTGGCATCCGGCTGACCCCCTTTTTAAGCCTGCTTTCAGCAAACATTTAACCTGTCATAAGCTTCCTTTCAGATTGGTTTCAGGCGTAGGGATTATTCTATGGACATAGAACAATACCACGAAGCCAAGACGGAGGGATGCAAGATGATCAACGGATATGATAACGATAAATCCAGGTACGACAGCTACAACAGGGAATCAGAGGAACGCACCGCCTATGAGGTTTATCCCGTAGCAGGCAGGAGCAGTGAGCTGGAGGCCGTGCCGCAGCCGCAGTCCCGTACCCGGCGGAGCCGGGGCATCTTCCCGGCGTTTATGGCGGGCGCGCTGCTGATCGGCAGCCTGATGTTTGCTTCCGATCACTACAATTTGTTTACGGGCGACGCCGCACCGCCCTCTGGAAGCCACAGTACCCAGGTGGAGAATGTCTCGTATAATCCACAGGCCGGCGCGGGCTCGGTAGCCGAGATTGCGGAGCAGGCGGGTCCGGCAGTCGTCCGGATCGGTGCGGAGTCCAGAACCACTGGCGGCAGCGGCATGGGCTGGTACGGCATGCAGCAGGGTGGCGGTGAGCCGGGCGGGCTCGTCGAGAGCGGGCTTGGCACGGGGTTCGTATTCGATCCAGAGGGGTACATCCTCACCAATGAGCATGTCATCCATGGAGCGGAGCAGGTCAAAGTGACGATGCAGGGCTATGATGAACCGTTCCTCGCCCAGGTGGTCGGCAGCAGCTACGAGCTCGACTTGGCTGTATTGAAGATTGAAGGCAATGCACCGTTCCCGGCTCTTCAACTCGGGGAATCCGATCAGATGAAAATCGGGGAATGGGTCGTCGCGATCGGCAACCCATACGATCTGGATTATACAGTGACGACTGGCGTACTGAGCGCCAGCGAGCGGACGATCAGCATCCCGGATCAGCAAGGGACGCGCAATTACAAGCACCTGCTGCAGACCGATACGGCGATCAATCCCGGCAATTCGGGCGGACCGCTGCTCAATATGAGCGGCCAGGTGATCGGTATCAATACGGCAGTCAGCAGCGAAGCCCAGGGTATCGGCTTTGCGATCCCGACCAGTACGATCAAGTCGGTGCTGGACAATCTGCTGAGCGACACCCCGATCCCGTCGCCTTACATCGGCGTCAGTCTGCAAGATCTTTCGCCGCAGGTCCGTGACAGTCTCGGCCTGCCGCAGGACGCAGGCGTAGGGGTTGCCTACGTGCAGGAAGGAGATCCGGCTGCCCAGGCTGGACTGCAGCCAGGCGACGTCATCACCGCTGCGGATGGCGAAGCGATCGGCAGCGCCTCGGAGCTGACAGCGCTCATCCAGGACGCTGCGGTAGGAGACGAGCTGCAGCTCACCGTTATCCGGGAGGGCCGGGAGCTGACGATCGACGTCAGGATTGGCGATCGGAGCCAGGCGGCAACGCTCGGCTAGCTCTCTATAAAGCCTCGGGTCGCACCGTAATGTGCGCCCGAGGCTTTTTTTGATAGTCGTCCCACGAGCGGACACAAGCGGACACAGTAGCAGCTAAGTCGAGCATGAGCGTGTAATTTGCTCAACTTGCGGACAGAGGATCCGTTATCGGTCTGGAATCGGGGCTCCATGAGCACACAACCAGCAAATAACGGATCGTGTGTCCGCAGGGCATGCTCCCGGCTGGGGGTTGTGGCAATTAGGATCTATTGTGTCCAGGGCGGTAGTGCGAACCTATGTGAGCGCGACGTGCAATCGTTTCAACTTGGAACGGAACAGACTATTCCCAAAGCAGCAGATTTTTGGTAAGATAAATTGTCGTCTGACGAAGCGATTTGACAGATTCTGTCGTTAAATGGAAAAGGAACTTCGGGGTTTTGAAGAAAGAGGTTGACGATTTTATATATATCCTATAGGATTACTAGTATTAAAGATAAAGTTAACTATTAAAGGAGAGAACCAAAGCAATGAACCGAGTAACGTATCCAAAACTGGCCATGCTGCTGCTGGCGGTCGTCCTGATCGTCACAGGCTGCGGCGGACAAGCCGGGAACAGCAGCACCACAGGTGCCAACGGGGGAGAGAACGCAGGCGCGCCAGTAGAGGGCGGCGCCGCGAACCATACGGAGGATGAAGAGAAGCGCGTGATGGTCATCCGCAAGATCGGCGGCGACGACCATACGGCGCAGTATCTGGCAGGCGCCAAGAGAGAAGGCGAGGCGCTCGGCTACAAGGTCGACACGTTCACGGCCAACGGCGATGCCGCCAAATTCCACGATGCGATCGCACAGGCCGCTTCGAGCAACTATGACGGCATCATCATCTCGCATGGCGACGATGAGGCAACGGTGGATGCGGTCCAGAAGCTCAGAGACAATGACGTGCCTGTCGTGGCGTTCGACTCGAACCCTCAGCTGGCCGCCATTAACGGCGTGACGCTCACTTCCCAGAATGACGAATCGCTTGCTCAGCTGGCACTCGACCGCTTGAAAGAAGAGCAAGGCGACGACGCGAACATCATCTACCTGTGGGTAGACGGCTTCCCGCCGATGGTCCGCCGCAATGCGGTCTTCCAGGACATGCTGCAGCAGAACCCGGGCTGGAGCGAGCTCGAGCGCTTCGGCACAGCCAGCGGCGATGTCTCCGTACAGACGCAGAACGCGGTTGCCGCACTGCTGGCCAAGCACAAGGAAGGCGAGATCGACGCGATCTTTGCGACATGGGATGCCTTTGCAATCGGTGCCGCCCGCGCGCTGAAGGAAGCCGGCCGTACGGAGATTAAGATCTACGGCATCGACGTCTCCAATGCAGACCTCCAGATCATGCAGGAAGAGAATAGCCCATGGGTCGCCACTGCAGCTGTCGATCCGATGATGATCGGCGAGGTGAATATGCGTCTGCTGGCCAAGAAAATGGCAGGCGAGGACACACCGGCCGAATACAGCCTGGAAGCAACGCTGATCGACATCGAGACGCTGTCGCAGGCGACTGAGCCGGTGAATATGGTTAACCTGGCCGATCTGATCCCTGGCTGGGGAGAGACGGATGCATTTGAAGAAGACTGGATGACGGAGAAGAAAGGCAACTAATCGTCCAATCCAGAACCTTTGTATGAGATATACACCGTAAGGCTGCTGCCTTAACGGAATCAACCAAGGCGCTCTTATGAATAACATAAGGGCGCCCGATCCTGTTTAGGGAAGGAGTGCCAACATGAAGCATTCAGCAGGCGATCTGGAGATGCGGGACATCTCGATCGCTTTTCCCGGCGTACAGGCGCTCACCAACGTGAGCTTCACAGCAGCCGGCGGCAGTGTCCATGCGCTGATCGGCGCCAACGGTGCCGGCAAATCAACCCTCATGAAAGTGCTCGCCGGCGCTTATGACCATTATGTCGGCGAGATCCTCATGGAAGGCGTACCTGTCCATATCCGGACGCCTCGAGCTGCCAAAGATCTCGGGATCCAGATCGTCTACCAGGAGGTGGATACCGCGCTCGTCTCCTATCTCAGCGTCGGGGAGAACATCATGCTTGATCAGACGGTGCACGGCATGGGCCGACGCCAATTCATCCGCTGGGGCAAGCTGCACGAAGCGGCAAGCGCGGTATTGCGCCGGCTGCGGGTTCAGATCCCGACCCGCAAGCTCGTAAGCGAGCTGACCCTGGCAGAGAAGCAGATGGTCTTGATCGCCCGGGCGGTCGCTGTCGACTGCCGCTACCTGATCCTCGACGAACCGACAGCTCCGCTCAGCAGCAGCGAGACCGAGCGCCTCTTCGCGCTGGTACGCCAACTCCGGGAAGAAGGGGTGGGGATCATCTTCATCTCGCACCGTCTGCCGGAGCTGTATGACATCTGCGACGAGATCACGGTGATGCGCGACGGCCGGGAGGTGGCAAGGGGAAGGCTGAACGAGATGGATCAAGCGACAGTCGTCCAGCACATGCTCGGCCAGCGGCTGGAGCAGCAGTTTCCGGAGAGGATATCTGCACCAGGCAAAACGGTTCTGGAAGTGCAGGGATTAAGCGACGGGATGATGCTGCAGGACATCCGTATGCATCTGCGCCAGGGTGAAGTGGTCGGGCTGGCTGGACTGGTAGGGGCTGGCAAGACGGAGCTGTGCCGAGCGCTGTTCGGAGCCAGTCCGGGCTCGGTATCGGAGGTCGTGCTGAACGGCCGCAAGCTGCGGTTGCGATCGCCTCATCAAGCGGCGAAGCAGGGGCTGGCTTTGATTCCGGAGGAGCGTCGCCGCGAGGGCATCTTCGTGCACGAACCGGTCAGGACCAATCTGACTGCCGCCGCGCTTGCCCGATTTACGCGCGCGCTGGGCTGGCTGAGTCCGGCGAAGGAACGGGCGGCATCCACGGCAATGATCAGCAGCCTTGGCATCAAGACACCCGGTGATCGTACACTTGTGCGCCATCTGTCGGGGGGCAATCAGCAAAAGGTGGCGATTGGCAAGTGGCTGCTCGCAGACAGTGAGGTATACCTGTTCGATGAACCGACCAAAGGCGTCGACGTGGGTGCCAAAAAGGACATCTTCGAGCTGATAGCCGGCCTCGCAGGACGGGGCAAGAGCATCCTGTACGCATCGAGTGAATTGAGCGAGATCATCGGCATCACGGACCGGATCTACGTCATGTATGACGGGCGGATTGTACGGGAGCTGGTCACGGCAGAGACGGATGAAGAAGAGCTCATGGTATATTGCACTGGAGGAGGACAACCATGAATGCAGCGGTACGGACCAAGGACAAAACGCCATTTTCCTTCGTTGAGTTTTTGTACAAATACGGCACACTGCTGACAATCGTTGTGTTGATTGCGATTTTCGGTACGTTTACAGACAGCTTTTTGAGCAGCAGCTCGTTTTTCAACATTTTGCGGCAGATATCGATCGTGACGATTATTGCAACGGGCTTGACCGTTTCGCTAGCCGTCGGCGGCTTCGACTTATCGATCGGTTCAACCGCCTCTCTGGCCAATGCGATCGTCATCTCGATGTTCGTCTGGCACGGCCATTCGCTGGGAGTCGGGGTCGGCCTGACGATTCTGTTCTGTCTGGTCGTCGGGGTCGTCAACGCCTTCCTCGTCATCAACTTCAAGATACAGGATATGCTGATGACCCTGGCAACGATGTTCATCTTCCAGGGCATCGCACTCACCTATACGCGCGGCGCAACCGTCTCGCCCAATATGATCATGCCCAGCGGCGAGTACGCTACAGGCACGATCCCGGCGATCTTCGGCAAGATCGGCCAGTCGCCGTGGATCATCATGCTGGTGCTGGTGCTGGTGGTCCATCTCTTCCTGACGTATACGAAGCATGGCCGGTATATGTATATGATCGGCGGCAACCGGGAGGCCGCCGAGCTCTCCGGCCTGCCAGTCAACCGTTACCGGCTGGCGGCTTACTTGATCTCTGCGCTGCTGGCGACGATCGGCGGCATCATGCTGGGTGCCCGGGTGATGACGGCGGAGGTCAACTCCGGCTCATCGCTGCTGATGGACGCAGTGGCAGCGGCATTTATCGGCTATTCCGTGCTCGGGGCCGGCAAGCCCAATGCGCTAGGGACGTTCTTCGGCGCGGTGCTCATCGGTATCCTTTCTTACGGACTCGTGATGATGTCGGTGCCTTACTACGCGATGGACATCGTCAAAGGCTCGGTGCTGGCGCTGGCGCTGGCGATCACCTATTACAGACGCAAACATTGAAATGAAGCCGATAAAAAACACGACAATCATAAAAAAACGCAAGATCCGGTCAGGGCGGAACTTGCGTTTTTTTTCAAAATATTAGAAAGTATATGTTTTCACACATCTACTTGGCTTCTATTTCTCCGGAATGAAACGCGCTGCGCCGCCAAAGGACGGCGACAGCCGTTTCACCTTGAATCAAGCTATTGATCCGCAGGGAGATGAGGCTCGGGCTCCGCACGGTAGAGCCGGGACCGGCTCGTCAGATACGTGAACAGGTTGGTGACGATGACCTTCAGCACCGCATAACCCGGAACCGCCAGGATGATGCCGATGATGCCGAACAGGTTGCCTGCCGTCAATATGACGAATATAATCGTAATCGGATGGACCTGCAGCGTCTTGCCCATAATCTGCGGCGAGATGAACTTGCCTTCGATGAGCTGGACGATCGTCCAGATGACGATCATCTTGATCAGCATAAGCGGCGAAGTGACAAGTGCGACGATCATCGCCGGCGTAATCGCGATGGCCGGTCCGAGGTATGGGATGACAGCGGTACAGGCGGCGATCAGCGCGAGGACGAGCGAATACTTGAGTCCGATGATCAGGTAGCCGATATAGAGCAGGACGCCGATGCAGCAGCTGACCAGAATCTGTCCGCGGATATACCCGCTGATCTGCTGATTCATCTCTCCCATCACCCGCAGGGTGCCGGGCCGGATCGCGATCGGGAAGAAGCGCACGATGAAGTGAGGCAGCCGCTTGCCGTCCTTGAGCAGGTAGAATAAGATAAACGGCAACGTAATGATCGCCAGGATCACATCCTTGAGCGCGCCGACGATGGAGCCGATGCTGGTCCAGGCGGCTTCCACAGCGGCGGTTAGACGTTCGGTGATATTGCTCGTCAGATCCATGGCTTCGATATCGACCCACTGCTGCAGCTGCCGCTGGATACCGCTGTCGAGGAAGAGCTGGAACTCGATGCGGAGCTGCTCTGCGTAACCGGGCAATTCGGTAATCAGACTGGTAATCTGATGCGAGATGATCGGAATGACGGCAACCAGCAATAAAGTAATCAGGCCGATGATGAGGATAAAGAGCACTAGAATGGAATAGACTCGTCTAACCTTGCGAAGCTCCAGATAATCGACGATCGGGCTGAGCAGATAGTACATGATGCCGGCCAGGACGATCGGGAGCAGGACCGTCTTCAGAAGGACCGCGATGGGCGTGAAGATAAACCAGATTTTATGAAAAACAAAGATGTTCAAGCCCAGGAGCAGCAATATCATCAGGAACAACACAAACTTGTTGTTCAGGATCATTTGTTTGAACCGCCCTGTGCCTCTGCGCAATGAGTCCATCCTTCAGCCCGCCTTTGATCTATGGGTAGTCAGCTGGTGTAAGCTGTCCTTCCATTATATCCGGCATAGGCGCACAAGATCAAATAAGAATAAAACCTCCAATTTGACACCCAAAAGGACCTCATGGATACTCAGTCCTGCTTCCGTTCGCCAAGCTGGCGAATCATCGTTTTCAGCTCGCTCACCTCGCTGCGAAGCGCTTTAATCTGGTCTTCCTGATCACCTTGCTGTTCTTTGCCGTGGTCGCTGGACCTGTCCAGGTTGGTGACGATAACACCGATGATCAGATTCATGACGATAAAGGAGCCGAAAAAGATGAACAGGACAAAATATATCCAGGCCCACGGGAGCTGTTCTACAAGGGGCCACATAATGCCGCTTGCCCAAGATTCCAATGTAATCACTTGAAAAAGGGAAAGCAAGGTAAGATGGAGACTTCCGAAATATTCTGGAGAAACCGTGCTGAACAGCATCGTCCCCGTAACGGCGAAAATGTAGAATAGAATCGACAGCAAGAAGGCGATATGCGTCAATGAGGGCAAAGTGAGCAGCAATGCGGTTACGATGCGCCGAAGTGCGGGCAATACTGAGATGGCTCGAAGGACTCTCAGCACGCGCAAGACACGGAGCACTGTAATAAATGAACTGCCGACAAACAGATGCCCGCTGGCCACAATGACAAAATCGAAGATATTCCAGCCGTCTTGAAAGAAAGCCCGTGTCGGCCTGCTTGCTACCATGCGCAGGATGATCTCCAGCGTAAATGCCCACAGCAGCAGCCAGTCCGCCCATTGAATCCAGGGGAAATAGGTATCATAAATATATGGGTAGGTCTCCAAACCGACCAGTATGGCATTTAATACGATGAGAATGATGACAATCGTAGTGAATCGGGGGTGTTCAACCCATTGTTTAACCGTCAATGTAGGGATAACCTCCTTTAGGCACGCGTCTTCGCCGGCGTTTTGCACCACCAAGAATCGTACCATAAGCGACGGAGGAAGAGAAGTCATGGGCACGGATTTGAACACGCATGAAAATGTAGCTATAATTAAAGAAAACAGTCGCTATTAGTGTCAACGTAATAGTAGAGGGAGCGCTATGTTGAACAACCAAAACGAATTGCTGACCACAGGAATGAATATTTTGCTTACAAACAGCCGCACTTTTTTTATCCCGATCAGCCGGCTGAACGGCGAGCTGCAGGAGGCGGTGGCATCCGCTTACCTGTGCATGCGGGCGATCGACGAGATCGAAGATCATCCCGAGATGCCGCGGGACAGCAAAGCTTATCTGCTGCGCCATGTCAGTGCCGCGCTGGGCACCGAAGAGCCGGAAGCGGAGCTGGATCGGCTGTTCGCGCCCTATGCCGAGGCGCTGCCGGAGGTAACGCTGCGACTCAAGGACTGGGTGCGGTTGAGTCCCGACTCGGCAGCTCCGCTAGTCAAGCAGAGTACGGCAGTCATGGCGTCAGGAATGGCTGACTGGGTGGACAAGAACTGGCTGATCCAGTCCAGGGAAGACCTGGACCACTATACGTATTGTGTAGCGGGTGCGGTAGGGGAGCTGCTATCCGACTTATGGCGATGGCATGACGGAACAGAGACGGACAGGGTGAAGGCGGTTGCTTTTGGACGGGGGCTGCAGGCGGTCAATATCCTGCGCAACTACGGAGAGGATGAGGAGCGGGGGGTCAGCTTCTTCCCGAACAATTGGACGCAGGAACAGATGTTCGAATATGCCCGCCACAACCTGCAAGAAGCGGATGCTTACGTGGAGGCGCTTAAGCCGGGCCAGATCCTCGAGTTCTGCACTATCCCGCTGGCACTTGCGCATGGGACGCTGGAGGCGCTAAGCAGCGGCGACGGCAAGCTCACGAGGGAACATGTGATGAGCATCGTCAGCCGGGTAAATGAGCATGGGATACAGTAATCCGCATAGATAAATGCAAATGGGGCAGTTCCAAGCGCCGCTTATCGGCGCGAGGGACTGCCCCTTTGACGTGCTGGGGTGCCTATGTTCGAGTGGACTGGTATAATCCCTCCAGGACACCGCGCCAGCCGTGGAGCTCAGACTCCAGTCTGACCGTCAGACGTTCAATGGATTCCTGCAACCGCGCCTTGTCCGCTGTGCTGACCTCTGCCAACAAAGGCGAGACCTCTGTTGCTGGAGCAGCAGCAGCTTCCAGTATACTGAGCAGCTGCTCGACCTGCATAAGCATGGGCGTAGACATCCCCTCATCACGGGCTGCCGGCTGCTGATCGGGTACAGACGCACGCGCAGCCGTATCCCGAATATCGCCGGGCTGAATATCGGGATAGACAATCTGGCCGACCGTTTCAGCAGGAGCTTCCATATCCCTAGCAGCTGTAGGTAGGGGTTCGTGAGCTAGAGGCGGTTCAGACGTCTTGGCAGCTTTGACAGATTTTGATCTGGGCTCGGCTGGCTTGGCCCGTTCGGCCCGGTTCTGATCATACACCGACCAGGTTTCATACAGCTCCCGACCGGATTTGTAGAGCAGCTTGTCCTTGGTCGAGGCCGAGATGTCTTTGGATTTGAAGAGCCGGACGATCTTCTTGATGTCGCTTACCGGCATCTCGTCGCGCGCCATGATGAGGGCGAGCGGATCCCGGTGCTCCAGCGGCAGATCCTTGAGCGGCAGCAGCTGATCCTCGGTGAGCTTGTCTTTGCGGATGGCAGTGCCGCTGACGACGAGCTTTTTGACCGGGGCGCCGAATTTGAGCAGCTCGCATTTGTTTTTGATATAAGCCTCGGGCTTGCCCAGCTTGCTGGAGAGGTACTTGACCGAGCTGCTGAACTTGGGGTCGTTCAACAGCTTGTCGAAGGCTTCTGCCTCCTCGATCGGGGAGAAGCCCTCGCGTGTGAGGTTCTCGGCGATCTGCTCGAGATAGATCTCCTGATCGGTGGCAGCCTCGGAGATGATACAAGGGATGCTGGCCCGTCCCAAAGCCTGGCAGGCTTTGTAGCGCCGGTTGCCGTAGATGATCTTGTACCGGTCCTTGCCTGCCTCGCGAACCTTGATCGGAGAAAGCAGGCCAAGTTCTTCGATGCTTTTCATAAGCTCCTGGAGAGCCTCCTCATCGAACTGGTAGCGGGGCTGATCTTTGTCTTCCTCTATTTTTTCGATAGGCAAATCTACTATGTTCATTCGGTATCGTCTCCTGTCGTTGATAGTCATGTCCGGCCAACCGTCCGACCGCAGTCCTCTGCTCCTCTATTATAGCGCAACCTGCCGCCATATAAGCAAGTCACTTTGGAGAGAGAGCGGCCTGCTTCAGAAGATTAGAATTCGGAAGAGATGATTAATTCCTCTTCATAAACGAGGATATTGCTTCCGTTTCTCGTATGTTTAGTAGTGCGACCAACGTTTGAAGGGAGAAAGATGACACCATGAACAACGAAACCAGCACCTCGGGAGTCCGCAATTTTACGCTATCCAGCGATATCTTTCAAAGGCCGGACCTCGATATTTACTCGCAGATGATGTATTTTGTACTGAGCTCATACGCCACGGATGCTGGCATGCCTGTGCTCAAAGACGTTGCGCGCAAAGGCCGGATGACCATCAAAGAAGCGATCTCGGCCATGCAGCGCTTGGTTGAGCTCAAGCTGGTGCCGCACAAGCTGTTCCGTCAAATGGTGGGAGAGTTCCAGGATGACCGCTTGTCCTGGGCGGCGAAGGGCTTGCTGACGTACTGCAAATCGCAGGACAATGTCAGCATCAGCGGTCTGCTCGAGATGTCCGACCAATCCGGAGAGGACGAGCAAAGCATCCGCAAAGCACTGTTGGAGCTCAGAGAGCACGGCTATCTCGAAGAATATCCCGCACTCAGTCGGCTGGCAAGCGGCAGCTGAGTGGAGCAGCAATCAAAATAAAGGACTGGTACCCTTCTCTATCGCATCGACGAGAAGGGCGCCAGTCCTTTTTCATGTATTCCTAGAAGATTGGTGAAAAAGCGCCGGAAGTGGGGCGGAATTGTCCTGGAGAAGGGCGTATGCTTTCGAAGTCGCTTTCTTGCAGAAAGCGTTGAAGCGTTCGCCTTGGTTCCCGGAATTCAACCTCATCCAGAGGTTATGATTCAAGAATTCTGGGAACCACAGCGATCGGAAGGACGATCCGCACAACGTAGGCCTAATTTTCACCACGCTTCTAGAAAGGAAAGAACAGCGGCAACAGCGGCACGATGATGACACCGAGCGCCAACTGGATAGGCAATCCCAGCTTGACATAATCCTTGAATGTATAACGCCCGGCGGTCATGACCAATGCATTGGGCGGAGTGGAGAATGGAACGGCAAAGCACATGCCGGCAGATAGAGATACTGCAAACATAAACGGTACCGGACTGACCCCGATACCCACCGCTGCTGCGAGAGCGATCGGGGCGAATAGAACTGCACAGGCTGTATTGCTGATGAACAATGTCAAGATGGAAGTCGTAAAGTAAATTCCCGCAAGCAGTACCATCGGCCCTAGACTGCCGAGACTTTCGACCAATTGCGTGGAAAGTAGAGAGGCCGCACCGGTATTCTCAAGCGCGATCGACATCGGGATCATGCCGCCGATGAGTACGATGCTTTCCCAATTGACTGTCTTGTAGGCGGCTTCCATGCTGCGGATACAGCCGGTGACGATCATCAGGACCGCCGCGATCATCACCGAGATGACCGCAGGGAACACCTCGACGATCATCAGGACCACCATCAGCAGCATGATCGCAGCCGCGATGGGCGCTTTGCTGCTCATCGGGACAGCGGCGGCCGCCTCAAGCGGTTGTCCGACGACGACGACTTCGCTGTGCTCCCGGGCAAGCCGGTTGATGCTCTTCCAGCTGCCCTGGACGAGCAAGGCATCGCCGAAGCGGATTTTCTCATCCTTCAGCTGATGCAGCTTGTAGTCTTCTTTGCGGCGGATGCCCAGCACATTGATTCCGTAGGTTTCCCTGAACCCGGTATCCTTGACGAGCTGGCCGATCAAGCCGGAGTCGGGAGGCAGCAGCAGCTCGGCGATCCCGATCTCGCTGGAGACATAAGGGGCGGATTGCTGCGGCACGGTCTGCTCGGCAGTCTTGGCATCCAGCAGCAGCAGCTCTCCAGATGCGGCCAGCGATTCCACCTGCGCGAATTCGCCATACACGTAGACGATATCCTGTGCTTGAAGCACGGTGGATGGTCCTGCGGATTGCTGGTCCAGCGTCTTGAAGAACGGGTTGCCGCCGGAAGTGCGGCGCCGAAGTTCAATAATATGTACATGGTACTCGTTAGTGATATCCAGCTCCCGCAACGACTTGCCGATCATCGGCGAAGCTTCGCTGACCTGCATTCGGAACAGATTCTGCGCCAGCTGGTACCGCTTCTCCAGTTCAGCAGGGGAGCGTCCCTGTCCAGCCCCGCCTCCAGCATCCGCTTTTGTTTTGGGAAGGAGCAGCTTGCCCAGGACGACGATAAGTACAGTTCCGGCTGTCAGCGCGACCAGACCGATCGGAGTATAGGAGAAGAACGACAGCTCGCCGTAGCCGTTGCTCATCAGCGTCTCCCGGATGACGATATTAGGCGGCGTACCGATCAGGGTGAGTGCGCCGCCGAGACTGCTGGCGAAGGCCAGCGGCATCAGCAGGCGGCCGGGACTGATCCCGGCGCCGGCAGCCAGGCTGACGACGATGGGCAGCATGACGGCGACTGTCCCCGTGTTGCTGACGAACCCGCCCATCAGGGCAGTCGAGAGGATGACGGTGATGAGCAGCCGTGTCTCGCTGGTGCCGGAGAGCTTCAACAGCTTGCCGCTGGCGATCTTGGCCAGACCGGTCTGGAAGATGCCGCCGCCTACGATGAACAGTCCGATCATCATGATGACTACGGAATTGGAGAAGCCGGAGAGCGCTTCACCAGGCGACAATATGCCAAGTGTGACCAGCAGGATCAGAGCGCAGACGGCGACCAGATCGGAACGGACTTTGCCGCTCATGAACAGGGCAGCCGCCGCCGCGAGGATGACGAGGGTATAGATCATGTCTGAATTCATAGCTTGCTCCTTCAATATATTTCTACTTTCAACTATAGCATGGCAGCCACGCGAAGAACATAGCCCTACAGTTAATGATATTAATTAAAGACATTAATTACGGACTCTGCGTGCAGGTCAACCGCTTCGAACGCTGGACAACGCCGATCAGAATTGGTGGCACAGAAACTTTCCCGCCATAGCTGCGTACTAGATACCAATGTAACATAACGGAGGTAGGGTTGTGGTTACGCAGCTTTGGAGGAAGGAGAGGACACGAATGCCTCAGATCTTGAAGGGGTTGGCCTGGGCGGCCGCAATCGCCGGAGGCTTGCTAACCCTGTTTCTTTTTATTATCGCAGAGAGTCCGATATGGTTGAACTTGCTGGTATTGTTGCTCACGCTGATCATAGTCGCAATTCTCTCAGCGCTGGCACATCTCGTCGAGCTCGCCGAGCACAATGCGGATATGCTGTCAGCTATAGCCCGCGAGACGGTGCCCCGGGAGAAGAGCCGGCCGGCCATCGGCAATTCCCGGATGAAGCGCCTGGATGAAGTGAAGGATTATACGTTCAAATCCAAGGATTGAGCAGGTCTTGGGCGAAACGTCTCACGTGAGTTGTGTAAAAGGGCGGCTTCGGGGGTAATCTATTCCAGACGCTATCATGAGAAGGAGTGGATACCATGGCCATGGCATTTCTGGAAGCCATCCAAAAACGTCGCAGCATCTACGGCATCAGCAAGGAACAGGTAGGAAGCGACAGCGAACTGAAGAATATTCTCGAAGAAGCGCTGCTGCATACCCCGTCAGCCTTTAACTCGCAGAGCGCGCGTATTGTACTGCTGCTCGGCGAGCAGCATGACAAGCTATGGGAGATTACGACGGAGACGCTGCGCGCCGTCGTGCCGGCAGATCAGTTCTCCTCTACGCAAGAGAAGATGGATGCCTTCAAGGGCGGATACGGCACCGTGCTGTTCTTCGAGGATCAATCGGTAATCCAGGGCATGCAGCAGCAATACGTTACCTACCAGGACCGCTTCCCGACCTGGTCGGAGCAATCGTCCGGGATGCACCAGTATGTCGTCTGGACCGCGCTTCGACTGCACGGGTACGGCGCATCGCTGCAGCATTACAATCCGCTGATCGATGAACAGGTGGCAGCGGAGTGGGATCTGCCGGAGACCTGGAAGCTGATCGCCCAGATGCCGTTCGGCAAGCCGACCGCCGAGCCGGGAGAGAAGTCTTTTCAGTCGGTGGAGTCAAGGTTCAAAGTGTTCGAATAATCGTTGCGACCGTGTGCGGTTACGCACACGGTTTCTTTTGGAATAAATCCAGATCCGCTAAACGGTGCACGGACTCCTGTTTTTCCTCACGCCCAGATTGCGTTATAATGTGCAGGTGACGGGAAATATCTTGCAAGGAGGTCCTCACTATGCGTCGTTTATTACATATGATCGAATCCAAATCCATGGACCGCGCGTCGCTGCAGCGGCTGTTCGAGAGCGCATCGATGATGGAGCCGATAGCGAACACTGGCGGTTCGCTGATCCGCTCCGACAAAATCATGTGCTCGCTGTTCTTTGAAGCCAGTACCCGTACCCGGCTATCCTTCGAGTCAGCCATGTACCGTCTGGGAGGGCGGGTTATCGGCACGGAGAACGCCGCCGCATTCTCTTCGGCTATCAAAGGCGAGACGCTGGAGGACACGATCCGTGTCGTCTCCGGCTATTGCGATCTTATCGTCCTGAGACATACGGAAGTCGGCGCTGCCCACCGCGCTGCCGGCGTATCCGGCGTGCCGGTGATCAATGCCGGCGATGGCTCTGGTGAGCATCCGACCCAGGCGCTTCTGGACCTGTATACGATCCAAAAGGAACGCGGCGAGATCGACGGGATTCATATCGCGATGATCGGGGATCTGACCTATGGCCGGACGGTTCACTCTCTAAGTTATCTGTTGGCCAATTACGATCAGATCCGGATCACATTCATCGCGCCTCCCAACGCGCGCATCCCTGATACCGTCAAGCGTTATCTCGACGAGAAAGGCGTCAGCTATGAAGAGACCGGTGATCTGCTGGGTGCCGCATCCAGGGCAGACGTCTTTTATCAGACACGGATCCAGAAGGAACGCTTCCCATCCATAGAGCAGTACGAGCTGGCTGCCGGCAAGTACATCATCGACCGGCCGCTGCTGGAGCAGATGAGGCCGGACGCGCTCATCCTGCATCCCCTGCCCCGGGCTGGCGAGATTGAGACGGACGTGGACAGCGACCCGCGCGCCGCTTATTTCCGGCAGGCACAGAACGGATTGTATATCCGCATGGCACTGATCAACCAGTGTCTCGAAGGCGAAAGTCAATGATGAAGGGAGCGTGACTGCAAGATGAGCAGACAAGCCGATGCGGCTCATTGGAGAGAGAAGGTTATCCGACTGTTGACAGAGCAAGGCGTACATCCTATCGATCAAGTGGAAGATGCGGACGCCAGCGACCAGCATGCAACCGGGGGGAACGAGCAGCATGAGATGGCCTCACTGATCGATCACACCCTGCTCAAACCTGATGCTACTCGCGAGGAGATCGTCCAGCTGTGCAACGATGCCAGGATGTACCGGTTTGCTGCAGTATGTGTCAACGGCGCCTGGACATCGCTCGCTGCGGAGCTGCTGCATGAGAGCGGAGTGGGCGTAGCGACAGTGGTCGGATTCCCGCTGGGGGCGGTGTCGACCAGAGTCAAAGTATATGAATCGCTGCTTGCAATCGATGCGGGCGCAACCGAGCTGGACATGGTGATCCACGTTGGTGCGTTGAAATCCGGTCTGCTGGCTGCTGTTTATAAGGATATCCGCAGCGTTGTCGAAGCGGCAGCGGGGAGGGCGCTCGTCAAGGTCATCCTGGAGACAGGATCGCTGACAGAAGAAGAAAAGATCACTGCAAGCATCATCTCCGATCTGGCGGGTGCCGACTTCGTCAAGACGTCGACAGGCTTCGGACAAGGCGGGGCTACCGCCGAGGATGTCGCGTTGATGGAGGCGTACACCGGCAGCCGGGTCAGGGTCAAGGCTTCCGGAGGGGTCCGTACGGCGGCAGCGGCAGCGGCGATGATCGCAGCCGGCGCCAGCAGGCTCGGTACGAGCTCCGGCGTGCAGATCGTCAGAGGCGGCGAAGGCCAGGGCTACTGACTGGCGTTGTGTCATGCAGCAAAATAAAAGCGTCCCGTTCGCGTTGTAACGCATGCGGGACGCTTGTTTGCGTTATTTTTTCACTTTTCCGGTAATCGCCGACGGATCGGTCACTTTTCCCATATTGATCTTCACATAGATATACGAACCGTCAACCTGCAGCTTGAACAAGCCGCTGTCAAATTCGGTATGAAGATCTTTGAAGAATACGCCTTCACGAACGTCTTTGCCAGTCGGTGTCTCGCTGAGCTGGAACGTATCGCCGCTGCGGACGAGATAACTCTTGACCCCGAGCTCATGCGTTTCTTCCAGCTGATCATTCGATCGCTTCACGGCTACGATATGGATGTCGATCGCGCCTACCCGGTTGAGCAGATGGTTGACGAGGGAGCCTTTGGTCATCTGCTGCCACAGCGTTTGTCCGGACTGGCCGAGGATCAGCTGCGTGATATTTTTCTTTTCTGCGACTTTGATGATCGTATCCGCAATCTTTCGGTCCTTGCACTCGATGTTGATGAATTCGCCGCCAGCTTCCTTCACTAGCCGTTGCCAGACAGATAAATAACGGACTTCATCCATGTCCAGCTCTTCGTCAGGCACGGTGTCTACGCGCAGCACGTACAGTGGACAATGCAGCAGCTGCGAGAGCCGTATCCCCCTTTTAATCAGCCGTTCTCCGGTTGGTCCATAATACACACATACCATTATACTCTCTGTAGTCATTGAATCGAAATGTCTCCTTTCGGGCCGCCTTTGTCCTCTAAGTTACGCTATTTTGCAAGCAATTTCAAATGGTGTCCGCCAATTTATACGAATTTGTCAAAAAAAAGGCGAAGTTACACCTGATTCCCGACATTTTACCCCGGTATCCGGCTAGTGAAACAGATGGGAACGCTTGGTTTTTTACGAAAACAGGTTGTGATTGATAAAGATTCTCATTATAATGACTATGAAGAAAGAAGGATAGAGCGTTTTCCTCGGAAAGGACCTGTACAATGAGAAGAATCCTCCTGATTGAAGATGAGAAAAATATGGCCCGGTTTCTTGAGCTCGAGCTTCGGCATGAAGGTTTCGACGTCGCCGTCGTTTACGACGGCAGGACCGGACTGGAGACTGCGCTGGGCGAGCGGTGGGATCTGATCCTGCTTGATCTCATGCTGCCGGGTATAGACGGCCTGGAGATCTGCCGGCGTCTGCGGGCGATCAAACGGACCCCGGTTGTCATGATCTCCGCCAGAGACGCCGTGGCGGATCGGGTGTCGGGTCTGGATATCGGAGCAGACGATTATGTACCCAAGCCTTTTGCGATGGAAGAGCTGCTCGCGAGGATCCGGGTCGTGTTCCGGAGGCAGGAGGAGGATCAGGAAGCGCTTGTCTTCCACGAGCTGCGGATGGAGCTGGGCGCAAGAAGCGTCAAGCGGGGCGGCGAGACGATCGAACTGACCAAGCGGGAATACGATCTGCTCGCCGCTTTTATGCAGCATCCGGGCCGCGCCCTCTCGCGGGAGATGCTGCTGGATAAGGTATGGGGGCTGGACGCAGAGGTCGATGCCAACGTCATCGATGTCTATGTCCGTTACCTGCGCAACAAGATCGACCCGCCGGACGCGACGGACAGCTACATCCAGACCTTGCGCGGGATCGGATACATCTTAAAGCGATGAGCAAGCTGAGCAGACGACTAGGTGCGGTGCGACTGCCGATCCGCTGGAAGCTGACGGCCGGCTCGGCATTGATGCTGATCATCATTTTTGCTTGCTATCATATCGTGCTATATATGGCTATAGAACAATCAATGAGCTCGCGCCACGAGCGGTCGATGCGCGCAACCATGGCTACGGTGCTCAACCATATCCTGGAGCGGGAGATCGGCTTCATGGAGGCTGAGCTCGCTGGTCTGGGCCAGGCTCTCGGCCATATGAATGAGCGAGATCAACTGATCCGTATCGTAAGCCAGGAGGGAATGGCTGTGGCGCTGGTGACCCATGGCGTGCCGGAGGAGGCGGGTGCCGGGGCCGTGACTTCTGAGACGGATCTGTCGATCCATACGGAAGACGGATCCCGATACATGGTGCTTGCGGCGCCGATCGTCATCCATGCCTTCCAGGGAACGGTTGAGATCGTCAGGGTGACGGATGAGTCGATGCTGCTTATCCGCAGCGTCGGGCAAGTGATGCTCTATACCGGTATTGGCGCCGTATTGCTTAGCGCGCTTGGCGGAGCATGGCTCTCCGGCCTGCTGCTGAGGCCGCTGCGCGCGATGGCGACGACCATCCGCAAGGTGCGCCAGGAGGGGTGGCAGGAGAGGATGCCTGTAACCGGCAGCAGAGATGAGATGGATACGCTGATGCTGATGTTCAATGAGATGATGGACGATGTAGGACGCTCGTTTGACCGGCAGCGCCAGTTCACGCAGGACGCCTCACATGAGCTGCGTACGCCGATTGCTATCGTCGAAGGTCATCTGAGCATGCTGCGACGCTGGGGCGCATCGGATCCGGAGGTGCTGCAGGAATCGCTGAAGGCTTCGGGAGAAGAGATCGCGAGACTCCGCAGGCTGGTCGAAGAGCTGCTGACACTGACTCGAATCGAGGAGCTGCCGCCGGAGCGGGGCCATGGACTGGAGGATGCCGGAGCAGCCTTGGAGAGCATCCTTCACAAGGTGCGGGACGTGTATCTGTCCCATCCGCTCGAATTAACCGCTGCCGGCCTGAACGGCTTGTCGCTGACGATCACCGGAGAGCATCTGGAGCAGCTGCTGATCATCCTCCTGGACAATGCGGCCAACTACTCTCCAGCCGGCAACCCGATCCGGATCACTTGCTCCGGTGAAGCGTGGGGGATGCAGCTGGAAGTGGCCGATCAAGGCATCGGGATCTCGGAGGCCGATCTGCCATTTATCTTCGATCGCTTCTACCGTGCAGACAAAGCGCGCAGCGGCGATATGCGGGGGACAGGGCTCGGTCTGTCGATTGCGAAGCGACTGACAGAGCAGGCAGGCGGCTCTATCATCGCGCGCAGTGAAGAAAGCAAGGGGACATCTGTTATTGTGAAGCTGCCGCGGCAGCAGATCACGGACGGGTCAATGGACAGGGGGAAGAAGGCATGATCAAACGCAAGGTCATCTCATGGGCTGCCGCAGCTCTGCTAACAAGCATACTTGCGGGGTGCGGAACAGGCATGGGAGCGGAGGGGGAGACAGTCACCGTCTATACATCGCGCCATTACGCGGCAGATCAGGCGCTGTACGCAGCTTTTACCGAACAGACCGGGATCCGTGTGACTGAGGTCAAGGGGACCCCGCAAGAGCTGATGGAGCGGTTGCGGCACGAAGGCGAGTCGACGGGCGGCGATCTGTTCGTCACTGTCGATGTAGCTGCGATGGCCCAGGCCAAGCGGGACGGCATCCTGCAGCGTGTCCAGTCTGCGGCGATCGAGGAGCAAGTGCCCGCCCGCTGGCGTGACGCAGATGGACAATGGGTCGGGCTGGCGGCCAGAGCCAGAGTGATCGTCTATGACCGGGAGCGGGTGGATCGAGACCGGCTGCGCACCTACCGGGATTTGGCGGATGAGCAATGGCGCGGGCGGGTTGTCATGCGTTCGTCGGCTAACCAGTACAATCTGTCGCTGATGGCCTCGATGATCGGCCAGGAAGGGGAGGACGCGGCCCGGGAATGGGCTGAGGGCATCGCCAGCAATCTTGCTGGCGCACCGGCAGGAGGTGACCGCGAGCAAGCGCTCTTATTGGCTGATGGAGTCGGAGACGTGAGCCTCATGAACACGTACTATATTGGCCAGATGCTCGCTTCCGAGCACCGCGAGCAGCGTATCGCTGCCAGCAGACTTGGGATTGTATTTCCGGATGCGGCGAGCGGAGGCACCCACGTCAATCTGAGCGGCATCGGTCTGCTGAAGCATGCTCCCAATCCTTCCGGGGCGACCAGGCTGATCGAGTTCATGACCAGTCAGGAAGGACAGTCGATGCTCAGTGCACTCAGTTATGAGTATCCCGTACATCCGCTGGCAGACATGCCGACTGTCCTGCGGGAATGGGGAGAGCTGCAGCCCCAAGCGCTGGATTATGACCTGCTCGGCGAATTGCAGGTTGAAGCGGCGGCGCTTGTGGAAGGGACCGGATGGGATTGAGATAGCGTTAGCGCAAATTTCTTGGTTTCTCACAGCAAATTCTCATTTTCGTTAGCTATACTGGGATATGAGATCACAAGCGTTGATAACGATACTCATTATCAAAAAGGTTGAGAATGAGAATTAACCTCATCTTGAATGAGTGGTACGGAGCGCTGAGAACAATCAAGGAGGCATCTAGTTATGCAAGCTAGTTGGAAAAAATGGTACATAGCAGTCGGGATCATCCTGACGCTCGCACTCGTCGCCGGATGCGGAGGCGGCAGCGGCAACGGCAATGGAAGCAATACTCCGCAAGAGCCGGCGGCTCAATCCGCGGCAGGCGCCGCTGACACGCCAGCGCCAGAAGAGACGCAAACCGGGGGAGAAGTCAATATCTACACGGCCCGTCATTACGATGTGGATGCGCAGCTCTATGAAGCATTTACGGCGGAGACAGGCATCAAGGTCAATGTCATCGAGGGCAAGGCGCCCGAGCTGATCGAGAAGCTGAAGCGCGAAGGCGCAAGCACGCCGGCCGATCTGTTCATCACCGTGGACGGGGGGATCCTCAATACGGCCAAGGTGGAAGGACTCCTGCAGCCCATCGCCTCGGATGTCATCGATGCGCAGGTGGGAGCCGGTCTGATGGATGCAGACAAAGAGTGGATCGGTCTCTCGACCCGGGCACGCGTCATCGTCTACGCCAAGGATCGGGTCGATCCGGCGGAGCTGTCCACCTACGAAGCGCTGGCGGAAGACGAATGGCAGGGCAGAGTGCTGGTGCGTTCCTCCACCAACCTGTACAACCAGTCGCTGCTCGCGTCGATGATTGCTCTGGAAGGCGAAGAGGCTGCCGAGCAGTGGGCAGCCGGCATCGCGGCCAATCTGGCGCGCGAGCCGGAAGGCGGCGACCGCGACCAGGCCAAAGCTGTCGTAGCCGGCGCCGGCGACGTCGCGATTATGAATACGTACTATGTCGGACAGATGAGCGTCTCTGACGATGCGGAAGAGAAGAAGGTAGCGGAAGCGGTAGGCGTCTTCTTCCCGAACCAGGAGACGACAGGTACGCATATCAACATCAGCGGCGCCGGGCTCATCAAGCACAGCAAGAACAAGGACAACGCTGTCCGGCTGCTGGAGTTCCTGACCGCGCCTGAAGCGCAGGAGAAGATCTCGCAAGCCAACTTTGAATTTCCGGTGAATCAGCAGGCAGAGCTGCCGGAGCTGCTCGCCAGCTGGGGCGAATTCAAACGACAGGAACTCGATTTCGCCGTATACGGGGAGAACAATCCGAAGGCGGTCGAGATCGCAAACAAGGCAGGCTGGAAATAAGACATGCAGCTTCAACGCAGATACCGATTCATACGGAAATATACGAACGTCTGGGTAATCGCAAGTACGATCGGGGCAGCAGTCATCCTGCTGCCCATTCTCTATGTGATGTCCGGTCTGCTCCGACCGGTCAATGATAACTGGGCAGCCGTCAAGGCTTATCTCTTGACCGACTATGTGATCGGTTCGGCGAAGCTCGTGTTGACGACTGGGGGGCTGGCTACGCTGATCGGCGTGCTCCTGGCATGGCTGGTGGTGGGCTACACCTTCCCGCTGCGCCGCTTCTTCCGGTGGGCGCTCCTGCTGCCGCTTGCTGTGCCGCCATATATCGCCGCTTATACTTATGGCACGATGACCAGCTATACCGGGATTATCCAGTCGACATTGCGCAACCAGTTTGACATCCGTCTGCCTCACGGTATGATCGAGCTCAGTTCGACACGGGGAGCGGTCTTTACCCTGACCTTGTTCCTGTATCCCTATGTGTTCCTGCTCATGCGCACGTACCTGGAGAGACAGAGCGGCTCCTATATCGAGAATGGGAGACTGCTCGGACGCAGCGGGCCGGGGTTGTTCCTGCGGGTCGTGCTGCCGCTCGCCCGGCCGGCGATCATCGCCGGTCTCATGCTGGTCACCTTTGAAGTGCTGAGCGACTATGGCGTCGCCAGCTACTTCGGCGTCCAGACGATCTCGACCGCGATCTTCCAGACGTGGTTCGGCATGTACGATATCGATTCGGCGATGCGGCTGGCGGCCTGGCTGCTGGTCATCATCGTCGCTATCTTCATCGCCGAGCGACTGCTCCGACAAGGCCGGCGCTATGGCGCTCTCAGCAGCCGCAGCAAGCCGCTGCAGCCTGTCAGACTGCAAGGTCTGGCAGCGGTCTCGGCTACAGCACTCTGCACGCTTGTATTCGTCCTGGGGTTCTTGCTGCCTGTGGGGCAGCTTGTCCAGTGGTCGTCCTGGACTTACAGCAATGTATGGCGCGGTGATTTTGCGGAGCTGATCCTCAACACGCTGACCGGTGCCGCTTGGGCAACCTTGATCGTCATGGCGCTCGCTGTGCTGTCTGCCAAGAGCGTGCGGATGCTGGCGCATACCGGAGCCTACGCGCTATCGCGGCTGATGACAGCCGGCTACGCGATTCCCGGTGCGATTATAGCGATCGGAGTATTGGCTGTGTTTATCGGCCTGGACGAGCTGCTCTCGCCGCTGTATGTCTGGCTGGGCAGGGAAGCGGGAGCGCTCATACTTAGTCTGTCGCTGGCTATGCTCCTTGCGGGGTATGTCGTCCGTTTCATGGCCACGGGCTACAATGCCGTCGAGGCCGGCTATGACAAAATCCCCCGTTCGTATACCGAAGCGGCACACACGCTTGGACACAAACAGGGGAGCGCCTTTCGGAGGGTCGAGCTGCCGCTGCTCAGGAATGCGATACTCTCCGGCTTCGCTTTAACCTTTATCGAGATCGTCAAGGAGCTGCCGCTTACGTTGCTGTTGAGACCATTTAACTTTGATACGCTGGCGACCCGGGCTTATATCTATGCGATTGATGAACGCATCTACGAGGCGGCGCTGCCGTCGCTGCTGCTGGTCGGGTTAAGCCTGTTGTCCGTGTTTATCGTACTGCGTGTGGAGAAAGGGAGGAGACGATGAGCAAGCTTGTCATACAGGGTTTGACTTACCGCTATGAGCGACAGCGGCCCCGAATCCTGGAAAATGTGTCCATGACCATGAACCACGGCGAGATCGTCGGCATCCTGGGGGCCAGCGGCAGCGGCAAGAGTACGCTGCTGCGCCTGATAGCCGGACTGGAGACGCCCGAGCAGGGGGAGATCCGCCTCGGCGACCGTCTGTTGTCCGGCGCGCAGACCGAGTTGGCGCCGGCCGAGCGCAATGTAGGGATGGTCTTCCAGGATTATGCCTTGTTCCCGCATCTAAAAGTTGCGGACAATATCGCCTTCGGTCTGCACCGGCTTAGCCGCAGCGAGCGCAGAAGCCGCGTAGCAGAGATGCTGGAGCTGACCCGGATGGCGGAGTACGCCAGGCGTTATCCCCACGAGCTGAGCGGCGGTCAGCAGCAGCGGGTCGCGCTGGCCCGGGCCTTGGCGCCGGGTCCGGAGCTGCTCCTGATGGACGAACCGTTCAGCAGTCTGGATACCGCGCTCAAGCAGTCGATCCGCAGTGAGTTAAGGGCTATCCTGCAGAGCAGCGGCATCTCTTGTCTGCTCGTCTCGCATGACGAGGAGGATGTGGCGGCGATCTGCGACCGGACATTGCGTGTAGCAGACGGGCAATGGCTGGAAGGTACGGCAGCGGTCGCCGAAGAGGGGCGGGAGACATCCGCCGGGCGTCCGGCGGGAAGGGTTTCCGTACAGGTATGAGCGTCTCGTCCTATGACAAAGAAAGCCTCCACAGCTTAGTTGTGGAGGCTTCTGTCTGTATTCGGCTGTTATCTGCTGCCAGACACAGGCGGGTGAATGATGCTGACCGAGCGGTCGGCGGCAGACCAGTGCACTTGGGCGCCGAGCGCTTCGCTGACGAAACGAAGCGGCAGATAAGAGACGCCTTGGATAATGAATGGCTGTGCCGGGAGCGTGACCGGCTGATCCCCCATGATCACTTCGCCGCTGTTATAGCGGATCTGGATCTGAACGGCGTCACCGGCGGCATCGGCATCGCGGCTGATCGCCACCTCTTTCGTGTCATGATTCCACACCAGGCTGGCGCCGAGCTGCTCGAAGACGGAGCGCAGCGGGATGAACGCCTGATCGCCGCGCAGGATGGCGCCGCTGCTGAGCGGCACCGGCTCATTGTTCAAGCTCACCGTAATCGGCTTGTGCATCTGCACAGGGCGGTTGTACATGAACTCGAAGTCCCCGACACCGAGCTCGGCCCATTTGTTGACGCCCCAGCCCCAGAGGCTGCCGTCTGACTTCTCGAAGATGATATGTCTGCCGCCGGCTTCTACGCTGCGCACATTGTCTGATAGCAGCTCGAATTTGGCATTAGCCGGCATCGATTCTCGATAAAGGGACGTGTGGTAGAGCTCTCCCTGCTCGGTCAACGCAAACAAGGTGCGTTCAGCGATATAGGCCTCCCGGACATTGGACAGCTGAGAGAAGCGTATCGGCGTCGGCTGCTCATGCAGCGTGGTACCGTCGGAGACGCCGGTAACGGTCCGTCCCCAGAACCAGAGGGCGCCCTCGGTGTCAACGGCCAGATTGCCGAAGTAAAAGGTGTCGAACGAGCGCAGGCTCTTATTGATCGGGACCCGGACGGCTGGCGCGCCGGCTGATACGGAAGCTTCTCGCGTGCGGATGTTCCATGTATGAAGTTCGCCGTTTCTTGTCAACGCATAATAGCCCTCAAGCTTCGTGGCATCCTCGATGCCGGGAATACGGGCGAGCTCGGCACCCTGTGTCGTTGTGAGGCCACGCCATACCGAACCATCTGTCTTGAGGACGACCAGCATTCGATCGTATCTTGTGCCGTTCCATTCTTCGTATATGCTGACTTGGTCAACATCCTCTATTCCTGGCAGCGGAGTGCTCGACTGCAGAGCGGAAAGCGTGATACTGTACTCGCGGTTGGGGATAAGATGCAGCCGATTTTTTCCATCAACGACCAGCAATAGATCAGGCCTGATGAGCACCTGCTTCAGGTTGTCCAAATGGGGAAGGGCGGTCAGCTGGGGCTGCTGCCCGGCCTTCAGGGAATCGGCATACTGTACGGTGCCGTCGGCCAGCTGGATCAGGGAATTCACATAATACATCGATCCGTTACGGTCTTGATCACGACCAAAGTTATAAACGGCTGCGACATTCCCCAATCCGTGGATCTGGACTGGCACGGGCTGCAGACTGCCCCATGTCCAATATGTACCGTCCTGCTTGATCAATGAGTGGTCCGTGTAGCTGCGATAACCGGGGGCGGTCTCAGCCGCTGCCGAGCCGGCGAAGATCGATAGCGCCAATCCTACTGTCAGGCATGTCCTCGTCCATGGGTGTTTCACTAGTGCATCGCTCCTTGAGATCAATTGGATGGAAGAACAGGATTTACCATGCGAAGGTATAGACGCAAGGCTCACTGCAAAAGTTCCGCGTTAGGGGGCATTTTTTTTGCAAATGTCAGCCGCCCGCGCTACACTGTTAGAAATACTGATGATCGTCCGCCAGGCGGGCGGCCGGCTTGAAGGAAGGAACCGATGAAAAATCTGCTGGTGACGGGCTACCGAGCCCACGAACTGAATATTTATGACGACAAGCATCCCGGTATCTCCTTTATCAAGCAAGCCATCGAAGCGAGGCTGATCCCGCTGGTCGAGGATGGGCTGGAATGGGTGCTGACGCCCGGTCAATACGGCGTGGACCTGTGGGCGTGCGAGGTCGTCATCGGGATGCGCAGCACGTACCCTCACTTGAAGGTTTCGATTCTGGCGGCGTACGAGAACCCGGAGGCGAACTGGAAAGAGGAGAAACAGACGTACTACAGGGAGTTGGTGAAGGAGGTCGATTATTACGGGCTGGTGAGCCGGCAGCCTTACCAAGGGACATGGCAGCTATCCGCTCGCGACGACCTGCTGATGCGCAAGTCGGACGGCATCCTGCTCTTTTATGACGAGGAACGGGGAGAGGCTAGTCCCAGGTTCATCAAGCAACGGGCGTGGCGCAAGCATGAACGGGACGGCTACGGCTATTATCTGATTACGGCAGAGGAAGTGCAGAGCCTGGCCGACGAAGCGCATTGGAACAGCTACCAGGAGTAGCAGCTGTTCCATTAATAGCGCTTGCAAGCCGCCCCTGGAAGCTCTTGCTCAGGACGGTTTGTCGCCGGCCTGGTTGCGCTGGACCCGGCGCATCCGGGTAAAAGCGATGATGACGCTGATCATCATGGCGACGAACGCATAATTCTCCGCCGTCTCCGGCGTCATCCCGAAGGCAAGGATACATAGGGAGGACACGGCATTATAGACGAAGAAAGCTACCGCGAGCAATAGAATAGGTCGCATAAAATTATATTTTCTCATCTGACATACGCTCCAATTCTCGATGATTCCGGCGGACAAATCCTCCGGAGACAGATTCCGTTCCTCCTTTAAAGGTACCTTAAATCGCCGGAGGTGACAACAACATTCCTGAATTTACTTGACATCGCTTGCCAGAATGAAGTATAAAATAAGCTAATCATATGCACGAATATCATGGATCGGGATAGTACATCATGGCTGAGAGTCGCAGCGAGCCGGGGCAGGTGGGAATCGGTACGGAAGCCAGGATGGAACGGACCCGTGAGATGGTCTGCCGAAATCGCAGTAGGCAGATCCGGCAAGGCGCCGTTACAAGCCCTGGAGTGGACAGACGTGATCGGCTGTCACTTAGAGTGGTACCGCGGGAGGAATAGCTCTCGTCTCTATGTTTATGGAGACGGGAGCTTTTTTATTTTCTATAGGAGGGTTGGCTTATGAACAATATGACCGAGCATATCGCCGCTGCGTTAGCTGGGCACATGGAGGGTGTTGACGCGCAGCAGATTGAGGGGATGCTTGAACTTCCTGCAGATCCGGGACATGGCGACTTATCGCTGCCTTGCTTCAAACTGAGCAAGCAGCTGCGGCGCCCGCCTCAGCAGATCGCCGATAAGTTGGCAGGTATCCTGAAGGATGAGTTCATCGTCGAGGCGCGCGCGGTATCCGGGTATCTCAACATTTATTTGAATCGGGAACGGTTTGCCGTTAAGCTGCTGGAAGAGATGGAGGGGATGGGAGCCGCCTATGGCTCCGCAGATGCCGGTAACGGCCAGACGGTCGTTATCGATTACTCTTCGCCCAATATCGCCAAGCCGTTTCACATCGCCCACTTGCGCTCTACTGTGATCGGCCAGTCACTCTACCGGATCCTCGCGTTCAGAGGCTATACATGTGTCGGAGTCAATCATCTGGGTGACTGGGGGACGCAGTTCGGCAAGCTGCTCGCTGCTTACGAGCATTGGGGAAACGAAGACCGCATTGCCAGCGGCGGGATGGAGGAGCTGCTGCGGCTCTATGTCCGCTTCCATGAAGAAGCCGAAAGCGCTCCAGAGCTGGAAGAGGAAGCGAGAGCATGGTTTGTACGTCTGGAAAAGGGAGAGCCTGCGGTTCGTGATCGCTGGAAATGGTTTGTGGAGATCAGTCTGGAAGCCTTCCAATCCATCTATGAGCTGCTTGGCATCCGCTTTGACGCCTATACGGGAGAAAGCTTCTACAACGAGAAGCTGAACGCAGTGCTCCAGCAACTGAAGAAGCAAGGACTGCTGGAAGAAGATGACGGCGCTCAGGTTGTCCGCCTGGATGAATATAGCATGCCGCCGGTGCTCATGCTCAAGTCTGACGGCAGCTCGCTGTATCCGACCAGAGACATCACGGCGGCGATATACCGCAAGCATCGCTACAACAGCAGTAAGCTTATTTATGTGACGGATTACTCCCAAAGCCTGCACTTCCAGCAGTGGTTCAAAGTCATCGAACGCATGGGCTGCGACTGGGCAGACGAGCTGGTGCATGTTCCATTCGGTAGGATCAGCTTCCAGGGAGAGGGGCTATCGACAAGAAAGGGCAATGTAGTCCGTCTGGAGGACGTGCTGCGCCAAGCGGTGCACAAGACGGAGACAATCATGGCAGCGAGAGATCCGCAGATGACAGACGAACGGAGAATAGCTGCCAGGGCCGTAGGCGTGGGGGCGGTGATATTCCATGATCTGAGCCGCAGCCGGATGCATGACGTGGCCTTCGACTGGGAGCATGTGCTTAACTTTGAAGGGGAGACGGGACCTTATGTGCAATATACCTTTGCCCGAGCCTGCCGTTTGCTGCAGAGAGCGGGCAATGAGAGAAGAGGTTCAGCGGACGAACAGGTGAAAAGTAATGAAGAGCCTGCCGCGCATTTGACCGACGAGTCGGCATGGGTGCTGCTCAAACTCCTGCAACGGTTTCCAGAGCGGATCGCTCAGGCGGAGCACAAGCTGGAGCCTTCCATTGTGAGCAGAACGCTAATCGAGCTCGCCCAGGCTTTCAACCATTTTTATCATCATTGCCCGGTCTTCACGGCGACGGGCGCCGTCAGAGAAGCAAGGATCCGGCTGGTACGGGCGACAGCCCGCACGCTGAAGACCGGACTCTACCTGATCGGTCTCGCGTCGCCGAAAGAGATATAGCTGCTGGCGCTCAAGTCTCGAGCAGCACCTTGCCGGTATCCGACACGTCGTACCCGGCGATCGCAGCGAGCTCGCGGCGGAACTCCGGCGAGCGCAGGACTGCCAGCACGTTTTCCTGCCATGCTGTCCGTCCCGGCTGCTTGCGCATAACCAGATCGTAACGTTCGGTGATCAGGGGAATGAAGGTGACGGCGTCGCCGATGATGGCAGCCGCCTTCTCGATGCCGATCCCGACATCGGCCAGGCCTTCGGCGACACGCGCGGCAACGGCGAGATGACTGGGCTGCTCCTCGTCATAGCCCTGGAGCGCGCGACGGTCGATCCCGTGCAGGCGCAGCTGCTCATCGAGCAGGACGCGCGCGCCGGCGCCGCGCTCACGATTGAGGAGCTTTAGCCCCGGCTTGGCCAGGTCGGCCCAGCCGGTTAGCGACTTGGGATTGCCGCGGGCGACATATAGACCCGCCTGGCGCGCCAACAGATGCACGACAAGATAAGCGTCGTTGACCAGGATACGTCGGATATAGGGAAGATTGTACTCGCCGGTATCACCGTCCAGCAGATGGGTGCTGACGATATCGCTCTCGCCGCGGTAGAGCGCGAGCAGCGAGTCCAGACTGCCTACGTAGCTGCGCAGCGGACGCAGCTGGGGCGCTGCTTTGGCCAGATGCGCGGCCAGGATGTCCAGGCTGACATCCTGGCCGGTGATAACGAGCGAACCGGCTGGCTGCGTGCCAGCGGGGGGCATGTCCTGAGTCGGGGCGCCGGATGCTGGACTCGGCAGCCGGGTCCGCTGCTTGTAAGCCTCCAGATCCGAAGCATCCACCCGCATCTGCTTGCCTACTTTATAGGAAGGCAGGTCACCTTTTTTGATCAGATCATAGACGGTCAGCTTGGATACTTTCAGCAGCTTGGCGATTTCCTCCGTCGTATAGGACATTCCCTGCTCCATGTTGCCGAAGCACTTCCTTTCAGTTAAGATAATGATGTTTAGTTATGTTTGATTATAACCAATTATATCTTGAAAGGTAAGTGATCGCGTGAAAGCGGTGAGGACCAGAAGCATCGGAGGGATGGTGACCGTTATGCTGCTCGCCATCGTCATCCTGTTGGCGGGCTGCGGGGCAGATCCGGATAACGGCAATACCGGTACAGATACAGGCGGAGCTTCCGGGCAGACGGAGACGGATAATCAGATGACCGTGGAGCTGACCATATCTGCGGCCGCAAGCCTGAAGGATGCGCTGATGGAGCTGCAGAAGCAGTTTGAGGCTGACCACGACAATATCAAGCTTCTGTTTAACTTTGCCGCTTCCGGTGCGCTGCAGCAGCAGATCGAGCAGGGGGCGCCCGCCGATCTGTTCATCTCGGCCGCGCCGAAGCATATCAGTGAGCTGGTGCAGAAGGGCATGATTAAGGGGAACAATTATACCGATCTGCTCAAGAATGAGCTGGTCGTCGTCGTCCCCGCGGATCAACAAGCGGTGACGGAGCTGGTGGATCTGCAGAGCGAGCCCGTGCGGCACATCGCGATTGGCATACCGGAGAGCGTTCCGGCAGGCGAGTATGCCAAAGCCGCGCTGGAATCGGCCGGGCTGTGGGAAGCGTTGCAGCCCAAGCTCGTGCAGGCCAAGGATGTACGGAGCGTGCTGCAATACGTCGAGACCGGCAATGCCGACGCAGGCTTCGTCTACCGTACGGATGCACTCTCGTCAGATCATGTGAAGATTGCCTTTGCAGCGGAAGAACGTGCGTATCCCCCGGTCATTTATCCGATGGGCTTGATTGCCGGGAGCAGCCATCCCGAGCAGGCCCGGGCGCTCTATGATTATCTGCAGACGGATGGCACAGTGGCGATTTTTGAGAAGCATGGGTTCGGATCCGCATCATGACGATGGATTGGAGCGCTTACTGGATACCGATCCGGTTATCCTTGCAGGTGGCTTTGCTGGCCAGCATCCTGACACTGGCACTCGGCGTGGCTGTCGCCTGGTGGATGAGCCGGGCGCGTTTCCGAGGCCGGATCGTGCTGGAGACGCTGTTCCTGCTGCCCCTGGTGCTGCCGCCCACCGTCGTCGGCTTCTTGCTGTTAGTGTCGCTGGGCCGCAACAGCTGGATCGGCCGGGCGGCGGAGTGGCTGCTGTCCGCGCCGATCGTCTTCTCCTGGTGGGCTGCGGTTATCGCAGCAGTCGTGGTCGCTTTCCCACTCGTATACCAGACGATGAAGACCGGTTTCCTTTCTGTCGACCGCCATCTCGAGGATGCCGCCCGCTCGACGGGAGCGAATGCCTGGCAGGTGTTCCGCTATATCTCGCTGCCGCTCGCCTGGCGTTCGCTGCTCACGGCCTATATCCTCGCCTTTGCCAGAGCGCTCGGGGAGTTCGGTGCGACGCTGATGATCGCCGGCAACATCCCCGGCAAAACTCAGACGCTGCCTACCGCCATCTATGTGGCGGTGGAGTCGGGCAATTATCCGATGGCCTGGGCCTGGACGGTCTCCATCGTCGTCATCTCCTTCGGATTGCTGTTGATCACGCCGCAGCTGTCGCGCCGCACCTAAAACCTGCTGGAATATACTTCTGGCGCAAGTCATGCTACAATGCCGAAAGTGAAGATGTGGGTGGAGGTGAGAGAGTTGCGAAGAGGACACATAGCGGCATTGGTACTCCTGACCATGCTGCCCCTGCTCATGGTTGTGCGTCCGTCTCCGGCGCAGGCGTGCGACTGCGGGCCGCCGCCAGAGGTTCAGACTGCGCTTGAGCAGGCGAGCGCGGTGTTTACCGGCACGGTGCTGGATATCGCCAAGCAGCCCACCCGCGATTACGGCTACGACGCCGTAATCCTGGAGGTAGACCGGGCATGGAAGGGCGTTGAGACGACGCAGGTGATCGTCTATACGGGCTGGTCGAGCTGCATGTTCCCGTTCGAGGAGGAGCGGACTTACCTGCTCTACACGGAGCTGTCCGGCGAGGATCAGATGGTGATCGCCTGTGGTCGCTCGGCTGCTGCGGATTCGCCCAGAGCCATGGAGGATATAGCGCTGCTGGGCGAAGGGAAGGTGCCGACCGTCGAGGTCGATCTGCAGAGCCGATTCAGCGAGTGGCAGCCCGTCATCGTATGGGGAACCGCAGTTGGCGGACTTTTGCTGGTCGCACTGGGGGTCCTGATGATCTTGCGCAGGCTCCGTAGATCGTCGTAACGGGAGGTTGCACGCCCATGAGAGCACCGGTCATCCAATCGGAAGATGTAGCTGGGAGAGAGAGAGACGGGAATCGATCCTGTAGGATGTCAACTGTCAGTTCCGGGAGGGCGAGCACTGGGCGGACACGGGGCTCAGCGGGTCTGGCAAGACAATGATGTTTAACGTCATTAATCTCCGAGCTGCTGCAGACAACGGTCGGTCGGAGTTCGTTGGAGACGCCGGTTGCGATCAGCCATCACCAGGGAAGGGCATGGCTGTCCCTTCCCTGGTTCCGGGCTCGGGAACCCTGTCCTATGCTCGGGACATGTTTTCTGAACATTCCGAAAATATAGTGGCGCATGGGCCATTTGTGTGCTATAGTTCTTGTTATCAGGAAAGGAGGTGCGTCAACATTTCTAATCACATGTTGAACGCGTCCCTTACCCGATCTGCCGATCTCTAGAGATCAGAGCTCGGCAGAGGCGCGGGATGCGGATCAATGAATGACTAGCGCCACGGGTACCGGCGCCGCCCCGATCAGGCGGCACAGGAGCCGCCACGTTTCGACTTCGGTCGGGCGTGGCGGTTTTTTATTTTATTTCTCTAGAACAAACTCGAAAAAACATATTCATTTTGGCTAATGGCGCTATAATCGTAAAATGAACACGAAAAATCATACTCGTTGCGCCATTTCTCGGAAAATCGGCCAATCGAGTACGAAATTTCATATTGGATGGAAACGAAGAGGAAATAATGGTCTCAACCATGCGCTCCAGTCGGCCATCACGCGTCATCCCGCTGCCATTTGAGTTTGCAGGCAATAAAAGCCTATAATGGATGGTGAATGCGCGGGATTACCGAAGGAGGATGATGAAATTGTTGCCAACGGACAAACAAATCATGGACTATGCGGAGCTGATCGTCATGATCGGCGTCAATGTGCAGCCCGGTCAGACGGTAGTCGTCATGGCGCCGATCTCGGCAGCCAGACTGGCCCGGCAGATCGCGGTGGCCGCGTACGAAGCCGGCGCGCACAACGTCCATGTCGAATATAATGACGAGGAGCTGTCTCTGGTCAAGTACAAGCATGCGCCGGAGGAGTCGCTGTCCGAGTACCCGATGTGGCGGGCGGGTGCATGGGAGGAATACGCGGAGAACGGGGCGGCGTTCGTCACGATCTATGCGCCCAACCCGGATCTGCTGACGGGCGATATCGATCCACGGCGAGTAGGGGAGACGATCAAGGCAGCATCGCAGGCGCTGCAGAAATACCGCAGCAAGCTGATGAACCACGCCAACGCCTGGACACTGATCTCTTATGCGACTCCCGAATGGGCGGCCAAGGTCTATCCGGAGCTGCCTGTCCAGGAAGCCGAGCAGCAGCTGTGGCAGCGGATCATCGAAGCGACCCGACTGGATGCCGGCAACCCGGTAGCGGCATGGAAAAAGCATAACAAGCGGTTGAGGGAGCGTGTCGATCTGCTGAACGCCAAGCGGTACAAGGAGCTGCGTTACCATGGGGAGGGGACGGATCTGACGATCGGCCTGCCGGAAGGCCATGTGTGGCTGGGCGGTTCGAAGGCCAATGCCAAGGGCGACGACTTCAATCCGAATATGCCGACCGAGGAAGTGTTCACGATGCCTCATAAGGACGAGGTGAGTGGCACCGTCCGCAGCACCAAGCCGCTCAATTACAACGGCCAGCTCGTCGACCGCTTCTCGCTCACCTTCAAGGAAGGCAAAGTGGTTGACTTCCAGGCCGAGCAGGGCTATGAGGTGCTCGCTCAGCTGCTGGCTGCAGATGAAGGGGCTGGCCGGATCGGTGAGGTAGCGCTCGTGCCTCACGACTCGCCGATCAGCAACTCCGGCATCATCTTCTACAACACCTTGTTCGACGAGAATGCCTCCTGCCATCTTGCACTGGGTCAGGCCTACCCCGTCAACCTGGAAGGCGGCGCTGCGATGACGCCGGAGGAGCTGGCGGCTGCCGGCGCGAACCGGTCGCTGATCCATGTCGACTTCATGATCGGTTCGGCGGCGCTCCGCATCGACGGCATCCTGCCGGACGGCACGTCCGAGCCGATCTTCCGGGATGGCAACTGGGCCGAGGGCTGAGGCGCGAGAGGCACTAGAGGCAAGGATCCAAGCTGCACAGCGAACAGATAAACAGCAGGCATAGGGGCTGTCCGACAAGTCTCCAAAACCAAATGGCTGGGCGAGAAACATAACGTTTTCCGTCCAGCCTTTTGGGTATCCGTTATAAATGATACGCAGCAACCCGCCGGCTCCGCTCAGCGGTAGCCGGTTGCGTCGGCGGGCTTGCCGGCTTCCTGGATTTCGCGCAGATACCGCCAACAGTCCGGCCGGGATCCGTCGACATCGTCGAAGCCATAAAACTGGGCCAGACCGCTGCTCGAGAGGGACTGGCCTTGCCAGCGACGGACATCCGGATCGGCGGCCAGAGCACGAACTGCCCTCCCGACGAAGCGCGGCGTCTCCGAAATGACGAAGTGCGGCTCCTTTTGGCAAGCCTCCTGCCAGTTGTCCTCCGTTACTCCGAAGTGGTCCAGCATGATCTCGGAACGCATCCAGCCGGGTGTCAATGAAACGGCAGTACAGCCATAAGGCTCCAGTTCTTTGGACAATCCCCATGCCATCCGGGTGACCGACGTTTTGGCCAGATCATAGAAGACGGACAGTCGATAATTCGCCTGATTGTACTCTGCTGTGCCGTCGGTCATCTCTACTAGCAAACCGCCGGGCTTGCGGATGAGAAGCGGCAAGGCATAGTGGCTCGTGATCAGATGGGTGTCGATGGCCAACTCCAGCATCCGCAGCCCTCCTTGCAGGGAATGTTCCCATACGGGCGTATTCCATTGCGCGAGATTTTCACCGCCCCAGATATCATTGACCAGGATATCGAGCCTTCCCTGCTCGCGGTCGATCCGCTCCACCAGCGCCTGCACCTGTTCATGGATCAGATGGTCGACCTGAACGGCGATCCCGACCCCGCCGGCTGCCGTCACTAGCTCTGCAGTCTCCTCGATCGTCTCGGGACGGTTATACTCCGAACGCATGCTGCGAGTCGTTCTCCCTGTGACGTATACAGTCGCCCCCGCGGCTCCGAGCTCCACAGCGATTCCTCTTCCCGCCCCCCGAGTGCCTCCGGCTACGAGCGCCACTTTTCCCTGCAAATCTTTCATTGACATCACCCTCCGTTTAAGCTTTGGTCTCGAACTAATTGTAGGTCATCATTATGACAACGTATGTCTTATATCTGTCGAAAAAAAATATTGAACCTGAAAATCTATAAGTCTGTTTTTTCAAGAACGCCGCCAGCCCTTGCATGACGCCAGATATGGTATGCGGGAAGCGATGAAGCTCCAGATGTGGCATGCCCATTTTTACATATCCCCAACAATTTGTGTTTCGATCCGATTGACTTTGTCTATATATTGTTATAAATTATTTAAGCGAACACTACATATTGAGTAAAAAGGTGGAAACAAGCCTGGAGAGAGGGATGAAGAAGATGCTGATTGCCTATGATTCGAAGACGGGTAATGTCAAGCGATTTATTAATAGATTGAACTTGCGGGCGGTTCAGATCGAGGAGCAGATGACGATCGACGAGCCGTTTCTGCTTGTTACCTATACGACAGGATTCGGCCAGATCCCCGAGCGGGTGAGCGCGTTTCTGAAGCGCAACTTCCATCTGATGCGGGGCGTTGCCGCCAGCGGCAACCGCAACTGGGGGGCGAACTTTGCCCGCAGCGCCGATCTGATCGCCCAGCAGTACCGCGTCCCGATCATCGGCAAATTCGAACTCTCCGGCACTCGCCAAGACATCCTAAGTTTTGAATCGGAGGTGAATCGCGTTGCTGCACATTGAATTGAATAACCTGCTAATGAAACGCGATGCCAGCGGATTTTTCCAACTGGATAAGGATCGTGAGGCGGTCGATGCGTTTATGGAAGAAGTGGCGCGCAGGAGCGTCAGCTTCCCGAATACGGCCGCCAAGCTTGACTATATGATTGAGAACGATTATTACGAGGATTTCTATGCGAAGTATGCAACTGAGGATGTGCTCGGTGTATTTGAACTCACGGCATCGCATCCATTCCGGTTCCAGTCTTACATGGCCGCTTCCAAGTTCTATACGGATTATGCGGTAAAGTCCAATAACCGCTCGCAATATCTGGAGCACTTCGCCGACCGGGTCGCCGCAGTCGCGCTGCACCTGGGCAGGGGCAACGCCGCAACAGCCCGTACGCTCGCGGTCTCGATGATGGAGCAGCGGCTGCAGCCGGCGACGCCGACCTTCCTCAATGCAGGCAAGAGCCGGCGCGGCGAGATGGTCTCCTGCTTCCTGCTGGAGATGGATGATGCGCTCAACTCGATCAACTATGTGTTGGGCACATGCTTGCAGCTCTCCAAGATCGGCGGCGGTGTCGCAGTCAACCTCTCCAAACTGAGAGGGCGGGGCGAGAGCATCAAAGGCGTCGAAGACGCAGCCAAGGGCATCATGCCGGTGCTGAAGCTGCTGGAGGACGCTTTCTCTTACGCCGACCAGATGGGCCAGCGCAAAGGCTCTGGTGCGGGCTATTACAACATCTTCGGGTGGGATCTCCTGGAGTTCCTCGACAGCAAGAAAATCAATGCCGACGAGAAGACCCGGCTCAAGACGCTGTCGATCGGCCTCATCGTCCCGGACCGGTTCTACAAGCTCGCCGAAGCGAACGAGATGCTGCACGTATTCGCCCCTTACAGCGTCTTCCAGGCCTACGGCATCCACATGGACGACATGGACATGGATGAGATGTACGACAAGCTGATGGCAGACGACCGCGTACGCAAGAAGCCGGTCATGAGCGCCCGCGATATGCTGACCCGGATCGCGATGGTACAGTTGGAGTCTGGTTATCCGTACATTATGAACCGGAGCAACGCCAATAAAGGCCATGCACTGGGCAAGATCGGGCCGGTCAAGATGTCCAATCTGTGCACGGAGATCTTCCAGCTGCAGGAGACGTCGACGATCAATGATCACGGCATCGAGGATATCATCCGCCGCGACATTAGCTGCAATCTGGCTTCGCTCAATATCGTCAATGTGATGGAGGGCCGCCGAATTCGCGAGTCCGTCCACGAAGGCATGCTGGCGCTGACCGCGGTGAGCGACATGACCACGGTAGCCAATGCGCCGGGCGTCGCCAAAGCCAACCGCGAGCTGCACTCGGTCGGTCTCGGTGCGATGAACCTGCACGGCTATCTGACCAAGAACCGGATCGCCTATGAGAGCGATGAGGCCAAGGAATTTGCCCGTGCCTTCTTCATGGCCATGAACTACTACTCGCTGGAGAAGAGCATGCACATCGCCCGGGATACCGGAGTCCGCTTTGCTGGCTTCGAGTTGTCCGACTATGCGGACGGTTCGTACTTCACACGGTATGAGTCGGTGGATTACCGCCCGGTCTCGCCGCGAGTACAACAACTGTTCGAGGGCATGGCGCTGCCGGGACCGGCCGAGTGGGCGAGTCTGGCTGCGGACGTGGCGAGACACGGTCTGTATCATGCCTACAGATTGGCCATTGCACCGACGCAAAGCATCTCTTATGTACAGAACGCGACATCGAGCGTCATGCCGATCACGCAGCAGATCGAGACGCGGACCTATGCGAACTCGACGACTTATTATCCAATGCCATACATGAGCCCGGAGAACTTCTTCTATTATAAATCGGCTTACCAGATGAACCAGTTCAAGGTGCTTGACCTGATCGCCGAGATCCAGGAACACATCGACCAAGGCATCTCTACCGTCCTGCATGTCAACAGCGACGTGACGACACGCCAGCTGGCCCGATACTATGTCTATGCGGCGCGCAAGGGGCTGAAGTCGCTGTATTATACCCGGACGAACCGTCTGTCCGTCGAGGAATGCATCAGCTGTTCGGTCTGATCAGAACCGGCAGCGATAGCGGAAGGAGAACGTTACGAAGATGAAGCAAGGCAAACCGATACAAGCGGTCAACTGGAACCGGCCGGACGATGACTTCACAGCGATGTTCTGGAATCAGAACATTATGCAATTCTGGACCGATGACGAGATCCCGCTCTCCGATGACAAGATGTCCTGGATCACGCTGAGCGATGCTGAGCGCGATTGCTATATGAAGGTGCTCGGCGGCCTGACGCTGCTTGACACGGTGCAGGGCGGCGTAGGCATGCCCAGGATCCTGGAGCATGTAGACGGACTGCAGCGCAAAGCCGTGCTCGGCTTCATGGCCATGATGGAGCAGATCCATGCCAAATCGTACAGCAGCATCTTCACGACACTTGCCTCGACTCGCGAGATCGACGACGTATTCAATTGGGTGGAGCATCATCCGCAGCTGCAGCTGAAGGCGCAGACGATCAGTCAATATTACGAGAATATCGGCTCCGCCAAGGAGCTGTACATGGCGATGGCTGCTTCGGTACTGTTGGAAAGTTACTTGTTCTACAGCGGCTTCTTCTATCCGCTCTATCTGGCAGGGCAGGGCAAGATGACATGCAGCGGCGAGATCATCGACCTGATCCTGCGGGACGAGAGTATCCACGGTGTCTACGTCGGCATGCTGGCACAGGAGATCTACGCCAAGCTGGATGCCGAGGAGCAGCAGGATCTGTATGAGACGTTGTCGGGACTGCTGCAGTTCCTCCATGCCAATGAGGAGAAATATACAGAAGAGATCTATACGCCGATCGGTCTCACCGAAGAGGTCAAAGCGTTCCTCAGATACAATGCCAATAAAGCGATGATGAACCTCGGCTTTGATCCGGTATTTGACGGGGATGAAGTAAATCCGATCGTCTTTAACGGCATCAATACGCGTACTAAGCAGCATGATTTTTTCTCCAAGAAGGGCAACGGCTATGTACGCGCGATGCATGTCGAGCCGCTCCGCGACGAGGATTTTAATTTTGACGATGTGCAATAGTACCGTAAAGAAAACCGCCTGTCGGAGTTGCCGGCAGACGGTTTTTTTGTAGAGAAGTAATCGCTAAGGCGGCGGCTTGGCTGCCGGCACAGGGCGGTTGTTCGGAATGCTGCCAAAGCGCATCCAATAAACCAGCATATAAACGATCGGAAAAGAATCCATTAAAGTCGCATATACAGAGACACCATACGTTCGAAGTGCCGCCTCGAAAGCAATCGTATCTGCAGCGTACTGCAGGACGAATGCGGTTAGAGAGCCGACTACCAGAAACACAAACGGCTTGTGATCCTTCATCCCCATCAGCCGGGAGAAGCAGAACGCTGCGATGTAGATCTGAAATGAGGTGCGCATAAACATCGTCGCTGACCAGAAGTAGATCAGCACAGGGTCGAGCTTGGACATAAAATCGCTATAGGGTGCAAAACGCACCAGCTCCAATAGCGGATACTGCAGTTCTTTCCCAACAAAGGGACCGAAGGTCATCAAAGCCAGCAGCCAATAAATGATGAGAATGACCACAACCGTCAATCCGCCCAGCATCAGAGCGCGTCCGAGCGGCAACAGAAAGCTGGTGAGCGGGGCAAGAAACAGAAATAACCCCCATTCGGAAAACCAAGGCATCACGCTGAGCGATCCTGTGGCGAATTCCGTCAAATCATGATGAGTGATCAAGCTCTGGACTATCGCGATCTGCTCCACCTCGATGACAGTAGGAATAACGAAGAGGCTGGCGACAAGCTGCAGCAGGAAGACGCCTTCCGACATATACACGATCGTCAGCAGCCCTGCGCGGCTGGTCAGGGCGATACACAAAACCGTTAGTATGACCAGTATCCAAACGGGGGTATCGGGCAGGTAGATGGTCCGCAGGAATATGATGAAGTTCTGTACATCAAAGGAGGCAAGGATAAGGACGAATATCCCGATCAGCAAAAGAAACACCCGGTGGAGGCCTTTGCCGACAATGTCGCTGCCGAAATCTGCCCAGCCTCGCTCAGGAAACGTACGTCCCAGCTTGATCGTAAAGAAAAGAAAAAGCAGACTCAGGGCATACCCGCCCAGCACAGACAGCCACCCTTGATAATCGCTCATCTTGAATAGCCGTTGGATGAGATAGGAGATCGGAGCGGAATAGAGGTATACAAACGCGATGCGGTATACCTGACCAGATGATAGCTTAACCATGGATCACCCTCCCTTCAATAGTCGATCCACCCACCCGAACATCGCTAACAATATATCATTTGGGTTGGGCCACCAAGGCAGCTCAACGGCCAGGCAGTTCCAGATCAGCAGTCCGGCTGCCACAGCCGCAAACCAGCCCGCCTTGCGCTGCTGCACTTTGCGCACTTCAGGCAGATCAATCAACAGGGTTAATGCCGCAAAGAAGAGTACGATAAGCATAGATGTCCCCTCCTGTCATCGCTAAGGTCAAGCTGGTGATTTGGCTCCAAAATATTGTATATTCACGTCGGTATGTACGCGAATATCGATCGCGTCCTTCATATATTCCTGCCAGCTCTCCGCATGCTGTTTCCACAATTCGGGATATCGCCAATCAAGCCGGTAAGCCAGCAGCAAAATATCGGAACCGTGCCTGCGGGCTTTCTTCAGTGCGCTTTCCATATAACCTGTGATCACCTTCTCCACGCTGCCCTCCACGGTTTTGGCAACATCCAGATCACTCTGCAGCTCGGGGACATTTTGGCGCAACGCGCCTTTGCCTTTGAGGTGGACCTCAAACACGGGTTTGCCGTTTTCTTTGCGAACCTTCAATTTGCCTTCCAGCTCGTAGAGCTTGACGCTCGCGATATGATCTCCAGATGTGATAGACACAAACATGTGGTCCAACTCGTTCCGCGCCCAGGAGACCGCATACGTCTGATCGATAGTGAGAGTATCGACCATCCGGTCGTCCAGGAAGATTGCGCTGCCGTCCTGACCTACCCAGGGGCTTGATTTGTTGCCTTCGCTGACCATCTCCTCCATTCCCATTCTGAGGAGAGGCGCGGCTGCTCCGAGATCAAGTACGTTGGCAAGCATCAGATCCTGGATTTGCGTGGTAAGCAGATTATGCCGGTTCGAGAACTCTCGCAGCACCTCAGAGGGCGATTCCTCGAACACCGGCGTCAGCTTGGTCAGCTCTTTGGCTTTGCCGGGGGCGACCAGGACGAAGCTGCTCAGATGAAACAATGGTTCGTGGTTCACCCAGTTCAACAGCTCTTCTATGCCGGCACGGGCATAGGACTTACCAATGGTTAGTACGCGAGTATGTCCCCAGGAAAGCTTGCGGGAGAGATCGAGCTGGATGGACTCGACGGCCTCGGGAATTGTCGGCCCTGTTTTGCTGATGATGGCGTAGGGGCTGCCGCCCGATCCGCCGCCTTCGCCGACTTGGGATACAAGCCGGTTTGGCAGCGGCGCGCTGATCGTTACCTCCACCTGTCCGTCATCCGTCCGGTCGATATAGAGCCCTGTCACAAATGTTCGTTCGTTCACCTCTACCTTGGACCAGCAGCCGCTGATCAAGAACAAACTTGAGGCCAGGAGGAAGACACCGAGCCTTGTTGCGATGCGCCTAATCATGGATCACCCTGGCTCCTTTTTGTCAGGTTGTCTTCTTCTGTCGGGACTGCCGTAAGACGAGGGTCTTTCTTTCATGAGGAAGATCGGCACCCGAACGAAGGTGTCCTTGATGTCCTTCCAGATGAACGGGGCTAATGGCTGGAAGTAGGGGACACCAAAAGACCGCAGATGGACCAGATACAGATAGACTAGATAAGTGGAGACGATGATGCCGAGAATGCCGAGTGTGCCTCCAAGGATCAGTACCGGAAACCGGAGCAGGCGAAAAGCGGTGGACAGTTCGAAATGGGGGACGATAAAGGAGGCGATCCCTGTGATCGACACCACGATCACGAGCGGCGCCGAGACGATGCCGGCGGCAACAGCCGCTTGTCCGATGACGATGCCGCCGATGATCGAGACTGTCTGACCGAGCGGCTTGGGGATCCGAATCCCCGCCTCGCGCAGGCCTTCAAAGGTCAGCTCCATGGCTAGCGCTTCCAGCAGTGCCGGGAAAGGGATATTCTCCCTGGCCGAGGCGATGGTAATCAACAGCGAGGTGGGGATGATCTCCGGATGGAACGTCGTAATCGCGACATACAGAGAAGGAAGCAGAAACGAGATGGCGATAAACAGCAGCCGCACGAGCCGGATAAAGGTAGCCGCATAGAAGCGCTGGTAGTAATCCTCGGCAGACTGGACGAGCGAAAAAAAGGTGACCGGCAGTATGACGACATAAGGCGTGCCCTCCTGAATAATCGCTAGACGTCCTTCGAGCAGGGAGGCGGCTACAGTATCCGGGCGTTCGGTATACTGATACTGCGGAAACGGCGAAAAGGGAGAATCTTCAAGGTATTCCGCCAGGTAGTTCATGCCTAGTATACCGTCCAGCTTGACTTGATCCAGCTTTTGGTTGATATTATCCACCAGCTCCTGCCGGCACAAGCCGGCAATATAGATAATATTGATTCTGCTCCTCGTAAACCGCCCGACTTTGCGGGTATTGACTGTCAGATCCGGATGCTTGATAATTTGGCGCAGCAGCGACATATTGACATCCAGATCCTCGATAAACGCCCGCTGGGGCCCGACGACGACCACCTCATTGCTTGTCTCGGGAACCGCCCGCTTCTCATACTGCGTCAACGGAAAGAGCAGTACAGACGGCAACCCGTCGCAGAACAGCACGGCATGACCAGTGAGGATGGCATCAGCGATTTCGGCCTGGTCGGTCGACCGCTTGTGTTCTATTGCAAAAAAACTGCGGTTCTCGATCCGCTCCAGCCAACTGCTGTCCTGCGGGGGTTCTGCAGCAGCCCGGATCAGCGGCGTGACGATGCCCTCGATAAGAGCTTTGGTGTCGACGATACTGCGGATATAGGCGAGCTGGCAGTTGAAGGGACCGATCTTAAAGGGCTGGAACATAACATCCGTGCTTTTCTCCAGCTGTGTCCGGGTTTGCTCAAGCAAAGACGGCTTGCGCTTCATGTGACGCACCTCCTTGTCATAGCCAAAATTTAGTCTTCGTCGACATCTGGACAATTATGCATGCGTTGCCTTTATCCCGCCCCGCCCGAATGGTACAATGAAGGTCGATGATGAGATAACAGGAGGTCAATCATGGAGAAAGTATGGAGTATCCGATTGATTCGGTTCGCTGCACTGTTTGGACTTATCGGTACATATATGGGGTCGCATATGGCCGGCATTATGGATTACAGCCTGCGGCCGATCCATGCGCATATTTTGCTGGTGGGGTGGCTGTCCGTGTTTGCGTGGGGGATTTTCTACCGCGTGTACAACATTCGCAAGCCCAAGCTCGTCTCGCTTCACGCTATATTGGCGATGGTCGGCGCATTCGGACTTACCTTCGGGATGTGGATGTACAATCTGAATCCGTTCGGGCTGAACGAGACGCTCGTCTTGGTCGGCTTCATCGTCGGCGGCTCGGTGCTATTGCTCGCATTTCTACTGTTCATCCCGATCACTTTCCTGGTGACAAAAGAAGACTAACCCACCCGGAAAACGCTGGGAACTTAGACTGAGGTCCAGCGGCAGGCCCGGCTCCGGTCGGTGGCACGATCATCTGAAGGCACATATAATCAGGTATATCTTACCGTGTGCGAGGAGATTCAAATGCCAAAACGCGTGATGCCTTACCCGTTGCTGCTGCTGCTTGTTATCCCGTTGATGGGACTTCTCTACGTCTGGATTAACCGTGAGCCCGGTCAGCTTCATCTGCTGGTCACCGATCTGGACAGCAAGATTCCGATGATCAAAGCCTTTATCGTTCCTTATATGATCTGGATGCCGTTCCTTTATCTGACGCTGATCTACTTTTATTACCGGGACAAACGCTTATACTATGAGACTCTCATTGCTTACACCGTCAGTGTGCTGATCTGCTACGGCGTCTATATGGTGTTCCAGACGACGGTACCTCGTGCGGAGCTGGCTGGAGACGACTTGCTTAGCCGGATGGTGAAGTTCGTCTATGCCAATGATCAACCGTTCAATTGCTTCCCCAGCATTCACTGCCTGACGAGCTACCTGTTGTTCCACGCAGCCAGCCGCAGCCGTGCCGTGAGCCGCCGCGTCCTGCTCGGGATCGGTCTGCTCTCCTGGACGATTATCGTCTCGACTGTCTTCGTCAAGCAGCATGTGGTGCTGGATGTGTTCGCGGGGATCATGCTTGCCCATGTGGTGCTGACCGGTGTCCAAAAGTGGATGGGCTCGCGGGTTCGGTTGGACCGCAGCGACCGCAGGCAGCTCCCGGCCGGGATGTCCTGATTGCAACTCCTGTTCCGTCACAAAGATGTGGCAAAAACTGTGATCCGAATCACAAGACGGCGTTTCCGTACTTTGCCGACTCCGGGCGGATCCAGGCTTATTACTGTTATGAGCAGCCGACGGACGAGGACCGGCAAGCTCAGCGGGTTCATAAAGAGGGACGCATCGATGCGGGCTGGTTAAGCCCGATGTGAGCTGTTATGTATGCGGGCCGGAGGCGTTTATGCGCGAGGTGTATGTAGCGTTGATCGGGCTTGGCGTAGAGGCTGCGGATATCCATTGCGAGTATTTTGGGCCGGAGGGCAGTCTGGACATCGCGAGATCGGAAGCGGCGGCCGGGTCACGCGCGTAGCAGACGGTTGACGGTCTCCCGCCGCAAACCGAGGAACTGGCCGATCTCTTCCTGTGTCAGCACGTCAGTCAGCGGCTGGGGTCCGATATAGTTGCCAAACCAGTCTTGTAAAGCGTTTAGCTTGTCGGCCGGTGCGGTGTGTGTCAGCTGGTCGATCCGCTGCTGCATCATCCGCAGCTTATTCTGAAGCAATCCGGCGATCTCTAGCGCTTTACGGGGATGCTGTTCGAGCTCCATGTACCAGTCGCGCGAGGGGATCACTTCAACTTCACTCGTCACCAGCGCTACAGCGGTGCCGTGGTAGGGCTGGGGACTGATCAGCGAATGATGTGGGATGATCTCGTCAGCGACGATGATGTTCATCAGGATCGAAGTACCGTTCTCATGGATCCGGACGATCTTGAGCATGCCGCTGACCAGCTTGTACAACGAGCCGTTCTCACCCTGTCGGAACAGGGTTTCTCCTTTATGCAGACGCATCGTTTGACAGCTACTCCTCTCTTCTGCCAGCCTCGGGCCACTTGGGACCGGGGCTGTTCGGTCATTTGTGGACCGGGTAACATTTAGAAGGATGGTTATGTTTCCCGGACCTGTTATAACGATTATACGCATACCCGGCATCCGGTGACAACGATAGCAGGCCCGCCAGCTTAGAGAAAATTAATTGGCTCATTCCACTGATATCCGTTAATCTAGGTAGGAAACGATCCAAAGTATCGATGCTTGCGATACGTACGGGAAGGTGGTTATGCAGCAATGAACATAGCTGAGAAGCGAATAGCAGTCACGATGGAAGCAGAGCGGGAGGCCGGCTATCTGCAGCTGTTGCACGATTATTTTGCCGCTTCGGAGCTCAATAACCGCGCGTCGTCGATCGATGCCAAGAAACAGATGATGCACACCAAGGAGCAGATGCTGCAGCTGTGCCATTCCGAACCGGCCAAGCTTGATGCCTTGAAGTCTGTCTTGCGTAGAGCATACGAGAATCGGGAAAAAGCGGTTGTCATCACGAGGGCAAGCGGTGTTGCTATGGCGATCCTAGAGAGGCTGGAGCAGGATGCGGAGGCGGCGGAATGGGGGGTTATGGTGCTCTCATCTGACCTAAACGTACATGAAGTAAGCGCACAGCTCGACCGGTTCTCGCAGCGTATGGACAACTCGGTGCTGGTCCTTACGGATGCCGCCAGCCCATCGCTGAATCTGTCGGCCGCCAACCATCTGATCCATTATGATTATCCTGATACCTATGCGCAGATCGTCCAGCGCAACAATCGGATTACCCGGCAGAACTCCTATCATACCGAAGCGAGTATCTATTATATGATGTGTGAAGGCAAGATCGATATGCTCAATTACCAGCTCTGTATGAAAGAGGGTCTGGAGCCGGCCGCTTCACTGTGAACGATAGCCGGAAGTGGGCGACAATGAATGAAGGACGTGCCATTTATGACCAACGAAACGATCATTACCATAGAAGACATGCTGGCCGAGGCCGAGTTGTTCCAAGCAATCTATCCGGACTTGATCGGCGAGATCGAGAGAATCGAGCATACACGCGGCAAGCTCGTCGACTTCCAGCTTATGCAAGCGATCTCTTATGCCAAGAATGGATTGGGCGTGCTGAATTACGAACGGCGCCAGATTATCAACACCATCCTGGAGCAGTTCTCCGCCATCTACCGCAAGGGCGGCCGTATCGAAGCCGCCCAGTGGGCGCAGGAGACGTTCGGCTGCTACTCCGAGACGGTTGAGCCGGAGACGGGGAGCGAGGCGCTGCCGCGGATCGAAGAGCTCTCTGCGTTGATCCAGGAGAAAGAGACCGAGCTGCTCAAGCTGTATCGGGAATATTATATGCTTCAGACGTATCAATCCAAGCAGGAGCCCGCTCCGGAATGATACAGGCCATACCCCCGGAGAGGGTTGTACGGGTGGTGTACAGCTTGACGGACGCAACCTTGCAGCGATATGATAAATGAACGAAAGACGGGTAGACAGAAAGGGCGGACCAATCCATGAAATACTCCAAAGCGACCAACTATGCGCTGCATACGATGCTGCATCTTGTCGCTTCCTCACCGGACAAACCAATCGGGGTACAGAAGCTGGCTGAAGCCCAGGGGGTATCGCCTACCTATCTGTCCAAGATTCTGACCAAGCTGGTCAAAGCCGGACTGATCGAATCCGCATCAGGTGCCAATGGCGGCTACCGTCTGCTGCGCCGCAGCGCGGATATCAACTTCCTGGATGTTATCCACGCGATCGAGGGAACGGCCTCGCTGTTCGACTGCACGCTGGATCATCCGTCGACCTGCCTGATCCAGCAGGTCATGATAGAGGCCGAAGAGCGGATGGAACAGCATCTGCGGGAGAAGAAGCTGTCTGATCTGGCTGAGTCGATGAGGAATTGCGACGTGAATCAGCATGCTTGATAGGCAAGATGCAAAAACGGTTATACACGCGATTGACAAGCGGGTATAACCGTTTTTGCATGTGAATGGACGGCATATCGCTTCCCGAAACAGCGTCTTCATACATGGAGATGGAACTTTTTGAAAGAACCGAGCGTCAGTAAACAATAATCAACAATATACCTTAGGTAAGATGCAGAAGGAGTAGATCAGGATGAAGCAAAAAAAATGGTTGATCGCAATAACGGCAGCCGGCTTGCTAGCCACCTCGGCAGGCGCTGGCGCAGGAGCGCTCATGGAGAGCGTAACTGGAATCCAGCATGGCGATGTCAAAGTGACGGTCGATGGCTCGGAGACCGCGCTGAAACCGGTCTACATCGACGGCAAAGCTTATCTGCCTGCCCGCGAGACCGCAGACTTGCTCGGCTACAACTTGAACTGGAGCAGCCAAGAGCTGATCCTGAAGGAACGGGATGCAGGAGAGCAGGAACCGGAGGTTCAACTGCTGGATCTTAACGGCGTCATCATAAGCATCGAGGAGTCGGACGGTGTCTACCGGGTTGAAGTGATGGGACATGGGCCCAATCCGTGGCTGGTCTTGAGCGTAGATGAGGAGACTGAGCTCACAGGCACAGAAGGAACGCTGATGCCGGCTGATTTGCAACCGGGCATGAAGATCGAGGCTAGGTACGGTCCGGCTATGACGAAAAGCCTGCCGCCTCAGAGTCAGGCCCATGTAATCATCGTCGGCGAAAGGGAGTTGTCCGGCGAGCAGTTGAAGACATACCGCGATGCGGCCTGGCACTTCGTGTCGGAACAGGAGAAGACGACGGTGCTGACCAAGCCGGAAGAAGCGCGGGTAGAGATCGTTCCGGCGCAAACGGCAGGGATCCGGGGCAGCAGCGATCAGCTCAGCGCACTTGAGGCTTTGGTCAAATTGGATGGCCAGATGGTCACGGTCACTTACAAGACCGAGCGGGATGCTCTGCTCGGACCGCTCACTGTTGTGCTTCATCCAGAGACTGCTGACCTGCTCGGATATTTTATTCGCAAGTGAATCATAGCTGCGCAGGGACTGTCTCGCAGAGGCAGTCCTATTTTTGGACTGCCGTGATGGCTACGGTTTCTGAATTTTGGAAGGGTTATTGATCTTGTAAGGCACCGGATGCCGTGTCAGCTTCTTGGTGATGATCTTCGCTTCGAACGTCAGCTCATCGCCCTCCGCCAGTTCAAGCTTCTTGAGCGTGTTGCTGTAACTGGACCAGGCGTCGCCGATCTCCATCTCCGGCTCCAGCATCCGGACCTGCTCGTAGACGACGACCTCGTCGTCTTCTTCCGTGAAGTGATTGGGTATGGAGGCGAACTCCTTCACGACGGCGGAGAGCTTGACCTTTTCCTCAGGAAGCTTCAGCTTTATTTTCTTTTCTTTCTTGACGGTTTCCTTGCGGGCCTTGGGCTCGGTAGCGGCGCCGTCGGTTGCCGGAATCCCATCCTCCTTGGCGGCGGATGCTGATGTCATGACAGGTTCCGCTGACGCGGATGCGTCGACGGCTCCAGTGTGTGTACGGGCTTGTTCGGAGGTACCGCCCCGCTGACTGAAGGAAGAGGTCTGCATCTCTTTCAGGTAAGAGGGATGGATACAATGAAGCTCGCCGTTCTCGAATTCGATCACTGCCGTCATCGCATCGATAAAACCGACGACTGAGCATGGCAGCTGCCGGCCGTTTCCTTTATACACAAACGCCTTTAATTTGACCGCCTTATCCGAGAGCAGCCCCCATTCCTGGCATTTCTCTAATACGGAGGATTCGTCAGATAACGGCGTAAAGTCGCCGGGTGGGATGACAAATGGATATTCCATGCTCGATTCCGCCTTTCAATCATACTAGAACTAGTGTAGCATGGTCAGTATGATCATGCCAAACAATCGGAGGACGGCCATATTAAAAGCATGAGTTACAGGAAAAGACAGATCATTGGATTCGGGACGGTTATACTTTTATTCATCCTTGCCTTCGGCATAACGATGGCTTTGGTTGCCGGTACGGTACACAATACAACGGATGGACTGGCAAATGCAACCCTCATTATCGGCTGTATGGTGCTTATCATCCTGATCCTAAGCGTGCTGATCGCGATCTGGGTGATCCGAGGAACGACCAAGAGTCTGCGGCACGTGACCAATACCATTACACGAGTTGATCTTACCAAGGCCGAACAGCTGCCTCGGCTTCACATGGACACTGGTGACGAACTGGACAATATCGCCGATGCTTTCAACAACATGGCCGATGCACTGGAGAGGCATAACCGTCAGGTCCGCAAGCTAAGAGAACATCAGGAAGAGCAGTATTTTATTCAGACCTCACTGGCGGAAGCCGCTCACCTGTATCAGGGCGTCGAAAATATGGCTGTATTGGGCGAAGCCTTTCTGAAATTGGTAGCCCCCAAAGTCTCTTCCTTGCAGGCTGGTATTTACTTGCGTAAACAAGATAATGGAGAAGAAGTACTCACTCGAGTTGCCGCCTATGCGGTCGAGCCCAGTAAGCTGCATATCGACAGCTTTCGGTTGGGAGAGGGTATGGTCGGGCAGGTGGCTTTGGAGAAAAGGCGTGTGGTAATCGGTGACCTGCCTGCGGGCTATCTGATCGCCTCCGGGCTGGGTCAGGCGGAGCCGGTGAGTGTGCTGATTCAACCCGTTGTTTTTGAAAATCAGATTGAAGCGGTGATCGAGTTCGCAGCGCTGCAGCCGTTCCTGCCGCTGCACGAGAAGCTGCTGGATTTGCTCTGCTATACTTTCGGCATCGCCGTAAACAGTGTGCGCAGCCGGACGGAAGTGGAGCGGCTCCTTCAGCAATCCCAGCAGTTCACAGAAGAATTGCAGACGCAAGCTGAAGAGTTGACGATCCAACAAGAGCAAATGCAGGCCATCAACGATCAACTTGCAATACAGAACCGCAATATTATGCAGAAGTCTTCCGAGCTGGAGTTGACCAGCCAGGAACTCGAACGTTATGCTGCTGAGCTCGAGCAAACGACCCGCTATAAGACGGAGTTTTTGGCTAACATGTCGCATGAACTGCGGACGCCGCTCAACAGCATACTTATCCTGTCCCAAATGATGAGCGAGAACCGCGGTGGGAAGTTCGATGAGGAAGATGCGGACTATGCGGGCATTATAGGGCGGGCTGGCGAGGAATTGCTGCTGCTCATCGATGATATCCTTGATCTGTCCAAAATCGAAGCCGGTATGATCGAAGTCGTCACCGAGGCCGTGGTTATCGCAGAACTGCCGGAGATGCTCCGGGAGAACTTCGGAAAGATCGTGCTCTCCAAAGGGATCGAGCTGTTGATTGAGCTGGCGGATGATGTGCCGGGGGTCGTTTATTCCGACGGCAAACGTTTAAATCAGATCCTCAAAAATCTGGTCTCCAATGCGATCAAGTTCACAAGCAAAGGGGAGGTTCATGTTCTGATCAGCCTCGCGGACAAAGAGCAGGAGGATTGTCCTGATGAACTGAAGCAGGCCGATCAGGTGCTGAGCTTCCGGGTCCGGGACACGGGCATCGGCATTGCCAGAGAGAAGCAAGAGACGATCTTCCAAGCTTTTGAGCAGGCTGACGAAACAACGTCGAGGCAGTACGGCGGAACAGGGCTGGGTCTGTCCATCTGCCGTGAGTTTTCGCGACTGTTGGGCGGCTGTATCCATGTGCGGAGCACCCCTGGCGAAGGAAGCTCATTCACGCTCTATCTGCCGTCCCGGTCATCCGGTGCCGAGGATACTGGGGAGGAGATCGACAGTGAGGGTATGCTCTCCTCGGAAGTAAGATCCGTCTCCCCTGGTTATAAGCCCGAGGATTATACGATCCTGATCGTAGATGACGATGACCGCAACGTGTTCGCGCTGCAAGAATATCTGGAAGATCAAGGGTTCCACGTACTCATCGCTTGGAATGGCCAAGACGCACTGGAGAAGTTGAAAAGAAACCGCAGCGTGCATCTAATCCTGATGGATCTGATGATGCCGATTATGGACGGTTATCAAGCGATGCGAGAGATTCGCAAGGACCAGCGGTTGCGCGAGCTTCCCGTCATCGCAATGACTGCCAAAGCCATGAAATCAGACAGGGAGGAGTGCGTCGCTGCCGGAGCTTCGGATTATATCAGCAAGCCGCTCCACATGAAACAATTGATGTCGCTGATCCATGTATGGACCGCTTCATAACTGGTATGGTTTATAACAAAATCTGTCGAATGATATCAGAACTATTAATATGACAGGGTGTTCATGATCCGATACAATAGAATTCATATGTATGTATACAGATGAACGAGGTGAATCGCATTGCAGTTTCATGTAACGAACAGTCCATTCAATGAAGAACAAGCAGAGCTGCTTAACCGTCTGCTGCCGACGCTCACGCCATCGCAAGTCTTGTGGTTGAGCGGATATCTGGCCGCTGCTCCGCAAGCTGCGGCCGCGCCAGCAACAGGGGATGCTGGTGCAGCGGTTGCAGTCGCGCCTGCAGGCTTGCCGGCGGCCGTGGTCCCTGTCCCAGCCGCCCCCAAAGAGGTGACCGTCCTCTTCGGCTCACAGACGGGCAATGCCCAGCGGCTGGCGCAGAGTCTGGCGCGTACGCTGGAGGAGCAAGGGCTAGTTACCACGTTGACCTCGATGAGGGACTTCAAGCCGGCCGGCCTCAAGAAGCTCACGCATCTGCTCATACTCGTCAGCACGCACGGCGAAGGCGACCCGCCGGACGCCGCACTGCCTTTCTACGAATTTCTGCATAGCAAACGGGCGCCCAAGCTGGATCAGCTCAAGTTCTCGGTACTGGGACTTGGCGATACGTCTTACGAGTTCTACTGCCAGACCGGCAAGGATTTCGACAAGCGTCTGGAGGAGCTGGGCGGCGAGCGTCTGGCGGCGAGAGCTGACTGCGATGTCGATTATGATGAAGCAGCCGCTGCTTGGTTCCGCGAGGTGCAGGAAGCCCTCAAGGACCAGTCTCATTCGCCGGCAGCCGGAGCGGCCGTCCAAGAGGCAGCCGCTGCGACAGGCGTGGCCGAAGCACCCGGCTATTCGCGGACACATCCGTTCGAGGCCGAGATTCTGGATAATATCAACCTGAACGGACGCGGCTCCAATCAGGAGACCCGTCATCTGGAGCTGTCTCTTGAAGGTTCCAACCTGCAGTATGAACCAGGCGACGCCCTCGGGATCTATCCGCAGAACCATCCGGAGCTGGTCGAGCTCCTAATCCGTGAGAACGGCTGGCAGGCGGAAGAGCTCGTACCGGTCAACAAGGACGGCGACGAGCGCTCGCTAACCGAAGCGCTCACCCGTTATTATGAGATTACCGTGCTGACCAAGCTGCTCATGGTCAAGCTGGCCGAGCTATCTTCAAGCGAGGGCTTGCGCAGGCTGGTTGCCGATGAAGGCGAACTAAAGGATTATCTGGGCGGTCGGGATCTGCTGGATGTGTCGCAAGACTTTGGGCCGCTCGGACTGCCTGCCCGCCAATTCGTAGGGGCGCTGCGCAAAATTCCGGCCCGTCTGTACTCAATCTCCAGCTCTCTCAAGGCGAACCCGGACGAGGTTCATCTGACGATCCGAACCGTCCGTTACGAATCCCAAGGCCGCAGCCGTTATGGCGTCTGCTCGGTGCAATGCGCGGAACGGGCAGCTGCCGGCGATTCGCTGCCTGTCTATATTCACGAGAATCCGAACTTCAAGCTGCCTCAGGATGGCGATACGCCGATCATCATGATCGGACCGGGAACGGGCGTGGCTCCGTTCCGCGCCTTCCTGCAGGAGCGTGAAGAAAATGGAGACGGGGGCAAATCTTGGCTGTTCTTCGGAGACCAGCATTTCCATACCGACTTCTTGTATCAGACGGAGTGGCAGCAATGGCTCCAGAACGGTACGCTGACGCGGATGGATGTGGCGTTCTCTCGCGATACCGAGCATAAAGTCTATGTCCAGCACCGGATGAAGGAACAGGCAGCCGATCTCGTCCAGTGGCTCAAGGATGGCGCCTATCTGTATGTGTGCGGCGACGAGAAGCGGATGGCCAATGACGTACATCTGATGCTGGCCGAGATTCTGGAGCAGGAAGGCGGTATGACGCCTGACGAGGCTTCTGCTTATCTGACCGATCTGGTCCAACAGCGCCGCTACCAGCGGGACATCTACTAAGTGAAAGCGAGGAACTGGGCATGGCAAACGATCCTTTTGCTCCCAAAGACGCGCCGCCGAGCGACGTCGAGCATATTAAAATAAACAGCAACTACTTGCGCGGGAGTCTCGCGGCGACGCTGGAGGACCGGATCACCGGCTCCATCCCCGAAGATGACAACCGGCTGATGAAGCATCACGGCAGTTATATGCAGGACGACCGCGATCTCCGCAATGAACGGACCAAGCAAAAGCTGGAGCCGGCTTACCAGTTCATGCTGCGGATCCGCGCGGCAGGCGGCATCATCACGCCGCAGCAGTGGCTGGTCATCGACGATCTGGCACAGAACTATGCCAGCGGCTCGATACGTCTGACGACGCGCCAGTCCTTCCAATTGCACGGGATAATCAAGTGGAACATGAAGCATACTGTCAAAACGATTAACGACACGCTTTTGACCACACTGGCAGCTTGCGGGGACGTCAACCGCAATGTCATGTGCAATCCGAATCCGTATCAATCCGATGTGCACGCAGAAGTATATCAGTGGGCGGACCGGATCAGCGAGCATCTGCTGCCGCAGTCCCGCGCCTATCATGAGCTGTGGCTGGACGGCGAGAAAGTCTTCGACAGTCAGGATGGTGTAGAACAAGAGCCAATCTATACCAAAGTGTATCTGCCGCGCAAATTCAAAATCGGCATCGCAGTGCCGCCATCCAATGATGTCGATGTCTACTCTCAGGATCTGGGCTTCATCGCCATCATCGAGAATGGCAAACTGGCGGGCTTCAATGTGACTGCCGGCGGCGGCTTAGGGATGACGCACGGCGACACGCTGACATATCCGCAGCTGGGAAGAGTTGTCGGCTTCTGTACGCCGGAGCAAGCAGTTGACGTGGCCGAGAAAACCGTGACGATCCAGCGCGACTACGGCGATCGCTCGGTGCGCAAGCATGCGAGATTCAAATACACGATCGACGACCGCGGGATCGAATGGTTCAAGGATGAACTGACCCGCCGGCTCGGCTGGTCGCTGGAGCCGGCCCGCGAATACCGCTTTGATTCCAATGGCGACCGTTACGGCTGGGTCAAGGGTACCAACGGCAAGTGGAATCTGACGTTGTTCATCCAGAATGGCCGGGTGGCCGACGATGAACAGGGACAGATCATGACCGGGCTGCGCGAGATTGCCAAGTTCCATAAGGGAGATTACCGGCTGACTGCCAACCAGAACCTGATCATCGGCAATGTGAGCAGCCAGAGCAAACGCAAGATCGAGAAGCTGGCCGAGCAATACGGCTTGACCAGCGGGCTGAACAGCTCGGCGCTGCGCCGCAATTCGATGGCGTGCGTCGCACTCCCGACCTGCGGACTGGCGATGGCCGAGTCCGAGCGCTATCTGCCAAGCCTGGTCGGCAAGCTGGAGACGATTCTGGCGGAAGAGGGGCTTGCCGAACAAGAGATCGTCATCCGCATGACCGGGTGCCCCAACGGCTGCGCCAGGTCGAGTCTGGGCGAGATCGGGTTCATCGGCAAAGCGCCTGGCAAGTACAATCTGTACCTGGGCGCCAGCTTCAATGGCGACCGGCTCAACAAGCTGTACCGCGAAAATATCGGAGAAGAGCAGATTCTCTCCGAGCTGAAGCCGATCATCGCACGTTATGCCCGCGAGCGCGAAATTGGTGAACATTTTGGCGATTTCGTCATCCGTGCCGGGTATGTCACTGCTGTCACATCGGGAACCAATTTCCACGCTTAATCGATACCATATATCTCAAGCAAAAACGACTTCGTCGTCCTTCTAGGGCGTGCGAAGAGCTTTGTCGGAGAAATACAAGCCAAGTAGATAGGAGAATCATATACTTTCTTGTATTTCAAGGTGAAACGGCTGTCGCCGTCTTTGGCGGTGCAGCGCGTTTCATTCCATAGAATTCTAAGCTGAGTATGAATGTGAAACTTATACGCATAGAATTGCAAAAAGCCGTGCGCCCCACGGCTTTTTGCATTGCGAGGCCATGTTCTCGGAGAAAGGAGTTGCGGCCGACATGCAGGAAGTGTGGCGCGAGCGGACCGCGTATCATGAGATCCGGATTGTGGAGACCACGTTTGCAGAGGGGCGGAGCGGCAAGTTTCGGCTGCTGCAATTCGCTGACATGGCGATCCAGGGGGCGATCGATCTGGAAGCTCCACGTCGTGTCGTCCTCGCGTATCCGCAGGCCATCCTCCATCTGATCGGGGATTCACAGCGCACCTTTCAGGAGCTGTATGTGATCGGGCACGGGATTGGTACGATCCCAGCGCATTGCGAAGAGCAGGGCCTGTCTGTGAAAATTGCTGAGTTGGATCACCGCATTGCCAGTCTGAGCAGGGAATGGTTCGGCTACAACGGTCCTGACGTGACGATCGGCGACGGCCGGGCGCTGCTGCAGGAGCTGAAAGGCGCGAGCCTGGATGGCGTCATCGTCGATGCCTTCTCTGCATCGGGCACGCCCAGGCAGCTGATCACCTTGGAGTTCTTCCAGTTAGCGAGAACGAAGCTGCGCGATTATGGGATTCTGATCCTCAATCTGGCCGGCCGGCGCAGCAACGACAGGCTCGTCGCAGCCATCCGCGAAACTGCGGCTGCGTGTTACGCCTATACTGAAGTTTTTGCACCGGACGCTATGCCTGCATCTGAAGTGTGCAATATTCTGATTGCGGCCAGCGATAGCCCGATCCGCTTCTCACCTGCTGCGATGGCCGGTTTTCAGGCGATTCCGGTACTCCCCGGCTATGTGATTTATGACTAACAAGTTGACGGGGCCGATCGGCTCTTTGACGGTGTCGCCTTGACTGGCTCTATGCCCGATGCTACGATTTAGGAATGAAACAACATCCGTTGCTGCATCATGAGAAGACGTAAGATCGATCTTAATTATGAAGGAGCTGTGATGTGAGATGAGAGATACGTTGGGAAGAGCGCTGTCGCTCGGATTCGGACTTGCGATGGCAGGCAAGGAGCAGGTGGAGAAGACGATCGAGGAGTTGGTGCGCAAGGGAGAGGTCAGCCGGGCCGAATCCAAGGACCTGGTAGACGATCTCGTCAAGCGCGGCGATGAAGTGAGGGATCAGATCGAAGCTGCTGTCCGGGTAAGGACGCAGGAGATGCTCAGGGAGGGCGGCATCGCTACCAGAGAAGAGATGGCGAGGCTTGAACTGCGGATCGAGCAGTTGGAGGCGAAGCTGAATAACGAGCACTGACAGGAGGTATGGGAATGAGCGCTGGCAAGCGGATACGACATTTGCAGCGTTACCGGACGATCGCCGCCGCTTTTGCCCGCAATGGCCTCGGTTATGTCTCTCAGGAGATGGGGATCAGCGACAAACTAATGATCTTCAGGCGCGACGACAGTCAGGATATCCACAGCAAGAGCATCGGAGAACGCTTGAGGCTGCTGCTGGAGGAGCTCGGCACCACCTTCGTCAAGCTCGGTCAGATCGCCAGTACAAGGCCTGATCTGCTGCCGGCGGATATCCTGCAGGAGCTGGAGCGCCTGCAGGACCACGTGCCTCCCTTTGCCTACGAGGAGGCAGCAGCCATCCTGGAAGCCGAACTCGGGGCTCCCGTGGATCAGATATTCCGGTCGTTCCCCGAACTGCCGATGGCTTCCGCCTCGATCGGCCAGGTCTATCACGCCGAGCTCAAGGACGGCACCTCTGTTGCCGTCAAGATCCAGCGCCCCAATATACATCATGCGGTCGAGACCGATCTGGAGATCCTGGCCGACCTCGCCAGGATGGCGGAGCACCGTCTGGAGTGGGCCCGGAACTACCGGCTCCGCGATATTATCGATGAGCTGGGAAAGGCACTGCGAGGCGAACTCGATTATACGGCAGAAGCCCGAAACGTAGAACGGTTCGCGGAACAATGCAAACAGCTGAAGCATATCCATGTGCCGACGGTGACCTGGGACTACTCAACCAAACGGGTGCTGACGATGTCGTACATTGAGGGGATCAAACTGACTCAGCATCAGCTGCTTGATCATGCAGGACTGGACCGGAAGAAGCTGGCGGAGCGGTTCTCATCGACGATCTTTCACCAGGTGCTGGTGGAGGGGCTGTTCCATGGCGACCCGCACCCCGGCAATGTACTGGCGCTCAAGAACGGCGATCTTGCGCTGCTGGATTTCGGCATGGTAGGCAAGCTGTCCCCTTCGATGAAGAGGCATTTCGCCTCCCTGGTGATCGCGCTCCGCAACCAGAGCACCAAAGGGGTGATCCGGGCGATCTCACAGATGGGCATCATCCCCGAAGAGGCCGATCAGGATGCTTTGTACAGCGATGTGGACGAGATGCGGGAAAAGTACTATAAGGTGCCCCTGCACCAGATCAGTCTGGGCGATTCGGTTAACGATCTGTTCGCCATCGCTTTCCGTCACCGGATCCGCATGCCGGCAGAGATGACGCTGCTGGGCAAATGTCTGCTGACGATGGAAGGGGTGGTCTCGTCGCTCGATCCCGACTTCAGCGTCTTCGACGTCGCCGAGCCGTTCGGCAAGCGTATGCTGCTGGAGCGACTGAGTCCGCGCCAGATCATCAAAAACTGGATCGAGGATTTCCCCGACTATCTGGATATGCTGGGCGAGGTGCCGCTCAGCCTGCGACAGATGTCGGCGTTGCTGAGACAGGGCAAGCTGCGGATCGAGGTCGCTTCGCCGCAGGTCGAAGACCTGATGAAGAAGATGGACCGGATCAGCAATCGATTGTCGTTCAGTATCGTGCTGCTCTCGCTGAGTATCATTATGGTCGGTCTGATCATCGGCTCGGCGCTCAGCGAGTCGAATACGATGCTTTGGCGGATTCCCGTCATCGAGATCGGTTTTATAGTGGCGTTGCTGCTGTTTATATGGCTGATCTATGCGATTTTCCGTTCGGGCAGGTTTTGAAGGCGTTGGTGTGTATGCCAACGTCAGTCCGCTTCTTAATAGACTGGCGTTGGTGTGTGTGCCAACGTCAGTCCGCTTCTTAATAGACTGGCGTTGGTGTGTGTGCCAACGTCAGTCCGCTTCTTAATAGACTGGCGTTGGCACTGTGCCATCGCCTTTTTGCGTTAGCCGTCCCTGCCCGGACAGGCAGCAGCCGTTGCCGTGCCAGCCTTGGGGAATAGGATATAGCACCTTCCGAACCTAAGGGTCGGTCAGCTAAAGGAGGCTGCAGATGTGAAGATCCTGTTCACGAATCCGGCACCGATGATTAAGTACGGGATGCAGCCCGGTTTTGAGAAGCAGGGGTGGGTGACGGATCGATTGGAGGTGCCGGAGCAGACAGAACAAGGTCTGCGCCGCAAGATCGACGCCTTCAAGCCCGATTACCTGTTCACGGAGTCCGGCGTTTCGCATCAGGAGATGATCTTTCCAGTACTGGAGGAGAAGGCCCTCCCCCATATCTACTGGGCAGTCGAAGATCCCGTAGCCAATGAAGGGATGGCAATGGCTTGGGCCGCACGCTCAGTCCTCAGTCTTACACCCTGTGTAGAGATGCTGCCCAATTATGCGCACAGAGGACACCGCGCGATCTGTATTCCGTTTGCCATCGATACCGATTACTACCGCAGACATCCCGTGGCAGAGCGTTATGCAGATCTGGATGCCGTGCACATTGGCAACAATTACAACGTTTTTGCACCCCGAATCGAAGCCTATCGCTATATTATCCAACCCTTTATCGACCGAAAGGCCAACATCGCCGTGTATGGGATGGATTGGAGCAACCCCGCACACCAATATACGATCCCTGCCGAAGTGGATAAAGGCTATCTGCCGCACGAGGAAACAGGGGTGATCTACAGCTCGGCGAGGATCGTCCTCGGGCTGCACTCCATCGTAAATTCCGCTACTATGCAGTCCATGCGTACGTTTGAGGTACTCGGCTGCGGAGGCTTCCTGCTCACGCAGAAGACAAAGGCGATTGCTTCCATGTTTGAAAATCACAAGCATCTCGTCTGGTCCTCGGGTTATGAGGAAACGGTTGAATTGATGGAATATTACCTAACCCGCGATACAGAGAGACGGAGGATCGCCGAGCAGGGCATGACCTTCGTCCATACCAACCATACGTATGAGCAGCGGGCTGCGGAGATCATCCGGGCGCTGCCTTGATCGGAGGTCGAGGACAAGATTGAAACTGCTCATTCTCGCCGATCAACTCATCGCAGGCGGTCTGGAGACGCATATCGTCTCACAAGTCAACGAACTGCTGCGGCGCGGCTACGAGATCCGGCTGGCAGCTGCCGCTATCTCGCCAGAGGTACAAGAACAATTGATGATTGGAGACGATCGCTTTCATCCCATAGTCTGGGACGCCAAGACGGATATGGATGCCGTATTGCGCGCTTTTGATCCTGATATTGTGCATGCCCATCCGTTCTCGGCGATCATCAAAGGTGCAGAGTTGGTCAGTCGCTATCCCAAACCATTTATCGTAACCGTCCACGGCAGCTATGATTTTGGACTGGACCGCTCGCCCACAGGCTACTTGACGAGCAGCCGGGTCGATCGGATCCTCGCGGTTGACCAGCGAGTGAGCCGGCAGCTGCTGCGTTCGGCGGCGCATCCCGAGAAAGTGTCGGTCATCCCTAACGGGATCGACATGACTGCATTTGCCCCGGCTTCAGCGGGGAGCAGCAGTGTGCGCCGGGAGCGGCTGGGATTGGCGCCGGATGTGTTCACGCTGGTGACGGTGTGCCGGTTGGCCGACGGCAAACAGCATACTGTGCTCCAGCTTATCCGTTGTGCCGTCCGACTGGCCCAGCGGCTCGGGGGGCTTAACCTGGTTATCGTCGGAGGCGGTGCATATGGCGACTATGTGCGCGTAAAGGCACGAGAGACGATGAACCAGTACCAGGGCAACGATCTGCAGTTGTTCTTGGCGGGACACAGTCAGGATGTCCGCGAGTATATAAGAGCGGCCGATCTCGTGCTGGCCTGCGGCCGCGCCGCCATGGAGGCGATGGCTTGCGGGACGGCCGTATTCGGGATGCGCGACGGATTCGCTGGCGTCATCTCGGAGACGACGCACGATGTGATCCTTGGCTCAGTGAGCGGCTTCCGCGCTTTCAGTGATGAGGAGCTGCTGCGGGAGCTGGAGCGTGTGGCACGAGATATCGAAGGCAGGGCGCAGCTGGCTGCCGCTGGACGGCGAATTATTACCAGATATTATGATCTGCAGGTCTGTACCGACCAGTTGGAACGCATCTATGCACAATATAGCAGAGGAGGGAGGCTATGAGCAGTCCGGTCAGTCTGGAATATGCCGACATTCAGCCGATGTTTTTGCCCTTGCAAGCATACCCTCAGGGAGAGCGGTCGAACGGACCTGCCGTCATTATCTATCCGCCGACCATCGACTGGAACTGGATGAAGCAGCGTCCACAGCAGCTGATGGAGCAGTTCGCCCGACACGGGCACGAAGTTTACTATTGCAACAAGACACAGCAGAAGAACATGCCGGCTGAGCTGCTGCAGGATAAGCTCCATCTCGTCCACGATAATATCAGGTTTATCCAAGAGACTATCTCCGAGCTGAAACGACTAGGCCGGCGAATCGTCGTCTGGACGTCCTGGTCCAAGCTGCATGGCTTCATCGATCAGTATCAACCCGACTTTGTCATCTACGACTATGTGGATGATATTCCCGAATGGGCTCCGTATCTGGATGCGATGGTGACCCGGGCGGATCTGGTCGTCACCAGTGCCCGGGCGCTTCACCGACAGATTCTGCGGGCCCATCCGGCCAAGCCGGAAATTCTTGTCCCCAACGGCTGCGATTTGGCTCATTTTCGTCAGTACCGGGACTACCCTCCTGCCAAGCCGGAGGAGATAAAATCCCTGAACGGCCCAATCGCTGGATTTGTCGGCGCTTGGGCGCACTGGGTCGACCAGCAGCTCGTCCATCAAGTCGCCCGCCATTTTCCATCCGTCCATTTCGTCATTATCGGGGTGGAATATGCGGCGCGGGTAGACCGCACGATTCCGAATCTCCTCTATATCGGCTATAAACACTACCAGGAGCTTCCCGCGTATATGTACTACTTTGACGTCTGTCTGATTCCTTTTAAAATTAATGAGATTACCGTAGCTGCCAATCCTGTCAAAATGTATGAGTATTTGGCAAGCGGCAAAAAAGTCCTCGCCACGGACCTCCCCGAGGTGCGCAACGTCCCCCATGTATGGATCGGCAAAGGACTGAATGACTGGAGGCAACTGCTGCCTCAGGTGCTGTCTGGGCAGACGACCTTTGATAACAAAGTTAATGATCAGTGGTTGCAGCAGCAAAGCTGGGAGATGCGGTATCGGACGATCGTCGAAGCGCTCCGTCAGCATTTGAATGTCGCCCTCTAAGTCGCGTATCTCCTGCACATTTGAGCGTTTGTCCCCGTGGCGTGTGTGGCCGAGAAACATACAATGGGACTATTACTCTGAGAGAAGAGGTGTGGATCAATCCTATGGCGAGTACGCGAATGCTGCTCTGCAAGCCGGTGAACAAACGCTGCAAACGCACGAAGAAGAAGATCTCCATAAAAATCGTGAAGGCCCGCTGCAAGAAGCATGCCCAGGACAAACCGAAGGTAAAACGGTGCCGCAAGGGAAAGGCTCTGACTCGGAAAGGATGGAGCATCTGCAAAAAGAAAAAACGGCAGCTGCACGGCCGTGTGAAAATCGTCCGGGGCAAACGTGGTCATCAGGGCGAACCGGGTTTGTCAGGTCCAATCGGGCCGCAGGGGCCGGTAGGACCTCAAGGTCCTGTAGGCCCGCAGGGGCCCTCTGGCCCGCAAGGCCCGCAAGGCCCGCAGGGGCATCCCGGCGAGCAGGGTCCCGTTGGTCCCCAAGGGCTGCAAGGTTTGCAAGGACTGCAAGGGATCAAAGGCGAACGCGGCGAGGAAGGACGCAGAGGACCACGCGGCCATGAAGGAGAGCGCGGGCCGGAAGGGCCGCGAGGTCCAATCGGTCCGCAGGGAGAACAGGGGCCCCAAGGGGAACAGGGGGTACCCGGAGGCGCCGTGGCTCCCGAGGTGATCGAATTTTTGGAGTCGCTGCAAGGTCAGACGGTCAATGTGACTGTAGAAGCCGGCCTGATCACCGGTGTGCTGACGCTGGTAGGCACCGACTTCATCCTGCTCTTAGAAGCGACAGGCGATGAAGCGTTAATCCCGATCAGCTCCATTCTTACTATCTCACAGGTCCAGGAGGCTGGCATCTTATGAGTCTGTACGATTTTTTGGAATCCCGTATCGGCAGCCGCATCGAGATCTTTTTGCCGAACCAGTTTTTGCAAGGCGTCTTGGTGGCGGCGGAAGAGGGGTATTGTACGATCGATGCCGAGAATCCATCCTATATCCAGCCGACGGAGAGAGTCAGCTTGATTCTCGACAATGTCACTTATTTCCGCCTCCTGTCCGCCTAGAGACCCTGCGAGCGAATCCATCTGGCCCAGCTTGCGAAACGGTCGGTATGACGGGCGCTGATCCCTGAACGCCGGACTCTGCGATGATAATAGACTTCTCCGCAATTGTGCAGCAGATACTGCTTACTAAGGGCCAGCAGCATCCGGAAATCCTCGAAAAGCCGACCGCCATATGGATCATCTGTCAGCCATCCGCCCAACCGGCGAAGATAAGCGGTCCGATAGAGACGAGGTGCAACCGGATAACCGGTCGTAAGCAACTGGGTGCGTGTCGGATGGGGAGAACGGGTAGCTGCGTATCGCAGCTCGCCTTGATCGTTCTCCCGCCACTCTTCATAAGGGCCGTACAATATAGCCGTCTCCGAGGAGGCGGCTTCCGCATGCCGCAGCAAGCCGGAGACGGCCCCTGGCTCCAGCCAATCATCGGCATCCAGCTCAAGCAGCCAAGGTGCGCGGGCGTGACTGAGCGCTGTATTGAGTGCGCCGCTCTTGCCCGTATTGCTCTGATGCCGGATGAACTGCACCCGGGGATCATCGAGGAATGGGGCGATGACGGCCGCCGTCTCATCTGTCGAGGCATCGTCGACGACGAGCAGCTCCCAGCTGCTCTCTTCCTGGGCAGCAATGCTGCGAAGCGCCATGGGGAGATACGCTGCGTCGTTGAAGGTGCAGATGACGATGCTGAGCCGCGGTGCAGTCTCCTGCTGAGATGGCCGGGGGGCAGCGCGCAGCAGCGGCCGCACACGAGCGAGAGCCGCCAGCTGGCGGTCGGCCGGTTGATCTGGACGAGGCTGCCAGGTATCTGTATGCAGGAGCTGCCAGAGGCGGTCACCGCCCAACCTCTCGTAAAGCTCAGCCGACATGAGCTCCCGCCAGGGCAAGCCGGGGGGAGAGGCGAAGCCGGCCTCTCTGACCGCAGCGGTGCGCCAGACGACAGGTGTGGCTCCGGTCTGTGCCTGCTGCCGCAGCAGGGCCAGGCCGGGAAGCTCCGGTTCCGCCTGCGCGACCCAATCTGTTATCAGCTGGGCAAATCCGTCTTGCAGACGATCTGCGGACCGAAGCGTCACAAAAAAAGTGTCCTGCAGGCAGGCGATCTGTTCATTAATCTTGCTGGCCGGTTCCTTCGCAACGTCAATAATCTCCCAGTCCGCCAAGTAGCCTGCAAGCCTGTGCACGGCCGAAGGCTGCCAGGCATCCAGGAGAAAGACCCGCATTGCTTCAACTCCTTCGCCTCGTGATCAAAAGCGGGCTTAATGAACAATCTTTTATAGGTATATGTGGAAAGGGGGGAAACAGTGTATGCGTACGATCATTTTTCCGCCTATGATCGACTGGGACTGGATGACACAGCGTCCCCAGCAGCTGATGAAGCAGTTCGCCCGCAGCGGCTGCCGGGTCTTCTACTGCAACCGGACTTCCCTCAGTGGCCAGAAGGTCCTGATGCTGCCGGGAGAACCGGGTCTTCAAATCGTCTACGATCATGAAAGGTGGCTGAGGGAGGATTATGCGCATATCCGGGCATCCTCCAGCGAGGTCATCGTCTGGTGCTCCAAGCCGGATCTTGCAGCCAGTCTAAACCGTTATGAGCCCGATACGGTCATCTATGACTGTGTCGACGATCTTCCGCAATGGTATGCGGAGGAGGAGACGATGGTGCGGCTGGCGGATGGTATCGTCTGTACCTCTGCCAGACTTGACAAACGGCTGTCCAGACGGTACCCGGACAAGCCGCGGTTGTTGCTGCGCAACGGCTATGACGAGGATATGGGTTTGCATGTGACAGGTCTGAGGGATGAACGGATGACAATGCCTGGCGATCTGCCTTCCGGCGAAAAGCCGCTAATCGGCTTCGTCGGCGCCTGGGCGCCATGGGTTGACGCCGCCCTATTGTCACGGATCGCCCATATGCGGGACATCGATTGGGAAGTCGTAGTAATCGGAGCGGAGCTGGGAAGGAGGTACGAGCTGGCCCACCTGCCGAATATTCATTACCTCGGCCAGCGGCCGCATCGTGAACTGGCCGCTTACATCGCCATGCTGGACATCTGTCTAGTACCCTTCCTGCCTCAGCAAGTTACGCTGGCGGCCAATCCTGTCAAAGTCTACGAGTATCTTGCCGCAGGAAAGCCCGTCGTCTCCACAGATCTGCCGGAATGCCGGGAGATGGGGGAGGTCGTAGAGGTTGGCAGGAACCATGACGAGGTGCTGGAGCTGATCGCTCGAAGATTGAAGGAGCCGGGTTCAGCCGATCCCAGGCGCGGCTATGCGTTATGCAATAGCTGGCGGCAGCGGGCGGAGACCGGGCTTGTCTGGTTGGAGCAGCTGAGAGGAAGCTGAATCAAAAAAAAGGCGGGGAGGATTCCCCGCCTGGGTCAGTATACATCGCGAGCGTACCGCCTGGACTGGGCCATCACTTTGAGATAGGTCTCTGATTCGGACGCGCTCATGCCGCCATGCTCGCGGATGATCGCCCTCAGCGCATCATCGACTTCCTTGGCCATCGCCGCAGCGTCGCCGCAGATGTAGACGTGAGCCCCTTCCTTGAGCCACGACCACAGCTCGGCTCCGTGCGCCAACATCCTGTGCTGGACGTAAATCTTGTCTTCCTGATCGCGGGAGAAGGCCGTGTCGAGACGGGTCAGCCAGCCGTCCCGCTGCAGCTGCTCCAGCTCCTCCCGGTAATAGAAATCGCTGGATTCATGTTGTTCTCCGAAGAACAGCCAGTTTTTGCCGGCCGCTCCTGTCGCCTTGCGCTCTTGGAGAAACCCGCGGAACGGTCCGACCCCGGTTCCTGGTCCGATCATGATCATCGGCACGTCGGGATCGGCGGGTACACGGAAATGGGTATTGGGCTGCACGAAGATCGGGACTTCGCCGCCCGCCTCGATCCGATCGGCAAGATATGTCGAGCAGACGCCTTTCCTCAATTTGTCGCCGCAAGCATAGCGGACCGTGGAGACGGTGATATGCACTTCATCGGGATGTGCTCTGCTGCTGGAGGAGATGGAATACAGTCTCGGCTGCAGAGGCTTCAACACTGCAAAGAAAGACGCGGCATCCGCTCGAAACGGGTACAGGTGGAGCAGGTCTGCGAGCTGCTTGCCATACAACCAGTCTTTGAGCTCTGCGGCCCGGGACGGTTCGAGCAGCACGGCCAGTTCAACGCTGCCCGACTGTTCCTGTACATAGCGGAGCAGCGCAGGCGTGATGCGGGTCAGCTCAGCGTGCCGCACCAGAGCCTCGCTCAGCGGCATCACACCACGTTCCTTGACGGTCACCGGTTCCTCACCCGACAGCTGGAGCGCCGCCAGCACCTCATCCACTAGCCCTGGGCAGTTGGTCGGCCAGATGCCAAGCGCATCGCCGGGTTCGTAGGTCAGTCCAGAGCCGGCAAGGTCAAAGACATATTGCCGGGTTTCCTTGGCTGAGTCTCCGCGCTGCAGCAGAGCGCCGGAGAGCAGCGGTGACGGAAAGGGCTGTTTGCGGGAATAAGAAACCTTTGCAGCCGGCTGCGCTTCATGTTGCTCGTGTTCGGCCAGTATTGGTTCCAGTGCCGCGATCCAGTTCTCCGACTGCTCCTCATAGTCCGTATCCGCATCGACGCGATCAAGCATCCGCGCTGCTCCGAGCTCGGCTAGCCTGGCGTCCAGCTGACGCCCGAAGCCGCAGAATTGATCATAGCTCGAATCCCCCATTCCCAGCACGGCATAATGGACGCCTGCCAGCTTGGGTGCGTTGCTGGCCTGCAGCAGCTGCCAGAAGGCGGTACCGTTATCCGGGGGCTCGCCGGAGCCGAATGTGCTGGCAACCAGCAGAAGCCTGCGGCTCCTGGGCAGGTCGCCCATGGCAAAGTTGTCCATCTCGACAAGACGGACCTCATGTCCGGCATGTCGTAGTCTGGCGGCGCAGGACGCGGCGACGGCCTCAGCGTTGCCTGTTTGCGACGCCCACAGGATCGTCACGGGCGGCTTGCTGGCGGCATCTTGAACGCTGGTTGCGCCGGCCTCCGCCGGCAGAGCTGCAGTCCGGGGATAGGTGCGGGAATAGATGCCTGCCAGCATGCCGTCGAGCCAATAGCGCTTCGCGTCATCCAGCGGCGCCGTTTCGGGGAGGACCGGTACGCCAGGGCCGCCCCGATCCTCATCGCTTCGCAAGCTATTGATAAAGCCCGCAACGTACCATTTTTCATGGGTGTCCAAGGTCAATCCCGGAGACCCTTGGATACCTAGCATTGCTGCCAACGCGTCAACTTTGGCCATGACGAGCTCCTCCTTGTAGGTTGCGGACACTGCCGCGAAGTGTGAGTCCGAGTTTCCTGGCGTCTCCTGCAAATCTTCGTCTTCATCGCCGGCAACCCTGGTCAGGGAGACGGCGCAGTATTTTAATTCCGGCTGGAATGAGATCTCATCAACCGCTTCGCTCGTGACCGAGTTGATCGCCAGCTCCTCCCCGAAGCAGTCATTCCAGTGAAAGGGAGAGAAGCATGAGCCCCGCTGCGTGCGGTCCGAGATGACTGCCGGGAGAATCGCGCGGCCTCGCCGCGAAGCAATCTCCAACCGCTGGCCTTGGGCAACTCCCAGCTGCTTGGCGTCCTCGGGATGAAGCTCAACAAACGGAGAAGGATTAAGCTTATTCAGCTTGGCGATCCTGCCGGTCTTGGTCATGGTATGCCATTGGTGTTGGAGTCGACCGGTATTAAGCACCATCGGATACTCATCATCCGGCAGCTCGGCCGGCGGCATATAGGGTCTGGCCCAGAAGCGGGCCTTGCGGTCTTCGGTCGCAAAAGCAAGCCGCGGGACTGATCCGTCTGGTCTAGTCAGCAGCGATTGGCTGACGCCGTCATTCAGATAGCGAATCGGGTGTCGATCCTCCGTATCTCCGACGGGCGACGGCCATTGAACGGGCTGGCGCCTCAGACGCTCATAGGTTACGCCACGGATATCATAACCGGTCTGGGGATTCCAGGCCTGCTGCAGCTCCAAGAACACTTCTTCGGCGCTATGGTAAGTGAATGCATCGGCGTATCCCATCTCACAGGCCACCTCGGCGACGATCTGCCAGTCGGGCATGGCTTCTCCAGGAGGCTCGATTGCACGCGGCATCAGCGTCAGATTGCGCTCCGAGTTGATCATCACGCCATCCGCTTCGGCCCAGAGCGCGCCGGGCAGCAGGATATCAGCGTAAGCACTGGTCTCGGTCTCACGATAAACGTCCTGTACGACGACAACCTCTGCCTGCTGCAGCGCCTCGATGACGCCGCTACGGCGCGGGACGGTGGCGACCGGGTTGGTGCAGATGATCCAGCAGGCCTTGATGCTGCCGGCGCGCATCTCTTCGAACATCGACACCGTACCGCGGCCGCCCTCCGGACGGATGCTGCCCTCCGGGATATCCCAGAGCCGTTCGATGAAGCTGCGGTCGGCAGGGGACAGAGCGGTACGCTGACCCGGAAGGCCCGGGCCCATATAACCCATCTCGCGGCCGCCCATCGCATTGGGCTGTCCCGTGAGTGAGAAGGGACCGCTCCCGGGACGGCAGATCGCACCGGTCGCCAGATGGAGATTGCAGATCGCATTGGTATGCCAGGTGCCGTGCGTACTCTGGTTCAGCCCCATGGTCCATAAGCTCATCCAGTTCGGAGATTGCCCGATCCATTCGGCTGCCAGCCGGATATCCCGCTCTGGTATGCCGGTGAGCGCCGATACACGCTCGGGCGGATAATCTTCCAGGAAAGCCGGCATCTCCTCCCAACCGGAAGTATAGTCAGAGATAAAATCAGGGTCTGTCTTGCCCTGCTTCACGAGCAGATGCAGCAATCCATTTAAAAGTGCCAGGTCAGTGCCGGGCGCAATCGGCATATAAAGAGAGGCTTTGTCGGCCGTAGCCGTGCGGCGGGGATCGACAACGATCAGTTTGGCTCCGTCGCGAACCCGGTCCATCATCCGGAGGAACAGGATCGGGTGACAATCCGCCATATTAGAGCCGATGACGAAGAAGAGATCCGTCCGATCCATATCTTCATATGAGCCCGGCGGGCCGTCCGAGCCGAGCGACAGCTTGTAGCCGCTGCCGGCGCTTGCCATGCAGAGGCGCGAGTTGGACTCGATATGCTGCGTCCGGATGAAGCCCTTGGCGAGTTTATTCACCAGATATTGCGACTCCAGGGACATCTGCCCCGAGACATAGAAGGAGATGGCGTCAGGTCCATGTCTTTCCATCACGGACCGAAGCCTTGCAGCTGTCTCCCGGATCGCTCGCTTCATCGGCAGCTGCGAATGTTCGCTTCCTCTCGCAGGACGGCTCTCGGCATGCGCGAGTCGGCCAGTGACAGCGACAGCCTCTGCACTTGTGGCGCCTTTGGTACATAGTCTGCCTTTATTCGCAGGATGGTCTTTGTCGCCCGTTACTTTAGTGATGCGGCCATTTGCAGTTTCCAGGATCATGCCGCAGCCAACACCGCAGTAAGGGCAGACGGTTCGTATACGTTTATTGGTCATTTCGAATCACCAGCTTACCTAACATGATTAAGCTCAATATATATCGGAGTACGATCAAAGTCAATAGTCAATGTCAATAAATCTAACATTAAGCGCTTTCATTTAAAAATAAATGTGGTCAAGGTTTGTCCTTGACGCCGATTTCCTTTACACTTAAAGGATAAGTCCGGAGAATCCTGCCGGCTGTATCTGACTTATCGAAGGAGCATTGTCCATGGCTGACCGATTACCCAAAGAAATCTATGAACAACTGGCTATGTTCCGGTACCGGATCCGCAAGTTTATCCGATTCAGCGAAGAAGCGGCCCGCAGCAAAGGGCTGACACCGCAGTATCACCAGTTGATGCTGTCGATCATGGGGTTCCCTGACCGGGAGCATGCCACGCCGACAGAGCTGGCCGAGCGTCTGCAGATTACGCCGCATGCTTGCGTCGAGCTGATCCAGCGCTGCGAAGAGATTGGCATGGTGCTGCGTCAACCCAATCCTACGGACAAGAGAAGCATTTATATTTATCTTACACCAGCAGGAAAGTCGATTCTGGAAGAGCTCTCCGAGATTCATATGGACGAACTCAAACGCGCTAATCTGCTTGAATTCCACTGAGCACAAAATGTTAAGGAGCCTGACATATGAAGATCTTTCATTACGTACGTAGATATGCGGCAGCCGCAGCTGCCTCTCTTGGGTTGGCGGGTATGCTCGTCGTATGCACGGATGGCGAGGCCTCCGCAGCGGAGTCGTTTCGCGATCTGCAGTCCGTCCGCTGGGCCGAAGACGGCATCTATTATCTGGCTGACCGCGGCACCGTCGCCGGGTATGGCGGTGGACAATTCCGTCCCGCTCAGTCCATCACGCGCGCTCAAGCGGTAACCTACCTGGTCCGCGAGCTGTACGGCGACGAACAGTTCCCAAGGGGGGCAGGCTTTACTGACGTCCCCGACCATCATATGTTCTACCGCGAGATTATGATTGCTTCGGGGACCGGACTTGCCGGCGGCCTGCCGGACGGCACCTTTCGACCCGATGCGCCGATCACCAGGGGGGAGACGGCCGCTCTCCTGACCCGCGCCTATGCGCTAGCCGAAGGTCGGACCGCCAGCCAACTTCAGGATATCGCAGGACACTGGGCCGAGGAAGATATCCTTAGGCTCGCATCTAACTCACTAGCCGGGGGCTATCCCGACGGCACATTTCGTCCTTCCCGGCAAGTAAGCCGGGCGGAGTATGCCGTGTTCCTGTCCCGGGTCATCCGCCATCAGCGATCCGCAGCGATCCGCAGTGCCGACTGGAGCGCCATGCTGAAGTTGATGACACTGCAGGAGAAAGCCGGTCAGATGCTGATGCCGGATATCCGGATGTGGCAGGGCAGCGCAACACTTCGCGCTCACGACGGGACGGCGGCAACGATCCGCGACCACCGACTGGGTGGTATGATCCTGTTCGACAAAAATATTGCCAGTATTCAGCAGATTGTCACGCTGAGCGATGGGCTGCAGCGCCAAGCGGGTGATATCCCGCTGCTTCTGGGGATCGACCAGGAGGGAGGAGTGATCAAGCGCATCCCGGGCGGCATCAATCTGCCGGGGGCGATGGCACTCGGAGCGACGGGCGATGAGCTGAAGAGCCGCAGCGCAGGCCAGCTCACCGGCGAACAGTTGGAGGCGCTGGGCATTCGGTTGAATTTTGCTCCGGTGCTTGATGTGAACAGCAATCCAGCCAATCCGATCATCGGGATTCGTTCCTTTGGGTCTGAGCCGGAGCTTGTTGGGCGCTTGGGCTTGGCTTTTATGAACGGTCTCCAGGAAAGCGGTGTGATCGCTGCGGTCAAGCATTTCCCGGGACACGGCGATACCGCGGTCGACTCGCACCTTGGTCTGCCTGTCGTACCCCATACCAGAGCTCGACTGGAGCAAGTCGAGCTAGCACCATTCCGGGCGGCCGTGCAGGCCGGAGCCGATATGATCTTGACTGCCCATGTCGCCTATCCCGCGCTCGACAATACCCGGGTAAGCTCCCGCAAGGACGGTTCAGCCGTGTATTTGCCAGCGACATTATCTCCGCGGATGATCGGCGGTTTGTTGCGCGGAGAGCTGGGATATGACGGCGTCGTCGTCTCGGACGCGTTTACGATGAAGGCGCTGGCTGATCATTTCGGGGAGCATGACGCCGTAGTACGGGCGGTGGATGCGGGAGTGGACATCATCTTGATGCCTGAGGATATTACCGGCGCTTATGAGGCCATCATCCAGGCCGTACGGTCCGGACACCTGCAAGAACAGCAGCTGGATCAGGCCGTGAGCCGGATTCTGTCACTCAAGCACCGTTACGGCTTGTTTGAACCTCAGCCGCCAGTGGAACAGCGTCTGCTCCGGGCGGTGCAGGCTGCTGGCTCGACCACACACCGCGACACAGAACGCCGCATCGCCGAAGCAGCTGTAACCCGTGTGATCCAGTTGTCTGCCGCTCAGCCGCTGCAGGCAGCCGAAGGCTCGGTGATCGCCGTCGTGGCGCCTGACGAGATAAGAGCTGCGCTGGTCCGGCAAGCGTTATCCGGAATCGGGCTGCCGCAGCACGAGGTGAAGACTCTCATAGCAGGCGGAGTTGACCGCGCTGCGATCAGGCGCTTCCTAGAAGATGCAGATACGGTGATCGTCGCCTCCTACCAGTTCAGGAACCTGCCGGAGCAGTATGATTGGGCCTCCTATCAGCGCTGGATCGATGAGTTGAACGAACAAAGCCTGCCTTACGTGTTTCTATCCATGGGCAATCCGTATGAATGGCAGCATCTGCTGGACATTCGGGAGATGCTGGCTGTGTATGCGGCAGAACCACCCAATATAGCCGCTGGCCTGCGGGCTGCATTCGGACAGTTCGAACCTTCCGGCAAGCTGCCGGTTGCTGCCCAGTAACGGCGAAAAGTTGTCACTGGGAGTCATTAGCATATATAATTAATATCAGATTTGATCAGAAGCGGAGGTGACACCATTGGGAAGTTGCATGGCAAAGTAGCGCTGCATCCTGTCGCGACGACGTATCGGAGAAGATGGCACCCGACTTGAAGGAATCATTTTTATTTTTGCGGAGGTGAAACCCTCACTCTGAGGGAACTAATTGGACATATCCACATCCATAATGATTAATCTGGGCTTAGTAGCGATCCTGATTGGTCTGACTGCGTTTTTTGTCGGCTCCGAATTTGCGGTAGTCAAAGTCAGAATGAGTCGGATCGAGCAGCTTGTGGCGGAAGGGAACAAAAAAGCCATCGCTGCAAAACGGATTGTCACCAACCTGGACTACTATTTATCTGCCTGTCAGCTTGGTATTACGGTTACTGCGCTTGGATTGGGTGCGTTAGGCGAGCCGACGATCGAGAAGCTACTCCACCCGATGTTTGATGAGTGGGGGTTATCCGCCGCCGTCAGCACGTTTATCTCATTTGCGCTTGCGCTTTCCATCATGACGTTCCTGCATGTGGTCATGGGAGAGCTCGCCCCCAAGACACTGGCCATTCAATTTGCGGAACGCATGACCCTGATGCTCTCGCGACCGCTAGTCGCGTTTGGTACGATTCTGTTTCCGCTGATCTGGGTGCTCAATGGCTCCGCACAGGTGCTGCTAAGGATGTTTGGCGTCAAGCCGATCGGACATGAGCAGGCCCACTCGGAAGAAGAGCTGAAGATCATCATGACGCAGAGCTTCCAGAGCGGAGAGATTAACCAAACCGAGCTTGCTTATATGCAAAACATCTTTGCATTTGACGAACGGGTAGCTAAAGATGTTATGGTACCGCGAACACAGATTATCGTCGTAGACGCGAAGGATCAACCGGAAGAAATCCTGCAATTGATCGATGAACACCGTTATACCCGTTATCCCGTAACTGAAGATTCGAATAAAGACAATATTATCGGCTTCTACAATGCCAAGGAGCTGGTCACCCACCTCGCGCTGAACCGACTGGGCGAGCTTAAGGAACATATTCATGACATTTACGTGATCCATGAAACCACTCCGCTGCATGATGCACTGGTCAAAATGCAGAAGAACGGCGTTCATATGGCATTGGTTATCGATGAGTATGGCGGAACCGCAGGCATTATTACGATGGAAGACATTCTGGAGGAGATCGTCGGAGAGATCCGGGACGAATTTGACGAGGATGAGGTAGAGGATATCGCTCAGCAGTCTGAGGATGAATATCTGATTAACGGCCGCGTCCTGCTCAGTAATCTGGAGGAACGCTTCGGCATTTCATTTGATAACAGCGAGAATGTAGATACTATTGGAGGGTGGCTGCAGATACGCGCCAATCTGATTGATGGCATGTCTGAACCCGTTGATCATGGAGATCATCGTTGGTACATAAATGAGTCAGACAATCATCAGATTTTGAGCGTGACGCTCAAGCAAAATGTTAATGAAAAATTAGATGAAGAGAATATTGAAGAAACCTGATTGCAAACTCTTATTTTGACCGCACGGCTAATGCCGTGCGGTTTTATTTTATGATGGAACCAATATTTTTGCATTCTATTCCATTCCTTCTGGGCATGCTACATGCAAAGGGGGTGAACGTGATGAACAATCAAGAGACCGGCAGCGAGAAGGTGCGTCCGACCCGCTTTATACCTGATCTGCAAAAGCTGCTGGGCGACAGTCCCGATATTATCTACCGGTATTTGGAGATCCAACATCACGGAGCCTGGATTATTTATATTGAAGGGCTTGCCGATCCCCGACCGACCCTGACTGCGATTCAGGAAGAGCCGATGCTCAGAGGCGACGATCCGCTTGCTGCCCCCGAGCTGTTTGACTTGCTGATGCACCATACGATTACAGAGGGCAAGGTCGTAGTGGAAGACAAGTTAACAACGATCATCGACCTTCTCCTCTCGGGTTACACGATTATTTTCTTGCAGGGGATGGACAAGGCTCTGTCCATAAATACTGGAAGCCTTAAGCAGCGTGACGTACAAGAGGCGGCTTCCCAATCGGTGGTTCGAGGGCCTCGGGAAGGCTTCACTGAATCGCTGCGCGACAACATCGCACTTGTACGAAGGCGTGTCAAAAACCAAGCGTTGCGGATCAAGAGCTTCAAGCTTGGCGAGGAGACCGGGACTGAGACAGCCGTTATGTATCTGGAAGGCACAGCTCCGCAGGAAACGGTGGCCGAGGTGCTGAAGAAGCTGGAGGGTATCAAGCTCGATGTCGTACTGGAGGGCAATGCGATCGAAGAAATGATCCAGGACGAACACTACAGTCCATTTCCTACGGTATACAACTCGGAACGTCCTGACGTTATCGCTTCAGGGGTGTTGGAAGGGAGGATCGCCATCTTTGTAGACGGGACTCCGTTTGTACTAATGGTGCCCGCTTTGTTTATGCAATTCTTCCAATCCAGCGAGGATTATAGTCAGCGAGGGGATTTTGGCAGTGTGGTGCGGTTGCTTCGCTATATTTGCTTTGCGCTTTCCTTGCTGACGCCATCGTTTTATATTGCCGTGACGACTTTCCATCAGGAGATGATCCCGACCAACCTGTTGATTTCCCTAATTGGACAACGCGAAGGCGTGCCATTTCCGGCATTTGTGGAAGCGCTGATGATGGAAGTAACATTTGAAATTCTCCGTGAAGCAGGGATTAGACTCCCCAAGTCGGTAGGACAATCGGTCTCGATCGTCGGCACGATCGTCATCGGACAGGCAGCGGTAGAAGCCGGCTTCGTATCGGCTGCGATGGTTATCGTCGTATCGATTACAGCGATTTCGAATTTTGCTGTGCCGGCATTCAACATGGCGATCTCGATCCGGATGCTGCGTTTTGTCATCATGGCTCTTGCCGCGTCATTTGGACTGTACGGTATGATTATCGCGCTAATCATGCTGGCCTTGCATCTGTGTCAGTTGGAATCGGTTGGCGTGCCCTATATGACTTCGTTTGCTCCTTTTCGGATCAGATATCAGAAAGACACTTTTGTCCGGCTGTCACGGCCGTTCGTGAGACGGCTGAGCAAGAGAGGAGGGAGAGGATGATCCGGCTGGCGACCATCTGTCTGTTAGCTGTCAGCCTCCTCATCCTGCCGGGCTGCTGGAGCCGCAAAGAGCTCAATGAGCTGGCCGTAATCGTGGCGCTTGGCATAGATAAAACCGATGAAGGATTGAATGTGTCGGCTCAAGTGGTTAATCCGACGGAAATCGGCATGCAGCGCGGCTCCATTGGCGTAGCTCCCGTCATCACGTATAGCGCTAAAGGACAGACCTTGCCTGATGCGTTGCAGCGGATTCTCAGCCAGGCGCCCCGACAGCTGTACCTCTCCCATCTGCGCGTCCTCGTCTTTGGTGAATCACTTGCGCGCGAAGGGCTAAGCGATGTGCTGGATTTTATCGCTCGCAACAATGAGCTGAGAACCGACTTTTATCTGCTTGTCGCTCATAATTCGAAGGCTTCCGACATTTTGCAGGTGCTCACGCCATTCGAGCATATCCCTGCCAACTCTCTAAACTCCTCTATCCTCGTCTCTCACAAGCAATGGGCTGCAACAGGTAAGATTACGCTGCAGCAGTTTGTAACAGAGCTCGGCAGAGAAGGCGCCAATCCCGTAGTCTCTGGCGTAGAGATTATTGGAAATAAGGAAAAGGGGCAGAACATTAATAACCTACACGATATTAAACCCTCTGTACTGCTGCGACATTCGGGAATGGCCCTTTTTGACAAAGACAAGCTCGTGGGCTGGGTCGATGAGAAGACGAGCAAATCGATCAACTATATCCTTGATGAAGTAAATGAAACGGTCGGTCATGTCCGCTGCCCGGACCAGGATGACGGAATCGTCGGCGTGAAGATCGTTCGTTCCGATGCCCAGATCGATGTCAGTTTGGACCAGAGCGGCAGACCGGAATTCAAGGTTAACTTTAAAATCGAAGCCGATCTGGATGCGATTCAGTGCAAGATCGACCTGAACAAGGAAGCGTCAATCCTGAAAATTGAGAAAGAAATGGAACGCTCGCTGAAGCAAGTCAACGAGAGCAGTGTCCAGCTGGTTCAACGAAAGTATAAGACTGATGTATTCGGTTTTGGTGAGGCGCTGCATCGAAAATATCCAAAAGTTTGGAGCAAATACCGAAACCAGTGGCAGGACGTGTTCCCCCAAATGCAAGTAACAGTGGATGCCGACGTAAGGGTACTGAGAATAGGTTCGATCGTGCAACCGCTCAGAAGGGATATGAGAGACTGATGTGGAGCCTGGCGATGACGCTGCTTGTCTTACTGATTCCGGTTGTGGAATGGCGAACCCTCAAACATATGCACTCCGGCAAGGAATGGGCGCTTTTCGGGATGCTGTGGATAGTGGCGCTTCTGACAATGCTCGGCGAATGGCAGGGATGGCCGCTTCCCAGACCGCTCGACTGGATCCGGGTGACAGCTGCGCCGCTAGGCAAATTGTTCCCGAAATGAGGGAGAGAGGATGGAACGGATGGAGAAGAACAAGATTGGCGGCTTGCAGTTTTTTATCATGACCTTTGGGTTGTCGGTCGGTACTTCAATCCTGGTCACCCCATCCGGCCTTGTCATGACCGCGCGGGAGGATGCGTGGGTGGCGGCGCTGTTCAGCATGCTCGTGAATCTGGCGATGGTCTGGTTATATATCCGCATATCCCGGGCTTTCCCCGGACAGTCGTTGTTTCAGATTCTTATTATTACCTTAGGCAGGTGGCTGGGTACTGCCGTGTCGATGCTCTATCTGTTCTATTTCCTCATGCTTAGCGGCACGCTGCTGGGCAACCTTGGATTCTTTTTCACGAGTGAGCTGATGCCAGAGACGCCGTTTCAGGCCATCGAGATTATATTTTTGATCACCACTGTCATGTGCGCCAGGCTAGGGATTATTGTATTGGCGCGTGCCGTGGAGCTGATGTTTCCGTGGATCATTTTTATTGCCATGGTGCTCATCTTTACACTGTTTCCCCAAGTGGAATGGCAATACATCCTGCCATTTTGGGAGGGCGGGGCGCTTCCTGTCCTTAAGGCTGGATGGCACGCTGCCATGTTTCAGGAACTGGCTGTTATGCTCGTGTTTATGCCGATGGTAAGCAATGCCAAAACGATCGAGAAAGCTTATGTGATGGGCGCCTTGACTGGAGGCTTGCTGCTGGCAATAACCGTTCTGCTAAGTCTCTTAATCCTCGGTATCGAACAATCTGCCAATCATACGTTCCCGGCGTACTCCTTGGCTAAGACGATCAATATAGGCGGCTTCCTGCAGCGAATCGAGGTCTTGTTGATCACGATGTGGGTGTTAACGTTTTTTATCAAGACGTCGCTGATGTTTTTTGGTATTCTAAACGGTCTCCAAACGGTCTTTGGGTTGAAGAGTTACCGGCCGTTGATCTACCCGATCGCCGTCATCAACCTCTACGTTTCCTGGAATACCTATATCAATAGTGTCTATGTCGCCGAAGTGATCCAGGACGTCTGGGCCGGGTACTCCTCGCTTCATCTGATCCTGATCCCGTTGCTCGTCTGGTTAGTCGGCAGTTTTAGGAGAAAGCGGAATGGCACGGGATCACAGGCCGATAAACCGGAAAATACACCTCAAGCGGCTCCCCCTCCCACCAATTGATCCCGTCAACTAATCCGGTACCAACACACAGCTGTGGGGCGGTACATCTACAAACGCTTGCAGGCTGGGATGCCGCATGGTCCGACCTTCCCGCCAGCGCCATTCGGTAAAGCGGATCTTGGCAGTGAGCCGGGGCTGAACCCAGCCGGCGCCGCGCAGCTCGGGGTGGTGATTGACAAAGGGGCACTGATCCGTGGCGATACGCGCCATGACGGTGGTCAGCTCCCGCCAGTCACTTGCCGTCAGCTTGCCGGTACCGACTTTGCCGATAAAGTGCAAGCTGTTTTCAATGTAGATGCCTGCCAGCAAGGCGTTGATCGTTCCGTCGCGCAGCGTATAGCCGCCAATGACAGCGATGATGTCCCCATAATTTTTGACTTTGACCCACCGATCATCCTTGCTGTCCGGGCGGTAGAGGCTGTCCAGGCGTTTGCAGACGATGCCTTCCAGATCGTGGAGTCGGATGGCCTCGAACAGAGCTGTCCCGTCCGGATGCGACTGCACCGCTTGTGCCGCAGGACCGGTTATGATCCCCTTGCCCAATATGTCCAGCCGCTCGGCAAGCGGACGATCCATGAGCGATACCCCGTCAAGTGACAGCACATCGAAGATGATGTAAGTGACGGGCACTTCCCGCTGCAGCAGCGGCACCCGTTCCAGCCGGCGGATGCCGTCCCGGCGCATCACTTCATGGAATGAGGGCTTGCCGTCAGGGGCAAGGGCGATGACTTCGCCATCGACGATGTAACTACGGGCATCCAGCAGCGGAGAGAGCAGCTCAGGGTATTGGCTGGTGCGCTCATGAAGACGGCGGTTGAAGAGCCGGGTTTCGCCGGATTCATGATACGCAAGGATGCGCACGCCGTCCCATTTCATCTGATGGATCCAGTCGGGGCCGGACGGAATCTGCTCGGCCCGGACGGGTTCAAAGGGAATGATAGGATTCATATGCGTAGGCGGCCAGGTGCTGTGTATCCTGTTGAGTCATGACCTATCCTCCTGAGGGAATCTGACATTCTGCTAGTGTGCCCCAGTCCAGATATAGTATGTGGCGGCTGGCAGTTAACGCTGTTTTGGTTCAAATATTAGAAGTATATGTTTTCACACATCTACTTGGCTTATATTTCTCCGGAATGAAACGAGCTGCGCCGTGTGCTTAAGAAGTCAGTTTTGCTTTGCAAAACGCTTAGGCGAAGCCGTTTCACCTTGGGGGCACATGATTTGCCTAGTCACAGGGCAAGCTACGGGGGCAAAAGAAACGTTAGCTGGCAAAGGAGTCCTAGGCATGAACAAAGATATGTCGTACGGCGAAGATTATCGCGAGCTGCCGATGACTTCTGTTCGAAGCGGAGTAATCGAGCGTGTCGCAGACGATGTCTGGTGCCAGACAATCCAGATCGCCAATCTCTGCTTCGTCGCAGCGGCTGATGACAGCTGGTTTCTGATCGATGCCGGCATGCCCGGATCGGCGGATGAAATACGTGATGCTGCAGCAGAGGTTTTCGGGTCAGATACCAAGCCCCGTGCGATTATCCTGACACACGGACATTTCGATCATGTGGGGGCAATCATAGAGCTGGTCGACTATTGGCAGGTTCCTGTATATGCCCATGCGGAGGAGCTGCCGTTTCTGACTGGCACACAGGGGTATGCACCTGCGGATACGGATGCTGGCGGAGGGCTCGTGTCGACAATTGCATTTATGTTCCCCAACGAGCCGATCAACCTGGGGGACAGGGTCCGTCCGCTGTCCATCGACCATACCATCCCGGGTCTCGAGGAATGGCGATGGGTGCATACGCCGGGGCATACTGCAGGCCATATCTCCCTGTTCCGGGAGCGGGACCGCCTGCTGATCGCGGGAGATGCCTTCGTCACCGTCAGACAAGAATCTGTGTATAGCGTCATCACACAGCAGCAAGAGATTAGCGGACCGCCGCGCTATTTTACCGCTGACTGGATGGCAGCCAGACGCTCGGCGCAGATCCTGGCCGATCTACATCCCGCGGTCGCGGTGTGCGGTCATGGCCGGCCGATGAGAGGTCAGGCATTGGCAGAGAGTCTCCAGACACTAGTTGCTGAGTTTGAATCCATCGCGGTCCCGCCGGAGGTTCGGAGCTCGTGGCACTAAGCCTTGCAGGCAAAGGATGGAGAATGGTAAGACGGGGCAAGCTAGCGCATAAATCTAGTCACAAGGAGTGAACAACGCAATGTATTATTACAAAGAGGAATTGATCAATATTATCGAACCGGATCAGCCGGATCCGGCTGCCGCCAAGGTGCTCCAGGAAGCGCTTGGCGGCCAGTTTGGCGAGATGCGGACGATGATGCAATACTTCTTCCAAAGCTCCAACTTCCGAGGCAAGGAAAAAGCGTTCCGCGATCTGCTGCGAGGTGTATTTCTGGAAGAGATCGCCCATGTAGAGCTCGTCCAGAATACGATTAACCAGCTGCTCAACGGCGCCGGCGAATCTTCTTCGGCCGGAGCGGCGGGAGCAGACGGCGCGCCTTTGGATGAGGCCATCAAGCATGCCAATCCGCATCACTTCATTATGGGAGCTCAGAGCTCGCTTCCGGTCGATGCTGGCGGCAATCCGTGGAACGGGTCTTGGGTGTACAGCCATGGCAACCTGATCGCCGACATGTTGAATAATGTTGTGCTTGAATCGACCGGTGTCCTGCAAAAAACGAGAATTTATGAAATGAGCAGCAACAAAACCTTCCGCGAAACGCTTGGCTTCCTGATTGTCCGCGATAACGCTCATCAAAACGCATTTGCCAAAGCGCTTGAGAAGCTTGGTGTGGATTGGGGCAAGGCGTTCCCGGTGCCCAATTATGACATCAATAAATATCCGGAATGCCGCAAGTATGTTGATATGGGCTACCATAACGTCCAATTCAACTACCGTCTGGATGAGACGCGGATCGCCGAGATCTTCAGCGGTCAGACCCCGAGCCGCAACGGCGGCGATCTGGCGGTCACGCCGCCGCCGGAAGGCTTCCCGGTGCCGATGATGCCGGAGATGCCGAACGAGCACAGCCCGGGACTGTCAGATATGCATAACTAGCTGTCAGGGAGTCCGGTTAAGGACCTCATCTCCATTCCGATATGGAGAATGAGGTCCTTTTTATATCCGGAGCCCAAGCAAAGTACCTAAGTACGCTTCGAAGCCAAGCCACACGTTGTGGGCTTATGCTATAATGACAAGTGTTGAGCAGCATTTGCAATATTCACGGGAAAGAGGGGAAGCGGCAAGATGGTATTAAAAGCAAGCGCAGACAAGCAATATTATGAGTTGTACAGTCCGACCGAGCTGCCCAAGGCATCGGGTTTTCTCTGGAATGAGACGATGATGATCCATATGAACTGCAGAGGTTACGCGGTCGCCCAGTTCATGCAGCCCGAGCCGGCGAAGTATTCACATGCGCCCAATCTCGAAGCGAAGACGTTCATGCAGCCGGAGCAGCCTTACTATGCTCATCATCCCGGACGGTTCGTCTATATTAAGGATGAGGAAAGCGGCGAGGTGTTCTCGGCGCCGTACGAGCCTGTGCGCAAGCTGCCGGACCAGTATACTTTTGCAGCCGGCAAGCACGACATCTATTGGACGGTCCGTTGTCTGGACGTAGAGATCGAGATGCGTCTGACGCTGCCCCCGGCTGAGCCGATCGAGCTGTGGGAGATCAGAGTAAAAAATGTTGGCGGCAAGCCGCGCAAACTGAGTATTTATCCTGCCTTCACAGTAGGCTATATGTCCTGGATGAATCAATCGGCCGAATATGTCGCCGCCCTGGATGGTATTGTCTGTTCTTCGGTGACGCCGTATCAGAAGTATCAAGACTATAGCAAGATCAAAGAATTGAAGGACAAGACCTTCCTGCTCCCCGACCGCAAGGCGGATGCCTGGGAAGTGAACCAGGAGCAGTTCGAAGGCGAGGGCGGGATCATGATGCCGTCGGCTATCGCCGCGGACCAGCTGGCGTGCGGCGAAGCGCGCTACGAGACACCGATCGCGGCGCTCCAATACCGGCTCGCGCTTACGGCGGACGAGGAGCAGAGCTACCGCTTCCTGTTCGGTCCCGCCAGGACGGAGCAAGAGATTGCGGATATCCGCAGCCGCTACTTTGATCAGGACGGCTTTGCAGCCTCCAAAGCGGCAGCTGCCGACTATGTTGCCGAAGGCCGGGGCTGCCTGGAGATTCGGACGCCGGATGCCGATCTGGACAATTTCGTGAACGAATGGCTGCCGCGCCAGATGTACTACCACGGCAAGACCAACCGGCTTACGACGGATCCCCAGACCCGCAATTATTTGCAGGACAACATGGGGATGAGCTATATCACCCCGATTATAGCAAGAGAAGCCTTCCTTACGGCGCTGAAGCAGCAGGAGACGAGTGGGGCGATGCCGGACGGCATCATCCTCCACAAGGACGCCGAGCTCAAATATATCAACCAAGTTCCGCACACGGATCATTGTGTATGGCTGCCGATCTGTCTGGATACGTACCTCGATGAAACCAATGACTACGGGATTCTGGACGTTGTGATCGGGTTTGCGGATTCCGATGAGCAGGCTTCGGTCTACGACCATATCACCCGCGCGATGCACTGGCTGGCTCAGAACCGCGATGAGCGAGGACTCAACTATATCAATCAGGGTGACTGGTGCGATCCGATGAATATGGTAGGCTACAAAGGTCGCGGCGTCTCCGGCTGGCTGACGATCGCTTCTGCTTATGGCTTCAACGTGTGGGCTGGAATCAGCGAACGCTATGGCCGGGGAGAGGAGGCTGCGGTGTTCCGCCGGATGGCGGAAGAGACCAACGCTGTCGCCAATCAGTATCTGTGGGACGGCTCCTGGTATGCACGCGGCATCACGGACGACAATGTTGTCTTCGGTGTAAGCTCGGATCCGGAGGGACGGATCTACATCAACCCGCAGAGCTGGTCGCTTATGAGCGGTGCAGCCGACCATGAGAAGAGCCGCAAGCTGATCGAGGCGGTAGAGGAGCAGCTCGAATCGCCATACGGCGTCGAGAAGCTGGCGCCTTCGTTCACGGCGATGAGAGAAGACGTGGGGCGGGTGACGCAGAAGCACCCGGGCAGCGCCGAGAACGGCGCCGTCTACAACCACGCCTCTGCGTTCTACATCTATGCGCTCTATGTGGCAGGCGAGCAGGACCGTGCATACCGGGTGCTGCGCAAGATGCTGCCAGGTCCGGACCAGGAGGATATCGTTCGCCGCGGCCAGCTGCCGGTATTCATCCCCAATTACTACCGGGGCGCTTACCGGCAATACCCGCACACTGCCGGGCGCTCCAGCCATCTGTTCAACACAGGCACCGTGCCATGGGTGTACCGGATCCTGGTCGACGGATTGTTCGGACTGCAGGGAACGACAGAAGGGATCCGTATCCGGCCGCAGCTGCCCGCAGCATGGGGCGAGGCCAGCGTGACGCGGACATTCCGCGGCTCGAAGCTGCAAGTGGCGATCAAACGGGAACCCGGCGTAGCTTCTACGGAAGTCTATGTTGACGGCGAGCTCGTACAGGACGGCGTCCTGCGCGGACTTGTCGAAGGAACGACCTACCAGGTTACTGTCAAGCTGCCTGTTGCCTGATTATCGATTGGCCCGGCTTTTGACGGGCGCAAGCAAGCCCGCACCTGTTAAGGTACGGGCTTTTCCTTTTACCAATTGCGTTACGGGCTTGGTTAAACTAAACGACCTGGCGGCACTCTGATCACTTCACCAGCTCGATAAAATTGCTGGCCGTCACCGTGAGCGGCAGGTTGCGCATCGTCATAATGCCCACCTGGGACGGTGGAATCGTCATATCAAGCTGGACTTCAAAAAGCGAACCTTCCTCGAGCTCACGCGAGACGAACTCTCTGGTAACGAAGGAGATGCCGAGGCCCCGGCGGGCGCACTCGATCAGGAGGTCGACGCTGCCGACCTCGATATCCGGCTTCAGATTGTGACCGTAGCTCTGGAACAGCTCGGTGATCGCGACACGCACCCGGCTGTTGCGGGAGAACAGGATGATCGGATAATGCAGCAGCTTCTCCAATGACAGGACTCGATCCTTTAATTCGGCGTATCGCGCGCCTGCAACAAAGCAATCCTGCAGTTGGAAGCTGTCGTTCACATCGAGCTGCGGATCGACGATCGGCATCCGGACGACGCCAAGGTCGATGCGACCTTCCTTCAGGTTGGCGATCGTCTCCGGTGTGGTGCCGTGATTGAGATGGAGCCGGATCCCTGGATAGCGCTGATGGAATTCCTCCAGATAAGGAAGCAAATAATGCTTGAACAGCGAATCGCTGCCGCCGATCCGCAGCTCGCCGCTTTCCAGATTTTTGAGGGCGGCCATCTTTTCTTCTGCCAGAGTGATCAGGATCTGCGACTGTTCGATGTAGGAATATAGCGTCGTGCCTTCCTGCGTCAGCGTCACTCCCTTGGCCGTACGGTAAAACAAAGGCAGTCCGAAGCTGGCTTCCAGCTGTTTGATGGCGTGACTGACGCTCGGCTGGGTTAGGAATAACGCCTTCGCAGCCTGGGTCAAGCTTCCTGTCTTGGCAGCCAGATAGAACACTTTGTAGAGCTCATAATTATTGTTCATAGATGGGGTCTATAGCTCCTGTAAAATATATTAATTACATGTATAGATGGTATTCATATTATAGTGTAGATACGAAAAACATTCCAGAGCTTGCGACAAGAAATCGATTTTATTGCCAACCGGTGAACGTTCGGTTGCCGGACCAATGAAGCGTAAGTTCTGCAGGAGAGGGAGAGAACCATGGAGCCAACAACAATTGTTTTGTTCGGAGCGACCGGGGATTTGGCCAAACGAAAAATATATCCGGCCCTGTATAATTTATTTCTCGACCGCAAGCTGCCGAGCGACTTTACATTGGTAGGGTTGGGCAGGCGGGAAGTACCGGTGGACGTCTTCCGGGCTAATGTCGAACGTTCGCTTCGCGAATTCTCCAGACGGGAGGGCAGTAATAGCGCAGCCGTCTCGCAGTTCGTCCAATCGTTCTACTATCAGGTGCTTGATGTCGGACATAGCGAGGACTATGATCGCTTGCTCCGTTTCGTCAAGGAACGTGAAGCGGGATACGGGGCGGTTGCGAACCGGCTGTTCTATCTGTCCGTAGGTCCGGAGTTCTTCGGACCGATCGCCGAGAATATCAAGGCTAGCGGATTAGGATCGGATTGCGGCTGGAAGCGTCTCGTCATCGAGAAGCCTTTCGGCTACGACCTGGCTTCAGCAAGGGCGCTCAACGCTAAGCTGAGCGAGTCCTTCGCTGAAGACGAGATCTACCGGATCGACCATTATCTGGGCAAGCCGATGGTCCAGAAGCTGGAGGTGCTGCAGCAGAACAACCCTGTGCTCCAGGCGCTCTGGACCAACCGCTATATCGCCAATGTCCAGATCACGGCCAGCGAGACCGTCGGCGTCGAGCAGCGGGCAGCCTACTATGACCAGTCCGGAGCCATCCGCGATATGTTCCAGAACCATATGCTGCAGCTGCTCATGATGCTCACAAGCCAGCTGCCGACGAACAGCTCTGCCGAGCAGGTGCGTTTCAAGAAGCGCAAAGTGATGGAGGCGCTGGAACCGCTGCACAGGCAGCAGGTTGGCACTCAGATCATACGGGGCCAGTATGCGGAAGGCAACCTGAAAGGACAGCCAGTGGCAGGTTATACGGAGGAGCCGGGCATCGCCGCCACGTCGATGAACGATACGTATATCGCGGCCAAGCTGCAGATCGATGACTACTTCTGGCGCGGCGTACCGTTCTACATCCGCACGGGCAAGCGGCTGCAGGAGAAGGCAACCCGGATCGTGATCGAGTTCAAGGAGCCGCTGCAGCAGTCCGCCAAGCATCCGCTCGTACCAAAGACGCCGAACCTGCTCATCTTCGATATCGGCCCGGACGAAGGGATCACGCTGCAGCTCAATGCGAGAGATCCGAAGGACAAGGGGGCGATCAAACCGATCCATATTAACTTCCACGAGCAGACGGAAGATATGCCGGAAGCCTACGAGAGCCTGATCCGCGATGCAATCGCTGGCGACCCGACATTCTTCGCTCACTGGGACGAAGTCGAGCTGTCATGGCAGTGGGTGCAACCGATCCTGGAGGCATTCGCAGCCAATGAAGTTCCGCTTCATCGGTATGAAGCCGGTACATGGGGCCCGGCTGCAGCAGACGAGCTGCTGGCAGCAGACGGCTTCCGCTGGTGGCAGGACGAGCAGCAGGAGCAGCTTGCTCCCGCTGCTGCCGCCGCACAGCTGGCCTAAGCGTTTTCTCCTCGCAGGAAGCACATAAGAATTTCGTTTCAAGTAAGACACATCACATATCTAATGGAGGTTGTTACTTGTGAAATTTTTTATCGATTCGGCTAACCTGGAAGATATCAAGAAGGCTTACAAAATCGGCGTCCTCTCTGGTGTGACGACCAATCCATCACTGGTCGCCAAAGAAGGCATCAAATTCGAGGACCGCATCGAGGAGATTCTGAAGGAGGTGCCAGAGGTTGAGTCGGTCTCCGCCGAGGTCACGCCTGATGTGACGACGGCCGAAGAGATGATCGCACAGGCGGACGAACTGATCAAGATCAACAACCATGACAACAACATTACGATCAAGCTGCCCATGACGCTGGCCGGTCTGGAAGCATGCCGCTACCTGACCAAGAAGGGCGTCAAAACGAATGTGACACTGATCTTCACCGTCAATCAGGCGCTGCTCGCTGCTCGCGCCGGCGCGACCTATGTGTCGCCATTCCTCGGCCGTCTCGACGATATCTCCGAGGATGGCGTGCAGCTGGTGACCAAGGTGGCTGAGCTGTTCCGCGTGCACAACCTGGACACGCAGATCATCGCCGCTTCGGTTCGCCACCCGGATCATGTGACACGCGTTGCCTTGGCAGGCGCGCATATCGCGACGGTTCCGTTTGCCGTGATCGAGCAGATCTCCAAGCATCCGCTCACTGATCAAGGGCTGGAGAAGTTCGCTGCCGACTGGAAGAAGGCTGTTCAGTAATATCAATGTTAACGGACGGCGTGAGTCGTTCAGTTTTACTCTTGCAATGGCTACTATTGATGAAGCATGCGCATTTTCAGATGCGAATGCTTCTTTTTTTGTTCTAAAATGATCCAAATTTGTTAATGAACGAAACTTTCTCCGAACGCTAACGTCTATTTTGTCAGAGGGTTGGAAGAGTGAGAGGGGAATGGAAGATGGATAACTATACAAAGCGGTTGAAGCGAGCTATTGTGGCTACGGCGCTCTTGTCGATGGCGGCATTGCCGGTCGCGGTTCACGCACAGGAAGCAGATCAGCCGACGAAAGCGGAGCTTATCCAGCAATTTAAAGAGGAAGCGGCTGCGTGCAGTCCGGATACGATGAAATTCGTGAGCAGGCAGCAAGGCGACCTGCTGTTCCAGCCTCTGCTGGGCGAGAGGGAAGCGGACCATGCGGATCTTGTTAAGGTTTGCGGCTTTCTAAAGAAGATCGCAGCTGAAGGTGTCGATATGCAATTGCCGCCGGAAATAAGAGTGGGCTTTTTCCACGGCTATAGAGTCACTATGGAGTCGGGGTTCTATTTTACGCTATCCTCGGCAAATGGCGGCAAGTTAGTGATGAGAACGGGAGAAGCGGAGCTGGTCATGGATAATCAAAATATCATGCAGATGCTGGGTGACTTGGATATGCCCTACCCATTGATGACGCTGGACACCGAACAAGTTGCGATCGGTCAGAAGATTCGCGTTAGTGGAGTTGATATTAGTTTTGAAGCGCAGGGAGAAATCGACATATTGTGGTCTCCTGATGCGGCGTCTTATTCCGGGGACGGGTACCAGCCCCCTTATATTGTTCATAGTGCGAAGACAAATTTCGGTCGTTTTGATACAACATTTATCATACCGGCATTCGGCAAAGGGGAGGACGGACGGCTGCACCCTATCAAGCCAGGTCGAGGCCACTTGCTATACCGCAATTCAGGAACCGGCGGGGCAAGCGTATCGCTCGATGTCCAGCCTGCAGCCACCCCACTAGTTTCCATCAACGGCATCCCTGCGGTTGATCCAGCTATGCAGGCGCTGCTGATCGACGGCCGGGCGTATGTGCCGCTGCGGGCGATCGGTTCGCTGTCCAAAGAGCAGGTTGTCTGGCATGCGGCGACGAAGAGCGTGCTCATCCGCACGAAGCCCGAGACCGCATTAGTCAGCTCAGCGGCGGGCGTGAAGCTGTGGATCGACGACAAGCTGGCAGCGGCAGAGCATCAGCCGATCCTGCGCAACAACACGACCTATGTGCCGATTCGGGCCGTTACAGCTGCTTTTGGCCACGAGGTGGCTTGGTGGAAGGAGAGCCGCAGCATTAATATCGTGATCCATGCCAAGTAATCGATGTTATTTGAATTTACCCGAACGTTCATAACAATCCGGAGCTTTGCAGCCATTATGCCTGCAGAAGCTCCGTTTTTTCGTACTTAGAGAATTTAGAGAAGCATCAAGCTTTCATCAGCGAATGAACTCGAAATTTCATACTCATTTTGGCATTCGGTTATAAAATGGCGAAATAAACACGATATTTCGTGTTCGTTGCATCATTTTGCTGGAAAATCGCCAATCGAGTATGAATTTTCATATTGGATGAGTTAAGCCCATTCAAGTTCGCAATTTCAGCATCGCCACCTTAGTAAACATACTCATATTCATCTCGATCGCAGCCTATCCGCCTCGCCACCGACCTGCTATACTTGCTTTAATAGAAAAACTACACCAGTGTCAGGAGGATTGCAAATGACTGAGATTACCCGCAGCGGCATGTGCGGCAACTCGCCCAAAAACCAACTGGTGGAAGAGATGGCGATCGCCTTGATCACCGGCAATGGCGAGCTGCTTTTGAATACCTTGGCCGAGGAGGCGGTGGTCCGGGTGATCGGGCAGGAGGATTATCCGGCATCGGCTGTGACGGAGGGAGCGACAGCTGTCGCCAGCGTTAAGGAAGTGACGGTCGACCATGCTATCTCTCACGGCAAGATCGGTGCGGCCAGCGGCAGCTGGCAGACGGAGGATGGCCAATCCTTTGCTTTCAGCGATCATTATGAATTTACTTCGTCTAAAGGCACACAAATCCGTTTGGTTTCGTCCTACCGGATTAAGCTCTAGCTGATTGCCCATCGTATTGCACCGCCAGTTAGTATCACCGTGTATACTAGGGCGCACGAATGTGCCTACTTTTCATGATGCGCTGAATACGATAAAATAGCCAGTGACTGGAAAAAAAGCGATTGATTTTCCGAGTCCATCGCAGTATGAAAAGGAGGATTATAATATGTCAGACCAAAAGCTGAACATTGGTATCATCCTGGGAAGTACGCGTCAAGGACGGGTAAGCCCCCAGGTAGGGGAATGGGTGAAAAAGCTCGCGGACGGGCGCGGTGACGCTAACTACGAGATCGTCGACATCGCAGAGTTCAAGCTTCCTTTCCTCGGTGAGGGCACGGGTGCAGAGCCTGGCATCACGGCATGGAACGACAAGATTAATAGCTTGGACGGATTTGTATTCATCGTGGCTGAGTATAATCACAGCATCAGCGGTGCGCTCAAGAATGCCCTGGATCACGTGCGCGAGCATTGGAACAACAAGGCGGCAGGCATCGTCAGCTACGGCAGCACGGGCGGCGCACGGGCGGCCGAACATCTGCGCGGCATCATGGGCGAGCTCTTGATCGCAGATGTTAAGACGCACCCGACTTTGTCGCTGTTCACCGATTTTGAGAACTTCACCGTCTTCAAGCCGGCTGAACTACACCATACCAATATCAATCTGATGCTGGACCAGGTCATCGCCTGGAGCGGCGCGCTGAAGACGCTCAGAGCCTAGACCAAAGCAATGATAGATGAATTCGAGATACCCTCGTCGCATGAGGGTATCTTTTTTTGTTATCCTATACGTTGAACTTATAAAGCGTTTATAAAGATTCATTAGATACCGGGATAAACAACTAGAATAGAACTTGGGAGAAGGAGGCGCTATTACGGCCATGACACAAACTGCACAATTGCTGCTGGTAGAGGATGACGGGGAGATTGCCCGGATCGTGTGCGATCATCTGCGGAAGGAAGGGTACGGGGTTGCCTGGGCATCGACAGGCAAGGAAGGCTGGGAGGATTTTAAGCTTGCCGAATATGACCTCGTCCTGGTGGACCTGATGCTGCCCGAGCTTGATGGTTACTCGCTGTGCCGGACCATCCGCAAAGCCTCTGACGTACCGCTGATCATCCTTAGCGCCCGGGCCGAGGATGAGAGCAAGGTGCGCGGGCTGGAGCTGGGAGCGGATGATTATATGACCAAGCCGTTCAGTCTGGACGAGCTCAGCGCGCGGGTCGCTTCGCATCTGCGGCGGTACCGCCGCTACCGGCATGATCAGCTGGCCCAGGGACCGTCGCGTTATGCACACGGATTAAGCATCGATTACGCGACCAGAAGCGTTCATCTCGACGATGAGTTGCTGCAATTGACCCCAAAAGAATGGGAACTGCTTAGTCTCATGGCCAGGCATCCTTTCGAAGTCTTCTCCAAATCGGCGTTGTACGAGCAAGTCTGGCAGCAGACGGACGAACAAGGCACTCATACCGTCACCGTCCATATCAAAGGCTTGCGGGTCAAGCTGAAGGATAATACCCGCTCCGCCACCTTTATTCAGACGGTTTGGGGCGAAGGCTACCGGTTTATCGGAGAATCCTTATGAAGATCCGTACGATGCTGATGCTTAGCTATGTTCTGGTCATGCTGCTGCCGTTGCTCACACTCTATCTGTTGTACAGCATGCTCACTGCCTATGACAGAGAGCGCGATCTGCTCGAGTATATGGATGTGATGCAGACCGTTAGTGCGATGGAGCCCGTGCTGCAGGACGAGCGTCATTATAAGCTGCAGCCGCCTGACAATTATGAGGCCATCCGCCAGCTCTCCGACGACACGACGGGGATCAGGCTGTACCGTTATGACGGGATCCTCCTGTACTCCACGCTGGACAGTCCTGCGATCTCAAGGTTGAGCAAGATGAATACCAGGGAGCTGTACCGCCAGGTTAATCAAGTCCAGAAAAATCTTAGCACCTATACGCTGAAGCAGCCAGTCGTGCTCGGCAACGGACAACTGGCAGGCTTCTATGAAGTAACCATCCGCAGAGATGAATGGCTGCAAGGCGTGCAGAACCGGACAGCTCTGATCGTCGGTCCGCTGGCAGGTTTCCTGGTACTCTTATATGCGTTGGCTGTCTATCTGCTGCATCGCAAGCTGAACCGGCCGCTGCTCAGCCTGCAAAAACAGATGTCCGCATTTGCCGATGGCCGCAAGGTAACGCACGACGCACCTGCCAGGGATGAGATCGGCGAGCTTACGGTGCGCTTTCATGAAATGAAGGACAAGATCGAGAGCGCGCAACAGGCGATACACGCACAGCAGCAAGAAAAAGAAACGATGCTGGCGGCGCTGTCCCATGATCTGAAAACGCCGCTGACCGTAATACGTGCCTATGCGGAGGGCTTGACCGGCGGCAAAGCGTTATCCGAACAGGAAAAACAAGAGTACAAAACGATTTTGACCGACAAGCTGGATTATATGAAACAATTGATCGACGATCTGTCGATCTACGCATCCCTGCAAGCATCGAGTTACCGGCTCGAGCGGATCGAAGTCGAAGGGGAGGAATTGTTCGATATGCTGCTGTCCGGCTACGAAGAACCAGCCGCCAGAAAAGGGATCCGGTTGACGGTCGAACAGCGGATATCCGGCACTTATGCGGTCGATGTCACGCAGATGATCCGCATCATGGACAATCTGACCGGCAATGCGATTCGTCATACCCCAAAGGGCGGTCATCTCCTGATCGCCGCTGTCTCCAGCGAACAACCGCTTCCGGATGGACTGTGGGAGCCATTCCGGGCGGAAGTTGAGCACTGGCGCAAGGACACCAGCCTGCTTATCGTCCAAAATGAAGGGGACAGTATCCCCGAAGCCATGCAGATGCGCGTGTTTGAGCCTTTCGTACAGGGCGAAGACTCGCGGGCTGCGGGCGGCAGCTCAGGTCTGGGACTCAGCATTGCCAAGCTGCTGATCGAGCGGCATGGCGGCCATATCCGGCTGTGGTCCACAACAAGCTACGGTACACTCATCGCGTGCCGGCTACCAGAAAGGAAGGCAACCAACGATGAAAATTAGAGCCTTGTTTCTTATTCCTTTGGCGGCGACAACACTTCTCGCCGCATGCAGCAATACACTAACCGCTTCTTCGGAAGAAATCATCAGCCACGTCATGCAATCCGAGGCAAATCCGATGAGCTACTATGCGGAAAGCGAGCTTAAGGTTTATCTGAACGACGAATTGAACGAGCACGCCAGCATGGCAGAGTATGTACATGAAGACGGCAGGCGTAAAATCGTGGCGACCGATCTGCTAAACGAACAAACCAGTTCCTATGCGCTTCGCGAAAGGGATCGGGTGATCCTCTATGAGGAAGGTTCGGAGACTGCGCATGCCATCGATCTGACCGACATGGGAGAATACGGAGGCATGACGCAAAAAGAGCAGCTGACAGGGATGCTGGAGCGTCTTAAGGATACGCATTCGTATGAAGTGGCAGGGGAGGAAGAACTGCTGGGCAGCAAGGTCTACCACTTGAAAGTCAATGCCAAGGAGAAGGATTCACTGATGGGCGATATGGAATTCTGGGTGGATCAGGAGACCTGGTTTCTGGTGAGGGCAGTCTCGGTTACCGGTGACATCCGCACGGAGACATCTTACAGCATGCTGGATTTCTCGCCGACATTTGACGAGACAGACTTCACGTTGGACTTGCCTCCAGGTGTAGAGATCGCATCGATGGACGAGATGATGCCCAGTCATACCGGCACGCTAGAGGAAGCCGCTGCCGCACTCGGTCAGCCCTTCCTGGTGTTGGGGGATGCCAATCTTAAGGAACAGCAAGTCGAGTGGCATATCTATGAAGGCATGTTAGACAGAACCGAGGTCAATGTCTCGTACTGGGAGAATGAGCTGCCTGTCCTGACGCTGACGGTATTCGAGACGCCGGTGGACGCCGAGCTGAACGGAGATCTGACCATCCGCGGCCACCAGGCTGAGTATATCAGCGAGATTCGGATGCTAAGCTGGGACGAGGACGGATTGCGTTACGGCATCCTGATCGACCATCCGGACCTGACGCCGGAAGAAGTCGTCGAACGTGCCGAGGATATGATCTTGACGGATGCTTTGTCCGCAGCAAAATAATACCGACACTACATGTAGGCCGTACGTTTCGCTATTACAGGAAGCGTGCGGCCTTTTTTGATTGCAAAAACGATCTTGGCTTATGGTAAACTAAAGAGAGTATGGAGAGGGGAGTGAGCGCGGTGGAAAAAATACAGATCACCCCCAGGGGGATCAAAAAGACGCTGCAAAAGTTCGACAGTCTGCAGGCGGTGGCCGAGTATATCTGGAACGGCTTCGATGCCAATGCTACCCGGGTAGAGCTGATCATCGGCCGCAACGAGCTGGACGGTATCGAGCGCCTCACCGTGACCGATAACGGGCACGGCATCCAAAGGCAGGGGCTGGAGCAGAAGTTCAAAATATTCTATGAATCAGAGAAGCAGATCGACCCGGGAAACCGGATCCGGATGAGCTCGACGATGCACGGCAAGAACGGGATCGGACGTCTGACTTTCCACAGCTTTGCCTCACTTGCGACTTGGAACACCACTTATTCGGACGGGCTGATACACAAAAGCTACACGATCCGCATCGCATCTGAGACGATCGACGCGTACGCGGTGACCGAACCGGTCGTTAGCGGCACCGGTACCGGCACCGAAGTCGTCTTCGAGCATCTGCACCGGGATCTGGATCTGGAGCAGCTGCGCTCCTATCTCTGCCGCGAGTTCGGCTGGTTCCTCGAACTGCATGCCGGCAGCGGCTTCGAGCTGGTCGTAGACGGCATCCCGCTGGACTATGGGGGACTGATCGCCGAGCGGGATAAGGTGGAGCTGGAACATGAGCCGACCCGGACCCGATTTTCCGTAACCTTCATCCGCTGGCGGGAGCGCATCAATCATGAGTATTCCAGGCTTTATTTTCTGGATTCGGCGCGCAACGAACGGCACAAGCAGCCCACTACCTTCAATAACAAAGGGGATGCTTTCCATCATAGTGTTTACATCCGCAGCCGGCTCTTTGACCATTTCGACTTTATGAGCCAGGATCAGTACGGTCAGCAGGAGCTGTCATTTGGTCTGAGCCGCAAGAGCGAGCCCTACCAATATCTGCTGGAGACGATCAATCAGTTGATCCACAGCAAGCGCAAGCCGTTTCTGAAGAGCTCTGCCGAAGCGGTGATCGAGGATCTGACGTCTTCGGAGGCCTTCCCGGAGCACCAGGAAGAGTCAGCGGATCACGGACGCAAGGCCGAGCTGAAGGCTGTCATCAAGGAAATCTACCGGATCGAGCCGAGGCTGTTCACCCGCCTGAATCCGGAGCAGAAGCGTGCCATTGTCCATATGCTTGATCTGCTGCTGGAGACGGCCAGCCGCGACCGGCTGCTCGAAGTGCTGGCAGGCATGATGGAGATCAGCGGGCCGGAGCGAAGAGAGCTCGAAGCTTTGCTGGCTCCTGAAGGCGCCGCGCACTGAAGCGCTGGCACCGAGACGCTGGAATTGACACCCAGCTCATCACAGCGGTATACTCAGCCTTAGAATCTTACAATCGAAAGGGGTTACATCGTGGTCCAAGTCATTCTTTATCTGCACATCATCGGTGCGGTGCTCATGGGGTTCTATCTGACATTGCCTTTCCTGCTGGCCAAAGTGGACGGGCTGCCTGACGACAGCGCGCGTCAGGGCTCGCTGCAAGTGCTCGCCAAGCTGAACCGGGTGGGGCAGGTCGCTCTGCTGGTAGCTTTCCTGTCGGGCGGCTATCTGGTCGGGACGGCAGATTATCCTACGCTGTGGTGGATCCTGGCGACTGTCCTGGTCATCGGGATCGGCGCGTCCAGCGGCATCATGGGCGGCAAGATGAAAAAAGCGCTGCAAGGCGGCTCTGTCCGGGACAAGCTGGGAGCCATCCGCAGTCTGAGCATCGCCGCAGGCTCGATGTATTTTCTAGTCATAACACTCATGTTGTTCCCGCACGTTTTTGTATGATTCCCAACCAGCCGGCCGGCGGTCCAATGTCACAAAATTAAGCTGTCTTTATGACATTGGACGCAAGGCCGGCTTATTTGATGGGGGTAGGTGATTGCTGGAGGTGATACATGTGTCTGCCTTTACGGTTTATGAAGAGCAGACGGCCAAACGTCTGAAGGTGTGGGAACGGCAATTCCTCAAAGCTCCTGGCGTGCTGGAGCGAGCCTCCAAATCGTTCTCAACGAAGATTAATGCCTGGATTCCGGAGAAGGTTCACAGTGCGATCACTTCATCGGTCAAGGGAATCGTCAAGACCAGTCTCTTCACAGCGGAATATATCCCGAAGCAGGAGCCGCTGAAGCGGATGAGCCTGGCGGACCGGGATGCCCAGGCGGAAATGCTGCTCTCCCGTTATAAGAAGATTGCAGCGGCTGAAGGTGCGGGTACCGGAGCTGGCGGCATTATTCTGGGACTGGTGGATTTTCCTGTACTGATCGGCATCAAGATCAAATTTTTATTTGAGCTGGCTCATGTTTACGGGTATTCGACCCGGGACTACCGGGAACGATTATTTGTTCTTTATCTTTTCCAGCTTGCCTTCTCCAGCCCCGAGAAGCAGCGTCAGCTGCTGTCCGTCATCAAGGACTGGCCGGCGAGACGAGAGGCGCTCCCCGCAGGCGAGGCCGGAGCCGATGACATCGACTGGCGCCAGCTGCAGCAGGAATACCGGGATACGATCGATTTCCGCAAGATGCTGCAGATGCTTCCCGGCATAGGAGCAGTCGTGGGAGCGTGGGCCAATTACGGCTTGCTGGAAGAGCTTGGTCAGACAGGGATGCATGTGTACCGGATGCGCTGGCTGCAGGATAAGGAAATATGATCTACTCATGAAGTCCAGGACTGGGCTTCATTTTTTGTGTCCGGGAATGAGGAGCCATGCCATGCGCATCTGTTGCAGTCGATGTGCAGCTGATAACCTGGTTAGCAAATACCTCTTCAGATCACGACTTGCCGATTGTCTTCGCAGGCATAGCACGGCTATACTGGGGTCACTCGACCGAGGCAGCGATCAAATGTAAACGCATTCGCATAGCTTCGGCCGTAACTTTTCCATCAATAGGGAGGTCAATGTATGACAAGATCCAAAAAGAAACGCATGAATGCCGCGATTGCCGCAGTGCTAAGCTTGGGATTGTTGGCGGCGGGCTGCAGTACGGCCGACAATAATCCGCCGAGCAATGCACCAGACAATAACACCTCGCACAATTCCGGCGATCCAGGGGCCGCTGAACTGAAGCTGTCCTATTGGGTAGCTCTGCCAGGGGATTCCGCGAGACTAATGAGCAATTATAACGATTCTTTATTCTATCAAGAGTTAGAAAAAAGAACCGGCGTTTCTGTCGAATTCCAGCATCCAGCCGTCGGCAGCGCTCCCGAGCAGTTTAACCTGCTGATCGCCTCCGGCAATCTGCCGGACGTTATCGAGACTAATATTACGACCTATCCGGGAGGTCCGGAAAAGGCGATCGCCGATCGGGTGGCCCTCCCGCTCAATGATCTGATCGAATCGCACGCCCCCAACCTGAAAAAGTATCTGGATGACAACCCGGCCATCACAAAAGAGATCAGCACCGACTCCGGTACGATCTATGCCTTCCCGGCCATCGGCGTCGGTAACTCCAATGCCAGCAGCGGCATGGTACTCCGCAAGGACTGGCTCGATGAGCTGGGGCTGGAGAAGCCGGAGACCATCGACGAATGGACAACTGTCCTGCGGGCTTTTAAGGAACAAAAGGGAGCATCCAGCCCATTGACGCTAACGCTCGGAGAGCTCAAAGATGACCGTCTGATCGGCGCATGGAACATGGGGAACCGTTTTTATCTGGATAACGGGACGGTAAAATACGGACCTTACGAGCCAGCATACAAGGAATTCCTGACGCAAATGAATGCTTGGTATGAAGAAGGTCTACTGGATCCCGACTTCTCTACCCAGGATAATCAGGCCAAGGACGCGAAGATCACGAACAGCCATACAGGAGCGTTCGTCGCTTTCATCGGGGGCGGAATCGGGAAGTATCTCAATGCCATTCCTGAAAGTGCGCCAAGCTTTGATCTGGTCGCGACTCAGCATCCGGTGCTGGATAAAGGAAACGAACCGACGGTCTTCGTCGCCGCCTACGATTATCGTGGCGACGGGAGCGCCATCATTACGCCGGACAACAAAAATCCCGAAGCAACTGTCGAATGGTTCGACTATCTCTACTCGGAGGAAGGAAATATACTGAAAACCTTCGGTGTAGAAGGAACAACGTATGAGATGGTCGACGGATCGCCGATCTACACAGACTTGATTACGAATAACCCTGAAGGATTGTCTGTCGGAGAAGCCATGTCCAAATATCTGCGTGTATCTGCGCCCGCGCCGGGTTTTGTGGGGGATGACAGATATACTCAGCAATACTACAAGTTCGACCAGCAAAAAGAAGCCGTTGAAATCTTCAATAAATATTACAGCAACCTTGAGAACACCCGTATGCCGCGGATTACGCATACCGCTGACGAGGCGCAGGAGATCTCCTCGATCATGGCAGAGATCGAAACCTACAAGGATGAGATGCTGCTGCGGTTCGTGATGGGCGTAGAGCCGCTCGAAAACTTCGATCGGTATATCGCGCAGCTGCAGTCGATGAGGATCGAGCGCGTGCTTGAGCTGAGCCAGGCTGCGCTGGAGCGTTATAACAACCGTTAACGCCAGTTTTGGCCCGGAAGTCCGCAGCAGCTTCCGGGCCGTCAACCGAGAGAGGAGTGCGGCGCATGAACGGCCTGTTGAAGGATTACAGGAAGCATAAATATCTTTATTTCATGATATTTCCAGTTGTTCTTTATTACTTCATTTTCCATTATGTACCGATGTACGGCGCTCTGATTGCCTTCAAAAACTTCCGGATTGCCGAAGGCTTCCTGGGCAGCCCGTGGGTCGGATTCGATCATTTCATCTCATTTTTTGATAGCTACTACTTCTGGCGGCTGCTCAAGAACACGCTGATCCTGAACTTGTACATGCTGTTGTTCTCGTTTCCGGCTCCGATTGTATTCGCGCTGCTGATCAACGAGATCATCGGTTCGCGCTTCAAACGGATCGTCCAGACCGTCACCTATCTGCCGCACTTCATCTCGCTCATCGTTGTCTGCGGTATGATTACCCAGTTCCTGGCCAGGGACGGCATCATCACCGATGTGCTCGTCTGGCTTGGCATGGAGCGGCAGGTGCTGCTGGCCCATCCAGTACTTCCGCAGTATCTATGTCATATCGGATATCTGGCAGGGTGTGGGCTGGGGGTCGATCATCTACCTCGCCGCGATCATGGGCATCAACCCGGAGCTGTATGAAGCCTCCCGGATGGATGGAGCAGGCCGTTGGCGACAGATCTACCACATCACGCTACCCGGGATTACGCCAATCATCGTCATCCTGTTTATTCTGAAGATCGGCAATATGCTGGATGTCGGCTTCGAGAAGATCATCTTGCTCTACAATCCAAACACGTATGTGACTGCAGATGTCATCAGCACCTTCGTATATCGCAAAGGGCTCCAGTCCTTTGAATTCAGTTATGCAACAGCGGTTGGCGTATTCCAGGCGGTCATCAACTTCATCCTGTTGATTGCAGCCAATCGGTTCAGCAGGAAGATCAGCGACAACAGCCTATGGTAGTTAACGGCGCGAGTCAGGAGGAATGAGCGATGGCACCACACACCATTCGCAGAACCAAGGGCGAGATCGCCTTTAATATCGTCAATACGATTTTCATGCTGGGGATGATAGTCATCACATTGTACCCGTTTGTTTACGTCGTGTTCGCATCTGTCAGCGACTCTCGGCAGCTGATTGCCCAGACGGGGATCCTGTTGGCGCCGCTTGGCTTTACGCTGGACGCCTATGTGATGGTATTCAAAAACCCCAATATTATCAGCGGATATCTGAATACCCTGTTTATTGTCGGGTTCGGCACGATTCTGAATCTGGTTATGACGTCCCTGGGGGCTTATGTGCTCTCGCGCAAAGGCGTGGTCTGGACCCGTCATGTCATGCTCTGGATCATCTTTACGATGTTTTTCTCCGGCGGCCTGATCCCGATGTATCTGTTGGTCAACAATTGGCTGCATCTGGGCAATACGCTGTTTGCATTGATCGTGCCCGGGCTCATCTCGACTTGGAATCTGATTATTTTGCGAACATCCTTTGCATCAATACCCGAGAGTCTGATCGAATCGGCCCGGATTGACGGCGCCCAGGATATGACAATCCTGCTACGGGTCGTCATCCCGCTGTCGCTGCCTGTCATGGCCGTAATGATCCTATTCTATGGCGTCGGCCACTGGAACTCCTGGTTTGGCGCGATGATCTATCTGAGGGACCGGCAGCTTTTCCCGCTGCAGCTGATCTTGCGGGAGATCCTGATCCAGAACAACACCAGCTATATGGCAGGCAATACCTCCACAGAGGATGTCGAAGCCGTCGGCGAGAGTATAAAATATGCTACGATCATAGTGGCCACACTGCCGATTCTGTTCGTTTACCCTTTCCTGCAGAAATATTTTGTCAAAGGTGTTATGATAGGGTCGATCAAAGAATAGTCACTCTGAGCGCAGGAGGGTGAACCGTGAACGAAGTGACCCGCTTTCGCTGGCGAGGGATCTGGAGCAGATGGCTGGCCTCGTATGTCGTTGTCCTGCTCATCCCGATCCTGATCATGGCCGCGACGCATCTGCAGACCCGTAAAGTGATGGAGGAAGAGATCTCGCGGGCTAACGCCGCTCTGCTGTCGCAGCTGCAGCAGGAGATCGACAACTATGTCGACTTTACGTATCGGCTCTCGGAGGTGATCTCCTTCAGTCCCAGAGTCAACGCCCTGATCCGCGGCCAGCAGGAGGTGACCGCCGCGGAAAGGATCTCGATTTCTCAGCTGCTGGCGGAGCTGAAGGCTTACAATATCTCCAGACGGTATGTGGACAACTTTTATATCTACTTCCGCGACCGTGACTTTGTGCTGACCGAGAGCTCGTATTATGAGACGGGGCTGTTCTTCCAGCACCATGTATTGTCGCGCGGCATCGCGTATGATGCATGGCAGAGCTTCCTGATGAAACCGCAGCGCGGAGCCTTTGGCAGCTTGCGAATGCTGGGCGAGGAGGAAGGCATTGTGTACGCGCGTACGCTGCCGCTGACCCAGAACAGTACTTCGTCAGCTACGCTCGTCATCGAGCTGAATGAGGCGCAGCTCTTTGCTTCGCTGAGGACCATCCAATCCTACAATCAGGGTCATGTCTATATCCTCGACGCCGATAATACCGTCCTGACCTCCTCGGAAGGGAAAGCTGCGCTATCGCGCAGCTTCGAGCTGCCTGCAGCCGAGCGCGAGCAGGTGAACACGGCATCCGCCGATTGGGCAGGGGAGGAAGTGACGCTGTCGTATATCGAGTCCGAGCGCAACAGCTGGAAATATGTATACGCTATTCCTGAACGGCTATATAGCGAGAAAGCGGAGCATGTCCGTAATATGACTTTTCTGATGCTGCTGGTGGCGCTCGTGATCGGGGCGGTCATTGCCGTCCTGTTTGCCCGGCGCAACTATTCGCCGCTGCAGAAGCTCGTTCGCAGTGTGGTGGCCCGCAGCGATGGGAATCTAGGAGGGCTGGAGAGCAGCGATGAATATGCTTACCTGGAGGAAGCGATGGATAGCGCGCTGGACCGCTATCAGCTGATGAATCGGACGATTGAGAAGCAGAACAAAACCTTGCGGTCGCATCTGCTTGCACGTTTCCTCAAAGGCCGGATCGCCGCCGGATTCCCCGCCGGGGACGTGCTGCCGGAGTACGGGATCAGACCGGATGCGAGTAACTATGCGGTCATTCTCTTTTACCTGGAGGATTACAGCGGCTTCTTCCGTCAGGGTGAGCAGGGGCCGGAAGAGCGGCGTGAGATGGTGCATCTGATCATGACCAACATCGTCGAGGAGCTGGTCTGCGAACGACATCAAGGCTGGATGACAGAGGTCGATGAGATGCTGGCCTGCATCGTTAATTTTGAGCCAGGCACAACATCCGCAGCTGCAGTCCACGAGCTCGGCCGGATCATCCAAGAAGCCCAACGGTTTATCGGCAGTCGGTTCCATATCCAATTTACAGTTTCTGTAAGCGGTGTCCACGAATCGATGGAGGGCTTGCCTGCCGCATATCAGGAGGCAATGGAAGCGATGGCTTACCGGATCCTCCAAGGGGAGCAGACGATTATCTGGCACGATCAGGTCGGGGAGCAGAAGCTGTCCTACGACTATCCGCTGGAGAAAGAGCAGCAGCTGCTCAATTATGTCGGCGCAGGAGATTATGAAGGCGCCAGCCAACTGCTAGACGGGGTCATCGACCGCAACCTGGCGGAGGAGAATCTGTCGGTAGATATGATCCGCTGTCTGCTGTTCGATATGTGCAGCACGATGATGAAGGCGGCGATGGAGTCCAATCCCGATCGCGTCGAGCTCTATAGCGACAATCTGGAGGCGATCCGCGAGCTGATGAACGGCAGTACGGTAAGTGCGATGCGTACGCGCATGAAGCAGTTCCTGCAAAAGGTATGTGAGCTGGCAGGAGAGCGGGTCAAGGCGAGCCGCAGTAATCGGCTCAAGGAGCAGGTGCTGGCTTATATCGCTGATCACTATCGGGAGCACGACTTGAATATCGGGGCAATCGCTGAGCATCACAGTGTCCATCCATCCTACCTGTCCCGATATTTCAAAGAGCAAGTGGGAGACAATCTCACCGAATACCTCAACAAATACCGGGTGGAGCGGTCCAAAGCCTTGCTGCTCGAACAAGACAAATACGTCAAGGACATCGGCGAAGAAGTCGGCTTTTATAGTATCAGTACTTATATCCGGCTCTTCAAAAAGTACGAGGGCGTGACGCCGAGCGCATACCGCGACAGCAAACGGGTATGAAGTAAGCATCGGCCCATCACGGGCAATCGGGGTTGAAATGAACAATAAGCTATGCTATTATACCGTTAACTTTGAAAGAACGGGAGTGGATGAAGAATGTAAAAACTTTCTTGCATTTGCAGCCGCAACATAGCCTTTTTTCGGCATGCGGCAAACGCAGCAAGAAAGTTACGCATTCTTCCCGCTCATTTATTATGGTAAGCCGCGTCCTTTTTGCCAGGCTTGTGCCGAACGTCCGGCACAGCCAGCTGTCATTTGGCGGATTCGGTGAGCTGTATATAGAGAGAGCTGTGGGAAGGGTAACCTTCTTGCAGCTCTTTTTATTATGCTTTTAGGAGGGATGCCCATATGGCATTGATACAAGTAAGCAACCTGACCTTTGCCTACGAAGGCAGTTACGACAATATCTTCGAGGATGTCAGCTTCCAGATCGATACGGATTGGAAGCTGGGTTTTACCGGCCGCAATGGCCGCGGCAAGACGACCTTTATGAAGCTGCTGCTGGGCGAGCTGGAGTACAGCGGTTCGATTAGCGCTGACGTGGCGTTTGACTATTTCCCGTACCGGGTCGAGCACCCGGAGTATCTAACTAAGGATGTCGTGCTGGACCGAATCCCCGCACTTGAGCAGTGGCAGCTGATGCGCGAACTATCGCTGCTACAGGTATCGGACGATGTGCTGTATAGGCCTTTCAATACGCTGTCGAGCGGCGAGCAGACGAAAGTGCTGCTGGCGGCGCTCTTCCTGCAGGAGCACCATTTTCTGCTCATCGACGAGCCGACCAATCATCTCGATCTTCATGCGCGTCAATTGGTGAGCGAGTATCTGAATGCCAAAAAAGGCTTTATCCTCATCTCGCATGACCGGATTTTCCTGGATAACTGCGTCGACCATGTGCTGTCCATCAATCGGGCCAGCATTGACGTACAGAAGGGCAATTTCTCGGACTGGTGGGAGAACAAAAAACGTCAGGATCAGTACGAGCTGGCGGAGAACGATAGGCTGCGAAAAGACGTCAAGCGGCTGTCTGAGGCAGCCAAACGGACGAACAAATGGTCGCATGAGGTGGAAAAAACGAAAAACGGCACCCGAAATTCGGGCTCCAAGGTCGACAAAGGCTACGTCGGTCACAAAGCGGCCAAGATGATGAAGCGTTCGAAATCGATGGAGCGGCGGCAGCAGGCGGCGATCGCAGAGAAATCCCAGCTCCTGCAGGACATCGAACAAGCGGATAGCCTGAAAATCTCGCAGCTGGCCTATCACAAACCCCAACTGTCCGAGCTGCGTGATGTCTCGATCCATTACGGCGATCATACAGTGTGTCGGAACATCAATCTGACGATCGAGCAGGGGGATCGGATCGCACTGACGGGGCCTAACGGCTCAGGCAAATCCAGTCTGCTTAAGCTGCTGCTGGGCGAACCAATCGCCTATAATGGCATCTATAACAAAGGCAGCCAATTGAGGATATCCTATGTGCCGCAAGATACTTCTCATCTGGCCGGAGACTTGTCCGAATACGCGCGCAATCACGGGATTGACGAAAGCTTGTTCAAGGCGATCCTGCGAAAGCTTGATTTTGCACGCGTCCAATTCGAGAAGGATCTGCGAGCCTTGAGCGGCGGCCAGAAGAAAAAAGTACTGCTGGCCAGAAGCTTATGCGAGGAAGCGCATCTGCATGTCTGGGACGAACCGCTCAACTTCGTCGATGTGATCTCCCGCATGCAGATCGAAGAGCTGCTGCTGGAGCATCAGCCTACCTTGCTGTTTGTCGAGCATGATCGCGCATTTTGTGAGCAAATAGCGACAAAAACCGTCGTCATGTAGCACATATACGTGCAAAAACACAATGAAAACAAGCTTCCATTTTCTTCATCCAAAATCCATGTTTCCATAATACCGATCTTACAATCCATCGGTATAATCCTCCGTTGGATGGATATAAACATCCGGACTCGAGCGGCTTGGTCCACCAATGGCCGGCTGGCTTGAACTATTTTCCCAGGAGGCTAGGATGAAGAAAATGAAGATGAAACCTTGGATTTCCGGCATATTGGCTCTTTTCTTGTTGGGGACCTCAGTGCTGCCGACAGCTGAAGCCGAAGAGCAAGCCGAGCAGGAGCAGCAGATGCTGCTGACAGCGGCGATGCCCGTTCTGCTCACCGAGATCTATCCCGATGACAAAAGCAACCAAGAGCACATCGAGGGAGCAGGCAGCGCAGATCTGTTCGAATTTGTCGAGATCTATAACAACTCTGCGGATGAATTGGCGTTTAATGAGCATTATCAAGTACGGTACGACTATGGAACGCTCAAAAATCTGACCGTGACGACGATGACAGACGGCAGTGATGTCCGGATCGCTCCGCACAGTCCGGCCGTGCTGTGGGTTCAGCGCACGAGCAGCAGCATAACGGGCGATGCGGCCAATCTGACGGAGGCGCAATTCAGAAGCTATCACAGTATGCCTGAGGATGTAGCTGTGTTCAAGCTGCATGGACAGGACGGCCTCAATAACGTCGACCGCGGCTTCCAGCTGACGGATAAGGATGATCTGAACCAGATCATCAGCCAGATCCACTATTCGGCAGCCGACGTCGGTGACGGGCTGAGTCTGCATCTGCAGCTGCCAGCTTCCGGTAGCACGATGGCCACGTATGAACAGAAGGGTGCTCCCAGCGCGGGGCTGGTAGACGCGGAGCAGCTCATCCCCGCCCCGGCGACGGAGGAACCGGGCGGCGAGGACCCCGATTCGGGAGATCCCGGCACCGATCCGTCTGAGCCTGGGGAGGAACCGGCGCTGCTGATCACGGAGATCCTGCCCAATCCGGCAGGGGACTACCGGCGCGGCAGCGGCAACCAGTATGAATTTATCGAGCTCTACAACAACACGGCACAGTCCGTGGATCTGAGCGGCTACACGCTGTGGTATCTGTATCCAGGCAGCACGGCGCCGAAGCGATGGGTGATTCCCGAGTCGCAAGCAATCACATTGGAGCCGTATGGCACAGGCGTCATCTGGTTTGCCAAAGAGGCCGTGACCGCAGGATACACGACGACCGACGACTTCAATACCCATTTCAACAGCATGCTGACGGACGAACAGATCGTCTTCTACGATAACAAAGAAAGCAGCGACTTCAACCTGCCGAACGCTCTGCATCGTGGTTTGGCGCTAGCAAGCAAGGACACGCCGGATGAATATATCGTCGAGGCCTGGTATGACGCCAGTACCGATGACAGTCCCGACCGCGAGGTGAACACGCAGCGCAATGCCGTGATCCGTTACAAGGTGCCAGCTGCCGGCACCCGGATGGAACGGCTGGGAATCCGCGCCTACGCCAATCCGGGCAGTCTCGATCCGGATCAAGTAACTCCGGTGGACGGCAAAGACAATATCGCGCCGGTACTGCAGCACGAGCAGACGGCGTTCAATATCGGTGTCGGCCATTCCTACCCGGTACAAGTTGTCAGCAACGAAGAGTTAGATGAGATAGAGATCCTCTATGGTCCGGCTTTTGGAGAAGGAGCGGGGCTCACCGAAAAGCTGAGCTTGATCGAGACGAATAGAACGGATGGCAGGTATGTGTATTCGGGAGCCCTCTCTTACGGCGTGCCTGGCGCATATCGCTATATCATCGCAGGAACGGATAAAGCAGGCAACCGGACTCGCTTGCCGTACAACTCTTTAGGCGCTTTGTTGACTGTGAACGAAAAAGGCACGGAAAGCGAGCTGCCGGAGCCGGGACTATCGATCGGCGACAGCGCACAGCGCGGACTGCTGACATTCTTCGGCTATGGCGAGACAGCAGCTGATGACCTCGCGTTCACATTCGATGGAAAAACGGTAACGGCTCGTCCGGCACTGCCGGGAGATGCCGAATTCGGTCTGCAGACACGCGGGATCGACCAGATCTATCAAGCGACGGTGAGCGCGTTTACTCCTGCGGGCGGACTGCAGTATCTGGAGCGGCTCTATCCCAGATATACCGAAGGCGCCTGGACGCTGCTGACGATCCCCGCGGTCAATCTGGTATCTTCCAATATTGTGTCGGTGCATACGGGCAACGAGAATTCGCCGTATGACCGCTCGATTCATGACAAAGTATTTGGCAAGAACAACCATGACGATTTCGAGATCAGCAATATGCATCTGGTCCTTCCCGACGGGTCGCTGGTCAAGCCGGAGAGAATGGTCAACTATCTCGGCAACCTGACGGAGACGACAGTCATCCCAAGAGAAGACACGTATTACGGCCTGGGAGATGCGGATTCCGGCACAAATACCGGAAAGCCGATGATCAGCGAGCTCCATTTCCCTATCCCCGAGGACAAGTATACAGCCCGATATGCCGAGATCGATACGAGTGGTTACGAAGACGGCGTCTATACGCTCGCAATGACCAAGAACGGCATGACGCTGGATGTCGCAGAGGTGACGGTCGACAATACGAATCCGGTCATCGAAGCTGTCCGCTATGATACCGGCCTGACCTTAACGGATGGCATGCAGCTCAAAGGCCGCATCACGCTCGATGTTGACACGAGCGATGTCACCAGCGGCATCGCCCGTAAGATGGCGATGCTGAACGGGACAAGTATCGAGCTGCCGTACTCGACTTCCTCTGCTCAGCTCACTGCGGGGATGCATGAACTGCAGGTAACGGTAGCAGACCATGCAGGCAATGAAGCCTCAACCAAGCTGAGCTTTGTCATCGCAGATGAACGCCCGCTCGCTCCTACAGCGATGAAACCTGCGGATAAGGGTGCGCAAGTATCCGCCGGATCGGTCGAGCTGTCGGCTGTCGTCTCGGACAGCGATAATGATACGATGAAGGCTGGCTTCTACGAAGCGGGCGCATATGATTTCGCTAGAGGCAAACGGATCTCCGGTTATGCCAATGTCGCCGACCGCGAGCCGCCGCTCGTCATCGCTCCCAACGGAGAAGAGCCGATCTCAGGTGAGGCGGCGCAGCAAGTCAGCTTAGCAGACGGTGAGTACCTGGTCACCGATTCGCAATCCGGCTTCCCTTACCACCGTTTCACAGTAGACCTGGAAGAGCAGCTGCGAGCGGATGATGAGATCGAGCTGTACTGGAAGGGCAAGACACTGCCGGGACGGATCGTGACGATGTATGCCTGGGATTACGAAACGGACAAATGGATTGCTCTGACTGCCGAGAGCGGCGATGCTGCCGAGAGCGACATTGAGCTGAGCGCGGCGGCGGATCCCGAGCGGTTCGTCAAGGATAATCAAGTGCAAGTGATGGTGCAGGATGAAGTCGAAGAGGTGAACAAGCCTTTTACCGTACTCTGGATGACGGATACGCAATATTATGCTGAGAGTTATCCTGACATTTTTGATACACTCGGAGACTGGACGGCGGAGGAGTATAAAAAAGGTGCATTTGAATATATGATTCATACTGGCGATATCGTCAATGTAGCCAACTCTCATGAGCAGTGGGAAGTCGCCGACCGCAATTTGAAGAAGTGGGATGAGGCTGGCGTACCCTATGGTGTATTGGCAGGCAACCACGATATGATCGTCGACGGCATCGACTATTCGTATTATCACCAATATGTGGGGGCCGACCGTTACCGGGACAATCCATGGTATGGCGGCGAGATGGACAACAACCGCAACCATTACGATCTGATGTCGTTTGGCGGTCATGACTTCATCTTCCTGTACATCGGCTTTGGTCTTGAGGATACGCCCGAGACGATCCAATGGGCTAACGAGGTGCTCGCCAAGCACGCCGACCGCAATGCGATACTGGGTATGCACGCTTACCTGGAGTCGAACGGCACGCTCTCCAATATGGCACAAAATATATTTGACCAGGTTATCGTCCCCAACGAAAATATCAAACTGGTGTTGAGCGGACACTATCATGCCGCCAACCGCGTCGTCAAGAAGCTGACGAACAAGGACGGCAGCGAGCGTCAGGTGATCGAGATGCTGGCGGATTATCAAGGCGGTCCAAACGGCGGCAACGGCTTTGTGCGGTTGCTGACGTTTGATCCGTTAGCGGAAGAACTCGATATAAAAACGTACTCACCTGTGCTTGACGAGTACAATTTCTACAAAGGCGATGAGGCCGATCGCGATGAGTTCACCGAATCGTTCGCGTTCCATGACATCAACAAACGGGTTGCGACCGATTACTTTGCCGTCAATGTGTACCGCAATGTGCTGATCGGCGAACAGGTTAACCTGCAGTCCGGCGATACGGCCAAGGCAGTATGGCGCAATCTGCAAGGCAGCACGACGTATTACTGGTACATGAAGATTGAAGATGAGCTGGGAGCTGTCCGCAGAACGCGGATCCAGCGCTTCACGACCGCGGCTGTGCCGAGTGGCGTCACGCCGCCGTGGACGCCGGTCTATCCGCCAGTTACGCAGGAGCCGGGTGATGATGAGACGGAAGAGCCGGGCGAGGTGCCGAGCACTCCGGACCGTCAGGGCAGCAGCCTGACGGTACCGGTCGCCATCCGGGATGGCCAAGCGGTGATCGCTCCTGATGAGGCAGCACTGACAGAAGCAATGACCGCAGCAGCTGCTGACAGCAAAGGGAGAAGAACAGTAACGATCCGGGCAGAGCTCGCAGGCGAGCCGCACAACGGCGCCTATGTGCTGGAGCTGCAGGGCGAGCGGCTGAGCCGTACATCGGGAGCGGAGCGCTACCGTCTGATTACACCGATCGGAGAGGCGACGCTGCCTTCGGATATGCTGTTGAATCGGTCAGCGCAAGGCAAACGCGTCATGTTCGTCATCTCGCCAGCCGAAGGCGTGAGCGGCGGCCGACCGGCGGTAGACGTCAGCTTGCTGGTCGACGGCCACCCGGCGGGATGGGCGGATGGGACTACCCCAGTCAGCCTGACGCTGCCGTATAACAAGGCGGCAAGCGAGCATGCCGACAATCTCGTCGTCTGGTATATTGATCCGGCTGGCGATTCAGAGCCGGTCATCAACAGCCTGTACAACGATGCGGCCGGCGGCTTGACCTTTGCGGTCCGGCACTTCAGCCGTTATGCGGTGGCGTATCATGAAGTCAGCTACCGGGACGTTAATGAAGCAGCCTGGTACTTCCAGGGCATCAACTTTCTGTCGGCAAGAGAACTGGTGCAGGGGATGGGCGACGGCAGCTTTCAGCCAGGCGCTCTGGTGACCCGCGCCGACTTCCTAATCATGGTGATGCGCGTATTTGGCATTGCACCGGACAGCAGTGACGGCGACCAATTTGCCGATGCCGGCAACCGCTACTACACGTCATATCTGGCTGCAGCTAAACGCATGGGCATCGTCCAAGGGGTAGGAGATAACCGGTTTGCGCCGGAGCAGTCTGTCAGCCGTCAGGACATGATGGTCATCCTGCACGGCATCATGAGTACACTGGATCTGCTGCCAATCGGCATGTCCGGCGCTGATCTGGGGGGATACGCAGATGCGTCTCAAGTATCGCCTTATGCCGTAGAAGCGGTGAGTGTTCTGCTGGCCACCAGCCTGATTGAGGGCGTGGGCGATGCACAGCTGGATCCGCGGGGTACGGCAAGCCGGGCGATGTCGGCCCAGGTGATGTACAATTATCTAGCTCAATAACAGACGCACTGGCAAGACGGCGCAGGGACGATTCCTGCGCCGTCTTTTTTGCGAGCCGACAGCCGGCGCTGCCCGTTTCTGGTATACTATGGGTCAAAGGAAGGTGAGAGGTATGAGTGAGAAGGTAGTGGAACAACAGACATTCCAACTGGAGGATGAGACGCTGGCGACGATACGCGGAGAGGTTCGCGTGGCCAGCGGCGTTGAGCGGAAGCCGGTTCTCCTGCTGGTCCACGGCTTCAAGGGGTTCAAGGACTGGGGCTTCTTCCCCTATGCAGCAGAACGCTTGGCTTATCAAGGCTTTGCGGTCGTCACATTCAATCTGTCTCATAACGGTGTACGCGAGCATGATTTTGACGAGCTGGAGAAGTTCGGGCGCAACACCTACTCCCGGGAGCAAGCAGATCTGGCGCATGTGGTGGCGGCAGTCCGAGCAGAGCGGCTTCCGCTTGGCGATCGGATGGATACGCGGCAGCTCTTCCTCGTCGGCCACAGCCGTGGGGGCGGCAACTGTGTGCTGTTCGCCGCCGATCATCCTGAGATCGGCGGCGTGGTAACATGGAACGGCGTCGGCCGCGCCGATCTGTTCGGTGAGGATTTCCGCGAGCAGGTGATGCGCGAAGGTGTCGGTTATGTGGCCAATGCCAGAACGAAGCAGCAGATGCCGATCGAGGCTGTATTCTTCGAAGATCTTGACCGCAACCGGGAGCGCTTCGATATTCCTGCGAGAGCAGCCGAGCTGCAGACACCGGTGCTCTTCATCCAGGGGATGAAGGATGCGGAGCGGCTGCTGGACGGATTCAGGACGCTCCGCCAGCAGGCTCCGCATCATCGCTTCGCAGAGCTGGCGGATGCGGACCACACGTTCGGCGTGAAGCATCCGTTTGCCGCTCCGACCGACGACCTGGACCGTGCGATCGCGATCACGGCGGCGTTCTTTGCGCCGCTGATGGCCAAAGACAGCTAGGCCAGCTGCTTATACTAAGGATAGGGAGTTGAACGAAATGAACGTATTCATCACAGGTGCTGGCGGCAAGATCGGCCGCTTGCTCGTAGAGATCCTAAAAGCAACAGGCAAGCATACACCCGTGGCGATGGTGCGCAGCCGGGAGCAGGCGGAGCGCTATGAAGCCGCCGGGGTCAGAAGTGTCATCGCGAACCTTGAGTCCAGTGTAGACGAGCTCGCAGCAGCCATCCAAGGTAGCGATGCGATCGTCTTCACAGCAGGCTCCGGCGGGCATACCGGCTATGATAAGACGATCCTGATCGACCTTGACGGCGCAGTCAAGATGTTCGAAGCAGCCGAGCTGGCAGGCATCAAACGGTTCGTCATGGTCAGCGCGTTTGGCGCCCACCGCAGAGAGCTGTGGTCGGAGGCGATTCAGCCTTACTATGCGGCCAAGCATTACGCCGACAGGCTGCTGGCATCAAGTGGGCTGGATTATACGATCCTGCGGCCGGGCCGGCTGCTCGATGAACCGGGAACCGGCATGATCAGCATCGACGAAGGGATGGAGCGGGGCTCGATCCCGCGAGAGGATGTGGCAGGGGTGATCGCAGCGGTGCTGGAGGCGCCAGCGACGATCCGGCGCTCTTACGATCTGCTCTCAGGCAAGCAATCGATCGGCGATGCGATCGCTGCAATCTGATCGATCCGGAGAAATGCAAGCTAAGTAGATAGAAGAATCATATACTTTCATCAATTTGGACAAAACCTGCTCACGCAGGTTGGCACTGCGATACGGACACAATAGGGTCTATTTTGCACAAAAACGCGCCCATGCTCGAACTAGGGGCTACTGTGTCCGTTCGTGAGTGAGCACTACCCTAAGCGTTCTTCTTCTTTTTTTGGGGTGGGGGCCGGAAACTTATAAATTAAGCCAAGGTGAAACGGCTGTCGCCGTTATACACTTAGAATTTAAGAAAAAGACCTCCGAAAGATCGGAAGTCTTCCGGACCAGTTGTACGCACAACTGGTCTTTTACTTGTTGGCGATCGTGTCTTCACTGTGGCGCCGGATCAGGATCGTCAGACTGACCAGAGTAACGAAGATCGTCGCGCCCATATCGGATAGAATGGCGATCCAAAGCGTCAGCCATCCAGGTATTGTGAGCAGCAGGGCGATCAGCTTCAAGCCTAGCGAGACGATGATGTTGAACCGGATAATCCGGTTCACCCTGCGGGATATCGAGACGGCCTCTGGAAGCTTGCCCAGATGATCCTGCATGAGCACGATATCTGCAGTTTCGATTGCGCTGTCTGTTCCTTTGCCCATAGCGATTCCCAATTGGGCCGAGGCGAGAGCGGGCGCATCATTGATTCCGTCGCCGATCATCGCCACCTGGCCTTTGGCCGCCAACGCTTTGATCCGGTTCACTTTGTCTTCCGGCAACAGATTGCCATAATAGGAAGAGACGCCGACAGCGGCAGCGACCTTCTCGGCTGTTTTGCTATGATCGCCGGTCAACATGACAGTCTGCTTGATACCGAGCTTATGGAGCGCTCCGATGACGTCTCTGCTCTCGGAGCGGATCTCGTCGGCAATGCCGAACACGCCCAGCACGCTCTTCTGATCGGCTACCAGTACGAGCGTCAGTCCTTCTTCCTTCATCTTGTCAATTCGATTCTGAACATCCGGCGGGAGCGTCAGATGCGCGATGCTGCCTTCATTGCCGAGCCAGTAAGGTTCGCTTTCAACTCTAGCCTGGATGCCGCGTCCGCTGACTGTTGTGATCTCGTCTGGAGCGACCAGTTCCGTCTGCCGGCTGGCAATCTCCCGCATGATCGCTTTGGCGAGCGGATGAGATGATGACTGTTCGATCGAGCCGGCCACGCGGAAGAAACGCGGCTCATCGTACACTTCGACTTGGACTACATGAGGCTCTCCCTTGGTCAATGTACCGGTCTTGTCGAATGCCAGAGTATCGATCTTGCCGAGCTGCTCCAGGTATACGCCGCCTTTGACGAGCACCCCGTCCCGAGCATTGCGGGTAATGCCTGATACGATAGCAATCGGCGAGGACAGGATCAGTGCACACGGGCAGCCGACAATCAAGACAGAGAGCCCCTGATAAACCCAGGTCATCCAGTCTCCCGCCAGCAGCAGCGGAGGGAGGAGCATGACCAGCAAAGCAACAACCATGATAAGGGGGGTGTAATACTTGGCGAACCGGTTGATGAAGAGCTCGGTCGGCGTCTTCGTCTCCTGCGCTTCCTGAACGAGGTGAAGGATCCTGGCCAGCGAGGAGTCCTCATAGGCTTTAGTGATCTCTACATACAGCAGCCCTTCATTGTTGATGGCGCCGCCATAGACCGCTTCGCCGGCTTCCTTCTCCACCGGGAGCGACTCGCCTGTGATCGCCGCCTCGTTAACCGAGCTCCTGCCGTCTTTGACGATCCCGTCGGAAGGGATCTTCTCGCCAGGCTTGATCTTCACCAGGTCGCCCGCCTCGAGCGAAGCAATCGGCACGACGATCTCTTGCCCGCCATGCACCTTGACGGCTTCCTTAGGAGCTACCTGCAGGAGCGACTCCATGGACCGTCGCGCCTTCTCCATCCCGTAACCCTCGAGCAGTTCATTGAGCCCGAACAGGATGGCTACCAGCGTCGCTTCTTTCCACTCGCCGATGGCGACTGCGCCGATCAGTGCGATCGTCATCAGGGTGTCGATATTGAACCTGAGCTTGAAGAGATTCTTCAAGCCGCGCACAAAAGTAGTATAGCCGCTGATCGCAGTGGCTATTAGGTAGAGCGGGATGACGAGCATGCGATCCAATGTTCCATCCAGCAGCAAGGCCGCTCCATAGATGACAGCCGATACAATCAGCAGCTTCAGCATCCGGTTATTGCCGCCTTCATGGCTGTGGTCCTGGTCATCATGAGAGTGGTCATGCCCGTGCTTGTGCGCGCCTGCTCCAGCTGCCGTACCTGTAAGTGTCGTTCCATCTGCGGGACTCGAGGCGATGTAGGCGCCATCCGATTTCAGGATACGGCGCACCTCGGGCAGCGGTACCTGCGGATCGATGGTCAATTTGCCCGAGTTGTAGCTGAGCCTTGTATGCTCGCCATGCTCCAGCTGCTTCAATTCGTCTTCGAGGCGCTGGGCGCATCCGGCGCAGGAGAGACCTTTGATGCGATATTCATTCATGAGGACACCTTCTTTCGATTAAAACATGAGCACTTGATCATATGTTATAAAAGTTATTCCCCAAAGTCAACTGTAGCGTCTCCTTTACCGCGCCTAATTATGTTGTCTGCCGGCTAAGATATGATCGACGACCGCTCTGGCATCTTCCTCGACGCCGCCGATGAGGGCAGAGCTGCGGCGTGACTGCCAGGGCAGACCGACAGCGTACAATCCTTCGACTGAAGTGACTCCGTACCGGTGGATCAGTCCGCCTCCTTCATTGATGATCCCTGGGACATCCAGCCAGCTGTACTCCGGCCGAAAGCCGGTACTCCAGATTATGTTGGCATAGCTGCGTCTGCTACCGTCAGCCAGCACCACTGATATGCCTTCCGAACCCACTGATTTGGGCAATAATTCGATAGTGTTTTGCTTGACTGCTCGTTTGAATTCCAGTCCGAACAAGGGGTCCGGTCTCGATCGGATCCTGCGGCCCAGCCACGAATCGGAAGGAGCCGAGAGGATGCCAAGCTTGTCGAACCAATAAAATATATTTTTGCCCATCACCGTCATGGGTAGAGACAACGGTCTGTGACCAGCCGATAACGCGACCTTGCCGAGGTTGGCCCCGGACAGCTCATATGCGATCTGGGCTCCGGAGTTCCCCGCGCCGACTACCAGTGAATCGCCGTCAGTGAGCTGACCGGGATTGATGTATTGGGATGAGTGCAGCTGCACTATAGAAGGAGAGAGCCGCTTGGCGAAATCAGGTATCCAAGGCTGCTGAAAGGGGCCTGTCGCAATAATGACAGCTCTCGCGCTATATTGGCCTTTATCGGTATGTATGACAAATCCGGCTTCTTCTTTGGCAACAGAGTTCACGGTAGTGCCATAGCGAATCTTCAAGCCGAAACGGGTGGCGTAAGCTGACAGATAGTCTGCTGTCTCATCCTTGGTTGGAAGCCGCCCCGCATCTCCGGGGAAGGGCATGCCCGGGAGCTGGCTGTACATCCGGGGTGTAAACAGCACAAGAGAATCATAACGGCTCCGCCATGAGGAACCAGCTGCCAGCCCTCTGTCCAACACGAGATAATCTACCCCATTTCGTGCAAGGTAATAACCTGCAGCCATCCCCGCCTGACCGCCTCCGATAATCGCAACCTCAACCTTTGCAAGCACATAATCACCTTCCTGAACAAATCTTAATGGAGATTCCAGTGTAGTGTAGCATAATCCGCCTCAATATGTGAATGAATGATCATGTGAATAAATAATTGATTGCACGCATTTTCGCTCTTATTCGTAAATTTGGTATAATATAATGGCTAATCATTCAAAATGATCTTATGGAGGGAATGCATGTGCGGTTGCGCTGGCTTGTATTAGGTATTATGGCAGTACTATTGTTCGGTATTGCAGGGACGGGGGTTTCATATGCCCACACGATGATGACGACAGCCTCCCCGGAACCGGATTCAACCGTCTCGGGAGAGCTTGAAGAGGTCGTCTTGACCTTCAATACGGATATAGATGCGTCTAGCACGTTCAGTCTGATCTACGAGGGAGAAGAGCTGGACATCGGGCCGGTCGAAGTAGACGAGCAATACATGCGGGCTGCTGTGGACAGACCGCTGTCCGGCGGTAAATACACGGTGGCTTGGCAGATCGTCGGTGAGGATGGACACCCGATCGAGAGCGAATATTTGTTTACCGTTGATGCGCCTGTCCTGGAATCGGCACCCGACGAGTCTGTCCAGGAAGAGGCGCCAGCCGTGTCAGAGCAAGATGGGGAGCTCCAGGACGCTCAACAAGACACGGCCCAGGATTCGGACTCAGAGAACGGTTCGTCGGGCTCGGTCGTCCTCCCGCTTGTCATCGGTGCGGCCGTAGCGTTGGTTCTCCTGCTGTTGTTTGTATGGGGAACTCGTAACGGAAGAAAGAAGTAGACGTCCAAAAGCTGGCATGTTTACTGCCTTATTTGTAATACTTCTGATATAATAAGGAGATGAAAGATAAGGGGGTGCCTGCAGATGGACAAGTTAGTTGAAGAACAGTGTGAGGATACCTGTGCAGGAACGGAAGCGAATGTCGAGGTATTGCGGACAAGACGGCTCGAAGAACATACCGCAGTCGAGCTGGCGGACTTGTTCAAGGCGCTGGGAGATCCGACGCGTGTCAAGATGATCCATGCGCTGCTCGATCAGGAGCTGTGTGTGCACGATTTGTGCGAGGTGCTCGGCATGGCTCAGTCCGCAGTGTCGCATCAGCTCCGTTACCTGCGCAATGTGCGGATCGTCAAGCGCCGCAAAGAAGGCAAAACCGTCTACTATTCCTTGGACGATGAGCATGTCAAGCAGATCTTCCTGCAGACGATGAGCCATCTGCAGCATGCCTGACCTGATGAGTTTCTGCAATCTTTGTAGAGACTCTTTTTTTATAGGGAGTGGCTAAGGCTTAAAATCGGTACTAAAAAGCATGCACAGAGCACTGGCTTAACTCTCCGCATGCTTCTTATCAATGAATGATCAAGCCGCCATGCGTCTGCAAGCCTCTGCACAACGGAAACATGCTTCGGCGCATTGACGGCAATGCTCGTGGTGCTCATGTGTTGCGCATTCCCGGCCGCAAGCCTCGCAAGCCTCAGCACATAAAGCGCAAATCTGCCGGACAAATGGACTGTTGCGCGACATGGCTGAAGCGGCGAGCATGCAGAGCTCCGCGCATTCGCGATCCAGTCTTATACAATCCCTCATCATGTCGATGTCTGCTTCCTTGAGACAGGAGTCATAACAATGATTGCACGCTTGCATACATGCCAGACATTCTTCGATACAATCCTTGTAATGGTCATGCATTAGATCGCACTCCTTTTTTTATATAGTCATTTATACTATACCCCTCTGTGATATGCTCGAATCGAGTATTGCAGCGGTGAAGCTGTATATTCGTCCTCAGGGGAGAGGCAAGCGGGACTTCAGGGCGTGTGCGCAATCACAAAAGGGTAACAAATGCGAAGTTTACTATGCCTTCTCTTCAAACCGCGCTAGCCGCGGCTTTTTTGTTGCGCTGTGATGAAAATTATGGACAAGGGTTTTCATTTATGAAAGGTGTGCTATAATGGTAATCGTTACGATTACATATAAAGGAGGATTGCATGTTTGCACGTTATCTGTTGCTGCGGCTATGGCAAGTGATCCCCGTCTTGCTGGGCGTCTCCGGACTTGCCTTCCTGTTGATGCACTTGACGCCCGGCGATCCGGCAGAGATCATGCTGCGATCGGATGGCGTCCAACCGACTGCGGAGGCGATCGAAGCGACCCGGGAGGCACTTGGACTGAATCGTTCGATACCTGACCAATATGTGCACTGGCTTGGCCGGGTCGTCCGGCTGGACCTGGGCATCTCGTACCGCAGCAATGGCCCGGTGCTGACTGAGCTGCTGGCCCGTCTGCCTGCGACGGCGCTGCTCACCGGCTCTGCGCTGGCGGCAGCGATCCTGATCGCCATGCCGCTCGGGATTGCATCAGCGCTGTACCCCGGCCGCTGGCCTGACCGGCTGGGGCGTCTCTGCGCGCTTCTGAGCGCATCGATGCCGTCTTACTGGTTGGCTTTACTGCTATTGTATTACGGAGCAGTGAAGCTTAAGATGTTTCCCGTCATGGGCATGGACGGCGCAGCGAGCTTGGTCCTGCCCGCACTCACCCTTGGCTTCGGCATGGCGGGCATCTATATCCGGCTCATCCGCGCCAGTCTGCTGGAGGAACTCGGGAAGCTGTACATCAAAGCAGCCAGAGCCAAGGGAATAACCTGGCCGCGGGTGATTGCCGGGCATGCGCTGCGCAATGCCATGCTGCCCAGTCTAACGCTGCTCGGCGTGCATGTCGCAGGCCTCCTGGGAGGATCGGTGATCGTCGAGAGTATCTTCTCCTGGCCCGGGATCGGCAAATATGCCGTGGATGCGATATTCGCCAAGGATTATATCGTGATCCAGGGCTATGTATTCATGATGGCTGTTGCCGTAGTCCTGATTAATCTGACAGTCGATCTGCTGCAGCTGCTGCTCGATCCTCGGATCAGGCTGCGATGACGGCAGAAGGAGCGGCTAATCATGCTTCAACGTAGGTATCCTATACACCCAAGCGCATGGATCGGCGGAACAATCGTCGCACTTTACCTGTTGATCGCGCTGCTGGCCCCGTGGCTTGCGCCCTCGGATCCGTATCAGATCCAGATGGGGAACAAACTGAGCCTGCCTTCCTGGCAATATCCGCTTGGTACCGATCATCTCGGCCGCTGTGTGCTGTCAAGGTTGATCTACGGGTCCAGAACCTCGCTTGCGTACTCGCTGTCCATACTCGCAGCCGTGTTTGCGATTAGCATACCCGTGGGCGCTCTGGCAGGATACGCCGGGGGACGCGTCGATCAGGCGATCATGCGGCTGATCGATATTCTGCTAGCTTTTCCGAGCCTCATCCTCCCCCTGGCGATTACAGCCATGCTCGGGCCGAGCATGCAGAACCTGCTGCTATCGTTCGCAGCGGTATGGTGGGCGGGCTATGCCCGGGTAATCCGAGGACTTGTCCTGCAGATCAAGGCTCGCGATTATGTCCTTGCTGCTCAAGCATCAGGGACGACACACTTGCAGATCGTGCTGAGACATATCCTGCGCAATGCCGCCAGACCCATCCTGGTACTGGCGTCCATGGAATTTGGGACAATCCTGCTTGCTGTAGCAGGCTTTTCGTTCCTCGGTCTCGGGGCACAGCCGCCGATGCCCGAGTGGGGCGTCATGTTAAACGACAGCAGGCCTTATATCCAGACCGAGCCGCGGTTGCTGCTTTATCCGGGGCTCGCCATTTTGGCAGCCGTGATAGGGTTCAATCTGCTTGGTGAGGGATTGCAGGCGCGAAGACAAGAAATCCGGAGCTTTTGAGCTCTCAGCCCCTGCGAAGGAGGGAGAAGATGAGTGTGGAGCCGGCATTGCTGAGCGTGCGTCATCTCCGCACCTGCTACCATCATTCGGAGCGGACGGTGACTGCCGTAGATGATGTAAGTATTGAAGTGCAGGCCAGACAAATCGTGGCGCTGGTCGGTGAGAGCGGCAGCGGCAAAAGTGCAACGGCGATGTCGGTCCTCGGCCTGCTCGATAACGGAGGCAGGATCGAGCATGGGGAGCTGAGTCTGGGCGGCATCGATCTCCGCGGATGCTCCGAACGCAGCTTGAACCGGCTTAGGGGACGAGAGATGGCGGTGATCTTCCAGGATCCGATGAACGCGCTCAACCCGGTGATGCCTGTCGGCAAACAAGTGCTGGAAGCGGTCCGGCGGCAACGCAGCATGCATCGCAAGGAGGCAAAGGCACTGGCTCTGCAGCATATGCAGCGAGCCGGGCTGGCAAGCCCGGCGCAACTCTATAACCGGTATCCGTTCCAGCTCAGCGGCGGTATGTGTCAGCGGATCATGATCGCTGTCGCACTCGCTTCGGGAGCGCGGCTGTTGATCGCAGACGAGCCGACGACGGCTCTGGACGTGACTGTCCAGGCGCAGATCCTCGGCGAGTTGAACCGGCTGCGGCATGAGGAAGGGATCGGTATCCTGCTGATTACGCATGATCTCGGCGTCGTAGCAGAGCTCGCTGATTATGTCTATGTCATGCGAGCGGGACGGATTGTCGAGTCCGGAACCGTATACGAGCTCTTTGAAGAGCCGTCAGATCCCTATACAGAGCAACTTCTCGCAGCAAGAGGTTGAAACGGTAACGGCAAGTTGACAGGGAGGGGGCGGGTAAACTGCTCGAAGCGGATAATTTGTCCAAAACCTTTCATCGGCGGCGCAGGTGGCCGCCTCTTCGCCAAGCGCATGGCGGGGTACCAGCCGTCCAGGACGTTTCTCTTCGTATCGAAGAAGGAGAGAACGTAGCGCTTGTCGGAGAGAGCGGCAGTGGCAAAAGTACGCTGGCCAGACTGCTGCTCGGCCTTGAAAAGCCGGATTCCGGGCATGTGCGCTATCGCGGGGTCGATTACACGGACTGGCGATTGACTCGGATGCGACCGATACGGAGCAAACTTCAAATCGTTTTTCAAAATAGCCTGGCCTCCTTTAATCCCTTATTCACGGTGGAACAAATCGTCGGCGAACCGCTGCGCAACTATAAGACCGGGGATACGGAGCTGCAAAGACAACGCATTGCGGACACGCTGGAGCTGGTCGGTCTGGGAAGAACATATCTCTACCGGTATCCCCATGAGCTGAGCGGCGGCCAGCAGCAGCGAGTCGGCATCGCCAGAGCTGTGGCGCTGCGCCCGGAGCTGATCATCTGCGACGAGTCGTTCGCCAGTCTTGATGCGACTCTGCGCAGACAGATGATAGACCTCCTGCAAGAGCTGAAGCAGCAGCTTGGTCTGGCCTATCTGTTTATTACGCATGATCTGAGGCTAGTCCAGCGGTTGTGCGACAGCGTTAATGTGATGGCGCAAGGGCGGATCGTTGAACACCAGTCAGGCGGCCGTCTGCTGGAGGAGCCCGCTCATCCCTATACCCGGAAGCTCATGGCATCCTTGCCCATCCAGCATCCCCGTCAACGGGATATAAGAGACAGTCAACAAGCATGTAATTACCATCCGACCACAAGAGAATAGAGGAATATACATGATAATGAATAGAGTCCTGAGATCTCATCGCTGGACGAAACATCCGGTTATCTTGCTGGTGCTCGCAGCCAGCATCGTCTTGTCCGCCTGCAGCAATGATACATCGTCTGCACCTGTCCAGGATGAAGCTGCATCGTCAGCAGCCGCCAACAGCGATACGGTAACCATCGCCATCGCGTCAGACACTGGTATCGATCAGTTGGATGCGGGAGGGTACCAAGGTTCGATGCATGTGCAGTCCATGGTCTATGACGGTCTGGTCACATACGGTGAGAAAGGCGAGATCGAACCGTCACTGGCGCAATCCTGGGACATCTCAGAGGACGGCAAAGTGTACACGTTTCATTTACGGCAAGGCGTCAAATTTTCGGACGGGACAGATATGAATGCCGACGCCGTGAAGTTTTCCTTTGAGCGCTGGATCCATGACCCGTCCAATTCGTTGAACCTTGCCACTGCTCTGCAAACGCTGGAGGTGATCGACGAGCATACGATCACCATGACGTTTGACAAAGCGTTTTACCCGTTCCTGACCGAGCTGACCTTTGCCAGACCCGTGAGAATCCTCAGTCCATCGGCTGTCGAACCGGCAGGCGACACCGAAGGCACGTTCAACGAGGCGATCGGTACGGGAGCCTGGATGGTTGAGAGCTACAAGCGAGACCAAGAAACGGTGCTGGTCCGCAATCCTCACTATTGGGGCGAAACGCCGGGGGTTTCCCGGCTCGTGCTCAAAGTCATCCCTGACCCGCAGTCCCGCGTGCTTGCACTGCAGAGCGGGGAAGTCGATATTGCCGGGACGCAGATGGGGCGGTTGCCGGTTGAAAGTGTGCCGGTCATTGAAGGAGACGAGACGTTAGAGCTCCATACGACGGGGGGCACCAACTCCCATTTTATGATCTTCAACTATCAACTGCCTGCCCTCCAGGAGCTGGAGGTGCGTCAAGCGATCAATCTGGCCATCAACAAGCATAGCATCGCTGACGACCTCATGGACGGGGTCGGGCAGGAAGCCAAAGGCTTGTTCCCGCTGACGGTACCTTATGTCACGGAGGAGAATCAGAATTGGTACGGTTATGATCCCGAGGCATCCAGACAGCTGCTGGCGGAAGCAGGGTACAGCGACGCAAACGGCGACGGGATACTGGAGAAAAACGGACAGCCGCTCCAGCTCAACCTGGTCCTGCAACAAGCCGAGTTCCCGGAGTGGAAAGCCATCAGCGAGCTCATCCAATACGAATTGAAGGCGATCGGCGTCGATCTGCAGCTGCAGGTGCTGGAGCCTAACGCGTATTATGATGCCCTGTGGACGACCAAAGCTTACGATCTGATCCTGTACCGCACCTATGATGATGCCTACAACCCCCATTCCTTTTTGCTGTCGCTTTTCCGCCAAACGGGGGATACGCCGGCTGTCGCCTGGTCGGATACCGCGCTGGAAGCCCTCATCGACACGGCGGTGGCCACGACCGAACCGGAGACACGACAAGCGGCGTATGACGATATCTTCGGGAGGATGCACGACCAGGCGATGTTCGCAGCCATTTATTTTCCAGAGGAAATCGCAGCCGTTCATACCCGACTTGAAGGCTTTGCCTTCGGCCACACGACGTTCAGCCCGATCCAGTGGGACAAACTAAAGGCCGGTGAACGCTAATGCTTAAGGAAATCTCCGCCTACTGGACGTCCAGTTCCGAAGGATACGACAAGGTGATCCACCATCAATTCGGAAGCCGGCGGACGGTTACATTTTGGGAGCGGATGCTTGCAGAAGGACTGGGTAAGACTGCGGGCCAGCACGTGCTGGATGTCGGGACCGGCCCGGGTTTCTTCTCGATCCTGCTCTCTCGTATGGGCCATCGGGCGACAGCCGTGGATGCATCGGAAGGAATGGTCGCACGGGCTGCGCATAACTTCAAGGCTTTCGGATGCGACGTAAAGACGTATGTCGGCGATGCTGCGAATCTCCATCGGGAGGCAAGCGAGAGCTATGATGCGATCGTGTGCCGCGACGTCGTCTGGACGCTGCCCGAGCCGGAGCGCGCATACGCCGAGTGGCATCGTCTCTTGAAGCCGGGCGGCAAACTGATCATCTTCGACGGCAACTATCTCTATGAAGAGCGCCGGACAATGTTCCGTTCGCTCTGGCTAGGATTGTCCTGGCTGTTGATCCTGCTCACGGAGCGGAGGGTCCGCCGTCGCAGCAGTCAGGATCAGGCTTTGCTGCAGGAGCTGCCATTTACCCGTGTCCTTCGTCCTAAAGCGGACGAGGAAGCGCTGCGTCTAGCGGGCTTTGCTGCTGCCGACATCCGTCGCGGCTTCATGCCTGCCGGCGCGATGCCGATACATTACTTGAAATACGGTCATCAGAACGCGAATCGGTTCATGATCATCGCCATAAAGGAGTGAACGCATGTGAGCATGCAAAATGAAGTTGCTACGTATTGGGAAGGGGAAGCCGAGTTGTACAGCGAGGGCATCCGTAAGGAGCTGGAAGGCTTCCAGAGACAGGCATGGCTGGATTTGATCAAGGAGCATGCGCCTCAGCGGCCGAGTCTGCAGGTGCTTGATGCAGGCTGCGGCCCCGGCTTCTTCTCGGTTATCTTGGCTGGCGACGGCCATCAAGTAACAGGGATCGACTGCGCGGAGCATATGCTTGACGAAGCTCGGGGGCATGCCGCGCGGGAAGGCGTGACCGCTGATTTCCTCCAGATGGACTCTCATTCTCTCTCCTTCGGAGACAACAGCTTCGATCTGGTCGTCTGCCGCAACGTAACCTGGAGTCTTGCCGAGCCGGAGAAGGTGTACAGCGAGTGGAAGCGGGTGCTGAAGCCGCAAGGAAGGCTGCTGATCTTCGACGCCAACTGGAATTGGCACTTGTGGGACAAAGAGATGAAGCGGCAGCATGACGAGGATCAGCAAGCTTACCGCGACCACGGCTGGGGCGAACCGCCGCATCATGTGGACACTGACGAGACAGACCGGCTCAGTCTGGTGCTGCCGCTCACCCGGCAATGGCGGCCGGCCTGGGATGTCCAGACGCTCCAAGCACTTGGTTTCCATGAGGTCAACACCCGCGAGGACCTCAATGCTCTCGTCATGGACGAGAAGCAGCAGGTTTTGAATCGTTCGACGCCGATGTTCCTGATCTGTGCCGAAAAGTAACTCTATCCGACTGCAAAGGACCGTCCACAGTGGGCGGTTCTTTCCTTTGACAGATAGCGGCAAGTGACATAAGATAGTGACCATCGAGATCGAGCAATCCTTAGGAGGGAACAAGGTTGATTATCTGGCTGAATGGAGCTTTCGGCTCAGGCAAGACGACAGCTGCTTATGAACTGCAGCGGCGCTTGCCCGACTCTTACGTATATGATCCCGAGAACATCGGTTATTTCATCCGCAAGAATACGCCGAAATCGACGCATCTGCCGGATTTCCAGGACTATCCTCAATGGCGGTTGTTCAACAGGGAGATGCTGCAGCTAATGGCACAGGAATACAAGGGAACGTTGATCGTACCGATGACGGTGACGGACCCGGTGTATTTCGAGGAGCTCACGTCAGGTGCGGCAGCTTTAGGTACAGAGATCCGCCATCTGATCCTGTATGCCAGCAAAGAAGTGCTGCATCGCAGGCTGAACAAACGGATGGAGCGCGGCCAGACCTGGGCCAAGGCTCAGATCGATCGGTGTCAGCATGCCTTTGATGAAGTGCTCACGGGTGAGAAGATTATGACGGATACGCTGTCGGTCCAAGAGGTCGTAGAGGAAGTGGCAAGGAGAAGCGGTCTTCACCTGAGACCCGATAACCGGAGTCGTCTTCGCCGATCTATCGACCGTTTGCTGGTGCAGATCAAGCATATTCGCGGGTAGAAGCTGTTGCTACCGGGAACCGCAGCACCGTTCTCAGCTTTGGCGTTGCCGTCTTGCGGGGATCCGACAAGTAGATTTCCCGGTGGATTTTACTTGTCCGGATATATCCCTGTTCTGCACAATACGCTTCCATCCGGGCAAAGCTTGCCGGCTCGTCGTCAAAGCTCCCCACATGCATCATTTGACAGCTCAAGCCTTCTTCGGCATGTCCAAACTGGAGCTTCTCCAGATATGGATTTGCCTTTTTCTTTTTAGACTGTTCCAAGAATTGTTTGAAAAGAGCTGCCGTTAAAAAGTCAGGCTGACGGATCATCAGAGTATATTTAAAATTGCTTTTGTTGGTTGCCGGCTTGGAACGATCAACCAGGTCCCATACGCCCTCAAGCGGAAATACCGTGTATTCATAATATGAGGGCGGGACATTCTTGCCTTTGTAACACATTTTCACCGCATAACTCAACGTGTACAACGCTTCAGTTGCGCTGGCAAAAGCTTCGCCGTTAGGATCACCATACCCGTCGACCATTACAAAAGGAATCTTCGGTACGTCCACAATTTCCGGCGACGTTTTGGGCACATAAAGGTGCTTATAATCTTTCTTATAATCGACTTTATTTGCCATCACGCGTTCTTCCTTTCTGTCCCATCATGTTTACTCCTCTTTCCAAGATGACCTCAGTATAAAGCAGTGAACCTGACAACACATTGTCAGGTTTGCAATTCATTTTGATATTTCATCGCAATCGCAGCTGCCTTGTGCCCGATAATCTCGCGGATATGGGGAGGACCCAGCACCTCCACATCATCGCCGAAGCTGAGGATGAAGCCATACAGCCAGTTGTTCTCAGGATAAGTGATATGGATCAGCACATCGCCCCCGTCAGCCTCCTGCAGTGCCTCCGGGCCGAATCGCTCTTCCACTAGATGCTTGATTGTACCGCGGAATCGCAAGCTCAGCGCAACCGTTTGATCGGGCTTGTTCCACTCTTGGTCAGACGGCTGCAGCCCGGGTTCTACTTGTCTGCGTGTAAAGCGCTGCTCCAGCATGGCAAGCTCCTGCATCCGCATCAGCTTGAATATGCGAAACTGCTCTCGTTTCGTACAATAAGCGTATACATACCAATGTTGTCCCTTCAACAGGATGGTATGAGGCTCTGCCGTACGCAAAGTCATCTCACCCTGGGCGCTGCTGTAGCTGAAAGTAACCAACTGCTTGCGTTCGATGGCTTCTTTGAGCAGATCGAGCTTCTCTTCGAATAATGCCGGTGCCCCCCAGGGCGAGTAATCCAAAAGCAGTTGATTGCTCTTGATCTGATATTCCTCCGCCTGAGCAGCGGGGATAATACTGTTGATCTTCTCCAGCAGCAGGTTGTTGCGGTGTCCGTCGTAGGTGGTGCCGACGCTTCGAAGGGCTGTAGCAATGGCGGCAAACTCGTCATTGGTGAGCAGATTGCGGTCGAGCCGGTAGCCTTCGGCGATCCCGATGCCGCCTCCGGCCCCCTGATAGGTTACGATGGGGATACCTGCCTGGTCGATCGTGTCCACATCGCGGTATATGGTGCGCACCGAGACTTCAAATAACTCGGCCAGCTCCTTGGCTTGTACCATTCGTTTGTTCATGAGGAGGACTACGATAGCCAATAGTCGATCTATTTTCATGCGGCATTCTCCGTTCTTTCCCATTTTCACAGATACGTATTAGGATAGCACAAAACACCAGAGAGGCCAGAAGGAAAAGGGATTGACAAGTGATCTTGTTGTAACTATACTAGTTACATCAAGATCAAATAATCATTGAGGGAGGACAACATTATGAAATATCTAGTGACAGGCGCTACCGGACATCTGGGGAGCAAGGTGGTCGAGGCGTTGCTGGCCAAAGTGCCCGCTAGCGAAGTAGCAGTCAGTGTCCGGCATCCGGAGAAAGCGGAAGGGTTGCGCGCCAGAGGCGTAGAAGTGCGGCATGGCGATTTTGATCAACCGGCATCGCTGGATGCGGCTTTCGCAGGCATCGAGCGGATCCTGATCATCTCCGCCGATGGCGACAACAAGACGCGGATCCGTCAGCATACGGGCGCTGTAGAGGCCGCCAAACGCGCGAACGTTAGCTTCATTGCTTATACCAGCCTCACCAAAGCCGAGGAGAGCACCAATCTGATGGCACCGCCTCATCAAGCAACAGAAGCAGCTATCAAGGACACAGGCATTCCTTATTCGCTATTGCGTAACAACTGGTATCTGGAGAACGAACTGGGGACGATCCGGGCTGTGCAAGCCGGAGCTCCATGGACGACCTCCGCCGGGGACGGCAAAGTCGGTTGGGCGCTGCGTCAGGATTATGCCGAAGCGGCGGCAGCTGTCCTCACCGGTGAAGGCCATGAGAATTCAATTTATGAACTGTCGGGTCCGCTTCTGACACAAGAAGAGCTGGCTGCCGAGCTGGGCAGGCTGCTGGGCAGGGAAGTGCCTGTCCAGCAAGTCGATGATGAGACCTATGCAGGCATCATGAAGCAGGCAGGTCTGCCGGAGTTCGTGCTGCCGATCGTCGTCGGGATCCAGCAGAGCATCCGGGCGGGGTCGCTCGAAGTGGCTCACAGTGATTTTGAGAAAGTGCTGGGCCGTCCGGTAACGCCGGTGCAAGAAGCACTGCGCCAGCTGCTCCAAGCGTAAACTAACTTTTTATGAACCTCCGTGGCGACACGGAGGTTTTTGAACATGTTGACAACTATCTTAAAATCATATATCTTTAATTTAAGATAATTGAAACCAAGATGATTCTCAGGAGGCGCATGACCATGCAATTTAGCGATGTAGTCCAATCCAGACGTTCGGCAGGTAAATTCATTCCCGATACACCCATATCGCAGGCTGAGCTCGATGAGATCTTCCAGCTTGTGAAATATGCGCCATCCGCATTTAATCTCCAACATACAAAGTATGTTGCCGTCACCGACCCCCAGGTCAAACACAAGGTGTACGAGGCCGCCAGCAGGCAGCATAAGGTCAGAACCGCCTCTGCGGCCATCCTGGTGCTGGGCGATCTTGATGCCTACCAGTCTGCTGCCGAGATCAATGAAGGATTGCTGCATCTCGGGATCCTGAATAAGCAAGAATATGATATGACTGTGCAATCGATCACGGACTTTTACCAGCAGCGAGGGGAGACGTTCAGGAGGGAAGACGCAATCCGCAATGCCAGCCTCTCGGCGATGCTCCTTATGCTGATCGCCAAAGACAAAGGCTGGGACAGCTGCCCGATCATCGGCTTTGATCCCGAGATGATGCGCGAAGCGCTGCATGTACCGGATCATCTGGTGCCGGCGATGCTGATTGCAGTCGGCAAGGAGGATCTGGACGGTCAGCGTCCGCGCGGATACCGCAAGCCGGTAGGCGAGTTTGTTATCCAGAACGGGTTTTAATTTCAGTCAGCCCACGAGAGGAGAATCGCTCATGACTATGCATACAACCGGAATTCACCACATCACAGCGTTTGCCAGAGATCCGCAGGCGGGTGTCGATTTTTACGCCGGCATCCTGGGCTTGCGGCTTGTCAAACGTACGATTAACTTCGATGCCCCTGAGGTGTACCATCTCTATTTTGGCGACCATGCCGGGAGCCCGGGGACGATCATCACCTTCTTCCCCTGGCCGGACTCCCGCAAGGGCAAGGTTGGAGGAGGGCAGGTAGGCATCACCACTTACGCCGTTCCTCCAGGCTCGCTGGACTTCTGGGAGGCGCGGCTGCGGCGATACGGCATCTCGGTGATGAAGGCAACGAGATTCGGCGAACACTACCTGCAGTTCAGCGATAATGAAGGACTGCGGCTGGAGCTCGTGGAACGAGCCGCAGGCGAGAGAAGCGAGTGGTCGTTTGGTGGCGTGCCTGCAGACAAAGCCATCAAAGGGTTCGGCGGCGCGGTACTGTTCAGCGCCAATGCGGCCAAGACGATGGAATTGCTGGAATCCGTCATGGGGCTGAGCCGCCTGGGTAGCGATCAGGGATATGTCCGCTTCCAGTCCGCTGGTGAGATCGGCAACTTGATCGACGTGCCTGAAGCCGACATCGAATGGGGTGCGGGCGGTGCCGGCACGGTACATCACATTGCTTGGCGGGCAGCCGATTACGAGGAGCATGAGGCATGGCAGCAGGAGGTGTTCCGTGCCGGTTATCAGCCGACGCAGATTATCGACCGTCAGTATTTCAACGCCATCTACTTCCGGGAAGCAGGCGGGATCCTGTTCGAGATCGCTACGGATCCACCGGGTTTTGCCCATGACGAGCCGGCGGAGACGCTGGGCGAGAGACTGATGCTGCCGGCATGGCTCGAAGAGAACCGCGCTCAGATCGAAGCCAATCTGCTGCCCATCCGGGTCCGTAAGCCAGAGGAGGCATCTCCTTGACGAGCTCGCAGCATGATCTGTCTCTGAAGCTGTTCGTCGTACTCTCCAAGGCCCACAAGTCAATTATGGATCAGGCAGTCAGCGATATGAAGCGACATGGTTTGTCATCGACGGAATTCATCATCCTGGAGCTGCTCTATGCCAAAGGCCCGTCGCCCTTGCAGCAGCTGGGCGACAAGGTGCTGATCACTAGCGGCAGCATTACTTACAATATTGATAAGCTGGAGAAAAAGGGACTGCTGCGCAGGATTCCCTGCACCGAGGACCGGAGAGTTACGTTTGCCGAGATTACAGAAGAAGGGAACCGGTGGATGAGCGAGCACTTTCCCAAGCACGCCCAAGCCTTGGATGAGGCTATGGGGGGACTCACAGCAGAGGAAAAACAGCAGACGATCGACCTGTTGAAGAAGCTGGGACTCCACCAGTCCGAGAAAGAATAAGCGGAAGACACAACAAAAGGAAATGACGCCTTGCCAAGCGCATTTCCTTTTTTGTTGTATAGCTCTACAAGTTCTAGGGGGTCGAGGAGCGCTTTTTGTAATCGGTTGGAAGTGTCCCGTACCACTTCTTGAACTGACGAATAAAATGATTGTAATTGTGAAAACCGACCTCATAAGCGACCTCAGAGGCGGTGCGGTCAGTATGTTCAAGGAACAAAGCCGCCTGCCGGATCCTCATCCGGTTGAGCGTATCGATGATGGACAGTCCGGTCGATTCTTTGAACAGATGCGACAGCCGTGAAGCGGACAAGCCGATGCTGCGAGCCAAAGTGTCCACCCGGACCGGCTCCCGCATATGCAGGGTCAAATAATGCAGCGCTTCTTCGATACGGGGATCCAGCTTATGGCTGCGCCTCTGCGCGAGCAGCATCAGGATCTCTCTCAACGAACCTAGGCTCAGCTCATGCCAATAATCCCGCCGCTCTCGCAAATCTGCAATCATGCTGTGAAAGGCGCGGTATATCCGCTTGCGGACTTGTCCGTTCTCCAGGCGCTGGATCGTAAAAGGATCCGATGGCAGCAGCGAGGATTCGAGATGCCGAGCCGTATAATGGGCCCATACAAACTGCCAGGCTTGCCCCGTCACCGTCCCGTACTCATGCGGAGTACCCGGCTGCAGCAATACCGCATCGCCGCTTCCGCAGATGCACTTCCCGTGCGCCGTGTCAAAGTAGCCTTGGCCGCTGAGCGTGTAAACGATCAGCCAGTCATCCCTGCCATGGAGACGTCTGATGACATAGGCGTCACTTTCACGGTAATGCCCTGCCAGCACAATACCATATGCGGACCCATCTGTCTGAAAATACCCATCGACTTGCTGCATGATTCGACTCCTCCGTCTATTATGGTCTTATCAGCTTACCTCATCTTCGTCTGTCAGCCAATAAGTTTAGCAGGATTGTGTGATTGTTTAGCATGATCGATACTGTCCTCCAAGCTCACAGCCCCCTATACTTAAGCCATCACAATCGAAAGGAGCTTGGCAATGACATATACGCTTGGCAGGATTACAGAAATGCAAAAGCTGCAGTTCGAGACGGAGGGTTACCTGATCGTCAAAGGATTGTTCGAGCCAGAGCAGGTGGAAGAAATCCGCAGTACCTTCGACACCATCAGCGAGCAGCCGGTGCCGGGATACTACGAGCCCGATCTCGATCCGCAGGCCAGCGACCCGCTCAGGCGCTATCCTCGGGTCATGCATCCGCATCGGTTCAATGAAACGGCCAAGAGGTACATGCTGCATACGCCGGTACTGGACGTACTGACCGATCTCTACGAGGAACCGCCGCTTGCGGCGCAAAGCATGTTCTACTACAAACCGCCCGGCTCGCGTGGCCAGGCGCTGCATCAGGACAACTTCTATCTCAAGGTCGAACCGGGCAATTGTATCGCAGCCTGGACTGCGGTGGACGGTGCCGACGAAGACAACGGCGGCCTGCTGGTCGTCCCCAAGACGCAGTCATATGAGATTGTATGTCCCGAATACGCCGATGCCAAAGAGTCATTCACCACGCATTTCGTCAAGCCTCCCAAAGATCAAAAGGCGGTGCCTGTCGCTCTGGAACCTGGCGACGTGTTGTTCTTTAACGGCAATCTCATCCATGGCTCGTATCGCAACAGAACCAAAGACCGTTTCCGGCGGGCATTTATCTGTCATTATGCGAACGCTTCCGCTACCCAGATCAGTCAACACTATCAGCCCTTGTATAGACCGGATGGCTCGGAGGTACGACTGAACGACAATCCGGATGGAGGACCTTGCGGTGTCGAATTCGAAGCACTCTACCCGCACTGATGCTGCGGCTCCCCGGCTGGAAGTACTGATGTCCTGGTGGGGAATGTCGGGATTGGATGAGCCCGGCCGCGAGGAGGACATAGAGCGCAGAGTGGAGAGGATCGCAGCCGCGGGATTCGACGGCATCAACGGCGCTCTGCCTGCACCAGAACGGCAAGAGCTGTGGGACCGGCTGCTGCAAAGGTACAACTTGAGCTTAAGCATCAATGCTTACCCAAGAACTGCTGCAGAGATGACCGACTGCCTGGAACAAGCAAAGCAGCATGGCAATATCCAGCACATCAATGTGCAAGTGATGACCCCTTTCATCATGGATGAGGCTGCAGTTAGCCTGTTGCGGGATCTGGTCGAACTCTCGCGGGGGTCCGGCATACCGGCCTACATCGAAACCCATAGAGGCACGATTACCCAGGATCTGATCCGGACCGCCCAGTATGTAAGACGGTTGGAGGAATTGCGCTTGACGATCGACTTCTCCCATTATGTCGTCGCTGGCGAAATGCATACGGTGTCGGAGGAAGCAGAATCGCTATTGCAGCTATTACTGGCGCGAACTTCGGCGATACACGGTCGGGTGTCGAACGGGGAGCAGGTACAGATCGATATCGGGGAGCAGGGAGAGCACCCGATGCTGGAGTATTTCGAACGGTGGTGGCAGACAGGGATGCGGTCATGGCTGGCATCTGCAGCACCGGGCGACGTGTTGCCCTTCGTATGCGAGCTGGGGCCTCCCCCTTATGCGATAACGACTGGCGCTTCACCCGGAGGAGAGGAGATCAGCGACCGCTGGGGGCAATCGTTGTTGTTGCAAGCTGCAGCCCGTAGGATCTGGAAGGCAGCCACATTGTGATAAATGGGAGAATTGACACAAAGTTGAAACGCACGTCCTGTATGGCCAAGGCCAACGGGAGGTGCGTTTTTTGCGCAAATATAAAGTATATGGTTTTCTCATCAGCCGCAATCAACAGACAATATTCAGTCAATCAGAAGGTATTTATGTCTTCGCCAGTTGCGCCTGAACATCCGAGCTCGGAGACCGGCCGTACATCCTCGCGTACTCGCGGCTGAATTGGGAGGGACTCTCATAGCCCACTTGATATGCCGCATCCGAGACGGACAGGGACTCGACTAGCATCAGACGGCGAGCATCCTGCAGACGGACGGTTTTCTGGTATTGCAAAGGACTCATCCTGGTGAAACGTTTGAAGTACTTGTGAAACGCCGATGGGCTAAGATTGGCGGACTGGGCCAAACGCTCTATGGCTAGCGGCCGGTTGAACTGACGGTTAATCTCCCGGATCGCTTGTCCTACAGCACGGGCGTGACTATGGGGTATTCCGAACAGCAGGAGGGCAGCCCCTTGATCACCTTGAAGCACACGATACAGGATCTCGCGAAGGATGAGGGGAGCCATCACAGGGATGTCCCCCGGCTCGTCTAGAAGCTCCAGAAGCCGTACGAGTGCTTCGAGCAATGGTGGTGAAATACGGTTGACCGATATGCCGCGGACGTCAGCGTAATCAGGATCCGGAAGATGCATGTCTTTGGTGATATCCAGGATCATGTCGGTATCAAAGGTCAGCTTTAGGCTGAGATAGGGATGCTCAGGCGCGGCTTCGATGATCCTTCCGGTAATCGGCAGCTCCACGGATGTGATCAGATAGGACGATGGATCATATCGGTAGATCTCGTCTGCCAATACTGCCGTCTTCGCGCCTTGCGCAACGATGCACAGGGAAGGCTTGTAGACCGACTCCAGAGGCTCGGACAGCTGATCGGCGTGCATCAAGGTCAAATTGGGAATAGCTGTAGCAAATGTGCCTGTCGATGGTGTGTGAAGCCGGATCAAATCTGATAGCCGTTGTAAAGCCTGTTTCAAACGCCCCGAATCATTGATGTCCATATAGGGATCTCCTTTACCTAGCTTTCTGTATTTATTATCATAACGATATGAAACAGGAATAGGCAAGCATCCAATCCGATTGTGCTAACCGTCCAAAGGGCCCCCTGGCTATACTGGTAAGGTAAGGATTCAGGATCTGATAAAGGAGAGGACGAGTATGAGTCTGCAAGGAAAAGTAGCCATCGTCACTGGAGCTTCACGCGGCATCGGGCGACAGATTGCGATACAGTTGGCACAAGCAGGTGCTTTGATCGCAGTAAATTATGCATCCAACCCGGATAAAGCAGATGAGGTTGTCAGGACCATCGAGCAAGCGGGAGGCCAAGCGACCGCCTTACAAGCTGATGTCAGCCAAGTGAGCGAGATTGAGAGGCTGTTCTCGCTAACCATCGAACGATACGGGAGATTAGATATCCTGGTCAATAATGCCGGTATCATGGAGTGCTTACCGATAGCAGACATGACCGAGGCGTCGTTTGATCGTCAGTTTGCCATTAATGTCAAAGGGACTTATTTTGCCTGTCAGCAAGCGATGGTGCTGATGTCCAAAGGCGGTACGATCATCAACTTCTCTACCTCCGTCTCCGGCGCGATGCTGCCCACTTACAGCGTTTATGCAGCTACCAAAGGCGCCGTAGAACAATTAACTCGCCAACTTGCGAAGGAATTCGGAACACGGGACATCACGATAAACTGCGTGGCGCCAGGGCAGGTGTCGACGGAGCTCTTCCTAACCGGGAAGTCGGACGAGCTGATCGAATCGTTTCGCCGGATGAATGCCTTTGGACGGCTGGGGGAGCCGGATGACATCGCCGATGTCATCGAACTGCTGGTCAGCGACAAGGCACGTTGGATTACGGGCCAGACGATTCGCGTCAACGGCGGCTTCAATTAAATTATGGGGCTAGCCCGAACAGACAGCATTGGCTTCGTCGTGCCTCCTGGACGATCCATGGGCAATGACGTAAACTAATAGCATAGGAACCGCCTTGTCATATCTGGCGTTTCAATCCCTGAACAAGAAGGTCGGTGCGAATGGCCACCCCATGTACGGAGAAGCTCTCCAAAACCATCCTGAGCGAAGCCAGCGGCTATCTGGATACAGGGTTCACGCATTCTTTGAATCCCTACAGCGGCTGCGCGTTTGCCTGTCAATATTGTTATGTCCGTGAGATGCCGATCCAGCGCTTCAAGGATATCCCTTGGGGCGAGTGGGTCGAGTCCAAGACGAATGCGGCGGAGCTCTACCTTCGCGAGATCGCCCGGCTCAGACGCAAGGACAAGCCTGTACGTATCTTCATGTCTTCGGCCACCGATCCTTACCAGCCGGTCGAGCGGGAGGCGAAGCTGTCGAGAAGTCTGCTGCAAGCGATGGTCGAAGCCCCGCCGGATCTGCTGCAGCTCCAGACTCGGAGCCCGCTGGTCACACGGGACCTGGATCTGCTAGAGGCACTGGATGAGCGCAGCCGATTGATCGTATCGATGACGGTCGAGACCGACCGCGAGGACATGAAGCGCCTTTTTGCTCCCTATGCGCCAGGGATCAGTCAACGTCTGCGAGCTCTGCGCACACTGCATGATGCCGGTATCGTGACACAGGCGGCCATCTCGCCCGTATTGCCGTTTACTCCAGCATTCCCGCAGCAGCTCGAAGGCATCGTGGAACGTATCTGGATCGACACGCTGACGATTGGAGATGGTGCGATGGGCAGGCGCTCCGGTCGGCTGGGCATGCCGGACCTCTTCCGCCGGAACGGTCTTGCGGACTGGTATGCCGCTGATATCCACACCCGGGTCTATAAGTATTTCCTACGGTTTTTCCCGCCTGACAGGGTGCATCTGTCCAAGGAAGAAGCATTTCCTAACTAACGAGCGGCCCACGTCATATCGGCAGGCGCGTATCATACGAAGTCGATGAAGGAGCTGGTCATGACGCAGCGGCAGCCTATGGAAGCGTCGGCGGGCATGTAGCGAGTAAGTTATTCGAAGCGGCAGTTTCCGGCCTTCTGGGAACGCCGCTTTTTATTTGCAGTTGGCGAAGCAAAAAAGGCTCGCTTTAGAGGTTGGGAGGATGAGACGCTACCACGACCCCGGAGGCAGTGTCCAATTACGGACAAAAGTACAATTAAAAACAGTAGAAATAATAGATACGGCTGGTTTAAGGACAAAAGTGCATTTAACAAGCAGATAATTGGATATAAAAGGAAATTAAGGCTAAGTTAATTGTACTTTTGACGTTATGATCCCGATTTTCGGAGTGCATGTGAGAATTAATTGCACTTTTGTCCTTAGGTTGGGGCGAGTTTTTCCTCAATGTATAACTCAGCGTGCGCCACTCACCTTTTGGAATTGAGCCTTCTTGTAGGGCGTGCGTGTGGCCTTTTCGTCTGCTCAGCCGTCTAACGATATATAAAAAAAGAAAGGAGGACGCTCATCATAACAGCGGATAAACAGGCCAATGCTGCTCTGGTCGACGAGCTGTACCGACGCTATCACGACCGCTTGTACCGGATGATCTGTCTCAAAAAAGGGAGCTCGGAGGCGGAGGACCTAACGCAAAGAGTATTCGTCAAGGCGCTGGAGCACGCGGATCGCTTCCGCGAGCAAGCGAGTCCGTTTACCTGGCTCTACCGGATCGCCATGAATACCATCATCGACGAGTACCGCCAAGCGGAGCAGCGCAGACAGAAGCAATGGCTCTCACCGTCACTGATTACGAAGGATTTTACCGCGCATGTCGAACTCAGCATCGACCTCTCCAAAGCGTTGCAGACATTCGGGGAGCTGGACAAAGAAATTATCACCTTGCGATTTTTTGTGGATTGTACGCTGGAGGAGATCGCCTCTATCGTAGGGATGCGCAAAAGTGCAGTTAAAAATCGATTGTATCGGGCTTTGGGCAGACTGCGGTCCGAATGGCACGATGCAGAAAGGAGCAAAACGATGTCTATATCTGAATTGATCCACATGGTGAATGTACTGGAAAACCCGGAGGATTCTGCAACGAATCAGGCGGTCACGGATGGCATCATGGATGAATTGAAAGCGAATATCGACCGCATCACCGCCAATTACAAGCCGCTGGGCAATACGATCCGCATCGAGATCTATCCGGATCTGCCAACGTTCCATCAGCAAACATCGGACGTAGAGCGTCCGGACTGGTATGTTGCCAAGCTGGACGATGACGGCAGCAGGATCCGGATGGTGTCGCCGCTCAATCCCGGACCCCGTCACAGCTATCAGTCCGTGATTCAGGCCGTCGTCAGTTTGTTCGCTACCGCGATTGCGATAAGAATGAATCACGACCAAGTACACACGCTTCCGCTCTGGCTCAAAGGCGGAATCGGACACTATGAATCCCGGTATTATGGCGATAGTTACGCAGGTCACTTGCGCTCGGCTTTGCAGAAGGGGAGCATCCCTGCCTTGACTACCCTTGATGGGGACTGGCAGGACTTTGTGGAGCGGAACGGCCATCTCTACGCTTGTTCGGTCGTCGAATTCATCGTGGAGACATACGGCTACGACAAGCTGCGAGCGCTAATCCTGCGTCCCGACGCCTATAACGACATTTTTGAATGCAGCCTTGCCGAATTTGAAACGCAGTGGAAAAACTACCTTACCCGCAAATATAGATAATCATGAAATAAGCAATGAATTCGAAAACAAGGAGACGTTCGCCCCGGGCGCGCTTCTTGTTTTCTTTTGTTCGCAGCCAGTCATACCACAGACACCATGTAAATAAATATAACATATAGTTATGGAGAACAGCTGAGGGGGGAGGCTATGTCCCAAAAGGAAGGCTATCTAAACGAGATCAATCAGATGGAACAAGCGGCTTTCGTGCGGGCGTTCGGCCATCTTTTCGAGCATTCGCCCTGGGTGGCTGAACAGGCCTGGAAGCTAAGGCCGTACGATAGTCTAGCTCACATGCTCAAGAGAATGGAGTGCCTCGTGCATCAGGCGGAGACGGAGCGGCAGCTTGACCTGCTCCGCGCGCATCCCGACCTGGGAGCCCGCATCCGTATGACAGACGCCTCCAGGCGTGAGCAGCAGGCAGCCGGGCTGGGTGCGCTGAAGCGTGAAGAAGCGGAGCAGTTCCTGCAGATGAATAAAGCCTATAAGCAGAAGTTTGGATTTCCCTTTATCCTTGCCGTACGAGGCAGGGAAAAGGGCGAGATTCTGCAGGCCATGCGCGTCAGACTATCCCAATCACCGGAGGACGAGCGGACCAAGGCGCTTCAAGAGGTCTGCTTAATTGCAGCATATCGGTTGAATGACTGGGTCAAGGACGATTGCGAGGAGGAGGACACATGACAGCAGACGAAGATGCAATATCGCCTGAGACCGGGTTATCGCCCAGACGGCGGATGTACTACGGCAAAGGGGACGTGTGGGTATTCCGCACGTTTGCTGAACCGCTCGAGGTGACGCCAATCCCGGAATCCGCCTATACCGGCTGCAGGAACACTGTTATCGGTGCCAATCTGTCTATCGCTGTTAGCGGCGAAGCATTTTTGAGTTCATTTACCGATGGCGATAATAGGCTGGTCGTGGCGACGGACTCCATGAAAAACTTCATATTGCGTCATACCGCGCAGTATACGGGGGCGGCGATTGACGGGCTCTTGGCATTTATCGGCCGAAGACTGCTGGAGACTTATCCACAGATGACTGGCGTGCGGCTGGAGGCGGTGCACGTCCCCTTCGAGGAGATGCAGCTGCCGGACGATCCGGCTGCAGCAGGTAATCCGCTCGTGTTCAAGGTTTCCCGCAATGAAGCGCCTGTGTCTAAGGTGATATGCATCCGGGATGAACGGGGAATCCGGGTCTCGGAGCATGCCGGCGGGATCACCGGTCTGCGGCTGTTAAAAGTCAAAGGCAGTTCATTCGCAGGCTATGTGAAAGATGAATATACAACGCTCCCCGAGACGGCGGACCGGCCGCTCTATATCTTCCTGGATGTCTGGTGGGCTTACACCGACTCTGAGGATGCGCTGGAAGCCTGCCGCATGCGGTATGTCGCAGCCGAGCAGATCCGGGATCTCGCTGCCGCGGTATTCCATGAGCTCCATTCGCCTTCGATTCAGCATCTGATCTACCGGATCGGCTTGCGTATCCTGGAACGCTTCCCGCAGCTGAGCGAAGTGTGGTTCGAATCCAACAACCGGACATGGGAGACGGTGACTGAGGAGACGGCGACCGGCAGGGGCGGCGTGTTTACAGAACCCCGACCGCCATTCGGATTCCAGGGCTTCTCGGTTAGCAGGGAGGATCTCGCAGCTGCAGGAGGCGGAGGATGAGCGGCAGGCTGACGACCCATGTGCTGGACATCGGCAGCGGACGGCCGGCGGCAGGTATGGATATTGAGCTGTATTATCTTCATCCGACTGGAGGACTGCGTTATGTATGCAGCGCAAGGACGAGGGGGGATGGCAGGACCGGTCAGCCCCTGCTTGCTGACGGACAAATGATTGCCGGTATCTTTGAACTGCTATTCCAGGTCGGAGATTATTACCGGCAGTCAGAAGGCGCCGGACACCAGCCCTTGCTTTGGGAGAGCGTACCGGTCCGTTTCACAATCCCGCATCCTGGTGAACATGTTCATATCCCGCTCCTGATCGCTCCCGGCGGTTACAGCACGTACAGGGGCAGTTAAGAACGGGGCATGATTCGAGTTTTCCTTCGGAAAACTTAAAGCTTATGCTTTCGAAGCAAGTTTTCCTTCGGAAAACTAAGCGTATGCTTCCGAAGCGAGTTTTCCTTCGGAAAACTTAAGCTTATGCTTTCGAAGCAAGTTTTCCTTCGGAAAACTAAGCGTATGCTTCCGAAGCGAGTTTTCCTTCGGAAAACTAAGCGTATGCTTCCGAAGCGAGTTTTCCTTCGGAAAACTTTGAGGAGGGCACATATGAACTCGATATTGTTCAAGCAAGCGCAGATCGTCACCATGGATGCTGCCGGAACGGTGTTCAAGGGGGATGTGCTGGTCCAGGGGGACCGGATCGCTGAGATGGCGCCGACCATCGAAGCATATGCGGATGATGTGATCGACGCGTCAGGAAAAGTGATGCTGCCAGGGTTTGTGCAGACGCATATCCACCTGTGCCAGACGCTGTTCCGCGGCCGGGCCGATGACATGGAACTGTTGGATTGGCTGAGAGAGCGGATCTGGCCGCTGGAGGCGGCACATGATGAGGAGTCGGTCTATCATTCGGCGATGCTGGGCATCGGCGAGCTGATCCGTAGCGGTACGACGACGATCCTCGATATGGAAACTGTACATCATACGGAATCTGCTTTTCGCGCCATCGAGCAGAGCGGCATACGGGCCATCGCCGGCAAGGTCATGATGGATCACGGCACACATGTGCCACGCCAGCTGCAAGAGCGGACCGAGCAGTCGCTGCAGCAGAGCGTCGACCTGCTCGAGGCCTGGCATGGCAAGGATAATGGGAGGATCCAGTACGCCTTCTCGCCCCGGTTTGTCGTCTCTTGTACAGAAGAACTGTTGGTCGGCGTGAGAGACCTGTCGCGGCAATACAACGTCAAGATCCATACGCACGCAGCGGAGAATCGGGGAGAGATCGAGCTGATCGAGCGGGAACGCGGGATGCGCAATGTCGTCTATCTCGATCATCTCGGACTGGCATCTCCCGACCTGATCCTCGCGCACTGCGTCTGGCTGGATGAAGCGGAGAAGGAGATCATCCGGACGCGCGGGGTCAAGGTGACACACTGTCCAGGGTCCAATCTGAAGCTGGCTTCCGGGATCGCCGAGGTGCCCGATCTGAGAAGCCGCCAGATCCCGGTCGGGATCGGCGCCGACGGCGCTCCCTGCAACAACACGCTGGATATGTTCCAGGAGATGCGGCTGACGGCGCTGATCCAGAAGACAGTGCACGGTCCGACGGCTATGGATGCCCGCTCGGTGCTGCGCATGGCGACGATCGGCGGCGCCGAGGTGCTGGGGCTGGAGGAGAAGATCGGCAGTATCGAGAGCGGCAAGCAGGCAGATCTCATCCTATTGGACCTGGATGAGTTCCATGCTTATCCGTCTTTCGAAGTCGATCCGTACTCGCGTATCGTCTACTCGGCGGGGTACAGCGATGTCGACACGGTGATGATCGACGGCAGGCTCGTCATGAGAGGAAAACGGCTGCTGACCATGGACAAATCAAAGGTATTGAGAGAAGCCGACCGTGCGATCCGGCGACTGGTCCGGGGATAGGGGGATCCCTTCCGGCACGGCAGGCTGAGCGACAAGGGGGAGTCGGCATGGCAGGCAATGCATCCCCGTACCGCCAGCTGCCTGAGATATGGCAACCACGGCTGCTGGCAGATGCGGTGCGGCTCAAGCAACAGCTGGGCGACGACGCCGTATATGCGGCAGGCGCGACTTGGCTGCGGACGCAGTGGGAGAACGGACGTCCGCAGCCGGGTCATCTCATCAGCCTGGAGCAGATCCGGGAGCTTGGCGGCTTCCGGACTGATGAGCACGGCGGACTCGAGATCGGGGCGGCGGTGACGCTGGGTGATTGTTGCGTCCGCCACGAGGTGAGCCGGTCTGCGGGATTGCTGGCAGACGCGATCGGCCGGATCGCCGCCCCTGCCGTCCGCAATCTGGCGACGCTGGGAGGCAACGTGTGCAGCCGGACAGGAGATGCGCTGCCCGCGCTGCTGGCGCACGAAGCCGGACTGGAGATCTACAGAGACGGCTCATACCGGAGGCTGACGCTGGTGCGCTGGCTGGAGAATACGGCAGAGCACCGGGAGGATCTGATCGTGCGGATCTGCATCCCCGGTTCGACTGAAGTTAGCGCTACGTCGCGAGATATATCCTTTTACAGCAAGCTGGGGCGGCGGGAGGCTTTTACGCCTTCGCTTGTAACAATTGCGCTGGCGGGGAGACAGCTGGCAGACGGCACGCTGACCGGTATCAGGCTGGCGCTGGGCGGCGGCACAGCGCCGCCGCTCCGGCTGAAAGAAGTGGAGACGCTCCTCGAGGGCGGCAGGTCGGACCGGGCAACCCTGCTCCGGGCAGGTGAGCTTGTCCGGGCAGGCTATGGAGCTGCCACCGATTCGCATGCCGATGCAGCCTATCGCAAGGAAGCGGCAGCCAATCTGCTGACTGCGCACCTATGGTCGGCAACCAGATTCTAATGAAAAGGAAGTGGGGAGGATGCTGCTGGATCGGACAACAGCAGGCAGACGGTGGCATCTCCGGCCAGACGGGCCGGGCAAAGTAACGGGCAGCCTGAAATATCTGACCGACCTGGAGCTGCTGGGCATGCTCTATGGCAAAGTATTGCGCAGCGCCCACCCGCATGCCCGTCTGCTGGCGGTGCGGACTGAGGTAGCAGAGAAGCTCCCAGGCGTGCATGCCGTAATCACTCACCGGCATGTACCGGGTATGAATCGCTTCGGTATCGTCGTCCCGGATCAGCCGGTCCTGTGCGAGGACCGCGTCCGCTATGTAGGAGATGCGATCGCAGCGGTCGCTGCCGAGACGCCGGAGCTGGCCGACTATGCCCTCTCCCTGATCGAAGTCGAGTATGAACCGCTGCCGGTTATCGACTCGCCCGAAGCCGCGCTGCAGGCGGATGCCGTACTGCTGCATCCCGGAAGCAACGTGCTGCATCGCACAGCGTACGAACGGGGCGACGTTGAGCAGGCTTTTGCACAGTGCGCTCATGTGGTGGAGGAGAGCTACCGCACACCGCGCCAGATGCATGGTTATATGGAGACGGAAGGCGGCTTGTTCGCCTTCGGAGAAGACGGTCGGCTCACCGTACAGGCAGCGACACAACACGGCTATAAAGACCGGATGCAGCTCGCGCGTATTCTGGCGATCCCCGAGGAGCGGATCCGCATCATCTCGAGTCCGATCGGCGGATCGTTCGGCGGCAAGGATGAATTGAATATCCAGCCTTACGGTGCGCTGCTGGCGCTGCACGCAGGGAGGCCGGTCAAGCTGCACAATACGCGGCGCGAATCCGTTCGCGCCGGCTTGAAGCGTCATCCGATGCAGGTGACGATGAAGACAGGGATCGACGAGAACGGACGGCTGCTGGCTCACCAGGTGCGCATCGTGGCCGATACCGGGGCTTACGCGACGCTAGGCGGGCCGGTCCTGAACTTTGCAACGGAGCATGCGCTCGGTCCGTATCGGATCCCTCATGTTCAGGTGGAGGGGTTGTCTGTCTATACGAACAATGGCGTCTCCGGGGAGTTCCGCGGCTTCGGCGGCAATCAGGTCATCTTCGCGCTCGAAGGCCAGCTGGACCGTCTGTCAGAAGAGGCAGGATTGGCGCCATGGGAGCTGCGCAGGCTCAATCTGCGCCACGAGGACGATCCGGGGCCGCTGGGCAACCGGATCGTCCGCAATAATGGCGCTGAGCAGGTGTGGCAGTCGGTCCAGCGCTCCGGCCTGTGGCAGCGAGAACATGAGCCGCTGTCAACGGGCGACACGCCATGGCTCCGCCGGGGAGTCGGAGCGGCATTGGCGATGCATGGCTCCGGTCTCGGCTACGGCATCCCCGATCCGGGCGGCGGCCGGCTCGGATTGAACCGCCAGGGCAAGCTCGAGGCTGCCTTCAGCTTCGAGGAGTTCGGCCAAGGCATCACGGCTACGCTGGAGCTGATGCTCATAGAGCGGTTCGGCTGCAGCGCCAGTGATGTCCATATCATAATCGGCGATACGGACAAGGCGCCCCATACCGGCTCCAGCACGGCTTCCCGATCGACGACGGTCGCGCATCTGGCGCTAAGGGAGCTGCAGCCGAAGCTGTCCGGGGCGCTGCTTGCCGCTGCGTCCGCAGCCAGCGGATACCCGATCCACCGGCTGGCGACCGGCCCGGGCGGCATCTGGCTGCATGGAGAGGAAGCCGGGACCAGCTGCGTCATCTCTTATGCGGAGCTGGCCCGCAGGGGAACAGACGGGCTGCAATTCACAGCCGCGTTCGAATTTCCTCTCACGCCAGATCCGGTGACCGGTGCGCATTATCTGTATACCTGCACGGCAGCGGTGGCTGCTGTCGAGGTGAATACGCTGACGGGCGAGGTTCGCGTCACCGATCAGTACCATGCCGTAGCTGCCGGACCGGTTGCCAATCCGATGGGCTATATCGGTCAGATCGAAGGCGGGTCTGCGATGGCGCTAGGTTTCACGCTCATGGAGGACGCGGTGATGGAGAAGGGCAGATATATGACACAGAACCTCGATACGTACCTCCTCCCGACGGTGCAGGATGCGCAGAGTCCCGTACAGATCGATGCGATCGAGGAGCTGCCGTCTGACGACCCTTATGGGCCGCGAGGGATCGGCGAGGTCGGCTCCGTAGCGCTGGCTCCGGCGATTGCCGCTGCCATCCATGCGGCGACCGGACGGCGTATCAGCAGTCTGCCGATTAGACGGGAGGAGCTGCTGGAGCGATTCACAGCCGGTGAGATGGAGAAGGGGGGAGCAGGATGAGCCCGTATGTGTGGAAAGCCACGGTGAACGGCACAGCAGTAGAGCTGCAGACGCAACCAGCGCAGCGGCTGCTGACGATGCTGCGCGACGAGCTGGGACTGACAGGCACCAAGGTGTCCTGCGAGCTGGGGCGCTGCGGCGCTTGTATGGTGCTGATGGACGGCAAGCTGGTCAACGCGTGTCTGATGATGGCATACCAGAGCTCGGGCTGTGTGATCACGACGATCGAAGGGCTGGCGGGAGAAGAGCTTCATCCGATCCAACAGGCGTTCTTAGCAGAAGGCGGCTTCCAATGCGGATATTGCACGCCCGGGATGATCCTCGCCGTCAAAGCGCTGCTGGATGATTATGCTTCGCCGACGAGCCGGCAGATCGGCGAGGCATTGGCCGGCAACCTGTGCCGCTGCACCGGGTATGGCGGCATCCTCCGTGCGGTGCAGCGCTGCTGCAGGACGACGGAGGCTGCCGACTAAGTGGTGACGCTGTGCAGATCGGTACACCGACCGGAGCCGATGCGCATGCTTAGAAGAAATGCCTGCCACTTGTGCGAAGAAAAAGGATTTGGCTTCCGGGAGCCGAAATAGTTAGCATGCGTACCGCCCGGTTGGAATGTAGCGTCGAGACATAACTATAGAGCACAGGATGGTGCATGACATGACAGCTGAAGCAGTTCAATTTGTACAACAAAACCAAGTCGTTATGAAAGCGATTGCGGACCGTATCGTGCCTAAAGACGAATGGCCATCAGCAAGCGAGCTGGGAGCACTGTCCTATCTCAGCCGTCACGCTGAAGAACAACCAGACATCTGGACAACGTGGATCATCCCCGGTGTCGAAGCGCTCTGTGCGGATGCGCTGGACAGGCACGGCGGGCCCTTCCACCAACTGACGGCAGAGGAGCAGGACATGCTGCTGCAGGAGATGCAGCTTGACGGTCGAAGAGCTTGGCCGATCTCTTCCCGGCGTTTCTTGGAAACGTTGACGAGTATAGTCATCGAAGGCTACTATGGCAGTCCCGAAAGTGGAGGCAATGCAGACGCCAAGTCATGGGAGATGATCGGTTTCCGTCCGGGACCCGTGCCAGGGTCGCCTGCAGAGACAAAAGAGACCGGGCTGACGACCGTGACGATGGGTCAGCTGCGGGATACGTATGATGCCATCGTCATCGGGGCTGGTGCGGGCGGCTCTGTGGCGGCGGCGGAGCTCTCGGAAGCCGGTCTGCGCGTGCTGGTCGTGGAACGGGGGAGCTGGCTCCGGTATGATCAGATCGGCTCGGATCATCTGCGCAACCACCGCCTCAGCAAATACGGTCACAATACAGGGCCGCATATTGACGGGCATCCCCGCACGTTCATATCCTCGCAAGGGGAAGAGCGGGTGACACTCCCCTTCGAGGGAGATTATCATAACAATGCCATGACGGTCGGCGGAGGAACCCGCGTGTACGGGGCGCAGGCCTGGCGCTTTCATCCGGACGACTTCCGCATGGCCAGTCGTTACGGCGTACCCGAGGGGAGTTCGCTCTCCGACTGGCCGATCAGCTATGACGAGCTGGAACGCTTCTATGACCGGGCTGAATGGGAGATCGGCGTCTCCGGGGACGGCACTGCCCATCCCGGACGCGGCGTCAGACAGCGAGCTTATCCGATGCCTGCGCTGGCCGGCACGCTGGAGGCGGAACGCCTTGCCGCGGGGGCGGCCAAGCTGGGATGGAATGTCGGCCCGGTGCCGCTCCTCATCAACTCCGAGGCGCGAGACGGCCGGCCGGCCTGCGTGCGATGCGGACAGTGCGTAGGCTTCGCCTGTCCGAACGACAGCAAAAACGGCGGTCATAATACGATGCTGGTCCGGGCCTTGGCGACGGGCAACTGCGACCTGCTCTGCGATGTGATGGTGGAGCGCATCGATACCGAAGGCGGCTGCCGAGCTACCGGCGTCCGGCTGGTCCAGGATATGGACGGCGAGGTTCTGCGGCGAAGCGTGCGGGCGGGGCACGTCGTCGTCGCCGCCGGAGCAATCGAGAGCGCGCGGCTGCTGTTGAACTCTGCCACACCAGATGATCCGGATGGCCTTGGCAACCGCAGCGGTCAAGTGGGGCGGCATCTGCAGGGACATGTATACGCCGGCGCTTACGGTCTCTACGACGAGCCGGTGCAGGACGGCTTGGGCCCGGGCGTGAGCATCGCTACCTTCCGGTTCGAGCACAGCCCGACCAGCGGCATCATCGGCGGCGGGCTGCTCGCCAACGAGTTCACCCGGCTGCCGCTCATCCACTGGCACCGCGCTCTGGCTTCAGATGCTCCCCGCTGGGGCAAGGCAGGGAAGGAAGCCATGCGACACAGCTACCTGCGCACGAGTCAGATCCAGGGGCCGATCCAGGAGATCCCGGCACCGGACGCCCGGGTGCGTGTGTCTTCCCGAGTCAGAGACCGCTTCGGGCTGCCTGTCGTGCAGCTGTCCGGCAGCGTTCACCCGGAGTCGCTGCGCGCTGCCGCTTACCTGGCCGAGCAAGCGGAGCAGTGGCTTCTCGCCTCTGGCGCACGCCACGTATGGCGAACCCGCCCGGGCGGCGGCCTGAGCGGCGGCCAGCATCAAGCCGGGACACTGCGGATGGGAGACGATCCGGCGTCGTCGGTCACCGATCCGCTGGGCCGTGTGCACGGTTATGACAATCTGTGGGTCAGCGACGGTTCGGTCCATGTAACCAATGGTGGCGTCAATCCGGTGTTGACGATCCTGGCACTCGCATTTCGGACATCCGAGCATCTGGTCAAGCTGGGTTAAACAGACGGACAAACCTTGATAGGCGCGGCAGCCGGTCAAGGTTTTTTTCGTACCCGTACGGCTTCGTCTCAGACGCCTGGGCAAGGAAAGATGCGCGTACTCCATTGGTTTGTTACACTAAAGATAAAGATTGCCGCATGGAACAGGAACTCATACTAATCTGGCGTAAATCCGGACCGCAAAAGTAAAGGAGCGATAAAAAAACGAGATGGGAAAAAGATACGTCAATGGCGACGGTTCAGCCAATATCAAAACCTTGGCAGATTTGCGCAAGTGGCAACAGGAACGCCGATCAAAGCAAAAAGACCTGTCATACGTTGTCCCGCGTGTGGAACCGGATCTGTCACTGCTCGCCAGCAAACAAAGTCCGCCGTCCATTACCTTCATCGGGCATTCGACATTTCTCGTCCAGCTCGGTGGACTCCACATCGTTACTGACCCGGTATGGGCTGCCAGGATGGGATTCAGCGGCAGACTGTCCCCGCCAGGCGTGCCGATCGAATCGCTGCCGCTGATCGATGTCGTCGTGCTCTCGCACGCGCATTACGACCATCTCCATCTGGCCAGCCTCCGCAGGCTGCCCGGCAACCCTGTGCTGCTGGTCCCGGAAGGGCTGGGCAGCTGGATGAGACGCAAAGGATTCAGGCATGTACATGAGCTCTCTTGGTGGTCGGAGCATCGGATCGGCGAAGTAACCTTTGGCTTCGTCCCGGCCAAGCATTGGACGCGCAGGACACCATGGGACACCAATTCGTCGCATTGGGGCGGATGGGTTATACGCTTTGGCTCGGAATGCCTTTATTTCGCAGGGGACAGCGGCTATGACCCGTTATTTGCAGAGATCGGGAAGCGGTATCCCGACATCTCCGTGGCCTTGCTTCCGATCGGTGCCTATGAGCCCGAATGGTTCATGCGGGATGCCCATATGACGCCAGAGGAAGCTGTACAGACCTTCCTGGATGTCGGTGCCCGGACCTTCGTGCCGATGCATTACGATGCGTTCCGCCTCGCCGACGATACGCCAAAGGAAGCGCTGGACCGGCTGCTTGCCGAGTGGCAGCGCCGCGAGCTGCCGATGGAGCAACTATGGACGATGGAGCTCGGCAGGAGCAGGCTCTGGCCAGCAACGGACTTTTGAACAACATCTAAAAGACTGTCAACGAAAGGGGAGGGTGCTCTGCTGCTTGCAGCAGTTTGTACCCCTGACCCCAGAGAGGACTTGAGCTTGATGCGTAAGTTCTTAACCGTGCCCAATGGGCTAAGATTCATCCTTTTTACGTTTGTAATATTGATTCTTGTCATGTCCTGGGATGCCTTTCAATCCATGGACATCGAAGCCTGGCTCCTGCTGCCCCGCGACTGGTGGGTGTCGGTGAGTCTGATCCTCGGACTGTCGCTGATCAAGTCTGTGCTGTTCTTCCTGCCGATCCAACTGATCTACGTTGCCGCCGGCATCTTTTTTCCCATGAGTATCGCGCTGACACTCTGTCTGGTCGGCCTGACGATGGAGATCACGTTGACCTATTTCTTTGGCAAATGGATGGGGAAGGCGACGGTCGACAACCTGGTGTCCAAAAACGATAAATTGGGCAAATGGTTTGCTTCCTATAAGATGAATGAATTTTCTGGCATGTTTTGGGCCAGACTGGCTCCTTTTTCGGTAGAAGCCGTCAGTCTCCTGCTAGGGGCGGCGGGCGCGAAGTACAAGTCCTATATTGTCGCCTCCCTGCTCGGCTCACTGCCCAAGATCGGGATTTTCATCCTGCTCGGTTCTTTGCTGGGCCAGCCGCGGATCCTGCCTCAAGTGCTGATCTTCCTCGTCGTCCTGAGCATCTGGATCTTCATCGTGATCCGTTTGATCAGGAAGGGACGAATCGGGCTTCGCTGGAAACCCAAATCCTCGGCTGTCTGAGCATGCTGCACGGCGGAGGAGAATTGACAATAAGGCTGCAAGTAACTACAATGGTTGCATCGGCGGTGATGATATGAAACAGCTTAGCACACGTTTTTCAATGGCGATCCATACGCTCTCCCTCATCGCAAAGGGACCGGGCGACATCACAGGCGATTTCATCGCAGGAAGCGTCAACACGAATCCTGTTGTCATCCGCAGGATCATGGGCATGCTCAAGAAGGCGGGACTGGTGGACGTGCGTGCAGGAGTAGGAGGCGCTTCCCTGCTCAGGGCCCCTGAGGAGATCACGCTGTTGGATATTTACAGAGCGGTCGATATCGTGGACGACAATCGCTTGTTCGGCGTGCACAGCGGCTCGAATATCAATTGCTTGGTCGGCCGCAATATTGAGCAGGTGCTGCAGTCTGAGTTGCGTGAGGCGCAGCAAGCCCTGGAGCAGAGGCTGGCCCAGACGACGCTTGATCAGCTCATTACCCGATTTGACTAACCGCGGGGACGATAACCAATCATGATATCCCTTGGCAACTCACGAACCTGACCCCCTTTTACTCGGTCCGGTTCGTTTTATTATCCGATGGCGTTGCCGTATTATTTTGCTTCTTATAAGACTCGGTTATATAATCAAGATAATTGAGAGATGTGGAGGTGAGCTCATTGGGAAGGTGTATGTCGCATTAAGGATGATTGCTGCCCTGTCAACCGAGCGTACGAGATGGAATCCAACTTAAAACGATTCTAACATTTACGGAGGTGAATCCCTCTTGAACGAGGGAACGAATTGGACATATCCACGATCATTAATCTGAGCATTGCCGCACTTTTAATTCTTTTGACTGCTTTCTTTGTCGGGTCTGAATTCGCCGTTGTCAAAGTCCGGATGAGCCGCATCGACCAGCTCGTGTCCGAGGGCAATAAGACAGCCTTGGCGGCCAAGCGCATCGTATCCAATCTGGATTACTACCTGTCGGCTTGTCAGCTGGGGATTACAGTCACTGCACTCGGACTTGGGGCGCTCGGCAAACCTACCGTCGAGCGGTTGCTGCATCCGATCTTCGACGAATGGGGAATGGCTGCTGCGGTGAGTACGTTCATCTCCTATGCGCTTGCCATAGGGATCATGACCTTTCTTCATGTCGTGATCGGCGAGCTGGCGCCCAAGACGCTGGCGATCCAGTTCGCCGAACGGATGACACTGATCCTGTCCAGACCGCTCGTCTGGTTCGGTACGCTCCTGTTCCCGCTGATCTGGCTGTTGAATGGCTCGGCGCAGGTGCTGCTGCGGATGTTCGGCGTCAAACCGATCGGTCATGAGCAGGCTCATTCCGAGGAAGAGCTCAAGATTATTATGACGCAAAGCTATCAGAGCGGCGAGATTAATCAGACCGAGCTTGCTTATTTGCAAAATATTTTTGCATTCGATGAGCGGATCGCTAAAGACGTTATGGTGCCGCGTACACAGATAATGGTCGTCGATACCGAGATGGAGGCGCAAGAAATCTTACATCTGATCGATGAGCATCACTACACACGTTTTCCTGTTACGCAAGATCACAGTAAGGATAACATAATCGGCTTCCTGAACGCCAAGGAGCTCGTCACGAATATCGCCATCAACCGATTGGGCGACTGGCAAGAGCTGATCCATGAAATCTACGTCATCCATGAGTCGACATCGCTGCATGATGCCTTGGTCCAAATGCAGAAGAACAGAGTCCATATGGCAATTGTCATCGATGAATTCGGCGGTACGGCTGGCATCATCACGATGGAAGACATTCTCGAAGAGATCGTCGGGGAAATCCGCGATGAATTCGACGAGGACGAGAAGGAGGAGATCGCGGAGAAGGCGCCGGGCGAATATGCCATCAGCGGACGTGTGCTCCTGAAGGATCTGGAAGAAAGATTCGGTCTCTCTTTCGAGAACAGCGAGAATGTCGATACCATAGGCGGATGGCTGCAGATTCATGCCAATATTATGGATGGCCTGCCCAAGCCCGTCAATCATGGAGAGCACCGTTGGTATATAGAGGAGTCAGACCATCATCAAGTATTGGGCGTCACCTTGAAACTGAACGCCGCGGCAGCCATCGGCCCCGCAAGCGGAGAATAATTCGGAAACCGTGCGAAGGTGATTCGCACGGTTTTTTTCGAAATTAGATCTCCCGAAATCCTACAAATCGTTTGTTCTTCTCATCCCACAACCGGAAGCGCAAGGCCTGTAGACTGGACTTCAACGTAATGGTTGTCACCTTACGGAAGTCAGGTGTCTGCTCATGGGCCTGTTCCAGGTAATAATTGGGTACCCGCGGACTCAGATGATGAACGTGGTGGAAACCGATATTGCCTGTGACCCATTGCAGCAGGCGGGGAAGCTTGTAATAAGAGCTTCCATCCACAGCAGCCTTGACAAAGTCCCACTCATTCTCATTTTCAAAATAGGTGTCTTCAAACTGGTGCTGCACGTAGAACATCCAGATGCCGAGGGCGCTTGAGAGATAGAATATCGGTAGATGGACGAGGAGCAGTGCCTGCCATCCGACCGCCCAGCAGAGCAGGGCAACCAGCGCCACGATGCCCGTATTCGTCAGATATGTATTGACCCTCTCCTTGAACTTTGCCCCTTTACGATTAAAACGATTGCCCAGAAGAAAGCTGTAGAATGGTCCTAGTCCGAACATGACCAGCGGGTTGCGGTACAGCCGATAAGCAAGCCGCTGCCAAAACGTCGACTGGGTATATTCCTCTACCGTCAAGACGCGGATGTCCCCGATCCCCCGCTTGTTCAGATTGCTGCTGGTCGCATGGTGGATCGCATGGCTGTGCTGCCACCCCCGGTAAGGCGTAAACGTCAAGATGCCGGTGAGCGTGCCGATCATTTCGTTGGCGCGTCTGTTCTTGAACAGTGCATAATGGCAGCAATCGTGAAAGAGGATGAAGATGCGGATGGCGAAGCCGGCCGCTGCAACGGATAAAGCCAGCGTCAGCCAATAGGATACCTCGAGGCTTTGGTAAGCCAAAAACCACAGCAGCATAAAAGGCGGTACCGTATTCAGGATTTGGACTAAACTGCGTTTAAAGCTGGACTTTTCGAACGGAGCGACTTTTTTCTTCAGTTGTAATGTAGGATTGGCAGTCATTTTTCCTCCTATCGGGGTCTTGGAGACCCAGTAGCAAAGTGATGCTTTAATCGTAAAGGAAGGGAGGTCCGCGACCAACGGTCCCGGGTCGGCTTTATCCGTCCGCCCGCAGACCGACAGGCAGCAGGACTTAAAGCCATAATTTGTGACGGTATTGTGTCTTCAACGCGGCCGATTTTTGACAAAATCATGAATGAAGGCGAAGCTTTGTTATTATTTTCACAATGTTGTAAGAAAGATATGAACCTTTTTGGGAGCTGGGATGATTAGCGTTCATCTTCACGGGGGAATTGATTATACTAGAAGCTGTGAACATGCTGCCGTGATATATATCATACGAGAGGAGACGGCTATTAGTGGATATCGATACGGTATTATGGAGCCGATTGCTTACCGGCCTAACTCTAGCTTTTCATGTCATTTTTGCCACAGTCGGGGTTGGCGTGCCTCTCATGATTGCCATTGCCGAGTTTATGGGCATTCGCAAGAAGGACCCGCATTATACGCTCATGGCCAAACGATGGACGCGCGGATTTATCATCTCCGTGGCAGTAGGCGTAGTGACCGGTACGGCAATTGCCTTGCAGTTGTCGTTGGTCTGGCCTAATTTTATGCAGCTGGCGGGCAATGTTATCGCGCTTCCGCTATTTATGGAAGTTTTTGCGTTCTTCTTTGAAGCGATCTTCCTGGGGATCTATTTGTATACGTGGAATCGGTTCAAGAATCCTTATACCCACTGGCTGCTGACGTTCCCGATCGTCATCGGCGCAGGGATGTCAGCATTTTTCATCACGACAGTCAACGGGTTTATGAATACGCCCGAAGGCTTCGTCCTGGAGAACGGCTCCTTCTCGGCGGTCAATCCGGTTGCAGCGATGCTGAATGCGGCGACGCCGTCCAAGGTGTTCCACGTCCTTAGCTCGGCCTATATGACTGGCGCTGCTTTGCTGGCGGGGATCGCCGCCTTTATGATTCTCAAGAAGGGGATCAGTTCATACTACAAAAAGTCGCTCAATCTGATGATGGCTGTGCTGCTGGTCTTCAGCTTGCTGACAGTCGTAGCAGGAGATGTGTCCGCCAAGTTCCTGGCCAAGCACCAACCGGAGAAGCTGGCTGCCGCCGAATGGCATTTTGAGACGGAACGTGGAGCAGACCTGCTGGTATTTGGGTGGTTGAACGAAAATCAGGAGCCGACCGGCGCGATCCGCATTCCCAATGCCTTAAGCTTTCTCGGATTTGGCGATTTCAATGCGGAAGTAACGGGACTCGAGGAATTCCCGGTCGATGAATGGCCGCCGCTGCTGGTGCACTATCTTTTTGATTTGATGGTTAGTCTCGGTTTCATCATTCTGGGCATCTCGGTCTTATACTTCCTGTTCAAATTTTGGAAGAACCGAAACGAGTACAATAAATGGCTGATGCGGGGCATCCTGCTGAGTACGCCGCTCGCCTTTCTGGCGGTGGAGCTGGGATGGTTCTATGCAGAGATCGGCCGGCAGCCCTGGATTATCCGTGGATATATGCGCGTCGAGGAGGCAGCCACTTCATCGCCTAATGTGGTCCCGCTCTTCTTCGTCTTCCTTTTGCTGTACATCGTATTGGGCACCTTGTGCGTCATCGTGCTGCGGCGGCTGTTTCGGGGCAATTCAGCGGAAGCGGAGCTCGAGAGACATATGCAGGATATCGAACACCTTGCCAAAGAAGAGGGTGAGCGGGCATGATCAGTTACGAGTTGATTGGCATCAGCGTGTTATGGATCTTTTTGTACGGGTATCTCATTGTCGCTTCAGTTGACTTCGGGGCGGGCTTCTTCGCTTACTATGCCCGGGTGACGAAGCAGGATCACCTGATCAATCGCTTGATCTCGAGATATTTGTCTCCGGTATGGGAGATTACGAATGTATTTTTCGTCTTCTTCTTCGTCGGCATCGTCGGCTTCTTCCCGGATACGGCTTATTATTACGGCTCGGCACTGCTGATCCCCGGAAGCATCGCGATCGTCCTGCTGGCGATCCGGGGTTCGTTTTATGCGTTCGAGAATTACGGCTCCAAGGACAATACATTGTACCTGTTCCTGTATGGAGCAACAGGGCTGCTGATCCCGGCCTCGCTGTCGGTTGCGCTGACCCTGTCCGAAGGCGGGTTTATCGTCGAGGAGAACGGCCGGGTCGCACTGGAGTACTTGACGCTGTTTACGAGTCCGCTGTCGTGGAGCATCGTCGGCCTGGCGATTGTCTCGGTCTTGTTTATCAGTGCGACATTTTTGACCTTCTACGCCTCCCGGGCGGATGACCAGCCGGCCCTGAAACTTCTGCGTTCGTACGCGATGTTTTGGAGCACGCCGACGATCATCGCCGGATTGACTACCTTTATCTATCTCAGCCAGCACAATGAACGCCACTTCCAGAACATGATGGAGCTGTGGTGGCTGCTCGGGCTGTCCGTCGCTTTCTTCATGCTGGCGATGTGGCTGCTCTATACCGGCAGGCGTTACGGCTTAGCTTTTATCAGCGTGATGCTGCAGTTCTTCTGTGCTTTTTTTGCTTACGGTATCGGGCATTACCCTTATATTCTAGATCCTTATATCACAATCCAGGAGGGCGCTACTCCCGAGGCGATGGGGATCGCGCTGGTTGTCGCATTTATCGGCGGACTGTGCTTGTTGATCCCGTCACTGGGTCTCGTATTTAAGCTGTTCCTTTTCGATGCGGATTATGTTAAAGGCAAAAAATAGACTCAGGTAAGTCAGTTGAAGCAAAAGGAGGGGAGAGCGAATGAAGAAAAGAGCCCGTAGAACCGGTCTATTGTCTGCCCAGCTGGCTTCAGAACGCCGTTCCCTCCTCCTGCTGGGGCTCTGCTCGCTGATCATCGGTACCGCGATCGTCACCCAGGCTGGATTCATCGCCGCGATCGTAGACCGGATTTTCCTGCAGGAAGCAGCCTGGAGCACCGTAACCTTCATGCTCGGCGTCCTGCTCGCCGTCATTCTCCTACGCGCGATAGGTACGTACAGCAACGGTCGGATCGGCCTCTCGCTGGCGGCTCGCGCCAAGACTGCGATCCGCCAAAGGGTGATCCGCAAGCTGGCCCATGAGTCGGTGCCGGCATCGCTAAGCGGTCAGACCGGGGGCAAAGTAAGTATCGTCATGGATGCGGTCGACGAGGCCGACAGCTACTTCAGCCAGTATATCCCGCGAATGGCGGAGAGCGCCGTTATCCCGCTGCTGCTTCTGATCGTCGTCTTTACCCAGCATTGGCATTCCGGGCTGATCATGCTGCTGACCGCGCCGTTTATTCCGGTCTTCATGATCCTCGTCGGTCTTCGGACGAAGAAGAAGTCGGAGGAGAAGTATGCCCAGCTAGCCGAATTCAGCGGCGCCTTCCTCGATGCGCTTCAAGGGCTGGTGACGCTCAAGCTGTTCGGCCGGGTACGCAAGCAGGAGGAGGAGATCGAGCGCAGCAGTCTCGGCTTCCGGGACGCGACGATGGGCATCCTGCGGATCGCCTTCACCAATACGTTTATGATGGAACTGATCGTCATGCTCAGCATCGGCCTGGTGGCGCTTGATCTGGCTTTTCAGATGCTGATCTACAAGTCGCTGCCTTTCGGTACAGCTTTCTTCATCCTGCTGCTGGTGCCGGAGTTCTACAGTGCCATCAAAAATATGGGGACGGCCTTCCACAGCGGCCGCACGAGTATGGGGGCAGTCAAGAAGGTCGAGGCGCTGGTGGAGGGCGAAGCCGTTGCTGCACAGCAGGCTGCGCCTGCAGAAGGTATGGAGCGCAGACAGCTAACATTAGAATCGCTGCCGCCTTCCATTGAACTGAAAGATCTCAAGTTCCAGTATGGGCCGGAAGGGTTCCAGCTGGATGCCGGGACGGTATCGATCGGCCAAGGCGAGCATATCGCGATCGTCGGTGCCAGCGGGTCGGGCAAAACAACGCTGCTGCATCTGATCGCTGGACTGCTGCGGCCTACCTCGGGTGAGGTAAGGATAGAAGGCGATGCTCTAACGGCGTACGACGAGGCGGACTGGTTCAGACAGGTCAGCTATATTACCCAGCACCCGTACATCTTCTCCGGTACGGTCGCCGAGAACATCGCGATCGGCGCGCATCTGGAGACTGAGCGCGCGGAGATTGAGCAAGCAGCCGAAGCCGCAGGGTTGTCCGGGCTGATCGACGAGCTGGAGCAGGGCCTGGACACGGTCGTCGGCGAGGGCGGGCGCGGCTTGTCCGGCGGCGAGAAGCAGCGGCTTGCCCTGGCCAGGGCGTTCCTCAAGCGGCCGTCTGTCCTGCTGTTCGACGAGCCAACCGTAGGGCTCGACCTGCACACGGAGCGTGTGCTCCAGCGCTCGATCGCAGAGCTGTCCAGAGAGGCGACGATGATTACGGTCGCTCATCGGCTGCACACGATCCGGTCCGCCGACCGTATCCTCTTCATGGAGCGGGGCCGGCTGCTTGGAAGCGGTACTCACGATGAGCTGCTCAGCAGTCTGCCGCAGTATGCAGAGATGGTTGATCTACAGCGGGGAGGTGGTGTGCGATGAGCGAATGGACTGTGATGGCCAAGGCGATGCTGCAGGAGCGCAAGGATATCGCGATTGCTATCGCCTGCGGATTCGTCGCCGGCATCGGCGGCGTGGGATTGTTCGCGGCCAGCGGCTATATGATCTCGCAAGCGGCATTCGCACCACCGCTCTACACGCTGATCGTGCTGACCTCCCTGGTCAAGATCCTCGGGTTGATCCGTGCCGCCGCCCGTTACGGCGAGCGATTGTTCTCGCACCGGGCGACGTTTACGATGCTGAGCCGCCTGCGGGTTTCGTTCTTTGCCCGACTGGCGCCGCTGACGCCCAAGATCTTCGGCCGGCAGCGCAGCGGCGATCTGCTCGCGCGGATCGTCGGGGATGTAGAGAGCCTGCAGCATTACTTCCTGCGGGTCGCGTATCCGCCAGTGATCCTGGTGATGGTGTTCCTGGCGACCATCGTCTTCACCTCGGCCTTTTCCTTGGGGATCGCCGGGTTGTTCGTACTGGCGATGCTGGTCGCTGCTGTTGTTGTGCCATACCTGGTCATGCTGAGTCAGCGCAAGGTGTATCGGGAGGTCCGGCAGCAGCGGGCGGCGCTCTCCACCGATGTAACCGAGATGCTCTTCGGCTTCCGCGATCTCAAGGTCTATGGACAGCTGGAGGCGCACGAGCGTCGTCTGCATGAGAGCTCTGCGGAGCTCTCGGACAGCCAACGGGCCGCAGCGGGCAATCTCCTGCTGGGCCAATCGCTGCACGGCTTCCTAACTCATGTCGTCTCGTGGGCGGTCCTCGGCACAGGCGCCTACCTGATCGCTACGGGTTCGCTGGCCGGGGTGTTCCTGGCGATGCTGGTGCTGGTCGCACAGACCGTATTTGAAGAAGCGGCCGGTATGGCCAGTCTGCCGGCCTACAAGCTGGACAGCGAGCATGCGGCGCAGCGGCTGGAGGAGACCGTGGGCGATACGGATGGCAGGCCGGCGCAGCCGGGCGGCAAGCTGCCGGCGGACGAAGCGGTATCGCTTGCTCTGCGGCAGGTGACCTACCGGCATGCCGATGAATGGCGGCCGGCGCTCCAGGATGTCGAGCTCTCGTGTCCTGCTGGCTCGAAGACCGCCATTGTCGGCCCCAGCGGAGCCGGCAAGACGACGATCCTCGAGCTGCTGCTCAAGCTGCATAGTCCGACGCACGGGGAGGTTCGCTTGCATGACACGCCAGCGGAACAGCTGGATGAGGTGAGCATCTGGCAGCACGCCAATGTCGTGCTGCAGCACAACCATTTCTTCCGCGGCACGATCCGCGACAATCTGCTGCTCGGCGCAGAACAGCACCCCGACGTAGAGCTTGCAGAAGCGCTTGGCCGGGTCAGGCTGGCAGACATGGCGTTGGATGACCCTGTGTATGAAAAAGGTGAAAACCTCTCGGACGGTGAGAAACAGAGGCTTGCTTTGGCGCGGGCGATGCTGAAAGGCGGACGTTTGTGGCTGCTCGACGAGCCAACCTCTTCTCTGGACGCTGTGACGGAAGAGTACGTCATCCGCGAGCTGCTGGAGCTGGCGCACGAGGACACGCTCGTCTGGATCCGCCACCAGTTGACCGGACTGGAGCAGATGGACCAGATTATCGTGCTGGAGCAGGGCCGCGTGATCGAGTCTGGCACCTATGATGAGCTGATGGCGAGGCAAGGCTACTTCTATGAGATGAAGCAGATCGAGCTGGAGGTAGTTGGGGGCGGTTAATATGACTGGACGCTGGTCGTGAACTGGACCAAAGTCTGTCTTCCGTATTTACGGAGGATGGGCTTTTTTCTGTACATGGCAACCAATAAAGGACGGCTTGCGTCTAATACAGTGTGTAAGCCTATATTTTCTTTGCAAAAGGAGTCATTTATCATGAAAAAACCTGTGATTGGATTTGTCATTGCCACGTCCGTACTATTCTCCACTGCTTCGGTTGATGCTGCGGTAGAGCAGATTCGCATCGATGGCGTCGCCGTAGAAGCGGAAGTGAAGCCTGTGGTAAAGGATAATCGTGTCATGGTGCCTCTGCGCGTCGTTAGCGAAAACCTCGGCGCCACCGTCGACTGGACTTCCTCACGAGTCGTACTGACCCGAAGCGATCTGCAGCTGACTTTGTCCCTGAGTGACGGTGAGGTACATAAAAATGGGGAGCGGTTGGCCGCAGACGTCAAACCGTATCTGCAAAACGACCGGCTGCTGGTGCCGCTGCGCCTGATTGCCGAAGCCTTCGGCGCACAAGTCGATTACCGCGATCGGACGGTCTCCATCCATGCTGAGCCGCTGATGATCGATGGCGTGAAGATCGGTGCCGTTCTTCAGGATGCACCGATGACGATGGGCAGCGTTACACGTCAACTCAATGGACGATCGTACCATGAGGATCTATATGCGTTGTTTCATTCGAGCCTGACTGAGCCGATTACAGCACCGGAATACTATGGCAGGAACGCGCTTCTCGATAATCCGGGTTCTTACCAACAATATATCCAATATGACTTTCTGAATGCTGAAGGCAGTCCGGTTGCCGGATTTGCTTTCTATGCCTTGACCCGTGCATTTCCGGACGAAGAACTCGTTGGCCTGCCGGGTCTGCTGCTTCATGATGTCATTAATGACGAGTGGTATGAGGTCGACGACGCGTTAGACAAAGCAGTGAGGGCTCTGATCGACCGTGCAGATCATAATGGCTTCATGGGGCTCGTCAGCAACACAGTCGTGTAAGTAGGAGTTGGAAGTGCTGAGGCTGCAACGACCTAACTGCAAGTTGAGTTAATAACTCTCCTAAAGAGTCAGGGAATTCACTTTGAACAAAGGGAATGATAGCCGGGAGCCACAAGGTTTGCTTATTTGTCCCCGTAATGGGTACGAAACGCAACAAACGCAGTCATACCTTCATGAATTCGGTACACCAGTCGATGATTCTCTTCAAGGTTTTTCGATCCTCAGATTGCCAGTAGACACTACCATAATCCAATTATAAGCATTACGAGTCTTGCGAATTCAAAGCAGCTTGAAAAAAAACGCTTAACTGCGCACCGGCAACCGGGCGTATGTTAAGCGTCTTTTCCTATGTTTAATTAGCCGGATACACATCAAAAAAATCGAGCTCCGCATAACCCGTTCCCCGGGAAAAGCGTACCGTATTCCATCCCGCTTGCAGCGGTGTCCGCAGCGTCGACAGCCCCCAGTTCTCCCAGCCTTTGTGGGTCACATGGAAGGGCGAGGAGACACCATTGACTGTAATGGTGAGCGACGACCAGCCGCCGCCTGCCGTGCCGTTGGCTGTCCGCGCCGCTAGCACGTACTCCCCGGCCTGGGCGGCATACACGCTGAACTCCACATAAGAGCTCGCCGTATCGATATGTCCGGCTTTGCTGCCGCCCGAGCCGTTCTGGCTGGGGGAAGCATAGGCTACGCCGCCAAAGGTGCCTTGCTCGCCTTCGTAGCGTACCCGCTGCGGCTCGCCGGAAGGGATGGCGATGGGGGTGTTTGGTGCCGCTGGGGTGCCAAGCGACGGAGTGCCGTCGGCATGCCAGCTGAACCGCTGAGCGCGAATCTCGCGGTTCCAGCCAGCGTTGTTGAACTTGGCGACATGGTAGAGCATCCAGTCCTCGGTGCCGTCGGGCGATTTGGTGAAGCTGTGATGGCCAGGTCCAAAAAGTCCGTTGCCGCTCTTGAAGATCGGCGTCGATCGCTTCGTCCAAGAGGACGGCTGCAGCAGGTCGCTGCTCGTATGTGCGGTGATCAGCCCCAGACTGTAGTCGTTGGTCCAGCTGCCGCTGGCGGAATAGACCAGGTTAATCACATTGCCGCGGACGATGACCTGCGGGGCTTCATTGACATGCGGTGAATGATTGGTTTCCCAGCTGTGGACGGGCCGTGCGATCTCCGTCCGGGCGGAGCTGATCGTCCACGGGTTGCTCATGCGGGCGATGTACAGATTCTGCCGGACGTTGGTCGAGCCCTCCCAGCCCGACCAGAGAAAATACAACTGGTTGTTCACTTTCAGCACGGTGCCGTCGATGGCCCATCTATCTGTCGGATCGGTGATCTGGCCTTTATTGGTCCATGTCCCCTGCATCGGATCGGCGGATGTATTCTCCAGCACGTACATCCGGTGATTGACATTGTTGCCGTCATCTTTGGCGTAATAAATATACCAGGCTCCGTTCACATAATGGATCTCGGGTGCCCAGACGTTGCAGCACCCTGTGGGGATGACGCGGGAGGGAGCGGCATCGATGCCGGTTAGCGTCTTGCTCTTCCAGATCGTCACATTGCCGCCGGTTGTCTTGGTGAAGTAATAATAGCCGTCGGTATGCTGGTACACCCAGGGGTCAGCGCCATCCTGCATAATTACGTTGTAGAAGTTGCTCTGGTTGGAGGAGGCGAGAGCCGGCAGTGCAGGCAAGCACAGGACGAGCAGCAGCAGGAGCACGCATCCCCGCAGGCCGGCTTGTTTCCATACATCCATTGGTCATCTTCCTTTCATTATCAGGAGTGGCGCATTGCCCAATTGAGGACGAAAGCGCTTACGTCTATTGGAGCATAGTCAGCCGCTTCCGGAACAGGACATATTTTTGCTTGTTATAGACAGATTTCTATGCAGGGTTGCGATGATCCAAAAAAATGTCCATACCATCAAAAAAGATGACATTTCCCCTGTCCGGTCCCGGGCGTAAGATGGAGGCAGAAAGATGAACCGTCTTTCCAACCATCGTATAAGGGGGAAAAGGACTGATGAAAAGGGGAACAGCTTGGTTATCGGTATTTACGGTATGCGCCATGGTGGCCACCGGATGCAGCAGCAACGGCGGCGGTTCAGGCGGCAGCACTACAGAGCCGTCACAGGGCGGCGGGGGGACAGGTGCGAAGACGGAATTCCTCTTCTGGACGCCGTTCTCGGGTGCGGATGGCCCGTTCATGAAGGAGATCGTGGACAAATACAATGTGTCGCAGGATAATTACAAAATCAACTTTGTCATCCAGCCGAACGGCGAGTACTACAAGCAGCTCGACATTGCTCTCAGCGCCAGCAAGGATCGCCCGGATCTGATGATCATGCATCTCGATCAGATCCCGACCTACGTGAGCAAAAACCAGCTGCAGGCGCTGGATACGCTGGCGTCCGATGCGGGAATCAATAAAACGGATTACGTGGAAGCCGCGATCGATTATGCGACCATCGACGATGAGCTGTACGGTATCCCGCTCGATATCCATCCGCTGGTTATGTACTACAATAAGGACCTGCTGGAAGCGGCAGGTGTGACTAGTCCGCCGACCAACCGCGAGGAGTTCGATGCCGCAGTTGAGCAGGCTACTGATGCAGATAAAGGCGTGTATGGTTATGTCGTCCCGACCCTGTGGCCGCAGCAATTCATCTTCCCGACCCTCGTCTGGCAGAACGGCGGCGAGCTGTGGGACGGCGAGGATGTGGCATACAATTCGCCGGAGGCCGTCGAGATGATCGAGTGGCTGCGCGGGATGGTGGACCAGGGCATATCGCCGGGCAATGTGCAGCAGGATGGCGAGAACACACTGTTCCTGCAGGGCAAAAATGCGATCCAATTCAACGGACCTTGGATGAAATCGCAATTTGACGAGGCCGGACTGAACTATGGTGTTGCGCCGATGCCGCAGATCGGCAAGGCAAAGCAGGCCGTATTTGGCGGCTCCCATAACTTTGCCATTCCCAAGGATGTGACAGACGAGTCGATCATTGCCGGCATCGGCGACTTCCTCAAGTATGTCTCCACCAACTCGCTGGAGTGGGCAGAGTCCGGTCAAGCGCTCGCAGCCAAGCCGATGATCGAAAGCGAAGACTTCAAGGCGCTGCCGCAAAGCGCGATCGCCGACAGCTTCTCTTATGTGCAGTTCGCACCAAACGTCCTGAACTGGCCGACGATCTCCGAGCCGATCTGGGGAGAGCTGAACAACGCGCTCCTGGGCAAGAAGGACCCGCAGCAGGCGATGGACGAGGCGGCAGCCAAGTCGAAGCAGGCGATCGGCAAATAGCGGCCGCTTCGGGAGGCAGATGTGAGGATGGATGCCGGATAGGCTTCCGTCCTTCCTGCCACACTCCGGGAGCTATCAGGAACGTTGGAGGGATGACACATGAAAAACCAACTGGACGTCCAGACTGACGTCGACGCTGTTCGTGCTTCCGTACGCCATGTGCTTTGGCATGTTCCTGCTCTTTCCGATCGGGTACGGCATCTACATCAGTCTGCATGATTTCGAATTGCTGTCCGCCGAGCATCCGTTTGTCGGACTAAGCAACTATATCGCGATTTTTACCGCAGGCTCCTACGAGAACAGCATTTTTCTGAACGGGCTGTGGGCGACTGCCCAATTCGTCCTGTTCTCCGTACCGCTGCTCATTACCGTCGGCCTGGGACTGGCGATGCTCGTCAACGCGCTGCCCAGACGCGTGCGCGGCCTGTACCGCACCTTTTTCTTCCTACCCTATGCGATCTCCGCATCGGTCATGGCAGTCATCTGGCTGATGATGTTCGACACGAACGCCGGTTTCATCAACAGTATGCTGAGCCGGCTGGACATCGGCACGATTCCCTGGCTGACCGCCACGCCGTGGGCGTGGGTATCCCTGATCGCGACGACGCTGTGGTGGACGATCGGCTTCAATATGATTATCTATATCAATGCGCTAAATGAAGTGCCGGAGGATTATTACGAGGCTGCTTCAATCGACGGGGCGACGGCCTGGCGCAAATTTGTCCACATCACGCTGCCGTCGATCCGGCCGGTCATGCTCTTCGTGATGATCACCTCGACGATTGCATCGTTTAACGTATATGCCCAGCCGTTCCTGCTGACGCGAGGCGGTCCCGGCGACTCGACCCGGGTGCTGCTGATGAATGTGCTCGATCAGGCGTTCAGCCGCAAAGAGATCGGCAGCGCATCTGCGATGGCGATCCTGATGGCACTGCTCATCATGGTGGTATCGGTCGTCCAATACCGGCTGACCTACGGCAGAAAGGAGAGTGACGGTTAATATGAAAGCTGCCCGAACATGGTTACTGATCCTGCTGGCCACCATCCTCGCGGTCATCTTCCTGCTGCCGCTCGTATGGATGATCTCGACCTCCTTCAAGAACGACTTTGAGGCGCTCGCCGGACAGATGAACTTTATCCCGCAGAAGCCGACCTTGCAAAATTATATCGCCGGACTTTCAGGGGAGCTCATGAACGTGCCGATCGTCCGTTGGATCACCAATTCCCTGTCGGTCGGTCTCATCGGCACGTTTCTCGTGCTGCTGTTCAATTCGATGGCGGCCTATGCCTTGGCCCGTCTGAGCGATCTGCCGCTCAGGCGGACGCTGTTCTCGATGTTCGTCGCCTCGCTGATGATCCCCGGCGTCCTGACCTTTCTGCCGATGTACATGGAGTTCAATGCGCTCGGTCTGATCAACACCTATGCTGCCCTGATCCTGCCCTACACGGCGGGGGCGTTCGGCGTCTTCCTGCTGTATCAGTTCTTCATCTCGTTCCCCAAAGGCATCGAGGAGGCCGCACGCATCGACGGGGCCAACAAATGGCAGATCTATGTCCGCATCCTGCTGCCGGCGTCGGTATCGATCATGGTGACGCTCGGCATCTTCACCTTCATGGGCATCTATAATGATTTTGTCTGGCCGCTCTATGCGACGACATCGCCGGAGATGCGCACGATCACAGCAGGCATTGCGCTGATGGCGCAGGGCAGCTATACCCAGGCCTACGGCAAGCTGATGGCCATGACGACGATCGCGACGCTGCCGGTGCTGCTCGTATTTGTCCTCGGTCAGCGCTCCTTCGTGAAGGCGATCACGCAAGCCGGGGTGAAGTAACGAAAGGAGAGGGTCATGAGCAAGCTTCGCGTATCAAAAAAGTCGGTTCTGGTTGGCGCGGTCCTGGTGATCGCTGCTGCCGTCCTGGTCGTATGGATGGTGATGGCACAGATGAATGGAAGCGAGACGGCTGACCAGCCCTATGCGGGCCATGGCGGCACATTCAAAAACACACTTGCGGATATGGATACGCCGGACCCGAGCATTGCCTACAAGGATGGCTTTTATTATATGACGTTCACGCATAACGGCGCGGACATCATGGTCATGAAGGCGCGGACGCTGGATTTCAAGGACGCCGAGCGCAAAGTGGTCTGGTATCCGCCGGTGGGCACGGCGTATTCTTCGGCCCTGTGGGCGCCGGAGATTCAGTATCTGCAGGGCAAGTGGTACATCTACTTTGCCGCGGACGACGGCGCCAATGAGAACCACCGCATGTACGCGCTGGAAGCCGATGCGGATGACCCGATGGGCAGCTATACCTTCCGCGGCCAGATCACGGATGAGACTGACCGCTGGGCGATCGACGGGCTCGTCCTGGAGCATGAAGAGTCGCTGTACTTCGTCTGGTCCGGCTGGGAAGGCGAGGTGAATATCGCCCAGAATACGTACATCGCGCCGATGAGCGACCCGCTCACGATCAGCGGGCCGCGCGTGCTGCTGAGCGAGCCCGACCTGGAGTGGGAACGAGCCGGCGGACCACCGTACATCAATGAAGGGCAGGCGTTTCTGAAGAAGGACGGGCGGGTATTCATGCTGTACTCCGGAGCGGGCAGCTGGACGCCGCACTACAGCATCGGCATGCTGGCGTTGAAGCCGGGTGGCGACCCGCTCGAGCCTATGGACTGGGAGAAGTCGGAGCAGCCTCTGATGACGATGGATGAAGAGGCTGGTGTATACGGTCCGGGTCACAATACGATCGCGCCGTCACCGGATGGTACAGAGCAATGGAATGTGTATCACGCGACAAGCGGGATCGGCGACGGCTGGAGCAACCGCCGGGCACGGGCGCAGCGCGTCCTGTGGGACGAGAACGGGATGCCGGAGCTCGGCAGCCCGCTGCCGCTGGATGCGGCGATCCCCATGCCGTCCGGCAGCGGTGTGTTCCACGCGGCGCATGCGGAAGCGCTGGAGGATGGCGGTCTGCGTTACACCCATCTGCCGCTCGGCAAGGGAGCGGCTACAGAAGCACCGTTGCTGCTGCACTATCGCAATACTACAGGGAGCGAGGTGACCGTGACGGCCGAGCCAGCAGGCGGAGCACCGGTAGAGCTCGTGCTGTCGCCGTTGGCTGGTGACGAGACTGGCTATGCCTACGCGGTCCTTGAAGTGGGGCAGGGCGGGCAGTCGCTGGTCCTCTCGGAGCTGAGCGGGGAAGGGGCGGAGATCCTCGCCGTCGAGATTCCCCGCTACGAAGCGGAGTACGCGCAGAGCCTCGGGCTCACAGCAGCGACTAATCCGTTCGCATCGGGGACCGGTATCGTCGAAGGTACAGAAGGCGGTGAGCTCGTATTTCCTGCCGTAATTGTACCTGCAAGCGGCACGTACACGGTGCGGATCGCCGCGGGCGGCAGGGAGGAAGACGAGCTGTCGCTTAGCGTGGAGACGGGCGGCAAGGAGGAGACGGTGCAACTGCCACCTTCGCAGCGCAACGAATTCCCTGTCGTGGAGCATACAATCTCATTGCGCCAGGGTGTGAATTCGATTACACTAAAGCCTGCCAAGGGCAGTATTGCCTTTGATTATATCGATATCATCCGCAAGTAGCGAAGAGGAGGGAGTCATGGAAGATACGCATCCCATGCGGCGGCGGTTGCGGTCAGCAGCATGTATGCTCGCCGCAGGTCTGCTCGCTGCTGTGCTGTCCGGCTGCGTGTGGGGCGGACAGGCGACGGAACAGCCGCCAGAAACCGAAGGGCAGGCGGTCCGGCTGGATTACTGGACTCCCTTCAGCGGCGGCGACAACCAGTTCATGACCGAGATGGTCGAGCGGTTCAACCGCGAGCAAGATGCGATCGAAATCGTACAGACCAATTCCAGACTCGACGATTATTATTCCCGGCTCCGTACCGCCATCCTGGCCGGGAGCGCACCGGATATCGCGATCATCCATACGACGAGTCTGCCTCAGTTCGTCGAGAACGGCTACATCGAAGATGTAACTGAGGCGGCACAGGCGATCGGACTCGACTGGGGCAGGTTCACACCTAATATCCGCAAGGCGACCGAGTTTGACGGCCGTTCCTACGGGATCCCGCTTGATACGCATGCGCTCGTCATGTATTACAATACCTCCCATCTGCGGGAGGCCGGTGTACTCGACGAGACGACCGGCAAGCCGATTATCGAACCGGGCCCGGAAGGGTTCCGGTCTTTCCTGGCCCAGCTCCGCGATTCGCTGCCAGCGGACGTAGCACCTCTCGCTGTGCCAAGCACGCGGATCGACGCCGTCTGGCTCTGGTGGAGTCTGTACAATCAGATGGAGGGCGGCGGGACGTTCTACGGGCAAGGGGGCAGCGTCTCGACCTTTAACAATCCCAAGGCGCTGGAAGCGCTGCAGTTCGTGGACGGCCTCTACGCAGACGGGCTGATCCCGCCGGATATCAACGACTCGTTCAAGATGTTCCATGACGGCCGCGCTGCCGTTATCATGCTGGGCATGTGGGGAACCGGGGCTTTTGAGCATGCCGATGAGCTCGAATTTGGCGTCGTGCCGATCCCCGTCCTCTATGATCATGCGGCAGCGTGGGGGGACTCGCACACGCTGGCGATCCCTACCAAGCTCAGTATGACAGAGGAAAAGCGCCGCGCGGCGCTGACGTTCTCGATATGGATGGTGGAGCATGGCGGGGAATGGGCCCAGGCCGGTCATGTACCGAGCATGACGGAGGTCGTCGAGAGCCGCGCATTCACAGGCCAGGAGTATCGCGGCGATTATGCCGCGGTGGCCGATTATGTGGCCTATTGGCCGCGTCATACCAAGCAGTGGACTGCGATCGAGTACCTGATCCAGGAGTTCGAGAAGATGAACTATAAGCAGCAGACGCCGGAGCAGGCGCTGGCGAACGCGGCCAAGCGGATCGATGCCCTGGCGCAGGGACAGGAGAGATGAGGGGATGATCCGCAAGCTCACGCAACGCATCAAAAATCAGGAGCTTGCGCGCAAGCTGATCTGGATCAATGGGCTGCTCGTGATCGTGCCGCTCGTGGCGATGGGCATCTACACCTTCGGAAGCTTCGAGCAGACGATGGAGAAGAATGTCGGCAGCTACCAGCTCCAGACGGTCAAGCAGATCACGCTGAACATTGATACCTACATGAATGAGCTGAACCGGCTGACGCTCTCTCCCTACTCCAACAAGGAGATTATGGCCTTTATCAGCTCGGAGCGAGTGCCTGGGCAGCGGCTGGAGCTCAAGGAGATCGAGGTGCTCAGCCAGTTCGTCTCCTCGATCTTCATCAACGGACGGATCGATATTATGGGGATCTCGCTGTACGGCGAGAAAGGCGCATCCTATGTTGTCCTGCCCGAGAGCCAGTATGTGACAACATACAAGCTGGACGACAGTGCGGAATGGCTGATCCAGGCCCGGGAGCGCTATGGTCAGCCGACCTTCATCACGACGCACGAGGTGAAGGCAACGAGCGGCATGTCTTACCGCGTCTTCTCGATCGCCCGCGAGCTGAGGAGCTTCGACACCGGAGAGACACTGGGTTATATCGTGCTCGATATCGACCCGGCTACCGTACGCAACATCCTGCTGCAAGCGGTTCCCGGACGTCAGGAGGCGATGTATATCATCGACAGATCAGGCCAGCCCGTCATCACCCGCGACGGGATGCCGACGGTTAGCGAGCTCGGGGCGCCGCAGGGCGAGGGGACGCTGCATCTCGAAGGAAGCGGAGACGGCGAGCGCCAGCTGGTTGCTTACGTCACATCGGAGGTTACAGGCTGGACCACAGTGAGCGCCATCCCTGTCCGGGAGCTCATGAAGGACAGTCTGATCGTCCGCAATTCGATCGCACTCGCTGGCTTCATCTGTATCGGCATGGCGATGCTGATCACGGTATTCCTCGCGTTCCGCATTACACTGCCGCTGCGCAAGCTAAGCCGCCTCATGCGCAAAGTGGAACAGGGCGAGCTGAACGTCTCGTTCCCCGTCCATGCAGCCGATGAGGTCGGGCAGCTCGGCAGCAGCTTTAATACGATGGTCTCCAAGCTGAGTGAGCTCGGTTACCTGCTCTATGAGACGGAGATCCGGGAGAAAGATGCCCAGATCGCAGCGCTGCAGAGCAAGATTAATCCACATTTCCTATACAATACGCTGGGCTCCATCAGCATGCATGCGGAGCTGGAGGGCAACCGCGAGATCGTGACGATGGCCAATAATCTGGGCAAGCTGCTGCGCTACAGTCTCAGCAGCAGAAAGGACGCAGTGACGTTGCGTGACGAACTGCGCCATGTAGACGGCTATATGAGCATTCAGAAAATCCGCTATGAGGAAAGAATCGTGTATGAGACGGAAGTGGACGAGGCCGCGCTGGGCTGCGCCTTGCTGCCGCTCATCATCCAGCCGCTTGTTGAGAATGCAATCAACCACGGCATCGACAAAGGCATCGGCGAAGGCCGGATCCGCGTGTGCTGCAGCGAAGTGGAGGGTGTCCTCACGATCGTCGTGGAGGATGACGGGATCGGGATCGGAGCGGCCGAGCTGGAGCTGCTGCGCGAGCGGCTTTATCATTCCAAAAGCTTAGGCGACCGATCCGGCAACGGCCTGCTCAATGTACACAGACGCATCGAGCTGCATTACGGCAAGCCTTACGGACTTACGCTCGAGAGCATGCCATATCAGGGCTTGAGGGTGACGCTGACGTTGCCCGCCTTGACAAACGGCGAGGTATAGCTATAGCGGCCGGTTTTGAGCCATCACGATTCGAACGACCTCTAAAAAGGGAGGATATGCGAATGCCTAGTATCATCGTAGTGGATGACGAAGCGATCTTCCGCCGGGGCCTGCGGGCGATGATCGCAGCCCGGGATGCCGATTGGGAAGTAGTTGGCGATGCCAGGGACGGCTATGAGGCGCTGGAGCTGATGCAGCGGCTGGTACCGGATGTGCTGCTGACGGACATCCGTATGCCCAGGATGGACGGACTGCAGCTTCAGACGATCGCCCGCGAGCGCTTCCCCGAGCTGATCGTCGTCGTCATCAGCGGTTACGAGGATTTCTCGTATGTGCAGCAGTCCATGCGCAGCGGAGCCAAGGATTATCTGATGAAGCCTGTCGAGCGTGAGGAACTGCACCAGGTGCTTGACCGGTTAAAGGTGGAGTTAAACGCGAGAGTGACCTCGCCAGCAGATACCGTGTCGGCCGTCGATGGCCGGCAGCTGCGCGAGCATGCGGCCGCTTCGATCTCGGCAGGTATCTTACGGGGAGCGGTGCATCAGCGAGATAGGGAGCTGCTGAGACAGCTGGGCATTGAGTTCACCTCACCCTATGTCAACTGCCTGGTCATCAAACTCGACAAGGAGTCGGTTACCCAGGAGCGGTACCGCAGCTCTGATCCCTCGCTGTTCCAGCTATATATCCAACAGTTCGTCCAGGAGATCTTGGATCACCGGATGCCGGGTTTCTGCTTCGTGCACTCCGACACAGAAGTCGCAGCCTTGGTGAATATGTCCAGCCCTGCGATGACGGAGCTGCTTGAGCTGGCCGAATCGGTCCGCAGACAGATCAAGTCCCTGTCCAATTTGACCGTAACGATCGGTGTCGGTCGTCCGGCGCAGGGGTGGGAGTCGATGCCGCTCCCGTTCCGCGAAGCAGAGATTGCCCTGCTATACCGTCTTGTCGAAGGTGGGGACAAGGTAATCGACTACGGCAGTGCTGTGCAGAGCCAATTTGTGAGACCGGAGCTCAAAAAATGGTCCTGGGAAGCGCTGGAGCAGGCCATCAATGAAGGCCGGAGGGATCAGGCAGAACTGCTGGTAAAGCAATCCGTCGAAGAACTATGTGCCCAGGCCCAGACGCCTGAGTTGGTGCTCCAGCAAGTCTGCAAGCTGCTCATCCACTATTATGAGCTGTCCGAAGAGCTCGGCATCACGCGGGAGTGGCTGGGCAGCAAGGACATCCGGACCCTGCTCGTCGAGATCTGCTCCATCTCCTCCAGCGCGGAACTCATCGAAATATGCCGGACATTGCTCGGGAGTCTGACCACCAGCATCATCGCCAACGGCAGCCAAGCAGCGGCACGAGATCCGATCCGGACGGCGGAGCGTTATCTGGAGCGGCATTTCCGCGATCAGGTAACGCTCCAGGAAGTTGCCGACAAGGTCTTCCTGAACGCCGCATACTTCAGTACCCTTTTCAAGCTTCGTACGGGGAGGACATTCGTAGAGCGACTCACGGAGCTGCGGCTGGAGGAAGCGAAACGGCGGCTGGCATCTACGGATGAGAAGATTGCCGGCATTGCGGAGACAACCGGTTTTGCCAACATCCGTCATTTCAACCGCGTTTTCAAGACTGAAACAGGTACTACGCCAAAGGAGTTCCGGGACGAAGTGCGAAGCCGAAGCTGACGGATCATTAGGGAATAGATTCACGCCAAAACCACGTTTGGCGTGATTTTTTTTGAAATACTAGAAAGTATATGATTCTCCTATCTACTTGGCTTGTATTTCTCCGGAATGAAACTAACTGCGCCGTGTGCTTACGAAGCTAGTTTTGCTATGCAAAACTCTTAGGCGAAGCCGTTTCACCTTGATTGTTCAGGAAATTATGCAACAACTTAAATTGTGGAAAGGCATGTCGAAGGAGGGAAGAAAGGATGATGGTGAGTGGTGCTCGCCCCACGAGAGGACACAGTGTCCGTTATTTCGAGCTTAGGCGTGTTTAAGCTCACTTTTCGGACAGAGGTTCCGTTATTGGTCTGGAAACGAGGCCTTACGGGCACAAAACCAGGAAATAACGGATCGTGTGTCCAAATGGCCTCATTCTGGCGGGTTTTGTGCAAAATAGACCCTATTGTGTCCGAATCGCAGTGCCAACCTGCGTCAGGTAGGGTTTGTTCCTTTATAATTAATATGTTTCATCTATAGATCAGCTTATAATGGTGCGACGCCGCCAGAGGATGGAGACAGCCGTTTCACCTTGAAATATAAGCGAATATGTTTTCACACATCTACTTGGCTTATATTTCTCCAGAATGAAACGCGCTGCGCCGTGTGCTTACGAAGCTAGTTTTGCTTTGCAAAACTCTTAGGCGAAGCCGTTTCACCTTGATTCCAAGAATTCACAAGTTGCCCTCTTATATTTACTTAAAATTTTCCGGCAAAGCTCCACTGGTGCCTGGAGAGATGTAGGGGGAAGATCCCCCCCTTGCTCTCCGTCAGAATAAGGGCAAAAGTCAGCTTGTTGAAAAAATGCCGATGGGTGCGGAATCGATTCTGGTCAACGCTTTCTGGAAGAAAGCGACTTCGAGAGCTTATGCTACGTAGCGTTCGCCTTTGTTCCCGGATTTCCCCTTTTAAAAGGGGGCCACATTCAAGAAATCTGGGAACAACAGCGATCGGAAGAACGATCCGTTACCGTGAGGCTTTATTTTTCAACAGCCTGACTTTTACACTAATCGGGGTGAAACTGCGGCTTGGATTAAGACGAGAGTAATCCGGCCTTCGTTGATATAATGACAAATGTAACTACTTGCCCTAAAACGAATTTGCAATACTAGAGATAATCAAGAGGGGAAGGGTGATAGGAGATGACAATCGCTTCAATGCAGGGCGTGCTGAAAAGATACGGCTCCTACGTAGCGCTGGACTATATCGATCTGGATATTTATGAAGGAGAAATTGTCGGCTTGCTTGGACCTAACGGTGCCGGCAAAACGACGCTGATTCAAACGTTGACCGGCATGCTGCCGTCCGAAAAAGGGACGATATCGCTATTTGGCGATTCCCAGAAGCCGTTTTCGAATGCGAATAAAGAGAAACTGGGCCTGGTCACCCAGGAGGTCAGCGTCTTTGAAGAGTTGACGGCGCGGGAATGCCTCACATTCTTTGCAGGTGTCTACGGGCTGAAAGGACAGGAGAAGAAAAAGCGGGTCGCGGAAGCGCTTGAGTTCGTCGGCCTTACGGAGCAGGCGGGCAAGGTGCCAACCAAGTTCTCCGGCGGTATGAAACGCCGGCTGAACATCGCCTGTGCGCTGACGCATCGGCCCCGATTCCTGATCATGGACGAGCCGACGGTCGGCATCGATCCGCAATCGCGCAACCATATCCTGGAGTCGGTACGGAAGCTTCGGGAGAATGGAACGACGATCCTCTACACGACACATTACATGGAGGAAGTGCAGGAGCTCGCTTCCCGCGTCGTCATCATCGATCAAGGCCAGGTGATCAAGGAGGGGACAGTGCACGAGCTGATCCGGACGATCCAGCATGAAGAAAAGGTGAAATTCGATGTCTCTGATAGCCACCCGGTCAGGATCAGTGTGCTGGAGGAGATCGCAGGCGTACAGAAGGTCATCGTCACCGGCAACTCGATCACCGTCGTCTCTGCCGCTGGAGCTGGCAATCTGGATCGGATCCTGTCAGTTATCAGGGAAGACACCAGCGTCCTAGGCGTCCAAGCCGACAAGCCTAACCTGGAGGACGTATTCCTTACGTTGACCGGCAAGCAGCTTCGAGACAAGGGGGAATGACAATGCGTGTACTCTCAACGATTCCGTATACTATGCTGAGACTGTTCCGCAATTATATTGTGTTGCTTCTGCTGCTCGTCATGCCGATCTTGCTTATCACGTTGTTTAACTTTTTACTCTCCGGCCAGGTCGCCGAAGACGGTACGCCTTATTCATACAATAATGCACTCACGATGGTGCTGGTGTTCCAGCTATTCGGCGGCTCCACCGTCATGCACTTTATCAACAGTGATCTTTTTACGGACAATCGGGCGAGATTTTTCGCGGTTCCCTTCAATAAAACGATGTACGCTTTTTCGGTTCTGCTGTGCGGTTCATTCTTTTCGATCTTACTGGGAATCATGCTCATGATTTACACCCAGTTTGTGCTTGGCTTGGTGTGGCAAAGCTGGGGATGGATGATTTATCTCATCAGCTTGATGTCACTCCTCTCCAGTATCATTTGTGTCATCTTTACCTGTATCGTCAAGAAATTCAAGCTTGCTGAGCGTTTAAGCGAGGTATACGGTGTCGGATTCGTCGTGCTGGCAGGACTGTTTTTTCCAATGCCGGACAACGCGGTGTTTAACTTTCTCGGCTCTTACGGCAACCCGTTGACCTTGGCGATTGGAGCGATCGAGGACAGGGGGCGGGGGAACCTGACGGAAGCCTGGTTTCAGACCAATATCCTGCTCGCTGCCATCGTGGTTCTATTCGTGGTCATGCTCGCTGTAGGAAGGAGAAGATTAAGGTGACCATCTTTTATTTCGCGCTAAAAAGGAGCTTTGGCAATCTGACCAATCTGATTTTTCTTACGATAGCTCCGATCGCCTGTATTTTCTTCCCTTCCGGCGAGTATTGGCCCCATTTGCCTTACGGCTATCAATATTTCGGCATTATCATCTTGTTTACTTCTATCCGTCTGACGACGATCATCCTGGATGACCGGGCCAAAGGCGTGGTTAAGCGGCTATCCGTCGCTCCCATTAGCTATCTTCGTTATCTGGTTCAGAATTTGATGGCGTACGCGGTTATTATGGTATTCCAATGTCTGATTGTCATTGCGGGAGGCTTGGCATGGGGGCAGGATCTACACCGGCCATGGGCCTTGCTCCTCCTGTTCATTTCCTTCAGTATTACGGCGCTGGCGATCGCTCTTGCCTGGATTTCTTTCTATCGAAGCAAGGAAACGTCATTTCTGATCTATATGTCGCTCATTTTCTTCGTGGTGATCATGGGCGGCGTGATGATCCCTTTGGAGATATTTCCCGAGGTTCTCAAGCGTGCCGCTGTAATCCTGCCCACGTATTGGCTTGCAGAGGGGATGAATTGGGTGGCACTGGGTGGAGAGACGTCCGAATTTGTGCTAACCAACGGAGTATTATGGCTGTACGCCATCATCTTCCTGATCCTTGGCAGCAAGCGTAAAATGCAATAATAACTCTTTTAATTAATGATATTAAATATTAAATGCATTAAATTGAAATTCGTCTAAAAATCAATTGATTTTATCGGGGTCTTCATGTACAATCTTTTCAAATTCATCTAATATCCAAATGCAAGGAATGGAAAGAGTAGTTGCATGGAGTCGTTTTAGCGAGCCGGCGGGTGGTGCGAGGTCCGGTACGACGATACGCAATGAATGGGTCCATTGGCTTCAATCCGAACTTCGCTCTGCGGACAGTAGGCGTTGACGGCATCCCACCGTTATCCAAGGGAGCCCTGTTAGTCGTCTTGACAGGTAAGAGCGCGGCCTTCGGCCGAATTCGGGTGGTTTCGCGGAGCTAAACACTTCGTCCCTTTTGGGATGAGGTGTTTTTTGCGTTGAGGGGTCAATGGGATGAGCCCATGCTGAACTCTCATGGATGCTGGAAACCCAGGCAAGCCAGCGGTCAGCAATCTGATCGAGATCTACGCCGTATTCGCTGACGAAGCGGTCGAGACGATCGAGAACAGATATGCCGGGGTAGGCTACGGCTCGTTCAAGCAGACTTGGCTGATGTGGTGGTGGAGCGTCTCATGCCGATCCAGGAGCGGTTCAGAGAGATTATAGCCTCGCAGGAACTGGATGAAGTCCTGAAGCGTGGAGCGCAAAAGGCGGCGGAACGGGCTCACGACACTCTTGTACGTGCCAAACAGGCGATGGGTATTGTAACATTTTAAACGAATAGTAATAATAAATGATCATCGTTTCCAGCGCTGGGTGAGCGGCCACATGGTAAAATGGTTATGAGATTCCTTGTTAAAGGCAGGTGATGGTTAGGATGGATCTGCACCCAATCGAAATAATGGCTTCGTCCGCTTTCATCATCGTCCTGCTTCTAGTAACGCTCTTCCTGCCGAAGAAAGTACGGAAGCTGGCCTTGGCAGGTGTCGGAGCGATGCTTGTGTTGCTGCTCGTGTTATTCGCGGTTCGGCCGTACTACATCGATCACCAGGTTGCCCTTAAGACCGAACAGCTCGATCAGCATCTGCAGGATCGGTATCCCGGAGAATCATGGGAGATATCCAGACAAGAGGGGAGGCACAATAACCCGTATCGACTTCAGGTCCGGTTTAGTAATGAACAGGACTGGATCTACATCTACCGGATTACGGAGGGGAAGCCCGTCTGCCAGACGTCGTGGGTTCCGCCGGAAGGCAAATTCCCGGATGCGGGGAAGCATTATGAATCCTGCAGCTGATGGCGCTTACTGGGGACTCATCTTGTTGATAGACCATTATTGGGTATTTACGGTTAACTGCCTATAAGAATATAACCGCAGGGCCAAAGACCTTGCCCGTTCGGACAAGACCTTTGGGCTTGCGTCATTACTCATTGCCTTTGATGCGGTACAACCGGAACGTGAGCGGCGCGAATACGGCAATTAATGCCGCGCAGCCCGCAAATAACCAAAGCAGATCGCTGGCTTCTGCTGTTCCGTGGGCGAGACCTCTAACTCCGGTGGCAGCAAGACTTAACGGATTATACTCCACCATCGGCCGCAACCAGCCCGGCATCGTGGATGAATCGACGAATACATTACTGGTGAACATGAGCGGGTACAGAACAAGGTAAGTAGACGTGGTCAGCGCCTCTGCCTTCTGGATGATCACCCCCAGACAGGCGAAGATCCAACTGACGCTAAAGGCAAATAAAACGACAGCCAGCAGAGCCAGCACAAGCCCGACCGCTCCCGCCTCAGGACGGAAACCCAGCAGCATGCCGATGCTTGCTGTAGCTGTAACGGCTAGCACATACCTCAGCACATCAATGGCCATGGCGCCGATAATAGCCGCCGGTTGCCAGAAGGGCAGTGTACGGAAGCGGCTGAACACGCCTTTGGCAAGATCGCTTTGGATCCCGATCCCGGTGTACACTGTCATCGTGGTTACCGTATAGACCAGCATGCCCGGGAGCAGGAATTGCAAATAGGTGCCGGTAGATCCGGCGATGGCGCCGCCAAAGAGAAAGGTAAAGATCAGCAGGAAGATGACAGGAAAAACCAGCGTGTCTATAAGCACGTACACGGGAATTTTCATGGTCTTCGTGAGAGATCGCCATGCAAAGGTTCGAATCGCCGACATCATGCTCGGTGCCAAGGTAGGAGATTTCATTGAATGACCTCCTTTTCCTTAGATGCGGACTCATCAGTCGAGGGTCGTCCGGTCAGAGCAAGGAATACTTCATCCAGACTGGGCTGTCCGATCGAAAAATGGCTGTGTGAAATGCCTGCGCGCTTCAGCTCAATCAATGCCAGCGCGGCATGTTCGGGATCATCGGATCTGACGCTAAGCATCGCCGGATCTGAACCGAAATGAAGCTCGTTATGAAATACCTTGCCAAGAACCGCCGCTGCAGCCTCGCGTTGTTCTGCCAGGTCTATCCGCACTTGGACGCTGCCTGAGCCTACAGATGCTTTCAATTCGGCTGGTGTTCCCTCTGCGATAACCATTCCATGATCAAGAACCGCAATCCTGCCGGCCAGTTGATCCGCTTCCTCCAGATACTGGGTGGTTAGCAGAACGGTTGTACCCTGGCCGACAAGTCTTCTGACGATCTCCCACACTTGGCCGCGGCTGCGAGGGTCCAAGCCGGTCGTGGGCTCATCGAGGAAGAGCAGATCCGGTGTCTCGATCATGCCGGCCGCGATATCGACCCGTCGCCTCATCCCGCCTGAGTAACTGGTGACCGGGCGGTCTCCAGCATCTGTGAGACCGAATATCTGTAGCAGCTCGTCCGCGCGGCTTCGGGCAGCCTTCCTCCGGTACCCCATCAACCTGGCGATCATCATCAGATTTTCTTTCCCGCTGAGGTCTTCATCCACGGATGCAAATTGACCGGTGAGACTGATTTTTCTGCGGATCGCAGATGCTTCCCGCTGAACCTCCATGCCCAGTACTTTTACGGAGCCTCGTGTTGGCCGCAGCAGGGTAGAGAGGATCTGTACCAATGTTGTCTTACCTGCCCCGTTGGGTCCCAGTACCGCAAATACACTGCCTTGCTTGACCTTCAGGTCAATTCCCTTCAGCACTTCATTCGTTCCGTAGGATTTGCGCAGATCCTTTACCTCAATCGCCATCGTCATGCTTCACATCAACCCTCTCTAGACACTTTTTCTTGGAACTACTCCAGATTACAACATTGATGCAAATGCGAAGGTTAAAGAGAATTTGCAGCCAATTTGAGAAGACTTTGTGAGAGAAATCGACCATGTAACTTGAAGCTTTTTCATAATGATCCTGAACGATAAATCTAAAAAACCCGGGCATCCACTTCTATGAAGTGAATAACCCGGGCTTGCTCTCTAAGTCTAGCTCTGTGCCAACAGCAAGATAATAGAGGAGAGGCATAGACATGTACTGACCAGATAGAGTACGCCAACGACCTGTTTATGGTTGAGCCCTGCCCGCAGCAGCCGATAGTGAGCCTGGCTGGCATCCGCCTCGTATACGGCTTTGCCCTGCATGAATCGCCGGACGACGACAAACAGATTGTCGAAGATCGGCACACCGAGCGCGAGGACAGGGATGAACAGCGATAACACGGTTGCTTGCTTGAACGCGCCATCCAGTGCGATGACGGCGAGGATGAAGCCGAGGAAGGTGGCCCCGGAGTCGCCCATGAACACTTTAGCTGGCGGCTTGTTATACTTCAGATAGGCGAGCGTCACACCGACCAGGATGATCGACATGAGCGCCGAGTCCGACTGACCCTTGGCCAGTGCCACCACGAATAAAGTCATCGCAGAGATCGCTGCAAGCCCGCCGGCGAGACCATCCATGCCATCAGAGAAATTGATCACGGTCGTCACGCCAAAAATCCAAAGTACAGTAAGGATGAATTGCAAAATGACAGGTAGCGTTATGTATTCAGAGGTCAGCGGATTGTAGAATCCCGTAAATGCAATGCCGGAGGCGTACACCAGCACGGCTGCAGAGACCTGAACAATCAGCTTGGGCAGCGCCGGAAAATCCTTGCCCTTCGTCTTATACCAGTCATCGACCGTGCCGATCGTCAGCAGCAGGATGCCCCCGGCAACCAGTGCGGCTGTCTCCATGGACAGTTGTTTCGTTAAAGAGACATAAGCAAGAAAGAAACCGGCAAAGATCGCATAACCGGCCGTGAGCGGAATCGGCTGCCGGTGCAGCTTGCGCTCCACGCCTTCCCGGGGCTTGTCCACAAAATCAAGCCGGTGCGCCAGACGGCCGAGCGGCGGAATTAGCAGCAAAACAACAAGAAAAGACATGATAAATGCTATCAAAAACACCATGACGTCCACGATTCACTCCTATCTTCCATTTCCTCCTAGTATACGTCACGGTTCTTGGCCTGTCATCAACATTAAAAGAAATTTACTAATCGATTTTATTCCCTGACGTTAGCTGTCAGGGAAGTTGTTTTAAGATAGGCCTATCAAATGTGATGGGAGTGTTAGTAGATGGAAACAAAAAAGGTATATCTTTATGTATTTAATACTATGTCAGATTGGGAGTATGGATATTTGATTGCTGAACTAAACTCAGGAAGATATTTCAAAAAAGGTGCAGTCCCTTTATCAGTAGTTACAGTTGGAGCTGACAAAGGAATGGTTAGGACGATGGGGGGACTAAACATCGTTCCAGATCTTTCACTTGATGAATGTTCCCTTGCGTATAAGGATCTTTTAATATTACCGGGAGGGACTACCTGGGGAGAAGATATTCATCAACCGATTTTGATCAGAATTGGCCAAGCCTTAGAGCAGGGCACGATCGTTGCTGCCATTTGTGGTGCAACAGAAGGCCTTGCCAATATGGGATATCTGGATTCTAGAAATCATACAAGTAATAACCTGGAGTATATTAAAATGGTATGTCCAAATTATAAAGGCGAGCAGTTTTACGAAGCGGGACCTGCGGTATCTGATGCGAATCTAGTTACCGCCTCAGGGGTAGCTCCTCTGGAATTTGCGATGGAAGTCCTTAATACAATAGATGTATTTACACCAGATACATTAGATGCTTGGTATAACCTAAACAAGACTCAACAACCTGAATATTTCTATCAACTGATGAATTCGATAAACAATTGAGTAACTGAAGTACGTCGAAGGAGTAAGCTTTTGTGGCCGTGTCGCAGCGCCAACCTTGCTTCAACAGAAGCCCGTATATTCACGTATACGGGCTTCGGCTTGTTATGAAGAGGTCTTTAATTGAGCTGAATCAGCTTCCACTTCTGGGCAGCATTGTTCAGGTCCGTCCAGATCTGCACGTTGGTCCCGTTTGCACTGCCGCTGCCCGCGACATCGAGTGCTTTGCCGCTATGCTTGTTAATCAGCTTGTAATTGCCGCCGCCGGTGTCCATGAGCTGCCAGAGCTGGTTGTCAGCGCCTGTATCGTCCCAGATCGTGACGTTGGCGCCATTGGCGGTTCCCCAGCCGTCCACTTCCAACGCTCTACCGCTGTGCACGTTGATTAGCTTGTAATAGCCGCTACCCGCGTTTATTAAGGTCCAGCGCTGATTGGCGCCGCCGTGGTCATCCCAGATCGCAACATTCGAGCCGTTCGCTGTTCCCCAGGCATCCACCTCCAACATCTTCTCGCTATTCGGATTCATCAGCCGGTACGTCTTGCCAGGCGCGATGCTCATATATTGCGGTAAAAGGCGACCTGATCCACATCCGCCCATTGTGTGGAGGCGCTATTGGCGGTGTAAAAACCGATCGTCGCCTTGCCGTTCGTCACTTGAATATCCGGAATCGTAACCTGTGTCCATGCCGTTGTGACTGGACACGCTGTCTGGCGCAAGGCGCCTCCATAATCTTTGACTTCCATAATGCAGCTGGTCTGGCCGCCGCTGCTGCGCATGCGCGCAGTCATCGTGTAGACGCCGTCATCGAGCCCCGTAATCGTCTGCCCGATATAGGCGCTGGCCGGGCCGCTCGTGCCCGCCAGTCCGATAAAATAAGCCCCGTGAGCCGCAGGAATTCCGACGCCGTCATTGGCCCCATGGATATGGATCCGCTGCGGGTAATCGTCGCCGTACGTCGTCCAACCGGTCACATTGGCCGTTTCAAAGCTGGGGTTGTTCACCAGATTGGTCTGTGCCGGCGTCATCGTATGTCCGAACCGGAGATAGATACCGCTTGCCGGATGGGTAGCACTGGTGATAGCCACGACACGCGTCGAGTCGACGGTCATCAGCGCATTCCAGTTCGAAGAGGCGGTGTCGGAGACAGGGAAGACGTTGTACTTGTGCTCCCAGGTCGCCCCGTTGTTCGAGCTGATCATGGTGTGCATCGACGTATAGGGATCTCCCGTATTCGCGCTGCTCTCATCCGTCTGAAACGCTGCAATCAGCCGGCCATCTGCAAGCTTGGCGATGAATGGCGCGCCTGCTTTTTTGCCCGTGCTGTTCGGGACGTAAAGGGTTTGGCGGGGCCCTGACCAATCCCAGCCGTCTGCCGAGATTTTGAACTTGATGACGAACGGGTGTCCGGGGACATCGGACGCTTCGAAAACCATCATATAGCGGCCGTCATTCATCCGGGTGATGACCGGCATGCCGTCCCGGGATCCCGCTGCTACGCCGTCGCTGAGCGTCGTACGTGCGCCCCAGCCGCTGCCGGTCCAAGGCTTCATATACAGATTCTGTTGACCGGTGGTACCTACGGCGGCGGGGCTATCATCGGCATATAGTACGGCAATCGTGCTGCCGATCATCTCCAGATGAGGTTCCCACACTCCCTTGAACGAGTTTGCGGTAGCCGAAGCGATCTGACCGCCCGGCAGGTCGCTCCAGGTGTGGCCGCCATCCGTGCTTCTGCGCACATGAAGCGATGTATCGTAGACCGAGCCTGTCTGCACAACATGGCGATAAGCGAGCCAGATCTCGCCGCTCGGCAGCACCAGCATCTGACCGTTGCCGACATTGCCGTCCGGGCGGCTGACCGCGGTGACCGGTGCGCTCCAGGTGTGGCCGCTATCTGTTGTGCGCGTCACCACGATTCGCGTATGGCCGCCGCCAGCATTCGTATCAAAGGACATGAGCCATTCATTGGGACTGCGCTTGACGATGCGCGGGTACCAGACACCGCCGGACGGCGGCGTATATACGGTAACCGAATCGCTTGCCCAAGCCAGGCCCGATGACGCGGCATACACCCGGGGGGAGGGGACCAGTACAGACAGGCAGGCGAAGGCGACAATCCCAGCGAGGGACATGCGCAACATTTTTTTGACCATCATTAAAACCTCCTTAGCCATTCATTTATTTTGGAAAGCGCTTTCTCGTGTGAATTGTAACGCAAAGGTGCTAAAATAAGATATACTAAATAGCGGATATTTTTGCGCAAGATACCTGATTCCAACGGAACGAGGAGCCTAAAATGCACCCATTATATAAACGCATACAAGAGGAGATCCGGCAGCGGATCCGCTCTGGCGAGCTAAGACCAGGCGATATGCTGCCTTCGGAGAAGACACTCGCCGCTCAATATAATGTAAGTCAGATTACGAGTAAAAACGCCCTCAACGGTCTGGTGGAGGAAGGACTGCTGGTACGCTTCCGCGGTAAAGGAACTTTTGTGCGCGAGTCGGATGCCCGTTCAGTCGAGAAAGGACAGGGAGCCAGCGAGCCTCAGGTGTCCGTAGCGCTCATCCTGCCTACGATGAAGACCCGGGTCGATCAGCGTCTGCTGGATGCACTGGAGAAATACGCATCGGCTGCCCAATATGAGTTATTGATCCGCATCACTAGAGAGTCACAGCGTGAGGAAGCCCGGGCGATCGAACGATTCCGCGACAGGGGAGTGAACGGTTTTATCGTATTCCCGGTGGAGCAGGAGAATTATAATGACGCCATCCTGAGGCTGTCGCTCGACCGGGTGCCGCTCGTCCTGATCGACCGGTTCCTGAAAGAAATCCGTACCTACAGCGTAAGCTCGGATAATACCGGCGGGACCTGTGAAGCGATCTCAGCGCTGCTCTCCGAGGGCCATCGCCGGATCGTCTACATATCAACAGAGATCGCTAACACGGTAACAGAGGAACGTGCCAAAGGCTATGAGAAGGCGTTTACCCGGCAAGAGCTTCCGATCGACAAGACCTTATGGTGTCTGCTGCCGTTGGCTACGATAGCCGAGGGCGAGGCCCGGGCAGCGATCCGACAGTTTCTTGGGGAGCGCCAGGACGTGACGGCTGTATTTGCTGCTAACGCAGAGCTTGCAAGGGATGCACGCCACGCGATCGATACCTTATGGTCTGCGGAGGAGGCCGCGCCAAAACTGGTCTCCTTCGACAATCCCGATCTGGTCGGTACGCCCTATATTAGCCAACAGGAAGACAAGATGGCCAGCGTAGCTGTCCAATTGCTTTCGGAGCAGTTGGGGGGCGTCCATGAGCCAAGACGTGTTGTCGTCCCGGTTCATTATCATCCGCACGCATAAGCTCGTGCCGTATCCGTTTCATCTGATGGACTGCCGGCTTCCTGACTGGAAGCTAGGCAGTTTTTTTTAATTTATAAGAATTTATATGTTTCACACGTATATCAGCTTATAAATCTCCGGAATGAAACTTGCGACGCCGCCAAAAGACGGCGTAGCTGTTTCACCTTGTTTACATCCATGATTAAAAGCATAATAATATATATAAATATACTAAGCATAAAGTAGGTGAGGTCATCTTGAAATCTCTACCGCTCTATAAGCAGATCCAACAGGACATCCGGCGGCTCATCACAATCGGGCGGCTGCGAGAAGGCGATCGCGTGCCTTCGGAGAAGGAGTTGGCCGAGAAGTATAGAGTGAGCCAGATTACGAGTAAGAATGCCCTGCTAGGGCTGATGGAGGAAGGACTGCTCGTACGTATCCAGGGCAAAGGAACCTTTGTGCTAAGCCGCCCCGAAGCCGCACTGGAGCTGGATCCGCGTGCCAGTATGGGAGCGCTCGCATACCGCAGCGGCCGCATCGGACTCGTCTTGCCGACGATGAAAACCAGGGTCGATCAGCGCATCCTGGATTATATCGAGAAGCATGCTACCGCTGCCGGTTACGAAGTGCTGCTGAGGATCACCCGGGAGTCCCAGCAGGAGGAAGCCAGTGTCATCGCTTCATTCCTGAAGCAGGGCGTCGACGGTATCATCATCTTCCCGGTTGAGAACGAGACCTATAACGATTCGATCCTGAGGCTGTCGCTGGATCGCTTTCCTTTCGTGTTCATCGACCGATATCTGAAAGGGATCAAGTCTTATAGCGTCAATTCGGATAATATCGGAGGCGCACGCGAGGCTGTTGAACGGCTGCTGGCAAAAGGGCACTCCGCCATCGCCTTCATCTCGCCGGAGATCACCAACACGGTGACGGAGGAGCGGGCGCTTGGTCTGGAGCAGGTGTTTCTGGAACGGCGGGCGTCTATTGATAAAACACTCTGGTGCCTGCTGCCGCTTGATAATATTGCCTCGGGCCGGGCCGAACAGACGATGGCTGCCTTTCTGGCAGACCGCCCGGAAGTGACCGCGATGATCACGGCGAATACGGAGCTCTGCCACTACGCCTGGAAAGCGGCTCATTCGCTGGGCAGACCAGTGCCCGGCGAGCTGGAGCTGGTTACCTTCGATTCCCCGGATCTGCCGGGAATCTCGTATATCCGCCAGAATGAGGAGGAGATGTGCCGATTGACGATGGAACTTCTAGTGGAGCAAATCAACGGCAAGTATGAGATGCGACGGTTGATTGTTCCCGTAGATTATGTAGAAGCTCCGAAACTATAATTTTATACTAAATAAGAGATATTAAATTATATTAAGTTATAATAAAATTTCATTGTAAAGCGCTTTCAAATATGACATTGGAAAGAAGAGGGGATTCTTGTGAAGCGAAATGGCATGTGGATGGGATCAGTTGTGTTATCGGGGATGTTAGCACTTACCGCTTGCAGCGGCAACAATGCACCAGAGAACACTACGGCACCGCCATCCGGTACCGACACTCCGCAGAACGTATCGACAGAAGGGACAAAAGAGCCGGTTACGATCGAATTCATGGGTCATGGCAATCCAAATGAGAAAAAAATCTTCGAAGCGTTGATAGCGGCCTTTGAAGATGAGAACCCCAATGTTACGGTGAAGTACACCTCCGTACCGCCGGGAGAATACTCGCAGAAGCTCACGACGCTCGTCAGTTCAGGCAAGGCTCCAGACGTATTCTATGTAGGCGGCTCGGAATTTTACCGGTTTGCCGAAGCCGGTACCCTGCTGAACATCCAGTCTCACCTGGATCAGACCGACCTGTTCAATCCCGACAATGTATGGCCGCAGGCGCTGGACCGCTACCGTTATGACGGATCAAGCGTCGGCGCAGGCGATCTGTACGGATTGCCCAAGGATGTCGGGCCGTGGGCCTTCGTCTACAACAAAACCTTGTTCGATGAGGCGGGCATCGAGCCGCCGCCGGCGGAAGCGGGCGCCTGGACATGGAATGAGTTCCTAGATGCAGCTAAGGAGCTGACCGTGGACGAGAATGGAGACGGCAAGCCTGACCAATATGGCGTAGGCGCTTACAGTCTGGAATCCGCTGTGTGGGCCAATGGCGGCCAATACATCGATTATGAAAGCGGCACAGTGCTCGTGGATCAGCCTGAATTCTACGAAGCGATGCAATTCGTGGCTGACTTGTCGCTTAAGCACAACGTAAGTCCAAACCAGGAAGCGGAGCAGGCACTCAACGCCTATACACGCTTCCTGAATGGCAAGCTTGCGATGTTTGCGATGGGGCCATGGGATCAGCCGGCGTTCTGGGAGCTGCCGTTTGAGTGGGATATCGCAGCCTGGCCGGCCAGCCCGTCGACTGGCGAGACGGCTACCTGGCTCGGCTCGATGGGCTTCGCGATCTCGGCAAAATCCGCGCATCCGCAGGAAGCGTTCGACCTGGCGGCATTCCTGTCGCTGGATGAAGACGGACAGCGTGAGAACTACCAGCTCGGCCAAGCGGTGCCCAATCTGATCGACATGGCAACTGGCGAATTCATGGAGAGCGATAAGGCGCCGGCTACCCGTCAGGTGTTCATCGACATCATCCAGGACTACGGCCGTGCCGATGTGCCAGCCTACTCCAAGGACACCCAATGGCTGGATACGTTCTTGCAGGACGCGAGCAAGGTATGGAATGGCACAATGTCGGCTCAGGATTTCACCGCTGAGATCAAGCCGAAGCTGCAGGAGCTCTACGACAAAGGCAATAAGTAAGACTGCAGGGGAGCGGCGGGGTGGTCCCGCCGTGATCCTCTCTTATGGCGGTTAACGAACCGTCCGATGATTCCAGACGAAGGTGGAACGATTATGAATGCGAAGCTCACCGGGTATCGAAGAAAGGAACTGGGCTGGCTGTATCTGTTTGTCGCGCCGCCGGTTCTGGGGTTCCTGATCTTCGGTCTTGCCCCTCTAATATTCTCCATCTATATCAGCTTTCAGAAATGGGATATGCTTACCGATCCGCAGTGGGTCGGACTGGGCAACTATACGGAGCTGCTCAAGGACGACAAAGTATTCAAGTCGATGTTCAACACGCTCTATCTGATGATCGGGATCCCGATCGGCATGATCCTGTCACTGCTGCTCGCGATTCTGATGAACCGCAAATTCAGGGGAATCTCCTTCATGCGAACCATCTACTATTTGCCGGTAATCTCACCTATCATCGCGGTAGCTCTGCTGTGGCAGTGGATCCTCAACACCGACTATGGCCTGCTTAACAATTATCTTTGGGATGTATTCGGGATCCGCGGACCGAACTGGCTCGGCGATCCGAATTGGGTCAAGCCGTCGCTTATCCTGATCGGGCTGTGGGGCGGGCTTGGCGGCAATATGGTGTTGTATCTGGCCGGTCTGCAATCCGTGTCCTCAACCTACTATGAAGCTGCAGATATCGACGGGGCCGGAGCGTGGCACAAATTTACGAAAATAACGGTTCCGCTGCTGACGCCGATTCATTTCTTCGTGCTTGTCATGGGCATTATCGGGGCCTTCCAGACGTTCAGTCAGATCTATGTCTTGGCGACGGACGGAGGTCCGGAATACAGCGGCGCAACCATTGTCTTTTATATCTTCCAGCATGCATTCACGTACTTCAACATGGGTTATGCAAGTGCGGCAGCCTGGGTGCTCGGAGCCATTATATTTATTGTCACGCTGCTGCAATTCAAGCTATCTAAAAAATGGGTTTATTCGGATTAGGGGGTGTACCTGTGAAAAGAGAAAAAATCGCCGATCTGTGGGCGCTGTTAATCCTGCTTGCAGGCGCGATATTTATGGTCGCGCCGTTCCTATGGACCGTCTCGACCTCGCTCAAAAGCCAGCGGATGATCTTCGATATGCCTCCCCAATGGATCCCGGACCCGGTCTCCTTCGCGAATTACCGGGATGTCTGGGGGCAGTCGCCGCTGCTGTACGGCTTCATGAACAGTCTCATCATCGTCGCCGCGGTTCTGACGATCGGCATGTTAGTCTCGGCTATGGCGGCATATGCATTCGGGAAGTTCGAATTTCCGTTCAAAGGCGTGCTGTTCATGGGGCTGCTCGGTACGATGATGATCCCGTACTCGGTCGTTATGATCCCGCAGTATATCGGGTTCTCCGAGCTGAACTGGGTCGATACGCTGCTGCCGCTCATCGTGCCAGGGTTGTTCGGCAACATCGTCGTCATCTTCTTCATCCGGCAGTACCTGCAAGGGGCGCTGCCCAACGATCTGATCGAAGCGGCCAAAATCGACGGCTGCGGATTTTTCCGCACCTTCTGGAGCATTGCGATGCCGACGATGAAGCCCGCGCTTGCAGCGCAAGCCGCTCTTAGCTTCATGGGCATCTGGAACGACTTCCTGGGGCCGCTCATCTACCTGCACACCCCAGAGAAGCAGACGATACAAGTACTGATCGCTTCGATGCAGGCGCTGTATATTAGCCAATCGAACTATCCGATGATTATGGCTGCGGCTGTCATCGCGATGATTCCGGTAATCGTAGTTTTCTTCTTCTGTCAGCGCTATTTCATCGAATCCTTGGCGATTAGCGGGATTAAAGGTTAATGGCATGAAATATCTTGCGGTACGATCTGCGATAGGAGGCACACTCGTCCTGGCAGCTGCGCTGGTGCTGGGCGGGTGCGATACTGATATAAAGCCGGAGGCGATCGATATGAGCAGCTATGAATCTGTGTACGCAAATCCTTTTCCTTCACTAGAGCAGGAGTGGGAGGATTATGGCAACGGCGACCCTTTTGTGATGCGTTATGACGGACGTTATTACTTGTATGTAAGTACAAAGGATCACCGGGCAGGCATCAAAGCCTGGGAGTCGGACGATCTCGTCCATTGGCGTTATGCCGGGCTGGTCACAGAGGATCCGGTGTCTACCGGCGCTTATGCTCCGGAAGTCTTCTATTGGAATGGTTCCTTCTATCTCTATACCTCACCTGCGGGACAGGGTCACTACGTCTATCGCAGCGAGTCGCCGACCGGACCGTTCGAGCGGATCACAGACAATCTTGGGATGAGCATCGACGGTTCGGTGTTCATCGATGACGATGGCAGCTGGACCTTCACCCATGCCGGTACGGGCGGGATCGTCGGCGTGCCGATGGACGATCCGGTGACGTTCGGCTCCGGACGCACGCTGGAAGGCACGTTCCTCGGACATTGGACGGAAGGCTCGATGATCATCAAACGGGGCGGCATTTACTACATGACGCTTACAGGCAACCATGTGTTCAGCAAGGGCTACCGGGTACACTATGCGGTCTCCGAGGACTCCCCGCTGGGCCCGTATACGATGCCCGCGAACAATCCGATAGCGATCAGCACCACAGCGGATTTCTTCGGTCTGGGCCATAGCTCGACCGTCATGGGACCCGATCTGGACTCATATTATCTCGTCTACCACAATCTGGTCGGCAGCTCGGCGGAAGGCCCGCCGGTCCGGCAGATGAACATCGACCGGCTCGTATTTAACGGGAAGAAGATGGATGTGCTCGGACCGACGAACTATGATCAGCCGGTGCCGCGGCAGCCTGACTTCTCGGATCGGCTGGACGAGTCGGTGAGCCCTGACCGCTGGCATATAACCGCAATGGAGCATGGCAGAGGGGCGGTAAGCCAGGCATCTACGGAAGAGGTCTATACAGCAGAGTTTAATGTACAACCGCTTCGTGAAGGCAGCGGGGATACTCAGCTCGAGCTCTTGTTCGGTTATCGTGACGAAGCCAATTACGCTAGCGTGGCATTGGACTTTGCGGCTGGTCAAGCGCTGCTGGTTCATCATGCAGACGGACAACAAGAGACGCTCGGGGAAGCGGTGCTGCCTGCGGACGTGGATTGGACTAAGCTGCATAACGTCCGTCTCGAACGCGGGGAGTCAAGCTTGCGGCTGTATGTAGACGCGCGTCTAATTCTGGAAGTAATCGATGAAGGGAGAGCGGGCGCCGGCGGCATCGGTTACCGGTATGAAGGGGAAGAGCCGCTGGTATCGTATGTGGCCTTCGCTAATAGTGCTAATGGCAGCAGCGACTTCGAGACAGCCAAGCCGCTCCCGGGTACGGTCGAAGCGGTCCACTACTTGGGAGGCCGCGGCCGCGGCTTCCATGTCGGGCAGACTGCCGATGCGCCAGCCTGGCGCATCGCGGATGGCACTGACGTGCGGGAGACGGAGGACGGGAGCTATAGCGTCACGCTGAGCGAGAAGGGAGATTGGCTTCGCTACGCGCTCAATGTCTCTCAGAGCGGCACTTACGCGATCGATTTCACAGTAGGATCCGCAGCCGTTCCGGCCAAGGTAGAAGTCATCGTGGATGGGCAATCGGCGGGCACCTTTAACGTGGAGAAACCCGAGGGTTTGCAAGAGGCAACCGCAGCCAAGGTCCGGGCCGGCACAATCGAACTGGAGCAGGGCTTCCGCGACCTGCAGCTGAAGCTGGCAGGCGGACAGCTGGCATGGCTGTCGGCGGACTTCAATCTGGTCGACACCGCGCCCTTCCATGAGGAAGCGCTGCTGTCTTCATCAGGCGCGGACGATATCCATGGTGCCTGGAGCCGCGATGGCGAGCGTTATGCCGGTGCTAGCGATGGAGATGTGAAGATGTACGGCGGCAATGCCCGGTGGAGCGACTACACGATCGAGACCACCGTAGAATCCGGTGACGCCCCATCGGGAGAGACGGGCTTGCTGCTGCGGGTGACGAATGAATCCGATTTTGTCCATCAGGTTCAGGAAGCGCTCATGGGCTACTACGTATCGGTGAGCTCGGGCAAGCTGCAGCTGTACCGGCTTAATTACGACTCGACGCTAGTGGATGCCGTGCGCATCACGTTCCCTCGGAACGAATCGGTGCGACTGCGCGTCGAAGCTGAAGGCAGCACGATTCGGGCGTATTGGGGGGACGAACCCGATCCTGTCCTGACTTATGTTGATCCGGATGTTTTCATGCAGGGCCGAGCGGGGATTCGCTCCGTATATGCGGACCAGCTCACGATTGGCGATCTGTCGGTTACATCCCTTCCTGCACCATAATACATCAAGCGATCGGTATGATCGGCAAGGAGCATAACACATGAAGGAAACTAGCAATTATCTTGATTACCCCAGACCGCAGTTCGTAAGGAAGCAATGGCAGAGCCTGAATGGGGAATGGGAATTCGACTATGATGACAGAGAGCAAGGCGACCGCGAGGGCTGGCAATCCGGCATGCCGCTGTCGCGGACGATCCAGGTGCCGTTCTGCTATCAGAGCGAGCTGAGCGGCATCGGGGAGAATGCGATGCATGATACGGTCTGGTACCGGCGTACGTTTCAGTTGGAGAGCAAAAGAGATAACTATCGTCAGCTGCTGCATTTCGGCGCCGTTGATTATGCCGCCTGGGTCTGGGTCAACGGCACCCTCGTGGCTGCCCATGAAGGCGGTCATACCCCGTTCTCGGCAGATATCACGCATGCAGTGCGGGGCGGGAGCAATGAGATCGTCGTCAAGGCCCAGGATGACAGCCGGGATGTGACGCTGCCCAGAGGCAAGCAGTTCTGGAAGGAAGAACCCGAGCAGGTGTTCTATACGCGGACGACCGGCATCTGGCAGACCGTGTGGCTTGAGGAAGTCTACCGCTCGTATCTGGATAAGGTGTTCATGACCCCGGATATCGACCGCAATGACATCCGCATCCGGGTTCACACGAAAGGCTGGGTGCCGGGATTGCAATTGCGCGCGCGCATCTCCTTCGATGGCAAGGTTGTGTCGGAGGATCTGTTCATGCTGAGCGAGGCGGAGGAGACGCGGACGATCGGGCTCCATGATTTCAACGATCATGGACTGGGGCGCTGGTGGTCGCCGGAAAAGCCACATCTGTATGACATTTCCTTCGAGCTGCTAGAGGAAGGAGAGGTTGTCGATCAGGCCGATAGCTACTTCGGCATGCGCAAGATCTCGGTTGAAGACGGCAAGGTCTGTCTGAACAACCGGCCTTATGTGATGAAGCTGGTGCTCGATCAGGGGTATTTCCCGGGCGGCCTGCTCACGGCACCCTCCGGCGAGGCGCTGAGACGGGATGTCGAGCTGACGAAGGCGATGGGCTTCAATGGTGCGCGCAAGCATCAGAAGATCGAAGATCCCCGGTACCTGTATTGGTGCGACAAGCTGGGACTGCTGGTATGGGGGGAGATGGCCAACGCCTATCAATATTCGGAGACTTATGTGCAGCGGATGACGCGGGAATGGCAAGAGGCTGTGTTGCGCGACTACAATCACCCCTGCATCGTCGTATGGGTCCCCATCAATGAAAGCTGGGGTGTACCCAATATGCTGATCGACAAGCGACAGCAGCAGCATACGCTAGCGATGTATTATCTGACCAAGTCGCTGGATGCAACCAGGCTGGTGCTGTCCAATGACGGCTGGGAGCATACGAAATCCGACCTCGCGACGATTCATGATTATGAGCACCGTAGAGAAGTGCTGGAGGAGCGTTATGCGACAGCCGATGCCGCGATTGGCAGTATCGCCCAGAACCGCTGGATTTACGTCCCGGGCTACGAATATGGCGGAGAACCCATTCATCTATCCGAGTTCGGAGGGATCTCCTATCGCAAAGGGGACGCAGAAGGCTGGGGATACTCGGCTGCAGTCGATGCGGAGGACTTCCTGCAGCGGGTCATTGACGTCATGGAGCCGATCGCCAGCTCCAAGACGTTGCAGGGCTACTGTTATACGCAATTGACCGATATCGAGCAGGAGATCAATGGATTGCTCACCTTCGATCGAGAACCGAAGCTGCCGCTGGAAGTCATCCGTAAGCTTAATCAGGGAGAGTTTGGCGGCTTTATGGAAGAATTGCCCAAAGTTACAGAAGAGAATATAAGGAAAAAAGCTGCAGCTGTACAATAAGTTAAAAGATTAGGATTGACCAAACCACGCCTGGCGTGGTTTTTTCTTTTAGGCGAAGCCGTTTCAGCTTGTCCCCGCTGGGGCCCAGATCTGTAAGGGGGACTACCCCTCCAGTCGGTCTGTTCCTTCTTGCGTGGAAGAGCCATGGAGATCGTCCTTGTACTCCAAGTGCCGGTACCCCCAGCTACACATTTCATTTAGAATGGCTGATATCGACTCCCCGTAAGGCGATAAAGAATATTCGACTTTAGGCGGGATTTGCTGATATACAATTCTGACGACCAGTCCGTCCCGTTCGAGTTCTCGAAGGTGATTTGTCAGCATCCCCTGCGTAATATTCGGCAGCAGCCTCCTAAGTTCACCGAATCTTTTCGTTCCGTCATTCATCAGAATAAACAAGATCAAAGGTTTCCATTTGCCTCCGATCACTTTGAGCGTGGTAAGTATGCCGTTTGTGTGATCGTGCACCTTGGAGTTGACTCCCATCTGATCAAGCCCTCCTTACCGTTCTCTAAGCCTATTTTATCAGGATACTCGTAAGGCGCATAGTACGATGCTTTTTCATACCTAGTACGATTTTTCATACTGTCGTCTCTCTGCGGCAGAAAGGCTATTGGTACGTTTTTAGAAGATAGTACGATAATAAAGCGTACTTTACAATCCACTCCAAGTTGGCGAAAATGAGAACACATCGCGATGATATTAGTTGTGAGGATGATTATAATGAACATAATGACGATCGTGGCTCATCCCGATCTGGCAGTCTCCAAGGCCAACAAGGTTTTCAGTAAGGAGCAGCAGAAGGCGGGCATTTACGTCCATGATTTGTATGATAAATATCCTGACTGGCGTGTTGATGTGCAGCATGAGCAGCAGCTCCTGCTTCAGCATGATCGAGTCGTCCTGCAGTTTCCTTTCTATTGGTACAGCTGTCCGCCTTTGTTGAAAAAATGGTTCGACGATGTGTTTTCATTCGGTTGGGCCTACGGACCAGGAGGAGATAAATTAAAGGGGAAGTCCTTTGTGATCGTTACTACGATTGGAGGTCCGGAGGATCAGTATGCGTCGGGCGGGTCCAACCAATACACCATCCGTGAGTTTTTACGACCAATCGAAAGAACGATCACCCGCTGCGGTGCTAGATATCTACCACCGTTCGCAACCTTTGACGTCAGCTCGCTTTCGGAAGAGGAGCTCGCGCAGCAGGCAAAGCAATGTCTCGATACCATTCAAACACCAGCTGATTTGCTCGTTAATTAACGTCCGAGAGCAGCCGATCTTTATGATCTGCTGCTCTTTTGTTGGGCGGACAACAGGTTTGATTCAAATCATGACATTCTTGACACGACACCAAACGGTGACCTATAATCAAAGCGCAGCAAATTATATGAGAGTAACAGCCATGACTGGCAATATAGGAGAGGTTGTTGTGAGAGAAAGCAGCGAGTCAAGAGATGTTTTTGACGCGATTGCGGATTCGACCCGGCGGCAGTTGATCCACTTGTTATCCGAAGCGGATGAGATGCCGCTGCACGAGTTAACCCCGCATTTTGAGATGGGCCGAACCGCAGTATCCAAGCACTTGACCATTCTGAAGGAAGCCGATCTCGTCCATGACCGCAAAGTCGGCAGAGAGACGCGGTATAGTCTTAACGCCGCACCGCTCAGAGAAATTCAAGATTGGGTCGGTTTCTATAGCAAGTTCTGGCATACAAACATGATGCGTTTGGGCCAGTTATTGGAGGAGGAAGAAGATTGAGCTTGAAGTTGGAAATGGATTTTCTGTATACGACTACGATTGAGAAGCTTTGGACCGCGATTACTGATGCGAGCAAGCTGGAAAAATGGGTGCTGCCCAATAATTTTAAACCTGTTGTCGGGTACCAATTTCAATTCCGCAACCAACCGAATGAATACTGGGACGGCATCATCGATGGGGAAGTGCTGGTCGTCGATCCGCCGAACCGCTTGTCCTACTCCTGGGCGGTCGGCGAGGAGAAGCATACCGTCAACTGGACGCTAAGGGATCTGGGAGACGGCAATGTCAATCTGCATCTCGAACAAACCGGATTCTCCAATCCGTACGGTCTTGCCGGAGCGAAGCAGGGATGGAGCGCCTGGAGCGCCGAGTTGGAAAAACTGCTGGCCTAAATGTTTTGGGCCCGGAAAAAATCGAACGATAAGTAGTGGAGAGGAGAGGGAGGCGGGAGAAATGAGCTCGTGCTTACGAAGCCAGCCCTTCTTCTCGTAGCGGTCATAAGTACGTTATTTCAGAATCGAGCTACTAGCCTTGACTTGGAGGGGACATAATGGAGGAGTTTGCAGCATACTTAGCGAGTATCGATAACCCTGACCATCGCAGCCGGGTGGAAGAAGTGTTTGCTTGGGTATTTCGGACATTCCCTGAATTGATGCCAAAAGTGGCATGGAATCAACCGATGTTTACCCACCGCGAAACTTATATCATCGGCTTTAGCGTATCCAAACAGCATATGGCTGTTTCCCCTGAAGCGGCAGGGATCATAAGATTTACAGAAGAGATTGGGAAGGCCGGGTTTAAACACACCAACCAGTTGGTTCGTTTTCCTTGGAACCGTCCATTTGATTTCGAATTATTAGAGAAAATGATCGCTTTCAATATAGAGGATAAGGCGAATTGCAAGACGTTTTGGAGGGCTGATAGTCCATAACAGGATTGACAGGACACCAAATGGTGACCTATAATCAAATAGTCACTAAATGGTGTCCTATACCAAGGAACAAATGGAGGAATAAATAATGAGTTTTTTCCAAGATATGTTCTCCATATTTAAAAAGAGAGAATTGGCGTTTTTGGAGAGCTATAAGGAATCTGAAGATGTCTATTCATTTTTATTTAAAAAAGAAAACGATGTAACCTGGAAAGCAGGACAATACGGCTTATTCATCATTACCCACCGCAAAGTCAAAAACAGCACCAAGCCATTCAGTATTGCATCTGCTCCCCTTGAGGATGTTGTTCGAATCACTACGCGTATAAGTGATCAGCCGAGCGATTACAAAAAAGCACTGCTGGAGCTAAAGCAAGGCATGAAAATAAAAATGGGCGGTCCCGTTGGGTCGTTTCACCTGGATCACACCAAGCCTTCCCTCCTAATTGCAGGCGGAATCGGAATCACTCCGTTTCGGGCAATGCTCAAACAAATGGCAGCCGCAGGGAATAAAGGGGGACAACCCATCCAGCTTCTCTATTTAGATAGCAATAAGTCCTACTTATATAAAGATGAATTGGATGCTTTGGCTAACCAGCTTTCCTTTAAGGTAACCTATCTTGATTCGAGGGATGAGTTAGAGCAGGAGATGAACCAATATATTAACTTACACAAAGACAAGGCCAACTACTTGATTGCAGGACCGAAGTCGATCGTAGATTCGCTTTCCTCTACGATCAAGCAGAATAATATTCCGAAACGGAATATCCAAAAGGATGCCTTCTTTGGGTACTAACCCTCACAAGTTTCGAGCCCACGCCTGACGTGGCTTTTTTGTTCTTAAGCTTCGAAGCCAAGCCCCACTTTGTAGGGTTATTTTATGATGAATACCGCTTGAACAAAATGAGGGGGGTAAACCAATGCAATCTATTAACAATTCGCCTGTCGTTTACCTGATCTCAGGACCGCTAGGCGTCGGTAAATCAACCATTTCCAAAACGCTGGCTAACACGATGCAACAATGTGCATTGATCGAGGGTGATCTCCTATTGCACATGTACCACGGAGAAACCGAGCCGCCTTGGGAGGATCGTCTCCGGTTAGCTTGGCTTCATATCGCAGCTGTGACGCGTAACCTGGTGCGGGAAGGGCTGGACGTGGTGATCGATTTCGTCGTGGAAGACGAGCTGAGTTGGTTCTGTGACCAGATAGCCGATCTAGATGGGGCCCTTCATTATGTTGTGCTGCACGCAGAACCAGGTACCATCTCCGCACGGCTCGATAAGCGGGGCGATCCGGAGTCGATTCACCGCTCGCTCTTCCTTCGGAACAAGTTGATGGCATCTCCGAACAATCAGCCCTTCCTGCTGGACGCAGGCAGCAAACAGCCGGATGAGCTTGCTCAGGACATCTTGAAGGATGACCGGTTTCACATGATGAAAAGGTAGAAAAAGCCGCATACATCGCGGCTTTTTTGAATTCTAAAGTATATGATTCTCTCATCTACTTGACTTATATTTTTCCGACAAAGGGCGACGCCATGTGCTTACGAAGCCAGTTTTTCTTTGCAAAACTCTTAGGCGTAGCCGTTTCACCTTGTCCGTCAAGAAGCGGATTCATATTTATTATATGGTTCTACATGAATCTTATATTGACCGACCGCAACGTAGTTTGTAAGATTGGGATACATATGTATACATAGATAAATGTAAGCGTTTCCTTGTAATCAGGGGGGGTTGTATGAAACGAATACCTATGATGTTGCAGCTGATCGTCATCCTATTTTGTATTATGGCTATTCCTACGGCGATCTTGACATGGTACAGCGGCGAGCAGATGAGGCACCAGTCTGAGCATGCAATTGCTGAATCAGCACTCGACGGCTTGATAGCGAGCAGCCGGTTAAATGAAAATATGCTGAACAATCTTGCGCACAACACGGTTCGTCTGACGGCAACGCATATATTTGACCGTATCCGCCCGTATGCAACGTACAATGAATTGAATGCGAATTTCAATACGGTCAGCAACGGGAGGGCTGTCCTGTATCAATTATTGAATCTGAATCGGATGGGCGAAGGGGTCCATTCGTCTTCCTTTTACCTCACTGACTCCGATTACGAGGTATCTACCGACAAAGGCATCAAGATGCTGGAAAATAACGAATCCCTGGACTGGATGAACGAAGCGCTCAATGGGCACAGAGGGATCAGCGGCGTATGGTTCCCGCGCAGACTCGATACGGGTCACCACGTATTATCCTATGTGTTATCGCTGAACCGCCTTTCAACAACGACTCGCGGCACAGTCGTCGTCAACCTCCATGAAGACCAGATCGAAGAGACATTCCAGTCCTCCGGAGCGGGGCAGAGGGGGTATATCCTGCTTAGCGAGAACGGCACGGTCATCTCTCACCCAGACAAGAGCAGACTTATGAGCAACGTCGTCGCCGATCCGGTCATCGGAGCTATCATCGAGGATGAGGCGAAGGAAGGCTTTGCGTTCCACAAGATCGATGGCGAAAGATTGCTCTATACCTGGTCCAAATCAAGCCATCTCGGCTGGATCAGTGTAAACATCCATTCTGTCGACGAACTGCTGGTCAGCTCCCAGGCGAGGCAGCGCAGTGTCATTATCCTGACCGCAGTCATTATCCTGGCTGGTACGGTCCTGGCAGTGGTGCTCGCAACCTGGGTCTCCAAGCCGGCAAGAGAGCTGGTGCGCACGATGCGCTCACGGGGCAATCTGGCCGTGAAGGACGCCAATGAATTGGCTTACCTCAATGCCGCGTTCAAAAGGATGCGCGAAGAGGAGGAAGGACTGAACCAACTGCTGCACAAACGTGAACAGGATGCCCGCAGTCTGGCGGTTCACCAGTTAATCCGGGGGGAGCAAACCCCGGAAGCAAGTGAAGTGTTCCCTTGGTCTTCCTTTCTCGTAGCCGTCATGTCCATCGATCGGTACTCCTCCTATGTGAATGCCACCAACCCGGAGACGCGAACGTATCATCGGTACCTGCTCATCACCCACTGTCAGAGCCGATTTCCGCAAGGCATCCGTACAGAATGCGTCTATCAAGGCAATGGCAGCTTCATCATCGTGCTCAATTATAAGGACACAGACCGCGAGCGAGCGGGGTCGGACATCCACGACGCGCTTGTCCAGACCAGGGAGAAGGCTGCTGAGCTGCTCCGCCACTCGGTCACGATCGGCGTCAGCAGAAGGGCAGAGGACAGGACCGAGATCCCGGATTGTGTAGCCGAGGCGATGGAATCCATCAAGCAGCGCATGATCGAGGGCAGCGGCGGCATCTTGTACGAGAGAGAGAAGAACGGCAGCAACACGAAATATATCTATCCTGCCAACAGCGAGAGACGGATGCTTAACTATCTGGATCAGGGCGATCTCGACAGCATAGCCAAAGAATTGGAGTTGATCGGCGCCGAGATTCGTTCAGCCGAGTACATCTCCTATGACAACATTCTATTTATCTATTACCAGTTGGTGGGAGTCACGATCAAGCATCTGAGAGAAAACAATGTCAGCACGGCAAGGATCTTTGCAGGGAGAGGCAACGTATATGCCGCCCTTTCCGCCATCGACACATTGGACGAGCTTGAACAGTATGTATATGATTTTTGCCGCGAGATCGTGCAATATCTTGCACGGACACCGGGGGAGAGCAGCAACCAATACGGCGAGCGAATCGTAAGTTACCTGGAGGAGCGCTATCGTGAAGAAATCGTGTTCGAGGAGATGGCGAAGGAAATCGGCATCAGTTACTCTTACATGCGCAAGATCGTCTACGAGATGACCGGACAGAGCCTGAGCGATTATCTCAATATGCTGCGGATCGAGAAGGCGAAGGAGCTGCTCCAGCATTCAGATCTTACGATTACGCAGATCGCTTCCGATGTCGGCTACTATAATGTTCAGAGCTTTAACCGTTTCTTCCGCAAATTCGAGGGACTCCCGCCGAGCGGATATAAAGCAAAAAGCCGGGCCAATTGAGCCGCATCTCACAGCTGCCTCCTGTACGTTTCAACCAGGCAAGGCAGCTTTACTTTTGCTTCTACTTATCAAAATTGATCATCGCAGTGCCGGAAAACCGCTAAAAACCTGGGAAAAGAGCAAAAGTGATAGGTCAATATCAAAGCTCATGATTTACCGTTGCAAAATGAAAGCGCTATGATAAAGGCAACCTCAAGCGATCCGATAAGGGATCCATCAGAGATATTCCGGGTTAAAAGGAGGTGAGACTTTGAAAGCTGAACCAACGGCGAAGGCTGAAACTGCAGCTCTATCTCGCAAGATGTCCTCACGAGGATTCGGTTATTATCTTCGCCGGGACTGGCAGCTGTATGCCCTGTTGACCATTCCACTTGCGTTTGTCCTGCTCTTCAAGTACGCGCCGATGTCCGGCCTCATGCTTGCTTTTAAGGATTATAAGATTGCAAGGGGGTTCTGGGGAAGCGACTGGGTAGGGTTTCAAGTGTTCCTGGATCTGTTTGCCCGTCCAGACTTCGGCCGCGCGGTCCGCAATACGCTGCTGCTCAATGTATTGGATCTGCTCTTCAGTTTTACGGCACCGATCATACTTGCACTATTACTGAATGAAATCAAGAGCGTCTTCTTCAAGCGAGTCAATCAGACGCTGCTCTACCTGCCTCACTTCCTGTCCTGGGTCATCATCGGCGCGATCGCGTATCAGCTTCTCGGTCATGGCAGCGGGATGGTCAATAATCTCCTGGAGCAGCTGGGGGCCAACCGTATCCCGTTCCTGCAGGAGAATACGAACTGGCTGTTCAGTTATCTGGCCATCGGTGTATGGCAGAGCATGGGGTGGGGGACGATCATCTATCTGGCAGCGATCACGGCTGTGAATCCCGAGCTCTACGAAGCGGCCACGGTTGACGGGGCGGGGCGCTGGCGCAAGATGTGGAATGTGACCATCCCATCTATCCGGATGACGATCGTGATGCTGCTTATCCTCAGCCTCGGCAACGTGATGGGAGGTTCGTTCGAGCGGATCATGGCATTGATGAACAAAGCGACGACCGAATATACCACCACGATCCCTGTACTAGTATACCGGTGGGGGATTGAAGGCGGCGATTTCAGCCGGGCCACAGCACTTGGATTGTTCCAAGCGATCATCGGCTTGATCCTCGTACTCCTCGCCGATCGGATCGCCAAGAAATTAGGGGAGGAGGGATTACTGTAGAAAGGAGGCACACCCATGAGAGATAAAGCCTATGCCGCTCCCCGTCGGATTCGCCTGGACGTGTGGGATATCCTGATTCATCTTGTGATCGTTATTGCTTCGCTCGCCTGTCTGTTGCCATTCCTGCATGTTGTGGCAAAGTCTTTAAGCGATGACGCATATGTTATTGCCCAGAAAGTATTTCTGATCCCGCAAGGGTTTACATTGGGTGCATATGAGAAAATTTTCGCTGATGCAAGCATCGTCCGTTCATTGTATGTAAGCGTTGTAGTGACTGTACTATTCACGGTTATCGGCATGATCGTTACCATCTGTGCGGCGTATCCTTTATCCAGGCCTCAACTGAAAGGTCGGGTCGTCCTTACTTTTATCTGCGTGTTTACCCTGTACTTCGGGGGCGGGATTATCCCCGACTACATGCTCGTGAACAGTCTCGGGATGCTGGATACGATCTGGTCGCTCGTGCTGCCGTTGTCGTTCAGCGCGTTCAATATGCTGATCTTGAGAACTTCGATCATGAGTTCGATTCCGATCAGTCTGGAGGAGTCGGCACGGATGGACGGGGCGGGACATTTCCGCATCCTGATCAGCGTGGTGCTGCCATTGTGCAAGCCGATCCTCGCCACCCTTTCATTGTTCTATGCTGTTGGTCGATGGAACGCGTATCAGGATGCCTTGTTCTACATCAAATTTAACGTTGATCTGCGGCCATTGCAGCTGAAGTTGTATTATCTCGTCGTTCAAGCGAGCGAGAGCTTCCAGCTCGAAGCCACCACTGTGCAGCTCTCCAATCCTGAAGTATTGAAGGCATCCGTTGTCGTCTTCGCGACGCTGCCGATCGTCTGTGTCTATCCTTTTATTCAGAAGTATTTTGTCCAAGGCGTCATGCTCGGATCGGTGAAGGGCTAATCCGGCTGGACCGGATAACGTTATTATGATCATATGGGGGAATAAGGGATGAGCAAAAGAAAAAAGCTAACGATGTTCATGGCCATCATGGTGAGCGCAAGCTTACTGGCGGGATGCACAAATAACAGCAATGGCGGCAGCTCCGATACGGAGACGCCCCCTCCAGCGAATACGGATAATGTCGGCGATGCCGGCACAGATAACGAAGGGTTTCCCGACTATTCGCAAGGCTTCCCGGAAACCGTTACCCTGGACATACCGGTATATGAGCGCGCATTCGAAGGCTGGAACGTTACCGATAATTACTATACCCGCTGGATCCAGCAGGAGTTTGGCGAGCAATTCAACGTAAATGTCAATTTTGTCCCCATTACGCGCAACAATGAAGTGACGGATTTCGAACAGCTGCTTGCCGCACGCAAAGCGCCGGATATTATCTTCCATTATGATATGCCGCAAGCGCTGGCGTACTATGGCGAAGATGTCATGCAGCCGCTGGATCTGGAGGAGATCGCAAACTACGCTCCGACTTACTGGGCAAATTTGGGCGAGACGATCCAGCAGTACGGCGTCGTAGATGACCAACATATCTTTTTCTTCGCAGCACGGCCGGACACGGACAACTTCGTCAACCTGATCCGCAAGGACTGGGTAGAGCAAGTAGGGATGAAAGTAGAGGATTTGACTTCACTGGAGAAATACAATGACATGCTGGTGAAGTGGAAGGAAGCGGGACTCGGCGTCACCGGCGGTGCGCTCACTCGCAACAACTATGTCTACAGCTATCCATTCCGCGATTGGCCGATCGATCCGCAAGAGCGCGCGCTGTATTCGGATCTTGCTGTAGCGGACTTGACCACACCGGCAACGGAAGGCTGGCTGCGCAACCTGAGTTATCAGTTTAATAACGGCCTGATCGACAAAGAGTTTTATCTGCGCGACGACGACGGCAAGATCAAGTCCGAGTTTGTGGCAGGCCGGACAGGAACGTACGGTTTCTACCTGGCCAGCAACACGGATGTGTTCGAAGCAACCCTGAAAAATAATCCGCAAGCCGAATTCGCAGTCGTGCCTCCCGGAGCAGGCGTGCCTGAAGGCAAAGTTCCGCAAGCTAGAGCCTACTGGCCGTTTGGCTTCATCATGGGCATCAATTATATGTCCACTGCGGAAGAGCGCGCCGCAGTCTGGATGTACCTGGAGTGGATGAGTCAGCAAGAAAATCTGTTCTTCCTGCAAAACGGCGTGGAGGGAGAGAACTATACCCTTGATGAGGAAGGGCTCCCCCAAAGAAACCCGGATTTTACAGGAGCATCCGTCCTGGCGCAAAACAACAATAAGGATTACTGGGCACTCGTCACGGAAACCGCGATGTTCGAAACTCCCGAGCTGACATTGAAATACAATCTTCGGAACTGGGCTCCTCCAGGGTATGAGCAGATTGCCGAGGATATGATCAGATATCGCGACGAGACAGCTGAGTACCGGACGCCAGATGCGCTGTTTACAGTCGTACTGGAGAAGGTGAACGATTACAAAGCGGACTTGAATTCGCTCTTCCAGGAATTGTATCTGGATATTGTCCTTGCCCCCGAGGCGGACTTTGAAGCGAAATACGAAGCGGCCAAACAACGCTACCTTAATGCGGGCTACCAGGAAATCCTGGACGAAAAACAGCAAGCCATCGACGCCGGTCAATTCCGGTAAAAACAAGTCAAGTAAATGGGACAAATGATGACTATCTAGTATGCCGGCCTATGTCTGCTCTCGAAGCAGCATAGGCTTTTCCCTATCCGCCATGGATACAAAAAAAATCGAAAGCACGTCTCTGCGGAGGGACGTGCTCACAAGTGGGGCTGTACTTAGCCAATATTGACTTTAGTGTCATGCTGAAAACAATCGTCCGAGCAGTAGCTCTGGTGTTCTTCCAGACAATCGTCACATACCAGATGCTGCAGATGGCATGTATCGTCAGCGCAGTTAATGTAGTGGTCAGTCGGGGTATCGCAGTGGTGGCATCTGCCGACGGTAATGTCCTCATCCGTCTGATTGACGCGAACCGAGATACGCTCGTCGAATACGTACATCTTGCCGTCGAACAACCGTCCCTGCACTTCCGGATCCTTGCCGTAGGTAACAATGCCGCCCTCCAACTGGGCGACGTCGCTGAAGCCTTCACTTATCAGAACGCCAGTCAGCTTCTCGCAGCGAATGCCGCCCGTGCAGTAAGTCAGAATCGTCTTGTCTTTGGCATCCTTCAGGTTGTTGCGGATCCATTCGGGAAATTCGCGGAACGACTCCACTGTCGGACGGATCGCATTGCGGAAGTGTCCGAGGTCGTATTCATAATCGTTGCGACCATCCACGACAATGACATCATCGCGCTGGAGCTGTTCATAGAACTCTTTTGGCGATAAGCGCTTGCCACTCGTAACGTTCGGATCAAGCGGAGTTTCGTAGCGCAAGGTGACCAATTCTTTCTTGGGCCGGACGAACAGCTTCTTGAAGGCGTGACCGTCATGCTCGTCAATCTTGAACACCATGTCTTGGAAGTAAGGGTGGGCGTGCATATAGGCCATATACGCATCCGTCTGCTCCACGGTGCCGGAGAGCGTCCCGTTGATGCCTTCTTCGGCTACTAGGATCCGACCTTTGACACCAAGCTCCTTGCAGTATTCCAAGTGCTCCTTGGCAAAGACTTCATGATCTTCAATGTGGACATATTTATAGTACAACAAGATTCTGTATTGGTTTTCCATGTTGATTCTCCTGACTGAGCTATGATTATTGGGGAGGATCAGGCTCGACCTTCCTCTTACCTGCGGTGAAACATGTCTATTATACAACATGTCATTTCAATAGTGTAGTGATGAGTGTAGTCTTCAAAATAGAGCGCTTTATTTGACGCCCAGAATGTCATACAATGGTTTTAAATTCGAATCGGGGGGGATCTGAATGGGGAAACAATTTCCAGCATTACTCGCGGAGCATATGGCCTTTATCCGGGAGCAGCACATGTTCTTTGTCGGTACGGCTCCATTATCGGGGGAAGGGCATGTCAATCTGTCGCCGAAAGGACATGACACGTTCAGGATCCTGTCCGAACGTCAATTCGCCTATCTGGACCTGACCGGAAGCGGCAATGAAACCAGTGCGCATCTCGAAGAAAACGGCCGCATCACGATCATGTTCTGCGCATTCCAGGGGCCGCCGAACATCCTTCGCCTGTACGGAACCGGGACGGTCGTGTTGCCGGAGCATAGCGAGTGGGAGTCGCTGTATGCCAGGTTTGATCCGATTCCCGGAGCTAGACAGATTATCGTCATCGATATACATAAAGTCCAGACGTCCTGCGGGTATTCGGTGCCATTCATGTCTTACCAGAAGGAGCGGGACACACTCCAGCGGTGGGCGGAGCACAAAGGCGAGGAAGGATTGCGCAGCTACTGGCTAGAGAAGAATATGAGCAGTCTCGACCAACTGCCGACATCGCTAGCAAAAAAAGGGGAAGCTAGATGAATGCCGACAAGGAACTTATCTTCAACAGGCCACCATTTGTCGCCCATCCGCTGGGACGATAAACAATTCGAGAATGGATACGATAGGTTTATGGCCTATGGATAAATTAATTCATTTAATTATTAATGAGATTAATAAATCGGACCAATCAATGCACAACTTCTCTCCCTAGACTGGGGACAGCTTCTGTTATAAGGGCAAGCCGGTGAATGAAGATAAGAAAAAGGCCGATCAAGCGCTATCCCTATTAAAATAAAGAACGCCAAGGCAGAGTTTTGATGAGATTGCCAAACGTCTCAAAGCCGCAGGCAATATAAAGGAATAGGTCCACGTTACGAACGCTAAGCTCCCAGCAGGGGCTTGGCGTTTTTGTATTGACAGCTTCGGTAGGAATGGGAGAAGATACTTAATGGTATACCCCCTTAAGATGATATATTAGTTAACATGGAAGATTTTGAAATCCTAGAGGTGACATCATGATCAGGCATTGGCGCAAGCTTTCGTTTCAAAGCAAGCTGTTGTTGCTGTTCTTCATGTTGGGCGTAATCCCGTCGGTCTGCATTGGTACAATTGCCTATCAACGTTCGGTTAGTATGCTGGAAGACCGAGTATTGGCCAACTTCGAGGTGATCGCGGACCAATTGAACGAAGCGATCGAGCGGGAAGTCGAGGATGTGGATCAGTTCAGCACGTTTCCGTATTTCACCCCCGAAATCTTCCGCATCTTGAACCAAAGCTATCTTCCCCGCGAGGAATGGGGCTATCAGGAGATCGATACGCAGCAGCAGTTCGCTAGACTGCTCACGACCTATCCTTCCATTTTTTCCACCATCCAAGGAATCGTATTATATAGCAGCACCGGCAACATCTATGGCTATCAGGTAAGCGACCGCTCTTCCATCAACGATAAGGTAGATCCGCGCCAAGAGAACTGGTATGCCGAGACGCTTCGTCGGGACGGGGGAATCTCCTTCTCCGGCCTGCGCCGGGAGACGCAGTTCAACAGTCCATCCTTCCTGACGATCACCGCGTCGCGTGTGCTGCTGGACGAGAATTTCAAGAAAATCGGCGTCATGGCCGTTCACATCACGCCAGACTTCATCCAGAAGCTGGTCCGATCGTTCAAGCTCGATAACATGCTGGTCATCGTGGAGGATCAATACGGACAGATCATCTACGCCAATCAGCCGGATGAAGCGGAAGCGATGCACCAGACGATACGTCCCTCGGCGGAAAGCAGTCCGCAGAGCGGTCAGATCACCAAACAGACGACAGACCACAAGACGGATGGGATAACCGGCGTCTATGTCCGAAGCGATTATTTGGGTTGGACCAGCTACCTGGTCATGGACCGGGAAGAGCTCTTGCAGGATGTCAATGCGATCCGTGACTTTACGATCCTGCTCATCTTTATCGTCGCTGCTGCGGCAGGCATCGCCTCGTTCCTGTTGGCCAGAGGGTTATCTCAGCCGATCCGCGCACTTATCGACTCGATGCGAGAGGTCGAGCGAGGCATGTTCAAGATCCCCGAGACAGCGGAGAACTCCGGCGAGATGGGTCACTTGCAGTACAGCTACAACCGCATGGTACACAGGCTGGACGATCTGGTGCAGTCGATCGAAGAGAAAGAGCGTCAGAAACGGGAGGCGGAGCTGTATGCGCTGCGCGCCCGCATCACACCGCACTTCCTGTACAACACGATCAATTCGATCCGCATGCTCGCCATGCTGCAGCAGAGCCAACAGATCGAGAAGCTGTTGAAAGCACTTAACATGCTGATCCGCGCCAATATCAAGCTCGACCGGGAGCTCGTGCCGCTGGACTCGGAGCTTGAACTGCTGCGCAATTATGCCCATTTGATGGAACTGCGATACACCGACCGCTTTGAGGTAACCTGGGATGTCCGTGAAGATACGCTGCAAGCAGCGGTACCGCCGATGATCCTGCAGCCGATCATGGAGAATGCGATCTTCCACGGATCGCTTCAGAAGGATGGGAAGATTCGGATCCATGTCTCCGCAAGACGAGAGGGGAATGAGCTGCTTATCGGCATCAGCGATGACGGTCAGGGCATCCTGCCGGAGATCCTGGACCGCATTAACGGCGTTGCTCCTTCTGGCAAGACCGCTGGAGGGGATACCGATTATGCAAACATCGGCATCGCCAATGTACGCGACCGGATTCAACTCCGATTTGGCCATCCCTTCACTTTGCATATCGACAGTCGGGTGAATGTCGGGACAAGCGCGACCTATCGCCTGCCGTATCTTATGAGCGCTTTGCCATCAATGAACGGGGAGGAAGAGTTGTAATGTGGAACTTGCTGGTGGTAGAAGATGAAGCCATCGTGCGCATGGGATTGAAGTACATGGTGGACTGGGAGTCGCTCGGTATATGCTGGAAGGCCGAAGCGTCCAATGGTCTGGAAGCGCTGGATGTGATCAGGCAGGAGGATATCCATATCCTGATGACCGACATTCGCATGCCGGGCATGGACGGTCTGGAACTCGCACGCACGATCAAGTCATTTAACGAGGCGATACAAGTCATTTTCATCAGCAGCTTCGAGGATTTCCCCTATGTGAAGGAAGCGGTGAAGATCGGCGGCGTCGACTATCTGCATAAGCCGACGATGGAAAAAAACGAGGTAGAGCAGGCACTCCAAAAAGCAATCTTGCAGCTGACCAAGCGCAAGGAGCATCAACATAAGCCGGACATGGAGGCGCAACTTAAGGAGTCCTTGCTGCAGCTGCTGACGGACACGAACGCCGAAGCGTTGGACGGGGTGCTGGCCTCCCCTCAGCTGGCCTGGCTTCAAGCGGGCTATCAGCTTGCCGTCCTGCATTATGGTGAGGAGCTGGATCTGTCTGATCAGGCAAGCCGGGCCCGTTACCATTCCATCTATACCTTCGTCGAGAATTATATTGCCGAGGATTGGGGAGGCGTGCTCCTCAACCGGGGCAATGAGCAGCTGATCTGGATTATGCCATCGACCTCTCTCTCTGGAAAAGCGGCCAACCCGGGGGCTTATCTGGAAGAGTTGAACCAGCAGCTGAAGACGATGATGAACCTGCCTTTGCATTACGCGTACAGCTCCACAAGAGACGATGGCAGTCTGCTCCGCGATGCCTTCGAGGAGTGCCTCGCTTCCGGCGAGATCGGCAGTTTGCAGACCGGAGGAGTCGTACGTCTGGCGATGAGATATGTCGAAGAGCATCTTCTGGAGGACGTGTCGCTCTCCAAAGTAGCCGAAGCTGTGCATGTCAGCACCGGACATCTGAGCCGTGTGTTCTTGAAAGAGACAGGCGAGCATTTCAGCGAGTATGCCACCCGCAAAAAAATAACCCATGCCAAGAAACTGCTTCGGGAGACCAATCACAAGGTGTACGATATCGCTTCCGAGCTTGGCTATGCGAACCCGCACTATTTCAGCAAGCTCTTCAAGGATGAGGTAGGGATGACGCCGCTTGAATTCCGCAACAAATAAGGCCGGAGTAAATAATCATAGGAAATATCAAATCTTATCTAGTTTGAAAAAATCAAAACCGTTTTCACTAAAAAATCGTCGCATTCCTCATCCAAAATCACAAGTTTTGATCGTAGAAAACCTGACGTAGTTACAGTACCATGAGGACGTAGACAAAGAATAATGTCAGGGAGGTTAACATGATGAAGATGAAAAGAACGCGGATGTCCATGGCTGCATCGCTCATCCTGGCCGTCGTCGTGGCCGGATGCGGCAGCAACAATACAGGCGAGAGCAGCGCCGGGGGCGGGGAAAACGCCGGGAGCAATCCGGTCACGCTGAAGCTGACGACTTGGAACCCGATCAGCGAGACCGTATTGGACCGATTCCATGAACAGTATCCTCACATCACGATCGAGCATGATAAAGTGTATGATCAGTTCCGCGAGATCATACGTACCCGCATGGTATCCAAAGCGGATATGGATATGACCTGGCTGTTCCCCAATCAGGTGGTGGAATTCTCCAGAGAAGGCATGCTGATGGACATCTCCGGCAGCCCCTGGCTGGACAACTATCTGGAAGCGGCCGTCAATCTCGGAACCGTGGACGGCAAAACTTACGGCGTACCTTACAACAGTCAGCCGATCCTGATGTTCTACAACAAAACACTCTTTGACGAGCTTGGTCTGGAGGTTCCCGGGTCATGGGAAGAACTGATGGCAGTCAGCGAATCGATCAAAGCAAGCGGTGTGGCGCCATTGGTGATCGGCAGCCGCGACGGTTGGGCAACGCAGTTTATTACAACCGCGCAATTCGGCTTGTACCAGAGCGATAATCCGGACGTATTCACTCAGATGGCGAGCGGTGAGAAAAAGTGGACCGATCCGGAATTTGCGGGGTATTTTGACGGCATGATGGAGTTGGTGGATAACGGATATCTGCTGGAAAACTCCGTTGGTCTTAGCTATGACCAGGTGGCGCAAGTGTTCAAGGAAGGCCGTGCAGCGATGTGGCCGATGGGCGAGTGGGGCTATAGCGAGAACTTCGATGACAGCTTCTCTGCATTCGAGCTGGCCGCGTTCCCGATCCCTGTGAATCGCGGCGATGAACCGCTCGTCACCAACCTTGTCTCGGACAACCTGCTCGTAGGCGTATCCTGGAGCAAGCATCAGGAAGAGATCAAGCTGTTCATGGAGTTCATCGCTGATCCGGAGATTGCTGAGATCTGGTCGGAAGAAACGAAGCAGGCCGTTACCGTCACGGGGGGAACCTCCGAGACGTACAGTCCGCTGACGGAGACTTTCCAGCCGCTGATCGATGCCAGCGAAGCGCAGATCTTCCCGAGCATGACGCCTGCCATCGAGCCGGTCATGTTCCCGATCTTCCAGCAGATCCTGCTGGGCGAGAACGTCGATGCAGCCCATCTGCTGGAACAGATGCAGACTGCGCAAGACAGAGACGTTAAGTAAGTTCTGAATCGAATGCATAGTATACGGGGCCCTCGCAAAGTTATCTGTTAACGCTCCGAAGTCCAGACATCACTTTGCGGGGATTTTTAATCTTATCGCTTATATATTTCCGGGGCCCCCCGCAAAGTACCTGAGTACGCTTCGAAGCAACTCCCCACTTTGTGGGGTTATTTTATACCCATTTTTGAAATTGGGACGGTGTTTTTCCATGAAAATCATGAACTTCCGAAATTATCTGCTGTTTATTGCACCCGCCCTGGCGCTCTACCTCGTGTTTTTTGCAGGCCCGATCTTCAGTGGACTATATTACGGCTTTACCGACTGGAACGGCTTCTCGTTCAATGCCAATTGGGTCGGGCTGGACAACTTCAAAAATGCCTTTAGCGATCCGCTGCTGACGACAGCGTTACGAAATATGGCGATCTTGTCGATCGTGGTCATTGTACTGCAGCATACCTTCGCCATCCTGCTCGCCGTCCTGCTGGACCAGAAGCTGAAGGGCATCGTCTGGATCCGGGCCATCATCTTCTTCCCGGTCATCCTGAACACGGTCGTAATCGGCTATGTGTGGAGCTACATGTATGCGCCTATGGTCGGCTTCTTCCCGAAGATGTTCGAAGCGCTGGGCCTGCACAGCCTGGCTGCACTCGACTGGCTAGGGGATCCGAGCCTGGCAATCTATGCGATCGCTATCGTCATGGTGTGGCAGTATACTGGCTACTCGATGATGATCTATCTGGCAGGACTGCAGTCCGTGCCTTCCGATATCTATGAGGCTGCCGACATCGACGGTGCCGGAGCTTGGAAGAAATTCTGGAACGTGACGATCCCGCTCCTGATCCCATCCATTATCGTCAATACCGTATTATCGGTGATCGGCTGTATGAAGATGTTCGAGCATGTGTTCATCATGACGCAGGGCGGTCCGATGAACTCCACGCAGACGTTCGGCACGCTGATCTACCAATTCGCGTTCAGAACATCCCAGATGGGCTACGGCACCGCCATTGCCATGATCTTGTCTGTCTTGATCATTGTCGTAACGCTCATCCAGATCCGACTGCTCAGCCGATTGGGGGTCCAGCAATGAGTATGACCGCAACTCAGAAGAGTTTAACCTATGTTGTACTGTTCGTTGCCGTACTCTGTGTGCTGTTGCCGATGGCGGTCATGGTCAGCGTGTCGCTGCAGACGCCGTCGACGGTCAATCCGCTTGGACTGCCGCAGGACCCGCAGTGGTCCAACTATAGCGAAGCGTTCAGAACCGGCAATCTGTTGCCTTACTTCCTCAACAGCTTGATCGTACTCGTCATGACGACAAGCGTCGCGATCTTCGTCGCCGTGCTGGCAGCTTACGGGCTTCACCACGGTCAACGCTACAAGTCTGGAGCAGTGTCTACCTTCTTCCTGATGGGTCTGATCCTGCCTGTGTTTTCCGGAACGATCCCGGTCTTCCTCCTCATGAGGGAGATGGGGCTGCTTAACACACACATGGGTCTGTCGCTAGTCCAGATCGCTTCCGGACTCGCGCTGCCGATCTTTTTGTATGTCAACTTCTTGAAGACCGTACCGAGCGAGATCGAGGAGGCGGCTTGGGTGGACGGATGCGGACCGTGGCGTATCTTCCTGAAGATCGTATTCCCGCTGACACTGCCGATCACGGCAACCTGTATTATCGTCGTCGCTATCGCGTCCTGGAATGACTTCTTCAATCCGCTTGTGTTCCTGTCATCGCCGGACATGCGTACGTTGCCAGTTGGACTGATGGCCTTCAAGAGCCAGTACAATACGAACTGGCCGCAGATGTTCGCCGGCGCATCGCTGGTGGCGCTGCCGATTATCATCCTGTATACGTTTGTGCAAAGATTCATCATCAAAGGACTCGTTGGCGGCGCCGTCAAGGGGTAACGAAGAGAGGGGAATGCCCAATGTCCAAGCAACTGATCCCAGCCGGCGGGCTGGTGGTGTCATGCCAGGCGCTGGAGGATGAACCGCTGCACGGAAGCAGCCATATGGCCGCTATGGCCCGCGCGGCCAAGCAAGCGGGGGCTGTCGGCATCCGGGCCAACAGCCTGGCAGACATCCGGGCGATCAAAGCAGCGGTAGAACTGCCGGTCATCGGCTTGCTCAAACGGCAGGTGGAAGGGTACGATGTATTCATCACGCCGACTGTAGAGGATGCGGAAGCCGCAGCCGCGGCAGGAGCCGATATCGTCGCCATCGATGCGACGAGCCGGCCGCGCCCTGATGGCAAGACGCTGGAAGAGACGCTCGCACTGCTGGGGCGCCGGGGCATCGCGGTCATGGCCGATGTCTCGACCTATGAAGAAGGGCTACAGGCTGCAGGGTGGGGAGCCGAGTATGTGTCCACTACCCTTTGCGGGTACACGGCAGCTACGGCGGCGACCGTGCTCCCGAATCTCGATCTCGTGCGAAGGCTCGCAGAGCAACTGGACGTGCAGGTTGTTGCCGAAGGCGGCATCTACGATCCTGCCCAGGCAGCGACAGCCCTGCAGCTTGGAGCGGATTTCGTCGTCGTCGGCTCGGCCATAACGAGACCGCAGTGGATCGCTTCGCGTTATGTTGCCGCGATGCAGCAGGTCGCCGAAGGGCGGCAGTCCGAGACATGAGCGAGCGTTGGATCGGAATCGATGTAGGCGGGACAGGCATCAAAGGCGCGTTGGTCGACGCAGCAGGCACGATTCACGAGACATGTGCGCTGCCGACACCGGTAGCCCTGCAAGCGGAAGGGATCGAGCACTCGATCCTCGGGGCGATCCGTGAGCTGCTTGCCTCCGGCGCCGCCGTGGCAGGCATCGGCGTCGGCACGGCAGGCCGGATCGACTCGCGTGAAGGCACCGTCGTCTATGCCACCGACAATCTGCCGGGCTGGAGCGGCCGGACGCTGCGCGCGAACCTGATGCGCGAGCTCGGGATGCCCGTCGTCGTGCACAATGATGCCAATGCCGCCGCAATAGGCGAAGGCTGGCTCGGCGGAGCGAGCGGTGCCCGTCATTATGCGATGATCACGCTCGGTACCGGAGTCGGGGGCGCCATCGTCCATAACGACCGGCTCATCACAGGACATCACTGGGCCGCCGGTGAGTTCGGCCACTCGATCCTGTATCCGGACGGGTTGGCCTGCAATTGCGGTCAGCGCGGCTGCCTGGAGCAATACGTCTCAGGCACGGCACTGGACCGGGCCGCGCGAGAGATAGAGCCTGGCTGGGATGCACAGCAGCTGATGGAGAGTTACCGGATCGGCGATGAACGGGCGAAGCAGGCGGTCGGCAGCTTCCTGCGCGATTTGAGCGTAGCGCTGCATTCGGTCCAGGCGATGTTCGATCCGGAGCGGCTCGTGATCGGCGGCGGCGTAGCCGAATCGCATCCGCTATGGTGGGACAGCCTGCTCCGCCGGCTGGCGGCCATCTCGTCCCAGCCGATCCGCATCGAGCCGGCGAGACTCGGCAATCGGGCCGGGCAGCTTGGCGCTGCCAGAGCGGCGATGTTGAAAGGGGAAATGTAACCATGCTGTTAGAGGTCATAGCCACAACATATGAAGATGCCGTCATCGCCGAACGAAATGGAGCCGACCGCATAGAACTGATCACTGCCTTCACCGAAGGCGGACTAACGCCATCGATCGGCACGGTTGCTGCGGTGCTGGAGGAGGTCCGTATTCCTGTTCGGGTGATGGTCCGTCCGCATGCCCGGGGATTCATGTACTCCGCCGACGATATCCGCATCGTGCGCAGCGATATTGAGCAGATCCGCAGCGTCGGCGGGCGCGAGATCGTGCTCGGCCTGCTCCGCAGCGACCGGACGATTGACCTGAAGGGGCTGGAAGAGCTGCTGGCTGCAGCCAAAGGGATGAAGGCGACCTTTCACCGTGCGTTTGACGAGGTGCGTGACCAACATGAAGCGTTGTCCTTACTCATGCAGTATCCTCAGATCACAGATATCCTGACCTCTGGCGGCCAATCGACAGCTCCTGAAGGAGCCGCACGGCTGCGCAGCCTGCATGCCGCCGCCTCGGCGACCGGCTCGATCGGCATCCTCGCCGGGAGCGGCTTGTCTGCCGCCAACATCGCGGATTTTATGCAGCAGACCGGGATCAGGCGCCTCCATGTCGGCACCTCGGTACGGCGGGCAGGAAGCCCGCTGACAGAGATCGAACCGGAACGATTGCAGGCCATCCGTGCCATCATGAAACCGTGACGGAAGAGCTGGAGTATACATTTTTCGAATAGAGGTGCATCCATGGATCATCAGGACACGTTGAAGCAGACCACGAATACGAAGATACAGGAACAAATCAAGGCAGGGCCATTCGAGCCGGAGTGGGCATCTCTGAGCAACTACAGCGTCCCCCGGTGGTACGAAGACGCCAAGTTTGGCATCTTCATTCATTGGGGCGTCTATTCGGTACCGGCGTATGCCACGGAATGGTATGCGCGCAACATGTATCTCGAGGGCACACCGGTTCATGAACATCACGTAAAAACCTACGGACCGGTGGACCAATTCGGCTACAAGGATTTCATCCCGCAGTTCACGGCGGAGAAGTTCGATGCGGACGAGTGGGCAGCGCTGTTCAAGCAGGCCGGAGCAGCATTCGTCATGCCGGTAGCCGAGCATCATGACGGGTTCGCCATGTACGACAGCCCGTTCTCGGAATGGACCGCCGTCAAGATGGGGCCGAAGCGCGACGTGATCGGCGAGCTCGCTACGGCGGTACGGCGTCATTATATGATGTTCGGCGTATCCAGCCATCGCGCGGAGAACTGGTGGTACTACAACGGCGGCCGACAGATTCCGTCTGATGTGCAGGATCCCGAGTATGCCGAGCTGTACGGTCCGGCCCAGCCGACCCATGGCGATGCAGCGCTGCCGCTGCCCATCCTGCCGCCCAACGAGGAGTTCTTGCAGGACTGGTTCGTACGAACCTGCGATCTGATCGACCGTTACGGCCCTAGCGTGCTCTACTTCGACTGGTGGATCGAGCAGCCGGTATTCAAGCCATATCTGAAAAAGCTCGCTGCCTATTACTACAACCGTGCGCAGGCTAATGACCAAAATGTCGTCATCAACTACAAGTTCGATGCTTTCGAAGAGGGCACCGCCGTCTACGATCTGGAACGCGGGCAGCTGGATACAATCAACGAAGCCGTCTGGCAGACCTGTACGTCTGTAGGCGAGACGGCTTGGTGCCATATCGCAGACCACAAGTACAAAACCTCGGCTACACTGATCGGCGATCTGGTCGACATCGTGAGCAAGAACGGCGTGATGCTGCTGAACGTCGGTCCGAAAGCGGATGGCACGATTCCGGAGGAGGAGCAGCTGCTGCTGCGCGAGATCGGGCAATGGCTGGCTGTAAACGGCGAGGCGATCTATGGCACGCGGCCTTGGAAGGTGTATGGGGAAGGGCCGACCGAGATTGTGACGGGCACCTTCAACGATACAAAGCGCAAGCCGTTCACTTCAGATGACGTGCGATTTACAACCCGGGGCGAGAACATCCTGTATGCTACGGTGCTGGGTTATCCGGAAGATGGGGTGGCGCGGATCCAGACGCTGGGTACGGGTGCGAAGCAGTTGAGCGGACAGGTCGATTCTGTGGAACTGCTCGGCTCGAAAGCTCAGGTAGAGTGGACCCGCAGCGAGCAAGCGCTGGAGGTACAGATCCCGGAGCAGTACAAGGGTTGCGCTGCTTTTGCCCTGAAGATCGTGTGTAAAACTTCATAACCTTTTACTAAACCCACGTCCCACGTGGGTTTTTATTTTGTGACAGGATCCGCTTGCGGACACAGCAGGCTCTATATTAACAAAACCGTCGTGCGGAAGGGCCTAACTGGACAGACGATCCGTTAATAGCTGGTTTCTTGGTCCAATTCAATCTCTTCAATGCAAATAGCGCATCGTCTGTCCGCTAACTACTGCAAATGCGGTTCATTGTGCAGAGTAGCGTCTACTGTGTCCGGGAACAAGGGACAGAGCTCTAATAATTATCATTGCCTAGTGGTAATCCCTTCACTAAAACCTTATTAAGATTTCCATATCAAATGAAATTTAGTTCATAGGGGAATATACCGCAGCTTGTTCATTTTTCGTTAGTGCTCGACTCGAAGCCCATTTGCAGAAGATATCCGTCTGAGTCTCACAATCTCGCCAATCAGAAGAGGCACGATAAAAAACACGCCAAACACCGTGCCAAACGCTACCCAGGCGAGCATGGAAACACCAGGATCTTCAATAAACAACAAGCGTCTATACAGCCAATACAACGAAACGCCTAGGCTGGCTACACCGCACACCATAGACCAGACTCGATGGTTTCCTTTAGAGGCAACGAAGTAAAGCATCACCATAACGGGTAGAAACATCCCCAGCTCGTAGTCGCGCAATATAAACCCGCAATAACAAATAGTTGCTATTACCAAAGACAATGCAGGTCGCGACATTCTCCAATAGATCGATCCGCACCCGATGACAACGGCCGCAAACGCCAGCCAATCGGTGGATCTGGCGTTTATATGTTGGATTAAAATGAGTGGTTCGACTCTACACTTTGTCCATATCCACTACATCGATAGATTCATATAAATGTAAAGATTCGTCAAATCAAGGAGGAAGCACGACATACGCAAAAGAGTAGGAATTAGAAAGGTGAAAAATACGGTCAAACCATTACAAGCAGTAAAAAAATCGAATGGCATCCGGTCGATTAGCGTTGCCAAGTCAATGGACGCTCGGTCGTGATCGACAATCCGCAAAACAACACGTCCTTCTTTAATCCCGGGAGAACGATTAACATTAGACGTTTCCTTCGGAACGGCACCAATGATATCGTGATCGCTGCTTTCAACTTCCCGTCCAACGATAACCGGAGCAGCAATAATCCCGCTGGCGTCCTTGCACGTATCCAGATTGAGCTGGAAGACTGATCATGAGTGCCAAAAGGTAGCCGTTCTTGTGATGGCTACCTTTTTACAATGAAACACGTCATTTGACGAGTCTGTGGACCACTATGCCTGCAATTCCGGTTATTGCGCCAACGACTGCTCCCGTGGACAAACTGCTCAGGAATGCGAAGCCTCTTGTAATGACCGCATGAGCCGCAGGAGGGAGGTTGGATAAATTGCCTCCGAGCGTAGGCGGCGTATCAAACGCTTGCGACCATAGCAGCTGATGCATGAGTCCCAGCATAACCCCGTACAGCAAGCCAATCGTCAGCAGCGCCGTGAAGGGGCGGGGCGTCCTGCTCCGAAGCACGACGACGATCCAGATCAGCGGCGGGACGAAGACGAGTAGCAGGTTGACGAAGCTCCCCGGCTCAACCCATCCCAGATCGTGGGCAATTACCCGCGGCACACCGATTATTGCCAATAATATCATTGTTCCGGGCGATATACCCAACCTGTTTTTTGCAGCAGTTGCCATGTTTTTAACCCTCCGCATATATTAGGATAGGCAAAGCATAGCAAAACAATGTTGTGAACCTGTGACGATCGGATGCGCAATGCATGATATTGCCATGTGCAGGTACTCAGGATTGTAAACATAGAAAAAGCCGCTGTTTGCGGCAGTGTTAGACCTAATTTAGTTGACAGGCGGAAAGCTTCGTTCGGATCGGAAGGGGCTGGACTCACTGTCCATCATGCTGAAGGGGAACTCGCTGTCCGGGTTGGATTCATCCGAGCTAGGTTGACGCTCCGGTTCGGGACCCGAGATGCTCAGGATCCAAGCCGCGTATAGGCGGCCAAGCCCTTTCATCAGCAGCGGCTGCAGCAATGTAAGCAACAGTCCGACTCCACCGGCAATCCAGGAGCGGTGGGCGCTCGTCAGTTCCCAGTCGACCAGCCTGTCCAATCCCCAGGACTGCGCGAACAGATCAAACTCAAACCATCGCATGCCAACTTCATAAGCGGCCGGCGAGAGCAGCACCGCAAATGCTGTAGTCGGCAGTACGATGGCAAAAGTGAATGCCGCGATGCCGACCGGCAGCTGGAGGATCCCAAAGAGGATCGCCCGATATGATCTTCCGTCCTTCATAACCGAAGAAAACCAGGATTTCCAGCCTTGCTGCGCTCCGCCAGACGACCCTTCTTCGGCAGGAGCGGCAGGGTACTCCTTGCCCTGAAGCCAGCCTTCAACGAACTTCGCCTCGTCGACCATAATTCTACGACTCAGAACTAACGTTCCGGCTAGCAGCGGCAGACCGATCAAGACGACTGACAAGGGGAGGCTGACAGATAGCCCGGCCACGATAATTATAAATGCCCCGATTCCTTTCGGGAGAGAGAGGACAAGCATCTTCCAGGCCAGTAAGGCGCTCGGTTTTCTCATGTGCACAACCACGCTTTCTCGTAATGTAGCTCCCATTGTAACCTTTCCTTGCGTAGCGTATCATCCATCTGACGGATGAAGCTGAGCCGGACCTAAGTCCAGGTTCGGCTCTGGACCCTGCCATGAAAGCAATCGAGAAGAAACCGAGTCGGCACCAACCTGCTATGATGAACAAAAAAGGAGCTGATCCCATCCATGACCATTCAACTGACCCCCTATCTCAACCTGCAGGGAAACGCAAAGGAAGCGATCCGCTTTTACGAACAGGCCTTGGGTGCTGAAGTCCTTTCCCTCGTTACCTATGGTGAAATGCCCGATATGCCCAATACCTTTACAGAAGAGCTAAAAGAACTGGTTGCACACGCGCTGCTTCGTGTCGGCAACTCAGAGCTTATGTTCTCCGACGCTCCGGCCGGTTCGAATATCCCTCAGGGCAAACAGGTGACCATCTGCATCACCACGAGCAGCGTGGAGCAATCGAGACAAATCTTCGAGGCGCTGCAGGAGGGCGGACAAGTCAACATGCCCTTCGAGTCAACCTCGTTCAGCCCCGGCTTCGGAGACGTGACGGACCGGTTCGGCATCACCTTTCAAGTCAATACGGACAGCGAACGCTAGATCATTCTCGCAGCTTCTCCATTATAAAAAGCCACCCTCAACAGGTGGCTTCTTCGTTATGTCTAGAGCTGTAACATCTGAATCAGATTGCCGCATGTATCGTCAAACACAGCGATCGTAACGTCTCCCATCTTGGTCGGTTCCATCGTGAATGACACGCCTTCCCCCAGCAGCCGTTTATATTCCATCTGAATATCAGTTACACCAAACATAGTCGCCGGAATGCCCTCGGACGCAATTTTTTCCTGATAGGATCTGGCTGCGGGATGTTCATTGGGCTCCAAAACCAGCTCTGTACCATTCTCATCACCGGGAGAAGTAACTGTAATCCATCTGTGCTTGCCCATAGGGACGTCTCGTTTCTTCACAAACCCCAGCGTGTCCGTATAAAACTGCAGTGCCTTTTCCTGATCCTTAACAAATAGACTTGTCACAATGATGTTCATTTGTCTTCCTCCTCGGGATGATGTTTATCGGTCCATGTGTCCAGTAACCCTACGAGCGGCTCGGGGTGGAAGATCACGACTCTGTACTTGCCCTGCTTCTCTGATGTGACGAGCCCTGCCTCCTCCAACGCTGCAAGGTGCTTAGCGATTGCCTGTCGCGTAAGGGACAGACCATGGTTCGAGATCAGCCTAACCGTTAGTTCATACATTGTCTGCGCATTGCGCTCGCATAGTTCATCCAGGATCAGTCGGCGGGTAGAATCACTAAGCGCTTTGAAGATCGCATCTTTATTCCTCTGCATATCTTGATTATAGGCAACCCGCAGGTTGCGTGTCAAGCTCGTAAACTATACTATAATTGCGCTCCAATCCGCGTTTAGATAATCGTGTTTTATTAAAATTTTCTTACTTATTGGCTGTTATTGCAGTCAGAACAGGGACTTCCTGTTTCTTCCTACTATTGAGGCGTTTTATTCGACTTTCCGAGTGGTAATGGCAAGCAATGCAATTCGAAAGGGGGACCGGCAGTTGAGTTCATCAACGAATGACTCCAAAGAATCGCACGCTGGCCAGGATGAGGCCAGTCTCGCCGAGAAAGCGAAGGAAGGCGTCAAGCAGGTTGCCGGCAAGATCGTGGACAAGACTGCGGGCGCCGCTAAGGAAAAGATCAAGGATAAATCCAAGGAATGGATCACAGATCAGCTGAAATCCAAATTTCAAGAAAAAGTGCAAGAGAAGGCCGAACATGCTGCGGACAAGCTGGAGGATGTCAAGGAGAACAATGCCGACACGGTCCACAGCTTGGCTGATCAAGCCAAGGAGAAGGTGCAGGACGTCCTGCTGGACGTCAGGGAGAAGCTTAAGAAATTCAAGGAGGCGGGGGAAGAGTTCCAGCGTAAAATCTCCTCTAATTCCTCCGAATCCCGGCTAAAAGGCGTAGGTCAGATCAAAGGAATCAGCCAGATTAAAAGCGCCAGCCGGATGAAAGGCCTTCAGCAGATGAAAAGCTACCGCAACATGAAGGGATATACCGACATCAAAAAACGCGGCTCGTAGTCGAGCTCTGGAAGGAGTGCATGCAAGATGAGTATTCAAAAAAGTACGGATAGCTCAAGCTTGGCGGAAGTCATCGACCGTATTCTGGATAAGGGGGTCGTCATTGATGTGTTTGCCCGAGTCTCGCTGGTCGGGATCGAACTGATCACCATTGAGGCCAGGGTTGTCATTGCCAGTGTAGATACGTGGCTTCGTTATGCGGAGGCGGTAGGACTGTTGCGTGACGAAGTACTGGAAGAGGGTCTGCCGCGCGGCGACCGATCGAGTGACCGCGGAAGTCTGCAATTAAGTATCTAGACGGTGTCGGCTACCGGAGCTCTTCCCTGAGCTCCGGCAGCTACTTTCTAATGAAGGGAATGTGAGAGCAGAGGATGGAGATCAAGAAGATCATGCAAGCGGCCAATGAATTCTTTGCGGAGCATATCGCTACGCCTCACAAGATCACTTCAGTGGAACAGCGGACTGTAGATGACGAAGGCAATAAAGACGAGGGCTGGAACCTGACCATCGAGGTGATCGAGGAAAAAGAATACATGAAACGGTATGCCAAGGATGAGATGCTGGGCGTATATCAGGTGTCCATGAATAAAAAGTATGAGATCACCTCTTACTCCCGTGTCGGCCGGAGATTCCGCAGCTCAGTGGGCGACGGGCACGGCAGAGACTATGCTTAATAATTGAAGAAAAGCAGGTGAGAACGCAGATGGAGGAAATGGGGTATTACGTTTTTTGCGCCGTTCAAACGGAAGGGGAGGAAAGGGAATACGGTCAGGCCGAGCTGGCCGGAGCCGGCCGTCAGCTGCTGACGGTGCACTATAAAGATTCCGCCCTAATCGTGGCGGAGGTCCCCTTGAAAATCTACCACCCGAATAAGGACAATCTGATGGCGCATCAAGCCGTCGTGTCCAAAGTGATGACCCAGAGCGATACGGTCATTCCGATGAGCTTTGGCAATGTGTTTAAGAGCAAGGAGGACGTGGCCGTCCTATTGGAAAGCCTTTATCCGCAATTTGCCGTCTTGTTCCCGGAGATCAAAGGAAAGATCGAGCTGGGCTTGAAAGTAATCGGCAAAAAGGAGTGGCTCGAGAACGAGATCCGCAAACGACCACAGTTCGCGAAGGCCAAAAGGGCTGTTCATGGCAAATCAAAGGATGCTGCCTACTATGACCGGATCCGCCTCGGCGAGATGGCGCAAAAGCTGATGAGTGAGCTGCGCAGCGATGTGAAAGGCACGTTGTTTGAATCGTTGAAAAAAATCTCTGCCGCCGCAAAAGCGAATGAGCCGACAAGCGAGACGATGCTGCTCAATGCCGCGTTTCTGATCGATCGGGATCAGGAGAAGCATTTTGATCGGGAAGTCAATGCAGCCAATGATAAGTGGAAAGACCGCGTAGAGTTTAAATATACCGGCCCATGGGCGGCGTATAACTTCATCCATATCAATCTTCAGATCCAGGCCGAGGGTCAGCGATGATCATCAAGCTTCTTACCTCACCGATCCAGATGGTGATGAAAGTGGGAGAGAAGGTACAGGAAGAGGTACATAAGGAGCTCTATGATCTGTCGCATATCCAGCAAAAGCTCATCCAGCTGCAGATGATGTATGAACTGGAAGAGATCTCGGAGGAGGCCTATAAATCGATGGAGGAAGACCTGCTGACCCGCTACGAAATCGCCAAGCAACTGGAGATGAAGCAATGGGAACAGCGGATCTCCAATCAGAAGGGAGGATGATGCAATGCCGACATTCATCTATGTCTATGGTCTTATCCCGTCGCCAGAGCTGGAACTGACGGCCCTCCCATCCTTCGTGGGGATGGACGGCGCCAACCATGCCTATGCGCTGCCGCTTGGCGAGATTACGGCAGTAGTCTGCGAGCTCGATGATGCCGAGTATGGGGAGGAAGCGCTTCAGGAGCGGATGAACCATGACATGGCCTGGCTGCAGGAGAAAGCGATGCATCATCATGAAACGCTCCTGATGCTTAACAGCCGATACACGCTTATCCCGATGAAGCTCTTCACGATCCACAAGAGTCAGGCCAGCCTGGAGCACAAAGTGGATAACGCCAGGGAGCCGATCACAGCACTCTTCGCAAAACTCCGAGACCGCGAGGAATGGAATGTCAAGATCTTTTGCAACGATGCTGCGCTGAGAGAAAGGGTAAAGCTGCAGGACCCGGTGATCGCTGCGAAACAACAGGAGATCAGCGGACTATCGCCAGGGCGGCAGTTTTTCGAAAAGAAAAAAATCGAAAAATGGATCGATCGTCAGCTGGAAGAATACAAAAATCAGACTTGCTCCGAACTGCATGATCAATTCAGCCGCTACGCCCAAGCGGAGACGGTAAAACGAAATTGGAGCAAAGAAGCGACCGGCCGGCAGGAAAACATGAGCTGGAATAGCGTGTATCTGCTGCCAAGTAATATGGTGGAGCGCTTTCTCTCGGAGATCCAAGCGAAGAAAGCTGCTTACGAGGATCAAGGATGGACAATTGAGGCCTCTGGTCCGTGGCCAGCATATCATTTCGTGGCGCTGAGCGAACAAAGCGAGCCGGTCGCATGAATACAAGGGAGACGATCGATGCGAACAAAGACGTCACGCTGATCGATATCCTGGATGTCATCCTCGACAAAGGCGTTGCGATCAAAGGGGACCTGATCATCTCAATCGCCGGTGTGGATCTGGTCTATCTCGATCTTCGGGTGCTGATCGCATCCGTCGAAACCCTGGTGCAGTCTTCAACGGCACACCCCGTGCATGAGCTTACATCTGAACAATTCGATCAGCAAAAGGAGGCGTTAATCGATGCAAGCGGACACGATGAAGAGCGGCAGAATCCATTTGGACCCTGATCGGGCCGAACACGGTCTTGCTCAGCTCGTGTTGACCGTGATTGAGCTGCTCAGACAGATTGTCGAACGGCATGCGATCCGGCGTGTCGAGGGCGGGACCTTGACCGATCAACAGATCGAGGACCTCGGTGTCGCCCTGATGAACCTGGAGCTGAAAATGGACGAGCTGAAGCAGATTTTCCATCTGGAGGACGAAGATCTGAATATCGATCTTGGCCCTCTGGGCAATTTGTTGCCAAGAAAGAAGTGAGGATATGGCAGAACAACAACTGATGCCAAACCATGCAAGCACGCTGGTGGACGTCCTGGAGAAGGTACTGGACAAGGGGGTCGTCATCGCTGGCGATATCACCGTCGGCATCGCCGATGTCGAGCTGCTGACGATCAAGATCAGGTTGATCGTGGCTTCCGTAGACAAGGCCAAAGAAATCGGTCTTGACTGGTGGGAGTCAGACCCCTATCTGAATGCAAAGGCAGCTCAACAAGTTGATCTGCAAGAGGAGAACAAGCGGCTGCATGAACGGCTGCAGCTGCTGGAACAAAAAATCGCCGGTCAAGAGAAGCCGGAATCAGGAGGAAACGAACATGGCAGATGAAAAAAACACGAATAAAATCGCGCAAATGGCAGACAATTCGGTCTATCGCTCCATTGCTGGAGGCGTGCTTGGCGTAGGACTGGGACTGATCATGAAGCCCAAGCTCGGCAAGAAGGTCGCTGCCGGTGTCGGTTCAGCCGTGCTAAAAGAAAAAACGAAGGATATGGGCAATACTGTCAAAGAAACGGCGGAGGACATCAAAGATACCGGCGTCGAAAAATCTCAGAAAATCGTAGAAAAAGTCAAAGATAAACTGACCAAAAAGAAGGACAAATCAGAAGCGAAACCAAACGAAGAAGCAGAAGAGCCGGTCTCTCAGGACTCGGGAGACGACGAGCGTTATGAAAAGCTCGAATCGGAGAACGAAGAAATCCAGGATCGTCTGCAGCGACTGGAAGACCAACTGCAGAAGCTGCTAGATTATAGCGAGAAAGCTGCGAAGGACAAGGCATCCAAAGAGGATGAAGATGATGATGAAGATGACGAGGAGGATGAAGACGAAGAGGAAGAAGTAGATGAGGAGGAAGAAAACGACGAGGAAGAAGAAGAAGAAGACGATGATGATGACGATGATGAAGAAGATGAGGAAGATGAGGAAGATGAGGAGGAAGAGAAGAAAACGACCAGCCGCTCGAGCAGCAGATCGAAATCCCCTGCACAAAAGCGCACGACGAGTAAGTCGAATGGATCTGGCAGCAGGCGGACATCATCATCCTCGTCAAGATCGAGAAACAGCAAATCGTCGGGAAACTCAAAAACGGAAACCTCGGTATCAAGAAACGACGATACGTCTAAATAATCGGCGGAAGGAAAGGAGGGATGGCTTTGACTACAGCAGCTTCCAAAGACAGCACGCTTGAGTTTTTTGTGAAAGCGACGAATAAGCATGATTTCTCGTTGGACATTACGTTAAATGTGAGAGGCGCGATGATCTCCGGGACGACTATTTCGGCTTCAGGCTATTTGGAATCGTTGGCGGAGTCATTCGAGGAAGGCAACGAGGTATCTCAGAAGCTGGGTGAGCAGATGCGGAAGGCCGGAGAAGCGGCTGAGGAGTCGGATGACGATGAGCTGCACTTCATCCATCTGAAGGATGCCCAGATCTATCTGGCTGACAACAAAGGGATGCCAACCAGAGGAAAGGTCCTCTGGAGAGGAAGATTAACCGAGGTGGATGGGTACTTTCTTGGGAAAATTACCGAGAGCCGCAGCTCAAGCAGCAGTTAGGCAGCAGGTGCTGCTGGCTCCCTGCCGAAACGCAAAAACACTCCGAAAAGGAGTGTTTTTTGTATTGGCTCCCGGTTATATTTGGATCAGGTTAATCTAACGGCACAAGTTTTGGGTGGTGGCAGGATAACCCAAGAAGCTTGTCGAATTTTAGCATCATCAACTCTTCTATGACACGAGTACGAGATGGGATTATTTTGGAACGGAGGCCGTTGTAACGTGGGATTGGACAAGATCTTATCGCCGACTGAACCACCTGTGAAACAAAACGTTACCGTACCCGATGCAAATCAGACGCAGCAGCAGCATCCGCAGACACCGTGGTCGGCCCTGGGGATGAATGTGCAAAACAGCATCGGAAATCAGGCAATAAGCAGGAGAGTCCCCAAAAAGGCAACCGGCGAGGCAATAGAAGAAGAACCGAGCAAGCAGGGGAAATTGAAGCGTAAACTGGAAGAATTCCAGGCGCTGCCTCTCATCCTGGATGAAGAGCAAGAGCAAGAGGCAACAGATGTCCAGGCGATCCAGAACGAGGCAGAGACAACATCAGATGAGGACGATAAAGACGGGCCTTACTTCTGGTCACGCGCTGTCGTTCGTACAGGGAGCGATCAGGAGAAGCTGACGGCTGACAAGTATATGGTCAAAGGGGTGTCGATCTCGCCGGAGCGCAGATTGACGGCACGCGAGAAAGACCAGGGAGATCATCTGGTGGCCTGGTCGGCTATGTACCGTTATTGGAATAGCCAGCTGCGCGGGCCCCTCTCCGACGTGCTGGCCAAATTGAGAGGCTGGATCCTTGATGACCAGACGGCGGACAAGGATCTGACCGGCAAGAACGAGCCACTGCGGAAGAAGGCGCTTTTCCTTGTCGATACGATGGCTTCGGGCGAGCTCCAGGTCAATCAGATCAATGACTATCTCGAGCATGCCGTATCGCTGTTTGTCGAAGCCAACCAGCACAGCTCGTTTGCCGTGCAAGGCAAGGCGAGCGGCGGCAAGGACGAAGGGCGCTCTCAGCTAGATCTGGAGGCGTACAACAAAAGCTTGACCGAGGGGCAGAAGCCGGCTGACATCGGGATTGCGGACGCCGCTGTGAAGGACAGGGCGCTGCAATTGATTGATGTGACAGGCAAGCAGTTGGATGACGTGACGCGATCCAAAGCCGTCTACACTTGGTATACGATGTTGTGCGGACAGTTCCCTAAGCTTGTGCCGACTTTTGAGGATACGCTCCTGGGACATGAGATCAAAGGAAAGACCGTAGCCCAGTTGCTCGCAGACTGGAAGAACACCGCTTCTACAAAAGCAGCGGCTTCTGAACAATCATTGAAGCAAGGTCGGGAGACGATGACCTTGGCAGACGCGGCCAACAAAGACAAAAAGACAGGTGTCCTGGCAGCTGTAGGTTCAGTCACCGCTCCGGCTCTTCAAGCCTCGGAAGTGTCCATCGAGCAGCTTGAGATCCCGGAGAAAATCCGGGCCAAGACACGCTTTGATACGACTCAGGGCTCGCACACGCTGGCATGGACGTTCGAGAGACAAAGCCTGATGGCATTGTTCAAAAATCGCAGCGTAGAAGAAGTGCTGACAAAGCTTGCAGACCTGACAAGACTGGAGCAGAAAAGTCTCGAGCTTGGCCAAAGCCACCTGGTGGCCCTTGATGTGGGGATGTTGAAAAGCTCGGCGGATGTGCTCCTGAGCCAAATCGAGCATGACCGTGGGCAACAATACAGCATCCAGGATTGGATCGACGCGGTAAACCGCAACTTTTCGAATTATGTGCAGTTGAATCAACTGCTTCCGACAACGGCATACAAAGCGGCTGGCACTGCGCTCGGTCATGGCGAAGCCAGCGCCAATGCTGCTTTCAGGGAAGCGCGGGAGAAGCCAGACAAATATAATTATGCAGCACTCAAACAGCTGGCAACCAAATATATCGACAGCGGCATTTTTTATGTCCCGCTGCTCCATAAACTGGCTAATTATGCGAGTAGTCCGAGAGTAGCCAAGCCAATGACAACAGCAAGCACGTCCAAAAGCGGGAATGTTGATCTTACAGCTGCCTTTCTCGGCTTTCTTACGCCCAGCCGATTGAGTACCGCCGCGATACAGCAAGCGCTTCATGACTGCACGCTGGAACAGCTGGATCTTGTTCAACAGGCTTCCAGGGAGGCTATGCGGCGGTTGAACGGCGAACCCTCCACTGACACTCAGCTCAAAAAAACGAAGCTTGCCACGGGGCCGGTAGAAAGCCTCGTGGGAGAAAGCCTGAAGTTCGCGCTGGACACCAAAGGAAGAAAATCAACGACATTGCATAACCGGCTGAGGGATACTGTGCTGCCTTATCTCGAGATATTGGTCAGCCATCACCCTGATACCAAGGACAAAGCGGCAGCAAAGCATACCGAGCTATCCAATGAAGTGTTGGATCCGAAGACGATGTTACAGAGTCTTTACGTACAAGAGAAGCCTGCCTTGCGTAAAATATTTGGCGATTTTTATGCGCATCTGGCTTATTTTCATCCACAGTTCCATACCGATTTCCAAGCGGACGACACCGGAAAAGCAGAATTTGTGGAGGAGGTGCTGAAAGCACCTCTCCTAGCAACGGATATCGTGATCGGCCAACCGATCATGATTCACCTGATGAGCGACTACAATTCGTTCATTGTGGCGTTCCGAGAAGGCATCGAAGAGAAAGCGGCGGAGTGGGCTTCCGAGCTGCTGCCTTCCCCGGACACTGGCGGGACGACCGCATCTACTGCGCAGCAGGAGAGTGCGATGCAGACACAATAAGAAAATCCGGAATTCTAAATAAAACTCATGGGCAAAAGCCGGGGACGATGCATAATCTAACGTAATGATTCAAATAAAAGGTAAAGGAAGCGATGTATTGTTCTTCAATATCAAAGAGCTCCAGTACCAAGCTAAGCCTGACAGACCCGATCCGGTGTATGCCCGCAAGCTGCAGGAAGTGCTTGGCGGCCAGTTTGGTGAGATCACTGTTGCCATGCAGTATTTATTTCAGGGGTGGAATATGCGTGGTGACGGGAAGTACAAGGACCTTCTGATGGACACGGGGACGGAAGAATTGGCCCATGTCGAAATGCTAGCTACGATGATCGCCCGCCTGCTCGATGGCGCCCCGGTCACCGATCTGGAAAAGGCAGCCAAAGATCCGGTGATCAATGCAATCCTCGGCGGTTCGAACCCACAGCATGCCATCGTGTCCGGGCTGGGGGCGATGCCTTCGGACAGCCAAGGATATCCATGGAACGCTAAATATACGATCGCCAGCGGAAACTTGCTTGCTGACTTTAGGCATAACCTCGCTGCTGAATCCCAGGGACGCTTGCAGGTTGCCCGGTTGTATGAGCAGACCAATGACAGAGGCGTCAAGGATATGCTCTCCTGGCTGCTCGCCCGGGACACGATGCACCAGAATCAGTGGATCGCCGCCATCAAAGAGTTGGAGGAGCTGGAAGGCGTAGTCGTACCCAGCACTTTCCCTAGAGAATGGGAGAAACGGGAAGTATCCCACGTCTTGTTCAATTTCTCAAGAGGCAATGAGAGTGCGAGCGGACGGTGGGCCCACGGTCCAAGCATGGATGGATGCGGTGTGTTCCAGTACATCGAATCGCCACAGCCCTTGGCACCGAAACCTCAGCTCCCACCTGCGCCGGCCTATATCTTCGATACTCCGCCTGGAGTGGTCAGCGGCAAAGGCCCCTCGGTCAATCCCTGTTGATTGCATAGATTCCAAGGATGTGATCGTGGAGCCATATGGACGTAGAGATCGCTCATGCTCTGGAAGCGAGGTAGCGGTGCTCACGCAGGCTAGCAATGCCGACACAGACACAATATCTTATTACGACACGCAAGCGGCATGAGAGTCTAAAAAAAAACCTGGAGCCTTTGTCCAGGTTTTTTTGGCTTGCTTATGTGCAGGCGCAATGATACAATCATTTTACGTCTGAGTATATGAATTTAGGCAAAGATAATCTATCTTATAATATTATTGTAGCATGTTGGTACATCGATTGTCAACTGCTGGTTTTAATTTTTCGATGGGGAGAGATGAGGAATGCGTACATTGGTGCTTGATTTGCGGGAGATGGACTCGGCGGAGCTTGTGCTTGTTGGCGGAAAAGGGCTGAATCTGGGGAGGCTATCCACTATGGAAGGGATCCGGGTGCCCGAAGGATTCTGTGTTACCACCGCAGGGTTTCAACAAGCAGTAGGGCAGAATAGGCGCTACCATGCCTTGCTTGATCAGCTAGCCGGGCTTCAGGCGGGGGCGCGGGAGCAGATCGCCGAGATCAGCAGCAAGGTCCGGCAAGTCATTGCAGAGGCACCTGTGCCGACCGGAGTTGTGGATGCCGTATCACGTTATCTCACCAGACTGGGCACCAACGAAGCCTACGCCATCCGTTCCAGTGCCACTGCCGAGGATTTGCCGCATGCCTCCTTTGCCGGCCAGCAGGACACCTTTCTTAATATCGTCGGCCTCGAGGCCATCCTGCACCATGTGAGCAAATGCTGGGCATCGCTGTTCACGGATCGTGCAGTCAGCTACCGGATCCAGCACGGAATCGACCACAACCAGGTACAGTTGGCCGTCATCGTTCAAAAGATGGTCTTCCCGCAGGCATCAGGCATCATATTCACCGCCGATCCGATGACCTCTAACCGCAAGCTGCTTACGATCGATGCCAGTTTTGGACTCGGTGAAGCGCTCGTCTCCGGTCTGGTCTCAGCGGATAACTATCAGGTCCGTGATGGAGAGATCGTCAGTACCCGGATTGCAGCCAAAAAGCTGGCAGTGTATGGACGAAAAGAAGGCGGCACCAAGACCCGGTCCATCGAGCCTGACGAGCAGACAGAGCGGGCCCTGACGGAGCAACAGATCCTCCGACTGGCTCACATCGGGAGACAGATCGAGGCTCATTTCGGCTTCCCGCAGGACATCGAATGGTGTATGGCGGAAGATCGCTTCTATATCGTACAGAGCCGCCCGATCACTACCCTGTACCCGATCCCCGAATCCGATGATCAGGATAACCGCGTCTATGTCTCGGTCGGCCATCAGCAGATGATGACCGATCCCTTCAAACCGCTGGGTCTGTCTTTCTTCCTGATGACCACAACTGCCCCTATGCGTACTGCCGGCGGCAGGTTGTTTGTGGATGTTACCTCTCATCTGGCTACGCCTGCCGGCCGACAATTCCTGATCCATGGCTTGGGCAAATCCGACCCGCTTATCAAAGATGCACTCCTCACGATTACCGAACGGAAGGGATTTGTCCGAATGTTGACCGAAGCAGACAACACTCCGAGTGCAGGCAGCAGCGGTCATGGCAAGCCTGCGCCTCCAGAGCTTCATCCGTCAATGGTCGCTGAGCTGATCCGGAGCAGCGAAGCCTCAATCCGGGATCTGCGAGCGGCTATCCAGTCACGATCCGGGGCCGATGTGTTTGATTTTATCGTGGCGGATATTCCACGCCTGAGAGAGCTGTTATTTGATCCGCAGAGCTCGGCGATGATTATGAGTGCCATGGAGGCTTCGACATGGATCAATGATCAGATGTATGAATGGCTTGGCGAGAAAAACGCCGCCGATACACTCGCCCAGTCGGTACCGGGCAATATTACGTCCGAGATGGGTCTGGCGCTGATGGAGGTGGCCGACCAGGTGCGCGATTATCCGGAGGTGATGAATGGGCTGCAGGGGGCCAAGGATAACACATTCCTAGATGCGCTCTTGGCTGTGGAGGGAGGAGTCGAGGCGAGAGGAGTGATCGAAGGCTATCTGGCCAAGTACGGGATGAGGTGTGCCGGCGAGATCGACCTGACCGCTACCCGATGGAGCGAGAGTCCATATCAGCTGGTGCCGATGATCCTGGGACATATCCGGAACTTCCAGCCGGGCGCCAGTGTGCGCAAGTTCGAGCACGGCCTCGAGGAAGCGCTGAGAAAAGAAAAAGATCTGCTGCAGCGGTTGAAGCGGCTGCCGGACGGAGAGGACAAAGCGGATCAAACCAAGCGCAGAATCGATATCCTCCGCACGTATAGCGGCTACCGGGAATATCCCAAGTACGGCATGATCAACCGCTACTACCTCTACAAGCAAGCGCTGCTGGAGGAAGCGGAACAACTCGTACAGGCAGGCGTCATCACAGTCAAGGAAGATGTCTATTACCTTACCTTCGAAGAATTCCACGAGGCTGTGCGGACCCGAAAGCTGGATCTGCAGATCATCCGCAGACGCAAAGCTGACTACATGCATGATATTAAACTCACGCCGCCTCGTGTCATGACATCGGATGGAGAGATCATCACTGGCCGGTACAACCGCGAGGATCTTCCTGCCGGAGCGCTCGCCGGCCTGCCGGTATCGTCGGGCGTGATCGAGGGCCGTGCCCGTGTGTTGTCGCGCATGGATGAGGCCGAGCTGGAAGAGGGGGATATCCTGGTCACTGCGTTTACGGATCCCGGCTGGACGCCTTTATTCGTCTCCATCAAGGGTCTGATAACGGAAGTCGGCGGATTGATGACCCATGGCGCCGTCATCGCACGCGAATACGGCTTGCCGGCAGTTGTTGGCGTGGAACACGCGACCCGGTTGATCCGGGATGGACAGCGCATCCGCGTGCATGGAACCGAGGGGTATGTCGAGATCTTATAAGGAATCCCGTTCCGGATGCAGCAATAAGGACAACCTGGCGTTGTGCTGGTTGTCCTTATCTGGTATGGGTTATAGCTTGAATATAATCCCCATCAGTGAATAGATGATGACGGTGGAATAGAGGACCGTCATGTGGACCAAGGAGTAGAGGAAGAGCAGCTTGGCCCATTGCTGGGAGTCCATCTTCCGATAGCCATACATACTGATGCCGAGCCAGCCGATGCTGAGCAGCAAGGCAACCAGCATGAGACCGGTGCTGAGCGATCCCAGGAGGAAGCTGGTGGCAATCAGCAAGATGAGATAGATGTTCGTCTGGATATACGTGCGTCTGATGCCCTTCACCACCGGCAGCATCGGAACGTTAGCCGCCTTGTATTGGGCTTGATTGCGTATCGCTATCGCATAGAAGTGCGGCATCTGCCAAATAATCATGATCACGAATAAACCGAGAATCGCTGGATGCGTAACATCCGGATAGATGCTGGCCCAGCCGATGAGCGGCGGCATCGCGCCGGAGATGCTGCCAATCTCCGTATTATAGATCGTTCTCCGTTTGCTCCACATTGTATAAGGCACCACATAGGCGAATAATCCGATGAAGCCGAGCAGGGCAGCGAGCGGTGTCGTCAACGCAAGTATAGCGATACCGAGCACCGCCATCAGGGCAGCTAGCCACATGACGGTACCCGCCTGGATATCCCCCGTGACCGTCGGCCGATTTTTCGTCCGTTCCATCACGGCATCGATATCGCGGTCATAGAGGTTATTGAAGGCCCCCGCCGCCCCTATGACAAGAATCGAACCGACGATGGCAAACAGGATGTCCGGCAGCTTTTCCAAAATTCCGTATTGGTACGTGTATAGTGCGAGGGTCAGCCCGGCGAGCATCGGAAACAGATTGGATTTGATAATCCCTGTTTTAACCGTCTTCGCTAGAATATCCGACCAATTTTTTCTCTCTTGGGGCACGGTGCTTTGCGCTTGCATGAATTTGTTCCTCTCATTATATAGTGACCTCGATGCTTGTATTTCAAGTAAATGAGGTACAACCCTATTTTAACCCTTGCAACGCAGAAAAGCAGGTATAACTTTATGAACAATATCGTACATCTTTGCTCTGCGTCCAAGCAATGACCTTCATACGCTGCAATTCATTATAGAACAAATCACCCGTAAGGGAAAGAATCGAATACCGGAGAGACAGTTACAGCAAGCCGTAGACTGGAGCTCCGGCAGGTAATGGGCAGTTTAGCGGCGCGTATATTACATAATTTAGTAATCCGTGGTAAAATCATGACAAGGCAAGCTTTCCGCAACTATGACGATCATTCACATCGAACTGATCAGATAGGGGAACACATATATGAAGCCAGAGTCTAAACTGCCAGGATATAAACCAAATAACACGTCAAAAAATGAATCTTTTCCCACTCACCAAAGTATACCTGCAACTGACAGCGATCAACTGCAATCCACTATCGGAAATCAGTCTGTGGGCAAGCGGGGGGAAGAGGCTGCGACACAGATGCTATCGTATATCGATGCAGTCAAGCAGGGAAGAACGGAAGTAATAGAAGATTATCTCCTCAACCATTACGAAAGCCTGCCAGAGCACACCCTGACAGCGTCGATCAAATACGTCCATCAGTCAGCATATTTAGTCAATCTGCTGCTGGACCGCATTCATGAGCGTGGTCTTATAGTGAAAATTGAACCCAAAAAAAAGATTAGTTTAGCTTTTGATTTTATCGATACAAAAAACGATGCAAAATTAAAATTATTATTGGACAATGGGGTGGATGTAAAATCGACCTACAAAATGAATTCCATGCTTGGGCATGCGATCTCGGCGGGCAACGTCGGGGCTGTTCGTGTACTGATCGAAGCCGGGGCGGACTTGCATCAGCCCGGATTCCTGGGACAGCTCCCTTTGACGGATGCGGCAAGTGAAGGGAAGCTGGAGATCGTCAAGCTGCTGGTGGAACATGGCGCCCGCATCGACGAGGTCACCGGCGAGGATGGGTCGTCGGGCTCGGCCATTGTAAACGCTGCGTTGGAAGGGCATCTGGACGTCGTTCTCTACCTGTTATCTCAGAACGCGAATCCGAATCTTGCCTACCTCTCCTGGAACAATGATCAAAGTGACGACGAGAGTAATGATGGTATTGACGATTGGAGTGACAGTGAGACATTTGAAGAAGCTCCGATTCAGGAAGTTGAGGAAGACGCGGTAGAGTCTCAAGTCCCGCAACAACCCGGCAAACAATGGAGGACCGCACTGGATGCCGCTGCTGATCAAGGCTATACCGACATCATCGAGGCTTTGCTGAAACACCCCGTGAAGAGCGAGAGCAGAACCCATATCAATAAACTCGACTTCACTTCGCTCAATAAGGGCAATGCCCTGACCATAGGCACGTCGATCCGGAATTATGCCAATGACGGGAATACGGAGGCCGTGGAGGAGCTCAAGCCTCTGATTGCTGGTCTGGACTGGCAAGACGAAGAGAAAACCGCGTCCAATGTGGCACATATGCTCGGCTGCTTCAGCGAACATAAAGACGTGTTCCGGGACTTTATGTCCCGCGTCCCCGAAGATCATATTGTGGCTGTGGGCCGTGCTTATGTCCAAATACACAAACATGCCAAAGCCAAAGGTCTGGAAATGAGCCTCAAACAGTTTTTGCAGGAGCAAGGACATGCCGACCTCATACCGATGTTCGAAACAGATGCCGATCTGTATGAGCTTGAAGAGACCGAGTCCGGTAAGTTCAATCGCAAGCCAAAGATTCGCGAGGAACTGCTGCAAGACCAAGCCCTCAAGCTGATAACCACGCTGCAGAAAATCATTGGCGGCCGTCATGCAAATCGAAAAGTCAGTACGCATGTGGGCATTGATCTGGTCGAGGCTTCCGATCGTAATGCCAAATATGGCGAATCAAGTGCAGCCCAAGCATTGCCCAACACCGAGCTCCAGCAGCTGCGGGCTGCATTTTTCAAGTTGGCACAGCAGGTGCCCTATTACATGAAGCATGCGTTAAGCGACCCTGCCATCTTCGACGTCATCCTGCAGGACGGCACGCTGTTATCTCAGGATCGCGTGCAGAATGTCAAAGGCATCAAAAGCAAAGGGCTTAATACCGAATCCGATCAGGCGAATCAATCGCATTATTATACCTATCATAGTGCAGGCACGATCAAGGACCAGCTCCCCACGCCGAAATCACTCGACAGCACAACGAATCCCGAGTTTATTATGAATGTAGATCATTTCCTCGCATCCGAACCGTTGCATGCGGACCATCTGGTCGTGAAGGGAGAGGACTGGGGAGCACAGCATGAACGGACGATCGACCTCGGCAATGGTATGAATATTAGGATCAAGTTTGAAAGCGCCAAGCCGGATAAGGTTCATTCAACTGATTCGAAAATTCATTATACCTACTCTGATGAAGAGGGCGAAACCCGAAATTATACCTTTCTTCTGTCGGATGAGGTTGCAGTAGGCACCACATTCAAGAAGGCAACTGCCAGTTTTATTATGCGTCATTTTGATCACTTGCCGGAAAAGGCACAGCTGCATATCCTGCAGCCGCTTAAGGATGCGATGGGACTGGAGGCTCCGAGGGAGCAGGAATTACAGTCCAAACAAGCCGTAGCCGATGTTTTTCAAAGGTTCTACTTCATGGAAGCCTCCATAGGAGGTTCGATGCCGCTGGATATCCGGTATACGGATTCCATTCGCAAGCCCCGAGAGGCCGATCAAGAGACGGAGAACAGCATGATGCAGCTAGGCAAACTCAGGGAGAGCATCCTTTTGGGAGAAATAACAGATGTAATGTTCTTTTTCGAGCAGCATCCGGAGGCGGCAAAAATACCATTCATTGTCAAGAGTTCTCTCGATTTGGCTAGACAGATGCAGCACGCAGAGCTTGTGGAGTGGCTGAATCGGATGTACATAGAGCATATCGATCCGCACAAAGGGATCTCCGTCATCCCTAGAGAAGTGACGGACATCCATATGCTGCAGCAGCTCATTCTTGAAAATAGAAGTGAATATACCAAGACGGATTTCACCAAGGACAAGCTCCGTTTCACGACGAAGCTGAACCCCAGCCGACGCGATGACGGCACGCATTCGGCTGCCATTACCGCTCTGGCCGGAGCTTTGGGCAACACGCATTATATGGCAAAAGACAGCTTGGACATGCCTATGGACCAACTGGAGCCTTTATCGGACTTTGTAGTCGAGCTCGACGGGCAGGAGCATGATCCCGATTCTCCGTTAGGACACGGTGCCTTCCAGCAGGCGAAGGATGTTCGGAATGCGATGCTCCGGCAGGAGATGGAAACCTTGCTCACTTCAGCCCAGAACGAGAGCTATTTCTTGCAGCATGGAGAGCTTCATCCCGTAACGGGAAAGGGGGCAACAGAGAGCACCGTGCTCAACCGGAAAGATAAGCTCCAGGACTATAGCCTGGAGCTCCTAACGACTGAAGAAGATTATGTACAGATTATCGTAAAGGATACATCAACAGAACAGGATAAGCTGGAGCTTGTATCTGCTACTTTGTCGAAGACATTAGGTCTTGCAAACACGGACTTCGACACATCAGGCCAACGCTTGACCATCAAGCTGCCGGTCAGGGAAGTGCTGCAGCGGATGCTAAGTGCCAAGATCAATTATCAGGGCGTGGTCCCGTTCGACGAGAATGGCAATATACTGTTGGCTGAACGGGCCGGCGAGGAGCGCGGCAAGATGGGACTGAGCACGAGCGGCGGCCATAACTCCAATAACTACCATCCCTTCTCAGGGGCGATGACCGAGCTGGAGGAAGAAAATGCGCTGAAGCTGAGGAAAGGTTATCCACTAACCGAGGACTTACTGATCTCGCGGACCGGACCGTACCGCGATGTCGCAGTAATTGCCCTGCCGTTCGAAGCTTATGAATCGATGGAGGCAGGCAGGGAACACCAGTTGCGCTATCAGGAAAAGCACGCTCCAAAGCAGCTGCCGGTCCCGTTCAAGGCGGAGGAAAGTGAGTTTGCCTTGTTCAGTGAAGAGATTCTTGCCCATCACGAGATGCGGGGGCGCAGGTTCCGGGAAGTGATGCCGCTGGAGGATATCGTGGCTTGGGAAGAGAGACAATTGCAAAAAAGGCTGTCGAACGGGGCGTTTGGATCTATGCATGTGACGATCGATGCTGCTTGTAAGCTGGAAACGCTGGAAAACGATCGGTCCATTATGGTGAAATATAAAGTGCCCCAAGCCAGCTTTGGAACCATTACATTTCAGCTCTCTGCTGACTCAAGCGATGGCACGGATACGATCACAAACCTTATCCGTTTTTTGAAGGAGCTTGATGCGGAGGCGAATATCATTCAGCAGGACGCCACGAGCGTGAAGGTGGACCATATTAATCCACTGAAAATAGTGAAATTTCTAACCTAGCTTAATGCACTGTCACATGATTCAAAACGCCGGTTGCCTGCACGTCAGCGCACCCGGCGTTTTTGCTCTTCAAGCTATTTCCTTAGAAAAAGCGTTGACAAGACACCTTTTGGTGTCCTAAAATACATAAGAGACACCAAAAGGTGTCCTTTATTCAGATTGAAGAAAGTAGATGTCATAAGAAAGGAGGACTTACATGAGTACGATAACTAGTGCAAAACCCGGCATAAGAAGCAATATGATTAAACGGAATAAAGTAATTTACTGGATCGCTACCATCTGGCTGGCCCTGGGTGTACTGTCAGCAGGAATTGTGCAGCTGATGGGATTAAATGCAGAGGTCGAGATGATGCTTCATTTGGGGTACCCTTCATATCTACTAGTAATACTGGGCGCATCCAAATTATTGAGTATTGTAGCCATTTTAGTTCCCGGATTCCCGGTACTCAAAGAATGGAGCTACGCGGGTCTATTCTTCACGATGGCAGGAGCAATGATGTCACATCTTATGCTGGGCGATTCTTTTGGCGAGATATATCAATCGATGTTATTGCTCATCCTTACCATAGTCTCATGGTATTTTAGACCAGAAAACAGAAAACCGCTTATAAACAAACGTAAGTTTTAGGAGGAGAACAAATGAGTCTAACCTTAACTTTGGATTTTCAGTACAAAACCTCGATCGAAAAAGCGTGGGCTGCCTTGACAGACGCCAACAAGCTGGAAAAATGGATTGCGGATAATGATTTTATGCCAATGGTCGGTCACCGCTTTCAATTTCGTCATACTCCATATGAGTATTGGGATGGGATTGTTGATGGGGAGGTATTGGTCGTTGAGGAGCCAACTCGCTTGTCGTATTCCTGGGGTACAGGAGATGAGAGGCAGACGGTCAATTGGACGTTACAGGAACTAGGAGAAGGAGAGGTCAAGCTTCAACTGGAACAGACAGGATTTACGACTGCCGAGGGACTTGAAGGAGCGAAGTATGGTTGGAATGAATGGTTTGGCAAGTTTGATGAGGTGCTATAGCACTCCAGGAAAGCTCAAGCGATCGGGACAGCTATATTCCAGACGGCTGAACAAAGTGCACTTGAATTGACGCTCTCAATCATTTATATTAGTTTTAACTTATATAAACTAAAACTTAAATGATTGGAGCGGTTACGATGTCATCGAATACGACGAATCTTAATTTTGAAGAGATTATTGGAGCAGCTACGCGGAGCGTATCGGAAGCCTTTATCAAACAGGGCAAACCCGTGCGCACGATTACACTGGAAAGGTCTTACGCGACCAGCACCGACGATCTTTGGGATGCTGTGACGAATCCGGTTCGGCTGGCGCGTTTCTTCTCACCGGTCAGCGGCGAGCTGAAGTTGGGCGGCCGCTACCAGATCGAAGGTAACGCGGAAGGGACGATCACGGATTGTGTGCCGCCGACTAATTTTGCCGCAACATGGGAGTTGGGCGGTGAATTGAGCTGGATCGAGATCAGGATTGACTCGGAGGCGCATGACCGCTCCCGGCTCTCGTTGTCCCATATCTGCCCTGTCGATGAGCATTGGGAAACCTATGGTCCAGGTGCCGGCGGAGTGGGGTGGGATCTGACCCTGCTGGGTTTATATGCTCATTTGACGATAACCGGCTTCGATCAAGAAGACGGAATAGCCTTGATGGTCTCTGAGGAAGGAAGGTCATTCATGGTGCAGGCCAGCGAATTGTGGGGTCAGGCTGCGATAGCGGCCGGGACGCCGCAGGCTGCAGCGGTCACTGCCATGAACCGGACGACCGCATTTTACTTGAGCGAGGAGTCTCAGGCGTGACCATGCACGCCTTTGATGTCCTCGGCGATCCGGTACGGCGCCGCATCCTGGAGCTGCTCGCAGAGGGCGAGCAGCGGTCCGGCGATGTCGTCGACGTGATCCGCGGCGAATTTGGAATTACGCAAGCTGCCGTATCCCAGCATCTCCGGGTGCTTCGGGAGAGCGGCTTCGCCAATGTCCGCATTGACGGACCGCGGCGGATTTATTCGGTTGACGCCCTTCCATTACAAGAGGTCAACGCTTGGCTGGATCGCTTTCGTCAGTATTGGGAACCTAAGCTGGACGCTCTGGAGACAGAGATTGCAAGAGGCCAGAAAGAGCGGGCTCGCCAATCAGATGAATAGGCTGGCCTAACGTGGTTATTTCTTTCTTCACATAATTAAGTTGAAGTGAAGGGGGATGTATAATAAAATCTATGCTGAACGGCAAGAAGAGAGGGGAAATGGATTTGAAAAACGAAGATGAGGCATCCATTTCAGAGATTGAAAGTTTCTTTTCAACACGCGTCGAGTTCATTGAATACTTGTTGCTTCAGGATCTATTGGATAATCTTGAGCCTGCGGGCTCCTGGGTGCTTAAGGTCGTACTGGACGACAAAAACGTCGCAGTCAGCACGGCCACGATCGGCCGTATATTGAAAGATACGGACGCCAAAGGATATACGAGACTGGTTGGCGCTCAAGGAAGAGTGATCACCGAGGAAGGGATCAGCTATGTTGAAGAGCAGATCAGCAGGCTGCAGCGAGGACGCCTGCAAAAGAATTTGATCGATGCCGCTCAACCCGAAAACTTGCAAGAACTGCTCGATGTGCTGCATGCAAGAAAAGCGCTGGAATGCGAGACGTCAAGATTAGCAGCCGAGCGGGCGGATGAAGAGATGTTGGCTACATTGAAGGAACATTTGGAGTGCCACGAACAATGCGTGACTGAGCGAGCGGATCCCTCCAAGGCAGCGCTGGATTTTCATGCCATGCTGGCCAAGGCCTCAGGCAACAAGTTCCTCATCGCCGCATTGGATATCCTGTTCTTTGAGCAGTGGAGGCTGGAATCACAAATTCACGAGCTCATCACCCGCCAGAGGGGAGCATGGTATGCGCACCAGCACAGAGGCATCGTTGAAGCGATCATGCGAGGCGATGCCGACGAAGCGGAGCGGCTGATGAAGCTGCATATGCAAGTCGTGATCGACGACGTGACTGAGCAGATTGCTCGGGAGTCGCCCCAAGCGGATGAAACGACTCACAAGGAAAGCCAGGTAATGATGGGTTAGAAACCGATAAGACGTTAAACCGGCCAAAGGAGGCCGGTTTTTTGATTGTCCTGGAAATTATACACGACCCTTAACTGTGGAAAAGCAGGTCGAAGGGATTGGAGAAAGAGAGGCTGTGAGCGGTACTCGCCCTGTGAGCGGACCCAGAAGCGTCTATTTCGATCATGAGCGTGTTTTCAACTCGACTTGCGGACAGGGGATCCGTTATTGGTCTGGAAACATGGCTTAGCGAGCATAAAACTAGCACATAACGGATCGTGTGTCCGTTCGGTCTGCGCTAGGTAATGTTTGTTCCAAATAGCGCTTTTGTGTCCGTGTAAGTAGTCTGCATTTCGGAGAAAGACGATGCAGCCGTCTAACCTGTCGAAAATCCAACTTTTCTAACATATAAATGACACAATAAATCAGGTATATGTAATAATGGTTTCGTTTTCAATCATCAATTTCATTAAATTGTGTCATTTATATTGACCCATATATAACGCCGTGATAAGATTTACTCACCTCCTCCTCACGGATGAGGAGGTCGTATAATCGTATGAATGAAGGAAGGGTGAATGAGATATGAGCAAAGCTCCGAGGCAAATGCACTTGAACTTGTTTATTCAGGGAATTGGACATCATGAGGCGGCATGGCGGCATCCCAATACCAATCCGCAGAACATGCTGGACATTGGGTACTATCAACGGCTTTCGCAGCAAGCGGAGGCAGCTAAATTTGATTCCATCTTCATTGCTGACGGATTGGCGATTAACTCTAACATCAAGTATGGTCCCTTCAATAATTTCTTCGAACCTTTCACCTTGCTCGCTTCGATCTCTGCCGTTACCAGACATATTGGGGTCATCGGCACTGCATCTACTACGTACAGCGAACCTTACAACATCGCCCGCCAATTTGCTTCGCTCGACCATGTGAGCCGCGGCCGGGCGGGATGGAATATCGTCACGACGGGCAACGAGAAATCAGCTCACAACTTTGCCAAGGATGTCCATCTTGAACATAGCCAGCGATATGAGAGGGCCCATGAATTCCTGGAAGTGACTACGGGACTATGGGACTGCTGGGAGGACGACGCGCTGATCGCAGACCGGCCGGGCGGACGATTCGTCGACGAAAGTAAGATTCATCCGCTCAACTACTCCGGCAAGCACTTCAAAGTACGCGGTCCGATCGACATCCCCAGACCGCCCCAAGGATACCCTGTCCTCGTGCAGGCCGGTTCATCCAAGGATGGCAGAGAATTCGCCGGACGTTTCGCCGAGGCCATCTATACGGCTCAGAATAATCTGAAGGACGCGCAGGAGTTCTACTCCGACGTCAAGGGACGTCTGCTGAAGTATGGAAGAACGCCTGATCAGTTATGTATTCTGCCAGGGCTTGCACCGATTATCGGTCTGACGGAGTCGGAAGCCAAGGAGAAACAGCAGGAATTAAATGAATATCTCGTTCCCGAGTACGGTCTGCATCAATTGTCCCAGTCCATGAATCTGGATCTGTTCACCTACCCTCTTGACGGTCCGCTGCCTGAGCTTCCGCCGGTAGAGCAAATCAATGGCGGCAAGAGCCGCTTCCAAGTCTATGTCGATCTGGCCAAGCGCGAAAATCTGACGATCCGGGAGCTGACCCATTGGATTGCCTTCGGACGGGGTCATGACACGTTCGCTGGCACCCCCCAGCAGATCGTGGATCATATGGAAGAATGGTTCACCCAAGGCGGTTGCGACGGTTTTAATCTGCTGGCGCCACACCTGCCTGCCGATCTGACTTCCTTTACCGAACATATTCTCCCCGAATTGCGGCGTAGAGGGTTGTTCCGCACAGAGTACACAGGCACGACACTCCGGGACCATCTGGGACTGGGACGTCCGGAGAACCGGTATGCCTCGATGGCCAAGCACGTCAAAAATGCCTAGCCAAACCTTAGCAGCCGACTAAGAGAGGGGAGGACGCCGCAATGAAAAACTATCTTCTCAAATATGTGCTGCAGGTCATCCCCGTGTTGTTCATCATCTCTTTTCTTGTCTTCTTCCTGATCTTCATCGCTGGCGATCCCGTGGCGCTGATGATCTCGGACAATGCCACGCCGCAACAGATCGAGGAGCTGCGCGAGTCGCTCGGATTGAACCAGCCTTTCTTCGTCCAGTATGGCCTGTATATGAAGGGGCTGCTGCAAGGAGACTTTGGCACCTCGTTCTCTTACCAGCAGGATGCGCTCCAGATCGTCCTGGAGAAGCTGCCTAACACGCTGCTGCTCGGATCGGTCGCGATGCTGATCGCGATTATCATCGCGATTCCGCTCGGCATCCTATCCGCAACCCGGCAAAATACGGCATGGGACCTGCTGATCTCTGGCGCCTCTGTGATCGGCAAAGCGATCCCGAATTTCTGGCTTGCCATCATGCTGATCCTGATCTTCTCCGTTACCTTCCAGCTGTTTCCGGTGTCCGGCAGCGGGACGGTGATGCACCTGATCCTGCCAGCCTTTACGCTGGCAACCGGGACGGCCGCAGAGCTGACACGTCTCATCCGCTCCAGCATGCTGGATGTCTTGGGACAGGACTACATCCGGACGGCCAAGAGCAAAGGGATGTCGCGGTCTCTGATCACTTATCGGCATGCGTTCCGCAATTGCTTGGCTCCGGTCATCACGATAACGGCCATGCAGGCCTCGGTGATCGTCAGCGGAGCGATCATCACGGAGACCGTGTTTGCCTGGCCCGGCATGGGCCAGCTGCTCGTCAAGGCCATCAGCCTGCGGGATATGGCCGTCGTTCAAGCGGTGGTGTTCGTAAGCGCGTTTACGATTATCCTGCTTAACTTTATCGCCGATATGGCTTACCGTCTCATCGACCCAAGGATCAAATACGAATAGGAGAGGAGGGGGTCAGAGGTGCATTCGCATACTGAGACGCTAAAGCCGGAAGTTAGCTATGAGGTTGCACGGACGATCCACCCGCTCGTCCGCTGGATGCGGCTGCTGTTGCGCAGCAAGACAGGCACCTTCGGCTTCGTCATCCTGGTGCTGGTCGCACTTACAGCGCTCTTCTCCGTGCTGCTCGCCCCTTATGATCCCACGCTGATGAATGCCCGCAATCGTCTGGTCCCGCCGTTCTGGGCAGACGGCGGCTCCATGGCCCATCTGCTGGGCACCGACCATCTGGGACGGGATATCCTCAGCCGTATCATCTACGGGTCTCAGATTACGCTGCTCGTCAGCGGCGCATCTGTCATCATCTCGGCGGCGATCGGGATCACGCTGGGAGTGGTGTGCGGCTACTATGGCGGCGGGTGGTTCGATGCCATCGTGATGCGCATCGTCGATGCCAACATGGCGATCCCGAACATCCTGTTCATGCTGGTCATCGTCGGCGTCTTCGGCACCAGCGTGCCGACCCTGATCATCGTCCTGGGGATAACGGGCTGGATTGCCTATACCCGGCTGATCCGAGCTGAGGTGCTGAGCTTGAAGGAGCGGGAGTTCATCCGAGCGGCCCGTTCGATCGGGACACGCGACCGTACCATCATGCGCAAGCATATCTTCCCGAATCTGATCTCCACCTGCATCGTCGTCTCCACGCTCAGCGTCGGCGGCAATATCGTGCTGGAGGCCTCGCTCAGCTTCCTCGGACTCGGGATCCAGCCTCCGATCGTCACATGGGGCTATATGTTGAATGAAGGCAGGGACTATATCGCAACGTCCTGGTGGATCGCTACCTTTCCTGGGCTTGCCATCGCGGTAACGGTACTCGGCATTCTCTTCTTCGGCGATTGGCTGCGCGATGTATTCGACCCGAAGGCCCAGGGGCGCCGCTAAGGTGCGGAATCGATTCTGGTCAACGCTTTCTGGAAGAAAGCGACTTCGGGAGCATAAGCTCCGAAGCGTTCGCCTGAAAGCTTTTCGCAGAAAAGCTAACTTCGGAAGCATACGCTGTCCCGGATTCCCCCCTTAAAAGGGTCCAAAATCGAGTAATCTGGGAACAACAGCGATCGGAAGAACGATCCGTTACCTTGAGGCTTTATTTTGAGGGCAGTCTGAATAATCGACGATATGGGGTGATGGCGTTGATCAATCGGCAAAAGGTGTTGGAGGTCCGGCACCTGCAGACGCAGTTCCGAACCGAGCATGGCATCGTAAGGTCGGTAGACGATGTCTCCTTCCGGCTCGATGCGGGTGAGATCCTCGGCATCGTCGGCGAGTCCGGCTGCGGCAAAAGTGTGACGTCGTTTTCGATCATGGGTCTGATCGAAGCGCCGGGAGAGATCGCCGGGGGCGAAATCTGGCTGGAGGATCAGGAGCTGACCAAGTTGTCCAAGCGGCAGCTCCGCAAGCTGCAGGGCAAGGAGATGGCGATGATCTTCCAAGAGCCGCTAACCTCGCTCAATCCGCTGCTCACAGTCGGGCTGCAGATCTCCGAGGTACTCACCCGGCACAAGCGTCTGTCCAAACGCGAGGTCAAGGAGCAGAGCGTCGGGATGCTGCGCCAGGTCGGCATCCCGCGTCCCGAACAAGTGTATCATGCCTATCCGCATGAACTGAGCGGCGGGATGCGGCAGCGCGTGATGATCGCCATCGCTATCTCATGCGGCTCCAAGCTGCTCATCGCTGACGAGCCGACGACCGCGCTCGACGTCACCATCCAGGCGCAGATCCTGAAGCTCATGAAGGAGCTCCGTGATAACCTGAACACCTCGATTATGCTAATCACCCATGATCTTGGCGTCGTCGCCGAGATGGCTGACCGGGTCATCGTCATGTATGCTGGCCAGGTAGTAGAGGAGGGCGATGTGTACGAGATCTACCGCTCGCCCAAGCATCCTTATACCAAGGGCCTGATGAACAGCACGCCCAAGATCGAGGAGGTCAGGAAGAAGCTGGAGTCGATACCCGGCACCGTGCCGGTGCTGTCCAACATGCCGAGCGGCTGCCGGTTTCATCCCCGCTGCCCGGTCGCCCGCGACATATGCCAGACAGAAGCACCCCAATTGAAGATGCTCAGGCCAGGCGTTCAAGTGCGATGCTGGCTGCATCAGGAAGGAGAGGTGGAGTTGCATGAGGAGTTTAAAAGAAGAGCCGCTGCTGGAGGTTAGAGGATTATCCAAGCATTTCGAGGTCGGGAAGGGTTGGTTCAACCGCAATCCTGCCCGGCTCAAGGCTGTCGATGGCATCAGCTTCAAGGTATACACAGGCGAGACGTTCGGCATCGTCGGCGAATCCGGCTGCGGCAAGTCGACGACCGGCAGTCTGATCCTCCGGCTGATGCAGGCCACTGCAGGCGAAGTGCTGTTCGAAGGCGAGGATCTGCTGAAGCTGAGCGCCCGCCAGATGCGCGAGCGGCGCAAGGATATCCAGATGATCTTCCAGGATCCCTATGCCTCGCTCAATCCGCGGATGAAGGTCCGCGACTTGATCGCCGAGCCGCTGCTCACCCATCACGTGCTGGAAGGATCGCAGATCGACGCGAGAGTCGCGGAGCTGATGGATATGGTCGGACTCAGCCCGGCGTATGCGAAGCGATATCCGCATGAATTCAGCGGCGGGCAGCGCCAACGGATCGGCATCGCCCGGGCGCTGGCGCTCAAGCCGAAGCTGATCATCTGCGACGAGGCGGTGTCCGCCCTGGATGTCTCGATCCAGGCTCAGATCCTCAATCTGCTCTCCAGCCTGCAGAAGGAGCTGAAGCTGACGTACATCTTCATCGGCCACGGGCTGCCTGCGGTCAAGCATATCAGCGACCGCATCGCCGTGATGTACCTGGGGAAGATCGTGGAGATCGCTGCCAAGGAACAATTGTTCCACCAGGCGATGCATCCCTACACCGAAGGGCTGCTCGCCTCGATCCCGATCTCCGATCCCACACAGCGGTCTGAGCGGCAGCAGTTTATCCTCGAGGGCGATCTGCCGAGCCCCGTCAACCCGCCGCCAGGCTGTACCTTCCATACCCGATGCCCTTATGCGACTGACCTGTGCAAGAGTGAGGCGCCGACGCTTCAAACCGGTGATTATGGCGGTCATCTCGCGGCTTGCCACTACCCGCGTCAAAAAGATCTGAAGGTTGTCGGCTCCTATTAATGGAAGGACCAAGATAAAATAGGCGAGATCAACGGAGGGGGAGAAGCAACATGCAAAAGACAAAACAGAAGGTCCAACGAATCGCCGCAGTCTTCCTGACCGCGATGGCGTTAATGCTGCTGGCGGCATGCTCGGGAGCGAGCAACGACAATACCAGCGGTACAGAACAAACTGGCGAGGCACAGGCAGATACAGGCAACGGCAATACATCCGATAACGGTGCTGCAGGGAGCGGGACGCTGGTTATCGCACTCTCACAGGATATCGACACACTGGATACCCACGGCACCACAGCCATCTCCACGGAGAGCGTCATGGTCAACCTGCAAAGCTATCTGCTGAAGCGGGACAATGAGGGGACGCTGCATCCGCATCTGGCAGAGTCATACGAAGCGCTGGATGACACAACCTGGTCCTTCACCCTGCGGGACAATATCCTGTTTCATAATGGCGATCCCCTGACTGCGGAGGATGTGAAATTCTCGCTGGAGCGGGTCGCCCACGACAATAAACTGGTGCAGCATGCCAATTTCAAGTCAATCTTGGAAGTAAACGTGCTGGATCCGCTGAACTTCGAGATCATCACGGATGGCCCTGACCCGGCGCTGCCTTACCGGCTGGCCAGAGAAGCGGCCGGCATCTTCCCTAAGAATTATATCGAAGAGAACGGCTGGGACGCTTTCCAGCAGCACCCCGTAGGCAGCGGCCCTTATGAGTTTGTCGAATGGTTGAAGGGCGACCGGATGACGATGAAAAAGTTCGACGACTACTTCGAAGGCGATGTCTCCGAGTGGGACACGGTTGTATTCCGGACGATTATGGAGACCTCGACACGTGTTGCCGAGCTGATGACCGGCGGCGTACACGTCGCCAGCTCGATCCCGCCGACCGATCTGGACCGGGTGAACAACAATGACGGGACATCGGTCATCAAATCGGATACGACGACGGTAAGGATGCTCTATGTCAACCAGAACGAGCAGTTCAAGACGTCCGATCCCCGCGTGGTGCAAGCGATCGACTATGCCATCGACAATCAGGTGCTGAGCGATATATTCGCCAATGGCGAAGGAACGCCGACACGCACACGTCCCGTACCCGGCACCTTCGGATTTGACGAGAGCTTGTACGATACGTATCGCTATGACCCCGAGCGGGCGCGAGAGCTGTTGGCTGAAGCAGGGTACAACAACAATCTGGAGATTACGCTGACTTCATCCCAAGGCCGATCCTACGCTGACAGCGACACCGCTCAGGTCATCGCCGGCATGCTGGAGGAGGTGGGCATCAAGGTGAACCTTGATCTGCTGGAGGCGAGCAACTACGTCAGTGTCCGCACGAACGGCGAGAACAAAGAGCTGCTGTTCACCGGCTGGAACAATACGTTGTTTGATGCTTCCCATGCGCTGGGACATTTTCATTCAACCTACCAGCCTGCAGCATTCGGCTACAGCAATCCCCGCGTTGACGAACTGCTGGACGCAGCTGCCGTGAACATGGACCCAGACTCGCGTGCCGAGCAGTACAAAGAGATCCAGCAGATCGTGGCCGAGGAGATGCCTTATATTTATCTTTATCAGGACGTCAGCTTCATGGGCATGAGCGACAGCCTGGATTATGAGCCGCGGATCGATCAGATGTTCCATGTCGATGAGATCAAGAGCAAGTAGCTGCGCGTGCCAGATGACATAATGGCTCCTTCCAACTCACATGAGGGTGGCCAATTCTACGAATTGAGGGAAAAGATTTGGCCTTTATAGAGAAGATCGGGCTCGAACCGGTCCCCGCCGGGCAACGCACGTCTACCTGGCGCGATTACTTCTTACTGCAGTTTTCGTTTTCATTTAATGCCGGCAACTTCCTGCTTCCGGCATTGGCCGTCCTGCAAGGCGGCTTGTCTTTTGGGTGGGCGGTCGGCAGCATGGTCGCGGGCAACCTGCTTGCCTTTCTGCTGGTCGCTTTGTTTTCCTTTCCCGGTGTCGATTACGGGATTCCTGGACAGTTCGCAGCCCGCATGATCCTTGGGATCAACGGTTCCCGTTATTTCGGTTCTCTGCTGCGGGCTTTGATCGCCGTCTATTGGTTCTCGGTACAGTCGGTTGGCGCCGCCGTAGTCGTACGCTTTATGCTAGAGCGTCTTACTGGGGTCGCTGTGAATCTCATGTGGCTGTCGCTTCTGTTCGCGGCAGTGATGACGGTGCTGGCAATCGCGGGCTACAAGACGGTGAGGCTCGCGGTTCGCTTGATCTTCCCGGTGATGCTGCTAGTCATGCTTGTGCTGGCCTGGGAGTTCCTGACAGCCGAAGCCGCACCCTTCCAATGGGCCAGCGTCGCGGCTGCTGGCGGTGATCGTTCCCTTGGCACCTTCTTGTTATACGCCGGGCTGGCCTTCGCCCAGTACGTGCCTGCGATCTCCGGCTCTTCCGATCTGTGCCGATATGCCCGGCATCGCAGAGACGCCTTCCTCGGTCTGGTCACCGGCAGTGCGGTCGGCATGGCCGTGACTGCGAGTCTGGTCGCTTATGGCGCGATCGCAACAGGCGAATGGAATCCATACGTTGCGGCCAGCGCGTTAAATGAATCTTTGGTCATTCAGTTGCTCATGTTGGCCGGCGTATTGGTCAGCTTGTGCGCGATCAATCTGAACAATGCCTACACAGGAGGGATGTCGCTGCTCAATGCCTTCCCCGCCATGAACCGCATGAAGACGACGGGGATCTTCGGTCTGGTATCCAGCGGGATCTGCCTGTATCCGGGGATCATCGATCACGCGGCCGTCTATATCCACGCGTTGGGCGGCCTTGCCGTCCCGCTGGCCGGGGTCCTGGTCGTCGATTACCTGTTCGTGCACAAGCAGCGGATTGACGTGGATGCGCTGGCGCGGGGGGATGGCATCTACCGTTATTATTATGGGTTCAACCTGTCTGCATTCGCCGCAGTTGCGCTGGCTGCCATCTACTTCTATGCCGTACCGGACAAGCTCATGCCCGGCCTTAGCTCATGTCTGCTCGCCGGACTCCTGCATGTGCTGTTCACCAGGTGGTCGCCGTCTGCTGGACGGATGATCAAACGATCAAGATTTCAAGGCTAAAGCCGCCATCGCTTGGCGGCTTTTCTCATTTTTGGGGCGAGGGATGCCGAGGAAAACGACTGGCGATGTCGAATAGGGTGAGAAGCATCGTATCGAGGTCATCATTCACTTGGTGATGTATAAATTTAGTGTTGACATTCTCCACTACTTAGTAATACAATGTACATGTAATCAGTGTTACTTAATAGCTTAGCTTCTAAAAGGAGGGACGCGGCAAGAGGCTCCTATGATGGATAACTTAACAGAAATGCTGAAAGGTTCGCTGGAGGGCTGTGTGCTGGAGATTATCAGCCGTCATGAAACGTATGGCTACGAGATTACCCGTCGACTGAACGAGCTTGGATTTACTGAAGTCGTAGAAGGCACGGTCTATACGATCCTGGTCCGGTTAGAGAAAAAGCGCCTTGTGAACATCGAAAAGAAACCGTCAGATATGGGTCCGCCACGCAAGTTTTATACGTTGAATGAAGATGGTCGCCAAGAGCTCGAATCATTTTGGAAAAAGTGGGATTTTGTTTCTTCTAAAATCAACAGCTTGAAAAGGGAGGAATACTAACATGATCGACCTGTTCAAAAAAATGATTGGCGATAAGAAAGAGTACAAATTGATGATGGCACGGGTTGACGCCCTGCCGGAAGACTACCAGTTTGTATTCAAAAAAATTCAAACCTACATGTGGAATTTCTCGTCGGGCAATGGGACGGATATGCTTCATATACAGTATGAATTGATCGATTTGTTCGAAGCCGGCGCGGCGGATGGCAGACAAGTGCTGGAGATCACTGGAGAAGACGTGGCAGCCTTTGCCGATGAACTTGTCGCAAACGCTAAAACCTATGTCGCCAAGTATCGCGAAGACCTGAATCAAAGTATTCTACAGCGTTTGAGAAAAGACTAATTTCATTTCACATCAACTCTCACCTTAACTGATTAGCTGTCAGAATTGCGGTTTGCCGACCTTGCTATTCAGTTTATTTTTCGGCCCAGTACTAAGTTATACAGATTATCAGTCAGACTTAATAGTGTAAATAGGAGGATAAGGCAATGAATAATTCAGCCATTTCTGTAAAAGGGTTAAAAAAATCTTTTCAAGGCAAGCAAGTGTTAAATGGCGTGGATTTTGAGGTGCAGGAGGGTGAAATTTTTGCCTTGCTCGGTTCAAACGGAGCGGGCAAAACGACAACGGTAAACATTCTCTCAACGCTTATGAAGCAAGATGGAGGCGAAGTAACAATTTGCGGTTTTGACGTCCAACGTGAGCCGGATGGTGTCCGCCGGAGCATCAGCCTGACTGGGCAGTTCGCAGCCTTGGACGGCATGCTCACCGGCCGCGAGAACCTGATCATGATCGCCAAGTTGCGAGGCGTATCCGATCCTGCGCAAGTGGCTGACCATCTGCTTGCTCGATTCAGCTTGACCGATGCAGCCAATCGCAGGGCAGACCAGTATTCGGGCGGCATGAAACGCCGGATCGACATTGCCATGAGCCTGATTGGCACGCCGGCTGTCATCTTCCTCGACGAGCCGACGACAGGACTTGATCCCGAGGCACGGATGGAAGTCTGGCATACCGTCAAGGAGCTTGCCGCAGGCGGTACGACAATCTTGCTGACCACTCAGTACCTGGAGGAAGTCGAGCAGCTGGCAGACCGTATCGCGATCCTGCATGGCGGAACCATTATAACTACGGGAACCCTTGGGCAGCTCAAAGAGATGTTCCCGCCAGCGAAAGTGGAGTATGTGGAGAAACAGCCGACATTGGAAGAGATTTTTCTAGCAATCACTAGTAAAAAAGGGGAGATCTGAATGAAAAGCGTAACAGGGATATTACTAGGGCGATTGATGCGCAACATCCTGCGCAGCCCGGATACGATCATTACGGTGGCGATTACGCCGATTATGATGATGCTGCTGTTTGTTTACGTGTTTGGCGGCGCTATTCAGACAGGCACGGACAATTATGTCAATTATTTAGTGCCGGGCATCTTGCTGATGGCTATCGCTTCCGGAGTCGCTTACACTTCCGTACGGCTATTTACAGATGTCAAGAGCGGGCTGATGTCGCGATTCATTACGATGCCTATCAAGCGGTCTTCGGTATTGTGGGCTCACGTGTTGACCTCGCTTGTCTCCAATGCGCTTACTGTTGGGATGGTGATTCTCGTCGCATGGTTGATGGGATTCCGTTCCCACGCTAATCTCTTGGAGTGGCTGGCGGTAGCAGGGATCCTGGGGTTGTTCACACTGGCATTGACTTGGCTGGCGGTCATTCCCGGATTGACAGCGGGGTCTATGGAAGGAGCGACAGCTTACTCCTATCCGTTGATTTTTCTGCCGTTTATCAGTTCGGCCTTTGTCCCCACTGACACCATGCCTAAGATTGTCCGAGCGTTCGCTGAGAACCAGCCTGTTACATCGATCGTGAATGCCATACGTGCTCTCCTGTATGAAGGTGCGTTTGATGGCGATATCTGGATTGCGATTGCCTGGTGCATCGGCATTATGGTCATTGCTTACTTCTTCGCCAGCAGAGCATTTAAACGAAAGCTAGGGTAACATCGTCTTTTCTGAAAAACCACAATTAAAGGGGGTTCGGCACCAAATCACGAATAGGATAGTGAAAGGGGGGAGACGATGCTTGGTTTTGCCTGGTTGATCGGTTTTTGGGCTGCCGGCGAGGGGATGGAGCATGGGCTGAACATACCCCTCCCCGGCAATGTCATCGGCATGCTGATGCTGCTGGCCGCGCTCCGGTTAGGATGGGTAAAGCTCGAATGGATGAAGGACGCCGCCCAGTTGTTGTTGTCCCACATGATGCTGTTTTTTGCTCCGATTGTCGTGGGCACGATGGTCTATGCGGATGTCATCCTCGGCCATCCCTTGGCGATTGGCTCGGCCGTAACGGCGGGGACCCTGTTCGTATTGGTCGCTGGCGGCTGGTCCGCATTTGTACTGGAGAAGAAGAGAGTGAAGGGGACGGATGTGCATGGATGAGCTGTTCATGGCTCCGGTATTCGGGGTGGCACTAACCGTCGTCATCTATATGCTGTCGATGAAAGCCAGCCTCAGGTTCAGGTGGCTGCATCCGTTGTTCACCTGCTCGCTTGCGATCATCGCCATTCTTCTCCTCCTGGATATCCCTTACGAGCATTACATGGCCGGCGGCGAATGGATTACCTTCCTGCTGGGACCGGCTACCGTGGCGCTTGCGGTTCCGCTTCACAGACACTGGGCGCTGATCCGCGATCAGCTGCTGCCGATCACAGCGGGGATCTGCGTCGGCGTATTCGTCGGCTTTGCCTCGAACGCCTTGTTGATCAGATCGTTCGGCGGTTCTGACGAGCTGCTGTTCACCACGCTGCCCAAATCGGCTACGGCTCCGATCGCGATCGAGCTTGTCGGTCGGCTCGGCGGGATCCCAGAGCTGGGAGCCGTGCTGACCGTGCTGACCGGCCTGTTCGGGAGTATGGTCGGGGTATGGTGTCTTCGTCGGATAGGCATCCATACCGATCTGGCGATCGGGGTGGCGATGGGTACGGCAGCCCATGGGATCGGCACGGCCAAAGTGCTGCGGGATTCAGAGCTGCAAGGCGCATACAGCAGTCTGGCGATGGGGTTGACCGGCATCCTGATCTCCTTAGCAGCCATGTTCATGGGTTAGTCGAGCCTCAACGCTGCAACTAACTTTACAAACAATGATGTTTACAAAGTCAGAAGAATAGGATATAAACTAAGGGAGGAAATAAATAACCGGTAATGGAGGCGCTCTCATGAAAGGTTGGATCCAGGCAGGTACGTTAGAAGAGCTTCGCGGTCAAGGTCCGAAGCTGATCAAGGGCGGCATTGTCGTTTTTTATCATGAGGATACGTTGCATGCGCTCGACAACCGTTGCCCCCACCTCGGGTTTCCCCTCCATATGGGCAGCTTGTGCGACGGCATATTGACCTGCCACTGGCATCACGCGCGATTCGATGTATGCAGCGGCGGTACCCTGGATCCGTGGGCGGACGATGTGCCTGTGCACGACTGGACCGTCCAGGACGGTTCGGTATGGGTTAACCCGAATGCCCGGAGCGGCAGCCAGGTCCAGCATTACAAAGACCGACTGGAGAGCGGCCTGGAGCAAAATATCGGCCTTGTCATCGCCAAGGCGATCGTCGGCTTGATCGAAGCGGGTGTCGCTGAAGCAGACATCGCAGCGATCGGTATTGAATTTGGGGTCAAACACCGCAGGCAGGGGTGGGGCTCCGGCTTAACCATCCTGACCGCGATGACAAATGTACTGCCCAAGCTCGACAAGCAAGGCCGGATCCTGGCGTTGTACCAAGGCCTCCTGCACACGGCGCGTGACGCGGCCGGCAGCGGAACGCGTTTCCTCCTTGCTCCTCTGCCCGGCGACGTATCGAGGGAGCGGCTGCGGCAATGGTATCGCGATTGTATCGAGGTCCGGGATACCCAAGGCGCAGAGCGGGTGCTGCTGACCGCCGTGCAGGCTGGCGCAGACGAGAGCGACCTGTTCACAATGATGAGTATGGCGGCGACCGACCATTTCTATGTGAACGGCGGCCATACGCTGGATTTCCATAACAAAGCGTTCGAGAGCTTGAAGATTGTCGGGCATGACCAGCTTGATCATGTCCTTGCATCGCTCATCCCGATGTTCAGGGACGCCTCGCGCAGCGAGGAGCTGCACAGCTGGCAGTCTCCGGTCAATCTGGTCGACCCGCTGATGGCCGCCTTTAAAGTGTTGGACGATAAAGGGAGGTCAGCCGGCGGGGAGGGCGAAAGCATCGATGAGGAGGAACTGCTAGGGGCGCTGCTCGGCGATGAGCCGCTGCGTACGATCCGCCTGCTGCAAGAAGCGCTGCTCGGCGGTGCTTCACCGGTGCGGCTTGCTCAACTCACTGCGCTTGCTGCCGCGGAGCGGGTCGTACGCTTCCATACGCAAAACGATTTCGGCGACTGGATCTCGGTGCTCCACACCTTTACCCATGCGCATGCCGTTCATGAAGGACTGCTTCGTTCCGCCAATCCCTGGCTTGTGCGGGGCATCTTCCATACGGCGGTGACCATCTATCTCGACCGCTTCCTCAACATCCCGAGTGCACCGCGACCCGCCGCAAGTGAAGAGACCGGGGGCGTGCCGCAGCCTGATGAGCTGCTGGAGATGCTCGACAAACAACAGCAGGTGGCTCCCGCAGCAGCATGGGTGACCCGTTATTTGCGCAGCGGCGGGAAGCCGGAGCCATTGTTTAACGTCTTGGGGCATGCACTGCTGCGCGAGGATGCCGAGATCCACTCCTTCCAGATGTATGAAGCAGCCGTGGCCGAGTATGATCGTTGGGCTGATGATGCAGGACCGCTTGCGGAAAAAGCTCGTGAGACCCTGATCCTCGCGGTAACGCGTTATTTGGCGGCCCATGCCCCCACTTCGCGAGAGACGCCGCATACAGCCAAAATCGCGTGGCGGCTGCACCGCGGCGAGAAGTTATTTGAGGATGCATAAGGCGGAGCTTGGGTATGAAAAGTTATCTCGTCTTCGGCGCTGGCAAAACGAATATGAAATTTCATATTCATTTCGCCATTATTCAGCAAAACGTCGAAATAAACACGAAATATCGTGTTCATTTGGCGATTTTACCGCTGAGCGCCAGAATAAATATGAATTTTCGAGTTCATTTCATCACGTCGCACTCGTCCTTGGGTCGGATCAGCTGCAATTCATAACCCTGCGATCGGCAGGAAGCTAAATCATCTTATACAACCATGATCAGCGAGCGCTTCCGGACGGGAAGTGTCCGAATCGCACGGTATGGGATAGATGCTTTAAACAAATTGATTAGAAATCCTAACGGTTTCGATGAGATCTTCCAGATGCCGGAGTCAGAGTTTCATAAGCAATGGGTCGAGTATGTAAGGTGTAAATCTTGAGCCCAAGTTAAGTGCATGCAACTTATTAATGGGCATAGCTCCGAACTTCGGCTCCAGCAAGTGTAATAATGCATCTAAAAGCACCCACAACCTACCATTTACCTTTGCTAATTGCAAATGTACATCTAAATCGCTCGAAAATGGAATATGATGGAGTATCCACTCCCATTAGATGCACTATTACAACTGTGGACCGAAATTCTCGATAAAAACGAGAAAACAGATGCATTTTTGCCCTTATCAACTGGCCGAAACAACCGGAGAGCGGAGGGCGGGCTGCCGCAAGCATGTTCAGTTTCGCATACGTGACAATATAGGTTTTACCCAGAACCCGGAACGACGCTCCGGGTTCTTTTTATTGACCCTAATCATGATGGAGGGATCAGCTCTCTAGGGACGCTTCCCGCGATCTTTTGGTCGAAATGAAGTATAATGGATAAGACTGTCTTATGTTTGGAGGAACCGGATGAGTACCCGCATATCGCTGTTTAAAAAGCTAATCCTCGCTTTACTATTGATGTTCTTTGCGATCGTCGTCATCTTCTGGTGGACCTATCAGTTGAATGTTAAGGATATCCAGCAGGAGCTTCGCAAAAACAAGCTGGGGGAAGTCAGATTCGTCACCTCGCAGTTGACTTCCCAATTCGAGCAGATTCTGTTGAATGTCCAGACTCTCTCAGAGGATCAATCTGTACGCGAATACCCTTATGCGCTTGTGTATGGCGACGATTATTCGCGCTATGAGGCCAAGCTGACCCTGATCGACAAGCTGGCGCTCAACAGCGCATCCACCGCATGGAACAACAAAATCGTTCTCTATTATCCCGAATACGAGCAGAAGGTGACCTTGGACAATCAACTGGCGTCCCTGCCGTTCGAACTGCCGCAAGGCGCATTTAATGAGTGGTCGATCCATAACGATATGGACAGGGCGGGCGAATACGTACTCCTGACCTCCGGACGCAGAAGCCCGTTGATTATCGAGACTCGCGTCTCGCTGGATCGGCTGCGCAAGCTGTTGTCCGAGTACACCTCGGGCAATCCCTTGCTGTATAATCCGCGTTTGCAGCAGGTGATACGAGCGGATGCGGCGACGGAGCTTGCAGCCGCTGACAGCCGCATCCTGCCGAGGATCCTCGATGACAGCGGATATTTCCATGAGAACATCGAGGGCGTCAACTATCTTGTCACCTATATGAGGTCGGAGCTGTCGGATCTTTATTTTGTCGATTACCATCCGGTATCTTCGCTTACCAAACCGATCCAGCGCAACAATATGTTTTTTGTAGCGTCGATTATCGCCTTGCTCGTCATCTCCATCTTGTACAGTATGATGCTCCGCAGACAGGTGGAACGTCCCGTTCATATGCTGCGCAAAGCGATCGACCGTTTCGACAGAGGCGACTATAAGAGCCGGGTCGAGCCGATCCCATCGCAAGAATTCCACCTGCTGGGGAGCTCATTTAACCGGATGGCCGAGAATACCCAGGTGATGATCGAGCAGATCTTGCTAGGCGAGCTGGCGGTCAAGGAAGCACGCTTGCGGCAATATCAGTCTCAGATCAATCCGCATTTCCTGTACAACTGCCTGAACTATATCCAGAGCAAGGCCAGCATCGCGGATCATCAGTCTGTCACCGAGATGACGCTGCAGCTGGCAGCATATTACCGCTATATCCACAAGGTGGAAGATCCAAGCGCCACTTTGGAAGAGGAACTGGCTTTCGTAGAGAGCTACCTCTCGATCTTGCATATGCGCAAAAAGACAATCACCTACCATATCGATGTCGATGCACATCTCCAGACTTGGCGCATGCCCCGGATGATCCTGCAGCCGCTCGTCGAAAATTGTGTCCTGCACGGCATCGAGCCGGCGCTCGATCCCGGCCGTATCGTCATCTCGGCTGCAAAGGAAGATGGAATGATGCAGATGACAATCAGCGATAACGGGGTAGGGATAGAAGCTGGCAGACTGGCTCTGATCAGTCATCACATGGAGGAGTTCATGCATACCGAGGAGAGTCGGATCGGCGTGGGCGTACGCAATGTCAACCAGCGGCTGAAGCTGTATGGCGGCAGCCGTTCGGGCCTTGCCATCGATTCTGAGCGTGGAGTCGGCACGAAGCATACGATCACGATGGAACAGCAGGAGGACGAGCATGCTTAACTTATTGCTAGTAGACGATGAAGCTTATGTGATCGACGACCTGGAGATCGCCTTTCCCTGGGAGCGCTACGGGATCGGCAAGGTCATCAAAGCCTACTCCGGAATAGAGGCGCTGGAAGCGATCGAATCGCAGCCGATCGATCTGGTCATGACGGATATCGCCATGCCGGTCATGACCGGTCTGGAGCTGATCGGACGTATAAGACAACTAAGACCCGAGCTTGCCTGCATCCTGCTGACCGGCTTTGCCGAATTTGAATATGCCAAGGAGGCGATCAAGCAGGGCGTCGTGGAATATCTGATCAAGCCGCTTGATCATAAGAAGCTGGCAGCATGCTTGGAGAAGATAACCGCTAACCTCCAGGAGCAGCATGAACAGGCCGATGCATACCAGCAAGCGCTCAGCAGCTTCCGCGAGCATCTGCCGGCGCTGCGGGACAAGCTGCTGAACGAGCTGCTGGACGGTCGGGCCTATGCAAGCGAGACACTGCACGAGAAACTTGCCGAGTACCGGCTTCAAATTCGAGAAGGCGACACCGTCTCCTTGCTGCTCGTGCGGCTGGAGGAACGGTTCAATCAATATGGAGAACAGAGTTTGACGCTGTTTGAATATGCCGTGACCAATATTGCTTCCGAACTCTTCGGCGACCTGTTCGAGGTATGGCATGCCAGAGATTCCCACGGCTATCTTGTATTTGTCCTGAGGGCGTTGTCGGGAGAACCCGGATTGTCGTCGTCATGCATGACCGCAGAGCTAAGCAGCCGCTCGCGGCAGCTCCACGCCAACGTCAACGAGTATCTGAAAGGCGGGATCAGCGCTGTTCTGACAGAACCAGGATTGTTCCGACTCGACCTAGATCAGATGCATGGCAGCGCCGTGTTGGCGCTGCGAAGCCAGGTGGGGCAGGGGAGCGGTTTCTTCCTCTCGCTTGCGGATCTCCCCAAAAAAGTACGATTTCAATCTTTAAGCTCGCTCTACGAGCCTCCCACGTTCTACCAACTGCTGGAGTCCGGGCGCTGGGATGAATTCGAGGAGAGACTGAACCGGCTGGCAGCAGAATACGACATGCTGCAAGGCGCAACGATGGAGCATCTGGATGAGATTCAGAACGTCCTGATGGCAGCTTTTCATTATTTGGCCCATACCAATCGTGTGCTGCTGACGGAGCTGGTGGGGGATGAACTGTCGCACAGAATGTTCTTCCGATCACTGGACCAACTGCTTCAGTGGGCCCGAAGAATCGCCAATACGCTGCGGGACAAGCTGGAGACTCGTTCTGTCAGTCAGCAGGAGGCACTGTTGCATGCGATCGAAGCCTACATCGATGCGCAGCTTAGCTCGATAAGTCTGCAATCGATCGCCGATCACGTACGGCTGCATCCTGTCTATGTGTCCAAACTGTTCAAGCAGCTCAAGGGCATGAGCATCAGCGATTACCTCCTGCGGGTCCGGATGGAGCAAGCCACCTATCTGCTCAAGCATACGCAGAACAAGATCTACGAGATCGCCGAGAAGGTAGGCTACTCCAATTCGCAATATTTTATCAAGGTGTTCCGAGAACAATTTGGCAGGACGCCCCAGGAGTATCGGGATCAAAGTTAAATACGAAAAAATGGCGGAACAGGACGAGAACCCTGTACCGCCATTTTATGTGCAGGAGCTTATTTCACGCTGTCATACCATTCGTTCACTTCCTCGGTGATATCCGCGCCGCCAGAGGACAAGTAACGCTCTACGAAAGTATCGAAATCGTCGAGCGGCGTGCTGCCGTAAATGATTTTGTTGATGACTTCCTTCTCCAGCTTGCTCAGCATGTCGCCTTTGGACAACATTGTCTTGGTAGGCGCCCCGGAAAACATGGTCATCATGACCGAATCTTTCTGATCGATGACGATCTTGGCTGCTCTGATCTGTTCCGGTATCGATTGCGAGAGCGTTTCTTCGAATACTGTTTCCGGCTCTTTGCCATCGGCCAGCTCGGCCAGCGTGTTTATGCGAAGCGACGGAATGATCGCGCCGTCAAAACCAAGCGTGTAGCGAATCGCATCAATCCAGCCGCCGGGAATCTGGTCGCTTTCTCCCTCGCGGTAAATCTCGCCATCCGGTCCGAACGCATAGTCATACCCTTCGGCAAAGCCATATTCGAATTCGCTGCCCTCCGTTGGGTTGGCCCAGTTCTCATACAAGTAATTCTGGTAGACGAAGAAGGCGTCCTTATTTTTCATATCTTTATTAATGAGGATCGCACCGGTACTGATTGGCGTGCCATGTCTGCCGACTTTGCCGTCCGGTCCTGCAGGTAGAGGGTAAGCTTTATACTCGGCGCCCGGGACATTCTGCATCACCTCAGGAAGCGGCCAACCCGTCATCCAGTAAGGACCGACGATAATCCCCGATTTGCCGGCGGTGAAAGCTTCGGCCGCTTTCGGCTCGTCATGCAGACCCGCTTCTTTGTCAATATAGCCTTTGGCCATCCAATCCTTCAATACAGCCAATCCATCCTTCACTTCCGGCTGGATGGAGCCCCAGGCAAGCTTGCCTTCCTCGTTCAGATTCCACTGATTGGGCATAGCACCGAACATCCCGAAGATCCAGCCGGCATCCGACATCCAGGTGTTCAGGTTATTTTTGAAGCCGATCGACAGTGCGATGGTATCATCTTGGCCGTTGCCGTCCGGGTCCTGATTGACGAACGCATCCATGACCGTCTCCAGCTCGTCCAATGTCGTCGGAGCTTCCAGACCAACATTTCTCAACCAGTCTTCGCGGATGTACATGACCGGATCATTATTGTAGGCATTCTCCAGGATCGGGATGGCCATCCGTTTGCCGTCGCGGATATATGGATTCCAGACGGAAGGATCCTCAGCCATCGCAGCCTTATAGGTGTCCGATGCATACTTGTCGAACAGTTCGCCAGCATCGGCGAATTGTCCGGATTCGATCAAGTCGCTGGTCAGCGAGCGAGCCCCCCGAAAAGCGATGATGTCCGGCATTTTTTGACCGGAGGTCAGCATAAGACGCAGTTTGGTTTCATAGGCGTTGTTTTGCTCGCTGACCGTCCAGAGGTAATCGATATCGATGTTAAACCGCTCTTTGGCCCAGCGGGTATGGACATTGTCTTCGATGCTTTCGCCGTTTTTGAATTTCAGCGAGCTGGTGATCGGGAAGACGGTTGAGATCGTGACCGGCTCGGTATATTTGCCATCCTCGAAAGGCGCGGAATAAAACTCGTCTCCGGCGGCGCCATCAGAGGCGTCCTGGTTGTTGTTGCCGCCCGCACAAGCGGACAGGGCGCCGGCCAGCATCGTCGAAGCCATGAGTACGGCGAATGGTTTTTTATACTTGTTGCTCATGTAGTAGTTCCCCCTAGTCCTTTATTATGATACAGATAAAGCCAGATATGTCCAGATCCGATTACCGGTAATTGCTGGCATCACCTCCTTAATCAACTGCGCCCGTGCGTCTATTATTCCTTGACCGCTCCGATGACGATCCCCTTGACGAAGAAACGCTGCAGCAGTGGATAGACGATGAGGATCGGCGCCATTCCGATGAAGATCTGCGCCGCCTTGACGGTACGCTGAGAGATGTTCTCCAGATCCTCCGGACGCGCTGCTACCTTGGAGAAATCCTGCTGCACGATGACCGTTTGCAGGAACGTCGCCAGCGGATAATTTTTGTGATCGGTCATGAAGATGAGTCCGTCAAACCAGGAATTCCAGTGGAAGACCATGGCGAATAGCGACAGGGTAGCAATCGCCGGCAGCGAGACCGGAAGGTAGACGCTGATAAGTGTCCGCAGATGGCCGGCTCCGTCAATAAACGCGGCTTCCTCCAGCTCACGTGGGACTCTGCGGAAGAAATTGAGCATCAGGATCATATTCCACACGTTGACCGCAGTCGGCAGGATGAGCACCCACAGCGTGTTCATCATATTCAGCTTCTGAATCAGGATATAGAATGGAATCAAACCGCCGTTGAACAGCATCGTAAAAACGAAGAACCAGGTATAAAAGTTACGGCGCCGGAAGCTGCTGTTCTCCTTGGAGAGCGGGTAGGCCGCCAGGACAACGACCGCCATACTGATGAGCGTGCCAAGCGCGGTCCGCTGAACGGCTACCCACAAGGAGTTCAGGAAGTTATCATTGTCGAGTGTCTTGGCGTACGCATCCAGGTTGAAGTCAACCGGCAGCAAGCCGACGAGATTGGCGTTAGCCGGCGCTTTGCCGCTGAACGAGATGGCCAGGATGTGGATCAAAGGAATGATGCAGAGGATCGACAGCACGGCAAGAAATGTGTAGTTAAAGGCAGAGAAAACGCGATACGGCTTTGTTTTGTGATACATAAGGCAAGCCCCTTCTTTTTAGAAAATGCGGTAATTGGCAAATTTGTAGGCCATCCGATAGGCAGCAACGATCAGGACGAAGCCGACGACCGATTTGAATAATCCGACGGCAGCGGAGAAACCGAATTGTCCGTCGATGAGTCCCATGCGGTAGACAAACGTGTCGATGATATCGCCCTTGTCGTAGACCAGGGCATTGTACAGATTGAAGATCTGGTCGAAGCCGGCGTTGAGGATGTTGCCCAGGGACAATGTGCCGACGACGATCATGATCGGGACCAGCGACGGGATCGTAATCGCCCACGTCTGCTGCCATCGGCCTGCGCCATCCACTTCGGCCGCTTCATACAAGGCAGGGTTGATGCCGGCGAGCGAAGCCAGGAAGATGATCGCTCCGAATCCGAATTCCTTCCAGATATCGCTGATGACGACGACAGCGCGAAACCAGTTGCCTTCTCCCAGAAAGAAGATCGGCTGCATGTCGAACAGGGCAACCAGCACTTGGTTGACCAGCCCCTTTACGGACAGCATGTCCAGCAGGATCCCGCCCAGGATGACCCAGGACAAAAAGTGGGGCAGATAGACCAGCGTTTGCACGGAACGTTTGAACCCGGACAAACGCACCTCATTGAGCAAAAGAGCGAAAACAAGCGGTGCAATCAAGCCGCCGACCAGCTTCATACTGGCAATGATCAGCGTATTCCAAACGACCTGCAAATTCTCCGGCGTACTGAACAAATATCTGAAGTGGTCCAGACCGACCCAGGTGGACTGGCCGAAGCCGAGCCAGGGCTTGAAATCCTGGAAGGCAATGATAATACCGACCATCGGCACGTAGGCGAATATAAGTGTGAGAATCAGTGCCGGCAAGACCATTGCATCCAGTGCAATCGTTCGTCGCCAGCTGCCTCGTTTGCCCTGGCTGCCGTCTGTGGGCGGCAAGGTCCTGCGGTGTGGGGTGGAGGAGGATTTCTTCATTATTTTGCTCCCTTTCTGTAATGCGGCTTCTGTTATTTGTTAGTATAGGGCAGCGCGTCAGCGCCGGACATGATGAATCCATAGCTTACATAACAAAATATTAAACTCGGAGCAGAAAAGTTGGCAGAACAAGCAAAAACGACTTCGTCGTCCTTCTAGGACGTGCGAAGAGCTTTTTTGGAGAAATATAAGCCAAGTAGATGTGTGAAAACTTATACGCTAATATTTCAAAAAAAAGATCCCGATAAGGGGATCCGAATGGAATATAGAACTTCAGGCCACGCTGAGCAAGTTGCAATTATCCAGTATCTTCCTTGGGCTGCAGGAGGAGCAGTCCCTGGGTGATAACAGCGAGGACAGGCAGCTCGAACAACGGGCCGACTACCAATGCGAGAGCGATCAAAGGCTGGTCGGGAAAAGCGGTTACCGCGATCGCTAGTGCAACCGGCGAGTTCCTCGCGACCACGGTCAGATTCAAACTAACGGCATCGGCACGAGAGAGATTGAACAATCTGCCCGTTATGATGCCTATAGCAAAGTTGATACCAAAATATAAAAGAACGGGGAGGATCAGTCGATAGACGGCATCCATATTATTGAGCAGGATGGCGCCCTGGGAAGCAAACATCGCCGTAATCGCCAGACATAGAAGAACGATCTGCGCAGATGAGAAAAATGGGCTTGTCTTATTCTCCAAAAAAGCGGGCTTGTTCCTGAACATCCAACGGGTGGCATGGGCCAGCACAAACGGGATGACAAGTACGATAAGCACACTCTCCGTCAAGGTTGCAAGCGGTATGGTCTGTATCGAGCCAGCGAAGATCAACAGGTATACAGGAAGCAACAACACCTGCAGGATCAGATTGACTGGCAGGATCGAAGTCGACAACGGTACATTGCCTTTGGCCATCCGCGTGAACATCAGGTACCAGTCGGTGCAGGGTGTGACCATTAGCATGATGAAGCCGATCCATAGGGCAGGATGATCCGAGAGGAAGAGCCACCCCAACAACCAGGCCAGCAGCGGCGTCCACACAAAATTGAGCATCGTGCTAAGACCTAGAAATTTGATGTTGCGAAAGGCCGCCTTGATGTGGTGGAGGGGGATATTCAAAAACAACCCGTACAGCATGACTACCAGAAAAGGGATAATCAGTTTCTCGGCATAGGGTGCGATAAGTTCTGCCTGACCGATCGCCAGCCCCAGACCGACTGCCACCAGAATCAGGAGGGTTTGATATCTTTCCAGCATGCTCATAGGCGAACCTCTTTCAGCCAGTGAATGCTTCCTCCATCTGTAGACGGAGTGAAAATCAGACCTGGAATGGATGGGACGATCAAAGAATCGGAGTAAAATGGAAGCTATCAACGGACGAGAGGAATGTGCAGAATGAGTAACCAATCAAGCACAGTTACAAGAGAAGCCATGACGGGGATGGCATCAGGCGTTATGTTCATGGCTTTATTCGGCACCATGTGGGCGTTCACAGGATTTGGCGGTTTGCAGGTCTTGGGAAGCACCGCTCTGATCACGATCCCGCTATTGCCAGGAACAACCCTGTTCATGGCTGGTCTCTTCTTAGTGAGGACCTCACGCAGACTCCCCCCGCAGGCTGACACAACGGATGCAGCTGCAGGAAAGAAAACCAAGCGATTATTCAATCTTATCTTTGCCGTGCAAGGCATCGCTATCGCAATCACTGTTTTGTTGTGTGTGAATACCGGCCGTAGCGAGCTGATCCCGATCATCATTGCCCTTATCGTTGGCCTTCATTTCTTTCCGCTCGCCCGTTTATTCCAAGTCAGGCTGTATTACGGGACAGGGGGGCTGCTTTGTTTGGCAGCCGTTGCGACATGGCTGTTCTTGCCCGCTGAGCTGACGATAGGGGATTACGAGATTGCGACATATCTGACTGTGACTGGATTTTCCTCAGCGATCATTTTGTGGGGGAGCGGCTTAGCGATCTGGCGCATGGGACGTTTGCTTTAGCCGCTTGTTTGCCGCCTCTCCCAGCTGCTTTTTTCTTAGCGCTCTTTTTGACGGCTCTGATGCCGGGCTACCTTCGAACGATTCCCGCATGTATTCATCGAGCACCATTTACGGCGGCCGCTTGTATCGATGAATAACAGCACACAGTCGGTATTAGCACAACGCCTGAGGGTCTGCAGTTCTCCGTTAGCCACTAATCGGAGGGTATCAAAAGCAATAAGGGAGAGGATCGCATCCTCAGAAGCACCTATAGGTACCGGCACCAAAGAGCCTCCGCTTAGTTGAAACGACAACGGCGCCCGCTTGTTCAACTCCTCGATACGATGGATCCATGATGCCTCGGCCTGCATGCCAGCGGCGAATGCTTCAAAACCAGTTCGTAATAATGCGCGCAGCTCCTTTAGGGCGGGCAGCACGGAACCTAAATCGATGCTCTTCACAGAAAAAGCAGAGAACGAATCCTCCGATTCTTTCATCAGATCCATCCACTCAGCCAGATCACTCTCGCCAGCGAGCAAGTCATGACGGATGCCGCGCTTGACTACCTCCGTATTTATGAGATCCAAAGCTACATGTCCCGAGACTAAAGGGAATTTTTCACGTGATGACATCTTCATACCTCCAGAAAACTCGAATCCAACTAACCATATAATATCCTATTGACAGGTTAAAAGAAAGTGGATATGATACTAACCATAAAACCCTTGTTAAAGAGGTTAGTTCAAATCAAAAAACAATGGAGGTTCGTACTATGAAAATTGGTCATGTAGGACTTAATGTAACCCGTCTGGAAACATCCCTACCGTTTTACAGAAATCTGTTTGGTCTCGAGCTCATACGTGAATCGTCGGAGAAGGGGAAGCGGTATGCTTTCCTGGGGCGCAACGGGGATGTTACCGTTACGTTGTGGGAGCAAAGTCAAACGGAATTCTCCACTACACATGCCGGGCTGCATCACCTGGCATTTGAAGTGGAATCGGCCGAGGACGTCAAAACGATGCAGATAAAGCTAAAAGAAATGGCTGTCACGATGATCTATCCAGGGGTAACCTCTCATGAAGCCGGAGCGGACTCCGGAGGCTTGTTCTTCCTTGATCCGGACGGGATAAGGCTGGAGATCTATGCCGCTGCGGATATGGCCGGGCATGACCAGCATCATAATGAAGGCCCGGCCTGCGGGTTCTTCTGATGAGCAGCTATCATCAAGGGGAAATCGAGGTGCAGGATAAAGCCGGTGTACGCGAAGAAGCCTCCCGCATCGGCAAGATCGTGCGGGAGGATATCCCGGACGTCGCCGCGCGCTTCATCGAGCAACAGGTCATGATCATCCTCGGTGCAAGGGACGGGGAGGGCTTCGTCTGGTGTTCAGTGCTATATGGTGAACCTGGTTTTGTGATGACGGTAGACGCCCGCACACTATTCGTATCTACGCTGCCGCCACAGACAGACCCGTTGTACGCAAGTATCCAGCCCGGACATTCGATCGGTCTGCTCGCCATCGAATTCGCTAGCCGGAAGCGGATGCGTGTGAACGGCGTGATCACTCAGCTGCAGGAGGATGGTTTCTTGGTCACAACCAGCGAAGTGTACGCGAATTGCCCCAAGTACATCCAATCACGCACATTCTTGGGCTTTAAGCCTATGCAAAAGCAGGAACCCCGATTATCTGCCCGGCTCGATCAGGACCAGACGGATACAATACGTCGCTCGGATACGCTTTTTATCGCGACACATCCGACCGGAAGCGGGGCAGATGCGAGTCATCGGGGAGGGCAGCCCGGATTTATCCAGGTTATGGATCCGCACACTCTGGTGATTCCGGACTACAAAGGCAATGCGATGTTCAATACGCTTGGCAATGCCGCCTTGTACCCGCAAACCGGATTGATGTTTCTTGATTTTGAGTCAGGGGATCTCCTGCAGCTCAGCGGGGAGACGACGGTAAGCTGGGAGGGAAGCGAACGGGCGATTCGTTTCAGCATCAGAGAGATTCGCAGCGTCCCTGGAGGGTTTCCGCTCCGCTGGACATTTGACAGCTACTCTCCTTTTAACCCAGCTACTCGGTAGCGCCACTAGGAGGACTACTGGGCAGTCAATATAATCGGGCCGTCTGCCGTAATGGCGATCGTATGTTCGTATTGCGCCGACAGCGAGCCGTCAACCGTTCTGGCGGTCCAGCCGTCGGCATCGATTTTCATGGCAGCTTTGCCTATGTTAATCATCGGTTCGATTGTCAGCACCATACCTTCCTTGAGACGGAAACCTTTGCCCGGAGTGCCGACATGGGGGTAGTTAGGCTCCTCATGCATCTCGCGCCCAACAGCATGACCGAGCAGGTCGCGAACGACCGAATAGCCGTGCTTCTCGGCATGGGTTTGGACCACGTGCATGACATCGCCGATCCGGTTTCCGACGAGGGCATTGGCGATGCCTAGGTCCAGGCATTCCTTGGTCACGCGCATAAGCTGCCGGGCGTCCTCCGACACCTCGCCGACCGCGTAACACCATGCGGAATCGCCGATCCAGCCGTCCGCTTGCGCGACGATGTCGATGGTGACGATGTCGCCATCCTGGAGTGGCTTTCCGTTCGGAAATCCGTGCGCGATCACATCGTTAACAGACGCACAAGTCGCAAAGGGATAGCCGTTGTAACCAATCGTATACGCCTTGGCGCCATGCTCCTTCAGGTGCCGAACGGCGAACGACTCGATCTCGAGCGTCGTGACACCTGGTCGGATCATGCCTGCGAGCTCCTGATGAAAAGCGGCGACGATGCGGCCGGCTTTTCGCATAGCTTCAATTTCTGCTTTCGATTTCAGGATGACCATCCGATTCATCTCTCCTTGGCCAGTATTCCGGCAAACATCATATCCACAATACCTTGTACATCCAGCTCATCGTGCATCTTGTGGTGGATACTCAAAGTGGCGCAGCCCACAAGCGAGCCAAAGATCAGATTCGCTGTTTTCTCCGGCGGCGCGGGGCTGATCGCTTCATGAATCATCCCGACAAAAGGAATATAGATCCTTTGTTGAAACTCGCCAAACAGCTTGCTGAACCGGTTGCCAGGGAAGTGATGGAAGTTATCGGCTACCGATTTGAGCAAGATAAAGACGGAAGGGTCCGATACACACTGCTGCAAGAGCAGCCGGGCGAATGACGCCGCTTGAAGCAAACTGCCGCCTTTCTCCGTAAAAGCAGGCTTTACAGCCAATTCCGTTCGATCCAGAGCCTCCCACAGCAGATCCTCCAGCAGCATCTGTTTATTTTTGTAATAATGATAAACCGTGCCATAGCCCAGCTCCGCCTTCACTGCAACATCGCGTATTTCCAATTGAATACCAAGTTCCAGATAAGCTTCGGCAGCTGCTCGCATAATCTGGCCCATCCGCATTTCGCGGATCGCATCATTTTGTTCCTTCGTACGCGGGGACATAGCTCCTCCTTTTTTTGACCTTCTGTCATGTCAATATAAAACAATATACTTCATTAATAGGCAATGATCAAGTGCTTATGGCGGATCGCCGAGCCGATGCTCAAGACGGAGCATCTTGTGCTGGAGCCGTCTCTCATACTTCGCGAATCGGTCAAGCCGCACGAATAAGAAATATCGAGAACATCAACCATTTGCAGCTTATTAACCCACGCCAAGCGTGGGTTTTTCGTTGTTTTAAATATGACATTAGGTGACATAATGAAGTTCTATAATGTAATTAGATCAACGAGAGGAGCAATATATGATGAGCCGAAGAATCATTCTAGACTTGGCCGTTACTTTGGATGGTTTCATTGAGGGGAAAAATGGTGAAGTGGATTGGTGCATCATGGATCCCGAGCTGGAGTTTGATCAATTTTTACATCAGATTGATACTATTTTGTATGGAAGAAAAAGCTATGACCAGTGGGGGCAATACACGCCGAATCCTGAAGATTCGGATGCGGACAAACAATTCTGGGCATTGGTTCATAGTAAAGACAAATATGTGTTTTCCAGGTCACAGCAAGGGACAGATCATAAAGCCGTATTTATAAATGATCATATCCTTGAAGAAGTAAATAAAATCAAGCAGAAACCTGGCAAAGACATCTGGCTGTATGGTGGAGCCAGTCTGATAACAACGTTTATCCAATTGGGACTTGTGGATGAGTTTAGATTATCCGTTCACCCCGTTGTACTGGGTGAAGGAAAACCGCTGTTTGCGGATATCAAACAACGGTTGAAGCTCAAGCTGGCTCATTCGAGAACGTTCTCCTCAGGTCTTGTGCAGCTCATGTATCATTGGGACGGTGCGATCCATGAACACCAATGATATCGTCATTAAAGGCGCACGCGAGAATAACCTGAACAACGTGAATGTCCGCATCCCGAAGCGGAAGATCACAATCTTTACCGGCGTCTCGGGTTCGGGCAAATCCTCCCTGGTCTTCGATACTATCAGTGTCGAAGCCCAGCGGCAGCTCAGCGAGACGTTCTCCGCATTTATCCGCAACCGGCTGCCCCGGCTTAGTCGGCCGGATGCCGATCTCATCGAGAACCTGTCTACAGCTGTGGTCATCGATCAGAAGAGGCTCGGTGGCAACTCCCGTTCGACGGTCGGCACAATTACAGATATTTATGCAATGCTCCGGCTGCTGTTCTCCAGAATCGGCCAACCGTTTGCCGGGAATTCGCATATGTTCTCCTTCAACGACCCCGCCGGCATGTGCCCGGAATGCTCGGGAGTCGGACAGGTGGTGCAGTTCGATGTGGAGAAGCTGCTTGACCGGTCCAAGTCGCTGAATGATGGCGCGATCCTGTTCCCCGCATTTAAAGTGGGGGGCTGGTTATGGAATACGTATGCCCTATCCGGACTGTTCGACAACGACAAGCGGCTCGCTGACTACACACCGGAAGAGTGGGATGTCTTCCTGCACGGCAAAGAAAGCAAGATCGTATACAACTCCAAATACGGCGCCATCGAATCGGATTACGAAGGTTTGCTGCCCAAATTCACCCGCCTGTATCTGAAGCGGGACAGCAGCGAGATGTCCGAAGCCAAGCGTGAATCGATTGACCGGTTCTTGTCCTACAGCGAATGCAGCCTGTGCAAGGGAAGCCGGCTTAATCAAGCGGCCTTAGCCTGCCGGATTAACGGAACCAACATCGCCCAATGCGCGGCCATGGAGATTGGCGAGCTTATTCGTATGATCGAAGCGATTCAGGATCCCGTCGCTGGACCGATGGTGGACGGAATTCTGACCCGGCTGAACCATCTGGTCTCGATCGGGCTGGAGTATCTGAGTCTGGACAGACAGACCTCGACGTTGTCAGGCGGGGAGTCGCAGCGTATCAAGATGGTCAGACATCTGAGCAGCAGTCTTACTGACATGATCTACATTTTCGACGAACCGAGCGTCGGGCTGCATCCGCGGGATGTTCATCGTCTGAACGGCATGCTGCGCCAGCTCCGAGATAAAGGGAATACCGTACTTGTTGTCGAGCATGACCGCGAAGTGATGGAGATCGCCGACTACATCATTGATGTCGGACCTCATGCGGGGACCCGCGGCGGAGAAATCGTCTACGAAGGCGACTTTGCAGGCTTGCTTCGCGCGGATACGTTGACAGGAAGGTACTTGAAGCAAAGTCTGCCCTTGAAAACTGCTGCCAGGGTTCCAAAAGGGCGGATGACCGTAGCCGGCGCCAGCCTGCACAATCTGAAGGATGTGACTGTCGATATTCCCGTCGGTGTGCTGACCGTGGTAACGGGAGTTGCCGGCTCAGGCAAAAGTACGCTCATTAACGGAGCCTTCTTACCCATGCATCCGGAAGCGGTTGTTATCGATCAGTCGGCTGTGGGCACATCCATCCGCTCCAATCCGGCTACCTACACAGGGATGATGAACGAGATCCGCCGGCTGTTCGCAGCCGCCAACAAGGTGAGCGCTTCCCTGTTCAGCTTCAACTCCAAGGGGGCCTGTGCCAACTGTCAGGGTATCGGCATGATCTACACGGATCTGGCTTTTCTCGAGCCAATAAGGACGACTTGTGAAGTATGCGGGGGCAGGCGGTTCAGCGATGAAGTGCTAGCCTACAAACTGAACGGCAAATCCATCAGCGACGTCCTCGCCATGACGGTACGGGAGGCTTCTGAGTTTTTCAGCAAGAAGGAGCTGCTCCGTCAATTGCAGACGCTGGAGGATGTGGGACTCGGATACGTAACGCTGGGCCAGCCGCTGAGCACCTTATCAGGCGGGGAATGCCAACGCATCAAACTGGCCGAGGAACTGCACAAGGAAGGCAGCCTCTATGTTATGGACGAGCCGACAACGGGACTACATATGTCCGATATCTCTCGTCTGATGGACATTATGAACCGCTTGGTCGACGGGGGCAACACGGTGGTAGTCATCGAACATAATCTGGATGTGATCAAAAGTGCAGACTGGATCATTGATGTAGGTCCAGAGGGCGGACACCGGGGCGGCCAGATTGTATTCGAAGGCACGCCTGCCCAGCTTGCTGCTGCCGAGCATTCAATAACGGGGACGTATCTGCGCAAGGCGGAAGCCAGCCAGGCAGCTTTTTCCTAAAGCCGTGGTATAATGAGAGACATCTAAGTTATCGACCAAGTAGAGGAGGGAGCATTCTGAGAGCAGATCGGCTGCTGACCATTCTTTTATTGCTGCAGAACCGGGGAAGAATGACCTCGCGAGAACTCGCGGACAAGCTGGAGGTGTCGGAGCGCACTATCTTTCGCGATATGGAGGCGTTAAGCGCAGCGGGCATCCCCGTCTACGCCGAGCGCGGCTCCGCAGGCGGATGGATGTTATCGGAAGGGTACCGGACCAATCTGACCGGGATGAAGACAGAGGAGATCTTGTCGCTGCTGCTCACCAACCCGTCCAATCTGCTGGATGACCTCGGCATCAAAGAGCATTTTGATGCCGCTTTGCAGAAATTACTGGCCGCCTCCCCGTCGGCAATCAAAAAGAATGCCGAAATGGTGAGGCAGCGGATGCTTGTTGACGGGGCGGGCTGGCATCAGTCGAAGGAATCGTTCGAGCATTTATCGACTGTCCAGGAAGCGGTCTGGGAAGAGCGGCAGCTGAACATACAGTACCGCAGAGACGAGGAGACCGTGGAGCGGATCGTCAATCCGCTCGGTATCGTCGCCAAACGAAACGTCTGGTATCTGATCGCAGAATCCAGCGGAGACCTGCGTACCTATCGCATATCTCGTCTGATGGGCGCCCGCATGTTGGAAGCGACATTCGAGCGGCCTGCTGACTTTGATCTGGAGCAGTATTGGGAACAATCGACACAGCAGTTCAAACAGAATCTGCCCCGATATCCTGCGCGGCTGAGGGCTCATCGGAAGCTGCACTCACGTATCGGACAAGAGCGATATGCCAAAATCATAGGAATCGGAGAAGCCGGGCAAGACAGTGAATGGTCGGAGTTGGACGTGGAGTTCCAGACGCTGGGCTCCGCTTGCGAGATCATCCTCAGCTACGGCTCACTTGTGGAAGTGCTGACTCCGGAGGAGTTACGGGCGAAAGTGGTGTCGGAATTGACAGCAACTGCGTTTATCTATACTCGTAACAGCTGATCCTCCAGTTGAAATATGGATTTTCAATCCATTATCCGTCGCGTTAATGGTGTATCGGCGGAATTGGACTCGCAACGGCTTGGGAGAGATACAATTGTCCATCTTCGTCGATGGAGGCAAATACGACATCTTCTTTCTTCAACCCTTTGTCTTGCAACTGCAACTCCAGCCAAGCGATATCTTTATTCAAATAGGCCAGCACGTTCTCAGAAACGGTTCCTTCAAGAATCAAAGGGTAGGCGAGTCCTTTTTGTTTCTTTTCCAGACCTAAATCCTCTGCCGTAACTGGGGTTTTCGAAGGTTTTTTATACACGGTTAATCTGCCGTTTGCCTCCAATATGGCAAGCTCTACCTCGTCTAACTGAAAAACATCTTTTTCCCGAAGCATCTGAAGGATGTTATCCATTGAATAGCGTCCTTTTTGCAGATTATGCATCAGGAAACTTCCGTTATGCACAACCACAGTTGGCTCGAACGTGATCCACCGCCCGAATTTCCTCGCCTTTATGGCCAGTAATGACACGCCACGCTGCAAGAGGCCAATTAAAATAATGGCGACGACGGTGTGTAAGTGTTCAATTTTGGGATCAGCAATATCAGCACCGACTACAGCGCCTAATGCAAGAATGACAAGAAAATCGAATACCGGCATTTCACCGATCGAGCGCTTCCCCATGTATAATGCAACGATTAACATAAGGGGAAAGATGGTGACGATCCGTCCTGACACCAATAGCAATTCCTTCATTAGTTCCAATATGTCCACCTCTTTGGTGCAGATCGGGTAAAAGACATGTTCATGTGACACCTCTGCGGTTTATTGTTCACAATATGTCCAATAACGTTTGCCAATAAACTTATGGTTGGTTTCACAACTGATTGAAAAAACGAAGAAAAGGGTACTTGTGGGGAGGGGGGATGGCATGTGAACTACAAGAACTTCTCCGATCTCCAACAATTAATTAAATCCAATTTACATCTCTTGCAGTCCAGGAAATTCGATCTGATCGTCGGCATCCCAAGAAGCGGCATGATCCCTGCCTACATGGCAGCCTTGTATTTGAACAAGAAATGCTGCGACTTGGATGCGCTCATACATAATAAACCATTGAAGACAGGTTCTACACGGAAGGCTAAAGATGCCTTGCAATATCCAGACGAAGCGGACAAGATCCTCCTGATCGACGATAGTATCAAGAGTGGAAATTCACTTGCCGAAGCCGTAAATGAAATTCCGGAGCACTTGGCAGATAAAGTTACGACATTGGCCATTTTTTCTTCGGACAGGAAGAGAAAAGACGTCGACCTGTTCTTCGAATACTTGCCTTCGCCAAGATTGTTCGAATGGAATATCTTTCACGACACGATCAGCACACGCGCCTGTTTTGAAATCGATGGAGTATTATGTGCCCGTCCATCGAGAGAGCAGACTCGCGACAACGATGAATACAGTCAGTTCATTTTGAATGCGCCTCCGCTGTACATCCCGACCCACAAGATCGGAAGCGTGCTCACAACCCGAAGTGAGAAATACCGCGGCCTAACCGAAGCTTGGTTAAGACAGCATGGCGTACGCTATGACCATCTTATTATGCTGGATCACTCGACAGAGACTCAGCCGCAACCTGTCCATGCTGTTCAAAAAGCGAAGGCATATAAGCGATCCCGTCTCGATCTTATGTTTGAGAGTGAAAGAGAGCAAGCCATCCAGATTCATAGATTAACCCGCAAACCGGTTTATTGTGTGGAGACAAGCGAGATGTTTTCCAAAGGAGTAGTGTATACCAAACTATTCGGGTCCAGAACCGTAAAAAAACATGCACTGGAGCATGTTATTAACCGTATGCCCAGGCCCATGTATCGTTCCATGCGTCTATTGTATCGTTCACTGAAAACTTTTCTTACCAGAAAATGAAACCGTCCCGTTGCAAGCAATGCGTACCCGCCATAAGCCCATATTTTCGTTGTCAATCAACATTCGGAATGCTAAGATGAAGGGCGACATCACATGAAGAGGTGGGAACGTCTTGGAAGCCGGGAATATCACTACACTTATCCTTTCCATCGCAACTTTAATCAACATCGTCCTTGCCTGTATCGTGGTCTTCATTGAACGCAGGGATATCGGTTCCACTTGGGCCTGGCTGATGGTTTTATTTTTCATACCGGTGTTGGGGTTCGTCGTATACGTGTTCCTCGGCCGTCAATTAATACAAAAAAACTTCTTTCAGCTCACAGCTGAAGAGCTTGCGTTTTTCCAGGAGACGGCGGACCACCAATTTCAAGACATCCATAAGCACGGCGGGCTTCTTCACAAGTATGCCAATCTCGTCAAAATGAATCTGAAATCGTCCAACGCCTTGGTCACCACGGATAATGAAGTAAAGATTTATCATGATGGACAAGCCAAATTTGATGCGTTGTTTGCGGATATCCGGGAAGCAACGGATGAAATTAATATCGAATATTACATTATCAAACCGGATACCCTCGGCAAAAAACTGCGGGATCTGTTAACTGAAAAGGCGAAAGAAGGCGTGAAGGTCCGCGTGCTCTACGACGAGGTTGGGTCGAGACGGATGTCTCGCTCGTTCTTCAGCGAGTTGATCAAGCATGGGGGCGAGGTCGCCGCTTTTTTTCCGTCCTGGTTTCGACTGATCAATCTTCGCATCAACAACCGCAATCACCGCAAGCTGTGCATTATTGACGGTGAGGTGGGGTATGTAGGCGGATTTAATGTCGGGGATGAATATTTGGGTCTAAACGAACGCATGGGGTATTGGCGGGATACGCATCTGCGGATAACAGGCGGGGCAGTCGCTTTGATCCAAGGGCGATTCATTATGGATTGGAGCAAGGCCACCAATTATGAACGTCAGCATATTGAAGAACATTTCACATTCCGTCCCGATCATCACCCTGGCAACAGCGCGATCCAGATTATATCGAGCGGGCCGAACTCGCAAACCGAGCATTTGAAGATCATGTATCTGAAGATGATTCTGAATGCCAAGCGCAGCGTGTTCATTCAGACACCCTATTTCATCCCCGACGCAAGCTTTATGGACGCCTGCAAAATGGCCCTGTTGTCGGGGGTGGACGTGCGCATCATGATTCCGAACAAACCAGATCATCCGTTTGTGTACTCGGCTACGCTGGCACACGTCGGGGAACTGCTGCCATATGGCGTGAAGATCCTGCAGTACGAAAAAGGCTTCATGCATGCCAAAACGATCGTCGTCGATGAAGAGGTCGCTTCCGTCGGCACGATGAATATCGATCCGCGCAGCTTCCGCTTGAACTTTGAAGTGAACGCGCTGGTGTATGACGCCGGCATCGCCAAGGAGCTTCACGAATTATTTCTGCACGACACCGCATACTGTATGGAGCTGACGAAAGAGCTCTACAGCAAGCGCTCGAACTTGGCCAAGTTCAAACAGGCGGTTGCTCGTCTGCTTTCGCCGATTTTATGAAATCTCCTTTCTTCCCCAGGCTCAAGGGGAACAGCCGGGGCTGTTTGGCTTTTGAGCCGTTATTTCTTATTCCTTACAGCATGTTCATCACCTATGCCACGATCTATATGAGGGAGCTTGGCTTAAGCGAGACGCAAATCGGCTGGGTGACTACGCTCTCGCTGGTCGTACAAGTGTTCTCGTCCTTTTTAAGCGGATATCTGACTGATCTGATGGGCCGGAAGGCAGCGCTGCTGACCTTTGATCTAATCAGCTGGTCCGTTGGCACGCTCCTGTGGGCGGTGTCGCAGAACGTCTGGTTTTTTGTTGCTGCGGCTCTCATTAACGGTTTTCAGCGTGTTCCTCATACTGCGTTTTACTGTCTGCTCGTCGAGGATACAGAGCCACGGGAACGCTCCTATGTCTTCACTGTGCTGCAGGTGATCGGCGTCATCGGCGGCTTGTTCGCTCCGCTGGGTGGATTGCTCGTCTATCATTACGGATTGGTCACTGGCGTTCGCATCATGTATGTGATCGCTTTTGTCCTGATGACCGCCCAGTTTCTAGGCCGCCATTTTACGACTCATGAGACGGAGATGGGCCTCCGCAAAAAACGCGAAGCTCGCGAGCTCGGGTTAAACGCAAGCCTCCGGGATTACATCACGACGATCCGAGCCGTCCTGGCTGATCGGAGCCTGCAGCTCATGTTCGGCGTATACATCCTGTTCAACTTCCAGATGATGGTCAAGGGAACCTATCTTGCGTTATTTCTGAGGGAAGAGATCGGCATGGCGGACAATTGGATCTCGCTGGTGCCGGCGGTATCCTCCGTCGTGATGCTGCTCGTCTTATGGCAGGTGATCCCGCGCATCTCGGATCGACTGATGCATCGTACGATGCTGTGGGGATTTATCTTGTCCGCGATCTCAAACGCTATCCTGGCGTTAACCCCGACGGGGGCGATGAGCTGGATCGTCATCAGCACCGTACTCGCTGCCGGCGCCACGATGATAACTGCACCTTATCTGGAAGCGGTCGTAGCCAATGCGATCGACGATGAACGCCGGGCCAAAATGTTCGCCGTCCTGTCCGTCCTCGTGCTCCTTGTCGTCTCTCCCTCGGGCATCATCGGCGGCTGGGCGTATGCGATCGCTCCACAGATTCCGATCTGGCTCGTGACAGGGGCTTTCGTGCTGAGCATCCCGCTCCTGGTGGCCGGGGCTCGTCAGGGTGGGGAGAGTTAATTCCAAACATCGATACCAAACTTTTCAATAGTGGGGATGAGGTGATGATAATGAATTATGGAAGCCTGAGTCTTCATACCGACAAATATCAGATCAATATGATGTATGCCCACTGGGCTAATGGATCGTTGAACGATGGGGCTGTGTTCGAGGCGTTTTTTCGCAAGCTGCCGTTTGGCAACGGATATGCGGTGTTCGCCGGGTTAGAGCGAATCGTTCATTATATTCGCCATCTAACATTCACTGAAGAGGACATTGATTATCTCAGAAGCCAAGAAGAGAAGTATGATGAAGGTTTTTTGGAGGAGCTGCGACGCTTTGCATTTAGAGGCGATCTGTACGCTATGCGAGAAGGAAGCGTAGTGTTCGCACAGGAGCCATTGATTCGGGTTGAGGCTCGAATCTTCGAAGCGCAATTGGTCGAAACGGCTCTATTGAACATGATGAACTATCAGACCCTAATCGCCACCAAGGCCTCCCGGATCAAGCAAGTTGCCCCGGAGGATACCCTTCTCGAGTTTGGGACCCGCCGTGCGCAAGAGGCCGATGCCGCCATATGGGGGGCAAGAGCTGCCTTTATCGCCGGGTTTCACGCTACTTCCAACCTCAGGGCAGGCATGCTCTTTGGAATCCCGACCAAAGGCACGCACGCCCATTCGTGGATTCAACAGCATGATTCGGAGGAAGCAGCCTTTCACAACTTTGCTGAGGCACTCCCGGATCAGGTTTCTTTGTTGGTAGACACTTATGATACGTTAAGAAGCGGCGTGCCTAATGCCATCAAAATCGCTAAGGAGCTTGAACAGAAGGGGAAGCGGCTGCAGTCCATCCGTCTCGATAGCGGCGACCTTGCCTACCTCTCACAAGTATCGCGAGAGATGTTGGACCAAGCGGGACTCACTTATGTTAAAATTATGGCATCCAACGACCTGGATGAGAACATCATCATGGATTTAAAGGCGCAGCAAGCACAAATCGATGTGTGGGGTGTCGGTACACAGCTCATTACTGCCGCAGATCAACCGTCACTCGGCGGGGTGTATAAGCTGGTGGCGCGAGTGAACAATGAGACTGAAGAGCCCGTCATTAAGATTTCGGGTAATGTGGAGAAGGTGTCCAATCCAGGTGTGAAAGACGTTTTCCGTTTAATTCATCGCACGACGGGAAAAGCGGAAGCGGATTATTTGGCGTTGAGGAAAGAAAAGCATGCCGCTGCCGGCGATCCGATCCACTTGATCGATCCAGCCCATCCGCTGATGAATAAAGAGATTCGGGATTATGATGCGATCCCCTTGTTACAACCCGTCTTCTTAAAGGGGGAATGTGTGTACAAGTTGCCTGCGATCACAGAGATCCGTCAGCATCACGAGAACGAGATGAAGGCATTTTGGCCGCAGTATCTCAGGAAGACTAATCCTGAAAAATATAGAGTTCATTTGAGCGAAGCGGCGCTTAACCTTAAAATGGAGCTCATAAAGAATCATCAAAGATAAACAGACAAATATGCAATACTAGGAAATGAGGGTAACCAACCATGGAAAGTAAAGCAGCAGAAATCGCGGAATGGATGCTGGCAGAAGTAAAAGAACGGGGCATATTAAGACAGGAGGAGGCCGTACAGTTTATTAGCGACCATTATGGCGAGCAGTATCTGTACACCAATGAGAATGGTAACCGATCCATAGATAAGGAAGTGAAAAAGCGGTTTAAAAAGCTCCATCGTGGAAAGGTAGCATGGGATCGCGACGGTTTCTTCTGGGGCTGGACTTAGGAAAACACTGCGGTAACAGAATACGCTGATCATCTTTAACTGCTTTGTGCAGATCTCACGTTTTTTATTGAATAATAGTACTCATACATTTATTTGTTGACAACCTACCTACTAGTAGGTAGAATAAAGATATGAAAAATACATCACATACCGCTAATGACATTCTGGCTTGTGCGCGTTCCCTGATCATCTCTGGCGGCTATAACGGTTTTAGCTATGCCGATATCGCTAAAGTCGTGGGGATTCGAAAGGCGAGCATTCATCACCATTTCCCGAACAAAGTCGACCTGGTCACCACACTGGTTGCACGGTACCGGGAAGAAGCTAAGTCGGGAATGGCGAACCTCGAGCTTCAAACACCCGAACCCCTCGAACAGCTTCAACGCTACACAGGCTATTGGGAAGCCTGCATCATGGATGCCAGCGCTCCGTTCTGTATCTGCGCGCTGTTGGCCAGCCAGATCCCCGACCTGCCCGAGGAAGTTGTTCTAGAGGTCCGGGCGCATTTTCAATCCTTGTCTGCATGGTTGACCTCGGTGTTGGAGCGCGGCGAGCGGCAAGGGCAAGTTCAACTGAAGAGTCCCCCTCATGCGGAGGCCGAAGCGTTCATGGCGACGGTTCACGGGGCGATGCTATCGGCGCGGGCCTATGGCGATCCGAAGATATTCGGCTTCGTGACACGCCCGCTCCTGGAGCGACTCGCTCCGCGCCCTGTCTAACACCTTGCATTATCTCATCACAATAGGAGGCTAAGTATTTATCGGAGCAGTACAGATAACTTGTCTTTAAAGACCGGAAGGAGTCATGTATGTTTGGCATTTCACCTCTAGGCTGGGTCCATACGCTGAGCAGCGTCCCTGCCATTCCATTGGCTGTTTATATGTTTGTACGCCACGGACGCATTGTGCCGCGGTCAAAGGCCGGTGTCGTATACTTCATCTCGATGCTGGTCGGCGCTGTGACAGTATTCCCTATCGCCAAGCAGACGGTCAGCCTTGCCATTGGCACAGCAACGATCCTGCTGCTGCTCGCCGGGTACGGGATCGGACTTATGAAAGGAATTGGGCGGGCAGGCAAGTATCTCGAAACCATCTTTCTCAGCCTGACTGCATTTCTGCTGATGACGCCGACGGTCACCGAGATTCTAACCCGTGTCCCTAACGGCAATCCTATCGTTACCGATCTGAACTCGCCGATTCTCCTCGGCGCTCAAGGCAGTCTTCTTGTTATTCTTATTGTTGGCATGACAGCACAAATGATCCATCTGAGACGGCAAGCGCGAACCGTGGCTTTCACTAAGCCAGTCAAGCTGTCTGCCGAGGGATAAAGAGAGGGGCACAATATGTCATTAACACAAGCATTAGAGGAAGCAAAACAAGCATTTAACGCACATACCCCTATGGAGATTCAAACGGCCATGTTCCGTCAGATCCGAGAGCAGCAGGAATCCGGTATCATATACGGACGACAGGAGGGAGAGAAGGCCAGGGATTTCACCCTTAAAAATGCATTAGATGAATCGGTTCACCTCTATGATGAACTGTCCAAAGGACCTGTAGTCCTGACTTTCTACCGCGGCGGCTGGTGCCCGTTCTGCAATACACAGCTTAAGGCTTATCAGAAGATCCTGCCGGATATCCAAGCCTTGGGGGGCCAATTGATTGCGGTCAGTCCGCAAAGTCCCGACAATACGCTTTCCCAGCAGGAGAAAGAAGAACTGACCTTCCAGGTTCTGAGCGATGCCAACGGTCTCGTGGCCGCTTTCTATAACATCCTATACGACGTCCCGGATTACATCCAGGACATGATGAAACAAGCGGGCATGGATCTGGCGGAATACAACGCGATGAACCGCTGGATCCTGCCGATTCCTTCGACCTTTATGATCGACGAATCCGCCATCATCCGCTCCGCCTATGTGAATCCAGACTTTATGCAACGGCTGGATTCGGAAATTATATTACATGAACTGAAAAAGCTTTAAAAACGGCTGAATGCCATCAGCCCGCTTCCGTTAAATTAAAGGAAGCGGGCTGAACGCGTTCACCAACATGGGAGACCAGAGAGGATCAACTCAGTTTGCGGGTTGACTGCCTCGTTAATCACGAGTGGCCGAGACGTCCACCTGTTGTCGTGTAGAACTATTGATCCGGTTATACAAATTGACCGTAGCAATCCCTATAATGAGTGTAGCCAGCGCGTCTTCATCATAGTGACGGGAGGCCTCTTGATACACGTGGTCCGGTACCGGGTCGGTCGAGCCGTGAAGACAGGTCATCGATTCGCTAAGTGCCAGGGCTGCGCGTTCCGCATCGGTGAAGTTTGACGCCTCACGCCACGCGGATACAACGAAGAGCCGTTCCGCTGATTCTCCTGCGTTTATCGCATTACGGGAATGCAGATCCACGCAGACGCTATCACCATTGATTTGGCTGGCGCGCAGGTAAGCAAGGAATAAGGTGCGGGCCGGCAAAGCATTTTTTTCTGCTGACGCAAATATCGCTTTGCCTAAGTATTGCAAAGATTGGCCCACTTCCGGCAAACTCATAATAGGGTTGCTCATTCTGGATGGTTGCATAAGAAACGCTCTCCTTTGTAGTTAAGTTGATTTAGAAGCCTTCTATTTTGCTTCTCACTGAAATGACGTAGAGGAGGGGGGAAGTGTGACAAATCACGATTTTGGGACAATTGTCACCTCGATTGATTTCCGTTCGTCAGTATAGTAGGGAAGCTATGTGTGTAACAGTAAAGATAGGAGAATGCATTTGTATGGAAGAACAATTCGAATCGCACCGGAATCATTTGCTGGCTGTGGCTTATCGTATGCTCGGCTCAAGGACAGAAGCGGAGGATGCTGTACAAGAAGCGTGGCTGCGACTTCATCGTTCAGATCGAAGCCAGATCGATAATGCAGGAGGGTGGCTGACCACTGTCGTTTCACGAATATGCCTCGACATGCTACGGTCGAAAAAAGCCAGACGCGAGGAATTTTTAGACGAACTGTTGCTTGCGAATATAGAGGATCGGTCCAATCCCGAACACGAGACGCTTATGGCCGATTCTGTCGGGGTTGCCCTGCTCATGGTACTAAGCAAGCTGAACCCGCCGGAGCGCATTGCCTTCGTGCTGCATGACATCTTTGCTATGCCTTTCCGTGAACTGGCACCGATTATAGGGAAATCTGAGCTTGCCACTAGAAAGCTTGCAAGCCGGGCACGCCAAAAGGTGAGAGGAAGAGAAGAGCATACCCATGCTGATTTGGGACGTCAGCGAACGCTGGTGGACGCTTTCCTGGCTGCAGCATACAAAGGGGATTTAGAGGAGCTGGTAAAGGCCTTGGATCCGGAAGTGGTGCTTCGAGATGACCGCGAACGTGGCACCATAATTGAGACCAAGGGAGCTATTGCGTTGGCCAAGAAAGTAGCGGGACGTGCCAAACCGGCTCAGGTTGCACTTGTAGGCGGAAGGATTGGAGCTGTTACAGCACCGGGAGGGAAGTTGCTTTATGTGATTCAATTCACGTTAAGGGACGGGAAAATCGCGGAGGTCGACTTAATTTCCAGGCCCTCACGACTTGCACAGCTTGAGATTTCTATGTTGTAGAGCATTAGATCTTTAGAAGAGTTTATATTATAATTAAAGAATATAATTATATAATACATGGAGGTCCTCCATATGGATACTATAGATACAATGGCTGAAACATTTAAACTGCTGGGCGACAAGTCACGATTAACCATTTTGGGGCTGCTGAAGGAGCGAGAGCTTTGTGTCTGCAATCTTGTCGATATCATGCAGATGTCACAGCCTAGCATTAGCCAGCATTTGAGAAAAATGAAAACCGGCGGGCTGCTGAACGAATACCGGCGGGGCAAGTGGGTGTATTACTCCCTTAACGTTCAAGATAAGCCCTATGTCATGGACGTCCTGGAGAGCCTCCCTTCCCAATCCGATAAGGTGGAGTGGCTGGATCAACAATTAGCCGCTACCGTTTGCGACTAGCTGCTTTCACTTCTCAATTGACACCAGGATCCATTGCAGACATAGCGATAGCCTTTGCCGCGAATGGACTCGATGCGAATCTTTTCTTTGAATCGCTCCAGCCGCCGCCGTAAGGTGCTGATATGAACATCTACAGTGCTTTGCCCGCCTGAATAATCGTTCCCCCAAACTTTGCGTATCAGGTGCTCTCTCGACACGATCGTGCCCGGTTGACTGGCAAGATTGAGGAACAATTCGTACTCCTTTGGCCGTAACGGGGCCGTCTCGCCTGTGATTTCAATCGCCGGCAGTTCAGGGCGGACAATAACTCCCCCTGCTTCGCCATTGGAATCCTGCTTCAATCTTTTGAAGTTGCCGGCTCGTGTAAGGAGGTTGGAAGTCCGCGCAAGGAACTCTCTCACACCAAACGGCTTGGCCAGGTAGTCATCGGCTCCTGCGGCCAGCCCCTCGATGATCGTCGATTCCTGGTCACAGGCGGAGAGGATCAATACAGGCACACGCAGAGTACGAGACCGAAGAGCTCTTAACAACTCCAATCCAACCCGTTCTCCGCCTATCCATATGTTCATAATGATCAGATCATATCCTCGCTCCGTCAGCTTGCGGTAACCATCTTCTTCTGATGAAGCAACATCAAGCCGATAGCTTCCCTCTTGTTCAAACAAGTACTCGATTAATGATACGAAGGATGGGTTATCTTCAACCAATAGAACGTTATACCTCATGGCTGATACCACCTTTCAGGCATTATCTTAATTAATACATAATTATATTATTATATATCAATTAAAGAATCAAGCCTTAAATAACCCGCAAAGAATTTACAAAAGTGCATTGGAAATTTAACATTCCCCAAACATATAAGACTTATGATCGCATTGTGACTTAATTATATAACAATATGGGGAGTGGGTAATGTGTTTAAAAAAGCAGTAGGGGTCGGGTTATTAATCGCAGCAGTATCCGTAACAGCAGCTTGTGGATCAGGTACTTCAAATGAAGGTGGCAACACTGGTGCTGCGCAGGGGCCATCCAATGTGCAAAATGAGACAACAAACCAACCGCCAGTCGAAGAAACACCGAGTATGAGCGGGCAGATTGAAATCGATGGTTCCAGTACCGTTTTCCCATTAATGGAAGCCGTTGCCGAAGAATTCAGCAAAGAATATAAAGATGTCCGGGTGCCGGTAGGCGTATCTGGAACCGGGGGCGGGTTCAAACGGTTCTGCGCTGGCGAAACGGATATCAGCAATGCCTCCCGTCCGATCAAGGCTGAAGAGGCTGAAGCATGTGAGGCCGCAGGCGTTGAATTTATCGAGTTGAAAGCAACCTATGACGGTATTTCTGTTGTGCTTAACCCTGCAAATGACTGGGTGGATCATTTTACCGTAGAAGAGCTGAACGCCATCTTCAAACCGGACAGCACCGTAGTCAATTGGTCCGATGTTCGTCCGGAATGGCCAAGCGAGAGAATCGAAATGTTCGTACCAGGGGCGGATTCCGGAACATTCGATTACTTCACGGAAGTAATCAATGGCAAGTCCCAGGAAAGCCGCAATGACAGCCAGATTTCGTTCAGCGAAGATGACAATGTATTGGTTCAAGGCGTGGCGGGAAGCAAAAATGGTATTGGCTACTTCGGACTGGCCTACTACGAAGAAAATCAAGACAAGCTGAGAGATGTCGCAATTGTCAACAAAGAAGGCAATGCTGTGCTTCCTTCGGAAGAAACGGTGATGGATCAAAGCTATAACCCGCTCGGTCGCCCGCTCTTCATTTACGTCAAGAAAAGCGCTTATGAGGAGCGTCCGGAAGTAGAAACCTTCGCAAAATACTTCATGGACAATACCAATGAGCTTGCCGCTGAGGTAGGCTATATCCCGCTGCCAGAGGACATGCTGGCTGAAGAAAAGGCTAAGCTGCAATAAGCATGTTGTAACAGAGTGAATAAAACTTACACACGCAAGATGGGTCCCTCGTTCTCTTGGGGGACCTTTGCCTTGAGATTCAGCTTAGCCGTGAGGAGCGTAGAATACTTTGAAGACTGAGCCTAACAACTCGCCTAAACCTTCGCATGCGCCTGTGGGAACATCGCCGTTCAAAAATAAAAGCGGCCAGCCCATGAATTGGCTCATGCCAAAACTGCTCTTTTTGTGCGCGATTATCTCGGTGCTGACGACAATCGGCATTGTCTATACCTTGTTGACCGAAACGATTGCTTTTTTTGGTACTGTATCTGTCGTGGAATTTTTCACCGGTACCAAATGGGCCCCCTTGATCGCCCCGAAAGCATTTGGCGTGCTGCCGCTCTTGGCAGGCACCTTGATGATTACCGTGATCGCCTGCCTGGTGGCGATGCCGATCGGACTGGCCAGTGCGATCTATCTGAGCGAATATGCCCCCAGCCGCGTACGAAAAATTGTCAAACCGATTCTGGAAGTGCTGGCTGGGGTGCCAACGATTGTATATGGCTATTTTGCCCTCAGCTTTGTCACACCGCTTATCCAAGAGGTGTTTGGAACCCTGTTCGGCATGAACGTTTCCATCTTCAATGCGCTCAGTGCAGGTATCGTGGTCGGCATCATGATCATCCCGATGATCGCTTCCTTGAGCGAAGATGCAATGCTCGCCGTTCCAAGATCGCTGAGAGACGGGGCTTATGCGCTAGGATCCACCCGGTTGGAGGTCGCGCTCAAGATTATCGTGCCTGCAGCTTTATCCGGGATTGTAGCCTCCTTTGTATTGGCTTTCTCACGGGCGATAGGGGAGACGATGATCGTAACCGTAGCGGCCGGATCGACACCCAAGCTGACAGGCAATCCACTGGAGAGCATTCAGACGATGACCGCCTATATCGTACAAGTCAGCTTGGGGGATACGCCGCACGGGTCGATCGAATACGGGTCGATTTTTGCAGTCGGACTCACCCTGTTTGCGATCACCCTGATCTTGAATCTATTGGCCCAGTATGTTGCCAGACGCTTCAGGGAGGAATATTAGATGATGTTTAATGACGACAAGAAAGCGTTGAATCGATCCAGAAGACGTACGGACCTTTATCTGCATCTTATCTTTCTCGCGAGCACCTCGTTTGGCATCGTCTGTCTGACTGCGCTGATCGTTGATGTGCTGGTCGATGGGCTCGGAGCTTTGTCGCCGCAATTTTTTACGAACTATCCATCCAGACGCCCGGCTGAGGCAGGGATCCTCTCCGCAATCGTAGGCACGGGCTACATGGTCGCTCTTATGGCTCCGATTTCTTTGATATTCGGCGTAGGGGCCGCTATTTATCTGGAGGAGTATGCACCAAAGAATAAGCTGACTCGGCTGGTGCAAGTCAATATCAGTACGCTAGCTGGCGTACCGTCGATAGTGTATGGCATGCTGGGACTCACTTTGTTTGTGAGAGCAGGCGGATTTGAAGTCCTGGCTATGGGGAGAAGTATTTTGGCAGGTGCCCTCACGATGTCCTTGCTTGTCCTCCCGATCATTATCGTCTCTGCTCAAGAGGCGATCCGGGCGATCCCGAGATCCCGCCGCGATGCATCCTTCGCGCTGGGCGCCAATAAGTGGCAGACCGTACAAAAAGCCGTCCTGCCTTCTGCCATTCCTGGCATTTTGACCGGCATTATTTTGGCCTTGTCCAGAGCGATTGGCGAGACAGCGCCATTGATTATGATCGGCGCGCTGACATTTGTAGCGTTTCTGCCTGACAATCCGCTGGATCAGTTTACAGTCATGCCGATTCAAATCTACAACTGGGTGTCCAGACCCCAAGCGGATTTCCATCAGCTGGCTGCCGCAGGGATCATCGTCCTTCTGGCCCTGCTGATCCTGATGAATCTCTCAGCTGTATTGATCCGGAACAAATACCAGAAAAAAAATTAACGCGGAGGCCGTTATGACTACCCTTATTGATGTAAATGAACTGGACTTGTATTACGGGGATTTCCATGCCTTGAAAAAGGTGAAGCTGCCCATTCGCGAGAAATCCATCACGGCGTTTATCGGCCCGTCCGGCTGCGGCAAATCGACTCTGCTTCGTACACTCAATCGCATGAATGATATGACGCCAGGCGTGCGGATCGACGGTTCTGTGCAAATCTCGGGCGTGGACATCTACAAGGGCGATGTTGATGTAGAGACGCTGCGCAAAAAAGTGGGGATGGTCTTTCAACAGCCCAATCCATTTCCTAAAAGTATCTATGATAATATCGCCTATGGCCCCAAAATCCATGGCATGCGGAAGAAAAGCGAGCTCGACGAGATCGTAGAAAAAAGCCTGCGCGGCGCCGCCCTCTGGAATGAAGTCAAAGATCACTTGAAGCGTTCCGCGTTATCGCTCTCCGGCGGCCAGCAGCAGCGTCTGTGCATCGCTCGTGCGCTTGCGGTCAATCCGGATATTCTCTTGATGGACGAAGCAACTTCGGCGCTGGATCCTGTATCAACCTTGAAGATCGAAGAGCTCGCTCAGCAGCTGAAAAAGAATTATACCATCGTAATGGTGACTCATAATATGCATCAAGCGGCACGCGTATCCAACGAAACAGCTTACTTCCTCAATGGCGAAGTTGTGGAGTACGCAGAAACGGAGAAGCTGTTCTCCAATCCGCGGGATCAGCGCACAGAGGACTATATCTCCGGCCGGTTCGGCTAATCAGTACGATCTTAGAGAGGAAGAATAAATATGACGACACGCAAAGAATTCTCCACAGCCCTGAATGAGCTGCAGGGCCGGCTAAAGGCGATGGGCGACGAAACCGAAGCCGCATTGCATAAAGCGGTCTCTGCGCTGGTACAGCAGGATCTTGATGCTGCCCGCAGGATCATCGATTTCGATGCGGAGCTGAATCGCATGGAAGACGAAATCGTCGAGTGGGGCATTCGATTAATTGCCACTCAGCAGCCGGTCGCCAAGGATTTGCGAAGGATCATTGTAGCCCTCAAAATATCAAGCGACCTGGAACGGATGGCCGATCTTGCAGTTGATATCGCCAAAGTTGTCGTCCGGATCAATAAGCAGCAGCTCATCAAACCACTGGTCGATATTCCTCGTATGGCTGAGATCACTGGCGTCATGATCCATGAGGCCATCCAGGCATACTTGACCGAGAATATTCAACTGGCCTACAAGATGGCCCAGGATGATGATCGTGTCGATTCGCTGTACAGTCAGATATTACAAGAGCTCTTCGCCTACATGTCGAAGCATCCCGAGGATTCGAATCAAGCCATGCTCTTGAGCTTTATTGGCCGGTATCTGGAGCGCATCGCAGATCATGCGACGAATATCGGAGAGCAGGTCGTCTATCTGGTAGAAGGCAAGCGCCCTGATCTCAATTCCTGACCAAGAAGGGGATCCTATGTCGTATCGGTTGCTTTTGTATGAACCAGACAAGACAGTTGCAAATTTGCTCAGCTATCGCTTCCGGCAAACCGGATACCAGATTTCAACGGTTTCAACGGAAGCGATGTTGTTCCAGATCCATCAACATCAGTCATTTGATATGATTATTCTGGATGTGCACGATAACCCGGATTTTACGCCCCTGATCCCGATGAGAAGCACGGATGCAACAACACCGATTATTATTTTGACAGCTATGATTCGGGATCAGGATATTGCCGAAGCGTTTTACAAGGGTGCCGATGATGTCGTCCGCAAACCATTTGGTTATGGCGAGCTGCTCTCACGCATCGATGCAATCCTGCGCCGCACCCTGGCATATCAGCTTCGTCCAATGACGGTGGAGCCGGAAGAAGCGGCTTATCAGTTTAGCTTTCTAACGCTCTATCCCCAGCGGCTGGAGCTTGTCATTCATGAGAACAGTATTTCATTAAGTGCGTTGGAATGCCAGCTGTTGCTTCTTTTTTTGCAGCATCCCGGTGTGCCCCTTACTCGCATGCAGCTGCGACAAGAACTGTTCGGTGACACGGTGGATACGGTAAAGATCGAAAGGATCATTGCTGGACTGCGCAAAAAAATAAAGCTGGCGAAACCCTTTATTCAAATCGATACCTTGCCGCGAGTCGGGTACAAACTGACTATACAAAATCTTTAAATTTGATTAATATATAATCCTTTACTTATATGATTATATAGGTATAATGATACTAGGTTGAGACGGAATCCAATCGGATGGGAGGATGGAGGCCATGCACACGTATGCCGCAGTAGCTGAAGAAATGAAGCTGTTATCTGACAAAACGCGATTGATGATCCTGGCTCTGCTCAAAGAAAAAGAGATGTGTGTATGTGATATTGCAGCTGCGCTGGCGTCTACACAGCCCAATATCAGTCAGCATTTGCGAAAGCTGAAGACAGGCAATCTGGTTCATGAGACGCGGCGCGGGCAGTGGATTTACTATGCCATGAACCGGGATAACAAGCCGTATATCTCCGACATTCTGAACGACGTTCCATCGATGAAGCACCTAGCTATGCAATTTAAGACAGAGAGCTGTTAGCCGTTAAGGAGGACCTATGTTAATCATTGCGTCGGTATTGTTTGTTGTAACGTTGATTTTTGTCATCTGGCAGCCAAAAGGGTTGAACATCGGCTGGTCAGCTGCTGGCGGGGCTGTGCTTGCGCTGCTCTTTGGTGTCGTAAGCTTCAGTGATGTCCAGGATGTGACATTGATTGTTTGGAATGCAACACTGGCCTTTGTAGCCATCATTCTGATCTCACTTATTCTCGACGAGATTGGTTTCTTTGAGTGGTCCGCTCTGCATATGGCCAGGCTGGCCCGAGGCAATGGCACGCTGATGTTTATTTATGTTATTCTGCTTGGCGCATTGGTTGCAGCATTCTTTGCCAACGACGGAGCAGCACTCATCTTGACGCCAATCGTGCTATCCATGGTAAGAGCGCTGAAGTTCGACGAACGGATGATTCTACCGTTCATTATGGCTAGCGGATTCATCGCCGACACGGCATCATTGCCGCTCATTGTCAGTAACCTGGTCAATATCGTGTCCGCCGATTACTTTGGCATTGGTTTTGTGCAATATGCGACGCGCATGTTTGTTCCGAATCTGTTCTCAATCGCGGCTAGTATTATCGTGTTATATCTTTTCTTCCGTAAAAGCATTCCGAAAAATTATGATGTCCAGCATCTGCGGGTGCCTCGGGAAGCCATCAAAGATCACCGGCTCTTCCGCTTATCCTGGATCATTCTAGCGGTATTATTGGTAGCCTATCTCGTCAGTGAATTCATTCACGTCCCCGTCTCGATCGTTGCCATGGTCGTCGCGATTCTTTTCATCGTCGCAGCCCGGGGGAGCAAGGCAGTGGCTACCACCAAGATTATCAAGGACGCCCCTTGGTCTGTCGTTGTGTTTTCTATCGGCATGTACGTTGTCGTCTACGGCTTGCGCAATGTAGGGCTCACCGATCAGCTAGGGAGGGTCATCGAACAAGTCGCAGACCAGGGTCTGTATGTGACGACGATCGGCATGGGTTTTATTGCGGCTGTGCTCTCTTCCTTCATGAACAATATGCCTACGGTGATGATCAACGCACTGGCCATCCAAGGGACAGGCACAGAGGGCATCATCCGGGAAGCCTTGATCTATGCCAATGTCATTGGCTCGGATCTCGGACCCAAGATCACGCCGATCGGATCTTTAGCTACCCTGTTATGGCTGCATGTGCTCTCACGCAAAGGCGTGAAAATCACATGGGGGTATTACTTTAGAGTCGGTGTTATCCTAACCGTACCGACCTTGTTCATTACCTTAACTGCCTTGTCGATATGGCTTTGGATCGTGGGTTAAATTATATTGAAGAGGAGATATTCACATGAATAAAAAAATCGTTTACTTCCTTTGCACCGGTAATTCGTGTCGCAGTCAGATGGCAGAAGGCTTTGGACATCAACACCTTGGTGAAGACTACGACGTTTATAGTGCAGGGATCGAAGCCCATGGCTTAAACCCAAAAGCTGTTAAAGCAATGGCTGAGAAGGGCATTGACATCAGCAAGCAAACATCGGATATCATTGATCCGGAGATTTTGAATAAAGCCGATGTTGTCATTACGCTTTGTGGCGATGCAAACGACAAATGTCCGATGACCCCTCCGCATGTGACGCGATATCACTGGGGCTTCGACGACCCGGCAAAAGCAACCGGCACGGAAGAGGAAAAGTGGGCAGTGTTCCAGCGCGTCCGGGATCAGATCGATGCGCGGATCCAGCGTTTCGCCGCTGAGGGAGAATAAGGAGGGAACGAGCTTATGATTCAACGCATGCATGTGGCAGTAAATTGTACGAATTTGGAAAAGTCACTCACCTTTTATCGAAATTTCTTTGGCGTAGAACCTGTAAAGGTGAAAGATAACTATGCCAAGTTTGAGTTGGATGAACCGGCGTTGCATTTCTCATTGAATGTCAGACCATTCGAGAAGCATGGCGTATTAAACCACTTGGGTTTTCAAGTGAATACGACCGAAGAAGTTCTGGCGATGGGAGAACGTCTCCGGCAATCTGAACTATTGACTATTGATGAGATGAACACGACGTGCTGTTATGCTGTGCAAGACAAAGTGTGGGTCTATGATCCAGATGGAAATGCATGGGAAATCTTCTGCACTAGAGAAGATTCGGAGTTTGAGTCAGCAGGGGATCCTCGTGACCTGTCGCTTTGTTGTGCTCCCCCTGCAGCTCCTGTAGCTGTTGAATTCACCTCATTTCAGAAGAAGTAAAGGAGTTTTTCGATGAAGACTTATCACGCACTAATCGAGGATCGGATTTTCATGGGTGGCGCGGCCGACGTGAAAGCTATGGTTTCGGAGGAACAGGTTGAAGTTATTGTCGATCTTCGTGAAGAGGCAACCGAATGCGCCTATCCGGAAACAGATGCCGCGTGGATCAAGGTGGGGATTGGCGACAACGCGGAAACACCGCAAGAAGACTTGTTTCAAGAGGCAATTAATCAGGTAGTGACGGCTTATCGCGAAGGCAAGAAGGTCGCCTTTCATTGTGGCGGCGGCAAGGGAAGGACTGGAGCCGTATCAATTGGTACACTCATTGCACTGGGGGCGGCCTCTTCCATTGAAGAAGCAGAACGCATGGCCAAAGAAATCCGGCCTGTCATTCAGATACGCGAACCTCAACGGGAAGCATTGAAGAAGTTATTCGAAAAATAGCGGGTGAGAGGGCGACTGCGTTGATTGCGCGTCCTCTTTTTAACGATTATAGAAGTTCCCGATGTATAGGGAGGAGAAAACGTGTATGTCTCATGAAGACATTATCAAAACAAAGCGTTCACGGCCAAGAGATTTACTTGAGATCCTCGCCGTATCCACTAAATTGGGTTTAACCTCATTTGGCGGTCCCGTGGCACACTTGGGTTACTTTCGCGAAGAATATGTCAAGAGAAGAAAGTGGATGGATGACGAAAGCTATGCGGATTTGGTCGCACTAGGTCAATTTCTCCCGGGCCCTGCAAGCAGTCAAGTCGGGATCGGTATTGGCGTCTTTCGCGCTGGCGTACTAGGCGGAATCGTCTCCTTTTTGGGATTCACTTTACCCTCTGTCATCGCCTTGATTCTGTTTGCGCTCATTGTGCAAGGCTTTGATATCACCAATGCAGGTTGGATTCACGGCTTAAAGATCGTCGCTGTTGTCATTGTCGCTCATGCCATCTTAGGCATGGCGAAAACGCTGACACCCGATACCAAGCGTAAACTCATTGCCCTGCTGGCTCTGATTGTCACCTTGCTCTGGCAAACCACCTATTCGCAGATAACGATTATTTTACTGTCCGCTTTGGTTGGGTTTCTCATTTACAGGCACCACAATGAAAGTTACCAGGAGAAGCACTCGTTTCCGATCTCACGAAGGTTTGCAGTCAGTTGTTTACTCCTCTTTTTTGGCTTGCTTATTCTTCTTCCTGTACTAAGAGAGATGACATCTCTATCCTGGGTCGCCATGTTTGATAGCTTTTACCGGTCAGGCGCTTTGGTTTTTGGAGGCGGACATGTGGTTTTGCCGCTGCTCGAGAGAGAAGTTGTACCTAATGGCTGGGTGAGCGAGGAAGCTTTTCTTGCCGGATATGGACTAACTCAAGCTGTACCGGGCCCCTTATTTACGTTTGCGGCCTATTTGGGAGCTGTTATGAAAGGCTGGATCGGCGGCGCAGTAGCAACCATTGCTATTTTCCTGCCAGCTTTTTTGCTTATCCTTGGAACCTTGCCTTTTTGGAATAGCTTGCGCCGCAACCCCAAAGTGAGAGGGGCATTGATGGGGGTAAATGCAGCTGTGGTCGGCATTCTCATCTCCGCATTTTATCAGCCCATTTGGACGAGTGCGATTGTAGAACCGATCGACTTTGCCTTTGCGGCAGTATTGTTCAGCATGTTGGTCTACTGGAAGCTCCCGCCGTGGCTCATTGTTGTGACCGGCGCCATTGGCGGCACGGTGATAGCTTTACTGTGAACATAACATATACTTCTTTTATACCCACGTTGCGACGTGGGTATTTTGTATTGCGAAAAGCTTCCGTTTGCCCTGTACATCTTTTACTAGGCACTTTACTTTCATTCGATTTTATTACATAATAGTAACGATTACGAATAATGGAGGAATAAAAGTTGGCTAAAAAATCTAAAGTTGTGAAAGAGAAAAAAAGGCAGGAGACAGTGGCTCGTTATGCGGAACGGAGGAAGCAACTGAAGGACGCCAAAGATTATGAAGGGCTAAGCAAGCTGCCCCGCGACGCATCACCAACAAGGCTCCACAGCCGATGCGAGGTTAGCGGGCGTCCGCACGGCTACCTGAGCAAATTCAAAGTGTCGCGTATCGTATTTCGCGAGCTGGCGTATAAGGGTCAGATCCCTGGCATCAAAAAATCCAGCTGGTAATCACGTTATGGATGAATTCACAATTAGAAGACTTGAACGCATCTTGGATGGATATATCGCGTTAAAAGTGCCCGGTCCTGTCCGGAACGCCGTCAGATTGCACTATCAATGGGATCATGAAGGACTGACACTGTTCGAGGATCGACCAGATGATGATCACCTTTGGGCCTCCGTCCCTATTGTCCGCTTCCGTTTTGTAGACGGGTTCTGGTGTGTACAGGGCAAGAATCAGGAAGGCGGCTGGCACACCGTGCCATGGATTAAACCAAACGGGGACTTCGAATGCCAGTTGGAGCAAGTTGAACTGGATCGCGAAGGCTTATTCTGGATCTCCTAGAGGGTAGGAGGGTGTGTTATATGTCGACCTATGATTGTCTGATCGTAGGCGCCGGCCCCGCCGGCATCGGGATGGGCGAGCATGCGGACATCGGCGCTTCCTTTGCGCTGTGGCCGCGTGAGATGCACATGATCACGCCATCCTTTACCAGTAACGCCTATGGCATGAGAGGACATATCGTTCACTCCCAATCCATTGTTTCTTTCCCTCAAGGGTGTTCTAAAAGCCTATGTTATTGTATTGGACCAAGCCTGCTTTATCTGATTTTGATCCATGTCTATCCCAATCAGCACCAGATAGGAGGGCCCGGGCTCATCTGCAGCCTCCCAATACAACCGCTTGCCTGCGAATTGAACGACTTGATACTTAGACCGCTTGTCAGAGACCACGGCATAACCTTTGGCACGGAGCAGCTGACCCTTCCATTGATGAATGAATTGCTCGATTTGCTTAGCTGTAACCGGTTGATCCTGGGGCAGGGGAAGGGTCAAGCTTTGGACTCTGCTGAATGAAGCCGCCGGTTTGGCTTCGCTGTGCTCGTGGTGTCCATGCTTAGGTTCAGATGTCGGCGCAGTGCCTGCTTGCTTGCGCACCACCTTCATGCCTGATCCGCTTTTGGGGCGCACGAGAGAAGGATGAACCAGCGATTGCAAGTCTGCGAAGAGGGCTTCCATAGGCATTTCGCTTTGCTTGGTAAAATAAAGGACTGCGGCATGGTTTTGTTTCTTGACCGCTTTTTCGATTTTGAGCAGCTGGGGCGAGGGGACCAGATCCGTTTTATTGATGAGGATCGTGTCAGCAACCTCCATCTGGCGACGGAGCGTATGCTTGAGTGCCAGGTCGGTATTAAAGAAACTATTGTAATCCAGCACGCCTTCGGAATCCAGCACGGTGATGATTTGTCTCAGCTCGACCCGGTTCAGCAAGAAGGGCTCCGTCAACGCATCAACCACCTCTTCCGGATTCGCCACACCGGTGAGTTCAATGAACAGGACGTCCGGTTGCTGGTCGATCAGCTTTCGCAGGGAATTTACGACCTCTGACTTTTTACTGCAGCAAATACAACCATCCAATAATTTCTCCAGCGATCGCTCTGGAATATCATTGCGGATCAAGCCGCCGTCGACATCGAACTTGCCCAGTTCATTCATGAGCACAGCCGCTTTCAGCTGGCGTTGCTCTGCCTCATGAAGCAGTCTTAAGAGCAGGGTGGTCTTTCCGCTTCCCAAAAACCCGCTAAGAATAAAAACTGGAATCCGGCTCATCGTTATCACTCCTTTAGCTTGGTAACCATCCCACATTGATCGAGGCAGTTTAGACAAAAAAATAAGCTTTCAACTTGTTATATGCTGCATACGTCGATTATAATAGTAACAATTACGAATAAATCTAATTATAGGTCCCGCTTGCTGTGCTGTCAAAGTACGGCCAGAGACGATGATGCGGAAAGGAGCAGCCTATGGATCCCATAAATCGAATGCCAGACGAAGAACGAATCCTCAGTCTGCATACACAGCAACGTTGGAAGCACAGGGAGGCGGAATTGATAACTTGGACAAGTCGACCCAAACCAAGAAAGCGCGCCAAACAAACCGTCATATTTGGCAACAGCCACATTGATGTTCTACATATGGAGTCCGGCACGCCGCCTTTACATAGGGCAGGGGGGTATGATAATGTAGATATAAAGGAGTTGATTCATTTGGAGGATCCGATACTTGAGTCTATCTCATGTGACCATATCTCCTCAACAGGGAGGAAGAGTCATCACTCAGAAAAAACAAAGAAAAGCTTAATTCATCGTTTAAATCGAATCGAAGGTCAAGTACGTGGAGTAAAAGGACTAATCGAGCGAGATACTTACTGTGATGACGTGTTGAATCAAATCGCTTCGATTCAATCCGCTCTTAATGGACTGGGAAAGCAGCTGCTGGAGCACCACTTAAAAAGCTGTGTCATTGAGCGAATTGAAGAGGGCGATCATGAAGTACTGGATGAGCTTTTGACGACTGTTAATAAACTAATTAAATAAAGGAGCAGGGGGATTCTTAGATAAGCGATCCCCTCTTCCTGGTTTGAGAAAGTCCAATGAACCTCCTCTTCTTTATTCATTTTAGTAGTTGACATAGGGTAAGGGGGTATAGTATTGTCTAATCATCTAATAAAAATGGAGGCGTTAAAAATGGAACAAGCAACTTTAACTGTACAAGGTATGTCCTGCGGACATTGCGTCAATTCCATCGAAGGCGAGGTCGGCAAGCTGGACGGGGTGAGTGCGGTCAAAGTGCATCTGCAGGAAGGAAAAGTAGATGTCACCTTTAATGGCGATCAAGTAAATCTTCAAGCCATAACGGAAGTTATTGAAGAACAAGGCTACGAAGTAGCTTAAACAAACAGAAGAGATCGTGTCCTTTGGGGCACGATCCCCTTTTTAAAAAATGCATACCCCGGGTGGGTATGCTGTGAGGTGAAGGACAGTGGAATCGAGTAAAGAAGTGAGCTTGGACATCCAAGGCATGACTTGTGCCGCATGCGCGAACAAGATCGAAAAAGGCTTGAACAAAATCGAAGGTGTCGTTAGTGCGAACGTCAACTTCGCTATTGAGAGAACGCGGGTTGTGTATGATCCGGACAAAACCAATGTGAAAGCCGTCGAAGAGAAAATTGAGAAATTAGGTTATCATGTACGACATGATAAACAAACCTTTGATATAACCGGCATGACCTGCGCTGCCTGTGCAACGAGAATTGAAAAACGATTGAATAAAATCGATGGCGTGTCGCAGGCTGTCGTTAACTTTGCTCTAGAGAATGCCACCGTCGATTATGATAAAAATCAAGTGACGGTTAACGATATGGTCGAATCCGTGAAAAAGCTTGGATATACCCTGAAAATTCAAACATCCAAAGAGGAAACGGCCAACAGTAAAGAAGAAGAAATCCGTCACCAAACGGGAAAATTTCTTTTCTCCGCGATATTGACGTTGCCCTTATTGTGGACAATGGTGACACACTTTGAATTTACCTCATTTATTTATTCGCCGGATATGTTCATGAATCCATGGGTGCAGCTAGCGTTAGCGACGCCGGTGCAATTCATTGTCGGGGCCCAATTTTACAAGGGAGCGTACAAAGCCTTGCGAAATGGCAGTGCCAACATGGATGTTCTGGTTGCCTTGGGTACATCCGTCGCGTTTTTGTACAGTATCTTCCTCGGCTATGAGTGGCAGGCACAAGGACAGGTCGGTATGCCTGAACTCTACTTTGAAGCCGCAGCTGTGATTATTACGTTGGTCATTCTCGGAAAGCTATTTGAAGTCCGCGCCAAAGGCAGAACCGGTCAGGCTATCCAGAAGCTGCTAGGCATGCAGGCAAAAACCGCTCGCGTTATACGGGACGGAGAAGAGCACGAAATTGCGATTGAAGAAGTCATGGTAGGCGATACGATCATGGTGCGTCCAGGCGAGAAAATTCCCGTGGATGGTAAGATCCTGAAGGGACAATCTGCTGTTGATGAATCCATGATTACGGGCGAGAGTATCCCCGTCGATAAAAAGCCGGGTGATGTCGCCATCGGCTCGACCATGAACAAAAATGGAATTTTGACGCTACAGGCTACTAAGGTTGGGAAAGACACAGCCCTTGCTCAAATTGTTAAAGTCGTCGAGGAAGCGCAGGGCAGTAAAGCAGATATTCAACGTGTCGCAGACCGGGTATCCGGCATTTTTGTCCCGATTGTCGTGGGAATCGCGATCGCAACGGCCTTTGTCTGGTATTTTATTGTTGAACCTGGCGATGTGCGGTCTGCCCTGGTACCGGCAATCACAATTTTGGTTATCGCTTGTCCGTGCGCGCTTGGCTTGGCGACCCCCACATCGGTTATGGCCGGATCGGGAAGAGCTGCTGAATTGGGCGTGCTATTCAAAGGCGGAGAACACTTGGAGAATACTCGAAACATCAACACGATTGTTCTGGATAAGACGGGGACGGTTACCAAAGGAAAACCTGCATTAACCGACGTTTTTCCGGAACAGGGTTTCGCTGAAGAAGAAGTGCTTGCCCTGGTCGCCTCCGCTGAAAACAGCTCAGAGCATCCGCTGGCGGAAGCCATCGTCAACGGGGCCAAAGCAAGGGGGATCCAAATCACAGAGGCGGATTCTTTTGAAGCCATCCCGGGCTACGGCATTCAAGCGGCTATGGGTGGAAGAAAGGTTTTTGTGGGCACCCGTAAGTTCATGCAAAAACAAAATATTGATGCCGCTTCCGTAGAAATCACGATGTCACAGCTCGAGTCGGATGGCAAAACCGCCATGCTGATCGGTGTGGACGATCAATTGGCTGGTGTGATTGCAGTTGCGGATACGGTGAAAGACACATCGAAAGCAGCCATCGAAAGAATGCATGAGCTTGGTCTGGAAGTTATCATGCTGACAGGAGATAACCAGCGCACTGCACAAGCGATCGCCAAACAGGTCGGAATCGACCGGGTAATCGCAGAAGTCGTCCCGGAACAAAAAGCGGATGAAATAAGGAAGCTTCAACAGGAAGGCAAAAAAGTCGCTATGGTCGGAGACGGCGTGAATGACGCGCCTGCGCTGGCAGTCGCCGATATCGGCATGGCCATGGGCACCGGGACGGACGTGGCCATTGAAGCAGCCGATGTTACACTGATGCGTGGGGATTTGCACAGCGTGGCCGACAGTGTACAGATCAGTGCCAAAACGATGCGCAATATCAAACAGAACCTGTTCTTTGCTTTCTTCTATAATACCGCGTCCATTCCCGTTGCCGCGATCGGGTTATTGGCTCCCTGGGTAGCCGGTGCGGCGATGGCCTTCAGTTCCGTATCGGTTGTACTCAATGCGCTTCGCTTACAGCGGTTGAAACTGAGAGGAGGCCGATGAAGATGTCTATTAAAAAATGGATTTCCTTTGGCCTGGTCTACGTGGTCATCGTGGTTGCAGGGTACAGTATCGTGACAGGGCTAAATCCACTGGCAAGCGGCGAGCTGGATCACGATGGCCATGCCGCTCCAAATCGTCTCGAGGAGGAAGAAGAGAGAGATCATCACGCGCATAACCAACAGGGTCACGGGCATCACCATGGTGAATCCGACGTGGAGGTTGACGTCACCTATAACGATCAAAAGGTTATCATAAGCGTGACCGATGGCGATGGGGCCGCTCCTGAATTAGCTATTCAACACGAGAAAGAAATGCATTTGATCGTGGTGTCAAAAGATCTAGAGCATTATCTTCATTTGCATCCAGAGAAGGACCAGGACGGGACTTACACCGTTACACAAAACCTGAGTGAAGGGACGTACCATGCTTTTGTGGATATTGCGCCGGTAGGGAAAGAATATCAAACGACGCCTAACCCTGTACAAATCGGATCAACGGAGACAAGTACCACAAGCTTGAACCCCGAGGAGGTTTGGACCAAAGAAGTAGACGGCAAACCCGTTACGCTGGAAGAGGTTGATGCAAAAGCTGGAGCAGATGTTCCTCTGGTGTTTGAGATGCATGGGAAGCAGCCGGAAACGTATCTGGGCGCTTTGGGTCACGTGGTGATTCTCGATGAGCATGCCGAGCAATTCATCCATGTACATCCTGCCTCAGAGGACTCCACCACATTCCATGCGCATTTCCCTAAGGCGGGGATGTACAAAGTTTGGGGCGAATTCAAGTTTGATGGTAAGGTGCATGTTTATCCGTTTATCCTGAAGGTCACTGCACAAGGTTAAACGGCTCCGCCTAAGAGTTTTGCAAAGCAAAACTGGCTTCGAAAGCATGAAAATGAGCGCTGCGGCGCTCATTTTTTTATTCCAACAAGAACAAGCGGCGTTCGTGATTACGACAAAAAAACAAAGTAAATGCCCACACAATATGACATTATTTTCGAAGGGGCCATGATATACTCAAACTGTTTTTGGGAATAGCTAAAACGTTTTAGCCATTCAATATTCCCTTACTACTCATATTATCACACTGGAGGTGAAGGAGTCGTTTTCTTTTTTGTAAGCGATAACATGTTGTCGAGATGCAAGGAAAAGCAAAGAGAAAAAGAATAAGAGAGGAGTAGTAGGTCATGCGTAAAATAAGATTTGTGGTGGCTCTTTTGGTTTGCTTCCTTATGGTATCAGGTTTGATCGTAAGCCAGGCCAAGGCAGATACATCGCCCCCATCACATGACACGTGGAGGCAGGTCGACCCTGCTGATGTCGAGATTGGCAGAAGCTATCTCGTGGTGTCCGAGCACGGCGCGCTATCTAACGCTCAAGCGACAATCAAAACACCTGGCGACGTCACCGGCGATACTCAGATTGGCATGGCTGCCAAGCCTGTAACCATCGAAGGGGACCTCATTACATCCGAAGTAACAGACGACATGATCTGGCAGTTTGGCCGTGGCGCGAACACTGCTGCGGCATCCGGCGGTCTGGGTGAAGGCCCGGGGTACTATGTATTCAATGACGCTCCCGGCGCAGGCGGAGGGAAGGAACCCTTGAGAAGGGAATCCAGCTTCAATGCGCAGCATGCGCCGCTTAATACAACGGGAGCAGCCATCAATGGCAACCAGCAGAGCCTGTTGCTGCATGTTCTGGATGAACAAGAAGGCACCGTGTCCCTGTACATTTGGGGCGGGAATAACCAGTGGAACTTCGCTCTGACCAGCACGGAAGACGGCTTCACCTCGAAGAGCAGGACGGCGAACACGACAAGTGCTGCCCAACTGCTTGAGCAGATGAAGGAGTCGCCGGCACTGCGGCTGTATGAGCCGAACGTGACTGTCGGCGTTCAGCACTACGTCATGGCTTCGTCCGGTCAAAACGGCAGTATCAGCCCGTCCTCACTGGCAGGCCATGTGTGGGTCAACGATGGAGAAGACGTGACTTTTACGTTCAACCCTGCGTTTGGCTTTGAAGTGGATACAGTAACGGTTAACGATCAAGAAGTGACAGTTACAGATAACAGATATACCATCAAGAACGTCACGGCAAGCGATACGACAATCCATGCGACCTTTAAGCCAAGCTTGAGCGCAGCGGAGTTACCGTTCACTGTATATAATGACATCTTCTCTGTCGGCAACGTCACTACAGCTGTCGTCCTCGACCTTGGGGAAGGCAACGCGGCCAACCTTGCTGACCTGAACGCCGACATGTTCACGGTAGGTGCAAGGAACACGAGACTCGATGGCTCCACTTTGATTTTCGACGGCTTACGCAATATTTCCAGAGTTTATGTGAACAGCAATCCCGAGCCGCTTGGCTACATCTCGCCCGCTCCGGGATCCCAAGACCTCGTAACAGATACACCGACAAGCGGACGCTACATCATCGTAGAACTGGAGTTTTGGAATGCCAATGGCTATACATCTGGCGCTATGGTTTCCGGCAATCTGCAAAACGCATTCTCGGCAATCCTTAATTATCGTGTCAATGTGAATCGTGAGGTGAAGCTGACAGACGGCACAACCCTAACTCCAAAATTCACGCAAACAGCGGTAGTCAACCCGGCGCTAGACAAGTTTGTCCCGGACAAAACAAACCCGGACGGCACAGGCAGCATGGACATCCTGATCTCGATCGACGAGTCCTGGCAAGAACAAGGTCCGCTTCCTCTCTTCATCTACAACCATGGCGGCGGCCGGGGCGGCCCCTCGGGGGACTACTTCGCACCTGTGCAAACCGCGAACGGCGCAGCCGTTCTCTCCAAGCGTCAACTGGAGAATCCCGGCAAGTACAACGCGCACATCATAGCTACGCAGAACCATGCGAACAATCAGGCTAACAACGAGGCCCTTATGGCTTACGTGGAGAAGCTGGCCGCTGAGGGCAAAGTGGATCCGGACCGTATCTACATGTCCGGCTTCTCGATGGGCAGCATGTACACACTAGGTTTCTATAGCCGCAATCCCGAGTTCCTCGCAGCCATCGTCCCGCTTGCAGGAGGCAGCTTGCCAACCGTGGCTCAGCTGACAGAGAACCCTGAGCTTACAAAAACGGCTATCTGGGCGCATACCCACAAGAATGACGGGGCTGGCAATACATGGACACAGTATTTCTCAACAGGCGCTGGCGTCAGTGGACTATATGCAAATGCCAACGTGAATGTGCTGGAAACCAACCAGGCTTATAATTTCCCATACTTCGGATTTGACTGGACGCCTCACGAAACCGAAGCCCAAGTGTACAGCAACCTTCTTGGCCAATCCAATGCCAGCTTCAGGTATGGCCCCAGCCAAGAAACGTTCGCAGATAAGAACATTTTTGATTGGATGTTCGCTCAGTCCAGACACACGGCGACTAGCTCAGCAACGTTGTCAGGTCCAGCATTGGTGCAGTTTGGTGATACATTCGAGGTGACTTACGGTCTTGAGAGCTTGACACAGGACGTATATGCACAAGATATTACCATACAATACGACGCGGATAAGCTGGAGCTTGTGGGTCAGCCCGTATCCTTGGATTCCGAGAAATTTATTATTGTAGGCACAGACGGACAAGAAGGAAGCATTCGAATAATCGGCACGCATTTCAATGAGGGCGTAACCAATCCTAATCAGAATCTCTTTAAGCTGACCTTCAAGGCAAAGAACACAGCGGGTGTTGCGGATATCGCAGTCACACTTGTCGTGTTTGCTGATGGCGAGGGAGTAGAGGCGGAAGTCGATGGGGATACGCACACGGTTGAGATTCGCAAGCCTGTCGTACCAGGTGACTTCAACAATGACAACAGAGTAAGCGTCGGTGACCTGGCTCTAGTTGCAAAAGCTTATGGCAAATCTTCCACAAGTCCGGATTGGAACGACGTGAAGAAATACGATATAAATAAGGATGGAACCATCGACATTGAAGACCTTGTCGCCTTGGCTCGTCTCATTCTGACTAACTAATCTGAGTTAAAGACACCGCCCCCTCTTCTGCAAGGATAGAGGGGGCGGACTATGTTCATGGGCGTAAAGCAATGGATGCTATGGCCATCTATCTTTTCTTCTTCGGTATGATGGGGTTTCTGATTGTCGGATTGCCATTTGCACTTAACCTTGCGTATGGCGAAATCTGTGCGTAAAAGCGTATCGATGAAAGCAGCCTCCAATTAAACTTCTTGCTTTTAATATATGTATGCGATATATTGCATATATGAGAATTGAGGAGTGGAGATGATCACATGCCAGTGCCTAAAAATTTTGTCTCGCCTGCACGGATGTCCGCAAAAGAAAGAGCCTTCTCCCAAATTCAACGATGGATTATCGATGGTACTCTGCAACCCGGGGAAAAACTTGTGGACTCCGAATTGGCCGAGTCGCTTGGCGTAAGCCGCACACCGATTCGGGAAGCATTTCAGCTACTCGAAGTACAAGGCCTTGTTTCTACCCATCCTGGAAAAGAAACAAAGGTAAAGGAAATCGAGAAGGGTGACATCTTCAAGATGTATTCAACGATGGCTGCTCTTCAGGCTTTAGCAGCCGAAACTACTGCAAAAGTTATTATTCCAGAACAAATTGAGCAACTGAGAGCGCTTAATCTAGAATTTGCAAGTGCCATCAATAGTGGTCAAGCTTATCAAGCAATGGAGGCGGATGAACAGTTCCACAACCTGATTGTAGAACTTTCTGATAATCCCTATGTCGCTTCATTCAGCGCATCCCTTCAGATTCATATCCGGCGCTTCAAATACGTGTTCTTAGAGCAGCCGACTACTGAGACACAAGCTTCAGTCCGTGAGCATGATTTAATTATTGCCGCCCTCGGGAAGAATGATCCTGATAACGCCCAGGCAATGATGAAGCAAAATTTCATCCGTCCGATGCAGGAACTGCACGGATTACTTTAAACAGACAGGAGCGTGGGAGTATGGGAAACGAAAAAGATCTTCGTATTCGCAGCAAGGTGATTAGCGAGGGGGTCAACCGAGTACCGAACAGAGCGATGCTGCGCGCGGTTGGTTTTACAGATGAGGATTTCAAAAAGCCGATGATTGGCGTGGCTAGTACATGGAGTGAGGTAACCCCATGTAATATGCATATCAATGAATTGGCCGTTCAAGCCAAACAAGGAGTACGGAACCATGGCGGTGCTCCGCTGATTTTTAATACGATTACAGTCTCAGATGGTATTTCCATGGGACACGGTGGCATGCTTTTCTCACTGCCAAGCAGGGAAGCCATCGCGGATTCGATTGAGATCGTAACAGGTGCTGAGCGCTTTGACGGTCTAGTGGCCATCGGGGGATGCGACAAAAACACGCCTGCCTGTCTGATGGCGATCGGGCGGCTAAATATCCCATCCGTTTACGTCTACGGCGGAACGATACAACCGGGAAAGCTCGACGGTAAAAACGTCGATATCGTAACGGCTTTTGAAGCGGTAGGTCAATATCATGATGGAAAAATATCAGAAGAACAGCTCCACAAGGTAGAATGCAGCGTCTGTCCGGGGCCGGGCTCTTGCGGCGGCATGTATACCGCCAACACAATGGCCGCTGCGGCGGAAGCAATGGGCATGAGCCTTCCTGGTTCATCTTCTACGCCAGCCATTTCACCTGATAAAGCAGCAGAATGTGATGCGGCCGGCAAACAAGTCATTTCACTGCTGGAACGGGAGATCTACCCCAAAGATATCATGACGAAAAAAGCGTTTGAGAATGCGATTACGGTTGTCATGGCTTTGGGAGGCTCAACAAATGCGTTCCTGCATTTGCCCGCCATTGCGCATTCGGTAGGCGTAGATTTAACATTGGATGATTTTGAGCGGATACGGGTGCGCGTTCCCCATTTGGCAGACTTGAAGCCAAGCGGTCAACATGCCATGCAGGATTTGAACGATATTGGCGGCATTCCTGGCGTGATGAAGTTATTACTGGCCGAGGGACTTCTGCACGGTGATTGCCTAACGGTCACAGGTAAGACCTTGGCAGAGAATCTAGCTGAGGCTGCTCCGTTAAAAAACGACCAGGAGGTTATTCGGCCATTACAAGAGCCGCTGAAGGCAAATGGACCATTGGTTGTACTTAGAGGCAACCTTGCCCCTGAAGGCGCCGTAGCCAAAATGTCAGGTATGAAGAAGCTTCGATTTGTCGGACCGGCGAAAGTGTTTGACAGCGAGGAGGCCGCCACGGAAGCCATCTTGAGAAATGAAATTCAAAAAGGGGATGTATTGGTTATCCGTTATTGTGGACCAAAGGGCGGTCCAGGCATGCCGGAGATGCTATCGGTTACCGCATTAATTGTAGGCAAGGGGCTTGGCGGGGAAGTTGCCCTGATTACGGATGGAAGGTTCTCAGGCGGCTCGCATGGATTCGTAGTCGGACATGTTTCACCTGAGGCGCAGGTAGGCGGACCGGTCGCGCTGCTGAGGAACGGAGACATGATCACCATCGACAGCGAAACGCAGCAGATTATGTTCAACGTGACAGAAGAGGAGTTGGCTGCCAGGGCTCAAGCATGGATACAGCCTCCGCTGAAAGTAAATTCAGGCGTGCTAGTGAAGTATGCAAGATTAGTTTCCTCTGCATCTAAAGGTGCAGTGACAGATATTTAATAATCATCTTATTGGAAGCCACGCTAATCGTGGTTTCTTTTTTTGTAAGTAAGTTCTTGTTTCCTTCATTATTGGGCAGCTGAGAACTTGCGGGAGATTTCCCGATATGCCGTTGGTGACATGCCTTTCTTAGCCTTAAATTGTCTGATGAAGTACGTGTCATACTCAAAACCGGTCGAACGTGCGATTTCATTTAAGCTCATATCTGTATGAGTCAGAAGATCCCCCGCGATCTTCAAGCGATGCGACAGCAAGTAACCCATCGCTGTGCATCCGCATCTTTCCTGAAACAGCTTATTGAGAGAAACCCGGTTCAAGTGCGCGCATTTCGTTAAATCCTCCAGCGTGATTCTATCTGGATAATGAGTGTGTATGTAGTCCAGTACGATATCCACAGGGGATTGTTCGCTGTGACGGTTTAAATCTTCAAGAACACTCATTATTTGGATATAATATTTTTTTATTCTGCAAGCCCACAGGGCATCGCTTTGTGCATGTACTTCGGTGCCAAGCACAAAAAACCATTCAAATAATTGTGGATATGCCTTCTCGGTTATGCGAGATATTCCGGTCCGTGCAGGAGCTTTAAGAAACAGCGAAAGACCCGTTTGTATTCGTGGACGGGTCGGGAAATAATGTTTTGTTTCAGAATGAGGGGTCGAATCAAGAAAATCAGGGTGAAAACAAAATGATGATGCAAAAGCGTCCTGATTGTCTATAACTTCGATCTTGTCCTCAGCAGACAGACAAAGGACAGCGGGCGCAGCAATGCTGACCGGGCGTTCGTTCAGTACTCCTCTTATCCTTCCATTCGTCACAAATATAAGAGTAAACCGATCCGGGTAGGGGAGACAAGCAAAGTCCTCGGCAGCGATAAATTCGATATTTACCGTTCTATTTTTATGGCGGTCAATTTGCGGCATGGTTCTCACCTGACAGATAGTATAGTTAAATGCTTCATTTATGACAGTGTATCATAAAAATACAAGCGATATACTTTAAATAACAACAAAAGAAGGGTGGTTATGATGATGGCCATTAACATCGCAATTAACGGATTTGGCAGAATTGGCAGACTTGCATTTCGGCAGCTTTTTAATACGGAGGGCTATCGAATTGCAGCCATCAATGATCTTACAAGTCCGCAGATGCTTGCGCACCTGCTGAAGCATGATACAACGCAAGGGCAATATGACGCCAAGATTGGCTACAGTGAGAATGGCTTGACCGTGAACGGTATGGATATTCCGATCTTTAACGAAAAGGATCCCAGAAGGCTTCCGTGGGAAGAGTTTCAAATTGATGTTGTTCTCGAGTGCACCGGCTTTTTCGCATCCAAACAAGCGTCAGCAGCACATATTGAAGCAGGCGCGAAAAAGGTGCTGATCTCCACGACCGCTGGCAAGGATCTACCAACCATCGTTTTCGGCATCAATGAGCATACCTTGACTAAAAACGATACCATTGTCTCGGCTGCTTCCTGTACGACGAATTGCCTTGCGCCCATGGCGTATTACTTAAACGAGCTTGCACCGCTCAAAAAGGGCTTTATGACCACCATTCACGCCTACACAAACGACCAGAATACCTTGGATGGACCCCACGCCAATGTCGACCTGCGACGGGCACGTTCTGCGGCGGGCAACATTATCCCGACCTCAACCGGAGCTGCAAAAGCAATCGGACTCGTCATCCCGACCCTGGATGGCAAGCTGGACGGGACATCGCAAAGGGTGCCAGTCATGGCCGGTTCACTGACAGAATTGACTGCAGTCGTAGCCGGCTCTGTGACAGCAGAGCAGGTGAATAAGAAGATGGAGCAGTCCCAATCGGATGTATATGGATATACAGAGGAACAGCTTGTTTCATCTGATATTATCGGCATGACTTACGGCAGCCTGTTTGACGCGACACAGACGAAGGTTACAGAGTTGGGAACAGATACATTGGTGAAAATTGCTGCGTGGTATGATAACGAGAATTCCTTTACCAGCCAGTTAATACGTACCGCAAAACATTTGGCAAATTTATAAGGTTAGCAGGCTAATAAACTCGCTCAGTCGGCTCATGGGGCCAGCTGAGCGAGTTTTTAGTCGAGGGAAAAGAATAGATTAAGCTTGTGATAAAAATCACATCCTTAAGGATGAAGCAGGGTTACAATAATCTCAGAACGAATGGTAACGTCATATTTTACTTAGGGGTGAGGTTAATGGAAGTTATGTTCGTCATCATGGGATGCAGTTTAGCAATACTCGTTGTACTAGGCATTCTCGTAATGGGCGCATTGGAAATGGAACCGGTTGATAAGACATTTCCGACAGGTCAAACGTTGAATGGAGGCGTGAAGTAATGGATGCTATGGCCATTTATCTTTTCTTCTTCGGTATGATGGGGTTTCTAATTGTCGGATTGCTACTGGCACCTAGCCATGTAACCATTCCTATAGACGATGAAATCGAGGATAACCAAAACATAGCCATAACTGTAGTGAAGTAATTTTTGAAAAAGTGAAACCACGCCAAGCGTGGTTTTTTGTCGAGGGGCCGAGAACTTACCTGCTTAGTAGATCGAACAAAAATTGGGGGTTTGACAAAGTGAAGACGCGGTGACATAATATTTTTAATTGAATAAATAATTTAATCAAAAATAAATGCAGGAAACGGAGGGGGCTCGACTTCGTTTGGGTGACCATCATACGAATTCCCGGTTGCTCCCATACGGAAGTATGAAGTCAACGATGAGAAGATCGCCTATCAAGGAGGAATTTCAATGCGAGGCAAAGGAATTACGTATGAGACAGGGTTTATTAATGAGTCGGGCACCATTACCCGTAAAAGCTTTAATGCCAAGATCGTCGAGCGTGAGATGCACATTATCCGGCAAGACCTAAACTGCAACGCGGTGCGTATCACGGGTGGTGATGCGGATCGTTTGGAGCTGGCAGCCAGATTAGCAGCCAATGCGGGATTAGAAGTGTGGTTTTGCCCATTCACATGCGGTCTGACCATCGAAGAGCAATTCGATTTCATCGTCGACTGTGCTGAGCGTGCCGAACGGATACGCAAACAGGGGGCGGAGGTCGTATTTCTCACCGGATCAGAGATTAGCATTTTTACTGTCGGGTTTCTGCCCGGTCAAACACTCCAAGAGAGACTAGCCTTGTTTGCTTCTCCAGAGCGGCTTCGTGAGGTCTTGACTACAATTCCCGTGCAGATTAATGAGTTTTTAAGTAAAGTCGTTGCGCTAGTCCGGGAACGATTCGGCGGAAAGCTCAGCTATGCTTCGCTTCCTTTTGAAGGGGTGGATTGGTCGCCCTTTGACATCATCTCGACCGATGGAGGATACAGGTCGGCTGAAGTTGCCGACCAGATCATTACCGGCACGCGAGCTTTGCTGGCTGGAGGAAAGCCTGTAGCCATAACTGAATTTGGGTGCACCACCTATCGCGGAGCGGCTGACCTGGGCGGACGCGGCGACAAGATCATTGTATGGGACGATGCAGGCAGACCCCTCAGACTCAACGGCACCTATATCCGTGACGAGTCTGAACAAGCCGAGTACATTCGTGAATTGCTTGACATTTACAAGAGGGAAGGGGTCGACTATACTTTTGTTTGTTCTTTCGCTTATTATCATTTGCCACACCGCAGTGAGCCACAAGAAGACCTCGATATGGCCAGCTTCGGAATTGTGAAGGTATTTGAAGACCGTATGGGCTATACATATTCCGATATGCCTTGGGAACCCAAGATGGCATTTGCCACTCTCGCTGACTACTACCGCGGCTGATCGCATCTTCGCTTAAGATTGACAAAGCAGAAGGGTGTTTGGCGAACAAATAATTTAATCATTATTGGGGTGATAACTATTCCACGAACAGAAGAAGAAAATAGACGCATAAGAGAGGCACAGCGTATAAGCATCCTAGAAGCGGCGAAAAACATCTTTGCCCGCAAAGGCTGGTCAACTACCATCACAGATATTGCCTCTGCTGCTAACGTAAGTCCAGGGTTGATTTACCATTACTTCGCGAACAAAGAAGCTATTTTGGGGGAGCTGTTAGGTCAAACGATCCAATCTGACTTGGCAATATTCCAGCAGATCATGCAATCCGGTGATACGGCTGCGAAGCGTCTGGAAATGTTAATCTCCAGCATGCTAAAATTCAGGCAGGATCAAATTAAACGATTCGGAATTACTGTACAGGCTGCGAAGGAACCATCGTCGTCCGGCAACGAACTTGAAATCATGCGGAGGATTTTTGAAAATCTAAAAAACAATGATTCGGAAGCCAAAGATTTGCAAGAACTAATGATGAAACGATTTCAGACCATTCATGAGATTGTATTGCAATTGATTGTTGAAGGACAAAAAAACGGAGAGTTTGCTCCAGATCCGCCTCCCAAGTTGGCCATGATGATCTTCCAAAGTATCCAAGGCTTAACTACACTTGCACTCGACAACCCAGAAGAATATGAACAACATTATCCTTATACAGAAATAATCATGAGGATGCTTGTCGAGTGATAAGAACATAAAAACTACGCCCAGCAGTGGAAAGGGACTAAATGTTGCAAAGTGTCTAATGACACAAACATGCCATAAAAGAAATGCAGTTAAATCAAGGCTTTTTCTCATTTAAAAGGGGATGTTTGTGTCATTTATTAGTGACACAAACATCCCCTTTGACTGTTCTAATGACACAAATATATACTTTAAAAGCGCGAAAGATATTTACAGAAAATTCTAACAGTGATAAGATTCTAATAGAAGAATACTGTCGATTGAAGGTGTTTTATGTACGAACCTATACCCATTAAACGTAAAGATCAGTATGCCAGTAGTTTTTGGGAACGTTATAGCTATAAACTCCAAAGAGATGTCCTTTTGTTCGGTGATCTCAAGTATGATTATTGGACACTGGTCGAAACAGACCCTAACATACTCAAATATTGCGAAAGACCAAACAGTGAGAAACTAAGAAAAGATAATTTACATAACGCTTTTGATATGTGGCAACTTGAAAGAAACGGAACAGAAACCTTTGTAAACATACGATATAAGAGCCAAAGCAGAATCGAATATCAGGAGTTAGAAAAGTGGTGTTTGAGATCAGGGTATAATTTTAAGGTGCTATATGAAGAAGATATTCGGGGACATGTCATTTACCTAAAAAATATGAAGTGGCTATTGCCGTATATTGGGCAAAGAAAAACACCTATCGAGACTGACAAGTGGAGCATTTTACGTGTTCTCAATGATAAATCTATAACGATTGGTGACTTACAGGGTAGATGTCCAACCATTCCAATCAGTCGTCTTCGTGAGACATTGTACTTCTTAATCTATACAGGCGAATTAATTGCAACCAATATCAAGGAAGTCGAATTGGGAATCTTGACAGAGGTGAAGCTGAGTGGGTAGAAAACGTATTTTAGATAATGTCGAAATTGATTCAAAATATCTAGATACGAAGAACTGGCCTGAAGTATTAACCGAGAACTTTTCAGAAGAAGGTAAAGCGCTTTATCTAAAAAGGAAAATTGCAGTCGAAATGTATGTAAGCGATCACCCTTTAAGCGAAATTATAGAGGTGTCGGGGTTAGACCAAAAAGAAATTCATAGATTTGTAAAAAGATGCTTTATGCAAGATGAAAACGGATACATATGGGGGTACAGAGCACTTATACCCCACAAAAAGCTGACTACTTACACTAGAAAGAAGTTGCCATCACTTGATGACCAGAAAAGTGGCATAAAATTAACAGGCATTTTTCAATTGCTATTGAGAACGTATCCTTCGATTCGTGAAACTATTATCGATTATTACTTCAAGAAAAAAAAGAAAAAAGTGTCCGAACCCGCAATTTTAATTCAGCATCTCCATCCAAAATTTCTTAAATCCTGCCGTGCCGTAGGAATATCAGAACTAGAATATCCCTTTAACACGCAAGATTTAGGACGCCGTTCCTTGTATCGCTATATAAAGAAATTGGAAAAAGAATATCCCATTGAAGCTGCTAAAAGAACAGGTGATAAGGCCGTTAGGCAGCTTAAACACTCTGGTACAGGTGAAAAAAACGAAATCTCTATTACGCATCCATTCGATCGAGTTGAATTCGATGCACATGCGATTGACGTGATTATAGCCATAAGGTTTAAAAACATCGACGGTGATGAGTATGTAGAAATCATGGACCGGATATGGCTTTTGTCCATTATAGATGTAGCTACCCGGGTTTCATTAGGGCACCATTTATGTTTAAAGCCCCAATACTCAGTAATGGATGTCTTGGAGTGCATACGAAATGCAATTGTACCGTGGGCCCCAAAAAAGTTAACAATACCTGGACTTAATTACCCCGAAAATGGAGGACATCATTCAACAGCCATTCCAGAAACCGAATGGGCAGTTTGGAATGAGTTTTGTTTCGATAATTTCCAAGCCCATATGGCAGAAATCGTTAGAGAGCGCTTAAAAGGATTCGTTGGTTGTGCTGTGAATGCTGGTCCAATCAGCACGCCTGAAAGGCGCCCTTTTATTGAACGATTCTTCGGATTACTAGCAAATAACGGATATAAAAGACTAGTCAATACGACGGGTAGCAATCCTAATGATATTAAACGTAAGCAACCTGAGAAGGCAGCAATCCAGTACGAAATAACAGCTGATGAGATTGAACAGCTTACAGAAGTATTGATAGCGAATTATAACAACGAGCCGCATAGTGGATTAAGCTATTTAAGTCCACTGGAAGTTATGAAACAACGCATCATTATGCGTGATATGATGCCACGAACGATGACCGAAGATAAACGCAATGAAGATTATTTTTTATGCTACACAATCAAAAGAGTAATTCAAGGAAATGAGAAGGAAGGAAAAAGGCCTTATATTAACTTCGAAGGCGCACAATATAAAAGTGAAGTATTATCGAGAAGCTTTAAACTAATTGGTCAAGAGATTCATCTAGTCGTCAATATTAAGGATCTTCGAGTACTAAAAGCGTATTTTAAGGATGGCTCAGAGTTTGGCTATTTAACAGCAAGCGGCAAGTGGGGAATTAGTCCTCACACTTTACAAATGAGGAAACAAATTAATAAACTTATTCGACGTAAAGCCCTTTACTTATCTGAAACAGATGATCCTGTTGAATCCTTACATCATCATTTGGAACAACGAGCGAAGAAAAATAAGAAGTCCCGGAATGAGCTTGCACATGTAAGAAAATACAGTAATCAAAATAAAAGCAATTCAGAAACTCACAATACCGCGGCTAATAAGGTTTCTCCTCAAAAAACGTTAAAGAAAGTAGGTTCACCAAACACAAATAAAGGTAGTGATGAACTGGAAAAACTGCGGCAGAGGTTTAAGACGATCACCTTTTAATACAAACAATCCAAGGAGTACTGAATGCTATGGCAAATACTATGCCCAATTCGCAAGATGCCGATATTGTTTTAGATACAAGCAGACCTCTAATACCTGTCGGTTCGCATCCTATTGAGACTGGTGAATACCTCATCCCAACCTACCCTGTGCTGCGAATGTTTCAAGATGTCACGAGGTGGATTAACTACAGGTACCCTGGGGGAATTATCTATGGAAGACCAAGACTCGGCAAAACACGAGCCATCGAGTTTCTGCTGCGTGCTTTACCCAATCATTTTGGCAGCAGTCTGCCGGTGTTCCATATCAAAAGCCAACACATTAGATTAGCAAATGAAGGTAGCTTTTTTGAAGCATTATTAAAAGACGCAGGCCACAAAATTCCCTTCTCAGGTAAGCCAAGTGTAAAACGAGACAGATTATATAAGTATCTGCTTGAAAGAGGGAGTCAGTCACAACAAAAACGGGTTGTCATGTTTATCGATGAAGCGCAGGTTTTACACGATCTACAATACGGCTGGCTAATGGATGTATTCAATGAATTAGATGCTTCGCGCATTGCTTTAACAGTAGTACTTGTTGGTCAAGAACAATTACGTGACCAAAGAACGGCGTATATGCAGGCAAAACAAGATCAAATCATCGGAAGATTTATGGTTCATGAGCACCGATTCACTGGAATCAAAACAGCCGAAGATTTGCGGATCTGTTTGAAAAATTTCGATGAAAACAGTGAATTTCCCGTAGGTAGCGGATGGTCATTTACTCAATACTTTTTTCCTGACGCATTTGCAACTGGGGAGAGGTTAGAGCACCATACGGAAGATATATTCAATATTTTTGTTGCTTTGCACCAAGAATCTAAGATATCTTCCAAAATCGAAATTCCAATGCAGTATGTGATCGCTTCCATTGAACAAGCATTGCGTGAGTATGGAGTGGGAGGAGAATCACAAACAAGGTGGTTGACAAATACCTTATGGAAAGAAGCGATTCGTAATTCAGGATATATTAATGCAGAACTCAGAATACCAGCAACCGAGGAAATAGATGATTAGGAGAATGTGGGTATGAATTCCTTGGATCAATATAAAAGAATGGATTCAGTGCCGTCAATCACTTGGGATTTGAAATGGATTTCCGAATGGGAATCGCCATGGTCGATCTTTGAGAAAATCAAATTGGCTAATTTAGCCGTAAAGAAGGATCTTTTTCAGGTTTTTGGAAATGAAGAAGTACGCTCATATAAATCTATTCTGGGTAAAAAAAATCATGATCTTTATGGATTATATGCTTTTGACGATGATGCATTTATGAGCATAATCGGCTTTCGCTTGAAAAAATTTAATAGAGATTGTTTACATAACATTTCTGATTTTCTCCACAAAAACGACATTCAAAGAAGTGAGTTAAAGGGAAGAGCTTCAATGCAGCCTTATAAGTATTTTCGTAATCATCTGCATTTTTGTTTAGATTGTATGAAAACCGGTTTCCATAGCATATTGCATCAATTTAAATTACTTCATAATTGTCCGTTTCATTTAAATCCGATGCATTCAACTTGCCCTGAATGTCATACAATGATTCCATATGAGCTTTCCGATAAATATTTCCAAGCACCTTTTGTATGCAACTGTGGCTATTCATTTATGGACTTTAACTCCCCTTACCACATGGAATGGGGAAAAGTATTATCTGAACATGTTCAGGATCCTGTTGTGTGTCAATGGCTTACTCTTAAAGAAGAAGATAAGATGAGTTTAAAAAGAGTTCATTTCTATCCACACAATAATCCGGAACATAACCCCACACTCCTGAGTTTTCTGTTGGACACCATAAATACACCTCATACAAAAGATAGAAAAAGAAACGTAAAAAAGTCTTGTTCTCCCATCACTCAAAGAGCCGATCGAGATATTAGCGGTGTACGTGCCTCTGATAATACTAATATGTTAGCTATATCAAACTGGGTCGCTCTTGAGACTAATCAACGTCACGGTTCAATCTCTAAAACTTTATCTGATCTTACAATCTCCTCGAATTTAACCATGAAATCCATCTCAAGTTATTTAAGAAAAACAGTCTTAACTAATCATAAATCTTGTATAAAGCGGTTCGTTAGGATTTCTAAAGAAATAGGAGCAGATCATCCTCCTGTTTGTCCTTTTGCATATGCATATGTCATGTGGAAAAAATCCTTATGGGGGATACCCAATTATTACGACGTTGAAGACACACCTTATCACAGAGAGGGGTCTTCTCTGCAAAAGCTCTCATCTGAATTCGATCGTGATTATATTGTGGATCTGATGGATACATGGATTCAACTCTATCCTATAAGAACGCCACTTGATTTAGCACGTTTTGAGTGGATGCTCAATAAAGCAACCGGCCAACTAGCTTTACTGCATTTTCAAACTTGGTTAAGGATAGCGCCTAGATATGCTGCAGAGTTTAAAATAGCATCTGATTCAGACATTTTGAAAAACGAAAACTTCACTCTTGCTTTTGCATTTCCAAAGGAACCTAATCTTCCAACTTCATTTATTTATTCTTCGAGAGAAGATGAGGTCAACTGGTTATTGGAGACAAATCATATTGTTTGTCCATATTCATCGGTAAAAAAAAGAAGAAGAAAGGCAACAGAAGTATCTCATCATCCCATGCGGCTAGCTATGGAAAAACTAAATGGTGTTGACCGAAATATTTAAATTAACACTAAATAATTAATAGGTTTTCAGCTGATTTACCCTATCACAACTGTAGCCAGATTAAACAATTATGTTGGTGCAAGATAGTCAATTGGAGAATGACTAATTTAAAACTTCTTTCATGACCTGTACCTACATTGTACAGGTTTTTACTTGTTATTTACCCATTATTGATGCTAGCTCAGTGGCAAGAGACCTTGAACCAGACAGTCCTTTCAAATAACGAAGATGTCCATTACTGGACCAATCCACGCTCTTTAAATTTTGTACAGCTTTAGATAAGCCATTGTAGTCTTTTCTCTTTTTCTCTAGTGAAAAAAACTGTTCAAGTATCATCCCTGCAGCTATTGAGAGGGCATCTAAACAAACGATATGTGTGATACGATGGCCACTATAATCTAACCATTCGTAGGAGAACGTTTCTTTTAGAGAATTGTAGTAATGCAAAGCGATATTTAGTTTTTCTTCCTTGGCCAGTAAAGCCATTTCATCCTTTTTAAAAAGAAAATGTAGCGTTCTATAGAGATTTTGCAGTGTTATATGTCTGCCTTTTACTCGTCTTCCTATAATGCTGCCAATATTATAGAAAGGACTTTCTCTACGCACAAGCATTTCAGTAGCAACCCAACTAAGCTCGTCCTTATCGCGTCTAAGGTATTTGCTAAGCGAAGACCCGATCCCCTTAGCTTTCGTATTTATAGTATCAAATAATTGAATTTCCTCATCCTCATCCAGGGCATGGAACGCTAAAAATGGAACCATTATTTCTGCATTGGTCTCTTGTATATATCTCTTTATTCCTCCAAGTCGATGCTGTCCATCCATCAATGATGCTTTACCTTTACAAAATAAACGGCCAAAGTTGGGACGTTGTCTATCGTAGGAGGTGAATTCCCAATTGCTACAGGCATTTAACAATACAGGTGTAAACAAGGCATCGTCACCTTTTGATAAATAAAGGGCAAAATCATGACAACGCTTGGGATCTACTGGTCTTTGATATCCTTTACCCGATACATCATCATATGGTTTAACAAAGGTCAAGTTTAATGCGATCGTCGCAGGCACGTTACTTTGGTAAATCACTTTACCGCGCATTTTGCTTTGGATTACATTCTCGATCACAAATTGCTGAGGTAACGAAGTCTCCATGATGTGTCACTCCATGTTGTAAGTTTAATACCTCTACTATAGAACTTATAAGTTTCTTTTTCAATGGTATTTATAGTATGGTGATCTGTCGCTGCGCAACCTAACTGCTTACGCTTAATGAAGGTGGTGGTAGGCGTGGCAAATTTAGCTGAGCTTATTGGAGCTCGTATACGTGAATTAAGAAAAACGCAAGGATTGACTCAGGAACAACTTGGTGAGCGTGCTCAGTTGCAAAGTTCATACATAGGCGGAGTTGAAAGAGGAGACCGCAATATCTCGATTGAGACCCTTGAAAAGCTAATCCACGCCTTAGAAATAACTGTCCCTGAGTTTTTTGACTTTAGTGAGATTCCGATCGAAAATCACACCGAACAAAATAAGTTGATCCAGATTTTTGTTTCTCAACTTATGAAGCAAGACACAAAGAATATCAAGAAAATGCTCAACATATATAAAGAAATATTTGATTAGTATAAGAAACACCAAACCATTTTAAATAAAGAAAGCAAAACACAAAGGATTTTCCCTTGTTGTTTTGCTTTCTTTATTTGTAATGAGTTCAAGCATCCTTGAACACGAGTACAAATAGAATATGGTCTTTCACACAGTAGACTGTAAATGATGATTGATCTGGACCCTTTACAAAAAAGAAAAAGATTTGAATAATTCTTAGCAGGGAAACCATCATTATTCTCGAATTTTTTATTGACAAGTAAATTAATTGGACGATAAGGATGTATGAAATGAGTGGAGAAGAAATCGTTAAACATCAGCATATGGTACCAAAATTGTACTTGCGTTTTTTTTGTCACAATGATAATTCACTCTATGTTTTCGATAAATTTAATCTTAAAATTTACAAAGGAAATATTAAAACTATAGGCAGTGAGAGATTTTTTTACGATTTCAATTTAATTAGCGAAGATAAAGGTCAATTTATTGAAAAGAAAGTTAACCCGGAATATGAGGGTTTAATCAGTCTATTCCTTTTAGATTTAATTCGCCAAATCCATACAATCGAGCATTTTACTTTGAAGCTACATCATAAACAAGTATTAGCAAAGTATGTTGCTTACCAACATATACGAACTCGTAAATTTCGAGAAGAGTATATACGTGCAGGTACAGGTGTAGAATTATATGAGCCAATTACATTTGGCCTTAATTCCCAAATAGAGCACTTAGGTGTGTTAGTACATAACCATTATTATGTAGAACAACTGAAAAAGCGCTTGCTTGAAGAATACTATTGGGTAATAGGGATAAATGATACAGATGAAAAGTTTTATACTTCAGACCATCCGGTGGCTCAAAGAGAGAGCATGGATAGTCTAGCTGAGAAAAATAACTCATTACGTATATGGGATCTTAGTGATGAGGTCTCGTTTCCTCTTACTCCAGAGATTGTATTGATGTTTTTTAAAAAGAAACAAGGTGAGAAACAACACCGAGATAAACGCCTATTAAAAAATAAAAGAATTCGAATTTCTAATTTAGAGAGTGTACACAGTTTGAATATTATGCAAATAGAAAGATCGTATCGTCAAGTTTATTCGATTGATGGAAATTACGATTTTGTAAAGAAAGTAGAAGCAGAAAGGCGCGCAAAACTAATCGAGATGGGACGCGATCCTGCTAAACTTCTTTTGCCGGAATGGTTAACTGATGATCAATCGAAACGCTAGCCTGTAATAGCAACCAAGAATCCTATCCGGGGATCTCGATTCGTCATTGGTCTATATTTTTCTTTTAAACCCCACGCCTAGTATGGGGTTTAGTTTTAGCAAACAAGCTCTTGTCACAACTGATCTAATCCTGAATTAAGAATATAAGGTTATTAGATTTTCCGGACACATTATATTATAATTAAATAATTATGTGTTACATGGAGGTGATCCGGATGGATTCATTGGATACCATGGCTGAGACATTCAAACTCCTTGGCGATAAATCAAGATTAACCATTCTGGGCTTATTGAAGGAAAGAGAGCTTTGCGTCTGCAATCTTGTCGATATTATGCAAATGTCACAGCCTAGCATAAGCCAGCATTTGAGGAAAATGAAGGCTGGCGGACTTGTAAACGAATATCGGAGAGGCAAATGGGTGTATTACTCCTTAAGCCTTGAAGATAAACCTTACGTGAAGGACGTACTTGAAAGCATTCCTTCGCAAGCCGAAAAGCTGGAGTGGCTGGATCAACAACTCGCTACAACTGTATGCGACTAATTTAATTGCTCCTGTGTCTTATTTGACACCACGGCCCAGAGCACAAATAGCGATAGCCGCCGCGAAACGATTCAATACGAATGGCTTCCTGAAAGCGAGCTAGGCGACGCCTTAACGAGTTTATATGAATCTCTAAGGTTCTGTTCCCGTCCATAAAATTACTTCCCCAAACACTATGTAGTAAATGCTCCTTGGATAAGATGATTCCCGGTTGCTTCGCGAGGTTTATGAACAGTTCGTATTCGATCGGTGGCAGGGGGGCAGTGACCCCTTTGATTTCAATCGCAGGCAACTGGGGATGAATAACTACCCCACTGGTTAATCCACCTTTAGATGACCAATTAGGTTTCTTAGCATAAGCGGATCTTGTGTTGAGGTTCGAGATCTTTCCGAGCAACTCCGTCACGCTAAAAGGCTTCGCTAAATAATCATTTGCTCCCGCAATAAGCCCCTCGATTACCTCCGGTTCCCGGTCATACATGGAAAGGATTAAAACAGGGACCATCAAGCTTCGATAACGAAGAGACCTTAGCATATCAAGACCCATTCTCCCTCCGCCAATCGTTATATCCAAAATGATAAGATCATACTTGTTTTCAATCACCTTTTGAAAGGAGTCCTCAACCGTTTTAGCAACCTCAACATCATAATGGCCTTCACGTTCTAACCCTTGTTGAACGAAGGAGGAGAAGTACAAATCACCTTCAACCAAGAGCACCTTTAGCATGATGTTTCAGACCGCCTTTCTAGAAAATCTTTATATCAATATATAAACATGTTATTATATGAATGACAAGTTAATTATCTTTTAAGCCTTTTCTTCATGACTCCATGCCGTTTAAAAATCGTATATCTCTGATTTATATATAAACCTTTACTTATATAATTATATGAGTATAATAAAGGTGAAATCAGAAGCGATAAAGGGGATAGGAGGGGAGTAACCATGCTTAGTTATGCTGCTGTGGCTGAAGAACTGAAGCTGCTATCTGACAAAACGCGATTAATGATACTAGCGCTACTCAAAGAAAAAGAAATGTGCGTTTGTGACATTGCAGCTGCACTAGAGTCCACACAACCTAATATTAGCCAGCATTTACGTAAGTTAAAAACCGGCAATCTGGTCCGCGAAAAACGGCGAGGCCAGTGGATTTACTATGCCATAAACCGTGATAACAAACCTTATATATCCGACATTTTAAATGACGTCCCATCGATGAAACACCAAGCCATGCAATTTCAGTCAGAAAGCTGTTAGCTGTTAAGGAGGAATTATGTTAATCATAGCGTCGGTATTATTTGTTGTGACGTTAATTTTCGTCATCTGGCAGCCGAAAGGATTGAACATCGGCTGGTCTGCTGCAGGCGGTGCCGTGCTTGCACTGCTCTTTGGTGTCGTTAGTTTCAGTGATGTCCAGGATGTGACATTGATTGTGTGGAATGCGACACTGGCCTTTGTAGCCATCATTCTCATCTCACTCATTCTCGACGAAATTGGTTTTTTTGAATGGTCTGCCCTACATATGGCCAGGCTAGCCCGAGGCAATGGCACCTTAATGTTTGTTTATGTCGTTCTGCTTGGCGCATTGGTTGCTGCTTTCTTTGCGAACGACGGTGCAGCTCTTATCCTAACGCCGATCGTATTATCGATGGTAAGGGCGCTGAAGTTCGATGAGCGGATGATCTTACCATTTATTATGGCCAGCGGTTTTATCGCTGACACGGCATCATTGCCGCTCATCGTCAGTAACCTGGTCAATATTGTCTCTGCCGACTATTTTGGCATCGGTTTTGTACAGTATGCCACGCGCATGTTTGTACCGAATCTTTTCTCTATAGCGGCTAGTATTATCGTCTTGTATCTTTTCTTCCGAAAAAGCATTCCGAAAAACTATGATGTGAAGCATTTACGAGCCCCTCGGGAAGCGATTAAAGATCACCAACTCTTTCGCTTATCCTGGATCATTTTGGCTGTGTTATTGGTTGCCTATCTCGTCAGTGAATTTATTCATGTCCCCGTCTCGATCGTTGCCATGGTCGTCGCGATACTTTTTATTATCGCAGCTCGTGGGAGCAAAGCGGTGGCCACAACAAAGATCATCAAAGACGCGCCATGGTCTGTCGTTGTTTTCTCCATCGGTATGTACGTCGTTGTTTATGGTTTGCGCAATGTAGGTCTCACCGATCAGTTAGGTCAGATCATTGAACAAGTCGCCGACCAAGGCTTGTATGTGACTACGATCGGCATGGGCTTTATTGCCGCCGTGCTCTCTTCCTTCATGAACAACATGCCGACCGTGATGATCAATGCGCTTGCCATCCAAGGGACAGGAACAGAGGGAATCATTCGGGAAGCCTTGATTTACGCCAATGTCATTGGCTCGGATCTTGGACCTAAAATCACCCCTATCGGTTCATTAGCTACCTTGTTATGGCTGCATGTGCTCTCGCGTAAAGGTGTGAAAATAACATGGGGATATTACTTTAGAGTTGGCATCATCTTAACCGTGCCAACATTGTTCATTACTTTGACCGCCTTGTCGTTATGGCTTTGGATCATCAACTAAATTCGATTCAAGAGGAGACGTTCACATCGCAGTCAGATGGCAGAAGGTTTTGGACATCAACACCTCGGCGAAGAATATGACGTTTATAGCGCAGGTATCGAAGCACATGGATTAAACCCCAAGGCGGTTAAAGCCATGGCAGAGAAGGGCATCGATATAAGCCAACAAACCTCGGATGTGATTGATCCAGAGATTTTGAATAAAGCAGACGTCGTCATTACGCTTTGTGGCGATGCAAACGATAAATGTCCGATGACGGGGGCCAGAACTTATGAATAATATGCGGAAACAAGCGGAACGATTCGGTGCTGAGTTTCATCGGGGATGGGTGACCAGCGTTGACTTTACGAATCGACCGTTTACCCTCTCGGTAGACGGCATGGGTGATTTGCAAACAGAATCGTTAATCATCTCCACCGGTGCTTCAGCAAAACTCCTTGGCATTCCGGGAGAGAAAGAAAATATTGGCCGCGGCGTTAGCACATGCGCAACCTGCGACGGTTTCTTCTTTAGAGGGAAAGAGATTGTTGTCATTGGCGGTGGTGACTCTGCCATGGAGGAAGCCAACTTTCTAACAAAGTTTGCCGCTAAGGTAACCGTCGTCCACCGTCGAAATGAGATGCGCGCTTCAAAGATTATGCAAGATCGCGCACGAGCCAAACCTGAAAATTGAGTGGGCATTAAACACCATCCCAGTCGAAGTGCTCGCTGGCGAACACGGCGTGGTTGGTTTAAAAGGACAGGATGCCACTACCGGTGAAGAGAAAGTCATTCAAACGGACGGCATATTCGTTGCGATTGGCCATACCCCGAACACAGGCTTCCTGGGTGATGAGCTACAGACAGATGAAACAGGATACATCCTCGTTAAGCCAGGGACGACAGAAACGAATATAGCCGGTGTATTTGCTTGTGGCGACGTCCAGGATCAGACGTATCGCCAAGCGATCACCGCAGCCGGATCGGGCTGTATGGCTGCGCTGGATGTCGAGAAATTTCTGGAGGGCAATCGTGTACATGACTGGAGTATAACACTCTAAACAAGGGAGGAAACACGGTTATGATTCAACGCATGCATGTGGCTGTGAATTGTACGGATCTGGAAAAGTCGCTAACCTTCTATCGAAACTTCTTTGGGGTAGAACCTGTAAAGATCAAAGATAACTATGCCAAATTTGAATTGGATGAACCAGCTTTACATTTCTCTTTGAATGTCCGACCGTTTGAGAAAAATGGTGTATTAAACCACCTGGGTTTCCAAGTGAATACTACCGAAGATGTTCTCGCGATGGGAGAACGTCTCCGGCAATCGGAACTATTGACTATTGATGAGATGAACACAACGTGTTGTTATGCTGTTCAAGACAAAGTGTGGGTCTATGATCCTGATGGAAACGCGTGGAGATCTTTTACACCAAAGAGGATTCTGAGTTTGAGTCTGCAGGGGATCCTCGGGACCTGTCCCTTTGTTGCGCTCCCCCTGCGGCCCCTGTATTGGTTGAATTCACATCATTTCAGAAGAAGTAAAGGAGTATTTACGATGAAGACGTATCATGCACTAATAGAGGATCGGATTTTCATGGGTGGCGCGGCCGACGTTAAAGATATGGTTTTGGATGAAAAGTGTGAAGTTATTGTCGATCTTCGTGAAGAAGCAACCGAATGCGCCTACCCGGAAACGGATGCGACATGGATCAAGGTTGGAATTGGAGACAACTCGGAAACACCGCAAGAAGACTTGTTTCAAGAGGCCATTAATCAGGTTGTGACGGCTTATCGGGAAGGCCAGAAGGTCGCATTTCATTGTGGGGGTGGAAAGGGCCGAACAGGTGCCGTCTCAATAGGCGCACTAATTGCGTTAGGGAAAGCCTCGTCCATTGAAGAAGCTGAACGTATCGCTAAAGAGATTCGGCCTATCATTCA
>NZ_JBDFMD010000002.1:0-105993 GCF_047238105.1 Paenibacillus jepli
CTTCAAGCAAAGGAGTTACAATCAGTAGACTGAGCGATAGTTACTTTGAGAAACGATACGTAACTGCAAGACGAGTCGTTACAGAAAGCACCTTTATTAAGATGATGGAACTAAAGTGAATTAAAAAAGCCAAGCTGCTGTTGTCTAAGAGCAAGTAGTGTCTAACTGAAGATGGCAAAAAGAATAGAGAGTAAAAACAAACCCAGTACCGCGCAGTTACTGGGTTTGTTGTATACTGGTGAGAAAGCAAAAGTGAACTGCCTTCGTATTATATTCTTGCATAACATGTCCAGAGGACGTTATCAGGGTCCAGGAACAAAGATTTATTTATAGATAGCACCGTAGATGGCCCTGCAAAAAAAAAGGGGAGGTCCCACGCTATTGTACTGAAACTATGAGGTGTCATACAAAACGAAAAACAAATTAGTGTTAATTCTCATAGCAATTAGTGTTTTTGCGCTATCCGCCTGTGACCGGGATTATGGACAATAAATAAACGGTTGCACTAATTATTGAGGTGATTGCCACAGATGCTGGTGTCGTGCAAATAATCATCTAAGACATACCTGATCACCGTTCTTTTAAATGACGGGGGAGATCTAACTTAATTTATGGCACGTTTGTGAGGCCTATCCAGATGTAATTAGATTTAATGGTTTACAATATATTATAATTAGATTATATAATTATGTACTTTAGGGAGGTGTTCCACATGGATTCTTTGGATACAATGGCTGAGACATTCAAACTCCTTGGCGATAAATCAAGATTAACCATTCTGGGGTTACTTAAGGAAAGAGAGCTTTGCGTCTGTAATCTTGTCGATATTATGCAGATGTCACAGCCTAGCATAAGCCAGCATTTGAGGAAAATGAAGGCCGGCGGACTTCTAAACGAATATCGGAGAGGCAAATGGGTGTATTACTCCCTAAGCCTCGAAGAAAAACCTTACGTGAAGGACGTACTTGAAAGCATTCCTTCTCAAGCCGAAAAGCTGGAATGGCTGGACCAGCAACTTGCAGCAACCGCATGCGACTAATTTAACTGCTCTTGTGTCTTATATGACACCACGGTCCATTGCACATAAAGCGATAACCGCCGCGAAAAAATACAATACGAATAGCTTCCTGAAAGTGAGCCAAGCGACGGCTTAATGAGCTAATATGAATCTCTATATTTCTGTTCCCGCCATAAAATCACTATTCCAAACACTATGTAGTAAATGTTCCTGGGATAAGATGACCCCCTGTTGCCTCGCGAGTTTTATGAACAATTCGTATTCAATCGGCCGCAGAGGAGCAGTGACCCCTTTGATTTCAATTGCAGGCAACTCGGGATGAATAACTATCCCACGGGTTGATCCAGTTTTAGAAGCCCATTTAGGTTGCTTAAAACAAACGGACCTTGAATTGAGGTTCGAAATCTTTCCGAGCAACTCCGTCACGCTAAAAGGCTTCGCTAAATAATCATTTGCTCCCGCTATTAGCCCCTCAATTACCTCCGGTTCCCGGTCATACATGGAAAGAATTAAAACAGGGACGCTCAAGCTTCGATACCGAAGAGACCTTAGCATATCAAGACCCATTCTCCCTCCGCCAATCGTTATATTCAAAATGATAAGATCATACTTGTTTTCAATCATCTTTTGACAGGAATCTTCAACCGTTTTAGCAATCTCAACATCATAAAGGCCTTCACGTTCTAACACTTGTTGAACGAAGGAGGAGAAGTACAAATCATCTTCAACCAAGAGTACCTTTAGCATGATGATTCAGACCGCCTTTCTTGAAATATCTTATATCAATATATAAACATGTTATTATATGAATGACAAGTTAATTATCTTTTAAGCCTTTTTCTCGAACGGCTCACCAATTAGGTGTGCATCCTGTCCGTTTAAAAATTGTTCATCTCCGATTTACATATAAACCTTTACTTATATAATTATATGAGTATAATAAAGGTGAAATTAGAAGCGATATATGGGATAGGAGGGGAGTACCATGCTTAGTTATGCTGCTATGGTTGAAGAACTGAAACTGTTGTCTGACAAAACGCGATTAATGATACTAGCGCTACTCAAAGAAAAAGAGATGTGTGTCTGTGACATTGCAGCTGCATTAGAGTCCACACAACCTAATATTAGCCAGCATTTACGTAAGTTAAAGACCGGTAATTTGGTCCGCGAAACACGGCGAGGCCAGTGGATTTACTATGCCATAAACCGTGATAACAAACCTTATATATCCGACATTTTAAATGATGTTCCATCGATGAAACACCAAGCCATGCAATTTCAGTCAGAAAGCTGTTAGCTGTTAAGGAGGACTTATGTTAATCATTGCGTCGATATTGTTTGTTGTGACGTTAATTTTCGTCATCTGGCAGCCAAAAGGATTGAACATTGGCTGGTCTGCAGCAGGTGGTGCCGTTCTTGCCCTGCTCTTTGGTGTCGTTAGTTTCAGTGATGTCCAGGATGTGACATTGATTGTATGGAATGCGACGCTGGCCTTTGTAGCCATCATTCTCATCTCACTTATTCTCGACGAAATTGGTTTTTTTGAATGGTCTGCCCTACATATGGCCAGGCTAGCCCGAGGCAATGGCACCTTGATGTTTATTTATGTCGTTCTGCTTGGCGCATTGGTTGCTGCTTTCTTTGCGAACGACGGTGCAGCTCTTATCCTAACACCGATCGTATTATCGATGGTAAGGGCGCTAAAGTTTGACGAGCGGATGATCTTACCGTTTATTATGGCCAGCGGATTTATCGCCGACACGGCATCACTGCCGCTCATCGTCAGTAACCTGGTCAATATTGTCTCTGCCGATTATTTTGGCATCGGTTTTGTACAGTATGCGACGCGCATGATTGTTCCGAATCTGTTCTCTATAGCGGCAAGTATTATCGTCTTGTATCTTTTCTTCCGAAAAAGCATTCCGAAAAACTATGATGTGAAGCATTTACGAGCCCCTCGGGAAGCGATTAAAGATCACCAACTCTTTCGCTTATCCTGGATCATTCTAGCTGTGTTATTGGTTGCCTATCTCGTCAGTGAATTTATTCACGTCCCCGTCTCGATCGTTGCCATGGTCGTCTCGATACTTTTTATCATCGCAGCTCGGGGGAGTAAGGCAGTTGCCACAACAAAGATCATCAAAGAGGCGCCATGGTCTGTCGTTGTTTTCTCCATTGGTATGTACGTCGTTGTTTATGGCTTGCGCAATGTAGGTCTCACCGATCAGTTAGGTCAGATCATTGAACAAGTCGCCGACCAAGGCTTGTATGTGACTACGATCGGCATGGGCTTTATTGCCGCCGTGCTCTCTTCCTTCATGAACAACATGCCAACTGTGATGATCAACGCGCTTGCAATCCAAGGGACAGGAACAGAGGGGATCATTCGAGAAGCCTTGATTTACGCCAATGTCATTGGTTCGGATCTCGGACCAAAAATCACGCCCATCGGTTCATTAGCTACCCTGTTATGGCTGCATGTGCTCTCACGCAAAGGCGTGAAAATAACATGGGGATATTACTTTAGAGTTGGCATCATCTTAACCGTGCCTACCTTGTTCATTACTTTGACCGCTTTGTCGTTATGGCTTTGGATCATCAACTAAATTCATTCAAGAGGAGACTTTCACATGAATAAAAAAATCGTTTACTTTCTTTGTACTGGTAATTCGTGCCGCAGTCAGATGGCAGAAGGTTTTGGACATCAACATCTCGGTGAAGAATATGACGTTTATAGCGCAGGTATTGAAGCACACGGATTAAACCCCAAGGCGGTTAAAGCCATGGCAGAGAAGGGCGTCGATATAAGCCAGCAAACCTCGGATGTGATTGATCCGGAGATTTTGAATAAAGCAGACGTCGTTATTACGCTTTGTGGCGATGCAAACGACAAATGTCCGATGACCCCTCCGCATGTGACACGATATCATTGGGGATTCGATGACCCCGCTAAAGCAACCGGCACGGACGAGGAGAAATGGGCAGTGTTTCAACGAGTTCGAGACCAGATTGAGGCACGTATCCAGCGATTTGCTGCTGAAGGAGAATAAAGTAGGGAGGGTTCGCGATGCATAAAGCAGTAATTATCGGAACAGGACCAGCCGGTTTGACGGCTGCCATTTATCTGGCCCGTGCCAATCTTGAGCCCATTGTGATTGAGGGGCCTGAACCAGGCGGACAATTGACCCTTACGACCGAGGTCGAGAATTTCCCGGGGTTTCCTGATGGAATCATGGGGCCTGAACTTATGAATAATATGCGTAAACAAGCGGAACGATTCGGTGCTGAGTTTCATCGGGGATGGGTGACCAGCGTTGACTTTACGAATCGACCGTTTACCCTCTCGGTAGACGGCATGGGTGATTTGCAAACAGAATCGTTAATCATCTCCACCGGTGCTTCAGCAAAACTCCTTGGCATTCCGGGAGAGAAAGAAAATATTGGCCGCGGCGTTAGCACATGCGCAACCTGCGACGGTTTCTTCTTTAGAGGGAAAGAGATTGTTGTCATTGGCGGTGGTGACTCTGCCATGGAGGAAGCCAACTTTCTAACAAAGTTTGCCGCTAAGGTAACCGTCGTCCACCGTCGAAATGAGATGCGCGCTTCAAAGATTATGCAAGATCGCGCACGAGCCAACCCTAAAATTGAGTGGGCATTAAACACCATCCCAGTCGAAGTGCTCGCTGGCGAACACGGCGTGGTTGGTTTAAAAGGACAGGATGCCACTACCGGTGAAGAGAAAGTCATTCAAACGGACGGCATATTCGTTGCGATTGGCCATACCCCGAACACAGGCTTCCTGGGTGATGAGCTACAGACAGATGAAACAGGATACATCCTCGTTAAGCCAGGGACGACAGAAACGAATATAGCCGGTGTATTTGCTTGTGGGGACGTCCAGGATCATACGTATCGCCAAGCGATCACCGCAGCCGGATCGGGCTGCATGGCTGCGCTGGATGTCGAGAAATTTCTGGAGGGCAATCGTGTACATGACTGGAGTATAACACTCTAAACAAGGGAGGAAACACGGTTATGATTCAACGCATGCATGTGGCTGTGAATTGTACGGATCTGGAAAAGTCGCTAACCTTCTATCGAAACTTCTTTGGGGTAGAACCTGTAAAGATCAAAGATAACTATGCCAAATTTGAATTGGATGAACCAGCTTTACATTTCTCTTTGAATGTCCGACCGTTTGAGAAAAATGGTGTATTAAACCACCTGGGTTTCCAAGTGAATACTACCGAAGATGTTCTCGCGATGGGAGAACGTCTCCGGCAATCGGAACTATTGACTATTGATGAGATGAACACAACGTGTTGTTATGCTGTTCAAGACAAAGTGTGGGTCTATGATCCTGATGGAAACGCGTGGGAGATCTTTTACACCAAAGAGGATTCTGAGTTTGAGTCTGCAGGGGATCCTCGGGACCTGTCCCTTTGTTGCGCTCCCCCTGCGGCCCCTGTATCGGTTGAATTCACATCATTTCAGAAGAAGTAAAGGAGTATTTACGATGAAGACGTATCATGCACTAATAGAGGATCGGATTTTCATGGGTGGCGCGGCCGACGTTAAAGATATGGTTTTGGATGAAAAGTGTGAAGTTATTGTCGATCTTCGTGAAGAAGCAACCGAATGCGCCTACCCGGAAACGGATGCGACATGGATCAGGGTTGGTATTGGAGACAACGCGGAAACACCGCAAGAAGATTTGTTTCAAGAGGCCATTAATCAGGTTGTGACGGCTTATCGGGAAGGCAAGAAGGTCGGATTTCATTGCGGTGGTGGAAAGGGCCGTACAGGTGCTGTCTCAATAGGCACATTAATAGCGTTAGGAAAAGCCTCTTCCATCGAAGAAGCAGAGCGTATCGCAAAAGAGATTCGGCCTGTCATTCAGATTCGCGAACCTCAACGGGAAGCATTACAAAAGTTGTTTGAGTCCTAAAGGCAGGGTGAGGTGGCCGTCGTCTTAAGACGCGGCCATTTTTCTTTTTTCTCATAAGTTTTTTAAATGCCTAAGTAGCTTTATAATGCTTTTGCTGAACGAGGCTGCAGCTCACTGCGAGCAACAAGCTTTCCGTTCTTGACAAGCCGTCTAGCGCCTCAGGGGCTAGCCTGTTTACGCCTTCTGTTTTTTATTATGATACAAAGATAAGAGACCTTGAGTGATCACAGCAAGTACCGGCAATTCAATTAATGGTCCGACGACTAAGGCTAATGATATCAAGGGTTGGTCAGGAAAAGCCGTTACTGCTATAGCTAAAGCAACTGGCGAATTTCGTGCAACAATAGTTAAATTTAAACTGATTGCATCCGCTGATGGTAACCTAAACAATTTTCCTGTCAGTAAGCCTACGATAAAATTAATGCCAAAGTACAATAGAACCGGGAGAATCAAAACATAGATGGCTCCCACATTGTCAACTAGAATTGAACCCTGCGATGCAAACATGGCCAAAATGGCCAGGCATAGAAAGATGATTTGTGCAGACGAGAAAAACGGCCCCAATTTGTTGTTCAGTATTGACTCTTTGTTTCTCAAGAGGAAGCGCGTAGTATGGGCCAGTACAAATGGGATCACGAGGACGACGAGCACACTCTCGGTCAGGGTAGCTAACGGAATGGTCTGGATAGTCCCAGCAAAAATCATTAAATAAACGGGGAGCAGCAGTACCTGTAAGACTAAATTAACGGGCAGGATGGAAGCCGACAGAGCTACATTGCCTTTGGCAATTCCTGTGAACATTAAGTACCAGTCTGTACAAGGAGTGACCATGAGCATGATAAAGCCAATCCACAATGCTGGATGGTCGGCCAGGAAGATCCACCCGAGAAACCAGGCGAGCAAAGGCGTCCACAAAAAATTTAGTATGCTACTTAGACCCAGAAATTTGATGTTACGAAAAGCCGCTTTAAATTGGTGAAGTGGGATGTTTAAAAACAAGCCGTACAACATGAAGACCAGACATGGTATAATCAAATTTTCAGCATGGTGCCCTATGAATGGCAGTTGACCCAGTAAGAGCCCGAGCCCAACCGCCAGCAAAATTAGAAACGTTTGATACTTTTCGAGTAAGCTCATGTTCAAACCTCTTTCAGTTGGGATAGAGGCAGCTGTGCACAACTAACCGGTATGAGATTTAGTTTATAGGTCTGGCAAGGCAGAAGCTTTCATAATCTTGAGGTTCAATTGAAAAGGGAGGGTAGAAGCTTGACAAATGAAGAGTGGCAGGCCATCATTTCTTGCAATGCTCAATATGACCCCCAGTTCTTTTATGCCTTAATTACGACTGGGACGTTTTGCAGACCTTCCTGTACATCCCGAACGCCAAACCCTAAAAATGTCGTTCTATTCTATGATCAGGAGCGAGCGTTATCGAGCGGATTTCGCCCTTGCCAGCGCTGTAGACCTAACGAGGCTAGCTGGGAAGGGGCCAAAAAAGACTTGTTTGAAAAAACGAAAGACTATATCCATTCCCATTATGAGCTAAAAATAACGTTGCAAAGCATGGCGGAAATACTGGAGAGAAACTCTTCTCATATCCAACGGACCTTCAAAGAACTACTAGGGATCAGTCCATTGCAATATCTGCATGATGTTCGGATTGAAAGAGCAAAGAACTTATTACGGATACAGGAGTTGTCTACGACACAAATCGCTTATGAGATCGGCTACAGCAGCCTTTCTCACTTTTCAAAGGTATTTAAAGCAAAAGTCGGTCTGTCCCCAAAGATTTACCGTGAAGCCTACGCGCTAGAAGTTAATATTCATTCTTAACTATAGGACCACTAAACCCAGTACATGGTTGATCACTTTCTTTATTGACACACTCCGCACTTACATTCGACAAGGAGGAGAAACATTACATCTACAAGTCGAAGACTATTTCGAGAGTTACACGCAGATCACGGCTGTTCATGTGACCTTCAATACAAAATATACCATCAAGGTAAACGAGTAGCCATGATTGCAGCTGCTGATACGGCGCAAAACCACATCAGGCCTTTTTTAAATTACTTGCAATATACAACTAATTGAGATATAACTATATGTGAGGTGAATCACCATGGAAAACGTTCGGGAGCTCATTCAAATTATGACCCGCCGGTTCGGCTTCTTAAATAAAAACTGCTGTTCTGCTGGTGGGTTCAACATCTCACTCATCCAGAGCCATATTCTTTATGAAATCGACCGTCAGAATCAACCATCCATTCAACAAGTGGCCGAAACATTAGGTACGGATATTACGACGTTCAGTCGCCAAATTCAGTCGTTAATAAAGATGAACTTGGTTAAGAAAACCCCAGACGTCACGGATCGAAGAATCTATATCCTATCCTTAACAATCGAAGGCAAATTTGTTGCAGCTGCGATCGATGAGCAAATGAAAGCCTATTTAAACGATATTTTCTCCCATATGAATGAAGTTGAAAGGGAGACCGTCATTCGTTCCATCCAGTTGCTCAACGAAGCGATGGGGAAATCCCGTCTGTGTTGTATGCCCTCACAGGGGTAAACTTCATGCCAATAACACTTGTATTTTACAACTATTTTCCTGAGAAGATTCGATTCATATGCCCATGAAAATAATGAGTATATGACATTCGACATGGGATTTACTCGAAATTACTTGCATATTACAACTAAATGAGGGGTCTTACTATGACTAAAGTATGGGATGTTATCGTAATTGGAGGAGGTCAGGCAGGTATGGCTTCCGGTTACTACTTAAAGAAAAACGAACTTCAATTCTTGATTCTGGAGGCCAGTGGTCAAGTGGGGGGATCTTGGCCCTATTATTATGACAGTTTAAAACTATTCTCTCCAGCCTCATTATCCTCTCTCCCAGGACTGAAAATAGCTGGAGAGCGCTCGCACTATCCGGTTCGAAACGAGGTCATCCAGTACCTAAATGACTATGCCAAAAACTTTCATCTTCCCATTCGGCTAAATCAGAAAGTGACGACTATAGAGAAAAGCGAGGAGGGTTTTGAAGTCAGTACGAGCACCGGTGACGTTTACCTGGCAAGAACAATCATTAATGCGTCAGGTTCGTTCCACAGCCCATACACGCCTGAAATTAAAGGCAGCGACCTCTTCAAAGGGAAGGTGCTTCATTCCTCTTTGTACCGTAACGCAGAGGCTTTTAAAAATCAACGGGTAGTTGTCGTTGGGCGAGGTAACTCTGCCGTGCAAATTGCCATTGAGCTAGCTGATAGTAGCCATACGACACTGGCCGTACTGAAGCCTGTGCACCTTGTGAATCAGAAAGTGCTTGGCATTGACTTGCACTTTTGGATAAAGGCCATTGGCTTAGATACGTTTCCATTCTGGCGCTTTGGTAAACAAGCACCGATCCCTGCGGCCGCGGCTGATTTAGGTGACTACAAAGCGAGATTGGAAGCAGGAAAACCCGATCAACGAGATATGTTCGTTGCGTTTCACGAAAACGGCGTCATATGGCCGGACGGATCGCAGGAAAACGTCGATACGGTCATCTTTGCTACCGGATACCGTCCTGGACTCACGTACTTACAGGAGATTGGTGCATTGAACGGAGGGGGAAGGCCATTGCACACGGCGGGCATTAGCCAGACCGTTCCGGGGCTGTACTATGTGGGCTTGGAAGGCCAGCGTTCCTTTGCTTCTGCCACATTAAGGGGGGTGGGGCCGGACGCGAAATACGTTGTTCGTCATATCGAACGCTTCCTGCAAACGGGATGACGGACAGGAAGGAGAAGGAAACCATGAAGATTCTCGTAAATATTGCGCATCCCAATATGAAACGCTCACGTGTAAACGCTAGTTGGAAGCAAGAGCTGGAGCAGTCCCAGGCTGTCAAGGTCAATGATCTGTATGAGCAATATCCGGATGAAACGATCAACGTTTCTCGTGAGCAACAATTGCTGTTGGCTCATGACCGAATTGTATTTCAATTTCCGTTGTTTTGGTACAGCGCGCCCCCTTTGCTTAAAAAATGGATGGATGATGTCTTGATGTATGGTTGGGCATATGGAACGGGCGGTAGCGCCTTACACGGCAAAGAATTGGTTCTCGCGATTTCGATTGGAGGCCATGAACAAGACTACCGAGCAGGTGGAAAAAATCTTTTTACTGTAAGCGAACTGACAAGGCCGTTCCAGGCGACTGCGAATTTAACCGGGATGAATTTTTTGGCTCATTTTGTGCAACATGGAGCTGTTTGGCTTGATTCTACCTCGATCACGAAAAGCGCAACAGCCTACGTTGAACATATTACCGATAGCCAGCTTAACCCCTTAACGCATAGCAGACGTGCGTGAGGACAATCAAAAATAAAAGGAGAGATGCGGTATGAGTCAAGAAGTGAGCAAAGATCAAATCCGTCAAAATGTGCGGAGTCGTTACAAAGAAATTGCGGTTCAAGAAATGGAAGCCCCTTCGTGTTGTAGTCCTTCCCCAAGTTTTACGGTATCAGCGAGTGGTGCATCGTCTCAAATGGGGTATTCGTCCGAAGAATTAACGGCGGTGCCGGACGGGGCGAACCTTGGATTAGGTTGTGGCAATCCGCAAGCCATTGCTGCCTTGAAGCCAGGTGAAGTTGTGCTGGATTTGGGCAGCGGCGGGGGGTTCGATTGTTTTCTGGCCTCCCGGCAAGTGGGGGAGACGGGGCGCGTGATCGGCGTCGATATGACGCCGGAAATGGTCAGCCGTGCGCGTCATAATGCGGATAAAGGCGGGTTTGGCAATACGGAGTTCCGGCTAGGAGAAATTGAGTATTTGCCGGTTCCGGATCAGACGGTGGATGTCATCCTATCCAATTGCGTCATTAATCTTTCTCCAGATAAACAACGAGTATTCGATGAAGCGTTTCGAGTGCTAAACTCCGGCGGTCGCCTTGCGATTTCCGACATTGTAACGACAGCCGAGCTGCCTGATCCGATCAAAAATGATCTAGATCAAATGTATTCAGGTTGCATTTCCGGCGCTTCGTCCATCGATGAAGTAAAGCGCATGTTAGTGCAGAGCGGTTTTCAAGATATCGTGATTGAATCGAAGGATGAATCCAAAGCGTTTATTAAAGATTGGGTGCCTGGACAGCAGATCGAAAACTATATCGTTTCGGCAGTCATTCAAGCCGTGAAACCATAAATACAGACGAAGTAAACAAGCGCACCGCCAGTTCCGGACGGATCGGCGGTGACCATCGTTCCAAATGCAAACATTTTTTCTGGTGCCGGCCGCAAAATTAGTAAACAAAAACGGGCCTGCAGCTGGGCGATCGGTGCAGTTTCGCCTTGAAATAAAAAAAGAAGCTCCGAGGGAACCCCTCCGGAGCTGCCATGACCGATGCTTTCGGATTGTTACTCCATTATACAATAACTTGTTTATCTTTCAATATTCTTATGAAGTAAAAAATCGATATCAACATGACCGCCGCGCGTGGCCCTGATTTTACGGAAAAATGAGCATCGAAACAGATAGAAGAATCGTTAAGCAACTGATTATGAAAACTTCTGTAATATTTACATTTTGGGTGGCGAGATTGGATTCCCCATGACATCGATAAGAAATTGTGCGTCCTCACCAACTCCATGAATGAGTGCAGAGCCTCTTTTATATTGCCAACTTAGTCCGATAAAGTAGAGACCGGGGATATTTGTCACACCTCTTTGATGAATAGGCCGTCCGTGAGGCTCTATTACACCATCTATGTATGGTGATCCATGAATAGTTATTTCGATAGCCTGTTGCCCATATAATCGTCTGTACTTCTTGTTGTGTTCCATCTTCAAATTGGGCATTCTTCTTTTTAATCTCAACTAAGCGTCCCCTAAAAGATACTTTATTTCTTACCTTCTGAATATCCCCACCTATAATAGGGTCTCGCTGTTTGACCCATTGGCCTAATTTAGTCGTGATCTTCACGTTCAATATTCCGAGTAGATCGAGCCACCAAAACAAGTCTTTTCCCATTAATTGTTGAGGCAGCGCCTTGATTTTTTTACTAGTGGAAAGGGTTACTTGGTGCGTTTCACTTAGTTCTGCAGCAATTTGAACCCCCGTGTTGCCAGCCCCGACAATGAGAACACTTCCAGGTGGAATTTGATCCGACCTGCGATAATTAGCCGCATGCATTTGAAACATATCTTGGCTAATCGATTGTGTGATTGGGGGAATAAACGGGGTATAGAACCCACCTGTTGCCACAATGACTTGTTTGGCCTTATAGGTATCTCCACTTTGCGCTGTGATGATAAACTGCGCACCTGCTTTGTGTAGCTTTTCCACTTTCCTATTGTGTAATATGGGCAGTTCAAATCGGGCGGCATACGTATGAAGATACTGTGCGATTTCATCTTTGGTTGGGTATCCCCATGGATCTCCGTTTAAATCGAGACCCGGTAAAGCACTATAGGATCTAGGCGTAAAAAGCACCAGTGAATCGTAGCGGTTTTGCCAAGAATCGCCTGTTTTTTCCCGCTCATCCAGAATCAAAAACGTTTTCTGCTTTTGTTTTAAATAATAACCGGTGGCTAGTCCGGCTTGGCCGCCACCGATCACGATTACATCATATTCCATACAACTTCTCCTTTATAAAAATACTCTCCATTGGGCTGTAGCCTTCTTTAACCCCACATTTCTTTACTCTTTTACGCGCATGAGTCGTAAGCCATTTAAGGCAACCAAGAGTGTCGCCCCCATATCGGAAAGAATGGCAATCCAGAGCGTTAGCCATCCGGGTATGACCAGAAGCAAGGCAATAAACTTGATGGTGATGGCAAAAGTAATGTTAGCCTTAATGATGTTTAAAGCTTTGCGGCTTAACTTTACCGTGAATGGCAGTTTTCTTAAATCGTCTCCCATCAACGCAACGTCGGCTGTTTCCAAGGCTGTATCTGTACCAGCACCGCCCATGGCTATCCCGACGGTAGAAGCGGCCAATGCAGGAGCATCATTCACGCCGTCACCGACCATGGCCACGTTCCCATACTCGGATCGTAGCTGTTTAATATAGTCTAATTTGTCTTGCGGCATCAGTTCCGCTTGAATATCGGAAACACCAACATGACTACCTATAGCATTTGCCGTACCTTTGTTGTCGCCCGTAAGCATGATGGTTTTGTTAATACCAAGCTGGTGCAGCTTTTGAATCACGTCTTTACTGGATTCGCGAACTTCATCGGCCACTGCGATTACTGCTAGAATTTCTTTTTCCGTACCAAATACCATGGCAGTCTTACCCTGATTTTGAAGCGAGGTGACCTGCTCTTCTAACGTTTGATTAAAAATCGAAGGCGATAACTCTTTAAACAGTTTTGGACTACCGATATAATACGTTACCCCATCGACATTACCTTTGATTCCCTTGCCAGTGATGGAAGAGAAATCATCAACGGATATATAAGAATATTGGACATTTTTCTCTTCGGCCTTTTTCATAATCGCAGAAGCAAGCGGGTGTTGCGAGCGATACTCTAGTGCCGTAATGACCGACAGCAACTCATTTTCATTGCCCTTGTTTTTAAAAACTTCAAAGTCAGTTACGGCCGGAACACCTTTTGTTAATGTACCTGTTTTATCGAAGGCAATCGCCTTTAAAGCTCCGATTTCTTCCAGATAAACTCCGCCTTTAACTAGAACGCCTTTCTTGGCGGCATTTCCAATGGCGGAAACGATAGAAATTGGCGTGGAAATAACCAACGCACATGGACAGCCAACAACAAGAACGGCTAATCCCTGATAAATCCATGCTTCCCAACCGCCATTGAAGAAGAGCGGGGGAACGACAGCAACCAAAGCGGCTACAATCATGATGATCGGCGTATAATACTTCGCAAATTTATCAACAAAAGCTTGGGATGGGGCACGTTCACCTTGTGCTTCTTCCACAAGGTGAATAATTTTAGAAATGGTTGTATCCTCAACGAGTTTCGTTATTTTTACTTCAAGTAATCCTTCCTCATTTAGCGTACCGGCAAATACGTCATCCTTCACCGTTTTTTCTACAGGAACGGATTCGCCTGTAATGGCAGCCTGATTAACAGCGGAATAGCCACTTACGACCACGCCGTCCATGGCAATCTTTTGACCAGGTTTAACAATCATAATATCACCAACGACGATATCATCCACATGGATCATCATTTCTTGTCCATTACGTCGAACAAGTGCCTCTTTTGGTGCGATATCCATTAATGAACGTATCGATTGTCTTGCCCGATCCATGGAGAATCGTTCAAGCGCTTCACTAATCGCGAACAGTATGACGACAAGCGCCACTTCTCCCCATTCACCAATGATGGCTCCACCGATTACAGCTACGGTCATCAGTGTTTTCATGTCAAATTGCAGTCTTAGTAAGTTTTGAAACCCGACCTTAAAGAGTGACAATCCTCCGATTAACATCGACGCTAAAAACAGCAAGATCGTCACAAGGTTCTCTTCTCCATTTACAAAGTAGGAAACATAACCAAATGCGAGCAACAATGTCGCATTCAGTAACGTACTGTGCTTCTTATAAAATGGCTCTTTAATTTCCTTCTTTGCTTCTTGTGCTGCCTCACGAGCGGCTTTCTCCGGAATCACCTTCAAGTTTTCAAAAGCACCGGCTTTCTCCAGCTCTTCAATCGTTGTGCTACCGTAAACGGAAATCTTCGAAGCGCCGAAATTTACTTTCGCATCCTGAACACCAGAAAGCTGTTTGACGTTATGTTCAAATTTTCCTGCGCAATTTGCACAGGTGAAACCTTCAACACGGTATACATGTTGGGGGGCATTATCGATATTTTCCTCAGACATGCTTTTAGACCTCCTGACTATGAGCAATCGCTGTGTTCACCAGTACCTTAATATGATCGTCATCCAGCGAATAAAAAACCAGTTTCCCTTCCTTGCGACTTTTCGCAATGCCTAAATTGCGTAGAAGCCTTAAATGATGGGAGACCGTTGCGGTTGTCGCTTCAATAATGTGAGCAACATCGCAAACACATAATTCTTCTTCTTGTAGAAGGGCATAAGCGATCTTTAACCTCGTTTGGTCAGATAAGGCTTTAAAAAGATCGGCAACAGGAGCCAGCTTTTCTTCTTTCACCAGTGCGGAAACGCGATTGACTTTCACTTCGTCGTAACAAAATATATCGCAGGTATCTTGGTTTTCTTGGATTTTTTCCATGTGATTCACCTCATTCAAATACTTGTTTGATTATTAGTTTATATTCTTTATTAGATGTTGTCAATATTCTAACGAGTGTTTGAATATTTAAACGTAATTTTACTCAAAAGGAATCGTCAAACGTTTTTAGGTCTTATGTTTGGCTGGTTTTTGGACAAGACAGTTCTTGCAAAGCGCAAGAGTGGGAGCGGCAAGGGGCATGGCCACAATGGCAGGGACTCATAGGGAGCGAGGCTCGATGTACCTGAAAAGGCCGGAACGAAGTGGAGGAAGGCGACAGCCTTTACATGGAGAAACCCTATGATAGCCTATTTCGGCAGCCATGACCGATAGCGACCACGGGGTTTCGCTTTGTAAATTAGTTACTGACCAGCTCCGGACGGAAGGGCGTTGGCCACGATTCCAGATGTAAACAACGTCTTGGAACCGGTACCCGAATTTGTAAACAAAAAACGCGCTGCAGCTCGTCGATCGATCCGGATTTTGTAAATAATTTGGGGGCTTCCGGATCTGATCTTGTTTACAGGAGGTTCTATTGTCAGTCGTCCGTTCTGCTTTTATAATGGGAATACATGTTCCCCTTTATGAAGGGAGGGGGTGAGGACAGATGAAAGAAACGAAAGTCACGCCGGGAAGCAACAAAATATTTAAGTCGAGCGGTTTCATCGTGCCCGAGCATAAGGAAGCCATTTTGCGGCAACAAAGGGAAGCCAAGCGACTAAAGAAGCCGATGTTGGATGAACAGCAAGTGGCCGAGATCGAGCAGCTTTTGCAGCACTCCAAGGCCGAAGGGGTAGAGCTAACGCTCCCGTTGTTTAGCGATTTTGAGTATGAGACGGTTTTCGGTATTGTCAAACGGATGGATCGGTACGGTGTGGAGCTGGAAGGCGAGGAAAGGACGTTTCTGCCCTTTGATCGAATCATCGAAGCGTCGTATCGCTAAAAAGCGAATAGCCCTGAAGGGGCTATTTTTGTTTTAACGGGAATCAGGTTTTTTGACCATTTCATTTAGGATGGTTAATATTTTGCGTTGGTGAAAATCGTCCTGCGAATGCAGCAGAGTATCGATTTTACGAATGGTCTCGTTTTCCTTCTGGCACAAGGCCAGCAGATCAAAGACGCCGATATGTAGGGCGTGCGCGATTTTCTCTAATGTCTCGATGGTAACATTTTGCCCGCCGCGCTCGATGGAGCCGATATAGGAAAAGGCGGTATCGGTCAGTTCGGCAAGCTGTTCTTGGGTCATATTACGGCTTTTACGTAGTTCACGAATGGCTTTTCCAATGCGTTGTAAAGTGGTCGTCATGTCTTCAATCGCTCCTTCTTTTTCAGTGTAGTTAATCTAAGAACGATTGAAGAGACTATAATATGATTCATTTTTAATATATAATTGTCGATATATGATTCATAGGAAAGCTGTGGCAAAGAAGGGAGGGAGTGGGTAAGTCCTCGGATCAGTGGCGTAATTCTGTTAATCCGAGAACAGTTCCTTGAGCAAGCGGAAGGCTTTTTGTTGATGGCGCTCGTCTTGTTCGAGCAGCAGCGCGATACTTTTTTGCGTCCAAGGATGGTCTTGCAGCAGATCGGGGCTGTCATGCGAAAAGAGCGTAAAGACGCTGATCTTCAGCTCGTCGCAAATTTTTTCAAGGGTGTGCAGATTGACATTGCGCTCACCGCGCTCAATCCGGCCAATATACGATCCAGTACTGCCTGTCCGCTCGGCAAGATCATCTTGGGTTAAATTTTTCATCGCGCGATAATACCTGATTCGTTCACCTATGATGGCTTTTGTTGATTTTTGTGTCATGCAAAGACCTCCAAACGGGCTATAAGAAAAGTGTAGACAATGGAGGGTAGGGGGTGGAGGCACTTCGATTGCCTGATTTCTATTGTAAATCGGTCTTCTAAGAACAGTAAAATTTCTGTAAGATAGTTAAAGGGACAGGAAAGGAAAGGATTGGGTGCAATGTTGTATCATTGGTTTCTTGAATCTTCATGGTGGATGAAAACCGGATTTATAGTCATTGGGGCGTCCGTGTTCACATTGCTGATCGTGGAGCAAGTGAAACGCAATCGAAGGGAGCAAGAACATGAGGCATGAGAAATGCGAAAGGTATCACGAGTCGCAGAAGCCGGAATGGGTTCGGATTGCGCGGCGTACATTCGATGGCTTTTGACCGGTTGTTTGGTCTCGATCCTCTTGCTCCAGTTCATGATGATATTATTCTTTTCCATCACCTATCTTCCGCGTTTTCTATGAGTGGCTTGCACATCAGAGGGGGTTCATCAAGATAAGCTTCAGCTCTAGTTTATTAGGGTTGGGGCTTTTCTGTTTTCAGACGGGAAAGAGGTTAAACAAGACCCAGATGGGCGAATCAACCGACAAGATTATATGTGCTGGAAAGGATCGGATCGATGAACACAGAAAGTCGCAAATCATTGGCAGCGAAAATCGAAGTGCTTCGGAGGGAAATGGTTGAGTTGGCGAGACAGGAAGGATTACATAGTGCAAACGTGCTGGCGAAGTCGAAAGAGCTGGACGCGTTAATCAATCAATACAACTTCAGTTTGCTGGACAAGTGCTGGATTGAAGGAGGGTGAGCCAGAGGTCGCCGCCTGGCGTGATGCCCGGGCGGCTCGGTCAGCGTTTTTGGAGAGCAAGGTGCCGGGTCTATCCTCTTCGTTCTCGCTCGGCTTTCATTTTCAGCATCGCTTCCGTGGACTGAAGCAGGCGGGGAATGGCGGCTTGTACCATTTTGTGAACTGATCCAAAGCGCTTTCCGGAAAAAGGACAGATGTACTGCGCTTTGACTTCGACTGCGGGCTGCTCCGATCCATTCGGGTAGAGAACGCGGTACATGGCTTCCTGCGCCTGCTCGATGACTTCTTCAGACGGAGGCGGATCCTCGGAAAATCGTAAATACGTTTTCCAGCAAGAGTCCACTTCGTGCTTGGGGTAGTCTGCGAATTGCCGATTATCGGAAGGATGAAGCGTAGTTGCTTGCGTGGCGAGCTGCGGTTTCAAAGCGGCTTTGACAAAGGCGGCGATCGTATCGTATTGCTCAACAATGGCCCATTCGCTTTCCGTTAATGTCAGCGACTTCTTTTTGGTAATGCCTTCGGCGGGACGGCCAATCGCTCTTTTTTCAGACGGAATCATTTCACTTCACCCTCCAACATTTAAGTAACTAAAATTAAACGCCGTAATCACTTCATTTTAATTTAGGTTACTTAAATTGTCGAGATGGGATAATGATTTTCTTCGTACAAATTCGGTAGCGCCCACATGGAGCTGATCGCTCGGTGGGCGTTTTTTTGTTGTCCAAAGCCAGATCAAAAGAAGGAAGGAAGAACGGGCTGATGCTACCGGCTCTAGGACGGCTCTTAAAACGCCGCCCAAGAGCCGGTACGCACCGCTGCGGGAGGACTCCGGTCGATAACCAGAGCGCCTAAGCCGGCGGAGAGCGCCCCGGCATAGGCGCTCTAGGTTCCTGTCCGTCGTTTAACCTCCCGCACGGAGCCTAAGAGCGGTGGGGGCATGTCGAGGAAGGCAGGGCGGCATCATACGGGCTTCGCCTTGCTACGCACGCATCAAGCCACCCTGCAAGGGCAGGCACCATGACTCCGCTGACGCTAAGTCATCGTGCTTGAGAACCCCGGTTGTCGGCACAGTGTGTTTATTCAGCGAGGGTCTCCGTAGTTCAAAATACTCTTTTTTCTGTAAATCGCACGTTGATTAGTAGTATAATGGAACTAGATAGGTATAATTTACAATAGGGAGGAAGTACGTTGCAGGCACCTGATTTAACTGTCGAACAGGTACAAGAGATCTGCCTGGACTTTACTCAAATTGAATATGTGGGTAGAGGTGGCCAGAAAATCGTTTTCTCCGGTATGTCAGAGGGGACACGATACGCCATCAAATTTTTAGATTTGACGAACATTCCATCGCCCCAACAACCGACAGGCGGTCTGCAAGGGGTGGATGTTCAAATTACGGCGTCTCCCTTTGAAGATATCCGAGAGGATGTGTTGGCCAGAGCCAAAAGAGAAATTGATATTATGGATCGATGCGATTCTCCGAATCTCGTAAAGCTAGGCCCGGTTGGTATGACGCTTGTTGAATATGATCAGAAAAAACTGCTGTACTTTACAGAAGAGTTAATTGAGGGGGAAGATCTCCACACCATCATTCGGAGAGAAACGAACATTAGTATTGTAGAGGGTGTTCGCTTGGGACTGGATATCACGGCTGCTATTAAACATCTCTGGGACATTAATATGGTCCATCGTGATGTAAAACCCAGAAATGTCATGCGTCGCCACGGAGGCGATTATGTTTTGCTCGACACGGGACTAGCCTTCGATTTAACCGAGGAATCCTTGACGGCAGCATTTATGACTGTGGGTACCCCTATTTACATGTCCCCAGAACAACTGCGCAATGTTCGGCGAGGAATTGACTTTCGGTCAGACTTGTTTCTCCTTGGCATCGTTATGTATGAAGCGTTAACCGGTCGGCATCCGTTTTTTAATCGTGGCATTAATTCCATGCAGCTGGTGGCCAATATTATATCGAATCAAGTAGAGGCGCCTCGTGCCGTTAGACCGGATATTCCACCGGCTTTAAACAACATCATCATGCGGCTTCTAGCCAAAGAACCCCATATGAGGTTTAAGTCGTGTGATTCCTTGATGCGTCAATTACACCAAGTGAAGGAGGCTCTTTAGTGAAATTATTTGTACAGCAAGGGTACGGAAAAGGAACGAAAATTCATCAAGCATTGGATCATAACAAAGTGGATGGCGTCATTTTAAGCCCACGCGATGATGCAGAAACCAGTCTCCGATCTTTTCGGGATGATTTGCAACAATATCCTCAAGCTGAGATTTTGTTAGATCCCCAGTTTTACTATACGACTTATATGGATGGCACGAGTAAAAACTTAATGAATTACGGCTATTATCCCGGACATTTGACTTTGGCTGCCTTCCGTTCCATTCAAAACATTCAAAAATATGCAGCCGACGCCATTGATTTTCAGGTATCCATGGGAGTGGACTATCTTCTGTCGCCCACCTTGTTGATTAACAGCTTTACCGACAGGCAGACTCAAATTTGCATGAGCTTGGCTGAGGAGTCTAAAAATATCGTGAAGAGTAGGGGGTATCGTACACCGCTGTTTACGTCGTTAATTTTTACCGAGTCGGCCCTTAATGAAACGAGTCAAGTGAATGAATTTTTGAATGAGATTTCGGTTCTTGATACCGAAGGATTCTATATTACGGTGGCCAGAAACAACAAAGAGTATAATCAAAATTTCGATTCCGATCTTTCGCTTGCCAACCTTCTCCACTTTATTTACTCGCTGTCTGAAATCAATGAGTTTAAAGTTGTGGTGGGGTACACGGACATCGTTGGTTTACTCTATCTCGGTGTTGGGGCCTATGGCATTGGCACGGGATGGCACAACAGTTCCCGGAAGTTTACGGTCCAGCAAAGGATCTTACCTTCCACAGGCGGAAGACTGCCCCGTGAACGTTATAATTCCGTTGGATTACTGAATTCTATCCTCGTCTCGGAATTGGACTCCATCGCAGCCAATACACCTGCCCCCGTGTACCAAAGTATTTTATCCGGCACGGTTGACGACCAAATCATTTTGGCCGGTGCCAATCCCTCCGATGCGTGGAGCCGAGCGTTATCTCATCAGCAGCATTGGGCAGCCATTAAAAAGGCGATGAATGATATTTATAAAGGGGCCACGGATATTTCAACGCGTATCACGAACATGGAAACGGCTATTAATGAAGCGATCACGCTGTATTCTCTGCTGGAACGGTACGCCGTTCAGTTAGAGAAGACTTCTAGTGGCGCACATCTGAACAGATGGTCATCAGCAATCCGTCTCTTTAAGGAGAACGCTGGGCTTTGATTCATTAATCGCTCCTAGTGCTTTGCCAACGCCGACCAGGTGGAACGCTTTCTTCCTTGGTCGGTGTTTTCGTGGTTTTAGATGAATATGATATTGCTGGTTCGTCACGGATATTAAGCCAATTCCGTTTATTTTAAAATACTCTATGTTCTCCAACGCTGCTTTAATGTAGCGTTTGGGCATTACAACGGATGAATATTGGGCAAATCCCAAATAATTGATTGCCTGATACAACGCGCGTCTCCAATTGTGCAGCTTGCCTTCGTACGCATGAAAGGTAAACTGGGGAATCACCCCTTCCGGGTGAAGCGTGTAGCGATCGGCTTCGTGTTTTTGAATGAGTCCGGCTTCAACGAGTTCTTTTACATGACGCTTAACCGTTGATTCGGACAATCCGGAGATGGATATAATTTCTCCCAGCGCTCTCTTTTTTTTAGGATAAAGGACGGCTAAGACTTGAGCCGGCCCTAGTCGGCTTATCAAACGTTCTGCACCCTGGGGCAATGCCCCCGCTTTGTTGATATATGCCGCGACAACATCAGCTCTGCCTTGCCAGCAATCCATTTCACGTATTAAAGCCGTGTGCTTTTGGGTTGACGTCTGCACAAGGTACTGCTCAAAAGATTCGATAAGGCTACTCTCTTTTGATTCATGAAGATCCACAATTTCCGTAATTCTCATTGCCACATCAACAGACTCCTTTCTATACGGTATCCTTGCTTTGCGAACTCCCGATTGTATATGATGGTTTACCCTGTTTCATAGTCCGTGATTTAATGGGCGATTGCAAACCCGTATTATATCACATAACGATTGGCCGAGGAAAAATATTTTTAAACCGAGCGATGGACTAAGAAACCTCAAAAAGTGCTCTTATTAATTTACAGTATAAGCCATAAGTGGATGGTTCAAAAGACAGAGGATGCATTTATTTATGTTAATTACGGACACCTGTGTCTTCGCATCGCAAAGTGGAACTCTTTAGGCTCCCCATCCATTAAACAGCCCTTGACGTAACGTTTAAGATCATTTCAGGAAAGCCAAAATCGTGAGCACACTTGACATCTTCCATACGTAAGGTATAATTAAATTAACATACTTGTTAAGTTTACAAATTTGTTTATTTAATCGCTATGTATAATTGCGGGGATTTGGAGGAAAATAATGCTGATATTTGATGATCGTGGCCTATTACCCATCCAAGACTACCCGATGTCATTAGAGGAATTACGTACTTCCTTGCTTGTAACAGGACCCCAAGACGGATCTCCGTGGGATACGAATAAAAGGATGACGTTGGTAAACAACTTGGGAGTATTGGTTAATCAACTCTGGAGAGTCGGAATAACCGAAATTTTTATCGATGGTTCATTTGTTGAAGATAAAGCGAGTCCCGGTGATATTGACGGTTATTTTGTAGCAGACGTCACGACATTACCGGATATTGTGAGGGAGCTTAACTCTATTGATCCCCATAAAATTTGGAGTTGGAAAAATCAAGATCGAATTTATGATCGTAACTCTGCAAAATGGCAGTTACCCATGTGGCATCGTTACAGAGTTGAATTATACCCGCATGTTGGCCAACCATCAGGAATCCTCGATGAATATGGTGTAGAACAGATGTTTCCGGCGGCATTTCGAAAAACACGCGATACATTTGAGCCAAAAGGCATTGTGAAAATTATCAAATAAAGGAGCTGACGAAATGATTAAAAATGAGACAGCTTATCAAAAAGCACAGGACAAGTTGAAACAAGATAAGGCGTTTATTTCGAATGAGAAAAAGCGTTTTGAAGAAATGGGTCTCAATGAGGAGCAAATTAGTATGGCGATTGAACCTTTAATTTCATTTCATGAGCAATTAAAGGAAGAAGTTGAGTACTATGAACGAATAAAAAGGGGTTCATTTAATCCCATTCACAAGTTTACGGATATCGGGAAAAGCCTCATTGCTTATAGAATATATATTAATATGACGCAATCAGAGCTAGCTAAAAAACTGGATGTATCAGAAGCACAGGTTTCCCGAGATGAGCGAAACGAGTATTATGGGGCCACGACTGAAAAAATTGAAAATGTCATGAGTGCGATGGGGATGAAAGCAACGATAAATATTGAAGTTGCTGCGGGATTAGGTGCATAACAGTTAGGAAGGGGAGCAGCTAATGCTCTCCTTCTTTTTATCAATAATAGTCGCGTTGCCAAGCTACAGATTGAATTCAGGAAGCGTTTGGATGGAGGACATTTCTCCGTCTTGACGCTTTTTTATTTTGGCCAATCTTTGAATGGAGGGCAAGAGGGGGGATGGGGTGATGGCACCGCTGCTGCAGGACTCCGGCTAATAACCAGAGCGACTAAGCCGGGAACAAGCGCCCCGGCCAAGGTGCTCTAGGATCCTGTGCCGCGCTTTACACTCCGCACGGAGCTTACGAACTGTAGGGGGCATTGCAAGAAGGCAGGGGGGCATCATGCGCGCTTCGCGGTGCTACGCACCCATCAAGCCTCCCTGCAAGGGCAAGCACGATGACGCCGCTGGCGCTACGTCATCGTGCTTGAGAACCCCGGCTGTCCGCGCAGGGTGATTCGTTTGCGCTGGCCTCGCTGCTGTCGTTTGCCAAGGACCACATCCGAATACCGCAGCAGATAAGGATAAGTACGCGGAAAAATAAAAGCAGCGCCAGGCCAAGGCCTCGCACTGCTTAAAAACTAAACCCACGGTTTAAGGTTATTCTTTTTCTATTACTTGGCCCTGTCCTTGATGAATGATAAATTCTCCGATGACCGTCTCGCCATCAACGTCATAAAGCGGAATCGATTGTTCACCAGCCAAGGCTTTGCTTTCTTGAATAGCTAACGCTTCCTCTGGTGTCTTAGGCAGTTCTTCGTTTAAATCTTCCTTTTTTACATATCCAAGCGTGCCGTCTACACCGTAGGCCCCAATTAAGTCCGGTTCGGCGTCGCGAGAAGGTGCATCCGCGGCTGATCCGTACGTTTGTCCATTTGCATTGACCGGGTAGTTAGGCATGCCATTTAATGCATTTGAACTTTGGTTTGCATTGGCATCACCAAGCGTTATTACGCCTATCGTGACACCAACTACAAAAACAAAACTAATGATCGCTAATCGCAAACCGGAAACGGGAATCCTAAGCAATTTGTTCTTCATTCGGTTCACCTCCTATTCAGTATGGTTCAAATTTGGAGTTATGAATGTGTTATACACATTGTAACCCGTGCCATTAAACGCGGCCGACTCCCCTCTACTGTGGTACGTACCACTGCCACATCCGTCTGAATAAATTTGAGTGGTAGCGTTATAACCTTGAGCTGCAACGTGATTGTATACCATATTGGTGGAGTAGCATAGTTGACTATCTTTATATAATCTTGCCCTTACGCCTATATACCCGGCAGGTGCGTAAGAATTATCTTGTGTGAGTGCTCTTGTCAGGCCTAAAAGGTACGTCCCCGTTTCAACTTGTGCCTGGTTACGGTACGAATATCCATTATGTGGACCATAGTAACCATAGTTGCTATTTGCTATGGCAGCAAAGACCGGAGTCATGCTTGCACCAAAAATGATACCAGCCACTAGTGTTGTAATTAAAGGAACAAGATGCTTTTTTAACATAGTAAGGTAGACCTCCTTTACATATAGTTGTGCGTACTACCTCAGCCCTCCTTCTTTACGTTGGACCACGCTGTACGTTCTATATCAAAAGGGATGTACGTTTATGTAGGTATAAGATGGCTCTCTTTAGTGATCCTTACTTATATAGACATGTTGAAGCAGTCAAAAGTTTCAATAATGTTACAAATAAATCGCATGTTTCCTAATTTAATGGATATCTTCCGCATTTGTGACTTAAAGCCACGGTTTTTATCGTGGCTTTTTTGACGTTGTCTGAAGGAGGAGTCCGGGCTGATGCTACCGGCTCTAGGGCGGCTCATAAAACGCCGCCCAAGAGCCGGTACGCACCGCTGCGGGAGGACTCCGGCCGATAACCAGAGCGCCTAAGCCGGCGAAGAGCGTTCCGGCCAAGGCGCTCTAAGTTCCTGTCCGTCGTTTAACCCCCCGCACGGAGCCTAAGAGCGGTGGGGGCGTATCGAGGAAGGCAGGGCGGCATCATGCGCGCTTCGCCGTGCTACGCACGCATCAAGCCACCCTGCAAGGGCAGGCACCATGACTCCGCTGGCGCTACGTCATCGTGCTTGAGAACCCCGGTTGTCCGCGCAGGGTGATCCTTCGGCGCGGGCCTTGCTGCTATCGTTTGCCAAGGACCACATCCGAATACCGCAGCCGTTATCGTCGCATGGGAGCATAGCGAACCTTGTCCGGCAAGGGTAGGACGATTTTTGGAGAAGAGCGCTCCAAAAATCGCCCTAGCCCTGGCGGGCAGACCCTGGCCTCCCAAGAACCGGCGATGCTCTTAGATCTGCGACGGCTGCGGTATACGGATGTACCCGTTCCTTGACAACTCCATACGCAAGACCAGGACACGCAAGCGTACCCCCTACGCGTCCAACCGGAAAAGAAGTCGCTCCGCGCTGGCTCGACCGGGCAAGCGGTTCCGGATGAGGGGGAGGATCAAAATCGAATCGATTCGATTTGTACCGCCTGAAAGGAGGTGAGGGAGTCATGGGTGAGCGGGAGCTACGCGAACGAATTGAGGCGGTTCGCCTTGAACTGAACCGCTTGGCCGACCAAATGGGCGTCATGGCGGCCGGGGTGCTTGCCAAGTCGAAGCAATTGGACGAGTTGTTGAATCAGTACAAACGGATAAGGGAGCGTGAGGACAAATGAGCAGCCATGTATTTGTTGGGGTTTTCGCATTGGGCCGTGTGGTCGCTACGGCAGGCGTCATGGCGAAGGTGAGCGAGGATGAGCGGATATCCGCGCTGACCCGGCACATTAATGCCGATTGGGGCGAAATATGCGACGAGGACAAGGTAGCCAATGATGGGGCTTTAGCCCATGGTGACGGGCGATTGATGTCGGTTTACCGGACCGTAGGCGGGATGAAATATTGGATCATCACTGAGCACGACCGTAGCGTTACGACACTGTTACTGCCAGAGGAATATTAAAGCCCGGTTGCTTGTCGAGAGCATCCGGGCCGGGGCAAAGAACTTTAGGAGTCGCTTTGCCCCTCCATTTTACCACAAAAGAAGCGGAGGGCAAAAATCATGAGCCAAAAAATTTATGAGATGGTGACGGAGCGAATTGTGCAGTTGCTTGAGAGCGGTGTTATTCCGTGGCGGCGGCCTTGGCGCAGCGGTGCGGCGGTGAGTTGGCAGAGCGGCAAGCCGTACCGGGGCATCAATGCGTTGCTGCTTGACCCCGGCGAGTACGCCACCTACAAGCAGGTCAGCGCGGCGGGGGGGACGGTCAAAAAGGGTGCGAAGGGTGAAATCGTCGTGTTCTGGAAGTGGCTGGAGAAGAAAAATGACGATACGGGCGAGGAAGAGAAAGTGCCGCTGCTGCGCTATTACAAGGTGTTTCGGGTAGACACGCAATGCGAGGGCATCCGTAGCAAGCGCGAGGTTGGGACGCCAAACGACCATGACCCGATTGAGGCCGCCGAGCAGTTAGTAAGCGGCTATGCCGATCGCCCGCCGATTCGTTTCGCGCCGGGCCGCGCCTTTTACCGCCCGGGGGATGACGTGGTTAGCGTGCCGCCGCTGGCGGATTATCCGCAGGCGGAAGCGTATTACTCCACGCTCTTTCACGAATTGGTTCATTCCACCGGGCATGCCCGGCGACTGGAACGGCCGCTCGATCAGATTGCAGCCTTCGGAGACGAGGTTTACAGCCGCGAGGAACTGATTGCCGAAATGGGCGCGGCGATGTTGTGCGGTGTCGCCCGGATTGATAATCAGACGGTGGAAAGTAGCGCCAGTTACATTAACGGCTGGCTGCAGCGCATCAAGGAAGACGACAAGCGGCTGCTTGTGCAGGCAGCGGGCAAGGCGCAGCGGGCTGCGGATTATATACAGGGCAACACGTTTGAATCGCAGGCATAATGCGGCGGGCCGGGGCAGACGCCCCGGCCATCTACCCAACCTTAAAGGAGCTGAACAGCTATGGGATATACCCATTATTGGTATCGTCAGAAGGCAATCGACCGGGCGGTATTTGGTCAGATCAAACGGGATTTTGGAAAGCTGTTGCCTGTGTTGGAGGAACAAGGCGTGTCGCTTGCGGATGGAATGGGCAACGGTAAGCCTGTTCTGACCGCAACAAAAATATGTTTCAACGGGACGAAATCAGAGAGTTACGAAACGTTTGATTTTTCGCAGCTGCTAAGGCTTAGATCTTGGGAGGAGCCAGCAGAAGACGGCACCTACTTTCAGTTTTGCAAGACGGCGGAACGGCCGTATGACCTTGCGGTGACGGCCTTCCTCATTATCGCTAAGCACTACCTGAAACAGCAGCTCACGGTCAGCAGTGACGGCGACGCCGCCGATTGGGCAGCCGCGCGGCAGATCTGTAAAGAACATTTGGGGCTGGATCATGTGGAACTGAATTTCACTCATTACTGAGGCAAGTCGCATCCGCGCCGCTGGCCGTGCTTGTGCCAGCGGCGAACATCTACTATCGAAAGGAGAATGGCCATGACACTGTTCACGTATCCGGAGTTTGTATTTTTTTGCGAAGCGTTTCAACGATTGAACCATTTTGATTTTGACCCCGTGGACATTGTAGCCGAGCTGAAGGAGGATCAGACGCACTATACCTATGAGGGGATGTACCGGGACGAGAGCAATTACAAATCTCATGTGGAATTGACCTATGACGGCGAGGACGTCCGCTGGAATATTGCCATGGGTTGGGAGGACGCCGATGGGGAACTGTGTGCGCTCTATGACGCCATGCTTATTTGAAGGGCGGCGAAGGGAGCGCCAGCCGCGTTCAAGCGCTGCTTTCCGGATCGCGCTATGACGGACTATCCGTCTTGCAAGCGCTCACCAGTGACGAGCGCGGCGCCCATCTGCTAGGGGTTACGGTAAAGCGTGGCGAACGCGTGCAAGGCATTCAGCTCTTGGCTTGCCATGTATCGAGCTGTGAGCTGGAGCTTTTGCGCTTCATGATTCAGTTGGAGCAAGGCGGAGCGGCTGCCAGCGAGTGGATGAGTTATACGCCGGGCGATACGCTTGCCCTGCCGGAGGCGGTCCGCATATGCGGCAATCAGCTTGATGGAGCGTCGAGGCGTTGGTTTTTGCTGTACGTGTCCGATTCGCAGCAGTATGTGCTGCTGCGGCAAGGATTGAACTAGCGATGCGCCGGGGGCTTTGCCGCCCCCGGACCCCCGCGGGAAAGGAGAACAAACAAAATGACGGTACACATGATGCGAAATCTCGCAGACGATGATCAACCCTGGTTGCGATCCGAGAGCTTGGCGGAAAGTACGATTGCCCATCATCTGGCCATCTGTTTTACATTGCCCCGATTGGACACCGCAGCAGTGCGCACGGTGATGGTGTAAGGGCAGGCGCGGCCGGGGGCTGGCTGCCCCCCGGCCGTCCGTGGTTCTGTGCATGCAGAGGTTTACAAATTTCGCCCCTTTAAACTATGTGTGTACAATGTATACAATGTGTACATAATGATAATTAACGATTCCTATGTGTACACAAAACAATTGGAAGATTAAGTGCACTTTGTGTACCATGTACACATATACATAATCTAAATTTCATTTGTACACACGTTACTTGTATGCACACACATTGAAGCAGACTAAAGGCAGATAAACCTAGAAAATACTATGTGTACAATGTACACATAGTACACATATATATGATATAATAGAAGAAAGTACACAGGGGAGCGTGAATGGGATGAACGAAATGAAGGACAATGGCAGCAAAGGGCCGACGATACCGAAGACATACCGCGCACGGCCAGAGGTCATTACGAAGCTGGAAGAATTGATGGGAAGTAGTGGTTTGCCGACACAAGCGGATTTTTTGGAATATGTGGCCGGGATCGTGGAAATGTCCCAACTGAAAGAGGGTGTGGCGCTGGGATACCGTAAACTACTGGAGGAAAGGGAGTATCATCTTCGCCGGGATCAAGAAATCCTCATGACGATTATTCAAACGGAGGCAGCGGAGCGACTGGATCTTACACAGGGCTTTGAAGGGAAGCTGGAAGAACGGAATCAAGGTTTTCTGGTTCAGGAGCAAACGATTGCCGAGCAGAAAGAGGAATTGAAGCAGGCGGTAGAGGAAAAGGAGCGTCTTGCTAAAGAGCTGACCGAGCAGGCAAAGCAGGTGGCGCAGCTCGAAGCCATCCGGCAAAAGAATGACCTGCTACTCAGCCAATATGAAGAGAAGAACCATTCGCTATCCGAGCAGCTTACCGGCTATGGCGAGGCGATGGAAGAAAACAAAGCACTTCGCCACCAAGTGGACGAGTTGACCCGGTCGGCAGAAAAGCAAACGGAGCGCCTGGCGGCGCTGGAGCAGGCGCATGAGCGAGAGCAGCAGCAACATGCCGAGCAGGTGGCGCAGCTTGTCGCTCGACACGAGGAAGCGTTAAAGAGCCAACGAGAGCGCCTGGACGTGCAACGGGAACGGGAGTTGGTGCAGCTTCGCAGCGAGTATCAGTCGAAACAGGAAGCGGCCAGTGCGGAAGCGGCGCGAAAGGCACAAGACGCCAGCGACAAAATCGCCGCGCTGTATGAAACGATCAACGGTTTGCGTGAAGGGGTTCAGTCGCAACAGACAAAACGCACGACCAAGCGAAATAATAACCAAGAGTAAGAAAGGAGTGCATGAGCCATGTCGCGTGCGATGGTGCAAGTTCCGGCCGAGCTGAAGGAAACGATTGAGGGCATGCAATCCACGTTTCAAACGACGACCATATATGGCGTCATTCAAGGTCTGTTATCCTACTACGAACAAAATGAAGCGCAGAAAAAGCAGGACAAGCATTACCGGGAAGAGAACATGCTCGATGTAGGCGAGGATGTCAAAAGCGCTTTTGTTCCGTTTAAAGAAGAATTGGGGCTTTCGGATGGGGATGTGCTGCGCGTGCTGCAAAGTCATTATGAGCATGCGGCGGCCATCGATAAGAAAACATTTGCCTTGTACATTGCATGTAAACAGGCTTCCGGATCTTCACGGCCCAATCGGCGCTGGCCGCCGCTTGGAATGTAAACAGATCCACTGTGTCGGCAGGTTAATTTGTAAACGGATTAGGGGAATTTGCCACCAGCCAGGGCGTTGTTTTGTCAACTTATACGAATCAAGCGGCTTTGTTCCCCCGGTTCAGCGTCTGCGGAGAGAAGGGGGGTCTTAACGGGACTCTGAAGACGAAAGATTTCAGGAAACCCCTTACTGCTCGAATGAGATCGTGCTATACTCCTGGGTAGGACAAAGAAAAGCGGTGGATGTTTTTGAGGTCACGGCGTGACAACTCCCGGAAAGGGGGTGACGCCGATGGCCGTACTTGTGGCGTGGCTGGACGTTCTCCGATGGGTCGCTGCCACACTAAGCCTCGTGTTTGGTGTGCGCAAGCTGTACCGTTGGTTAAGACGTAAGTTTCGTAAAAAACGCAAGCAAAAACCCACCGCGTAAGGTTGCCGCCTGACGGTGGGTTTCGCTTGCAATAACATTTAGTTGTTCCTGCGCGCCGTGGTGAATCCACAGCCTTTCATGTCCTGGAGAGTCTTTGCCGTTGACGCGGCAGAGGCTCTTTTCTTAGTATATACGGCGATTGTCAACGAAATACGTTTCAGAACATATGAATCAAGTTTGGTGCATTGTTACCTACTAATGTACCTACTATCTTAGCACTTCCGAAGTTGGAAAGCAATGTGATTACAGCCTAGGGTGCTCGCGGTGTGGGCTACTTTTTAAAGAATATTTCTTCATGTAATGTAAACAGGCTTCCGGATCTTCACGGCTTGATCGGCGCTGGCCGCCGCTTGGAATGTAAACAGTTCTACGTTGCAGGCGAAGATGCTTAGCGATTGTTCTATGGAGCCTTTGCCTGAACGTGGTAAAAGCTCTTTTTTTGTTCGCGTCTTGAAACTGCTGGCCTAAAAAGAGTTCAGGAGAACTGAAGATTTAAAAGGTGCGGGCTGATGCTACCGGCTCTAGCGCGGCTGGAAGACACCGCCCAAGAGCCGGTACGCACCGCTGCAGGGTTACTTGGCCCGATAACCAGAGCTCCTAAACCGGGAACAAGCGCCCCGGCCAAGGCGCTCTAGGTTCCTGTGCCGCGCTTTACACCCTGCACGGAGCTTAAGAGCGGTGAGGCAGCGTCAGTAAGCTCTGCACAGGGGAACGCGCTTTTTTCCGTAGAAAAAAGATTCGAATGAGGATGTGCTGCGCGTGCTGCATGAGCATGCCGAGGCGAAGCGTCTCCGGAGAGAAGGCCGGTTCCTAACGGGACTCTGAAAACGCAAGATTTCAGGAAAACCCTTACTGCTCGAATGAGATCGTGCTATACTCCTGGGTAGGACAAAGAAAAGCGGTGGATGTTTTGAGGTCACGGCGTGACAACTCCTGAGAGGGGGGGTGACGCCGATGGCCGTACTTGTGGCGTGGCTGGACGTTCTCCGATGGGTTGCTGCCACACTAAGCCTCGTGTTTGGTGTGCGCAAGCTGTACTGTTGGTTAAGACGTAAGTTTCGTAAAAAACGCAAGCAAAAACCCACCGCATAAGGTTGGCGCCTGACGGTGGGTTTTGCTTGCGAAGTTAATTCTAATGCACGCCGTGGTGATCCACAGCCTTTCTGCGTCTCAAGAGTCTTTGCCGTTGTCGCGGCAGAGGCTCTTCTTAGTATACGACGAAAGCCAGCACATTCATACGTACACTAATTTAATACACAAAATGATACCTAAAGACATTTTATCATTCTGAATTGACTACAGTCAATTTCGCTTCGTGGAGTCGAACGTTGCAGCGCTCTTAAACGTTTAGGATTTCTGTGTTGAGTCTGAACGGTTAATTATGTTACATTAAATTTATCCATATAATTCTTACGAAAAACTGTTCAGTTTATTTGAAACATTTCAATGAATAATAATCAGAACTGGAGTGGACTTTCATGGCAATAGTGTATAGTGTCTCAACGAACAAAGGCGGCGTTGGGAAGACCAGTCTTGTTACCAACATGGCCGCCGCGATCATTCAGACGCAAAAGAAGGCAAAGGTGCTGATCGTTGATACCGACGCGCAAGGGAATTCAGCCATGGCCTTCGGCAAAACCCCCATTGACTACGAACACACGATTTATGATGTGCTCGTTAAGGGCATGTCCATTGAGCAAGTTCGCGTGAAGCTGATGGATCGCCTGGACTTTGTGCCGGCGAACAAGGAAATGAATTTTTTTGTTTTTGACGTCCTGCTAAACCCCAAAGATTATCCGCAGCCGCTGTATCTGCTCAAACCCGCAATTGATGCGGTTCGTGATCAATACGATTATATTTTTATTGACACGCCGCCTTCTCTAGAGGTCGTCGCCGGGAATGTTCTCCTAACGGCAGATCGTGTCATTATTCCCTTTGTTCCGGAGACCTTCGCCGTTTCGGGCATTGAGAATGTCATTGACGTCATCAATGACTTTAAAGCGGAGCAGAATCCTTCGATTGTCATTGATGGCATGGTGGGGATGCTGGTCGATATGCGGACGGTATTGCATTCCGAAATGATGGTGCAAGCCAGGAAGTATTGTGCCGAGCATGGGTATCATCTTTACGACACGGTAATTCCCCGGTCGGTTCGGTTTGCGGCGGCAACGGCCTATGATGGAAAGCCTGCTGTGCTTGCCGACCAAAACAACCCCCTTGTCGCGACGTACTTTGATTTACTAAAGGAGGTTTTAAAACGTGGCAAAAAAACGCTCGTTAACTAACATTGGTTTCGGTAATAATAACACGAAACCAGAACCGGAAACAGAAAGTTACAATCAAAACAATGTTAATGAAAACAATTCAGAAAAACTGAACAGTAAAACGGAAGAGGAAGCGACAACAGCAAATAAATTCAATGAAACTGAAAACGAAAAAGGAAACGTCAACACGCACAATGAGACGGAATCAACAACAACAACCGTTAACCGTAAACCGGAAGCTGAATCTTCGCTTGTTCCAAATGAAGGATCGGATAATGTAAGTGCCGATGACGGAAAACATCGAAGTGACACGCAACAAGAAAAAGACAAAGAGAACAACAACAGTGTTCCGGAACAACAAAACGGAACAGTAAAACTGAACAGTAAAACAGAAAATAAAAAAACAAAAAGTAAACTAAACAATGATGCGGTTGTATTATCCGAAAGCTTGCAATCTTTCCGTGAGTCGGAAAATGAATTTTTGAAAATGCTTGAAGTGGACCGCCGGAAGAAAACGGTGGAGGAAACGCACACGCGGGATACGTTTTTGATCGAAAACCACTTGCTGGACCGCTTGAACCGCTTGGCCCAGCTTGAAGGCAAGGGATTCAAAAAGAAGTTCATTAATTACGTGATTGAAAAAGAGATTACAAACATTGAACGAGCTAAAGGCATCTACCGGGAAGGGTAAATCTTTAGCCGATGATTGGAGAGTCGAAACATCCGTTCAACTACGGAAACGGATATGTAAAATTTAAATGCGGGAGCGTAAATGATGACAGCTCATCAAATTTTAAATATGGATACGGGACCGGTAATGGATGAGCTAATTACATCCATTGTAAGAGAATTTGATGAGGAGCTTGCACATCAACCCTGGTCAACCGATCTGATGGCGGCGTTAGAGCTTCGGACCTTTATTTCGGTTATTGGCTATGATGTCAGCTTAATTCGTTTGGCTGAGGCTCCAAGGGACTTAAACGAATGCGTTGAGATCATGAATCAGGAAGAGGGAAGTTCCGTATCCATTTCGGCGGCTCACATTCCGGAAGCGATGAGCCGCGCTTTCCTGCTCTTTCATTACAAATTTTTCGGAAATCATAGGAATATCAAAGATGGGCAGGCCATGGGAACAGGCATGCGACGACAGCGACCAGCCAAAATCTACCCGTGGCCCACGAAACCCTAATCATAATGGTTATGTTTACATGATTTGCGCCGGCGATCGCGCTGCAGCCAACTTTTTGTTTACATTTCACGGCAGCAGATCCTAGACTTTGTTTACATTGAAACGGATGGCCAACACGGATCTGCGCGAAGCTGCCTGCAAATCCGTTTACATGGAGGGAGGGACACTCATGTCATTTACGCATATTGAAACACAATTGCACGAGCTGGCTTTAGAGTGTTTGAAAAGAAAACCGTCAGATCCTTTAAAGGCGACAGCGATACGCGAAGAGACGTTGATTGAATTGAGTCGCAGTCTCCATGAGAAGGTAGAGTCCAAAGACCTGTTCATGTACGCCAATCAGTTCGGTGAATCTTTGAAACTTCGGATTCAAGAACAACAGGATCAACGTGAATATCTTCAAGCGCAAGTGGATATTTTGGAAAAAGCGCTTCGGATTCAATCAGTCGATTATTTGCGTCAGCTTGTGCCAATCAATACAAACATTGCGCAGCACGCGCTGTTTTCCGCGCAGCCGCGGAGCCAGGTGGCCGTCATGAACCCACACGGTGTACGAGCGGTTCATTTTAAGAATAATACAGGATCAGTGCTGACAACGTATGAAGCGCGGGTGATGGGGGCGGTGCAGGCGTTATCTTTCAAGCAGCACAATCATGATAGCGCGGTCGTGGAGCTGAAATATGCGGATATCATTCGCGAAATGGGGATGTCCGATGGCGCGGAGAACTACAAGCGCATCCAGGAAGCGCTTATCCGGTTGAAAGATATTGAGGTGACGCTAACCCAATACCAGCGGGCTAAAAATGCGGAATACGAGGAGATTAAACTAACACGGCTCATTGACGAAATTGTCTTCAGGCGCAAAGTGGGGTCCGCCACGCATTATCAGTTCAAGTTTCAGATTAAGTTGCCGCAATGGTTGGTAGAAGCGAATCGGGAGGGAAATCTTTTCGACGTTTCGTTAATTCTTATGAACGATCTAAAGTCGTATTTGGCTCAAGGGTTGTATTGGTTGATTTCGTCCTTCTCCGAAGAGTCTACGGTGACGCAGGAGCTGGCCGTATTGGCCGGGCATTTTCACTTTCTCGATGACGAGGGGGAGCCAATTACTCCGGTCTATAAAATTGTGGAGCGTTTTAAACAGGCATGTGAGGAATTGCAAACAGTGGGCTTTATCGAAAAATTTCAATTTACGGGAAAGAAGCAAGGGTTGACCGAACGCTATTTGACGGTGACGAAGAACCCGGTCTTTTTGAATACGCCGATTAAGGAAGATGCGGCCGAACAGCTCCGCTTATTTTAGACCGAACTTTACAATAGGGGACGGGGATTTTAGATTCCCCGACTTTTTGCTTAAAAAGACGGGTGTTGGATAATGGTACCGTGCACGAAGGCATCGACAGAACAATTTATAGTGATATAATGAAAGTAAGGAATGTAAGGAATTATGAAAGGGTGATTGTAGTGGACATGGAAATAGCTCGATTGACTTCCAAGGGTCAAGTCACGATACCAAAAGCGATACGCGAACGATTGAATTTAGAGGAAGGCGATAAGGTTGCTTTCATTGAGGACGAGACGGGTAAGATTGTGATTACAAAATCCAGTGTTATTGCATTACGGGAGTTTTTAGGGTCAATGGCAAAAGAGGCCGAGGCCAATGGGATTACCGAGACGGATATGCTGGATGATTTGGAACAGGTTCGCGAGGAAATGTGGAATGAACGAAACAAATAGCTCACTACGTGTCTTTGTGGATTCGAATGTTTTGATTTCAGCCATGCAATCAGAAAATTCAATATCCAGAAAGCTTTTGCTACTCATTGCTGAAGAACATCAACTCATCCTTTGCAGTTATTCTTTAACCGAGGTTGCTCGTGTGCTTGCCAAGCGATTCCCGCATAAATTATCTACCTGGGACCAGTTTTTAATTCGATTGGAGTTTGAATTGGCTTACACGCCTTCGGATCTCAATGCTTTTTCGGCTCCACCCATACGAGACGATAAAGACCTTCCCATTTTGGTGTCTGCGCTGCTGGCCCAGCCTGATTTGCTGGTTACAGGGGATCGAGATTTTCATACGCCTGAAATTAAAGAGCAATTGGTGGTGCTGACACCAAGTGATTTTATGCGAGCCTTCGGGCATGGGTCTTCTCACCAATAACCGCCGCAACCCTCTAGGATGCGGCGGTTTTATGTAGCAGGCTTCTTTTTTTATGGCGGGTTTTGAATTTACGGGGAAGAAGCAAGGGTTGACCGAACGCTATTTGACGGTGACGAAGAAGCCGGTATTCTTAAATGCTCCCATCCGTGCTGAGCGGGAGCTGAACGAGCTAGTTCAATTAGATCTCTTTAATTTTAAAGAGTAAGGCCGAACGTGAAAAAAATAAAAGCGCCGCACCTCAAAGGAGGACGCGGCGTTTGTGCCTTTCACTTCAAATCTCCGAACGCTATTTGAGCCGATAGCCGTTGTTTGTTCGGGTTTTTTCGAAAATAACGGGCTGCAGCTCGCCCCGATCGGCACTGGCCAACCAGGAGCTGCTCCAAAAAGGCGATCATTACTGGCGGAGATAACCTGTTGCCTGCTCTCGCTCGTTGCCGTAATCTAAATAGGGTGGGAGGTGGAATTGTGCTATTACATATTCGCAGCGGCGAGACATTGGCGACAGCTTCGTTAATGACGATCAGCCCACCGCCGAAATGTGATGCACCCACGACATTCGTGTAATAGTGTAACAGTGCTGGCCTCATCTTCGAACGGCTCATTATGCTATACTTATCGTAAAGAGGTGGTGATGATCGTGGTGAAAAAATATCCTGCTGTTGACCTTGATGATGTTGTCCATCAGCATGCTGACGGTCATTATGTGCAACAATCTATACCCGGTCCCAATCCGGAGCGCGATAAAAGGGTCAGTGACGCGCTTGCGAAGCTGAAGAAGGATAAACCTGCTGCTAAGGTTCGCCCATAAAGGCGAGCCTTTTTTGATTCCGTGTTACTCCATATCCCCGACGGCGGCGAGGCCTGCAAAAGAGGTGATTGGTCATGAAGAAGAAAATGAGTCTTGATGAAGCAGCTCGCCGGTATGCAGGTGGTCAGTATGTTGTTCAGTCTATGCCTGGACCCAATCCCGAACGAGAGAAGTTGGCCAGCGATGCTATAGCTAAGATGAAGCAGGTTCGACCTGCTGCTAAGGTTCGCCAATAGGCGAGCCTTTTTTAATGCAGAAGGGGCGTTTCGGTTCCCCCGGTTCGGCGGGCCTAAAATCCAAGCGAGCGTTTGGGCTTGGGTTTTCTCACCAATAACCGCCGCGATCCTGTGAGGGATGGCGGCGGTTTTATGTAGCAAGCTTCTTTTTTGATGGTGGGTAAGGTTTCTTTTCGTCTGTATTATTCAGCAAATAATCTGTACTGGTTTGGTGCAAATCGGCAAGCTGGACAAGTACCTTGAGTGGTATATTATCGCTCGCCTCGTATCTTGAATACGTTCCCTGGTTTATTTGTAAAATATCGGCCATTTGTTGTTGTGTCCAGTCCTTGTCCTCACGAAGCGCTCTAATCCGTTCATACATGCGTATCACCCTTACTCATCTTACGATATGCGGATTTCGCATATTGAACTTTATGCAGAATTCGCATAAAATGAACGGAGGTAACTACATGGCAGAAAAGTATTTACCGAAGGGGGAGTAGTAGATGAAGCCGATGTTGAAAGCTCTATATAATGGCGAGTTGCGACCTATGGAGCAAATCGTTTCGAGTCATCCGGAATATCGAATACTCAATCAGAAAATCTCGGAAGGACTTAGAAAATGGAAAGAGCGATTACCGAAAGCGGAGTTTGAGCAGCTTGAAAAACTGCTGGAGATGCGTGTCCAATCGCATGAAATGGATAAAGAAGCGGCGTTCGTACATGGCTACCAGCTGGGGGCACGCCTGCTGGCAGAAGCGGTATGCTCGGAGCATGGCAAGGGCGGAATTTGCAAAAAGCACGAGGATTAAGACAAAACATCCGTTCACCTACGGAGAATTTCGCAAAACATCCGTTCACCTACGGAAAATGGGGCAAAAAAAATTTAAATTCATGATTTTTTTGTCCACATATGTCGCTTTCGCTCGAAACATCCGTCCACCTACGGAAAATGAGTCCAAAACATCCGTTCACCTACGGAAAATGAGTCTAAAACATCCGTTCACCTACGGAAAATCCGTTTCGGCTCAATTTGCCAAATCGAAAATAATTGTCGTATGATAGATTCATAGCGTTGCAGTTGGGAACTTCTACATAAAAAAATAAAGCACCACACCCCCGAACTATCAACTTAACCCTTAAATGATCCGGTTTGGCGACCACTGTTCATTTAAAAGGTTTACCCGTTGGTAGATTGCTTGGGAAGAGTTTGTGCTTTACTTTTATTATCGCGATTTATAGGGCTATTATACCCTTAGCGAAAAAAAATGTAAAGATGGACTCTCTCTTTCCTATTGCCTTTTTTCGGGATGTGGAACGGGAGAGTCTTTTTATGTTGCCATTAAAAAAACTCGACAGCTCCCCGATGCTACCAGCGGTCTATTCGGACTTGTACCGGGATCAGCTCACGCTTCGTCCGTCACGCGTCAAGCAAAGTGGAGCTGGCCGAAGCCCGAACTTGGGATGGGTTTTCGTCAGCAATGATTTTCGGACGAACGAATCCTGCCGGACATACTCGACGCTGGCCGCGTACACGGAGAGCTATACATACTATACGCCCAATACCTTCTATCGCTCGGACTGGCGGGAGGAAGGCGCATTGCGCTGGATCAATGCCGTTGTTCTTGATGTGGATGTGAAGAACGGTGAGAATCCCGGCTTGTGCTTGCCTGATTTGCTGGATCGAATCAATGAGGCAGGTTTGCCCTGCCCGTCATTTGTCGTGCAAACACCGTCCGGCGGTTTCCACGTCTATTTCGTGCTGGAGCAACCCCGTAAAGCTTACCGCAATGTTATCGCACAATATAAAAAGATTCAGCTCGCGATGGCTGAAGCGATCGGGGCCGACCGAGCCGCCATTGGCGCGGAACGATTCTTTCGAATGCCTACGCCCCAAAATATTCGCTTTGACAGTGGACGAAAGACTTCCTTTCAAGTGTTAAACGACTGGTACTCTTTGGAGTACGCCGGGTACAGCGAAAAACGCGCCCAGGGGCGTCTAGGCGCTCGTCAGGGCTTATTAGAGCATCCAGCCGTTCGAAAGCTCTTGGAAGGCGCAGAGATCGGCAAAAGGGACAATACATGCTACACCCTTGCTCTGGCCTTCAAAAGGGAAGGCTTCGAACAAGATGAAACCGAAACGAAGCTGCTAGAATGGAGCGCGCGCCTGGATGATCCGCTTACGGATCGAGAAGTCATCAAAAAAGTGAAGAGTGCGTTTAAGGCCGGTGCACCAGCCGGGCCGACCACGGAATGGATACAATATTTAGCTGGAGAAGCTTTCACCTATCGTCCAGCTTGGGAGGGGGCCAAGCCACGCGAAGAACGCAAAACAAGTCATTATTACGAGTGGGCAAATGATATTTTAGACACATTATGTTCGCATGTTGACGGCGTAGTTTCTGGATCGCAAAGAGAGCTTTGTGCAACGTGGGGGATGTCTCTTTCCACGTTTCAAGAAGTTCTGAAATTCCTTCTCAATTTGGAGAAAATTACAGTGGAAGTGATCGGAAAAGGGAGAGGGGCGAAGACGATTATTCGCCTTGTTAAGGATTCGAAGATCCTGCTTTTTCCTTCACCTGAGAACCAGAAAAAGAATGTACCAGATCCCAATACACTTACCCTAGAGGGGGTGGCTGGCTGGCTCCCTCCTGGTCTTCGTCTTGCGGATCCTCCGCGTTCTCGTGATCCTAGCTAGTGGCTGCGTCTCCCATTTCTGGGCGGTTAGTCCCACCCGTTGTTCTCGTTTTGTTCTTATTTGGGAACCCTGCCCCATGGGATTCCTTTCCAGAATGTGTTACCGTTTAGATGTGGCTTCTCTGTTTCTATCTTGCTTTCTCCCGGTATTTTTGCTGTATTGTGGGTGTCCGTCTATACTCCCCTCACTGACATCCTAGTGACTCTCACTTTCTTTTAAAATCCTGCCGCTACGCGGCCCTCCTGCACCAAAGGGTCACGGATGCGGTAGGGCGATGCATCCGTGACCCTTTGGTGCAGGAGGAAGATATAGAACAACGTACGGAAACAAAATTGAATTGAAGTGTGAAGATAGATTGTGAGGGGAGTAGGAGTGTGGTGGTGGGTGTGGATAAGATTAGATGTGAGAGTAGGAGAGAGTGGATAAGTGGTGGAGGGTAAGGAAAGTGAGTGTAGAGAGAGGAGAGGGTAGAAGATGAAGAGATAAGGTCTAGGTCAAGAGAGGAAGTCAAGGGAAAGGTCAAAAGCTTTTTTTGGTTAAAGACGAAGGGAGTTACGGAGTCGGTAAGAGGTTTTTTTGGAATTGGGATGTGCGGTGTTTGGTTTGTTTTATGGTGAGCTGAAGGGATGGGCTGCTGGAGATAATTTGGCGTAGGAAAGGGGGAAGGTCATGAGCCGATTTCATGTGTTTCCGTTTCTGATTCCGAAGGGTGTTTGTTACGAAATACGAACAGTGTTTGACAGCAAGATTCATTATTTCAAGGATGAAACGTTGTGGAGTAATGTGTTAAGCATGCTGATGCGCCCGTGGTATTCGCGATGGATTTTTCAGCCTTGGATGAGCTGGGAATTGGATGCGGACGTGAATGCGATTCGGTATAAGCTGTGGGTTCCGTCGGAGCAGATCGGGGCCGAGTTTCAGAGTAAATTTTACAGTGAACACCCGGAAGCGGACATTCGGAAAGTCGAGGATGAACCGTGGGACTTTACCCGTAAACATGCGGGAACCAAACTTTTGCTTGAGCGGCATTTTGTTGTACCGCTCAAAATCTATCATAACGACGTGGTGGACACACAGGCGGAGCTTATTGCGTTGCTTGAGGGTTTGAACGAGGATGAGCGGGTGCGGCTCCAGTTTCTGGTCAAGCCGACGTACCGGACCGAGCGGCATTTCCAAAAGGCATTTCGGCAGTTGCATGAGGAAGAAGACGACGACGAAAGCATGGAGACCGAAAACGAGCTGTATAAAACAGCGATTCAAGGGAAAAAAGCAAGATTGCGGGCGAGAGTATCTGTCAAGATTACAACTATCGCGAACGAATACAGCAAAGCGAAAGCGCTTTTATCCAATTGTCGTCATTCTTTCGGGCAATTTTCATCCGGCGAATTGAATCGTTTGTATGGCCGGGAATGGTGGCATATTTTGCGTCCGTTGTATCGTTATGAGTTCAAGCGTCGAATTTATCCGTTCCAGCGTCCCAAAAAACGGGTTGTGTTCTCTGCCGATGAAATGGCGATGCTGATGCGCTTGCCGAGCGGCAAAGTGGAATGCAATAAGCTTCAGCGTTTAAAAATGCGGCGGACGCCGTTGCCGCTAGAGGTGGAAGAACTGCAAGCGCGCGGAGACGGATCTTGTGTGCCGATAGGCGTCCACGAGTATCATGGGAAGGAAAGACCGGTCGCGTTCGATTTAAAGGGCTGGAGCCGTCATATGGCGGTTTGGGGCGGCACGATGATGGGGAAATCCACTTTCCTCTACAATCTGCTTGAAGAGGTCATAACAGCACGTACGGAAGAGAATACAACCGGCTTTACCGTCATTGATCCCCATGGAAGCCTGACCCGAGATATTGCAAGCCGCATTCCCAAAGATCAACAGCATTTGGTCCGCTACATTCGGTTCAAGGACGGGAACTTTCCGTTTAATGTGTACGATGTCGATTTCACGGCCAGTCCGGATAAAATTGCGCAAAATGTGGCCGACGTTTGTAAACGGGTGTGGCGCGATTTTTGGGGGCCAAACGTGGATGATAATTTCCTCAACGGTGGCATCGCTCTGCAAACCGTAAAGGACGCCAATTTGGACAATTTGCGCAGATTGCTAGAGGACGATGATTACCGCGCTAGTGTTTTAACTCGTTTACGTGATGAGGTTCCGCTAGAATATCAGCTGAAGCTTTTTTTATCGAAATATGACGGGTTGGATGAACGAATCAAAGAACCGAAAATTAATTCCACGTTAAACAAGCTCCGAAAGTTAACGTTATCGGGAACCATCGGAGGCATTTTACGAGCCGCAACCAATGGGATTCGCTGGCGCGAGGGCATGGACCAAGGCTACTATACGCTGTTCGATTTATCAGGTTTGACCATCGACGAACGGCGATTTATTGGCTCCATGTGCTTAACGTTTTCCCAATTGGCGATGTTGAGCCGAGAAGATGCCCTTTCTGCCGGTGCACCCATGCCGATGCATCCCGTCATTGTTGATGAAGCCCCGACGTTCATGGATCAATCCGCAGATGCCATCCAGTCTTTTGCCGATGAGGCCCGTAAGTACAATGTTCCATTGGTTTTAGGCATGCAAGGACTGGAAGGACAAGTCCCGGATCAAGTCGCCAGTGCAATTTTCAGAAATTTCGGAACACTCGTTGCTTATCGGGTGGGCAATATCGAAGATGCCGAGACCATTTATAAGGGTATGAAAGCAGACTATTTGAGCGCGGAAGATTTTCAGCGCGTAGAGCCGAATTATGCCTATGTACGCATGGCGATAGGCAGGGAGACAACTCTTCCTTTCCTGGTAAACATGCACCCCCCCAAGCCAGCGAAGTTTAGTGAGGATGTGGATCTCATGATTGCACAGACGTTGGCCAGGGCAGAGCAAATTGAACATCAAATGCAAGCGGCACAAGCAGCGCTGCTTGAAGAAGCTGAGCGAAAGCAAAACGAGCTGGAAGAAGCATTTGAGGAACGCGTAACCGAAGTGGAGCAGCAGGCAAAAGACCACCTTGTTGATCCCGTTCCAACTACTGAAAATGAAACAGCGGTTGACCAAGAGCCGGCCCTCCTGGAAACAACAGAAGAGGAATGGTTTTCAGATGATGGTTTGGACACGGACCCTGAAGAGGGTATGCCAGCACGGCCTTCCGACGAAGCTAGACAACCACAACCTAGTGTAACAGCAGATGATTTTAGCGACTAGGAGGACAAGCGATGATGAAGAAAGAAATCGAGCAAGAACGTGATTCTACCGTTTATTTAGGGAAACGTGAGCAAGACTTACTGCTTCTGCTCTACGACATGTTGTTTTTAGATATGGATTTTATCCATCGGTATATTTTCCCGGATCAAGTACTTGGCAGCGTTCACCGCAAAGTACGGAAGTTGGAAGACGGGGCTTACATTCAGTCCATGATGACGCCGAGAGTTGATGGCGAAACCGCCAAAAACATAAAGGTGATTACATTGAATCGGCTGGGGGTGGAAGAAGTCGATGCGATGACAGGCGAGTGCCGATGGGACAGCCGTTGGACAAAGCGAACGCCCACCTTTATTCATCACTTGTTGCAAACAGCCAAAGTTCGCGGTGCGCTTCAAGCACAATCGATACCGGAATTTCAATTCCAACAATGGATCTCCGAGCGTCACAGCTATTATCAATATGGTCAACGGAAAGAAGATGTGATTGTCCCTGATGGAACAGCCGTATTCCGCAGGAGACAAAATGAAAAAGAGGGCGATTTTATTTATTTCATGGAAATGGAGCGCAGCCGTCAGCGGGCCACGGTTTCTCAAAACAAGCTTCGTCGTTACAACGATTACATTGCGCGTGAGGCATTTACGAAACATGCCATCTTTTCTCTACCGCCGGTCCTTTTCCGCGTTAATTTTATATCAGCCAGTGAAAACGAGAAAAACCGTTTGATGGAGCATACGGCCAACGTGGATACCTCAAAAATCCAAGCCGTGATGTACACCACGTATGAAGAACTTCTCGCGAATCCTTATGGTGACATTTGGAGTTTTAAAGGTTCGGATAAGAAATACTCCATGTGGCGTATTCGTCCAGAAGAATAAAGATCGTCATTATTTCACGACAAAGACGGCGGCCAGGGGCGGATTAGCCCGAGCTGGGTGTAATCCTTACGGCAAAATCCGAATATTTACGGCGATCGATCCGAATTAATGTTCGTTTTTGAAGGGAGGTGACAGCGTGGATTTAAAACGGGATCAAAAGCGTAGGCCAAAGCCCAGGGGATTCTCCCTATTTCTACTCAATTTTATCAAGAAGCTGATGTTTATCGGCGTATTTGTTGCGCTATTTGCCTTGGCGATCTGGGCGGCCTATACGTTTATTGAGCCGGTGCGAACTTCCTTTGACGCACTTTATGACTTGTTGAACCCGATGATTGAACGTTTTGGATGGTGGCCTGTGCTGGGAGGACTCCTGTTATTCCTGGGGGCGGGATGGGCGCTTTTGGATGAGATGAGCCAGAAAGAGAAGCGCAGGCAACAACAACTGGATTCTGAATGGAGGTGAGTACCATGGCGAAAAGGCCCTTGCCGAAAACGATTGTGAAAAAACGAATTGCAAAATCTGTTTTTTGGGTGCTGGCAGGGTACATGTTATTTTCCGTGACGCTTATGTGGATGCGTCCAGCCGGTGAGGTAGCTCAAGCGGTGATGCAAGACGATGATGATGTAACCCCTGCATTCACGGTAGGAATTGAAACCTTCGCCGTCAATTTTGCCCATCATTATTTTACTTGGGAGCCAGGGCGGGAGGCCGCTGATCAACGCAGAGAGCGTCTATCCTCGTATTTAGTGAACGGATTACATCCGCAAGCGGGTTTAATCACAGACAATTTGAAATCCAGCGCCACACACCAAAAGAGTCAAATGTGGAAGATTGACGATGCTGGAGACAGTAAGTCCTTGATTACGATGCGATCCCAGTATACACAAAGCATTGGAGCGAATGGAGAGCATGCGACAACGAAATTGGTTTATTGGGTGATCCCCGTGGCCACTGACGGAGAAAATTACGCGGTCTACGATACCCCTTATTTTATCCCGGAGCCTAAACAAGCGGATATTGAACTACAGGAGGACCGCGACCCGACCGCCGTTGTTCGTAATCCCGATCTATCAAACGAGATTAAAGTATTTTTGGAAAGCTTCTTCAACGTCTATGCTAGCGGGAGAACCGAAGAATTATCTTATTACACCTTGGACGTCGAAGACATTGGAGGGCTTGAGGGCATTCTGGAATTTGATTCGATTGAAGGTCACGAAATTTATGCCTTGCCTGATGACAATGCGTATGCCGTTTATACAAAAGTCATTCTGGCAGACGCCACCGGGAGCACACGGTTTACGTATCCTTTTGGCTTGGAAGTGAAGAAGCAAGATAACCGCTGGTTTGTCATTGGTTTCGACAAATAAAGGAGGGCGATCCCCTATGAATTTCGGAGAAAATTTACAAAATGAGTTGTCTACACAAGTCGGGGCGTTGTTCTTGCTAATCATTGCAGCGTTGGCCATTTATTTTTTGGCCAAGCGCGAGTTCAGTCGATTTATTGGCTTCTTCGTGTTCGCATTGTTTGTTTCGGTGTTTGTGTTTTTCCCGGAGAATATCAAGGATTTAGGAGAGACGCTTTGGTCAGCGATTTTCGGTTAACGCATCGTTTGTGATACAGGGAAGGAGGATGATTTGATGCGACGCATGCGAACGTATACGAGCGTCTGGAAAATCCCTAAAATGCTTTATGGTATACAAGATATCGCCTTGCCGTTCCCAGTAAGTTACCGACAGATCGGTTTCTTCTTCGGCGGCGTGGCCTTCATGTGGATACTAAATAAATTTCCGCCCTTTAACATGATTAATCTTTGGATGGTGGAGTACATTGGCATCCCTGGACTGCTGGCATGGTTTTTTACGAAGCAATTACTTGACGGCAAAGCGCCGCATCGGTTCATCGTGCGGTGGGTTTTATTCAAACTCGCACCGCACGACCACAATCGTTACAAGGAAACTGTGCATCCGAAAAAGCCACATGTGTATAGCTCCCCTGTTGGCTACAGACGTTTGAGCTATCACACGAAAGGGGAAGATCCGGAATGCTAGAGTTTCCCATTAGCTACTATGAAGGAAATTTGATATTTGCGCAAGACGGAAAATGTTGGGCGTATTACGACATTCCCGGCTTCAACTATGATTTCCTATCCGATGATGAAAAAATGTTAGAATTTCGCAGACTCGAGAGCTTCTTTTGGCAAATCAATTCCGAATTACACATGCTCATTCTGCCTGAATTCCAGTCCATTCATGAGAAGTACGAGCAGTACAAAGAAACGTTATCTGGCGCGGTCATGAATGCCGCGCTGGATCACATCGACGATACGGTAGACGTGTTGCAGCAGCGTCACGGGAGCGAAGGCACGGAATACCGTTTCTTCATCGGTGTAAAGCTTCCGGATCTGGAGAAGGCGAACAGTGATTTTTTCAAGGAAGCCAAGGAACTACTTAAAGAGTTTTTCCAGTTTATCCATGAAAAGTCCGGTATTGAAGGACCGGAAATATTGGAAGAAGCAATCAAGCGACATATGAAAAGCGAGCGGCGGGTCTACACCAAGGTTTCCTCTCGCATACATGGCCAACCGATTGACGAAGACGTTACACAGTGGCTGATACGTCGCAACTGGTATCGTGGAATCGGAAAAGCGCCTGTATTGCAGCAGTGGAGTCCGGTCTATACCGTGCATTATACGGAATATGAGGATGGCAATGTGAAAGTTCGCCGGCCCGTGCACCGAGACATTATGAAGCTCACCGAAGGCAAGGTGGATGAAAGCCCCGGGCGAAGCTTGATTGTGCGACAGTCGATTGACGGTGAGGAATGGGAAGGCCACATGGCCTTTATGACCATATCCAATGTGCCGTACGATATGACGTTTCCCGGCGACGAATGGCTGTATGCGATTCAGGGGTTGGAATTCCCCGTTGAAATCTCCATCCGAACAAAGACGATGGATAATCGCGTGGCGATGACGGCTGTTCGGAACAAGCAAAAAGAACTGAAAGACCAAGATCGGCATGCGCAAGAGACGGATAATGATACCAGCCTCAATGTCATGGAGGGCCGGGCGGAATCGCAAGAGCTGGAAGCACATCTGCAAAAGACACGGATGCCCCTCATTTTATCTTCTATCGTGCTGTGCCTGGCAGCTTCAGACGAAGATGAGCTGCGCCGCAGGTGCGATATTATTAAAGATACCTATGAAGACATGGGTATCCATGTAGAGCAGCCGTATGGGGACCAATTTTTGCTCTTTAACGAATTTTTGCCGGGAGCAAAGCGGTATGTCCCGGACTATGAGCATTACATGGAGCCGGGAACGATGGCCGGAGGGATGTTTGGCGCGACCAAGCAAATCGGTGACGGCCAAGGCTTCTATATTGGTCACACGGGGATTTTGAATCAACCTGTCTATATTGCGCCTAACTTGGCTGCACAGGGTGTGCGCGGCTCCAAAACGAATGCCCTTTCGGCTTGCTTCATCGGATCGCTCGGGGGTGGAAAATCGTACAATGCCAACCTTATCACTTATAACGCCGTACTCTCCGGAGCGAAGGCATTGGTCATCGATCCAAAAGGGGAACGCGGCAATTGGGCACACGACTTGAAGGCATTGGAAGGCAACATTAACATTGTTAGCTTGTCCAGCGATTCCGTGCACACAGGGAAGCTTGATCCGTATTCCATTTTTCCGGACAGTCCAAAGGATGCAGAAGCCCTTGCGTTGAACATCCTGACGTATTTCACTGGTGTCGCGATGAACGATTCAGAACGGTTCCCACGCCTAGCTAAAGTGGTACGGCAAGTGTCGGAAGAGTGTAAGTTCCCTTCGATGACCGATGCTGTAAATCGCCTTATCAAAGGGGATCTGGAAAGCAGCAGGCTTGGCGAGCATATGATGAGTTTCAAAGAGCTATCTTTTGCAAGCCTGCTTTTCGGTGATGGAGATCCGTCGAATTCGTTCAAGTTTGAAACGGCCATGAATGTTCTAATGACACATGACTTGGAACTGCCTACGCCGGAAACCGATCCAAAAGAATACACGCTCAATGAAATGCTGTCTGTGGGTATGATGCTCCCGATTGGTAGCTTCGCGTTAAAATATATTCACGGTGACCGCGGTCAATTTAAAATTGTGGAGATGGATGAAGCCTGGTCCATGCTAAATACTTCCCAAGGCAAGTCCGTCACATCACGATTAATTCGAGAAGGTCGCGCCATGAATTCAGGCATCTACTTGATTTCGCAAAATGCAAATGATCTTCTGGATGAAAAAATCAAAAACAATATTGGCATGAAATTTGCGTTTCGGAGTACCGATCCGGACGAGATCTCCAATGTGTTGAAGCTGTTTAATCTACGCGATACGGAATACAACCGCACCATTATAAGTGAGCTGGAGAACGGCCACTGTCTCATGCAGGATATTTATGGACGCAGTGGTGTTATCAAATTTGATCCCTTATTCGCTGATTTGGATAAAGCCTTTGACACGCGGCCACCGCAAGAGAAGCGGAGTACAGAGCGAGAGAAGGTGTTTGTATGAGGTTCCGAATTATTACGATCTTAGTCATGCTTTCTGCACTTTTGATTACAAGTGCTTGCGGGAGTGTAGCACCCGAAGAAATTAATGGTTTGAAGCCAAGTGACATTCCAGTCCTGTATACGGAGGCTAATATCCGAAAGGATTACGAGGCCTTAAATAACTTGCTGGAATATAGAGAAGAAGATTTATTAGGTTTACACGAGGATGAATCTCCTTACCAGCTTGAAACATATGGCTTAACCGAATGGGTATTTGACGATCAGACCTATTATTACTTGATGGAATATCTAGATCCATCACAGAATGACAACTTGCGGGTTGCAACATTTAAGATTATACGAACAGAGGAAGGATGGAAAAAGGAACGCTACGGTGAAACGCCGGACTTTGATGTAATCGTGGAAAAGTTGAACGAAAACATGCTGCGGGAGTTGAGCAGCCCATGAAGCTAATTAATAAAAAAGTCGTCCTACTCCTGCTCATGTTTTCGTTTCTTGCCGGGGGTGTTCAAGCCAGCACCTTGGAAGATAATTTGGTTCCGAGAGAAACCCGATCGCACGAAGGGGCGGTGGAGCTGCAATACAATAAATATGATACATCCAGATATCAGTTAGATTTACACATCGACCGTACACGAAATCCGTTTAATGTATCTGGAAAAATCAGTGACGGCGTGCAGGCTACACGGTTGGATTTGGTCAATGGCGGCTGGTCGCTTATGGTGGTCATTTTCTACTTTGTCATATCCGTCGTAGGAGAAGCATTTAAGTTAGACATCATTGACAGCATTATTGGTGAAATATCCGAAGCGATTAAAACCATCGCCGGATTTGATGAAGGAGGTTTTCGCAGTGACGGCATCTGGCCTTCATTAATCATCTTAATCATTTCAATTGTCGGGGCATGGGCGGCTTATGTGGGGATTGTTAAACGAGAACAGAGCAGGGCAACTTCCGGCATCCTCTCGATGATCATCATATTTGCATTCGGTTTAGGGTTCATATCGCAGTCTGATCGCATATTGCCTCTGGTTAACGGCTGGTCCAAAGAGCTGCAAATGAACGTGTTAAACAGCACATCGAATATTATATCGCCGGGATCGAACTACAACAGCAATGAAGGCATAGCTGCGGTACAAAATCAGATGTTTGATGTAATGATCTACACACCCTATCTTTTTTTACAGTATGGGGCACCGCAAGTAGATGAATCTCGTGTTGACCGAATGTTACAGCTAGAACCCGGAAGCGAAGATAGAAGCAGAGAAGCAGAGAAGGAAGTCAATGAGTATGACAATAAAATGATGAGTGTAGAGGGTTTGAATAGTAGAACGTGGTTTGTTGGATTGCTGCTTTTTGCCAATCTGATTCTGGCGGGTCAGATGCTTCTCATGGCCGCGGCCGTTGTCCTTTATCAGATCCTTTTTATTGCCCTGGTCTTATTTGCTCCAGTTCCTTTGCTGATGGCACTGGTACCAGCATGGCGGGGGAGTGCGTTTAACTGGGCCATGAAGACCTTGCATGCGCTATTAATGAAGGTTGGCTTCGCGCTGCTTATGACGGTGATTTTTACAATTGGCACGCTTATTTATAACGCGGTGAGTATGGTTGAGTACGGATTTCTCTTTGTACTCGGCATGCAAATCCTTTGCTACGTGGGGATCTGGTTTAAGCGGAAGGAGCTTTTCAGCTTTATCACCAACACTACCGCGAATATTGCCAGTTCTACACGGGGATCGCTAGATAGTTTCCGGGAATATCGTTCCCGTACTCGAGAAGCTATTGGGGGCATTCCTGGCGCGTCGGCGGCGGCACGTTTTGCGAAATACAGCATGTTGCGTTCTATGATTCAAGGGAACCAGGGTTTCACACCCCAAATGGCGGGGGCAGCGGCTTCCGGCGGTAGCGGACAAGCTTCTAAAAATCCCAAAAAAGAAAAGGTTAAGACCGCCAAAGCAGAGTTTTATCAGCGAGATACGCAACGGAGAAGACGAGCTTCCGGAGATCCGACCATTATTGATGCGGACTATCGAGTTGTTGATGAAGAGAAAAAACTTGGATCAAACGTCAGGTCGCTTCCTAGCCGGAGCGTTCCAAACCATGAGCAATCCCTTGCTCTCAGACAAGTAGCAGCTGCGAACTCTCCGTCTGGACGCAAAGGGAGGATTCGAGCGAACCAGCTCGCTAGTCGCTTGCCAGGGAATCAGCAAGCCACAACCGCGAAGACCTATCGTAAAGATGCGGAACAGCCATCGGTTATTCATCTGCCGTCAAGCACGCCTTCCGTCGCAGAAACCCGGAAGCAGATCAAGCAGCCCCGCAAAGAGCTGGTTCAACGCGGGCAAGCTGAAAATCAAACGGTGGTACGCAATGAGTCTGCAAATATCGCTGAACAACCCGGCATAGGTTCTTCGTTTGCTTCTAGATCGAGCAAGCCGAGTAATAACAGCAAATCCCATAGTGAACGGGTTCAACGTGGACAGGCTGAACATAAGACCGTGCTGCGTAACGAACAGACCCGAAATAATCAAGTGGAGCAGCAAAACGTAACGCGTAACAAAAATAATGAAACCAACCGTTCACAGCAAATCAACCAAGTTGATAAGAAAAATGTAAACGAACTGTCCGAGCGCATGCAATCAAAAACAGAACGCCGAAAAGAGAAGCTGGAACGTCAAGAGAACACAGCTCACGTTCGGCATAAAACGGAAAAAGTTGAACGCAGTCAAATCGAAAAAGCAGAGCATACGAAAAAGGAAAAGGAACAAACCACACACCGCGTCATTAGTGAAGCTGAAAAACGGAACATCCGAAATGAATGGAATCGACAGCAGGAAATAAATCTGATTAACCGGGAAAACCGAATCAAGCAGCAAAAAGAGAGATGGGAGCAAAGGCAACAACATGAAACCCATCAGGTAACAGATGAAACGCCCAAGCGAAGCTGGTTTTCATGGGGGAAAGGTGGCCGCCAATGAATTTAGATTTCCGGCGCCGATCCGACCGAGTGAAACTGTTTTTCTTGTTGTTCGTTTCCTTTCTGACTGTCAGTTTGTTTTTCGTGTTTTTGAGTGGAGGATTCAGGGAACCGCTACAGGAGGCCGTTGATTCGCCGCCTGTAGCGGACACCGATCCGCCTACAGTGACAGAACCCGAGCCAGAGGCGGAATCCAAGTTTGCAGACATAGAATTTCCGGAAAGACAAGAGGCAAAGGAGCATTTAACCGAACAGGAACAGCGAGAAACGCAAGAGATTGCCCAACGTTTTGCCGAAGCCTATTACACCCACGATGCCGAGCGGCCGGAACAATACATTGAAGAGATTCAGCCGTTTGTATCCGCTCGCTTGTATGCCGCGGAAAGAAGTGCCATACGGCGACCCACATTGGATCGAGAGCGAACAAGGGTTATCACATCCGAGGTTTTTCCCGTCGATCATATGCATGATTCCGAGATCATCTGGAGCGTTGTCATTGATGGGGAGGTCACCGCGGCCGACAGTACAACACAGCCGGATTTTGCCGAATACTTTGTGACGCTACGATTGTACGATGATGATTGGCTGGTCAAGGAATACCGCATTGAGAGTGGGGGGGATAGGTGATGGACGATACATCGATCCCCCGTCGGCAGTCGCCTGGAGTTGGGCGGATACTCGCAGAAAAAGCCGCTAAGCGCGCCGCAAAGAAAGCGTTGGCCGCTGCATTAAAAACCCCCATTGGAATGAAAATTGCAATCATTTTGCTCCTTGTTTTTGTTATCTTGGCTATTTTGGGTATGATTGTTTTTTACCTGTTTATCACTGCGGTTGTAGATCGAGGGGGCGGAACGTTCGGCGTGGGTGGCCGAATATCGGATGCAGGATCGACCAGCATTCCGGCAGAGTATCTTCCGATTTATTTTGAAGCCGAAGCCGAATTTGACGTACCTTGGAACTTGCTGGCCGCTGTTCATCGTGTAGAAACCGTGTTTTCTACTTACCTGGAGGAAAGTTATGCTGGAGCCGTTGGCCACATGCAGTTTATGCCTTGCACATGGGTAGGGTGGAGCCATCCAAGTTGTAGTGGTTTGGGCAGGGGAGACTTTTCAGAATCGGAATTAGTCGATCCTTTCTTGATTGCAAGGCATGGGGGATATGGGCTGGATGCCGATGGAGACGGTAGAGCTGACCCCTGGAATATCCGAGACGCAATATTCTCAGCAGCAGGATATTTGGCCGCCAATGGAGCCGCCGAGGGCAACTATGAACAGGCGCTCTTTGCCTATAACCACAGCCAAAGATATGTACAAGACGTGTTAGGGTTTGCCATGGAATATATTCAATTGGAAGATCGGATTCCCGTCGATCTTATCGACGGAGCCGCCTTTCCTGTTCCCGAGGGCATGTATGTCACTTCAGGGTTCGGCATGCGCTGGGGCAGGGTGCATAACGGTGTAGACATTGCCGCAACCGGAGATTCAACGGGGGCCAATATCGTGGCGTTCTCATCCGGATATGTCGAGTTTAGCGGTGAGTATGGTGGATACGGGTATACCGTCATCATTGATCATGGGGGCGGGGTGAAGACGCTGTATGCGCACATGCTGGAGCACGGAAGAATCCGTCAGGGCGTTCGAGTAGGGACAGGTGAGTCGGTAGGGCTTGTCGGAAATTCAGGGAATTCACGCGGATCTCATCTGCATTTCGAAATTCGGATCAACGGGACTCCAGTCGATCCGTTGCCCTACCTTCTTCCTTTTAATCCAATTATCACGGGAGGAAGTAACTTGTAAACAAAACCGCCGCTCGTTCCGTAAGGATCGGCAGTGGCCACCTCACCATACGTAAACAACGTCCAAGATCTCCTTGGCCTAATTGTAAACAAAAAACGCGCTGCAGCTCGCCAACAGCAGTCAGGAATGTAAACAAGTTGGAGACTGGGTGCAGGCCGGTGATGTGATTGCCCTATGCGGCTCCACAGGTAAAAGCACGGGACCGCATCTCTGAGATTACAATTAATGAACGCCAATTTCTTGGTTCATCAGCTTTTTTTTAAACGCCGGAAAGGTCTCTGTCTTGAACGTTTCCTGCTCCGCAGGGTCGACCATTGCCATGTTGTAGGTGGTATGGCTGAATCCGATTCGGCGCAGCAGGCGATATTCCTTTCTCCGTGTAGCTTTCGCCGAATTCTCGCTCCACAAAGAGCATGGCCAGTTTTAGGGTCCAGGTATACTTGGCTTCAATGCCTACGTCGACGGGTCACTGGTTTGCAATGGTGTCCGCCAGCAGCTTTTCTTGCTCATCGGTAAGCGGCCGAGGTTTGCCAGGTGAATGGCCTAACGCAGGGCCTGAGCCGTTTAACAGGGCATCACATGTTTGATAACAAATGCTTGCACAGCTATTTGTTAACAAACAACCACTTTTGAATTGTTGGTGTAACAACTTAACGAGAAGTTTCATAGGCTGTTATATCATATGAAAGGTGGGGGAAATTAATTGAATAATGACACGAAGGATATCAATGACCTGACCTCAAAGGAATTGTTGGAAGTAGCCTACAAATTAAAAATGCTTGGCTACTTGCTATTCCAAGCCTCCTTGAAGAAAGCAGATCTATCCTCCGAAAAAAGAGAGGAGAGCATGTGTTGGAACAGTGAGGAGAATTGACATTTTTGATTTCTGTAAACTACATTATGTAGTTACAAGGATGTGAAAAGGATGGGTTTGAAAAAGTAAATTTGCAGCATTCTGGCCTAAATCATTTTTTTAGATATGAGGTTATGACCTCGCGGATCTTAGGCTCATCCTGTACAACCAAAACGGTTTTAATATGTTCACATCCTTTCGACATATTTTTTACTGATTTACAAAAAAAATACTGTTGATTTATTTCGCAAACACAGCCTTCTTGAATGCTCTCCCGGTAGCGTCAAGAAGTTTGTATAGTAAGATTATCCATCGGGACGGTGGATGGTATTTGGTTGTACGACTTCTGGTGGAGGGCTCAGCCCAAGCGAAGGCGCGGGAGCATAAAGCTCACTACCTATGCCCCTCGCATACCGCTCGCGGTACATGGTATCAAACGCTGCTTTAGTGTCTGGATCGACGAAGCCTCGTATGGCTCTGCTGGACCATTTTTCGTTGTAGTCCGTCGCCTGCAGATAGATGATTTTTCAGCTGCTTCAATGTTCGTCAAGCTGTTCATCGGTTTGAGGCGATTCCGGAGTTCTCTGTTCTTCCGCTCAATCGGATTTGTCGTGTAGATGGCAGGCCGAGTGAGCGCGGGATAATTGTAGAAGGTCAGAAGAGTCGGAAGTTGATCTTCCCAGGATTTCGCCTCCTTTGGGTACTGCTTACGGATAGATTTCCTGGAAGGCTTCCTCCAGACCCGGTAAGCCCGTCAAATACGCCGAGCAGTACCTCGGTCGCGCCCGTTTCTGAAGGTCTTTCAGCACCTCACGCCAGCCGTTTAGCTCTCATGACCGCCGACGTAGAAACCAAGAATTTGGCGAATACCCTTTTCGTCGATTCCCATGGCCAAGTACACGGCTTCGCTACTGACGGAGTTGCGTTTGAGTTTTACGTAAATCCAACAAGAGAAGTTCCAGTTTCTCTTGCAGCAGCTTTGTAACAGAATTTTTCAAGTAGATTGCTGTACATAGTTTCGGTTATAGTATTCATCGAGTAGGGCTCTTTCTTGGTGATCAAGCAATTCCGAGGATACCCTACTTTTTTATGTTTTGGATAGACTTCCGAATCATGGTACAAAACTATTGTACTTCATCGGTCTCCCTGTCAAAAAGGCTTATGCTCAATCCTAATCGGATTTAATTAGAGTACTGAACCGCCGTAAAGGAATCGTTTTTCCCAATGTGTATCTTCGATTTTATCAATGCGAACTCCTCCGGATTCTTTTGAATAAGTGTGGAGGACTTTTCCGTTACCCAAGTAATACGTTCGCTAAATTTATTCACATTCGAGTAGTTTGCTGGATTTGCCCCTTTATAAGACATAAAGAACATGATATCGCCAGGCTTTAGATCACGCCAGTTAGTGACCGTATTTCCCTTAATACGACATATTGACCTTGTTGGCGCGATTCAGCCGGGAGTTTAATACCGGCACCATCTATGAATGCTTGTCTTACAAAATCAGAGTAATCAAACCAATGCTTTGCACTTACCAGCAGATTCAACTTATCTTCGATCATTTTATTATTTAAAATGGTTAATTTGCTGATTATTACTGAATTTGTTGATGGAGCGCTTCTGAAGTTTACGGAGATATGAGCCAGCGTCTCCTGCATCTTCTCCTTCAGCTTAGCCTCGAAGCGGTAAACCGCCTGCTGGATGGTATGGATACGTTGTTGCGTGTGCATACCGCTTTGTCATCCAATAAGACCGGAAATGTAGGATCGGTATGCTCCAAATATGATGACCAGCATAGAGTCCCATTTTCGTTAACATGAGCAAACCAAACAAGAACATGACTGTAAACATGATTCTTAGCTTCCATACCGGGTTTGATCGGACCGAAGAAATGGTTAAGTCCCGATTGCTGCAAATTAAGTTTCTTGATTTTAACCGCATTCACTTCCTTTTCACTGCGAATTGTAGTCTATTTAGAACTTCACTGTCTCAAATTTTCGCAAGCAGGGGAGCAGAGGGCCATTTATGACAATATGGTTAACGGGTGCTCTTCAATTAAAGTTGCTCACAAGATCTACACATTCATCGTTTACGATAAGTTCGTACAACTTAATCCACATGAGGGGAGATCACAATGAAAAATAAATGGAAGCTCAAAAGCGCTGCAATTACCAGCGCATTAGCGATTTTATTAACAGGATGTTTCAACTCCGGTGGTTCTATGGACGGTATGAATCACTCGAACATGACTATGGACGGCGAATCTCCGCCAAGCAACGAATCATCAAGCCAAGAGGAGGCGTCTGGCCAAACTGGCAGGGTTGAAAGGTTAACCGGTAAAGAGTTTACCCTCACGGCAAAAATAAGCAATCAGGAAATTGCTCCTGGCAATACATTTCCGGTCTGGACCTTTAACAATTCCGTTCCCGGCCCAGAACTTCGTGTGCAACAAGGGGAAACTGTGGAAATTAATTTGATTAACGAATTGCCCGAACCTGTCACCATTCATTGGCACGGAATTCCGGTTCCGAATAACATGGATGGCATCCCCGGTGTGACACAAAATGCCGTTCAGCCAGGCGAGTCATTCACGTACGAATTTAAAGCAGAATTTCCGGGCACCTACTGGTATCACTCCCATCAAGACGGCGTGAATCAACTGGACCGGGGCTTATATGGGTCCTTTATCGTGGAACCGAAAGAGGGTAATTCGGTAGATAGGGATTATACGCTCGTGCTGGACGAATGGATGAGCTCGGGTATGGACATGTCCGGTATGGATATGTCGGATATGAACTCTGGGAATATGGACATGTCCGACATGGATCATGGTAACATGAATATTGACGATTCCATGGATATGGGACATGATATGAGCATGTATGACTTGTATACGATCAATGGTAAATCCGGCTCCCTCATTGACCCATTGGCAGTGAAAGAAGGCGAAGATGTGCGCATCCGCCTTGTCAATGCAGGATATATGTCGCATCAAATCCATTTGCACGGTCATGAATTTAAAGTCACCGCTGTGGATGGTCAACCGATTAACAGTCCAGGCATTGTACAAGATAACGTCATCACAATAGCTCCCGGAGAGCGTTACGATATCGAATTCGAAGCCAATAACCCCGGCCAATGGCTCATTGAAGGACATGGCGAAAATCAAGCCGTAAAAGGAATGAAAGCGACCATCGCTTACGAAGGAGCAGCGGTAGGCTCCGATCAACCGAACGAGTCCGTTCAACTGCCTGCAGTAGACATCAGTCGTTACGGTGAAGCCCGTAAAATGAGTTTTACACTAGATCAACAATACACGTTGGACTATACGATGGATCTGGGCACAAAAACTGAAAATGGAAAAACGGTCTATACGATCAATGGAAAGACATATCCGAATACCGATCCGATTCACGTGAAGAAGGGCGATACCGTGAAAGTCCGACTCATCAATAACTCGGAAAAAGATGACCATCCGATGCATCTTCATGGGCATTTTTTCCAAGTATTAAGCAAAGACGGTAAACCGTTAGAAGGCTCTCCTATTATAAAGGACACAATAAATTTAAAGCCTGGGGAAGAATACGTCGTGGCCTTCGAGGCAGACAATGAGGGCAATTGGATGTTCCATTGCCATGACTTGCATCATGCATCTGACGGTATGGTCACGGAACTGATGTATGCGGATTTCAAACCCGACTTTGTACCGGATCCGAATGCCGGAAACAAGCCTGAATAATTAGCTAAGGACACCCTTGTGGGTGTCCTTACTTATGATCGAGAAAAAGCAAGTCGAGGTTGTATAATATACAACAATGCGTATATACCTGAGCCGACCGCCATCGCGACCGTAAATCCCATGGACAGAGAGATCAGGACAGATAGAAGAGAGCCGACGACCGTCATCAGTCCATTAATGGCCCAGCTTGCTGCTATTTGCCGCCCTGTCATCCGGTTTAACCCATACGGAAATGGCATTCCCATAAAAAAGCCGAGAGGAATCAAAAACAGCACAGCTGCCGCGACCCGGTAAACCAAAGGCCAATAATAAGTTTGACCATCGTACCAAGACAAGCCAGCATGGATTCCGATTGCAAGAACGGCAACCCACAAAAGCGGTGTATATCGTTTGGACTGTGTTGTAACCCATTTCGCTGAAAGCAGGCTGCCAACCCCGCCAGCGAGCAGTAAAACCCCAAGCACGAGTACAAACGATAATGTCGGGTGGCCTAATGGTAGGATCAACCGTTGGATAAGCGTTGTTTCAATCATAATAAATCCCATAGCAATACCGGAAAAATAAGCAGCGCCTCCATAGGCGAAGTTCGTTCTTCGAATCAGCATCAAAACGATTAATACAGGTACCGCCGCTACCCAAAAAAGTGAGCGAGGCATTTCACCCGTTTTATTATAAAAAAATGGCTTATCGTCGCGATTCATGGATAGGGAGGGGGGGTGTTCAGCTGCCATCGCGGGCAAGAACGACAACTGATTGTTCACGTATGGAAGTTGAATCGGGATTTGTTGAATAGATTCCGCTTCAGCTTGAAGACGCCGAACGTCCCTTAATGAGAAAGCGTGCCTGTTTACAAGCAAAAGCGGCCGTGTGATTTTGGTTCCCCCCATCCCCCATACTTTATGACCAAGATGCTGATACGTACCGATCACGGCAATGTGATTGAATCGTTGGTCGTCAGGAATCCCCAACTTTTCAAGCGATTTTTCTGCCGCGGCGATAACTTTCATCAATTCAGACTCGTCATGCAATAAAAAAGCAAGTCTTCCGTTCGGTTTTAATTTATTCATGTACTCGTGAACGGCTTCTTCCGTAAAAATATAGTTTTCGGTTAATGCCAACCCCATCCCATTCTCTGATGCCTTCTTAACCAACGATAAATAAATCAAATCGTACATGTTTCCCGTTTTTCGGATATAATTTCTTCCATCGGATACGATTGCCGTCACACCCGGTTGGTGAAAGACGTCTCCGGAAATGGAGGAGAGCGCCTGTACGGCGCGAAAACTGCCAGCATTAATATCGACCGCTTCAATCTGTTCAAACCCCGCCAGTTGTGCGGTTAACACCTCTTGCCCTCCTCCGGCGCCAATAATCAAAGCCCGTTCATTCGCTATATCTTGAAAAGCTAAGTAGCCCGTTGTCGTTTGCAAATACTGAACCTTCTTCAAGTCGCCGGTGAATTTGGACATTGGGGATACCGCTCCGCCGTCTATCGTAATATAGAGCAAGTCCCCGTCCCCTGCATCGTAAACATCAGTACGTGCAAAAGAATTCCATTCCGAATAAACGATTTCTGCCTCTGTTTCATTCACAAATACATTCGACGGGCTAGTATCGTAAGTCCGAAAGGGAAGATCGCTTATGAAAGGCTGGGCTGAGAGAAAGAGTATCAACGCAAAGCTGACCATATAACGCTTTTTTACCCGGTATCTGTTCACGAAGCTGAAATTCAGTGAAAAGCTGACGAGAACCAGTAATGCCGATATCAAGCTTATCGTTTGCAGCGGGGTAACGACATTCATCAACCATATCGAACTAGCAGCGCCAATTCCGGCCCCGCTCAAGTCAGAGAAATATATCGCGCGAACATGTTCACGCTGTTCCTGAATGATCGCGGCCAGCAATGAACCACCTGCTAAAAAAGGAATGAAGGCCATCGGCGAATAAAACCAGAGTCCCACATAAGGCATCATGTACATAGCCAAGGTCGAAACGATGATGCAAAGCCCAAATAGGCCCAGTCCGATATAACGGAAGTTATAAAGCCCCCTTCCCGCTTTATAAGCCAAATAGCCTCCGAGTCCGATGCCGAGCGTGGCCAAGGAAATCGCCAAAAAGACAAAAGTGTAATCCAATATGGCCGAAAAAAAACGCGAGAGATAGACTTCATAAACTATAAAGGCAAATGCAGTACAAAATGTAAGCAACATGTCCTTCCGATCAGTCCGGTTAATAACTATCGCTCCTCTAATCGATATTTAGAAGCTTTGCATTAATGGCGACGATGATCGTGCTCATTGACATGAGGACAGCACCGACAGCCGGGCTTAATACAATTCCATACGAATACAAAGCACCTGCGGCGATTGGTATAGCAGCAATGTTGTATCCAGTCGCCCACCATAGATTTTGAATCATTTTACGGTAAGTTGCCTTGGATAATTTCATAATGCTTATGACATCTTTGGGGTTGCTCTTGACGAGAACAACGTCCGCTGTCTCAATTGCCACGTCTGTACCAGTCCCGATCGCGATTCCGAGATCGGCTTTGGCAAGCGCCGGTGCATCATTAACACCGTCCCCTGTCATCGCAGTCCGTAGACCTTCACCCTTTTGAACCTGTTCAATTTTATCCGATTTTTCATGAGGCAATACTTCAGCGAAAATTTCATCCAAGCCAAGTTGGTCCCCTACATATTGCGCTACCTTTTTGTTGTCTCCCGTCAGCATGATCGATTTGATATTCATATGTTTCAATTCCCTTACTGCTTCTTTCGCGGTTTCGCGCACGATATCAGCAAGGGCAATCATACCGGCGAGTTCGCCATTGATCAGTGTAAATACGACTGTTTTTCCTTCTTTCGACCACTCATTAAATTGAAGCTCATCAAAAGTAATATGCTGCTCGATTACGAAACCGGGGCTAACAACCATGACTTCTTTTCCTTCAACCGTTCCGCGAAGTCCCTTCCGGTCAGAGATTCAAAATCGGCCACTTTAATAAGATCAATCCCATCATCCTTAACTTTCGCGATGATGCCGCGGGCAAGGGGATGTTCGGATTGCGCTTCTACTGCAGCGGCATAGCTTAGAACTTCATTTTCCGTGTAGTCTCCTGCTGGGAGAACATTTGATACGCCAAACTCCCCTTTTGTTAACGTGCCTGTTTTGTCAAACACAACGGCATCAATATTGCGCGCGCCTTCAAAAGCGACACGGTTGCGAATCAGCAATCCTTTCTTCGCCGCAATGGAAGTCGAAACCGCCACAACGAGCGGCGCGGCAAGCCCAAGCGCATGAGGACAAGCGATAATCAGCACTGTTACCGTTCTCTCGATCGCAAATGCGAAAGGATACCCAATGGATATCCATAGCATAAACGTAACAAAGCCTGCCGCTAAAGCGCCATAAAAGCCATCTTGCTGCACGGTTGGCTAGGTCTTGCGTACGTGACTTGGATTCCTGAGCTTTTCGCACGAGGTCGATCACTTGCGATAAATATGTTTCTTTACCGGTCTTCTTTACGGTTATAGTCAGTGATCCCTCTCCATTGATCGAACCGCCAATCGCTTCCGCGCCTGCACCTTTTTCAATCGGAACCGACTCCCCTGTAAGCATCGATTCGTCGATGGTCGATCTTCCTTCTATAATCTCACCATCAATCGGTACTTTTTCACCGGGTTTAACAAGTACTTTATCTCCCTGTTGCAATTTGCTCACATCAACATCGATAATGTTTCCATGTTTATCAATCAGATGCGCTTCTGACGGCATGAGCTTAGCGAGTTCTTCGAGTGCTTTTGACGCCCCCATGACAGAGCGCATTTCAATCCAATGTCCAAGTAGCATAATAAAAATCAGTGTCGCAAGCTCCCAGAAAAACTCACTTTCCGCCAATCTGAGAACTGCAGCAGAACTGTAAACATAGGCAACGACGATCGCCAAAGTTATCAAGGTCATCATGCCTGGATTTTATGGATAAGTTCGTCTTTTGCACCCATAAGAAACGGCCAGCCACCGTAGAAAAAGACAAATGATGACAGCCCAAACAATACGAACATATCGCCGGGAAAACGCCAGTCCACACTAAGAAACATTTGAATCATCGGCGAAATAAGTACAATCGGAATCGTGACGGCCAAAGTTATATAGAAGCGTTTTTTAAACTCTGTTACCATATGGCCATGATGTTTGTTATGGCTTTGATGTTCTTGATGAGCGCTTTTTTCCTGGCGATGCCCATCAGAATGATCTGAGTGGCGATGCCCATGATGGGTTTTTGCAATATGGTCAGTGGTAAGATGATTCATCATTGGGCCCTCCTATGAACAATTGTATCCTGTTCAACTATTTTCTACTATTTTGCCCGAATAAATGAATTTTTATTCCTATACCTGTAGTGATAAGTATTTCAGAAAAACGGGTAACTGGCCGTAAGCAAACATGCAGCCAATCCCTCAAGGGGACGGCTGCATGTAACGGATTCACCGTTATTGGATTAGTTGATTGATTGGCAATTTTTATCCAATTCAGGACTTGATCGTTGGATAGAAAAACGTCTTTTTTGAACGTTGTAAAAACAAGTTCTTCTTCATTGACCGGGTTCTGGGCAACATAGGCCGGGGCGTCTTCCGTTAGCTTCGGAATGGGCAGTGCATTCAACGAAAACGCTTGGGTCCATCGCAAACAATATCCGGTTTGGTTATACCCTCCAACATACAAAACGCCTTGCGGATTATACCGAAATCCGTACATCAGGGTTCGGCATGCGCTGGGGAAGGATGCATAACGGTGTAGACATTGCCGCAGCCGGAGATTCAACGGGGGCCAACATTGTGGCGTTCTCTACCGGATATGTCGAATTTAGCGGCGAATACGGTAGCTATGGATATACGGTCATTATTGATCATGGAAACGGGGTGAAGACCCTCTACGCTCATATGCTGGAACATGGGCGAATCCGTAAGGGAGTTCAAGTTAGGGCTGGGGAATCCATCGGCCTCGTCGGGAATACGGGAAATTCAACCGGACCGCATCTGCATTTTGAAATTCGTATGAACGGCGCTTCTGTCGACCCGTTGCCTTACCTTTTGCCATTTAATCCAATTATCACGGGCGGAAGTAACTTGTAAACAAGGCTACGACTCGCTCCGGAAGGATCAGCGGCGGCCACCTCTTCATAAGTAAACAACATCCTGGATCTCGATGTGTTTTTTGTAAACAAAAAACGCGCTGCAGCTCGCCGGCAGGCGCTGCAAATGTAAACAATAGGAGGCTGCTATGTATTTAGGTTATCGGTTCATTGAAAAGGGAGGGCGCTACCATCGGGGCGATCCGCTGGAAAGCGTAGAAGCCATCCATGTGTATGTGCAGCAGTACAAGAAGGACTTTCCGGAAATTCGCATTACTGATCATAACAGTTCGGATATATTGGTGCATGTGCTTGAAGGAAGGATTGATTTCCCGAAGCAATGGGCGTTGATGGAAATTCAAAGGGAATTTCTTGTCGAAGCCGATATGTTCAATGCCGTTGGATTCGCAGATGCAATGCGGCGATCGGGATTCGAGTGTGATCCACCGCGGACACCTATAGAAGCAGAAATGATACTCGGAGAGTGCTACCGATCACTTCCCCAAGAATAAGAATCGGATGTTTGCTACGATCTCGTTTCAATGTCATCATTCAGCGCCTTATCTCGCCTTTTACCTTTTTAATTAAGTTATTACGGGTGGGAAGTAACTTGTAAACAAAACCACCGCCTGTTCCGGACGGATCGGCGGTGGCCACAGCTCCAGATGTAAACAACTTCTGGGATCTCACTGACTTACTTATAAACAATTAACGGGCTGCAGCTCGCCGACAGTTGCAAAAAATGAAAGCAATAGAGCCTGCCAAACAAAAAATCTATATGTCGAATAATTACAGGTTTTGTCGAAAAAGAACTTCTCTTTTCTAAATTAGTTACAATGAGGAACGTATAGAATAAAAAAAGGAGGTATGGGTAATGGTTGCACATAAGGTGTTGCAAAATTTCTATCGTGAAATGAATACAAATCTAGAGTCAATTGTTCAACACTGGTTACCTCATAAATTAGAACTTCAAAAGCTTTATCAGAGTGCAAAATTTTTCAGCGATGATTTTAATAATGCCATAATTGTAGGAGTAGGCAAAGGTTACGATTTACCTTTATCTGAAATCGTAAATAACTATGAGTCAATTGACTTTTTAGACGTTGATAGAATTACCCTTACTGAGACCAAGCAGAAATTTGATGAGCAATCGCAAGGAAAAATAAATCTAATAAATGAAGACATTGTTGCACTGCAAATGGACAAAATACAAGAAATCATAAGTTGTCTTTTTATCAATAATACTGCCGCTGAGAGATTACTATCTGCATTGATAAGAGACCTCCAGGTTCCGAAAATAAACAATGGGCAAGAAACTTATTCCTTAGCATTGTCCTCCACGGTCTCTACTCAACTAATTATCCCTTTTGTTCAAACGGTCGAAGAAACTCAACATAACGGACTAATTACGCTTGCTAAACAATTTGGTGATATCGTAGCTGAAATGCACGTCCAGCAGGTATGGCAACTTTTAAAAGAAGAGTCGGGAGTAGGCGTTTTAACTTCAGAGCAATACGCTTGGGGATTCATCGATTCTAATACAATGCTGCCTCTTAATGGATTAGTCGGTACTGCCGAATTAATGCTTGATGAAACAATACAAAATCAAATCGAACATAAGGGGGGAACTTATTTTATTAATGGAAGAATAACGAGCGAAATGATTAACAAGTATATTCCCGCAAAAAATCGCTTGTTAACAAAGCAATGGCTTTGGCATTTTAGTGAGAACTTAACCTACCTTATCAAAGGATGGGTGATAAGTAAGTAATACAGAGAATGTATGGCGTATTAGATTTGAATGCTTTTCACAGTAGAAAAGCCGTCTGCTTACTTTAGAGCAAACGGCTCCTTGTATTTTTCAAAACCCATCGAATATTTGGAATCACATTTGCGTTATGAGTTCTCGAAGATGCTCTCTAGCTCTTGACAGTCGTTTGTATGTAGCGTTCTCTGTTATATCAACGATTTCACCGATTTCTTTACAACTTTTGTCTTCCGCATAAAATAAATTAAGCACTTGCCGGTTAGTAGTTCCGAGTTCTTTGAGAGCCTCATATAACCCTTCTAGTCTCCACTTTTCTTCTAAGACTGATTCCACGGCGTTTTCCTCAAATACCTCATAGAGAGGGCCAATAGCGGCAAGCTGTTCTTTTTCTCTGTTGGTCTTTCGTATAAAGTCAATGGCAGTAGTGTAAGCAACACGCTTCATCCAAGCAGGTATGTTTTCAATGGATAGAAGATGAGGTGCTTTTAGTATGACTTTTAAAAAACTTTCGTGAATCAAATCTTCAGTGAGTGCGTGATCGGCAATCAGAGCATATAAGTCTTTGTAAACGAAGGTACGGTATCTTTTGTAGATGCTTTCCTGTTGGTCTTTTTCCAATTCATCATACGGCCTGTTCAATAAATCAAACCATTTCTTCTCCATTAATGGGCGCGCTCCTCCCCAATTTGTTGTTGAATGGTTCTTATCATTTTCAGGATCAAGAGAGATGGATAAATGACCTTTCCAAAATCTAGTATACCCCAAAGAATAAAAAATTGGTAGAAAAGGTCAGGATTTGCTACTTTTACTCGTTATATAGATAGGAGCCTACTTAGGAGGTTACCTTCGTTTTTGAAGTGAAATCTTTTCTAAAGGAGGTTGGGGGTTGTATATTTTTGGAACCTAAGCAACATTTCTCAAGGATGAATCGTTTAAGTTAACAAGAAGCCGATTCACCGAGTGCTGTACAGGTATTACACTCAAAGGAGGCTAATTTAATGAAAAGAAAAGTTAAAGTTTCGATGGCGTCGCTGGCTTTGGTAACGGCATTCAGCTTGGCTTCGGTTACCAGCGCGGATTACAATGCAGGAGGACGCTCCTCAGCTCAATTCAACGCATGGTATGATTCTTCTGTTGCAAGCTATGGGTATACTGGGATTTACGATAGTGCAAGGGCTAGTTGGGGGGGGATTTCTTCGCGTGTTGCCGTTGGTAAAACTACGTCTTCGGCTGGAACACCCGATAAGTATTATGTGGGAACTACAACAGATCCAGAATTAATGGGTTTGGCTAGCTACTTTAATGCTAGTGGGTCGCCAGTCTGTATAACATGCACTAGAGCGTATACCACTGTTGCTCTGTACAATAATAACCTCCCAAACAACTACTCATATAGACTAAGTGCAGCAATTCATGAAATCGGACATTCCCTATCTTTGGCACACACATCGAACGAATTAACAAACTCAGTTATGCAACCATGGCTCCAGAATATAGGGGTTCAGCAGTACGATATGAATCAGTTAAAAGCAAAATGGGGCGTTTAGTACAACCAATCATTCTAAGACTAAAATGATTTTACAGGAGGGTACAAAATGATTCAGAATTTAAAAAGAAATGCACTTTTTTATGTGCTGTCTCTCGCTGTTATTGTAGCAGTATCTTGGTATTTTACTTCTCAATCCAATGCAAAGTCTAGCACTAGTAGTCCAGCGCAACACGGTATGGTTTCCGAGGATGTCATAAGTTTCGATGTTCTTAAAACTAGGTACTCCGGTGCCGATGAGATGGATGAAAAAGCCGGCTTAATTATTAGAGCAATTCCCACCAAAGAATTTGCTGATAGAGACCATGTAACAACAACGTTCAGCGACGGAGAGATTCAGGACTTTTATACGTTTACTGAGTTGACCGTAACGGATATTTTAAAGAAACCTGATGATTTAGATTTGCAATCAGGTGATGTATTTCGTGTAATTGAAACCATTGGATACAACGACCCGGCCACAAAAGAACAAAAAATAACGAGAAATGATTACGCTGAAATGCAAAAAGATAAAGAATACATTGTCTTTTTGCATGCAAATAGCGAAGGTGACTATGTTGTTATGAACTCGAACCTTGGTAAATTTGATTTAAGCGGCGATCAACCTGCAATTGATCCATCTGTTAAATTTACTGAAAGTGAAGATCATTCTCAAGAAGAATATCAGAGATATTTTGCATACATTGTTGAAAAATATAATCTGAAATAACCTTCGCAAAAATTTGGCCATTGAGACCAGTGGAATAACATTAACATGTAAGAAAAAGCGGCGCTTTATGAGCTGCTTTTTTTGTTCCGAAAAGCATGCTTTTTGGGATACAGAAAAAAAGCCTGTAAAAGTGTTTCAAAAAGTCCTATAATTGCTTTAGGGATGTTCCGAAAATAAACACCACTTTTTGAAACGAATTATAGGAGGATCACGGTTTGAAAATTGCTTATGGAAGGGTTTCATCCAAAGACCAAAATCCTCAGCGTCAAATTTTGAAGTTTAGGGAGCTTGGGGTAGACGAGCGGTATACATTCGTGGACAAACTAACCGGCAGAAATTTTGAACGCCCGCAATATCAAGCGATGCGCCTACTCATTCGAGAAGGGGATTTAATTTACCTGGATGCCCTGGATCGTCTTGGGCGGGACTATGATGGCATCATACGCGAATGGAAATACATCACCCGTCAACTGAATGCCGATATCGTCTGCTTGGATAATCAGGAATTGTTCGATTCAAGAAAATTCAAAACGATGGGAGATATCGGGAAATTACTTGAAGACCAATTTTTGAGCATGCTGGCTTATGTAGCTGAACAAGAAAGGAAGAAGAATCGTGAACGGCAAGCGGAAGGGATTGAGGTGGCCCGCGCTGACGGAGTGAAGTTCGGACGTCCCAAACATGAAATCGATCAGAATTTCATTCAGTCCTACGATTCATGGAAAGGTGGGGATTTTACCGCGAAAGCCGCCATGCTCAAACTTGGCATGAGCCGTACGACGTTCTATCGCCGCGTAAAGGAATATGAGGAAAGATTGAAGAAATAGTGTAGCAGTCAATCGTTCTGAAAACATGACCAGTGGTAATCCGAGATGATGTAAGCAATATCATGAAACCGGCAGGCTAAAATGTAAACAGACATCCCTTTGTGATCCGGACAGACAAACGCGATACGTTTACATTTTAACGGGAGAGATCCGCTGAATCGTAAACAAAGGGGAGAAGTAATGAAGAACACAGGGATCGTTCGGAAAATTGACGAGTTGGGACGAATTGTCTTACCGATAGAATTAAGACGGGTGTTGGGGATAGAAGAAGGTGACCCTCTCGAAGTCTTTGTAGACGATCAAAACGAAAAAATTCAATTTCGTAAATACCGAGGTCAAGCTTGTTACTTTTGCCCCTCGACTGAAAATTTGAATTTTTTTCGCCATAGTTTTATTTGCTCAAATTGTTTGAATGAACTAGCTAGAAGACATATACCTGAGAGCGAAACGCCACAGGCACCGGCCAAGCGTAGACGTAGTGGGGATACCTTGAAGAGGTTTGTCACCATCATCGAACAAAATCCCCAGGCAAGCCAAAAAGAGTTAGCCTTATTGGTTGGGGTTTCTCAAGGCAGAATAAGTCAGCTCAAGAGAGAAGTGCGATTGCATGAAGATTGACTGATCCTATAATTAGGAATTTTATCTGGCCTGTTAGCGATGAATTGCTTGGATGACAAACTGGTGCAAAACGGAATGACTGAGCGGCTGGAGAATTCTGAAACTATATGAGTTTGCACGTAAAATCATGAATCATTTATAAGGCTAGGGACGTCAAAGAATATAAGGGAGGGATTGGATGCTTAACAAGACTTGGAAATCTGTTGTTATTTTGGCCATGATGTTTGGGATATTCGGTTATTTAGCGCCTGAGACCGAGGCAAATGGAACAATCAAAATCATGATGAATGGTAATATTGTGGAGACGGAAGTTCCCCCTATGATTGCGGGCGATCGCGTAATGGTTCCTGTTCGCGCCGTCGCTGAGGCACTCGATTTAGATGTGCGTTGGGATGCCGAACACCAAGCGGTTATGATTGGTGGCACGCCTGAGATTGTGACGGGGGTACGCACATCAACGAGCGTCATAAGGTTATATGTCAATCTTGAACGGGTAGAAACCGATGTTGCCCCTGCAATCGTTCAAAGTAGGGTTATGGTGCCTTTACGCGTCATAGCAGAGCATTTAGGCTTAGATGTGGCATGGAATGAAGGGGAACGCACGGTTTACGTTGCAAAGATTGATCAGAGTATGAAAGATCATTTGAATAGTGAGGACTTAAATGAAGCTAGATCCGCTGCTCTGACTCTGCCCCAAACTCGTTACTGCCAACTATAGAGTCAAATGGATTAAACACCAGTACGCTTTTGGTGTACTTCCCAGAAGGGCAATCCGATATATATTTTTTCTCTCACAAGCTGGTGTTATAAGTGGCTATGAAGTTGGAGAGAATGCGGCATGGAGAGTTTGGTCAGGCAAATTTTAATGGAAGGATCCAATGAGAGTCCATTATTTTTCCTTCCAGGACAGGGTTTAACAGAAGAAGTAGCAACAAGGCTGCGGGGACAAACAAGCATGGTGTACTATGAGATCTCAACTCATGCGGGTCAGGCGATCAACAAGGAAATGTTATCGAATTGGGTACGCAAGAGATGAATAACATGGGAGATATTTTCCCGATAGAAGAAAATAAATAAAAAAAGAACCCTCTGAATCAGAATCAGAGAGAGGGTTCTTTTTTTTCTTATCTGGCCTGTCAGCGATGAATTACGTGGCTGACAAACTGGTGAAAAGCAGAATGGGTGAGAATGATTTGAAATTATTTGCACCGCCAGGGGATTGGATTGTGTCATCCCAGTTCACATAAGAAATGCCGGAACTGTTGGCACGTAGCTGTACATATGAAAAACTGGCTTGGCTGTACGTATTATTCCCGGTCTCTTCCACGCCGTGAACCATTTTAATTACATTCGTTGTTCCCAATCGTCCTGTTTGTACCGGGAAGTTTTCATAAAATGGTTGGTTATTCAATTACAACGTAATCATGTAGCGAACCGAAAATGGGCAACACGCTAATCATTCTTAAGAACATTCGTTCGAGACAACTTCTTGTCTTTCACAGATGGTATGATGGAGAAAATACAGCATTGAGGTGGGATGGATATGATTCTAGTCGTAGAGGTCAAGCCCGGTCACAGACCGGAGATGAAAGAAATTGATTTTTTGATAATGGGAAGCTATGGCGAAAAACTCTTTAATGGATCGAGACGTGATCACGCGAATCTAGGGAATGACTTGTATGTGACGGTCGGTGATTCTTCGGCACTGGATGGACTCCCCTTTAACTTTACGCTGACCAATGGCAGCGCAGAGGATCAGGTCTACGGAGCCGCCGTGTTTGTAAAACGAATTTGGGAACGGGACGGAGAGACCTTCGATCCGTATAAGGCATTGCTACCGGGTGAAGCCGCTGCTATCGTGGAACTGTTCAAGCGTAACCGGGGGACGTTCGATACGCGAGAGCTATACAAATTGCTTGGCTGGATGTAAACGGATTGGTCGCCAGCGCTGAACGATCGGCGGTGGCCATCGATTCAGATGTAAACGGGCTTTCGGCACCCAATCCCTTAAATGTAAACAAAATGCGCGCTGCAGCTCGGCTGCCGGCGCGTTTTTTGTTTACACAGTTTTCTTGACAGGAGCTGAAGCTTTAACGCGTTGTGGATGATGTGATGTGGGCGATGGTTCGAAAGGGTATTCGAACGCGTTCTTCGTTGGTGTCAAGCGTTAAGAACTGATTTAAGGGATCGCAAGATCGACTTATCCGATAGCCTGCCGCAAGCGATTGTTAAGTAAATACTTCACCGTAACAGCTTCCTGTCGTGTGTGGCTTTGGGAGACAATGGCGTCCAATTCCTCTATATGAAGCGAGCCAGAAGCAATTATATTATCCATTTTATAAGAGGGAGGCCGAAGAATTGAAGCAGATTTGGATGGTTCGAAAAATAGACGAGCTTGGTTGTGTAGTTCTTTCTATGAAACTGCGGCGAACCATGGGTTAAATTATGATATCAGTAACATTTAACACTTAGAGGCACAATATGACTCCTACTTCTTTTTAGTTCTTATTCAAAAAGGACAATGGTATAGCATTCGCTATGGCTCTATTCCCTTCGTCATTCGGATGAGCTTTGTCTCCGTAATCGTAGGTGTGAAGAAGTTGGGAGGGATTTTGCGGATCAGTCAGCGTTTGATCTAGGTCGATGACCAGATCAAAATTAGTGTTTGCACGAATCCATTGGTTCACTTTTTGGCGCACTTGTTCTCGTTCCTTCGTAAAATAGGCCGATCCACCAAAGGGCGTAATGGTCGCTATGGCCATGTTGATCTGTTGTTGTTTTCTATTCACCCGATCAGCTAATTCTTTTATGCCTTCGATTAGTTGCTCTGCGGTGATGTCTCCGAAAATATCGTTGATACCGCCATGAAAAATAATGCCATTCAATCCTGGCTGCGAAAGCCCATCCCTTTCTAAGCGATCCAGCATCCGTTCGCCTGCGTTTGCTAACCCTAGTGAGGCGCCGAATTCAATATGTCTTGCATCTCTAAGTATCATGTTTCCACTTAGTCCAGCATTTAGAATCGTGAGCTGTTGATTTGGATTGGCTTGAAGAAATCTTTGTTGTAACAAATCTGGCCAACGGTTATTGGTATTTAGGCTGGAAGCATACCCCTCTGTAATTGAGTCGCCCATCGCAATGAAGAGGGCTGGATCGGCTTCCATCATGACGTCTAAAGCCGTTAGCCAATAATACGAGTGTATTGTTGTATCAAATAAGGCAGCATCATTTGCTTTTGTCTTTTCTCCTTCTGCGATATACGTAGATCGAGCGGGAGAGAAATGCCATGTGGAGGCATTAGTATATATAGGGGTAAACAAGCTGATGGCAATATCAGCGTTTGGGTCAGCATGGAACATTATATTGTCACTATATACTTCCGCACCTACCGCAATAACAACCTTTGACATTCCTTCAAACGTGACATCGACTATCGTTTGATCTTCTATAAGTTGATTATTTCGTTGGCTTGCAAGCGTCACGTTATCCAGAGTTAAAGGATAAGTCCCGTACAGATTGGAGAACTTAAGACGCCATAGCGTACCGTAAGCATGAGGATGTACCACCATACGGATCGTTTGATTTTCAAATGAAACATGTGATAAGGTCTGACCAAAAAAACGGTCATCAAATGAAGCTTGGCTTGCGTACCACACTCTTTGCCATTGAGACATACATGATGCCTCCTTTCTTATCGAAAATATGGAATCCCTCAACTTTACATAGGGAGAGGGGGTATGTTAATCTGTATATAAAGGAGCTGATTCAAATGGATAATACGATACTTGAGGCCGCCTCATGTGACCATACATCCTCTACAGAGCGGAAAAGTCATCATTCCGAAAAAACAAAGCGCAGCTTGGTTCATCGACTGAATCGTATTGAAGGGCAAGTGCGCGGAGTGAAAGGGCTGATCGAACGAGATACGTACTGTGATGATGTACTGAATCAAATTGCATCCATTCAATCCGCCTTGAACGGTCTAGGGAAACAGCTTCTGGAACATCATTTGAAAAGCTGTGTGATTGAACGAATTGAAGAAGGCGATCACGAAGTTCTAGATGAACTTTTAACTACCGTAAACAAGTTAATTAAATAAGCAGAAAAGGGGGATACTTATACAAGCAATCCCCCTTTTTTACTGGACTTATACAGCCATTTTGCGACATGCTTCCGCACAACGGAAACAAGCTTCGGCACAGCGTTTGCAATGTTCGTGGTGTTCGTGCTTGGCACATTCGTTTCCGCAAGCTTCACAAATTTCAGCACACAACTTGCAAATTTCTTTTGCGAACGGACTATTTCTAGACATAGCAGCAGCGGCGAAGGCGCAGATATCCGCACATTCGCGATCCAGACGAATGCACTCGGCCATCATCTTAACGTCGTCTTCCTTGAGGCAAGCATCGAAACAGTGATTGCATTCTTGCATACATTTCAGGCATTCTTCGATACATTGTTTGAATTGTTCGTGCATTGTTTATTCACTCCTTATTTTTAGGTTCGTGTATAGTATACCCCAGTTAACTATATATAAATCATCCACTTGACATATATACTATAGGGGGGTACACTACTAGTGTATAATGAACAAACGAATAGGAGAGATTTTACATGAAAAATATAACGTTGAACGTAACTGGCATGTCTTGTGGTCACTGTGTTAATTCCATTGAAAGTGCCCTGAAAGAAGTTGGGGTGGAAAGTAAAGTAAACCTTAGTGACGGCACAGTTGATGTTTCCTATGATGAAAACAAACTTTCGCTTGCGTCCATTAAAGAAACCATCGAAGAACAAGGTTATGGTGTGGAATAAACAACAAGATTATACAATATGAAGGTAAATGCGAGGTGATTGATGATGTCAAAGCAGGAAAGTTTACAACAAAGCTCCATGCAAATTACAGGCATGACGTGTGCCGCTTGCGCTAACCGAATTGAAAAAGGGTTGAGTAAGATGGAGGGAATCAAACAAGCGAATGTGAATTTTGCAATGGAACGAGCCACAGTAACTTTTGATCCTTCTCAAACGGACATGAGTCGAATGGAACAGAATATTCAAAAGCTTGGCTATGGAACAGTGAAAGACGAAATCGATTTACAGCTGACCGGCATGACCTGCGCCGCTTGTGCAACCAAGATCGAAAAAAGCCTTAACAAGATGCCGGGGGTTACAAAAGCTACCGTTAATTTTGCAATGGAAACCGCACATGTGGAGTACAATGCTTCAGATGTCGCGGTGTCGGATATGCAGCAACGCATTGAAAAGTTAGGGTATAAGGCACAGCCAAAACAGGAGCAGGCCGGGGGAGAAGATCATCGTCAAAAAGATATTGCCCGCTATCGCCGTAATTTTTTGATTTCAGCCGTCCTTTCTTTCCCATTGTTATGGTCGATGGTGACCCACTTTTCGTTTACCACATGGATTTACATGCCGGATCTTTTTATGAACCCATGGTTTCAACTAATCCTGGCAACCCCGGTACAGTTTTATATCGGGAAGCCTTTTTATGTTGGCTCGTATAAAGCGTTGCGCAATAAAAGTGCCAATATGGACGTGCTGATTGCACTGGGTACGTCGGCTGCTTATTTTTACAGCATCTATCTAACCTTCGAGTATATAGGCTCTGCTCACGCTGGGCACCAACATCCGGACTTGTACTTTGAAACAAGCGCCGTTCTTATTACGTTGGTCGTACTCGGGAAATGGTTTGAAGCTAAAGCGAAAGGCCGGACCTCCGAAGCGATTAAGAAGCTGATGGGACTCCAGGCAAAAACCGCGCTGGTTATACGAGATGGACAAGAAATGTCGATTCCGTTTGATGAAGTAACGACTGGTGATGTTGTATTGGTGAAGCCGGGCGAAAAAGTGCCGGTGGATGGTGAAGTCATGGAGGGCACATCCGCAGTAGACGAATCCATGCTTACGGGCGAGAGTCTGCCGGTTGAGAAACGACCGGGCGATCATGTCATTGGTGCAACGGTGAACAAAAACGGGCGCTTAAAAATGAAGGCAACCAAAGTCGGCAAGGAAACAGCATTGGCTCAAATCATTAAAGTGGTGGAAGAAGCCCAGGGCTCCAAAGCGCCAATTCAACGCGTAGCCGACCAGATTTCCGGTATTTTCGTTCCGATCGTTGTCGTGATTGCGATTGTTGCCTTTGCGGTATGGTACTTCCTTGTAACGCCCGGCGATTTCGGCGGTGCACTAGAAAAAACCATTGCGATCCTCGTCATTGCGTGTCCGTGTGCGCTTGGCTTGGCCACGCCAACGTCTATCATGGCTGGCTCTGGACGTGCCGCAGAAGGCGGCGTACTGTTCAAAGGCGGCGAGCATTTGGAGTCCACGCATAAAATCGAGACGATTATTTTGGACAAAACCGGAACGATCACCAAGGGTGAAACTGAATTGACCGATGTGCTTGCCGCAGGCATTGAGGAAGCCGATCTAATGCGACTTGTGGGTTCTGCGGAGAAAAGTTCGGAGCATCCGCTTGCCGAAGCCATTGTCGAAGGTATAAAAGAACGCGGCATCGAACTGCCTGAACCCAGTGAATTTGAAGCCATTCCGGGATACGGGATTCGTGCGGTGGTAGAAGGCAAGGAGATCCTTGCCGGTACGCGACGTTTGATGGCAAAATACGACGTGGACGCGGAACAGGCTTTTGAGGATATGACTCAGTTGGAGCATAACGGAAAAACCGCCATGCTGATTGCGATTGAGGGTCAATATGCCGGTATGGTGGCTGTCGCAGATACGATCAAGGAAACATCGAAAGCGGCCATTGCACGATTGAAGCGTCAGGGACTGGAAGTCATCATGATTACCGGTGACAACGAGCGCACCGCGCAAGCCATTGCTAGCCAAGTCGGAATCGAACAGGTATTGGCCGAAGTGCTGCCGGAAGGTAAGGCTGAAGAAGTGAAGAAGTTGCAAGCACAAGGTAAGAAAGTTGCGATGGTAGGCGATGGTATCAATGACGCCCCGGCGCTCGCGATGGCCGATATTGGGATGGCAATTGGGACAGGAACCGATGTCGCCATGGAAGCCGCCGATATTACCTTGATGCGCGGCGACCTAAACAGTATTCCGGATGCGATTTTTATGAGTCGTAAGACAATGCGCAATATTCGCCAAAACTTGTTTTGGGCGTTGGCTTATAATTCGGCGGGTATCCCTATTGCTGCCATTGGACTGCTTGCCCCTTGGGTGGCGGGTGCGGCGATGGCCTTCAGCTCTGTGTCGGTTGTTCTTAACGCCTTGAGACTCCAACGGGTAAAACTTTAACAAAATAGATCTAAATTTAAAAAGAGAGGAGAGCATTCACATGGCACTGAAAAAGTTTGCCGTCACACCTGGATTCGGTGTAGGCGGCACACTGTTTCAGCCCCGTCAGCTTGCCTTGATAGGCGAGATCGTGGGTATTGACGCTCAAATTGAAATGACACCCTTCAAACAGCTATATGTAGCGGTAGATGAAGTGCGAATAGAAGAGGTCAAACAACAATTGCGTCAAGCAGGATTGGATGTGCAGGAAGCCGGATTTTACACGAAAAACCTCATAGCTTGCAACTTTTGTCGTGGGGAGCAAGAAGCCGGACTAGACGTTGCCAAAACACTGGATCAGGTGGTTGTCGGTCATCCCGTTCCAAGTCCCCTAAAGATCGGTTATGCAGGGTGTGCGCTAGGTACAAGCGAGCCACTGCTCAAAGACATTGCTGTGGTGAAAATGAGGGATACATTCGATCTTTATGTAGGTGGAGAAGCAAAAGGGTTAAAAGCGCGGCTTGCGCAGCTCTTGTTGTCTGGATTGACGGCCGATCAGCTTAATCCTATTCTTTTAATCTTAATTCGTGACTTTCAACAAAACGGTAAAAAGAAAGAAACCTATGCACGTTACACGGATCGAATGACGTTGGATCGGTTGCGTGAGATTGTTGAATCGGTAGAGTGAAGGCTCAGAATAAATGGATACATCAGAGGAACGATATACTTTCTAACATGTTCCTCGAACAGGATGGCACACGCCCATCCTTTTCTCTTTTTATCGTGTAAGAGTGACAATATAAAGGAATGGCAGGGATCGTCATGAAAACCATCTTAATTGTTGATGACGAAGCAAATATTCGCGAGGTTATCCGATCCTATTTACAAAACGAAGGATTCCGGACGATTGACGTGGAGACAGGGGAGGAAGCTCTTCAGTGTGTCCGCAGTCAACCGGTGGATTTTGTGATTCTGGATTTAATGCTACCCGATATGGAGGGTGAAGAAGTATGTCAGGCCATCCGGGAAATTCATTCCGTTCCCATCCTTATGCTCACAGCTAAAGTATCTCAAAGTAATCGCATTGAAGGATTAGCGGTAGGTGCGGACGATTATGTTATAAAGCCTTTTGACCCGAGAGAGGTCGTAGCAAGGGTTCGAACGATATTACGGCGATCAGATGATGATGTGCTGCTAGCCGACCGTTTATCGTTTAATCAAGGCGAATTGATGATTGATTCCCTGAAGCAACAAGTCTTTCGCGCAGATGAGCTGGTGAACTTGACACCCAACGAGTACAAAATTTTGCTTTTACTGGCCAAATATCCACAACGATGCTTTTCAAGGGACGAGCTGATTGAGCGCGTTTTGGGTCATGATTTTGGAGGCGATATCCGTACGATTGACCAGCATGTGAAAAATCTCCGCCACAAAATTGAAAGCGACCCGAAGAATCCGGTTTATGTTGTGACTGTATACGGTTTCGGATACCGATTTACAGGTGGAACGTCATGAATCGGAGACTCTATACGAGGTTTGCATTCATTATTATAGGAATCGCTGCGGGTATTGTTCTCGTTTCAAGTGTGATTCTTATTTTCACTACACACTATCATTTTCAGATGTATCAAACGCAAGCGACTGTCATGGATCATGAATTAATCGAGCTGAATTACCATTTGGAGTTAGCCCTATTGCAAACGATTCTCTGGACTTGTTTGGTGGCCATTGTACTGGCGATCGTGCTTGGTTTTTATGTAGCGAAGCGGATCTCGTCCCCACTCGTACATATGAAGCATGTGGCCGAAGAGATGACAGTTGGCCAGTGGCATGCCCGTGTTTCTCTTTCTGGCAAAGACGAAATGACCGAGTTGGGAGCATCCATCAATACTTTGGCGGCGCAGCTACAGCACCAGGAACAGCTACGCGTGACGATGACGGAAAATATTGCCCATGAATTGCGAACGCCGTTGACAACTCTGAAAAGCCACATGCGGGCGCTTGAAGACGGCATTTGGGAGCCGACCCAGGCACGCATTCATACCTGTTATGAAGAAATTGAGCGCTTAACCGAATTGGTCGCCGAACTGGAGGATTTAACCCAGCTTGAATCACCTGGTTTTCAATTAGTGCGAAAGGAAGTTCGCCTTGTTGAGGTCATTAAACGGGCTGTCCATCTAGTCGATGCGTCATATCGGGAGAAACATATTCGTTTGGATTATTCAGTCGATCCAGATATTCGGGTTTTCATTGATCATGACCGGATGATTCAGGTTTTGGTGAATTTGCTAAGCAATTCGCTTAAATTTACACCCAATCATGGCGAAGTGTATATCTGGGCAGGAGAAGAAAATGCGACAATTCAAATTGCGGTAAAAGATTCGGGGGTTGGGATTCCTCCGGAAGACCTACCAAACGTGTTTGAGCGTTTTTACCGGACAGACAAATCACGAAGCCGAAGAACCGGGGGAAGTGGACTCGGTTTAACCATTGTGAAACAACTCATTGCTGCTCATGGCGGATCTATTCAAGTAGAAAGCGAGCAGGGAACAACCGTTACGATTCAACTTCCCAAAATCATTTAATGGATCTACACAAGTTCTTCAAAAGTGTACGGTAGATTAGGCATGTAGCAAACTATGAAAGGGTGACGAAAAATTTTATGGGGCATAGAAGAGGGAGCGATAATGAATCTTAGAGAGAATTCACTGGAACCCCAAGGTTAGCCTCACAGGCATCGAAAGGAGAACAATAGTGAAAAAAGTTATTTTATCCGTGTTAAGTGTTGTGATATTTTTTATGTTTAGTTTCGAGACCGTATCTGCTGGCACGAGCAAGCTATCAAAAGCGGTAAATGAAGTAGAAGGAACGCCATATAAGTGGGGTGGTACTACCACCAAAGGATTTGATTGTTCCGGTTTTATACTCTACATCTACAAACAGTTTGACGTGGAACTGCCAAGAACATCTAAAACACAGGCTCAAGTAGGTTCTGCAGTTGCTAAAAAGAACTTAAAGCCAGGAGACCTTGTATTTTTTGATATTACGGGCAAAGGAATCTCTCACGCGGGAATTTATATCGGCGATGGAAAGTTTGCGCACTCCTCCAGTAGTAAAGGCGTCACTGTTAGCAACCTGTCTCAAAGTTATTGGGCTAAAACGTATGTAAGCGCCCGGCGTCCAGTGGCAGAAAAATCAATGAGTAAGTTTATTTAGTCCAAGAATTGGACAAGCCTATTGGGGAAATTTCAGTCCTCACTTCTCATTGGGAAGGGGGACGATATAATAAAGCGAAGTCACATTGTATGATGAGAAAAAATTAGGGGACACTTTGGAAGTTGAGAGATCCATTCCGATAAAGGAGCGACAGGAAATGAAAAAAATGTTGGTTTTACTAAGTATCGTGGCCACATTGGTCTTAAGTGCATGCGGTAATGCGAATAACAACGTAGGAAATGAACCGAACAATGTAAACAATGGGATGCAAAATGGTGGGCATAACGGTCATGCCGACATGGATCATTCCAGTTCAGGCGAGGTTCCGGAAGGGTTGCAAGAAGCCTCCAATCCGACTTTCCCTGTGGGAAGCGAGGCGGTCATTACAGATGCGCATATGAGCGGCATGAAAGATGCGGTAGCTACGATTGTAGGTGCTTATGACACGACAGTATACACTGTTTCTTACACCCCTACAACCGGCGGTGAACGGGTAACGGATCATAAGTGGGTTGTCCATGAAGAAATCAAAGATGCAGGCAGCGAACCGTTCAAGCCCGGCGATGAAGTGATTCTGGAGGCTGACCATATGAGCGGCATGGAAGGCGCTACAGCGACGATCGATTCCGCAGATCAAACGGAGGCCTACATGGTTGATTTCATTTTAACGACAACCGGGGAAGAAGTGAAAAACCATAAGTGGGTAACGGAAGATGAGTTGGCATTACCATAGAAAAATGAAAACCATAAAACACTCGCTAGGTGGGGTGTTTTTATGGTTTTTTAATATTGGTGAAAGTTAAAACAAAGAGAGGAATTGAAAGGACATATGGTTCAAGCGAGAAATGATTTTGTTATACGGAAATGGACATTCTTCATCGTACTGATCACTCTTTTTTTAGCCGGATGTTCCACGCAAGGTAAGGAGAATGAGCCTGTTATCCTGCCCCACATTCATGGCATAGGCTATACTTCAGATGGGCAACAGATTTATATTCCGGCTCATGACGGATTGAAAATGTTTTCTCAGGGAACATGGGATGAAGTTCCTGGAGACAAACATGATTACATGGGTTTCGCGATGGTCGACGGTGGGTTTTACAGCAGCGGACATCCGTCCTTAGATTCAGATTTGAAAAATCCGCTTGGTATCGTAAAGAGTACTGATGAAGGGCAGACCTTGGAGCATCTTGATTTATATGGGGAAATTGATTTCCATCTGTTAAGCGCTTCGTATATGAGCAATTCAATCTATGTTTTCAATCCGGAACCGAATGTAAGGCTGGAAACAATCGGTTTGTATTATACACAGGATGAAGCAGAGAATTGGATGCAAAGCGAAATGAATGGACTGACGGAAGAACCGATTGCCCTTGCTGTACACCCGTCTGATGATGCGATTGTCGCGGTAGGTACGGAAGAAGCCTTATATGTGTCCAGCGATTACGGCAACCAGTTTGAAAAAATTGCAGACATTCCCGTAACAGCCATCTCGTATAGCTTAGACGGTCAATTGTATGTCGGAAGCTATCAAGAAGACGAGGGCGTTATATTCAAAATGTTGTCTGGAAATGCACTTGAAGAAGAATTAAACATCCCGGATTTAATCGAGGAGGCACCATCTTATATCGCCATCAGTCCCATTGATGCAAAGGAGCTGGTGTTTACTACCTTTAGTCGCGATGTATATCTCTCCAAGGATCAGGGGGCTACGTGGATGAAGATCGCCAATCAAGGGCAACCACTAAACCACCCAAGTGAATAATAAAAAATGCAGCTCCAAGGTTTTCCTTGGGGCTGTTGACCAGTACTAATAAAATAACTATGTGAACAAGCTTACGATCCATTCAAACAGAAAGACCAAGTAATCTCAAATTGTCCGCATATTCAATTTTACGACCAACACTGGCCGCAACGATGACTAAATAAGCTGCCTCCGATAGGTGTACCGAAAGCAGCTTATAGCTTGGGGGCTTGTACCAAAACCCAGGCTTGTCACATTTAATTCGGTTTGACCTAATTGAATGAGCATGTACTCATATGTTACCATTGATTTGGTGCCACTTTGAATCTTTTAGGAGGTGTGTAATCTATGATTATAAATACTGCTCGTATTCTAATCGTCGAAGACGAGGATCGTATACGACAGTTACTCAGAATGTATCTTGAGAAGGAAGGATTTTCAATCGTGGAGGCAACAGACGGTCATTCTGCGCTCCAAATGGCGATTGAATGCGACATTGATTTGATTCTGCTTGATGTCATGCTCCCCGGCCTTGACGGTAATGATGTGTGCTACAGGTTAAGACAAGTCAAGAGGACGCCTGTCATCATGCTCACAGCAAAAAATGAGGAAATAAATCGCATCCAGGGATTTGAGGCAGGAGCGGATGATTATGTCACTAAGCCCTTTAGTCCTCGTGAAGTCATATATCGGATTAAAGCCATTCTAAGCCGCGCGACAGTAACCGCTTATCAGGCCAAATTAAACAAGGATGAAGATAATATTATCTTTCCTCACCTGGTTATAGATCGTGATGCACACCGAGTTAAAGCAGAGGGGTACGAGGTGAACTTGACGCCAATGGAATTTGATTTATTGCATTTCTTAGCCCGCGTGCCAAACAGGATAAGTACGCGAGAAGAATTGATGAAGGAAGTCTGGAAATATGACTACATTGGGGATCCGCGGACAGTAGATACACACGTAAAGCGATTGCGAGAAAAACTGGGAAGAGTTTCTCCGGACGCAGCTGAAATGATAATGACCGTTTGGGGCGTCGGCTATAAGTTAAAGTTACCTGAATAGGGCTTTTTATTTTGCATTATTAAACTACAAAACATAGTATATTAATTTGGATCTATATCGAGTTAACTCGGAGGCTAATTTGATGTTGCGATATTACTTTATACTATCTTTTTTTGCTTTAGGGATTGATCAGTTGAGTAAATGGATAGTTGTTAACTATATGAAATTAGGAGATAGTATTCCAATATTACCGGACGTCTTTCACCTCACTTCTCATCGGAACAAGGGAGCGGCATTTGGCATTCTTCAAAATCAACGGGTATTTTTTCTTGTTTTTACTACAATCGTCATCATCGGGATGGCTATCTTTCTTCGGCGCGTTCATCAAGAGAAAAAGTTTTTATCATATGGCTTAGCGTGTGTGATAGGCGGGGCATCGGGAAATTTTGTTGACCGTGCATTTAGAGGAGAAGTTGTCGATATGTTTGATTTTCAGTGGATTAATTACCCCATCTTTAATATAGCGGATATCTTTATCGTGATCGGTGTCATTATCATTATGCTGGCCACAATAATGGGATCAAGAATGGAGGGGAGCTGACACGAACTGAGTTGCAGAACCAAACATTAAGTCTTGATGCTATTATTAAAATAGAAGGAGAGGATTTACCTGTGGATTTGAATATTTGGCTGGCCTTAGGGGCTGGGTTCCTTTCGTTCATCTCCCCTTGCTGTTTACCGCTCTACCCATCTTATCTTTCCTATATTACTGGCATTTCGGTTGCGGATCTCAAAGCTGAACGGCGTACTCGAGAGGTTCGGATACGCACGATGGTACATACCTTTTTCTTCATGATCGGCTTTTGTATCGTCTTCTACACGCTCAGCTATGGCACGAGTGCATTCGGCGACTTTTTCAGGGATTATGAGCAGCTGATCCGGCAGATCTCGGCGATTATGATTGTTATCCTGGGGTTAGTGCTGATCGGCTTCTTTCAGCCGAAGTTTTTGATGAAGGAACGGAAGATTGGTGTGCAGCTCGGTAAAAAAAGCTATTTGGGTTCTGTGATCTTCGGCATTGGTTTTTCGGCTGGTTGGTCACCATGCGTAGGACCTATACTCAGCGCTATACTGTTGCTGGCCGCTACGAATCCAGGCACCTGGTTTGAGTTGACCACTGCTTATGCCCTTGGTTTTGCAATACCGTTTTTCGTATTGGCGTTTTTTATCGGCTCTACCCGGTGGATTCTGAAATATTCGTCAACCATTATGAAGATTGGCGGCGGTGTGATGATTCTGATGGGCATTCTATTGTTTACTGACCAGATGTTTCGCCTTAGCGTATGGCTGAACCAGTTTGCGCCTTCGTGGATAGGCTGAGATTCTAGTAAAATAATCGTTTTCTGCCTGTGGAAAATGTTCAAAGATGCGCTCCGAGAGAAACCGTTGGAACGCATCTATTTATTCACAGATTACCTTTTTATGAAGAAAGGCCTTCCATCACTTTATCTATATTCCACTTAATCATACTTATATAGGTATCGCCTTCCTCACCTTTTTTGGCCAATGAATCCGTAAAAATGGTTGAATGGATAGGTACACCTGTTTCATTAGAAACAGTCTCCATGGTTTTAGGGTTAACACTTGTCTCCACGAATAAGGCAGGGATATCATTGTTCTTAATGATATTAATAATGCTATTCATTTGTTCTGGAGTACCCTGACTATCCGTATTGATTTCCCAGATATAAGCGGCTTCAAAGCCATAGGCTTTTGCAAAGTACTTAAAAGCTCCTTCACTGGTTACTAAAATACGCTTTTCTTCAGGTATGCTCTGAATGACATCTTTAGCATATTGATCAGTCTCTTCAAGCTGTGCAACGTAATCCGCCTGATTCTGCTGATAGTAAGCTGTGTTGTCCGGATCAGCTTCAATCAGTTGCTTAGTGATGACATCTACATATTTAATCCCATTTTGAATGTCAAGCCAAGCATGCGGATCCTCTTCTGATTCTTTTCCTTCCTCACTTAGGTACATCGGTGACACTTCTTCAGATACCATAAAGGCGACCTCTTTTTTATTTGTTACTTCTAACAGGTTCTGAAACCACCCTTTCCCGGTTTCGAGATTAAGGCCGTTGTAGAACACCAGGTCAGCTTCGGATACTTTTTGTGTATCCTGCGGCAACGGATCATACATGTGAGGGTCTGTACCAATCGGCACCATGCTATAGACGTCTGCATTCTCACCAGCGATATTTTCCACCATATCAGCAATAATCGAATAGGTTGCCACGATTTTTAATTTGCCCTCTGAGGATTCCGTGCTGTTGTTACCGTTCGAGCAAGCGGATAAAAACAGCATACTCATTGTGATGAACCACACCGTTTTATTTTTCATTGTGTTTTTAATCCTTTCTTGAAAAAATTATTTTTGGGCGAAATGATAAAAGAAATCCCGAAACCAGTTACACCTACGAGTACGATCGTTGCACTTGTCGGCAAATTGTAATTGAAGCTGACTAATACGCCTGTGACACCTGACAATGCTCCATAAAACGCAGCCAACATAATCATGTGTAGCAATTTATTGGTCCATAGATAGGAGGTAGCGGCTGGTATCACCAGCATCGCGATAACCAGTACGATACCGACCTGAGAAAGGGAGGAAACCGTTACAACGGACAGGAGCATCATTAAAAGATAATGATAAAAATTGGTCTTTAAGCCGTATGCTTTTGAGACTACGGGGTCAAATGAGCTGATTAAAAGTTCCTTGTAAAATAAGCCTACGACGGCAATAACGACGAGCATGATAATAAACGACTGCATTAATTCTGATTTGGGCACGGCCAAAATATTGCCAAATAAAATGTGTGTGAGATCCAACCCACTTTGAGCAAATGTAATCAAAACAATGCCAAGTGCAAAAAACGAACTTAAAATAATGCCAATGGACGTGTCGCTTTTAATTGTGCTGCGATTCGTTATAAATTGAATTAAAATGGCGGCTAATAAACCAAATAAGGAAGCCCCCAGGAGGAGGTTAATTCCCAGGATGTATGAAAGAGCTACGCCAGGCAAAACGGCATGAGACAATGCATCACCCATCAAAGACATTTTTCGGAGCACGATAAAGCTTCCTAATACCCCCGATACAACACCTAGGATAATAGCGGATAACCCTGCATTCAGCGCGTATACGGGCACATTCAATGCGATCGCTAGCGAATCAATCATGCTTAAGCATCTCCCAATCCTTTAATTTGCACCTTGCCTAAAGAGGAGCCATAGGCCGACTGAATATTTTGACTGGTAAAGGTGGTTGTAACCTCACCGAACGCGACCAATCGTTTATTAAGAATCAACACTTTATCAAAATACTCTTCGACCTCATGCAGGTCATGATGGACGATAAGAATGGTTTTCCCGTCTTTTCGAAGTTTTTTGAGCAGATCAACAATAATTTTCTCGCTGACCAAATCAATTCCTACGAACGGTTCATCAAGAAAGAAAATGTCTGCCTGTTGGGAAAGAGCTCGGGCTATAAAAACTCGTTGAAGCTGCCCCCCCGATAGATTACTGATTTGTTTCTTCGCAAGATTTCCGATATCTACCATTTCCATGCATTGATCGACAAGGTCCTTCTCTTTTTTGCCGGGGATATGAAAAGGTTTGAGCTTAGGATAGGTACCTGTCAGAATCGTATCCCGAACCGTAATCGGGAACGTAAGATCGACTTCACTCTTCTGAGGAACGTAAGCAATACTTTTTTTTGATCGTACGATATCAGAACCGTTGACCAGTATGGATCCGGTTCGTTTCTTGATTACGCCGAGCAATGCTTTAATAAAGGTGGATTTACCTGCTCCGTTCGGTCCAATAATACCGATTGAGTAACCGAGTGGGATGTCAATATCAATGTCCTGCAGAGCAGGGTTACCAAAGTAATCAACATTAAGATTTCTCACTTGAATCATCACTTGATCGCCTCTTTTTCTCATATCGTAAAGCAGTGATTTAAGTTTCTTGTGGCAAATTGTTATGGGTACAGGCCAAAGTTTTTACCTAGGGAAACATTTTGAGCTAACTATAAATCCGCTTTAGGATTTCTGTCAAGTACTACCCAAAATAAAAATATATTTGACACACAAATTAGAGGTGACTAATATATTAGACATATTAGAGTTTAATCATATGTTGGATCGGAGGTAAGAATCGTTGGAATTCATGGCCTGTGATGTAAAAGCAAAATTCATACGCGGCTTCGGGGACAAAACAAGACTCCAAATCCTAGACTGTATAAAAACGCAAGAAAAAACAGTTTCCCAAATCGTTCAGGACTTGCAGGCCAATCAATCCAATATCTCTCAACACCTGGCTTGTTTGAGGGGATGCGGAATTATCTCTTCCAGACAGGATGGGAAATACGTTTACTATAGTTTGAGAAATGAGCAAATTGCGCAATTGTTATCCGTTATGGATGCGGTGTTTTATCAAGTGGAGCAGGAAGTCGCGGCTTGCGATAAAAATAACGAATGGGACTGCTGCTCAGCATCACAAAGGAGACAGGCGAATGAAGGAGCAAAAGCAAGATAAAGGGCAATGTCAATCTGATTCATGCTGCAACACGGATCAAGCAAAGCCTTCGTTCAAACGCGAACTGACATTGTTAACGGCACCTGAGGCCGACTCGACATGTAAGGATGGATGTTGCAGCCAAGAACCGGTTCAGGCCAAAATAAAAAAGCCGTTCACGATGCTAGAAGTAAAGCCATCGTCTTCCTGCGAGGATGCCTGCTGTCAAACGGAAAACCCTCTCGAGTCAAGTGCTAATCCGGAGGCAGGTAAAGACACCAACCCAAAACATGAATTTCTTGTCCATGGTATGGATTGCTCGGCTTGCGCGACAACCATCGAAAAAGCCGTCAAACAAATAGCTGGCGTGTCTTCGGTTCGCGTCCACTACAGTACAGGTAAGATGCAAGTGTATTCACTAGATGACTCCATCCTTGAACCACTTCAGGAAACCGTGAAAAAACTGGGCTATGGGCTCGACAGACTTGAGAGTAATGCCAAATCTCGAACTTATCGGGTAGAAGGAATGGATTGCAGCTCCTGCGCATTAACCATTGAAAATCACCTGCAACAGTTTCCGGACGTACGAAGTGTAAGCGTCAATTTCTCTTCCGGAAAAATGACGATTGATCACGATAATCCGGTAGATAACATTGTGGCGGAGGTTAAGAAAATTGGCTTCGAGGCTTCTTTACTTTCCAAACGCCAAGCAAGAGAAATCAAGCCTCAAAAGTCCGGGATGAATACTGTTATCCTCGCTGGCATTTTCTTGCTTGCTGGCTTTGGGGGATCGTTTACTGGCATGGAACCCGCGCTGATGACGTTCCTCTATGCACTCTCAATCGTAATCGGCGGATACAAACCGGCTAGAAGTGCCTTTTACGCCGTTCAGAGCCGATCGCTCGATATGAATGTGTTAATGACAGTGGCGGTCATTGGGGCTGTATTGATCGGAGAATGGTTTGAGGGCGCGACCGTTGTGTGGTTGTTCTCGCTGGGCAACGCGCTTCAAACAAGATCGATTGAAAAAACGAGAAATTCCATCCGGAGCCTGATTGATCTCGCACCACCAGTTGCCTTGGTGAAAAAAGGGGAGCAGCTGGTAGAGACTGACGTAGAATTCGTGTCCGTAGGTCAATTGATCGTCATTAGACCCGGCGACAAAATTCCGTTGGACGGCGAGATTATCGATGGGGAGTCCAGCATCAATCAGGCGCCGATTACTGGGGAATCCATTCCCGTCGACAAGCAGCCAGGCGATTCGGTTTATGCCGGAACAATCAATGAGCATGGTTCTCTGACGATTCGCGTAACCAAGCTGGCTGAGGATACGACACTGGCCAAAATCATTTATCTTGTCGAAGAAGCGCAAGAGCAAAAAGCCCCTACGGAAGCTTTCGTTGACAAATTTGCACGCATTTACACGCCCATTGTTTTTGTATTTGCCTTGCTTGTGATGGTACTTCCACCTTTGTTGGGATTCGGTACGTGGGGAGATTGGTTCTACAGAGGATTGGAACTGCTCGTTGTCGCATGTCCATGCGCCTTGGTTATTTCTACACCCGTAGCGATCGTCTCGGCCATCGGCAATGCCGCTCGCAATGGCGTCTTAATCAAAGGCGGTGCCTTTCTGGAAGTTGCTGGCCGTATATCCGCCATCGCTTTCGACAAAACAGGCACCTTGACTGAAGGGAAGCCGAAGGTTACGCAGGTGATTCCTCTTGAAGCGAACGAGAAAGAGCTGCTGTCCATCGCCAGAACGCTTGAAGCCTATTCTACCCATCCGATTGCCAAAGCTGTAGTCGCCTTTGCAGACCAGCAGGGAATTGGTGCAAAGCAAGGTGATACCTTCAAAAATCTTGTCGGAAAGGGTGTCGTCGCAAGTGTTGACGATGAGGAATACTACGCAGGTAATGCGAAGCTATTTCGAGAGCTTGGCGCAGATCTGTCGGCTGTTGAATCTCGGCTATCCACGCTCCAAGAGGATGGGCATACGATTGTCATCATAGGCACCCAGCACAAAATCGCCGGGGTCATAGCGGTAGCCGATACCGTACGCGCTACTTCAGCCGGCACGCTTGATACCTTGAAACGTACCGGAGTGAAGGACATCGTGATGCTGACCGGTGATAACAAGGGTACAGCTCGGACGGTCGCTTCACAGACCGGGGTCACCCGGTACTTCGCTGACTTGCTTCCCGAAGATAAAGTTGAGGCCGTCAAGCAGCTCCAAGGAGAAGGTCATCTTGTGGCCATGGTGGGGGACGGGATCAACGATGCACCGGCTCTTGCAACTGCGAATCTGGGTATTGCCATGGGAGGAGCAGGCACAGATACGGCGATGGAGACTGCTGATATCGTGTTGATGGCCGATAATCTGGAGAAACTGCCGCACACCGTGAAGCTGAGCAAAAAGGCGCTGCGCATTATCAAACAGAACATTTGGTTTTCGCTAATCATTAAAGCAGTTGCGCTTATCCTGATTTTTCCGGATATTCTCACGCTGTGGCTCGCCGTTATAAGCGATACCGGCGCTGCGTTAATCGTTATTCTTAATAGTATGCGTTTACTGCGTGTTCGCAGCTAAAATTATTAATAACAGCCAAGAAGCAGGATTCTTGGCTGTTATTTGTTTTATTAAACACATTTTCGTATATCGAGCATGAAACGGTCCCATACTAAAGCAAAGCCATTTGGGGAATTGACGATAGGAAAATATAAAGATATAATCAAATACATGAACAAGTGATCATATTTATAAATGAATGGTGGTTTGATTATGGAAGCATCCTCAAAATCAGTCGAGCGCTCATTCGTCTTGGAGGGGCTGGACTGCTCGAATTGCGCCATGAAGATTGAAAGCAACCTTAAGAAAATGAATGGCGTTGAAGACTGTTCGGTTAGTTTTGCCACAAAGACATTAACCATGCAAATGCCAAAGGACCAAGAGAGTGAACTTATTGATCAAGCAAGCCGAAGAATCAAAGAGCTGGAGCCGCATATTGAAATGATTCACAAAGGGGACCGCAAATCATCGGCTGACAATCATGATCATGGCGCAACCGGTACTAAAAAAATGGTCTTCCGCTTGATTATTGGTTCCTTATTTTTCGCTACCGGCGTGTGGGGGCCGCTCGATGGAGCTCTGGAGCTCGTCATTTTTCTTGCAGCCTATCTGATTATTGGCGGCGATATTTTGCTTCGATCAGTCAGAAATATATCTCGCGGCAGAGTATTCGACGAAAATTTCTTGATGAGTATTGCCACAATCGGTGCCTTTACCATTCAACAATATCCTGAAGGCGTGGCAGTCATGCTGTTTTATCAAGTGGGCGAGCTGTTCCAGAGCATTGCTGTCAACCGGTCGAGAAAATCCATCAGCGAACTGATGGATATCAGACCGGACTATGCCAACCTGAAGACGGGAAACGATACAAAACGGGTTAACCCTGAAGACGTGCAAGTCGGTCAGCTCATCGTCATTAAGCCAGGAGAACGCGTTCCTCTTGATGGGAGAGTAGTGGAAGGGTACTCCGCGATGGATACCTCTGCACTAACAGGAGAATCCGTGCCTCGCGATGCCGAACCGGGTCAGGACGTGCTGAGCGGTTTTATCAACAAAAATGGCGTACTGACAGTTGAAGTGACGAAAGGCTTTGGCGAATCGACTGTATCTAAAATTTTGGACCTGGTCGAAAACGCAAGCAGTAAAAAAGCGCCGACCGAAAATTTCATCACAAAGTTCGCAAGGGTTTATACGCCGGTGGTTGTCATTATCGCCGCGTTGATGGCAATTGTTCCGCCGCTGCTCTTCGAAGCCGCTACTTTTTCGGATTGGATTTACCGGGCATTGGTCTTTCTTGTTATTTCCTGTCCATGTGCGCTTGTTGTGTCCATACCGCTCGGTTTCTTCGGTGGGATTGGGGCGTCATCACGCAACGGTATTCTTGTCAAAGGCAGCAATTATCTTGAAGCACTCAATGATGTCAAGTATGTCGTATTCGACAAAACCGGAACGCTGACCAAAGGGGTGTTCACGGTTACCGGCATTCATCCCGAGAACGAGATGAGCAAAGACGAGCTACTACGGCTTGCCGCCTATGCCGAAATGCATTCCAATCACCCGATTGCTCAGTCGATCCGTACGGCCTATGGAGAAGAGCTGGATGAGAATAAAATTACAGCATACAATGAAGTTTCCGGACACGGCATCCAGGTTCAGCTGGAAGGAAAAGAAGTGTTGGCCGGTAATAGAAAGCTCATGCAGCAGGAGAATATTTCCTTCGCCGCCTCTTATGAGCTAGGGACCATTGTGTATGTGGCAATTGATCGTGAATATGCCGGGTATCTAGTCATCTCAGATGAAATCAAACCCGATTCTGCAAAAGCGATTAAAGCTTTGAAGTTGCTGGGCATCCGCAAGTCCGTCATGCTGACCGGCGATTTAAAGGCTGTGGGCGACAAAGTCGGTCAGGAGCTCGGGATTGATGAGGTTCACGCCGAGCTGCTGCCGCAACATAAGGTAGAAGAGATCGAAAAACTCGACCTTCAGAAAAACAAAAAAGAAAAGATTGCTTTCGTTGGCGATGGAATCAACGATACGCCGGTATTGGCTAGAGCGGATGTCGGAATAGCGATGGGCGGTCTGGGGTCAGATGCAGCGATCGAAGCGGCGGACATTGTAATCATGACGGATGAGCCATCCAAGCTGGCTTCAGCGATCCAGATTGCAAAAAGAACCAGACGTATCGTATGGCAGAACATTATGTTCGCCATGGGCGTCAAAGGGTTATTTCTCGTATTGGGTGCCTTCGGAGTCGCATCGATGTGGGAAGCGGTATTCGCAGATGTCGGCGTTACTGTCCTGGCGGTCGTTAATGCAATGCGTGTCTTGAAAACGAAAGCGGGTCTCTAAAGCTAGGGCTTCCGAAGAACGCATTTGACTGCGGATTTCGGAAGCCTCTTTGCGTTTCACTGCACTGGTAGGTTCGAATTGCTTCGAAATATTCCCTAATTTGAAACATCTCCATCTTAAGCTTTTCTTTATGATTTGATATACTTAAATCGTCATATTAAACTACAATTAATAGTTTAATTAGCAATAAAGTTAAGATGAGGTGTGGTTCGTTTTGAAGAAGAGGACGAGGGTTCGCGCCGCGTTTCGCTGTATGGTTATGGTTATGACATGCAGCCTCGCATTAACGCTGTTTTCGCAAGTTGCAATGGCTCATACCGGATTGGAATCTTCAACACCTGAAGATGGAGATGTCATTACAGATCGTCTATCTGAGATCAGCATGATATTTAACACCGAAGTAGAGCCCCTCAGCAATTTCAAACTAATTCGTTCCGACGGGAATGAAGTAGAGATCGGACAGATCCTGGTTAACAATAATAGGATGAGTGGTACGGTCGAGAATCCATTACAGGCGGGTGATTATGCCGTTGAGTGGAAAATCGTTGGCCGTGACGGTCATCCAATCGAAGGATCGTACCGTTTTACCGTTCGAACTACCGAAGAACCAGCAACTCCGGCAGAACCCGAAGAGGATCCGCTCCCATCTGTGGAGGAGCCCGCAAATGAACCTGTTGTGGATGAGCCGGCTGCGGAACGATCAGAAGCTGTTGAAGCTGAGCAGGCTAATGATACGAGAACGGTTACCGCAAATACAATTACGACTACCGTCGTCCCGTGGTTGATTGTAGCCATTACTGCATTAGCACTGGTTTTCATTGCCAACGGCATGAGGAGGCGCCAGTAATCATGTGGTTTTGGTTTGCAGAGCCGTTCCTGTATCTCAGCTTTGCTATCGGCTGTGGGTATGTCCTGCTATATCTGGTTCCTGAAGCCTACCGTCCCGTGTCTAATCTCTCCTCGCGCTTTGCCTTGTTTGCATCACTTGGCATTGGTTTCTTTTCATTCTTCCCGATCTTGCGGATTGTTTCTTTCTTTGGGGATGATGTCGGTTGGCTGTTGACGTTCCAGCAAGTGCTGTTCAGCTTCAATGAGGGCAGGATCTTTATCTTCACCTTGGTGGCTTCCATTGTCCTGGGGTGCCTCGCTTATGTACATGGCCGAACCGGTCATCCTCAAGCTTTGAAAGGGATGCTGCTCTGCCTTGTACTCTTGATCCTGGCCCAAGGTTGGTCCAGCCATATCGCTTCGTGGTACGGTTCGTGGGGAGTCATCGCTCAAACCTTGCATATATGGGCTGTGGCTTTATGGGCCGGCCCCTTGCTACTAGCTGGTTGGCATCCACAGCCCACCAGGCATTGGACATCCTTCCTGGGATGGTACCACCCCTTGGCGATCCTTTGTATGCTCGTAATTGCTTCCTCTGGATTTGTTCTCACGAACGGCATCGCACCGGAGTATGTAAACGCCTGGAAGCTTTCGTACGGTCAAGCGCTGCTCATCAAGCATATTCTTCTTGTCCCGCTGGCATTATTTGCGATTGCCAATGGCTTCTGGGTAAAGCATCGATTACAGAAGGATCCACAGTTCCGACCGCAGATTTGGGCCAAAACAGAGAGTTTCATTCTGATCCTTATTTTTACCGTGACAGGGTTTATGAACCAACAGCCGGCCCCTCATGATGTTTCGGATACCCTTAACGAATCGCCGGCATCACCGCTTTACTTGTGGTTTAGCGGCGGCCAACTGGATCCGGAGTCGGACCTGCTAATTTCTCTGAATACCATGTCGATCAGCATGTTTGTTGCAGCCCTGGTTCCTCTTAGCGCTGCAGCGATCAGTATAAAGAATCGCCAACCCGCATTTGCTGTGATGTGGTCGCTTATCAGTGCAGCCATTCTCTACTATGGGGCAATGCTTATTGTTTCTTAGCAACACAATTTCTTTGGAGGTGTAGTATGAAATCCAATCGTAAAAACCGATCTCTTGTTATCTATACGTTAATCGTGATTGTGCTCTTCGGAGCGATTTTCGCCATTAATCAAGCAGGCAATACCGAAGAAGACAGTAGCGAGCAGCCGCTTGCCGAAGCACCATCGATAGAAGGTCAACCGCTCGCAGGGGATGAGAACGCCCAGGTATCCATTGTCGAATTTGGAGATTACAAATGCCCATCTTGCAAAGCATGGGGAGAACAGGTATGGCCACTACTAAAGCAGGATTACATTGACACCGGACTCGCTTCGTTCTCCTATATTAATACCTTGTTCCATGGTGAAGAATCAAAACTCGCTGCTCAAGCAAGCGAGGTCATCTACCTGGACTATCCCGAGCAGTTCTGGGACTTCCACAAAGCCTTGTTTGACGAGCAGCCGACGCAAGTGAGCCACGATGACCTGTGGGTGACGGAGTCCAAAGTGCTTGAAGTAGCGGAAGCTACTGTCTCCGATCTTGATGCGGACAAATTCATGAACGATCTGAAATCCAGTGAAATTCAAGACAAGCTTGATCAAGATCAGCTACAAGTTGACAAATTTGGCATTCAACAAACACCGACCATTGTGGTAAACAATATTGTCATTGCCAACCCGTTTGATTATGAGGCCATTAAGCAAGCTATCGAGCAAGAAACAGAATGAGAGGGGAGACAAGCCTATGCAGCTGTTAAGACAGTACCATCTCTACTTAGCCTGGCTCGTTGCAGTAACTGCAACATTGGGCAGTCTTTACTTCAGTGAAATTCGAGGTTTTATCCCTTGCGAGTTATGCTGGTTTCAACGAATACTCATGTATCCGCTAAGCATTATCCTTGGCGTGGCCGCCTTTTTTGACGATGACAAGTGCAAGAAATATGTTCTCCCTTTATCCATAATCGGCATTGGCGTCTCCACTTATCATTACTTAAAACAGAAGCTTCCGTGGCTTGATGCCATTCAGCCTTGTACACAAGGTGTACCTTGTAATGTACAATATATTAACTGGTTCGGTTTTATAACGATTCCGTTCCTGGCTTGGATGGGCTTTGTCCTTATTACCGTCTTACTGGTGATTGGAAGAAGACCGTCTAACTAAATCGTGGTGCGGAGGGTTCGAAAGATGAGAATAAAAAAGCTGAACGTCAATGAAGAGGGCTTACACCGTTTTTTTGGATCACTGGAAGCGAGAGTCATGAAAACGTTGTGGGAGCACGAGAAGATGACGATTAAGCAGACGCATGAACTCTTGAACGATAGGGCTGCCATATCATTAAACGCCGTTATGACCGTTATGATTCGATTGGCGGATAAGGGTATCCTGAGGAAAGAAACAACCGGCGGCGGCCGAAATCGATTAACTTTTTTCTACCCTATTCAAACGGAAGAACAATTCATTTTGGAGCAGACGAGAGTCGTAGCAGAGGGGCTAATCGAAGACTTTGGACCTGTGATCGTCAATCATTTTATCGATCAACTGGATTCGGCAAATCCGGAGTTGATCACAAAATTAGAAAACCGGCTCAATGAGCTCAAAAAGAAATGAATATGCCTTTAAAACTAAAATGGGTGCTGACGCTTAACTTTTTATTGGTGAGTTGGGTTTTGGTTCAAATGGGGTTGCGCATCAATCATCAGCTAAGTGATATGCCCAACTTTGCCGAGGGATCGAATGGCTGGAGAACGGTAGTGCATACCCTCTTTACAGAACATCTCATCATGGAGCATCTGTTCAATATAGCGATGATTCTCTTTAGTGCAGTGGTTGTGTTTAGCCTCATTGAACAATTCATACTTCATTATAAGTTATCGCGTTACCTCTCAACTGTAGCTGACCCAGAACGCTCTGCCTTATGGACGCGGCGGCTCGATGCCTCCTCAACCCAGGTTATCGTCATCAAAGAATCAGCATTTGCAGCCATGGCATACGGTATCTTCAACTGTCGTATCGTCATTTCGACTGGGGTCCTGAGCCGCTTTTCGGATGAAGAAGTTCGTGCGATTCTGTACCATGAGCTATACCATTGTCGGTCTCACCATCCACTTCAATCTGTTATATGGAAAGTAGTAAGCACAGGATTTGTATTCATCCCTTTGATTAAAGATCTATCACGCTATTACGAAATATGGATGGAACTATTGGCCGATCGTTACGCAATCAAACGTATGAAAGTGAAGAACCTATTGCAAGAGTTTTACTAGCGCTGGTCAAAAGCCAATCCAAACCTTTACGATTTGGAAGCGCAATTCATTTTGCTGATACCGCTGTAAATTACCGTATCGAACAACTCATTAACTTGAATTCAGAGTTGGATATTCGAGTCACGAGTCGCTTCAATCTCATTATTTCAAGTCTTGTGTTGTTATTTATGATGATTTTTTTATTCGGGTACTGTATGTAATCCTTAATTTAGGGTTAGTGATGCTAACCCTTTAATCTTTTTAGAAAGAGTGAACCGGCATGAAGGAAATTTATATCGATATTTTAATCATTGGGGCCGGACAAGCTGGATTGTCTATGGCTTATCATCTGAAACAACAGAAAAAAGATTTTTTACTGATAAGTAAAGAAGCTGAGATTGGAGAGGTATGGCGAAATCGTTATGACTCTTTGGTGTTATTTACTCCACGCTGGTATAGTTCGTTACCAGGTTTACTTTTGAAAGGCAGCCCGGAGGGTTATGCTACAAAGGATGAAATCGCTGATTATTTAAAACATTACGTTGAAACATTTGAGTTACCGGTCCACCTCAATACTCAAGTCGTTAAATTACAGAAGATAAATAATCAATTTTATATTGAAACCAATCAATCCCGATATACTGCTAAACAAGTTATTATTGCTACCGGTCCATTCCAGACCCCTTTTGTACCGAAGTTAGCGGCATCTCTCACTGATTCCGTCTGTCAGTTGCACTCATCTAACTATCATAATCCGAACCAGTTAAAGGCCGGTCCTGTTCTTGTGGTAGGAGGCGGTAACTCAGGTGCACAAATTGCGGTTGAGTTGGCTAACACACATGAAGTATTGCTCTCAGTTGGTCATAAAATCAAGTATTTTCCTTTGGATTTAATGGGGAAAAGTATCTTTTGGTGGTTTAAGAGATTAGGCTTACTAGATGCCTCGATCCAATCACCTATCGGAAAAAGGCTCAGTCAAAGGCCTGACCCTATTTTCGGTAAAGAGTTAAAAAAGCTAACCGCTCAAGGTGCAGTCAAATTAAAGCCTAGGACAAATCATGCGGATAATGACCGTTTCACATTTATAGACGGAAGCAGCGCTCAAGTTGCCAATGTCATTTGGGCTACGGGCTTTATTGCAGAGTATAAATGGCTTCATATTTCCGAAGCGCTCGATGATCAGGGTAAACCATTACATGATCGAGGGATAAGTCCAGTAAAGGGTCTTTATTTTCTCGGGCTGCCTTGGCTTCATCGTCGTGGGTCCGCATTAATAGGTGGGGTCGGGGACGATGCGAATTATTTGATGAAGCATCTTCATTCCGCAGAAGTCCAAGAGGGAAAGTGAGGAAGGGTCGTTATGAGAGGTTCTATTTTTCAAGTCCTCATCATCGATAATAGCGTGCAAGCCAGGAAAGGGATACGCGCCATATTGAACAGTGAACCCTCATTCCATATCGTAGCTGAAGGAGGTAACGGCATGGAAGCCATCGTTCTAACTGAGCGATGGAAGCCAGATCTAATTCTGATGGATATTCAAATGCCTGGAATGGACGGGTTGGAAGCAACAAAACGAATCAAGGAAAAGTACCCTTTTGTGAAAATTGTCATCATGTCGGTCTCTGACGACATAACGCATTTCTTTGATGCTTTTAAAAAAGGCGCGCAGGGGTATCTAATGAAAAATTTAAAACCAGAGTCATGGCTCGAGTATTTGAAAGCGGTCGTTGTTGATGAAGCGCAGCTGACAAAAGAACTTACTTTTCACATTATGAAGGAATTTAGTCAAAGGGAGGGTCCTGATTCTAGCACTAACCCATTAACCCAACGTGAAACCGAAATTCTTAGTCTGGTAACAAAAGGTTTAGTTAACAGGGATATCTCCGATATCTTGGGCATTTCTGTACACACCGTCAAAAACCATCTCAAAAACATCATGCATAAACTCCAATTGATTAATAGAGTACAGTTGACGCGTTATGCCTTTGAAAAGGGGTGGCTTGGCAGATGAAACGCCACTAACTAGATTATGAAAGCATTCTAATCTGTATGCTGGAGGAACAGGTCACTTTTTGTTGAATTAAACTATGTATCGTAGTATAAAAATTGCCTTGACGTGGATTCTAAAAGGCAGTGAAAGGAGAAGTTGTTTTTGAGAAAGCAATTTGTTGTTTTTTTATCCTGCGTGATCTTTTTGGTTAGTGGAGGGAGTGCACTCGCGGAGAAGTCGGAGCCCACAAAGCTTGCAGATCTCATTCAAGAAGTCGTTGGAACTCCATATAAATGGGGAGGCACATCAATTAAAGGATTCGATTGCTCCGGTTTTATATTACATATTTTCAATCAGTTTGACGTCAAATTGCCAAGAACCTCTAGTACACAAGCTCAGGTCGGGGATAAAGTAAATAAAAAAGACCTACGGCATGGAGATCTCGTATTCTTCAACACAAGTGGAAAAGGAATCTCTCATGCTGGCATTTATATAGGGGAAGGAAAATTTGCGCACTCTTCTTCAAGCAAAGGAGTTACAATCAGTAGACTGAGCGATAGTTACTTTGAGAAACGATACGTAACTGCAAGACGAGTCGTTACAGAAAGCACCTTTATTAAGATGATGGAACTAAAGTGAATTAAAAAAGCCAAGCTGCTGTTGTTGTTTAAGAGCAAGTAGTGTCTTAACTGAGAGATCGGCAAAAAGAATAGAGAGTAAAAACAAACCCAGTACCGCGCAGTTACTGGGTTTGTTGTATACTGGTGAGAAAGCAAAAGTGAACTGCCTTCGTATTATATTCTTGCATAACATGTCCAGAGGACGTTATCAGGGTCCAGGAACAAAGATTTATTTATAGATAGCACCGTAGATGGCCCTGCAAAAAAAAAGGGGAGGTCCCACGCTATTGTACTGAAACTATGAGGTGTCATACAAAACGAAAAACAAATTAGTGTTAATTCTCATAGCAATTAGTGTTTTTGCGCTATCCGCCTGTGACCGGGATTATGGACAATAAATAAACGGTTGCACTAATTATTGAGGTGATTGCCACAGATGCTGGTGTCGTGCAAATAATCATCTAAGACATACCTGATCACCGTTCTTTTAAATGACGGGGGAGATCTAACTTAATTTATGGCACGTTTGTGAGGCCTATCCAGATGTAATTAGATTTAATGGTTTACAATATATTATAATTAGATTATATAATTATGTACTTTAGGGAGGTGTTCCACATGGATTCTTTGGATACAATGGCTGAGACATTCAAACTCCTTGGCGATAAATCAAGATTAACCATTCTGGGGTTACTTAAGGAAAGAGAGCTTTGCGTCTGTAATCTTGTCGATATTATGCAGATGTCACAGCCTAGCATAAGCCAGCATTTGAGGAAAATGAAGGCCGGCGGACTTCTAAACGAATATCGGAGAGGCAAATGGGTGTATTACTCCCTAAGCCTCGAAGAAAAACCTTACGTGAAGGACGTACTTGAAAGCATTCCTTCTCAAGCCGAAAAGCTGGAATGGCTGGACCAGCAACTTGCAGCAACCGCATGCGACTAATTTAACTGCTCTTGTGTCTTATATGACACCACGGTCCATTGCACATAAAGCGATAACCGCCGCGAAAAAATACAATACGAATAGCTTCCTGAAAGTGAGCCAAGCGACGGCTTAATGAGCTAATATGAATCTCTATATTTCTGTTCCCGCCATAAAATCACTATTCCAAACACTATGTAGTAAATGTTCCTGGGATAAGATGACCCCCTGTTGCCTCGCGAGTTTTATGAACAATTCGTATTCAATCGGCCGCAGAGGAGCAGTGACCCCTTTGATTTCAATTGCAGGCAACTCGGGATGAATAACTATCCCACGGGTTGATCCAGTTTTAGAAGCCCATTTAGGTTGCTTAAAACAAACGGACCTTGAATTGAGGTTCGAAATCTTTCCGAGCAACTCCGTCACGCTAAAAGGCTTCGCTAAATAATCATTTGCTCCCGCTATTAGCCCCTCAATTACCTCCGGTTCCCGGTCATACATGGAAAGAATTAAAACAGGGACGCTCAAGCTTCGATACCGAAGAGACCTTAGCATATCAAGACCCATTCTCCCTCCGCCAATCGTTATATTCAAAATGATAAGATCATACTTGTTTTCAATCATCTTTTGACAGGAATCTTCAACCGTTTTAGCAATCTCAACATCATAAAGGCCTTCACGTTCTAACACTTGTTGAACGAAGGAGGAGAAGTACAAATCATCTTCAACCAAGAGTACCTTTAGCATGATGATTCAGACCGCCTTTCTTGAAATATCTTATATCAATATATAAACATGTTATTATATGAATGACAAGTTAATTATCTTTTAAGCCTTTTTCTCGAACGGCTCACCAATTAGGTGTGCATCCTGTCCGTTTAAAAATTGTTCATCTCCGATTTACATATAAACCTTTACTTATATAATTATATGAGTATAATAAAGGTGAAATTAGAAGCGATATATGGGATAGGAGGGGAGTACCATGCTTAGTTATGCTGCTATGGTTGAAGAACTGAAACTGTTGTCTGACAAAACGCGATTAATGATACTAGCGCTACTCAAAGAAAAAGAGATGTGTGTCTGTGACATTGCAGCTGCATTAGAGTCCACACAACCTAATATTAGCCAGCATTTACGTAAGTTAAAGACCGGTAATTTGGTCCGCGAAACACGGCGAGGCCAGTGGATTTACTATGCCATAAACCGTGATAACAAACCTTATATATCCGACATTTTAAATGATGTTCCATCGATGAAACACCAAGCCATGCAATTTCAGTCAGAAAGCTGTTAGCTGTTAAGGAGGACTTATGTTAATCATTGCGTCGATATTGTTTGTTGTGACGTTAATTTTCGTCATCTGGCAGCCAAAAGGATTGAACATTGGCTGGTCTGCAGCAGGTGGTGCCGTTCTTGCCCTGCTCTTTGGTGTCGTTAGTTTCAGTGATGTCCAGGATGTGACATTGATTGTATGGAATGCGACGCTGGCCTTTGTAGCCATCATTCTCATCTCACTTATTCTCGACGAAATTGGTTTTTTTGAATGGTCTGCCCTACATATGGCCAGGCTAGCCCGAGGCAATGGCACCTTGATGTTTATTTATGTCGTTCTGCTTGGCGCATTGGTTGCTGCTTTCTTTGCGAACGACGGTGCAGCTCTTATCCTAACACCGATCGTATTATCGATGGTAAGGGCGCTAAAGTTTGACGAGCGGATGATCTTACCGTTTATTATGGCCAGCGGATTTATCGCCGACACGGCATCACTGCCGCTCATCGTCAGTAACCTGGTCAATATTGTCTCTGCCGATTATTTTGGCATCGGTTTTGTACAGTATGCGACGCGCATGATTGTTCCGAATCTGTTCTCTATAGCGGCAAGTATTATCGTCTTGTATCTTTTCTTCCGAAAAAGCATTCCGAAAAACTATGATGTGAAGCATTTACGAGCCCCTCGGGAAGCGATTAAAGATCACCAACTCTTTCGCTTATCCTGGATCATTCTAGCTGTGTTATTGGTTGCCTATCTCGTCAGTGAATTTATTCACGTCCCCGTCTCGATCGTTGCCATGGTCGTCTCGATACTTTTTATCATCGCAGCTCGGGGGAGTAAGGCAGTTGCCACAACAAAGATCATCAAAGAGGCGCCATGGTCTGTCGTTGTTTTCTCCATTGGTATGTACGTCGTTGTTTATGGCTTGCGCAATGTAGGTCTCACCGATCAGTTAGGTCAGATCATTGAACAAGTCGCCGACCAAGGCTTGTATGTGACTACGATCGGCATGGGCTTTATTGCCGCCGTGCTCTCTTCCTTCATGAACAACATGCCAACTGTGATGATCAACGCGCTTGCAATCCAAGGGACAGGAACAGAGGGGATCATTCGAGAAGCCTTGATTTACGCCAATGTCATTGGTTCGGATCTCGGACCAAAAATCACGCCCATCGGTTCATTAGCTACCCTGTTATGGCTGCATGTGCTCTCACGCAAAGGCGTGAAAATAACATGGGGATATTACTTTAGAGTTGGCATCATCTTAACCGTGCCTACCTTGTTCATTACTTTGACCGCTTTGTCGTTATGGCTTTGGATCATCAACTAAATTCATTCAAGAGGAGACTTTCACATGAATAAAAAAATCGTTTACTTTCTTTGTACTGGTAATTCGTGCCGCAGTCAGATGGCAGAAGGTTTTGGACATCAACATCTCGGTGAAGAATATGACGTTTATAGCGCAGGTATTGAAGCACACGGATTAAACCCCAAGGCGGTTAAAGCCATGGCAGAGAAGGGCGTCGATATAAGCCAGCAAACCTCGGATGTGATTGATCCGGAGATTTTGAATAAAGCAGACGTCGTTATTACGCTTTGTGGCGATGCAAACGACAAATGTCCGATGACCCCTCCGCATGTGACACGATATCATTGGGGATTCGATGACCCCGCTAAAGCAACCGGCACGGACGAGGAGAAATGGGCAGTGTTTCAACGAGTTCGAGACCAGATTGAGGCACGTATCCAGCGATTTGCTGCTGAAGGAGAATAAAGTAGGGAGGGTTCGCGATGCATAAAGCAGTAATTATCGGAACAGGACCAGCCGGTTTGACGGCTGCCATTTATCTGGCCCGTGCCAATCTTGAGCCCATTGTGATTGAGGGGCCTGAACCAGGCGGACAATTGACCCTTACGACCGAGGTCGAGAATTTCCCGGGGTTTCCTGATGGAATCATGGGGCCTGAACTTATGAATAATATGCGTAAACAAGCGGAACGATTCGGTGCTGAGTTTCATCGGGGATGGGTGACCAGCGTTGACTTTACGAATCGACCGTTTACCCTCTCGGTAGACGGCATGGGTGATTTGCAAACAGAATCGTTAATCATCTCCACCGGTGCTTCAGCAAAACTCCTTGGCATTCCGGGAGAGAAAGAAAATATTGGCCGCGGCGTTAGCACATGCGCAACCTGCGACGGTTTCTTCTTTAGAGGGAAAGAGATTGTTGTCATTGGCGGTGGTGACTCTGCCATGGAGGAAGCCAACTTTCTAACAAAGTTTGCCGCTAAGGTAACCGTCGTCCACCGTCGAAATGAGATGCGCGCTTCAAAGATTATGCAAGATCGCGCACGAGCCAACCCTAAAATTGAGTGGGCATTAAACACCATCCCAGTCGAAGTGCTCGCTGGCGAACACGGCGTGGTTGGTTTAAAAGGACAGGATGCCACTACCGGTGAAGAGAAAGTCATTCAAACGGACGGCATATTCGTTGCGATTGGCCATACCCCGAACACAGGCTTCCTGGGTGATGAGCTACAGACAGATGAAACAGGATACATCCTCGTTAAGCCAGGGACGACAGAAACGAATATAGCCGGTGTATTTGCTTGTGGGGACGTCCAGGATCATACGTATCGCCAAGCGATCACCGCAGCCGGATCGGGCTGCATGGCTGCGCTGGATGTCGAGAAATTTCTGGAGGGCAATCGTGTACATGACTGGAGTATAACACTCTAAACAAGGGAGGAAACACGGTTATGATTCAACGCATGCATGTGGCTGTGAATTGTACGGATCTGGAAAAGTCGCTAACCTTCTATCGAAACTTCTTTGGGGTAGAACCTGTAAAGATCAAAGATAACTATGCCAAATTTGAATTGGATGAACCAGCTTTACATTTCTCTTTGAATGTCCGACCGTTTGAGAAAAATGGTGTATTAAACCACCTGGGTTTCCAAGTGAATACTACCGAAGATGTTCTCGCGATGGGAGAACGTCTCCGGCAATCGGAACTATTGACTATTGATGAGATGAACACAACGTGTTGTTATGCTGTTCAAGACAAAGTGTGGGTCTATGATCCTGATGGAAACGCGTGGGAGATCTTTTACACCAAAGAGGATTCTGAGTTTGAGTCTGCAGGGGATCCTCGGGACCTGTCCCTTTGTTGCGCTCCCCCTGCGGCCCCTGTATCGGTTGAATTCACATCATTTCAGAAGAAGTAAAGGAGTATTTACGATGAAGACGTATCATGCACTAATAGAGGATCGGATTTTCATGGGTGGCGCGGCCGACGTTAAAGATATGGTTTTGGATGAAAAGTGTGAAGTTATTGTCGATCTTCGTGAAGAAGCAACCGAATGCGCCTACCCGGAAACGGATGCGACATGGATCAGGGTTGGTATTGGAGACAACGCGGAAACACCGCAAGAAGATTTGTTTCAAGAGGCCATTAATCAGGTTGTGACGGCTTATCGGGAAGGCAAGAAGGTCGGATTTCATTGCGGTGGTGGAAAGGGCCGTACAGGTGCTGTCTCAATAGGCACATTAATAGCGTTAGGAAAAGCCTCTTCCATCGAAGAAGCAGAGCGTATCGCAAAAGAGATTCGGCCTGTCATTCAGATTCGCGAACCTCAACGGGAAGCATTACAAAAGTTGTTTGAGTCCTAAAGGCAGGGTGAGGTGGCCGTCGTCTTAAGACGCGGCCATTTTTCTTTTTTCTCATAAGTTTTTTAAATGCCTAAGTAGCTTTATAATGCTTTTGCTGAACGAGGCTGCAGCTCACTGCGAGCAACAAGCTTTCCGTTCTTGACAAGCCGTCTAGCGCCTCAGGGGCTAGCCTGTTTACGCCTTCTGTTTTTTATTATGATACAAAGATAAGAGACCTTGAGTGATCACAGCAAGTACCGGCAATTCAATTAATGGTCCGACGACTAAGGCTAATGATATCAAGGGTTGGTCAGGAAAAGCCGTTACTGCTATAGCTAAAGCAACTGGCGAATTTCGTGCAACAATAGTTAAATTTAAACTGATTGCATCCGCTGATGGTAACCTAAACAATTTTCCTGTCAGTAAGCCTACGATAAAATTAATGCCAAAGTACAATAGAACCGGGAGAATCAAAACATAGATGGCTCCCACATTGTCAACTAGAATTGAACCCTGCGATGCAAACATGGCCAAAATGGCCAGGCATAGAAAGATGATTTGTGCAGACGAGAAAAACGGCCCCAATTTGTTGTTCAGTATTGACTCTTTGTTTCTCAAGAGGAAGCGCGTAGTATGGGCCAGTACAAATGGGATCACGAGGACGACGAGCACACTCTCGGTCAGGGTAGCTAACGGAATGGTCTGGATAGTCCCAGCAAAAATCATTAAATAAACGGGGAGCAGCAGTACCTGTAAGACTAAATTAACGGGCAGGATGGAAGCCGACAGAGCTACATTGCCTTTGGCAATTCCTGTGAACATTAAGTACCAGTCTGTACAAGGAGTGACCATGAGCATGATAAAGCCAATCCACAATGCTGGATGGTCGGCCAGGAAGATCCACCCGAGAAACCAGGCGAGCAAAGGCGTCCACAAAAAATTTAGTATGCTACTTAGACCCAGAAATTTGATGTTACGAAAAGCCGCTTTAAATTGGTGAAGTGGGATGTTTAAAAACAAGCCGTACAACATGAAGACCAGACATGGTATAATCAAATTTTCAGCATGGTGCCCTATGAATGGCAGTTGACCCAGTAAGAGCCCGAGCCCAACCGCCAGCAAAATTAGAAACGTTTGATACTTTTCGAGTAAGCTCATGTTCAAACCTCTTTCAGTTGGGATAGAGGCAGCTGTGCACAACTAACCGGTATGAGATTTAGTTTATAGGTCTGGCAAGGCAGAAGCTTTCATAATCTTGAGGTTCAATTGAAAAGGGAGGGTAGAAGCTTGACAAATGAAGAGTGGCAGGCCATCATTTCTTGCAATGCTCAATATGACCCCCAGTTCTTTTATGCCTTAATTACGACTGGGACGTTTTGCAGACCTTCCTGTACATCCCGAACGCCAAACCCTAAAAATGTCGTTCTATTCTATGATCAGGAGCGAGAAAAAACGAAAGACTATATCCATTCCCATTATGAGCTAAAAATAACGTTGCAAAGCATGGCGGAAATACTGGAGAGAAACTCTTCTCATATCCAACGGACCTTCAAAGAACTACTAGGGATCAGTCCATTGCAATATCTGCATGATGTTCGGATTGAAAGAGCAAAGAACTTATTACGGATACAGGAGTTGTCTACGACACAAATCGCTTATGAGATCGGCTACAGAGAAGATTCGATTCATATGCCCATGAAAATAATGAGTATATGACATTGACATGGGATTTACTCGAAATTACTTGCATATTACAACTAAATGGACCACTAAACCCAAGCCATGATTGCAGCTGCTGATACGGCGCAAAACCACATCAGGCCTTTTTTAAATTACTTGCCGATACGAAAGGATGGCAAATCTGGTTCGTGTCGTATGTCACAGGGGTAAACTTTATGCCAATAACACTTGTATTTTACAACTATTTTCCTGAGAAGATTCGATTCATATGCCCATGAAAATAATGAGTATATGACATTGACATGGGATTTACTCGAAATTACTTGCATATTACAACTAAATG